>JAKVOU010000001.1:0-2400000 GCA_022482625.1 Spirochaetia bacterium | reverse complement strand
GGAAGCGGAGAACCACCCAGGGCTCCCTGCATCTGGTAGAACAGGACGACTCCCAGAGACCTGGTCGTAGGATTCAGGATTGCAATCGAAGCTTCACTATAGAGCACATACGGTGAGAAACGAGACAGGACTGAATAAGTCCTTGCCGCTACCACCTGGCTTCCTCCGGCTACTCCATATGCAATCAACTGAGCGATGATAGGCCAGAAAATCATGAAGAACAGCCACAGGGCAATGGATACCAATGCAGATGTAGCACTCTGTCTGAACAGAATCGAGAACCACATTGCTATCACAAACCACAGCACACCGTATAGCAAGGTTATCAGAAGGAAGATCAAAGCCCTCCCTATCTGTTCACCTGTAGGAGGCACGCCAAGAAACAGCATTGCGCAGCCGATAACCAGCAACCAAAGAGCCAATAGCACCAAAGCCATGGCCACCAAAGACCCAAGGCCCTTGCCAAACAGCAATACATCCCTGTAAATCGGTTGTGATAGTACCCTACCCAATGTACGATCCTGGAATTCCTTGCTGATAGCATCAAATCCCAACGCTATGCCAGTCAAAGGTACCAAGAAAGACATCAACGACAAAAAAGAGGGAATAGGATTGCTTGAACTGGTAAACAAGCTCAACAGCAGAAAGGAATCCTCATCAACATAGCTTTTCATCGTCTTGGCAGCCACATAGATGCTTGTACCTGCCGTCAAGAGAATCAAGAGGGTAAGGACAATCATCCTGATGCTTCTGGTGAAATCCTGAAGTTCCTTGGCAAAGACTACCCGAAGCCCTGTCAGGGCAGAACCTTCTCGCTCACTCATTTGCTACCTCCTTGAAACAGGACTTGTAGATGTCATCCAACGAATGAAGCTGCAACGTCACAGATTCGATGTTGATACCCTTGTCCACCAGTACCCTCACCAATGCAGAACGTACATCAGTCGAACATTCGAGGTACCAAGCCTTACGATCCTGAGAATCAAGCTTGGTAACACCAGTCATCCCCTTGACTACCGATGTGATATCCATCGGTTTTTCAAGCCGTAGCTCAACAATCTTGCTGTTGCCGAACTGGCTTTCAGCCAATTCTTCTATAGTCCCGCTCTGGATCAACTTGCCTTCGCTGAAAAGCCCAGCCCTATTGCAGACAGATTGGACCTCATTAAGCTGATGACTCGAAAGCAACACCGTCATACCGAACTCATCCCTGAGTGAACTGATTGTATCAAGGAATTCACTGACACTTTCAGGATCAAGGCCTTGCGTAGGTTCATCCAAGATTGCAATCTCAGGTTGTTTGACAAGAATTTCCGCAAATCCAAGCCTCTGCTTGAGACCATGGGACAGCGTACGGACTTTATCATTCCTCCGTGCAGTCAGATGCATGCGCTCAAGGGCTCCGTCAATACGTTTGATGCGTTCCTTCCTAGGAAAGCCCAAGAATTGGGTGGTATAATCAATGTTGTCATACACACTCATGTTTTCATAGAAACCTACGGTGTCCGGCAAGTATCCCACATGGCGCTTCACTTCCAAAGGTGTACGGAAGGGATCGTGCCCCAGGACGCTGACTTTACCATCGGTTGGTTCAAGCAACCCCAGAAGCATCAGGATCGTCGTAGTCTTGCCGGAACCGTTGGGTCCCAGCAGACCGAACACTTCACCACGGTTGAGGGCAAAGGAGATGCCACCCACGGCAACTTTGCCGTTAGGATAGATCTTCTGCAGGTCTTGAACATTTACAACTTGTTCAATAGCCATATCCGAGCCCCCTTATCTTCTCCCGAATTTCTTGACAGCCAGCAACAGAATAATGACTGCACCGGCAATGATGAGTATTGCAACCAAGCCCCAAAGTGAACTTGTCTTGATCGTCACACGGAACTGCTGGGAAACCCGGCTGCTGCTCGTGCTGGCATTTGCAGTAAGACCATAGTCACCGGTAATAGCCTGGCTTGACGGATTTACCGTCATCTTGACCTTGGTAGTAGCTCCAGCAGCTACAGAATCAAGCTTGCTCGGAGTGAATGTTACATTCCAGTTGGAAGGGCTGGAAGCAGTCAGGGATACATCTTTCGCATCGGCAGTACCACTGTTCTTCAACTCCAAAGTAAACACCTTTTCCTTGCCTGCTACAGCAGAGAAACTAAGAATCCCATTTTCGCCGCTAAGTGCAAGTTTCGGCTGACCTTTGACCTGCAAGGTTACAGGTACAGCTGCGCTGGTAGTTGCAGCCTTGGCAATGACTGTTACAGGATAACTACCTTCAGATACACCCTGAGGAGGTGTCACTGTAACTTTCATGGTCTTTGTTGCGCCGGCAGCGATACTGACTGTGCTCATTTCCTTGGATCCATACTGCTCATAGAACGCCGCCTTGAATCCATCAGGTACCGTCGCATTGAGATTGATCAAAGTCTCTGCGGCACTGTTGTTGTGAAGAGTCACCTGGAACGTAAAATCCGAATCAGGAGCACCGTTTATGGTTTTCAATTCGGTAGTCAGGGAAAGACGCTCAGGAAGTTTTTGTCCGAGAAGTACGGTCAGCGGAAGGCTGTAAGTAGCATCCTTTCCATTAGCCGTAACATTGAAGTCATAGGAACCGGCCTTGACTCCGTCATTGGGGATAACCCACAACTGTACATCAACGGGGTTGTTCGGAGCAGCAAAGACAGCACTTACTTGTCCGCCACCGCCGACAAACTGGTAATCCCATCCTTTGGGTAATCCGCTGACCGAAAGATCGACACGACCCGGTGCCATGTCGTAATTGTTTACTTTCAAATCAAAGACAATCATATCACTGTCACTGACATTCAAAGCAGGATACGAAGTTGAAACCGACAACCCTTCGTATGAAGCCAGCAGCGGAGCCACGCAAAGTAGAATCATTCCGACTACGGCCACTAGTGTTTTCTTTCCCATAAGCTTCATAGCACTTATGCCTCCAAATTAATTACGTATGGGAATATTCTATAGATTTCTGCTCAGAATGAGTGTAGACTTCACAGGATACACATAAAACTACTTCTTTCTACACACTCTGTACACATTTTTGGGGCATATCTGAAAGCTATTCCTTACCGGGCTTATCTCCATTGTTCCTTGCATTGACAGGTAATGCTGATGCAGGTATCCTGTCTCAAATAAAAAGGAAACGGATTGATGAAAACAGTGGATTATTACCAGGAAAAAGCTCAGTCACTGCACAATGAGGGCTATAATTGTGCTCAATCTGCATTGATTGCCTATGAAGAATTGTTACCGGACTTTGACCGGCCTACACTTGTCAGGATTTCTGAGGGCTTAGGTGCAGGCATCGGTGGCCATAAGGGTACCTGTGGAGCAATTACAGGCAGTGCCATACTCCTTTCCCTGCTCACTGCCTCAGGCGATGTCGAACACAACCTGTCAAAACAAAAAACCTATGAGTTGGCCGGAACCTTGGTCAACAGATTCGAAGAAACATGCGGCAGTACCACTTGCGCGACCCTCAGAGGCGAGGATAAGGAAAACGGGGAACCACTTCTTTCCTGTGCCCAGTGTATCAACCACGCCATAGCCATTTCAGCAGATCTGATCAAGGAACAGCATCTTCAGTAACCTGACAATCTCTCATAACAGGATTCCTGAAAATATTTTTTAAAACACAAGACATCAACTTGCAAAGATATTTCAAAGGAAGTTATCATGAGTTCATGATGGCAGGTGACCTGTCCATGTAAAATTGCACAGATCTTTCCTGTTAGAATGGAATCATCTTCCTGCAAGTAGTCGTCAGTATCACTGCTGCCGTACTATGCACATGAACCGGATTGCCATCAGGAGGAACGTATGTTTGCCTACGGGTTGTCCAATCTGGTACAGGATCCTGCCTATGGGAAAAAGCTGAACGGCTATAGAATCGGCCTGCTTACCACCCCGGCAAGCGTTGGTCTGAACTATGAAAGCAGCATTGCCTGTATCAACAAGAACTTCCATCTGAGCTGCTTGTTTGCTCCGGAACATGGAATCTACGGAAATCTCAAAGACGGAGAGAGCTTTACGACGACAGTTGATAAGGAAACAGGCCTGCCCGTCTATTGCCTCTACGGTGAAAACCTTGCAATTTTCCCAGAGAGTAGCATGGGGACCTTCGATGCCTGCATCGTTGATATCCAAGACCTTGGCCTCAGATTCTATACCTTCATTACCACATTGAAACAGGTCATGTACAGCCTGGCTGGAACCAACAAACCTCTTTTTGTCCTTGACAGGCCATTGGTTGCAGGCAGATATCTCATCGAGGGAAATATCCTTGCCTCTGACTCCTATTCCATGGTCGGACCTTCTAGCCTTCCTGTCAGTTATGGTATGACAATCGGAGAATTGGCATTGTTCCTGAAGGGCTTCCATCATATCGATGTGGATTTGACTGTAGTACCAATGAAAGGCTATAGAAAAACAGACAGTTTCACCCAACTTGGAAGAAAGTGGATCCCGACCAGTCCTGCCATCCCCAGTGAAGTAACGGCCCTGACCTATGCAGGCACCTGTCTGTTCGAAGGTACAAACATCAGTGCAGGACGTGGTACCTACCTGCCTTTCAGGCAACTGGGTGCTCCTTTCATCAATGCCGAGCAGTTGTCCAAGACTCTCAATGCAACTGTCTGCAGACGAACAGCTATTACAACACCGACTCATTTCATTCCAATGATAGGCAAATATGCAGGGAAAGTCTGTAATGGGGCCATCATTCATATACTTGATCAAAAAAAATTCGCACCAGTTGCCTTTGCTATCAGAACTATGGAATTGTTGCTGGAAAGCTATCCAAAAGATTTCAGTTTTGAAAACGAACATATGGACAGGCTGATGGGAAAGTCCTTCAGAAATGACATAGAAGAAAAAGGAGCAGAAAAGCTTCTTGAGGATACTGACGATAGCCTTGCAACTTATAGGCAGCAGATTGCAACTTACAGCTTGTATCGAAGGAGCAGCATATGAAGACAGATGACAATCTGAAAATTGATATCGGACAACATTTCATAACTGGTTTTCATGGTACGTCGATGACTGACGCATTCATACAGTCTGTCAGGGAATATAAGATAGGCAATGTCATACTCTTTGCAGACAATATAGCATCACGAAATCAACTACAAGCACTGATAGCTGAAATAAATACCTTGATATTGAAAGAAACCGGTACGCTTCCTTTCATTGCCGTTGACCAAGAAGGCGGTATGGTCACCAGGCTCAGCAATGATTTTACCAATGTCCCCGGAGCTCTTGCCATTGCTTCCACCGGCAGGCCAGAAAACCTTGTTGCCTGCATCGAAGCTACCGTAAAGGAACTCTCTTCCGTAGGCATCAACTGTAACCTTGCACCCGTCCTTGATGTGAACAGCAACAGGAACAATCCTGTCATAGGTATCAGGAGCTTCGCAGAAGATCCTGCAGAAGCAGCCAAATGGGGTGAACTTGCCACAACGACCTATGGAAAGCTAGGATTCCTCTGTGCAGGAAAACATTTTCCCGGTCATGGAGATACTTCCCAAGACAGCCACCTGACCCTGCCCTGTGTCAACAAAAGCTATGAAGAACTTGAGCAGTGTGAGCTCATACCTTTCAAGAAGGCAATTGAAGCAGGCATACCTGCCATCATGACCTCCCATATACGTTATCCCCAGATTGAACCCGACCACATTCCGGCAACCATGAGCAAAAAAATCATCACGGGCCTGCTGAAAGAACAACTTGGTTTCAAAGGTTTGGTACTGTCCGATTGCATGGAAATGCAAGCCATAAGCCGCTATTATGGTTCGGTCGAAGGTTCTGCCGCTGCCATTGCAGCAGGTATTGACCTCGTATTCATCTCCCACCATCCATTGCTTGCAGCTGAAGCTGCCGAAGGTATTGTCCATGCCTTGGAATCGGGAAAAATTGACCGACAGCAGTATGAAACCTCAAGTGCAAAGATAAGAAGCTTCAAGGAAAGATACGTACATCTCCGACAAGACGGCCCTCTTCTCAGCAATGAAGAGAAAGAAAAGATAGCACAGATCAGAAAAGCAACCTTGACAGTCTCAAAAGGCAGGCTGCCAGAAACAGGCAATAAGCCGCTGTTCATCGCACCGGACCTGTTCAGGGCAACAAATGTAAGCAACGCCGAGAACAGCTTATCCTTTGCACGAACATTGCAAGGAAAGCTCGGTGGCAATGCATTGGTAATTCCTCCTGATCCGACAGAAACGGAAATCAATGCAATCATCAACAGTATCGAAAAAATGCCTGCACCGTCTTCTCTGTGGATCGGGAGCTACAATGCCCACGTATTCACTGGTCAATTGAAGCTCTATGAGCAGCTCTGTAAAAGGATCGAGGCAAAGAAGACACTCCTGGTCCTGAGGAATACAAATGATGGTTATCTGCTTGGTGATAATTTTGATTGTCTGATATATGCTTATGAATATACCGGTCCGATGTTGGATATACTGTCAGATTTCATCGGCAGGCATAAGGAGGATTGACCTATGGATATGCTGGTACGTTTATATGACCTTCCTGATATCACGCCTTCATTAGCTGAGATGGAAAAACAGGGTATATGTATATCCAGGGCCATGGCTCCGGACATGTATACCATCCTGCCGTGGATAGAACAACATTCGACAGTGAGCGCAAAAGGTGAAGCAACCGTCTGTTTCTCAAGGGCTCCGATTTCCCTTTTCCTTGCTACACGAGGAAAGGATATACTCGGTTACGCATGCTACAATGCCACAGCCTTGGATTTCTTCGGTCCCACAAAGGTCCTGGAAAGCGAACAGCATAAGGGAATAGGCAAAGCATTGCTGCTGAGCTGCCTGAAGGCATTGGGAGATGAAGGTTACGCCTATGCAATCATAGGCAGTGTCGGGCCTGTAAAATTCTATGAAAAATGCGTAGCTGCAGTATCGATCGAAGGTTCTACGCCTGGTATATACCGGGATTTTATCAGAGGCAGAAAATGAAGAAACTTGCAATCGGGCTGATGAGCGGGACTTCTCTTGATGGTATCGATGCCGTCTTGGTTGAGATAGAAGGCAGTTACCTTACGACAAAAGTCAAACAAATTGACTTTCTTACCTTGCCATACAACACAGAAGAAAGGACAGCTTTGGCAAGGCTCGTGCAAGGCACCGAAGGCGGTAGCAAGGAATTGCTGATGATGGACGTACTGCTTGGACAAAAATTCGCCCAAGCTGCAACAGCTCTGTGCGACCATTGCCATGTAGACAGACACAGCATCGACTTCATCGGATCTGCAGGACATACATTCTACCATCTGCCGGAAGCCGAGCCTTATCTTGGAGAAATGGTACGGGGAACTTTCCAGCTTGGAGAACCATCTTTTCTCAATGAAGCCTTCGACTGTCCGGTCGTCTCTGACTTCAGGGTCAGGGATATGGCTGCAGGAGGCCAAGGAGCCCCTCTGGTCCCATATACTGAATTCATATTGTACCGAAGCGAACATGAGAACATTGCTTTGCAGAACATCGGCGGGATCGGTAACATTACCATCCTCAAGGCCGGCTGCAATCCTGATGAAGTCATTGCTTTTGATACAGGTCCAGGAAACATGGTCATCGATGAATTGGTATTTTGCTACAGCCAAGGCAAACAGACTTATGACAAAGACGGAACCTGGGGAAAAAAAGGAAAGGTCAACGAGCAGTTGTTCGCATCTCTGTGTGACGATGACTATCTCACCCGTCCCCTTCCCAAGACAACAGGCAGGGAACGGTATGGAAACCACTATGTTTCAAAACTGCTCAGGAAGGCAGAAACATGGAGGATTCCACCCTACGATGCCATAGCGACTGTAACATACTTCACAGCCTTCTGCATTGCAGAAGGACTGCGGAGTGCCAGCCCAGACTTGGTCATGGACAAGCTCATCGTCGGAGGCGGAGGCTGTCATAATCCGAACATACTCGGCTATCTGGAAGCCTTGCTCCCAAACACACAGATTCTTACAAACGAGGAGATAGGATACGACAGTGATGCAAAGGAAGCTGTTGCTTTTGCACTTCTTGCAAACGAGACTTTGCAGCATGCCTGCAACAATCTGCCCTCCGTAACCTACGCACAGCATCCTGCCATATTGGGAAAGATTTCCTATTGATGTATCTCTTTTGATATAATGAAAATTATTTTCATCCATATTTTGATGACATGAAAAATTTTGTTGCATTTTATGTATTTGCAGGTATACTTGTCTATAGATAAAGTCCGGTCCATAAGACCCTGCTTCATCCCGGTGGCAGCAGTGTTTTCTCTAGAACTTTTTTCGGCAAAAAGCAAAGAGAAAAAACCACTGTAAACACAGAGGACAGAGTTTGAACATCAAGCGTATCCATAGCAACATCTTCAGGGATACACATAAGGAGGAGTGATAAAAAGTAAATAGTTGGTGATTACCTAGGAGCTGGAGGGTCTATACTGGAAGGTACAGGCAGGAAGGCTGAGATGCAAGTCCGGCATATCTAATGGCACTTGATGTCGCAAAGGAGAATGGAAGGGTTTACATCGAATCACTCAGTGGTCCGCCGCAGCGATGCGGCTGAGGCCGGATAGGAGATTGGAAGGAATCACCGAACGGAAGCCGTCCTGCCCGGAAACTGAAGCGAGGAGGCCTGATATGGCAAACGGCATGGAAGAAGGGACGGAGAGGCTGGACGTAGGCGTGGACCTGCACAAGACGCAGGTGACGGTATGCGTCCTTGCGGACGGAGACGAGGAAAGGCCCGTGGAGGAGAAGGCATACGTCACCAGGGGGCATGACGGGCTGGGACAGCTGGCAGCGAGGCTGCATGGCCTGCAGGAGGCATACGGCTGCCCGGTACGGCTTGCCGTGGAGACGACGGGCAACGCCCGGTACTTCAAGAACAGGTTCGAGAAGGAAGGCTTTGCCGTGACGGTGGTGAACACGAACAGGTTCAAGGTCATCAGCGAGAGCACGAGCAAGAACGACAGGAACGACGCGAGGACGCTGGCCTACTACCTGTACAAGGACATGCTCCCGCAGAGCCACCTGTGCGACCAGCAGAGCGAGGAGGCCAGGCGGCTGCTGAAGGCCAGGAGCATCCTGGTGAGCACGCAGGTGAAGGTGAAGAACCAGGTCCACGGGATGATGCTCGGCTACGGGGTCGACACGAGGCACAGCCAGCTGCAGAGCAAGAGGAAGCGGCAGGGACTGCTGAAAGATCTCGAAGACCATGGATTCACGCAGACCGCCGCCGCTTCGCTCAAGCTTCTGTTCGGCATTATAGACGACCTGGCGGAGCAAATCAAGGCAGTGGAGAAGCAGCTGGCCGAGACGGCCGGGGAGAACGAGGACGTGGCGCTGCTCAGGACGGTGCCGGGGATCGGCGCGGTCACGGCGATGACGATTGCGGCCTATGCGGGTGACCTGCAGGGACGGTTCGGGGGAGACTTCAGGAAGTTTGCCTCGTATGCGGGGCTGGTGCCGTCGGTACACAACTCGAACGACACGGTCCTGCTGGGGAGGATAACGAAGCACGGGCCGCAGATGCTGCGCACGGCGCTGGTACAGGCGACGATGGGGATGCTGCGGCTGTCCAAGAAGACGGGCAGCTGGCGGCTGATGGTGGCTTACCGAAGGATGAAGGAAACGAAGGGGTCGGGGAAGTCCATCATAGCCACGACGCGTAAGCTGGCGAGGGTCATCTTTGCGATCCTGAACAGCAGGAGGCCGTTCGACGAATCCCTGATGGTAAGGGAAGTCGGGGGATCACTGAGTGCGGAGGAGGTCATAGGGGCCTAAAGGTAAGGTCTCCTATGAGGAGAAAACAAACGGAGCTTGATAGTTTCCGTAGAAACTATTGACTTTTTATAGGAGATTATATGAAAAAAGCTTTTGTCATGGGCATGCTGCTTACGGCATGCATGCTTCCGGCCTTTGCAAATGGTACCAGTGAATCTGCCTCACAGAATACAGCCGGTTCCAAAATCAAGTTTTCCATGTACTATTCGGACAATGCTACATTGCCGTTCAAATCAGATTGGCTGACGGTCAAGACAGCTGACGAAAGTGCAAATGCCGATGTAACTTGGGAAATCATCCCGATTGCTGACTATCAGACGAAAGTATCCCTTGCACTGAATACAGGTACAAATGCTCCGGATGTCATACTCTATCAGACGACAAAGGGAGAAAACTCAAACCTTGCTCTCAATGGTGCCATTGTGCCCATAAGTGATTATTCGGACTGGACCCCGAACTTCAATGCTAGAGTAAAGGAAATGGGACTGACTGATGAAATAGACAAGATACGGCTGAAAGATGGAAAATTCTACTACCTTCCAAGCCTGTACGATGTACCGTTCTATGACGGTGGTCCTATCATCAGGGAAGACCTGCTTGAGAAATACGGACTTGATGCTCCAAAGACCTTTGATGATCTCTATCATGTCCTGAAAGTATTCAAGGAACATAGTCCCGACTCATATCCGCTTACCATACTGGCCGGCCCAAGGGTCCTGTACAGGATGACAATGCCTTCTTTCGGTATTTCACTTGGCAAGAACAGTGCTTCCGGAACCAACACACTCAGCTGGAACTATGAAGAAAAGAAATACTTCCCTGGAGCTATAAGCGACAAGTATAAGGCTTATATCACCTACTTCCACAAACTGTACGCAGAAGGATTGCTTGATCCTGAAATGGCTGATCCGATTGATGGAGACAAATGGTCACAGAAACTTGCAACTGGAAAGGCCATGGCAACCTATGCCTATTATGACCAGATCGGTGGTGTCGAAGGCGCTTCGACGATCGACGGTTTCAAGCTTCAGATGTATCCTGCCCTTGCAGGTCCTGCCGGTGCACATCATCAGCCGAAGAGCAAGACCGGTGCAGGTATCATGTTCCCTTACAAGACAAGCAAGAGAAAGGATTTCGAGCAGATTGTACGGACTGTGGACAAGATGTTCTATTCTGCTGACAATGCCAAGATGTGGTGTCTGGGTGTCAAGGGCATAACCTATGACGAAGATGCAAATGGCAATGTACAGTTCGTCGATGCTGCAAAGAATTCTCCAGAAGGCATATACAAGTATCTCCAGACTACCTACGGATGTGGAAGTGACGTAACACAGCAGGTTTGGATCAACAAACGTGAAATGACCAAATATGATGCAAACTATGCACAGATCAACAAAGAAGTCGAAGACATGGGAGATGTCATCCAGTCAATTCCTCCGACTCCGAAGTTTGATGATGCAGCAAGCGAAGAAGCTGGTCTGTATCAGACACCGCTTTCAGATGCTTGGGAAAGATGGAATGATGCATTCCTTAC
This sequence comes from Spirochaetia bacterium, assembly GCA_022482625.1. Lineage (NCBI taxonomy): Bacteria > Pseudomonadati > Spirochaetota > Spirochaetia > Spirochaetia bacterium. The sequence goes on along the minus strand of JAKVOU010000001.1, from coordinate 2,388,655 downwards.
AGGGGCAAAATCCATCGACAAGGATTGGAACACTTATGTCGCCGAAATGAAATCCCTTGGTATTGAAAAGTTCTGCGATATCTACAATAAGAATCTCTGACCTCTTACATATCTCAGCCAAGGATAGCCTGAAAGACTATCCTTGGCTTTTCTTACCATTTCATATTCTATTTACAGTTCCGGCAACCACATGGCAAAAGACAAAATGATATCAAAACACAAATTTAACAAAAAATACTTCATGAAATATTGGCAGCTCTATGCAATGATGGTCCTGCCTTTGCTTTATTTCATCATCTTCAAATATCTGCCGATGTTCGGCAACGTACTGGCATTCAGACGATACAGACCTGGCATGAGTCCTTTCGGTACTGAATGGGTAGGTTTGCGTTACTTCAGGCTATTCTTCAAAGATCCTGCTTTCTGGAATGCCTTCAAGAACACTTTGGTTCTGAGCCTGCTCAATCTGGTCATCAACTTCCCCATTCCGATAATCTTTGCACTCTTGCTCAACGAAATCAGAAACAGGTTCTTCAAGAAAGCCGTGCAGACCATTTCTTACATGCCCCGCTTCATTTCTACCGTAGTTGTCATTGCCATGTGCGGGGAAATCCTGTCACCGAGTTCCGGTATTGTGAATATCATAAGGATGCACCTTGGCAAGGAACCGATTTATTTCATGAACTTGCCTGAATGGTTCCGTATGATCTATATCCTGCTTGATACATGGCAGTTTACAGGTTGGACAGCCATCATCTACCTTGCTGCTATTTCCGGTATCTCACCTGACATGTATGAAGCCGCTACCATAGATGGAGCCAACAGATTCCAGCAGATCATCAGCATAACAATTCCGACCATCATGCCGACAATTATGGTCATGTTGATCCTGAATGTCGGAAGGCTCCTTTCCCTTGGGTTTGAAAAGATTTTGCTTATGTATACCCCGACCAACAGTGGTGTAAGCGATATCATAGATACCTTGGTATATCGTGTGGGACTCGCGAACCAGAACTATTCCTATGCAACGGCAATAGGCCTGTTCTCCGGCATAATCGGCATCATACTGGTTACCAGCAGCAATACACTGTCCAGACGTATCACAGGCGAAAGCATTTATTGAGTGAGGATTGAAAATGAAGATATATGCAACAAGAAGTTCACGTATACTGGATGCTGCGATCAACATAGTAATGATTCTGACGATTTTGACGTGTCTGGTGCCCTTCATCTATATTCTGGCCTTGTCCTTGTCCTCACCGAGGGCAATAGTCAACAATGAGGTTTTCCTTTTGCCAAAGGATATAAACGTAGAATCATATAAACAGATATTTACTTATCCGAACTTCTTTACTGCCTATGGCAACACCTTGCAGTACACCATCTTCGGCACTGCAATTTCACTGTTCCTTATGGTCCTGTTTGCCTATCCTCTGAGCAAGTCATGGTTGATCGGAAACAGGCCCCTGATGAAGCTCGTCGTGTTTTCCATGTTTTTTACAGGTGGACTGATTCCAAACTATCTCTTGATTTCTTATCTGCATCTTACCAATACAAGATGGGCCATGTTGATCCCGTTTGCCATCAATCCCTTCAATCTGATTCTTCTTATCAACTTCTTCAGGTCAATGCCTGTCGAACTGGAAGACGCAGCTTTGATTGATGGCTTGGATTACTTCGGCATACTTACAAAGATAATCCTTCCGCTTTCCTCAGCAGGTCTTGCAACTGTCGGGCTATATACTGCAGTATTTTTCTGGAACGATTGGTTCAATGGTTTGATTTATCTCAAATCTTCACAGTTCCCGGTCATGCTGTTCCTCAGGAACATCGTAAACGGTACAAGCATGGTAGGAGATGCAGCCGGTGCTGCAGATAAATCTACGATAGGTATTTCAATAAAAGGTGCAGTCATCATAGTAACGACACTTCCGATCATAGCCATTTATCCTTTCCTCCAGAAATACTTCGTCAAGGGTGTCATGATCGGATCGATAAAAGGTTAGAACGAACTAACAGTTTTAGTTGGCATCTGAAATCTCAGAGGAACACCATAGGATGGCAATGGAAAATCATCTGGCAGTGATGTGAAAAACACAACCATATCCCCGTACTTGCAAAGAAATCAGGTCAACATCACGTAGCACATTCTAAAGCTTTCCATTTCCATCAGCAACATACTGAATCTGAGTCAACTATTGGTTGCCTCGTAACAAAAAATAAGCGGGTGTACACCCGCTCTCAGTCGGACCAAGACCTTTCGGCCAGCCCAGATCAAACCACAATTGCTTATATATAGTTTACATCCTATTACATGATATAGCAATCAAAAAAACAAGCATTCGGGACAAACAGCGTCAATGAATCCTTGGTAATTGACCTAAAAAAGGGCTGTTGCAATTTTCAGCAACAACCCTCAGCAGTCAATTTGAATTCCAGCTATTATTTGATTACCTTCAATGCTTCATGGTCTATGGTCAGAGCCACAACTATCAAGAAGATGATTCCCTTTACCAATTGCTGGGTTGCAGCAACTGGGAAAATCATCGGAAGGCTTTTCTCAAGTACACTGTAGGTCAGGGTACCTATGATAATATTTGAGAACCGTGCCTTTGAACCACCGGAAATCGGCATGCCGCCGAGAACCAATGCAATAAGGATCTGGGTTTCAAGCATACTGCCAGCAGTACCAGTTATTGAACCGACCTTGATGACATTGATAAATGAGGCAAAACCTGTAATTGCGCCGGAAACAGTGAATACAAGGAACTTTACAAGATTAGGGCGGCTACCGGAAAATCTAGCTGCCGTTTCTCCTGCACCGATTGCCTTGAGATCATATCCGACCCTTGTGAAATGAATGACAATATACCCTATGACAAGCACGATAGCAGTCATAAGTACTTTGAACCATGTTTGGTTCAATGCCAAGACATTCAAGCTGGCAGGTACAGGTCCGTTGGTAGTAACATACTTGCACAAGCCTCTGAACAGATACATAGTACATATTGTTACAATAAAGGAAGCAATTTTAAAACGGACATGGAAAAGTCCATTGAAAGCTCCCATTGCAGCCCCAGCCACTATAGCAGCAAGGATGCCCAACACGATATTGTATTTTGATACCCAACAGAACACAATCGAAGCAAGCCCCAAAATTGATCCTTGGGAAAAATCCAATCCTCCGACTGTCATAATCATGAACACACCTGTAGAAGCTATCATAAGTACATACACCTGACTGAGCATCAGCTTGAGGTTTCTGAAACGTATGATCTTGCCTCCCGTAAGGATGGAGAACACGACTACCAATGCAATGAAACCGAAGAACGGCATCAGGGCCCTGAGTTTGTTCAAAACTCTTTGCCTATCCTGCAATGCATCTTCGCTCATTTCTGATGTTGCTTGCATTTTCATTTTTCTCCCCCCTCTTATACCATGCCCGCGATGATATCTTCTTCGCCAAGATTCGGGTCTCGCATGAATTCACCGGTAATTTTACCATCTTTCATAATAAGTATACGATCACTCATACCAAGCAATTCAGGAATTTCTTCCGAAATCATAATAATAGATTTACCTTTGGCCTTCAGATCACTCATCAATGCATAGATATCTGCCTTTACCTTTACATCTATACCTCGTGTCGGACTATCCAGCACAAGAATATCGGAATCTTTCCCTAGCCAACGAGCAAGAACGACCTTCTGCTTGTTACCTCCAGAAAGCTCAGCCACATCCTGACCGATTCCAGTCATCTTGACACTCATCAGATCTGCATACTTCTGTGCAAAGTCCGTCAACGTCTTGCCATTGAGGAAGCCATGAACAGCAAGCTCTCCAAGTGAAGGCAAACAAACATTGTCTTTTATGGTATCAGCAACTACTACAGATTCATTGTCACGGTCTTTTGAGGCATAAGCAATTTTTCTGTTTATTGCCTCAGGAATCGACTTGATCTGCGTACCATCAGCCAGGCATACACTTCCATGACGCCCATATGAAGCACCGAAAACGGCCTTGCCTACTTCATGCATACCACACTCGGACAGGCCTCCGAAGCCTAGGATTTCCCCCTTATGCAGCTTGAAGGAAATATCTTCAATTTCTCCTGGTACGGTAATATTTCCTACAGTAAGTACAACTTCATCAGATACAGCATTACCATAGTCAGTACGGTAGTACCTGTTTCCCAACTCACGGCCGACCATCATACGTTTGAGTTCATCAGCATCCACTTCGTTACTTTTTACAGTCCCGACAAGTTCGCCATCTCTCAAGCATGAAATAGTATCGGTATGGTCAAGGACCTCAGACAAATCATGCGAAATAAAAATAACCGTATTTCCATCTTTTTTTATCCGTTTCATGACTTTGAACAGTTCTTCACGTCCTGATTGGCTTAATGCAGTGGTTGTTTCATCGACAACTACAACTTTCGGATTAAAATAAGTTGCTTTGACAATTTCAATAAGTTTCCTATCCTCAAAACTATAATGATCAATCATTGTCGAAGCATTGATACGGTTGAATCCGTAACTATCAAGCAATTTCTGAGCTTCCTTATTCATGGCTTTAGTATTCTTAACTACCCCATGCATAAACCGTTCCTCTTCACCCAGAAAAATATTTTCTGCTACCGTAAGCCCCGGCAACGTACCCATTTCCTGCACAATGATTGATACACCGACCCTGTTTGCTTCTACCAATGTCTTGACTTTCAATTCCTGGCCATCCAGCAGAAACCGCCCGCTGGAAATAGGATATATACCACAAAGCATGGAACAGAAAGTCGATTTTCCTGAACCGTTTTCACCGATCAAGCCATGAACTTCACCCTTCTCAAAAGAAAGAGACACATTATTCACAGCATGCGTGATGCCAAAGTATTTATTCAGCTTTTCAGATTTTAAGATTACTTCACCCATTTTTCTGCTCCACTATTTGACGACACTGCCGACTCGACCCCGGTTGGTCAGGGTTACGATAATAAGCAGCACGGCACCTGTCACGAAATCATTGATCGTGGTAGGTATATTCAGGGCTACCAATCCATTGAAAATCAACGTAATGATAAATTCACCGACTACAATTGCAGTGATAGGACATCCATACTTTTTGAATGCGACCCCGAAGAAGGTTCCCATCAATGGCTTGAAGTTCCTGTCCATCGAAGACATACCGGTAACCGCCAGCATACCTCTCCCGTAACTTACAGTCAGCAAAGCCATGATACCGACAAAAAAATGTAAAAGTACAAAAGCAATGAATTTATACTTTTCAACATTGATACCCATATTCTTTGCAACATATTCATTGCTACCTATTGCATTGCAATAAGTTCCGATCCTTGTATATCGCAAGAAAAACGCAGCTAGTAAAAATGCTATTATAGCTACGACATAGTTCCATGGAGCATGATTGAATGCAAGGATTCCTGCATCAGTCAATTTACCTGGAAAACCAGACTTATCGAAAGCAACTACATAATTAGCTACACTTTCGAGAATCAGCATCAATCCAACAGTAACGATCATCGAAGGAATCCTGAGTTTTGAATAAAGGAAACCGTTGAAGACTCCGATCATGGTTCCGCAAACCAGACATCCCAAAATCAAGCCATAATATCCGAACTGCCGGGAAAGGAGCACGCCGACAAGAGAAGACAGAACAATATTTGCTCCGATGCTGAAATCAAAGAGTCCCATGACTACAATGAAATAAAACCCACAGCCACCGACAGCATATTGGATACTTGTCTGCAGATAATCCCTCAGTAACTTCGAAGAACCAAAATTGCTAGGAGAAAGAATCTTGAAGATGCCCCAGAACAGTACGGCCATGGCAACAAGTACTGTTATTCCAAAATACTTGCTGGATTTGAATTTTGTGATTGTTTCGTTCATATCATCACCCAGTTCTAAAATCCTGGCTCAGGAAGGCATCATACCTTCCTGACCAGATGAAAATCACTTGATAAGAGTCATGAAGCCTCCAGAAAGGGAAAGCCCCATGAACACAATTTGAAATAGTCCTACTTGCTGTGACGAGCCTTGACATCTTCAATAGAAAGTGCTGCAGCAGCCTTTGCAAGATCAGGTTCGCTCAACTTTGCCATACTGCGGATTTCATCAGCCGTATACGGAAGTGTATCCACGAAGTACTTTGCATAATCCTTGTAATCATCAGAAGATGCAACATAGAGATACGGGAACTTGACTTCATAGAAGGAATCTGTAGAAGTAACATAGTTACCCTTGATTGCATTGTAGACCATCAGGAAAGCAAACAAAGGATCGCAGTAATGTCCGCCAGATTCAGCTGACATACCACCAGTTGCAAGCTGCGTATCAAGATCAGCAAGGAAGTCGGTTGATACGACATCAATCTTACCCTTTCTGCCCATTGATTCGATAGCAGCAAGAGCACCTACCAATGTATCACCGCCGCCGCCTGCTACGATGAGAGAATCAATATCAGGATTTGCATTGATGATTGCTTCTGCGGTTGCACGTCCGGTATCAGAAGTCGTTCCGCCATACTGCGGATCAAGCAACACGGCCTTGTCGGTCGGATGTTCCTTGTTCCAAGCCTCGATGCCAGCCTTATAGCCCTGCCAGCGAAGCAGGAACGTTGCATCTCCGGCTTCCCAACCTTCAAGAGCTATCTTCCTACAGCCTTTTTTGCAAAGGATCGTTACCAAGTTCGTACCGTTTGCCACTTCATCTTCATGGACAGCACCTACATAGTAAGGTGATTTGCAAGCCAATGCATACTCATTGGGATTGTCCTTCTGGTTGATATAACGGAAGAACTGTGCACAGTATACTTTGTTGTCCGTGCAAGTATTGATGACAGAGGTCATCTCTGCAGATGCAGAATTGCAGATAATCATGCCATCGCAACCTGCTGCACTAAGCGTTTCTGCAGAAGCAGTTACCTGTTCTGAGATATGCCCCTGGTCGATATACATGATATCGACATCCAATGCCTTGGCAGCCTCATCAAGAATACGCTTGCACTGGCTACCCAGTGTATCAGTCGAACTCCAAATCGACACACCGATAAGCGGCTTCTTTTCAGAAGTAGTTTTTTCACTCTCACCTTGACCTTGGGCAAACCCAAAAGAACAAGCAAGAATCGACGCAAGAAGAATTGCCGTAAATTTCTTCATTTTTTCCTCCTTATGCATATATAGCAACAGCTATTGGAATCACCTATCTATCAACATGCCGAACAGCACATCTTCGGCATGTATATCTCTCAATCAGCCAGCAAAAGCCTTCTCGGAAAACCTATTCGGCTATATAACGAAGACAAACAGAGCCGGTCATTATCCTGCCCCAAGTCTTCTGCCTCCTTTTTACAGGAAAGCTTCTCTTGACCTTCCCTGTATAGTGCTTCAAAATTATTGATTCAATCAACTCTTTCTATTGATGTTAACGTACACACAACGCACATTCCTCTTTATACACCTCTTTTGTTTTTTTGTCAAAAAGAATTTTTACCAATACATGAAACTTTCGAATTTTACTTCTTAAATGGCAACAACAGCTATTGAACGAATAAATTATCCCTCTATAAAATAGGTCAAATATATAGGAATCGTCAGGTAAAAATAAAAATTGTCAGACTAGGCCAGTTCTTTGTCTTCTGACTATTTGAAAAACCTTTTTACTACGATACAATTCTGCCGTATGGACAGAACAATGCCCATAAAAGGAGTCGATGGACCATGCAGATCAAAATGAATCGTTATCACTTGCTCGAACATTTCTATATCATCCTAGGCTCATTCCTTACAGCGATAGGAATCGTATACTTTGTCACTCCGGCAAAGATTGCCAACGGAGGGGTAAGCGGCATTGCCGTCATACTTTTTCATACCCTCGGCATCAATACAGGTTATTCAATCATATTGCTGAGCCTACCCTTGTTTTTCCTAGGGTGGAAAGTGTTCGGCAGACAATACGTAGGGAAATCCCTATACGGCACGCTGTTGTATTCTCTATTTACTATCCTGCTTACTGACCTTTCAGGTACAGCCGGCATCCTGGACTATGCAAAGGATACTTCTGTACTTCTGTCAGCAATCTTCGGAGGCATCGTATTCGGATTGGGAGGAGGCTTCGTCCTGAGAAGTGGTTCCAACACAGGAGGAACAGACATCCTTGCCCAGATCTTGGCAAAACATACACCGCTGTCTCTCGGTACTTCATTGACTTTGGTTGATACAGCCGTCATCTGTGCCAGCCTTTTCATCTTCGGCTTTGAATCAGCCTTCTATGCTGCCATTACCGTCTATATCACAGGAATCGTCATCAACAAAGTAGTTATGGGTACCAGTTCCTTCCGATCGAAGACAATCTTTATCGTAAGTAAGAAATCCGAAGAAATACAAAGGGTAATTGCAGCAGAACTGGATGTCGGTGGGACCATCCTGGAAGGCAAAGGTATGTATACGGGTGATGACCGTCCCGTCATCATGAGTGTCGTATCAAACAACAAATTCGGTCGCTTGATCAACATCATCCAAAGAATGGACAAACAGGCCTTCGTCATCGTACAGGAAACGTACAAAGCAATGGGTGAAGGTTTCTCTTCCATAGAAAAGGAAGCATGGGCAAGCAAACATACATAGACAAACAAAAAAACAACAAAAGACATGAACTGACACCCAAAACACAGGCAACTGCCCCCATATTTTCTTCCGATGCTAATTCTGTACAAATAATGTTAAAAATAAACCATTGCAAACAGAAGCTTCCATTTTAAACTATTTATATCAGGAAATGGAGGAACATATGATGAAAAAATCACTTATGCTGCTAGCGGCATGCGTACTTGTACCCGTCAGCATCTTCGCCAACGGTAACAGCGAAGCAAAAGAAACGACCATCGAATTCTGGACCCATGAGGATGCCAACAGGCAGAAAATCGAAGACCAGTATATTTCTGAATTTGAGGAAGCAAACCCAGGTGTCACCATAAACGCAACCAGGCAGTCCTCAAAGAAAATGATTGAACTGCTTCAGACTGCATTTGCAGCCAATGAAGGTCCGACAGTCTTCAACTGTGAAAGCCAGAACGCCAATCCTTTCGTTCTTGCCGGAAGAGTTGCTCCTATCAACTATGAAGCAATCGGCTACAAGGATGCTGCAGACGTCAAGGCACATTACAAGGACGGCATGCTTGATCCTGTCACACACGATGGTGAAATCTATGGATTGCCATTCGAAGGCCTGAGCTGGTGTCTCTACATCAACAAGAATGTATTCAGATCGGCAGGACTTGACCCAGAGAAAGATTATCCTAAGACTTGGGAAGACATGGTTACTGTTTCACAGAAGCTGGTCAAACGGGACGGAGACATCATTACCCGCAGAGGTTTTGATTTCCGCTATCCCTACTATCTTGAAACGTTGGTCCCGATGGTCGAACAGTTAGGCGGAGCCCTTTTCAGTGAAGACGGCAAAGAAGCCATCGTCGGTGAAGAAGCATGGATAAAAGTATTGACCTATATGCAGCAATGGGGTCCCAATGGCTTGAACCTCGGTTCTCCTACCTATAAGAATGCAAGGAAACTGTTTGACGCCAACAATGATGACATAGCCATGTGCCTGTCAGGCCTTTACCAGGAAGCCAGAATCCGTAACGACAATCCTGCTTTCTATGAAAGCGGTGACTGGATGGTAGTACCGTTCCCTGTATTCAAGGATGCCGTCAAGGATACTTCTGCCTGTTATTATGGCCAATACTATATGGTAAATGCCGATGCAGACAAAAAGACCCAAGCAGACTCCTGGAAATTCATCGGTTATATGCTGTCGCATGAACAGGACTACCTCACACAGGTCAACCTGATTCCACCGACCAAGTCACTGATGTCAAGCCAGACATTCCTCGACATGCCCTATGCAGATGTCTTCATCAGCGACATGGCAAGAGCGCATCACATCTACTTCGGTGCCAATTCCACAGAAATCCAATCTTTGCTCGGTACCGCAGTTTCAAACGTCATGCTCCAGAACGTAAGTCCTGAACAGGCATACCTTGAACTGAAAGCTTCCGTCCAAGAACTGGTTGATGAACAATAGTCTTTCATACTCTCGCACACGACAGGCGGAGATGACCCAAATGCATCTCCGTCTGCTCCTTGCTTACTGGAATACCAATGAAAAAGAATAACAAATCTTTCAGCATCGAACGGAAAGAAGCCCATTGGGGATTGGCATTTACAATTCCCTGCCTGGTTTTCTTTGCAATATTCAGCTTTTATCCGATTATCAACGCTTTCTTTACCAGCCTGACCAACAAGAATGTCATTTCCCGACATTCATCGTTTGTAGGCCTAGGCAATTATATCTACCTCTTTACGAAAGACAACAGCGGTTTCTCACTGCTGAATTCCCTTCGTGCCACATTGACGTTCACCATAGGCACCTTTGTCCCGATGGTAGTCTTTTCACTTCTGTTGGCCGTCCTTCTGATGCAACTCAAGAAACAGTCCCAACGGAGCTTCCTTGAAATTGCATATTACATGCCGGCAGTCTTGTCTTCTGTTGTTGCCGCGGTCATCTGGATGATGCTTTTTGATCCACGGGGCCTAGTAAACCAAGTAACGAATATCCTTGCACGGACGACAGGCAAAGACTATGGATGGCTTGTGGATTCCAACATGCTGCAACTGTCTACCATGATCGTCTATTTTTGGAAATACATAGGTTATTTCGTCATCCTGTTCATTACAGGCTTGGCATCAATTCCGCCGACATTGTATGAAGCGGCAATTGTAGATGGTTCCACGCGATGGCATACATTCTGGAAAATCACCTTTCCTCTGCTCAAACCGACTATTCTCCTTGTTTCTGTCATGGCCATGCTCCAATGTCTCAAGACATTCAGCACACAGTACATGTTCCAGCAGGGAGGAACAGCAAGGCAACCGATTGATGTAATCACAATGAACATCTACTTTACCGGAATACGCAACGGCAGGCTCGGAAGAGCCAGTGCCATGTCCATCATCCTGTTCATCATCATGCTGTCACTGACCTTACTGCAGTTCAAGGCTAGCAACAGCGACGACATCGATTACTGAGAGAAGATACACATGCAAGATAAAACAAATACAAAATCATTGTTTGATATTTTGATCTGGATATTCCTGATTGCAGTCCTCTGCTTTACCATTGTCCCGATTCTGTTCATGATTACAGCTTCCTTCATGGATGAAAAGCAGATCCTCGCCATGCCATATACCTGGATCCCCTCGAAAGCCTACTTCACGACATCTACCCGTACGTATTTCTCAAACTTCATCAAGGCAATATTGGGCAATAACGGAGATGCCGTCTTTATCAGGAATATCATAAACTCCCTGATTGTTGCCACTACGGTTGCCATTACTACGGTACTTCTTGCCTCCTTGTGCGGCTACGGTCTGGCAAAATTCAAATTCCGTGGACGCAATGCCATATTCATGTCGATAATGGCAACCATGATGATTCCTTTCGAAGCAATCATGATACCACTGTATATGGTCACTGCATCCCTCAGGATGATGAATACCTACCGTGGCCTTATCGTTCCTTTTCTGGTAAGTGCCTTCGGGGTTTTCCAGATGAGGCAATATCTCCTCACTTTCCCTGATGAATTCCTGGACGCTTCAAGGGTAGACGGACTGAGTGAATTCAAGATTTACCTGAAAATCGTCCTGCCGAACTGCATGCCGGTCATCTCGACCCTCGGTATCCTTTCATTCAGGAACCAATGGGACAACCTGCTCTGGCCTTTGCTTGTCACTCAAAAAGAAACCATGAAGACCATCCCTCTGTATATCTCGAAATTCAGCGAAGAAAAGCAGACCGATGAAGGAGCCATGATGGCCTGTGCCCTCTTGGCTTCCATTCCCATGTTCATGCTGTTCGGTTTCCTTTCAAAGTACTTCCTTGGTGGAGCCGCAGTCTATGAATCAAGAAAAGGATGACTGGAACTTTCTGGAAAGATAAAAACAAACTTTGCGTTGAACGGTAAGCGGATGAATTTGCTTCTGACAATTCATCCGCTTGCTTATGACCTTGAGTGGTCAGTAGATGTATGTTATAACTCCTTGCATATGGAATGGCAACAAGCAAGATCCATACGCAAAGGACAGATATGGTCGAGACACAGACAGTAAAATTTGATATGTATGAGATGTCCTACAAAGGTGGCAACATATTATCAGATCTCTCGCTTGTTCCTTTTGAAGAACAATATTACGAGCAATACAAGAACTTGATCAACAGCTGTTTCTATGAAATGCGAAAAGCACTCAACATTCAGCCCTATGGGAAATTCTGTGAAAGCCTTGAAGAGTTGAAAGAGCAAAAGAAAGATATTTTCCTGCTTTTCGATGACGAAAAGGTCATCTGTACAGTCTCATGCCTTGGAAATGAAATAGGAAGTCTGGCAGTAGACTTGGCATATCAAAGACAAGGCTATGGACGAAAGCTCATGGAATTCGCCCTCAGCCATATGCAATCACGTGGTGATTCTCCAATAAAGCTGACCGTTACGAAATGGAACAGACATGCAATCGCACTCTATGAAAGACTTGGGTTCGAAATTACTAAAGAGACAACCATCAAAGGTATCAGCACCAAGGATGCAGATGGCAACTGGCATTTTGCATTCACGTCAACCGGAGATCTGCAGGTACGATAATACATACTGAGACTCCCCTTCCTTCACAGTGTTCTCTTTCTTGTTTTCTGCTCAGGAAGGAAGTTTTTATATAGGCACAATGTCATTATCAGAAAACGATCAAGAGCCTTTCCTGTTTTGATAAGGAATGTCGAATCCCTTGAAGACTTCAAGTACCTGCCCGTGCAAAAGGCCATTGGAAACAAGGGGAAAATTCGGAAGATGTTCAGTTTTCCCAGACATGTCCGTAACCTTTGCCCCGGCCTCTTCTGCGATGAGCAGCGCAGCTGCCACATCATAGAGATTGACATTCATCTCCCAGCAGACGTCCAATTTGCCACAGGCAACAAAGCTGATGTCCGTTGCAATGGAACCGAGTCTCCTGATGCCTTGGACCTTCGGTGCCATCCTGTCAAAAAGAGGCAATCCGTTTTCTTTCCATCCTGAACGGATACAGCAGAACCCAGTGCAGGCAACAGCCTGTGACAGCAGGGCAACCGTACTCGGGCTAATCGGCTTGCCATTCATGGTCGCACCACTTCCTTTCATTGCAAAGAATGACAAACCATACGCAGGACATGTTACTATGCCGACAATGGTCTGTCCCTTATATTGCAAGGCAATGGAAACAGCCCAATGGAACTGCCCATGGAAAAAAGAAACTGTCCCGTCAATCGGATCGATGACCCATCTGTAATCATCTCCTGCAGTCATGCCACCTTCTTCTCCGTAGATAGCATGTGTCGGATATCGCTTGCCGATAGCTTCTCTGATATACTTCTCGACAGCCTCATCAGCTTCAGTGACGATATCAAGTCCACTGCCTTTTCCCTTTGCCTTTACCTTGTCGAGACTTTTCCAATACGAAAGTGCAAGAGCTCCGGCATCAGCAGCAAGTTGCTGTACAAAATCTCCATATGCTTCAATTTCCATCATCCATTGACCTTCCCCGATTTCCTATCTTGAATCCGTAGGTAAACCTACAGCCACCATGATAGAGATAAAGCAATGAAATTGCACCCATAGCTACGATTTTTCCAAAGAAAAACAAACAGTCTTACAGATTTTCCCTATATTTCGTCGGGGTCATGCCGATATAGCGTTTGAAAATCTTGGTATAGTACCCCTGCGAGACAAAACCACAGGCAGAAGCAATATCGGTTATCCTATTGTTCGGATCAGCCATAAGGGAAATGCTCATATTGATCCTATAGAAAGTACAGTAGAGTACCTCTCATTTAGTAGTTTCCTTTTTATCTAGATATTTACATAAATGTTCTGCAATAGCTTTTGCTAGCATTGGAGGTACCGCATTTCCAACTTGTTGATATTGTGCATCTTTTGTTCCACAAAATACAAAACTATCAGGAAAAGTTTGTAAACGTGCAGCTTCTCGGACACTCAGGGCTCGATGCCTAATTGGATGAATCCACATTGATTTTCGCACATTAACTACCGTACCAGAAGGTTCATCATACTTTAACCTTAGGTAGATAGTATTTTGTGTGCGTTCAATATTGGAGTAAGTAGTCTTGAGCTCCGATGGCAAACTATGAAAATTTTCTCCTTGTTTAATAAACTTAAAACGTTTTAAAGCTTCTGGAGTTGTTGCAGTTGAAACATGGTTAAAAAGTACAGGTGAATCACGAAGACGTATCCCAAGCTCACTAATATTTTGGGGAGCCTTTGGTAAAAGCTTTCCTGTCGCATCATCTGAAATATGTACAACCGTTTCAATGTCTTCCAAATCACCTATAGCATCTCTAACTGTGTTATAATTTGCCTCAGAAAATGTACCAACAGGAAGTGTCACATTCTTACTAATTGTTTTTTTTATTCCCATTAGAATAAAGCGTTTTCTTTTCTGTGGTACTCCAAAAGTGACAGCCGGCAATATTCCAGAAGTTAGCTTATAACCGCCGCTATTATCCCCCAAAATAGATTCAATATAATCAATAACTGCCATAGATGTAACATGAGCAACAAGCCCCGTTTCTAATGAAAAACAGTCAACTTTAATATGATTATCAAGTAATTCCTTTGCTTTGGACAACATCCTTTGAAACAGAATTGATGGTTTAATCATCTTACAAAGTTTTTCAGCATCATCACACGTAGTCTCAAAACTGAAATATTCTTGTATAGCAACTCCAGCCTCATAGGAATATTTCAAGATTGGATTCACATCGCCATCTAAAGAAGTTAAAATATGTGAAAAGGCAAGAAGTTCTGTTTTATGTCTCTCAAGAGTGATACGTAATTTTTTAGGATTATTTCTTGTTTTATATGCTACATTTAAAGACAAATAGTCATGTTCGCTCCATATGTAATTTATTATATTATCTATATTTGTAACAATTTCAACAATTCCGGGAAAAACAAATTCAGCATCTAAAAGTTTAATTTCTGAAGGAATCGTTTTAATCTGATACTTCTTTATAATTTCATCATCACCTTCTTCGACAAAAAAACGATGAACATCAGACTTTAACATACTTACATTTTCCATCACAAATGCCATTGGATTAAGATGAAGTATAGCCTTAACATATTGTTTTACAAGCGAATTGTTTTGGTTGATTGCATGATTTTTCTGCCTGTTGGCATTTGAAAATCCCTGACAAGGAGGTCCGCCAATAACAACATCCACCTTACCCAATTTAGTCATTACTTCATCTTTGAATATATCAACAACATCATTATAAATCAGAGCATCGTTATGATTTAGTCTATAAGTTTGCTGAGCTTTTTTATTTTTTTCAAATGCTGCCTTTATAAAAAATCTGCCTGTTTGCAAAAATCCACAACTAAGGCCTCCCGCACCAGCAAACAAATCAACGACACTATATTGGTGTTTAAAACTCATAATTTGAATCCTTCAAGTTGTAATCTATCGAGCAAGGAAATCAATTTCTTACATTGAATAGAATTGGGAACTTTTCCCGGCTTAGAAGCAATTCGTAATGCTACCTTTTCCTCAGTAGTGAGCATATGTTTAGAATCTGCAAAATTCAAAACACTTTGCCATTGTGTTTTTGTTATAGTTATCACTTTAGTTTGTATTTCTAAATCAGAATCTATCCGTTGTGTTTTTTTTGCCTGCTGAACAGCAATTTTCTGTTCTTCTATACTAATAAGATTCTCTTTAATTCCCAAAGGCAAAATATAATTAATTGATTTAACGTTTTCCCAACAAGCTTCTCTTTTGCACCATTGCGTTACATTTTCAACTTGGCGAGTAGGATCAGTTAATTTGTAATAAACCTGCTTAGATAACTCTGTTAAAGACATCTCTACAGCCTCTGGTATACTTTGTTGCATCCAAATTTTCATCAAATCCAAATCCATTCCCTCAAATTGTTTCTTAATTAAATAATGTAAAAGAGCAATGGTATATGTTACAATATTTGCTCTATACCCATTTGCATACCATGGTTGATTTGAGACCAGTACTTCACTATATCTAAACAATAAGACCAGCGCAACACTTTCCTTAAAGTATTTTTCGTTATAGACAGAGCCATTGTTTGAAGCGTCCCAATTATTGCCAATCGTGTCAGCAAACACCGAAAAACTTTTTTGTGAGCCTTTACTTACTATATGAGGAATTTCTTGCCATGTATTTTGAACCTTTGCTAAATCCGTTTTTGTAATAAGTTGCCTCTTCGGATTTTGTAACAAAAACTTCTTTTTTTCACCAGGCGTCATTCGCATCTGTTTTTGAAGATATTGCCCACGAGCGCGCTCATAAAACCAACGAGTCTCATGTTGCGCCCCGTTAACTGCTCTTGCATATAGTCGTTGTGAAAATCTTTCCATACGAACATGAAAAGGATGTGTTGAGAAAAAATCAGCGTCACTAACTTTATTCTGACTATTTGATGAACGAGAAATGTTCTGAACAAGTTCTGTTGCATCCTGTTCTGAAGTATGTTCAATAACAGTAAGTTTCATTTGTACATAAATTAAATCTAAGTTTACTTTGTCCTTGTATTTGAATCTCGCACTAGAAAGCGATGCAGTAGTTTGTCCTCCATTAATTATTTGAAAATCTTTTGCAGAAACAAGAAAATTATTCTCAATCTGAACATCCATGGCTGTTACGGAAATACCATTATTATATGCAAAGAAACGTTCAGGAGAATTTAAAATGGTCTTACGAATTTTCTTATTTACAGCAACTTTTGTTGAAAGAAAAGAACGTACATTCCCTTCAAGTAAACTACTACCATACTTATCATAAATATTAGCTAAAAGAGTACCTGGCATGACACACAAATAACTTTTAAAATCTTCTGTTTCTGTATTACTTGCCTCCATACAGGGAATTCCTTTACCTGAATATTCTTTGAAATTTATTTCTATAATATTTCGTCCTGTATCTGAACCACAAACTTTAAACAATCTATCGATATCCCAGATTTGACACTCAGAAGGAATTCCATCAATATCTGAGGATTCAATAGTAGAAATTGCCTGACTTATCGGAGCTGTAGTAAAGATAAAAAATTGATACTTACGTATTTTATTACGCTCTTCACGTAATAAATCTACCAAATCCGAGCAAGATCTGCTCATGTCCAT
This sequence comes from Spirochaetia bacterium, assembly GCA_022482625.1. Classification (NCBI taxonomy): domain Bacteria; kingdom Pseudomonadati; phylum Spirochaetota; class Spirochaetia; species Spirochaetia bacterium. The sequence continues at coordinate 2,371,384 of JAKVOU010000001.1, read as the reverse complement.
TTCAAGATAATGAGGAAAATTCAATGCATTCTCTAAAAAAGCAACCAGTTTTGATTGCAATTGTTTTACTTTCGTCTTTGTAAGCGTTACTATATTTTCAGAAATATCATAATCTGCAATTACTAAACTAAGTGTTTTAGTCAATTCATCATCATAGGCATAGCCATCTACCCTTATTTTTTTATTATTTTTCCCGGTCCCCTCAAAGTAAGCAGGAACAAAGTCTACAAGCAACTCTGATTCTGTAAGATAATCAGCAAATGAATTAACAAATGATGCAGTTGACCCTTCTCCACTAATTTCTGCTTCAGCTTTGATATCCTCTAAAAAGTCTTCTCGAAATTCTTTAGAATCCATAATGTTTACCTCTTCAGCCAGTTTTCCAATGCAGGTAAACTTAATTCATAATGCAAGGATTCAATTTGTGACGGAACTTTTCTCCTTAACATTCTAGGAAAAGTGTCATTGACATCATATCGTTGAATTTTAGAGCAATAATATTTCTGCATAGAATACTCTTTCAAATCAATATACCCATAATTACTTAATTTTAAATGAAACAAATCAAAAGCTTCAGGAATATCTGATAATAAGCAATCAATTTTACTCACTGCATCATTTAAAGAAATTGCACCCATTTTTTCAGGCGCAGACTTATCAATCCTCATTACAACAAGTTCTCCAGTATTTTGAGTATCAAGTTGTTCTAAGGAAGAAATGGTTATACTAGTTGCTGCCAAATCGATACTTTTTATTTCATACCAAACATCTTCAAAAATAAAGTCTTGGTCTGCACCATTTGGACCAACCCATCCCTGTATTGTTTTTAATATGGAACCACTTGATTTAATTCGTTCTTGTATAAATAAGAGTTCTCCTAATAATCCTTTACGGCATTTTTCATCCATAAAGGAAAGTTTTTCTGCTTCCAGTAAACAGCTCCATTGCTTATAACGTCTCACAACAAGGTTCAGTGCGCTTTTTTCATCAGTAGCTTTTCTAGAATACTCAATAATATCCGCACAAAAAGTTGCAAACACTTCATTCTGTTCATTATGAAGTAATTCAAACGATAAAACATTCCGATTATCTGTCTCCCGTTTACGACGGGTAACTAGAATTGATTTCGAAGATTTAATTTCATCGCTTTCAATAGAACCAATAAGTAACAAAGTTTTTTGTTTTCTTGATTGGTACCCAACAAACCACTCGAGAGGATGTATAACATCAATTTGCAAATACCCTCCATCTTTGTATGTTATACTTTTCCATTCATTTTGGAGAAATGTTGAAGTTATTATCATTCATCATTCTCCTCATCTGCATTATAGTAATTATTAAGTTCAACAAGATTGACTACATAGTTCGCCGTTTTTTCTTCTTCTCCAGTAAAAGGAAAACCGACTCCCAGTGCATAAAGATAATTTGGAACCTGGCATCCCTCTTCAATCTGCGATTTTATATTTCCTGTTTTTTCATCAATTGTTGTTCTATCGACAGATATAACATGCAACATCAGCAAAGGTGGACGATCCTTAATTAAATATGCACTATCTGGAACATGTTTTTTCCCTGGATGCAATTGTTTAAATTTTTCTTCAGCTTGTTCTCTTTGCTTTTTAGAAAGTCCTAGCCTAGCAGCACCACCCGTACCAACACGTACCTTGGTACCACTGATACTAATCTGTGAAGAAGTAGCAATAATTGTACGTTTCTCCGGCTTAATATTCAGGATTTTATCACCACAAGATAATTCAAAATTATCATCTGACCCTTCCGCAATAACTACATCCCAAAGGACATTATCCATATTGAGTCTAATATATTCTGCCAACGCAGGACCTTGAAATGACAAATGCCATAAATGTGTTTTGAACTCACATAGAAGCTGAGCAACATCTTCTTTGTCAATTCCCTCCCAGTAGAACCGAGCATTTTCTTTTATACATCTATGTCCGATATCATCCAATTGGTGGACAAAATTTTTAAATACACTTTCATTGTCCTCTAAAGATTGTTTATCTGCTTTTAATCGTGGCGTTTCAAGCAAACGGCCAGAAACAGTCACAGGGCGACTAATCATAGTCGCTGTTCGCATTTTGTTCCGTGCAGTTGCAATTAAAGAAGAAGGATCTTGGCGGACTTTCAAACCGAATTCCTTTGGTGTAAGATTAGCATTTCTCATACTGGCAATTTCAAATTTAAGCTCTTCTGATGCACTTGTAATAAAACCATACCAATCTATTGCTTCAGAACAAATCCAAATTTTAAACAAGTCTTCATAACCTGGACGATACCCAAACCACCGTCCCATTTGAAGTAATGTATCATACATCAAAGTCTTGCGATAAAAATAACTGACACATAACCCTTCAAGTGTTAAACCTCTCGATAAACTATTACCACCTATAGCAATTACACGTAAGCCATCCTCCCGGTGGTTAAAATAATCCAGACTTGTTGATCCACTTGATTGATTAACAGAACGTATTTCTACCGGTGCTACCGCCTTATATAGATAGATTGATAAGAATTCATGCCAAGAAATTATGTTGCCATCATTTTCATTAACTTTTTCATTTAGTTGATATTTCGTCCAGACTGTTTTAAGAAATTTTATATTTGGTATCATGTAGCTTTTTTCTTCAGCTAAACAGGAATAATTTTGTAAATCAGAACGTATTTGCGATAACCACTCCATAGCTAAATCACGAATTTGATTCTGAACATTTGTAAATCTACTTATATGAATCATCATAGATCGATGAGTTTTATTATCTCCTCGTAAATCTCGTATTCCATTTACTAACAAAAAATAGGCCATTGCTTCTTTTAAACTTGGAGGCAAATCTGGTACTTGATAATTTTTTGTGTGTTTAATCGGAAAAAAAGCATTGATTTCCTCAGGATATATTGGTTCAAGACAACTCTTGTATGGGGCATCATCACCAAAAATATCCGTAGCGCCAATATAATTTGTAGGAGGAGCTAATGAATAAATAAAATCACGGGGAAATAAATCATCCCCTATCATATCATCCTGTGTTTCAGGATTAATAAAAATATTCGCATAAGGAGTAGCCGTTATACCTAAATATGAAGCCTGTTTAAATAAACTAAGAAGGGTTCGAATTGCCTTATTGATAGCAGTAGGATCCCCTCCTGTCTGTTTTGTATTAACAGAAGCATTATCTGCTTCATCATCAATCAGCAGAAGAGGCAAATTTATTTTCTGGCCATTGATAACATTGTTAGTTTTAAACCATCGAATTAAATTATTTAAAATCCTTTTATTCTTTTTTACAACAAACAATACAGGATCATGAACACTAAGTAATGAGAGATTTTGGCTTTTAAGAATATTAATATTAAAATCTTTTACAACAGAAGTAAAAGAAGCAATCCTTTTTTCAGAACCATATCGTCCAACGCCAAACGAACAGTTAAGTATTTTTTTTTGCGGATCAAGAAAATATTCACTCTTACGTCCTGAAAACTCTGTATCTAAGCGCCCTTGTGTTTGTTGACGTAGATTCTCCATCATACCAGCAAGCACAATTATTATTCGATACCCAGTATCAGCAGCTTTGTTACAAATTGCAGTATAATTTGCAGTTTTACCTGATTGAACGTCACCTAAGACAAGACCTCGCCGTTGAAATGCATCTTGAGATTGCGGATCTCCCAAAAGGTCTACAATTTCATCAGAAACTCTTCCCAATGCACCGATAATCCGTGGATTCCATTTTTTTACTTCACCGAGATAAGTTTCATATCGCTTCCAAAAGAAAAAATCAAGCTCAGAACGGCGAGAAGGTAACCATGAATGATGGGCTTGGTCTTTATTTTTTATCGCAATACCAATATCCATCTTAACAACTATATTTGCCTTTAATTTTCGCCTTAATTCATTAAATTCAATATCTGAAACATGACATACAGAATCAAGCGATTGACGCAACAGAGAAACTATAACATCAAATTCTTCTTCACTAGGTGGTACTTCCGGAAAATTAGAATTTATGTGAGCAGAAATTATCGTTTCTAATTGTGCTATAGGCGTTTCCATTTTATATTCAACTCCTTTGAAGTTTTTTAATTATTTCTGGATACTTATCAAATGGATCTGATTTTGATAATTGTTTAAGCAGTTCTTCTTTTTTAAACTGCGTCAACTGCTCCTCAAGTAAATCTTGCAACATATTTTCAATAGTCTGTGCGTTTGTCTCAGCTTCATTGTCAAGCGTTTTTTCTGTAGTCAAATCAAGATAAAGATTATTAAATGGAATGTTATCCTCAATTATTTTCAGTAACATTTCAACATTATGTTTTATTTGTGGAGAGCTTTCAAATAGAACTTTTATTATGGGATGGTCACGATTAATAACATAATATACTCCCCCTTGACGTCCTTTGAGTCTTTGCCAAATGTGAACTACAGATTCATTTGTTTCTTTCTTGCCTCTACAAACCCATGTTTGTTTACTATGTTCAGCCATACGTTCAATAATAGATTTTAGATTTTTTCGAACTATTTCAGGAGGCATTGCTGTAGATTTCTTAATATCGAGCGTCCAGAGATTATCTAAATCATTTGAAATATCAACTTGGATACGGGCTAATTTAGATAATTCGCCTTTGCGCATCATATGAAACCATGTTCCCCAAACTAAAAGACGTTTATTCCTATATACATAAAATCCCTGGCTTTTCCGTAATCCATCTTTTCCTCCAAGCATTTTAAGTTCATCAGAGGAAAGCATAGATATATGAGGTAAAATATAAGGTCTGACTGTAACTTTTGATTTTCCGATACATAAAATCTCATCAGCCATAACCTGAGTATGTCGATTCTGCAAAAATGGATCGACATATTCTATAGGAATATTATTCATTTTTATTTCAAGCTTTTGCAAACCTTTTTCCCCACTTAAATATCTATGAAAAACTAGGGAAAGATGGCTACGAACATTATCCATTTTTGATCCAAACGAAAGATTAAAATTTGACTCACCATTCTTTAATCTATCAAGATTTTGCCATACCACTAATGTTCCATGTTCCAAATTGGATAAGTTGGTAATTTGGGGAATATCATTAAGTTCTTCTTCGGTTTCAAGAACAATAAGAGACCATGCCTCAGTTTTTATTACATGGTCAATATCCCATCGGCGAGCTTCTATTTTATTATTCTTTTTACTCACAACTGTCAAAATTCGACATTGGGAAAGAGAAGCCGTTTTTAACCCCAATCCAAAACGACCTAAGTCTGTCGGTGCCCGCTTAACATTTGGGTTCTGACTACCATATCGCATTGCAGCTTCAAGTTCAAAAGCATCCATACCATTCCCATCATCAAGAATTGTTATATATGGATCATTATAAGGTAAGTATCCTATTTCAACATGTGAAGCAGTAGCAGTAACACTATTATCAATAATATCTGCAATCGCCGATTCCAGTGTATATCCAACAGCGCGTATAGACTCAATAAGTGTAGGAGCATATGGCGAAATAGTAATTGACCTCAAAGCATTTTTTCTCCTATATGTCTATTTCAATCATAATTATGACTTGTTATAATTATCCAAATTGAAAAAAGAAACACATTAAACCAGTTTACAACTTGATAGATTATATCATATTTACCTTACAATACCATCTTTTTCTTAGTATTCATAGAAAATTTAAACACAAATAATTTGTTAAATTCCAGAAAAAGACATACACAGATACTCATACGGAATATCTAATTCTATAATTAATAACAAACTATTCCGATGTTACGATTTTTCCAAAGAAAAACAAACAGTCTTACAGATTTTCCCTATATTTCGTCGGGGTCATGCCGATATAGCGTTTGAAAATCTTGGTATAGTACCCCTGCGAGACAAAACCACAGGCAGAAGCAATATCGGTTATCCTGTTGTTCGGATCAGCCATAAGGGAAATGCTCATATTGATCCTATAGGAATTAAGATAGGCAAGGAAATTGATTCCTGCAGATTCCTTGAATGCCCTTGAAAGATGCACCTCACTGATGCCCAGTGCCGTCGCGGTCTCATGCAAGCCGATCTGTGCTCCGTAGTTTTTGTCAATGAAAGCAATGGCTTCCCTGATAAGATAGCTACTGACATCTTTTTTCAAGGGAATAGCCTCAATCTGCCGCACATGCCGATCCGCAAGATCAGCAATGATCTTACGCAAGGCATCTTCAAGTTCCTTGTCATCGACCGGCTTCAGCAAGTAATCCTCCACACCGATGAGAATTGCTTCCTTCATATAACGGTAATCACTGAAACCGGAAACAATCAGCACACGCAGATTCTCAAAAGGTTTGACCATATCCAAGCCATTCTGCCCTGGCAGCTGGATATCTGTCACGACGATATCAGGAGAAAGCTGTTCAATCAACCTTCTTCCTTCAATCCCATCCCTTGCTGTTCCGACAACCTCAAGGCCCAGACCGGCCCAGTCAAAAGCCTGTTCAAGTTCCTTGAGTTCAATTTCTTCATCTTCGACAAGCACTACGGTATGTTTCATGACAATACCTCCCTGAAGGTAGATCTGAGCGGCAGAAGTATCGTAGAAACCGTTCCTCCTTCACGTCCTTTGGTCACAGAAAAATCCATATCAGTTCCATAGTTCAGTATCAACCGCCGGTAGATATTGTAAAGTCCGACATGCGACGAGCCTTTGAATTTTGCAAAATCTTCGGCATATAGATTTCTGTCGATACCGATGCCATTATCTGCAACACAGATTTCAAGCATCTTTCCTTCATGTACTTCACGGCAGCTGATCCTCAGTTCCCACTCCCCGGTCTTTGGCTCCAGACCATGTTTCAATGCATTTTCAACCAACGGTTGGATAATAAGCTTCGGAATCCTCAATTCCAAGACTTTTTCTTCAATATCTTCATATACCTTCAGTTTTGTTCCGAACCTGATTTTCTGTATGGCAAGATAATCACGGACAAGGTCCATGCTTGCTTCTACCGTACTGTCTGCATTGGTATCATAGAGATTGTCCCTAAGCAAATTTCCAAGTTTGATACTGATCTCATATATCTCATCCTGTCCGTTGATCTTGGCCAAGGCTTTGATGGTATTGAGCGTATTGAAAAGAAAATGAGGATTGAGCTGTGCTGCAAGATTTTTCCTTTCAGCTTCCAACGTTCTCTTGTCATCTTCCTGAATGCGTTGCAGCAACTGGACAAGTTTGATGACCATGTTGTTGAAACTGTCATTCAGTTGGTTGATTTCCTCAATTTGGTTTTCCTTGATACGGATCGTCAGATTGCCTTCTTCGACATAATGCATGCTTTTTATTACTTCATGAATCGGTTCCGTCAACCGTTTTGCAAAGTAGTATGCCAAAACCAGAGACAGACAGAAACCAATGACCAAGGAAGCCAGAAGCATGCTTACGATTACTTCCATGTTCCGGCTGTACTGCCCGATCCTTATGGCCCCCACAAGAAAAAGCTGTGTGCCGGTCAGTCGTCTGAAAGACAGTACATAGTTCTTTGTCCTGAATATGCCTTCCTGCATCTTACCCTTCGGACGTTCAGCCAGACTGGGAAAATTCGTATAATCTCCGTATTTTGAAAGATCCAATACCGATGCAGCAAAGAATTGTTCGGGATTGACCAATAACTCTTCGTCAAAGATAGGTTTTTTGCTCCGCAAGGCATCAAGAAGTTCAGCATAGATATCAACGATTACATAGCCGAGATTGTTGTCATCAGCATCAAATACATTCCTGGTAAATGACATGCATACCTGATCCCCGATTTCATTGGTGTATCTGTTCTGAATAGAAAGTTCCGTGGATGGCCCAGGTACATTCCATGTAATGGGATTGGTCATGTCAGACTCACCGGTCGACAGACGTGGGTCATAACGTTTGGGAAAAAGATGGGTAGACAGCTGGACCTCCCCATCGCTGCTTACAATATGTGCCGAAGCCTTGTAGGTGTCCCCTTTCATTATGGAAAAGACATCAGTATAAATAGTCTTGACCAGAGAGGGATCACGTTTTTCCTTCGGAAGCTGCAATAGCTTGATCAAGTTCGGATCTGTTGAAATTGCATAGGCCTTATGCCGATATTGGGAAACAAGCTGTTCCATGGCCGCAGTATCCACATCCAGTGCCAAGGCAGCCTCACGCTCAAGCTGTTTCAAGACTTCCATCTTGCTCACAGGGATGATCAGGAAGACAAAGAACCCTAAGGGAATCAGCATTATGGCAAGGAAATTCAAAAGAATCTGTACAAATAGTTTTTTTCTCCGAAACATTTTATAATCATATCATCAAATGTCGGAAAAACAAATATATCCAACAGCTTCGGGAAACAAAAAAACCAATATATATGGCCATGGATGCTAACAGAAAGATTTCAAAGCAACAGGAATATGACTGAACCACAATGCATAAAATAAAAGAAACTCGTTGTCCCCCGCATGTAAGGCCTTTCTGTACCATCAACTCTAGGAAACAACGATTCAAATAAATATAAATCAGCCTAATAAAGGCCTATCAAAAAGTAACTCATTATTACAAATAAAATAAGAATTGATAAACTGATATTTATGCTATCAAAAGGACCTAACGGCATTAACAGTTTTTCCATTGATGTAACTTCGGAGATTATTTACAGCAACATCCATAAGCCGTTGTCTTGATTCCTTCGGCGACCATGCTATATGTGGAGTAACCAAACAATTAGGATGGGTAGACAACCTGTTATGTCCAGAGGGTGGCTCTATGCACAAGACATCAAGCCCGGCTCCTGCCAGTTTTCCTTCTTCAAGTGCATCATAGAGAGCATCCTCATCGATCAGAGGGCCTCTGGATGTATTGATCAGATATGCACCGTCTTTCATAAGGGAAATTGTTTCCTTGTTGATCATACCGATATTTTCTTTTGACAATGGACAATGCAGGGAAACTACATCAGATTCAGAGAACAAATCTTTCAAGGAGACATAGGTTATGCCTTCATTTTTCCACTCTTCATTTATTAATTTATCATATGCAAGTACTTTCATTCCAAAACCCTGTGCAATTTTGGCTGTAGCATATCCGATTCGTCCCATACCTACAATTCCCATTACCTTCCCATACAATTCTTTACTCGGATAATCCCAAAAACAGAAATCCTTGCAAGTTGCCCAGGCCCCGTCAGCAACACGTTGGGCATGGTGACCGACATGATGGCACAGCTCAAGCAACAAGGCAAATACAAACTGCGAGACAGCACTAGTCCCATACGATGGGACATTTGTCACAATAATCCCATGTCTGGCTGCAGCAACAACATCCACGATATCATATCCTGTAGCAAGTACACCGATATATTGCAGATTAGGACAAGCAGCAAAAACGTCCTCTCCCAAAGAGGTTTTATTTGTAAAAACATATGCTGCATTACCGATTCTATCGATAATTTGAAAAGATTCAGTTCGATCGTATACACACAATTCCCCGATTTTTTCAAGTTCTTTCCAACTTAAGTCGCCAGGATTTAACGTATAACCATCTAATACCACTATTTTCATTTCTTATTCTCCTTCCTATGCCATAAGGAAACACAGGTTATTCTTTCTTCAGGCCTTATTGACCTGATATTCTTTTTCTCTACCTAAAAGAACCGAACCAAAAACAGCTGCCATAGCCTGTTGAAACAAAATCCCAATAATAAGTGGAATTGCTGTACGTGGGCTAAAATAGGCAATTGCCAATACCAATGCAGCACTGATATTTCGCATACCGGTCGAAAACATCAGTGAAACCTGACATCCTCCATCACCACCAGCAAACCGAGCAGCAAAAAAACCCCCGATAAAACCTATACCACTGAGAAATATCGCTAACAGCCCGGATTGAAGATATACCAATTCAAAAGAGCCGATAGAACTTTTGATCTTGGCTATATTTACAATAATGACAAGGAGCAAAGCAAACTTGGACAGAGGCTTACATATCGGTGACAAATGTCTTGGTAAACGTCCATTGCTCAATTCGTTAAGGCAAATGCCTAATATGGAGGGAATCACAATCATCAAAAGCAATGATATGAACATAGACATCACTGGGAGATGTACTACATGACCTCGGTACAACTGAATAAGGAAAGGAGTCGCCACCGGTGCTACCAAAGTACCCAGGAGAATCAACGTAATGGAAAGGGACATATTACCCTTATATATATCAGTCCAAATAGAAGAAGATACCGCAATAGGAGTCGAATATAACAGCACCAAACCTGTGATAATCTGTGCATCACCCGGGAACAATAAAGATGATATCCCCCATGCCAACAAAGGTTGCACACCAAGAAAAACTATAAAAAAAACCAAAATATATTTAGGAGTCCGAACTGTCGATAGAAAATCATCCACTTTCATGTTCAATGTACTGGAAAATGTCATGAATGCAAAAAGCGGGACAGCAAGATAGGAATAGACAGCGACTTTGTCGCCAAGCAAAAAACCAATAGCAATACCTGCCAATGTAAGACAGGGCATTGCCTTTTCAATCATTCGATTTATAGCCAAAAGGAAATCTTCATTCATACCAAACAACCTTGATTGATTACACATGCCCCTATGTCGACGATATTTTCCATCATACACGGCCATGGACAGAACCATATATCTGAAACAAAATCATATATTATATGGAAAAATATAAAGTACAGCAAAAAGATCAAAACACTTTATCAACGATAATCGATACCCCATCCGGTATTATCGTAACTGAAGGAGTGCTGTTACCAATTATTTTTGCTGCAAGGCAAAGTGCTTCACCTATATCATGAGCCGGAATCATATGTAAATCCCGAACGATAGTATCATTTATACTGCTTATGAAAATCACTGTCGCTTTTTGAAGGACACGGATAAATACCTGACTCTGCCACTGGTCGGGTACGGTTTCATTCTTGTTCCTTGATAAAAACAAACATCTGGTCTTTTCAATATCAGGCTCATCTGCCATTTGATGAAAAAAAGCTTCACCGCCTATTCCATCATCAGCTTTGGCCACCATGATGATGACACCACCTTCACGTACCGTCGCTTCAGCAGCTGTCATTCCCTTGACAGCTTGATACACATTTTGATCAAGGGGATACCCTCCATTGGTTGAAACAACTATATCAGCAGGAATCGGATTAACCCTACTTAATCCATCTAGAAAATGACATCCGGCTTCATGGGCTGCTATTGTATCTCCTGCAGTTGCAAAGACAATATGTTTTTCAGCATCAAGTACAACATTAACAATGAAAGACAAACCAGCTTGTCGTGCAGCCCATACCATGTCCTTGTGTATTGGATTTTCATCCAATATCCCGGTCCGTGCATGGTCGTCTGCAATGAATTCACTACAATGATTGGCCAATACTGTCTTACGGCTTGCAATGCCAGGTAAAACAGATTTCCGTCCACCGGAATACCCTGCAAAGAAATGAGGTTCAATAAAACCTTCTGCAACCAACAAATCTGCCTTCTGAGCCAAACCATTGACCAGACATTCACCACCACTGGGTAGTGTTCCTATATGGACCATATTAGATTGGTCCGTACAGTCATGCATTACTATATCTTCTGTTTCAACGATTTCTTTTCCAAATTTCAATTCTAGTTCTTGTTCAGTCATACCCCGATGGCATCCTGTAGCAATTAGTATAGTAACATGAACATGCGGATTCCCCCTTCTTATCTCACGAAGCATGCGAGGTACGATGATTCGACTGGGAACAGGCCGGGTATGATCACTGGCAATCAATACTACCTCATGCTTCCCTCTTGCAAGATCAGCCAAAGGTTTTGAACAGACAGGATGAAGCAACGCATTTTCAACCAATGTCTCACCATCCGCCAGTGGAACATATGCATGTAAACCAGATTCCATAATACCTTTTACCTGCCGTTTATCAATTTCCATCATCAGAGAACTTTTACCATAGGGTAAATTGATGTTCATGTTACCTCCTCAAAGTCAATGCAGAACATAACAGATATGCAAACAAATGCCATTTCACCAACACATGAATATTTTGCTACAAAACGAAAGTATAGACCTTCCGCTATCTTCGCATCGGCATTTCCTTGATAAGTGACAGATTCCCATCCACAGCTGCATATAATACGGGGGCCATATACACATCAACATCCTCTGAATTCATTGGAATAGGCATATTCTGTAATTTCATCTTCAGTTGAGGATCTTTTGCTGCAATCAATGCACGTTTGATATAGTCATCGGAAAAACCGGGCAGCTCCCCAAGAGTCGTCGGAGCTTGAATTGATTTTCCGAAAGCAATCATCGCCTTGGCCACAGCAATTGCCAGTTCACGCCCTTCAGCTCCATCAATTGAAGAATCAATATAGCCATATTTGCTAAACACTTTTCCAATTACTTTAAGCTGAGGTTGGATAGCAGGAGAATAAAGAATCGCATAATATGGATTCATTATGCCACAAGCTGTTCCGTGACCGACCAGATCAACCAAGGAAAAACTAGTCAGATGCGCTCCTGATGTACCACCTATCATTATGGCATATCCTCCCAGATCCGTAGCCAACCCTACTGCTTCACGGGCTTCGATATCATCAAGATTACTTACCAGTCTCGTTGCATATTCAGCACATAGACTGATAGCTGTAGTTGCCAGTTCTTCAGCAAGACCATACGATGACCCTTTCGCCCCACAAAAGACCTCAAACGTATGCGCAATTGCATCCAAAGCACCATCAATGGTTACCTTCAAAGGCATGGTCCTTGTTAATGCATAATCAAATACTGCAGATACTGGTACGATTGCATCATCTACAATCAGCTTCTTTTGTCCTGCCACTGGATCTGTAATATTTGCATATTTTGTCAAATGTGCTCCTGATGAAGCTGAAGTCTGGACAGCAATCACAGGCACCAGGCTACATCCTGTTTCATGCAAATCGGAAGAAACGACGCCAGTACCGAAATAATGATCAATCTCCGGGGTTACTTTCCGACCCAAGGATGCCAAGACACTTGCACATTTGCATGCATCAATAGAGGAACCTCCGCCTACGACCAATATTGAATCAGGTTTAAACTCCAAAATATATGTTACCAACCGAAACACATCCTCCCGAGGTGCATTCGGTCTGGCAGCTGGAGCAACTGTACAAATTGTAATATCCTCAGCTGCAAGAGAATTCCGAATTTCAGCCATATAAGGTTTCATTGATGTTTCATTGACTACCAATAATGTCGACCTTCCATATTTCTTTGCTACGGCACCAAGCTTTCCAATAACCCCAAGACCATGTATGTAGGAATTTCCACGCCAAGCAACCAATAAATCATAAGCTTTCTTTTTCATATCCATTGTCATCATCTCCTCGTTCACTGAATCCTGAGGACAGAAACAGTGTCATTATAAGACAAGCCTGTCCCCAGGCATCAATTCACTTCTTTTCTTTCAAATCAACAATCGTCTGCATACCATTGCTCAACCAATTGATATCCATGGAACACATCTTCAATTTCAGTCCATATGGCATCCAGTATTCCAGTAATTTTGCATTTGTATGAAATCCAAATATCTTCCCATGTTTCTTACAGGCTTCTGATACTTTCTTGATTGCATCAACCATACAAGGATTCATGAAATCGCCAGGCATACCCATGGAATTTGACAAATCAGCTGGTCCGACAAGACAAGCATCAATTCCTGGTGTAGCTGCAATTTCATCGATTTCTTCAATTGCTTCTTTCAATTCAATCTGGGCAATAGCTAAAGTCCGTTCGTTTTCTTCTTCCATGAATTGGGCCGAATTTCCATTGACATTCCTATACTCCGTATGGGCACTGTTACTTCCGAATCCCCTGACTCCAAGTGGTGGATATTTCGCCCAACCTGCAAAACGTCTGGCATCTTCGCCGTTCCTAATCATAGGAACCATAACCCCAGAAACACCACAGTCGAAAGCTCTCGAAACATAACTTTTAGCTAATTCAGGAACTCTAACAAAACAATCAAGCTTGGTTGCACGTGCAAGTGTCGCTGCATCGCTGATTGTCTCAAAAGAATAGTTACTATGTTCCATATCGAACATAACAAAATCCAATCCGGCATTTTTCGCTATTGTAATGACAGCAGGGTTCCGAACAAGACGAATCATTGTCCCCACAGCATCTTTTCCTTCGCGCAATTCTTTTATTGACATACTTATTTCTCCTAAAAATTATGTTTTTGATCATTCAAGGCTTCTCCAAGTTGATTACTTAGAATCTGCAATCTGAGCTTCCTTGTTGTAATAAAGCTTTTCATGGATTCGAAAATCCATTTAGGTGTCATATGTGCATCATCAAGAACTTCTTCAAGAGTACCCCCACTTCTCCATTTTTCATCATAATCACTTGACAATGCATAGAAATCACTTAGACTGTTGAAACTCCAGTCCATCATGCTTCTGCGACTTTGTGTCGTTATGAATGTTGAATTCATTTTATCTGCAGCAGTAACGACTGTTGATTGATATATCTCGTCCTGTAATCCAAAAAGTTCTGTACTGGTAACACAGACAATTTTGATATTCAACTTTGCCCTATCAATTTCTGATAGTAAAGTTATTATCGAAGCGACAGCACTTTGTCCTTGGACATAGAATGTACCTTCCTGGGGATGTTCCTTGTCATAATCCCTCAATATATAAGCTCCTCGAGCAGCTTCATAATGTGAAGGAATTCCCAGCGCTTTTCTGTCAGGAATTTCAACCGATGAACGTGACACATGAAGAACAATCAAGGGAATATCGCAACAAAATGCCGCTCCAAGTAGTACTGGGACTTCATTATATTCCCATGGATAGAGATTTATAACACTTCCCCGAGGAAAACACTGCATGATCATAGGAGAAAAAATCCCAAAATGCGTTCGACTATCATCTGCTGTTTCTGGACCGGTGTGAGATCCTACCCACATGAATTTTCCACTTTTCCGATCAGTATCCTGATTGAATTGACTAAACAAGCGCAAAGGACCATATGCCAAGTATGAAAAGGAATCATAAGAAGAAGAAACTCCATAGAATCCATCAAATTCCTTCTTGCTGTCCTTAGCTAGGTTAAGGGTAGCGACAGCACTTAGCATACCAGCATTAGAAAATTCTGTAATTTCTGAAGGAGCTAGGATCCCTTCATCGTTACCGACACGGTTATACCATCCATACCCTTTGATACCATTAAATCCCTGTGCAAAACCTCCCAAACCGGTCGATTCGGCAAGATCTGCTGAAGCTGCTAAAAACATCGGGCGATCATAGTTTTTTCGACATAAACTATTGATAAAAGCCCCCCAACGACTCAATGCAACACGGGGTGAAACTTTTTCTCCACTTGCTTTCCATAACTCAGATGGATAATCGGTAAAATTCCAAAATCTAGAATCAGCAAATGGATTGCCATAGCGTTCCAACTTAAAACCATCGATAGACTCTGGGACAGAATCACCTATTTCTATCAGACGGTCAGCAAGAGTAAGACACAATGACTTATCTTTTCCCAAAGCTTCTGCTACAGCTTTTAAGTTATCATGAAATTCCCTGTGTTTTATTTGAGGATCAGAACTGCAGGCACCATCGACATTGACAAAGTCAACCTCATATTCAGCACTGAACCTTTTTTCAAGTTCCCAAAATTCAGGACTATTGATTGGATGAGGCGTCCCATGAGAAACATTGTCGAATGTTCCATATCCATTTCCTTTTCTGGTTCTGGCCCATAACATCGAAGGCCGTGCATCTACTTTATCCGTAACAACAAGTTCTTGCAAACCTCGGAATAATTGAGAAAAATTCGTTCCATCCTCAACAGGAACGACTTTCCAGCCATGACTGGAAAACCATATATCCGGAGTACCAAAGACAACATCACTTGTCTTATGGGAATCAATACCATAATCATTCCAATCAACCAAAAAATGGAGATTATCCAAGGCCATACCCCAAGCAGAATTCAATGTTTCATGTGTCGCACCAGGAGTCAGACCCCCTTCACCTTCCAATAAAAACACACGTACTTCTCCAGCCCCTGCTCTCTTCAAAGCAAAGGCAAGGCCCGCAGCAGCCGGAGTACCATGAGCCGAAGCGCCGGTATTTGTGGCTAGAATTGAAGTTTTTCCATATGCCTCAGCATGTCCAGAAAGACCGCCAAGCCTACGAAAAGAAACAAGATCCTCCCAGAAAAGAAGCATGTTCCTATCATCTTTGAATGCATAACGTTTGGATCCGGTTTCTTCATAAGCCACTCGCATGGTTTGATTCAATACTGCCAACGTAGCATAAACCAAAGGAACGGTATGCCCACAACCAAGTACAAAACGATCCCGGAATCTTTTCTGACTATCCCTGATATCCCAGCGGAAATTTCCACTCAACAGCAAACTCAAGAACAACTCGGCCTTTGAATGAGACCCCCCAGGATGACCACTTTGGCGATAGTTGAGTGGTATATCAATGAATTGATATATAAAATCCACCGTCTTTTTCAAAATATCGGAATCAATCCGATTCTGCATGCTTTCTCTCATATCCATTATCCAATGCTATATAGCTTTCTTGTTTTTTTTGACTGATTTTACGATTGACCAAATGATAATCAGACAGGTCAACATAAGTATGGTTCCTGATATCGGAGAAGTAATAAACGGAACAAAACTACCCTTACTTCGCATCAGTCCACGACGCAATTCACGTTCAATCATCGGCCCCAATATGAACCCTAATAAGAAGGGAGTCGAAGGAATTTTGAATTTCTTCATGGCAAAACCGACTACACCAAAAAAGACCATTGTCCAGACATCAAACATCCTGTTATTAAGCCCGTATGAACCTATTACACATAATGCTAATATAACAGGTAATAATATTTTCTTCGGTACACGAAGGATTTTTACAAAGGCTTTCATACCGAACAGCTCAGTCACCAACATAAAAATATTAGCAAAGAACAAAGCTGTAAAAATAGCATAGACCAACTTTCCATTCGATTGGAACAGCAATGGACCAGGAGTAATCCCCTGCACCATAAAACCAGCAAGGATAATTGCCGTTGTATTATCACCAGGAATACCCAAGGTTAACAAAGGAATCATTGCACCACCTGTCGAGGCATTGTTTGAAGTTTCCGAAGCAACAATTCCATCAATGATTCCTGTACCGAATTTTTCAGGATAAGAAGAATGTCCTTTTGCAATCCCATAAGACACGACACCACTTATCGAAGCCCCTAAGCCTGGAAGTATCCCGATACCCGTACCAATCAAGGCAGAACGTAGACAATTCACTTTCTGAGATAAGAATTCCTTGGTCGAAATTCCAAAACCATGCATCGCCAGGTTTTTCTGCGCAGTTATTTTTGTACAACCACCTTCTTCTGCCGCTACCAATAACTGGGAAACAGCAAACAACCCGATGAGTGTCGGCAATAAGCTTATTCCCCCCATCAATTGGCTAAAGCCGAAAGTAAAACGAGGATATCCCGTTATGGGGGCAAGTCCGACAAACGTACACATAAAGCCGAACAGACAGCTCAATACCCCTTTTATCAACGAATCTCCAGAAATACTTGATACCAATGTAAGGCTGATAAGTCCAAGAGAAAAATATTCATATGATGCAAAGTTCAAGGTTACCTTTGCAAGCAACGGAGAAATAAAATATAAAACAAGGAGACTCAAGAATCCCCCGATGAAGGAAAACAGAACGCCGGTTCCGATTGCCTTACCTGCCTCACCTCTTTCTGCCATAGGCTTCCCATCCAAACATGTACAGATAGAAGCAGGCGTTCCTGGTATATTCAACAAAATTGCAGATATCAATCCACCGGAAGTTCCGCCGATATAAAGTCCCATTAAGAGTGCAAGTGCAGGAACAGGTTGCATCATAAAAGTCACAGGCAAAAACAAAGCAACACCCATGGTTACAGTAATCCCTGGAATAGACCCAAAGATAATACCCAGTACTGTGCCACCAAGAATCAACAATAATACATATGGATTCAATACCGAAATAATTCCTTGTAATACCATATCATCCTCCAATCTCAGCGAAACAACCGAGAGGAAGCATAATTCCAAAAACATGTACAAACAGCATATAAGCTATAACAGATGTAAGTACTGAAATTGCAAAATCCTTCAATCGGGTCTTATGGTCACTGTCACAGGCTAAAAGTTGCATCTGAAAATAGATATAACCTATTGAGCTAAGTAAGAAACCAAAAATAGAAATCAAAATGAGATAGGCAACCAGCAGGCCGACCGTCATCCAGACATATCGACCCCTTCCCGTAAAATCAGAAACTACTTGAGTACAGCACTGATTTTTATCGACCTGTTTGCCCATACCTGTTTTTCGTTGTACCAATAGGACGATTCCCATGGCAAATATTCCAAGTGAAATCAATTTCGGGAAAAAAGCAGCACCGACTCCAACGGCAGCTTTATCGTGTATATTTAAGCTCAACAGGAACAAAACAATGCCTACTGCGAGGCTAAATATACCTAATATTTTATTTTTATTTTCCATAGAACACCACATCTACTTCCAGAAACTTAAAGCTTCTATCAAACATATACCATTGTCGAAAACAGTCCGTTCCCAACAATGGATCTTTATTCCTGATTCTTTTTTATTTTCCAGATGTCCTGAACAAATCTTGGTATTTCAAAAAATAATCATAGGTTTCCTGAGCGTGTTTACTCGCTTCTTCCGGCCCCATATATGTCGGTGTCAAGTAATGCTTCGCAACTTCAGCTTTGAAATCTGGATCTTCTACGACTTTCTTAATAGCAGCAGAAAATTTATCTATGATTGCCTTTGGCGTTCCTTTAGGCATAGCAAAGAAGAAGAATTTATTGAAATCCAATGGATAACCCTGTTCTGCAGTTGTCGGAATATCAGGAATCAATGGATTTCTTTCAGGAGAGGTCAAACCTAACATTATGAAATCCCCGTTTTTGAAATAGTCCTGGGTCAATCCATATTGTGTATTGATTACATCCGTTTTACGGGCCTTCAAGGCAACAGTCTTAGCCGCATTTGCCCCGACATCAACCAAATTAAGGTCTATCTTGGCAGTATCTTCAATTGCAAGGCCAACCAATTCTGGATATCCACCGGTCATCATCCCGAACTCAACTTCGCCGGGATGGGCCTTAGCATAAGAAACAAACCCCTTCATATCAGAGAAAGGCATTCCTGGGTGTGTTGCAAGAACTGTTGTGTTATCTACCAATCCGATTCCGACCATATCAAAAGCATCAATACCGTAATCGACGAGACCTGCAATTTTTGGAATCATGGCCTCGCCATGATAAAACAAAACTGTATAGCCATCAGGCTTTGCATCAAGGACCCGTTGCATACCAATGGTGCCACCGCCACCTTTCACATTCACGACAGCAAGTGTCTGCCCCAGTTCTTTTTCCAAATACTGAGAGAAAATCCTAGCATTTGTATCTGTATCACCACCAGCTCCAACAGGAATGATTACCTGTATAGTTCGGGTAGGATATCCAGTTCCAAGATTTTCCTTGGATTCCTGCTGTCCTGATGCACTTATGACCGACAAGGCACAAACCATCATTACGGTCATGAGCGACAATACCTTACTCATACCCTTCATTCTTAATCCTCCGTTTATATTCACGAAACTTTTTCTACAATCGAAATGATATACCTGATATATCATTTTGTCAAAAGTTTTTTCTCACTTTCCATATAATAATTAATTTCTTAACATATAAGATAATATTATAGCAACTAGGCGAAAACCCATCTTCTTCATTCTAAACTGACCCAAGTTTGAAAAATAAATATCAAGAGACCAGCGCCTTTCTAAAAGGACAAAACATCATCAAGTTCAGCAATTAATTAGCAAACGAATAACTAAATGAATGAATGTTTTCCAGTCAAAGGAAAACTGAAAAGTTCTGTGGAACAACAGATCATGAAATAGAACTTTTCCAATAAAAGAGCTCCCTACCTCAGGTAATGCAACGAGATAAAATCAAAGTGTTATCGAAAGGGAAAATTCAGGGCTACAATCGAAATCTTGATTTAGTATTACAGAAAAACCCAAAGACACCTCCTATTTCTTTTTATAAAATATAAAAGGAAACAGACAGGAACTAATGATATATCTGCTAAACTTTTCCCATTTTTTCTTCTAAATAGGCAAATATAAAAACCCAAGTTTACTTGGATCCATCTGTTGCTCCTAGAAGAAATAATACAAATATCTTCTTTTTGACAAACCCCATTCTGGAGTTATTCCAAGCAAATACTAAATATCATTTATCAGATAGTGCTTGGTTGAAACTTTCAAGCATCGGCCCCATTGAATCTTTGATATGTATTCTCATTGCTTCTTCGGCAATATCCGGATCGTGCAAAAATATCTTATCCAAAAGAAGACCATGCCATCTGCGATGTGTAATAGGATGTTTACGTCTGGAAATTATAGCATTAAACAACAACCATGTGAAATTAATTTTTTTTAATCCAGAAACCAAAGAGGGATATCCTGTTGCTTCTGCCAAAGCAAGATGGAACTCAAGATGTTTATCATTTGTCTTTTCCGGATTATCCAAGGTATACCGTAAAAGATCCAGTTCATCTGCTATTGACCTCAAGTCTATTTCTGTCTGCTCAGAAATATGTTGGGAAAGGATTCTTGCAACTTGACATTCAATTGCTTCTCTAAAGGCAAACATATCTTTTATTTTGTCTTCTGTAGGTGTAGTGACAGAAGAACCTAAGTATGGTCGATATTCAACCAAACCGTCTTGCTCCAGACGTTTCAAAGCTTCCAACACAGGAATAGAGCTAACACCAAGTTCAGCTGCAATTTGTCTTCTGGATAAGCGCATTCCTGGAGGATATGCCC
Organism: Spirochaetia bacterium; assembly: GCA_022482625.1. NCBI lineage: Bacteria > Pseudomonadati > Spirochaetota > Spirochaetia > Spirochaetia bacterium. Next base: position 2,350,435 of record JAKVOU010000001.1, on the reverse strand, counting down.
CAGTAATTATTTTGTGACTGATTTCTTCATATACAGTTTCTGCATTTGTCTTGTAGATGTCTGTGTCCATTTAGTTCCTAATACCTGGCAATTATGGTGTACAGGAAATTCCCAATTTTTTGTTATCCACCACATAAAATATAGTATAATAATACCATGTAAACCGGAACAAAGCTAGTCTGTAAGAGGGGAAAAGGAATTTATGCTGAATGTTAAAGAAAAAATCCTGCCAAGTTCAGAAAGACAAGAACCCTAAGGGAATCAGCATTATGGCAAGGAAATTCAAAAGGATCTGTACAAATAGTTTTTTTCTCCGAAACATTTTATAATCATATCATCAAATGTCGGAAAAACAAATGTATTCACTGGCTTTGAGAAGCAAAAAAATCGTCTATGATGGCTCTGGCTATGGTACCCACCTTTGGAATTGAAGGAGGCAGATGATCTGCCGTATACCAACCGGCATCAAGCAATTCGGTTCCATCCGGTATAACCTCTCCCTCGGCATATTCGGCAGTAAAGCCCATCATAAGAGAATTAGGGAAAGGCCAAGGCTGAGAAGCAAAGTAGTGTATATTGTGTACACGTATACCGACTTCCTCCATCACCTCTCTTGCAACTGCAAGCTCACAGGTCTCTCCAAGTTCAATGAAACCTGCAACAAGGCTGTACAAACCTTCCGGAAAATGGGCATTGTGAGCCATCAACAAAGAATTGCCTTTCCTTATTCCCACTATTATGGCACATGCTATCTCAGGGAACCACTGATGTTTGCAACTGGGACAAGTCTTCGACTTGTCTTCCTGCAATGGAAGCAACTCAGCGCCACACAGGCCACAGAACCTATGCCCATGGTCCCAATTGGAAATTGCCTTGGCTTGGCATATAAGGGCATAGGTTTCCCTGCTCATCCTAGAAGCATTGGCCCGCAGATTCCCATAGACCAGACCATTGACCTCAGGAAGTGCCGTGGAACAGACAAGATAGGTTTCCTTTGATCCCAGCAAAGGAAACAACTGCAGCTTTTTCAGCCAAGATTCTGGAAGATCTTTATCTTCCGGCAAATAGCAGGCATTTCCATGCAGAGCAAGCAGCACAGAGTCACCTTGCAAGATGATGTAGTTCATGTAGAATCCTCTTGCATGAAGATAACAGGTTTCTGCAAACTTATCCACTGCCCAAGAAAATAAAATCAATCGGGGCCAGCATCAATAATCAGCGCTCTACCTCAGGATATTCAGTGCAAAGCAACCTGTAAGGAGCTTCATCTTCGATAATTGAAGGAAACCTGGGAATATCCTCAAAGAAACAGTTGTCAGTCTCGTCGTCGTTGCAACGTGACACTTCCCCTATCATGACATCCCCACTGCCTTTCTCGATTGCAAAACTATGATATTGATATGGCCAGAGCGTAATGCTTTCTCCAGGGCACAGCCTTACGGCAGTCCCTGCCTTTACGATATAGGACCTTCCGTCGGAATTGACCATGACATCATTGTCCAACTTGTTTCTTGCTTCATCTCCATTGTAGACAGTAATAAGCAAGTTACCACCACCTCGGTTGATGATATCCTCACTCTTGAACCAGTGATAATGCAGAGGTGCCGTCTGCCCATCTTTCAACATGATAAGCTTCTCTGCATATACCTTCCTGTACTTCGGATCTTTCTGGTTACCGTTCCTGAGAGTAATAAGTGCAAAACCGGTTCTATCGAAATCCTCATAGCCGAAATCAGTAATATCCCAGCCCAATCGATTGTCACGGATCTCATCATATTCATGGTTCTTCGTCTTCCACTGTTCAGGAGACCAACGGCAGAACGGAGGCAAGGAAATGTGATATGCATCTAGCATTGTTTCCATGTCCCTGATTACTTCATTGATCTTTGATCTCTTCATAAGGCTCAGCTCCTTTGTATGCAGCATATACCTGCATGACTTCCTTGACACATCTCAGACCATCCGTCCCATTGCTTTCAAAAAGAGAGCAACCGGCAACGGCCGAAGCAAACTGCAAGGCCTCCTGCAAGCTCTTCTGCTTATAAGCCGAATACAGTATGCCCGCACAGAAGGCATCACCGGCACCTGTCGTACCTTTGATCCGGCTTCTTGGAATATCGAGGCTCGCAACCTTGAAAATCCTGCCGCTGCTACAATCAAGACCATAGCTGGCCTGGGCACAATGGATGACCACCCATCTGGCTACACCCATATCTTTCAGACATTTCAGTGCCTTGACCATATTGCCTTCATGGACAACACCATCCATCAATACCGGAATTCCGGTAACAGCAGAGGCCTCAATCTCATTTATGGTGCAGAAATCTGTATAGGCAAGAGCAGGAGGTACCACCGTTGCCGCCCTAGGACCCGTTTCAGAAACTACATCAATTGAAGTAAGGAATCCTCGCTTTCTTGCTTCATGCAGGATCTTTGCACCCACAGTACCATACTCAGTATCGGCAGCATCGACCTTTGCCAGCAACAATAGATATTCCAGTTGGAAGATATCGGCATCGATGGCCTCCCAATCGATATCTTCATAGGAAAAAGTATCGCTGGCCCCGGGAAAATAAAAGAATGTCCTGGTCTTGTCCTCTCTGGCATCCATCACCAGCGTCAGAGATGTATCACCACCGTCCTTGATACCCGAAACATCGATATTGCCATACTTGGCAAAACCTTCCCTCATGAACCTGCCATCGGTACCGGCTCCGACGATACCACTTACCTTTATCTTCAGCTGGGTATCCAACTTGGCAAGGTCAATGATGAGATTGCCGGCACCTCCGATGGTCTGTTCCCCTGCAGAAACCTTTACCAACGTACTCTTGCGAGGATAAGCGTCCATGACAAAATGCTTGTCAAGAATCAATGATCCTACGACCGCTATGCCTTTGTCCATATATCATTGCAAGGAAAATATCCTCATAGCTTCAATCAAATTACCCTTCATGGCCTTCATGGCAATGCCAGGAATATCATGGAAGAAGATATTTTCCTCATCCTCCTTTTCTGTGATGAACTGACGCACAGCTGTACCTCCGCAGAGCGTCATATAGGTGTAGTAATTTATTTTTCTGATGCCATTGCGTATGGCAGTCTGGAATTCTTCCTTGCTCAAGCCTGATCCACCATGCATGACCAAAGGGATATTGACAGCCTTCCTTACAGCACTGATCCTATTCAGATCGAGCACAGGTTTCTTGACATAGATACCATGTGATGTACCAAAGGCAATGGCAAGGGCATCTACACCTGTCTTCCCAACGAAATCCTTGGCTACTGCAGGATCAGTATACACATCTGCAAGGTCAGAGAAGTCCTCGGCCGTCTCAACATCCTGACTTACTTCACTGATCCCGTTCCTTGACGTAAAGATATGTCCAAGTTCAGCTTCAACGGATACGCCCACACTATGGGCGGCCCTGACCACTGCACTTGTTTCTGCAATGTTGCCTTCCAGACTCTTGGCTGAGGCATCGATCATTACGGACGTGAACCCCAGTCGTATGGCAGACATACATTGTTCAAACGACCCGCCATGGTCCAGATGCACGCAGACGGGAACCGTAGCCTTATGTGCTTCATGCAACATGATGAAAGCTGCATCCTCCATGCTCAGATAAACATGGTGTACCGGAGCATAATTCATAATGACAGGCATATCAAGTTCCTCTGCAGCTCCTATTATGGCCTTTGCCGATTCCCAGTTCGGTACATTGAAAGCACCTGTTGCAATCCCACGTGATTCAGCATGTTCCATTATCGTCTTCAAATTTACCAGCATCATACACCTTCTATTTCTTATTCTTGTTCCGCATGAAATCAATGAACACTGCCAACAGGATGACAGCACCTTTGACTACATACTGCCAGAATGAGTTGACATTCATCAAATTCAGGCCGTTGTTAAGATAGCCGATTATCAGAGCACCTATGATGGTACCTCCGATCTTGCCGCTGCCGCCTGCCATGGAAGTACCACCGACAACAACAGCTGCAATGGCATCCATTTCAGCTCCTTGACCTGCGGTAGGCTGACCGGAATACATCCGGGAAGCCAGCACGACACCTGCCAAGCCGGAAAGCACTCCAGCAAAGACATGTACCCAGAACTTTACTTTGGCGGCATCAATACCGGAAAACCTCGCAGCCTGAGCATTGCCACCGACTGCATATATATGCCGGCCGAACCTCGTATTGTCCATGAGAAGCGTCGTAATTATCAACACGATTACGAGGATGACGACAGGGGTAGGAAACGGTCCTATATATCCCGCACCGATGAACTGCCACTCCTTGCTTACGACCCTGACCGGAGAACCACCTGTATACACATAGGCAAGGCCCCTGCAGATATTCATCGTAGCCAATGTTACGATGAAGGAAGGAATGGTTGTCTTTGCAATTACCACACCGTTGAAAGCTCCTACTATCAATCCTATCAGCAAACCAAGCAACAATGCAACAGGAATAGGCAATGAATACCGCGCTACTCCGGCAGCAGCCACACATCCTGACAAAGCTATTATCGAACCGACAGACAAGTCAATTCCTCCGAGGATAATGACCATTGTCATACCACAGGCAAGATAGAGGTTTGTAGAAATCTGCCGCAGGACATTGAACATATTCCGGGAAGTCATGAACGAATCATGTGTATGGGGATTACTTGCCAAGAAAGCAAACAACACAAGGAATGCAATGATGATTCCTAGATTCTCTTTGAAATACTGTTTTACACCGTTGTTGAACCTTTTGCCCAAGCTCATTTCCAGCAGTGCATTTTCTGAAGCTGACATAACTCTCTCCTTCTATTCTGCAGCCAATCGCATGATCTTTTCCTGCGTAAGTCCGTCGTGTTCCAGGCAACCTCTGGTCACCCCATGGGCCATTACATAGACCCTGTCGCTCATATTGATGATTTCAGGAAGCTCAGAAGATATCATGACGATTGCCATACCCTGCTTTGCCAATTCATTCATGATGGCATAGATCTCTGCCTTTGCTCCGACATCGACACCTCTGGTAGGTTCGTCCAAGATCAAAAGGTCAGGCTTTGTTGCCAGCCATCTGCCGATCATGACCTTCTGCTGGTTACCTCCGGACAGATTGCTCATCCGCTGTTCCTGGGAAGGAGTCTTCGTATTCATCACATCGATGTAATGTTGGGCAATCCGGCTTTCTTCTTCCCTGTCCACGGCTATCCCATGGATGAAATTTCCCAAGACCTCGATGGTTGAATTGAACCTGACTGACTGGATATGATACAGTCCCTCCAGTTTCCGGTCTTCAGGGACAAGGGCAATCCCGCAAGCCAAAGCTTCTACCGGAGATGACAGCCTTTTCTTCTTTCCTTTTATCCAGACATCTCCCGTATACTTCTTGGTCAACCCAAAAATGCATTGGACTGTCTCGGACCTGCCAGCTCCGACTAGTCCGGCCATACCGACGATTTCACCCTTGCGGACTTCCAATGAAGAATCGAGCACCATATTGTTGTCACACAGATGCTCACATTTAAGTACTATTTCACCCGGTACTTGGTAATCCCTGGTATAGTAAGATGACAGCTGTCTACCGACCATCATGGAAATCAATTCATCCTTGGATGTTTCCTTGACAATCTTGGTACCGACATTCTGCCCATCCCGAAGTACCGTGACCCGGTCACAGATTTCTCCCAGCTCACTCATCTTGTGGGAAATGTAGATTATACCGATTCCCTTCTTGACAAGAGTCCTCATGATGGAGAACAGAAAGGTCACTTCCTTATCTGAAATCGAGGATGTCGGTTCATCCATGACCAGTATCCTCGAGTTATAGGAAATGGCCTTGACAATCTCAACCATCTGCTGTTGGGCAATGGAAAGGTTGACTATCAATTCTGTCGGTTCAAAATCAAGGTTATAATCCAGAAGCAATTTCTTGGTATCACGGTTCATCTTGAATTTGTTGACAAAACGGCCTTTCATCGGTTCCCGTCCGAGAAAAATATTTTCGGCAACCGTCATGTATGGGACCAGTACCAATTCCTGGTGGATGATTGCTATACCGTTCCTATGGGCATCATGGACATCATTGATCTCCACTTCCTTGCCATCTATGTATATTTTCCCTTCATCTTTCTTGTAGATTCCGCCCAAAACCTTGATAAGGGTCGATTTGCCTGCACCGTTTTCTCCGAGCAATGCATGGACTTCACCGGCTTCCAGCTCAAAGTCAATTGCCCTCAGTGCATAGACACCGGGGAATCTCTTGTGAATATCTACCATCCGTAGCAAACAATCATTCATTACGTTGTTTCCTTGTACATGATGAAAGTGCCTCACGGCACTTTCATCAACTTTCAGTTCATCAGATCATCAAGCCTACTGCCAACCATCAACGCCATACTTGGCGACATTGTCTGCAGTGATAAGGAACGTAGGTACAGGATATCTGGCATCGACCTTTTCTCCTGCCATGATTTTATACATCAGATCGACGGAAGTCTTTGCAATGGAAACCGGAGACTGGGCACCGGTACCTTCAATGAGCGTATGTCCGCTTGCAAGTTCTTTTTTGATATCAGGCGAACCATCAACACCATAGATCTTGCAGTTCTTGATATCTGCTGCGTTTGCTGCAGCCAAGGCTCCAAGAGCCGTCGGGTCATTGCCGCCGAAGATCGCAACTACATCAGGATGGGCCTGGAGCAGGTCCTCTGCGATGTTCATTGCTTTTTCAAGGTTGCCCTTTGCATCCTGCTGTGCCACGATATTGAAATTATGTCCCTTGATGGCATCCATGAAACCGTTGGTCCTGTCAACGACAGAATTCATGGTCGGGGAATCCAATACGATGATATCACCGCCATTGGGGCACTTCTTTACCATATCTTCGCCACAGACATAACCGGCATGGTAGTTATCTGAACCGGTATAGGTGGTTACGTAGCTCATATCGGCTACTTCCGTATCGAAATTGACAATGGGAACACCGGCATTCTTGAGCATGTCCAATCCAGGAATGATTCCTTCTGCTTCTGCAGGATTAAGGAACATACCGTCGATGTTCTGGGCCACGACATCCTCGATCTGCTGGATCTGTCTTGTCACATCATTTGCAGGATCGACAGAAATCAATTCGTCTCCTCTCGCCTCGACCTCATCCCTGATGGTCTTCTCAATAATGACAAAGAAAGGATTTGACTGATCCATGCAGGTAAAACCAAACTTATAATGTGTCTCGCCTGAGGAAGAAGCCTGGGGTTCTGAGGAACCTTGGGCAAATACTGAGCCGATTGCAAGGGATGCAATCATCAATGCACATACGAATTTTTTCATATGCTTCTCCTTTTTTTCTTGATACATCCGATTATGAAGGAGAAATATGAAAACGCAATTGGCAAATGTAATCAGTTGGACCATGACAAATGTAATATTGTCATTCAATGAGTTTCAGGATATCCCTCTGGAACTTACGCAAGGAACTTTCTGCGTTTTCATCTTCCGAAATGATATGTTCTATGGTATTGTTGGCAAGGGCCATCAATTCATCATACTTGCTGAAGACCGGGCAGAACATGCTGTTATCCAGGACCTGTATGATCAGGTTGCTGTCATAGTTCATGTCATTCTCGGCCATCTTGTCCTGCATGATCTTTTCCACCTGCGGAGAACTGGCAGCTTCTTTCAGGGCTGAGGCACCATGCCCATAATTGTAGATGTCCAGCTGTATCTCGGAATCAGCAGTAAATGTCTTGAGAAGGCGATAGGCCAACTGTTCATGGCTGGAATTGCTGCTGATACCCATCAGCAGGGAATCCGCTACCGATACATTGTCCCCTGATGGTCCGGCAGGCAAAGTAATGAAACTCCAGTTCAGATCCATATATTTTTCGATTTTGTAAGGATATGTCGTATACGTCTTATACTCTGCAAAGGTAAGAGGCATAAAAGCAACTTTTCCCATGTCAAAGTCATCCTTGGTCAACTTGATGTCATTGTTCAGGTCATTCAGACGTTGCATGAACTTGACAGCTTCGATGACACCGGCATCATTGAAATAAGCCTTGCTGCCATCCCTGTCAAAAAGCCTGGCTCCGTTGGAATACACGGCATCGGTCCATTTGTAATTACAGACACCGAAGATATCCTTCTGCCCATCTCCATCCAAATCCCTTGTCAGATGGTAGCAAAGGTCATAGAAATCATTCCATTTCCAGTCCAAGGAAGGTACATCATACCCCTCACGCTGCAGCAAGGTCTTGTTTACAGCCATCAGCTTCGGGTTTACCTCAAACGGAAGTGCATATTGGCGCCCGTTCATAGACCCTGAACTGTAACCGAACGGAAAGAAACTTCCAGCATTTATTTCCGGATCACTGCTGATCAAGTCTCCTAGGTTCCTGAGTACCTTCAAGGAAATGAGCATGTTGAAATCGCGGCTGGGAATAATCATGACATCGGGAGTCTCACCTTTCAGAATCCTTTCACTCAGCCATTCGCTGTAATCAATCATCCTGACACCGGACTCATAATGAACGTGTACACCAGGATTGTTCTGTTCAAATTTTTCAATGGCCTTGTCAACCAACTTATAGTAGTCTTCATCAGTGACATCCCAATAAGGACCTGCGAAGACACCCAGCTCAAGTACGATATCCTTACCTTGCGTCTGGCGGGTATAGGACAGCAATGCATACAGACAGATTGAAAGCAATGAAGCGACAAGGACGGCAACCAGCAGGAATGAATTTTTAATTTTCATGGCTTCGGTTTCAGCAACTTGTTTTCAATTGCCCAGATTGCAAGCTGGGTCCTGTCGCGCAGTTCAAGCTTCGTCAGGATATTGGAAATGTAATTTCTGACAGTTCCTTCCGAAAGAAACAGTTTTTCAGCTATTTCTTTGTTTGAAAGGCCTTTTTCAACTTCACGTATCACCTTCCAGTCAGATGAAGACAACGTACTGACATCTGCTTTGTCGATGATGATGCTCTGGCTGATATTCTCCCCTAGATTGGCCAACTCAGAAAAAAGACGTACGACCTTCGCCTGTATGTCAGGATTGATCATAGCCTGCCCTTCATGGACGATCCGAATGGCATTTATCAGCTCATCCATGGATACTCCTTTGAGCAGGTAGCCACTGGCTCCATAACGCAGGGCATCATAGACATATTCATCATCATCGAAAGTCGTCAGGATAATGATCTTGATCTGAGGATACTGTTCCTTTATCTGCCTGGTACATTGGACACCGTCCAAGTTCGGCATCCGTATATCCATCAGAATGACATCAGGTTTCTTTTCCTTCACGCTCTGGATTACCTGATATCCGTTCCCTACGCTGTCTGTCACTTCAATAGTCTCGGTCTGTTGCAAGACAATTTTCAGACTTTCACGAATCAGCTGCTGATCATCAGCTATCAATACTTTTATCATTACCTCCCTCCACCCTTATGGGAATGATGGCCTTTACTGCAAAACCGTCGTCAGAAACAAACTCAATACTTCCATCAAGCATCTCAATGCGCTCTTTCATATGCGCAGTACCGAATCCCGGAACCATATGCTGACAGCCACAACCATTGTCCCTGACCAAGATAAGCAGATTCCCATCCTTTTTTTCCAATGTAATATCCACGACAGTCGCATGACCATGCTTGATTGCATTCGTCAGGCTTTCCTGCACCACCCTGAAAATGGCATTTTCCTCATCATTCTCAAATTCCAGTTTTTCCTCACAGGTATAGTGAATCACGATACCTGTTGCATTGACAGTCTTATCCACCAGATGGCTTATCTGTTGGCTCAGCCTATGGGATCCCAAGGTATCAGGCCGCAGAGCACTTACCGACCTTCTTATATCGGCAATACCTTCCCTTGCAACTGTCGACACTGTCTGCAACTGCCTTTTTGCCTGGGAAGGATTATTGTCAATCAATGTCAAAGCTGCATCAATACCAATGGAAATCGACATAAGGGAATGGCCTATGGTATCATGGATTTCCCTGGCAATCCTATTTCTCTCTCTGGTCTCACCCATCTTTTCCTTGATGTCCGCCAGTTTCTTCAGCTCTTTGTTGGCATCACTGAGCTGCGAATACAGATGGTTTACTTCTTCTATGATACCTTCCTGTTCCTGAATTACCAGGATGCAGAAAATGATGAAGACGATCAGGTTCAAGGCAGAAAGGGAATAATAGAGAATAAAAAGCAATGTCCTGGTAAATGATTGATAGACTACGAAATATTTTTCAATTGAAAAGAGCGGTGTATAGATGGACAGCAAGCCATAGTTTGAAAAGATATACCCTGCAATGCCGATGCCGATTGCCAGGAACTTCTTCGGAGAATTCACATAGTAGACAAAATTAGCTATGATCCATAGGATAATACCATTGTAATTGAAATCTTCAAAGACCATAAGCAATATCGTCGCAGCAGAATCCAGCAACAAGGTCACCGTAATCTTATCAGTTTCGGAAGGAATGACAAATTGCCTGAGCAGGAAATTAAACAGCAATACAGCAGACAAGGCAAAGACAAGGAAATAATTGCCGTTTGGATTCATGGGTATTGCCTTCACTTCAAACAGAAAGGAGCTGGCAGCACCAAGCATGCAGATATACTGTGTCGTATTCCGTATGACAATGGCAATGAACATGACTGCAAGTATGTTTATCAACAGAAGCAGATATTTGATTTGTCTGAGGTTGCTTACATTCATCACTGCCACCCCGATATATCAAAATCATCGACATTGTCAGAAGTAATGAGCTTGACAGGTATGAGAATCTGCTTGGGAACTTCCTTGCCTGCCAATATCTCATAGGCAATATGTGCGGATTTCTCCCCTATCTCAATGGGAAACTGTGCACTGGTCCCATCCATGTAGCCCTGCTTGACCATTGCTTTGCCCAACGGAGAACCATCGATGCCATAGATAAGCTTATCAAGCCCTATGTTTGTCTTCTGCATAGCCGCCAGTGCTCCCAGAGCCGTAGGGTCATTGCCACCCAGGACTATGTCAAACGGAATCTTATAATCAAGGAACTTCAGCATGGCATCCATGGAAGCTTCCAAAGTAACGACTGTCGTTGTCTTATATACGACCTTGAAATCCTTATGGGATTTTGCAATCGTCTCTTCAAAGCCTCTGACTCTTTCATACGTCGAAAAGATACTGTCGTGGGAAAGGATGACAATCCGCCCACTGTCCCTTTTCGAAATGACATCATTGGCAATCTGGACACCTGCCAGATAGTTGTCGGAAAGAATTATGGAATCGACATAGGAAGTATCGAATACATTGGTATCGACATTGACCACAGGGATCCCTGCATTCCTGCAGGCAACCAAAGCAGGCATCACTCCTTTCCAATCTACGGGATTGATGAACAGCAGATCTATGCCTTGGGCCAGCATATCATAGATCTGCTGGTTCTGCTTCTCCTGGTTCTGGGCAGGGTTACGGGCAATGAGCCTGTCACCGTTTGCTTCGATTATCTCCTGCATGGAAGAATTCAGTTCCTCAAAGAAAGGATTGTCCATCGACATATAGGTTGCACCGAAGGTAACATGCTCCTCCATTTCAGCCTGTTCCTTCTTTATGAACTGATTGAAGAAGACAAGCATAAGCACGACAGCAATACAGGAGGCGATGACTTTGACCATATCATGTTTCATCATATCCTCCTTATCTGCCAAGTATAGAGGAGGAACAGCAAATTGTAAATTTCTTTTAATTCAAGCATTCACCCTGGTTATGTATGGGAAGTCTAATACCAATCAATTGCAGTTTACATACTAAGCACAAGACAACAAGATTGTGATACATATATGAAATATTCTTGACCTGATATCAAATTTGTGTGGTATACTTCTCTATCAAAATAACTAAGGAGAGCAAAAGAAAATGAACATGATGATTATTTCCATCGTAATAATCTACATGCTTGCAATGTTGGGAATTGGTTTCTATTCTTCAAAGAAAATCAGTACGAATACTGATTTTATGATTGCCGGCAGAAGGCTGGGACCATTCCTTATGGCCGGAACATTGGCAGCAACTGAAATCGGCGGAGGATCCTCACTGGGAGTCGTTGCAAATTCCTATGGTAGTTGGGGTGCCAGTGCTGCCTGGTATATCATCGCAATGGGCATTGCCTTTGTCATTCTTTCTTTCATCGCCCCCCATATCCGGCAGGCAGAAGTCAAGACAGTCCCCGAATACTTCAGACGCCGATATGACAAGGCTTCAGGTACTTTCTGTGCCATCATCATGATCCTTGCACTCATAGGACTCACGGCAGCCCAGTTCAAAGCTTCAGCCTCAATCATCGAAGTCATGCTGGGACTCAATAAGACCACAGCACTGGCAATAGTTACCATCGTCATCACCGTATATGCCATCATGGGAGGACTATGGTCAGTCACCCTTACTGATTTCATACAGGTATTTCTTATCGTAATAGGTATGAGCATAGCTATTCCGTTTGCACTGAAACTCTGCGGAGGCTGGACTGCCATACGGCAGACTATCCCTGCAGACCACTTCAGCTTGACAAAAGGTATCGGAGGCTGGGGCCAGATCATAGGCTACGTCATCATGTACATCGCTACGTTTGTCATCGGGCAGGAAGCTGTTTCACGATATTATGCAGCCAGGAACGGCAAAGTTGCAAAACAAGGCTCCATCATCGCTGCAATCATCAACTTTGTCTTCGCTTTCATCCCTGTCATCCTTGGCCTGGCAATGCTTTCCCTCAACAACCAAGGAATGCTTGGTGCTTCTGTAGAAGATGCATTGGCCCACAATACCCGTTATGCATTGCCGGCCTTGGCTATCACCAGCATGCCTGCACTTGTATGCGGCATACTCTTTGCCGGTATCATCAGTGCAACGATGAGCAGTGCAGATTCCGATCTGCTGGGTGCAGGATCAATGTTTTCCAATGACATCTATCATATATTCTTCAGAAAGAAGGCAAGTCAAAAGGAAATCATGATCGTTACCAAGATTACCATGGTCATCATCGGTATCTTTGCCTTTGTCGTTGCAGATGTTGCAAGCAATATCATCACGTTGCTTGCTTTTTCCTTCACCCTGAGAGCTGCAGGAACATTCTTCCCATATGTACTGGGACTCTATTGGAAAAAGGCTTCAAATGCTGGATGCAGTGCTTCAATCATCGGAGGCAGCATACTGTTCTTCATGATGGAGTATAAGTTCATCCCAAGCATTCCAGGTCTGAATGACATCATTCCTGCCCTGGTTTTCTCCTTGATCCTCTTCATCATATTCTCCTATGCCATGCCACCAAAGACAGAGACCTTGGAACTGGCTCCTGAAGAAGACTGAAGAAAAAGATCCTTTTCATATTGAAATGAAATTCCGGTACAACGGTACTTGCCGTTGTCCGGATATTTTTTCCCCAGACAACACGAGATTCCCCTGCTTTCCATTGCCTGTACATTGGATTATCATCAAAGTCATGAAAAACTTGACTTTTTGCCCAGATTGCGGAAAACAGATGCTGTCTTACAAAGACAACAAAAAATGGGTCTGCAGTGCTTGCGGACTGACTCTTTACAACAATGTGGCTGCCGCCGTAGCCTTGATCCTTACCTTTCAGAAGCAAGGCAAAGAACAGGTACTGCTGGTCACCAGAGGAAGGAATCCCCGCAAGGGCTATCTTGCCTTGCCGGGAGGATTCGTCGATCCAGGAGAAAGTGCCGAACAAGCTGCGATTCGGGAATGTAGGGAAGAAGTATCTTTGATACCACAAAACCTGCATTATCTGACCAGTGCCCCCAATACATATGAATATAAGGATATCACATATATTACCTGTGATATGTTCTTCAGTGCTAATGTTGATGTCGGGAAATCCGATTTTATTTCATCCCTTCGACCAGAAGAAGCTGATGAAATCAAAGGTTACAGGCTATGTCCGATAGACACCTTTGAAGCCATAGAAGCCATTCCACTTGCATTTCCTTCTGCACGGATAGCCTTGGAAACCTATTTTCGACAGCGCATGGTAGTAGCACAGAAATAATAACTTATCAAATGTTACCATTTGTCACGAATTTTGCCACACAGAAAAAATTTTAAATTTTTTTGATACCATAGGATTTCAATTATGTATGAATTATGTCTAAATATAAAAGATTCGGTACCTATCCATGAATTTTTCCAAAATTGTCTTCCCTTGCAAAAAATATAAATATACACAACAGATTCTTTGTCACATCGAAATATAATGTTTCCCTTGCTGGTTTTGTATAAGCAGGCCAAAATACGTTCATTCACTAATAACAATAAGGAAGGTTACTCACATGGACATTGCTTTGCTTACAGCGAATTGCAACTTAGGAAAACAGATTTCACAAATGAATCCGACACTGAAGGTAAAAAGCTTTTCAATCCTCAGGACACTGATTTCGTATATCAAACGTTCAGGCCAAGTTGATTGCGTTTTTGTAGATTCAGAAAAACAAAAAGAAAAGCCTTATACTGAACAATTGATCAAACAAGCAGGAATTACAGTACCTATCATAAGCATGACGGAATTGGATGGGCAAAAAAGACTTGCAGGTGAGATCCCTTTGCAATTTCTTAGCAGACAGCCAATCTGGGGACAGGGACAACCCCCTGAGACAAATTCCAATCATACCCAGGCAGTTTCTTACTATGACCTATTGGTTGGCTCAAGCAAACAAATGCAGGATATACGTGCCGAGCTCCATCGACTGTCAAAAAGTGATATCAAGGTGCATATCATAGGAGAAACAGGCTCAGGAAAGGAACTGGCGGCCCAAGCCATTGCAGAAGAATCAATAAAAAAAGGAAAACCTTTCAGGAGCGTCAACAGTTCAACTCTCAACATGGACTTAGGACAAGATCATCTGTTCGGCCATAAGAAAGGTGCCTTTACCGGTGCTGGTCTTTATTATAGTGGTTTGTTGGAAGCAGTCGACGGTGGCATATTGTTTCTGGATGAAGTAGAAGACCTCAGCCTAAAAATGCAAAGCATACTCTTGCGGGTCCTTGACAACGGCGAATATTTCAGGTTAGGCGAAACTCAAAAAAGAAAATCCACCTTCAGGCTCATTACCGCATCCAACAAGGATCTGCAAAAACTTGTAGCCAAAGGAATGATAAGGAAGGACTTCTATTTCAGGATAATAGGTGCACAGGTTCATATACCCCCATTGAGAGAACATATGGAAGATCTGAATGAACTGATTGCTTTTCACAAGGACAAAAAGGATCAAAGGCCATTTAATGAAAAGACTATGGAATTTTTAAAAAACTACAACTATCCTGGCAATGTAAGGGAATTGAATGCCATGATTGACCAAGCCATCAACGACAGCAACGAAGGAGATGTACTCGTCCTGAGGGAATGGGCGGGTAAAAAAATATAAAAAGACAACCTCCATCAGCGAAAGGAGGTTGTCATCAAGGGCCTGGGGAAAGAAACCGACAGATTTCAAAGCCAGACAAAAACTGACGGCCACAACACCTCAGGACCCATTGAATGGAATAATGCCTTACTCCGATAGTACCACACTTTGTCTGCAGATTCAAATGATTTTATAATCAGTCAGCCATGGGTACCATTTCATCTAAGCAATCAAGGGTATCCATCAGCAAATCAGCAAGGTATACCCTCACATCCTGGACCTCAAGTGTACCATTGTAGGCTTCCTGTTCTTCTTTTTCATCGGCACTGTAGACAACAGCCCGCAATGGTCCGAAATACGTATGTGTTCCATACTCTTCCTGCAGGGTTTTCGGGCTACAGCCCAATGAAAAGGCAAGCTCCCTCAGGTTATCTCTTTCTATGTCAGCAAACAGCACCAGTCTATCTTCCAACAGGACTACCATTGAATAGACGACATCGATAAGAGCATCATCCGATTGTGTCAGCGGATTCCTAAGAAGCCTGAATTCGAACTTGCCAGCCCTGAAATGACTTCCCTTGGATACGCCGCTGGTTATAACCGGGACCGTATTCCAGTCGAGGTTACCGATTTCTCTCAGAGCTTTTGCATCAACTACCATAGGTCAGTTCTCCCCTTAATCTTTTCTCTTTCCTATACTCTTTGCAGCAGGTTGTCAATCGTCAGGGTTCCAAGCGAAGCAACACCGTGCCCATGTATCTGTACGGCAATAGCCTCACCGGCTGTGCCTTTGTCATCAAAGCTCATCGTATCCAGTCCATACAAGCCCTCTACCATTTCCTTGACCTTTAGGTCTTCCAGAGGCCTGGCAGGGATATACGTGGTCTTGCCGCTGTTCGTCGGCATAATGAAACCAAGGGAGACAAGAAAATTCAAATAACCGAACAGCTTCCTGTCCGGGATTGCCAGACGTTCATTGATTTCCCTGGTCCGTGTTGCACCTTTGCCTTCCTTGAAGTTATACCCGATGAGCATCATGATGTTGACACCATCAGAAAGGAATCTGGCAGGAGTATTCTGAATACCGGTGCTGTTTTCCAAATCAGGTCTGAACTGATAGACATATGCAAGCTCAACGGAAAAAAGAATGATGACCCAAAGCATATAGCACCAGACTATAAAAAGGAAAATGGCAGCAAAGGAACCATAGATGATGGACATATTCACCATGTACGAGGTCAGATTCAGAAAAATACTGTTGGCACATACACAGACTATACTGCCGACAAGGGCTCCTATGGCTGCAGCAGAAAACTCAACTTTCGTATTCGGGATGAATTCAATCATCAGGAACAAACCGACCCAAATCAAAAAAAACGGAGTAATCTGCTTCAGGTACAGGAACGGGCCTGAGACCATCTGCCTGCCCATGACTTGAACATATTTCTGGGAAAGCGAAGATTCAATGCTGATGATTGCCGCAAGGATCAGTATCGAAACGATCAGGAATGACAGGAAATTTCCAAATCTCTGAAAAAGGTTCCTGTCAATGGACGTACGGAAAACCGAGTTGATCACATACCAGACCCTGTTGATCAGAAGTACCATGGTAATGATGAACGATACCAGGCCGACGATACCAAGGCTCATGGCATTGGAAGTATATCCGGAGACTGCATCAAAGAACTGTTTGCTCACATCACTGCCGAAAAATTCATTGAGGCTGACCATCAGCATCTTCTGGAAAGGTTCAAGGACTCCCAAGGCCCCGAAGAATGTCACGAATACCGTGAGTGCAGGAATCAAGGCAGTCAGAGTAATATAGACCATTCCCGATGCAGTCACAAAGGAATTGTCTACCATGAAATGGTTGACGGAGACTCGGAAAATCTTCACCATAGTGTTCATTTTCCTGCCTAGGAAACTGGAATTTTCATCTACATTCATAGCAATGTTTCCCCATATTTTCTCAATGAATCTTAGTATATGATACAGCAATACCTTCAGGAATGAAAGCAAAAGTACTTAATAAGCAAAACAAGGATATTCATTGCTACAGTTTGGAAAAGAATCCTGGTCCTGCTTCACGCGATGTGATGTCAGTGCTACACTCAAGTCATGCAAAGCTTATATATCTGCTCAGACGTCCATGGAGATTTCTACAGTTTCAGGGATTTCGTACGAAAAGCCGGAAACAATCCCATACTTGTCCTTGGAGATTTCTGCCCTGACAGTGAAGACTTCGAAAAATTACTGAAACAGCACATCAGTCAGCTTACATTGGTCAGAGGCAATTGCGACAGTGGCTATGATTATGCAATAGCAGGTATCCCTGTGCCGCCTCTGCTCAATTCCCTTACATTTGCAGGTAGGCTCGTCATCCTTACCCATGGACACCACTACAGAAGGCCATCGGACCTTCCCATCCATCTGAAACCCGGAGACGTCTTCTTCAGTGGACATACCCACAGGGAACAGCTCTTCATCGACGGGAAGGGGATCATCAATGCAAACCCTGGCAGCCTGGCATATCCCCGCGGTAAGTGCGGTGCCTCTTATATTGTCATGAATGAGCAGGAATTGGCCCTCAGGGAATTGTACGGAGGCAACATATCTACGCTCACCTTGCCCATGGCAGGACGGTAATATGCTTCAAAAGGAAAAGATACTCGTCCAGTACTCCTCCCAGATGTACAAGCTTGCCATCTTTGCATGCACTTTCCCCTTCGACTTGAAAATATTGGGGAATCGAATCATTCGATGGCTTGAAACCACCGCTTAAGGATTGCATCAGCTCAAATTCCTGGAGAAGGATACGTTGCCCGAAGGCAAGAAGATCTGCAATGGACCATTCATAGCCTTCACAGCAGCTGCAGCAAAGGGCAAGTCCCTGCAATAGACGGTTCCTCTTCAGATGCCCTTTGCCAGGATAGTGCTTGGCAAGGATGCGAAGCAGTTGGTTCCATTCCATCCCCAAACTTTCTGTCAATCGTCGGAGACTCTGTGAAAGCAATAGCAACCGGGCAGTATCATCACCATGGACCGTAGAGAAAAGTTCCCATGGTACCAAGGTGTCATCGCCCATTGCCACGGATAAGGCATAGCATGGCAATCCTCTCAGATCAAAGGGCATCAATTCTTCTCCATATGATGAAAAATCGCCTTCCTTATTTCCGAATTCAGCACAAAGTACCGTTAACGGCTGCGAAAAGCGGCTACCACAGCCTTTGCCCAAGCCTATACCTTTGATAATATCAGCAAAAAGCTTGACCTTGTCTGTTTCATTGCATTGGTTCAAGTCTATCAAACCCTTTGACTCAGCCCCAGCAATCCAAGCCAATATACCACCTGTAGAGATAGGATCAAGTCCATAAGAACAACAGGCGTTTTCCAGTACTGCAACTTTATGCCAATCGTAGATTCCAAGATTGGCACCCAAAGCCAAAGCGACTTCCCATGCAACAGGAGCATCCTTCGTCAACGGCATGCCCCCCAAGCCCCACATCCTCGGATTACGCCGATAGGTAAATCCCTCTACGGCAGCCCAACCTTTCCTGTCAGCGACCTGAAGCAAATTATCTCTTTCCACAGGAACCATCTGAAGGATTTTGTCAAGCTCATCAGCCTTATGGTCAAAATACATTGGCCTGATCTGTTCATCGGCATCGAGACTGAGCAACTTGAGATTCTTGTTACCAAAGACAGCACCTATGCCACCACGACCAAAATTCTTTCCATTTACCGCAAGGGAAGCAAAAGGAACCCCTCTCTCTCCGGCCGGACCGATTGAAATGACACAGGAAACTTCCTGACACCGGCGTGCAACTTCTTCATTCATCATAAGATGCATTTCATCATCTATGGTAAAGCCGACTCCTGAAGGTGTCACTGACACACGGGTAAGCCGCCTTGCCCTGTTTTTCAGAACCACGCCACAATAACCTGCACCGGAAAGTGCATAGGCAAGGGATGCCGACTGGAAAGGACAGATAGAAAGATGGTGTGTCTGCATGGACAGCGTGACACAGCAGGCTCCCTTGCACTGATCCAAACCCAAGTCACTGCCGGCTCCCAGACAAATGGCAATGGCATTGCCACTGTAGAAGCTATCCTTGTCCAATTTCTTCAAATCACTGTATTCTTTCCATAGCCAAGTCGCCAGTCCTCTGCCCCCAAACTGAGCCTTTGCAACCTCTGGGTCCAGCTCGACTCTGGAAAAGGTATCATTCGAAAGATCAACGACAAGGACAAATCTCTGCCTGTATGGATATCCCTTGGTATGCTTTCCTAACATGCTTCAACTGTACAGGTACATGCATGCCTAGTCAACAACAATACAACACAAACCAAAACTTGCAGTTCTGGAAAACCAAGCCTATACTTGATGTATGCAAGGCAAAACTATCAATATCACATATGAAAACAGCACATATGCTACAGTAATCGGCAACACTGTCAGAGAAACACTGGAAGGACTGTCAGTCAACTTGAACAAGACGTACCTCGAGAATCCCATTGTTGCTGCCAGTGTCAACGATGAGGTAGTACCTCTGTCCTACCATCTGGTCAATGACGCTGAAATCAAGGCTATTCCACTTTTCTCCAGTCTTGGAAAAAGGACCTATAGGCATAGCATCTGCTTCTTGCTCTGCTATGCCTCACAACTTGTCTTTCCGGATCGGAAGCTACTGATCAGCCATAGCCTGGGAGATGGTTATTTCTTCTACTATGACAAGACAGATAGCGTTGCGGAAGAAGACATCGAAAGGCTTTCCCAAACGATGCAAAAAATAGCTGACAAGAATCTACCGATTGATTTCTGTAGGGCTCCATATAAAAAAGCCATGGAATATTTCTTACACCGAGAAGCAATGGAAACGGTCCAACTGCTGAAATTTCAGAATGAACCGGTAGTTGCACTTTACAAGCTGGAAGATTTCATGGACCTAGGGTACGAGCCTCTGGTAGACAGAACCGGAATACTCAGCCTATGGAAGCTCCAACCTTATAAGAAATGCGGTATGTTGCTCCGCTATCCCAGATCGAGTGATTTTACCCAGCTCCAGGAATTCAAGGACAATCCTCTGCTGTTCTCAGTCTTCAGCGAATATAGGAAATGGAACAATATGCTGGACATGAGATCCCTTGGCAAGCTCAATAATCTGTGCATTGAAGGAAAGATAACTGATTACATAAGGCTTGCAGAAACACTCCAGCAAAAAAAAATATCCCAGATTGCAGACAAGATCCTTGCACGTGAACAAGTAAAGGCCATATTCATTGCAGGACCTTCTTCCTCAGGCAAAACGACCTTTGCCTATAAATTAGGTATCCAATTACGTCTAGGCAGGCAAGAAACCGATCAAGATAACATTGGACGACTATTACAGACCCGCAGCAGAAATTCCTGTGGGATCAGACGGTAAGAAAGATTTTGAAAGTCTGGAAGCATTGGATGTAGCGCAGTTCCGCAGCGATCTTGAGAACCTCTATGAAGGGGAAAAAGTAAAGATTCCGTCATTTGATTTTCCGACAGCCACAAGAATGTACCCAAATCCTCCTGTCAGGATGGACAAGGATACCATATTGATCATCGAGGGTATACACGGGCTCAACCCAGCCCTTGTGCCACCTCTTGAAAAAGAAAAGATATTCAAGATCTATATCTCTGCACTGACCCAGCTCAACATTGACGACCATAACAGGATCAGTACAACGGATAATCGGATCCTCAGACGAATCGTCAGGGATTATCGGACAAGAAAGACCTCAGCATATAAGACACTGACCATGTGGGACAGCGTACAGGCAGGGGAAAACAAGCATATATTCCCCTATCAGAACCAGGCAGATACCATGCTGAATTCAGCCCTTGACTATGAAATAGGTGTACTCCGCCCGTTGGCAATGCCTCTGTTGAAAACCGTAAAGCCAGAAGATTCACAGGCCTATGCAATCTCCCGCAGACTCATTGCCTTCCTCAATATCGTGCATCCGATTCCGGAAAACCTGGTCCCAGCCGATTCGCTTATCAGGGAGTTCATAGGCGGAAGTGAATTCAACGTAACCTGACGAGACCTACTCTTCCGCTACTTCCTTGCCATGCACATGCATCATCTCATAGAAGTAATCAGCTATCTTCTGCTTGCACTTGCCGCAGCCGGTCCCATAGCCGGTCAGATCCTGCAGTTCTTTCAGGGTGCGGACTTTGCCGCTTGCAACCAAGGTTTCAATGGCTTGGTCAGTAACATTCTTACATTCACACATTACCCTAGCCACAGAAGTCTTCAGGGTATTTTCCCTACCCTGCTTTGCAAGGTAGTCATCGATGGCTGCTCTCAGGGCCTTGTCACCGAGCACAGAACAATGGAACTTGTGCTCAGGAAGTCCACCCAAAGCCTTCGTCACCATATCAGGAGTTATCCGATAGGCTTCCCCAAGGCTCATGCCAGTTGCCATTTCACTCATCATCGATGTACTGGCTATCGCAGAAGCACAGCCATAGGTCAGCCAACGGAGCTTTACGATCTTGTCATCCTTGACCTGGATGCCTATACGCATCTGGTCTCCGCAGGCAAGGGAACCCACTTCCCCCACACCATCCGGTTCAAAGTGTTCTTCCCTTTTCCAAATGTTACGAGGATTCATGAAATGATCCTTGACGATATCCGTATATACCCAATCGTTCATAAAGCTATCTGACATTGTATCCTTTTCCTTTGCACTACTGCTGTCTCGTACTCATCATCCTTATCCTTTCGATGATAGGAGGAAGTTTTTCTACGACATATGTTACATCGTCCATGGTATTGTATCTACCGAGGCTGAACCTGATGGAACCATGGGCCAGTTCCACATCCAGACCTCCTGCAAGGAGCACATAGGATGGTTTCAGGCTACCAGTAGCACAGGCTGAACCGGTAGAAACTGCAATTCCCTCCAAATCCAGGTAAAGAAGGATTGATTCCCCTTCGGCACGAGGAAAGGACATGTTGAGCGTTCCCGGCAGGCAATGTTCATTGTTGCCGTTGACTACCACATCAGGAATTGCCGCTACAAGACCCTTTCGTAGGGCTTCCCTCATCTGCCAAAGGCGCTGCTGTTCATCTCCAAGATTTCTACGAGCCAGCTCTGCCGCCACGCCAAGTCCGACGATAGCTTGGTTATTGTAAGTCCCAGGCCGATAACCACCTTCCTGATGTCCCCCATGAAGCAATGGGAACAGAGGAGCTCCCTTTGCACAGGCCAAGACTCCTATTCCTTTCGGTCCATAGAACTTATGGGCAGAAAGACTGAGATAATCGATGTGCCAGCCTTTGAAATCAACAGGAATTTTCCCGATTGCCTGCGTGGCATCAGTATGCATCAACGCTCCGCAGCCATGGGCCAGTTCCGAAATCTCACGGACTGGCTGGATAGTACCGGTCTCATTGTTTCCTGTCATGACACTGACCAGCAGCACATCATCCCCCATGGCGGCCTTGACCTCACCAAGGTCAACAAGCCCCGTAGCATCTACGCTCAGTTCATCTATCTTATAACCAAGCCCTTTGAGATACTTGACCGTTTCAATCGTAGCCGGGTGTTCAATCTTTGTAGTTACAATCCTGTTTCTGCGACTACCTTCATCAATCAAGGTCCTGGCTATGTTAAATACCATATTGTTGGACTCTGTAGCCCCACTGGTAAAATAGATTGCTTCTGGAGCACAGTCCAACAAGGTTGCAACCTGCTCCCTTGCCTTGGATACTGCATGTGCAGCGACCCTCCCGAAACCATGCATGCTGGAAGCATTGCCATACAAATCCTTGGCAGCCACCATAGCCTGCCACACTTCCGGGGCCATCTGTGTCGTTGCATTATTGTCCATATATACTGATCGTCTGTTCATATCTTTAATTCCCTTCATTCTTATATGAATTGGTAACAATTTTTTCCCATACCGTCAATAGGGTAGCAGCCTATTACAAGAAATATTCAAGATAAGGAAGATCTGCAGCTGCAGGATGCCTGCTGTGAATCAGACGAAGTTCCATTCGCCTGGCAAAACGGATATGCCGTGATCTGGCCCATTGCACATAGCCACAGGATTCAGGAAGGTAAGCAGCAAACATAGCCCGCAATACGGTAACCTTATGACATTCAGCACAGGAAACAAAACGATCCTTATACACGCTGCAGCAGTTCGTTTGGGAATCATAGAAGCGACAGGGAGCATCAAGGTCAATGACAAGCTCTCCCTCATAAAGGATCTTCTCATGACAGCACAGACCACATCTCCTGCATTTGTCATCCCATGCCATCATCAGCTCTCCTGTGAAGAAAGTTGCTGAAGCCTCTGCTGCAGGCCAGCATCGACGGTAGGCAACACACGGACTGCACTTACTGAAATAGCCGAAGCCTTGACAAGCTCAAGATCAACGGGAAAGTTGCCGTCCCGTGCACTTACAACAGGAGTCTTACCGCCTATGATCCTATAGGAACCCTCTTCTTCCCCGCAGGTAAATGCATCCCCATAATTGAGGAAACCTAAGTCTGCGACTTTCCAGGAGCCATCTGGATTGGCCGGTACATTGATATTGACGAAAGTCCACCTGTTGCATACGGAAACAAAGGATTCCAGATGTGCAAGGAGAAACCTTGCAGAAAATTCAAAGGGAAACGTACCGCTCAAATCATCGAAACAGGAAATGGCAATGGATTTGATTCCCCAGATAGCGGCTTCCTGGGCTACGCCTACCGTCCCTGAATACAACATGTCAGAAGAAAGATTGTAACCCTTGTTTATGCCGCTGATGACAAGGTCATAGTCAGAAGGAGAAAGCACGTTGCTTCCAAAACCACAGAAAAGACAATCTGCAGGAGTCCCTGAACAACGGTAATGGGACGGCGCATACTCCTTTACCTTGATGTCAGAAAAAAGTGTTATGGAATGGCTTGAGGCACTGCGCTGGGTAGATGGGGCACATACACTGACCTGGTGTCCATCTTCCATGAGCACCTTTTCCAAGACAAGCAGCCCTTCACTGTCATAACCATCATCATTTGAAAGCAATATCTTCATATATCAGGGAAACACGACCTTCGCACCTTCCTGTGGAACAAAGCGTTCCAACACAGGAGAAAAACCGAAGATATGTCCATACTCCTCAATTTTTTCTTCATACTCAGGCAACATACCTTCCTCAATGACAATCATGATTGTCCCGCCATTGCCATCAAAAACCAAACTTGCACCATAGCATCCCGAAACTTCACCGGCGCGCTTAGTAAGCCAATCAACTTCAGGACAAGTCACTTCAAGTCTGTCACGGAGGTCGACCTGGACCTTGTTCATTGTCCTACCATACTGTACCACATCTTTTTGTTCAAGTTGTTCCGAAGCTTCCATGACAAAGCGCGATTCCCTAAGAACAAAAACACAGGCATGTCTATATTCCTCAGGCAAGGCAATTACACGGGAAGTGATATCCTTCTCGGGAATATCTCTCTTGGGGATATCCTTGTATTGCTTCCACAAGCTGGAAATTGACTCACAGGCACATTTGCGCGCCAGCCTGTATTCAGATCTGATTGCAGCCTGGGATACTTTGCTGTTGATCAGAAAAGCCGTTGCCGAAGTCTGCTGCCCATCAAAACAAAAAGGGAGATAGCGATAGGTAAAGTGCTGCTGGTCCAAAATCATGACCTGCCCTTCTTTCCCATTGAGCATAGCCATCAGGTCTCCGATCCTGCATATCTCATCATTGAATACTGTATTTGCCTGAAATACAACACGCAATAGGGTAGCCGTCTGAAGTTTGAAATCATACAGCCTGTCCAACGCCAGAATAGTTGCAACAGCAAGCGTACTGCTGAGAGCGGATTCATAGAGCCCAAATACATCACCCTCAATCGTAATGTTCATGCCAGTGAAGACATATCCCTCATTTGTCAGGACAGCAATGATACCTTTGACATAATTGGCCCATCGGTCTTCCTTGCGATATCTCAATGAACCAAGGGTAAAGCGTTTTTTTTCATTTCCTTGGATGCGATACAACCGAATATTGTTGTCAGGTCTTCTGCTGATGGCTACCTGCACTTTCTTGCTGCTGCAGCAGAGCATCGAGTAACCCTGACAGGCTTCGGCAAATGCTCCGAGCAATGTACAAATAATCGGGGCCCTGGCAATGACTTCAGGCTTGTCTGCTTCATATATCTTTCTATGGATGCTTTCAATCGTCTTCAACATTGCTTCCCTTTCCTTGCATTTTAAGCCATGTATGTTGATAATGCAACTAAAACTTTCTCACTCAAAGGGAACTAAGCACTTCTATCAGGTTTGCTTTTCCCGATGTAACGACCACATCATGGTAAGTCCGTGTATAACCCAGATGCCCGTTTCCTGTGTAGTAATTGATGCATACTTCATGCTTTCCAGGCGTAACAGGTACACTTGCGACATAGGCTGCTGCGGGAAAATAATGGGAACAGCGAAGATCTGCATGGTCAGTCAGATCCAGCAGCTGAAATCCGAAAGACAACCAGTTTCCCAGGTTGTCATCACGATCTTCTGCCAAGGAATTTCCTACTGTACGGATGATTTTCCGAGCAACGATCCTAAGGTTCTGGGCATCGACCGCAGGTTCAAGGCTGGAAAGGGCAATACCCTCAATATCCTCGAAAAGAGGAACCTTGACAGGCTGTCCATCGACCAGTACTTCAACCTCAGTGACAGCAGAACCCCGCTTGCGAATATCAGCAAAATTGGAAGAAGCATACTTTGCCGGGTGCCATACATGCTTGCTATCATAATGGCCATCCTGAATCTTATACCGTATGGTCGTCTGTCCCAAAACAGGTGCCAAGCCACTGAAAGCAACTATGTTCAGCATTGAGACATCTTCTTCAGGGCGGTCAGGCAATCCTTTCAGGTAGTATGGAAAAGAATTTTTTCCCCCTACATTGAAATGCAACTGACCAAGGGCATAGTCAAATGTATCATAGTCCTTGCCTTCATAAGAAAAAAGCAAGGAAAGATACTGGGTCAATCGGCTCGAGACAAAATGGTAATTAGTATATTTCCGGACCTGTGGGAGATTGCTGTCCTTTGCTTCAGAGACCATGTTCGATTCCATCTGCGGATATTTCTGCTGAAGATAGGTCTGTTTCTCAATGGCACGTCGCATTTCCACCAATGCCTCATCGGTTTCACCTTTGCCATAATAGTTGAGCCCCATGAAAATATTAAGAAAGACATTCTCCCAGTCATATCCGTCATAGGTCCTTGTTGCATCCGTTACCAGATAAGAAGCAATATCTCCGCTGATACTTCGGGTATAATTGGTTTCGATTTCATCCTGGGCCGTCGAAAAAGCTTCATTTGAGACATCCCAGCTGCCGGCGGCATGGGCAAGGCTTCCCTCGTCAAGGCTATAGACCAGTTTGCCGTAACTGGATACAACCCGATCTTTTGTGTCCTGATAGGAAACCAAAGCCATTGCATAATCACCGGATTCAAAAAATTGCTGGGTATGGTCAGATTGCCACACAGTAGCACAGGAAGTAAGCAACAGGCTCCCAACCAGTACAAATCCTGTTCTCAGTGCCCGCATACCCATGCTACCTCCGCCCTGACTGAAAAACTTCAAGCATGGATATGATAGCATACATACGGCATCTGGACAATGCCATAGGAAAAAAACAAAAACATCACCCTTTGATAGCTCCGCTTGCAACACTCTTGGTAATTTGCTTGCGGAATATCAGATAGAATATAAGCATCGGCAACAATCCGATGACCAAGGCAGCAAATTCCTTGCCGTAATCAGAAGCAAGGGTCCCTGAGAACTTATAGATACCAAGCGGCAACGATTGGAGCGACAGTTTCGAAACCATGATGTTGATCAGTGCAAATTCATTCCAAATCGTCGGAATATTGAGCAGTCCTAATGTTACGATGATCGGCACGCACATGGGTATGAAGACATAGATGAATATCTGCAGATAACCGGCACCATCAAGCAAGGCAGCTTCAACAAGAGAGGTCGGAATACTTTTCTCAAATTCCGTGCACAGATACACACCGATAGGCAACAAGGAACCAATGTACACCAACAGGACACCGAACTTGGTATCATAAAACAGATGGAATTGGTTGACGTTGCACAGACCTATCTTTGCAAGCCCTCCCCCGATCAACGTATCAAGCTGGGTAACCTGGAGAAAGATAGGTACCATCAATGTCTGCGTAGTCAACAGTATTCCTAGGACAAACAAGGAATAAATCGGTTTTGATGACTTCCGTGCAAGTTTTGAAAAACCAAAACCTGACAGAAGAGACAGAAAAGTGGCTATACCTACAGAAAACACCGTATAGAACACTGAATTGCCAAACAAAATACCAAAGTCACCTATACGCCATGCCTGCGGATAATTCAAAGGATAGAAGTGCTTGGGAAGCCCGAGCATATCGGCTTGGAAATCTACCGTTGTCTTGAAGGAACTGATTACCAGCCAAACCAGAGGTACTATTGCAAGCAAAGCAAAGATAATCATGATTAAATAAGCAAAAAATCTCCACAATGCTGCACCGATGCCTTTTTCTTGCCTATAATTAGATTTCATCTGAACCTCCTTCAAAATACTTCTGCACTTTCTTTGTCAGGATGATCAATATAAGACTGAAAAGCACCATCATCATAGAAATGGCATTCGCAAGTGGATAATCAGGAGTGCCCATGAAAGCTTTTTCATACATATAGATTGACAGCACCTGAGTCATCCGGGCAGGCCCTCCTCCTGTCATCGCATAGATAAGTGCAAAGGAATTGAGAGAACCGGAAATACAAAGGATTGCAGCATTCATTATGACGCCGGAAAGCTCAGGAAGAATAATATGGACAAGGATACTTTTTTCCTTGGCCCCGTCAATCTGGGCCGATTCAATGGTCTGAGGATCAATTTTCTGCATATTTGCAAGGAACAGTATCATATACATACCGGTCCAGCACCAAAGGATGACAAACAGTATGGGAATCATTGCAGTCTTAGGATTGCTGAGAAAATCCGCACTCCACACAGGTGCAAGCAGATTAGTCAAATCCTGTTCGATCTCCTTTATCGTTTCTCCAGAGGTAGAAGCAAGGAAATCCTTCAGACCTCCTGCAACAGGTGCAGGAAAAACTCCGGCAGCACCGGAGGGATTAAGGGCAATGAGTTTGTTGACAAGGACATCGGTAAGGTGCAGATGACCGTCAGACGTAACGGAAGCTGCTACCACTTGGGAAACCTTGGCATGGAATGTCAGCGAATAATACTTGTTGATTACCGCAGACAAGGGACCATATGGAGAAAAGATAAGATTCCACATGATTCCTATGACAATGACAGAAATAATAGCCGGGACATAAAGGATTCCCTGCCAGAAATCTCCTCCCCTCACAATCTTCCTATAAATCAGATAAGCCAAGAAAAGTCCCAAAGGCAATTGGCCTAAGACGGAGACAAGGACAATCAATATATTGTTCTTGAATGCATGCCAGAAGTAAGGATCAGAGAAAAGTCTGATGTATTGCTGTCCCCCTGTAAGCTTCCATCCCCCTCCGGCAAAAATCTTTCCTCCGTTGAAATTACTGATGGAAAGTACAAAGGAAAGAAAAATCGGAAAAGCCATTACGAACAAATAGATTATGAAAGACGGAAGTACCATCCAATAATAGGCTTTTTTTTTACGTTGTTGCTTGTATTCATGAATATTCCCTTCAAAAAATCAATCCGAACAGGGCAAAAGCCCTGTCGGATGAAGTTTCAGGCTTATTTTGAAGCAAGGTAAGCATCCATTGCTGCCTGAATTTCCTGAGCCGCCTGCTGTGGAGTCTTCGTACCGAGACCAATCTCCTGTAATACTTTGTTCATTACAGTATAGACACTCGGATCCAAGGCAGAATCAAAGACATAGCTGGTATTCTTGATGGTCGAATAGTAATCCATCATCTTGAGGGTAAGCGGATCAAGCTTGTCACTGGTCACACCGATCCTTGAGGTAATATAACGGCCTCTTTCAAGATAATGTTTCTGTACAGGTTCGGAATAAATGTACTTGAGCAGTTCAACCGCAGCTTTTTCCTTGGCAGAACCAGCAGGAATAGCAGCTGAAATGCCATAGCCGCAACCAAGGGTAGAAGAAACAACACCAGGATACTTTTCACCTGGAATAGCCGGGAAAGCCTTCAGTTCAATGTTATTCTTCTGATCTTCAGGACTGATCAAAGCCTGTCCTGTCGTCTGGTCTGTAACAAAGGAGCTCTGTTTCCAGTCACCGTCGATAAGAATGGCAGCCTTGCCTGAAGCGAACAATCCCGGAGCCTCGCCATAAGCAAGCTGGAGAGTACTTTTTGAAATGACACCGTCATCATAAAGCTGTTTGACAAAATCAAGGGCCTTGACGAACTGCGGGTCAGTAAACTTTACCTTGCCCTGCTTTGCATCATTGACCCACTGCTTGTCGACGAATCGTCCGGCAATGGTAGAGAACAGACAGGACTGCATTACCCAGTCGTCCTTGTTTGCCATAAGCACGGTCTGGATGCCCTTTGCCTTGAGACGGGGTACCATAGCCCTCAGTTCTGCATAAGTAGTCGGAACAGCAAGTCCATTGTCCTTGAGAAGCTTTGTGTTGACGTACATGACGCTTGAATAGCAGATCGACTGAGGCAGCTCAGCAAGATAGCCGCTGGTCTGATCAGTGGGATCAGTTACACTCGGAAGGAAATGGGACAGGAAATCAGGTCCCAACAGGGGAGCAAGATCTTTCACCAAATGCTTTTCATGAAGCACTGCAGAACGCCCTGAAGGATACATGTACATGACATCAGGAATAGTTCCTGCAGCAACATAAGCTGCCATCTTCTGATGGAAGGCTTCATTGGTCAAGTCTTCTTTCTTAAGAACAATTCCAGGATTTTCATCGTCGAATTTCTGCCAGACCGCCTTCGTCTTCTCATAGCCAGGAGCCGTTGCGTCACTGTAGTCAAGGATATTCAACGTCACTGCATTCGCATCAGTTGCTGCAGCAGCAGTTCCAGTACCTTCTGTTTCCGTCTCCCCAGTACCATTGGCAAAAAGCCCTACTGATACAAGAGATACCAACAGCAAAACCAACGATAGTTTTGATTTTTTCATGTTTATCTCCTTACATGTAATTGATAGCATACGTCATTATTCCAAAGGTATGGTCCCTTTTTCAAAAAGCTCAGTTACAAGATGTCCGGTCGCTCCATAAGCTACGGAAACAGGCCCAAGCGATGTAAAGCTGATGGACACTTCCTTTTTCACAGGAAACAGCCAGTTTACATCGATAGCCCTGCGCAATGCACTGCAGAACAACTTCCCTTCCTTATCCATATCACTCCTGACAAACACTTCACCGACGTCAAGCGTATTGACCAGCATAGCCATATTCGACGCAAGCTCCTCGGTAAAGGATTCAAGGATTGCCTCATCCTCCAAGATATGCGCCAACTTGTCCCTTGGGATGGAAAGCTGTCCGTCTCCGATACCATAACGGCAGAACGCACTTCTGAATTCACCTGCAAATGAATGTTCACCTTGGTACAGCTTACCGTTCAGAACCAAACCAAGGCCAATACCTACCCCGCCATACTTCGGATGGTCAAGCAGTGCCTGTTGGAACTCAATCAATATGGTAATGAAGTTCCGTTCCGTGCAAATAGGCGGAAAAGACAACCTAGCCCAAGCACAACAGTTGGCATTGTTTTCCAGCGTTACAGGAACAGAGATACTCTTGCTTATCTGTGAAACAAATGCAAAGCTTTCAGTAACTCCCAGAGGAACCGAATAACAGATTGCATCAGTATTCTTGCTGATCAATCCCCCTACGCCGATACCGACACCAAGGCATCGGGACTGCTGAGGCTTGCGCAATGATATAAAACGGTCATATAGCCCTACGATAGTAGAAATCAGATTGTCTTTCGTCACCTGCATGTCAATCTGCTGCGTATAAAGGACTTCTCCTGCCAGATTGACTTCTGCCAGCGCACAGGAACCGTTTTGGATTGAAATACCCAGCACACAGCCATATTCCCTGCTCAGTTCCAAAGGTATGGGATTCCTGCCACTTCCCGGTACGGTATCTTTCGGTAATTCCACGATGACACCTTCATCTATAAGACGTGCAATCTCATAGGTGATGGTTGATTTGTCAATCTTCAGCCTTTTTGCCAAATCAGCTCTGCTGTCCCGAGGATGTTGCCATAAGGAACGGCAGATTCTGGTAGAATTACGTATCTTGCCCAATTAGTACCTCGCTATCATATCCATTGCTTTCTGCCAGCAGCCGATCATTCTCTTGTACCGACCGGCATTCTGTGCAAGTTTCTTCCGATCATAGGAAACTGCTGTCTTTGCATTTTCCAAAAAGCCCAATGTTTCTTCCCTGCTTACTTCAAGGAAATGGGTCGCTGCATCTATACTCGAACAAACAGCTTTCCTTTCCAAGTCGTCATCGGTAAAATACCGTTGGAATTCTCCTATCACCTCCCGGGATGTCCCAAAAGCCCGAAGTTTTTCCCTCGTATAGAGAAACCTGATAATATCCTGCCGTTGCCTGCTCCAGTAATTCCCTGAACGGGCAGGCGGCAGATGCGTCAGCAGCAAATCCTTGTCAAAGAAAAAATCATGTCCACAGTATCTGCAATTCAACAAGTAATCATCATCTTCTCCCCTGGTTCCCAAAGGATCGAATGGGACCTTGGTAAAAAGTCTTCGATCAATCACCATATTGCCGCCGAAACCCAACGTGCATAAGGACAAAGATTCAGGTGCGTCAAGGAAACTGCCCACTTCCTTGTTGAACAGAGCATCCTTGGGCCACTGGGCCAGCCAGTCGGCAGCCTGTCCGTCATAGATTTTCCTACCTTGCCCATCAACGACACAACCAGTCTTGCCCAAGACTTGCTGTCCGTCCTTTTCTTCTCCCAAATATCGCAGAGCCTTCTGCTGATAGTCAGGCGCAATGCATTCATCATCATCAATCATGATAATCTGATCAAAACCATGCATCCCCGCATAGGCAAGGCCAATGTTGCGTACCCCACCATAAGTAGTACTGTCAAGCAACAAGGCACCATCTTCCTTTGCTCCGGCCTTGTCAAAAGAAAGCCGCAGACTATCAAGGTCATCTGATGTAAAGACCGTCAGATCCAAATCATACCCGTTGCTCAGTCCAAGTACCTTGTCCACGATCTTCGGATGACTGGGAACTGGTAGCAAAAGAATCGGATCTGCATAACCTATATCACGCAGGTTCGCCAATGTCCTGCAGAGAGTACCGTCTTCGGTAATCGGAAACGGATGGTCAAAAGTTTTCCAGCTCTGAAGTTCTTCAGTACTCCAATATGTCGGTATAAACAGGAGACATGACATCGACAACTCCAATTAGTTGATTTTTTCAATTAATTGATTTTTGCATCGTTTTTCCATTTTGTCAATCAAAAACAGTCTTCAGTATCCCCATACATCAAAAGAGAAACAGAAAATGCAAAAAATGCCCATATAAAGAATTTGATATCACACTGATGAATCATTCTTCGCAGGCAAAAAAAAGGTTCCTTCCAAAAAATGAAAGGGACCTTGGTGATTTTGAAAAAGATGGGTTACTTAAGTTTCTTGTAGCAGAACCACCAGTCCTTGCAAGAAACACCATCCTCCGGATGAGCTTTTCTCCTGGCAATCTCCTGCTCTGTGGAGGGAGGAGAAACCAAGGCAACATCATCACCCAACAACTGGTTATGAGGGAAATTTTCAGGACATGCAACTTTTTGGCTATCTGAAACCTGCAGAGCCTTGAGAGCCCTGAGAATCTCATCCACATTCCTTCCTACTTCCTGAGGATAGAACATGGTCAGACGGACAATACCCTTGCCATCTACGATGTAGACTGCCCTGACGGTATTTGTCCCCTTCTGCTCATGCAGCATGCCAAGTCTCCGTGCCGTCCTTCCCTGCTCATCACCGATGACAGGAAACGGAATCTCTACATCCAGGTTCTCTTTTATCCACTCAATCCATTTGATATGTGCAAATACCTGGTCAACGGACAGCCCCAGTAATTCAGCATTAAGTTTTTTGAACTCTTCAGCCTTCTGTCCGAATGCAACGAACTCTGTCGTGCATACAGGAGTAAAGTCTCCGGGATGGCTGAAAAGTACAAGCCACTTACCTGCATAATCATCAGGAAGGTTCCTCACTCCCTGTGTCGTTTTGACTTGCAACGAAGGAAACCTGTCACCTAATTGTACTTGTTTGAATTCTTCCATATGTTTTCTCCTTATTATCACTATTGATATCCGATATCAATAATATACACCCAAAAGTTAGCAATGTCAAATACAAACAGCAAAAAAAAACCACCGGGAAAATACCCGATGGCATATACATCGCAGACAAGCCAGGCTACTTCAATCCGTATCTCTTCTTGAAACGTTCGACACGTCCTGTCGTATCCACAAGCTTCTGGTTGCCAGTATAGAACGGATGACAAGCAGAACAAATTTCTACCTGGATGTTCTTTCCTGTAGTCTTGGTCTTAATGACATTGCCGCATGAGCAATGAATTTCCTGCAATTCGTATTTCGGATGAATTCCGTCTTTCATGGTTTGCCTCCAGACAATATATCAATCTGCTGATACGGTCATAGCCTTGACAGCAGATAAATTTCTAGTATGATCCCAGCACTACCTTGCTGTTGTCCTGAGTATTCATCATCTTCAGGAACGTTTCATTATTTACAGCTTTACGCATCTTGTCAATAAGGAAAGGTGTCTGTTCTACTTCATCAAGGTCATTTATTGCATTTCTGCAAATCCAGATCTTACCAGCTTCTTCAGGTGGCAACAACAGATCATCCCTCCTGGTTCCGGATTTCTTGACATTGATCGAAGGGAATATCCTTCTATCTGAAAGACGACGGTCAAGGACGATTTCATTGTTTCCTGTCCCTTTGAATTCCTCAAAGATAACTTCATCCATCCTCGACCCGGTCTCAATCAGGGCAGTTGCTATGATGGTAAGGCTTCCGCCACCTTCCATATTCCTGGCAGCGCCGAAGAAACGCTTGGGTTTGTGAAGGGCATTGGAATCAACACCGCCGCTCAAAATCTTGCCGCTTGCAGGAGAAGTCTGGTTATATGCCCTTGCAAGACGGGTAATGGAATCGAGAAGAATCACGACATCCTTGCCATATTCAACCATCCGCTTGGCCTTTTCAATGACCATCTCTGCCACTTGGACATGCCGGGATGCCTGTTCATCAAAAGTAGAAGCAACGACTTCTCCCTTGACGCTGCGCCGCATGTCAGTGACTTCCTCAGGACGTTCGTCCACAAGCAATACGATCAGCTCTACCGAAGGGCTGTTTGTACTGATGGCATTTGCAATCTTCTGCATCAGCACGGTCTTGCCGGTACGGGGAGGTGCAACTATAAGAGAACGCTGCCCCTTGCCGATCGGGCAGAACATATCAATGAAACGGCAGGAAAGATCCTCCGATGTCGTCTCCAGCTTCAGTCTCTCATCAGGGAATATCGGTGTGAGACTGTCAAAGGAAGGCCGTGTCTTTGCTTTTATGGGATCTTCACCATTGACCTTGAGTACCTTGTACAGACCGAAGAACTTTTCATTGTCATGAGGAGTCTTCACCTGTCCTTCCACTACATCGCCGGTCTTCAGCGCATTGGATTTGATAAGATTCGCGGAAACGTAGATATCTTCAGCACCGGAAAGATAGCTGTTCATTGCACTACGAAGAAAGCCATATCCATCATTGAGGACTTCCAAGGTTCCGTACACCATGATGATACCCTTGGCTGCTGCATGTTGCCTCAGTACTTCGGTAAGCACCTGTTGCTTGTCATAGTCAAGGATTTCCACAGGATCAATACCTCTGGCAACGCCCTCTTCCCTCACTTTCGCAAGACTCATTTCAGCATAGGTATTAAGCAACAGCTTAGGAGCATCGGGATTCTGTTCAATGTCTACTTCTTCAATCCTTTCTTCATAGCGGCTGTGGCGATTGTTTCTGTTGTTACGGTTATTGGGATGGGAATTGTTACGGTTAGAACGGATATTGTTGTTGTTCCGTCTGTTGTTGTTGCTTCCCAATGAATTGTTCGGACGTTGCTGTGGTCTCTGTGGTAAGCGGTTTTCAGAAGAAACATACTTGTCAGGGTAAGACCTTTGTTCTTCATCTCCTTTCCTGACCGTCTTGTTTTCCTCAGCGACCGAAGTCGGCAGCCTTTTTCTCTGATCGGTCTTGTTTCCTTCCACAGGGGAAGAAGCAGGAACTACAGGTTGCGACGATTGCCGTCCGGTAGCAGTCCGTGCAGGAGGTACCGCAGAAACCGGAGCAGACACTTCTGCAGGTTCCTTTTGCTTTTCATCAGCTACAGGTGCCGTAGCAACAGGTACAGCAACAGGTTGTTTCATCTCTGGTTCAGGAACAGCAACTTTTGAAATTTTCTTCCGTGTAGTCCGTCTTCTGGCAGCCGTAGGCTTGACAGTCTTCTTAGGTTCCGCCTCTGCAGTATCATCCAAGAAACCAAGATCCAATTGGTTGCTGTTGGAACCTTCCGATTCCTTCTCCACTTTGGATTTGACAGCAGAACGACGTGTCCTCGTCGTTTTCTTTGCTGTACTGACCTTACGTCTTACGGTTTTCTTGGTCGATGAGGCAGCATCAGTGCGTGCTTCTGCCTCTGTCTCTTTTGCAGACACGCCCTCTTCATCAAATAGTTCTGGCATAGATAATCAACTCCATCAGTTGTTTTCGGCCACCATGCTAAACAGCAAGGCCAACATCAACTTGAAAAAAAAGAAATTATTGGACAGTCAGGCAATCTCAGTATATAATCCGTGACCCAAGGCCTGCCCGAAAATATAACAAAAAAAATGATAGTGAATGAAAGGAAAGCAGACAGGACATACCCCCTGGTTCCGTCTACACACTAAATATATTGCCACCGCGAGGCTATGTCAAGCAAGCTCTTCCCCTTTCGGTAGCAACCGGCAAGAACCATAGCAGCCATGGCTGCTTTTTGCCTGATGCCGGCTCTTCCTTCATCTAAGAAATGCAGACATACAGCCTGAGGTGTATATTTTTCAGAGGCAAAACCGAACCATACCGTTCCCACGGGATCTTTTTCACTTCCACCGCCAGGACCGGCTATACCTGTGGTTGCAAAAGCCCAATCGGTCTTCAGTACAGCCCGTACCCCCTGTGCCATTTCCCTTGCAGTCTGGGAAGATACAGCAGTATAGACAGCCAAAGTCTTGGCTTTTACCCCTAACATAGTCATTTTTGCCTGAAGCGCATAGGTAGCCGCACCGCCGATGAAGTATGCAGAGCTACCCGGTCGGTCAGTAAGCAACTTGGCACAGAGCCCGCCTGTACA
The DNA here is from genome assembly GCA_022482625.1 of Spirochaetia bacterium. Taxonomy (NCBI): domain Bacteria; kingdom Pseudomonadati; phylum Spirochaetota; class Spirochaetia; species Spirochaetia bacterium. Next base: position 2,313,575 of record JAKVOU010000001.1, on the reverse strand, counting down.
ACTCTCAGCACAACATATCGTCTCTCCGGAAGCAAGCAGTGCATCCTCCAATATCGTCAAGGCATCCCTCGTACCAGGAATTACCAATTCGGCACCCAACAAGGAAGAAATCCTTTGTCCAAACAAGGAACATGCTATCTTGTCAGCACCGAAAAGAGACAAAGCAATCGCTTCTCCCTGATGTCGCAAAGACCAACGGACACCACCCTCCTGATACTTGCTACAGAGCGCTGTCAACCGTTCCATACCAATCAGATGTACCATATATGTTTCCCTGACATCCAAAGCTCCTACGGCATCTTCCAGCCATGACGGAAGCAATTCCATCAAAGAAACCTGAGGAAGGACAGCAAGAGCTGTTGTCCCAAAGAAAGCATGGAACCCAATAGCTCTACCACAAAAATCATCACAAAAAGAAAGGACCGGTTGTAACATGGACTTTATACAAGCCACTGATTCGGAAGAAAGCTCTCCGCTGACTATCATCAGGCTGCTTCCAGTCGCAAAATCTTCCAGTACAGGCATCAGGTCTTCAATGTTACGGATGCACAGCAACCGATTGACCCGGATGTCAAATTCTTTCTCCAAAGAAGAAACAACCCCCTCTGCAGAAAGATTACCGGAAACCATACAAAGGGAACAGATTGGCCTAGTCATGACTGGCCTTCTTCTGACTGACCCGCTTGGCTATCTGCAGAACAGCAGCAAAGGCAAGAATATATACTGAAGCCCACACGCAAAGCTTGGCAAGCCAGTTGTCATGCTCCGTAAAGAACGTCATACCATTCGTACTGCTTTCATACACCGGTACCTTATAAATATGCCAGCCCGCCTTGAAAGGCTCCATAGGATCAATGATATGACCTACAGGATCAATAAGACAGGTAATACCGCTGTTTGTACCCCTGATCGTCGCCTTACGGTTCTCGATGCTGCGATAGACAGCAATGGCTGCATGCTGCTGTTCAGCAATTGCTGACTTGGACCATCCGTCATTCGTCATATTCATAATGACATTCGCACCGTTCCTGACAAATTGTGCAGACAGTTCCCCGAATACGTCCTCAAAACAGATAGGCGTAGAAAACTTGACACCATCAGCAGTCGAGAACACGACAGGATCTTTTGCCTCAAGCCACCAATGGTAACCCATTTTTTGCAGCAGATGATAAAAACGGGGAAAGATCTTGCCATACGGGAAATACTCTGTAAATGGAACCAAATGCTGTTTCCTATATGTATTCTTGATTTTCCCGTCTTCAAAGAAAATGACGGAATTATAGTCTTTTCTATTCCAACTGCCGTCCGCGGCAACAGCAGGTTTATTAGGATCATCAAGGACCCCGTCAGGATTACCTGTTACCAAGGGGACCGGAAGCTGCTTGCCGAATTTGACGAACTCTTCGACAAGAGCACTGGTTTCAGGATCACTGGGATACTTTTCATGCCACGCTACACTTGGTACGAAAGCCGTCTCACTCCAGATGATGATATCAGGGTGTCCCTGAAGTGCTTCAAGGCTATACATCCGCAGATTGTTGAAATTCCGTTTGTAAGTGGTATACCCACCTTTCCATGAGTCAGCACTATGCTGTACCGTAGCTACTTTCCACGTCCGGTCAGGTTTTTTCTGTTCCCACACATGCATCTGCTGGAAACCAAAGACGAGTACCGCAGCAATGATACCAAGGAAAATGATGATATCAGCCTTATAACCGGTACAATAGTCTCTGAAACTTCCACGATTTTTCCCACTGATATAATCTCCCAAATAGATACCGACCCATATCTGGGGCAATACCATCAGTAAATTTACCCCCCATACTCCGGTGACGGAAACTATCTGTATAAACGGCAGCAAGTCATAGGGAGCATATCCTAGCATCCCATAAGGGTACCCCGCAAACCAATCCTGGGAAAGATAGGTATAGGCAACGTAGATGATGGACATGGCCAGATAACGGCGCTTGCCCAACCATCTGTCTGCAGCCTTGAGACAAGGGAAAAGCAACAGCAGCTCAACAGCCTTGATAAAAGGCGCGATTATGATAGCCAAAGGATGAAATGTCGCCAGCCAATAGTTGAATATCAGATAGAAGACAAATCCCCAGAGGAACCCATACAAAGGCGTCAGTTTCCAGCTTGTCAGATGGATGACACTGAACATCGGTATCAGCGCTACGAATGCCAAGGGACTGAATCCATTGAAATTCAGGAAGCTAGGGAAAGCAAGCGCAAATATAAAGGCTGAGCACAGAAGTAGCAGGACCTCAGAACATATAGTCCTGAGGTTCCTGTCGGCATACAAATCAATCAATGATCAATTCTCCATTAACAATGAAGGTTCTATTCTTCATCATCTGCCTGGTCGCCCTCACCGCGAAGGTTCCAGACCTTTTCCTTCAGTTCCCTACCGGGACGGAAAAAAGCAACTCCGTGAGTATCGACAGTAACAGGAGCACCGGTCTTAGGATTGTGTGCACGTTCTCTCTGCTTTCTGGTATGCACCTCGAAAGTACCGAATCCACGCAATTCAATTACTTGATCTCTCTTGAGACCATCTTTGACTTCTTCGAAGAATTCATCGACGATCATGTGAATCTCAGTCCGTGAAATCTCAGTATCAGGGCATCTCTCCCTCATCTTATTGTAGAGATTTTCAATGATGGTAGCCTTTGTTAATTTTTCTACGTTTGCCATGGATTTCTCCTTATTATATCAGAATAGGGTTCCTTGGAATTACTACCAAGGGTAAAAGCCTAAATCAACGGATCTATGCGAGCTTGCTGAAAGCGTGATATATCCTTGACTTTTTCCGGCTGGTAGTGTTGCGGGGCATCACACCTTTGCTGGTAGCAGAGTCCAAGAGCTTGAAGCAAACAGCCATCTGTGCTTCCGCGGCAGTCTTATCATTGTCAGCCAGGGCCTTTTCGAATTTCTTGACTGAGGTACGGACCTCGCTTTTTACTGCGTGGTTCCTCTGGCGACGAACTTCGTTCTGCCTTTCTCTTTTCTTAGCGGAATTGTTGTTAGACACGTAATACCTCCAAATAATATTACTTATGCTTTGCTAAATATAAAATTATATCATTTAATAAAATGAGTCGGCGCAAGCTGACGGATTACTAAACTATCACAGACATTTTCATCAGTCAATACCGTACTTTATTTTTCCAACAGAAATTACGTATTTTTTTACAGAGAGTTAAAAACACCTTTAAAAAAACACGTTCTCCCCTACGATAAAAGTTCTTCCAGATACTCCTTTTCTATCATCCAATGATTCGCACTTTGGTTGAAATATGTCTTACTTCCATCAATATACATGACGCGTCCCTCAGGCCCTACCAAAGTAATCTTATGGGACAGGATATTCACCTCAGAAACTTTCATAAGGTCATGACCGACTTTGATGCGGCTACCCTCAGGAGGATAGTTCTTCTTTTCTTCGACATAGAAATCCTGTTCATAGGCAAGGCAACAGAGCAACCTGCCGCAAGGCCCCGATATCTTCATTGAATTAAGTGAAAGGTTCTGTTCCTTCGCCATCTTGATTGATACCGGAGAAAGTTTGTCAGTAACCCCATGGCAACAGAAATCCCGGCCACAGACCGCAAGGCCGCCCAATACACGGCTTTCATCCCTGACACCTATCTGCCGCAGTTCTATCCTTATCTTGAAAACCGAAACAAGGTCCTTGACCAATTCACGGAAATCAACACGAACATCGGCAGTAAAGAAAAATACGACTTTAGGCTCCAGCAACAGGAAATGTGCTGTAACCAATTTCATATTGAGTCCATGCTTCGCTATCTTTTCCCTGCATACGCGCATCGCGTCATCCTCACGACGGGAAAGCTGCCGATACCTGTTGAGGTCATCCCTGGTTGCAATCCTTTCCAACCAGGACATATCATCAGGAATACTGACCTTTACCGGACGATTCATCTGTTCCGACTCAGTCGGAATGGAATTCTCTTCCTCATCAGCACTGAAGATGACTTCATTTTCATCCACGTCGGCATCGGTTGGATTTTGCACCGTTGCAACTGTCTGTTCGTCTTCCGGAGCACTTACGGAAACTTCGTCTGCTACGGTATCAGATTCCTGGACACTCTCGTCGGCAACAGGTGGCTGACCATTGTCTTTCTTCTCTGTTCCAATATTCATCCCAGGGCAAAGACAACCACAGACGTTGCGGTTCCCCGGAACATACTTGCGCCTCAGATGAGAAGCATCTGCAACGACGACACCGAGGTCAAGGCCATATCTTGTCTCGAAAACCACAAGGGTACCATTTGCTATCATCTCATTCCAGGCACAGATGCCTGATTCATTTGATGCAGGATTCCTGACAAGGAAAATATATCCTTCTGATGGAGAATCAAGGTCATTCCGACCAGATCCCTGCTCTTTTCTATGTGTATTGTTCTTCACTCTTTAATCGCCCTATCTGTTTGGCTGAAAAATAATAATTAGATTGTTGATTACTGTATCACGCATCACAAGGAAAGTCAAACATCCTTGTCCAGCAAGAAGAAAATCACTATACTCATCATACATCATAAGGAACCGACTGAAAACCATATGCAGGAAAAAAGCTACTATCATGATCTGAGCGTACAAGGTATATCGATAAAAGGGAATCTCATCCTCGCCCCGATGGCAGGTTACACAGACAAACCCTTCCGGATGCTATGTCTTGAGCACGGGGCCAGTATCACCGTATCAGAAATGGTCAGCAGTGAAGGAATAGCAAGAAGAAACGCAAAGACCTGCATGCTGATGGAAAGGGCCCCTGAGGAAGAGCAGTTCATCATACAGATATTTACAGGAGAACTTGATTCCTTGGAACGTGGACTTGTCCCTCTGCTTGAAGCAAACCCAACCATCATCGACCTCAACTGCGGCTGTCCTGTACCGAAAGTCATCAAGACAGGGGCAGGAAGTGCTCTGATGAAAAATCCCGGAACCATGGGCAAGCTGGTCAATTATCTTGCAAAGCACAGTGGCCGCCCTGTAAGTGTAAAGTTCAGGACCGGCTGGGACAGTGAAAGCGAAAATTACATGGAATTCGCAAAGATTGCCTTGGACAATGGAGCAGCCATGCTGACCATGCATGCCAGGACCAGGTCCCAAGGTTATGCGCCCGTTGCACATTGGGACAGATTGGAAAAACTTGCTGCATGGACCCATGAGCATTTTCCCCAGGTACCCGTAATAGGCTCAGGTGACTTGTTTTCTCCCCAAGACGCAGGACGGATGTTTGTTGCTACCGATGTAGACGGCATCATGTTTGCCCGGGGAGCCATAGGCAATCCAAGCATTTTCAGCCAGACACAGGCACTCCTGACAGAAGGCCTTCCGCCTCAACCCCTTTCAAACAGCGAAAGGAAAGAACTCATACTCAGGCAATTGAACCTGATGATCAAATACTATGGGGAAAACGTAGCGACGCGGGAAATGCGAAAACATTGCTGTGCTTATCTCAAAGGAATTCCAGGAGGAACAGCTTTGAAAAAACAGCTCATGACATGCAAGACTGAACAAGAGTATATACATGCCTTGGAGCCATTGTGTTGACCGTATCCTGTACAAATGATACCTTAAATCAAACAGGGAGAGAAACTGATGAGAGTATTAATTCTTGGCTCCGGAGCCAAGGACCATGCATTGACCTGGTGGTTTTCAAACAGCAAGCTGATCAGCGGCCTTTATGCAGCTCCAGGTAACGTAGGGACAGAGTCTATAGCAATCAACCTGAGCTATGTTGACCCGCAGTCTCCACAAAGTGTCATCAGGGCCTGCAGAGTCCATCAGATTGATACTGTTTTCATCGGAACGGAAGGTCCTCTCTATACGGGAGTCGTTGAAAAACTAAAACAAAACGGTATTACTGTGTACGGAGCGACCGCAGAAGCCCTTCCTTTGGAAAACGACAGGCAGTTCAGCAGAGATTTTGCCGAACGGCATGGCATTCCCATCCCGAACTATCTTTTCTTCAAACAAGAAGCTGAATTACGGACTTTCCTCAACAACCACCCGAGTAAATGCTATGTCATAAAAAGCAACATGCAGGCTCCGAGCCGTGTCATGATTGATAGTGAAGACAAAGATGCTCTGCTTGCTTTTTCATCAAGTCTGCTGAAAAATTCACCGATCATCATTGAGGACCATTTGTCGGGTCTGCCTCTGACAGTTACCCTGATGCTTGATGGAAAGCATTATCTGATGCTTCCGCTCTGCAGTGAATACGCAAAGACCGGTTGGCATGGCACCCCTACAGGTGGCATGGGCGCAATCAGCCCAGTACCGGTAGGTGAAAAAATAATAGATCAAATAAAGAAAAAGATCGTCAATCCGTTTGTCACAGGATTGATTGAAGAACATCTTATCTATAAAGGAGTCTTTACACTTTCCTTGATCAATACGGAAAAAGGGCCGGTATTGGTTGATTTCCATGTACGGTTCAATGATCCTGCCGCGCAATCGATAATTCCGCTGATCAATACCGATATCGCAGAAATCTGCCAGGCAATGGACAATCAGACGCTAGACAAAATTACCTTGAAAGTTTCCGATGACAGCTGTACGGCAGTCGTCGTTGCCAGCCAAGGATATCCGCAGGGTCCGATTATCAACAAGCCATTGAAACCGATTCCATCTCCGATGTTACTCAACACCTTTGCAGATTTCCCGCTCTTTTTCTTTGGATGTGTAGCAAAGAAGGGATGTCAGCTAGTTACTACAGGCGGACGTTGTGTCACTGTGGTAGGCAGGGCAAACAATATTCTCAATGCCAACCGCCAGGCTTACAGGTTCATTGACAATATTTCCTTTGAAGGAAGCTGGTATAGGGAAGATATCGGAGATCATTTCTTCGGAAGGTAGTGACACCTTATAAAAATCATGATGTATGGTATAAAAAACAACCTTTGTCTTTAAATTCACAAGGGTTGTTTTTTATTACGTTGCATACAAAATTATTATTTTACAAGGTAAGCTCCATCTACTGGAATGATTGCACCATTAAGATAATCTGAAGCATGGGAAGCCAAGAAAAGTACAGGACCTTTCATATCCTCAGGTGTACCCCAACGACCTGCAGGAATTCTAAGCGTACATTCATCTTTTCTTGATTGACTCATATTTGCACACATCTCAGTATCCATATAGCCAGGAGCCAGTGCATTAATATTAATGTTACGTCCAGCACAATCAACTGCCAAACTTTTAGTAAGTTGCGTCACAGCACCTTTCGCTGCTGTATATGCAGGAACCGTAGTTCCTCCAAACCAAGAAACCATAGAACCAATATTGATAATTTTTCCGCCTTCAGGCTGCGTTAACATCACTTTTAAAGCTTTTTGACACATAATAAATACATGGTTCAAGTTAATATTAATCACAAGATCCCATTCGTCCATCGGGAACTCTTCAGGTAAATGACGACGCTGAATACCTGCAGCAGGAATAAGGACATCCAATCGCCCGCCAAGATATTCCATCGCTTTTGTGAACATACGATCGATATCCTTTCTATCACTCAAATTTCCACTGACACCATAAGCCTGATATCCCATATCATTATAGGATTCAACCACCTGTTTCAATTTGTCTTCTTGAATATCCATCAACACGACTCGGGCTCCATTTTCCAATAAACCTTCAGCCATTCCTCTTGAAAGACCTTGTGCTCCACCTGTTACAATACAACATTTTCCAGCAACACTAAATTCTTTTGCATAATCAAATTTCATCTATATATCTCCTCATCAATCAGAATACAATAACCATTTTTTTTGAATCCGCAGTAGGATGCTCAATGAAGTCAAAAACTTTTTCTATTTCATTGAAAGGAATAATTTTCGTTGCAATCCCCTTTGTATTAAATTCCTTGTTTTCCATTCTTTTGATAGTTGGTTCAAATTGGAATTCGGACATTCGAGAACCAATAATATCAAGCTCTCTTTGGTTTATCATAGCCTGGGTTATTCCCTCTTTACTGGTACTAAACCCCATAGGGACCATTCTTCCTGCATTGCAGATAATCCCTGGTTGAAGACACAACGTAAGTGAACCAGGGAAACAAGCAGCATCAAAAGCAATAGTGACACCTTTCCTATTTGTAATTTCTTGTATTCTGGCTATTAAATTTTCTTTTTTCGTATTGATTATATAATCAGCACCATACTCCACTGCACGGTCTAAAGAAAGTTGATCAATATCTGCACAAATTACAGTTTTGCATCCTTTTGCCTTACACGTCTGCAAGATAATCGAACCAATGGTTCCCATTCCCAAAATAAATACCACATCATTCTCAACGACACGGCCTCGGGAAGTACAATGAGCACCTATAGCATAGGGCTCTACAAGAGCAGCATCAGTCCAGTTAACCGCATCATCTATTTTATAGACTTCTTTTGCAGGTGCAGTAAAATATTCCCGCCAACCGCCATCGACACCAGAACCACGCACCTGAACATTTTCACAAACATTTCTTCGTCCAATCTTGCATTGATAACACGTTCCACACGCAGAAAGCAAATCAATTATAACATGATCACCTACTTTGACATTTTTTACAGCTGATCCAATCTTTGCAATTATACCAGCATTTTCATGGCCTGGAATCCGAGGATAGGAAGAACAAGGATTAGATCCCTGAAAAATATGATGATCGCTCCCACAGACCCCAGCAGCTTTCATTTCTATCAAGACATCTGTTTCTTGTTCCAATTCAGGAACAGGAACCTCACGTACCTCAAATTCATGTGGTTGCGTAATAATTACTTCTTTCATACGACACTCCTATATAACCCGCTAAAATGCAGGAAATAATTTTACTAATTCAGATAACAGAACAAGTAGTGATTATATTTGTGCGATACTTATTTCTGACGCTTGGAAGAAATATATACGGCCGTGAACAACACAATGCCATATATTATCTTTTGAATACCCTGAGAAAAATTCAGAGCAGTCAAAAGGCCATCCAAAATAACAATGACAAAACAACCAGCCATTGCCCCCACATAGCTTCCGCTACCACCGACAAGCGATATACCGCCAATTGCTACGGCAGATATTGAGGACATCTGATACGCATCTCCCATCCCTAGATACAATTGGCTTACTTTACCTGCATAAAGCATTCCTGCCAATGCGGACATCATACTGCATAATGCATAAGCAGATACTTTAACCATCTTGACATTGATACCGGAAAACAAACTACAGGTTTCACTGTTTCCAACCGCATAAATTTTTCGCCCGTAAATTTTTTTGCTCAATGTAAACCAAGCAAGTAATGATATTAAAATCCATAAGATAAACAACATACTGACAGGACCTATACTTCCTGTCGAAATATGTTTAATCAATGAGGGTATCTTCCCACCAGGAGTTCCACCTGTTATGCCTAGCAACAATCCTTGAAAAATAATATTAGAAGCCATAGTCATTATGACAGGAGCAATACCGACATAAGCAATACCATATCCGTTGAAAAGTCCCATTAAAAGTCCAACAAGCAAAACCAAAGGAACTGCAAAAATCAGATTCCCATTCGTGCCTTGGGATACGGCTGCACATAAATAACCACCGATGCAAAAAGTCCATGGAATTGATAAATCCATACCTCCAGTCAATATTGGAAAGGTCTGTCCTAGAGCTGTCAATCCTAAAATTGCAATAGATATTGATAAAACTTTTATATTTGCGATATCTGCATATCCATGTTTTGCAATTGAAACAATGCCAAATAACACAAAAGCAATCAAGAATGTAACAACAATCGATGAGTTTTCCCTAATTTTATTTAAAATCATTCAACTTATCCCTTCTTTACGCTTTGTGCGAATGGTGCCATAAGCACTCAAAGCTACAGCTAAAATCAGGAGTACACCCTGAACCAACGAAGACCAATAGGAAGAAACATACATAAACACCAATAAATCAGAAATATAGCGCAGCACAAACGCACCAATTATAGTCCCTAAAACACCACCTATGCCGCCTGTCAATGCTGTACCACCAATCACAGCGGCTGAAATGGAAATCATTACATAATCCCCTCCGGCTGTCGGAGAACCAGAAGCTGCAACAACAGTCCTGAACAATCCGGCAACTGCAGCAAAACCACCTGAAAGGGCATAAGAGAATACCATTGTTTTCAATACAGGAACACCGTTGAGTTCCGCTGATTTTTTATTACTACCTATCGCATAAATATTTGTACAAATTTGAGTATGCTTAAAATACAGCCACCAAAGAACCAATGCCAGCAAAATGAATGCTGAAATCGGTATACCAGCAACTCTTGTTAATAACGCATTTACAAAATCCGTCGGTACATTTCCTCCATCGACCTTAAGAATCAAGAGAGAAACTCCCATGCATATGGATTGTGTTGCCAAAGTTACGATAAAAGGTTGTAATCCTGTTTTTTCAATAATGAAACCATTTAACATGCCAATAGCTATGCCAAGAATCAACCCAGCAACGGACCAAAATAAGATAGAAACAAGACTTCCATTCATTTGCGTTGCAGCCAGACAATTAACAATACAAATAATCCCTCCGACGGAAAGATCAAAACCACCAGTAAGCAAGACAAATGTCTGTCCTACCGCAACAAGAATCAATACAAAAGAAGCATCAATTTTATTTGCAAGATATCGAATACTCAGCGTATTGGCATTAAGTATGCCCATGGTAAAAACAATAATAAAGAGCATAATATATGGAATAAGCAAAATCCAATTCTCAGATAGGAATTGTTTTATTTTATCGATACAATTATTCATTTTTTGCCCCTGATTTATATACTCCTATCGATGCCCCGATAATATTTTCTTTCGTAATCTCGTTGCCTTCAAGATTTGCTCTTACATAGCCATCTTGCATGACAAGCACACGATCACAAACATGAACCAATTCATCCACATCTGTCGAAAAATATAAAATCCCACAGCCCTCCAATGCAAGCTTCCTTACAATATTGAACATTTCTCTTTTTGTTCCGACATCAACACCTCGTGTTATATCATGCATCAAATACAACTCAGGGTTACATGACATAATTTTTGCCATAACTACCTTTTGCTGATTGCCCCCTGATAATTCCTGTACTGCACTCTTCCTACCTTGCGCTTTAATACTAAGAGCCTTCATATATCTGTCTACAAGTTGCTCTTCTTTCAATTCATCAACAACTCCAAATTTTGATAGACTATCAACAGAAGGAATTGAAATATTAAAATCAATACCAAGTCTCAAGAAAAGTCCTTGAATGCCCCGTTCTTCTGGAATTAAAGCAATTTGATGTGATATAGCTTCCTTTGGAGAATTTATTGAAATAGCCTTCCTGTTTAATCTTACTTGCCCTTCCAATCGACAGATACCATAAAGTCCAAGTAATAATTCAGCTTGCCCCTGTCCAGCCAAGCCACCAAGCCCCAATACTTCTCCATGGTGCAACACAAAATCAATGTGATTTAATAATGACCGATAGTGCACATCATGCAATTCTAACAATTGTGATTGCTGGGTATGGCATTCAATTTTGGGATAATAGTTCTCCAGCTTCCTTCCAAGCATAAGGGAAACTACCTCATCCAAATCAAGATCTTTATTGATAGGCAAATTTCCCGAAACAACCCCATTACGAAGAATTGTAATATTATCGCAACAATCTGTAATTTCCGACATTCGATGAGAAATAAAAATGACTATCTTACCTTTATTTGCCAGTTTACGAGCTAAGCAAAGTAACCATTTTACTCTGTTTTCAGCTAAGGCTGACGTTGCTTCATCTAAAATAACAATCTCAGGGTCTTTAGATAATATTTTAATGATTTCTGAGGTTTTTGCAAAACTCACGAATGCCTGAATAAATATTCACGGATGATGCATATCCATGCAGAAGCCATGCCTGACAGCTGCAGGGGATGGAAACCGGCCGCATCACGTAGCCTTCATGGCCTGCCGCAGGCCTGCGCGCACACGCAGGACGGACGCCCTCCCGGGTGCCTGCACTCTGCCATCATTTCCATTCCTTCCTGCTATGCGCTCTTCTTCCTTGCCGCCTGCTGCCGTGCTTCCAGCACCTTGCCCATCCGCTTGACGGTCAGCAGCAGCACCGCAAGCCGCAGGTCGAAACGTGCCCTCGGCCCCCGGCCGTACAGCGCCTTCGGCAGGAAACACTCCTTCAGCTCGCTGTTGGTACGCTCCACCGTGGTCCGTGCCCGGTACCTGGCGCGTCCCGCAGGGTCCATCTCCTCCTTGGCCCCGTTGCGGTCGGCCTTGAAGTCGATGAGCGGCACCCTGCCCATGGCAAGCACCCTGTCCCTGATCGCCCCGCTGCTGTAGCCACCGTCCATGAGGGCATACAGCCAGGTGCACCGCCCTGCGGCGATGCGCAGCAGGGGGATCGCCGGCTGCGTGTCATGCACGCACGCCCCCGTCACCGCACTGGCCACCGGGATGCCGCTGTCGTCCACTGCCAGGTGTACCTTGTAGCCCACGCGCCACTGCATGTGCCCCCTGCTGTTCCGCTTCCCCGTGACCGTGCACCGCTGTTCCAGCGTGGCCAGGTAGGCATGGGGGTCCCCGCTGTCGCGCAGCTGCACCAGGCGTGCCTCCTGCCCCTTCCTTTCCTGCACCGCCTTCTCCTCTGCGCTGCCGGCCTTCGGGCGGCCCCTCCGGCCCTTCTGCCGCTTCGCCCTCACCGCAGGCTTCTCCCGTGCATCCACGGGCGTGCTGTCAAGGCTCAGGTGGCACACCGTCCTGCCTGCATAGAACTGCCTGCACAGCCGGTCATGGATCCCCCGGAAGTCCATCTCCTCCAGCAGCCGTGACGTCCGCCTGCTCACCGACGACGGGCTGGGTACCCGCCCCAGCTGTGTCACCGTCCTCAGGTTCGGGCTCGACTGCAGCAGGGCAACCGCAGCCGTGACGGTGTCCAGGCGGAAGAAGAGCAGCACCGCACGCACCGCCAGTATGTCCATCAGGCTGTAGCCCCTGCGCCCGGTACGCCCTCCCGCAGGCCGTGAAAGCCGCGTGGGGACCAGGGCAACCAGTGCCTGCCAGTAGCGCAGGAACTCCACCTCCTTCGGGGTGGGCTCAAGGAAGAAGCAGCCGCACAGGTCCTGCCGGTCGAAGAGGAGGGGTTGCAGTGAAAGGCGGTTCGGTGTACTATCCATGGTAAAGGCTCCTTTTATTCTTTTTTACAATCAAAGTATATCAAAAGCGAGCCTTTTTTCATACCCTAAAAAGAATTGTTTTTCAAGAAAAAGATGACGGTACACCTGTCCTTTGCCGTACGGGGCGGGGCTGTCCTCCCGGCACCATGGCATGCCGGTGCAGCCTTCCCCTCAGTTTCTCCCCTTTCTTTCCCTTCCGGGCACAGGCCGGGAATCCTGCTGAGAAAACTGCATATTTATGCACACTGACCCATCAGTTTCGAGTTTTGCAAAAACCTCTTCTATCATTTGTTTCTTGGACAAAGATAAAGAACCAACTTTTGTTTCTGGGTCAATCGTATCTATCTCATATTCCTTTAAAAGTTCTCTTGTCCAAGAATAAAGTTTTTTCCGATCAATCCTACCACTTTTTGTCCGAGGATATCTTCCAATAAAAATATTCTGTGCAACCGTTAGGTCAGGAATAAATGAAAGTTCTTGATATACACAGCCTATACCATATTTCATGGCATCTTTCGGAGAAGAAATTTTTGCCACCTTCCCAAAAATATGTATCGATCCACTATCGGCACTATAAGCACCGGCAAGTACTTTGAGCAAAGTACTTTTGCCGGCTCCATTTTCGCCTAACAGTGCACGAACTTCTCCACGGTTACACGACATTGAAACATCCTTGAGAGCATATTGCCCGCCAAACAGTTTCGAAATACCGATAAGTTCTAGATCAGCCACACTGTCCCCCAATTACCCTAATTAGCATTAAAGTCTGAAATGTCATCTGCTGATATCTGAACTTTTGAGAAAGTTGACGGGAACAAAGGCCAATCCAAACCATCTGCCTTATCCTTCCAACAATTGACACCTTCTTTGATAACTTGAGTCGGCATCCCAACATCAATATCCTTATCTTTTTCATTGACAAATAAACCAGCAGAAAGATAAGTATCCTTTTCCACGGTCTCACCCTTTAGTACCCGTAGAGCAATATCCATTGCAATAACACCGATCCCAGGGCCATTATTCCCAATAATTACATCCATGTTATTTTTTTCCGCAGTTACCATACCAAGATTAGTATCAAAAGTAGCACACGGAATCAGTTTCATCCCTGCCTGGGTAAGTGCAGAATAACAAGATTCTGTATAAGCCTGACAAAAGATACCATCAAGATCCGGATTTGCCGCCAAAACACTAGACAGCTGTTCTTGACAAATACCATCTGCATATTGTGAGGCATATTCAGCAACAACCTTCATGTTATATTCATCAAATACCTTCATAGCCGCTTCATAAATCGTATTACCGTTTGTAGAACCAGGCATACCTGTATCAACAGCAATTTTTGCTCCTTCTCCACATTTCGTACAAAGATATTTTGCCCAAGCCTGAACCATTGAAACAAAATCAGTCTGAACAGTATATACACCATCGGTATGGACCACTGAGTCAAACGTCACAACTGTAATTCCGCTTGCCAATGCTCTTTTTATAGCAGGAATTAAAGCTGTAGAAGATGACGCATCAATCAAGATAGCATCATACCCTTGTTCAATCATCGCATCGATAGCAGAAGACTGGGCTTCAGCAGAATTTTCACTATTCACAATTTTTAAGTCTACCTGATCACGGTAAGGTTCCTTGCTTGCCGCAACTTTTAAGCTTTTGATCATCAATTGTCGCCAGTCATTTCCCATATAGGCATTTGAAACTGCAATTTTAAATTTCTTTTCCTTTACCGGCTGTGCAGTTGTTGCCACAGCAGCGGAAGCAGAACTTTTCTCTGATGATTTGCTACAAGAAGTAAATATCACTCCAGTAGCAAACAGACACATTGCAATACAAAGAATTTTCTTCATATTTTTCTCCTTTTATTCAAATTGCAATAATTATTTCCTCACCCTGAGACATGACATAGGTCTGGCAACAAGGTGCAACTTGCTTCATTGCAAGTTCAAAATCATAAGGGTTCCCACGATGTCGTGCGAAAGTCCAGAAATGGCAGGGTATAGTTAAATTCGGCTGAACTGCAAAGGCAAATCTTGCCGCATCCCTTTCATTCATATTTCCAAATTCTCCATTTATTGGAAGAATTAATACATCAATCGACTGTCCGATGGCATATTCCATTTGTTTAGATTCAAAACTTGTATCGCCGGTAAAATAGAATAACAAGCCACAAACTGATATTAGAAATCCAATGGCTGTCGGGGAAAGATCACCATGATGTGCATAGACCGCTTGAATAAAAAAATCTCTTACCTGTATTGATTCTCCTTTTTCAAGAGAATGAATATTATCCATCGGAAATCCAAGTTTTTTGCATAACACATAAGACTGACTATTACAGATCAAAGGCACATCAGGCTGCAACAAATCCGATAAGGAATCCAAATCCAGATGATCTGTGTGTTCATGCGTTGCAAGTAATCCTACCAAGTTTAATTCCTTGGAAGAAACAACACTTGGCGTCAAACGTTTATTACCATCCTTTCTCTCCGCCAAATCTGAAAGATATAAATCAATACCAATCGTTTCACCTTCAAGATCTGTCAAAAGAAACCCAGCCTGTCCAAGCCATCTCAATCCAATTCCTTTTTTGTTTTGGCGAACAGCATCTGACTTTTTATAATATTGCACACCATTGCCTCCTTTTAATCTTTCTTTCTTTTATTTAAGGCTTTTGAAGCGACCCATCACTATTTCTAGTTTGTGTCCAAGTTGTAACTGTGTTTTCACAAGGAAACTTAGCTGCCTGTTTTTCATCAATATCTACGCCAAGTCCCGGCTTATCATTAGGATAGACAAAACCATTGTCAAATTCGGGTAACCCAGAAAATACCTGAAGCAAAGCTCCGTCATTTTTCCTCAATGTTTGAATCACCGAATTTGGTGGTTCAATCCCGGACCATTCCTGAACTCCAAAATTTGAAGCAGATAAATCAAGATGTATATTTGCAGCATGTGCAATCGGCGACATGTCCCCAGGGCCATGCCAAGCAGTACGGACACCAAATTGCTCAGCAAAAATTTGTAATTTTCGAGCCGGTGTAATTCCTCCGATCTGACTGATATGGACCCGGATGAAATCTATCAAGTGCTCTACTATCAAAGTTTTCCATTCATCTGGATGATTAAATAGTTCTCCCTCTGCAACTGGTATTGAAGTCTGTGACCTAAAACGTTTCAACCAATCAAGCTGTTCTAAAGGAACTGGATCTTCCAAGAAGAAAAGTTCAAACGGTTCCAACCTTTTTGCTAAGGTTATAGCATCTGTTGGAGTTATTCTTTCATGTACATCATGAACTAAATTGATGCCAAAACCAATCTTGCTTCTAATTTGTTCAAAAAGCTTAACCGTCTCATGAATATAAGTCTTAGCGTTCAAATAGACCCCTGAGCGTGCCCCATGTGGAACATGTGTAGGATATACCCCAAAATCTTCTCCACCGTAGCCTCCACATTGACACCGAATTGTTGTTATTCCCATCTCCATATATTTATTTATATTATCGCATAATTCCTCAATATCTTTTCCGTCAGCATGACGATATACAGGAATACCTGTACGATATTTACCACCAAACAACTGATACAAAGGCATGTTAGCCATCTTGCCTTTAATATCCCATAGAGCCATATCCACACCGGAAATCGCATTATTAACAATTGGTCCATTTCGCCAATAAGCATTCTGATGCATCAACTGCCAAATCTCTTCTATATCTGATACTTCACGATCTTTTAACAAAGGATTCAAATATTCATCAACAACTGTTTTTATGGCAAGATGCCTATAAGCAAACGTTGCACACCCCAATCCATATAACCCTGCCTGATTTGTTTCAACTTTTACCACTACCAAATTGATCCCTTCCGGTGCAGTAAATATTGTTCTTATCTTTTTTATTCTAACCATATATCCTTCTTTTAATATCTTTGTCTAATATTTGTCGGTTGTCCAACAAGTTATTAAAATAAAAACTGAAGTCATTTTTTTGCAATACGCTCACGTGCACTTTGCAAATGTTCAAACAAAGCCTGTTTTGCTCCCTCTGCATCATGTTTCTTTATTGCTTCAAGAATTTTCAAATGGTGAAACAATGCATCGTCACAGCCAAAAATTGTTCGTGTAATTTCTTGTCCATTTTGCATTGGCCCAAAAATCTGATTTGTGGTTTTTTCAATAAAAGGATTCGCTGAAGCTTGACAAATAATTTGATGGAACCGTAAATCCAACTTGATAAACTTTGATTTATCATTTTTTTTATTTCTCATCATATCATAATTTTCTTCTAGTCTAGAAATAAAATTTTTATCCCCATGCAACACAGATAAAAAACAAGCTTCCGGCTCAATAATTTGCCTAAATTCTAAAACTTGATCCAAATTAGTAAAATCTTGAGCAGTAAAAACATTTGCATTATCAAGATCTGTACCCACAAGGAATGTACCTTTTCCTTGTTCAGGTTTCAGCACCCCGATACCGACAAGCTGACTCACTACCTGTCTGATACTCGTTCTGCTAACATTTAAAGAAGTCGCCAATACTGTTTCTGAAGGAATTTTTTCCCCAACCTTCCATATCCCTGATGTTATTTGTTGCTTAAAATAATCTAAAATCTGATCTATAATATTTGAATGGTTTATTATCATATTGGACTCCATACTTGTTGGACAACCTACATGTATTTTATACAACCGAATCCTTTTTTCGTCAAGAAAAAAATTATTTTTTTATATTATTTCGAACCTATCACAGAGCATCATCTAGGGCCGCCACAAATTCTATGCATCCCGGATAGTGACTGAGATAATATTCGCGAGCCGTTTGCGTATGGGAAAAACGGAGTCCTCGTTCATAGAGTATCAGGTCTATTGACACGACCAATATAGCTGCATATCCATATCGCTCTACACGCCGGTCACCGAGCACTGCAGAAACAATCTTATGTATCTGGCGAATGCACCACAGCAATATCGTTTTGTCCAACTCCTCGTCTCCTCCAATGCGTAGGCTACTGAAAATCCCAGGATATTCATCGTTTTGCAATTCCGGCAAAAGTAGATGCAACGCACATCCACCAGGATGGTATTGTAGCGCATAGGCAGCCACAAAGAAATTCAATATTCGGTTTCCTTCAAAATAGGCATCCCTTGTTCCCAAGGCCGCAACAGTGGCAAAAGTCTCCTGGGATGGCTCAAGAAGAAACAAACAAATAGCCCTTAGCTGTGGCTCCATAGCATTGTGGGTACATTCGCCCTCAACATCATATCCGGTTCCGGTATCTGGAATTGTCTGCATGGCAGCAAGCAACTTTCGACTCCAGTAGGGACCACTGGAATCCATTGCATTGTAAAGAGAAAAGAAACAGCGTGCATCACTGCAGGAGACAAAACGTTCAAAGAGATACAGAATGCCTTTCTCATCAGGTACGGGAGGTGCGGCCACAAAAGTAAAGGTAGTCACATTGTCGACAGTCACGGACGGTGATCCAGACAACAATAGATAAATGTTAAAACAAAGATTTGCAACCCTGCTCCGTTCAACCAATTCGGCAGGCAGTGCAGCAAGGGCCTTGTCCCCACAGGTCAATGCCTCCTCCGGTTCGTCCTCCTCAAGTAGCTTCTGCATCAACATGCGCCAGAGCGAAGGGTGCACGTCCTGATAAAGCAAGGCACCTTCCTTGAGCAGCGTAGTCGTAGCACAGGCCCTAAGCCAACTTCTACACTGGTCTCCTCCAGTCTTTGCCAACGCTGTGAACAGATGAGGAAGAAAGGATGGCAAACCATCAAACCGTTCATGTCCACAAGCAAGAAATAGTTCATATTCAGTAAAATGGCACAGCCGGGAACTTACCAAGACTGCCATGGCCGATGCCCGTTGCATAGGGGAAACATCCAGCCGGTAAGCTGCATAGATAGCATTACCGCCAACGACTGCAAAATCTATCGAGGCAAAGCAGTCAAGATCCATCAGTTCATCAATTCCGTAGGACGTCTCACCACTGTATGTATCCATGACCGTAAGGCTAAGATCTGCAAGACCGTAGTAAATCTGGAGTGCCGAAGCAAAATCCAGATTCTGTGCACATACATCGGCAGTATCAATGACACGGTTAATTAACGGTATGACAGAATTTTCATCCTTGATTACATACTCATCATCACGATCAGCCCAATCTCCTTTTTCATTCCATCTCTTCGTAAGGTATACTTTGCCGGTCCTGCAATCCTCCAGCAAAGTCAAGGCATCCTTTACATTTACATCAGTTTCCTGCCCTGCAGGGCTACCAGCACCAGACAGAAAATCAACCAAACAGGCACACGCCTCTACGTTGAGCGTCTGTGCATAGGCATGCATCCTCTGCCGCAACCGGCTAAGGTCAATCGAAGCCATAATATCGTCAAGCTGATGTTGGAGTTCATCCAAGTTTTTCATAACTACATCATACGACGGGACCAGTCATCGGGCAACTAGGAAAAAAATCTATCCGGAAATCTTTGGATTCTGCCGACGGATTTCATATAACAGGATCCCTGCCGCAACACTGACATTGAGGGAATCGATATGTCCGCTCATCGGAATAGAAACTATCTGGTCACAGTTCTTGCGCACAAGCTGGTTCAATCCAGATCCTTCGCTACCCATTACCAAGACAGTCCGTTTTGAAAAGGATGTCTTATCAGCCTGTGTACCGTTCATATCAGCACCATAGATCCAAAAGCCATTGTCCTTCAAGGTCATGATCTCCTTGGTCAGATTGGTCACTGTGGCAAGCGGGACATATTGGGCAGCTCCGCTTGAAACCTTCACAACCGTCTCATTCACCTGTACGCTGCGACGCTGCGGAACTATGACAAGGCTGACGGAAAACTGGTCACAGCTCCTAAGTATGGCTCCGAGGTTATGGGGATCGGTAATCTCATCCAGTACGACGACCAAAGCTCCCTCACCTTCCTTGAGATTATTACAGAAATCTGTGACTGAGGCTGAACTGAACCTACCGCCACCTTTTCTAGTCCCACCCAGCTCGAGAACTGCACCTCTATGGTCAGCTCCTGGAAGCATCTGATCCATTTCCTTCAAGGAAATCTTCTTGACAGCTACCTTACCGGTAAACCTGGCGTTTCTTTCTATATCCTCATATTTCTTAATGCCTCTGGCAAGGTACAAAGTCGAACCGGCTGGTGCAGCTTTGATACCTTCTTCGATAGCATGACGTCCATAAATCTTTTCACCCATATCCTTGCGTCTCCTGATAGCACACTAAAATACAAATACCACAAATGTCAATATAACACAACAAAATAAGGCAACGTCATACAAACGTTGCCCTATGATTTTTGAAAAATAGAATCAGTTTTCGAAGGTCACCGGAGACGGAGAATCTGTCTCGTTCAGAAGACCCGCCAACTCTTTCATGACGCCCTTTGCACGCAGTCCCAACCGTTTGGGAACATCAACCTGAATCTTGATATACATATCACCACGGGCCCCGTTTGAGTTGAGTGCCGTGACTCCCTTTCCCCTGATCCTCAGCATCTTACCGTTCTGAGTACCGGAAGGAATTGCGACCTTCACCTTCCCGCCATCGATAGTATCTACGTTTATCTCTGCACCCAATGCAGCCTGAGTAAAGGAAATAGGAATCTGGACGTACAGATCATTGCCATGACGGACAAAATACTTGTGTGGCTTCACGTTGACAAAGACATACAAGTCACCATATGGTCCGCCATGGGCTCCTGCATCGCCCATGCCACGTGCAACGATACGGGAGCCATCATCCACACCAGCAGGAATCTTCACATTGATCTTCTGCTGCTTGCGCATCAGTCCCGTGCCATGGCAGGCAGGACAAGGATGGTCAACCACGCGTCCGGTTCCGCCACAATGTGGGCAAGGCGTCGATACGGCAAAGAAACCGCTGTTCCGTCTTATCTGGCCTGTTCCATTGCAGTATGGACAGGTCTTGGTACCGCCGGAAGCACTTCCACTGCCGCCACAGGTCGTACAGGAGACCTGACGTGCATAGGAAATTTCAATTTTCGTACCAAAAACAGCATCTTTCAGTTCAACGGATATGTCATAGCGAAGAGATGAACCGGCGTCAGGTCCGCTGTTCCTGCGGGAACTCGTTCCTCCACCTCCGAAGAATTGCTCAAAGATATCGCTGAAACCGCCGCCACCACCAAAAATATCACTGAAATCATTATAGACATTTGAATAATCATGGCCACCTGCCATACCGTCAATACCGGCAAAACCGAATTGGTCATAGGTAGCTTTTTTCTTCTCATCACTCAGGACCTCATAGGCTTCAGTGGCTTCCTTGAATCGTTCCTCAGCAGCCTTGTCTCCAGGGTTTCTGTCCGGATGATTGGCTATAGCCAGTTTCCGATAGGCTTTCTTGATTTCTTCCGGCGTTGCCTGCTTTGATACACCGAGTACTTCGTAATAATCACGTTTTGCCACAGTTTCCATTCCTTGAGGCCATTGAAATGGCCGTATCTTATAAAGTTATAACAATAGAAAACACATCACACCAGCGGCCTGGCATGATGTGTTGTTCAAAAAATTCAAGAATTAGTCAACAACTTCGAAATCTGCATCTTCTACACCGTCAGAACCTGAATGGGAAGAAGATCCAGAGGTCTTGCTATTACCCTTTCCTGATTCTTGGGATCCAGATCCACCACCCTGCTGAGGTCCTGGCTGAGGGCCGGCACCGCCTGCGGCACCACCGCCCTGCTGTCCTGCAGAAGTGTTCTTGTACATTTCTTCGGCAAGTTTATAGGCTGCTTGCTGGAGAGCCTCACTCTTGGACTTGAGTTCTTCGGCACTTGCAGACGAATTTGCAATGGTTTTCTTCAAGTCATCCAAAGCGCTCTGAATCTTTGCACGTTCATCTGCCGACACCTTGTCGCCATACTCCTTGAGCGATTTTTCAGTAGAATAGACCAATCCGTCTGCTTCATTGCGCGCATCAATCTTGGCACGTTCCTTCTTGTCTTCCTCGGCATGGGCCTCTGCATCCTTGACCATCTTGTCAATTTCTGAATCAGAAAGTCCTGAAGAAGTCTCAATCCTGATCTTCTGTTCCTTTCCAGTCCCCAAGTCCTTTGCAGAAACATGCACGATACCGTTTGCATCAATATCGAATGTAACTTCAATCTGAGGAACCCCACGGGGAGCTGCAGGAATACCGACCAAGTCAAACTTACCAAGTGTCCTGTTCTGGGATGCCATTTCCCTTTCACCCTGAAGCACATGGATACTCACGGCAGTCTGTCCATCTGCAGCTGTAGAGAATATCTGTGACTTACGGGTAGGAATAGTCGTGTTCCTATCAATCAGATGCGTGCATACGCCACCCAAGGTTTCAATGCCCAGGGAAAGCGGAGTGACATCCAGCAGAAGCACATCTTTGACATCACCACCGAGGATACCGCCCTGAATGGATGCGCCCATTGCAACAACTTCGTCAGGATTGACACCTTTGTGCGGTTCCTTGCCAAACAATTCCTTCACGGTTTCCTGTACACAGGGAATACGGGAGGAACCACCGACAAGAATGACTTCATCAATGTCATTCGCAGTAAGTCCTGCATCTTTGATTGCTTTCTGGCAGGGAATCTTCGTCCGTTCTACCAATGAGGCAATCATCTGTTCAAAACGGGCACGGGTCAAAGACATCTGCAAGTGCTTCGGTCCTGTTGCATCTGCGGTAATGAACGGCAGGTTGATATCTGCATTGGTCGAATTGGACAATTCAATCTTTGCCTTCTCAGCGGCTTCCTTCAGTCTCTGCAATGCCATTTTGTCCGTACTGAGATCAATGCCGTTTTCCTTCTTGAAGGTATCAACCATCCACTGGATGACAACCTGGTCAAAATTATCGCCGCCAAGGTGGGTATCACCATTGGTCGACTTGACTTCAAAGACACCGTCTCCAAGTTCAAGGATTGAAATATCAAACGTGCCGCCGCCCAAGTCATAGACAGCAATCTTTTCTTCCTTTGAAGTATCCTTGCCGAAGCCATATGCCAAAGCAGCTGCCGTCGGTTCATTGACGATCCTCTTGACTTCCAAGCCAGCAATCCTACCTGCATCCTTGGTTGCCTGTCTCTGGGCATCATTGAAGTATGCAGGAACAGTGATGACGGCTTCCGTAACCGGTTCTCCAAGGTAATCCTCAGCCGTCTTCTTCATTTTCTGAAGAATGGCTGCAGAAATTTCCTGGGGAGAATATTGTGTGCCGCGAATATCAACCTTGATCTCATCGCCTGAACCAGCAATGACCTTGTAGGGAATCATAGCAAGTTCATCAGGTACTTCACGGTATTTTCTTCCCATGAAACGCTTGATGGAAAACACTGTGTTTTCCGGGTTTGTTACCATTTGGTTCTTGGCGGGTTGCCCTACCAAACGATCGCCCTTTGCTGTATATCCGACAACGGAAGGAGTAGTTCTCTGCCCTTCGGAGTTGGCAATCACCTTCGGCTCATTTCCTTCCATCACGGCAACACAACTGTTCGTCGTGCCTAAATCAATTCCAATTATCCTTCCCATTCTATCTATCTCCTGATCTATTGTTTCTATATAGTCTTGTCATTTTCAATACACTAAAGGTAATCATGTTTTTTTCTATCGTCAATCAAACAGGCTTCCCTACTTTGACTTTTGCAGGACGAATGACACGGTCATGTAGGGTATATCCGGCACCCAGTTCCTGGATTACCGTTTCCTGGTGATATTTCTCGTCCTCTTCCATCAAATAAGCCTCATGTTTCGACGGATCAAATTCCTGTCCTACACATTCAATCTTCTTGAGACCCCAGTTTTTTTCCAAAATGGAAAGCATCTTGTCATTTACCATGACTACACCATCATGGATGGTATCAAAGTCCCTTGATGCTTCCGCAGCATGGATGGCTCGCTCAAAGTCATCCAACGGCTGTAACAGGTCTTCAATGAGACGGGCATTGGCATATTTTACAGCCTCTTCCTTCTCTTTTACCAATCTCTTTCGGAAATTCTCCATATCAGCCTGTCTACGCAACATATGATCCTTGTTTTCAGTCAGTTCTGCAGACAACGCTTCAATCTTCTTTTTCAGTTCTGCAATTTCCGCATCTTTCTTTTCAAGTTCTTTCTGTTGCTTTTTCTTTGCCTTGGAAGCTTTCACTTCATCCTCTTTCTCAGACTCCATAACACCCTCGGCATCTTTGCCTTTTCCGGTTGCTTCTTTGCCGGGAATGTTCTTGGACTGGACCTCTGCATGGTCTAAGGGTCCATCTTTTTTCGTTTCAATATCTTCACTCATAGCACATCGACTCCCACCTTCAGCATCCCAAAGGTCCTGGTATTATTTTTTCCTTTTGATCAAGAAACATCATGGAAACCCCATGATGTAAAATTAAGATACTAAGGTAGAGCCCGTATCGTCAAGCAAAAACAGGCAAACAGACGGAAAAGGAAAAACAAAGACCGAAATCCCTCCCGTTGGACAGGCAGAACCCTATTCATCATCTTCATCCAAGTTGATGATTTCTTCATCTCCTATCGGTTCATAGACTACTCCATTATCCTCATATGTACCGGTCTTCGGTTTTGGCTCTGGATTTTTTTTCACCTCAGCATGAAGCTTTTCCTGCTCAACCATCTGCTCCAAAACAGCACCAGGATGATACTGGGCAGCAAAATCATCATTCCCTTCTTTCTCAGCAGTCTTCTTTGATCCAGCAGTCATTTTACCATATGAAGCGTAAAGTTGACGAAATCCATCTGCCGTGGTATCCAGACCATCCGGTTGTACTGTTCCTAAAGGTTGTTCTTTGCCACTTCCGGCTTCAGGAGCAAAGGGTACATGTACATTCTTCGGTTTTACCACATTCCCAGGCACAGGGAGATCCTTGTCAGATGCTTCAAGTGCCATGTGATCCAACCTTTCCAGTTTGTCAATTACAGCATAATGTTTGTCCAGTGACTGTTCCATTTCCTCAATGGTCTTTTCTTTGGAAAGTGCAAGTTGTTCTTCTACCTTCGATACACTTTCAACTGCAGCAGTCCGTATGTTTTCCACTTCTTCCAGCAAGCGCATCTTTCGGGCATTCAGTTCATCGCCATAGTTCTTGATGGTATCAACCATATCCTGGTAATACGTATCCATCTTTTCCAACCAAAGGTCAGCTTCGCTCTTTATATGAGCGATTGCATCCTTTTCGCCACCTGATGATACACCTTGGATCTGTGTCTCTGCGGTCTTGCATAGTTCGTCTTCAAGCGTAGTAAGCCTGGCACTTCCTTCCTCAACCAGATTCTCTGTCATACTCTTGAAATCCTGGGAAAAAGCCTTCATTGATACTTCGGTTTTTCCACGGAGATCCTTTTCCTGCTGCATCATGGCATCCAGGGTTTCATGAAGCTGCCCGATTTCGACTTTTTCTTGTTCCAAATGACTGGTTTCTTTCTGTACTGTGTCTATACAGGCCTTCCCCGCCTGGTCCAACTGTGCCAATGCCGATGCCTGATGAGCCTTCAGTTCATCTTCACACTGTGCAAGCCGCTGCCGTTGCAATTCAATTGCCTTGTCATTGGTATCAATCAGTTCAAGTGTCTTTTTCTCATGGGCATCTATCAATTCACTGAGATGCTGAAGCTTCTGGCTTTCTTCATGGACTTTCACAGCCCAGTCGTGTGCTTCGTCGCTGGCTCTGTTCAACTGAGCCAGTTTTCCCCTGTAATCTGTCAACACATCATGGAGGTCCCTCAGCTGTGCACCGTCAGCCTTGAGTTCAGCAAGCTTGCCATCGAGCTGGGACATAAGCATCTCGACTTCCGACTTCTGTCCATTCATCCGTTCTTCTGCTTTCGCCACCGTATCGTTTATGGAAGCTTTTGATGATGATGCAGCCAGTTTCAGATGATCCATCATCTGTCTGACAGACGAAGAATTACGGTCATTTCTTTTTCCAGAGGAAGAAAGGATCAAAGAGAAGATGACGGAAATGACAAACAAGACAATCGGGAAGACAATGGCAAAGTCCAACTTACTCCTCCTAATCCAGTAGAATTCTTGAAATTTCCTTCCAATTGCTGCAGATCAGATCTGCAGCAGGAAAGGCATCCCTCCTGGCATTTTTTTTCAACAACAGCGCAAACATACCCACCTGTTTGGCTCCCAGCACATCCTTGTCATAGCTATCTCCGCAGTACAGGCATCGTGAGGGATCAAGCCCTGACAACGCACATATCCTTTGGAAAGGTACCTTGGATGGTTTGAGGAAACCTGTATCTTCACTGCTGATAGCATAATCCACAATATCCTTGATATGCAATGTCGACAGCTTGTTTTCTAAGGGAAAATCACTGATTGCAAGGATCTTTATGCCAAGATGCCTTATTCCATCAAGCGTCTCTGCCATGTCACGATATGCATGTATATGACGAAACGTATGTTTCCAGCTATCATAGAATTGTCGGTTGACTTTGTCGGTCATATGCCGTATCCGGGCTTCGCCACCCTTGCCATCAAGAAACAGCAGGGCCTGCTTTTCAAGCAATCCAGATCGGTCAGCAATACGGGGAGGTTCTGCATCCTGACTCCTGCGGTAATGTTTCCTCACCGAATTGTACCGCAGCCCCAACCGTGGGTCGGGGAAAAAAGACAAAGCCAGGAACAGATCCATCATCCATCGAGGATACAAGGTACCATCGATATCAAGACACACCCCCTGGATGTCATTGTCCGACAGATAACCCATCAGCCTTTCCGCCTTATTGAATGTTTGGATTTCTGTCTTGCCTTTTCTCGGTCAATTGCCTTACCTAGAGCAGCTTTGTTCCCCGGTTTTCTCGGCCGTTCCTTTGCGACAGCCCGTCCCCCTGTACGTTTTGCAGGAGCTGTAGGCTTGCTGGATTTTGAAAGGATTGGTTTTTCCCCTTTTTCATTGAGAGATTTGTTCCGTTGGCGTTCCCTCAAGTTGATTCCCACAGGAACCTTGGAAAAGCCAAGATCCTTCCTGACACAGTTCGTAAGGTACTTTACATAGAGATCGGGGAATCCCTTGATGCGGTTTACGAAAAACAAAAACCGGATTGGAGTAACGGTCACCTGCGTACCATAGAACACCTTGTAATGCCCCTCGGCACCTCGGGGAGGCGTGTAATTCTCACCCCAAGCCTTCAATGCGTCATTGATGGAAGAAGTAGTAATACGCTTGTTCAACTGGCGCCATACAGCCCAGACTTCATCCAGCATGATGCTGATCTTATCTCCGTTCCTTGCACTTATGGCACAGATAGGAGCAAAGGACAGAATAGGGAAAAGAAAACGGACTCTGTCTTTTATCGCATCAAGTTCATTTGGGATTCCTGACAACTTGTCAATCTTGTTCAGCACAAGGATGATGCCTTTTCCCTTGCGCACGACCAGAGCCGCAATTTTCTTGTCCTGATCAGAAAGCCCCTCGGTCGCATCTATCATCAACAATACGACATCAGCTTCCTCAATCGTCTTGATAGCCCTGTTGACCGAATAGTACTCTACGCTTTCATCGACTTTGCTCTTTCGTCTTATACCTGCAGTATCCAGCACGGTAAAATCAGTTCCCTTGTAGGTAAAAGCACCACGTACGACATCTCGGGTCGTACCTGCAATGTCACTGACGATTGAAAGGTCACTGCCGACAAGCAGGTTGGTCAATGTACTCTTGCCTGTATTGGGTTTTCCGAGAACTGCTATCTTCACTGTCTTGGGCTTTTCAGGAATATCATTGGTTTCTTCCAGATTCAGCATACCGAGCATCATTTCCTCAAGGTTGTCAACACCTAGGCCATGGGCTGCACTGATACCGACGACACGCTGATAACCGAAGCCATAGTATTCCCAGATAAGGCCTTCTCTGCTTGAACTGTCAATCTTATTGACAACCAACAGGACTTTGTCAGTATAAGGCCGCAACTTGTCAAGCAAGACATAATCCTCTGCAGTCACTTCCATGCAGTCCATCAAAAAAAGAATCAGATTGCTTTTTTCCAAAAGCGCAAGGCTTTTTTCACTTACTTGGCTGTCCAAACCTTCTTGTTCCAGCTTAATGCCACCGCTATCCACCAACGTAATGAAATGCCCACCCAACAGGCAATCAGAAGGTATAGGATCCCTTGTAACCCCAGGAGTTGGGTCCGTTATGGCCAGACGCTTACCCAGCAACCTGTTGAACAAGGTTGACTTGCCGACATTCGGCCTACCTATTATGGCTACCAGGGGAAGGGCCTGGATCCCTGGCTGCATTTCCTTTGCATCAATCATTATGTATCTCCCTACATCCTCTGTCCGAGGCAAGGAAGCCTTTTCCTTATCTTGACAGGGTACAAGTCCAGAACAGCCTGTTCATAAAATCCAGGCATTTCTTTGTGTTGCAGATGATAACCAGACAAGTGTATCTCTGTCAAGAACATGACATTATCCGCTGACATCTAAAAATCAATGCTGGCTCATCCAATCCTTCAGATACTTGGTAATGATACTGGCTGAAGAAAGCTTCAAGGCTCCGTCTGCAAGTTCCTTTGCCTCGGCATAGGTATGATTACGTAGCAACCTCCGTACTTCCAGGAGGCTCGAGGGGCTCATGCTGAACTCATCCAGCCCTAGACCGGCAAGCAAGACTGTAGCCAAGGGATCACTGGCCATTTCACCACACATACCGACAGGTATACCGGCCGCATGGGCATTGTCAATGATGATTTTGATAAGCCGTAGAACTCCCAGATGAAACGGTTGATAAAGATAGGCGATTTTTTCATTGCCTCTGTCAACCGCTATCGTATATTGTATCAGGTCATTCGTACCAATAGAAAAGAAATCAACTTTCCTAGCTAGGAAATCTGAACAAAGAGCAGCAGACGGCACCTCTATCATTGAGCCGACCTTAAGGTTCTCATCAAAGGGAACCTTTGAATTCCGCAACTCTTCCTTGACTTGCTCTAGGATAAACAGAACCTTGTCCAGCTCGTCGATACCGCTGATCATCGGAAACATGATATGCAACTTGCCATAAGCAGAAGCTCGCAAAAGAGCTCTCAGCTGTACGCGGAAGATATCTTTTCTTTCAAGGCAAAAGCGTACAGCCCTCCACCCCAAAATTGGATTTTCCTCATCAATACCAACCCCCGTGACAGCTTTGTCTCCACCGATATCGATAGTACGGATAGTCACAGGCAAACCATCCATGGCTGCGAGAACGGATTTGTAAGCCACGAACTGTTCTTCCTCAGTCGGCAAAGAAGAAGTCCGCAAATAGAGAGATTCACTCCTGAACAAGCCAATGCCAGCGGCACCTTTTTCAATGGCCCCGGGTATTTCATCTACGGTCTCGACATTGGCCTTCAACACATAGGACCTGCCATCAGGCGAAACAGACGGGAGTGATGCAATGGAAGAAAGTTCCCTCTGGTATGCCACCCACTCCTTTTCCCGTTTCCTGTATTCTTCATCGGTCCGCCATTCCGGCCGGATAAAAAACAGGCCGCTGTTGCCGTCAAGTATGACCTTGTCGCCATTCTGCAGCTTGCGGGTTGCACTTCCCAGTCCAAGTACCGTGGGAATTCCAAAGGAACGTGCAAAAATAGCAACATGGCTGGTTCTACCACCCGTATCAAGAGCTATGGCCTTTACGTGCTTCTTATCTATGGAAAGCATTTCCGATGGAAGAAGGGAATCGGCCACAAGGATGACATCATCATTCAGGTTTCCAAGCGAGGGTCGTTTCTTGCCCAACAACTCGGCAACCAGATGTTGCCCGACATCAGTAAAGTCTGCAGCCCGTTCGCTGATAAGCACGTCCTCACTGCCTTCCAAGGTTGCAACAAGGGAAGCTGTAACGCTTTCCACAGCCCAAGCAGCATTGAGGTTCCTGATCTTTACAGCATCTTTTATTTCACTGATATACTGCGGATCCATAAGCATTATCTTATGGGTTTCCAGGATGTCAAGTTGCTCACCAGCAGGAAGAGTCTTGATGATTATCTCAATCTCCTGCAAGGCATCTGCAACTGCAGTATCAAGCCGGCCCAATTCTTTCTCGACCTGTGAAGGCATGACTTTTTCTTTGTCGGCAACCAGGACCGTATGGAGAAAAAGCAAGGCATTTCCCCAAGCTATCCCCCCTGCAGCAGCAATTCCCTTGAGTATTCTCATATAACAATAGTACGGTCAAAACAGCCTATTGTAAAGTCATTTGCAGTCCAAAGAGTTAACTGGACAGGCTGCAGAACGCCAGATATCATACAGACAAGGAGAATACAAGCTGGCATGCAGGACCAACAGGAACAGACCGACCGCCATAAAACAGAATGGAAAAGGAAAAAACAGCTTTCAAAGAAGCTGTTGTTCCTGCTGTTGTTTCTGTGTATTACGGCACTTGAGCTTCTGGTCTTCATACCGAAGGTCAAGGAAACCATGGCCAAAGCAGATATACCCTCGCTCATTGCAAAAGAAAGTAAAAAACAAGAAAACAATACCAGTCTCACCAGTACTGTCTACTTCTACCATTTGAACGGCACATTGAGAGCATATCATCCGTCATTGGACAAGAACAATGACCTCTACCACGGGACATTCGAAGTACTTCTGAAAGGACCAGACAAAACTGTCCTTGAAGACCTATCCCTGACTTATATACCTGAAAAGACCAGGTTGCTGGGCATAACGGTCGCAAAGGGTATCACATATCTCAATCTTTCCGCTGATCTGCTTGACAGCAACGACCTGACGAAAGCAATCAACCAGCTGAAGGCTACAGCGAATGGGCTGAAAGCCGGGAATACCTTTGTACTGCTCATTGATGGAAAAGCCTATAGGCAGGATTCATAAAGTGAAAGGAAATCTCTGTAATCCTGCCCGCTTCCTTTTTTCAGCAACGCCATGAACTCAACGTTGCCTTTCCTTCCTTTTATCGGGCTGCTGATCATCTTTACTATGTCGACTTCATCTTCCTGTAGGTTTTCCCACACATGAAGCATGGTTTCCTGCAACAAGGACGGATCATGGATGACCCCCGTAAAATCTTTCTCCCATCTTGGTACTTCGAACTGTGGCTTTATCAATCCCAACAGGAACGTATCATTGCAGAGCGAAAGAATATGAGAGGCAGCACCTTTGATCGATCGAAAAGAAAGATCACAGACAGCTGCATCAGGAACAGGATCAAGCGCTTCCACTGCCATTATATTTGTCTTTTCATGCACCAAGACCCTATTGTCTGCACGTAATTTCCAATCCAGCTGGTTGTAGCCAACATCCACGCTATGTACAAGACGGGCTTCATGCTGCAAAAGACAATCGGTAAAGCCTCCTGTAGAGGCACCGGCATCAAGCACGACAAGACCTTTTACAGAAACATCAAAAGCACTCAGCGCAGCCTCAAGTTTCAGGCCGCCACGCGATACATATCGGTCAAAAGTAAATGATATGTCACTGTCTTCATCTATTTTTGCCTTTGGATCTGTGACAAGCTCACCATTGGCTAGCACGTTTCGACAAACTACATACGCAAGCAACCGGTCTTTTGAAAATTCCGGAAAGTCCTGACAGAGTTTTTTCAGCAATGGTGTTTTCTTGGATATCATCTCAGAATGTAAACTTCCTCATGATTCGTTCTATGGCGAGCGTATGCCCGTTGCTTCCGTCAATCTTAAGGCAAACTCCGCAGATCATCGGTGCAGTATCTGCAATCTGTGTACGCAAGGGCATCTGTGTCATCTGTTTTTGGATAGAAAGGGCAGGGTCAGAACCTATGACGCTCTCACTAGGCCCACATATACCGAGATCAGTGATAAACCCGGTCCCTTTAGGCAAAATCATCTCATCATTCGTTTGGACATGTGTATGTGTTCCGAGTACGGCACTGACACTTCCATCGAGATGGAAAGCCAGTGCTTTTTTCTCCTCAGGACTTTCAGCATGGAAATCTATAAGAATGGCAGAGACCGTGTTCTGCAGGTTACGTACAGCATCGGCACCGCAACGGAAAGGACAATCTGTTATAGGCATGTTGACCCGGCCCTGAAGATTCAGCACAGCTATCTTGTAACCTTTCCGCTCCACGATGGCACTGCCATGACCGAGTACCTTCGGCGGATAGTTCAAAGGACGCAGAAGATAGGGATCATTCTTCAAGGATTCAACCAGATCTTCCTGCTGCCATATGTGATTGCCACTTGTAATGACATCAACGCCAAGGGAAAAAAGCTGTCTTTTCTGTTCTTCTGCAAGGCCAAAACCAGCTGCCGCATTTTCTCCATTTACTACGACTACATCACTATGATAATCCTTCATCAGCTGTCCAAGCCCCATAAACAGAGCCCGCATGCCCGGTTGTCCGCATACATCGCCCAGCACTAGTGCAGTTATGATGTTTCCTTCCGCCATCTTTCCTTCCTTACAAAACAATAGGGAGGGCCTTTTCAAGGCACCTCCCCTGCTACCGAGAAAATTGTCTAACGAGCGTATTCAATAACTCGAGTTTCTCTTATGATAGTTACCTTGATCCTACCCGGATAACGAAGTTCAGCTTCGATTCTCTGGGCAATGTTCTTTGCCAATTCCTTGGCTTCTTGGTCACTGACGGTTTCATTGTTGACGAGAATCCGCAACTCCCTACCGGCCTGGACTGCAAAAGCTTTGTCCACTCCGGCAAAACTTTCGGCAATTTTCTCAAGGCTTTCCAGTCTCTTGATATAATTGTCCAGCGTTTCACGTCTGGCACCAGGACGGGCAGCACTGATGGCATCGGCAATCTGCACGATAACAGCCTCACTGCTCTGAGGTTCAACATCATTGTGGTGAGCAAGAATAGCATTGACTATGACAGGATCTTCTCCCAGTCTCTTGGCTTGTTCGGCACCGAGCTCAGCATGGTTAGCTTCGCTTTCCGTTTCCGTGCCTTTGCCGATATCATGGAGCAGGCCAGCACGCTTTGCAACTTCACTGTCAGCGCCGACCTCACTGGCTATCATACCCGAAAGGACTGCAACTTCCCTACTGTGATCCAATACATTCTGTCCATAGCTGGTCCTGAAGTACAATCGTCCGAGTGCACGGATCATTTCCTGGCTCATATTATGGATACCTAGGTCAAAGACAACTTTTTCACCTTCATCAGCAATGGTTCTGTCAACTTCCTTGGCAACCTTATTGACTACTTCTTCTATTCGTGAGGGATGAATCCTGCCATCCTGTACCAACCTTTCAAGCGCAACACGGGCAATTTCCTTTCTCACTGGATCGAAGCAGGAAATGACAACAGCCTCAGGAGTATCATCAATAATGACATCAACCCCAGTGAGGGTTTCCAAAGTCCTGATATTACGCCCCTCACGGCCAATGATACGACCTTTCATCTCATCACTAGGCAAGCTGACAGAAGCAATGGTCGCATCTCCGCTGACCTCGGTTGCCATCCGTTGAATTGAAGTAAGGATAATATCCCTTGCAACTTTGTCTGCCCGCAATTGGGTTTCCGTCTCTATTTTATTTATGACAGACTGTCCGTCTCGCTTTGCTTCGCCTTCCATCCTCTCAATAATAAGTTGTTTTGCTTCTTCACTGCTCATCTGAGCGATGTGTTCCAATTCGGAAAGAATTGATTTCTCTCTTTCTGAAAGCTCGGTTTCCCTCGCATCCAGATCTTTCTTTTGATCCTCCAAATGGCCCTTGGCTACCTCAAGTTCTTCTTGCTTCTGTTCGAGAGCCTCTTCCTTCTGCAGGACTCGCTTCTCGGATCGTTGGATCTCATTACGTCGCTCCCTGGATTCCTTTTCGACCTGCTGCTGCTCCTGCAACATTCGGTCTCGTGCCTCCAGGATTAACTCCTTGCTCTTCGCCTCAGCTTCTTTTGCTGCTTCTCTATCAAGTCGTTCAGCTTTCTGTTCAACGGAAGTCAATTTAAACTTAGAGAATATCCATCGTACAATAAAACCGATGATAATCCCAAGTACCACAAGAAGGAGATTTAGCAATATATTCATGTCCTTTCTCCTTAATGCAATTGTATCAATTCTATGCAACATCAATTTGTTTGTCAAGTTTAATGTTGCACAGCAAAGAGATAGAAAGACAAGTTGAAAAAATATCAACTGACTGGAAAACAGATTAATCAAACTGAATCAAACCAAAAGAAAAACCGCTACGGTAGTAGCGGCTTCAGCTTAGTAGCTTTGAATTGTGCATTCAGGGTGGTGGAGGCTTTTTTCTCTCCGTCCTGGACACGCTGTCTGGTAGGACAGCTTAGCCTTCTTTTGTCTCGGTCTTCTTTTCGACCAGTTCGAGAATGGCCATTTCTGCAGCATCACCAAGGCGATAGTTTGTCTTGAGAATACGAGTATAACCACCGTTGCGATCTGCATTCTTAGGGGCGATTTCTGTAAAAAGCTTATTGAGAACAGCCTGGTCCTTGATATCCCTGTTGATCATACGACGATTATGGACACTGTCGACCTTCGCACGTGTAATCATCTTTTCAGCCATTCTTCTAGCTTCCAGAGCCTTTGCCTTGGTAGTCTCAATCTTCTCATAGCGGAAGAGTGAGGTCACCATGTTGCGCAGCATTGCCTTGCGTTCCGCGGTGGTTCTGCTGAGTTGGTTAAAACCTATCCTATGTTTCATCTTCTTGTTCCTTCTTGCTAGGTACATTGACAGCGTTCTTCAGTACGCTGTAATCAGTCATACCGAGACTAAGGTTCCACTCTTTGAGCTTTTCCTTGATTTCAGACAGGGACTTCTTTCCGAAGTTCCGTGTCTTTGCAATCTCATCTTCGGTCTTCTTTGTCAAATCTCCGATCGTGCGGATATTTGCATTTTTCAAACAATTGCTTGAACGAACAGTCAACTCAAGTTCTTCAACGGAAGTATTAAGAATCTTTCTGACTCTTTCTTCCTCTTCGTCGATTTCCTCTTCACTGTTGATCAAAGCCTCATCAAAATTGATAAATACGGAAAAATGCTCCTTAGCAATCTTTGCAGCTTCTGCAAGAGCATTGACGGGAGCAATAGTCCCATCCGTATAAATCTCAAGGATCAGCTTGTCATAGTCATTGCGATAACCGACACGTGTCGGTTCAATGGAATACTTGACGCGAGTCACAGGGGAAAAGAATGCATCGATGGGAATCGTACCGACTTCTTCAATATACTTCTCATTGATTTCAGAAGGCACATATCCACGACCGAAGTCAATCTGTACTTCCATCTCGATATTTGCATCATCCATCATCGTGAAGATTTCAAGATCCTTATTGGTAATTTCAACCTGATCTCTCTCAAAGTTTGCACCAGTAATGACACCAGGGCCTTTGCAAGGGATAAGCAAATTAACGCCCTCGGAATCTTCTGGCATATGAATCTGCAATTTCTTGAGAGCTGCAATGATTTCGGAAATATCCTCACGGACACCAGGAAGTTGATCAAACTCACTGGTAATCATATGGGGAACACCTTCCTCATTGTAACTTGTGAACTTCACGGCAGTAACTGCATAACCTTGTATTGAGGAAAGAAGAATCCTTCGAAGCGTATTCCCGATAGTGGTACCGAAGCCACGTTCAAAAGGATAGGCAATGAACTTGCCATAATTCGGTTCAACCGCATTGTGCTCGAAACTAATCCCCTTTGGTTTCTTGAAGCCTTTCAAGAGGTTTTTACGTGCCATGGTTACTCCTTAATATCTGGAATGCAACAACAAATCTGCAAAACAGAGTTTCCTGTTGCTCCATAGATACAGGCAAGGCCCCTTCAGAGCCCTACCTATATTCCTGCAACACCATCTATGGTCAGACGCCACAGAAAGGTGATACTTCATCACACCCTGCGAGTCTTGCGCGGACGACAACCATTGTGTGGGATCGGGGTAACATCGCGGATAGAACGAACAGTCAAACCAAGGACACCCAAGGCCCTGATTGCACTTTCCCGTCCGACACCCGGTCCTTTGACGAAGACGTTTACTTCGCGAAGGCCTGAATCCATAGCCTTCTTTGCTGCTGTCTCACAAGTTGTCTGTGCAGCATAGGGAGTGGATTTTTTTGCACCGCGGAAACCAAGCCCGCCGGCACTCGCCCACGAAATGGCATTGCCCTCAAGGTCGGTGATCGTCACAATAGTATTGTTGAAGGTTGCCTGGATGTAGACATTGCCATCATAGACAGTCTTCTTGACTTTTCTTTTTGCTTTAGCCATCACCTACTCCTTATTTCTTCTTTCCTGCGACGGTTTTCTTCTTACCCTTACGAGTTCGGGCATTGGTCTTTGTTCTCTGTCCTCGCACAGGCAAACCTTTCCTGTGTCGAAGTCCACGATAGCAACCGATGTCCATCAGGCGCTTGATGTTCAGGGCGACTTCCGTGCGAAGACGTCCTTCCACTTTGTAATCAGACTCAATCACATGGCGGAGATCTGCCAATTGATCGGAGTCAAGGGTATTAATTCTTACATCGGGATTGATATTTGTCTTCTTGCAAATATCCATCGCCGAGACACTGCCGATGCCGTAGATATACGTCAATGCAATCTTAACAGCTTTGTTCGGCAAGTCAACACCTGCAATTCTTGCCATTAAAGGCCTCCTGAATTCTTATCTATAGAAGAGCGGCTCTCACCGAACTTTACTTCTGTCTCTGCTTATGCTTCGGGTTCTCACAGATGATCCGAACCACGCCATGTCTCTTGATTACCTTGCACTTGTCACAAATTGGTTTGACACTTGCTCTTACTTTCATACTAAGCTCCTAATATTTTCTCGACTTGCTCTGGCCAAATATACCATCCTGGTGATGCATTTTCATTACACCCTCGACCTGCTTCATGAAATCAAGATCGACACCGACCATGATGATCAGAGAAGTACCACCGAACAGCATCGAGACTGATGCCGGTAGGTTAAGTGATCTCTGCAACAAAGTAGGTATCAGAGCAATGAAAGCCAAAAACAGGGAACCGGGAAGTATGACTCTGTTGATTACCCGTGTAAGGTATTCTTCAAGCCTTTCGCTCCGGATGCCTGGGACCGACCCACCATTCTCACGAATCTGCTTTGCCATGTCAACAGGATTCAAGGTAACCTGTGTATAGAAATAAGCAAAACCAATGATCAACAGGGCATAGATTATTGCGTAGGGGGCGCCCTGAGGATTCAGCCAGTTGGCAAAAGTAGCCAGCCATTTTACCTGTGCTCCGGCATTTGCCGCAATCTGCAAAGGGAAAGACAGCAAAGCTGATGCAAAGATAACCGGAATGACGTTGCTTGGATTGAGCTTGATAGGAATGTAAGTACTCTGAGCACCATACATTTTCCTACCGACCACGCGCCTTGCATAGTTCACCGGAATCTTTCTTTCACCAGATTCCTCATATACTACCAAGCCAACCACGATGATAAACATCACAAATATGGCAACCAGTGCGAGAGCATTCAGGGTTCCGGCCTTGACACTCTGTACCAGAGTCACGATAGCAGAAGGAATCCTGGCAACAATACCAGCAAAAATCAGCAGGCTGATGCCATTCCCTATCCCGTACTGAGTAATCTTATCACCTATCCAAACAAGGAACATACTTCCTGCAGTAACCGACAGCATTGCAATCAATGTAAATGGCAACCGACTCATCGTCATGACGTTCGGAATAGAATTAGCATAAATTGTAATAACATAGGACTGAATCAAACATACTGCAATCGTACCGTAACGAGTATACTCTTGTATTTTCTTTACGCCATGGGGATCCTGCGCAAGTTTCCTCAGGCTGGGAACAACAACCATCAGCAACTGCAGGATAATCTGCATACTGATGTAAGGCATGACGCCCAACATGAAAAGCGAAAAATTAGAAAATGCCCCACCTGAAAAGAAGTTCAGATAATCAGTAAAACCGAAATTCGTCGAACTGCTCTGGGAAAGGAAATATTGCTGGAGAACCTTGACGTCAATACCTGGAATAGGTATCACCGCGCCCACTCTGCTGACAAGCAGCAGAAGGAACGTGATGAGGAATTTATGCCTCAACTCCTTGATTCTCATCATGTCTACTAGGGAGTTTGCCATAGCGATCAACCTTCTTTTATGTTATCTTATCTCTCCGCCGGCAGCTTTGATTTTCTCAGCTGCAGAAGCGGACACCTTCAGACCCTCGACAATTACCTTCTTGGTCAATTCGCCATTGGCAAGAATCTTAGCCTGGACATCATGTCCCTTGACCAATTTTGCCTGCTTAAGTGCATCAAGGTTAATCGTTGCTCCTTCTTCAAAAACCCTGTCTATTGCACTAAGGGCAACAGGCTGATAGGTCTTTTTAAAAGGCGCATTGGAAAAACCTCTCGTAGCAACACGACGATACAAGGGCATCTGACCGCCCTCAAAGCCAGGACGGACACCGCCGCCGGAACGGGAATTCTGTCCATTGTTGCCCCTACCACAGGTACGGCCCTTGGAAGATGCCCCACGTCCGACAATAGTCTTTTTCTTATTTGCACCGATAGGTGCCTTAATCTGTCCCATCTTACATCTCCTCGACTTTGACAAGGTGCTGAATGACACGTACCATACCCAACATATCGGGAGTAGCATCAATTACTACGCTACTGCCAATCTTGCCAAGGCCAATAGCTTTGACGGTTTTGCGCTGGTTTGGGATACGACCAGAAAGTCCACCAGTCAAGGTAACCTTGAGTTTCTTTGCTTCTGCCATACTCAACCCCACATCTCACTCAGAGACTTACCTCTGTTCTTTGCTATTTCACGGGCATTGAACAAATGTTCAAATGCATCAAAAGCAGCCTTTACGGTGTTGATG
Organism: Spirochaetia bacterium; assembly: GCA_022482625.1. Classification (NCBI taxonomy): domain Bacteria; kingdom Pseudomonadati; phylum Spirochaetota; class Spirochaetia; species Spirochaetia bacterium. Next base: position 2,274,520 of record JAKVOU010000001.1, on the reverse strand, counting down.
GTATTCTTTGAACCCAAGGACTTGCCAAGGATATCCGTAATACCAGCTGCATCGCAAATAGCCCTGACTGCGCCACCGGCAATTACACCAGTACCAGGAACTGCAGGCTTAATCAATACGCTCGCGCTCTTGAAATTACCTAGGCTCTCATGCGGAACCGTACCATTCTTCATCGGAATCTCAATCAGACTGCCCTTGGCTCGGTCAACCGCTTTGCGGATAGCATCTGAAACATCATTTGCCTTGCCGAAACCATAGCCTACCTTGCCCTTTGAGTCACCAACGACGACCAATGCGGAAAAAGAATACCTTCTACCACCTTTGACTACCTTGGCAACACGGTTGAGCTTGATCAGCTTCTCGACGTACCCATCGTTCTTGTCATCTTTTTTGGATCTTTCCACGGTATCCCCCTAGAATTTTACGCCGGCGCTACGAGCGCCATCAGCAATACTCTTTACGATGCCATGATAGAGGTAGCCGTTTCTATCAAACACACATGTCGTAATGTTTTTCTCGATCATCCTCTTACCAGCGACTTCTCCCAGCTTCGCAGCGTCGTCAACAGTGTTCTTCAGTTCACTGAGCTCAGCCTCGACAGTGTTTGCAGAAACAAGGGTAACACCTGCCACATCATCAATCACTTGGACATACATGTGTCGATTGCTACGAAAAACAGTCAACCTCGGCCTGCTGGCAGTACCCGAGAGGTGTTTTCTGATATGAAGTTTTCTTCTCAGATGCCTTCTTCTCTTATCAATTACTTTATCCATCTCTTATACCTACCGTTTACTTACCTGACTTACCGACCTTTCTGCGAATGACTTCATCCTCATATTTGATGCCCTTGCCCTTGTAGGGTTCAGGACTTCTGAGAGAACGGATTTCAGCAGCTGTCTGACCCACAAGCTGCTTGTCAATTCCAGAAACCTTTATCTTGCCAGGATTTTCACATTCCATCGTAATACCCTGTGGGATAATGAACTCAATGACAGTCGAATATCCAAGATTAAGAGTCAGGACTTTTCCTTTTACCTCGGCACGGTAACCCACGCCGTTGATTAGCAAAGTCTTGGAAAAACCTTCGGAAACACCGATGACCATATTATGGATCAACTGTCTATAAAGTCCCTGGTAGCTATTGGCTACTTTTGATTCTCCATCAAATGTTACCAAAACTTCCTTATCCTTGGCTTCAATGGTGACTTCAGGGCGATAGGTCTGTGAGAGCTTGCCTTTCGGTCCCTCTACAGTCACAAGGCCATCCGCCACAGCTACTTTAACCCCTGCCGGAATGGCAACAGGCATTTTACCAATACGTGACATACTTCACCACCTTACCATACAGTGCAGATCAGCTCACCGCCGACCTTCTGTTCACTGGCACTCTTTCCTGTAATGACACCGACTGAGGTCGAAACGACCAACACACCATGGCCGTTGAAGACCCTTGGCATTCTGCGGTATCCACTGTATACACGACGCCCAGGCGTAGAAACACGCTGGATATCATGCAACACAGGACCCTGTTTCTCATCATACTTCAAGAAGATACGTACAAAGGAAAAACCATCCTTGGAAACTTTCTTGAAATTTTTTATATAGCCTTCATTCTTCAGGATTTTCACAATCTGGAGCTTCATTTTGGAAGTACTGATATCTACTTTCTCATGCTTAGCCCGACTAGCATTCCTGATTTTAGTCAGCATATCTGCAATTGGATCACTTACAGCCATTTTACTTCTCCTACCAACTTGACTTCGTCACGCCAGGAATCTGGCCGTCACTGGCAAGATTACGGAAGCAGATCCTGCACATACCGAACTTGCGCATATATCCATGAGGCCTTCCACAAATCTTGCAACGATTTACTTTTCTCGTACTGAACTTAGGGTCTCTGTTAGCCTTAACAATCAATGATTTCTTAGCCATCTTATATCCTCTTACTTTGCGAACGGCATGCCAAGCAACTTGAGCAAGGCAAACCCTTCTTCATCGGTCTTGGCCGTCGTGACGATTGCAATGTTCAGGCCACTGATACGTTCAATCTTATCGAAGTCAATTTCAGGAAAAATAATCTGCTCGGTAATGCCCAGGGAATAGTTTCCATGACCATCAAAGGCATGCGGTTTGACCCCTCTGAAATCCTTGACACGAGGCAGTGCGATGCAAATCAATCTTTCCAAGAAAAACCACATATTGTCATTACGAAGCGTAACCATAGCTCCGATTTCCTGACCGGCACGAATCTTGAAATTCGCAATAGATTGCCTAGCCTTTGTCTTGAGTACATGCTGACCAGTAATCTGTTCAAGTTCCTTGACTGCTGCATCCAACAGTTTTTTGTTTGTAACGGCCTCTCCGACACCAACACTGACAGTAATTTTTTCAAGTTTTGGAATCTGCATGACTGAGGAATAACCGAATTGCTTGAAAAGCTGGTCTTTTACTTCCTCATCGTACTTCCTTTTGAAATTAGGTACAAACTTTTCTTCCATTAGAGCACTTCCCCAGTCTTCTTTGCATAACGGATTTTCTTACCGCTTTCGTCGAACTTATAACCAATCCTGCTGACCTTTCCGTTGGAAACAAGCGCAACGTTGGAAACATGGATCGGAGCTTCAATGTCAATAATCCCGCCTTGATCCTGCGGAGAGCGCTTTTTTACGGTCTTCTTGACCATATTTGCACCCTGGACAATGACCCTTTCCTTCTTGGGATCCACTTTGATGATCTTCCCGACAAAGCCCTTGTCTTTCCCGGCAATGACCTTCACAGTGTCATTCTTTTTCAGCTTCATAGCCTCTTCTCCTACAACACTTCCGGCGCGAGGGAAACAATCTTCATATAGCCACTTCTCAATTCACGAGCAACTGGCCCAAAGATACGCTTGCCGCGCGGGTTATTGTTGGCATCAATGATAACGCAAGCATTGTCATCGAACCTGATATAGGTACCGTCAGGTCTTCGGTATTCCTTTTTCGTACGCACGATCACTGCCTTGAGAACTTCACCTTTTTTAATGGCGCCGTTCGGAACGACAGTCTTCACTGCAACCACAACCACATCACCGACACTGGCAACATACCTATGGCTACCGCCCAGAACTTTGATGATCTGGACACGTTTGGCGCCGCTGTTGTCAGCAACGTTCAAATAACTCTGCATCTGTACCATGACGTCTCTCCTTGCTTACCGAGCGCGCTCGACGATCTTGGTGAGGCGCCAGCACTTGTCCTTGCTGTAATGACGGCATTCGACGACACGGACCGTATCCCCGATATGGGCATCATTATGTTCGTCATGGGCCTTCACCTTCTTGGTTTTGGTCACATACTTCTTATACAAAGGATGCAAGCTTCTTGTATTGATGGCTACGACGATAGTCTTGTCCATCTTGTCACTGACAACCTTTCCTGTAAAAGCTTTCTTGTTAACTTCCATCTTACGTCGTGCCTCTCTCAGTTAGCCGTCTTGCGAATGCCAAGGGCATATTCGTGGATGAGCGTATTGAGGCGAGCAATCTGCCTCTTCGTCGTCCGTATGGAAAGGGGATTGTCAATATGACCAAGAACCCGATCCATGCGAATCTTCAAATACTGCTGTCGAAGTTCGTCACGCTTTGCAATCATCTCTTCCAAAGTAAGGTCATTGAATGAATTTTTCATTGTCTACTCCATTTCCCTTCTGACGACGATCTTGGTCTTGATCGGAAGTTTAGCCGCTGCAAGCGTCAATGCTTCCTTGGCCAAATCTGCTTCGACACCACCCATCTCAAACATAATGGCACCTTTCTTTACGACTGCCACCCATCCTTCTGGATTACCTTTACCATTTCCCTGTCTTGTTTCAGCAGGCTTCTTGGTATATGGCATATCGGGGAAGATCCTGATCCATACCTTGCCGCCACGTTTGATGTGACGTGTCATGGCAATACGGGAAGCCTCAATCTGACGATTGGTGATCCATCTCGGTTCAAGAGCCATAAGGCCATATTCACCGAAGGCAAGAGTATTGCCGCGATGAGCAACACCGTCCCTTTTGCCTCTTTGTCTCTTTCTATGAATTACTCTCTTCGGACTAAGCATACTTAACTCCTTACTTCAGCGTCATATTCACGCTTTGAAGGTTTGCGAACAAGCCCTCCTGCATCGTCCTTCTTGGCATGCTCATAGATCTCACCGTTGAAAACCCACACCTTGACACCAATGGCACCGAAGGAAGTGTGTGCTGCACAGAAACCATAGTCAATGTCAGAACGAAGCGTATGCAAAGGAACGCGCCCTTCCTTCATCCATTCCGTCCTTGCGATTTCAGCACCGCCAAGACGACCTGAGCACCTGATCTTCACACCCTGGGCTCCGCTCTGCATTGCTTTTGCAACTGCCATCTTCATGGCCCGGCGGAACGATCCACGAGCAACCAGCTGTCTTGCAACATTTGCAGCAATAAGCTGAGCATTGGCCTCAGGTTTCTTGATTTCCTTAATCTTGATCTGGACCTTTTTCTCAGAAAGTTTCTGCAACCGTGCACCCAGCTTTTCGACGTTAGCACCTTTTGAGCCGATGATGATTCCCGGTCTGCTGGTAGTAATCACGATGGTTACCCGCTGAGGCTTCCTGATGATTTCCACATCGGCAATCTCTGCGCCCTGGACTTCAGGACATCCCAGAAGAGTCCTGCGCAGCTTAAGGTCCTCATGGAGGGTATCGACATAATCGCGAGGATCCACATACCACTTGGATTTCCAAGTCTTATTGACCCCAAGACGGAGTCCAATTGGATTAACTTTCTGGCCCATTTATTCCCCCAACCTTGCTTTTTCGTCAACGACGACAGTAATATGAGACATTCTCTTTAAAAGAATATCACGTCTTCCATGGGATCTGGGCCAAACTCTCTTCATCCGTGGACCGTCATCAATAAAGACGGTGGAGACATATAAATCTTCCTCTCCGAGCTTGCTGTTGACATCCATGGCGTTTGCTCCGGCACTGTTGAGCACTTTAAGGAGCAAACGGGCACCTTTCTGAGGCATTGCCCTCAGGATACCCTCAGCCTCCTTGTATGACTTACCCCTCACAAGATTCGCAACAGGACGGACCTTACTGGGAGAAATCAGCAGATACTTGGCGACTGCTCTATAACCTTGTTTGTTTTCCATATCTTACCTACCTTTCTTATCGGTAGCGGTATGACCACGGAAAATCCTGGTAGGTGCGAATTCACCGAGCTTATGCCCGACCAGATTTTCAGTTACATACACAGGAATCCACGTTTTTCCGTTATATACGGAAATCGTCAATCCAACCATCTCAGGGATAATCATCGAAGAACGAGAGTACGTCTTGACCATTACGCCCTTGTCAGCCTTTTTAGCCGCATTTACCCTTTTCAAGAGCTTTTCTTCAACAAAAGGGCCTTTTTTAATTGATCTTGCCACTTTATACTCCTACTTCCGCTTCTTGACGATAAATCTATTCGAAGGCTTCTTCTTGGCACGAGTCTTGCCACCCTTGGCCAACTTGCCGGTCGGGGATACAGGCGCACGACCAGTACTGGTCTTACCTTCACCACCACCATGCGGATGGTCGACAGGATTCATGGCAACACCACGGACTTTCGGTCTGCGCCCAAGATGGCGGCTTGCACCGGCTTTGCCCAGGCTGACATTCATGTGATCCTCATTGCCAAGCTGCCCGATCGTAGCGTAGCACTCGCCGAAGACAAGACGCATTTCGCCGGAAGGCAATCTGACCGTTACGTAATCTCCTGACTTTGCAACAATCGAGGCACTCAATCCGGCACTGCGGACAAGCTGACCTCCACGGCCAAGGTTCAGTTCGATATTGAAAACACTCATGCCCAGCGGGATATTCTTCAACGGAAGAGCATTGCCCACAGACACAGGAACATCTGGTCCGCTTATGATCTTATCACCTACAGAGATTCCCTTCGGTGCAAGCATATAGCGTTTCTCACCATCTGCATAAAACACCAAGGCAATGTTCGCACTGCGGTTCGGATCATATTCAAGAGTCTTGACTGTCCCGGAGATTCCATACTTGTCGCGCCTGAAATCAATGATACGATATGCACGCTTATGGCCACCGCCTCTACGGCGTACACTGATACGACCAAATGAATCACGACCAGCCTTCTTATTAAGACTGACAGTAAGGGATTTCTCAGGTCGATTCGTAGTCAATTCATCGAAGGACAAAGTAGCCCGCTGACGAAGACCTGGAGTATTGGGCTTATAAGTTTTTAATGCCATTTTTCACATTCTCCTTATACGCCTTCGATGGCTTGGATGGATTCATCCTTAGCCAAGGTTACGACAGCCTTTTTCCATGCACCAGTATCACCCTTGGTGTTGCCACCCTTGCCTCTGGTATATTTAGGCTTGCCTTTGACATTCATCACATTACACTTTGTCACTTGCACCTTGAAGAGCTCGGCCACTGCGGATTTGATATCCTGCTTGTTGGCACGGCGGTCAACTTCAAAAGTGTATTTCTTACATGCACTTTCACGGGCCAAATTTGACTTTTCACTCAGGATAGGTGCAATGATTACTTCATCTGCTCTCATTTCTGTCCCCTTTACTTGTTACCGTAGAAGTCATTCAAGTTCAGTGCGGCACCTTCCAGGACCAAGATCTTGCGGGCGTAAAGCAGTTCCTTGGCACAGAGTCTGTTGAAGGCAAGGATATGCAGATAAGGAATGTTTCTTCCTGCTCTGCGCAACATTGCGTCATCGTCCTTCATGATAAGGACAGTCCTCTTTTCGTCACACTTGAAGTTCTTCAAAATAGCAATCAGATCTTTGGTCTTGCCGTTCTCACTGGTAAAGTTCTCAACAACTACAAGGCGGTCTTCTTTAACTGCCATAGAGAGGAGACTCTTCATTGCAAGACGTTTCATCTTCTTAGGGATGGAGTAACTGTAATCCCTAGGCCTAGGCCCGAAGATTGTACCTCCACCGACATGTACAGGAGACTTCTTGTCACCAGAACGTGCATTACCAGTTCCCTTCTGCTTGAAAGGCTTAGTATTGCTGTAATTGACCTCAGCACGGGTCTTTGTACTTGCTGTACCTACACGGCGATTTGCAAGCTCATTGTTAACGGCATAGTAGATGCAGCCATCAGAGACTTCACGGTCGAACACTGAAGGGTTCAGCTCGATGGTCTTGACTTCACTACCGTCCGTAGAAAAGACTTTGGTTTCCATATCTATCTCGTCCCTACTTTTTGATCGCTTTCTTCACAATGACAACACTTTGGGCGGGACCAGGAATAGCACCTTTGACCATAAGTACCTGCATCTTTTCATCCACACGTACGACCCTTAGATTCTGAACCGTGTTCTTTTCACCACCCATTCTTCCGGCCATATGATGGCCTTTGAAAGTACGAGATGGAGTAGAAGACATTGCTGTACCACCGATGTCACGATGGAACTTTGAACCGTGGGTTGCACGGCCGCCGCTGAATCCATGGCGCTTCATACCTCCGGCATAGCCTTTACCTTTGGTAGTGCCTGTCACGTCAACAAAAGTCGTATCCTTGAAAACATCGACACCAAGCACATCTCCGACATTGACTTCCTTCTCATAGCCACGGAACTCCATCAGGTACTGCTTGGGTTCACAGATTTCCTTGAACTGTCCCGCATAAGGTTTGGTGATGGTACTTTTTTTCCTGTCAACAGAACCCAGGACAGCGGCTGAATAGCCGTTTTTCTCCTCGGTCCTCTGGTCGACGACTACATTGTCATCAAACTTTATTACCGTCACAGGTGTCAGTCTGCCTTGTGCATCAAACACCTGCGTCATTCCAACTTTTTTGCCGATAAGCCCTAACATTTCTTACCTCACCTCTTTACTGTTTAATCTCTACGTCAACTCCGGCGGGAAGCTCAAGCTTCATGAGGGCATCCATAACCTTAGACGTGGGATCCAAAATGTCAATCAAGCGCTTATGGGTTCTCATTTCAAACTGTTCACGTGCTTTCTTATTGACATGGGGCGACTTCAGGACAGTAAATTTGTTAATACGAGTCGGGAGAGGTACCGGACCTGATACGGTTGCACCGGCCTTAACAACTGTCTGGACGATTGCCTTTGAACTTTGCTCTACAAGCTCAACATCAAATCCTCTCAATCTGACCCGAATTCTTTCTTTAGCCATTATTCCTCCAAAAAACGGGCCTTGCCAGGTATTGACACGCTGGCAAGACATTCGCTGATAGAAACTATTCGATGATCTCAGTTACCTGGCCAGAAGCAACAGTCCTACCACCTTCGCGGATAGCGAAGCGGAGACCCTTGTCCATGGCAATCGGGTGGATCAACTCAACAGTAAAGGATGTATTGTCACCAGGAAGCACCATCTGCTTGTCGGCAGGAAGCTCGACAGTACCTGTTATGTCAGTAGTCCTGAAGTAGAACTGCGGGCGATAGCCAGTGAAGAAAGGCTTATGACGGCCACCTTCATCCTTGTCAAGTACATAGACGGTTCCTACGAACTTCTTGTGAGGAGTGATGCTCTTCGGGGCAGCAAGTACCTGTCCACGGACAACATCCTTCTTGTCCACACCACGAAGAAGTGCACCGATGTTATCACCTGCTTCACCTTCATCAAGAGTCTTGTTGAACATCTCAACGCCGGTAACGACGGTGTCACGTGTATCCTTGATACCAACAATCTGTACGGGATCATTGATACGCACTTCACCACGTTCGACACGGCCGGTAACAACAGTACCACGTCCTGAAATAGAGAAGATATCTTCAATAGGCATAAGGAAAGGCTTGTCAAGATCACGGACCGGAAGAGGAATATAAGTATCCATTGCATCAAGCAGTTCGTCGATGCATTTTGTCTTCTCAGGATCATCAGGATGCTCAAGTGCTTCATAAGCTGAACCGCGGATGACAGGACAATTGTCACCGTCAAAGCCATTTTCCTTGAGGAGGTCTCTCATTTCCTCTTCAACGAGGTCAATCAGTTCAGGATCATCGACCTGGTCAGTCTTGTTGATAAAAACGATAATTGCAGGTACACCGACCTGACGAGCAAGAAGCAGATGTTCCTTGGTCTGAGCCATTGCGCCATCTGTAGCAGCAACTACGATGATAGCTCCATCCATCTGAGCTGCACCAGTAATCATGTTCTTGATATAGTCAGCGTGTCCCGGGCAGTCAACGTGAGCGTAGTGCCTGTTCTTGGACTGGTATTCGACGTGACGGGTGTTGATGGTAATACCACGTGCCTTCTCTTCGGGTGCATTGTCAATTGCATCATAAGCAAGGGCCTTGTCACCGAACAGTCTTGCGCAGTGCTGTGTAATTGCGGCAGTGAGTGTAGTCTTACCGTGGTCAACGTGACCAATTGTCCCGACGTTAACATGCGGCTTGTTTCTTACATACTTCTCTTTAGCCATCTCTTTCCTCCTTGTGCCGTACCTACGGTCACAAAAAAAATAAAATATGTGGTTATAAAGGCCCAAAGCCTTTATACATTGCCTGGTCAAAGAGGCAAACTACCGCATACAAAAGGAAAGTAATGAATCCAGAGGTCGAAACCGATGTTTCACAGCACGACTTAGCAGAAGTTTGAAAAAAACTCGCATTCTGGAACCATACAATACCCGTGTTACGGTCAATCGTTTGGCTCTTTGTCTCCGCACATAAAAGCATTAGCTGGCTTTTACGCGAACTTTGACCAATATATTGGAAAGAAAACAGAATGTCAAGTCACAAGCAAGTAGAAATCTGATATATTTTTAGCTAAAAAAATTTATTAAAGCAAAAACAGTACGGACACAAGCCCGCAAGGCGAAAAAAAGGCAGCCTATCCTTTTTCTGGACGGCTGCCATAATTGCATATAGGAATTTCTACCAACGGAAATGTGAAAAAGCCTTGTTTGCTTCTGCCATGCGGTGCGTATCTTCCTTCTTTTTGAAAGCAGATCCGGTATTCGCATAAGCATCAAGAAGTTCACTTGAAAGCTTTTCTCCCATTGAATGACCATTGCGGTTACGAGCAGCAGAAATCAACCATCTCATGGCAAGTGCCTCGCCACGGGTAGCATTGATTTCGACCGGTACTTGGTAGGTCGAACCACCGACACGGCGGCTCTTTACTTCAACGACAGGTTTCACATTGTCAATCGCCTTAAGAAATACATCCAACGGTTTCTCGCCGGTTTTTTCTCCCAAGACTTTCATGGCATCATACAGAATCCGTGTACTGACGGATTTCTTCCCATCTACCATCATACGGCAGATGAACTTTTCCACCACGGTACTTCCATAGATGGCATCGGGCAAAATAGGACGCTTTGCTGCGGTTTTTCTCCTAGACATTTCTTCCCCTCCTCATCAAGCCTTTGGCTTCTTGGCACCGTACTTGGAACGGCTTCTCTTCCGATCTGCAACACCAAGAGTATCCTTCGCGCCACGGATGATATGGTAACGGACACCGGGAAGGTCCTTTACCCTTCCTCCACGAAGCAGAACCACAGAGTGTTCCTGGAGGTTATGTCCAATACCAGGAATATAAGCAGTGACTTCAATTCCATTTGAAAGCCTCACACGAGCGACCTTCCTCAAAGCTGAGTTAGGCTTCTTAGGTGTGACGGTCATGACTCTGGTGCACACCCCACGCTTCTGCGGGCATCCATCAAGGGCCGGAGACTTGGTTTTGTTCAACTGGGTCTTCCTACCCTTTCTGATCAGCTGATTAATAGTAGGCATCTTTTCGATACTCTCCCTTTCTTGTTATTGATCCACACCTCACTCACAATCGGGGGATCTGCACTTTCCGCAAGGAAAGTGCCTCCATCGAGAAAAATACAGCCAGCATGTATGTCAAAAGCCCCATCAACAATGACAGATCCAATCCGACAAGGTCTCACCGACAGGCTCAGTACCTCAGTCCTCATCCTCTGAATCATCCGGTTCTACGACATCAACTGCACTCTTCAAATTTGCATTATCTTCCAAGCCCATGTCGGCAACCATCTTTTCACGACGTTTGGCGACTTCCTCGGCCTGTGCAAGCCTTGACCGCTGAAGCAGTTCTTCATCGGCAAGCTTTATATTCCGATAGCACTTCATCCCTGTACCAGCAGGAATAAGATGCCCGATGATAACATTTTCCTTAAGCCCTCGTAACTCATCTTTTTTACCAGCTATGGCAGAATCTGTCAATACCTTGGTCGTTTCCTGGAAGGAAGCTGCAGAAATGAAAGAATCAATAGCCAATGCGGCTCTGGTAATTCCCAGCAACAGGGGTTTTGCAACGGCAGGTTGGCCACCAGCCTTCTGCACTCGCCTGTTCTCCGTATGGAACTTATGCTTCTCAACCTGCTGCCCATGTACCAACGTAGTATCACCTGCGGATACGACTTCGACCTTCCGGAGCATTTGCCTCACAATAATGCCCAGATGCTTGTCGTTGATATCTACGCCCTGCATCCTGTACACTTCCTGGACTTCATTGACCAGGAACGACTGGAGCGCATTCTCTCCCAGGATATCAAGGATATCATGGGGATCAATTGCTCCGTCACAAAGTGGTTCGGCTGCTTCGACTTCATCTCCGTCACGGACAAGCAAGTGTTTGCCAAGTGGTACGTAATGCTTGAAGCTTCTGCCGAAATCATCGACGACCTTGACGACTCTCTTGCCTTTCGAGATTGCCTTTTCCTTGCTCTTCTCCTTCGGATTCGAACTGGCAATCTCAACTTTGCCTGAAACCTGTGCCAATACGGCAGGATTCTTCGGCCTCCGCGCTTCAAAGAGTTCACCTACACGGGGCAAGCCACCTGTAATATCAGCTGTCTTCGTGCCACTCTTGAGCAATTTGGCCAGAATCTCACCTGTCCCGACCTTTGCACCATTCTCACAAAGCAAGAACGTAGCACCAGGTAGCAAATATGTACTGAGTATCTCCCCGCTGCCATCCGGTCCACTTGTAATAAGAATGGTAGGCTGCAAGGATTCCAGACTGTGTTCTGTAATCTTCATTTCCACGTTTCCAGTCTCAGCATTTACTTCCTTGATCAACGTAGATCCCAGCTTGATATCCTTGAAGGCAATATAACCGTCATTTTCTGCAATGAACGGCTCACTGAACGGGTCAAATGTAACGATGGTATCTCCCATTTCGATCAACTTGCCTTCTTCAATTTCCCTATCCAGCTCAGAACCAGCCCTGATGACAGACTTCATCTGATTGCCTACGATCAGCATCCTTTTTCCAAGCTTGAGTACAGATCCATTTACAGAAGAAGGCACATCCTTGCCATCCTTGCGATAAATCGGCATACCCTTTGCAACAGGGGAACCATCAGCAACAAGCAATTCCACAGCAGAATCACCCGTAACAGCAATTTCATCAACTACGGCTCGATACAGGCAGGGATCCTTTTCTGGTAAATACTCTGACACCATCAGATTCCCTTACGACAATCGACCCCTGAAGTGCATCAACGACAATCGGTTGCTTGAAAGTAAGCTTATTTTCCTCTGCACTGGTCGAAGCAGTACCACCGACGTGGAATGTTCTCATAGGTCAGCTGGGTACCAGGTTGTCCGATGGACTGTGCCGCTATGGTTCCCACCGCTTCACCGATATCCACAGGTCTGTTGGTAGCCAGGTTCCTGCCGTAGCATTTACGGCAGACTCCATGGGCAGCTTCACATGTAAGAACAGTCCTCAGCAGTACCTTCTCGATACCTGCGTCCTCAATTTCCTTCGCTACCTTTTCGTCAATTTCCACATTGGCAGGTGCAATAAGAGCTCCCGTGAACGGATGGTGTACGTCCTCAACAGGGCAACGTCCCACGATACGTTCGCTCAATGACTCAACTACATCATCACCATCCATCAGAGGCCCACGCCAAATACCGTTGATAGTATGGCAGTCATCCTCATTGACAACTACATCCTGTGAAATATCGACCAGACGGCGGGTGAGATAACCGGCTTCCGCAGTCTTGAGTGCAGTATCTGACAGACCCTTACGAGCACCATTGGTAGAAATGAAGAACTCGATTATAGAAAGTCCTTCCTTGAAGTTCGATTTGATCGGGAACTCAATGACATCACCGGAAGGCTTTGCCATCAAGCCACGCATGCCACCCAACTGCCTTATCTGCGTCTTTGAACCACGGGCTCCAGAATCAGCCATCAGATACAATGGATTAAAGCCATTCTGGCTCTTTTTGAGTTCATCCATCAAAGCATCTGCCAGCTTATCGTTGGCATTGGTCCATACCTCAATGACACGGTTATACCGTTCATCCTGGGTAATATGTCCGGAACGATACTGTTCCAGAATTTCCGACTGCTTCGCTGAGGCATCAGCCATCAGCTCTGCCTTTGCATCCGGAATAATCATATCAGAAAGTCCGATTGTTGCACCGAAGACCGTCGCATACTTGAAACCAATGTCCTTGACAGCATCCAGCATCTTGATTGCAACGGAATTCTCCCGTTCTGTAATCGTCTTGCCGATCAGCTTCTTGAGTTCCTTGTCACCCAGACAATAATTCTGGAACTCTGTTCCTTCCGGCAATACGGCATTGAATATGACACGGCCCGGTGTGGTTTCAATCTTCTTACCATCAGACAGCTTGTACCTGATCAATGCATTGTAAGAAAGCGCCTTACTGTCAATTGCAAGTTCAATCTCACTGAGATTGTCATAATAATGTCCAGTACCCTGCGCACCTTTCATTTCCTTGGTCAAATAATAGATACCAAGAACCATATCCTGCGAAGGGAATACAATCGGCTTGCCATTTGCAGGGTCAAGCAAGTTCGTAGCACTGAGCATCATGGTCCAGCATTCCAATTGCGCAGCATGCGTCAACGGAATGTGGATTGCCATCTGGTCACCATCAAAGTCAGCATTGAAAGCATGACATACAAGAGGATGGAGCTTGATGGCCTTGCCATCGACCAATACCGGTTCAAAAGCCTGAATACCCAGACGGTGCAACGTAGGTGCACGGTTGAGCATGACAGGATGTTCGCGTACTACATCATCCAAGATTGACCAGACTTCATCGGTTTCCTGCTCAACAAGGCTCTTTGCCTTCTTGATGTTATATACCACACCCTTTTGGACCAATTTTTTCATAATGAAAGGCTTGAACAATTCCAAGGCCATCTTGGAAGGCAAACCACATTGGTGGATCCTAAGTTCAGGTCCTACGACGATTACCGAACGGCCGGAATAATCTACACGTTTGCCCAGCAGGTTCTGTCTGAAACGGCCCTGCTTGCCCTTGAGCATGTCAGAAAGGCTCTTGAGTGGCCTGTTGTTGGCACCCTTGACGACCCTTTTCCTCTTTGAATTATCAAACAGCGCATCGACAGCTTCCTGCAACATGCGCTTTTCATTCCTTATAATGATATCAGGAGCATGAAGTTGGATAAGGCGGGAAAGTCGGTTGTTTCTGTTGATAAGCCTGCGATACAGGTCGTTGAGGTCACTGGTAGCAAATCTTCCGCCATCCAGCTGTACCATAGGCCTGAGATCCGGTGGAATGACAGGAATAACTGTCAGTATCATCCATTCAGGCTTGTTTTCAGAATTACGGAAAGCCTCACACACCTCGATTCTCTTGAACAGGTGCTTGTCAATCTTGTCTTCCTTGTTCCGCATTTCCTCGCGAAGCTCAAAAGCAAGATCGTCCAAGTCCAAGTTCATCAGAAGCTGGCGAATGGCCTCCGCTCCCATGCCTGCCTGTACGGCATCGCCGAATTGCTCGACAGCTTCCTGATATTCATCTTCAGTAAGAATCTGCCTAGGTTTCAGACCGGTAGATTCATCAGCCTTGATGACAATATATTTTTCATAGTACAGGACGCTCTGCAATGCAGAACGGGAAAGCTCAAGCAAAAGGCCAAGCCTGGAAGGTACGGAACGGTAGTACCAGATATGTGCTACAGGAGATGCCAGGGTAATATGTCCCATACGTTCCCTACGGACCTTCACATTGGTAACTTCGACTCCGCAACGGTCACAGATTACACCTTTGTACCGGATTGACTTGAACTTGCCGCAGTAACATTCCCAGTCCTTGGTAGTTCCGAATATCTTTTCACAGAACAGTCCGTCCCTCTCCGGCCGAAGCGTCCTGTAGTTGATGGTTTCCGGCTTTTTTACTTCGCCATAGGACCATGCCTTGATCTGCTCGGGAGAAGCCAACTTAATCCTTATGCTATCGAAATCCTGAATTTCTTTCATCAGTGTTACTCCTGCTTAGTTAAGAGGTGTTTTCTCTTTCTTTGCGATAAGCTCTTCGTCCCTTTCGGTAAGAGGAACCTGTTTGCCGTTTGTATCATAGACTGACATATCCAAAGCCAATCCCCTGATTTCCTGGACCAATACATTGAAAGCCTCAGGCATACCGGCTGCGGTAGCAGGTTCACCCTTGACAATGCTTTCATAGATCTTGACACGACCATTCATATCATCACTCTTGATGGTAAGAAGTTCCTGTAAGGTATTTGCAGCACCATAAGCTTCCAGAGCCCATACTTCCATTTCACCGAAACGTTGTCCGCCGAACTGCGCCTTACCTCCCAGTGGTTGCTGGGTAACAAGGGAATATGGTCCGGTTGAACGGGCATGCATCTTATCATCTACAAGGTGATGCAACTTGAGATAGTAGATATATCCGCAGAATACAGGATTGACAAATTGTTCGCCTGACCTTCCATCCCTAAGCATCGTCTTGCTGTTCTTAGGCAAGCCAGCCTTGACCATCTCAGCCTCAATCTGATCCATCGAAGCACTCTGGAATACAGGTGACGAATACCATTTGTCAAGAGCAACGGCAGCCCAACCAAGCTGGGTTTCCATAAGCTGTCCGATGTTCATTCGTGAAGGAACACCAAGAGGATTGAGACAGACATCCAACGGTGTACCGTCTTCCATATATGGCATATCCTCTTCCGGAAGAATCCTGGAAACAACACCCTTGTTTCCATGGCGTCCAGCCATCTTATCACCTTGCCGTAGCTTTCTCTTGGTTGCAATAAGCACCTTGACACTTTCATCTACACCAGGAGGAAGCTCATCGTTGTTTGACCGCTTCAACCGCTGGACATCAATGACGATACCCGTTGTCCCATGGGGGACCTTGAGGGAAGAATCCCTGACATCCTTGGCCTTTTCACCGAAGATTGAGTTAAGCAACTTGAATTCAGGAGTCGTATCACTTTCACTCTTCGGAGTAACCTTACCGACAAGGATAGAACCAGGATGCACATGCGTACCGATCTTGATGATTCCTTCACTGTCCAGCTGTTCCAGCATTTTTTCGCTGGTATTCGGAATATCACAAGTCAACTTCTCAGGGCCGAGTTTGGTTTCCCTTACATCAGTCGAATATTCCTTGATATGGATGGAAGTGAAAATATCATCCCTCACCACTTTTTCACTGATAAGGACTGCATCCTCATAGTTGTATCCGTTCCATGGAACGAACCCTACCAGGATATTCCTGCCCAAGGCAAGTTCACCATGCTGGGTAGCAGGACCATCAGCAAGGACTTCACCAGCTTCAACATGGTCACCCTTGCCTACCAACGGCTTCTGGTTGAAGCACGTATCCTGGTTGGTCCGTTGGAACTTCTGTACATGGTAAGTATCAACAAGACCTTCAATAGGAGCATTGTCAGGCTTGACGATGATATGATCAGAAGAAACATATTCAACAGTTCCCGCCCGTCTTGCCTTGATGAGGACACCGGAATCATAGGCAGTCTTTCCTTCCATGCCGGTACCTACGCGCGGTGTCTCAGGAAATACCAGAGGTACAGCCTGACGCTGCATGTTGGAACCCATCAGAGCTCTGTTTGCATCATCATGTTCAAGGAACGGAATAAGGGAGGCTGCAACGGATATTACCTGCTTAGGGCTGACATCCATGTACTTGATTTCCTTGGCAGTCCTTGTAGAATAATCACCGTTATGTCTGACAGGAATTTCCTTCTCTTGGAAATTGCCATCCCTGTCAACTTTCGCAGAAGCCTGAGCAATATAGTATTTCTCTTCGTCATTTGCATCCAAGTAACGATATTTCTTGGTTGCAACACCATCGACGACCTTTCGGTAAGGTGTTTCCAGAAAACCATACCGGTTGATCCTCGTATAAGTGGCAAGGGATAGGATAAGACCGATGTTCGGGCCTTCAGGCGTTTCAATGGGGCACATCCGTCCATAATGGGTATAATGGACATCACGTACTTCAAAACCTGCACGGTCCCTGGACAGACCACCGGGTCCCAAAGCATTGAGCCTTCTCTTGTGGGTAAGTTCAGACAAGGGATTGACCTGGTCCATGAACTGGGACAACTGGCTTGAACCGAAGAATTCCTTGATTGCTGCAACTATCGGCTTGATGGAAATAAGATCCTGGGGCCTGACGCTTTCAGACTCAAGGTTCATCCTTTCCTTTGCAATCCTTTCCATACGAGCAAAGGAACTCTTAAGTGCATTCTGAAGCAATTCGCCGACAGAACGGACACGACGATTACCAAGGTGGTCGATATCATCTATCGGACGCTCCCTGTTGTACACACGGATAAGATAAGCCATCGTATTGACGATGTCCTGTGGTTCAAGCACGGTCAAGTCAGTAGACGGCTCTTCATCGCTGTCATAATTGTCTGCACCGAACTTCTTGTTGAATTTATATCGGCCGACTGCTCCCAAGTCATAACGTCGGGATGAGAAAAACATATCAGGCAGATCTTTCTCTGCTCTTTCAACGGCAATCATCTCACCTGGCATCAGGACTGCATAGATAGCAGAAAGGACACTTTCTTTCGTCGGTTCGCCATTTTCGTCAAAAGTCAATTTGGAAGAAGCATTCTCAGCTTCCAGGCAGTTAAGGATCATCGGGCTGTTGAACGTATCCTTGTCATCCAGGTCAAAATGGACAGTGCTGACCTGTCTGACATCATTGTCAAACATTTCCTTGATTTCATGAGGATGCAACAGCATACCTGCCGTAAACAACAGCCGGTCCTGGCCTTCCTCATCCTTGACCCACACATCCTTTGCCAGATATTTTCCATCAAGGTCATCCTTGAACTGCTGGTCATCAACCATCTCAAGGTCATCGACTTTGTAGAATGCATTTATGATTTTCTCTCGGGTATCAATACCGATGGCACGTAGGAAAAGTGTACCCAAGATACGCTTCTTACGGTCAATCTTTGCCCCGATAAGGTCTTTCTTTTCATCAATTTCAAATTCAAGCCACGAGCCACGGTAAGGGATGATTCTTGAAGAATATACATCCTTGTCATGAGAAAAAATAACACCGGGAGACCTGTGGATCTGGGAAACGACGACACGCTCGGCACCATTGATTATGAAGGTACCACGTTCTGTCATGATAGGGATATCTCCGAAGAAGATTTCCTTCTCGCGAATTTCTCCGTCAGGAAGATCAAGGCTTATCTTTGCCTTGACGGGAACACAATAGGAACGGCCTTTCTTCTTGCATTCATCTTCCGAAAACTTGATATTTTCCACGTCGACCGCATGGCCGAGATAGTTAAGCCTCATCTCACCGTTGGGACTGTCAATCGGGAAGGTATTCTGAAATACTTCTTCCAATCCAGAGGGTTCATCGGCTTCACCGTCAATCGGTGCAGCTGGTACTGGAGTACCATTCTTCTGAGCCTCATACTCAGCCTTGATCTTATTGTAATGCAGGAATCTCTCATAAGAGTCCAATTGGACACCGATAAGATTCGGCAGCTCACAGACTTCGTAGAATTCAGAACCAATGTACGTGCGTTCTATGGATTTGCCTTTGGCAACCATCATGTACCCTCCAACTCAAATTATCGAAACCGTTCAGTCCCGTCTGGTGCAAGCACCTGATACTGTCCCCTGCAAAACAGAGGATGTCTAGACACGTCAGGCCACCCTGTCCGAGGTGGCTGTCCTTCTTCGCATAAGCGGGACCATGTCCAGGCGGCAGACCCTCCGGACATGGCCCTGAATATCGTTATTCAGCAGCAACGACTTCAACAGTAGCGCCTGCTTCTTCAAGCTTGCTCTTGAGTTCTGCAGCTTCTTCTTTGCTGACAGCTTCCTTGACTGCTTTACCACCTTCTTCACACATCGTCTTTGCTTCTTTGAGCCCAAGACCAGTAATAGCACGGACAGCCTTGATAGCAGCAATTTTCTTGGCAGCATCAACGGACTTCAAGATGACGTTGAACTCAGTCGGCTCTTCTGCTTCAGGTGCAGCTGCAGCAGCAGCACCGGGGGCTGCAACAGCAGCGGCAGCAGTGACGCCGAACTTTTCTTCCATCATTGAAATAAGTTCGGAAACTTCTAGGACAGACATGTTTGCAATGGATTCCAAAATTTCTTCTTTAGTAGCCATATTACCTTCTCCTTGAAAATAAATAAATTAATTTTTACAACACAATAATAGCAGGTTACGCTTGAAGACTAAGATTGTGTTCAGTTTTCAGTTGCAGCAGGAGCATCAGCTCCAGCTTCCAGTTTCTCTTTGTATGCCAACAGAGTTGCAGCCAACTTCTGGACAGGCGCCTTCATGGTTCCCATCAAAGAAGCAAGCAGTTCAAGCCTGCTTGGCAACTTGCTATAGGCTTCGATAGCAGTAGCATCATAGGGTTTGCCGTCAATCAAGGCACTCTTGACTACCAGCGGGTCACCATCGTCAATTGCAGCATACAGAGCCTTGGCGACTTCATTTGCCGTATCCTTCTTTGCAAGGGCAATTGCCGTAGCACCTGTAAGTTCCTTGTCGACACCTTCGATACCGAGGTCTTTCATTGCAATCCGTGCAAACCGGTTCTTCACAACACGGTAGGCTGCATCACACTTTCTCAATTCATTGCGAAGATCAGTGATCTGCTTGACGGTCATGCCGCGGAAATCGGTAAAGATATAGCCGCTGTACTGCGTAAATTCATCACGAAGAGCTTTGACAGCCTCTTCTTTAGCTGGCGTAATACGAGTCTTATAGTCCATCTCATCTTCTCCTTACAGCAGACCTGCAGTCGCAACATGGATACCAGGACCCATGGTGGAAGACATCGAAATCGAAATGATAAAGTCACCCTTTGCATCCGAAGGCTTCCTACGGATGATTTCCTTGAGTGCAACAGTTGCATTCTCGCTGACCTTTGTTGGTTCCATGCTTACCTTGCCGACGGCAATATGCACGACACCGGTCTTGTCAGAACGGAATTCAGTACGTCCCTGCTGAAGTTCAGCAAGAGCACCCTTCAAATCAAAGGTAACCGTGTGGGTCTTCGGGTTCGGCATCAAGCCACGTCTGCCCAATATCGGTCCCAGACGCCCTACATCCTTCATCATATCAGGAGTGGCAACAGCAATGTCAAAATCCATCCAGCCGCCACGGATCTTGTCAATCAAATCCGTATCACCGACATACATTGCTCCTGCAGCCTTTGCCTCATCGACCTTGTCACCTTTACAGAAAACAAGGATACGTTTCTGGGCTCCGAACTGGTTCGGCAGGACAACGGTATCACGGACAGTCTGGCTTTTCTTGAGAGAAAGTGCCACGGACAAGTCTACTGATTCATCGAACTTTGCATAAGACAGTTCCTTGATAAGCTGGGAAGCTTCGTCAAAGGTATAGAACTTGTCTGCTTCAACCTTCTTGATAGCATCTGTATACTTTTTTCCATGCTTCATCTTACTTACCTACCTCTACACCCATGCTTCTGCATGTTCCTGCGATAATCTTTTTTGCTGCTTCGATATCGTTGGCATTCAAGTCGGGCATCTTGGTAGTTGCGATTTCAGTCAATTGAGCATCTGTAATCGTTCCGACCTTTGCCTTGTTCGGAGTCCCGCTGGCTTTCTGCAGGCCAAGAGCCTTCTTTACAAGTACCGCAGCAGGCGGAGTCTTCAGAATAAATGTGAAGCTTCTGTCAGAATAGACGGTAATGATGACAGGAAGAATAAGTCCCGGTTCATAAGATTTTGTCTTGTCATTGAACTGCTGGACAAACTGTGGTGCACTGACACCATGAGGACCTAATGCAGGTCCGACCGGAGGCGCCGGTGTAGCTTTTTGGGCAGGACACTGCAATTTTATTACTGCAGTTACCTTTTTCTTTGCCATGTTTTTCTCCTTGCGTGGACAGGCCTGGTCTGAGTTGACCGAAAATTTCGGGCCTCCACGTGGTAATAACGCCTGTCATACGATCAGGCTCCCACCTTTCCGGAACCTACGTACCAGAGAGGAGTGTTAACAAAATGATGATGGAATTGTAAAAAAACAATATACAGTGACAGGCGACCATCAATCCCCGTTACTGTACCACCTTCTCGACCTGGTTGAAATCGACTTCAACAGGTGTAGAACGGCCAAAGATACCGACACAGACTGACAGCTTTCCTTTTTCCAAGCTGACCTTGTCGACAACTCCTGTGAAAGTGTCAAAGGGACCTTCAGTGATCCGGACCGTTTCCCCTACGCTGAACACCTGTCTAGGCTTGAACACCTTATCGGCAGGGACATCTCCCGTCCGCTGGAAAATGTTCTTCACTTCAGCATCGGTCAACGGTTTTGGTTTGGCATGTTCAGAAGTAGACAGGAAACCTGTTACGCCCTGGATACGCTTGATTTCACCGCACCAGACTTTCCAAGTACTGTCAGGAAGATCCAATTCGACAAGAATATAGCCAGGAAGGATTTTCTTCTTGACTTCTTTTTCCTTGTTTTCCTTGATTTCGACGACAGTCTCGAAAGGTACCTTCACAGCGGTACAGACCTCAGCAAAACGGGGATTTGATTCCCGGATCTTATTGATGGTCCTTTCAATCTTCTGTTCATATCCAGTGTAAGTATTTACGACATACCAGCCTTTTGCCATGACTATTCCTTATGCAGCCTAGAACAGCAGATACAGCAATTTCAGCAAGACAAAGTCAACCAAGCCAAGACCTAGGGCAAAGATAATCACGGAAATGACTACCACCTTGGTCGAAGTCAAGACTTCTTCCTTCGTCGGCCAAATCACTTTTGCAAGTTCCTGACGCGATTCCTTGAAAAAACTACCTATCTTGCTCATTATCTGCTCCTTGGATGGAAAAATTCAAGAAGCTGACAGGTCAAGTAGGATTCGAACCTACAACACCCGGTTTTGGAGACCAGTGCTCTAGCCGTTGGAGCTATTGACCTATAAGCTTCTCGAATATACTCAAATCTTACTTACTTGATCTTAGTTTCCCGATGCAGCGTATGCTTGTGGTCAAAAGGGCAATATTTGTTAAGTTCAAGTTTGCCCGGAGTATTACGGCGATTCTTTTCCGTAGTATAGTTTTTCCTCTTGCACTCCGTGCACTGCAATGCTATCTTTTCAACGGGACCTTTCTTTTTTCCTGCCATGATATGCTCCTCGGCAACAAATGCCTATATTTTAAAGCCCTCAAGCAGATTTGAACTGCTGACCCCCACCTTACCAAGGTGGTGCTCTACCGCTGAGCTATAAGGGCATATTACATGCGCCTTCTCTCTGCAACATGCTGGATTAACATAGCAACTCGGTTTTCTTTTGTCAATACTGTTCCCTCGCATTTTAGCATTAAAATCTCCCTTGTTTGACAGCTACTTTTTCAAAAATAGGAAACATTTTCTTTCTCAGTAAGTGATAATATCTTTTTTTATATTTTTTAGGTGTAGATTAATTGTACACACAGGGGACTCTTGCATAAACATGGGGAATCTGCCATACTTCCCGTTGTACCAAACCAGACAAGAAGGAAGGGCTTTATATGTATCTGTCCGTAATTCCACAAAAACGTTCCAATAAACACCGGATGTACATACGGGAATCGTATCGGGTGCATGGGGTCCAAAAGAAAAGGATCGTTGAAGATCTGGGGTTCGTTGAAGATTATCTGGATGTGTATGATGATCCGGTAGCTCACTTCAAGGAGATTGCAAGGAAGAAAACCTCTGAGAAGAATTATCTGAACGAAGAAGTCGAAGTCAAAATCAGGATCCATGATTTCCTTGGCAAACAGCAAATAGAAAAAACTGACTTCAGCAACAGAAAGAATCTGGGATACATCATCATTTCCCATTTCTACCACAAGTTGAAACTCGACAGGTTCATCAACAGCAGAAAGAGGTCAACCGATATCACATTCAATATGGACAAGGTCTTCCAGATGCTCATCTATGCAAGGATCATAAACCCGGATTCCAAGCTGGGGACCTTCAGCAGCAAGGAAACCTTCTTCGAACCGATGGATTTTGAACTGCAGCATGTGTATAGGACCTTGGATTATCTGTTCCGGTGGAGGTCAGGCCTGGTAAGGCATCTGAACAATCAGATGAAGAAGCAGTTCAAGAGGGATACCACGTTGATGTACTATGATGTCACCAATTACTACTTTGAGATCGATGGTCCCAAGGGGATGAAGCAAGGGGGCGTCTCCAAGGAGCATCGTCCCGGCCCGATAATCCAGATGGGCCTTTTCATGGATGACATGGGCGTTCCTGTAAGTTACCGGCTCTTTGATGGGAATACCAATGATTGTCTGACACTCCAGCCCAATATGGAAACGATCAGGGATGACCTTCAAATGGAAGACATTGTCGTCGTTGCAGACAAAGGCATGATGACGGGTGACAACAGGGGGAACATCCTCCTTGATCATAACGGCTATGTAATAAGCCATACGGTAAGGGGTGCTGATGCAGAGATGAAAGGCTGGGTAAAGGACCAGGATGATTACATCTGCCTTGATGTCCCGGAGAAAGAACAGCGGTATGAGAAGATAAGGAAAGGGAGAACGCCGGGAACAGGCAGTACTCCCCGGGTAAAAATGAAGGCGAGGTTTCATCCTGCAAGGATCAATGTCAAGGACAAGGAGACCGGGAAAACAAGCAAGGTATCAATCAATGAAAGGCAGATCGTCTATTATAGTCAAAAATTTGCAGACAAGGCGAAGAAGGACAGGGAAGATGCGATAAACAAGGCCATGAGATTCGTTGACAGCGGAAGTACTGCGGTCATGAACAACTATGGCAGCAATAAGTATATCAAGACTGATATCGTTGCAGCCGACGGGGAATCCCTTTCAAAGGCAGATTGCATAAGACCCTACTTCAACGAACAGAAACTGGAAGAAGATGAAATGCTTGACGGGTATTATGTCATCTGCACAAATGTAATCGGCCTGGATCCGGGTGACAGACCGCTGAATGCGAAAAGCAGGTTCTTAAAGGATAATTACTTCCAGTTGAACAAGACTGTAAGTGACCTTGATATCATTGAAATGTACCGGGGCTTATGGGAAATAGAAGAGACTTTCAAGATAACAAAGAGCTATTTGAATTTCAGGCCTGTCTTCCATAGCAAGGAAGAGCGCATAGAGGCCCATTTCCTCTCGTGTTTTGTGTCTTTGGTAATCACACGACTGATTGAACAGGCAGTTGAATCAAGATGGTCGACACTGCAAATCATTGAAAGTCTTCAAAAGGCTTCAGGGACTGAATTCGAAAACAACATGTATGTCTTTGATTATTATGATGACATCCTGGAAGCATTTGATAAAAAGCTGGGGACCCAATTCAAACGAAAATACATGACAAAAGGTGACTTGAAAAATATCATAGGAAAGATGAAAAAGGGTTAAAGTGCCCACAATTTTTCTACATTTATAAAATGGCTATAGATACTTACAGCAGTAGTATTTATAGCCTTCTTTAAGCCCCTGTAGCTGTTAAAGACAGGATACTGTTCCCTCGCATTTTAGCATTAAAATCTCTCCCGGCGTCGATTTTCAGCATATTGTCACTGACCTCATATTGTATCGGGGTTCTTCTGCCGATATAGTATACAAAGGATATACCTCTTTATTATATTCCAAGGAGCACAGTATGCAAGACAGACAGAAGACACGTTTCGGCCACGATACACGGGCTATTGTTGAAGATTATGCGGAACATCTGAAGTACAGCCTCGACGCTGATATCTATCACAATACAAAGGAAGGCCGCTATGAAGCCCTGGCAAGGTCCATTATGGACCGTATCGTACACCAATGGCATGCCAGCAGGGACCAGCAACGCAAATCAGATGCAAAAAGAGTGTATTACCTTTCGCTTGAATTCCTGATGGGCCGGGCAATGACCAACAATATCATCAATCTCGGTATACAGGATGAAGTGCTGAAAGCCATGAAGGAAATTGGGCAAAACTTTGAAGAACTGCAGGACATGGAGCCTGATGCCGGATTAGGCAACGGAGGCCTGGGCCGACTGGCAGCCTGTTTTCTCGATTCCTTGGCAACATTGGAAATCCCAGCATATGGGTACGGCATCAGATATAACTATGGCATATTCAGACAACAGATAAAGAACGGCTGGCAAGTCGAAGTACCCGACAGCTGGCTCAAAAACGGCAACCCTTGGGAAATCCCAAGAAGAGACCTGGTATTTCCTGTCCGTTTCGGAGGGGAAGTCAGGATCATCAGGGAAAATGACCGTGACAACTACAAATGGGTCGGAGGTGAAATCGTCAATGGCATGGCCTATGATGTACCGATTGTCGGTTATGGTTGCAAGACAATCAACTCACTGCGGCTTTGGTCAGCACAGGCAACCGAAGAATTCAACTTCAAGGAATTCAACGACGGCGATTACACGGAAGCAGTAAGGGCAAAGATTTCCGCCGAAAACCTTTCACAGGTACTCTATCCAAATGACACACGGTACATGGGAAAAGAGCTGAGGCTGAAACAGCAGTATTTCTTTGTTGCCTGCTCCTTGCAGGATATAATCAGACGTTTCAAGCAAAAACCTCACAGATGGGATGAATTCCCTTCCTGTGCTGCCATTCAACTGAATGATACGCATCCGAGTCTCGCTATTCCTGAGCTGATGAGGCTCCTCGTTGACATTGAACAGCTGCCTTGGGATGAAGCATGGGACATTACGACAAAGACAATGGGATATACCAACCACACCCTGATGCCTGAAGCCCTCGAAAAATGGCCATTGCCGATGATCAGCTCAATCTTACCCCGACATATGCAGATCATATTTGAAATCAATCACAGGTTCCTGCAGCAGGCAGTTTCTTTCTTTCCCATGCATCCCGAAAAGCTCGGCAAGATTTCCATCATTGAAGAAACAAATCCAAAGATGGTCCGGATGGCCAACCTTGCCATCATCGGCAGCCATAGCACAAATGGAGTTGCAGCCCTGCACAGCCAGCTGCTGAAGACAGAAATGTTCCCAGAATTCAACCAGATTTTCCCCGACAGGTTCAACAACAAGACAAACGGTATCACCCAAAGGCGCTGGTTGCTTGATGCCAATCCGGCTCTTGCGGCAAAGATAACAGAAGCAATCGGTGACGGATGGATTATAGATTTTGACCAAATCAAGAAATTGGCTCCCTTGGCTGATGACGCAGCATTCAGGGATGATTTCAAGAAAATCAAGCATCACTGCAAGGAAGAAGCTGCACGTTTCCTGAAGAAAGATACAGGCATCATCCTTGATCCCGAAACCATGGTCGATACCCAGGTCAAGCGAATACATGAATACAAACGCCAGCTGCTCAATGCCTTGAACATCCTGTTGATCTATTCCAAGTTGAAAAACGGAGAAATCAAAAAAGAAGACCTTCCTCCGACCACATTCTTTTTCGGTGGTAAGGCAGCGCCAGGTTACGTCAATGCAAAGCTGATCATCAAGTTCATCAACAATATTGCTTCGACAATAAATGCAGATCCCACGGTCAACAAAATCATCAATATTCATTTCCTGCCGAACTACAGAGTTACGATGGCAGAATCAATTATTCCTGCAACCAATTTGTCTCAGCAGATTTCCACTGCCGGGACCGAGGCTTCAGGAACAGGCAACATGAAGTTCATGTGTAACGGAGCCTTGACCATCGGTACAATGGACGGAGCAAATATTGAAATGGCAGAATGTGCAGGAAAAGAAAATCTGTTTATTTTCGGAAATACCGAGCAACAGATAGAAGAACTGCGGGGCCATTATAATCCCTATGACTATGTGCTTAATGACCCAGCCATACGGAACATGGTTCAGCTAGTCTCCAGCGGCTATTTCAATGTAGACGAACCAAACATCTTTGATCCATTGATGCATTCCCTGCTCAAGGAAGGGGATCGTTATTTCATCTTCGCAGATCTAGGGATGTACCACAAAGCACATAATGAAGCCATGATGCTTTATAAAAAAGATGAAGATGAATGGAACCGACGGGCAATCCTCAATATAGCGGCTTCCGCAAAATTCTCTTCTGACAGAACCATCATGGAATACGCAAAGGATATCTGGCATGTCAAGAAGTGCCCGGTATCAACTGCTCCTGATGCCGAAACAGCCATAGAAACAGCAAAGAAACTTTGACCACTACTGCCATTCCTTGCAAACAGGGAATGGCAGTTTATCGGGACTGAAACATAAAAGGTCAGTTCAGTGCCGGTATCAAAGCAACAATATAAGGTGATAAAGCAACCAAAAGCGGAGCTATGAACATGCCAAGAAGATAATCTGCTGTCTTGAAATGCTTTATATCCAACAAAGAAAAGGCAATCATGATTATCAGGATACCACCGACTGCTGACAGTTCGTTGATTCCTGTCTTGCCAAGGAGGGGCGCAAGCCAGCTTCCAGCCAATGTAAAGAATCCTTGGTACACCAATATGAACAAGCTGCTGAACAGGACTCCTACCCCATAGGCAGCAGCCAAGACAATAGCCATACTTCCATCAAGGACAGATTTGACCAAAATCAACCGATAATCACCGGAAGTTCCTGCTTGGATGGAACCTACTATGCTCATTGCACCGGAACAGAAAAGGAATAGAAGCATTGAGAAAACCGACAGCAAAAGTAGCGGATCCCTCACCCTTGCCTTTCAGGCTTTTTGCCTCCAGCCAATTGCCAAGATGCAATATATGATCTTCAAGATGCAACGCATATCCTATCAGTCCTCCGATGACAACCGAAAACAGCATGATCAGAAACGAGGTCGTTTTCAGGGCCATTGACATCCCGATGACCAATGTCACTATTCCTGCACTGGTCGTCACTACGGACTTAAAGCCAGAAGAAAGCCTTTTCTTTATCAACAGCCCAAGCAAGGAACCGATAATGACAGTAAGACAGTTTACAAATGTAGGAAACACAAAAAAGCTCCTTTTCCCCAAAGTCTTATGCTTGAAACATTGAGATTTTGAGTTATTATAGCAAAAGGAAGTGAAAATGAAAGCCAGCAACAACATATTATTCCCAGTAAGGAAAAAAAACAGGAAAGTCTCATGAAAGCCATCTTGTTGGCAGCTGGACTCTCCTCCAGAATGAAAGCAACAAAGCTTTTGCTTCCTTTCCAAGGCATTCCATTGATCCTAATCGCGTTGCGGGCATGCAATGAAGCAGGGCTGGACCCCATTGTGGTAACAGGTTCCCACAGGCAGGATATTGAAAAGACCATCAGCAAATGGAAAAAGCCAGTTTCTCTGGTTTATAATCCTGATTTTCAAAAGGGACAGTTATCCTCCATCCAGGCCGGTATCGCGCTGTTGGAAAACGATGAACCCTTTTTCATAACCGTCAGCGACCTGCCGCTTCTTCGAGGCAGGCACTACCTGACCTTGATTCCTTTGCTTGAAAGACATGAAGCAGTTCGTCCGAAAGTCAATGGTACTTTCGGGCATCCGGTACTGCTTGACGGAAAACTACGGGACTCTATCATATCATGGAAACCGGCAGACATGGAAAAAGGTCTAGGTTCCTTCCTCAGGGGAAGGGATACCCAGACCTTCATATCAGACGACACTGCTTATATCACCGATATCGACACACCACAGGCTTACTCCTTGTTGACGACAAGTTCACCCCGCTGAAAGCTCAGTTTGATGACAGATCCTTCGGGGAAACGCCCTCCAAGTATCATCTTGGCCAACGGGTTTTCCACTAATCGTTGGATTGCCCTCCGTATAGGCCGGGCTCCGAAATCAGCATTGTAACCTGCAGCAAAGACTGCATCGACGACGGAAGGATCCCATTCAAGCTTCAGCCTGCGGATCTTCAACCTATCTGCCAGCTCCTGGAGCTGCAAGGTCACTATCTGTTTGACCTGAGGTTGTCCAAGCTTATGGAAGACAACGATCTCATCGATACGGTTGATGAACTCCGGCTTGAAGGTATGCTTGATGATTTCCTTTACCTGGGCATCCCCTTCTTCCTCAGTGCGGGCTTCAAGAAGCTCCCGTGCTCCGAGGTTACTTGTCATGATGATTACCGTATTGGTAAAATCCACGACCCTACCTTGTCCATCAGTCAGGCGGCCGTCATCAAGGACCTGGAGAAGGATGTTGAAGACATCAGGGTGTGCCTTTTCTATCTCGTCAAACAGGATGACAGAATAAGGCCGCCTGCGTACGACTTCGGTCAGCTGGCCTCCCTGGTCATATCCCACATACCCGGGAGGAGCCCCGATGAGCCTGGATACGGAATATTTTTCCATATACTCGCTCATATCTATCCTTTCCAAGGCCTTCGGATCATCAAACAGAAATTGGGCCAACACCTTGGCAAGCAACGTCTTGCCTACACCCGTAGGACCGGCAAACAGGAAAGAACCCAAAGGCCTGTTTGCATCACTGATGCCAGTCTTGTTTCTTCTTATGGCATCACTGATGGCAGCAATCGCCTGATCCTGTCCAATGACTTGCTTGGAAAGCGAATCCTCAAGATGCAGATACTTTTGCATCTCGCTTTGTTTCATCTTTGAAACGGGAATACCCGTCCAATTGGATACAATCCTTTCCATATCTTCTTCGTCGACTTCTTCTTTCAGCATTGACTTGGAATCTAACACTTTCGACTGTTCCTCGATAGCCTTCTGGACCTCTGGGATCTTTCCGTGCTTGATCATAGCAGCCTGCTCAAAATCACCGTTTCTTTCAGCCTGAGCTTCTTCCGTCTTCAGCTGTTCAAGTTCAGCCTTATGGTCACGGAGCAAAGCAATGGCAGATTTTTCATTCTGCCACTGGGCATTCATCACTTGCTGACGTCCTTTCAATCCAGACAGTTCACTTTCAATTTTCTTCAGCCGCTGGATGCTGGCCTCATCAGTTTCCTTGGAAAGAGCCTGTTTCTCGATATTGAGTTGCAGGATCTTGTGGTTGAGCTTATCAAGTTCTTCCGGTTGACTTTCAATCTCAATCTTCAGCTGGCTTGCAGCTTCATCGACCAAATCAATAGCCTTGTCGGGAAGGAAACGGTTGGTAATGTACCTGTTGCTGAGTACTGCAGCAGCTACCAAGGCTTCATCCTTGATTCGCACTCCATGGTGCACCTCATATTTTTCCTTGAGCCCACGGAGAATGGCAATGGTATCCTCTACCGTCGGTTCCTTGGTATATACAGGTTGGAACCTTCTTTCCAGGGCCTTGTCTGGTTCGATGTACTTCCGGTACTCATCCAATGTCGTAGCTCCGATTGCATGCAATTCACCTCTTGCAAGCGCAGGCTTGATCATATTGGAAGCATCCGTAGAACCTTCTGCAGCGCCGGCACCGACGATAGTATGCAATTCATCAATGAAAAGGATGATCTGTCCTTCACTGCGGACAATTTCATTGACGACAGATTTGAATCTTTCTTCAAATTCACCCCGGAACTTTGCTCCGGCAAGCAACGATCCCATATCAAGGGAAAGCAATTTCTTCCCTTGGAGCGATTCAGGTACATCACCGGAAACAATCCTTTGGGCAAGCCCCTCGACAATGGCAGTCTTACCGACCCCTGGCTCCCCGATGAGTACGGGATTGTTTTTTGTCCTTCTCGAAAGCACCTGCATCAGACGGCGGATTTCATCATCCCTTCCGATCACAGGGTCAAGTTTGCCGCTACGGGCTTTCTTCGTCAGGTCAACACAGTATTTCTCAAGGCTCTTGTAACGGCTCTCAGGATCATTGCTGGTAATCCTCTGCCCACCTCTGATATCTTTCAAGGCCTCAAGGAGGTTCGCTTTGCTGACACCAAGAGAAGTCAGCAAATGGGCAGCATTTCCGTCACTGGACAATACCGCCAGTAAAAAATGCTCCGCACTTATATACTCGTCCTTGAATTTGCTGCTTTCCTTTTCCGCATCATAGAGAATGTTTCCACATTCCTGAGAAAGGGAAAGGTTGGCATTTCCCCCATATGCCTTGGGAAGTTTGTCAACAAGATCCTGCAGCCCCTGTTCGACAGCAGAAGGCGCAACGCCTATCTTTTCAAACAAAGGCCCGAGCAGACCTTCTTTCTGCTGCAGCAACGCCAACAGCACATGTTCGGTGGTAATCTCAGGATTACCTGCCTCATGGGCAATCGAACCAGCTGATTGGATTGCTTCCTTCAGCTTGATCGTCAATGATTCCATATCCATAGTTCTATCCTTTGGTACTCACCCCTGAGCAGTGCAAAAGATACTCAAAAAACCAGAAATCGACAAGAAAATGTTATTTCCCGTGACGGTCAGTGTTCTTGAAGAATTCAAGATACGTATGAATCAGTTCTTTGTTCTTATCAGCATTCGGCAACTCCAGAAAAGCAAGCTCAATACAGAAAGACTCAATGAGCAGGACAAGATGGTCAGTAACCATATTGATGTCACAATCAGGTTTCAGATCTCCGTTCTGTATACCATACCTCAAAAGCCGCTTGAACAGAATATTGAGTTTTGCAGTACGTCGAAGGATGATGGCATTGAAATCCTGCCCTTCCTTGCGCATATCAAGCATGACATCAACCAAGGAAATCAATTCCGCACTATGTACAAGACCAGTGTCGATGATATCTCCGCAGATCCAGTTGATCTTATCCAATACATTGTCAGTATTATCCCAGGCATGTTCGACATATTTTGCAAACATACGGCCGGTTACCAGCTTTACTGCATAGTAGTAGATCTCTTTCTTGTCCCTGAAATACTGATAGATAGTAGGACGTGAAATGCCACAACGTTGCGCAATCAATGAAAGATTCGAATCTTTATACCCCTCTTCTGCAAAAACCTTCAGGGCCATTGCCAGGATCATTTCTTTTCTTTCTTCATGATCTATCTTCTTCGGCATTACCGTCTCCTTGCTGTATGTCATGAATTGACCGTCAATATTATGACATATTACTAGCCAAGTGTCAAAAACCAAAGATCATTTTCGGTTTTTCCTTGTCATAAAGAAACATTTGCTTAGGTTATTGCCAAAAATCATCTTATATAAATGTTCCCTAATAGGTAAAAATATCCTAGAAAGCATGCCATTGTCTAAAAATAATAAAGAAGATTTCTACATTTTTGCATTGTGAACAGGGTTTTCCTAAGGTATCATAGAATCATCAAAGTAAGTATATTTAAAAATAATTATTTAAGGAAAAAGAACTTATGAATAAAATAAATATCGGAGTAATCGGTGCGGGAAGAATTGGAAAAGTGCATATACACAATATTACATCTTCAATTCCAGCAATGCACATAAAGACTGTTGTAGACCCATATATTACTGATACATCACGCAGCTTCATCAAACAATGCGGAATTCCAAACATTTCCGAAGATCCTAAAGACATATTCAATGATCCTGAAATAAATGCAGTCCTGATCTGTTCATCTACCGATACTCATGCACAGTTTATTATTGACGCTGCAAAGGCAAAAAAGAACATTTTCTGCGAAAAGCCAATAGCCTATGATCTGGAAAAGGTCAAGCAAGCCATTGCAGAGGCAGAGAAGGCAAAAGTAAAACTTCAGATAGGGTTCTGCAGAAGATTTGACCATAACCACAGGGCAGTCCATGACATCGTGGAAAAAGGGCAGATAGGCAAGGTACAGGTCATAAGGATTACCTCAAGGGATCCTGAACCTCCTGCCATCGAATATGTAAAAGCATCCGGAGGAATCTTTTATGATATGATGATCCATGATTTCGACATGGCCCGTTTCCTAGCAGGAAGCGAAGCAAAGGAAGTCTATGCTGACGGAGCTGTACTGATAGATTCCGCAATTGGAGAAGCGGGAGATGTCGATACTGCCGCCGCAATGGTCAGATTTGAAAATGGCGTAATCGCTATAATTGACAACAGTAGGAAGGCTGTCTATGGTTATGACCAACGGGTAGAAGTACTTGGATCGGAAGGCATGGCATACGATACGAACGACCTTCCCGATACGGCAGTTGTGTCCAAAGGAAAAGCGACACTGTGTGAGCATACATATACGGTCATGTGGGATCGTTACGCAGCTGCTTTCGTAGAAGAAATGAAAGCTTTTGCCACTGCACTTATCAATGGTACGGAAGTTCCGGTCCCAGGGGAAGAAGGTCTTTATCCCATACTGATGGCTACAGCTGCAAACAGGTCTCTGAAAGAACACAGGCCTGTGAAAATATCGGAGGTTGAAGAATGAGTCTGGAAAAATGTGCATGCATTGATACCCTTTATACGGAAATTCCCTTTGAAAAAAGGTTCTCGGCAGCAGCAAAAGATGGATTTGCGGCCATTGAATTCTGGGATTGGAGAAACAAGAATCCACAGGAATTAAAGGAACTGGCCGAAGCTGCCGGAGTTGCAATCAACGGCTTCAATGGAGATGCTGACTATTCCTTGGTCGATCCTACACATTTCGATAAATACCTGGAATATCTCAGGCAATCAGTCGATTTTGCCTGTCAGTGTAAAGCTAGTGCGGTAACTATACATTCCAATGCTTTGGGAGAAGGTGGATTTGTGGTCAACCATTACGATGACCTCTCTGATACCGTCAAACTTTGCTCAATGTACCGAACGCTGGAGAAATGTGCTGAAATTGCCGAAAGTTCCGGCATATCAATGAACCTAGAAGCCCTTAATGTCAAAGTCGATCATGTTGGTAATTTTCTCAAGCATACTCAGATGGCAGCAGAAATCATCAGGCTTATAGGATCAAACAAATTGCATATTCTCTATGATGTCTACCACATGCAGTTGAATGAAGGTTGTCTGTGTGACACCATCAGTACCTACTGTGATACCATCGGGCATATTCATATTGCGGATGCCCCAGGCAGACATGAACCGGGGACAGGTGAAATCAACTATGGTGCGATAGTCAGCACGCTGGAGGCAAACGGCTATCGAGGACGGTTGGGATTTGAGCTTTTCCCTAAGGCCGACACAGCATCTGCAGTACGGGCCATTATGAAATACTGCTAAAACAACAATAGACAACAAAAGGAAATAAAATAATATCAACCTTGCCTTTCAGGCAACAGGTAAGGTTTGTATTGCAAAAAGGAGGAGTGATAAAAAGTAAATAGTTGGTGATTACCTAGGAGCTGGAGGGTCTATACTGGAAGGTACAGGCAGGAAGGCTGAGATGCAAGTCCGGCATATCTAATGGCACTTGATGTCGCAAAGGAGAATGGAAGGGTTTACATCGAATCACTCAGTGGTCCGCCGCAGCGATGCGGCTGAGGCCGGATAGGAGATTGGAAGGAATCACCGAACGGAAGCCGTCCTGCCCGGAAACTGAAGCGAGGAGGCCTGATATGGCAAACGGCATGGAAGAAGGGACGGAGAGGCTGGACGTAGGCGTGGACCTGCACAAGACGCAGGTGACGGTATGCGTCCTTGCGGACGGAGACGAGGAAAGGCCCGTGGAGGAGAAGGCATACGTCACCAGGGGGCATGACGGGCTGGGACAGCTGGCAGCGAGGCTGCATGGCCTGCAGGAGGCATACGGCTGCCCGGTACGGCTTGCCGTGGAGACGACGGGCAACGCCCGGTACTTCAAGAACAGGTTCGAGAAGGAAGGCTTTGCCGTGACGGTGGTGAACACGAACAGGTTCAAGGTCATCAGCGAGAGCACGAGCAAGAACGACAGGAACGACGCGAGGACGCTGGCCTACTACCTGTACAAGGACATGCTCCCGCAGAGCCACCTGTGCGACCAGCAGAGCGAGGAGGCCAGGCGGCTGCTGAAGGCCAGGAGCATCCTGGTGAGCACGCAGGTGAAGGTGAAGAACCAGGTCCACGGGATGATGCTCGGCTACGGGGTCGACACGAGGCACAGCCAGCTGCAGAGCAAGAGGAAGCGGCAGGGACTGCTGAAAGATCTCGAAGACCATGGATTCACGCAGACCGCCGCCGCTTCGCTCAAGCTTCTGTTCGGCATTATAGACGACCTGGCGGAGCAAATCAAGGCAGTGGAGAAGCAGCTGGCCGAGACGGCCGGGGAGAACGAGGACGTGGCGCTGCTCAGGACGGTGCCGGGGATCGGCGCGGTCACGGCGATGACGATTGCGGCCTATGCGGGTGACCTGCAGGGACGGTTCGGGGGAGACTTCAGGAAGTTTGCCTCGTATGCGGGGCTGGTGCCGTCGGTACACAACTCGAACGACACGGTCCTGCTGGGGAGGATAACGAAGCACGGGCCGCAGATGCTGCGCACGGCGCTGGTACAGGCGACGATGGGGATGCTGCGGCTGTCCAAGAAGACGGGCAGCTGGCGGCTGATGGTGGCTTACCGAAGGATGAAGGAAACGAAGGGGTCGGGGAAGTCCATCATAGCCACGACGCGTAAGCTGGCGAGGGTCATCTTTGCGATCCTGAACAGCAGGAGGCCGTTCGACGAATCCCTGATGGTAAGGGAAGTCGGGGGGTCACTGAGTGCGGAGGAGGTCATAGGGGCCTAAAGGTAAGGTCTCCTATGAGGAGAAAACAAACGGAGCTTGATAGTTTCCGTAGAAACTATTGACTTTTTATAGGAGGAAAATATGAAAAGGACTATAGGGTTGCTTTTGCCTTTGCTACTGCTCTCTTCTGCCTTTGCTTTTGCCAACGGAGAAGCAGAAAGCAAGCAGACAGACACAAAAAAGCAAATACACATTGCCGTAGTGCTGAAGACACTGAGTGAGGAACATTGGCAAAAGGTAGCTGCCGGATGCAGGGAAGCTGCGGCAAAGGCAGGAGCAGAAGTAGATATACTCGCTCCACCACAGGAAGACAATATCATACAGCAGATCAACATGGTTGAAGACTCACTGGCCACGCATCCTGATGCTTTGATCGTCGCTCCATCACAGCCGAAGACAGCAAAGACTGTAATCTCGAAAGCAAAGAAAAGCGGCATCCCAGTTATCATCATCGATACACCCATGCCGGATGATTTCAAAGATTACGACACGTTCATCGGTACGGCAAACTATGATGCGGGATGCAAGGGAGCGCAGTTCATGATTGACAATTGGAACAAACCTACTGCCAACGTCGTCATCATGGAAGGAACACCAGGTAATCCTTCATGTGGAGACAGAGCCAAGGGAGCCAGTACTATCTATACGGCAAAAGGTTATAAGATAGTTGCGTATCAACCTGGATATTCTGACAAGGAAAAGGCATTCAACACCATGCAGAATATCCTTGAAAAAACCC
The DNA here is from genome assembly GCA_022482625.1 of Spirochaetia bacterium. Classification (NCBI taxonomy): domain Bacteria; kingdom Pseudomonadati; phylum Spirochaetota; class Spirochaetia; species Spirochaetia bacterium. The sequence continues at coordinate 2,238,007 of JAKVOU010000001.1, read as the reverse complement.
CTGATGTCGATATTGTATTCTGCGCAAATGACAACATGGCACTCGGTGCTGCCAGGGCCTGCATCCAAGCCGGATGCAAAGCTAGGGTCATGGGCTTTGACGGAGAAAAACAAGGTATCCAGGCAGTAGCAGACGGAACTCTTTATGCAGATGTTGCACAGCGTGCAAATAAAATGGGAACGCTTGCCGTAGAAGCTGCAATCAAATTACTTAATGGACAAACAGTCGATAAAACTGTCAATTCAGGCATCGATATACTGACAAAGAACAATGTACAGACTTTGATCAGTAAAGCAAAATAGAAATATAATCCAACAACAGGACAAAAAACCAAACCTACCGGTTCAAGTCTTTGATATCCGGTGATATGCTGGATATATGGATACTGCCTTTCTTTCTATGAGGGGAAAGGCAGGTTGTTGTATATGCATCCTCTTTTCGATATGGAGAAACAGCCGCACGACCATGGATAGGAAAGAAATAAATTACAGAAGCGCTCCTGACCGCATAAATCTGGTCCTGAACCTGAATACATGCGGGACTTCAATCATCTCTACTGAACAGAAGAAAAATCTTTCTTATTATGGTCTGTATATGGTAGACAAGGGAAAGGGCATGCTCAAGACAAACACAGTTTCCTTTCCCCTTTCTGAAGAAACCATCTTCATTGTTTTTCCGCTCTCCGAAACAAACATCATTCCTGATGCCGACAATCCACTTTCTCTCTCTTGGGTCGGTTTTTCCGGTTATATGATCGAACATTACCTGCTGCGCGGCGGCATAACGCCTGTTTACCCCATTTCATATGATACATCAGATCACAAAATCAGGATGCATTTCGGGGAAATCAATGCAGCAGCTCACAAACCAGCAAACCGATATTGCACGATGGTCTCAAACCTTTATGCAATCTTTGCATTGTTACTTGACAACTGTTACAAAACAACGTATCCGGAAAAATACTCAGACAATTATTTTTTCATCAAGGCATTGGAATACATTGAAATATACTACAGAACAAATGTCTCAATAGAAAACCTTGCAGACAATATCGGCATCAGCCGAAAACATCTATATCTGATTTTCAAGCATGCCATCTCAATTCCGCCGAAAAATTATTTGATTTTTTTCAGACTGGACAAAGCTGCATCCCTACTGGAAGGAAGGAACCTTTCAGTGGAAGAAATCTCCCAGATGGTCGGATACGCAACTCCCAATTATTTTGCAAAAGAATTCAAAAGAATCACTGGTTTTTCTCCGACAACCTATAAAGAAAAGATCAGAAAGAAAGAAATATCTCCCTATTGTTCGCCTATCGGAGAAATAAGCAGCCAGATCCTATCAAAACAGGAGTAACAGACGGCATCAAGCCGTCGTTCCTCCTCAGTCAATTTTCTATCTGTATAGTTTGTCACTCATCGTTGCAACCATGACAGCTTTGATGGTATGCATACGGTTCTCTGCTTCATCAAAGACTACGGAATGTCTTGACCGGAAAACTTCATCGGTGACTTCCATTTCCTTCAATCCATACGTGTCTGCAACCATTTTTCCAATTTGGGTATTTGTATCATGGAAAGAAGGCAAGCAATGCTCAAAAAGGACTTTCTCATTCCCACTGGCTTCAAGCAACTTCATGGTTACTTGATAAGGCTTGAGCAATTTGATCCTTTCCTTCATCTTGTCTTCTTCTCCCATTGAAACCCAGATATCAGTATAGATGACATCCGCATCCTTGACGGCTTCCATAGGATCTGCAGTTACCGAAATCGTCGATCCGGTTTTCTGTGCCACCTCGGTCATCTCAGCAAGCAGACTAGCATCAGGTTGCAAAGCATTCGGAGTCGCAATGCTGAAATCCATGCCTACTTTTGCTGCACCGATCATCAGAGCATTGGACACATTGTTTCTTCCGTCTCCGACATAGGCCATCTTCATCTTGGAGTATTTTTTGCCACAATGTTCATGGGCCGTCAGAAAATCCGCCAGGACTTGGGTCGGATGATCATCATCAGTAAGGCCATTCCAGACAGGAATACCGCTATACACATACAGGTTCTTGACCAGCTCCATGCTGTACCCCCTGTATTCAATACCATCATAGAGTCTTCCCAGTACCCTTGCAGTATCTTCAATAGATTCTTTTTTGCCCATCTGGCTGTTCGTCAAAAAAGTTACGTGGGCTCCTTCATCATAGGCAGCCACTTCAAAGGAACAGCGAGTTCTGGTAGAAGTCTTGTCAAAGATAAGTACGATATTCTTGCCCTTCAGAAGCTTTCCCTTCAACCTGCTGTCGAATTTCTTTCCTTTCTTCTTGTCTTTCAGTTCTTTTGCCAAATCAAGAAGATAAAGTATTTCTTCAGTCGTGTAGTCCTTCAGGGACAAATAGCTCCTTCCTTTCAAACAAATCTCATTATTCATTGCTACCTCTGAAATATGATAGGAACAGGTTCAAACCTGCCGCCAGCCTATGCCAGCTACTAGCAGATCAGATTTCCTTTCTCTGTATCAATATCCATATTTCTAGCAGAAAACCGGCGGCTGTGCAATATCCAGCCGTTACTGTACCTCTGCAGGTTCATTGTCTCCAGCTTCATCCAGCAGCTCCACATCCTTCAGCCTACTGTTCATGACCCTTGTTCTCCTACCGAGCTGTTCAACACTTCCGGACGCTGCAACAAGTTTCTGCTGGACTTTTTCAACTTGTTCTCCGAACTTGGAGAATTCACTCTTGACCGAAGAAAGTACCTTCCAGACTTCTTCACTGCGTTTTTCTATGGCCAAGGTACGGAATCCCATCTGCAGGCTATTCAACAGAGCCAGAAAAGTAGTAGGGCCACTTGGTACGACTTTGAAATCCCTCTGCAGGTCATCAACCAATCCCGGGATATTCAGCACTTCGGCATAAAGGCCTTCTATAGGTAGATACATTATTGCAAAATCCGTAGTAGCAGGAGGGTCAAGATATTTGCCGTTGATTTTTTTCGCTTCTTCCTTCATACGTCTTGCAAGAGCGACCCTGGCAACACGGCAACCCTCCTGATCGCCTGTTTCCAACGACTGCTGTAGCCTTTCGTAATCTTCCCTTGGAAATTTGGCATCAATAGGAAGATAAACAGGTATATCCTTTTCTCCGGGAAGTTTCAGGGCAAATTCAACACGTTGCCCACTGCCTTTCCTTGTTTCTACGTTTTTTTCATACTGCGTAGAAACAAAAACCTCATCAAGCAGATTCTGTGCCTGGAGTTCTCCCCAGCTACCTCTGGTTTTGATATTTCCGAGCAACCGGGACAGATCGCCCACGCCATCGGCCAAGCTCTGCATTTCTTTCAAGGAACGGTTGACCACTTCCAGTTGGTTACTGACGATCTTGAATGATTCACCTAACCGGGAATCAAGAGTGGTAGTCAATCTGGCATCGACAGTCCTGCGCATTTCATCCAATTGCGTCTGGTTGTCAATGCGGATTTTTTCAAGCTGCAAGGCAACAGTATCAGCAAGTTTGTCATTCTTTCCTTCTACCTGTACAAGGGTACCAGAAAGACGATTTTCCAAATCACTTACCTGTGTAGCAAGGGCTGTACGTTGGGATTCAAGCATCTGACGGAGTTCTGTCCTCGTCTGGGAATTTTCCTTCAGAAGGAGCTGGATTTCTTCATGGCTCTTCCCGCGCAAAGAAAGCCGGACCACAAGGATCAAGATCAACAATATGATACAGAAAAAGACAACAGACATGATTTCCATGCCATCCATGATACCATCTGGGACAACTAAAAAAAATCCCCCCGGTACAACCAGGGGAATCGCATAACATGACAGATTTGCTACTTGACCAGTACGACTTCACCGTTCGGATATTGTTTGGCTACCCAATCAACTACAATCTGGCTGTGAAGCGCTGCTACAAGCTTGACGATGGCGGGGTCTTTTTCATGGCCTTTCTGTACGGCTACAACATTGACATATGGACTGTCAGCACCTTCTACGTACAAACCATCACGGGTTGCCACCAAACCTGCAGGAATTGCATAATTTCCGTTGATGACTGCAGCATCGACATCAGGCAATACCCTGGGTAAAGAAGCTGCTTCAATTTCCTTGAAATTTCAGTTTCTTCGGATTAGTTGCTATATCAAACGGAGTTGCTTCCAATCCTGCGTTGTCCTTGAGCTTGACCAAACCGGCACTCTGCAGAAGCAGCAAAGCCCTGCCTTCATTGGTAGGATCATTGGGAATTGCAATACTTGCCCCGTCAGGAAGGGTATCAAGAGATTTGAATTTCTTCGAATAAAGAGCAAGCGGCTCAATATGAATACCTCCTGCACTGACAAGGTTTGTCCCATGTTCCCTGTTATAAGTCTCAAGATACGGCAAATGCTGGAAATAATTTGCATCCAGCTCTCCACTTGCCAAAGCTTCGTTCGGCGTAACATAATCAGTAAATTCAATGACTTTCAGGTTGACTCCTTCCTGAGCCAGCTGGTCCTTGACCAAATTCAACAATGCAGCATGCGGCAATGGCGTCGCACCGACCTTAAGCTCCGTAGGTCCAGTCGTTGCACCAGCAGCAGAAGGGCTGGTTTCTGCCGCACCATTGGCAAACAAGGCTGCACTGGCAAACAATGCCACTACAATGGCAACCACACTTTTCTTCATTTTTCTCTCCTAACATGTTGATTCTCCCCAAGGGGAAACAGTTGTATCGAGACCGACAAAAGGCAGTACTACCCGCTCTGCCGGCATCCTCCTCACATCATGTGAATATTTTTGTTTTTATCTGGAACAGAATTGATTCCTATGGTATATGAATAAGTTTATGCCCAAACGGGCATCATAAGAAGAGACAGGGTGCACATCAATGTATCGTCTACATAGAAAACCATAGCTGTCCTCCTCTACCAATAGGTTATTTCGAATTTAGCGAGATTTGTAATAATATGCAAGACCTCAATGCTACAAACTTTTGTCGTTCCGAGCACATCTGACAAAAAGAAATGGCAAAGTAACGTATCCCTTTTCTTTAAATCGCCTTGTTTTTACATGGATATCATCCTTGGTACGCTTGCTGCACATGTCAGCAAGGTACCTAAAAATTCTATCTTTTCGCCATCAACCGAGCTACCAGATAATCTCCGACTACTTGGCAGGCTTCAACCATCACCAAAATGACAATGACCGAGACCAACAGGACATCGGCACGGAACCGCTGGTAGCCATAGCGGATTGCCAAATCACCCAAACCGCCTGCCCCGATGGCTCCGGCCATAGCTGAATAGCCTATCAGATTGATAATGGTAAGCGTAATGCCGGCGACCAACGACGGCATTGCTTCAGGCAACAAGACCTTGACAATAATCTGCATATTTGTCGATCCCATGGCTTTTGCAGCCTGCACCATGCCCGGGTCAACTTCTTTGAGGGCAGACTCAATGACACGGGCAACGAAAGGAGCAGCAGCAATGCTCAAAGGTACGATTGCAGCTCTTGTCCCGATTGAAGTCCCCAAAATAAGACGGGAAAGAGGAAAAAGCAGAATCATCAATATTATGAAAGGAAAGGAACGGAGTACATTTACAATCCGTCCCAATACATTGTTGAGTATGGCATGCGGAATAATGCCTCCCTGTTGCTCTGGAGCAGTAATGCAAAGCAAGACACCCAAAGGAAGACCAATCACAAGAGAAAAAAGAGTAGAAAAGAAAACCATGACCAAAGGTTTCCCATGTAGCTGTCCATACAAGCATCCATAGTTCGCTCATTTCTTTTCCTCCTCTACGATGATTCCTTCTTTCCGCAGTGCTTCAACAGCCTTGTGGACATTCTCCGTACTTCCCTCAATATCACAGATCATGGTGCCGACATGGCTACTGCCGACATTCTGTACGCCACCTGCAAGTATATTGAATGCAACATCAACTTTTTTTGTTATTCTTGAAAGTACCGGTTCATCTGTAAGTTTTCCTTGGAAACGAAGCGTAAAAGCTCCGCCTTCTCCCCATCGGATCAAATCTTGCTGATTGTTGGAAAGATGGGCAAGGAAATCTTTAGTAACTTCGGTTTTCGGATTGGAAAAAATATCAACGACGTCTCCAAGTTCCACAACTTTGCCATTGTCCAGGACAGCAACTTTTTCACAGGCATCCCGTACTACTTCCATCTGATGGGTAATCATCACGACAGTAAGGGACATTTTTTGCTGTATGTCCTTGATCAGCTGCAATATTGAATGGGTAGTCTGAGGGTCAAGGGCACTGGTCGCCTCATCACAAAACAATATATCTGGATTTATGGAAAGTGCCCTGGCAATGGCAATCCGCTGCTTTTGCCCGCCGGAAAGGGTACTTATCGGTGCATCTTCCCTTCCTGAGAGTTCAACCAATTCCAACAGTTCCTTGACTCGGGCACGAATCCTTTCCTTGCCCATTCCTTGGATTTCCATAGGATAGGCAATATTTCCACCAGCCGTCCGTGAAGAAAATAAATTGAAATTCTGAAATATCATACCGATATGACGCCGTTGGGACAGCAGTTGCTGTTTAGGTAAATCGTCTACACGCCTTGCATCATAGTATACCTGACCTTCATCAGGGCGTTCCAGCATACTTATCAATCGGACCAAGGTAGATTTACCGGCACCACTTTTCCCGATGATTCCAAAGACCGTGTTGCTTGGAATTTCAAGAGACACACCATCTACAGCGTGTAAATCTCCATAAATTCGCTTCAGGTTATGCAAGGATATCTGCATGGTAACTCCTAGTTGTTTATCGGGTTACTATCTTAATGCAGTTTCATGAAATGAACAAGCAGTATGCGGAAAGCGTCTGCGAAAAGCAAAAAAAAACTTGGCAGCTATCTACTCTCCCGCCCGAAGGCAGTACCATCGACGTGAGAGTGCTTAACTTCCGTGTTCGGGATGGGAACGGGTGTATCCACTCTGCCATTGCTACCAAGTAAACTTACGCCATGTTTGACATAGCTATGTCAAATCAGGTCTAAGCCCCTCCAAAACTTACGAAAAGGAGGGAAAAAGAAAGGGGTCCGGCGGCTGCCTACTCTCCCGCCAGAAGGCAGTACCATCGGCGCAGGGGCGCTTAACTTCCGTGTTCGGGATGGGAACGGGTGTGCCCGCCCCGCCATCGCCACCGGACCCGGCCAACGCCCAGGGGCACCAGGAGAGTCCCTGGTACACCCGGCCTTGGCCCTGCGGGGGACCGCAACGACAATATGGTCAAGCCTCACGGCTGATTAGTACCGGTGGGCTGCACGCGTCGCCGCGCTTCCACCCCCGGCCTATCGACCAGGTATTCTCCCTGGTTCCTTCAGTCCCCCACAGGGGGGGATGGGAAGTCTCATCTCGGGGCGGGCTTCCCGCTTAGATGCTTTCAGCGGTTATCCCTTCCGGACGTGGCTACCCGGCACCTGCCGCTGGCGCGACAACCGGTACACCAGAGGTCCGTCCACCTCGGTCCTCTCGTACTGAAGGCAGCTCCCCCCAGACTTCCTACGCTCGTGGCAGATAGGGACCGAACTGTCTCACGACGTTCTGAACCCAGCTCGCGTACCGCTTTGATTGGCGAACAGCCAAACCCTTGGGACCTGCTCCAGCCCCAGGATGCGATGAGCCGACATCGAGGTGCCAAACCTTGCCGTCGATATGAACTCTTGGGCAAGATCAGCCTGTTATCCCCGGAGTACCTTTTATCCGTTAAGTGACGGCGCTTCCACTCGCTGCCGCCAGATCACTAGGACCTACTTTCGTACCTGCTCGGCCTGTACGCCTCGCAGTCAAGCCGCCTTGTGCCCTTGCACTTGCAGGATGATTCCCGACCATCCCAAGGCGACCTTCGCGCGCCTCCGTTACGCTTTCGGAGGCGACCGCCCCAGTCAAACTCCCCGCCTGGCACGGTCCCCGCGCCGGTTCACGGCGCGGGTGAGGAGGCTGGAAAGGGAAGGGTGGTATTTCACCGGCGGCTCCGCCCAGGCTGACGCCCGGGCATCCTTGCCTCCCACCTATCCTACACATCCCTGCCCAGCCCCCAATGCCGGGTTGGAGTAAAGGTTCACGGGGTCTTTCCGTCTAACCACGAGTACCAGGCATCTTCACCTGGACTTCAATTTCACCGGACCTCACGCCGAGACAGCGCCCATGTCGTTACACCATTCGTGCGGGTCGGAACTTACCCGACAAGGAATTTCGCTACCTTAGGACCGTTATAGTTACGGCCGCCGTTTGCTGGGGCTTGGGTTCGCCGCTTCGCCCGAAGGCTGACGGCTCCCCTTGACCTTCCAGTACCGGGCAGGTGTCAGTCCATATACTTCCCGTCGCCGGTTCGCATGGACCTGTGTTTTTGGTAAACAGTCGCATGGGCCATTTCTCTGCGGCTCCCCCTGCGGGGAGCCATACTTCTCCCTAGGTTACGTATGCATTTTGCCGAGTTCCTTAGCGTGAGTTCGTCCGTACGCCTTCGCATTCTCAGCTCGCCCACCTGTGTCGGTCTGCGGTACGGTCTCCCGGTGCCTTGCCTTAGAAGCTGTTTCTCGGCACCGCGGCTCGGCACGCTTCGCCGCCATTGCGGCGGCTCGCCGCCGGCTCACCTGGGCCGGGGGGTTTGCCTCCCGGCCGTCATAGGCCCGCCTTCCGGACAGGGACTACCGTCGCCCTGCCGTGCTCCGCCCCATGCTTCGCTCCGTCGAAACACCGGGAGGTGCGGGAATGTTGACCCGCTTCCCATCGGCTACGGCCTTCGCCCTCGCCTTAGGGGCCGACTGACCCTCGGGCAGATTGCCTTTACCCCGGAAACCTCGGGCTTCCGGCGGGGGGGGATCTCACCCCCCTTTCCGTTACTCATGCCTGCATCCTCTCTTCCGCCCCGTCCACGGACCCTCCCGGGCCCGCTTCGTCCGTTCGCGGAATGCTCCCCTACCCACAGCGCACAAGGCGCTGTGCCGCGGCTTCGGCGGCGTGCTTAGCCCCGTTGGATTGTCGGCGCGTGACTACTCGACCAGTGAGCTGTTACGCACTCCTTGGAGGAATGGCTGCTTCTGAGCCAACCTCCTGGCTGTCTGTGCAGTCACACTTCCTTTCCCACTCGGCACGCCTTGGGGACCTTGGCCGGCGGTCCGGGCTGTTCCCCTCTCGACGACGGCCCTTATCAGTCGCCGTCTGACTGCCGCGCATTGTACACCGGCATTCAGAGTTCGGTTAAACTTGGTACCCGGTGAAGGGCCCGCATCTATCCGGTGCTTTACCTCCGGTGCAGTCCACGCGACGCTAGCCCTAAAGCTATTTCGGGGAGTGCCAGCTATCTCCAAGTTTGTTTAGCCTTTCACTCCGAGCCACAGCTCATCGCAACCCTTTTCAGCGGATTTACGTTCGGCCCTCCACCGGACTTTACTCCGGCTTCAGCCTGGCCATGGCTAGATCACTTGGCTTCGGGTCCGCCCCGTGCAACTCGCGCCCTCTTCAGGCTCGGTTTCCCTCCGGCTCCGGGACTCCTGTCCCTTAACCTCGCTGCACAGGGCGACTCGCAGGCTCATTCTACAAAAGGCACGCCATCACCCTCTCGGGCTCTGACCGCTTGCAGGTCCACGGTTTCAGGTTCTCTTTCACTCCCCTCCCGGGGTCCTTTTCACCTTTCCCTCACGGTACTGTGCGCTATCGGTAGCCGCCGAGTATTCAGCCTTGGAGGGTGGTCCCCCCTGCTTCCGGCAGGGTTTCCTCGTGCCCCGCCGTACTCAGGCTGCGCGCCAAGGCAGCCCCCATGCCGCCGGCTACGGGGCTTTCACCCGCTCCGGCCGCCCTTCCCAGGTGCGTTCGCCTGGCATGGGGGTTTCTTACTGCCCGGGTCTCCCCAGGCGCGCGCCTACAACCCCGCGTGCCCGAAGGCGCGCGGTTTGGGCTCCTCCCCGTTCGCTCGCCGCTACTTGGGGAATCTCGTGCTTGATTTCTTCTCCTGCCGGTACTCAGATGGTTCATTTCCCGGCGTATGGCTCCCGCACGCTGTCTTTCCTCACGTGCGGGCGGCAGGCTCAGCGCCTGCCGGGTTACCCCATTCGGACACCCGCGGATCATAGGGTGCTTGCCCCTCCCCGCGGCTTTTCGCAGCTTGCCGCGTCCTTCGTCGCCTGACGGCTCCCAGGCATCCTCCGTGGACCCTGTTCATTGCTTGACCATATTGCCCTTGCTGTCCCTTCGCTCTCTATGTCAAAAAAACCTTCATCCCACTGGAGGCAGGGGGACTCGAACCCCCGACCCTCGGCTTGCAAAGCCGATGCTCTAGCCAGCTGAGCCATGCCCCCGGCTCTGCCTCAGGGAAGACGGGAAACGGAAGGAAGCCCCGGGGGACCCCCTGGAAAAGGACCACCATATGTTCCGGGGCACGCCGCCTGTGAGCGGGGCATGCCCCCTGCCTTTCTTTGCAGAAAGGAGGTGATCCAGCCGCACCTTCCGGTACGGCTACCTTGTTACGACTTCACCCCCCTCACCGGGCATACCTTAGGCACCGCCCCCCCTTGCAGGTTGGACCGGCGACTTCGGGTACCCCCGACTCGGATGGTGTGACGGGCGGTGTGTACAAGGCCCGGGAACGTATTCACCGCGCCATGCTGATGCGCGATTACTAGCGATTCCAACTTCACGGAGCCGGGTTGCAGGCTCCGATCCGTACTGGGGCCGGCTTTGCGCGATTCGCTCCGCCTCGCGGCCTCGCTGCGCCCTGTACCGGCCATTGTAGCACGTGTGTGGCCCAGGACATAAGGGCCGTGATGACTTGACGTCGTCCCCACCTTCCTCCGGTTTGTCACCGGCAGTCCCGCCTGAGTGCCCAACTTCACTTGCTGGCAACTGGCGGCAGGGGTTGCGCTCGTTGCGGGACTTAACCCAACACTTCACAGCACGAGCTGACGACAGCCATGCAGCACCTGTGCGCCCGCCCCGAAGGGAAGGCCGGTCTCCCGGCCCGCCGGACGCATGTCAAGCCCTGGTAAGGTTCCTCGCGTATCATCGAATTAAACCACATGCTCCACCGCTTGTGCGGGCCCCCGTCAATTCCTTTGAGTTTCACCCTTGCGGGCATACTCCCCAGGCGGTGCACTCATCGCGTTGGCTTCGGCACCGGACCCTCAGGGCCCGACGCCTGGTGCACATCGTTTACTGTGCGGACTACCAGGGTATCTAAACCTGTTCGCTCCCCGCACCTTCGCGTCTCAGCGTCAGTACATGGCCAGGCATCCGCCTTCGCCACCGGTGTTCTTCCGGATATCTACAGATTTCACCCCTACACCCGGAATTCCGATGCCCCTTCCTGTACTCAAGCACCGCAGTTTCCAGCGCGTCCCCCCGGTTGGGCCGGGGCCTTTCACGCCGGACTTGCAGCGCCGCCTGCACGCCCTTTACGCCCAATGATTCCGAACAACGCTCGCCCCCTACGTGTTACCGCGGCTGCTGGCACGTAGTTAGCCGGGGCTTCTTCCGGGATTCACGTCATCCGCCGGCCATTCCCTGCCGGCGTCGTTCCCCCTCCCGAAAAGGACTTTACAACCTCACGGCCTCCATCGTCCACGCGGCGTCGCTCCGTCAGGCTTTCGCCCATTGCGGAAGATCCTTAGCTGCTGCCCACCGTAGTAGTCTGGGCCGTGTCTCAGTCCCAATGTGGCCGTCCACCCTCTCAGGCCGGCTACCCATCGTCGCCACGGTGGGCCTTTACCCCGCCGTCTAGCTAATGGGCCGCGGACCCATCCCCCGGCGCCGCCTCGGCGCCTTTCCCGCCGGGGCCCTTCCGGCCCTGGCGTCTCATGCGGTATTACCCGGTGTTTCCACCGGCTATCCCGCTCCGGGGGGCAGGTTGTCCACGTGTTACTCACCCGTCCGCCGCTCTCGGGGGGCCGAAGCCCCCCTGCCGCTCGACTTGCATGCTTAAAACGCGCCGCCAGCGTTCGTTCTGAGCCAGGATCAAACTCTCCGTCATCATATCGCGCGGGCCGAAGCCCGCGCTGCTCGATATCATTTCCGGCGTCCTCTCCTGCCGCTCCAAGAACTCACGACCGACTTCTTCAATCTGTCTGTTCTCTCATCCTTGAATTGACTCGGGAGCCCCCCCCGGCCGGGCTCGCGCCCGGCCGGTCGGCTTCCTTCCATTTCTCGTCTCCCCTTCGCTCTTCTTCTAAAAAAGACCTGCAGTCCCCGGGTCTCCCCGGCCTCCTGCTCTCAGGCGCTCCTCTCGAAGCGCTCGGTCAACATAGCAGATTTGCCCTACTCTAGTCAATAGTTCAGACAAATTTTATTACAACTTTTTTTTGCAGACTCCATCATCACTTTTCAACTGCTACTTTAGTGCTTAAACAGCAAAGAAAAGGCATTCAGACGATGTTTACCATCGATTCAAATGAATGTTGTCTTTCTTGAATTTTTCTTTTACGCGTTCCGTACCCACCGGATATCCGACAGGAACAAAACAAAGAGGAACTATCTTGGAGGGCAGATGCAATACATCAACAACAGTCTCCATCCGGTCTCTCACAGGATATACAGCTGTCCACACAGCTCCCAGTCCAAGAGCATGTGCCGCCAGAAGGATGTTCTCTGTCGCTGCGGAACAATCAGAAACCCACATAAGGTCCTTTTCCCCCTCTCCTGTTGCATCCATGTCACCACAGACTACTATTCCCGCCTGTGCTTCTGCTGCCATCTTTGCATATGGAAGTCTGGTTGCCAAAGAATCAAGGACAGCCCTTTCCGTAATTAAAATGAAGCGCCAGGGCTGCCTGTTCATGGCAGAAGGAGCAGCCATTCCTGCTTTTAGCAACAGTTCAAGCGTCTGTGAATCAATTTTCTTTTCTGTATAGCTCCTGACGCTCGTTCTCGTCAGTATGTTTTCAAGAACCGTATCCATTTTTTCCCTCCTCAAAAAGAAATGTAATCCATGATATAAACATAATAAGAAAAAATTTCAGAAGCAATATCTGTTTTTATTGAACTTCATTGCAATTGCATAAGATCTATCACCCGTTACACCAAGCACCAGAACACCTGCTCACAGAATAAAGACCTTTTCACATTGCATCCTTGCAAAAAAAACATACTCAGCATTCAGATATAATCAACTGGTACCGTATACACATCAGAGCTCAGGATACCCAACTTGGTACAGGGACAGATAACAGCTCCTGTTCCTATGTTCACATTCCTGATACGTGACAATATGGAAAAAGCAGCAATATCTTTTTTTGCAGGGCTTACTGTTTTTTTTATTTCCACAGGGTATAATGTACCTTCTGATTCTATAAGCAGATCTATTTCAATCTTATCCTTATCCCGATAGAAATAAACCGGCGGTATCTGTCCTGCATTCAAATAACTTTTTATAATCTCGGTCACGACGAAAGTCTCAAAATAAGTCCCTGCCATTGCACCCGTCATCAAGACTTCAGACGTACGCCATTTCGTTAGAAACGCAGCAAGACCAGTGTCCATGAAATAAAGTTTCGGAGTCTTTACGACCCGCTTCTCTACATTTGCCGAATATGGCTGAAGCAAATATACCAATCCCGAAGTAACAAGAATTGAAAGCCATTTCTTGGCAGTTACTTCACTGATGCCAATATCGCGTGCCAAATCTGCATAATTGACCAAATGGCCAGTCCGCGCAGCTACAGCAACGACAAAGTTACTGAACTGAAGTTCATCAGCAACCTGCGTCAGCTGTCGGACATCCCGTTCTATATACGTCTGCAGATAGGAACCATAGAAATCTTCCGGCAGAACATTTCCTGTAACGATTTCAGGATAAGAACCTTTCTGGATCATCGTCCATAAAGTTCCGATCGAATCGATTCTGGCAGGAACGGTACGTCGAACAAGGAATTGTTTCGACGGTACAAAGGGTTCAGTACATGTATCAGCCAAACGTTCTCTCAAAGAAATACCAGGCAATTGCAAAATGCCAATACGTCCGGCAAGGCTTTCTGTAACATGTTTCATCATTGAAAAACGCTGGCTGCCTGTCAAGAAAAACATCCCGGGATGACGGTTTTCATCAATTTCCATTTTCAGGTATGGAAAAAGATTCGGCACATGCTGTATCTCATCAAAGATAACAGGGGAACGATGGAACTCGAGATATGTCTTGGCATCGGCCGCAACGGATTGTATTTCATTAATATCATCAAATGTTACATAGTTCGCAGATAAAGCAACTGCTGAGTTCCTGATCAACGTCGTTTTTCCTGTCTGACGTGCACCTACAACCAATACAGCAGGAAATGAATTTGCAAGCCTTTTTAAAGTCTGTTCTGCCTGACGTGGGATAAAATGCATATTGGTGCTCCTTATTATGGGATAATCTAAACTGATTATATATATTATCCCACAAAATTACAATGATAAACAAGCCGGACAATATTATATATAAATTTTACAACAGCAATCCCCAGAGAAAATCAGATATAACCTCAAGCCATGGAACCATGGCAAGAAAACACCCGTTTTGTTCTGTCTCTGATAGCAGAACATCTTTTGTCAACGAAACAGAAAGCGTCATTATCCTGCATACATCAGCCCAGTATCAGATCTTCTGACTGCATCCAGAACAAAAAGTTCAATTGCTACAATATTTTTAGATGAATTTCAATGTGCCCCATTCAAAATGAATGTCAAGAAACAAGACAATTGCAATCAGAAAAGTTCCGGACATTATTTTCCCAAAGGGAAAAAATCTTCTACAGCCATACAGAATACAATTCCGCTTCCAGGTTCCTGCAAACATGTCTCACAGCGCATCGCATTCAATATCCGTTCCACCTTCTCGCTTTGAGAAAGGATCAGCAGCAGCTCTTTCTCCGGTACCAGACTGATACCGAAGAATTTCACATCCTTTTCTGTTCCTGTGCCCCTTCCGGTAAGGATTGTCCCGCCCTCAGCTCCTGCTTTACGCGCCGCAACCATTGCTTCATCTGCATATCCCTGGTTGACAATGACGGATATCAATTTCCATTTTGTTTCCATTGTTCCCCCCATCCTTTCATTGGCATGGTTTTCCATTTCGTCATACTCCTTTTGTCGTAAAATTCCGGCGACATCAAGCAACATCCCTATGCCTGACAAGTGTCTAGTATCTTTTTTTGCAGCCGAAATATGCGCAGATTTGACAGCTTCAGTCTGGCCATCATCAAGAAGCGTAAGCAAAACATCTTTGGCCGTATCACCTATACCCAACGCCGCAAGCACTCGATTGGTAGCGGTACCACGCCCAAGCAGAATTGTTCCTCCCATTGCCCCTGCGGCCCTTCCTGCGTTGACTAAACGTTCCCCCTGATGCCTTCCGATAATGGTCAGCAATAGTTTTCCAGGACGAAAAACCGTAGTTGTATTTCCGTTTCTGTCTATCATATTTTGTCCCTCACAGATGCTGTTTGCGCCTTATGCCGGTCCTTAAGCTTTTTCATTGTATGTTGCTTTTTCTTATAAATCAAACCAAGCGTCTGAATTGCAATCAACGGTGTCATCGCAATCATTGCAAGTATGCCGAACGCATCGGTTGTCGGATTGCCATCAAAAGCTACTGACGCTCCTAGAGCGAACGACAGGATAAAGGTCGAAGACAGCGGTCCTGTAGCTACACCACCAGAATCAAATGCAATAGCTGTAAATAAAGGAGGACAAAAAAAAGTCATAATCAAGGCGATGCCATATCCCGCAAGCAAAAACCACACAAGGTTTATGCCGGCGACGACCCGCAACATCGAAAGCGCAACGGCTGTACCGACTCCTATCGCAAGTGCAATCAGCATCAGGGGACGTCGGATGTGTCCTCCAGATACCTCTTCAACCTGATCGGTCAGGACCCAGACAGCCGGTTCGGCGCATACTACTACTGCACCGAACAACAATCCAATGGGAAAAAGAGCCCATCCGTCACCCAAGTTACCGATTTCTGCTCCCAAGACCTTCCCTGCAGGCATAAACCCACCATTGGTTCCGACAAGGAATACTACCAATCCAACAAACGTATAGAATAAGCCAAGGATGGTCTTCTTCACTTGGTGCCTCGGCATATGGAGCAATGTCACTTGAAACGCAAGGAGAATAAAGGAAAGCGGAAGCAATGCTTTCAGTGCTTCTTTGGATATACCAGGCAACAACCCCAGAAAATGTTGAATGATAGTTCCTGTGGAAAATGCCTCGACAGAGACGGCTTGCGAAGTAGTCCCCGCTGCACCGTCCGAAATCAGTCCCATTAACAAAACGGCAAGAATTGGACCGATAGAAGCAACACCTACAAATCCGAAGCTATCATTCTCTACGCTTGAAATAGATACATTTCTCCTGACAGAGGCTACGCCAAGTCCGAGTGCCATGATAAAAGGAACTGTCATCGGACCTGTCGTAGCACCTCCGGCATCAAAGGCAATCCCCACGAATTCAGGACGCACTACTGCCGTCAAGATAAAGACAATACCATAAAAAACAGAAAACAACCATTTAAGCGGAACCTGAAAAATAGTTCTTGCAAAAGCCATCGAGACAAACAATCCCACACCGATAGAAATCATCATGATCAGAGAAGTACAAGTAATGGAAGCATCGGCGTCTGCGACCTGGGATGCAAGGACTTGGATATCTGGCTCCGCAACGGAAAGGGCAAAACCAACAACAAATCCAATGACAAGTATAAGAGGAAGATTCCTTTTCCTTGTCAAGGAAGAACCTACTTTCTGTCCAATGGGTACCATTCCAATTTCGGCACCAAGAAGAAAAACAGACAAACCAAGAATCAGCAAGATACCTCCGATGAGAAAGTCCATAAGTATGGTTTTCGGCAAAGGAAATACAAAAAAATGAAGAATCAATACAATCATCATGAGGGGAACAACGGAAATCACCGTATCTTTAAGTTTTGTCAGCAGGTTCACTTCATTCCTCTGATATGGAATAGGCTTATGCCCAGCTATGCTGGTGCAACAGCATTTTCAGAATGTCCAATAGCCCTGATTGATGATGGAAAAGGAAATCTTTCCAGACCATCCCAAACACAACGTCCCTTAAACAATTACAACAAGCAAACAGTCAGTTTTTCTAAAGAATATTCTGTCATCAATTTCACTATACACTGGATTGAGGAAGAAAGGAGAAAATCTTTCGAGAATAGTCATGCAAAAATAGCCTATCAGAAAGAAATGGAAGGAAGCTATTTGCCAGAACAAAGAAATCATACAGACCCGAAAATTGAACCAATAAAAGCATAGGTCTTTTTGTCCATATTGAAAGATGTAGCTGTATAAAGCTAAGGTCAACCCATATTACAATAACATTATCCTGCACACCAAACAAAATTGATGAACTGCCTGTAAAATCGTTGCATTTCAGAGTAGGATACAGCTCAGTAATTTTTTATTTACAACCAACAGGTATACCCGAAAGGGCAAAAAAAAAGACCCGAAGGGCCATGGAAAGGAAAAAGAAAGGGGTCCGGCGGCTGCCTACTCTCCCGCCAGAAGGCAGTACCATCGGCGCAGGGGCGCTTAACTTCCGTGTTCGGGATGGGAACGGGTGTGCCCGCCCCGCCATCGCCACCGGACCCGGCCAACGCCCAGGGGCACCAGGAGAGTCCCTGGTACACCCGGCCTTGGCCCTGCGGGGGACCGCAACGACAATATGGTCAAGCCTCACGGCTGATTAGTACCGGTGGGCTGCACGCGTCGCCGCGCTTCCACCCCCGGCCTATCGACCAGGTATTCTCCCTGGTTCCTTCAGTCCCCCACAGGGGGGGATGGGAAGTCTCATCTCGGGGCGGGCTTCCCGCTTAGATGCTTTCAGCGGTTATCCCTTCCGGACGTGGCTACCCGGCACCTGCCGCTGGCGCGACAACCGGTACACCAGAGGTCCGTCCACCTCGGTCCTCTCGTACTGAAGGCAGCTCCCCCCAGACTTCCTACGCTCGTGGCAGATAGGGACCGAACTGTCTCACGACGTTCTGAACCCAGCTCGCGTACCGCTTTGATTGGCGAACAGCCAAACCCTTGGGACCTGCTCCAGCCCCAGGATGCGATGAGCCGACATCGAGGTGCCAAACCTTGCCGTCGATATGAACTCTTGGGCAAGATCAGCCTGTTATCCCCGGAGTACCTTTTATCCGTTAAGTGACGGCGCTTCCACTCGCTGCCGCCAGATCACTAGGACCTACTTTCGTACCTGCTCGGCCTGTACGCCTCGCAGTCAAGCCGCCTTGTGCCCTTGCACTTGCAGGATGATTCCCGACCATCCCAAGGCGACCTTCGCGCGCCTCCGTTACGCTTTCGGAGGCGACCGCCCCAGTCAAACTCCCCGCCTGGCACGGTCCCCGCGCCGGTTCACGGCGCGGGTGAGGAGGCTGGAAAGGGAAGGGTGGTATTTCACCGGCGGCTCCGCCCAGGCTGACGCCCGGGCATCCTTGCCTCCCACCTATCCTACACATCCCTGCCCAGCCCCCAATGCCGGGTTGGAGTAAAGGTTCACGGGGTCTTTCCGTCTAACCACGAGTACCAGGCATCTTCACCTGGACTTCAATTTCACCGGACCTCACGCCGAGACAGCGCCCATGTCGTTACACCATTCGTGCGGGTCGGAACTTACCCGACAAGGAATTTCGCTACCTTAGGACCGTTATAGTTACGGCCGCCGTTTGCTGGGGCTTGGGTTCGCCGCTTCGCCCGAAGGCTGACGGCTCCCCTTGACCTTCCAGTACCGGGCAGGTGTCAGTCCATATACTTCCCGTCGCCGGTTCGCATGGACCTGTGTTTTTGGTAAACAGTCGCATGGGCCATTTCTCTGCGGCTCCCCCTGCGGGGAGCCATACTTCTCCCTAGGTTACGTATGCATTTTGCCGAGTTCCTTAGCGTGAGTTCGTCCGTACGCCTTCGCATTCTCAGCTCGCCCACCTGTGTCGGTCTGCGGTACGGTCTCCCGGTGCCTTGCCTTAGAAGCTGTTTCTCGGCACCGCGGCTCGGCACGCTTCGCCGCCATTGCGGCGGCTCGCCGCCGGCTCACCTGGGCCGGGGGGTTTGCCTCCCGGCCGTCATAGGCCCGCCTTCCGGACAGGGACTACCGTCGCCCTGCCGTGCTCCGCCCCATGCTTCGCTCCGTCGAAACACCGGGAGGTGCGGGAATGTTGACCCGCTTCCCATCGGCTACGGCCTTCGCCCTCGCCTTAGGGGCCGACTGACCCTCGGGCAGATTGCCTTTACCCCGGAAACCTCGGGCTTCCGGCGGGGGGGGATCTCACCCCCCTTTCCGTTACTCATGCCTGCATCCTCTCTTCCGCCCCGTCCACGGACCCTCCCGGGCCCGCTTCGTCCGTTCGCGGAATGCTCCCCTACCCACAGCGCACAAGGCGCTGTGCCGCGGCTTCGGCGGCGTGCTTAGCCCCGTTGGATTGTCGGCGCGTGACTACTCGACCAGTGAGCTGTTACGCACTCCTTGGAGGAATGGCTGCTTCTGAGCCAACCTCCTGGCTGTCTGTGCAGTCACACTTCCTTTCCCACTCGGCACGCCTTGGGGACCTTGGCCGGCGGTCCGGGCTGTTCCCCTCTCGACGACGGCCCTTATCAGTCGCCGTCTGACTGCCGCGCATTGTACACCGGCATTCAGAGTTCGGTTAAACTTGGTACCCGGTGAAGGGCCCGCATCTATCCGGTGCTTTACCTCCGGTGCAGTCCACGCGACGCTAGCCCTAAAGCTATTTCGGGGAGTGCCAGCTATCTCCAAGTTTGTTTAGCCTTTCACTCCGAGCCACAGCTCATCGCAACCCTTTTCAGCGGATTTACGTTCGGCCCTCCACCGGATTTTACTCCGGCTTCAGCCTGGCCATGGCTAGATCACTTGGCTTCGGGTCCGCCCCGTGCAACTCGCGCCCTCTTCAGGCTCGGTTTCCCTACGGCTCCGGGACTCCTGTCCCTTAACCTCGCTGCACAGGACGACTCGCAGGCTCATTCTACAAAAGGCACGCCATCACCCTCTCGGGCTCTGACCGCTTGCAGGTCCACGGTTTCAGGTTCTCTTTCACTCCCCTCCCGGGGTCCTTTTCACCTTTCCCTCACGGTACTGTGCGCTATCGGTAGCCGCCGAGTATTCAGCCTTGGAGGGTGGTCCCCCCTGCTTCCGGCAGGGTTTCTCGTGCCCCGCCGTACTCAGGCTGCGCGCCAAGGCAGCCCCCATGCCGCCGGCTACGGGGCTTTCACCCGCTCCGGCCGCCCTTCCCAGGTGCGTTCGCCTGGCATGGGGGTTTCTTACTGCCCGGGTCTCCCCAGGCGCGCGCCTACAACCCCGCGTGCCCGAAGGCGCGCGGTTTGGGCTCCTCCCCGTTCGCTCGCCGCTACTTGGGGAATCTCGTGCTTGATTTCTTCTCCTGCCGGTACTCAGATGGTTCATTTCCCGGCGTATGGCTCCCGCACGCTGTCTTTCCTCACGTGCGGGCGGCAGGCTCAGCGCCTGCCGGGTTACCCCATTCGGACACCCGCGGATCATAGGGTGCTTGCCCCTCCCCGCGGCTTTTCGCAGCTTGCCGCGTCCTTCGTCGCCTGACGGCTCCCAGGCATCCTCCGTGGACCCTGTTCATTGCTTGACCATATTGCCCTTGCTGTCCCTTCGCTCTCTATTCAAAAAAAACATTAACAAATATCACACATGGGACTGACAAGACTTGAACTTGTGACCTCTTGCTTATCAGGCAAGCGCTCTAACCACCTGAGCTACGCCCCCGGCTCTGCCTCAGGGAAGACGGGAAACGGAAGGAAGCCCCGGGGGCCCCCCTGGAAAGGACCACCCTTGCTGCGGGGCACGCCGCCTGTGAGCGGGGCATGCCCCTGCCTTTCTTTCCAGAAAGGAGGTGATCCAGCCGCACCTTCCGGTACGGCTACCTTGTTACGACTTCACCCCCCTCACCGGGCATACCTTAGGCACCGCCCCCCCTCGCAGGTTGGGCTGGCGACTTCGGGTACCCCCGACTCGGATGGTGTGACGGGCGGTGTGTACAAGGCCCGGGAACGTATTCACCGCGCCATGCTGATGCGCGATTACTAGCGATTCCAACTTCACGGAGCCGGGTTGCAGGCTCCGATCCGTACTGGGGCCGGCTTTGCGCGATTCGCTCCGCCTCGCGGCCTCGCTGCGCCCTGTACCGGCCATTGTAGCACGTGTGTGGCCCAGGACATAAGGGCCGTGATGACTTGACGTCGTCCCCACCTTCCTCCGGTTTGTCACCGGCAGTCCCGCCTGAGTGCCCAACTTAACTTGCTGGCAACTGGCGGCAGGGGTTGCGCTCGTTGCGGGACTTAACCCAACACTTCACAGCACGAGCTGACGACAGCCATGCAGCACCTGTGCGCCCGCCCCGAAGGGAAGGCCGGTCTCCCGGCCCGCCGGACGCATGTCAAGCCCTGGTAAGGTTCCTCGCGTATCATCGAATTAAACCACATGCTCCACCGCTTGTGCGGGCCCCCGTCAATTCCTTTGAGTTTCACCCTTGCGGGCATACTCCCCAGGCGGTGCACTCATCGCGTTGGCTTCGGCACCGGACCCTCAGGGCCCGACGCCTGGTGCACATCGTTTACTGTGCGGACTACCAGGGTATCTAAACCTGTTCGCTCCCCGCACCTTCGCGTCTCAGCGTCAGTACATGGCCAGGCATCCGCCTTCGCCACCGGTGTTCTTCCGGATATCTACAGATTTCACCCCTACACCCGGAATTCCGATGCCCCTTCCTGTACTCAAGCACCGCAGTTTCCAGCGCGTCCCCCCGGTTGGGCCGGGGCCTTTCACGCCGGACTTGCAGCGCCGCCTGCACGCCCTTTACGCCCAATGATTCCGAACAACGCTCGCCCCCTACGTGTTACCGCGGCTGCTGGCACGTAGTTAGCCGGGGCTTATTCCGGGATTCACGTCATCCGCAGGCCATTCCCTGCCCGCGTCGTTCCCCCTCCCGAAAAGGACTTTACAACCTCACGGCCTCCATCGTCCACGCGGCGTCGCTCCGTCAGGCTTTCGCCCATTGCGGAAGATCCTTAGCTGCTGCCCACCGTAGTAGTCTGGGCCGTGTCTCAGTCCCAATGTGGCCGTCCACCCTCTCAGGCCGGCTACCCATCGTCGCCACGGTGGGCCTTTACCCCGCCGTCTAGCTAATGGGCCGCGGACCCATCCCCCGGCGCCGCCTCGGCGCCTTTCCCGCCCGCACCCTTCCGGCGCGCGCGTCTCATGCGGTATTACCCGGTGTTTCCACCGGCTATCCCGCTCCGGGGGGCAGGTTGTCCACGTGTTACTCACCCGTCCGCCGCTCTCGGGGGGCCGAAGCCCCCCTGCCGCTCGACTTGCATGCTTAAAACGCGCCGCCAGCGTTCGTTCTGAGCCAGGATCAAACTCTCCGTCATCATATCGCGCGGGCCGAAGCCCGCGCTGCTCGATATCTCTTCCGGCGTCCTCTCCTGCCGCTCCAAGAACTCACGACCGACTTCTTCAATCTGTCTGTTCTCTCATCCTTGAATTGACTGGGAGCCCCCCCCGGCCAGGCTCGCGCCCGGCCGGTCGGCTTCCTTCCATTTCTCGTCTCCCCTTCGCTCTTCTTCTAAAAAAGACCTGCAGTCCCCGGGTTTCCCCGGCCTCCTGCTCTCAGGCGCTCCTCTCGAAGCGCTCGGTCAACATAGCAGATTTGCCCTACTCTAGTCAATAGTTCAGACAAATTTTATTACAACTTTTTTTTGCAGATTCCATCATCACTTTTCAACTGCTACTTTAGTGCTTAAACAGCAAAGAAAAGGCATTCAGACGATGTTTACCATCGATTCAAATGAATGTTGTCTTTCTTGAATTTTTCTTTTACGCGTTCCGTACCCACCGGATATCCGACAGGAACAAAACAAAGAGGAACTATCTTGGAGGGCAGATGCAATACATCAACAACAGTCTCCATCCGGTCTCTCACAGGATATACAGCTGTCCACACAGCTCCCAGTCCAAGAGCATGTGCCGCCAGAAGGATGTTCTCTGTTGCTGCCGAACAATCAGAAACCCACATAAGGTCCTTTTCCCCCTCTCCTGTTGCATCCATGTCACCACAGACTACTATTCCCGCCTGTGCCTCTGCTGCCATCTTTGCATATGGAAGTCTGGTTGCCAAAGAATCAAGGACAGCCCTTTCCGTAATTAGAATGAAGCGCCAGGGCTGCCTGTTCATGGCAGAAGGAGCAGCCATTCCTGCTTTTAGCAACAGTTCAAGCGTCTGTGAATCAATTTTCTTTTCTGTATAGCTCCTGACGCTCGTTCTCGTCAGTATGTTTTCAAGAACCGTATCCATTTTTTCCCTCCTCAAAAAGAAATGTAATCCATGATATAAACATAATAAGAAAAAATTTCAGAAGCAATATCTGTTTTTATTGAACTTCATTGCAATTGCGTAAGATCTATCACCCGTTACACCAAGCACCAGAACACCTGCCCACAGAATAAAGATCTTTTCACATTGCATCCTTGCAAAAAAAACATACTCAGCATTCAGATATAATCAACTGGTACCGTATACACATCAGAGCTCAGGATACCCAACTTGGTACAGGGACAGATAACAGCTCCTGTTCCTATGTTTACATTCCTGATACGTGACAATATGGAAAAAGCAGCAATATCTTTTTTTGCAGGGCTTACTGTTTTTTTTATTTCCACAGGGTATAATGTACCTTCTGATTCTATAAGCAGATCTATTTCAATCTTATCCTTATCCCGATAGAAATAAACCGGCGGTATCTGTCCTGCATTCAAATAACTTTTTATAATCTCGGTCACGACGAAAGTCTCAAAATAAGTCCCTGCCATTGCACCCGTCATCAAGACTTCAGACGTACGCCATTTCGTTAGAAACGCAGCAAGACCAGTGTCCATGAAATAAAGTTTCGGAGTCTTTACGACCCGCTTCTCTACATTTGCCGAATATGGCTGAAGCAAATATACCAATCCCGAAGTAACAAGAATTGAAAGCCATTTCTTGGCAGTTACTTCACTGATGCCAATATCGCGTGCCAAATCTGCATAATTGACCAAATGGCCAGTCCGCGCAGCTACAGCAACGACAAAGTTACTGAACTGAAGTTCATCAGCAACCTGCGTCAGCTGTCGGACATCCCGTTCTATATACGTCTGCAGATAGGAACCATAGAAATCTTCCGGCAGAACATTTCCTGTAACGATTTCAGGATAAGAACCTTTCTGGATCATCGTCCATAAAGTTCCGATCGAATCGATTCTGGCAGGAACGGTACGTCGAACAAGGAATTGTTTCGACGGTACAAAGGGTTCAGTACATGTATCAGCCAAACGTTCTCTCAAAGAAATACCAGGCAATTGCAAAATGCCAATACGTCCGGCAAGGCTTTCTGTAACATGTTTCATCATTGAAAAACGCTGGCTGCCTGTCAAGAAAAACATCCCGGGATGACGGTTTTCATCAATTTCCATTTTCAGGTATGGAAAAAGATTCGGCACATGCTGTATCTCATCAAAGATAACAGGGGAACGATGGAACTCGAGATATGTCTTGGCATCGGCCGCAACGGATTGTATTTCATTAATATCATCAAATGTTACATAGTTCGCAGATAAAGCAACTGCTGAGTTCCTGATCAACGTCGTTTTTCCTGTCTGACGTGCACCTACAACCAATACAGCCGGAAATGAATTTGCAAGCCTTTTTAAAGTCTGTTCTGCCTGACGTGGGATAAAATGCATATTGGTGCTCCTTATTATGGGATAATCTAAACTGATTATATATATTATCCCACAAAATTACAATGATAAACAAGCCGGACAATATTATATATAAATTTTACAACAGCAATCCCCAGAGAAAATCAGATATAACCTCAAGCCATGGAACCATGGCAAGAAAACACCCGTTTTGTTCTGTCTCTGATAGCAGAACATCTTTTGTCAACGAAACAGAAAGCGTCATTATCCTGCATACATCAGCCCAGTATCAGATCTTCTGACTGCATCCAGAACAAAAAGTTCAATTTCTACAATATTTTTAGATGAATTTCAATGTGCCCCATTCAAAATGAATGTCAAGAAACAAGACAATTACAATCAGAAAAGTTCCGGACATTATTTTCCCAAAGGGAAAAAATCTTCTACAGCCATACAGAATACAATTCCGCTTCCAGGTTCCTGCAAACATGTCTCACAGCGCATCGCATTCAATATCCGTTCCACCTTCTCGCTTTGAGAAAGGATCAGCAGCAGCTCTTTCTCCGGTACCAGACTGATACCGAAGAATTTCACATCCTTTTCTGTTCCTGTGCCCCTTCCGGTAAGGATTGTCCCGCCCTCAGCTCCTGCTTTACGCGCCGCAACCATTGCTTCATCTGCATATCCCTGGTTGACAATGACGGATATCAATTTCCATTTTGTTTCCATTGTTCCCCCCATCCTTTCATTGGCATGGTTTTCCATTTCGTCATGCTCCTTTTGTCGTAAAATTCCGGCGACATCAAGCAACATTCCTATGCCTGTCAAGTGTCTAGTATCTTCTTTTGCAGCCGAAATATGCGCAGATTTGACAGCTTCAGTCTGACCATCATCAAGAAGCGTAAGCAAAACATCTTTGGCCGTATCACCTATACCCAACGCCGCAAGCACTCGATTGGTAGCGGTACCACGCCCAAGCAGAATTGTTCCTCCCATTGCCCCTGCGGCCCTTCCTGCGTTGACTAAACGTTCCCCCTGATGCCTTCCGATAATGGTCAGCAATAGTTTTCCAGGACGAAAAACCGTAGTTGTATTTCCGTTTCTGTCTATCATCTTTTGTCCCTCACAGATGCTGTTTGCGCCTTATGCCGGTCCTTAAGCTTTTTCATTGTATGTTGCTTTTTCTTATAAATCAAACCAAGCGTCTGAATTGCAATCAACGGCGTCATCGCAATCATTGCAAGTATGCCGAACGCATCGGTTGTCGGATTGCCATCAAAAGCTGCTGACGCTCCTAGAGCGAACGACAGGATAAAGGTCGAAGACAGCGGTCCTGTAGCTACACCACCAGAATCAAATGCAATAGCTGTAAATAAAGGAGGACAAAAAAAGGTCATAATCAAGGCGATGCCATATCCCGCAAGCAAAAACCACACAAGGTTTATGCCGGCGACGACCCGCAACATCGAAAGTGCAACGGCTGTACCGACTCCTATCGCAAGTGTAATCAGCATCACGGGACGTCGGATGTGTCCTCCAGATACCTCTTCAACCTGATCGGTCAGGACCCAGACAGCCGGTTCGGCGCATACTACTACTGCACCGAACAACAATCCAATGGGAAAAAGAGCCCATCCGTCACCCAAGTTACCGATTCCTGCTCCCAAGGCCTTCCCTGCAGGCATAAACCCACCATTGGTTCCGACAAGGAATACTACCAATCCAACAAACGTATAGAATAAGCCAAGGATGGTCTTCTTCACTTGGTGCCTCGGCATATGGAGCAATGTCACTTGAAACGCAAGGAGAATAAAGGAAAGCGGAAGCAATGCTTTCAGTGCTTCTTTGGATATACCAGGCAACAACCTCAGAAAATGTTGAATGATAGTTCCTGTGGAAAATGCCTCGACAGAGACGGCTTGTGAAGTAGTCCCCGCTGCACCGTCGGAAATCAGTCCCATTAACAAAACGGCAAGAATTGGACCGATAGAAGCAACACCTACAAATCCGAAGCTATCATTCTCTACGCTTGAAGTAGATACATTTCTCCTGACAGAGGCTACACCAAGTCCGAGTGCCATGATAAAAGGAACTGTCATCGGACCTGTCGTAGCACCTCCGGCATCAAAAGCAATCCCCACGAATTCAGGACGCACTACTGCCGTCAAGATAAAGACAATACCATAAAAAACAGAAAACAACCATTTAAGCGGAACCTGAAAAATAGTTCTTGCAAAAGCCATCGAGACAAACAATCCCACACCGATAGAAATCATCATGATCAGAGAAGTACAAGTAATGGAAGCATCGGCGTCTGTGACCTGGGATGCAAGGACTTGGATATCTGGCTCCGCAACGGAAAGGGCAAAACCAACAACAAATCCAATGACAAGTATAAGAGGAAGATTCCTTTTCCTTGTCAAGGAAGAACCTACTTTCTGTCCAATGGGTACCATTCCAATTTCGGCACCAAGAAGAAAAACAGACAAACCAAGAATCAGCAAGATACCTCCGATGAGAAAGTCCATAAGTATGGTTTTCGGCAAAGGAAATACAAAAAAATGAAGAATCAATACAATCACCATGAGGGGAACAACGGAAATCATCGTATCTTTAAGTTTTGTCAGCAGGTTCACTTCATTCCTCTGATATGGAATAGGCTTATGCCCAGCTATACTGGTGCAACAGCATTTTCAGAATGTCCAATAGCCCTGATTGATGATGGAAAAGGAAATCTTTCCAGACCATCCCAAACACAACGTCCCTTAAACAATTACAACAAGCAAACAGTCAGTTTTTCTGAAGAATATTCTGTCATCAATTTCACTATACACTGGATTGAGGAAGAAAGGAACAAGAACATGCCTGTACTGTGATGGATCTGCAACCTCTGCCACAATAAGCACAGCAGTGGAGAAAAAAGGAGAAAATCTTTCGAGAATAGTCATGCAAAAATAGCCTATCAGAAAGAAATGGAAGGAAGCTATTTGCCAGAACAAAGAAATCATACAGACCCGAAAATTGAACCAATAAAAGCATAGGTCTTTTTGTCCATATTGAAAGATGTAGCTGTATAAAGCTAAGGTCAACCCATATTACAATAACATTATCCTGCACACCAAACAAAATTGATGAACTGCCTGTAAAATCGTTGCATTTCAGAGTAGGATACAGCTCAGTAATTTTTTATTTACAACCAACAGGTATACCCGAAAGGGCAAAAAAAAAGACCCGAAGGGCCATGGAAGGGAAAAAGAAAGGGGTCCGGCGGCTGCCTACTCTCCCGCCAGAAGGCAGTACCATCGGCGCAGGGGCGCTTAACTTCCGTGTTCGGGATGGGAACGGGTGTGCCCGCCCCGCCATCGCCACCGGACCCGGCCAACGCCCAGGGGCACCAGGAGAGTCCCTGGTACACCCGGCCTTGGCCCTGCGGGGGACCGCAACGACAATATGGTCAAGCCTCACGGCTGATTAGTACCGGTGGGCTGCACGCGTCGCCGCGCTTCCACCCCCGGCCTATCGACCAGGTATTCTCCCTGGTTCCTTCAGTCCCCCACAGGGGGGGATGGGAAGTCTCATCTCGGGGCGGGCTTCCCGCTTAGATGCTTTCAGCGGTTATCCCTTCCGGACGTGGCTACCCGGCACCTGCCGCTGGCGCGACAACCGGTACACCAGAGGTCCGTCCACCTCGGTCCTCTCGTACTGAAGGCAGCTCCCCCCAGACTTCCTACGCTCGTGGCAGATAGGGACCGAACTGTCTCACGACGTTCTGAACCCAGCTCGCGTACCGCTTTGATTGGCGAACAGCCAAACCCTTGGGACCTGCTCCAGCCCCAGGATGCGATGAGCCGACATCGAGGTGCCAAACCTTGCCGTCGATATGAACTCTTGGGCAAGATCAGCCTGTTATCCCCGGAGTACCTTTTATCCGTTAAGTGACGGCGCTTCCACTCGCTGCCGCCAGATCACTAGGACCTACTTTCGTACCTGCTCGGCCTGTACGCCTCGCAGTCAAGCCGCCTTGTGCCCTTGCACTTGCAGGATGATTCCCGACCATCCCAAGGCGACCTTCGCGCGCCTCCGTTACGCTTTCGGAGGCGACCGCCCCAGTCAAACTCCCCGCCTGGCACGGTCCCCGCGCCGGTTCACGGCGCGGGTGAGGAGGCTGGAAAGGGAAGGGTGGTATTTCACCGGCGGCTCCGCCCAGGCTGACGCCCGGGCATCCTTGCCTCCCACCTATCCTACACATCCCTGCCCAGCCCCCAATGCCGGGTTGGAGTAAAGGTTCACGGGGTCTTTCCGTCTAACCACGAGTACCAGGCATCTTCACCTGGACTTCAATTTCACCGGACCTCACGCCGAGACAGCGCCCATGTCGTTACACCATTCGTGCGGGTCGGAACTTACCCGACAAGGAATTTCGCTACCTTAGGACCGTTATAGTTACGGCCGCCGTTTGCTGGGGCTTGGGTTCGCCGCTTCGCCTTGCGGCTGACGGCTCCCCTTGACCTTCCAGTACCGGGCAGGTGTCAGTCCATATACTTCCCGTCGCCGGTTCGCATGGACCTGTGTTTTTGGTAAACAGTCGCATGGGCCATTTCTCTGCGGCTCCCCCTGCGGGGAGCCATACTTATCCCTAGGTTACGTATGCATTTTGCCGAGTTCCTTAGCGTGAGTTCGTCCGTGCGCCTTCGCATTCTCAGCTCGCCCACCTGTGTCGGTCTGCGGTACGGTCTCCCGGTGCCTTGCCTTAGAAGTTGTTTCTCGGCACCGCGGCTCGGCACGCTTCGCCGCCCTTGCGGCGGCTCGCCGCCGGCTCACCTGGGCCGGGGGGTTTGCCTCCCGGCCGTCATAGGCCCGCCTTCCGGACAGGGACTACCGTCGCCCTGCCGTGCTCCGCCCCATGCTTCGCTCCGTCGAAACACCGGGAGGTGCGGGAATGTTGACCCGCTTCCCATCGGCTACGGCCTTCGCCCTCGCCTTAGGGGCCGACTGACCCTCGGGCAGATTGCCTTTACCCCGGAAACCTCGGGCTTCCGGCGGGGGGGGATCCCACCCCCCTTTCCGTTACTCATGCCTGCATCCTCTCTTCCGCCCCGTCCACGGGCCCTCCCGGGCCCGCTTCGTCCGTTCGCGGAATGCTCCCCTACCCACAGCGCACATGGCGCTGTGCCGCGGCTTCGGCGGCGTGCTTAGCCCCGTTGGATTGTCGGCGCGTGACTACTCGACCAGTGAGCTGTTACGCACTCCTTGGAGGGATGGCTGCTTCTGAGCCAACCTCCTGGCTGTCTGTGCAGTCACACTTCCTTTCCCACTCGGCACGCCTTGGGGACCTTGGCCGGCGGTCCGGGCTGTTCCCCTCTCGACGACGGCCCTTATCAGTCGCCGTCTGACTGCCGCGCATTGTACACCGGCATTCAGAGTTCGGTTAAACTTGGTACCCGGTGAAGGGCCCGCATCTATCCGGTGCTTTACCTCCGGTGCAGTCCACGCGACGCTAGCCCTAAAGCTATTTCGGGGAGTGCCAGCTATCTCCAAGTTTGTTTAGCCTTTCACTCCGAGCCACAGCTCATCGCAACCCTTTTCAGCGGATTTACGTTCGGCCCTCCACCGGACTTTACTCCGGCTTCAGCCTGGCCATGGCTAGATCACTTGGCTTCGGGTCCGCCCCGTGCAACTCGCGCCCTCTTCAGGCTCGGTTTCCCTACGGCTCCGGGACTCCTGTCCCTTAACCTCGCTGCACAGGGCGACTCGCAGGCTCATTCTACAAAAGGCACGCCATCACCCTCTCGGGCTCTGACCGCTTGCAGGTCCACGGTTTCAGGTTCTCTTTCACTCCCCTCCCGGGGTCCTTTTCACCTTTCCCTCACGGTACTGTGCGCTATCGGTAGCCGCCGAGTATTCAGCCTTGGAGGGTGGTCCCCCCTGCTTCCGGCCGGGTTCCTCGTGCCCCGCCGTACTCAGGCTGCGCGCCAAGGCAGCCCCCATGCCGCCGGCTACGGGGCTTTCACCCGCTCCGGCCGCCCTTCCCAGGTGCGTTCGCCTGGCATGGGGGTTTCTCACTGCCCGGGTCTCCCCAGGCGCGCGCCTACAACCCCGCGTGCCCGAAGGCGCGCGGTTTGGGCTCCTCCCCGTTCGCTCGCCGCTACTTGGGGAATCTCGTGCTTGATTTCTTCTCCTGCCGGTACTCAGATGGTTCATTTCCCGGCGTATGGCTCCCGCACGCTGTCTTTCCTCACGTGCGGGCGGCAGGCTCAGCGCCTGCCGGGTTACCCCATTCGGACGACCCGCGGATCATAGGGTGCTTGCCCCTCCCCGCGGCTTTTCGCAGCTTGCCGCGTCCTTCGTCGCCTGACGGCTCCCAGGCATCCTCCGTGGACCCTGTTCATTGCTTGACCATATTGCCCTTGCTGTCCCTTCGCTCTCTATTCAAAAAAAACATTAACAAATATCACACATGGGACTGACAAGACTTGAACTTGTGACCTCTTGCTTATCAGGCAAGCGCTCTAACCACCTGAGCTACAGTCCCGGTTGACATATATATAAGAGAAGAGAAGAGAGCCAATTCTAAATCAGAGTATTTCTAAAAGATCGCCATATATTTCGGGGCACGCCGCCTGTGAGCGGGGCATGCCCCTGCCTTTCTTTGCAGAAAGGAGGTGATCCAGCCGCACCTTCCGGTACGGCTACCTTGTTACGACTTCACCCCCCTCACCGGGCATACCTTAGGCACCGCCCCCCCTTGCAGGTTGGGCCTGGCGACTTCGGGTACCCCCGACTCGGATGGTGTGACGGGCGGTGTGTACAAGGCCCGGGAACGTATTCACCGCGCCATGCTGATGCGCGATTACTAGCGATTCCAACTTCACGGAGCCGGGTTGCAGGCTCCGATCCGTACTGGGGCCGGCTTTGCGCGATTCGCTCCGCCTCGCGGCCTCGCTGCGCCCTGTACCGGCCATTGTAGCACGTGTGTGGCCCAGGACATAAGGGCCGTGATGACTTGACGTCGTCCCCACCTTCCTCCGGTTTGTCACCGGCAGTCCCGCCTGAGTGCCCAACTTCACTTGCTGGCAACTGGCGGCAGGGGTTGCGCTCGTTGCGGGACTTAACCCAACACTTCACAGCACGAGCTGACGACAGCCATGCAGCACCTGTGCGCCCGCCCCGAAGGGAAGGCCGGTCTCCCGGCCCGCCGGACGCATGTCAAGCCCTGGTAAGGTTCCTCGCGTATCATCGAATTAAACCACATGCTCCACCGCTTGTGCGGGCCCCCGTCAATTCCTTTGAGTTTCACCCTTGCGGGCATACTCCCCAGGCGGTGCACTCATCGCGTTGGCTTCGGCACCGGACCCTCAGGGCCCGACGCCTGGTGCACATCGTTTACTGTGCGGACTACCAGGGTATCTAAACCTGTTCGCTCCCCGCACCTTCGCGTCTCAGCGTCAGTACATGGCCAGGCATCCGCCTTCGCCACCGGTGTTCTTCCGGATATCTACAGATTTCACCCCTACACCCGGAATTCCGATGCCCCTTCCTGTACTCAAGCACCGCAGTTTCCAGCGCGTCCCCCCGGTTGGGCCGGGGCCTTTCACGCCGGACTTGCAGCGCCGCCTGCACGCCCTTTACGCCCAATGATTCCGAACAACGCTCGCCCCCTACGTGTTACCGCGGCTGCTGGCACGTAGTTAGCCGGGGCTTCTTCCGGGATTCACGTCATCCGCCGGCCATTCCCTGCCGGCGTCGTTCCCCCTCCCGAAAAGGACTTTACAACCTCACGGCCTCCATCGTCCACGCGGCGTCGCTCCGTCAGGCTTTCGCCCATTGCGGAAGATCCTTAGCTGCTGCCCACCGTAGTAGTCTGGGCCGTGTCTCAGTCCCAATGTGGCCGTCCACCCTCTCAGGCCGGCTACCCATCGTCGCCACGGTGGGCCTTTACCCCGCCGTCTAGCTAATGGGCCGCGGACCCATCCCCCGGCGCCGCCTCGGCGCCTTTCCCGCCGGGGCCCTTCCGGCCCTGGCGTCTCATGCGGTATTACCCGGTGTTTCCACCGGCTATCCCGCTCCGGGGGGCAGGTTGTCCACGTGTTACTCACCCGTCCGCCGCTCTCGGGGGGCCGAAGCCCCCCTGCCGCTCGACTTGCATGCTTAAAACGCGCCGCCAGCGTTCGTTCTGAGCCAGGATCAAACTCTCCGTCATCATATCGCGCGGGCCGAAGCCCGCGCTGCTCGATATCATTTCCGGCGTCCTCTCCTGCCGCTCCAAGAACTCACGACCGACTTCTTCAATCTGTCTGTTCTCTCATCCTTGAATTGACAAAAAACCTCTGATTTATTCGATTCACACCTGCATAATTGCAGTTGTGGAACAAAACTGTCTTCTCTTCCCTTCGCTTATAGATATGTCAAAAAGCAACTTTCTTGAAGTCCTATGCTTCAACGTGCTTGATGAAGATATCATTTAGAAAATCTTTCGTCAAGCACTTCCAATATTTTTTTTCTAAGCGCTTGTTTTCCAAGTGTATTGCTAAGCGCTTGAAGCGACCGTCTTTTTGTAATATACTCAACATATGTTATGTAAAGACAAAGAAACCATCAGCCTTGAAACATTGGCGGAAATGCTCGGGAATCTGTCGGAACAGGATCGCCAGAGGGTCATTGCATTGGCCGAACTGGCAACGGATGCTCCCGACAAGCATCGGGACAGTCACGAGGACATGCCGCGTTGTCCCCACTGCTCCGGTGTCCATGTCCGTCGCAACGGCTTCGTCAGGGGCAGGCAGCGGTATCTCTGCGGGGATTGCGGGCGTACGTTCGGGGCGACCACCGGTTCTGTGCGATACAAGAGCAAGCACGGCAAGGAAACCTGGGAGGCCTACCTGGAGGCATTCGCCCTGAGGCTTCCCCTGCGGGAGGCCGCACGCAAGTGCGGCATAGCGCTGAGCACCTCGTTCTTCTGGCGGCACAAGATCCTCGATGCACTGGCGGCGGGATCCACGGGGAACTTGCTCAGCGGCCGGGTACAGGAGGACGAGACGTACATCCAGGACAACTACAAAGGCAACTGCGATGCGGAAAACCAGGGGGAAGCGGCATCGGAGCCCGGCATACAAGACCCACAGGGTGACGGGCCATCGTCATGAGAGAGGGAAAGCGACCCATACGAGGGGCTTGGGCAACCAGAAGGTCTGCGTGCCGTGCGCCATCGACGAGCAGGGGAAGACCCTGGCGAAGGCTGCCGGCAGGGGGATGGTGCAACCCCGCTACCTTTCCTTTGTCCTGGCCTCGCACCTGGGCGATGACGTGGTGATGGTGACCGACAAGAGCCGGGCAAGCCGGGAATTCTGCGCCTCGGATGGCCTGCCGGTGGTACAGCTGAAGGCGGGCATACAGGGATGCCCGGTACGAGGGCGATACAACTTGCAGAAGGTCAACAGCCTGCATAGCCGTCTTCGGGGGCTGCTGGCTGGATTCAGGGGTGTCTCCACGAAATATCTTGACAACTATCTTGCCTGGAATGGCTTCGAGGTCGAGAACCCCGGATCGAATCGCCTGGATCTGAAAACCGTATTGCTGGACAAGATGCGGACAATCGGAACATGTTCAACCTCTTGGGGGATATTTCACAAGCCTCCCTTGCCTTTTCCCACTGTTGGCTAGCCCTGCAATACACTCAGAAAACAGAGCCTTTTTCAATGCTTTTTACTCTCATTGAAACTCAGGTACCGTTCCTCTGCAAAACAGGCAACCCGACAGGTGCCTTCCTATTTTGACAAACCAGACAATACACCTGAACGACGAATCCCGACAAGGTAGGTAAGGAACGAAGCAACTGATGCAACAGCCGTGACAGCAAAAAGGACCTGCATGCCAGTATGGGCAAAGGAAAGCCATGACAAACTCGGTACTACCCGCTCAAGGCTCAGCAACAAGACACCCAAGACTGCAGATACGGCATAAAGTACGGCTTTGCTCTTACCCCATATGTTGGCAGGCATTGCAACTCCTTCCTTCAACATGAGAGATCGGACGAAAGCCTGCCCGAATTCCCGCCACATGATAACCATAAAGGCATACATCGGCATGATTCCCGCATGCATGAGACAGACAAAATAAGTCAACCGACTGAACGTATCAGCAAACGGATCCATCACTTTTCCCAAGTCCGTCACCATATGCCTGCTTCGGGCTATCTTTCCATCAAGCAGATCAGTACATTCTATGGCAATAAAAAGAATGAGCATCAGTATTGTCGAGACAAGATATGCCGAGGGGCCAATCCATTCAGCCAAACTGAACGCAACAAAGAACAACGGAGCCATAACGAGTCTGGCAATAGTAAGTCTATTCGGCAAGTTCACAGAAAGCCTCCTCAGCGGCCATACACAGATGACAACTTTTCTTCAAGGTACTGTGTGTACATAGATGCGTCAAGAGCTTTCCCTGTGACCTTTTTCAGAAGTTGCATAGGGGTATACATACTGCCATATCCATATACTTTCGCACAAAGCCAATCACTGATTCTGCCAAGCATCTCAGGATCAAGAGGATTCCCAGCAGATATGCCAAGCTGTTGTTTCATAACATCATAAATCTGTATTCCGTAAAGATTTCCAAGTGCATATGAAGGAAAATATCCAAATAGGCCACTTGCCCAATGGACATCCTGCAGATAGCCATCCTGAGGCTTTTGCACGGTAAGTCCCAACAAGCGGGAACACTCACAGTTCCAAGCATCAGGAAGGTCCCTGACCTCCAGACTACCTTCCACCAATGCTTTTTCCAATCGGTAGCGCATAATTATATGCAGGCCATAGGATACCTCGTCCGCATTGACCCTGATGAATGACGGTTTTACTAGGTTTATTGCCTTTACGAAATCATTTCCATTGATACCCGCCACCTGAGAAGGAAAAATCGCCTTGAACGAAGAATACCAATATTTCCAGAAATCAGGAGACTTCAGCACTATGTTTTCCCAAAAGCGACTTTGGCTTTCATGCAACCCCATGCTTCCTCCGCAACCGAGGCTTGTTCCCTTCAGCCTCCCTGACGAAGCTCCCATTTCATAAAGGGCATGTCCGGCTTCGTGAATCCGTAGAACAAAGAGGATCCATGACACTCGGATCTGAATATCTGGTCGTTATCCGTATGTCATCTTCACCCAATGTCGTAGTAAACGGATGAGGGGCATAAGCAAGCTGTCCCCTGGAAAAATCAAAGCCCATCGCAGAAATCACAGACAATGCAAATTTTTCCTGCAGTTTTTCTTCATATGGACCATACAGAAAAGAAATCGGAACTTCAACATCCTTATAGGTAGCCACCAATCGCAGCAAATCCTTTTCCATAGCTGAAAACAACCCGTCTATGTCCTGTGTGGTCATGTCAGGTTCGTAAGTATCCAACAAGGCATCATACAGAAGCTGGTCTGGTCTTTTGACATATGAGGCTTCTTGTCGGATACAGTCTACTACAGCCTTCAGGCTTTCAAGGAAATCGGCATCGTTACCACTTTCCCTTGCCTTGATCCAGTTCCGATATGCATCAGAGGTCACCATTTCTTTTCTTAAAACAAACTCTGCAGGAATTTTTACGGCCCTTGCATACTGGCGATAACGATTACGAATCAGAGCCTTTTCAAAATCATTCTCCCCATCTCCTTCCTCATTTCCATCATCAGCGCCAAGAGCTGTAAGCAAAGCTCCCATTTCTTTACCGGAAACAAGCAGGAACTCCTGTTCCTTGACCCATCCCATCTGTTTTGAACGCTCAGCAAAAGCCTTGTCCTTGGCTGCTGTTTCTTGGTCATACTCAAGGATTGCAGCAATATGATCTATCATGGTGACCTTACGGTCCAATTCTTCCAATCTGGCAAACTTTTCATTATCCACGGTTTTTCTCCTCCAATCAGAAAAAGGGCAGGCAATCCCCTAGGAACCGCCCACCCATTTTCATTCGTAGATATCGTCCACTTCCTCAGACCTGTTGCTTGGAATCAATGACCTTCTGCAGTTTCTCAACGAACTGATCGAAAGTACCCCAGTTTTCCTGCTTTCCAGTCCGAAGTCTCACAGACATAAGCCCGTTTTCCATTTCCCTTTCGCCGACTATCAGCATATATGGAATCTTCTGGTTCTGGGCATTCCTTATCTTTGCATTCATACGGTCGTTGCCAAGATCGACAGATACTCTGAATTCCTTCTCCCTCAGCTTCTTCTCCAGTTCAGTACAATATGCATTACAAGCCTCTGCAATTGGTATGATCCGCACCTGTTCAGCAGCCAACCAAGGAGGAAATGCTCCTGCATAATGCTCAAGAAGTACACCAAAGAACCTTTCAATGGAACCCAACAATGCCCTGTGAATCATGTATGGACGCTTTTCTATACCATCCTTATCAACGAATGTCATCTTGAATCTTTCAGGCAAGTTGAAATCAAACTGAATGGTAGAAAGCTGCCATCTGCGTCCGATGGCATCCTTGATCTTCAAATCAATCTTCGGACCATAGAAAGCTCCGCCGCCTTCATCTACGTCATATTCAAGTCCTGCCCTTTCAATTGCACCACGCAAAGCTTCCGTAGCGGCATCCCAACGGGCAGGTTCTCCTACAGCCTTTGCTGGGCGAGTAGAAAGATATGCCTTTATGTCTTCAAACCCGAAGCTATGGAGCATATATAGACTGAACCGTAGCACTTCGCTGATTTCGTCATTCATCTGTTCAGGAGTAACGATAAGATGTGCATCATCCTGAGTAAAGCCCCTTACCCTGAGCAAACCATGGAGAGCGCCTGCCTTTTCATACCTGTAGACAGTACCCAGTTCAGCCCATCTGCAAGGAAGATCTCTGTAGGAATGCTTGGAGTTGTTGTAAATCATGATATGAAAAGGACAATTCATCGGCTTGACATAGTAATCCGCATTATCCATTTTCATCGGAGGATACATACCATCATGGTAAAAATCCAGGTGTCCGCTGGTTTCCCATAGCCATGATTTACCTACATGAGGTGTATACACCATCTCATAACCATTCTTATAGTGCTCTTTCCGCCAGAAATCCTCAATTACCTGACGTATGCGTGCCCCTTTGGGGTGCCAATATACCAAGCCAGGACCGGCTTCCTCATGAAGAGAAAACAAATCAAGTTCCTTGCCCAATTTCCTATGATCTCGCTTTGCAGCTTCTTCCACTTCCTTGAGATACAGACGAAGCTCCTTGGCATTGTTCCAAGCCGTACCATAGATGCGGGTCAACATCTGGTTTTTCTCATCCCCCCTCCAATAAGCACCGGCAATGCTCATCAGCTTGAAAGCATCGGGATGAAGCTCCTTGGTAGATGCAACATGAGGGCCTCTGCACAGATCTGTAAAACCACCCTGGTTATACAAGGAAATCGTATCCCCCTCAGGGATAGCATCAAGCAGTTCAAGCTTATACTTCTGATCTGCAAAACGTTTCCTTGCTTCTTCTCGGGAAACCTCAATACGGACAAATTGCTTGTCCTGCTTGATAATTGCCTTCATCCGTTCGGTAATCTCATCAAGATCGGACTCCAACA
Organism: Spirochaetia bacterium; assembly: GCA_022482625.1. Classification (NCBI taxonomy): domain Bacteria; kingdom Pseudomonadati; phylum Spirochaetota; class Spirochaetia; species Spirochaetia bacterium. The sequence continues at coordinate 2,199,739 of JAKVOU010000001.1, read as the reverse complement.
ACTGACGGGGCAATTCAAAGTCATAGTAGAATCCCGTATCGATTGCAGGCCCGATTGCTATCTGGGCACCGGGGAACATCTCAAGCACAGCCTCTGCCATGACATGAGCCATTGAATGACGTATCATCTGCAGGTGTTCGTCTTTTTTCTCTGCCATATCAAAAACTCCTCTCCACCAACGGCGGATTGCAAAAAAAATCCTTATGTCATCATTCTCGCACATGATGACATTCATCAGTGCAAGGACGAAGGCATAAGGACTCCGCGGTTCCACCTTGCTTCCTTCCCCTAAGGAAAGACGCTCAATTTTTCCCCTTCACGCAGGAAATACGGTACAATTACTAGGTACGGACCTTTCACGGTACAGCTCAGAAGTGGTTTTCACAGAAAGATCGGCAGAAACCTTCCAGCCAAGGGTTCCCTCTCTCAGGCCATCTGTATCTGTTACTCGTCTTCGTCAACGCCCAGCTCCTTATCAGGGAGTAACAACAGGATGCTACAAAATAAGTTACTCGTCAAGTAGCCGACACATAAAACAGACGTTCTGCAATAACGGCAGCCGCCTGCTCCACGACCTGGGCATCCTCAAGGGAAAAAGCTTCTGTTACCACTGAATCCGCATCAATCAAAGCGACTACTTGCCCTCTGCTCACTATCGGCACGACCAATTCACTTCGGGAATTGGCATCACAGGCAATATGACCGGAAAACAATCGCACATCAGGGACCAGGATGCTTTTCTTTTCCTTCCAAGCCTTACCACAGACACCTGCGCCGTAAGAAATACGAACACAGGCAACGTTTCCGAAAAAAGGGCCAAGCAAAAGCGAAGAGCTATCGACGACATAGAACCCCACCCAATTCAGCCCCCGTACGGCTCCAAGCAACTGTCTGAGAACCGGAATGGCATTGGAAAGACCGGCATACCGCACAGGCAACTGGGCATTCCAAGGATCCAGCAGGGCCTCAAGTTGGGAAACAATGGAATTCACGGTCGGGTCCTGGCAGATTTGACAGGGGTAACCGCACGTCCGTTCCGAAGTCTCATCGCAAGTGCAGGCTTCACGATGCAGCCAGGTCCATTGATACATCCGCCTTCACAGGTCATGACCTCAACGAGGTCTGCCACCGGAGGCCTCTGTTCCCAGACTCCCATCATCTTGACAGTTTTCTTGTCCAATCCATTGATACACATGGTCCTGACTTCCCTCTGATCCTTGACTCGGGAAACGACACAGCCGGCAACTCCGCTGGTAAGTGCAAAATTCCGACAATCCTGGAATTCTTCCACTTTGCCCATATCAGCTTCTTCCATTTCCCTGACATCGATATCCTTGGCAATGAACAAGGCAGCAAGTTCACTGAATGTGATGACCCCATCCACAGTACCGAGCCGGACTGCTTCAATGCGCTTGGCAAGGCAAGGACCGATGAATATTGTCTTGTAGCCAGGATAACGCTGTCTGCAGATATCAGCAGTATAAGCCATAGGGGACTGTGCATCACTGCATTTCGTCTTCAAGTATGGCTGATGACGTGCCACCAACTCCATGTAGGCCGGGCAACAACTTGTAGTCATGAAGGGTTCACCTTCTTCAAGACGTTTGACAACTTCCTTTGCCTCATGGACAGAAGTTGTCTCTGCTCCCTCACTGACCTCAGCCACTTCATCAAAGCCCGCTTCCAGAAGCGCAGCCTTGATCTGGCCGAGCGTACCGGGAAACTGTCCGTCTATGGCAGGTGCAATCATTGCCACGGTCTTCATCTCAGGATCATTCAGCATTTTCAGCACAGGGAAAAGCCCGCTTCTCTCGACAATTGCTCCAAAAGGACAGGACCTGGCACAATTGCCGCAACTGATGCATTTCGTATAGTCAATCTCAACAAATCCCTTTTCATTCTTACGTATGGCATTGACGGGACAAGCGCCTTCGCAAGGTACCGGGATATGAATGATACTATGAAAAGGACAGACCTCCATGCACTTGCCGCAACGGACACAACGGTCCTGGTCTATGCAGGCTTGTCCGTTCTTGAACACGATGGCATCCCTAGGACAATTTGCAAGACAAGGTCGGGCAAAGCAACCTCTACAGGCATCACTTACCTTGAACTGGTCTCGGGGACAGGCACTGCAGGCAGTTGCGATAGTCGTGAGCACAGGAACTGGCGCGGCATCTTTCTCCAATGCTTCATGGACATAGGCTGAGAGTGGTTTCAGTTCATCATCATCCTGTTCGATATTGACACCGAGAAGTGCCATGATCCTATAACGGACCATTGCCCTTTCTTTATAGATACAGCATCTGCTGGGTACTGCATCCTTCGGAATGATCCTGAAAGGAATCTTATCAACATCAGCTTCAAGCCTACCTTCCAAGAATTCTTTTACGACTTCAGTATGAACTCGTCGCTTTACCAAATTATATTGGTTGTTGAGTTCAAGCATTGACAGCCTCCGCTATCAGGGCTGCCAGCGTATTCGGATCAACACTGCCATGAAGTACGCCGTTGATAGAAACAAACGGAGGTTTACTTTCCTTGCCTGAAGCAGCTTCCAGCTTCTTGCACGCCTCAAAGCAGGAACAGCCCGCAATTTCACACCTGTCAAGCAAAGCGGGATCCAAAAAATCATTGTACAGAAGCAAATCCGCCCCGCCCTGGACAAAACAAGATGTCCCGACGCAAATATTGACTTTGACTTTCTCTTTTTTCTTCATAGACCGTCAGCAAAGGACTCCCGGTAGTAACCGAAGAGAAATTGCTTTCCTCCCTATATATTCGTTCTGGGATTCTCCGAACCCCTTGTGCACACATCAATCACCCACTCGTCTTATAGATACTCCTGACTGGTTTCCTTGAGATAGTTTACCTCAAGAGCCTTGCGGAGTCTTCCTATTATAGTACGTCTGATACCAATTTCCACAGGAATATTCGGATCTTGGTGTGCTTCATTGATCTTTGTACCGACAATAAAATGGACCTGGTCACTATCCATCAGTATCTCCATAAACTTTTTGACTGCATTATCCGGCAACGTATAGACAGGAATCTTTTCTTCGAGGACCTTTGCAACCTTGGAAAGCGTCAACATTCCCTCAGTAACCAAATCAATCCCATCCATATACGAAATCGGAGGAACATCAGGTGACCAACAGGAAAGATCGACTTTAAGCTGCTTGTCAAACAAACGGCTTACAATCAAAGCTGTCGTACCACCTGAAACAATTTTCCGACCTTCGAAAGCCCTGATCTTTTCACCTAGAATCACATCGCTTTTCTTTTCAAACGGCGGCCCTGTGACAATAAGGGTTCTTCTCGGTCTCCTGACATAGATACAGGCACAGGTAATATCATCCCGCGAAGCAAGGCCATCCAATCCCAAAGCTTTATTGACAACTGCAGAAGTAAGTTTCCGGCTACTTATCATCGGATTTGCAAGAATGGCATCCTGGACGAATTTTGTCACTCCGGAGTGCCTCCAACCAAGTGGTAACGAAAGGCCAAGGCCTGCCTGTGTTACCCCATCGCTGAACATGACCAGACGATCACCGATGGACAATTTAAGACTGATCGTATGGAGCAGTTCCTTCTTGAAAGCTCCTTCCCGCTGCAGATCAATGGTCCTGCCTTTCCAATCGATGTTTTCTATTCCTCGAAAAATCAGTGCTTCAGGATTATCATACTCTATGAAATTCACATCAATGTCATGGTTCCCCATCGTATAGCGGATATCCGCTATGGAAAAAGTCGAATAGCTTATTTTCCTTTCCTTGCAGACAGGAAGCGTATCCATGATTATTCTTGCCGAATGAGTAAGGTCCATCGGAGAAAAACTCAGTTTATGTGCCATATGGGCAGTCAACGAAGCAAGCACATTGGCTTTTACTCCACTTCCTAGTCCATCACTGAGAATAGCGACAATCTGATTCCTTTCAGGATTCCGACTAAGCAGGAATACATCACCTCCTATCTGCTGCCCATGCTTGTAGACCTGTGAGTAATCGACATCGATAAAGACATCATTCATGGCACATCCTCCAAGGTGTCTGAAGTAAAGCCATCCTCATGTTCTGCATCAGGGACCTGAAATGCCTCAATCAAGGAATTAAGTGTAATCTCAGTATCTGCTGCGTTCTCACCCAACAAGGAAGCAATCTGCTGCACAGTCTCAAGACTTTTCTGTATGACGACTTCAGCCTTCTTTACCACTGTTTCCCTCCTGACAGTCGGACTGGTTATATCCTCGAAAAGCGCTCCGACAAGATGATGATTCTCAACGCTGAAGAACGTTACACGCAGGAATTTGTCCTTATGTCGGAGCATGAACTGATGTCCACGCTTGGTATCAAACTGCTGCCGGAACTTGTCGGTAAAGCTGACAAAACGTTCAACAGGCAATCCTCCGATCAAATCAATGATCTCACCGTCGATATCATAGTCGATATCCCCAAAAAGATGCAGGAAGCCACTGTTGCAGTCGACGATGCGAAGCTGGTCATCCACCATTACGACGCCCATGGGAATCGTTCTCAGCAAGACATCAATCTTATTCTGAGCCTCTTTACGCATCTTCGTCACGCACATCTCCGGTTCGGCCATGCCATCCAGATAGGCACACGCCATATCACGGCATGTATTGTATCCACATCCCCCGCAGTTGAGTTGGTCACTTTCATTGAATTTACCCAACGCATGCAGAGCCTGCAGTATTTCTTCCTCACTATGGGCATTCCTGACAAAAGGTTTCTCTGAAGCCAGAGGCAATTCCGCCTTTTCAAGTATGCCATATCCCTTTTCCAGCGCATAGTCAATAAAATCTTCAGGAATTTTAAAAAGATCGTTCTTTCTGACTAGTCTCTGCTGGGTATGGTGCGAGGTTATCTTTTTCTTTTCAGCAACCCCATGAAATTCCCTGGTACCCGGCCCATTGATGCATCCACCATCACAAGCAAGCAGTTCCAGGAATTCAGAAGAAGCCTTGTCCTGCAATCCGGCCAATGCCGATACTATCTGTTTCGCCCCACTCAGGGCAACAGCCTTGGACTGAAATGGATCACTGCTCCAATCAAGACTTGCAAGCATACCGCCTTCCACCGGATATGAAGTGGTTTCTGCTGCCGCAGCAGGTTCAAAAGGCGGAACAAAAGCCTGTCCTGTGTCAACCAGCCGCTGCAAGGCAGGAAGGTCGATTCCCTTTTGGTTCAGCCATCTGCGAAGCTCTTCGAAAGTCAAGGCAAAATCCGGATATCCCGGATGTTCATCTGCTTCACCTTTCTTGGCAATGCAAGGTCCCACGAAGACAATACCGATGTCCTTCCCGTATATCTTCCGCAGGAATGCACTGTGCATCTGCAGTGGAGAGGGTATCGGTGCAAGCTGACCTGCAAGTCCCGGATAGTATTTCTTGACCATCTTGACCACGGATGGGCATGCTGTCGAAATCCAATTGCACGTTCCGCCGGCTGTATTCCGGGCAACCTTGTCCACGCAGGCACTTACCAATGTTGCTCCGATGGCAGTCTCGCTGATATGGGCAAAGCCAAGCCTCTTGAGACCTATGAGCAAGGCTTCATCCAGACCTTCAAACTCAGAAACATAGGAAGGAGCAAGAGAACAGAATATATTTTCATTCTTTTCCAGAAACAATTGTACTCGAGGAAGATCATCTCGTATTTTCTTCGCATGGGCAGGACAAACCCCCACGCAGGTACCGCAATAGATGCATCGTTCATGGACGACTACGGCACTGCCATCCTTTACCTGGATAGCTTTCACAGGGCAAGCCCTGACACATTTGTAGCAATCCCTACATTCAGTAAGTTCAGTATAGATAGGATATATCATGATTGGTCTTCCTTGTGTTTTTCAAGGGCCTGGGCAACAAGATCAACAACACAATCGGGATTAAGTCCACAGTAATTCATACCGTCAATCCTGACGTTCGGTCCGCTGCTACAGGCGTTCATGCAAAGGTGTCCTACAAGTTCTACCTTGTCCTCCAGATGATTTTCCTTGATATAGGATTCAAGATTTGCCAAGGCTTGGGAATTGCCCCTTGCGAAACAGGAACTTCCCATACACAGATCCACGTGTACCTTATCCATGTTTTCTTCTCCTGCAACAAGGATAACACGCTGGCTTACCAAAGTCAACTAATACAACAGCATATCACTTATACACAAACAAAATGTCATTAAAATATATTAAAACAGTAGAAATGATAAATTAATATGAATAATTTATATAATAATATGGTACTAATCACATTATAAACAACAAATGAAACATATTACCACCTTTTGCGAACTCCAACTTCTTTTTCATCCAACGCCCTCCGCATCTTTTCTGACAAAGCCGCAAAATGAGAAGCCAAGTCCGTCCGTTGGACGACAATGCCATCAGGAAGCTGCAAGTGTACGGGAGCGAAGTTCCATAATGCAATGACCCCACATTTGACCAAGAGTGTTGCTACGGTCTGGGCCTGCCGCGCAGGTACGGCAATGATTGCAATATTGATTCTGTTGTCAATCACATAGGCCTCAAGTTCTTCAAGAGGCCTGATTACAAGCCCGGAAGCTTCCGTACCTATCTTCTGTGGATCCTTGTCAAAAGCCCCCACGATTCTGAGTCCATATGATGAAAAACCTTCATACCCAAGCAAGGCCTTGCCCAGATTACCAGCTCCGATCAAAATGGCATCTGATGTATTGTTCCAGCCCAATGCATTGGTCAAGGAAATAATCAGGGCATTGACGGAAAAACCTATCTTGGGTTTACCTTCAATGCCAGTCAGAGCAATATCTTTCCTGACTTGTATAGGATTCAGCTGCAAGTCCGTAGCTAAAAAGGTCGCAGATATATTTACCATGCCCTGCGCCTTGTATGATTGAAGTCTACGAAGATATGAAGGGTACCTTTTTATTGTTGGGATAGGTATTTTCCTCTCCATTTTTCTACTCCTCCTTTCAATGCTGCGATAATTTCATCAATGACAAACATAGGTGTGGATGCTCCGGAAGCTATCCCCAGTCTTTCCATGTCGAACAAATGTTCATCCAAGTCAGATGCATCCGAAACAAGTCTAGCACACTTCCCCGCATTCGTCACCTTTTCAACCAAACCATTGGTATTGGCACTTTGCCGATCCCCTACTACCAAGACACAATCAACCTTCCCGGCAAGTTCCTGAATGGCATGCAATCTCGACTCAGTCGAATGGCATTGCTTGTTGCCTATTCTTACAGGCCGGCCTTTCTGTTTCCATCGTTCCAACTCTGCCAAAATCGGATTCGCCAAGGAAGGAGAAGCCGTAGACTGCATCACCACAAGCAACGCGACATCCTTCGGAACCCGATCCAAATCAGAAAGGGAGGAAATGATCATCTTGTCATTGTCCCTGTCAGCAACCCCGTACAGGGCCATGACCTCAGGATGATTCTTTGTCCCGACGATCAAGACAAACTCCCCCGGTGCCGCATGGCGGACAAGTGACTGTTCATGCAGTACCACCGGGCAGGTCGAATCACAGAGAATCATCCCCCTGCCAAGATATTCCCGCTTCAGTCGATCACTGACACCATGGGTACGCAGGATAAGGAACCCGGGAGCCAAGTCTCCGCTGCCATCGATGATCCTCAAACCTTTCTTTTCCATATACGAATTGAAAACCGTATTATGCACAAGAGAGCCAAGAGCATAGACAGGCAAATCAAGTCCCTTGGCTTTTTCCAGTATACGTTCAGTCAAACGGGCAGCTCTTTCTACACCCTTGCAGAATCCAAGGATCTGCATCCTGACAATTTCCATGTTTTCCCCCAAGACAAAAACTGCCACCGGAGAACAGTTCTTCGGCGGCATGAATGTCAATCAGGCAACCAGCTTATTTTGATTCCTTCTTCTCAACAATATGTTGTCCGCCGCTGATCCAATAGAGGAAAGCAGGGGCAATGAAGTTTGAGGAATATGTACCTACGACAATGCCAAAAATCAAATTGATGGCAAACAGCTGGATACTGCCAGTAGCCAGAATAGCCAACGGCAACACTGCGAGCACAGTCGTCAAACTACTCATGATCGTACGAGTCAAAGACTGTGTAACGCTATGCTGGATGACATCGGCAAACGACTTGTCCTTCATTAAGCCGGAATTCTCACGGACACGGTCAAAAATAACAATAGTCGCATTGAGAGAATAACCTATGATTGTCAGTACAGCAGCAATAGTCGTACTGGACACCTCAAATTGGAACAAGGCAATGAAGCCAAGAAGCATCAGTACATCATGACAAAGTGCAATGATTGAAGAAACTGCATAAGCGATATGGAACCTGAACCAAACATACAGCAGGATCAATACCATAGCCACCAAAACTGCAATCAAAGATGAAGTAATCAAAGTCCGGCTAAAACGTGGCCCGACGAAGTTGCTTTCCAAGACAACAAAGCCATTTTCACCGAAAGCACCGGCAAAGCATTTGGAAACAGCATTTTCAAGGCTGGCCTGTGTATCTCCTGCACCGGTTCCGATTCTTACCTGGAACAGCTGCTGGGAATCAGTACCCATTGTCTGTACCTGTACATTGCCAAGACTGGACAGAGCAGCGCGGACCTGGTCAATTGTTACATTTCCACCCACTGCAAAGTTAAGGCTGGTGGGATCCTTGCTGAGTGTTGCCGGGAAACCATATCCGGAAAGCAAATCACTTGTCGAGAGGCTTGCATCCACGGCAGTTGCCGTGATACCAGAAACAGCATCCATCGATTTTGCCAAATCCCCTGCAGTCGGATTGTCCGCCACAAGGAAGGTCTGGGAATGTACGCCTTCGGTTCCTCTCGTCTCGAGTACTACATTACCATTGGTTACAGACAATGTTGCATCATCTTTTCCTTCGTAGGTAACCTGAAGCCCCACAGGGGCAACCTGAATACGTTCACTCAAGCCACTTTCAAAATCAATACCCTTATTGAATCCTCCGTTGATGATGTAGGAAGCAATACCGATAACCAGGAGGATAGCAGATACAGTAACTGCAATCTTACGAACCTTGATGACAGGTAAATCTTTTTTGATCATTTCTTTGCCCTCCTGCCGATATGGATCTTCGCACCTTCCTTGTCAGTAATCGTCGTATCAAAAATCAGATGCGAGACAAACAATGCCGTGAACAAGGAACTGATGATACCAATGGCAAGCGTATTTGCAAAACCTTTGACTGCACTGGAACCAAGTTGGGAAAGTACCAACGCAGCAATGATGGTCGTAATGTTTGCATCCATAATAGTCCAGAAAGCTTTCGAGAAGCCCTGACGGACAGCAGCTTGTGAAGACTTGCCTACAGCCAGCTCTTCCTTTATACGTTCATAGATAATGACATTCGCATCAACAGCCATACCTAGAGTAAGGATGAGGCCTGCGATAGACGTCAGAGTCAACGTAAAATGGAACGCAGAAAGACAAGCCAACATGATGACAAGGTTGAATACCAGCGCCAAGTCAGCCACCAAGCCGCACAGGCTATAATACAGCACCATGAACACCACGACAAGGAGCAAGCCAATCGCAATGGCCCGCAACCCTGCAGACACAGCATCTTCACCCAGTGTAGCACCTACAGACTGTTGACTTGATACCGTCAACTCGATAGGAAGGGCTGCAGTACGCAGTACGACAGCCAAATCGGAAGCTTCATTCTTGGAAAAGCCCGAAATCTGGACATCCTGACGGATAGCTTCGTTGATGGTTGCCACAGACTTGACTTTGCCATCCATTACCACAGCCATCGAATCACCTACGTGCGTGCTTGTCAACTTGTAGAATTGGTCACCACCTACGGAATCGAGATGGAAATCAACTACTGGCTGTCCTGTAATACCATTCGTGCTGGTTGTCGAACTTTCAAGATGTATGCCATCCAATCCGATCTCATCATCCAAAACCACGAACTTTTTCAGCTCATCGATACCATAGTCATCCTTGACATAATATCCTGCGACAGTCTTGCCGGCTGGCAAATCAGCCGGTTGTTTGATCTGCCCATCTTCCGTATAGGCTTCACCAGGATTGGCTGCATATTCTGTATTGATCTTATCCGTAAGAGTCGTATCCACGATCTGGAAGACAAGAGAACCCTTGCCCTGGAGGAAGGAATTCACCCTTTCAGGATCTGCTGCACCAGGAATCTCAACCAAAATCTGATTGCTTCCCTGGAGTCTGATTTCAGGTTCGCTTACACCGAACTGGTCAATACGATTCTTGAGAATTTCGATATCCTGGTTGACAAGTTTCGTAACTTCAGTATCAGAAACGGCCTTACCGACCTTCTTTTCATAGGCATCCTTGTCTGCATCAAGAAGGATGCTCATACCACCTCTCAAATCAAGTCCAAGCTGCAACACGTTGTTGCTCAGGGTCTTTGCATCATAGATGGATGACCTATAGTGATTTTCCAGCGTATTGAAGATATCTTTCTCCGTATAGAAACCGGCACAAAGATTCAAGATGTTCCACTTGGAGGGAACATCCTTCTTCATTGCATGGTAATTATCCTTTGCTATAGCTTCCAAATAGATAAATTTGGCAGGAACCTCGGCATTTTCGTCGGATTGAACCAAGTTCTTGATTTCATGCAGATCTTTCGTAGCCTGTCCCAAGGCATATTCCCTGATCTGTTCATTTGATCCACTGGCCAAATCCTTTGTTTCCGATGGGGTCAGCACATACCACTTGAACGTCGGGTAAAGGAACAGACCACACAGAAACAGTACCAAAAGAACAATGATCAATCGATCACGTTTTTTCATAACATTCTCCAATTGTGACACTATGATAACTTTATCTGAATCAGGTTATCTACTTATTAATATTATTGTCCTCGCTGCCAGCTTCAGCTGCAGCAGTGCTCTCTTCCTCAGCCGGAGCTTCTGCTTCCTTCAAGGGCTGTTTCTTTTCCAAGGCAACTTTCTTGGCTTGTTTTCCGGAATTGTTCTTAGCCCCTGACCCCTTTTTCTCTATGACGCTGCTGATTGCCGACCTATTGAACTCAATCCTCGTATTATCATCCACTTTGAGCACGAAAGACTTTTCCCTTACTGCAACGACAGTACCATGGATTCCGCCGATGGTAACGACTTTATCGCCCTTTGCAATCGAAGAAATCATCGATTGAGTTTCCTTGTCTTTCTTACGCTGCGGTCTGATCAACAAAAAATAAAAGATGACGATGATAAGGCCAAAGGTAACGATCGACGTCGTCATCGAACCTGCAGCCGCAGTACCGCTTCCTGTCGCAGTTCCCGAAGCCCCAGCCAGAGCCAACAATAATTCCATAGCGAATCCTCTCTTCTAACTTACATACCGGAAGTCTCCGGCATGATAATACTCCCCTAAAATACGTAGGGGCGAAATACTGTCATTGTTCAATAACGACAGCCCCGTAATTATCGATAAAAGTAACACGTTATTGCAACGCTAGTCAAGTTTTGATTCAGTAAATCCTATAGGAAAGAAAAAAAGGCCACGGGATTTGTCCCGTAGCCTCTTGTAACTACATCAGTGAACTGATATTACATCATTCCGCCCATATTTGGGTTAGCTGCAGCCGGTGCTGCCGGTTCCGGAGCTGGAATATCTGTAACAGCACATTCAGTGGTCAGGATAAGCTGAGCAATGGAAGCTGCATTCTGCAATGCACAGCGGGTTACCTTCATAGGATCGATAATTCCGTTTTCAACCATGTTGCACCATTTCATCTCATTTGCATCAAAACCATAGCCCTTTTCACTGTTCATGCATTTGTCAGCAATGATGGATCCATCCACGCCGGCATTCTGTGCAATCTGACGGATAGGTTCCTCAAGTGCCCTGCGCACAATCTTGTAACCAATCTTTTCATCCTCGCTCAGACCAGTCAGATTTTTCTCAGCAAGCTGCTTTGCAGCCTGTACAAGAGCAACACCACCACCAGGAATAACACCCTCTTCAATCGCTGCACGTGTTGCACTGAGAGCATCTTCGACTCTGTGCTTCTTTTCCTTGAGTTCAACTTCAGTTGCAGCTCCGACATTGATGACAGCTACGCCACCTGCCAGTTTTGCAAGTCTTTCCTGCAGCTTCTCACGGTCATAGTCACTGGTTGTATCAGCAATCTGAGCCTTGATCTGTGCAGTCCTTTCAGCAATAGCAGTCTTTTCACCAGCGCCATTGATGATTGTTGTATTTTCCTTATCAACTTTGATGCTTTTTGCACGGCCAAGCATATCCAACTCTGCATTCTCAAGAGTCAGACCAAGCTCTTCGCTGATAACCTGTCCGCCTGTCAGCACTGCAATATCTTCCAGCATTGCTTTCCTGCGGTCACCAAAACCAGGAGCTTTTACTGCAACAACGTTCAGTACACCTCTGACGCTATTGACGACCAATGTTGCAAGAGCCTCACCGTCGACATCCTCTGCAATGATCAGCAACGGTTTGTTTGTCTGAGCAACCTTCTCCAAAATCGGAAGCAATTCCTTCATGTTGGAAATCTTCTTGTCATAAATAAGGATATAGGGGTCTTCCATCACAGATGTCATGGTCTCCCTGTTATTGCAGAAATAAGCACTCAGATAACCACGGTCAAACTGCATGCCCTCAACAAAGTCAGTCGTCGTCTCAAATGTCTTGGACTCTTCAACGGTAATGACACCGTCTTTTCCGACCTTTTCCATTGCGTTGGAAATTTCCTCGCCGATTGTAGTATCGTTATTGGCGCTGATGGTTGCAACCTGTGCGATTTCTTCCTTATCCTTGACTTCCTTTGATTCTTTCTTGATTTCAGCCACAGCATCTGCCACAGCCTTGTCAATGCCCCTACGGATTCCCATCGGATTCACACCGGAAGCGACACTCTTCATGCCTTCTTTTGTAATTGACCAAGCCAATACAGTCGCAGTAGTTGTTCCATCACCAGCAACATCATTCGTCTTCGTTGCAACTTCTTTCAGCAATTGGGCACCCATGTTCTCAAACGGATCTTCAAGCTCAATTTCACGGGCTACAGACACGCCGTCTTTTGTAACGGTCGGTGCACCGAATTTTTTGTCAAGCAAGACCAAGCGACCCTTAGGGCCCAAGGTTGTCATCACAGCATGAGAAATCTTCTCTACGCCATTGACTAAAGATTTACGGGATTCCTCACTGAATTGTAGCTGTTTTGCCATTATTCATATCCTCTCTTATTCGTTGAATATATTTTTTCAAATGACGATGACTTTAAGCCATCGGAAGATAAAATACAAAGAATTCAGTCCGTCGGCAAGTAAATCAGAAAAATATTATCGAGAGCAAGTAGGCAATCGCTACGGCGATGCAGTTGCTGCATAGGTTTACGATATCATTATCAAAAAAAGCTATTCCTCGGGCTTTTTCCAAAGACTTGCCATCCATTTGTGATTTCTCTGTCAGACTTCCGTCAAGGGCATAGTATTGTACCTGTATGGTTGCCCCAAGCAAGCTGTCTGCCACACATCCCAAGAAACCCGCAAAAGCAACGATAACCAGAAACACAAGACTTTTTGCCGCAACAGGGAAAAAACAAGGATACCATAACATGGCAACAAAAAAGGCAGCAATCAGCCCGGCAAGCGTCCCCCCCCGGGAAACTGCACCGGAAAGTCCTTTTTTCATAGGTCGTCCTGTCAACACAGAAAAACTCGGACCCCCAAGCAACACGCCGACTTCACCGGCAAATGTATCACTGACTGCCTCTGCCACAGAAGCTCCGAAAAGAAGCAAAAGCCTCATGGAAGGTTGATATAGATATAGTAGTGCAAGGAAAAATCCTGCACCCCCATTGGCAAAGACCTGCATGAAGTCCCTGCAACTTCCTTTTTTCTGTGTTTGTTGTGCAGAAGCCACGGTTTTGTTTTGACTACCGATCCTGGCAAGTACCGAGGCAGAAAGAAGAAAAAAGACATAAAGGAAAAGCCCACCGAAACCAAAGGCAAAAGTTGTCAGATTACCGAGAACAAAAGCACCGAATGCACCTCCTGCAGTAAGCTGTCGTTCCTTCCATGCAACAATGGCAAGCAGGAACATCAGGCAGGCAATGATCACAGGAAAGAAAGGGAGCTGCCTGACAAGATAATCAACATAAGCTGTCAGGGATCCGTTTGCCCCTGAAAGCATAAAACGGTCGATCATAGCAGGACCTCCATCAGTAACGCAGAAACCAAAGGTACGCTGAGATTGTCAAGACCCAATGGAGTCAGCATTTCCATAACAGTAGCAATACCGGCTATGAGAACTGCACGTCCGAGAAGCACCAGAGGAGAAATTTCCAGCCCCGCCTGCACGGTCAGACAGACAATGCAACAGGCCAGGAACATGACAAATGAACCGATATAGGTTTTTCCCCCTGTAGGAAACGGCAACTTCTTTTTCCCCCAGATAGTACCGGTGATGGCCGCAAGGCCGTCACCAAGGGCCATGCAATAGACACCAGCCAAGCTCGCCCTGGCACTCAAGAGGCCATTGTAGCAAAGAAGCACAAAAATCAGCAAAGTCACAGGATAATAAATAAGTCCCAAGTTCCGCCGTCGGTCATTCCAACCAAAAGCCTGCTGGACTCGTGGGCTGAACACGAACAAGGAATTGAACAGGATGAAAAAAACAGGTCCGATGATTGCATAGCGGATATCATGTACAGTAAACAGGCAGATCGGCCACCAATTGGCAACCGTAATATGAATCAGCTTGCGCAGAAGCTCCGCACTGGTCTTCGTTTTCTTGTGAAAGACCATCACGGCAGCAAGCAGGATAAAAATCGCAATAAAGGAAAAAGCTACATGTGCCAGATCACTCTTCATGCGGTAATCTTGCCAGCAAAGACAAATTGTTTCAACAGGCACTATCTTTTTCATCATCAATCCGACTGTAAGTTTTTTCTAATTCTGGCAGTAATTGAAAACATATCATTATAGTTCCCTCCATATGCCGTTTCTCCCAAATACCTGCACTATATGCAGTGTAGAAACCAAACTACACCTAAAAACGTGTAAAAATACATTATTTCAGATTGACATCTGGACAATTTTGATGTTATTATTTTATTGCTTTTTAAGAAATAAATTGGTGTAGCTGCATTCTTGCTCTCTATGACAAAAAGATGTTGGACAGTTCTTTTGATAGACGCCGGAACCGAATGAAGTAAGTGTATAACAAGCTTCTTTTGTGCAAGCACTCCGAATAGCCTTTTTTTATCAGGAAAAAGATAAAAAGAAGCCTGGTAGGGTCTGTTCAGCTCACAATGAAAAGAAAAGAAGCAATTTTAAACACAAGCATCTGCTTGTAAAGGATACACGATGTCTAAGAAAATTTATGTTGGTAATATGAATTACCGCACCAGCGAAGAAGAACTTCGCAATCTTTTTGCACAGTTTGGTACTGTCAACAATGCAAATATCATCCTTGACCGCGAAACCCGCAGACCTAAGGGGTTTGCTTTCGTTGAAATGGAAGAAGACGAAGCTGCCGATGCAGCAATCTCCCAGCTTGACGGCACAGAATTCGACGAAAGGAAACTCAAAGTAAGCGAAGCCATTTCAAAGCCAAGAACCAATAGTTTTCATCACAACAACTATTAAACTGTAAATAGGTTCTGTCCAACATTAGATGGGAAGCTTCTGCTTCCCATTTTTTATGCTGAGAAAGTATTAGAAAAATGTTAATAACCAGATACTATGGACCAAAGCCCCTTGTCACTGATTCCGACTTGCTTCAGAATTGAACCATGAAGACCAGGATACTTGTCGTAGAAGATGAACTGGACATACAGGAACTCATTGCCTATCAACTGCAACAGGAAGGCTTCAAGGTCATACGGGCCAATGATGGAGAAGAAGCAATCGAGAAACTGAAGGAAAAGGAACCGGATTGCATGATCTTGGATCTGATGCTTCCCCGTCTCAATGGATTGGAAGTACTGAAGATTGCAAGGTATGAACTCGGCTATAAGGAACTGCCTATTCTCATAGCATCTGCACGTTCAGAAGAAAGTGACATCATCACTGGGTTGGAACTTGGCGCAGATGATTACCTGACAAAGCCTTTCAGTGCAAAAGTCCTCACAGCAAAGGTGAAGGCACGGCTGAGACATGAGAAGAAGAATGAAGACGGTCCATTGTCAAGGCAAGGTCTGACGATGGATCCCAGCAAACGGGAATGTACGTTCGAGGGAACTTCCCTTATACTTACTGCCTCAGAATTCAACTTGTTGCTATTGCTTTTCAGAAATGAGGGACGTGTCTTTACAAGGGACCAGCTGATCAGTTCGACAAAGGGTGAAGATTATCCCGCGACAGAACGTTCAATCGATGTACAGATCGCTTCTCTCAGGAAAAAGCTCGGTACATGTGGCAAACGGATACGTACAGTCTGGGGAATCGGCTACAAGTACAGCACGGAGGAAGAAACATGAAAGTAAAGAACCAACTTGTCCTGTTGGTATCTTTCTCCATGCTTCTGGTCCTGCTTGCCGGTATATTTACTTCCCGAGTTATTTTTTCGCGTACGCTCCGACAAAGCGAAACTGAACTGCTGATGGACCGATGCAAGCTGCTGGGAGAACCGGAGTTCTATGGGAACCGACAGCTGCTGGACCGTTTGGCAATTACACAGGACATCAGGATAACATTGATCAAGGAAGACGGTACCGTCGTATACGACAGCGAACACAATACCGAAACCATGGATAACCATTACTTCAGGCAAGAACTGAAGCAGACAAGGGAAAACGGAAGTGGGACAGCTGTCCGACAGAGTATTACTACAGGAAAAGAAACACTCTATTGTGCCATGCGGACATCCGATGGCTTATATTATATACGCGTGGCTGCACCTTATACATATTTTTCTTTGCTGAACAAGCAGTTCCTCTCCCTGCTTGTACCTTTGCTGCTCATGATCGGTATACTCGTATTCATAATCC
Source organism: Spirochaetia bacterium (assembly GCA_022482625.1). Lineage (NCBI taxonomy): Bacteria > Pseudomonadati > Spirochaetota > Spirochaetia > Spirochaetia bacterium. Next base: position 2,182,772 of record JAKVOU010000001.1, on the reverse strand, counting down.
TCTATATTGTCATACGTCATCTGCTCAATCCTGTAGAAGCTCTGGTAATTGCCGGAAGCAGGTATGCAACAGGAGATCTTGAATATCGTACCTACATTGACAAGCCGGAAGAATTCCATAAGTTGTCTGATACCATAAACCACATGGCAAACCAATTGCAGCAAACCATCTCAGGCATCTCAAACGAACGTAACAAGTATTCTTCCTTGCTTTCTTCCATGGACGAAGGAGTCCTTTTGCTTGACAAAGGAAAGAAAGTAATGATAAGCAACAGGGCAAGCAAGACACTCCTTGACCAGACAATTGAAATCGGCAGCAGGCTCATGGACATCTTCTCTGACCTTGAATTGGACGGATTGGTAGACAAGACATTGGCAGAAGGTACCTCATCACAATACGAACTGATATGCTGGGGTCCCTATAGGGGAGAAACTGCATTGCTGATGAGTGCCGGCAAGCAAAAGACCTTCAATCTGCATATTACGGCAATCAAGGATGAAAACCAGCAGGAAACAAACGGAGCAGTACTGACATTCAGGGATGTAACTGAACTCAAGCACCTGGAACAGGTACGTCAGGACTTTGTCAGCAATGTCTCACATGAGCTCAAGACCCCGTTGACTTCAATCAGTGGGTTTTCAGAAATACTTGACAATGGTGATCTTAAAAAACCTGAAATAAAACATTTTGCCGCAATTATCCACAGAAACACTATCCAGATGCAGACCATAATCGATGATCTGTTGACTCTGGCCTCCCTGGAAAAAGCAGAAATTGCTCCACCGATGCAAAAGGAGAAACTAAAAAAGCTTCTGGATGCCTGTATCGAAGGCGTCCGCTTCAAGGCCGAAACAAAGAAAATCACATTGACGTTGGATTGTCCTGACAAACTTGAACTTACCTGCAACCCGGGACTGCTCAAACAGGCAGTAATCAATTTGCTCGTCAATGCCATTGCCTATAGTGACAAACACACTGAAGTCATCCTTGCTGCCGAAGAAAAGCACTCCTACGTACGCATCTGGGTCAAGGATCATGGTATAGGCATCCCAAAACCAGAACAACAGAGAATATTCGAACGGTTCTACAGAGTAGACAAAGCCCGCAGTCGCAGTGCCGGCGGCACAGGACTGGGACTTTCCATCGTCAAGCATATTGCATTGATCCACAAAGGAACCATTGAAGTAGACAGTACCGAGGGATTGGGCTCTACCTTTACCCTTACGATTCCAAAAGAAAGTCCTTCGCTGAAGCAATTGGAAGAAAAAAGCAAGAAACTGTACGGAAAACAACAAAAGGTTTGAACCGATTGCACTATTGCAGCTGCTACATATCAGTCATTGACCTGTTTCCATAGACAGCTACCCAGTCCTTGTGGAAATCTTCTGCTGCTTTCTGTACCGAAGGCATGCATAATCCTCCGGCCAGCAACTTATAGCCCACCGTACAGGCCCTGGCACCGGCAGCATAAGCAGAAGTCACCTGGGCAATGTTATGGAAGCTTGCTGCCAGGATACTGCAGCTTCCATCGCTGGGAAGCACTTTACTGATATCATTGATTGCACGGTCGGGATCGACATCAATGTTCTTCATCCGGTTATAGTATACAGCCAAGTATTTCGCCCCTGAAATTGAAGCCATCATTCCCTGGAACGTAGAGTATATGGCCGTAGCCGTGACATTCACACCTTCCGGGGCAAGAATTTGGATGGCCTTCAGTCCCTCACTCGTCACAGGTACTTTGATATATGTCTGCTTTCCTACTTCACTGCGTATCTTCCCAGCTTCCTTCACCATCTCTTCACAGCTGTTCCCCACAACCTGGACATGCAGGCTGCGGGTATCTCCGATCAACTTCCTGATTCTGCACAGATGATCAAAGAAAGGCACCTTGCCTTCAGCTTTGAGTATAGTAGGATTTGTCGTCACACCGCTGACTGCAAAAGTTTCCAAACCGTCGGCAATATCTTCCAGATTTGCCGTATCAAGCAATAGTTCCATAGATATACTTTCACTCCTTTCATTCATTATATAGCCTTATAGGCAATTTTTGTTAAAAAAGAAGTTAAACTGATTTTACCGATTACTATTGCTCTCATGAGGCAAAATCAAACAAGGAATTCTATATTTTCAGTTCAGTTTCGGCTTGACGCCCTGATCCATATAGACGATCCAGGCACAGATGGTAGTCACATGGTCTCCAAGCCGTTCCAATTCCGTCACGATATAGTAGTATTCAAAAAGATTACGGGAAAAACGCTTGTCATCGCCTGGGTCTGCATCAAGTATCTTCTTCTTGATACTGGTCCTGTACGCATCGACCTTGTCATCCTGTCTCGCTACGTCCATAGCCATATCAGCATTGATGACCATCAAAGCCTCTACGGCTCCTCGAAACATCGCTACATCTGCCATTGCCATGTCAACGATATCTTTGACAATCTCGCATTCATATTTGTTCGTTCTGTCCTGGGTAGAGGCTATCTTGGCAAAGTGACCTGCATGGTCTCCCATGCGCTCAAGACTGGTAACAATCTTCAGCCCTGCTATTACCTGGCGCATGTAATGTCCGTAGGGAGCCTCGCTGATCAACAATCTGACAGCATCATTTTCTACCATCGTCCGCATCTGGTCTATGAAATAGTCATCTGCCAATACCCGTTCTGCAAGCTGCTGGTCATTATCCCTGACAGCGGCAGTAGCCTTTACCAATGATTCCTCGACTCTGTTGACCATCTGAAGCAGCAATTCCCTGAAGAACTCCAATTTCTCATCCAATTGATGTTTCTTGTCTGTCATGATATATATCTCTCCTCTTCCCTGAATCAACCGAACTTACCCGATATGTAATCCTCTGTCCGTTTGTCCTTCGGATTGAAGAAAATATCCTCGGTTTTCCCTGATTCCACCAAAAATCCACACTTCTTTTCATCAATGAGAAAAAATGCCGTCGTATCCGAGACCCTGGACGCCTGCTGCATGTTATGGGTAACTACAATGATGGTATACTTCTGCTTCAGTTCGACCATCAGCTCTTCTATTCTCGTCGTCGAAATAGGATCCAAGGCACTGGTAGGTTCATCCATCAGTATGACATCAGGATCAACAGCAAGTGTCCTTGCCATGCAGAGTCGTTGTTGCTGGCCTCCGGAAAGCCCGATACCACTTTGATTAAGACGATCCTTGACTTCATCCCAGAGTGCGGCCTGCCGCAAAGCCTTTTCTACTATCTCATCCATTTCACCTTTTGAATACCTCGCATGGAGCCGAGGTCCATACGCTACGTTGTCATAGATGCTCATAGGAAAAGGATTCGGGCTCTGGAACACCATACCGACTTTTCTTCTCAAGTCCAATGTATCCATTTCCTTGTAGATATCCTGTCCTCCATAGAGGATTTCCCCGGTAATCCTGACACCATCGATCAGGTCATTCATACGGTCAAGCGTCCTGAGAAAAGTTGATTTTCCACAGCCTGAAGGCCCGATGAATGCAGTGATCGTATTGGCTTTGATATCCATGGATACATCTTTAAGTGCATGTGTCTGCCCATACCAAAGATTCAGGCCGGACACATGGAACAAGGATTGCTGTACATCACTCATTTCTTCTTGTTTCCTCTCTGCATCAGCATCCTTGCCGATGTATTTATAAAAAGCACCAGGACAATCAGAACCAATGCCGAAGCAAAGGCATGGTCAATGGACTGGCCCTCCGTAATGGTAAGGTAGATATGCTGTGCAAGTACCCTAGCTGAGCTGTCCAACCCTGTTGCCACATCAGTGGAAGAACCGATGGTAAAGATCAGTGCCGCAGTTTCACCGACAGCCCTTCCGATAGCCAGGATGACACCTGTAGTGATGCCATTTGCCGCAGAAGGCAAGGTAATCTTCCATATGGTCTCAATCTTCGTGGCCCCAAGTCCCCTGCTTGCATTTTCAAGGGAAGGATTGACGCTTTTGATGGCTTCTTCACTTGTCCTGACTATCGTAGGAAGAATCATCAGGACAAGGGTCAGAACTCCGCTGATCAGCGAGAAACTCCAGCCAAGCAACTGCACGAACACCAGAAGGCCAAACAGTCCGAATATGATGGACGGTACACCGGCAAGAAGATCTATACCGGCCCTGATAATCTGTGTAAGCTTACCCCGCTTCGCATACTTTGCCAAATAGACAGCAGCAGCTACCCCAAGGGGAGCAGCAAAGAGCGTAGTCAGAATTACCATGAACACCGTGTTGATGATAATCGAGAGGATACCTCCGAACTTGCCCGATTCTTCCGTCTTGCTGGTAATGTATTCCCAGGTCAGATTCAAGCCCGTAACTTTATGCTGTATCTTCATCAATGAAAGCTTGAGTCCTCGGTCAATTGCCTGCTGATAGGCTTTTGCAGACATAAGGCAAGCCGAGCCCTTTGCTGCTGCCACGGCATAGGCGCCTGAACCAGAAGCCAGTACATGCAGAGGCAGGTCAGGACCTCCGAGCTGTTGCCAGGAAGTATAGCGGGATGCAGCAATATCCTCTGCCTGTTGCTGGGAAAGGCTACCGATGCTACGGTTGCCGAACAAGGCCGTTACCGACGGATTGATGGCAAGGACTTCATCACTGACTGCAACCTTTCTGAAATGCGAAGGTACACGGCCCTTTTGGGCTGTTATTACCAATGCTCCTTCATGGGAAGCCAAGTCCTTGACGTCTGCCAAGGAAGGAACAATGATGGCTCCTCCTGACTTGAGTCCCTTCTCCGTTATACCAAGATATGAAGCAAAAGAAGCCGCAGCGTCCTTTTCAACTATAACCCAAGATGCCCGAAATTGTAGCACTACATTTTTAACCCCAATGCTTCCTTGAACTTTCCTGAGTCAAGACTTGAGGGAACCTCAATCCCAAAGGCCCTGTAGCATTCCTTTACTTGCCTGTTCGGAGTTTCGACTATGACTGTTCCGTCTTGCTTTCTGAAGCACATCAGGGACTGTGTCCTGCCGATGATCTCCGGAAGCGGATGGCCGTCCCCATTCGCTTCCTTCCTGAACAGAAGCGTGATGATGAGGCAGATCATATCTGCAAGGATCTTGCCCCGTACCGTGCAGTCGGTCCACTTTGCAAGGGGAAGCAGCTTGAGATATGCCTTGGATGTCTTGAAGGCTCCTTCTATGTCGGCACGGTCAAAGTAGCGGGAAAGGATGTCCTTGGGAGCAGCCCGGTAGTTTGCAATGAGTACGAAATATCCGGATTTCACTGTCAGGAAGTCCTTGTCCCTGGCACTTAGCTTCCCGTATGCATCCTCATCCCTCAGGATGCCGTCACGGAATCCCATGAGCGCATTTTCCTTGTCGACGAACGGATAGAGGAACATATGCGCATCAAAGAGCCTGCTCTCCTCGCAGGTCCCGAAATAAGTATGCCTGTTGCGGACAAATGCATATTTGCCCTTTGGGATCTGTTCCTTGTGCCTCCAGTACAGTTCCTTGTATGGATATCCCTTCCTTGCCGGCATCCTCAGTATCAGGGACTTGTCCCCGCAGTCAGAAAACGCCCTTATGATTTCCTTTGATGCATATCCGGCATCAAGGGTGAGGGAACCGACGCTGATGCACAGGCTTGACTCCACGTCTTCCACGATGCCCATCACCGTGCTCACGTCAAGCAGGTTCCCCGGGATGATGTCGAACCATACCGGAAGGGAATGCCGTGCGTCCAGTACCAGGACAAGCCTCATCATGCAGGCGCTCCCATGTACCCCGTGGCTGCACAGTGCATCGAAGGGATTGTCCGCCATGCTGTTCGGCAGGGGGGTCGAATCCACATAGCACGCATTGCCGAAACCAGGATCCTTCATCTTCATGAAGGACACGAACCCCTTGAAGAATGCCATCTTCACACGGTCATCCCCCAGCAGGGAGAAGAAGCCCGAATCACAATGCAACGAGGCTGTCCCTATGTCATCAAGGAGGTAGGCTGCAAAGGACTTGTCCAGGAAGCTGTCACACGATATCGCACTTCCGTTCCTCAGTATCCCATGCAGGAGATGGGCATACACCCTCTGGAGGTCCTTTTTTTTCGTAAAGACGTCCTCCAGAAGCCCTGCCAGCCCCTGTTTCCTCAGAAACTCCAAAAGGAGATAGGCATCCCCGAAGACGGTGTGTACCTCCTTCTTCAGTTCCCCGTGCGACATGATCCTCCCGTCATCGTCATCAACGGGACTGAACTCATCCTTTTCCACATCATAGGAGACAAGGCCCCTGGTCGGAGAAACGAAGACCCCCCTTTTCTTTGCAGCATCAAGGAATATTATCTTCCCCAGCACCTCCCTTGAAATCTGCCTGGAATGATATTTCGCTCCGCGGACGTATGCGACGTCCTTGATCGAAGCCGAACCGGATATGAAATTGCCTGCGGCATCGCAACAAGTCTTCTGAGTTTTGATAAAAGCCATGTTCGCCTCTTAAGTAGTCTTTTATATCACTACATAATATACAGCGCATTACAACTTATATCAATAATTCAAAAGAAAATATTCAAACTATTTGGAATGTAGTACTACAAAATCATTCATCTAAGGCTATAAGTTCAAACATCTTGTTTACGGAAGTAAGGGAGCGTAAGGTAAGTATGTTTCCTTCGCCCATATTCCTGAGGGTAAACCAATCCAGTTCCCTGATGTGAGATTTTTTTGCCGCATAGACACCAAAAGGAAGATCCTGGTCAACCGTATTGAGTACGGTTCTTTCCTTTTGTGCACTGCTGTAGAAGCCCCTGAAGACAAGATAAGAAAGGATGACGACAAGAATGACTATGGCAGCAAATGCCAAGATATTTATTGTCCCCAAGGCAATCCTATTGGTTTTTCTTCTGTCCATATCAATTCTCCAACCGGGATCTGCGGGATATTTCCACAACCAAAGCATTCAGCAGCAGGATGAACAGGAAAAGAAGCATCGCCGTAGCAAACAAAGCTTCCATATGCACTCCAGTCGCATAGCTCATGTCCGTAATGATATTCATCGTCATTGTCCTGCCCATGTCCGTAGGTTTGATTGCAAATACAGGGGCATTGCCTCCGACCAGCAATACAGCAGTAGTCTCACCGATAGCCCTTCCCAGCCCCAACACAACAGATGAGACGATTCCACTCATAGCAGAAGGAAGGACAACCTTGTATATGGTCTGCCAGGGGGTAGCACCCATAGCCACTGAGGCCATCCTCAGGTCCTTGGAAACGGCCCTGATGGAAACTTCACTGAAGTTGATGATAGTCGGCAAGATCATGATAGCCAAGATAATACCGGCTGAAAGCAGGCTGTATCCGTTGCCTCCCAGCGTATTCCTGATTGCGGGGACAACAAGCGCGATGCCGAACAATCCATAGATGATGGAAGGAATGCCTGCCAAAAGCTCAATTGCACTGCGTAGGATTCCTGCGAACTTCCCTTTTGCAAACTCAGAAAGATAAATTGCACATGAAAGTGCAATAGGCAAGGAAAAAATCATAGCCAGGAATGTCACCTCAAAGCTTGCAATGATGAAAGAAGCAATCCCGTAATGGGGATTCGATGCCGACGGTGTCCATACAGTCGACAGGAAGAATTCAGAAGCGGGAACCTTTGAAAACATCGGCAGTCCCTGCTGGACGATAAACAAAGTAATAAGTACAACAGCAGCAATGGAAATCAAGGCAGCTGCCAGCAGGGCAACCCTGCTGACAGATTCCATGGCAGTTCTCAGACGTTTTGATTTCTGCAATCCCGTCTTCAAACCTGTGACCATTGTTTCACTCTCAGTTGAGTGGGATGAAGTCACTTTCTGCAACAATCTTCTGTCCTTTGCTACTCAGCAGGAAATCAATGAAGTCTTTCTCAACAGTACCGTCAACAGGCTTACCCATGGTAACCACGTACAGTGCACGGCTGATAGGATACTTTTTGTCAATGACATTCTGGGTATTCGGAGCAATGCCGTTGACAGTCAGAATTTTTCCGCCGGCATCGGTAACGATACTACCGAAAGCCATGCCGATGTAGCCGATTGAATTGGGAGTAGATGCAATCTTTGTAGCGACTTCTCCATTTTCCTTAGCTACGATGGCATCAGTAGTAGGTTCCTTTCCAGCAGCCTCGATGACGATCTCCTTGAAGGAACCATATGTACCGGAAGTCTCATCACGCACGATCAACTGGATCTTTGCATCCTTGCCACCGACTTCCTTCCAGTTGGTAATCTCCCCAGAGAAGATTCCGGCAAGCTGTGCCATGGTAAGGTTCGAAACAGCCACGGAAGAGTTGACCGCAACCGAAAGGCCATCAAGGGCAATGGTTGTCGGGACACAACCGGCATCAAGTTCTGACTGTTTCAATTCTCTGGAAGAACCTGCAAGTGAAAGAGTTCCGGCCAGCAGCTGCTTGATACCTACGGAAGACCCCAAGGTCTCATAGCTTATTTTCTTGCCTGGATTGAGGGATTCAAATACAGGGATTGCCGAATTGGCAATCGGAGCTACGGTCGATGACCCCCCGAAAGTATAGGTAGAAGTGGAAGCCGCCGGTTTTGCCGAAGATTCACTGGAGCCCTGAGCAAACACTGCTGAAGCAGCAAGCATTGCTGTCATGGCTACAACGATCAGTTTCTTATTCATATTGTTTCTCTCCTTGATAAGATAGCCTTACCTTACGGAAGAAGTATTAGCCGTTTACAAGAAAAGTATTAAAGAAGTATTAATTACCGTTTGGCAAGCCAAGAATATGAACTCATTTTTTCAATATACTTATACCTTGTTAAATGTACGATGTTACTGTATATTTATACAGTGTACATACAAAGCCATATTTGGACCGGACATGGAACTGATCCGATGTCCAGAGGGGAGCAGACATAATGAGAGAACGTCATACGCGACTGAACGTAGTCAAGGAAATGATAAAGAACAATAGGATAGACAACCAGGATACCCTATTGGAAATGCTGAAGAAGGAAGGCTATTCGGTTACCCAAGCAACGCTTTCCAGAGATCTCAAGATGCTGAAGGTAGGCAAGATATCCGATGGCTGGTCAGGTTACTACTATGCATTGCCAGAGAATGACATGGTAAGTGAATCAGAAAAAAGTTACATACAGGATGTCCGCCGTGGTATACTTTCCATTGAATTCAGCGGCAATTTCGGAGTCATCAAGACAAGACCTGGACATGCAAACAGCGTTGCAATTGCGCTGGATGTCTTGGCCTTGCCTGAAATATTGGGTACACTAGCCGGTGATGATACGATCTTCGTCATTCTTCGCGAAGGCATGACAAAGGAAGACCTTCAGGAAAGTTTCAAGACACGTATCCCTGAAATACAGGACTGACAGGAGAACAGAATGGAATTCCACAATCTTGATACACTTGCCTCTTTCGAGGCATTGAAGGCGCTTGCACCAGTCAGGCTCAAATCCTGCCTGGACAGCCGACGCATCAATTCATATAAAGCAACCGAAGGAGCCGGCATCATCTATGACTATGCCGCCATGCCGATCGATGAAAGGCACCTGGCAGTCTTCCAGGAGCTTGCACAGGAACAGCAACTCCTAGACAAATACAAAGCCATCCTTTCTGGGGAACGGATGAATACAGGCGAGAATCGCCTCGTGCTCCATCACCTTACCAGAGGACAGGTACTCGGTCCGGTCCATGCAGACGGAGAAGACAAGGGACAATTCTACAAAAGCCAGCTGGAAAAAATCAAACAGCTATCAGAAGACATAAGAAATGGCGAACTGGTAGGTTCTACGGGCAAATCTTTCAAGACTGTCGTTCAAATCGGTATCGGGGGCAGCGACCTGGGCCCAAGAGCCCTTTACCTGGCACTGAAAGGCTGGTGTGAAGGTCAGAAACGGCAGATGCTTGAAGCAAAATTCATCAGCAATGTCGATCCTGATGATGTTGCTGCAGTCATCAAGGACATGGATTTCGAAACGACACTTTTCATCCTTGTCTCAAAAAGCGGTACGACACAGGAAACCCTGACAAACAGGGATTTGGTCTTTGATGCATTGAAATCAACCAAAATCGAAGGATTTGATGCTTCGAAGCATATGATTGCCGTTACAAGCAAAACCAGCCCTCTGGCAAAAAGCAAAGATGTCCGCGATGCAGTCTTCATCGATGACTATATCGGAGGCCGCTACAGCTCTACAAGTGCCGTAGGTGGTACCATAATTTCCATTGCACTGGGATTCGATGTTTTCCAAGCCCTGCTTGAAGGAGCCCATGAAGCAGATATCAAAGCACTTGCCCCACAGGTGAAAGACAACCCTGCGATGCTGGATGCCTTTATAGGCATATATCTCAGGAATGTGATAGGTTATCCGACAACAGCCATCCTTCCCTATTCACAAGCATTGTCCCGTTTCCCTGCACATCTGCAGCAACTGGACATGGAAAGCAATGGAAAACATGTAAACCGTTTCGGGAAACCTGTAGCATATCCGACAGGACCGATTATTTTCGGAGAACCGGGAACCAATGGACAGCATTCTTTTTACCAGTTGCTGCATCAAGGAACAGACATCGTACCATTGCAGTTCATTGGCTTCAAGAATTGCCAATATGGCAAAGACATCAAAACAGCAGATTCATATAGCCAAACGAAACTCAATGCAAACCTTGCAGCGCAGATAGTTGCCTTTGCCTTAGGTAAGAATGATGACAATCCGAACAAACAGTTTGCCGGTGAACGTTGCTCATCACTATTGTATGCAAAGCAACTGACTCCGAAAGTCTTAGGAGCTCTTCTTGCACATTTTGAAAACAAGGTAATGTTCCAGGGCCTTATCTGGAATTTGAATTCCTTTGACCAGGAAGGAGTCCAACTTGGGAAAAAACTTGCAAAAAAAGTCCTTGCGGGCTGTGAAGGTAATGACATACTGAAGGCCTATGCAGATTTGTTAGGCTAAGCAATCACATCCTAAGGTAAACAGAAAGGCCGTTGTATATCAGATGCAACGGCCTTTCTGTTTCTGAAAAAGAACGCTCCATGCTTGGAGACATGGAGCGTCAGATAAATACAAGAGAGGTTGTTTTCTTCTACAGAAGTGCTTCGATATCCTTTTTCAGACCATCAAGACTTGCAGTAGGTTCATATCGTCTTACCAGATTTCCTTCCTTGTTAAAAAGGAACTTGGTAAAATTCCATTTGATCGTGCTCTTCTTATCATAATCCTTGTCAGCTTTTGACAGCATTTCAACCAGAATAGGAGCAATCTTATGGTTCATGTCAAAACCACCGAACTTGGTATTATGTACCAAATCCTTGTAAAGAGGATCAGCATTATCACCATTGACATCAATCTTTGCAAATTGGGGGAATTTCACTCCGAAACGGCCCGTGCAGAATTCATGGATTTCCTCTGCCGTACCAGGAGCCTGTCCTCCGAACTGGTTACATGGGAAATCAAGTATCTCAAGGCCTTTGTCATGCAAATCCTCATATATTGCTTCAAGCGGTGCATATTGGGGAGTAAAGCCACATTCTGTTGCTGTATTGATTACCAGTACTACTTTGCCCTTGTAAGCACTCAACGCTACATCCTGTCCTTTACGATCTTTTACTGTGTATTTGTAGAGATTCATTTGCACACTCCTTAATGAAATTCATTTTCATTAAGTACATGGTAACAACATTCTGCCGGTTAGTCAAGCATAACTGTTGTTTTTTCAAAATCCACATAGCAAAAACAGATGGTTTTCTTCAGCAATATTGCTTTTTCTTATACAAATGGACATGATAGCATTCATGCAAAGAAAAGATATTGATCTCTAGAAAGGCCTGCTGACTGAACCAGTCAGGCCCCTGATTATAAAACTCGCCATACCTACCATCATAAGCATGCTGGTATCAGCTTCGTACAACATGGTTGATGCTTTCTTCATCGGGAGAATCAATACCAGTGCAACTGCAGCAATCGGTATCGTCCTGCCACTCATGGGATTCATGCAGGCCTTGGGATTCACTTGTGGTCAAGGGACCGGAACCTATCTGTCCCAGAAACTAGGTGCAGGCAAACGAAAGGAAGCCGAACAAATGGCTTCGACCGGTTTCTATTTTTCTATCCTGCTTGGTCTCTTATTCATGGTCACAGGACTGGCCTTCCTCAATCCCTTGCTTGGTATCCTGGGAACAACGGAAACTATCCGTCCTTATGCACATGCATATGCTTCCATCATCCTTTTCGGCTTTCCCCGGATGATGAGTGCCTTGGTACTCAACAACCAGCTTCGGTATCAGGGCAGTGCTTTCTTTTCCATGGTAGGTATCGTATCAGGAGTCATCATCAATGTAATACTTGACCCTATCTTCATCTTTCCCCTACATATGGAAATCAAAGGAGCCGCCCTTGCGACCATCATCAGCCAGTTCGTTTCTTTCCTGTTGCTGTTGCATGGATGTACGATGCATGGAAACCTACGCCATCCACTTTTTGCCATAAAACTGAAAAATGGATATATATCCACTATGCTTGCGTTGGGTTCACCATCTTTTTTCAGGAATATGGTCGCCAGTATTTCAACCATCGTATTGAATTTCTGTGCAGGAAAATATGGAGATACGGCAATCGCAGCACTTTCCATCGATTCCAGGTTATCTTTTTTCGGAGTCTGCATCATCATAGGCCTAGGGCAAGGTTTTCAACCTGTATGTGGCTTTAACTATGGAGCAAAAAAATTCAAAAGGCTCTATGATGGCTATCAATTCTGTACAGCAGCAGGTGTAGTCGTCGGTTTGGTCATGATGACTTTCTGTTGGATATTTCCCAGGACTCTGGTGCAATTTTTCAGAAATGATCCTGACGTCATAAGGATCGGTGCCTATGCACTGAGGGCATTTTCACTTGCATTTCCTATTTTATCCTTCAATATCGTCAGTACCATGTTGCTCCAAGTCATCGGAAAAAGCCTTAAGGCCAGCATTGCCTCAATTGCCAGAATGGGACTATTTCTTATTCCCTTGCTGATAATCCTGACACATTTCCTTGGTCTACGGGGAATACAGATTGCTCAGCCTATTTCAGATTATGCTTCTACAATCTTAGCTTATATCCTGGTACTTCCGGAATTGAGTTACTTCAAGAAACAGACACAGATAACATAAACCAGACAGGCCATCTAGAGCAAAACATTGGCATTTTCTGCTTATAAAAAGTGCAATGCCATTGGTAGAATGTATCAAGCAGCCAAATAAAATCTTTTCTATTTGGTAGTTACTTCATGAACAATATAGAGAAAATAAGATAAAAAATGGCCAGCAGACTGCTGACCCATAAAATCCAGTTTCTTAAAAAAGAAAAAATGAAACCGAAAAAAATAATCCCCGGTAGGCCAAAAGGAGGTAAAAGCCTACCGAGGCAAAACAAAAGGAGGTTTGTAGAGTTTCAGTATTGTCTGTCTCTCTAACGTCTCAAAACATAATACAAACCAATTCAAACATCAAGTACTTTTTTTTAAAAAATAGAAAAATTTTTTTAGAAAAATTGTATATAATTTACATATAACATTATATTAAAAAGAATTACTTTATTATTTATTATGTTTTTAATTGGGTAAAAATGTATCGAGAGTACAACAGAAATCCTATTTGTACAAAAAACAAAGTCAAACCAATAAAAAGGCCCCGGTCAATCACCGGAGCCACACGTTAGAACTGATTGAGTTCACCATCATTTTTCATGCTGAAAGGCTGTCGGGTATTTTCCAAGACATCCCTCCAAAGGCTACCTTCTATATCCACATGATTACGTCTGCTCACCGCCTGCTTGATCGGAATATGAACAAATTTGTTGTTGATCTGGGAAATAAGGCATTGTGTCTTACCTGCCATCGCAGCATGGACGGCATGGGCTCCCAACCTTGCACAATAGATGGAATCAAAGGAATCTGCAGCTGCGCTACGGATGATGTATGAAGGATCTATATACTTGATGTTTACTTCAATTCCCTCAGCGACGAAGAAACGTTTGATTTCCGTTTTCAGGAACAGACCGATATCTCCATACTTTATGTTCCCTGATGCATCTTTTATCCCTGTCTTGGGAACCAGATCCTGTCCGGCACCTTCTGCAACAAGAATGACAGCATGCTTGCGGGTAAGGATCCTTTCCTTCAAATGTGCAAGAAGTCCATTGGGCCCTTCCAAATCAAACGGGTTTTCAGGAATCAGGCAGAAATTCACATCGGACTGTGCCAAGGATGTATTGGCTGCAATAAAGCCGCTTTCCCTACCCATTACTTTTACCAAACCAATACCATTGATTGAGTTCTTTGCCTCGACATGGGCACATCGGACACTGGGAACTGCGTTGGTAACGGCAGTATCGAAGCCAAAGGAGCTTTGAATGAAAGACAGGTCGTTGTCAATGGTCTTCGGTACACCGATGACAGCAATCTTGAGACCTCTTTTCTTGATTTCTTCGCCGATATCATAGGCTCCGCGAAGAGTTCCGTCTCCACCGATGGTAATCAGGATAGTGATATTGAGCCTCTCCAATGAGTCTACTATTTCATCAACGAGTTCTCCGCCACCGCGGGCAGAACCGAGTATCGTACCACCTTTTTCCTGAATATCATCCACGATATCAGGGTCAAGGGCAATCAACGGCCAAGGACTGTTCTCAAGCAGGCCACGATAGCCATACTGTACCCCGCTGATCCTACGTACCCCATATCGGTACCAGAAACAACGTACCACAGCCCTGATAACATTATTAAGTCCAGGACAAAGTCCTCCGCAGGTACAGATAGCCGCATGGACATGGGCAGGATTGAAATAAATCTTCTGACGGGGCCCAGCTTTTTCAACCGTATCATCAAACATCGGCAACCTATTCCCATTGGTGTCAAGAATAGTTTCGGTACTGAAATATAGGCGGTCATTATCACTCACGTAATTTGCCCGTCCCTCACCGGATATCTCACTCATTACAATCGGAGTGGGAATCTTTGCCTCACCTAGATCAGAAATATTAAAATCATATTTCTCTTCGGTCTTTTTGATTTTGCTCATGGATTCCTCCGTTTATTTTTCAAACCTTCCTATCATCTGGTCGATATCTGTCTGAAATTCTTCAAATACAGGCCGTTCAGCCCTCTTTATATCTTCATGGAACTGTTTGTAACGTTTGAGAAAAGCATGACCAAAAGGGGTCAGACTGGCTCCTGCCCTCGACACACCGCCTTTACGACGCACAATGACTTCTCTTCCCAATGATGCTTCAAGGTTGCAGACCATCATATAAGCCTTTGAATATGACAATTGAAGATCTGCTGCAGCGGCCCGCAGTGACCCGCACTTCTGGAGTTCTTCCAAAAGCCAGACTACTCCGATACCCATGTATTTGTTACCTTTGTCATCTACCAAGTATACCTTGGTCTTCAGTCCCATAGCTCTCCTGCCGCCTTATATACTTTGTCAATCAAATCCCTGATATCAGTTTCCTCTACTGAACAGTAAGCAAGTCTCAGGACTTTTCCCATGATATTGATTGCACCTATCTGGTATTTCGAAAGAAGATACTTCCGCAGTTCCTCAGGATCACCCTTGCAGGTAAATGACATAAAATAACCGCTGTTGAAAGCCAAAGGCTTCAAGCAATCCATATCCTGCTTGTCTGCAAGAACTTGCTGAAGAGTCCTGTAGCGCCTCTCCATTTCTTCCAAGGCCTTTTTCTTGTCAGCCAGGAAACTTGGGCGGTCACTCATTGCCATGACAAGCAGATTCTGTCCAGGCTTGTCACAATTTGAAACGGAACAACGGATGGCTCCCATGAATTTCTTTTCGATGGCATCATACTGGTCTGCTGTCAATCCCTTGCAGGAAACCGTAATGAATCCGATCCTGAAGCCCCAGACCATGGCCTCTTTCGTTGCAGCATCTCCCTTTATCGCCAGGATATTCGGATGTGCATCGGCAAGATATGAAAACAAGCTTTCCCTGGCTGTATCCGCTTCATAGAACAAGCCAAAATAGGCATCATCATCTATCACTATCATCTTCTGTCCCTTTTCAGCGGCAGAAAGCAACAGATCAGCGATATTTTTCATCTCTGTCTTGGTCGGTGTATAGCCTGTCGGGTTATTGGGGAAGTTGAGCAGGATTGCAAGCTTCTTTCCCTTTGCAGCAGCAATGCTTTCTTCCAGGCCATTCAGATTGAAATGGCGTCCGCTGTCATCAAACAGAGGGAACGTAGTAAGAGAAGCCCCGACATTTTCCGTGACGATAAGGTCGTAGTTGTCCCAAAATAAATCAGGAACGAGCAATGTATCATCTTCATCAAGGAACATGCGGCAAATCATTGAAATGGCATGGGTCAGACCGGCAGTAACCAAAGGCCTTGAAAAGGTCTTACCCTCCAACCCAGGGTTCTTTTCCAGCATATCAGCTTTCCAAAGCTCCCTCAGTTTCGGCTCTCCTCCACCTGGAGCATAGGTAAAGATCTGGTTAGTCGTCAGATGTTCCTTCGTAAATTCATCATAGATAGAGGAAAGGTACATGGGATGTCCATCCTTGAAAGCCTGGCCGACCGTAGCATTATAGAGCTTTGCCTGGCTTTTGGCTTCGGCACTCTGTGCCACGATACCTTTCGGAAAATACATTCTTTTCCCATATGCGGAAAGAAACTCACCGGGAACCGTACCTTTCAACCGGTCATTCAACTCAACAGCTAACGTATGCAACTTCCAGCTCCTTATAGCCTAGTAGGCAAAAAGATACTTGCATCCTAATCCAAATCCTCCAGTTTTTCTACTGCTTTCAGAACAATTCTCCCTGACGCTCCATCTGAGAGGACTGTTCCGATGGCACTGCCGGGTCTCCTCCATTACTTTCACCAAGCAAAGCAAGGAACTGCGCTTCATCAACAAGTTTTATGCCAAGTTTTTCAGCCTTGGCTCTTTTACTGCCTCCCCCGGTACCGCATAGCAGATGGGTTGTCTTGCCAGTAATCGCAGAAACTACGCGCCCTCCACGCTTTTCAACTTCTTCCATGGCTTTGGTCCTTGGATTGAATTGTTGGAATGAACCGGTGACACACCAGACCTGCCCTTCAAAGATCTTGGGAAGGCTTGGCTCTGCTGTCCTGACCATCTTCATAGGCAAACCAGCAGCCCTCAAGGCTGCTATCCTTTCCTGCATTGCTGGTTCGTTAAGGCTGTCTATCAGATTATCCGCAGTCTTGTCAGCAATAAGACGGACAGTCGCAAGAGTTGCCTTGTCTTTCTTTGCTGCAATATCCAGCAGCTTGTCCATGGAATCAAAACCGGCCTCGATAAGCATATCGACGACTTTCTTGCCTATCTCAGGCATTCCCAAGGCTACCAGCACCCGTGAAAAAGGCTGCTTCTTGCTCGCTTCAATACCAGCCTGTATCGCAGCGACTTTCTTGTCTCCGAAGCCAGGAGCATCCATCAAGACACTGTAATTTACCGAATACAAGTCGGGTACATCCTTTACCAATTTCCTGTCCACGAGGAATTCCACTGTCTTGGGACCAAAAGAGGCAATATCCATCTGATCCTTGCCGACGAAGAATTCAATCCGCCCCAGCATTTGGGCCCTGCAATCAGGATTGGGACAAAAATGATGGCTTCCCCTCTGTACCAGGACCGTATCACAGACAGGGCAGGCGGAAGGAATATGATACGTCGTATTACCCTGTTCATTTTTATCAACGACCCGTTCGACAGCCGGAATCACATCACCTCTCTTGCTTACCTCAACAGTATCTCCGACAGCAAGTTCAAGTTCATCAATGTACTGCTGGTTGTGCAAGGTGACATTCGATACCGTGGAACCGCCTATTGCCACTGGAGTGATACGTGCAACCGGTGTCACTCTCCCTGTCCTACCGATCTGCACGTCGATCTGCTGGACAGTACTCAGTGCTTGTGGAGCTTCAAACTTGTAGGCAATTGCCCAGCGGGGATGATGCTCAGTATAGCCCAACCGTTCCCGGACATGGATCTCATTTACCTTCAGTACAAGCCCGTCAATTTCATATGGCAACGATGCCCGTCCTTCAGTCTGCCTGCGTATATGTTCCTGAAGGTCAGAAAAACTTCCCCAGCTTCCTTCCAGATGTGCTGCATCAAGTTTCTGCTTGGCTTCTTTTGCAGTCTGGCAGAAAAGACCTATGTTCGGATTGGTACGGAAGCCCAACGCTTTCAATTCTGCAAGGATGGCAACATGATCGGCAAACGGAGGATTTTCTTTCCAAAAGCCTTCATAGACAAATATCGCAAGGGGAACCTGGGCAGTCTCACTGCTCTTTTTTCGTCTGATGGTCCCTGCCGTCAGGTTCCTGGGGTTTGCAAAAGGCTCCTCAAGCTTATTGTTCAAAGCCTCAAAATCTGCTTTCGGCAGGTAGACTTCACCCCTTACAGCAATATCAACAGGCTTGGACAACCGTAGCGGAACTGACTTGATCGTCCTGACATTGGCAGTCACATCGTTGCCTACCGTACCATTGCCTCTGGTAACAGCCCTTGCAAGTACACCATGCTCATAATAGAGTACCATGCTGATGCCATCTATCTTCTGCTCCAATACAAATGAAAGCTGTCGGTCTTCTTTCTTCTCGCATTTGCTGATCCAATCCTGTACGGCAGGTTCACTGTATGCCTTGTCCAGGCTCAGCACAGGGATAGTATGCGTCACTTCAGGAAAATCTGAAGAAAGGTCACTGCCGACCCGTTGGGTCGGGGAATCAGGGAACCTGAATTTGGGATGGCTGCCCTCAATCATCCTGAGCCGGTCAAACAAACGATCATATTCCATATCGGAAACCAAAGGTCTGGCATCCACATAATAAGCCCTCTGATAAGTCCTTAGCCGGTCACTGAGATCATTGACCTCATCCAGCAGTTTCTCTTCGTCATTCATAGGTATATCATACTCCAGCCATTGGATTTTTTCCATATGAAACAAACCGATAAACAGGCCTCGTCAACAACCGAACATTGCAGAGAGCAGATTTTAATGCTATTATTTTTCCATGGCAAAAAAGAAAAAGAACAATCTGCAACTTGAGCCTCTCCAAGGCATGTTGGTCGGAGCAACCAGCGGCTTGGGATTGGTTCCCGACATCCAGTTGCCCCAGTTGGATGAAGACTACCTTGCCATTACCCCGATGGATATCATGGGAGCAAACAGACTGAATGTCCTGGGTGAGTATATCCCCTTGCTGGCAGCGGCAAAGGTATCCTATATAGGCGAGCCGCTATTCGCACTTTTCGGCCCGACCTTAGACACCGTAGAAGTCCTTTCAAGGCAGATTGAAATTTCCTATCACCAGCCGGAAAAACTGGAAAAGCCACGAATCTTGACCTTCAAGCAGGACTTGGGCAATTATGACCAGGCTACCTCTGCAGTAGGTCTGCAACGTTTCGAAAGTTCTTTTACTTCCAAACGTCGGAAGACAGAACCCGGAAAGCCTCTGAAAGTTACCGCCAGGACAGCAAGCGACACCATTGAAATTTCTGCTCCGACACAATGGCCTAACCTGATCAAGGAAGCAGTTGCCGCCGCAACAGGCTATAACAAACGGAAAATCATCATCCATCGGCAACTGTACTTTGCTCCCCATGATGAATATTGGCTACAGCCAGCCCATATGGCCTGCATAGCAGCGATAGCGGCCATCAAATCCGGCCTTCCTGTTGAATTGACCAGCTTTGCACAGACGGTCAAAATTGAAACTACAGTCAAGAAAACAACATGGTATGATCAGAACAAACAGACTGTTGCAGAGCTAGCCGAAGTCCAGATAGACCAGGGCGCCTACCCTTTGTTCAGCAATGAACTATGCAAACAAATGCTAGCCGGCCTGTTGCCGGAATATCCACTCAAAGGATTCCGCTGTACCATATCGATAGTTTCCAGTCCGACACAAGCTTCAAACTTCTTCGGGGACCTGGGGTATTGTGATGCCTTGGCAGCATCTGAAATACACAGCTCACGCCTTGGGAAAAAACTGGAGCAGTCACCATATCTGTGGAGGCAGTCCTTGCACAGTGCCGATTCGCTCAGGCCCCAGGTCATTGCATGGAAGAGCGAACAGCAACCTGATGGACAATTGGACAAACTGGCTCAGAAATGTTTTTTCAACAGAAAGAATGCAAGCTACCAGATACACAAGTCAATACAAAAGAAACTGTCATTGCTGTCAAGCTATGCCAGAGGCATCGGTATTGCATCTGGCCCTGGCCTCTGTGGTTTTTCATCAAACTGCAAAGGCATTCAGCAACAGTCCGTCATGCTCACCCTGCATACAAAAGGAAAAGTCATATGCAATACTTCCTTTCTGCCGGTCGGACACAGTGCCAATATCTGGAAACAGATCATTGCAAAGAAATTGGAAGTCAATGAAAATGACATCAGCTTTACAGAAGACGGACCTTTCATGATTGACAGCGGACCTTCACTCCTTTCTGTCAGCAGCGGCAGGATGCCAAAAAACATAAGCTTGGCATGTGAAAAGATCAAATCAAAAAGGTTCCTCCAAGCTCTTCCTATCAGTGAAAGTGCCGATAGCAAGGAACTTGCAGGCAAACATCTGTTTCAGACAAACACCTGGGGAGCCTTGGTCATAGAGCTTCAGATTGACCCTGTCAATCTGGAACCAATCATCTCTCACATATGGGGGACCTTCCTTACAGGTCAGGTATCGGACAAACCTTCTTTTACATCAAAGATGAAACAGACCATCATTACGACCTTGCTTGAGCAAGGAGCAAAACTGGCACTGGGTAATGAATTCAAGATTGATCTCGATATCAATTGTGATGACAAGGAACTCACCGATTCGCTTTCAAGCGGCCTAAGAGGAATTGCCATTGCAGCTTATGCCGTTGCTTTGGAACAGGCATTGAGCTGTCAAATTACGGAATTACCGATTTTTTCCGAAGAAATCGTTGCTTTGATGGAGGAAGCAAAAGGATGATCAAGCTTGCCATGACGCTTAACAAAACCCCACTTGAACTCATCGTCAGTGAAACGAAACCACTTTCCGACATCCTCTATGAAGACATGGGAATCAGTCTGAACAAGGTACGCTGCGACGGGAACTGCTGCGGCGGTTGCCTGGTGCTCGTAGACGGCAAACCGGTCTTAGGTTGCATGACACCGGCGTTTCTGCTCCAAGGCAAGACGGTCACTACGTTTGATTATTTCATGCAAACCGCACACTATCGGAATATCAGGCGTACGTATGATGCTTTGGGAAGTGAACCTTGTCCTGACTGTTATCAACCAAAAACATTGATAATTGAATCAATTCTCCTCAGGTTCGCAACCAAGAAAGCCAACAGGCTCGATACCCTTGATGCAAACTCAAGGAATTTCATGGAAAAACGATTGGATAAGAATACCCATGAAGAAATAGATGAGAACATGGTAGCAAGGGAGTTTTCCCTAAGCACCTGCAAATGCATGAATTCCAGTGAACTTCTGGAAATCGTGAAGGCTGCACGGGAGGACAGGATCAAGCGCAATGTACTTTAACAGAAAGATATTCATGCCTAAGACAATCAGTGAATTGTTCCAATGCATTGCAGAGAATCCTGACAGCCAGATTTGGGCAGGAGGAACTTTCATCATGAGCAGGCCGGATTTCTACCCTGACACTTCAACCCGTCCGCTCATCTATCTGGGAAAGATTGATGCCTTTTTCGACATTACAAAGAACATACGGACCGTCGATGTAGGGTGTATGGTCTGTGCAAGCAGGATGCTGGAAATAGGCAAGCTCATTTTCAATGACTTGCTGCTGCATACATTGGATGCTACAGCTTCCAGTATCGTTCGTGACCAGATGACCATCGGAGGTGCTTTGTGTACTTCTGGTATCCGCTTTGCCCTGCCAGGCACCCTGATCCTGATGAACACCGAAGCAGAAATACTCAAGGTCCAGGACAATAAGCATACGACGAAAAGAATTCCATTGCGAAGGATCTATGATGCAACAGGGAAACTGCAATTGGAAAAAAACAGTATCATATCAAAACTACGGATTGAATATGAAAGCAGTGACTATGAAAGATTCATCTGCATCGGAGATCCGATAAGGAAACCAGAATCTACGGTAATTCTTGCCCTACGGGCGGATATTACCGGAGGAATGGTCAGCGAAATGCAACTTTGCATAACATTTCCGCTTGCAGGTATGTATTTCGCATCGGAATTATGCAATGAGCTGGAAGGAGCCCAGATTCCACTTTCAGCCCAGAAAGTAGTGGACCTTTCGCACAAGCTTATAGCCGATATCGGGAAAAACTTGCCTTTGGTGACTCTATTGCAAAGAGAACGTTGTAGAAGAGTATTTCAGAACGTCCTCTTTTCAATGAAACCAAAACATGGTACAGCATACTATTAGGAGACGCAATTGTCAGATTTCATACATCTTCATAACCACAGTGACTACTCCCTCTTGGATGGAGCAGCAAAGATATCATCATACGTAAAAAAGGCAAAGGAAAATGGCATGACAAGCCTTGCCTTGACTGACCATGGGAACATGTACGGAGCACTCCGTTTCTATGATGCCTGCAAGAAGGAAGACATAAACCCCATAGTCGGCTGCGAATTCTATTGCAATCCGGCAGGACATACCGAAAGGCCTCGCCTAGGAAAGGATGATACCCATCGTTATCATCTCATCCTCCTGGCTATGAATGAAAAGGGATACCATAATCTGATGGAGCTCAATTCCATCAGCTGGACAGAAGGCTATTACTATAAGCCGAGAATTGACGATGAATTGCTCAAGGAGCACAATGAAGGTCTCATATGCCTCTCAGCGTGCCTAGGCGGAGAAATTCTGCAACTTCTGCTTGCCGGAGATTATGACCGTGCAAAGGAAAGGGCCTTATGGTTTTCTTCTGTCTTTGATGACGGTCGCTATTTCCTTGAATTACAGGACCATGGTTTGGAAGAGCAGAAAAGGACAAACCCGCTCCTCGTACAGATTTCAAAGGAAACCGGCATCCCCGTCGTGGCTACCAATGACATCCACTACATTGATAAAGAGGATTGGGAAGCACAGGACGTGTTGCTGTGTATCGGTACCAACTCAAAGGTCAGCGAAGACAACAGAATGAAATTCCCGTCCAAGGAATTCTATTTCAAGACTCCCCAACAGATGGAAGAATTGTTCTCATGGTGCCCTGAAGCCATTGCAAACACCGCAAAGATAGCTGAGCGATGCCATATTGAAATTCACTTCCCCGGTCCCTTGTTACCGATTTTCAAAGTTCCTGAAGGTTTCAAAGATACAGCAGATTACCTAAGGTCTCTGGCACATGACGGCATCAAGAGACGATACAAGGACATTCCTCAGGAATACTATGACCGGTTGGAATATGAGCTCAATATAATCATTACAATGGACTTCCAAGGATACTTCCTTATTGTCCGTGATTACATCTACTGGGCCAAGACCCATGGGATTCCCGTAGGGCCTGGCCGTGGCTCAGGGGCAGGTTCTATCGTGGCGTATTGCATCGACATTACAGATGTCGACCCGATGAAGTATAAATTGCTGTTCGAACGTTTTCTCAATCCAGACCGTGTAAGCATGCCTGACTTTGACATTGACTTCTGCTTCGAAAGACGGTCGGAAGTCATTGACTATGTCACACAGCACTACGGCAAGGATCACGTCGCCCAGATTGCAACTTTCGGAACCTTGAAAGCAAAAGCTGTCATAAAAGACTGCGCAAGAGCTTTGGATATCCCGTTCGATGAGGCCAACAAGATAGCAAAGTTCATACCGGATGAACCGAAGATGACCATAGCAAAAGCTTTGGAAATGAGTCCGGAACTGACAGCTCTCCGCCAACAGGGAGGCATTTACGAAACGTTGTTTGACGTAGCCTCCCGTCTGGAGGGTATGAACAGGCATGTCTCTACCCATGCAGCAGGCGTCGTCATCGGACAGACTCCTCTGATCAACTATGTTCCGCTATGTTCTGATTCGAAGACAGGTGCCATATCCACACAGTACACGATGGACCTCATCGAACAGTGCGGCCTCGTAAAGATGGACTTTCTGGGATTGAAGACTCTTACCTTGCTCAAGCATTGCGTTGACCTGATACACAAGAGAAATCCTGATTTTGATCTCAAGGCAATTTCAGATGAAGACCAACAGACTTTCGATATGCTGAGAAAAGGTGACAGTACCTGCGTATTCCAGTTTGAATCCGTCGGCATGCAGAAAATCCTCAGGGACGCGGCCCCCAGCAACATGGAAGACCTGGTTGCATTGAATGCCTTGTACAGGCCGGGACCGATGGCTTATATCCCACAATTCATCGAATGCAAGCATGGCAGACAACAGATTACCTATGCAGACCCTTCTCTTGAAGATGAACTGAAGACTACCTATGGCGTCATAGTCTACCAGGAACAGGTAATGAAGGTTGCACAGATCATTGCAGGCTACACCCTGGGGCAAGCAGATATCCTTCGTAGGATCATGGGTAAGAAAAAAGTCTATGCCTTGGCAGAGGAAAAGGTCAAGTTCATCGCAGGAGCGGCAAAGAAAGGCCATAGCAAAGAGCATGCCATAGAAATATTTGAAATGCTTGAACCTTTCGCGGGCTATGGTTTCAACAAGTCTCATGCAGTGGCATATTCCATCATTGCTTACCAGACTGCCTATCTCAAGGCAAACTACCCTGCAGAGTTCATGGCCGCGAACCTTACCAATGAAATCAACAATCCAGACAAATACAGCGAATATCTGGCCGTATGCAAGGAAATGGGTATCAAGGTATTGCCCCCGACGATCAACTACTCCGAAAACCAATTCACAGTCGTTGACAACCAGATCATCTACGGATTGAGCGGTATCAAGAACGTTGGAGAAGGTGCTGTGCAGCAAATAGTAGAAGAACGGGAGAAAAACGGACCGTATAAGGATTTCATGGATTTCCTTATGCGCAGCAGCTCGAAGGTATTGAACTCCAAGCTCATAGAATCACTGATCTGTGCAGGAGTCTTTGACAAGCTCGGTGTCAACAGACCCACCTTGCTGACCAATCTGCCGGAAATGTTGAAATTCGTTGCAAAGAGCCATGAAGACAACCAATATGGGCAACTTTCTCTCTTCGGCGAAGAAGAAACGGAAGAAATCAATCAGTTCAACATGGTTCCGGTTCCTGATTGGAAAATCATGGAAAAACTTGAAAAAGAAAAAGAACTGCTCGGTTTCTATATTTCAGGACATCCGATGGATGTGTACGCAGATGCCATAAAGAAAAGTGTCGTAGTAAATCTCGGTGAGCCGACAAAGCTTCCTTTCGGAAGAACAGTTTCCATCATTGCAATGATTCAATCCGTCAAGCAATACACAAGCAAGAAAAACAACAAGCGGATGGGATTCCTTACTTTGGTTGACAAAAACGGTACCATAGATGCTACGATATTCTCTGATGGTTGGGAACGTTATAAAGATCTCCTAGCAGCAGACAGCATCCATGGTTTTACAGGAAAATTTGACAACAAAAGGGGCATGGACAAAATCAGTTTCCTCATTGATGAGGTTGTTGATCCTTCACAGCTACCTCCTGTTGCATTGAAAAACTGCTTCATAAAAGTAAATCAGACAATTGCCCAATCAAACATGGATTATCTTACGCAACTAAGGGATCTTTTGGTTACCCATGCAGATGGAAACGGAACTATACAGGTAGATTTGTTGTTCCAAAAAGACAACTCATCGGCCAGAATTGAAGATGAAACCTATACTGAAGAAGACGAACAGCAGGAAAGTCCGACTGAAGAAACGAAAATCATCTGCGGTCCGGAATTTTCTATTTCGTACAATGAAGGTTTCTCCCAGGAAGCCAAACAGATTCCTGTCGTTACAGACGTCTGGTTCAACTAAGGAAGGAGGAATCCATGAGTGTGTATGATGCACCTACCTTACTGATGAAGCTGGCAGGCTTAGGTGCTGGCTTGATACAGATTTATATGTTCTTGATTTGGATCAGGGTAATCCTGACATGGATCCGTATCCCTGGAACACAACTAGGAAACAATGGTTTTACCCGATGGCTCGTCAAGATAGTCGATCCTTTCCTCAACTTGTTCATCGGAGTAGGATGGTTACGGAAAGGGGTCATTGATTTTACGCCTGTCCTTGGGTTTGCCCTGCTTTCCTTTGTCCAGGCCATATTAAGTATCTTCAGCAGGACAGGAAAGTTGACTTGGGGTATATGCATAGCCTTGTCAATGCAGATACTCTGGCAATCCATCATAGCCTTCATCTTCTGGATCATCATCATTGCCCTGGCACTTAGATTGTTTTTCTTCTACAAAAGTGGTCCGGCACCGATTACGCTGAGCAGGATATGCAACAACCTGACCGAGGGTATCATAAACTGGACACAGAAAGTCTTTTTCAATTCAAATATTGCAAATGACGGACACTTGCTGATCGTCAGCCTCATCTTCGTGGTCGTTCTTTTCATAGCCTGTCGGATAGGCCTATACCGCTTATGGGCCTTTCTTTACACACTGTAGGACCTGACGATGTTCATCAGGGCACTCGAGAAGAAAGTTTCACTGCTGAAAGGCATAGGAAAATCGGCTGAGGCATCCTTGGTTACACTTGATGTCAAAAGCCAGAAAGATTTGTTGCTCCTGGCCCCCCGGAGTTGGGAAGATCGATCGGTCCTTACGCCGTTAGGGCAGTTTCCACCTTATCTAGGACAACCCGTAACGGTCAATACAATAGTCATGGCAACCGGTTATGAATTTTTCGGAGGCGGGGCAAAACGCACCTTGAAACTACTGATGCAAGATGTCAGCGGAAAAGAAACCGGCAACATACAGCTTCTATGTTTCGGCAGGAACTTCCTGCAACGGACCATCAGGCTTCATCACGTATTCTACCTTTACGCAACAAACGTGACACGCCGGGGCAGTTCACTTCAGACCGGGTCTTTTGAACTTACCGAAATGCAATTGGGACAAGAACCACCAGCGCCGTTTGGGCAGATACTTCCCGTTTACCCTCTTCGAGGTACCCTGACCCAAAAAATACTGAGAAAAGCCATACATCAGATCCTGCAGGAAAATACTTCATTTGAAAACGAACTCCCACAGGAACTTACGGCAGACTTGCATCTTATGGACAGTGACACGGCAATCAGATGCTTCCATTTTCCTCCTGATTCCACTTCCAGAGCTTCCGCTCGTCGTTCCCTTGCGTTCACAGAGCTTTTCTACCTGCAGATTCTTGCCCGAAGAAACCTGTCAAAGAAAAGAAAAGTCCACGGGCAATCAATCCCGACAGAATTGGAAAACAGGTTTGTAGCTTCACTTCCTTTTTCACTGACTCCCGACCAAATCAAAGTTCTCAGACAGATACGGGAAGATCTGGATGCCGATATACCGATGAACAGAATGCTTCAGGGTGATGTGGGCAGTGGCAAGACATTGGTCGCATGGGTAAGTGCCTTGCATGTACTTTCCCGCCATGGACAGGTTGCTTTCATGGCCCCTACTGAGCTTTTGGCTCTCCAGCATGCAGAAAACGCAGCAAGACTGCTGGAACCATTCGGTATCAGGATAGGGCTGCTGATCGGTTCAACGAAACAGAAAGACAGACGTCCTCTGCTTGAAGCAATCAAAGCCGGAGAAATAGATATCATCATCGGTACCCATGCTTTGTTTTCCGATCAAGTCACCTTTGCCGACCTAAGGTTCGTCATCATCGATGAACAGCATCGTTTCGGCGTAGAACAACGGGAACAGCTTCTCCAGAAAGGTAAAATGCCCCATGTACTGATGATGAGTGCAACCCCGATTCCACGGACACTTGCACTGACCATCTATGGCGACTTGGAAGTTTCAACAATCAATACGATGCCGAAGGGCAGAAAGAAAATCATTACCCATCTGGTAGGAGAAGCCAGCAGGGAACGTATGTACAAGGCAGTAGCCGTTGAATTCAACAGAGGACATCAGGCATATTTTGTCTATCCCAGGATTGATGACTCAGGACAAAGTGAACTGAGAGATGTCACCAATATGTTTGAATATCTGAAAAACCAATATCCAGGTGTCCCTTCTGCCTTGTTGCACAGTAAAGTGGAAGATGAAGAGAAAGTACAGATTCTGGAAAAATTCAAGAAGAAAGAATTGATGTACATCGTCTCAACCAGTGTCATCGAAGTCGGTATTGATATTCCTGATGCTACCTGTATCATTATCGAGCACGCCGATCGTTTCGGACTGTCAGCGCTGCACCAGCTCAGGGGACGTGTAGGACGCTCACAGTTACAGTCTTATTGCTTTCTTGTATTCTCAGACAATCTCAGTGAAGATGCAATAAAACGGCTCAAGATCATGCGTGAAACAGATGACGGTTTCAAGATTGCTGAGGAAGACTTGAAGATCAGAGGCCCCGGAGAGCTTACCGGTACCAGACAAAGCGGTTATCTCAGATTACATTTTGCATCCTTGACTGATGACCTTGAGCTGATCAAGCAAGCAAGGGATTGCTGCGATCGGATATTGGAAGAAGACCCCGGATTCATTCGGGCAGAAAACCGGGTCATTGCAAGGGTACTGGAAGAAGCGAATCCATTTCCGGACAGGGAAAGAGATTAAAGGCAAAACGCATAATCTCTGCAACAATCCTTAGACAAACAGTATCAATACATATTCCATGGGGTTCTGAACATACCCGTTTCTATCTCTTGGACAGGCTGTTTTCCCGATTTTTTTCTTTCCCCAAGCTACTTACCTGCAACAACACTATCACGGTCAATTATATGAGGTCCGAATGAAACCATCTTGCGAACCAACAGAACATTTTTGAATTCTGTAAAATCAGGGAGACTGCTTCCATTCCATAAGCCTTGCATTGATATCAACACTGGTCAGTTGAGGATGTGCCCAAGCACCAGAAGAATCTCCATTGATGGAAATGATATTCTGTATAGGTTTATGGAATTCATGCATAGCCTTGAGAACCCCTATGGCAAGGGAATCCGTTCCGGTAAAGATTGCTTGAGGAATCGATTTACCCGCCTGTATATAACTTTTCAGTGCATCATAGCCCGCAATCGAACCAAAACCATCACACAAGATGTCTTCCTTCAGAGAAATCTGAGGATTTTCTTCCACAAAGTATTTTACCTGAGTTGATTTCCAATAATACCTTGGGATGTTACAGGTATCCTTGCCGTCGAAAAATACAACCTCAGCAATGTTTTTTCCATCAGGAAATCCATTGCCAGATATATGGCAGCATGTACATCATACGTAACCACATCATACTGATCAGGTATCATTGCAAGTTTTCCTACAAAGACAATGTTATCAGCATACAAACCATTGAACCTTGAGAGACAACAGCTATCTTTGCTCTCTCGCTTGTACGTTTCATGACAAAAGAAATTATCAGGTTGCAGCAATTGCTAAATGCAATTTTTTTTACTTTTCATATATTTTCCACGAAGCTTTTAATATGCTCATTCCATTTTTTTACTCCGTCAAAAGTTGTAGCTAAAACAATCTTTGAATGCGGTACCAACTCCTGGAATCTTGCAGTTGTAGTTAAAGGATGATTTTCATCGCCCGTCCAGCCAAGAATCAGAGTCGGCTGACTTATACGATTTATTAATTCAACTGAAGGCAAATCTGTCTTACTCAGTCCACGAAAAATTAACGATAACCGATTTTTTTCATCCTCCTCAAGAACCGTTGGTCCCTTTCCTTTTTTCGATGAAAACCTTGCAAGGGGATCTGGTAAAGGAACAGATTTCATAAGTTTCTGAAATCCCTCCATATCTCCTGATTCAATGCACTCTGCAATTTTTTCATATCTTTCAGCTTGTGCCTTCCTAAATTCCCAGGCAGTTGGCAAAAGTACAAGTATTAACGCCTTAATTCTTTCAGGTGAAATAATTGCTGCTGTTATTGCTGTTGATGCTCCCATAGATATTCCTGTAGCAATATAATTCTTAAAACCTAATGAGGTTGCTAACTCAAGCTGATCTCTTGCAAGATTTTCTAGAGAATAATCTTCCAAATTTTTAGTAAAGCTACTTGCACCATGACCTCTGGCATCGTACCGAAGAATTGAATAATCATTTTGTAATCCTGCCAAATCAACAACTTTAAAGGAATCTTCTTGCTTCATTGATGATGCGAGCCCATGCCCCCAAACAATTGCAGGTCCAGATCCTTGGATATTATATTCAATCACGCAATTTCGTACATTGATATTTGACATTTAATTATCCTCCAAATACGGATTACCAAAAAAGTAATATTAATTCAATTGTCCAATGAACTCACCTAACAATCTTTATATTGTTTTGGATAATATTTCTATAAAGATACGCATAGGACATCTTCTGTCATCCCGATATATATCTCCTGGCTCTCTCTTCCCTTCTTTCCTGTTTTGCTATACCAGTACGACATCCAAATGATTCTAGAATAACGTTATATTTCGGGATTATTTTTTTTGGATCAATAGAAAAAACATATTCAACCAAAGATATGTTTTTCGTACCTCCATACCTTGATTCGTATCACTTCTTATCTCCTTAAATTATATATTGTTGATTAAAGGAAAAAATATACAGGGAGGGCTGCAGGTAATCAAATCAAGATGCATTGACTGCCTTGATCATGCAGGAACACATCAGTTCTCTCCTTTGCTTCTAGAAAACAACACCAAAGAAACAATAGAAAGTTTCATGTTGGAAAAAAAGGCATATAGAGAAACCTGGGTATA
Organism: Spirochaetia bacterium; assembly: GCA_022482625.1. NCBI lineage: Bacteria > Pseudomonadati > Spirochaetota > Spirochaetia > Spirochaetia bacterium. Next base: position 2,151,987 of record JAKVOU010000001.1, on the reverse strand, counting down.
GGATTACTGATATTGTCTATGAAACAGACTCTCGCTTGTAGACTGAAAGGGCTTTCGACGAACCATTGACCTGTAGGTACCCAATCCACGTATATCAGAATGGCCAAGTGTCGAAAAGACTGTAGCCTTTTCCTTATCCACGTCCATGACATCTGCAGAAACGGCTCAACCGATGAAAAAGGAGTAAAGATTGTTACAATAGTGCTTGACAAACGGCCACCTCATATCAGCCTATAATTCACACATTCCGATAGTCTTTGTACAAGGGATACACCCGAAAAGGTATAAAACACTATATGATAGTACCAATTATACCCTAACGGGTACAAAAATATAAAAAATAGTTGACATTACACCCGATAGGGTATATAAATAAGATTAATGAATATAGTTGGAAACTACATCAAGAAAAAACCGCAGGGAAGCAGGACTGACGCAACAGGAATTTGCACTCCGGTCTGGATTGGGCCTTAGATTCGTCAGAGAGCTGGAACAAGGAAAAGAAACCTGTCCGGATGGACAAGGTCAACCAAGCTCTGGCAATGTTCGGAAAAGAATTGGGACCAGTCATGCTTGACAGGGAAGAAAAAGAATGACCGACAAACGACAAGGATCAGTGTACATGTATGACAAGAAAGCAGGAACCATAAAGGAAACCGAAGATGGGTATGAATTCATCTATACGGAAAACTACCTCATGGATAAAGATGCACTTCCGATAAGCCTGACACTTCCCCTGCAAAAACAACCATATAAGAGCAAGACATTCTTTCCTTTTTTTGATGGATTGATTCCAGAAGGGTGGTTGCTGAATATCGCCATCAAAAAATGGAATCTTAATTCCTATGACAGAATGGGACTGTTGATGACAACTTGCAAAGATTGCATCGGTGCTGTGAGCGTGGTAGCAGATGAAATATGATCATTGCCTTTGTTGTGGAAGACCATTGGAATTACAAAATGAATATGCTACCGGATGGCATCAAGGCTGCATAAAGAAATTCTTCAGTACTTCTTCTCTTCCTCGGTTACAGCTGGATGATGAGGGTATCAACAGACTTGCAGAAGAAACTGTTCAGAAAGGACTTACCGTTACAGGCATTCAAAAGAAACTATCCCTACACCTAAGCTCCGAAAACATACATAAAAAGGATTTTCGATTGACGCTCATCGGCTACCCTGCAGGATTCATATTGAAACCCCAAAGCAAGGGCTACCAACAATTACCGGAAGCAGAACACACCGTCATGTTGCTTGCAGATTCAATCGGTATTCCGACGGTTCCGCATGCATTGATCCTTATGAAGGATGGGACACCTGCATATATTACGAAGCGAATAGACAGAAAAGGAAAAAACAAATTGCAGATGGAGGACTTCTGTCAACTTTCAGAACGCCTTACTGAAGACAAATACAAAGGTTCATATGAGCAATGCGGAAAGATTATCAGGAAATGGTCTTCAATGCCTGGGATAGATATCACAGGGTTTTTCAGACTTACCCTGTTCAACTTCATCACAGGAAACTCAGACATGCACTTGAAGAATTTTTCGTTGATTGAAAATGAAAACCATGCCTTTCGCCTGTCGAAAGCCTATGACCTTCTGCCTGTACAGCTGGTCAATCCCATGGATACGGAACAAACTGCACTGACATTGAACGGCAAAAAAAACAAGATAGGACGCAAGGATTTCATTGCTTTGGGTCAGAATCTTGGAATCAATGACAAGGCAATCCTCAACATGATGGACGAGCTGATTGAAAAAGCAAGTTCCTTCAACCCTATCATTGATAGCTCATATCTACAGAAGCCATTGAAAACCAGTCTAAAAGGGTTGATACAGACAAGATGTACTATTTTGAAAGACATGGCATAGAAATCATAAAGATTACATAATTACACTGTCACCCCTTTTTTTGGATAAGTTCTAGGATTCTCGAAAAAACCTGCGTTCCGCTTTCAGGCATTACCCCGCAGATGCAAAAATGACCTAATGCAGTACAGACAAACCAGTTCATTCAGGATAACATTATAACCGATCATAGAGAAAACACCAAAACAGAAAAATACACTTCTTTTTGCTCCCTGTTTGTACTTTCAGCTTCCAATGGCTATACTGTACAAAGAATCTGAATCACGGAGCATACAGATGCGGATAACAGGCGGAGTGTATAGAGGCAGGACAGTTGTCTGCCCACCGGGAGTCATACGACCGGCAATGGACAGGATGAGGGAATCGCTTTTTTCAATCTTAGGCAACCTGGATGGTATGTCTTTCCTTGATCTTTTTTCAGGCAGCGGATGTGTAGGCATCGAAGCTGCCAGCAGAGGTGCAGATCCTGTACATGTAGTAGAAAAAGACAGAGGTAAGAAAACAGTCATACAGAAGAACCTGTCCATCGTTGAAGGTTCCCAGATAAAGCTGTTCATGGTTGATGTCAAACGTTTTATTCCGACTGCCAAGCAGGAATACGATATCGTCTATGCCGATCCTCCGTTCAATATGGAAGGTAAAGTTTCCCTTGCCCGCTTGGTTGAAAGCAACCATCTGGTAAAGGGAAACGGCTTGTTCATCATCCATTATCCTGTGGAAGAAAAAGACAACTGGCCGGAACATATCGGAGAACTGACTTGCTGTGACCAACGGAAATATGGCAGAAGCCAGCTTATATTTTACCGTAGGATCAGCTTGGCAACGGAGGAGAAAGAGTAATGCAGCCCATGGATCTTGACGGACTGAGAGAAATAGATGCAGACAATGTCTTCAGAGAAGACTTTAGAAGCTATACCTATAACGAAGATAGCCATATGGTTGCAAAACTTAGTTGGTTCTTTGAATTGGCACAGGAAATGGCGGCGTTCCACGCAGTACAGCGTCATTGCAGTATTCCTGAATTGCATGAGATAGGCTGTACATGGGTCATTACCCACACAGAGATGCAAATTGACCGATATCCTCATTGGCCAGAAGTCGTCCACATGGAAACCTGGGCACAGAATCCATCAGGTATCTTTATCCCCCGTTCTGTTCGTGCTTACGACAAGTATGGCAAAAGATGTTTTCTTGCAAAAACCTTCTGGGCAATCCTGGATACCAACACAGGCCGGCCCCGTGTGCCTTCCAAAATCATGGAAAAACTTATACAGCCTACAGATAGTGAGCGTTACCCCCAGCACTGTGCACTTCCTCCCCGAATATCAAGGATCATACCAAAGGATATACAGGAAATATCACATACACAGCCAGATGTTACCTACGGAGTAACAGACTCCAACCATCATGTCAACAATGTTGCTTATATCAACTGGTTGCTTACTGCAATGCCCAATGATTTCAGGGATCTCTACAAGGTTTCTCAGATTACTGTTTCATGGCTTCGACAGACTTTCCTTGCTGACCATATCCATGTACAGACATTCAGTGATGCTGACAATCCCTTTTCTGGGCCAGCTCCGATTTTTTTTCATCAGATTTGGAAAGATGAGCAGGACGGAAGCAAATCAAAGGTATTTGAAGCCAAAACTACATGGAAACCCAGGATTGAGGTAGAATGACTGCTGAATCAATAATGTGGCGGTCTGCGGTTCGGTCTTTCCTCCCCTTCTGAATTGTCAATGAAATCCTTCATCTTCTTTTCAAGTTTTGCCACATGGTTTTCCAACACCCCCAGATCTTTCTGTTGCCTTATGACTACCTCATTGAGCTGGGCTATCATTTCTTCTGCATAGGCAAGCTTGATCTCAATGGCAGTAGTACGCGCTTCATCATCCTTCATAGACTCTCTCCTCCCAAGGCATAGTATCATCACGAAAGAAACAAAACAACAACAGAAAAATCCTTGAAAAACAAACGGCTCAAACAAAACAAAAATGCAACATATGGAATTAAATGTTGAATTTTTGTTGCATTTTTTAAAAAAAATGCTATGATTAACGTCGTTGCAAGCTGATGTCCCACTGCAATAAGTTCTATTTATCGGAGGCATTATGAAAGGAGAACGAGTTGCACAATTGGAATTGCTCCTGCTTTCCCATCCTGAGGGCCTGAGAAGAGCAGAAATAGCACGGAGACTTGGCGTACATCGGTCAACTATCAGCAGATACGTTACGGACCTCAGTCAATATATTGACGTATATGAAGAAAACAATCTCATCAAAATCAGAAACAAAAATGAAGACGAAAACATTGAATTGTCCGTCTATGAAAGTCTTGCATTCAATATGTCTGCAGAAATACTGGCCCAAAACACTGAATTCCAAAATCCACATCTTGCTTCAGGCCTGAGAAAAATTGCACTGAGCATGAGAGTCTATGCACCGAAAATCAGCGAAAATATCATGCAGCTGGCAGAAGAAATAGACAAAGAAGTCCAGAAAAAAAGCGGCAATAGCCAATACAGCAGCATACTTGATGTCCTGATAGATTCCTGGGTCTCTGGCAGAATCGTAAAGATTGAACAAAAAATCGGGGAAAAGAAAAGCGAAACAGAACTGGCCCCTTATTTTATCGGTTTCAGGGAAGATTCGACAGGCAGGAATCCCATAAGCGTAACAGGACGGTTGCGGCATACTCCGGAAATGGTAACCATAGATATCAGCACCATTACAAAGGCTGTCATCTTAGATCAGACCTATACTATCCCAGATAATCTGAAACCATTCAAACGTCCTGAAGAGAGTGACAGCTACGATTCCATCGACATGGTTCACCTCTCTCTGAAAATAAAGGAAGAATCGGCAATGAACGTATTCCATGGCCTCAATCATGATGAACCAAAGATTGAAAATTTTGATGGTTACTCTATTTGTACCATGGATGTCGAAAATTCTACAGACCTGCTTCTCAAAATCATCCAATGTGGAAATTCCGTAGAAATTCTCGAACCAGAGAACTTCAGAAGTAGGTTTGTTTATTTATTGGAAGGAATTCTATCCCTATATCATTAAGTGACTTGCACAGAAAAGCTTTGTCGAGTATTATCAAACCAAGGAGAACAACGCAATGAAAAAGTACGAATGTAATTTATGTGGGTATGTCTATGATCCCGCCGTCGGTGATCCTGACGGAGGAATCGCACCAAACACAGCTTTTGAAGATCTCCCTGATGATTGGGTATGTCCTCTTTGCGGAGCTTCAAAGGATGATTTTTCACCCTGTGATTGAAGTATTTTTACAAAGGTAACTATTGGCCGCTGCAAATGATATCTGCAGCGGTCTTATTTTCTAAGGATTCAATGGATCAACATCCTTACCGTAGTCAATTGTCCGATAACCGAATCCATGAAGATGTGCATAGTCCGTTCGGAATTGCTCCAGTTCCTCATCTCCAATGACCTGTCCCTCGTGCAGTGTCGCCCAGATTTTCCTAACCTCATCCTGAACGTCCTGCTGCATTTCAAAGTCATCCATATGTAGGAGTCCATCTTCTTCTACCATTTCCGCAGGAAACTTGTCACGATATAGCCTATACATCTGTTCTATACAACTTTCGTGCAACCCTTTCTGTTTCATTATTCGATAGAGAATTGTTATATAAAGAGGCACTACAGGTATAACGGCACTTGCCCTTGTTACCAAAGCCTTATTTACAGATACATAGGCTTTGCCATCGATCCCAGCCATGATTCCATTTAATTTCGGAACAGTACGTTCCAAATCCTTTTTTGCCTGACCGATAGTACCATTTCGATAAATAGGTGCTGTAATATTCGGCCCAATGTAAGAATAAGCTATCGTTTTTGCACCATCAGCAAGACATCCTTGTTTTGAAAGATAATCAATCCAAAGTAACCAGTCTTCACCTCCCATCACTTTGATGGTAGCCTCGACCTGCTTTTCATCTGCAGCAGACAGTGTTACCTGACCAATCTGACCAGTCGCAGGATCAAGAGAAAGGGAAGTAAAATCCTTACCGACCGGCTTGAGTACGGATTTGTATGTCTCACCAGTCACAGGATCAATCCTGACAGGGGAAGCCAGACTATAGATGACCAAATCCACCTTGCCCAGTTCTTCCTTGATGAGCTGTGCTACCTGTTGTTTCATAGCATCAGAAAAAGCATCACCGTCCAATGTCTTGCAATAGAGACCTTCATGTGCTGCTTTTTCCTCAAACACCTTGGTATTGTACCAGCCAGGCGTCGCACATCTGTTTTTTTTCGGACTTCGCTCAAAAGAAACACCAAGTGTATCAGCTCCACAGCCAAAAGACAAAACTATCCTGCTGGAAAGACCATATCCTGTTGAACAACCAAGGACAAGCGCCTTCGGATGTGTTTTTTCAAAGGGTTTGTATCTATCTCCCTCAAGCCCTTTGCAGGCATCTTCTACAAACGTAATTTCATCTGTCGTATATGTCCTGCACCCAGTAGGATGCGCGGTCAGACATACCCCATGCAAGACTTTTTCCTCTATGATCATTCTACCTGTCTCCTTCTCCTGACAACAGACACATCCATGAAGCCTCGGCACAGATTATATCTCCGATTTTTACCTTGCCTTGCTGACGGATGATATGACTTGAAACCCTAAGGTTCTCCACTTCACCTCTGACAGTATCGCCGGGTCGTACCTGATGGCGGAACTTTGCCTTCTCGACCGTACCGAGGACAAAAAGTGAACCGGGGGCAAGCACCTGCGTCATGCCCAGGCCTGCTCCCCCCACCTGTGCCAGGAACTCAATAAGCAAGACACCGGGGACAACAGGATATTGAGGGAAATGCCCTTTGAAGAAAAATTCATCTTCACGGTACGTGTAAGTACCGACAATCTGCTTTTCATCAGCCTTCTCGATGGTATCGACAAAAAGAAAGGGTTTCCGGTGTAACAATATGTCAGTAATTTCCATGGTTATCTATTCTCCTCATAGCTGCCGAACACCAGTGCCCCGTTGTGACCTCCAAAGCCCAAGGATTCACTGAGCGCATAGTGCATCGGCGCATCAATACCTATATTAGGCACATAGTCAAGATCACATTGCTCATCAGGAGTGTGATAGTTGATCGTTGCAGGATAATATCCTTCTTGGATTGATTTCACACACACGATTGCCTCTACAGCTCCTGCTGCTCCGACAAGATGACTTGTCATTCCCTTGGTTGAAGATACCTTCAGGCGATAGGCATCTTCACCGAAAGCCAGTTTAATGGCATTGGTTTCCATTGCATCATTGGCAGGGGTACTGGTACCATGCGCATTGATATAGTCTATATCAGATGTACCCAGACCGGCCATAGACAAGGCTTCCTTCATTGCCTTTGCTGCACCGATGCCCGAAGGTTCAGGAGAAGTGATATGGAAAGCATCACAGGACGCCCCATAACCTAGAATTTCACCCAAGATGACAGCACCTCTGCTTCTTGCCGAATCTTCACTTTCAATGACAAGCATACCGGCACCTTCTCCCATGGTAAACCCATCACGGTTCTTGTCAAAAGGAGAACTGGCATGAAGGGGATCATCATTATGAGAAGCAGACAAGGCATGGAGTCTTGCAAACCCGCTCATTGCAAGCCTGGTAATGGCAGCTTCCGTGCCACCGGTAATAGCCATGTCGAACCAGTCCTGAACGGACGGCCAGAAAGGCAGTGCCTATGGCATCTGTCCCCGAAGCACAAGCCGTAACGATGGTATGGCACGGCCCCTGGAGATTATGGAGTATGGCAATATTACCGGCAGCCTCGTTACCAATCAACATAGGGATAGTAAGCGGAGATATCGCCCGAGGGCCTCTGGGAAAAAGCTTCTCCAAGTTGTTTTCTGCAACATCAAAGCCTCCTATCCCATTGCCGACATAGACACCTATCCTGTTGCCATCCTCAGCCTTGCCACCGATGCCTGCCATTTCCATGGCTTCCTGTGCTGCATAGGCAGCAAATTGTGAAAACAAGGCCATGGACCTCAAATTCTTCTTGTCAATGCGAAGGGATGGTTCGAAATCCCTGACCTCTCCTGCAATCTTGACAGGATAATCAGTGATATCAAACCGTGTGATGCGAGAAATTCCACAACTGCCCTTGCGAATATTGGTATAGAACTCTGCAACATCTTTGCCGATGGGATTTACGGTTCCCATACCTGTGATTACTACTTTTCTCTGTTTTTCCATTGTCTGTCCCTCACATGGTCATGCCGCCGTCGACGGCCAATACCTGTCCGGTTATGTATGATGCATCAGCAGAAGCCAAGAAACGTACAGCCTTGGCGACTTGCTCTGCATCTCCGATGTAACCAAGCGGAATTTTGTCACAAATTGACTTTTTCTGTTCTTCATTGAGCTTCTGTGTCATACTGGTATCAATAAAGCCAGGAGCAATACAATTGACGCGTATATTTCTGGAAGCAAATTCTTTTGCAAGGCTCTTGCTCAATCCGATTATTCCTGCTTTTGATGCCGCATAATTTGCCTGTCCTGGATTACCTACAATGCCGACAACGCTTGCTATGTTAATGATTACGCCATAGCGCTGACGCAGGAACTGCCTTGACAAAGCCCTGCAGGACAGAAATACAGAAGTAAGATTGACTTTCAGGACATCATCCCAGTCCGCATCCTTCATTCTCATAATCAATCCATCACGGGTAATACCGGCATCATTGACCAGCAGGCTTATTTCTCCAGCTTCTTCCGTTGCTGTCTTCAGGGCTTTTTCAAAAGCCATCCGATCCATCACATCACAGCTAAGATGATGTGCGGTCCCTGCTATTTCTTCTGAAATCGGAGTCCTGCTGAGATACCAGACTTCATACCCGTCAGCCAGCAATGCCTTGATTATTGCAAGACCGATACCTCTGGATCCCCCGGTAAGGATGGCCTTCTTCATGTTTCTGTCACACATTGTCTTTTTTCTCCATAGTTTTCTCTATTGCCTCCATGGTCCCGCAAGGGCAGCAACTTACATCCATTGTTTTCCAAAATCCTGTAAGGACCTTACCTGGGCCAGCTTCAACATACAGCACATCTTTATCGAAACTTGCAATGATTGATTCCATCGTTTTTCTCCACGCAACGGTACTGGTAATCTGCAATCCTGCCAGTTCCTTGACCTCTTGTCCGGTCAACATAGGTACCCCAGTCACATTGCTGAAAATCGGTATGATTGGATCATTGAAAGGTATCGACCCAATTCGCTTGGCAAATTCTCTTCCTGCCTGTGCCATATATGGCGAATGGAAAGGTCCTGAAACTGACAAAGGAACAATTCTTCTGGCTCCAGCCTTCTTGAAGACCGGAAGCAACCGCTCCAATTCACTTTCCCTGCCTGACAGAACTACCTGGCGGGTGCTGTTGTCATTGGCTAAAAAGAGCCCATCAGCTTTATTTTCTTCCAATATTCTGTCTACGGTTTCCCTGTTGATACCGATTACAGCAGCCATCATAAGCTTGCCATATGAGGTTACAGCAGATTCACAGGCAGCACGCATCAGACGGCCACGTAGCCCCACAAGCTGAAACAAAGTAGGGATATCAAAGACTCCTGCAGCGTAACAGGCTACATATTCTCCCAGACTGAAACCTGCAGCAGCTGCGGGAATACAACCTTTTTCCTCCAATATGGCAAGACTGGCAAGATCTGCCAAGGCAATGGCAGCTTGTGCAACCTGGGTATCTTTCAGTTTCTCTGCATTTCCGCTTTCAAGAAGCTTCTTCAAGTCAAGCCCACAGGCATCAGAAGCCTGTCCAAACAAATCCCTGACCATAGCACTCTGTTTATAGAAGTCCATAGCCATACCGGGATACTGGGCTCCCTGGCCAGGAAATGAAACAATTATTTTTTCCATACCAGACAATTTCCTCCATACGTAAGGCCTGCACCGAAAGCAACAAGCAACAGGATATCACCCTGTTTCAGCTTTCCTTCCTTTTCCATATCCCATAATGCCAATGGAATTGTTGCCGCACTGGTATTGGCATAGCGGCTGACATTGAGGTAAAACTTTTCGACATCGACACCCAGCCTTTCTGCTGCAGCCTTTATAATCCTCTCATTTGCCTGATGAGGTACAATCCATGAAATATCTGCAAGACTTATTCCTTCTTCCTGCGTCAATCTTGCAATTATTTCAGTCATCTTTGTTACGGCAAAGTTATAGACCGCCCGCCCATTCATGACGATATGACGTGATTGATTGATATATAGGCTATCAGCTCCCTTGCCTTCAACGCCCAGCAAGGTTCGTTTGAGTCCGTCCCCTTCTTCAACGATCACACATCCAGCTCCGTCTCCGAAAAGTACACAGGTATTCCTGTCAGAAAAATCAAGGACAGAAGACATCTTCTCAGCACCCACGACAAGCATTTTTCTGCAACTGCCACAATGGACAAGTGCCCTGGCCTGTTCCAGTGCATACACGAATCCAGTGCAACCTGCCACAAGATCAAAGGCAATTTTCACCTGACTGAGCCCAAGTTTTTCAACCAATACACAGGCAGTTGATGGAAATCCTTGATAATCAGGAGTAGCCGTAGCCACAATAATCCCGTCCACATCACTCAAATCGACAGACATGCTTCGTGCAGCCTCCGCAGCCATGTCGCTTGTCAACATAGAAACAGAAGCAAAACGCCTTTCCCTGATGCCTGTATGTGAAGTTATCCATTCATTGCTGGTAGCTACCATGCTGGCAAAATCATCATTCACTACTACCTTCAAAGGCAGGTAACCACCTACTGCCGTTATATCTATCGATGCTTGACGTATCATGTCATCTCCTGTATATGTAATACTACACATTTTAAAAAAATGTCAATATTGACATAAATTAGAAATACTGTAATTATAAAACATAGTCAATACTTCTGCTACATGAGGTGAATTATGGAACATATCGACATCAAGACAATCAAGGATATCACAGCCCTTTTCAATAGCAGTTCCATGACGGAACTTGAACTTGAAGTTGAGGGATGCAGATTACATATGAAAAAAAACTCCTCAGGTCCAGCACAGAGTTCTGTCCCTGTAATAAAGGAATTTTCTGAAGGAGACTGCAAAGAATCTGGCACAGAAACATATAAGACAATCACAGCTCCCCTGGTAGGCACCTTCTACAGCGCACCATCTCCTGATGCTTTGCCATTTGCTCCTGTCGGTACGACAATAACAAAAGGCACGACACTTTGCATTATAGAAGCATTGAAAATGATGAACGAAATGCCAGCAGATGAAGATTGCAAAATCATGGAAGTACTGGCACAGGAAGGCTCATTGGTAGAATTCGGGCAACCTCTGTTCAAGGTAAAACCACTATGATCACCAAAGTGCTTGTAGCAAATCGTGGAGAAATTGCCGTAAGAATCATCCGTTGCCTGAAAATGATGGGAATAGGCAGCGTTGCTGTTTTTTCCCGACCAGATGCCGATGGACTTTGGACGAAAATGGCAGATGAGGCTATCTGCATCGGGGATAAAGATTGTGAAAGCAGTTATCTCAACATGCAGAATATTATTGCAGCAGCACTCTATACACATTGCCAGGCAATTCATCCAGGAGTAGGTTTCCTCAGCGAAAACGGAACATTTGCCGACAGAGTCTGTCAAGCGGGTCTCATCTTCATCGGACCAGACCCCACCACGATCAATCTGCTAGGTAACAAGATTGAAGCCAGAAAAAAGGCAAAAGCCACAGGCCTGGATATTACTCCTGGTTCAGAATGCGCAGTCAAGACCATTGAGGAAGCAAAGAAAACCGCAAAGGATATCGGCTATCCCATCATACTCAAAGCTTCCTTGGGAGGCGGCGGCAAAGGAATGAGAATCATACGCAAGGAAGAGGAACTTGCAGAAGGACTTGGCATTGCACAGAAAGAAGCCAAATTGTTCTTTGGTGACAGTACAGTTCATATGGAAGCCTACCTGGAACATCCCAGGCATATAGAAGTACAGCTCTTGTCCGACGGTAACGGCAATGTAATCTTTCTTGGTGAAAGAGACTGCTCCGTGCAAAAGAATCATCAGAAAATTATTGAAGAAAGTCCCTCTCCTGTCGTTTCAAGAGACTTAAGGACTCGACTGAGAAAAGCTTCTGTAAATCTGTTCCGTACTTTGGCGTACAAAGGTGCAGGAACCATTGAATTCCTTATACAGGATCACAACTGCTGTTTCATGGAAGTCAATGCAAGAATCCAAGTCGAACACACAGTCTCGGAAGCCGTATCGGGCATTGATTTGGTAAAACAGATGGTCCTCATAAGTGACGGGATTCCTTCACGATGCCTGGGAGAAGATCCACCGCTCCAGGGACATGCACTCGAAGTCAGGATAAATGCCCTTTCCTGTGGAAAGGTCACCAAGTTCATCCCACCGATCGGCTGCGGCATACGTTGTGATTCCCATCTGTATGAAGGCTATACGGTCAGTCCTTTCTATGATGCCTTGTTGGCAAAGATCATCGTACATACAGACAGCAGGGAAGAATCCATAAGGACCATGCATGAAGCTCTGGACGAATTGGATATACAAGGCATTCATACAAACAAAGAAGCAGTAAGAACCATATTGGACAGCGAACAGTTTTCCAGCGGTAAGTTCGCAACTGATCTTTACGACATCCTGGAAAAGGAAGGAAAACTATGAAGGAATCAGTAAAAATCTGTCCTGGATGCAACAGGGAGCTTTCTGAAAAAGAACTAGAAGAAAATCTAGACATCTGCCCATACTGCCACCATTACTTCAGGATGGACTGGGAGAAAAGGCTTACCCTTATCTGTGATGATGGCTCTTATAAAGAATTTGCCGAGGACATGAAAGCAACGAATTTATTAGGAGTTCCCGGCTATGATAAAAAATTACAGGAAAATAAGGAAAAGGCACGGCAGAATGATGCAGTTTCTACAGGAACTTGTACGATTGACGGAAAGAAGGTCATACTCTGCGTCATGAGTTTCGATTTCATGGGAGGCTCCATGGGAGCCACCGTAGGAGAAAAAATTACAGCAGCAATGATCAAAGCTGCACTTGAAGACCTCCCTCTGATCATCTGTACGGCCAGTGGCGGTGCTCGGATGCAGGAAGGTATCTTCTCCCTGATGCAGATGGCAAAGACAAGCGCGGCGGCTGCATTGATGGGTGAAGTTGCCGTACCACTCTTCATTCTGCTGACCAGCCCAACGATGGGTGGCGTTACGGCATCCTTTGCCATGCTCGGAGACGTCATACTTGCAGAACCACAGGCTTTGATAGGTTTTGCAGGATCCAGAGTCATACAGGGAACCATCAGAGAAAAACTGCCTAAAGGCTTTCAGACTTCTGAATTCCAACAATCACATGGATTTCTTGATGCCATCGTCGAGAGAAAAGACCTGCACAGGACACTTTCGTTCCTATTGCGGACACATGAGGCAACATGAACAATAACTATCAGACAATCAAGAAACGGCTGTCTTCTGTTGATAAAGCAGTAACGCCGAGATCTGCATGGAATTGCGTGCAGCTGGCCAGGGATATCAAACGTCCAGGTACAATGGAATACATACATCTGCTCTTTGATGACTTTATGGAACTGCATGGAGACCGTGCTTTCGGAGATGATCCTGCAATGATAGGTGGCATTGCACTGTTCGAGGGCAGACCAGTAACGGTCATCGGCATAAAAAAAGGTTCAAACCTCAAGGAAAATCTTGATTGCAACCATGGTATGAGCAGACCCGAAGGATACAGAAAAGCTCTTAGGCTGGCAAAACAGGCAGAAAAGTTCCATCGTCCCTTGATCAGTTTCATCGACACACCAGGAGCTTATCCCGGCATTGATTCAGAAGAACGGGGTATCGGCGAAGCCATAGCGAAAAACCTCAGGGAATTTGCTTTGCTCAAGATACCCACGATAAGCTTCATCATCGGTGAAGGCGGTAGTGGTGGCGCCTTGGGTATCGGCATCACAGACAAGATATACCTTTTGGAGAACGCAGTATATTCAGTCATCACTCCTGAAGGTTTTGCATCAATACTCCTGCATGATCCCAGTAAGGCCGAGGAAGCCGCTGATATCATGAAAATGACTTCCAGAGACCTTCTTGCTTTGAAAATCATCAATGGTATTATTCCTGAAGTCGAAGAAGGAGCCCAGGCAGATCCAGATTTTACAGCCCAGGCCATAAGAGAAACTATCCGAAAGGATCTTGATATCCTCTGCAAGAAGAATAAAGACAGCTTGGTGCGTTACCGATTGAAGAAAATAAGGAGTATCGGTGCAGACCCAGACCAACATGAATGGTGGCAACCCTTGCTTCTCTTGATGCAGAAAATTGAAAGTACAAACCAACTTTCATAGGGGTATGCCTTTCCAGACTTAGAAGCAAAAACCGGAAGCAAACTGCTTCCGGTTTGCACATATAATCAGCTGTTTATTCTGATTCTCCATTCAGATACCTGTAGAAGGCATTGTCAACATAGAGTGGAGCAACGGAAATCTTTGCCTTATCAGACATTTCTTTCTTCATTGCTGCAAGCAGGTTGTCCTTGACTGCAGGCAAGCAGAATGAATGGAATGTATATCCATTCTCAGATGCACTGCAATCATAGACGGCCTTGTAAGCACTCTGGTCATGATTCTTATCCATCGTGCTATACAGAGGCTGCCACCAAGCACCGGAAATCAATTTGACATCACTGCCTTTTGCTTGGTTAGCTGAGTTTTTCTTTGAATATTTATTGATTATGCCATCAAAGGCTTCCAAGTCACTTTCATTGTCAAACTCAAACATCGCATCATATTCCGTAGCATAGACCAAATAGAGATTATCAGAATATTTTTCTACACGATAGGTCGGTGTCGGTTCCGGAATCGGGCCCCATTCAAGCAAGTACTGATAGATGGATATTTTTGGTTCAAGCTGCAAGCGTGCGTCAATTCCCTCACTGTTGAGCAAGGCAACCAGCTGCTTGAGATGGACTTCTTCACTATGTCCGTATTTGATTGTCAGTTCCGGTAGGAAATTGGCATTATAGCCATCCTCCTTGAGGTTATATCCAGTCGTAACTTTATCTTCGACCAATTTAGCTCCTGCATTGTCAAGATCGCTGTATGAGAACAGATACAAATTGTCAAAAGCTGTAGAAATCTTGCTGATGATATCAGGATCTGAAACCCTGCCCAAATAATGTCGGGCCTGGCCGGTAGTCTTGGCTAATTGCATCAGCAGATAGTCTGCCATGTCAGGATCGAGACTTCCTTCCTTTACGATTGCCTGGAAATGAAGGGTATCAACAAGGTGTGCATCCAAGGCACAGACAACATACTTTTGGTCATATGTGCCAGTATCGGCAATGCCATAATTCTTCAAGCGTGCCGAGACTTTATCCCGAGAATAGGTTTGGGCAAGTTCATCGAAATCAGCCTCCTGTACCAATACTTTCAGGATATCCGCATCAGCAGTTATTTCCTTCCCTGTAATCTTGTTCGCTGCTGCAGTAAAATCAGCAGAAGATACTGTTCCCGCGAACTGCTTTACTCCCAGGACTTCCTGCAGATAGGTACTGTTCTGGCTGTCATACTCGATTGCCGGTGCTGTATTTGCTGCTGTACCGGCACATGAGCACAATAAAACGGCAAGCATCGTCATCAATAAGGTGTTTTTCAATTTTTTCATGAATTCCTCCATCCATAGCAATCCAGGTCCATCCCGATCAACAGATTCAGAATGGTTGCCTTCAACACTTGATCAGCCGACCTTTGGGCATCTGGAAATAAAATCTCCGACATCCAAACCTTCTTAAAGTATCCATTGGACAATATCACTGTTGATTTAATCATACAAACAACTGAATGTCAATTGAACTTCATACGTACATTGGAATTACAGAAACAACCCTTTTGACATCCGCTTTCATCTCAATGTCATGATCCTGACGACAGGAAAACAATTAAGACAAATTGTCAAAAAATCAAATACTCTGGTAATGGCAGAAAAAACAAGGGCCCCCCGAAAGGACCCTTGCATATTTCCATTGCAGGAAACAATTACATAAGCTTACCGACTCTCTCATAGAAACTCATGCGATTTGCTGCATCGGCTTTTGCCTTGTCAAACAGTTCATCTGCATGTTCCGGATTAGTCTTGTACAATGACTTGTAGCGGACTTCACCCTTGATAAAGTCGAGATAATCAATTGTCGGAGCCTTCTTGATATCCCAAGAGAATCTCTCACCCTGAGGCAGTGCAGGATTATAGCGATACAACGGCCAGTAACCAGCATCAACTGCCCTCTTCTCTTCAACCTGGCTGAATCTCATATTCATACCATGGTTGATACAAGGAGCGTAGCAGAAGACAATGGAAGGACCATTCCATGCAACAGCTTCCTGCAGTGCTTTCTGAGCCAAAGCCCTGTTGGCTCCCAAGCTGATGGAAGCTACATACACATAGCCATAGCTCATGCACATGAAGCCCATGTTCTTCTTACCGACCTGCTTACCTGCATTTGCAAACTTTGCAACAGCTGCAAGTGGCGTAGCCTTGGAAGCCTGTCCACCGGTATTGGAATATACTTCTGTGTCAAGGACAAGAATATTGACATTCTTGCCACTGGCAACAACATGGTCAACACCACCATAGCCAATATCATATGCCCAGCCATCACCACCGATGATGAATACATTCTTGTCACAGAAATAATCCTTGAACTCATCGATCTTGGCAAGAATACCCTTGTTGGCATCCGTTGCAGCAGCAAGAGCAGCAGGAAGTGCAGCCTGTACAGCATTCTGTGCTTCAATTGCATCTTCCTTGGCTGAACCCCAGACATCAAGGCTCTTCTTGATTGCTTCAGTCAGTTCCGGAGTAGTACCAGCTTCCAGCAACTGATCGATATAGATCTTCAACTGGTGACGGTTGCTATCCAATGCAAGGCGCATGCCCAAGCCATATTCGGCATTGTCTTCGAACAGACTGTTGCCCCATGCTGGACCACGGCCATCACTCTGGCGTTTGGTATACGGAATAGTCGGGAATGTTCCTGAATAAATGGAAGAACATCCTGTAGCATTGGCTGCAATCATGTTCTCGCCACAAATCTGGGAAACAAGCTTGACATAAGGAGTTTCTCCACAACCTGCACAGGCACCGCTGAACTCAAACAGAGGCTGTTTGAACTGCAGACCCTTGACGGTCGTATCAGAAACACCATCCATCACTGCATAAGGCAGATCTTCGAAGAATTCAGCATACTTGTCAGCTCCTGCATCTCTTTCATCCTGAACAGGACGCATCTCCAGAGCTTTGTTCTTTGCCGGGCAGGTCTCAACACAGACGCCACAACCCTGGCAGTCTTCAGGATAGACCTGAATCTTGAAACGAAGGTCCTTGGTGTTCTTGGTGTTGGACTTGATGGTAACAAATCCTTCCGGAGCATTTTCAAGTTTGGCAGGTTCAATCTGCTTTGCACGAATTGCTGCATGCGGGCAAGCCTGTACGCACTGGTTACACTGGATACAGTTCTCACTCATCCAATGAGGAATGAACGGTGCAACACCACGCTTCTCAAGCTTTGCGGTACCAGTAGGCAACTTACCGTCAAAAGACATCTTGGAAACAGGAATAGTATCACCCTGACGATGCATGATCGGCTTGATGATGTCCTGTGCAAACTCATCGGCATCTGCAGAAATCAGAACCGGTGGTTCACAGCTCTTGGTAATCGTAGCAGGAATCTTGACTTCGTGGAGTGCATCGGATGCACCGTCAACGGCAGCCCAGTTCTTCTTGACGATATCTTCGCCCTTCTTGAGGAAGGTCTTCTTGATGTATTCCTTGATCAGCTTGATGGCTTCTTCTTCTGGAAGGATACGGCTGATCTTGAAGAAAGCAGCCTGCATGACCGTATTGATCCTTGTACCAAGGCCAGCGGCACCGGAGATCTCAAGAGCATTGATATTGAAGAAACGAATCTTCTTGTTGATGATCTGCTCCTGCATATCACGGGTAAGATGCTCGAATACTTCATCAGAAGGAATCTGGCTATTGAGAAGAAATACTCCGCCCTCCTTCAATGGACCAAGCATATCATAACGGCCGATATAAGCAGGATTATGACAAGCAACGAAATCAGCATGGTCGATCAACCATGGCATATTCAGCTTGCTTTCACCGAAACGAAGATGGCTGACGGTAATACCGCCGGACTTCTTGGAATCATAGGCAAAATAAGCCTGTGCATTCTGGGGAGTGTTGTTACCGATGATCTTGATGGAGTTCTTGTTTGCACCGACAGTACCATCGGAACCAAGGCCCCAGAACATGCAGGAAACAACGCCCTTGGGTGTAACATCAATCGAATCACCGATCTTGATGGACTTATGGGTAACATCATCGTTGATACCAACGGTAAAGTTATGGAAAGCCGGTCCTGCAAGATGATCGAAAACAGCCTTTGCATGAGTCGGTGGGAAATCCTTGCTGCTCAAGCCATAGCGTCCGCCGATGACCTTGATACCAGTCTTACCCATCTGCTCCAAAGCTGCAACAACATCCAGATACAAAGGTTCACCAAGACTTCCCGGTTCCTTTGTCCTGTCAAGAACTGCAATCCTCTTTACGGTCTTGGGAAGTGCAGCAACCAGATGCTCTGCACTGAAAGGACGATACAGATGTACATTGATGACACCGGTCTTACCACCACGTTCATTGATGTATTTGCTAGCCCATTCACAGGTGTCTGCACCACTGCCCATGACAATAATAACATCAGTAGCATCAGAAGCTCCTGAATACTCAAATAGATGCAAAGGACGGCCTGTCAGTTTTGAAACCTCATCCATGTAACCCTGTACGATTTCTGGTACAGCATCATAATAAGGATTGACGGTTTCACGGCCCTGGAAATATACATCTTCATTCTGGGCAGCAACTTTGACCATGGGATGCTCAGGACGCTGAGCACGTTCACGGAATTCCTTGATGAGAGATTCGTCGACCAAAGGTCTGATATCATCATAGGAAATTTCTTCTACCTTCTGGATTTCATGAGAAGTCCGGAACCCATCAAAGAATGCAAGGAACGGAACCTTGCTCTTAAGGGTAGACAGATGGGCTACCAGCGCCATATCCATAGTTTCCTGAATGCTGCTTGCTGCAGTCATTGCAAAACCGGTGTTACGGCAAGCCATGACATCAGAATGGTCTCCGAAGATGGAGAGTGACTGAGCAGCAAGAGATCTTGCGGACACATGGAAGACAGTCGGAATCATTTCACCGGCAATCTTGTACATATTCGGGATCATAAGCAACAAACCCTGGGAAGCTGTAAATGTCGTCGTCAAAGCACCTGCAGACAAAGCACCATGTACCGCTCCGGATGCACCGGCTTCCGACTGCATTTCCATAATTTCGACCTTCTTACCCCAAAGGTTCTTGCGTCCGGTGCTAGCCCAAGCATCAGCGTATTCTCCCATTGGTGAAGAAGGAGTGATCGGATAAATGGCAGCCACATCGCTGAAGGCATATGCAATATGCGCAGCAGCAGTGTTACCATCAATCGTAACCATTTTCTTGTTGTCCATTTTCGACACTCCATAAATCGTATATTTTGATGAATTCCCTCACGGGACCATACATTGCACAAAGCAGCAATAGGTTGGCTATTGCACACGAATTTCATTATAGTACACGATTTTTCTGATTGCAAGTAGAACAAAGTATTAAAATTCTTATACTGTCAGTCATTTTTGTAATCAGGGAAAAACAACAATCCCCATCGCTTCGATGGGGATTCAAGTATAATGGAAACCTTTTGGATTATTTTATTTCGTAAACCATTTGAATATGCCCTGTTTCTTTTTCTGAGTCTTCCTCGGTGATACATGGACACTCTCCATCCGAACAGGTTCCGGCTCCTTGCGTAGTTCCTCTATCACATCTTTTCTGGCTTCTCCCAAAGGCGAAAACATTCCCTGTGAATTTCCAAGACTAAGTCGCTGTATGGATAAGGCATTATTGTCCCTGCAAGTCTGTAATTCATTAGAAGCCATACTTAATTACTCCTTCCTTTCTTTTACACGTCGACACCCTATCACGGTTTCCATACGTATGCAAGAGGCATGCAGGAGTTAAAAAAATACTAAAATTTTATATAAGTTTTTTGTATTTACTCACATCGGAACTATCATTTTTCCAAGTATCACTTATAGAAATCAAGTAATACAAAATAGGTTTTGCACCTGATTTCAAAGACTGTTCGGCAAAAAAATTTTAAGAAATTTTTATTTTTTTTCAAAAACCTCTCAATTCCATAAAAAAAGAAACTATATCAACACAAAAAAAACATCAAAAGCTTTCCACATTGATGGACACAGCTTGTTTTCTGCAAAAAGAAAACGGTACGGTTGCAAACATATGCAACCGTACCTGACACAGGAAGGTACTTACAAACCGTCAGGGAAATCAATCAAAAGGATTTTCATCCTTATACAGCATTCCCTTGGGCTGGTTGAAAGAAATATCAGGAATTCCCAGATAATCAAACAATGCATACAGAGCCTTGCCTACATGTCCGAAGGTAACGGCACCGTGATGCGGGTAATGCTTGGAAATCAAGACATGTCGATAGAATCTGCCCATTTCAGAAATTGCAAAGACTCCGATTCCCCCAAAAGAACGAGTAGGTACAGGAAGCACTTCTCCCTGAGCTACATATGCCTGAAGAGAAGAATCAGGATTGCCGTGTAATCTGAAGAACGTTATAGGTCCTGCGGCAATATCCCCTTCCAATGTTCCCCTTGTAAAATCAGGTGTACCACCGTCTTCCAAAAGGCGATTTTGAATCAGCTGGTAATTAAGTGTTCCGCATGTAAGTCTACATGATGGCGTATTACCACAATGGAAGCCCATGAAGGTATCATGCAGGACATACGGATATTTTCCTTGAATCTGGTCGCTATACATATCCTCTGGTACGGTATTGTTGATATCAAGCAAGGTAACCGGGGCATCGGTAATACAGGTTCCGATATACTCTGAAACAGCACCGTAGATATCAGTTTCACATGCAACAGGAATGCCCTTGGATGCCAGCCGGCTATTTACGTAACAAGGTTCAAAGCCAAATTCCTTAGGAAATGCCGGCCAACATTTATTTGCAAAGACTACATAGGAACGCGAACCTCTGTTTGCTTCTATCCAATCAAGCAAGGTAAGTTCATACTGTGCCAACTTCGGCAGAAGATCAGGATAGTGTTCTCCTTTTCCTAGTTCCTGTTCCATATCCTTGACCACGGCAGGAATACGTTTGTCATTTGCATGGCTGCGATAAGCAACCAGCAAGTCAAGCTCAGAATTTTCCTGAATTTCAATCCCAAGATCATACAATGGCTTTATCGGAGCGTTGCAGGCAAAAAAGTCCTGGGGCCGAGGTCCAAAAGAAATTACCTTCAGACTGGACAGCCCTATGATAGCTCTGGCTACCGGGATAAAATCCTTGAGCATTCTTACAATGTCTGCAGCAGTACCGACAGGATAAGAAGGGATGACAGCCTTAATTTTCCTAAGCCCTAGGTTATAGGAACAATTCAGCATCCCACAGTAAGCATCTCCCCTGTCACCGACCAGCTTGTCTGCTCCATCCTCTGCTGCAGCAGCATACATAACAGGTCCTTCGAAATACTGTGCAATTTGAGTCTCCGGTGTCTCCGGACCAAAGTTCCCAAGGAAAACGCATAGTGCATTGCATCCGGCAGCTACTACTTCCTCGACGGCTTTCTTGGCATCGAGTTCGTTTTCTACCGTTGTCTTGGCTTCGTATAACCCTGGCCCAAAAGCTTCGACAATTGCCTTTCTGCGAGACTGTGAAAGAGAAATGACAAAACAATCCCGTGACACAGCTATGATTCCCAATTTTACTTTTGGAATATTCTGCATACTGTTCCCTCCTATACGGTCAGATTGATTCCATGCAAGCCCACAAAAGCCCCTCTCTTTGCTTCCGGACTATCCTTATGTGCAACAAGCCATTTATTTCTTGCGAAGAGGAGCTTGTCTTCGTCGCTTTTCACAACAATATCTTCCTTTTGTGTATTGGTACCTTTCAGAAGAACAATGACAACGCGAAAGCCTTCTTGCCCCGGAGCAGTACAAGGAGCATAATGCAAGGTCGTTTCATAAAGTTGGACAACCGTTCCGGCAGGAACAAGAAAAGCTTCTATTTCCTGTGTATCAATCGTATTGTCCTTCATCTTCCTTTTGTCTGCCAGTAAAAGGATTACATCCTGAGATGGAATATTGAGCTCACTTCCCCGATGATATTCCAAGCAATTGAGTACATGGTTATTGCCATTGCAGTAACCGACCTCTATGGGCAAGCCGCCGTATGCATTGGCTTCAAGCTCTTTTGTAATCAAAACTTTCTCCAAATCCGAACAACTTGCTACATAGACCGTACCTTTTCCAGGCTTAGGAGTCTTCTCATCAAGCGTCTTGAGCAAGCCACTGACATCATAGCCGGAAATAACCGCCCCATAAGTATTGAAATATTCTGAAGTTACCGGTCGAATATTCACGATTTCTTCCTTCTCTCCTTGCAAATTTAAAAAATTCTTGATATACCGTGCTCGTACACGACTCTGGTTATTGTACCATTGCCTCTACTGATTGTCAAAAGAAAAAATACAAGATTCCACACAAGGGACAGTAACAGGAACTTTTTCTCCAATTGATATGGTTTACTGTTCCTGACCATGTTAGAATCAAAGCTCAGGAGCAAACATGGCAATTACAATCAAGGATATTGCAGCCAAAGCAGGTGTTTCAAGAGGAACGGTAGACAGGGTACTGCACAACCGTCCCGGAGTAAACAGTGAAGTTGCCATCCGAATCAGAACTTTATGCCGGACAATGGGTTACACCACCAATAAAGCCGGCAGGCTCCTTGCGGCCAATAAATCCCCGATAAGAATCGGCTGCTTGCTTCCAAGTATAGGCAATCATTTCTTTGACGAGCTTATCAGAGGCCTTGAAACCTTCCAGGAAGACAACAAGGACTATGGCCTTTCTTTGGATATAAGGAATATAAAAGGATATGGACTGGAAGAACATTGCCGATACATGGACAGCCTTGTTGCAAAAGGAGCGGATGCCCTCCTTATCGTTTCACCCGACGATCCGATGGTTGCCAAGAAAATAGAAACCTTCACAAAGCAAGGATTGCCTGTCGGCTGCGTCAATACGGATATCCCGACATCTTTGAGACTTTTCTATATAGGGCCGGATTACTACCAATCAGGTTGTACTTCTGCGGGAATGCTAGCCTTAATGACAAAAGAGCCACAGCATATACTCATTGTTTCCGGTTCTCGATCCATGTATGGACATAACCAAAGGGTAAAAGGATTTCTTGATACCCTACAGGCAAAGGGCCTGGACTACAAAATCGTTGACATGCTGGAATCTCTTGATGATGAGAACCATGGATACGAACTGAGCAGAAAAGCTTTGGAAACACACAAGGAAATAACTACCGTTTTTATCGTTGCCGGTGGCGTTGCAGGAACATGCCGGGCCATTGAAGAAACAAGAAAAGGGCACAGACCGCATATCCTTACTTTCGACAGAAGCAAGGCCACGGCACAGTTACTGGAACGCGGCATCATAGATGCAACTGTCTGTCAGCAACCTTATCGGCAAGGATATGAATCTGTTTCCAAGATGTTTGATTATCTGGTAAACAAAAAACAAGGAACTGTTCCTGATACTATTGTCGATACAGTACTTGTCATCAAGGAAAATGCAATGAATCCGGACCAACACAAGACATCATGATATGATTACAAAAACAGTCTGAACCCAATGTCATCTTGGGCAAAACAGACCCTGCAGATAAATCAGTCTTCCAACAAAGAGGTCAGGCGGCCGATAATCCGACCGCCTGCAAAACAAAAACCAACCGAGAGTATCGGGAAGTGCTCAATACCCTTGTGCAACCATTGCATCGGCTACCTTGCGGAAACCTGCTATGTTAGCTCCTCTGACATAATTGACGGTTCCATCCTCACGGAGACCTTCCTTGACACACATCTGATGTATATTCTGCATGATATGTTTCAGCTTCTCATCAACTTCATCAGCAGGCCATGACAGATGCATGGCATTTTGGCTCATCTCAAGTCCTGAGACAGCCACGCCTCCGGCATTTGCAGCCTTACCCGGTGCAAAATCAATCTTTTGCTCAAGCAGATATTCCATAGCCGTCGAAGTAACGCCCATGTTGCTCGTTTCTATTATATATTTGCAGCCGCCGGCAACAAGTTGTTTTGCATCCGCTATATCCAGCTCATTCTGAATGGCGCAGGTAAATGCCATGGCCACAGGAACTTCCCAAGGCTTCTTGTGTGGAATAAACTTAGCATTGAAGCGCTTGGCATAGGGAGCTACAACATCATTGTTTGAGGCCCTCAGATACAGCATATAGTCCATTTTTTCCTTGGTATTGATGCCTTCTTCATCCAAGATATAGCCATCAGGGCCACTGATAGTAACAACTTTGGCTCCCAATTGCGCAGCTTTCATGACTGCGCCCCAGGCAACATTGCCAAAGCCGCTTATTGCAATTCGTTTTCCCTTGATTGAATCCCCGTTACGGCTTAGCATTTCTTGGGCAAAATACATTGTTCCATAGCCCGTTGCTTCAGGTCTTACCAAAGATCCTCCCCAACCGGGCCCTTTTCCCGTAAGCACACCTGTATTTTCTTTCTTCAGACGTTTGTACTGCCCATAAAGGAAACCTATCTCCCTACCTCCGACTCCGATATCTCCGGCAGGAACATCGGTATTACTTCCGATATAATGATAAAGCTCACTCATGAAACTCCGACAGAACCGTAATATTTCACTATCGCTTCTTCCCCTCGGATTGAAATCAGAACCACCTTTGCCTCCGCCCATCGGAAGCCCTGTCAGGCTGTTCTTGAAGGTCTGCTCAAAACCAAGAAATTTCAGGGAATCCAACGTAACTGATGCATGGAACCTCAGTCCCCCTTTGTACGGTCCCAGTGCATTGTTGAACTGTACCCTCCAACCTCGATTTACTTGTATTTCTCCGTTGTCATCTTCCCATTCAACCTTAAATTCATAGATTCTGTCAGGTTCGGTAATCCTTTCAGGAATCTTGTTCTTACAATATACCGGATTGTCATTGACTACCGGCAGAATGCATTCAAGCACTTCCCTTGCAGCCTGCAGAAATTCTTTCTGTCCTGGATTCTTTTGTTTCAGCCATGTCATGAACGTCTCTAGATCATACATGTTAATCTGTCTCCTTTCGCTTTGTTAGCGAGAATAGGGTAAACCCAGTTACACGTTCAGTCAAGTTGCAATATACATAAAAATTATTATACAGATTAATGTATATCATCAAAAAAAATAATATTTTTTCAATATTTACCAATTAATTTTATACGTAACGAAAAGAACCAATTGACATGATGAAAATCCCTTAATCCACTTCCATAGCCCAATTCTTACATTGTCTCCAAGAAATAAAAAGTTGTATTCACACTATGACAGTGTTATGATTCTGGTATGTACACACTTGATCCGACATGGTTGCCTTTCAGCAATCTCATGCTCCGGCATATATACAATGTACTGCTTATCTGCAGTGATTATGACAGGTTCCTTCTTGAAGAAGATGGCAGGGTTGAAGAAGAACTTTTTCTGGAATATACCCAGTTAGGTTTGAGCACACCGCCTAAAATTACCCATGCCAATACCCCGGAAGAAGCTTTGGCAGCCCTCAAGTCAGATCGAAAATTTGAACTCGTCATATCAATGCTTGACCTCGGCAGCGAGAATGTCGAACAGCTGGCAGACGAAATAAAGAGATTGTACCCGACCATGCCTGTGGTAGTCCTGTCTCCTTCTCCTGTCCACAGGAGAAACAAGCAGATAAAAGGAAGCATGTCAACTTCAAT
Source organism: Spirochaetia bacterium (assembly GCA_022482625.1). NCBI lineage: Bacteria > Pseudomonadati > Spirochaetota > Spirochaetia > Spirochaetia bacterium. Next base: position 2,126,093 of record JAKVOU010000001.1, on the reverse strand, counting down.
CGACAATTTCTTCTACTACCAAGGCGACCCGAACATCTTCCTGGCAATGGTCAAACTGATGGAAGATGAGATGAATCTGGTACATGACACGCATGAAGCGGAAATACAGGTAATCATACTTGTCGAGGATTCCGTACGGTTTTATTCATCCTTCCTGCCTTTGCTCTACACGTGCTTGATACAGCAAAACAGATCAAGTATCCTCGAAGGGCTCAACAGCTGGGGAAAAATCCTCCGTATGAGAGGACGGCCCAAAATTGTATTGGCAAAAAACTTTGAGAAGGCATGGGATCTGTATGCGACCTTCAGAAACAATATCCTTGGTCTCATCACGGACATGTCCTATGAAAGAAACGGAAAGGAAGACAAACTGGCCGGTTTGGAACTATGTAGGAAGGTCAAAGCAGATAATCCATCGCTTCCTGTCCTGATCCAGAGCATGGATGAAGGCTGTGCACAGACATGCCGGGATGAAGGTGCAAGTTTCTTATGGAAAAAGTCAAGCACGTTATTGTCTGATTTGCATGATTACGTCATAGCACACTACGGGTTCGGGCCATTCCATTTCAAGGATCCGGATACCGGCAAGACAATTGCAATCGCAACGACCATGAGAGAGTTGCAGCATGCCCTTGCTGCAATACCGATCAACTCATATATCTACCATAGCAACAGGAATGATTTTTCCAGATGGCTCAGGGCCCAAAGCCTCTATGTCCTGGCAGCACAGCTGAAACCGTTGAAAATCGAAGCATACATGGATCCTGAAAAAGCACGGGAAGATCTTGTTTCAAAAATCAAAGAATACAGGACAGAAAGGACTCGTGGGGTATTGGCCCAGTTCTCACGGGACAATTATGATGAGACCCTGTTCTTTTCCCGAATCGGAAATGGTTCCTTGGGCGGCAAAGGCCGTGGCTTGGCTTTCATCAACATGGAACTGAGAGCAAGCGGCATCATCGACAAATATCCTGAAGTCTATCTTTCCATACCCCGCACAGTCGTCATTTCGACAGGCAGCTTTGTCCAATTCATGGAAGAAAACGGACTTAAGGAAATGGTGCTACAGGATATGGATGATAAAAAACTGCTCTCTTTGTTCCTTTCAAAACCACTGGAACAAGACCTGAAGGCAGACCTGACGGCTGTCATCAATGTCATTTCTCAACCGATTTCCATCCGCTCTTCATCCCTGCTTGAAGATTCCCATTTCCAACCGTTTGCCGGCGTATATGAAACCTGCATGATACCAAATGTCGGCAACGAAGGCAAAAGGCTATTTGAACTTGAAGCCGCAGTCAAGACTGTATGGGCTTCAACTTATTTCAGGCATGCAAAGGAATATATGAAAGCTACTGACCATATATTGGAAGAAGAACAGATGGCAGTCATCATACAGCAAGTCATCGGTTCTCGGCATGGAGATTACTGGTATCCGAACATCAGCGGCGTAGCCCGTTCCCTCAACTACTATCCCCTTCCAGGCGAAGACCCCAGAGACGGCATAGGTATGTTGTCTTTTGGATTCGGAAAGACAATTGTTGACAATGGCAAAGCTTTTCGTTTTTCTCCTAGATACCCCAAAAAACCAATTCAGAATCTTACCGGAAACGGAGCAAGCAACCAGACTTCATTCTATGCACTGCACATGCATCAGGGATATCATCCGTTTGACGATGTTGACAATCTGAAATTACTCGACATAACAGAAGCAGGACAGTTTCCTGATGTACTGAAAGGCTGCGCTTCTACAATCGATCTTTCAACAGGCCTGCTGAATGAAGATTGCAATGCAAAAGGGGAAAAAATCCTTACTTTCAACGGCATACTCAAATATGATATGTTTCCTCTTGCAGCAATTGTCAGAGATATCCTTGAGCTTGGGCAAAAAGCCATGAATACTCCCATCGAAATTGAATTTGCCGTAAACCTAAATAGAAAACTTCCCAAAAAACCAGAATTCAGCCTACTCCAGATAAGACCTATTGCAGAAGGTATGGAAGAAAGTGATGTAAGAATCGATGAATCAGAACAGACAGATGCATTGGTTTATTCTGAAATGGTCATGGGAAATGGGAAGATTTCAGAAATCAAGGATGCCATCGTCATCAAATACGATCAGTTCAATCCAAAGGAAATGGCCGGCATGGCAACAGAAATAGAAAAATTCAATACCGAGGCCGAGTCTACCGGACAGGATTTTCTATTGATTGTGGCAGGAAGACTAGGTTCCTGTGATCCTTGGCTCGGTATACCTGTCGTATGGGCACAGATTTCACACGCACGAGTCATTGTAGAAACAGGATTCCCTGATTTTCAGGTAGAGCCCAGCCAAGGTACACATTTCTTTCAGAACCTGACATTATTAGGAAACTGTTATATGACAGTCAATCCTTCCTTCAACCAAGGGAAACTCAACCTGGATGGATTCAGCAAATTGGAAAAGGTTGAAGAAAGTTCCCATTTCATCCATTATCGGAACACTCAATCTTTTGATATCAGGATAGACGGATTGGAAAGAAGGGGAATCATCACAGTCCATTGATAAAAAGGCGACAACTGTCTAGCTGCCGCCTTTGAACAAAGTATCCTTGACTCTATCATCAATATCTTTGGCTCTGTTTTCCGAGTGTATTGCAGGGCTAGCCAACAGTGGGAAAAGGCAAGGGAGGCTTGTGAAATATCCCCCAATAGGTTGAACATGTTCCGATTGTCCGCATCTTGTCCAGCAATACGGTTTTCAGGTCCAGACGATTCAATCCGGGGTTCTCGACCTCGAAGCCATTCCAGGCAAGATAGTTGTCAAGATATTTCGTGGAAACACCCCTGAATCCAGCCAGCAACCCCCGAAGACGGCTATGCAGGCTGTTGACCTTCTGCAAGTTGTATCGCCCTCGTACCGGGCATCCCTGTATGCCCGCCTTCAGCTGTACCACCGGCAGGCCATCCGAGGCGCAGAATTCCCGGCTTGCCCGGCTCTTGTCGGTCACCATCACCACGTCATCGCCCAGGTGCGAGGCCAGGACAAAGGAAAGGTAGCGGGGTTGCACCATCCCCCTGCCGGCAGCCTTCGCCAGGGTCTTCCCCTGCTCGTCGATGGCGCACGGCACGCAGACCTTCTGGTTGCTCAAGCCCCTCGTATGGGTCGCTTTCCCTCTCTCATGACGATGGCCCGTCACCCTGTAGGTCTTGTATGCCGGGCTCCGATGCCGCTTTCCCCTAATTCCCAAGTTGTTTTCCGCATCGCAGTTGCCTTTGTAGTTGTCCTGGATGTACGTCTCGTCTTCCTGTACCCGGCCGCTGAGCAAGTTCCCCGTGGATCCCGTCGCCAGTGCATCGAGGATCTTGTGCCGCCAGAAGAACGAGGTGCTCAGCGCTATGCCGCACTTGCGTGCGGCCTCCCGCAAGGGAAGCCTCAGGGCGAATGCCTCCAGATAGGCCTCCCAGGTTTCCTTGCCGTGCTTGCTCTTGTATCGCACAGAACCGGTGGTCGCCCCGAACGTACGCCCGCAATCCCCGCAGAGATACCGCTGCCTGCCCCTGACGAAGCCGTTGCGACGGACATGGACACCGGAGCAGTGGGGACAACGCGGCATGTCCTCGTGACTGTCCCGATGCTTGTCGGGAGCATCCGTTGCCAGTTCGGCCAATGCAATGACCCTCTGGCGATCCTGTTCCGACAGATTCCCGAGCATTTCCGCCAATGTTTCAAGGCTGATGGTTTCTTTGTTTTTACCTAACATATGTTGAGTATATTACAAAAAGACGGTCGCTTCAAGCGCTTAGCAATACACTTGGAAAACAGAGCCATATCTTTTTATGAAAGCCTTACCCTTCATCCACAGCCTTGACCAAAGCAACAGAACCTTTGACTGCTACGATGACAGTCCTGGCTCCAGCCTTGAGCTTCTGACCCGTAATGCTTTTGATCCTGAAAGCCTTATGGTCAAGTTCAATCTCCTGCGTCTGGCCAGGCTCAAGATTCTTGTCAAGACGGACCTGCCGCCCCAACAGATATGCATAAGCACCTGCAAGCCAGCGCGTCTGTGCAATGACAAGTGTCCATGAAACCAAAATAAAAGCTACGTAAGGAATCAGTGAATCCGTCAGACCAAGATGTACAAGTGTTCCCGCAACATAAGCAGCCACGGCATTTGCCATCACATTTATATTTTTTCTATAATAACCATATAGTGCAAAGGCTGAACCTATCAGCAACCAAACTGTCCATGACATAAGCATCACTCCTTTTCCCGAAGGATCTTTCTGTATAAACCAAATATAAGTAGGAACCAACAAAACCGTCAGGCATTGACTGTGAAGAATAGATGTATTCCTTCCTTATGCTTATATAATAGGAAAATCAAATATGGTTTTCAGTGACCAAGTCACCTATGTGAGTCCAGCAAAAGCCGTTACGTACCGTTGACAGGACTATAGTAAAGCTGGACGTTGATATTCTGCCTGTAGTTACCGAAGGATTTCCCGAACAGAGTCAGTCCACCTACATGTTCGGCATACTCAGGGACACTGAAAGTTATGGAAATACGACTACGGTACCCAAAATCAAAATCCTTGAGTGAGACATCTGAAATCTTGATTCCGTCGATGAAGGTTCCCCTCCTGTTTACTACCAGCAACTTCAGCAACCCATACTGGTTCCAGTTCGGGTACCACCAATCAGGAGAAAAAAGTCCTCTTGAACTTCCGAAATCTCCGGGACTGAGCCACTTTCCTATATTTTTCCCATTCAAAAGGAAATAGATATCCGAGGGCCAGTTGTCATTTGAACCGGGAGCCTCACTGCCGATTTCAAAGGAAAGCGAAATCTGATCAATCTTTTGGTTCGGTGGAATAAAATTCGGAACTTCATAGGTAACATAGCCTTTGGTAAACCAAAGCAAATCTGCCTCATACCGGTCAGGATGATCAAAATATCGACTGTCATCGACTTCTCCGATCAAAGATTTTGCCGATGCCAAACCACAAGTCGGATATACCTCATGATCACTGTAATGTCCGATTCGTATTTCCGCCTGATACACATTGTTCAGATAAGCCTGGTTTTCAAGTTCAATGAGAATCTTGTCTACATAGACCTTGCACTTCTTCAAGTTCCCATGTCCAGGACCATTTTCCTTTGCAATTGATATCAAACCACACGATTCCAGCTTCTTGATATGTGAAGAAAGAGCTCCATTGGTTATATTCAGTTTCTTGGCAAGCTCATTGAGACTTATGGTATCATCTTCAAGCAAAAGCTCCAGGATCTTGACCCGGACTTCGGACCCCAATGCCTTGAAGACTGGAAGCCCTTCATGAAGGGAATGGATATGTAACATAGGAATACCTTCTTTATCGTTGGGAAATCAACAGATAAAAATCATGAAGGCTTACAAGAAATAAGTCAAGGACAGGCCTTTGACTCTCGAATGCAAATCTTTTTCTGACCACAGGATGACAAGATTGCCATCCTGCAGGAAGTTTTGTCTTATCTCTTCACGCTCTTATATCTCAGAACATTCCAAGAAGCAGGCAACAAGACCAGGGAACCGTCAGCAGCCGGCTGTTTCCGTTCCGGGTGGATATTTTCGGCCTTGGCGCTGTTGGTTGCGCGTAAATTACTACAATCCAAATAAATATGTTCAGCAAGCACATACGGTCCAAACGACCTCATATCCAACAAAACTTCCATCTGATCCTTCAAGGACCTGTTGATGGCAAAAACCGTAAGTTCCTCTTCTTCCTCATGAAAGACAGCAGCACAATCAAGATAAGGGACATCAGCATACATGCTGCACCCATAGGCAGGTGAAAGTATGACAGGTTGCATGCTGATACCTCTTCCATGCAAGGAAGCAAGCAAGAATGGATAGAATATCGTCTGTCTCCAGGCCTTTCCATCAGGTTCAGCCATAATCGGGGCAATCACATTGACCAACTGTGCCAGACAAGCAATTTTCACCCTGTCTGCATGCTTTATCAAAGTAATCAGCAAAGAGCCGACCACAAGTGCATCAGCAGCATCATAAATATCTTCAAGCAATGGAGGAGCTACGCTCCAAGGCTCTATCTTTGCATCTGCACTGTTGGAATGGAACCACACGTTCCACTCATCAAAGCTCAGATTGATCGTCTTGTCAGAACGTTTCAGTGCCTTTACGTAATCACAGGTTGCAACAACAGAACGGATAAACCGATCCATGGTAATACCTGCAGAAAGGAACAGAGGATCATCCGGGCCATCGTTGCGATAGTACTGATGCAAGGAAAGATAATCCACATGGTCATAGGCACGCTGCAGTACAGTTGCCTCCCAACTCCCGAAAGTCGGCATGTCAGGATTCGAGGAACCGCAGGCAACAAGTTCAAGGGAAGGATCATATTGCTTGAACAGCTTTCCTGTTTCTTCTGCAAGCTGTCCGTATGCATCAGCATCCTTATGCCCGATCTGCCAAGGACCATCCATTTCATTGCCAAGGCACCATAGCTTGATCCCATAAGGTTTCCGAGCCCCATGCGAAGCCCGAAGATCTGAATAATAGGTCCCTGCAGGATGATTGCAATATTCAAGCAAAGCCCGGGCTTCTTCGATACCCCGTGTCCCAAGGTTTATGGCCATCATTGTCTGGACACTGGCTTTTGCGGCCCATCTTTCAAATTCCTGCAAACCGAAGGCATTCGTCTCCACAGTATTCCAAGCAAAATCAAGTCGTCTAGGACGATCCTTGACAGGCCCTATGCTGTCTTCCCAGCGAAAGCCACTTACAAAATTACCACCAGGATAACGGACACAGGGTATCTGAAGTTCCTGTACCAGCCTAAGGACATCCTTTCGAAATCCTTCTGTATCACTGAAGGGTGAACCCGATTGGTAGATTCCCGTATAGATTGCGCGACCAAGATGTTCCAAAAAAGAACTGAAAAGCCTTTTGTCCACCTTGCCGATCCTATAGTCTTTATCAAATATTATCTTTGCTTGTATCATCATCTTTCCTTATCTATAGCCCATGTTACTATGGCTTGTATTTTCATATCTATACCGATTTTCATCCTTTGATACCACCGGCAGTCATGCCATCGATGAAATACGATTGGAAGCAGACAAAAAGTATCAGCACCGGTACTATCGCAAAGCACGAACCGGCAATAAGAATGTCATAATTGTTTCCATATGGAGTAATCAGACCAGCAAGACCGACAGGCAATGTCGTCTTTGTCGATGTCCTGATGACAATCATCGGCCATAGGAAATTATTCCAGCTTTGCATCCCTTCATATATACCCATTGCAGCAAAGGAAGGTTTCATCAACGGAACCATGACCCTCACAAAGATACCATATTCCGAGCAGCCATCTATCCGTGCAGCATCAAGGAAGTCCCTAGGAATACCGCTCAGATACTGCCGGAAGAAAAAGATCAGCATAGGAATGACAATATAAGGCAAGAGAATACCACTGTAGCTGTCTATATTTCCCATTTTTATTGTCAGCCTATACAAGGGAAGCATGATAGCCTCGGTGGGTACCATCATGACAAGAAGGACACAGCCGAACAGGAAGTTTTTGAGCTTGAAATCATACATAGCAAAGCCATAGCCGACGCAGGCACTCAGCAATAAGGATAGTGCAACCTGGAGAATCATAAGATAAAGGCTGTTGACGTACCAGGTAAAGTATGGATTCTTGCCACTGAAAAGCAACAGATAGTTCCTAAGACTGGAATGCTGCCAATCAATCCTGAAGCTAAGTCCCTCCCTCATGAGATCGGCACCAGGACGAAAAGAAGCTACAAAAAGAAGCAGAAGCGGCAAGAGTATCAAAAAAACAACTATGACGAACAAAACGAACAACAAAACCGAACGAAAGGTATCTGATCTGTTTTTCATTTGTCAGCTCCTTTCCGGAAAGTCCCGTTGCAAGCAAGCTGTATGACATTGATTGTCATGACAATGAAGAGAAGGATACAGCTGGTGGCACTGGCAAGTCCTATGTTGTTCTGTTCCCATCCCATCCGATACAAGTAACCGACAACGGTCAGTCCTACATTGTTTGGAGAACTATTCCCGTTGAAAAGAATATAGGACTCAGTGAACATCGCCATGCCTCCATAAATGGAAATCGTCAGCACATATATGGTAGTAGGCCTAAGGAGAGGAAGGGTAATCCTAAAAAATCTGGACAAAGGTCCCGCACCATCGACTTCTGCCGATTCATATAGTTCCCGTGGAATCTGCTGTAGCCCTGCCAGATAATACATCATGTTCACACCGGTCCAACGCCATAGGCACAAAAGGAAAAGAGCTATCCAGACCGTGACAGGTTTCCTTAGCCATACCAGCGGTCCATATGAAAAGAATGCCAGCACCTGATTGCAGAAAGAGCCTTCAAGTTCCCCGAACATCAACCGGAACACAGTTCCTGCGACGACGACAGACGTCAATGCAGGTATGAACATGATGCCTCTGAATATGGTTTTTGCTTTCATCAGACGGGAATCAAGCAAAGCTGCCAATACCATGGGAATAGGAATCATAAGGCAGAGAGTAACGATGGTATAGAATACGCTGTGCCCCAATGCCTTGAAAAAAATAGGATTCATCAGCAATCGGTAATTCTTCAGTCCTCTGAATGTGTTTCCGCCTGCCGATACTTTCTGAAAACTCATCATCACCGTATCAAAGACCGGGTAGATGAAAAAGACACAGAAGGTAATGACAAAAGGCAACAGGAAAACATAAGGAGCTATTTTCTGCGAATAAAGAAAATGCTTGAAAAAAGACTTGTCCATGGAATTTCCTTTGAAAAACAGAAGGGAACAGAAGCCTGAAGGCCTCTGTTCCACTGGTCACGCATAAAGCATTACTCGTCGTAGATTACGGAAGCCTGCTCATCCTTCAAAATGGATGCAGCGTCCTGATCAACCTCATTTTCAAATACATTGCTGTAAGTCGTTGAAACAAGGACAGAATATGTTGCTGCATATGCTCCTGAAATATTCGGAGCTGTCAGATCCGAACCGACATCATTGAGAATGTCAAACGGATTGGTCTTGAAGAATTTCAAGAATTTATTATTCGGATCCTTCGTCACAGTCGGATCGGTCCACAGGGAAGTCCTGATAGGATCAAATCCAAGGATGTTCCAGATGTAACGGTTGCCGGCATCAGACAGTTTTGCATAAGCAAGGAAACGCTTTGCAAGGTCCGGATGCTTGGACTGTACAGTCACGGCAGTACCGGTTCCACCCTGAAGCACACAACGGGTATCGCCCTTCTTCCATACAGGAATCTCATAGATGCCCATCTTGCCATCAAGATCGGTCATGTAATCAGTGAATCTTCCCATATACCACAGCGGCATTGAAATGGAAGCAACTCCACCTTTGTCAAAGAATCCATACCATTCCTCAGTGTGATAGCCACCGCCCGGAGCTATGATACAGATACCTGCCTTGAGCATTTTCCTTATGAAGTTGACGACATCAACATGCTGTCGGGTATATATCTGGGGCTGTCCGTCCGCAGCAACATACTGGGTGTTCTTTTCAAGCAACATAAGCTGTGGCAGGAACAAATCCCTTACTTCAACAGCACACATCGGCTTTCCGGTCTTCTGTAGGACCTTGAGCCCTGCATTGTAGTAATCATCCCACGTAACTATATCGGCAGGATCAACACCTGCAGCATTCATGATATCCATGTTATAGTAGGTAACAGCTGCTCCGACATGGAAATCTATTCCATACCAGTTACCGGTCCTATCTCCATACATCTTGATACGGGACATGACTACATCATTCTGATAAGGCTTTACTACATCATTGAGCGGAAGCAGATAATTGCCTTTGAGGAATGTGCCGAAATGTCCTATTTCAACATCACAGATATCGGGAGCACCCGTACCGGACTGCAGGGCAACCAGCATCTTCGTATGCATGGCAGTACTGTCACCTGTCGAAACCGTCAGGTTGATAGGCTCATTCGGATATGCCTTGTTCCAAGCATCAGCCATGGCAGTATAGAACCCCACATGGAGCTCCTGGAACGTCCATAGTGAAAGATCCGTACCGCCTTTCACAAAGGTATTGCGCCCGACAATGGATCCTTCTTCCGTTGCTGGAGCTGTTTCAGACGGTTCTTGCTGTTCTGAAGTTCCATTGGCAAAAGCCATTCCTGCACATAGGCAACAAGCCATAAGTGCGATCAATAACTTCTTCATTATGTTCCTCCTTTTTAAAATACTTTCTATGTTTACGTTAACGCTATTATTAGGATACCTTACAAGTGTGAGTTGTCAAGTATTTTTTAAATAAACCTAAAATATTATATGTATATCTATAATAAAAACTGCTTCTTTTTGCTAAAAAAATTCTTCCCTCAGGCAATAAGGGAAGATACATTGGAAATACTTGAATCAAAAAGCATACAGAAACGGTCAGTCCTGGTCAGGCCGGGCAGCCATGAAAGCATTCCACACAACTTCATGAGGTGGCTCCGCAACAAGGACCAGCGGCGTCTTTTTCACCGGATGCTCAAAGGAAACCTTTCTGGCATGCAAGCTGATTCCACCATCGGGATTGCTCCTTGCCGCCCCATATTTCAGGTCACCCTTTATATGCAGGCCGATGGCAGCCAGCTGGGCTCTTATCTGATGATGACGCCCTGTATGCAAATCAATTTCAAGCAAAAAATAAGTCTTTGAACATGCAAGCAGACGATAGGATAGCTTTGCCAGCTTGCTTCCCCTCTTTTCTACAGGTGTTGCAACACTTTTGTTCTGCCGTTCATTACGGACCAGATAGTGGACCAATGTCCCCGAGGGTTTCTCTGGCATTTTGTCTACGATAGCCCAATAGATTTTTTTCACTTCATTGCGACGGAACATATCACAAAGCCTTTTCAGGGCCTTGTCAGTCTTGGCATAGATGACGATTCCGCTAGTCGGTCTGTCCAATCGGTGAGGAATGCCTAGAAAAACATTGCCAGGTTTGTTATAGGTCTTCTTCAGGTAGTCCTTTACATCATCAGCAAGGGTCCTGTCACCGCTTTCATCCCCTTGGACCAATTCCCCGGGCAGTTTGTTTATGACAATAAGATGGTTGTCTTCATAAAGGATCCTGTTTTTGACCGATTCTTCAAACATCATCATTGTTCTCCTCCTCTTCATTTTCATTGAAAAGCGATGGTTGCTGGTCAGCCGGTTCTTCGACTCGTTTGACCGGTCGCATCCGCAGGGACTGTACTTCCTTTACGGTCAGACGTACTCCTTTGGACCTACTGTTCTTGACAAGGAAACTGCTGAGATAAAAGCATTCTTCCTTGACCCTGATACCTGGTTTCGGTTTATAGACAACCCGTATCTCTGCATCTTCACAGGTACTCAACTTGACTACCTTGAAACTGTCGGAAGGAAGCAATTCATAAGCCTTGTTCAGCTGTCCGGGTTTGATCTGGAACCGTTTGATAAACAGATACTTGTATTGTTTCTGCTGCATGATCAGAGAAAAAGTAACCTTTCCAAGATCTTCTTTCTCGCCATAGCCAAGATAAAGCATTTTTTTGCCGATATATTCCTTTGCAGGATCAACAAGAACCTGTAGGTCCCATCTTTCATGACTATCAGGATCCTGTCAAAACGACTGATATCCAGCATGGCTGTCCCGCTTTTGATCTCATAGCCAAGATAACCGGTCTTTGCATCATACCTGAGAGCAAGGTCCCTTGCTGCAATTTCCTTCTCACTGACCGTCTCGAAATTAGTCAGTTTGCTTTTTCGCTGCAATCTCTCTTTCGGGACCATTGCCTTCAGCTCATGAAGAAATGAAACCGCCGTATCCTTCAAATGGGCCAGCTTATCCTCAACCTTTGCAATATCTCCATTGATACCTTCGATTTCTTCCTTGTTCTTGGAGATATCAAACAAGCTGATTCTCCTGATAGGAATCTTCAGCAAGCGATCGACATCATCTGCAGTTACCGGCCGTATCATCTGGTCTGCAAAAGGACCGAATCCCGTAATGACAGCCTGCAGGACACCTTCGGCACTTTTCTGTTTCTCTATCTTCTTATATATGCGTTCTTCTATGAAAATCCTTTCCAAAGTCCGTTGATGGAGACGGTCAACCAGATGTCCTCTTTCCAGTTCAAGCTCGGCCTTCAGTATATCAAGCAAATGAGCAGTATGATACTTGACGATTTCACTGACTCCCATGATGACCGGTATATTGTCCCTGATTACCAACGGATTGCCGCTGAGTTTCTTCTCACATTCCGTATAGGCATACAGGCTTTTGACAACATCTTCGCTATAGATACCTCTTGCAAGGTTGATTTCTATGTTGACCTTTTCAGCCGTATAGTCATTGATTGATGCCAGTTTGAGCCTTCCCTTCTTTGCTGCGGCATCAATCGTCGTAATCAGGCGTTCACTGGTAATTCCATAAGGAAGTTCCGTGACTACAATCTTCTTCGGATCTGAAGTATCAAGCTTTTGCTCTGACCAGGACACTGCCCTTGCCATCCTGATAATCCGAGACATCAACCAGACCGCCACTTGGGAAATCAGGATACAGTACGAAGTTCCTGCCCCTCAGTTCACTCTCCATGGCAGAAAGGACTTCTTCAAGATTATGCGGGAAAATAGTCGTGGCCATCCCGACAGCTATACCCTGGACACCTTGGATGATAACCAAGGGAATCTTTGCAGGAAAGGAAACAGGTTCCTTGTTCCTACCATCATAAGAATCCACGTATTCTGTCAGTTCGGGGTTATAGAGTACTTTCTTTGCAAAAGGCTTTATCCTACATTCAATGTAACGGGAAGCTGCAGCCCTGTCACCGGTCATGGCATTGCCGAAGTTACCCTGGCGTTCAATGAGAAGGTCGTGGTTTGCAAGATTTACCAATGCCTCATAGATGGAAGCATCTCCATGGGGATGATACCGCATGGCCCACCCGACGACATTTGCAACCTTATGGAACTTGCCGTCATCCATTTCAAACAACGTATGGATGATCCTTCGTTGTACAGGTTTGAAACCATCATTGATATCCGCAATGGCACGGTCCTTGATGACGTACGAAGCGTACTCCAGGAAATTGTTTCTGAATAGTTTTTCTGCTTGGGCCATCAGATCAGATTCTCCATGATGAAATCCCTTCTTTCAGGGGTATTGTCACCTTGATAGAAACCTACGGCTTTCTTAGCTTCAGCCAAAGTCCCGACAGTCACCGGCTCAAGTTTCATATCTTCTCCTATGAATGCACCGAATTCCTTGGGATCGATTTCCCCAAGTCCCTTGAACCGTGTTACCTCTGCACCCTTGATCTGCTGGACAAGCAAGTCTCTCTGTTCTTCCGTGTAACAATAGGCCGTCTGTTTTTTATTACGTACCCTGAACAATGGTGTTTCGAGGATATAGAGCCGGCCCGCAAGGACCAAATCCTCAAAATAAGTCAAGAAATATGTCATCAGCAGGTTCCTGATATGGTAGCCATCGGTATCGGCATCTGTAGCTATGATGACTTTCCCGTATCTCAGGCCATCCACGCCATCTTCGATTCCAAGAGCTTTCATCATATCATAGAGTTCCGTGTTCTTATATATTTCTGATTTACTCTTATTGTAGACATTGAGAATCTTGCCACGAAGGCTATAGACTGCCTGCGTATGTACATCCCTGGTCTTTGTTATGGACCCGGAGGCACTGTCTCCTTCAGTAAGAAAAATCATGGAATTCTCACACTCTGTCTCATGGGATGCACTTTGCTTGAGATGATAACGGCAGTCCTTGAGTTTCGGGATGTTGAGGGAAATCCTTTTGGCTGAATTGCGGGAACTCTTTCTCACTTCATTCAGTTCCTTGCGCAGTTTTTCATTATGGACGACTTTTTCAGACAGTTTCTGGGCTGCTTCAGGATTCTTGAAAAGGAAATCGATGGTTCCGTCCTTGACTTCCTGGACTATCCAGCTTCGGATTTCCGTATTACCCAATTTATTTTTTGTCTGGCTTTCAAATACCGGGTTTTCAATTTTTATTGAAATGGCCCCTAGGATACCTTCTCTTACGTCCTGCGTACTCCAGCTTTTCTTGAAAAATTCATTGACAGCCTTAAGGACTCCCTCCTTGAACGCAGAAAGATGCGTACCTCCGTCAACCGTATGCTGCCCATTTACATAAGAAAAATAATTTTCCCCATAACTATTGGCAATGTGGGTAAAGGCAAACTCAATGAACTCTCCCCGATAGTGAATCAAGTCGTACAACTCATTTCCGTCGATTTCTTTTTCAAGCAAATCAAGGAGCCCTCTTGAGGATTGATAACGCTTGCCATTGTACAATAGGGTAAGACCAGGATTGAGATAGGCATAGTTCCAGAGTCTTGTGTCAAGAAAATCCTCATTGAAATCATAGTGCTTGAAGATTTCCACATCCGGAATGAATTCAGTATAGGTGCCATCCGCTTCCTTTGCTGCTGTCCCTTTTTTCTGCGAGAGAAGCTTGCCTCTCGCAAAGATTGCGCTCATATATTTTCCTGCCCGATAGCTCGTCACCAGGAAATGGGAAGACAAGGCATTGACAGCCTTGGTTCCTACGCCGTTCAATCCGACGGAACGGTGAAAGACTTCATTGGTATATTTTGCCCCTGTATTGATCTTTGAAACACAGTCAATGACCTTTCCAAGAGGTATGCCTCTGCCATAGTCACGGACACATATCATCTGATCCTTGCGTGTTATCTCAATCTTTGTCCCGAAATGTTCATTGAATTCATCGATACTGTTATCTATGACCTCCTTGAAAAGGACATAGATACCGTCATTCTCATGACTGCCATTGCCCAGACGCCCTATGTACATACCGGAGCGAAGCCTGATATGCTCCAGAGCTGACAAAGTCTGGATCTGGTCTTCGTTGTAATCGTGCTTTGCTGTCTTTGCCATATGCAGACTACTATACACCAGAAAAACATCTTTTACAAACATTCTGCATGACAGGAAAGGAAAAACTGCTGTTGCATCATAGGGCAAAAACTTTCCAGAGTCCTGCTTGCAGAACAACAGGTAAAAAGCTACATTCTTAGACAGATTGCCCTATGGGCATCGAAGGGGAGGATCGATTACCATGTTTATTGCAGACCTTCAGAACTTCATCCGATATAATGGCAGCAATTCTGCAAATATCAAAACAGCTGTTTCCTGGCTTGCATCCACGGACTTGGAAAGTCTGGCAACCGGCCGATATGAAATCGATGGAGACAATGTGTTTGCCATGGTTTCACAATATGCCACAAAACCCGTGGAAGAAGGCAAATATGAATACCACAAGAAATATATTGACCTCCAATACCTTACAAGGGGATCAGAAAAAGTCTATGTAGTTGACAGCAGTACAGTACACCTCGCAGAACCATTTGATGATACACATGATTTTGTCCTTGGTTCTTCCGAGTCACCGGCACATTGCATTGTCCTTGGCAACGGACTTTTGATTTTACTCGATCCGAAAGATGCACACATGCCCTGCATCGACTGTGAAAAGACACATTGCCAAGTAACAAAGGTAGTGGTAAAGATTGCCGTCCGATAGAATATCGATGGCTATGCCTTCCTTATTTCAGCAATTGTCTTTGCGGCACCGATCTGCAAGAAAGAAACATCATCACCACAACTGATAAAATCAACGCCGGCTTTTTTCCATGCATTGATTAGTGTTGCATCCGGTCCAATTGATACGCCACAAGGAATACCATGTCGTTTGGCAGCCTTGATTGTCTTGACTCCAAGCTCCACCACTTCTGGAGCAAGCGGTTTCCCCAGCAAGCCGATGGAACTGCTCAGGTCCATCGGGCCGATTATCAGTGCATCAAGGCCATCAAGGGCCACAATTTCATCGATATGGCGGACAGCATCGACATGCTCGATCTGGAGAATTCGCAGGAACGAATCGTCAGCATCAGACAGATAGTCACCCATGCTCATTGCATTGTATTTTATTGCCCTTCTCGGTCCAAACCCTCTGATGCCTCTCGGGGGATACAGGCACGCCGAAAGCGCCGCCTTTGCTTCTTCCGCAGACTTGACCTGTGGAATAATTATACCATCAATACCCATTTCCAATATCGGTTTGATCACATCGGGATCATTTTTCGGCACCCTGACAAAAGCAGCGGCTCCCCCCTCATTCGCAAATACGACATGGGAAAGCAAGGTATTCTTGTCAAAAGGACCATGCTCACCGTCAATCCAAATAAAATCATATCCATATCCTGCCATGGCTTCACTTATGGAAGGATCCGTAAGAAAAACATGACCACCGACAACCATTGCTGCGGAGGGATCCTTCATCCTGTCCAACAGTGCTCTTCCTTTGTTCATATCCTGCTCCTGTCTATCAATATCTCTTCTGAATGAAAATTGCCGGCCTACTCTGGCCGGCTTTTGTTTCTATTGAGGAAGACCAAGGCGTTTCCGCCAAGCTGTTTCCCTTCTATGCAAAGCTTCAAGTTCATTCCTGTCATTCTCAACGAGCAGATTGACATCCTTGCTCCTCGTAACCAGTTGCATCGGCACGTCATAGGCATTCTGATGCCATTTTGCACTGACAGGATAGCAACGGGCCTCAGTGATGGCGCTGAGCGTCAAAAAGTCCTGAAGTTCCTGCGCAAGTTCCGGCTCGTGACGGAAATTCTCATAAAGCCACTTATATAGATCGATATGGAAATTCGCCATGACCCCGTTGTAGCCGTCGGCTCCATATATAAAGGAATCCAGCAATGTAGAAGTGTTTGCATTGAACAGGCTGAGTTTCGTATCCTTTATCCTGCCGATCCGTTCCTTCAATATGGCCTTGGAACAACTCACATCCTTCAGAAAGACCAGTTTGCCCGTCCTAGCACAGTCATAGAGAAAATCCGTCGTCAAAAGTCTCCGGTACGGATAGGGACATTCATACAATCCGAAAGTCACATCTGGAAGTTGCCGGAATATATCCGAAGCATTTTTCTCAAAGACATCTTCACCTTCTTCCTGCCTTGCCATCCGGTTGCTGACCAATACGACAGCATCGGCACCGGTTTCACTCATTTTTCCAAGTTCATCGATCTGCTTGGCATGATCATCATCAGTATGTCCGGAAGCTATGACTTTTACTTTTCCTTGGGAAGCTTCCTTCGTTGCTTTTGCAAGATCGAATTTTTCCTGATCAGTGAGAAAAAACATTTCAGAGCTTTGGCATACAGCAAAGATACCGTCACAGCCTCTCGAAATATACCATTTTACAAGACCGTCAACTGCCTTATAATCAATTTTTCCTTCTGGTGTATACGGTGTAATCATCGTAGGCCAGCAACCATGATATTCCTTCATCTTCTTTTCCTTACATCATTCCAAAGGTTTTTGGTAAAAACAGTACAAAATCAGGGAAATAGGTAATGACAACCAAGCAAAGGATCATGACAACCAACGGCCATACAATTTCTTTCATGATTCCTTTCAGGCTGGTACCGGATATCCCGGATGTAATGAACAACAGCATGCCGAACGGTGGCGTCGAAAGTCCAACCATCATATTGAAGGTAACCACCAAGCCGAAATGTATCAAATCAATGCCATAGTAAGAGGCAATAGGAATCAGTATCGGGACAAATACCAATTGTATTACAGATGTATCAATGAACATGCCAAGAATCAGTATGGTAACATTGACAAGCAACAGGAATGTATTCGGATTCGTGCAGATACGGGTGATATACTCAGCAACAACCGTGGCAACCTGCTCCCGAGCTACAATATAGCTGATAGCAGATGCTGTACCGATGATAATGGAAACAGTACCTACATCATGTATAGTCGTAACCAGCAGATTCCAGAATTCCTTCAAGCTCATATTCTTATAGGCAAAAATCGATACAAGCAACGCATACAAACCGGCAATTGCACCAGCTTCTGTCGGTGTCATGACGCCGGTATAGATGCCAACAAGCAGGATAACCGGGGTCAGCAGGGCAGGAACAGCCTGGAAAGTAATGGCAAGTATCTGTGCACCGGTAAAATGCTGTCCTCGGGGATACTCTCTTTTCTTTGAAATGATACCGACATAGATCATCAAGGCAATCGTAAGTAAAAATGCCGGTATCATACCACCAAGGAACAGCGCGCCGACACTGGTACCACTCAGCATTGCATAAATGACAAGAGGAATACTGGGAGGAAAAATAGGACCGACCGTTGCAGAGGCAGCTGTAACGGCACAAGAAAACTCTGGGTCATAACCGGCATCGTTCATAGCAGTAATCTCAATCTTACCTAGACCTGCTGCATCGGCAATGGCCGAACCGGTCATACCGGCAAAAATCAGGGATGCAACTATATTCACATGGCCAAGGGCACCTCTCAGCCTTCCCAAAGTTGCATTGCAGAATCCGAAGATCTTATTGGTAACCGTACCGCTGTTCATGACATTGGCAGTAAAAATGAACAAAGGCACTGCAATGATTACATAATTGGTAAAGTAGGTATTCATTACCATGTTGGTAACCAAGGACAGATCCATGCCCTTGGAAAGCAGGTATACGACTGCTACAGATACCATACCGATGGCAATCGGCATCCGCAACACAAACATAAGGATAAACATGGCCAATGCCAGGATCAAGGGAATACTCATCGGCTGGCCTCCTTCAAGACTGAATGTTCATGTACTGCGCTGTCTTTTTTCTTTCCGAGCAATATAGTTATATCTTCACGTACTTCTGGGAGGGTATATCCGATGACAGCAATCAAAAAATATACAAAAGGCAAGAATACCCAAAAATACGAAAGACGAAGAGTTGCAGTTTTCTGAAAAGCCACGAAATGGCAATACTTATACGAGGGTATGATCAAGACCAAATACGTGATGATGATAATGAGGTTTCCAAGCAGACGCAGCAGTGCAGCAACCTTAGGTTTCACACCGTCATAAATCATCGTAAACATGACATGGTCATGTTTTCTCATGGCATAGGAAGCCCCAAGGGGCACAAGCCAACAAAAGCATACGACAATCACATCCTGGGTCCATGTCAATGGATGATTGACGACGTATCTGAAAAAAACCTGCAGAATAAACACCGTAAACATAAGTACAAATACGGCAATCGGCAGATAAAGCTCAAAAAAATTCCTTATCTGTAGGAAAATCCTTGAGAAAGCTGAATTTTTTCTTTCTTGCATGAAAATATCCTTATCATCCTAAGCGATCATCGCCGGAGTTCCGGCGATGATTCTAAAGAAACAACCGTTATTTCGCCAAGGACTGTACTTGATTGTACAAATCCTTATCCCAAGAAGCGGCATATTTGCTCTGCAGATAAAGATCCAAGACATGAGAGGAGAAAGCGTCTTTGTCCGCTTGGTATACTTTCAGGCCCTGGTCCTTGAAGAACTGAACCAATTTGGCTTCTGCATCCAGATTTGTCTTGTCACAGTATTCGATACCAGCCTTCACACCTTCCATGATCCATGCCTTCTGCTGGTCAGTAAGGCTTTCCCATTTTGCTTCATTGATAGTCGGCCAGACAGTATCAATCAAATGGTCAGTCAGAGTAATGGATTTCGTCACTTCATAGAACTTGGCATTCTTGGTAGTCGGCAACGGGTTGTCCTGTCCATCAACCGTCTTGGTCTGAAGTGCCATATACAATTCAGAGAAACTGATTGGGGTCGGATTTGCTCCCAAAGCCTTTCCTAAGAAAATCCAAGATTCAGAATTAGGCATCCTGAGGTTGATACCTTTGAGATCAGCAGGAGTCTTGACATCGATATCATCGACCATATCAAGTTCCCTTGTACCCAGATATTCTGCACCAAGCGGCCTGATACCCTGTTCTTTGGCTATTCGACCAAACATCTTCTGGGCTGCATCACTATCAAAGAAGGCTCTCATATGGTCATAACTTTTGAACATATATCCTGCCGTAAACATGCTTACCCAAGGAGAACCATCAGTCAACCAAGAGGCAGAAGTTGCCGTAATATCGGCTTGTCCGGATTTCACAGCAGCAACTTCCTGGTCCTGCTTGAACAAAGACCCACTGTCATAGGTAATGACCTTGATATTACCGTTCGAAACTTTTTCAACGGTCTTCTTGAATACCTGCATAGCCTGTGCATGCGCATCAGTAGGAACTGCAGTCATCGTGTAAACCAGTTCGACAGGCTTGTTTCCCTGACTCTTGGTACCGCTGGCTGGTGCACTTTCTGTCGTTCCATTGGCAAACAATAAGCTTGCAGCCAATCCAACGATTACAAAACCTGAAATTTTCTTATTCATAAGAAACCTCCTTAATTTTTTTGATCCTTGTTATGTAAACTTTCAAAATCCTTCAATGGATCTGTTATCTCCTGGTGTTCGAAGCAATATTTCTTGACATTCGTAATTGCTTGGATAAGATGTTTCTTCATAGCCACAGCAGCCTCTCCTTCATCTCTTTGTCTGAGAGAATCCAAGATAAGCCGATGCTCCCTTATGGCATCTTCCTTGCCTCCTTCAATCATGCCACCTTTGACCATATAGCCTTCCGTGATTGAAATAAGAGACTGTACAAACATCATCAGCAAATCATTGCCGCTTCCTTCGGCAATCTTGTTATGAAACTCGGCATCAAGGGAAACCCGCTTATGCATATCTATGCTCATGTCCAATTCCTGCTGGAAAATTTCAGCCAACTGCTGCAACTGTTTTTCTGTAATACGTTTTGCTGCAAGCCGTGCAGAAGAAATTTCAAGAATCAGTCGGGTTTCGTGGATTTCCTCATAGTTGATATTGTCCATGGCAACAATGCGGAACAACGACTTATAGATATTCTTTTGTCCAGGTTTGGTAATGAATGCCCCCGCTCCATTTTTCTGTACGATCAGGCCCCTTTCTACCAGCAGCTTCAAAGCTTCCCTGATGATTGGCCTACTGACGTTGAATTGCGAAGAAAGTTCTTGCTCAGACGGCAGCCTGTCATTTACATTGAATTCAGGAGAAAGAATAAGTTCCTCAATATGATCAGCAATCTGCTGTGAAAGATTTACCCTGTTGACATGAAACCCTGCATCCATGTTACGTACTCCTTTTTTCAAGCTGTCAACCTGTCTGACAGCTTAGCAAGTATCATCTTATAGCAAATCTGGAATCTGTCAACAAAAATTTTTTTCTTTATGCAGACCTCGACCAAATCGATATCTACCGTACATACGAAATGAAATTTCTTCGTTGCGTTGTTGGAAAAAACGGCATATCATTGCTATATGAAAAACTTTATTTTCCTCTTCCTGTTCTTCCTTGTACTTATCTGCCATCTTTATGTCCGGACAAAGAATTTGAAGAAAGGCAGGGGACATCACTAAGTTGCTGCTTGCTCCGTTGGCATTTTTCAATACTTTTATGAATATTCCACATGATTCCGATTTGCTGAATTTACTTATACTTGCCTATCTATGCTATATGGCCGGTGATTTCTTTCTGCTTAGATCAGACCAGAAATCATTCGGCTTGGGAATCATAGCTTTTTTCATGGGACATTTATGTTTCATCCTTCAGTTCTTTGCAAGGATAAAGAATCCGATGGCTTTGCCGATAGTCCTCGTAATTATGCTCTATCCTTTATATAAGTTACTTGCAATTACAAGAAATGCAGGAAAAGCCAAGTTGCCGATGCGAATCTATACTCTGATGATGTGCTTCTTCATTGCATCCAGTGCAATGACAATGAATTTCTTCCTGCTTTTCGGTACCACTATCTTTACCCTGAGCGATACGCTTCTGGCAAAAAACGTCACTTCACAGAAAAAGATCCATTCTGATATCCAAGTAATGGGAACTTACGGATTGGCTTTGATTGCTCTTTCCATAGGAACGATACTTCTCTGATATTTATTCATTTGAAAGTCCTTACTATATATATCTTGGCTACAGAGAAAACTCTGAAGGCAAGATATTTGTCATTTTTCAATTGGAAAGTATTTTCAAAAATCAAAGAAACTTCTGACATACTCATCGTTAAATCTCAGATATCTTCATGATAATAATGCTTATGTTTATAAAATTTCCAATAAAAATCATCATTTTGGTCAAAGTACTTATATTTTAATTACTTTTAAATTAAATAATTAAGTAAATATACATCGCATGCAATGATAGATTTTATTTTTCTGTTGACATAAGTTTCATCATAAAGTATATTATAGACACGGTATATCAGATATCGATATTAATGGAAGGAGCTGAGCAAGAAAATGAAAAAACTAATTGCAGCATGTGCCGCATTGCTTTTGACACTTGTTCCGCTCTTTGCAGATGATTCAGCAAGTTATATTCAACTTTCAGGTACTGTTGCAGAATCAGATCTTTCTGCTTACCTTTCTTACAATCTGAACGGTACCCAATGGGTCGGACTGGATGACTATTCCAACCCTGGTCACCGCTATATCATTGATGATATTCCACCTTTGACAGAAGATGGACAGACACATGATTTCAGAATTGCCTTTGCCTATAATGCATGGTGGCCTAGTTACTTGGATATCTTTATTTCTCCATCAAACTTCTACAAAGGAACAAACAACGCAAACAATAGGACAAGGACCACCACCATAACTCCGACCGTCCATACTACTACTGATGATGGAGAATACAGTTATAATTCTTATTATTATTACTATCGGCCTTTTGATGCATACCACAAAAGCATTTATCTTGTCGCTGGTTATCATGTAGATCTCCTGACAAAGTTTTATCTCAGCTGGGATGGTGACTCGACCTTGGATCCCGGCACTTACTATAGTGACGTGACCATTACCTATCAAATACAATAAGACTTTATAGACAGCTTCCATTCATTTGCTTACAACAGATTACATCTTGTACAAAACATTTCTATCACGTATGCTAGAATCATATGGACGACCCTTTACCTACGCGGGAGTGTTGCAACAGACACTCATTGACAAGAAGTGAGCGACGACATGGTTAGCCAGATCCTCACTATCGTGCTGCTGATTTTTCTCAGTGGCATATTCTCTTCTACGGAAACAGCTTTCACTTCCATTTCCTTGATAAAAGCAAAGGAACTTGAAAACAGTGACCGGAAATCTGCCCGTTTGGCTGCAAAATTGCTTCAGGACAAGGATACCTTGCTGACGACAATCCTGATCGGTAATAACGTCGTCAATATATCTGCATCCAGCCTGGTCACGACATTCTGCCTGCAGTTCTTCGGTTCTGGCCTTGTTGCTGCAGGAACCGGCATACTGACTGTCATCATCCTTATTTTCGGTGAAATAACTCCAAAACAGCTTGCTATCACCCATTCCATGTCCATTGCAACACGGATGGCTTACCCGATACGATTCCTTTCCCTGGTACTTTATCCATTTGTCTGGCTGTTCAAGGCAATCGGCAAAGGCTTCGGAAAACTTTTTGCCCCGAAGACAAAAAGCGGCCTTACAGTAGAAGGCATCATGCATGTGGTGGATGCTGCACAGGAAGGCGGCGTTGTCGACGCCTATGAATCTGATATGATGCAAAGGGTACTGCATTTTTCGCAGGCCCATGTCAAGACAATCATGACACATAGAATGGATGTCTTTTCCATCAGGGATGACCTGACGATCAGGCAAGCTTATGATCCCATCATCAATTCTCATTTCTCAAGAGTCCCCATCTATCACGAAAACCAAGAAGAGGTCATCGGAATCGTACTGCTGAGAAGCATCCTTGAGGCCCAGTTGCAGGAAAAACTTGACCAACCCATCACAAGCATAGCAATGGAACCGATATTTGTCCCGGAAAGCAAACATGTAGATGACATGTTCTTCCAATTCAAGAAATCCAAGCTGCAGCTAGCTGTAGTCCTGGATGAATATGGAGGTTTTTCTGGAATCGTTACAATGGAAGATGTCATTGAACAGCTGTTCGGAGAACTTTATGACGAACACGAAACAGGGCAAGGTGAACAAATTGAAAAAATCAAAGGACTCGAAGGCACTTTCAAGGTCCAGGGTGACACACCCTTCCTCCAGTTCTGCGACGAAATGGATATACGGAAGGTTCCAAGAGAAAAAGACGGTACAGTCGCAGCATACCTGATGGAATTGAAAAAGGATATTCCACAAGAAGGAGAAGTGCTGACCGACAACTTGGGTACATGGACGATCCGGCACATGGACGGCAACTCAATAGAAAATGTCCTTTTCACCAAAGCCCCACCCGAAGAACCCGACTGAATTTCTACCAGATACCCATTACATGCTGCAATAAAAGACTTACGAAAGTAATACCGATCCAGCAGGCGAAACCAAGCAAGATAGGCTTTCCTCCCGTCTTCACCAACTTTATGATATTCGTATTGAGCCCTATGGCTGCCATAGCCAATACAATGAAGAATTTGCTTAGTTGTTTCATCGGCAGAAAAAAAGAAGCATCTACGCCATAGCTACCAGCTATCGTAGTAATGACTGAAGCAAGCAGGAAATAGATGATAAACATAGGAAAAACCTTGAACCAGTTGATCTTTTCGGTTCTGGCTTCTTCTCTTTTTCTTGCCTGTTGAAACGCAAGTACAAGCGTAATCGGAATAATTGCAAGCGTCCGCGTAAGCTTGACCGTTACAGCTTTGTCCAAGGTAGCTGTTCCCAAGGCAAACATGCTGTCCCAGGTGGAAGCCGCAGCAGTCACAGAAGACGTATCATTGATTGCTGTCCCGGCAAATACGCCGAAAGCATTGCCGCTGGTCCGGTCAAAACCCAACAAAGCTCCAAAATTAGGAAAGCATATAGCTGCGATGACATTGAAAAAGAATATGACAGAAATAGCTTGGGCAATTTCTTCGTCATCGGCATCGATACATGGGGCAGCTGCCGCAATGGCAGACCCTCCGCAAACAGAAGAACCGACTCCCACCAATACTGCAGTCTTCGAATCGATATGCATGGCTTTCTTCAAAAGGAAAGCTATGACCAAGGAGGTAGAAATCGTACCTATGATGATAGGAAGTGATTGCCGTCCTGTTGCCGTTATCGTCCGCAGGTCCAAACCAAAACCAAGCAGGATAACAGCATACTGCAGGATTTTCTTTGATGTGAAACGTATTCCGGCTTCAAAAGGGGGCTTATCCTTAAGGAACAGGGCAACAGCCATACCAAGGAGGATTGCACATACAGGACCTCCGATGATTGGGAAAATCTTCCCTAAAACATATGCAGGAACAGCCACAGCAAGGCTGAGCAGAATTCCTTTGGACAAATTTCGAATGGCATACATAGACTATCTCTCCTAAAAAATATAAGGAGAGCATACCACAGGACATTAATAAAACGAGATAATAGTCTATTATATATCTATAATAAATTTTTATATATCTACATGATGAAAAATCCATAAGGTACTGATGAAAACTATTTTCTTTAAAAGAAACCAAGGACAACTTTTTCTTCATCCTTCTATTTCAACAAAGGCTCTGTTTTCCGAGTGTATTGCAGGGCTAGCCAACAGTGGGAAAAGGCAAGGGAGGCTTGTGAAATATCCCCCAATAGGTTGAACATGTTCCGATTGTCCGCATCTTGTCCAGCAATACGGTTTTCAGATCCAGGCGATTCGATCCGGGGTTCTCGACCTCGAAGCCATTCCAGGCAAGATAGTTGTCAAGATATTTCGTGGAGACACCCCTGAATCCAGCCAGCAGCCCCCGAAGACGGCTATGCAGGCTGTTGACCTTCTGCAAGTTGTATCGCCCTCGTACCGGGCATCCCTGTATGCCCGCCTTCAGCTGTACCACCGGCAGGCCATCCGAGGCGCAGAATTCCCGGCTTGCCCGGCTCTTGTCGGTCACCATCACCACGTCATCGCCCAGGTGCGAGGCCAGGACAAAGGAAAGGTAGCGGGGTTGCACCATCCCCCTGCCGGCAGCCTTCGCCAGGGTCTTCCCCTGCTCGTCGATGGCGCACGGCACGCAGACCTTCTGGTTGCTCAAGCCCCTCGTATGGGTCGCTTTCCCTCTCTCATGACGATGGCCCGTCACCCTATGGGTCTTGTATGCCGGGCTCCGATGCCGCTTTCCCCTAATTCCCAAGTTGTTTTCCGCATCGCAGTTGCCTTTGTAGTTGTCCTGGATGTACGTCTCGTCTTCCTGTACCCGGCCGCTGAGCAAGTTCCCCGTGGATCCCGTCGCCAGTGCATCGAGGATCTTGTGCCGCCAGAAGAACGAGGTGCTCAGCGCTATGCCGCACTTGCGTGCGGCCTCCCGCAAGGGAAGCCTCAGGGCGAATGCCTCCAGATAGGCCTCCCAGGTTTCCTTGCCGTGCTTGCTCTTGTATCGCACAGAACCGGTGGTCGCCCCGAACGTACGCCCGCAATCCCCGCAGAGATACCGCTGCCTGCCCCTGACGAAGCCGTTGCGACGGACATGGACACCGGAGCAGTGGGGACAACGCGGCATGTCCTCGTGACTGTCCCGATGCTTGTCGGGAGCATCCGTTGCCAGTTCGGCCAATGCAATGACCCTCTGGCGATCCTGTTCCGACAGATTCCCGAACATTTCCGCCAATGTTTCAAGGCTGATGGTTTCTTTGTTTTTACCTAACATATGTTGAGTGTATTACAAAAAGACGGTCGCTTCAAGCGCTTAGCAATACACTTGGAAAACAGAGCCTCAACAAATGACATGCTTAAGGAAATCCTCTACTTCCTTATCATAAAGAACAGGATCTGTAGGTTGAGATAAGGCATGCCCGGCATTTTTTACATATACAAGTTTTCTATACTTGCTCTTTGCCGCACTGTCATATAATTGTCTTGCCATAACAGGAGGCGTAAACAAATCAGCATCACCATGGATAAAAAGAATTGGAACTTTGCAATCGGCAAGAGCCCTGCGGGCATCGTAGTCATTCCAATGCTGTCCATAGCGATACTTCGCAAAACAAGCAATCAACGGATAGAAAAAAGGATGGCAGGTGCATCTGCTTATGCAGTTGATAGGTAAGTTCGTCCTTGGTATTGCTGTAAGCACAATCCTCGACACAGAAGGAAATGTCGTTCCGACAAGCAGCAACAAGCAATGCGGTAAAAGCCCCAAGTGATTCTCCCTGCAGGCCTATATGGATATGCTTGCCGAAACGCTGCCTCATTTGGCTGATGATTTCCATAAGGTCCCGGCTTTCCTGCTCCCCCATACCGACAAAAGCTTTACTATTGGCCCCATGACCCCGCAAGTCATACAGAAAGACATTATAACCATTCTTAAGAAAAGGAGGCAGATATTTTATGCCACCGTAACGGGAAAAACCAAATCCATGTACAAAAACAACGTACCGATCCGTCTTCACAGGAGCCAGAATCAGAACCCCATGGATCATATACCCATCAGCAAGCATAAAGTCCAAAGGCTGTTTGGAAAGAGAATCATAAGCTCCCCATTGCCCGGCTTCCCTGACTGTCCTTTCTGTTCCCTCAAGGGTCGGGACCCTAGGATATACGGCTTTCCTTGCCGCAATCCGCACGAGAACAAAGCAGAAAAAGAAACAGGACAATACAATTGAAATGAAGATATTTGACATCCCGAAAACTCCCTGACCAACGGTAACGGAACCCGTTCTTTTCATCAAGAAGTATATGTGGAAGCCTGCTTCCCTGAGGCTGTTTTAGAAAGAAAAAAGGAATATGGATGTCAATGCCTTCATTTTATTGACGCAACCAAACGGCAAAGGTATGATTGGACGCATGAGCACGTATCCATTTAACGAAATAGAAAAGAAATGGCAGGCTTACTGGGAAAAAAACCAGACCTTCGCCACTGCTGAAGATGCATCTTTCCCACCGGAAAAACGCAAGTATGTATTGGACATGTTTCCTTATCCCTCAGGAGCAGGTCTGCATGTCGGTCATCCGGAAGGTTACACAGCGACTGATATCTACTGCCGCTTTCTGAGGATGAGAGGTTACAATGTACTGCATCCCATGGGATTTGACTCCTTTGGTCTACCGGCAGAGAACTATGCCATCAAGACAGGGACACACCCAAGGGAAACTACAGAAAAGAACATAGACAATTTCAGAAGACAAATCAAAAGCTTGGGTTTCAGCTACGATTGGAACCGGGAAATATCCACGCACAAGGAGGATTATTATAAATGGACGCAGTGGATCTTTGAGCAGCTTTACAAGCGGGGACTTGCCTATGAATCTCAGACACCCATAAATTGGTGTCCCAGCTGCAAGACCGGACTAGCCAATGAGGAAGTCAAAGAAGGCCGATGCGAGCGATGTGGGACTGTTGTTGTCAGAAAGAACATCCGTCAATGGGTCTTGAAAATCACCGCCTATGCCGACAAGTTGCTTGAAGGTCTTGATGAACTGGATTGGCCCGAATCAGTCAAGACGATGCAACGTAATTGGATAGGTAGAAGTGAAGGTGCGGCTGTTTTCTTCCAGCTTGAAAAATTTGACGATAAGCTTGAGGTTTATACGACCCGCTGTGACACGCTCTTCGGAGCGACCTATATGGTCATCTCACCTGAGCATCCTCTGGTACATAAACTTACTACAGAAGCACACAAGAAAGAACTGGAACAGTATCTGGACGAAGTTGCAAAAAAAAGCGACATGGAACGGACAGATCTCGCGAAAGACAAGACAGGCATATTCTCAGGCAGCTATGCGATCAACCCGGTAAATGGGAAAAAAATCCCTATCTGGATTGCAGACTATGTATTGATCAGCTACGGAACCGGAGCCATCATGGCCGTACCGGCACATGATACCCGTGACTGGGATTTTGCCAAGAAATTCAATCTTCCTATCATTGAAGTATTGAAAAGCAAGGTAGATGTCCAAAAACAAGCATGGACAGAAGACGGTATTCATGTCAATTCCGGATTTCTGGACGGCCTTGACAAACAGGATGCCATTGACAAGATGCTTGCATGGCTTGAAGAAAAAGGCTATGGACACAAAGCAGTCAACTACAAACTCCGGGATTGGATATTCAGCCGACAAAGATATTGGGGTGAACCCATTCCATTGGTACATTGCCCCAAGTGTGGAAATGTACTCGTACCTGAAGACCAATTGCCGCTGTTACTACCTGAAGTAGACAGCTACGAGCCAAGCGGAACAGGAGAAAGCCCCTTGGCAAAGATCGATACATGGGTCAATACTACATGCCCGGTTTGTGGCGGTCCTGCAAAACGGGAAACAAATACCATGCCTCAGTGGGCCGGTTCATGCTGGTATTATCTGCGTTATCTCGACCCGCATAACGACAAGGAATTCGTAAGCAAAGAAAAGATGAACTACTGGATGCCGGTAGATCTTTATGTAGGCGGGGCCGAACATGCCGTCTTACATTTGCTCTATGCAAGATTCTGGCATAAAGTGCTCTATGATTTGGGCATGGTTAATACAAAAGAACCCTTCCATCGTCTTATCAATCAAGGCATGATAACAAGTTTTGCTTATGAAAGGCCAGACAAATCGTTGGTTTCCGTCGATATGGTCGAAGACAAAGGAAATGATCATTTTGTAGAAAAGGGAACTGATATTCCCCTTACCAGGGTCATTGCCAAGATGTCAAAGAGTCTCAAGAATGTCATCAATCCTGATGACATAATTACCTCCTATGGCGCAGACTCGATGAGGATGTATGAAATGTTCATGGGACCGCTGCAAGTATCTAAGCCTTGGTCTACTTCTGGAATTTCCGGGGTCTACCGGTTCCTTGACAGGGTATGGAGACTCGGAGATGAAAGGACGATCACCGAAGAAAAACCCAGCAAGGATTTGGAAAGGCTCCTGCACAAGACCATAAAGAAAGTCACTGATGATACGGCAAACCTAAGTTTCAATACGGCAATTTCACAGATGATGGTATTGGTAAACGAGCTTTACAAGACAGAGACGCTTCCTCGCGAAGTATGGGAGACTCTAATCAAACTGCTCTCGCCTTACGTACCTCATCTTGCAGAAGAACTGTGGCAACGGGCAGGGCATGAACCTTCAGTTTCAAAAGTGGCCTGGCCTGTCTATGACGAAAAGCTGACTATCGATGATGAGGTCCAGCTAGTCATACAGGTCAATGGCAAGGTCAGGGCGAAAACCATGATGCCGAAAGAAACGCCTAAGGAAGAAATGATTTCCTTGGCAATGGATAACGACAATATTAGCAAATGGCTGAAAGGAAAAACCATTGTCAAGAAAATTGCTATCCCGGGCAGACTTGTTAATTTCGTCATCAAATAACAAGACAGACAGAACGGGACAGAATATTTTCTGTCCTGTTTCTGTCAGATGAGGATAAGGATATGCAAATCAGGCAAGCAAAGCCTTCAGATGCAGCAGAGCTTGTACATATTTATGCTCCATACGTCGAAAAGACTGCAATTACCTTTGAGTATGCAGTCCCGACCATAGAAGAATTTTCCCAGAGGATCCAAAACACATGCAAGAAATATCCTTACATAGTCGCTGTTATGGATGGAGAAATTGTAGGTTATGCATATGCTTCAACATTCAAAAACAGACCGGCATATGATTGGTCCTGTGAATTGTCCGTTTACGTAACAGAAAAAAAAAGACATGCTGGCATCGGTACGATCTTATATGACCGGCTTGAACAGCTGTTGGCAGAACACAACTTCCTTAATCTCTACGCCTGCATTTCCGTTCCTAACCCTGCAAGTATCGAATTCCATAAAAAAAGAGGTTTTGAAACCATCGGACGCTTTACACGGTGCGGTTATAAACTAGGAACTTGGCATGATATGGTATGGATGGAAAAACTGCTGAATAAAGATATCAAGTCCCCGAAACCATTACTTAAAGCAGGCAAGGAGGGGCCTTGGACAGTGTAAGATAGGCTTTCCTGTCGGAAGCATCTACAACAACTGTCAGCATCCGTCCACTCTCGGTTTCAAGATACCGATGTGTCCCTTCACACAGAAACAGCGTAACAATCTTATCAGAAGTTCCATCAATCCAAAAACCTTCCTCACGCAAATCTTCACTGATCCAATGTCCTTTCGGTACTTGCCCTGTCGTGACAGTAAGGCAATCCTGCACAGAAAAAGAAGAATCACAAAGTTTCCCATTGAGCAGGTCCGAAGCCAATTTCCGCCTATCAAAGGCATCCAAAGCATTCATATTTTCCAGCTTTTGCCTGACCTTCCCATAGTTTACCATGTTGACCACTGCCGTATAATTTTGATCCAAGGAAACAAAAAATGAAACCAAGTTACCATCTTCATAATGCAAATAAATATCTTCTGTTCCATCA
Organism: Spirochaetia bacterium; assembly: GCA_022482625.1. Classification (NCBI taxonomy): domain Bacteria; kingdom Pseudomonadati; phylum Spirochaetota; class Spirochaetia; species Spirochaetia bacterium. The sequence continues at coordinate 2,094,792 of JAKVOU010000001.1, read as the reverse complement.
GGAAACAATACTCCGCCAAGTGGATTGAATTCTCCTATCGGTGTCGCCAAAAAATAGACAAAGGCATTCCTGTCAACAGCCACGGAAACCTGGTCAATATGTCCAGGGACATAAAGACTCCTTAGCTTGCCGGAAACAGAAGTATAGGAAAGTGTATACCAAAGTTTTCTGTCAGTTGCTGCTTCAAAGGGATGTACTTCGTCAATATGGACAGTTACTGTCCGTTCCGGCATGACCAATTGGCAAGAAATACTCTCCAATTCCATCAAAAACAAAGCCCCGGTCAGTATCAATAGCCTGAAAGGATTCATATCCTCCTATAAAGGAAAATGAGTGCTTTGCTTTCTCAGGCGCTGTCGCAATTCCTGCCTGCAAGTCTTGAACCAATCCAGATACTCAGGACTGGCATAATCGGCGTATGTCCATGGCAAAGGTCGAAAACAGCCATCCTTATAGATAAGGGTAACTTCTGCATAGATGCTTCCGCCAATAGGTATCCTATGGCTCCGGTTCTTGGCAGATGCAAGGATAAGAGAACTGAGGCTAAGAAGACCAGGGTCAAGATTGAGACGTCTAAGTCCCTTTTGGGCATATTCCTGCTCCATGGCATTGGTTTTCAATTTCAAGGCACTGAGAGTCGAGGGATCGACCAGCTTTTCAAAAAGGAGAAAGAAACGTCGCGGAGGACCTCCCATTTCAGCATCGTAGTAGGAAGTATAGGAAAACGGACGGGATTCCGTCCGTTTCATTATAGGGCCGAACAAATCAACAAGTCGGGCTAAAGCAGTCTTTTCTTCTGCTTCATCGAGATTGGAAAGCACGCCTACAAGCAACTGGCTGGAAGGGTAGGCTTTTGGTTCAGCCATAATCTTATTCCGCCGACTTGAAGGTACCAAGCACCCTGAAAGACGTACACTGCTGCTGCATTTCCTTGCAAGCCTGTTCAAAAATCTGTTGGTCTTTCAGTTCAGTCTCAACGAAGAAAGAATACTCCCATGGCTTACCAGGAATGGGACGGGATTCAAGTTTCTTCAGGTTCAGGCCTCTTTGGGAAAGTACCTTAAGTGCCTCGAAAAGAGCACCAGGAGTATCAGAGACAGAAAAAGTCATTGCAGCTTTGTCCGGATTGCTTGAACTTCTGAAGAAGGCCGCATTCTCGGTCCTGGAAAGAACATAGAATCTTGTATAATTGCTTGGATGTGATTCAATGCCCTGAGCGAGGATCTTCATGCCATAGTAAGCTGCAGCCGGTGCACCGGCAATGGCAGCCAAAGATGGATCATCCTGTTTCTTGATAAAGGCAACGGCACCAGCGGTATCAAAGAACGGTACGGCTTCAGCCTGTGGCAATTCATTGTGAAGGTAAGCCTCACATTGTGCCAGTCCCTGAGGATGGGAATAGACTTTCTTGATCTGGTCCTTTGTTGCCGAAGGCAAGGCAATCAGATTATGAATGACCCGAATCTGCTGTTCTCCGACTACTTGGATACCTGGATATTTCAAGAGGTTGTCTATGTTGTCGAAAATTGTACCACCAAGTGTATTCTCTATAGGCACAACCCCGAATGTTGCATCACCTTTCATGACACTCTCAAACACATCTTCAAAGGCCTTCAGAGGCAACACTGCAGCATTTTCATCAAAAGTACGGCGGACAGCCAGCTCACTGAAAGCGCCTCTTTCTCCCTGGAAGGAAACCACCATCGAAGAAAGGTCAGCAGCCTTTCCTTTCTCCTCAAGACCTTTCGGCAACATCCGAGGAATTCTCTCAAGGCTTTTCCCGACGACAGGAGCCATCGTCTGGACATCTCTCATCAGCTTTTCAAACTGGGAAGGATAAAGAGACTGCGGTCCATCGCTGAGCGCAGCCTCCGGATGATTGTGGACTTCGACAATAAGGCCGGAGGATCCGCTTGCAATGAGAGCCAGAGACATAGGAGCAACCAAATCCCTTATACCTGTTGCATGACTGGGATCCCCGATGACAGGTAGGTGCGTAAGTTTCTGGACAATCGGAATTGCGCTGCAATCCAACGTATTCCTTGTGGCCCGTTCGTATGTCCGTATACCTCTTTCACAGAGCACGATCTGGTCGGTCCCGTTTGCCATAAGGTACTCTGCCGCCATCAGCCATTCCTCAATAGTTGCGGCAAGACCTCGTTTCAGCAATACCGGCATGCCGGTTCTTCCGACAGTCTTGAGCAACTCAAAGTTCTGCATGTTCCTAGCACCGATCTGAAACATATCCACATAATGGGACATCATTTCAACATCCATGGGACTGACGACTTCCGTTGCAATGGGCATCTCATATTTGTCTCCAGCCTTGCGCAGATATTTGAGACCTTCTTCCCCCAATCCCTGGAAAGAGTACGGTGAAGTCCTTGGCTTGAAAGCTCCGCCTCGCAGAATGACTGCACCGGCTTCACGGACTTCTGCAGCAATGGACATTATCTGTTTCTCTGATTCAACGGCACAGGGACCGGCAATGACTGCAATACGGTTACCACCGATGCTGACATTTCCGACCTTGACGATAGTGTCTTCCTTTTTCAACTCCCTTGAAGCAAGCTTATAGGGTTTGCTGATTGGCACAACCTTGGAAACGCCTTCCATCAGCTCAACAGAACGGTGATCAATTCCTGTCCTGCCGACAGCACCAAGAACAGTCTCTTCCTGTCCAACGATTTCTTTGACTTTGAAACCACTGTCTATAAGAAATTTCTTAACCGCCGTTTTTTGTGATGCGGTAATATTATGTTTAAGTACTACAATCATAATGACTTCACGTTAGGTTAGTTGTTGGAAAAAATCAAGAGGATTGACTTACCATCCATATTATCCGGTTCTTGATACCGAACAATCGGAAACAAAACAAAATTTTTATCACATCTTCTGTCCTAAGAAGCAACATAAGGCAAAACACTTTTATGCAAAATTCTTAAAATTAATTAATATTTTCTCATGTTATGACATCAATAAATATTATAATTTATTATATTATATATAATTATATTTTTTATAAAAATAAATGAAAATTTTTATCTTTTCTGTTGACATAAGTTACAAGATACAGTACTATGTGATTGTACCAAGGGAAAAGGTACTGGATTAAAAGAAAATACTAAGGATGGATTACAAAATGAAAAAATTAGCAGCAATCATCGCAGTAGCAGCAATCGCAGCAAGTGCAACTTTTGCAACGACTTCTACCTCCAATTACGTCAAGCTTAAGTCTGATGTAGCTGAAACAGCCGTCGTATTGAATCTGTATTACGGTAGCAACAGCACCTTGATCTCAAAGACGGAAGGAACTCTTACCGACATTTCCGTCGGTGATATTTCGACCGTTTCTTCAACAGATGTCTTCACCCTCAAGGGAACTGGAAATCTGAAAGAGCAGGCCACCTATAATACGACCGTAACTGCAACCAATTTCTTACAGGATGCAAACAACAATGCTGATACTGGTATCAATGTCAATATTGCATATGAAGACACCTACAGTGCAAACTTCACATTCCCTGCAGGATATCATAAAGGTACAGCTGTCACCCTTTGGCAATTCAAACTGAAATGGAATCCTAAAACGACCCTTGCCGCTGGTAGCTACCATAGTAACGTAACGGTTACCTACACGACGAACTAGTCAATCAATTGCTGCTGAGTAAAATCTCAAGAACTATATAGAGAACAGGCGCCTGATAAGGTGCCTGTTCTCATTGTATCCGCAAGACAATTCGATGATGCAGCAATCGTCGCACCTACGGATTTTTTCTTTCCAGGAGCAACAGACCAATCCATCCAATCCTTCCGATCAGGTTACTTGAAAATTCCAAAATAACCAGACATTCCTGCAAAGTTGTCACCTAGCATCTTTCCAAAAAGATATTTTATGATATACTACAGGTAGTATAATTACATATTTACACAAACAAACACTTCTAATGTAGTATGTTTACATTTTTTATTCACTATCGAATATAAAATTATAAAATTTTACAATTTTATTTATATAATTTTAACGTATATATTGACACAAGTAACATGTAGTTATATACTCTGTTATGTACCAAGGGAAATGGTATCAAGAACAAAAAACGGACTAATCGAGAAAATCTTCTGGATATATCCAGCATTCCTGTTATCATGAATTTCTCTTTTATTTGACAATGAAAGAGTAGCACTTTTCCCCTTGATACTAACTCTTGGCTTAATCCCTACATGCTACAAATATAAGGAAAGAGCCACATCCGATGTAACTACAAGTCTTATACGGATGTCTAAAACAGCCTGGTGAAACAGTGTTCTTATACACTTTTCTCTTACACTTGGCACCTTCGCCCCCGAAGGTGCCTTTTTACTCTTGTCCGAAAAGAAAACAAAGAATAGACTGAATTGTCATGAAAGAAAAAGATTGGGATGCTCTGTTTGCAAGACTTTTGAAGACATTGGAAAAAGAAGGGGACTCCATTGCCTTCTGTTTCAACCGTTGCCATTGAAACGGACAGAGATCCCTTCCTTGTCCTGATTTCAACGCTTTTATCTCTCAGGACAAAGGATACTGTTACCCTTCAAGCTTCTCACAGACTCTTTGCAAAAGCAAAAACTCCCCAGGAAATGCTCGCCTTGGGCATGGAAAAGATCTCAAGGTTGATTTATCCCTGTGGATTTTACAGACGAAAAGCTGAAAATATCATAAGCATTTCAAAGGTGTTGCTTAAGGAATATGGAGGAGCCGTCCCGGCAGATCAAAATGATTTGATGAAACTACCGGGAGTAGGACTGAAAACAGCAAATCTTACCTTGAACCTAGGTTTCGGCATCGATGCCATATGCGTCGACTGTCATGTCCATCAGATAGCCAATAGGATGGGATGGGTACAGACAAAGACTCCCGAAGAAACTGAAAGAGCTCTTCGGAAAATCATGCCGAAAAAATATTGGATTTCTCTCAACGAACTGCTGGTAACGTATGGGCAGCATATCTGTCTCAGCATAAGCCCTCGTTGCAGCCTATGCAGTGAACAGACCAGCTGCCCCAAAATCGGTGTTACTCACAGCCGATGACATTTTTCATGACCGATCCAACAAAAAAGCAATGATATCATCAGCAGAAGGTGGGCATCCCGGCAGGCTTTTCCCCAATCCATGCGTACAGGAACCGACACCGATCATATCCTTGCCAGTTTTTCCACGATACCCTTGTCCTATGCAGATCTTGCCTTTTACCCTATCTAACTTGTCAATTTCCTCCAAGCGTTTCAGCGCATGAATGAGATTCCCATAACAGGCAGAACAGGCTTGGTCAGGCAAGGTATGTGCTGCAAGATGTGCAACAGCCCCCCGTGGTTTTTCCAAGTTGCCGACAGAAGGTTGGTTAAGCTGTATGAGTCTTGCCTTTTTCAAATCTGCACAACCGACGCCTAATTTTTCTGCAAGAGGAATATATTCGACATCTTCTTTCCTGAATCCAAGCAAAGAAGCACCGAAGGTATCACAGAGCACGGAGTCCCTGGCTACAAACATGCGGTCAGTACGGACAGGGTTCCCTCCTTCTTCAAAATCCAAGTCTCCATTCAGAGAATCCACAATGACCAAATCTGCACATCGGATTGCATTCAGAGCTGCAATCGGTCGCATAAGCCCCAATGAATGGAACAACCGTTTGCTCCTGTCAGAAAGACACCCTTTCATATTCTTGAGCGCACAGGTCATCCATGTCTGACAGTGACCTTTCAGCACAGGAAGAGAAATCAAAAAGTCCGTTGAAAGGATTTCCCTGCTAATCTGCATTGTTATGCCATCCATTGTTTTCGTTTCATAGGCATCGTCCTTCACATCTACGAGAGGCACACCATATTTTCTGCTTATCTGGCCATACCCGTTGATTTCAAAGCCTTCTTTCGTTGAGTCACCGACCCAAGCAGATTCGATGATCTTGATATTCTCGTAACCATGTTCCTGGAGAAATTCTATGACAGCTCTGACAACCGAGGGATGTGTAGTTGCACCACTTTCTGGTCTCTTGGCAACTACAAGATTTGGTTTCAAAGCAATTTTTGCTTTTTTATCGGGAATAAGATTTTCAATATGAACCTGCGCAAGCAGATCCTTTGTCATTGCAAAACCATCAGTACCATATGTAATAATGATGTCGTTCTTTTCCATCGTCTGTATACCTCACATATCAATTTCATCCATCTTCAGCAGATGGTAAGCGGGAACTTCATAAGGATGAGATTTTTTCAAAGCCTTGATGACAGCTTCAGCCGTTTCTTCCGGAACAATCATCTCAAGCTTCCATTCTTCAACTTTTTCCATTTTCCCTACAGTACCGAGAAAAGGATCGGATCCAACCAGGGGACGAAACTGCCCTTCACCGCGCGTCTGCCAGCAACAGCAATCATAGTTTCCAAACTTGCCACCACCAGCAAAGAACAGTGCCTGCTTTACTTTTTCAAGATATTCCTTCGGTACATATACTCCAAGCATATACATTGTTGTCAATCTCCCGTTCTTGGTCTATTGTTACCTTATGGTCAAAATGATAGTTTTTTTAGGCAACCCCGGCAAGCAATATGAAGAAACTCGTCATAATATTGGGTTTTCCATCTGCAACGTTATGTATCCCTCGGCAAATTTCCAGAAAAAATTCAATGGATTGCTTGCAAGTGAAAATGGTTTAAAACTATTGAAACCCCAGACATACATGAACGAAAGCGGAAGAAGTGTTGCCTTAGCTGCCACCTATTTTGCAATCCATCCGGAAGAGCTGCTTGTCGTTCATGATGACCTTGAGCTTGAATTTGGAGAAATTGCTCTCCAGGCCGGCGGTGGACTGAAAGGACATAACGGACTGAAGTCCATAAGGGATTATTTAAAAAGCGATTCATTCCTAAGACTGAGGTTCGGAATCGGTCGGCCGACAAAACAGGATGTGGCTTCATATGTACTATCCCATTTTTCAAAAGAAGAAAAACATCAACTACCACAACTGACTGAAAAAGCAATAACAAAAATCAAAGCAAACATGTGAACAGAATAAAGTCTAGGCTTGTGAGATACCTGTCCAGCATTTCAACAAGACCACTTTGTTAGCATCTTTGGTTACTTACAGCTTGAGTATCCCCCGAATATCTTTTATGTTTAACAAGTAGGTCCCTCTCCCCTTTGATGGACAGGAGAAAACAAATACATCTCGGACCAACAAACAGGAGGAAAATCCTGACAAAAGACAAGAATAATCCTCTATTTGAATATAACTATGCTATACTGCAATAAGAACAGTCAGGAGGATGTACCATGGATTCCAGAGACCTGAGAATTTCCGTCCGAACCAGGACGGAAATAAATTATTTTGCACCTTTGTTCAGAACAGATATTCCCGTCCCAGAATATTATCGTCAGGCTGCAGACATCGCATACCGATTCAATTCGACAAATACAGAGAAAAAAAAGCATTTATACATAAGTGCGGCACACCTTAATGCTTGTGCTATCCTTCATTACCTATACCAACATATAATCACAGAATATATCACCCACACGAATACCGACTTCTTTTCAAGAATCGAATCATTGGTCGGTAAAAATTATGACTGCCAGGAAGTAATAGCATTCTTTGCAAAGGAATTCCCTTCGCCCCTTCTGTCCGAGCAAGTACCGAACATAGATTATTTTACAGAAGAAACAATCCGCGGCTTTTTCATCCATCAGGTCTTGGCAACCAACCCTGCCATAGTCAAGGCAATTGCGCCTTTCATTACACCGGACAATGTCGTTTTTCCCCAAGCTACCAAAGCTCTTTCAGCTCTGATGGGAGGATATCTGAAAAATAATCCGACCGTAGGCGGAACTGATGAAGATCTTTTCTCTTTTCTGACCCGCCCTGCACGTTTGCATCCCGATTCTCTTATTGAACAACTCCAATATATCCTTTCTGCTTGGAAGGATTTCATACCAAAAGAAATCGAGCGGCTGCTACTCAACGCAATTGACTTTGCTAAGGAAGAAGAAAAGCCAAGAGGTTTCGGAAATACTCCGGGAAAACCAGAAACCTACGTCCCTGATTACAGCAGAAGCATGGATGAGTATGAAGCCTTTTCCGAAGACCGTAATTGGATGCCTAATGTGGTAATGATTGCAAAGAGCACACTTGTCTGGCTTGACCAGCTCAGTAAGTTCTATGGATGTTCAATTACCCGACTGGATCAGATTCCTGACAAAGAACTTGACTTTCTACAAGAGAGAGGTTTTACAGCGTTATGGCTGATAGGGCTTTGGGAACGAAGCGATGCAAGCAAAAGGATCAAGCAACTATGTGGAAATCCTGATGCAGAAGCCTCTGCTTACTCTCTCAAGAATGAAGAAATCGCTCCCGCAATCGGAGGATGGGAAGCCTTGGAAAACCTCAGGCAACGTTGTGCAGAAAGAGGTATCAAGCTAGCTTCCGACATGGTACCGAACCATACAGGCATCGACAGTGATTGGGTAATGTATCATCCTGAGTATTTTCTCCAACAAAGTTTTCCTCCTTTCCCATCCTATACCTACAACGGACCGGACCTTTCAAGTAATCCTGACATTGAAATAAAAATCGAAGATCACTACTATGACCAAAGTGATGCGGCTGTCACATTTCGGCGCATTGACAAACGTACAGGAGAAACCCGTTATATTTTCCATGGAAATGACGGAACTTCCATGCCATGGAATGATACCGCACAGCTTGATTTTCTCAATCCGGTTACCCGAGAAGCCGTGTATCAGCAGATCAGACATGTTGCACAGAATTTTCACATCATCAGATTCGACGCAGCTATGACTTTGGCTAAAAAACACATCCAAAGACTTTGGTATCCAAAGCCTGGACATGGCGGTGATATTGCAGGAAGAGCCTCATACAGCCTGACAGACAGGGAATTTGATGCAAGAATTCCAAAAGAGTTCTGGAGAGAAGTGGTTGATAGAATGGCACAGGAATTACCCGATACATTGCTGTTAGCCGAAGCTTTCTGGATGATGGAGGGTTATTTCGTCAGGACGCTGGGTATGCACAGGGTCTACAACAGTGCATTCATGAATATGCTCAAGAATCAGGAAAACAGAAAGTACAGAGAAGCCATAAAGGCAACAATAAGCTTCGAACCAGAAATCCTGAAAAGATATGTCAATTTTATGAGCAATCCTGATGAAGAAACTGCAATCGGTCAATTCGGAGACGGAGATAAATATTTCGGTGTCTGTACACTTCTGGCAACAATGCCAGGGCTTCCGATGTTCGGACATGGTCAAATTGAAGGTTTTCACGAAAAATATGGCATGGAATATCGCAGGGCATACTGGGATGAATGGCCAAACCAGCAACTGGTAGAAGGACATGAAAAGAAAATTTTCCCCCTGTTGAAAAAGCGTAGCCTCTACAGCGGTGTAGCGCATTTCCAGCTTTACGACCTTTGCAATGGCTCCAACATCCAAGAATCAGCCTTCTGTTATTCAAACAGCTACGGTAAAGAAAAATCTCTTGTACTCTACAACAACCAGTATGAACAAGTGGAGGGTTTCATTCGTACCTCCGCACCAAAGCTCGACAAAACAACAGGCCAGAAAAAAACAACGTCACTGGCCGAAGCTCTTGGATTGACAGTCAGCGGAAAAAGATTTCTCATCTGCAAGAATTTTTCCGATGGGCTTTACTATATAGTGCCTTCTCTCCGGCTCTTTGAAGAAGGATTGTGGGTACATCTGAACGGCTATGAGAGTCGTGTGTATATGCAGATCAAGGAAGTTGAAGACGTGGATGGCAATTATGAAAAAATCTGTAACATGCTGGAAGGCAAAGGCATCGATGATATGGAAAATGCAGTTCGTTTGCTTCGTCTCGAACCACTGTTCTCCACGATGACAAGCTTAAGGAATCACCATACATTGGATACGCTTACTGCCCTGTTAAAAAGCAAGTCAACAAAGGCAATGAACAGAAAACTGATTATTCAACTTGCTGAAATGTATGCAAAGCTACCTTTGGTCTACGAAAACATGCCTTCGACAGCAAAGGAATTATTGCCGGGGCCTCCTGCAGAAATCATCCCGGCAAAAATGCTCGGGACACTGACAAAATTTGCAAGTCTTTTTACGGATAATCCAATCCTATGCAATCTTGTGACAATCATGGATGAATTGCCTCTGGTTATGGCCGGAGCCTTATTCCTCACTCCTTTTGTCAATGATAAGATGAGTTTGGAAGAACTGCTGGAAGCCAATGACAAAATGCTCACAGACCATTTCTTTGAAAACCAACTCGAAGAAATCGGATGCAAGGGTGACCAGACAAGAAGGATCTGTCATGGAAGCGCTGTTTTCTTGATTGCTTACCGCTACATGGGAACAAATCCTAAAAAAGCATTGCAACTCCTCCTTCAGCACCAAGGAGCTTTGGATTTTGCAATGTGTAATACATATCAAGGAACTGTCTGGTACAACAAGGAAGCCATGCAAGAATTGATTATACTCAGTGCATTGTCTGCCGGTTTGTTCCCTGATACTGATTTCCCATTCATGGAATATTTGGAACAGAATCTGGAAAAAGAAAGTACCAGTGAGTATAAAGTTGACAAGCTGATAAATTAAAGGGAATCAAAGGAAGCTTTTTGAAAAGCCAACTAGACTTATTGTATAGGTTTCTGCATTGACTACAGATACTTGATGAGTTAAGCTATTTCGTATGAAAAGCTGGATAACATATCTTACGGCAACGTTGATGGGCTTGGCCACCACACTGCTTCTAGGACAATTTTCACAGTATTGCAGATTGGTGCAATCGATAACTTCAGTCTTGATTCAATTGGGAGGATTTATTCTGATTCCAATTGTTTTCATTACTTTTGCTTCTGCTGTTGCATCACTTCGAAAAGATAGACTGGGAGCAAAAACCGCAGGTTCGACATTTTTGTGGTCGTTGCTATCAACTATAATACTGTCTTTGGCTGGTACCTTGGTTTTCAAGATTCTTCCTGTTGCTTTTCCTGCAACTTCTACTGCAGGAGCTGACACAGGGGCTGTCGTCAACTATATTTCTGCAGTACGTAAAGCTGTTTCACAATCGTTGGTCCCTGCTAATCCGTTCTATACTCTGGCTTCAACCCAAAGCCTGTTGCTTCCCGTTGTCTTGACAGCTTGGCTCCTCGGATTTTTCCTGAAGCCCTCAAATGAAATGATAAGACCAGCATATGTTGTCATGAATTCTTTCAGCGAAGTCATGTATAAATTGAGTACGACATTCAGTATCTATGGCTTTGCTTTTGTTTTCTTTGCTTCAAGTGCCTTTTTTTCCACATTGCAATCTGAAGGTACAGTTTTTGTTGCAGGACATTTTCTTCTTGTACTCCTTATATTGGCTTTAGCCGTAATGCTGGGTCTCCTTCCTTTGCTATTTGGCATTTTCACTGGGTTCAAGGATAATCCGTACCGTATCCTCTATCGGTCGTTGGCTCCTCTGCTCGCAAGTCTGTTTTCTGCTAATATTTTCTTTGCTTCTCCGATTACCCTTGCTGTATCCAGGAAAAGTCTTGGCATTCAAAAAAGAGTCGCATCTTCTACGATTCCGATAAATATTATATTTTCAAAAGGCGGAAGTGCACTGGTATCCTCTTTCAGCATCATCGGCCTTGTTTATGCAGCGTCAGGAACTATTCCTTCCATACAGCTTCTTCTAATCATTGCAATGGGATGTACTGTGGTCTCCTTCATCAGCAGTGCTTACCTCGGTTACGAAGTGTTCTTTATCACTTACCTTACGCTCAAGATGCTGGGTATAGATCTTCATGAAGCAGAAATGACACTTGTAGGTATCCTGCCATTACTGTGCGGCATCGGGACTATGATAGATTCGTATCTTGCCTGCCTTGGAGCTTCAGTAACTTCTCTTTGGCTGGAAACCGGTACACAGGTAATGTATGAGGACATTCTCTAGGATATGAACAAGCTGATAAGAAAGGCAATCTTTTCCATACAGACCATTATTGCCGCAGTGATTCTTTTTGCTATTGCCTCAGCTTCAATCCTATTGTTCAGGGAACATATATCTACCTTTGTACTTCCCGAGACGTTCCTACCGATTTTCATCAGAGAAATAATCTACGTTGTCGTTGCTTTCCAACTTTTGCAGCTTTCTCCTAGGAATGTTGATTTAGAAACACAAAGTCTGCATATCCTGTTGCTTTGTCTTAGCTTAGATGGGCTTATTGTACTTCCAAGCTTTCAGCAAGTTGTAAAGATCAATTTGATTCCGATGGTTTTCATCGCAGAAGTTCATCTTTTCTGCTTGATATTTGCTGCTCTTCTTTTCTTTCTCATTGCATTATTTCGAAATGAAGTAAATACAAAAACAAATGCCCAATATATCTTGTTTGCTTTGATATTCAGCCTAGTCATCGTCAAGATTACCCCAATCTCATCTCCGACAACAACAAACATCTGGCTTCCACTGGTTCCACAACAAAAATTCAACATACTGTTTACTGCACTTATGCTGGTTGCTTTACTGACACTCAATCCCTTTTCATGGAAATCATATTCAAGACATGGAAAGATAAAATTCATTTCGTACACATTGCTTATGCTTGCAACTTTTCTTGCCCGTTTCGAATTTGTAAACCTTTTTTTCGGCAATTTATTATCCGTGCTTTTCCTACTTGTCGGCTCCTTCCTGTTGATTCAAAACATAAGAACTTACAGAATCTGACATAGCTATAAAACAAGAAAAATTAAAAGAAATCCATGCTTTCTAGATATATAGCCTATACAAGCTTTTTCTATTGATTTTCGCCCAGCAGAAAGCTTGAAGATTAAGCAACTTTCTTTCAAGAGCAAATCAATAAGTCATCCACAATTATAAAATGGGTTATAGGTATGGTTACGATAATATCGCAACAGATAAAAGCATTGTTCTGTACCAAGAGATGGCAATAGCCCCGATAGGAAAGCTTCCAGCCTCTTTTTGGATCAAAAACCCAAAGATGTAGCTATGGAAAAAAATTATTTCGATTGATTATTTTTGTTATTTATTGAACAATTCCAAAAATAGGAAAAACAGTTTAATCAGATATACCTGTCGGAGCAAAAGCTCCGACAAGAACTTTTCTCTTGCTTGCAAACAATACGCCATTAGTATAACAAGTATTATTATTTCTGACAATTAAAATGAGAAAAATAATTATGTTCTAAATAACTATTTTTAATTATCCATATATCCCCTATATGGTATTTTTTCATCATCTTTAACAGATTGTTTCTTCTAAAAAGAAAAAGGACCCAGAAAAACTTTCCAGATCCTTTATAAATGGAATTTACTGTCAGTTCATGCGAACAATGGATGAATCATATTCCTCAGGAGGGACAAAACCCAACAGGTTCATGCATGTTGCAGCAATACTGCTGATACCAAGCCCCTCTACAAGTTTCTTGTCATATTCATCGTTATACTCAGGATCAACAATGATGCAAGGAACGGGATTCAATGAATGGGAAGTCTTTGATTTTGGTTCTCCGTTCTCCTTAAGCTTCAATTTTCCATCCTTGCCATGCTCATACATATCATCTGCATTGCCATGGTCTGCAGTAATGACCATGATACCACCTGCGGCCTTCACTGCCTTATACATCCTTCCGATCTGCAAATCCATTGCTTCCATGGAACATTCGACAGCCTCAAACACTCCGGTATGCCCGACCATATCACCATTTGGAAAATTCAGTTTGATAAAATCCCATTTTCCTTCTTTGACTTCTTCTATGACCCTGTCTGCAATTTCTGCACATTTCATCCAAGGACGTTGTTCAAACGGCACGATATCAGAAGGGACTTCAACGTATTCTTCAAGCTTTTCATCAAACTTGCCAGTCTTGTTGCCATTGAAAAAATAAGTAACATGACCGAACTTCTGAGTTTCAGAAATAGAGAACTGTTTCACTCCACTGGCACAGAGATATTCTGCCATAGTCTTGTCTATGGCCGGAGGAGAAACAAGATACTGATGGGGAACATGCAGGTCTCCATCATATTCCATCATCCCTGCATATTCGACTTTCGGATGTCTTTTCCGATCAAATTCCTTCAAGTCCTTTGCTTCAAAAGCCTTGGTTATTTCAAGGGCACGGTCACCTCTGAAATTGAAAAGGATAACAGAATCATTGTCGTTGATGGTTCCGATTGGTTTCCCATTTTCCGCAATGACAAATGGAGGCAAATCCTGATCTATTGCACCGGTTTCTTTACGAAGAGTTTCAATGGCCTCATGAGCACTGGCAAAAAGTCTCCCTTCTCCTAAGACATGGGTTTCCCAACCTTTCTTTACCATGTCCCAATTTGCGTTATAGCGGTCCATAGTAATGACCATTCGTCCGCCACCGGATGCTATCTTGGCATCGAAACCATCTGTAGAAAGATCTTTCAGGAACTGGGCAAAAGGATCAAAATAGTCAAGTGCACTCATTTCACCAACATCTCGACCATCCAGTAAAGCATGTACTCGGACTTTCTTTACACCGTCAGCCTTTGCCTGCACAATCATTTTCTTCAAGTGGTCAATATGAGAATGCACATTACCATCCGACAAAAGACCGATAAAATGCAAGGTCGTTCCATGATCAACTACATTTTTGGAAAGCTTCTGCCACGTTGCTTCCTTGAACATCTTTCCAGAATTGATTGAATCAGAAACCAGTTTTGCTCCTTGGGAAAATACCCGTCCGCATCCCATGGCATTATGCCCGACCTCGCTGTTTCCCATATCAGCATCCGAAGGAAGTCCTACGGCTTTTCCATGAGCTTTGAGCTTTGTCCAAGGATATGCCTTGAACAATGACTCAAGATGTTTTGTATCAGATGCTGCTACGGCATCTCCATCCTTATATTTCCCGAAACCGACACCATCCATGATTACAAGGACAACAGGGCCTTTCCTGGAAATTTTTCCGTTCTTTTTCAATGCATCTACCATATATTACTCCTCAATTTCTTTGGCTACAGTTGCATAGGTACTATAAGCAATTATTTTGCCGTTTTCTTCAAAGGCTCTGTGGCTTCCAAAAGGAATGCAACAGCTTTCTTTTCAACTCTATCTTTGAGAGCCTTCCTCACCCTTGCATGATAGGTATCAATCTGTGCGATTTCTTCATCAGAAAGCAAACCTACATCTATCAGGCGTCGTTCAAAGGGATAAAGGGTAAGGACCTCGAAACCAAGGAATTGGCCAAAGGGAGTCTTTTTTTCTTCCTTTACCGCAAGCAAGTTCTCAATTCTGATCCCATGTTTTCCTTCTATATAAAGGCCTGGTTCATCACTAGTCACCATACCACATTTCAAAGCTACATCTATCATGGCACTGCTTATTCTCTGCGGCCCTTCATGCACGCAAAGACGATGCCCTACACCATGCCCGGTACCATGGTAAAAGGTCAGGCCTTCCTGCCATAAGTATTGCTTGGCAAGTACATCCAGTTGGATTCCACGTGTTCCTTCAGGAAATTTCTGCCTAGCCAGGGCAAGATTACCTTTCAGAACCAAAGTATAATCCCTCTTCTGCTCTGCTGTCGGCTCGCCAAAAAGCAATGTCCTTGTGACATCTGTAGTACCGAATTCATATTGTCCGCCACTATCCAATACAAGCAACCCCGATCCTGTTACCTTCTTGGTTACTTCATGTGTCGGACGGTAATGGCACATTGCCCCATTTTCCTGATAACCAGCAATGGTACCGAAAGAAACATCTACACACTGCTTACATTTCAGGCGCTCTTCATTCAGTTTATCAGCTAGTTCTGCTTCATCATAATGAGGTTTTGAGTAGTCCAGACTTGAAAGAAAATTGATCAAAGCAATGCCATCAAGCAGATGTGCCTTTCTTTCGCCTTCCAACTCAACTTCATTCTTACAGGCTTTCATAAGGGTAGTGACATTCATCTCATCAACGACATTGACCTTGCCCAGGATAGAGCTGAAAAGTGTATTGACCATATTTCTATCAAGCAACACACTGCTACCAGGTTCAACGATATGACCAATTGCATCGACAGCACTGTCATAATCCAGGACTTTCACTTCTTTTTCTACATTCTCAAGAAGTTGAGAAGTAAAACGTTTCCTTGACGTAAATAGATATGCACTGTCAGTTCCGATAAGCAGATAGGCCATAAATACCGGATTATACTCGATATCCTGGCCTCTTAGGTTCATTGTCCATGCAATATCATCCAAAGTCGGCAATAGGAACCAGCTACACTGCCTCTCCTGCATATGCTGCCTTATTCGCTGCAGTTTATGAGCACGCGTTTCTCCGGCAATCCCTTCAGGAAGTGCAACGACTTTTTCCTCTGGGACAGAAGGCCTGTCTTTCCAGATAGGAGACAAAAGGTCATGGGTAGGACGTAACTGCAGTCCTACAAGTTCTTGTTGCATCTTGTCCATTTCACCAAGCATAAGGGTATCAGCCGAAATGCCGATGACGGCACCTTTGTCCAGATGTGCAACCAACCAGGCCAAGGGCCCCGGATTATTGTCAATCCCTTCCTTGATCAAGTGAAAACAGGAACCTTCGATCTGATGGGCACCCTGGATAAAATACCTGGAATCTACCCAAAGTACAGCATCATCAGCAGTAACTACCACAGTTCCGGCACTACCGGTAAATCCAGTGATGAATTGCCTTGTTTTCCATCTATCACACACATATTCACTGTTATGAGGCCCTGTCCCGTTGATGAAATAGGCATCCAAGCCTTCCTTTGCCATCAACGTTCTCAGTTCTTTTACTTTTTCATCTATTGTCATTGTTTTTTACCTCTTTCATATGGTTCAGAATTATATAAAGCACAATTCCGGCAATAATCATTGCAAAACAAAAGATTTGTCCAAGACTGAAGTTAAGGAAAGATTGCAACAAAGCCGGATTGCTGTCAGCTGGACCAAGCTTTATAATAAAGCCCAGATTTTCATCAGGCTGTCTGAAATATTCAATAAAAAACCTTATGGTACCATAGCCTATGATATACCAACTCAGCCCATAACCAGGAAAATGATCCTTAATCCTTGGTTTGATAATGAACCAAAGGCATAGGAAAAGTACAATCCCCTCAAAAAAGGCTTCATACAACTGGGAAGGATGACGAGGCAGGTTTACCATTGATCCCTGGACGTAAGAAATGGACAATTTGTTCGCAATATCCCTTACCCATGCATAGTTCGTAGAAAAATGAATGGCATTTGGAAAAATCATGCCGAGGGAAGAAGTAGTTACCCGTCCCCAAAGTTCTCCGTTGATAAAGTTGCCCAAACGTCCGAAGGTGTACCCTAAAGGAACAGCAACGACGATGCTGTCTGCAATTTCAAAGAAATTTTTTCCATTATGATGACACCAAATCATAACGCCAAGGATTGCTCCTATAAGCCCTCCGTGATAGCTCATGCCGGGAAGCCCTACAAAATGCTTACCCTCAAAAGGCCAAAAAATCAGCCAAGGATGTGTCCAATAAAAAGAAGTCCCGTCATATACCAATACAGAAACAAGCCTAGCTCCCAAGAGCAAACCGATGATACCGGCAAAGAACAATCCTTGGGTCTGTTCGGCATCCAAGACAACGGTCCCATCCCGGGCTTCCTTCCTCACCAATATATAGGCTGTAAGAAAAGCCAGGACATACATCAAGCCATACCAGCGGAAGGGTAATCCTGGCAAAATCTCCGGAGAAATCCAGTGAGGAAAAGTGGTAAACAATATCATGTTTGAAAGTGTATCGTCCAAGGATTTACAGGTCAACAGGTATTCTTTACACCATAGGAAACTCCTATCTATTCTACAGATAAAATTGATTTTTCTATGACAAAGCAGGATATTTTGGTGTATTATTCAAATTATGGACAGAATCAGAAAAATCATAGTGGTATTGATGCTTCTTTCCCCTTGTTTGCTTTTTGCAGGAGGAAGTTCTTCTCTTGCAACGCAACAGAGTACATATTCGGAAGAAGAAAAAGCAACTTCAAATGTCATAACAAACAACTTTAACAATCTGGAATACCTCTACAGGGTTTTGGATCAGATATCCTTGAATCCATTGGACAGCAAGAAGGCAATGGATGACATGACAAAAGCCCTTGTTGCCTCAATCGGAGATGAATATTCATTCTTTGTCCCTGAAGAAGATGCAGAAGACTACAAAGAAAACATCACAGGTATATATGAAGGTATCGGTACCTATCTGATAAAATATGATCCCTCCATGAAAAAGGCTTCCGACAAAGAAACCTACATGATAAAAATAACCTCGCCGTTTCCTGGAGGACCGACTGAACGTGCAGGTCTACGGGCAGGAGATCTGATTGGGGAAATAGACGGAAAACCAGTCGATGACCTTACGGCAAACGAAGCCTCAAAACAGCTCAGGGGCAAAGCAGGAACAAAGGTAGAACTTACTATCTGGAGAGGCGAAAAAAGCTTCAAGGTTACGGTAACAAGAGCTGTCGTCAAGACCCCGACTGTTGAAAAAGCCGTCATACATGGACATATTGGTTATCTCATCATAAATCAGTTTACCTCCCAGACATCCCAGCAGGCAACAGAAGCTTTGAAAGATATACTGGAAGAAAATATCGATGCCCTTGTCATCGACCTTCGGAACAATGGTGGTGGCGATGTCCAGAGTTGCAAGGACATAGCAGATCTATTCCTTGATCATAAATTGATCATGAGCGAAAGATACAATGGAAAGGTGTCAAAGGAACCCTCAGAAATCTATTCAGGAAAGGGCGTCACAGTACCAAGGGACCTGCCTGTCGTAATTTTGGTCAATGGAGGAACAGCTTCTGCTTCAGAAATTCTTACAGGCGCATTGAGAGACAATGGAAGGGCAACAGTCATCGGTTCAAAAACCTTCGGCAAAGGCATAGAGCAGCAAGTCCTGCCGTTCAATGGTGGATATCTCCAGGTTACGATAGCCCACTATTACACACCAAGCGGAAAAGACATCCATAAAAAGGGTATACAACCTGATATTGAAGTACCAGAAAAAGATTACGACGAAAAGCAACTTCAAGCAATGATGGATTTGAGAAACGACAATGTACTTTCTGATTTCATCAAGGAAAATTCCGATTATACAAAGGAAAACATTGAGAAATTTGCCAAGTTGCATGCAGATTCTGTGCTTGACCATGATACGCTTTGCCTGCTCATACGCAATGAATATCTTTACGAAATGGATTATTCCGACCGACCAGTATATGACCTGGATTATGATCCTGTCCTCATAAAAGCCGTAGATTTTCTCGAAAAAGGAACAAAATGAGACTCTATGTCCTTCCTCCGTCTTTTTCCGGTGAACATTATCTGACGATCAGGGGAAATGACAGCCGCTATTTAATCAAGGTCCTGCGATTGAAACCAGGAAGCAAAATCATTGCAAAGGGACCAAAAGGTTTGCTATGGCAGATGACTCTCAAGTCATCCGATAAAAACAGCTGTTCTTTCATTCGTCGCCCCTCTTGCCGACATCAAGAATGGTAATAGTACAGATGAGTTGCCGGAAGAAAATGAGAATTTGCCGAATCTACATCTTTTCCAATGTCTCTGCAAAGGGAAAAAAAATGAAACCATACTTCGTATGGCAACAGAAATAGGAGTAGACTCTATTACCTTCGTGCAAAGCCGTTTTTGCATTTCAAAGAAAGATAACAATTCAGAACGTTACGGAGCAATAATAAAGGAAGCCATACAGCAATCAGGATCACTGAAGGATACAAAACTAAATGATGTAATTCCTCTGATGGAACTTCCGTCTTTCTGGAACAAAAAAGGAACTTTGCTTTTCTTCCATCAGAAAAGTCTGAAAGGTCAGCTATCGTTGAGTGAAGTACTGCAGGACTATCCGATAGAGCGCCCCTTGGCCTTGCTTATAGGGTCTGAAGGAGGGCTTTCCGATGATGAATGTATCCATTTGCTATCCAATGGAGGAATTCCGATACTTCTCAAGACAAATATATTGCGTGCAGAAACTGCTGCAATATATGCACTGAGCTCTGTCCAGACTTTGTTACAAGAAAACAACAAAACAAGAAAAATTTAATTTTCTTTTCCAACAGAGACCTGAAGTTATCCACAAAGGTTTCTGAAACTTGTGGATAAATAGTTGTAAATGGCATAGGAATTGCATCATACATATACCCTAAAATTTAATTTTTACCGCCCTTTAAATATAAATACATATCTATGAAGAAATAATATTTATTTCCTTTTATTGTAAATAATTATTAAATATCTAAACATGTGTTCACTAGTATGTTAGATTTGGTTTGTTATTCCCATACCAAAGTTATCCACAAGTAATTTTCTTTTTGGCATTTTTTATATCGTTTATATAGCTTTCAATAGCATTGCTATCCAATATTATTACTACCTTTTAGCATTCTCCCATACTAATATTCATGGTAACGGGATTTTTTTCTTTGGCCGACAATTCATTTTCCCAGACAAAAAAGAAGCTTCCCTCTCATCCAAACAGACAAGGTTCTCGTGAAATATCGACACCAAGCTGACGAAGCTTGCCGACAATATCTTCGTATCCCCGTTCAATCTGATAGACATTGTCAATCGTAGAAACTCCATTGCTGCACGCAGCCGCTATGACAAGAGCCATACCAGCCCGTACATCAGGACTTGTCATGGCCGTAGGTTGAAGTTTGCAAGGACCCTTTACTACAGCACGGTGAGGATCGCAAAGTACGATATCAGCACCCATTCTTATCAACCAATCAACAAAAAACATCCGGGATTCAAACATTTTTTCATGCATCAGGACAGAGCCATCCAACTGTGTAGCACAGACCGTAAGGATAGAAAGCAAATCGGAAGGAAATCCTGGCCAAGGAGCGTCATCTATCTTGTTCGTACCACCATCCAGACCTGTCGGAATCTTTCGGCAAAGGGAAGAAGGAACAAAAAGCTCATCATCTTTCCTTTCAAAGACAACTCCAAGCTTAGAAAAACCATTTGCAAGGACACTTCCGATGTGCTTGCCTGTAATTCCTTTTATAGAAACTTCCCCTCCCGTGGCAACAGCAAGCCCGATCATCGTCCCTACTTCCATGTAATCGCATCCGATGGAAAAGGTACATCCTTTCAATTGTTTTTTTCCTGTAATGCAAATGAGATTTGATCCAATCCCATCGATGGTACATCCCATCAGCTGCAGCATCCGGCAGAGATCCTGTACATGAGGTTCACAGGCACAATTGAATAGTACCGAACGATCTTCAAGCAAGGCACAGCAAAGCAATAAGTTTTCTGTTGCAGTCACAGAAGCTTCATCAAGGAAAATTTCAGTTCCCTTCAGTTCTTTTGCTTCAAATATAAGCAAACCATCCTGAGCCTTACAGCTTGCTCCAAGGCTTTCAAATCCATGGAAATGGGTATCGACTCGACGAACTCCGATAACATCTCCACCTGGTGGTGGTAATTCCACTTCATGTTGCAAAGCAAGCAACGGACCGACAAGAAGAATAGAAGCTCTTATAGCCTTGACTTTAAGAGGATCTGGCTTACCTTGCCTTTTTCCACTTGTAATACGAATCCTACCATGTCCGATTAGTTCAATTTTCGAACCGAGATCCTCAAGGAGAGCACACATAAGACGGATATCTTCTACATCAGGTATATTCTCAAGTATAACAGGTTCATCAGTCAGCAATGTCGCAGCAAGGCAAGGAAGGGCTGCATTTTTATTTCCACTGATGGTTACTGTCCCTTTGATTTGTTTTCCACCCTTGATTCTATACATATACATCAGCCACCTCTCCTTTCAACATACAGAACATACAGCTACATGCGAGAAAAAACTACTACACTTTTATATGGCAATTTGTGTCAACACCTAAATTTCTCTATCAAATTGTTACACATTCTCAATAATCTGACCATAGGCATTTACAACCATTATCAGTATATTGAGTCTAACGTCGATTTGATAGCCTCCCGGCTTGCGGACGTAAAAAGCAAACTGCTAAAAAGGGAGGGACTGCACATACAGCCTCTGTAACCTTCTTCCCAGTTTATCAAAAATAAGGAAGGACAAACAATGATCCAACACAAAAACAATCATGTCTTCACTTCGGAAAGCGTAAGTGAAGGACATCCTGACAAAGTATGCGATCAGATCAGTGATGCCATACTCGATGCCTGTCTGTCTCAGGACCCGGCTTCCCGTGTTGCCTGTGAAACCCTTGTTACAACCGATACGGTCGTTGTTGCAGGCGAGATAACCACAAAAGCTAAATTTGATATCGATTCTCTGATCAGAAGTGTAATCAGCGATATCGGCTATACAGAACCTGGTTGTGGCTTTGATGCAGAAACCGTACAGATAACCAACCTGATACATTCCCAGAGCCCTGATATTTCTCTGGGAGTCACCGCTTCTACGAGCTTGTTCGGAGCACAAGGAGCAGGAGACCAAGGCATGATGTTCGGCTATGCTTGTGATGAAACAGAACAGCTCATGCCGGCACCTATCATGTACTCTCATAAACTGTTGCAGAAAGCTACTGAATTGAGAAAAACAGGCAAGGCACCATTTCTACGCCCTGATTCAAAAAGCCAGGTATCAATCGAATATGATAAAGACAACAAACCTGTAAGGATCACCAATGTCGTCATGAGCCATCAGCACAAAGAAAATATAACAAGAGAATTCTTGGAGGCATATCTGCTGGAAAATGTCATCCATCCTATTCTTGATCCTACTGGCCTCCTGGATGCTGACACAGAATTCTTCATAAATCCTACCGGACGTTTCTGCGTCGGAGGTCCTGCAGGTGATACCGGCCTTACAGGAAGAAAAATCATTGTGGATACCTATGGTGGCATGGGCAGACATGGCGGTGGTGCTTTTTCTGGAAAAGACCCTTCAAAAGTGGACAGAAGTGCAGCTTACATGGCACGTCATGTGGCCAAAAACCTTGTTGCAAACAAACTGTGTTCCCGTTGCGAAGTTGAACTGGCTTATGCAATAGGTGTACCTAAGCCCGTATCTATTCTTGTAGATTCTTTTGGTACAGGAAAACTGGATAACAGCAAATTGGAAGAAATCATTGAAAAGAACTTTGATCTTACTCCATCAGGTATCATCAAAACCTTTGACCTTCTGAGACCTATCTATAGGGCATATGATAACTATGGCCATTTCTGTCATGAACAAGCACCTTGGGAACAGATTATTACCTTGAAAATGTAATTATTTGTTTCTGCTTGTTGATAGAAATTCAATAGAGAAAAATAAAAGGGAAGGACGGAAACTCCTTCCCTTTATCTATCTCTTCTCTTTTATTTTGTAGGAATTACTCGTATCTGCTTATACAGACCGTCTCCTTCACTCTTAGTCGTTACACCCTCAAAATCATTGAGTGCCGTATGTACTAACCTGCGTTCAAACGGATTCATCGGTTCAAGAAGCCTTGAACGACCACTATGGGAAACTTGCTCGGCAGTCTTGAAAGCAATCCTGACAATTTGCTCTTCATGACGTACTCGATAATTTTCACTATCTACGATGATCTTCAAATCCGGATCAATTTTTCCGGCAAATACATTTGAAAGCAATTGCAATGCATCCAGGTTTTTGCCTTTTCTACCAATGATTATGGAAGAATAATCACTGTCAATTTTCAATCCAAGCTTGTTTTCCTTTCGATAATCCACGCTTACATTGCTTTGATACCCCATCTTTTCCAGGACATTTGTCAAGAAAGTAATTACTTCCTTTTCCAAATCATCATTTACGGTACAAGGTACATCTTCATTGTCCTTCTTTTCAGCAGGTACGGCAGCAACAGCTTCAACAGCTTCGTTGCCTCCATCAGCATAATGAATTCTGATATGGACATTTTTCTTAAACAATCCCTTTCTTACAGGCTCCAGGACCTCCACATCAAAATCTTCACGCTCGATTTGAAGCTCTTCAACAGCTTTCGCTATTGCCTCGGCCTCCGTACGCCCTTCAAATTCTTTAGTCATATTTTTCTCCGTTGCAGAAGAATAGCATTTACTGTTCTCTGCAGATAATTTTCCATTGCAAAAAAGGAAGGGAAATATACAAGCTCTTTCCCTTCCCTGATTCACTTCTTTTTATTCTTTTTGTTTTCGATCTTGAAAGTCTTGTTGGATTTTCCTGAAACTTCTTTCTTCTTCAGCTTTGAATTGGCATAAGCCTGCTGAATCATCGTAACAAGGTTCATGACGGACCAATACAGCAACAGACCAGAAGGAGCACTGTAAAGGACAAAGAAGAAAATCAACGGCATGCCATAGGTCATGAATTTCATCATTGAAGCAGTCTGTCCTGCAGCTTCACCCTGGCTTGCCTGTGTCATTTTCATAGAATAGATCATGCTGACGGTATAGATTATCGGTAACAGATGTAACTGATTGCCAATGAAAGGAATAATAAATTTAAAAGTAAGTACGGTATCAGGCTGGGAAAGATCTGGGATCCACCCAGGGATGAACATAGCTCCTCTCAATTCAAAATGCCTGTTCAGCAAACCATAGAAAGCAATCAAAATCGGAAATTGAATGAGCATAGGCAAACAGCCGCTTACAGGATTGATATGCTCTTTCTGATATAGTTCAGACATTTCCTTGTTGAGTTTGTCAGGATTATTTGAATACTTATCCTGTAGTTCCTTTATCTGCGGACTGAGTTGAGCCATTTTTGCTGAACTTTCGGTACTCTTTTTTGTCAGGGGATTTGTTGCCAATTTCAACAGAATAGTAATGACAATGATGGCAATACCATAATTAGGTATAATCTTATAGATAAGATTGAGGCAAAGCATGAGGAATGCTTCAAGCCAGCCTAGCCAAGCAGAAGTTTCAAGAGCTCCTTCAAGTTTCAGACCTGACAACCCGAAGGCATTGTCATTCTTGTTATCATATATCCTCATTGCTTCCTTCAGCTGCGGACCACAATAGAATCGGAAAGTATCTGTCTTGGAAGCACTCTTGACAGCAGGACGTGTCCAGTACATAGAATCTGTCTGCACCACATTGCCGACATCGCTATCCTGGACCATTGTCACATGGTATTTCGTAGCATCAGGAATTGCAATGATAGAGAAATATTTTCCTACTACGGCACCCCATGTAAGATAGTCATCAGTAGAGAATTTTTTATCAGAAAGCTTGACTGTCGTTTTCTTCTTGGCACCATCTTTCATATAATAAAAACGACGATATGAATAGTTGTTGTTCGGCATTGAGGTAAAGGAAGGTCCTACTTGGGGTTCAAAAGCCAATGTATAGGCATTGTTTCCGAAATCAAGTGGCAACGCCTTGTTCACACTGTTGACGTTCTGTATGTCAATCTGAAAAAGATAATCATCCTCACCGAATGTATAGGTCTTGGTCAAAGTAAAGGTATTGCCCTTTGTTCCGTCATCCTTGATCATGGCAAAAGTTTTGGTAAAGATAACCTTGTTTTTCTCTACCTTATAGGAGAATGGACAATCAATAGGATTCGTCCTATCATCGCCTGCATACATAAGGAAAGCATTCTTTCCTGTATTACCATTGAAAATCAAATCAACGGAAGAACCATCTATTGACTTATGATTTTTCAGCTTCAAGGAAGCTATGGAAGCTCCGGCTGTATCAAAAGTGACATCAAAAACATTGGTTTCATAATGAAATTGCATGTTCTTTGCACTATCATCAACAGCAGTAAAGGAACCAGACAAACCAGAATTCCAAGCTGAAGCAGAAGGAACAGAAGCAAAAGAATCAGAAGAAAAATCGTTTGTACTTTGGCTTTCTGCTACCTCTGTAGGTACCTCTGTCGTTTTTCCCGCAGTAGTCTCTGTTGCTACTTGCTCATCCACAGATGGGGAAAAAAATGTCGACTGTATCAACATGCTCCCCGTTATGACAACAAAAAACAATACAATTGCCAGAACTGTGTTTTTGTCCACGTGTTTTCTCCTGTATTATACATCTTTGGTATAATAGTTCAGGAAGACAAAAAAGAAATATCAAGGGAATATGAACAGTGCTATTTTTCCGGTATCGAAAGATACACCCCGGCTTCAACACAGAGATTAATGAGTT
Organism: Spirochaetia bacterium; assembly: GCA_022482625.1. Classification (NCBI taxonomy): domain Bacteria; kingdom Pseudomonadati; phylum Spirochaetota; class Spirochaetia; species Spirochaetia bacterium. The sequence continues at coordinate 2,068,645 of JAKVOU010000001.1, read as the reverse complement.
TCTTCACTTGCTTGTCATGGTCAGAGACCTTTCCTGGATATACCAAAAAAACAAAATCAAAACCAGACATCAAATACTCTTTACTACATCTCCAGAATTCTTTTACCTGCCGTCGTATTCTATTCCTCTCTACAGAATTTCCATAATGTTTTACAGGAATTACGATTATTCGGCTAAATTCAAGTCCATTTGGTGCAGTAATCAGCTTCATACCACGGCATGAGACTGATTGCCCTCGTCTGAAAACTTTGTCGATGTCTGGTTTTTTTCTGATTATCTCAAGCTTAGTAAGGTTTTTTCTCATCGCTGACAGTCAATTTATGTCTACCTTTTGCTCTGCGGCGTGCAAGGACTGCCCTTCCGCCATAGGTAGCCATGCGGGCACGAAATCCAAACTTCCTGTTTCTCTTCATCTTACTTGGCTGATACGTTCTCTTACCTTTGTAACTCATGGCAATATCTCCAAAATTTCATCGCTTTCGCGGCATAGTCTTCTTTTTAAAAGGGCACATACCCTCTGAGTGGCTTAGTATACAGAGCAAGTAAATATCCGTCAATACCTGAACAACGTGGACATATTGTTTTCCTTCTTGGTATTCATATAAGGAAACATTCCTATTTTGTAATTATCTGTATTGACTTGACTAAAAGCTTAGGGTAATCAGCATTGATTCTTTTTAGAATTCTTTTCTTTGAAAATTCAAATTTTTGGTTCCATGCTGGATGATCCGCTATCAAGACAAGTGTATCATATTTTCTTTCATAGATACGTACATGTTCTGCTAACGTCTTGCCTACGATATCCTGCCAATGCAAAATCAGTCCTTGTTCTCCAGAATCTTCTACGCGGAGTCTGGACAATATAAGCTTTACTATTTCACTACCTGGTACTGCATCATTGATACACACCCTCTCTTCATCATCAGACATGCTGCATCAATTCTCCATTTCTTACATCAAGCATCAACTGATATTCTGTCTGCTTTTCCTTGAAATATGATTCCTCAGGCAGAAAAGTAAAGAAAGCTTGACTATAGCCTTCAAGCAAAGAAAGAAAAATACTTCTTTTTTGATTATCCAACTCCAAAAGAACATCGTCAATGAGCAATACAGGTTTTCTTCCTGTCTTCTCTTGGAAGAATTTGCTCTGGGTTGCACGGAGCACAAGTGATGCCAGTCGCTGTTGTCCCGTAGAACCAAAAGAAGAAAGTGCACCATTATTTGAAATAACAGAAAAATTATCACGGTGGATACCTGTATTTGTAATCTGAAATTTCAAGTCACGTTCCCTGTTTCTTTTCAGTTCTTCCATAGCTTCTTCTATCGTGCTGCAATTTTTCCAAGAAGGCTGATACAGAAGACTTATACCCGAAAGGGACGAGACTCTTTCATATAAAGAAGAAAAAAGTCCGTTCATATCTTCCACGGTTTCTTTTCTTTTCTTCATAAGGGAAAGACCGATTTCACAAAGCATCCGGTCATAGATATCAAGCAAATCAGTCTTGCCGCTTTTAAGATAAACATTTCTCTGCCTGAGAATCCTGTTATATCTACGCAAGTCATCAAAGAAAACAGGATCATACATGCTCATTGTCTGATTGAAATATTTTCTTCTTGCTTCAGGTACACCTCTGATAAAATCAATGTCGTCATGTGAAAAAACAATACAAGGAATAGTATACATCAACTGTTTTCGATCATGTATGACTTTACCGTCAAGGACAATTTCCTTCTTGCCTTTTGCTATTTTGAAATGGATTTTTCTTTTTTCTCCATTGTCATCTATGAAAAGAGCAGAAAGAGAAACCTCCTTTTTCCCATATGAAACAAGTTCCTTCAGATTATTGGTTCTGAAGGAAGAAGCATAGCAAAGTACATATATTGCTTCAAGAAAATTTGTTTTTCCTTGTCCATTCTCTCCAATCAGCAGTACTTGTTGCGCATCCGTATCGATTCCTTCCTGCAAGGAAAGATTCCTAAAAGACTTTGTGACAATACGGAGGATACGCATTAAATCTGCTGAATAGGCATGACGATATGGAAGTAATCGTGGGAGCCTGTTTCCGGAATCAGTTTTATGGACCTTTCGGGAGAATCAAAATTCAACGAGAAATATTCACCTTCCATTACGTTGAGAGGATTGATCAGATATTCGTAGTTGATTGCAATATCACAGGATTCGCCGCTATAGTCACATTCAAGTATTTCTGAAGCCTTTCCCTGATCGGTAACATCACTTGAAATGGTCAATTTATTTTCCCTTAACTGTAGATAAATTTTATTTGATTTATCAAGAACAAAAATGGAAACCCTATTTATAGCATCCTTCATATCAGAAATATTGAGGATACATTTGTTCTTTTGTTCACCAGGGATAATCTTGTTATATTTTGGAAAAGTACCGTTTACCAGAGCTGAATAGATAAAGATATTTTCGTTTATTCTTGCACCGATGAGGTTATCGGTTATTGCAAGTTCCAACTTCGCATCAGAGGAAAGAAATCTTTTTAGGCAACCTATGAATTTGTTCGGAATGATTGCTGGAGGAAACAAAGGAATTTCTTCACTGATTTTTCGTTCGACGATAGAAAGACGTTTGCCGTCTGTAGCAACCATGTTTATGCCTGTTTCGGTCCTATGCATAAAAAGACCACAGAGGAAGCGTCTGGTTTCATCAGTGCTTACTGCGAAACTTGTCTGTTTTATCATATCAGTCAAATCTGCAGAATTGAAATCAAAGAAGGTAAGGTCATCTGCATTTTTCATCGTTGGAAATTCAGAAGATTCGATAGTCTTGAGATCAAAGTTGAATTTCTTTTCAGAGTTTCCACCAGGCTGTACAATGAGAATGTCTTCCTTTGTTTCTGCGATTATATCAGATATGTCACTGAAGCCTTTCAGTACATCAAGAAGCCTTTCACAGTCAACTGTAGTTTCACCTTCTTCTATGGTCTTGACATTTATATAGGTAACAAATCCCAGGTTATTGTCTGTTGTTCTTAATTCCAAAGAATTCTGTACTGTTTTTAGAAAAACGTTAGAACTTATGGAAAGGGAACTTCTTGATGTAGTGAATTCCTTTGCTTGTCCGATTGAAGTGAGTAAGGTTTCCTTTTCACAAATAAACTTCATCTTTGTCTCCTTGTCTACTGATTATATAAAAAAGTAATAATAATAGTAATAGGACCTGTGGATATGTGGATAACTTTTTTAATTTATTGATATGAAAAAAATAATTGTTTAAGTTCTTGTGGATAGGCTGTGTATATCCTGTGCATAGATGTGTGAAATATCCACAGGCTTTCCACAGGTGTATTTTTTATCCACAGGCTTTCCACAGCTTTTCCACAGGTTATGCACAGGTATCTTTAGTTAAGATTTTAAGTTATGCACAAGATATCCACAATATATCAACAGGATATGCACAACTTATGCACAGTTTATCCACAGGAAAAGGAAAAAAAATTGTTTTTCTTTTGTTATTTTCTTAATTATTTTTAAAATTTAATATTTCAACTTTTATTGAATTGATTATTTTTTCAAGTTCTGTATCTGTTTTTGTAAGGCTTTCAATTCTTTCTATTGCATGCATGACTGTCGTATGGTCCCTTCCGAAATCCGTACCGATTTCTGTAGTGGAATATACGGTCATTTCTCTTGAAAGATACATTGCAACCTGTCGTGGTATAACGAATCTTTTAGTTCGTTTTTTCCCTTTGAGATCATATGGCGATACCTTGAAATGTTCAGCAGTAACTTTGATTATCGTATCAACGGTTATTGTCTGCACAACAGAAGAAGTACCCATTGTGGTGGGCATTATTCCGATTAGCTTTTGAGCTTTTTCAAGAGTCATATGCTCTTTCAACAAAGAAGAATATGCTGTGAGTTTCAGCAATGCGGCCTCAAGGTCCCTTACATTTGTGTTGATGCTATTACACAGATAATCGAGTATTGCATCAGGTAGCTGAGTTCTTTGTTCTTCACATTTTTTCTTGAGTATGGCAAATTTCGTTTCATATTTCGGTGGTTGGAGATCAACGTTCAGGCCTCTTTCAAATCTTGATTTCAATCGTTCTGTGATATCTTTCAGTTCTGAAATAGGCCGGTCACAAGTAAAGACCATTTGTCTTTTTGTTTCATATAGATCATTGAAAGTATGGAACAGTTCTTCTTGAGTGCTGCTTTTTCCAGAGAGAAAATGTATGTCATCGATAAGCAGCACGTTTACTTTTCTGAACTTGTTTTTGAATTGTTGTGTCTGTCCGGTTTTTATTGCTTCGATAAATTCGTTTGTAAACATTTCTGCAGTGACATATACTACTTTCTGTCTTGCATTATGATCGATTATATAATTTCCTATTGATTGCAGAAGATGTGTTTTTCCAAGTCCTACTCCTCCGTAGATAAGGCAAGGATTGAAATTCACTCCTGGGTTTTTTGCAATTACCGTAGCTGCGTTATAAGCAAAAGAGCTGTTGTCTCCTGGAACGAAAGCATCGAAAGTATACCTTGCCGTAAGGTTGCTTGCTTCTCTTCTTTCCATATTTGGATCTACGTTTTTCAATTGTTTTTTTTTAATTTTTCCGTCATCATCCACGGAAAGAATTGAACTGATATCAGTTTTATTTTCAAGATTTTCTGTCTTGTCAGGATAGACTTGGCTTTCTTGGCTTATTTTCGTCAATATATTTATTGGGTCAGTTTCTTTCCTTGCTTCGTCTGCCTGTCCAGACCTTTTCCTTATAAGTTGGTTCAGTTCATGTGAGGAATGTATTTCGAATTGGATACTGATTACTTGTCCTGCCATTTCGCAGAGGTCTTTTGTGAGAGTATCTTTGTATTTTCGTTTGATATAGTCCATAGTAAACTTGCTTGATACTGCAATGAACAGCTTTCCTTCTTCTGAACGAACATAAGCCATCTTCGAGAGCCATGTATCGGCTTCGTTTTTCGGTATGCTTTCCTTCAAGAGTTGAAGTGCTCGGTCCCAATAGGAAGCGTAGTCGTCTTCTGGAGTAATCATGATGACAGTGTAACGGTAAGGGCTTTTGCATGCAAGTAAAAAAATGTTGATGGATATTGCCTACAGAAAGTTGATGCAGGTAAAAGTTACGATATGTTGTCGACTTACTTGAAAAATTTTAATAAGGCTGGAATTTCTGATGATGATAAGCTTTCCAAGCTCTGATTCGAGTTGTAACAATATGCTTCACATGGTATAATGAATCAGATTAATCTTATAATTAATTTTCATTATCATACAAGGATATATTTATGGTTGAAGGTATCAAGGAGAATGAGTCTATCATGCCTGATGAACATCATGACATGCAAAAACCCGAAGGTAAGATTGAAGCATATGGTGCTGGCAATATACAAGTTCTGAAGGGTCTTGAAGCAGTCAGGAAGAGACCTGGCATGTATATTGGTTCAACAGGTATTGATGGTTTGCATCATCTTGTCTATGAGGTCGTTGACAATAGTATTGATGAAGCAATGGCGGGCTTCTGCACGGATATCAAAGTCTTTTTCGATATTGATGATCTTGGTAGGGAAGTCTGTACTGTAGAAGACAACGGACGTGGTATTCCGGTAGAAATGCATCCTACGGAAAAGAAAAGTACATTGGAAGTTGTATTGACCCAATTACATGCCGGAGGGAAATTTGACAAAAATGCCTATAAGGTTTCCGGAGGGCTTCATGGAGTCGGTGTTTCCTGTGTAAATGCATTGTCTGATTGGATGGAAGTCAGAGTATACAGGGCGCCTGATATATTCCGTCAGGTATATCACAAGGGTATTCCTGAAGCTCCTGTTTCAAAGTTCGGACACACAGACCGGACAGGGACAATAGTAAGTTTTACGCCTGATTTTACTATTATGGAAAGAAATTCCTTTGACTATGAAATACTTTCTAACAGGTTCAAGGAACTGGCTTTTCTCAACAAGGGTATTTCCATTGAAGTATATGATCGGAGAGACAAGGAAAAGCAAAAGGAAGAACGCTACCATGCAGAAGGTGGGCTTTCTCAGTTTGTGAGCTACCTTAATGAATATAAACACATACTGCATGAAAAACCAATTGATTTTGAGGGTGAAAAAGATAACATACGGGTTGAAGTTGCGATGCAGTACAACGACAAGTATGATCAGAAGATTCTTACCTTCGTCAACAATATCAACACGAGGGAAGGTGGTACACATCTTTCTGGTTTCAAAAGCGGTCTTTCCAGGACAATAAACAACCAGCTTCAGAAGAATACCAAGCTTCTGAAGAAGTTTGATGATAAGTTGGACCCTGCAGATATTGCAGAGGGATTGACTGCAATTGTTTCTGTAAAAATGCCGGAACCCCAGTTTGAGGGACAGACGAAAATGAAACTTGGCAATTCTTCTGTACAGGGATTCGTACAGTCTCTTGTATACGAGAAGCTTGGCAATTATCTTGATGAATATCCTGCCATTTCAGAAACAATCCTCAACAAGATCATAAGTGCTGCACAAGGAAGGATTGCTGCCAGGAAAGCCCGCGAACAGATTAGAAAAAAGAATGATACAGGAGGATTGCCGGGTAAGCTTGCCAACTGTTCGGAAAAAGATCCTGCAAAATGTGAGGTCTTCATAGTCGAGGGAGACAGTGCAGGTGGCTCTGCCAAACAAGGTCGGGACCGGACCATACAGGCTATTCTTCCTCTTTGGGGAAAAATGCTCAACGTGGAAAAGGCTCCTGAATTCAAGGTGATCGGCAATGACAAGCTTCAGCCTGTCATACAGACGATCGGAGCTGGTATTACCAGATATAACAACAGCATTGAGGATGAGTCCCCGGATGAGGATCCGGACAGTACCTTCGATATCGACAAGGTTCGTTATCACAAGGTAATTATCATGGCTGATGCTGATGTCGATGGTTCACATATTCGTACTCTTTTGCTGACTTTCTTTTTTAGATATATGCGTCCGCTGATCGAAGCCGGGTATGTGTACTTTGCCATGCCTCCTTTGTATAAGATTACGATAAACAAGAAAATTTTCTATGCCTACGACGAAAAGGAAAGGGTTAGGATACTTGAAGAGAATAATATCTCTGATACATCAAAAGGCGTTGCCATCCAGCGTTACAAAGGTCTCGGTGAAATGAATCCTGACCAACTTTGGGAAACAACAATGAATCCTGCGACAAGGAAAATCAGCCAGATTCACCTGTCTGATGCAGAGGAAGCTGATAGGGTTTTCTCCATGCTTATGGGTGAGGATGTTACACCACGACGTGAATTCATTGAAGCAAATGCAACGTATGTCGCTAATTTGGATGTATGAGGAAAAACAGCATGGACGATGAGCAGAAAATAGAACAGAACAAGGAAAACATCATTGTAGCAGATGTTTCGAAGGAAATGAAAGAGTCGTATCTCAATTATGCGATGTCCGTCATTGTCAGCCGAGCCCTGCCTGATGTAAGGGACGGGCTGAAACCTGTACATAGAAGAATCCTTTTTGATATGTATGAGATGGGGTTGAAATATAACGGAGCCTACAAAAAGAGTGCCAGGATCGTAGGAGATGTACTAGGTAAGTATCATCCACATGGAGATGCTTCAGTATATGATGCTTTGGTACGTCTGGCACAGGATTTTTCTCTTAGATATCCTGTTGTAGCTCCGCAGGGTAACTTTGGGTCCGTTGATGGAGATCCTCCTGCAGCTATGCGATATACAGAAGCAAAGATGAGCCGTATCGGTGAGGCTATGCTTACTGATATCGGCAAAGATACGGTAGATTTTGGACCGAACTATGACGATTCCCTTAGCGAACCGACAGTCCTTCCTGCGTCTTTCCCGTTCATGCTTGCCAATGGTTCTAGCGGCATCGCTGTCGGTATGGCTACCAACATGCCTCCACATAACCTAAAGGAAATCTGTGATGCAATTGATGCCCTTATCAAGAATCCTGACATTACCATAGATGAATTGATGTTGAATTATATCAAGGGGCCTGATTTCCCTACAGGAGGTATTATCTGTGGGCTTAAGGGGATACGTGATGCTTTTTCTACAGGCAGAGGGAAGGTAATAATACGTTCTCAATATGAGATTGAAAACCAAGTACATGGACATGACCAGATTGTGTTTACGGAAATTCCTTATCAGGTCAACAAGGCTGAACTTGTAAAAAAAATTGATCAGTACAGAAAGGACAATGCTATCCCTAATATAGCTTCGGTCAGGGATGAATCGGATAGGAATGGCATAAGGATTGTTGTTATACTGAAACAAGGGGCTGAACCATTGGTTGTGCTCAACCATCTATTTGCCAGAACGGCTTTGCAGTCGAATTTCAATGTCAATAATCTTGCCTTGGTTGACGGGAAACCGATGCTTCTTAATTTGAAGCAGATGCTGCATTACTATATCAAGCATAGGGAAGAAGTCGTTACCAGACGTACAAGGTATGATTTGCGGAAGGCTCAGGAAAGGGCGCATATCCTTGAAGGTCTCAAGATCGGGTTGGATAATATTGATGAAATCATTGCGATTATCAAACGGTCTGAAAACAATTCCGTTGCCTGTGATAGCCTTATAGCCCGTTTTGCTTTGGACCAGATACAGGCACAAGCTATCATAGATATGAAACTTGGAAGATTGTCTCACATGGAAGCTTCAAAGATCCTTGAGGAATTGGCAGATCTTGAACAAAAGATTACCTATTACAAGGATTTGCTTGCAGATGAGAAGAAAATTCTTGCTGTTGTCTCGGGTGAAACCAGGTCTATGGCAGATACGCTTTGTCCGAAAGACAAGAGAATGACTGCTATAATGACCCGAGAACTTGATGAAAGCCAGGTTGAGGATTTCATAAAGGATGAAGAAGTCGTTGTTCTTATCAGTAACAAGGGTTTTGCAAAGAGAATCCCTGTTGATGAATACAAGGCCCAAGGAAGAAGGGGTAAGGGTATAAAGACTGCAAAGCTCCAGGATGGTGATTTTGTTGAACATATGTTCATTGCTTCTACCCATGAGTATGTGCTGTTTGTTACTAACGAGGGGCTTGTCTACTATACAAAGGTCTTTGAAATTCCTGAGGCCAGCAGATATGCCAAGGGTGTAAGTATCAAGACACTGCTTCAACTTGCCGGCGGAGAGAAAATAACAACAATCATCAATTTCAAGGACTTTGATGAAGAGACTTTCCTTATGATGGCGACAAAACTTGGTGTTGTGAAGAGAACCCGGCTTGATATGTTTGTCAATGCAAAGAAGAGGGGTATCCGTGGAGTCTTGCTGGACGAGGGCGATGAATTGTTGCAATGTGAACTTGTACATGAAGATAATGATGTAATGCTTGTGACGGCTGATGGACTTGGCTTGCGTTTCAATGTTGCTGATGTAAGGGAAAATGGTCGTGCTACCCATGGTGTCCGTGGTATTCGGCTTTGTGAAAGTGATGAAGTTACCGGGCTTATCAAGGTAGATGAAGAGAAGCGTATCATGATGGTTACAGAGAACGGGCAAGGAAAGCAGGTCCGTTTTGAAGAATTCGTTACACATGGCAGAGGAACCAAAGGACAGAAGATTTATAGACTTAACCAACAGACAGGAAGGATTGTTACTGCTTTGGCGGTCAATGATGAGAATGATATAGTGATGGTTACTATGTTTGGACAGACAGTAAGAGTCCATATCCGAGATATCAATATCCTTGGGAGAAATGCTATCGGAGTAAAGGTCGTGACTTTGAAATCTGTTGAAGATAAGATTGTAGCAATAGCAGAAACTTCCGTTGAAGAAGAAGAAAACGAAAGTGAAAGTGAAACTTTGGCAGAAGACAAGGCCGAACAAAGTCTTATAGAGGAAGAAAATAAAGAATAATAAAATAAAAAAGTAATATATTTACCTAAAAAGCCTGCTAAAGTCTACAAATAGCAGGCTTTTTGTTTATTAGTTACTGTTTGAAAAGTAATCTTCTTTATTGTTATCTGTAACTTTATGTAGAAACATTTATATTATAGAAAATACATTAATTTATTTTGTTATAATAAAATAAATAAAATTAATTATAGTAAAAATGATAGCTTAAGTATCTTTTATGGAGATTAACCAACCAAGGCTAAAATATTTAAGATGTTTCACGTGAAACCGATGAAGGAAAAGGGGGGGAAGACAGAGGTTTGCGTAATTTGAAAATGGCTTGTAAAAAAACTCCCCTTTCTGAAATCTATGCGTTAAGAATCTTGGCAGGATTCTTTGGTTCAGAAAGGGGGCCGATTTAGTAAGTAACAGAAGACATTTATATGGTACGCCATGTTTTTGAATTTGTATAGCAAAAAAATAAAAAATAGGCACAGGGTTTCTGTGCCTATCCAAATGATAAAAATCAATTACATCATGTTGATGTTTTCTACGATTATTTCTGGATCGACTTTTTCTTTAAGATAGCGTTCTATTCCGCCCTTGAGCGTCATCTGTGATAATGGACACCCTGCGCAAGAACCAACTAGTTCTACAAAAACAGTCTTTCCTTCCATTTTGACAAAAGTAACATCGCCCCCATCATTCTGTAGGGAAGGGCGGATTGCCTCAATAGCTTCAACAACTTTTTCTTCCATTGTTTTCTCCTAGGTATTAAAAAAATACTCGACAATTACCGTTGCGTCAACAGATATGATTGTATTTCCCTTTCTTTTCTTTTTTATACATTATTGTTTTTTTATTGCTGACAGAAAATGATTTATCTTTTATCATGCAAGTATGAGTGCGGTCAGGATTATTTTTTTGAATCAGAAAGGCGGCGTCGGAAAAACCACCAGCGTGGTTAATCTTGGTGCGTCCTTGGCGAGAATGGGCAAGAAGGTATTGCTGGTCGATTTTGATGCCCAAGGAAATTTGACCAGTTCTGTTTCGGGAGATGCAAAGGCAGCAGGGACCTATGAAGTCATTACAGCACAGGTCAATGCCCTTGATGCCTGCCAGAGCAGCAGTATGAAAAATTTATATTTGCTTGCCGGAAGTGTTGATATCGCCGGTTTGAATGTGGAACTTGTTGATGAAGATGAACGTAATTTTTTTGTCAAGAAGGCTCTTGCTCCTTTGGATGATCATTTTGACTTTATTCTTGGGGATTGTCCTCCTTCGTTGGGAATTGTGACAGTCAATACGCTTTGTTGGGCTCGTTATGTCATTATCCCGATGCAATGTGAATATTTGGCTATGGAGGGACTTAACCTGCTGATGAGAACTATTGCCAGCTTGCGTCGGTCACTTAATCCTGAACTTGAGGTTTTGGGAATTCTTTTTACAATGTATAGCAAGAGGACAAAATTGGCCAATGAAGTCGTTGAAGATGTTTCACAGTATTTCAGAGATAAGGTTTTTTCTACTATGATACCAAGAAATGTCAGACTTTCTGAAGCGCCTTCTCATGGCCTTCCTGTTATTGCATATGATTCAAGCTGTGCGGGCACAAAAGCTTACGTTAAGCTTGCTGAGGAGGTGATTGCTCGTGTCGATTAAAAAAAAGACAGGGCTTGGCAAGGGAATGGGATCTCTTATAGATGGATATTCTCTTGATTTCCTTCTAGGAGAGAACGAAGAGGAAGGAAAATCTGGAACTATTGCAACAAATTCTGGGGCCGTTGTTCATGAAATTGAAATTGAGAAGATTCGATCAAACCCTCATCAACCTAGAAAAAATTTTGATGAAAAAACCTTGCTTGAATTAGCTGATTCAATCAAAGACCAGGGAATACTCCAACCGATTATCGTTGAAGAACTTACTCCACAAGAATATACTATTATTGCTGGAGAAAGAAGATATCGAGCAGCAAAACTTGCAGGTCTTAAAAAAATTCCTGTTCTTATAAGGTCTTTTTCAGATATGCAACGATTGGAAGTTGCTTTGATAGAAAATATACAGCGCGAAAATCTCAATGCCATTGAAGAGGCTCATGCATATGCTTATCTCCTTCAGGAAACTTCTCTTACCCATGACGAACTGTCAAAGAAACTCGGGAAGAGTCGTTCAACAATAACGAATAGCTTGCGTTTGCTTCAATTGCCGGAGGAAGTGCAGCAGGGTATCATTGAAGGTACATATAGTGCCGGACATGCAAGAGCTTTCCTTTCTCTTGTTAATCCTGCGGATCGGATTCTTATGCTAAAGAATCTCAGGGAGAAACATCTTTCTGTACGCGAAGCAGAGAAGTTGGCCGCTGATCTTAACCAAGGGAAAAAAGGCAAAAACACAAAAAAGGATGATAAAGAAAAGGGAGGTCAAGTTGGCCTGGATCCTGACCTGCATGACATTCAAGAAAAGTATATCCAAGCTTTAGGTTGTAAAGTAGAAATAAAAGGATCTTTGGATAAAGGGAAAATAACCATTGCCTATAAAAGCAGTGAAGAATTAGAAAGGATTTATCAAATATTGTCACCGGGTAGTGATTTGTTTGAAGTATAGGAGATATCAATGAGTGGAGAATTAGGAAATGGCATTTATGCTTTGATGGATACAGATAAGGGCCTTATTACTTTAAGCCTTGAATATGAAAAATGTCCAATGACAGTTTCTAACTTTATCGGTTTGGCTGAAGGGACATTGAATAAAAAAAATGAAGGTAAACCTTTTTATGACGGTTTGACATTCCACCGTGTCATTGACAATTTTATGATTCAGGGAGGCTGTCCTTTGGGAAATGGCACAGGAGGCCCAGGTTATACTTTTCCAGATGAATTTGACTCAACCCTCAGGCATGATGGCCCTGGTGTTCTTGCAATGGCCAATGCTGGACCTGGTACGAATGGCAGTCAGTTTTTTATTACACATGTCAAGACCGAATGGCTGAATGATAAGCATACGGTTTTTGGACATGTGGTCGATGGTCAGGATGTAGTGAATTCTATTAAGCAGGGAGATAAGATAAAAACTGTAAAAATTAAAAGAGTGGGAGAAAAAGCAACAGGTTTCAATGTTTCACGTGAAACATTCAAGAACTTTGTTGATGCAGCTTTGAAAAAATCGCAGGAAGCAGAAGAAAAAGAGAAAGCAGAACAAGAGAAGAAGATTAAAGAAAAATGGCCTGACGCCATTATGACAGAATCAGGATTGCAGTATGTTGTTTTAAAAGAAGGTAAAGGTGGCAAGAGTCCGCGTCAGGGACAGACTGTTACAGTCCATTATGAAGGCCGACTTATGGATGGAACGCTTTTTGATTCTTCGATTAAGCGAGGTTCTCCGGCTCAATTTGCCATAGGACAAGTGATTGAAGGGTGGAATGAAGCATTGAAGACCATGACGAAAGGAGAAAAAAGAGTATTGATTATTCCTCCTGAACTTGGATATGGTTCCTATGGCTATCCTGGAGTAATTCCTCCGAATGCAACCTTAATCTTTGAAGTAGAATTATTAGCTTTTTAAATTAGGGTAGAAAAATATTTCTTTTATGAGGAATCCTTAGGCAACCATTGCAAAGGATTCCTTTTTTCTGGATATAGGAGGCTTTTGTGAAAGGGAAAAAAGTACAGTATGTCTGTAGTAAATGTGGAAGAATTGAGCCCAAATGGTTGGGAAGATGTCCTGATTGTGGGGGATGGAATACTTTTCAGGAAGAATATATTCCAGAAGAAGAAAAAATAGGCAAAAGGGTAGATCTTTCCGCAGAAAGTGAACCAATGCTTTTAAATGAAGTAAAATTTGCAAATAATTATAGATTTTCTACTGGATTAAGTGAACTTGATCGAGTTATGGGCGGGGGTATGATGGAAGGGTCTGCTGTATTGGTCGGCGGTGAACCGGGAATAGGTAAATCAACTTTGATGCTTCAGGTTGCAGCCAACTGCAGTACGGTAAGAAAAACTCTTTATGTTAGTGGCGAAGAGAGTCCTTCGCAGGTAAAACTTCGTGCTCAACGTCTTTGTTTACATGAAAATTCAATTGTTTTTTTCAACGATACACGATTAGAGATGTTGGTACAAATAATAGAAAAGGTCCAACCTTCCCTTTTGATCATTGATTCTTTGCAAACTTTGTCTTCTGTTGATATTCCTTCTCCTGCCGGCTCTCCAAATCAAATGAGAGGTTGTGCAATGGCTTTGATCGGACTTACAAAAAAATTAGGTTGTTCTCTTTTCCTTATTGGCCATGTTACGAAGGATGGAACAATTGCTGGACCAAAAATTGTAGAACATTTGGTTGATACCGTATTATATTTTGAACAAAGTGGTAGTGGAGTCCGAATGTTAAGGGCAACAAAAAATCGTTTTGGTTCTGTCGATGAGATTGGTATTTTTCTGATGACGGAAAAAGGACTTGAAGTTGTTGAAAACCCTGCAGGGTTTTTCCTGAACCAAAGGCCAGAAGGCACTTTACCTCCGGGTATATCTTTTACAGCAGTTGTTGAGGGAACGAGAACTTTTATTGTTGAGATACAGGCTTTGGCAATACCCGCTAAAAATGGATATTCAAGAATCTATAGCGACCGAATAGATAGTGCAAGAGTGACAAGGGTTGCTGCAGTCTTGGAACGGCATGCTGGCATCCATTTGTCAGATCAAGATCTCTATGTCAATGTGGGTGGTGGTATGAAACTCAATGAAGTTTCCATAGAACTTCCTCTTGCTTTGGCTTTATGGTCCTCTTTGTCAGGGAAAAGTCTTGGCGGCAAGAGTATCAGCTTCGGTGAAATCAGTCTTGCTGGTGAAGTACGACCTGTCGGTTTCGCTGACAAAAGGATAAAAGCTGCGCAGGAAATGGCTTATAAAGAGGTCCTGCTCCCTTTTGGTTCCAAGGTGAAGTCGTCTGATGGATTAAAAATCTGTCGGAACATAAGGCAAGCTATTGAAGAATGCGAACTCAGTTTTTAAAAGAAGAGAAGTTCTGTATGATGGGACCGTATTGCTCAGGCAAAAAACCTAAGCAACACGGGGAATCCAATGAATGTCCCGATGGCAGAACCTAGGCTACAAAAAAAGAAAACAAGAAGTGCATGTAAGGTTCTGTTATGGTACCATCCTTTCAAAGAAAGAGCATCTTCACTTATATTGTTGAGATCAGTGACTTTAGGTTTTTTAAACTTAAGCTCAAGAAGTCCAGAAACTATGCCGACTCCAATTGTCGGATTGAGACTTGTAAAAGGAGCTGCTGCCATGCTGATAAGGATATTCAACGGGTGGGCAAGGCTGATAATGCCTCCTATACCGGTAAATATTGCATTTACCAATATCCAATAGACAAACATCTTAAGACCTTGGTTCCATCCTGCGTGAATGAACCCTGCAGCAATAATTGCAATGATAGCTGCAGGTATAATCCATTTTAATATTTTGCCAGTTTTACCTCCTGGGGGTACCTGACAAAGTTCTGCCGTATCAATTGAAATCTTCTTTTCGTCAAGCAATTGTAAGGTTTCGAGGATTCCTTTTGTGTGTCCTGCACCGATGACTCCGAGTTTCTTTTTACCTGGTGCCATGAACATGCTTGTCGCAAGGTATTTGTCCCTTTCATCAATCAAGACTTCCTTGATAGTTGGGAGTTCCTTTGCCATCTCCTCAAGCATTGTTTCCATGACATCTGCTTGCTTGAGTTTTTCAAGTTCTTGTTCGCTTATTTCTTCCCTGCTGAGGGCCGCAGAAAGCAATGCTCCCAAGAGTTTGCATTTGTTCCAGAAATTTGATTTTCTCCAAGCTCTTCTGAATGTAGTCTGAATTTCGCGATCACAGAAGGAAAAGGGTATTTCTCTTTCTTCTGCCAAATGTGCAGCACCAAGAATTTCTTCACCAGGCTTTGAACCTGTCTGCTTGCCCATTCTTTTCTGAAAGGATGCAAGGGCCATATTTGCAAGTAACAGGAAACCTTTTCCTTCTTTAAGGACTTTTGTTATTGAGGTTTCTGACCAGCTCTTTTCATCCTTTTTTGTTGAATAGCGGGTTTTATCAAGTTCTATACAGACATGGTCAGGCCCATAGTCATCAAACCATGTTTTGACTTCATTGACACTTTCTTTGGATATATGTGCAGTACCGACCAACAACAGTTCACTGTTATCACTGAAAATGATTTTGTGGACGGTATCACTTATGGTTTCAATATTCATACTGCAAACTATACAGGGCTATAGACAAAGCGTAAAGGGAGCCGCTATAGCCTTCTTTTGAATTTTAAGGAAAAGGTCTAAAATCGTTTGTTTGTTATTGCCATGCTCTTTTCTGCTATATTATAGTTCTTTCATGAGTACATTCTTATATCTATGCAGATTGATTTTTTCCATGATTCTGGGGACTTTGGCCGTCAAGAAACTTCCGACTGGATTTACAAGACGAGCCGCTATTATACAGAATCTTACTCTCTTCGGTCTGCTGTTTTTCCTTGGTGTTGAAATAGGTTCCATTGATGGTATACTTGATCAGCTTGTTTCCATTGGAAGTATTTCCCTTTGTGTTGGCTCCTTTTCTGTTGCGGGTTCCTGTTTGGTAGGTTTCCTTGCTTCCTTGCTGTTTGATAGGAAAAGTAGTTCAATAATTGATGATAAGGGAAAAACCTTTCAGCAAGCTATACATGTAAGTGTTCGTGATGTAAATGAATTATACGGAGAAAAACCATCAAAAGAAAAGAAAAACCTTCATTCGATATTGAAGCATATTTTTCTCATCATCAGGGAGCCGTTGCTTTTCCTTTCGATTGTATTTTTAGGTTTGATATGTCGATTACTTATACCTTCTTTGCCCTTTTCTGATAGTATAATATCATATTTACTTTATGCTTTGCTTTTCTTTTCCGGTATGGGTATTGGTTCAAGTGGTCTGAGTCTTAAGAAACTTCTTGCATCGCCCTGGATGTTGCTCTTGCCCTTATGGACAGTCCTTGGTACATACCTAGGAGCTTTGCTGGTACCTTTTTTTTGTAATCTTACGCTGTCGCAAGCTCTGGGTATTTCAAGTGGGTTCGGTTGGTATTCCCTGTCTGGTGTTATGATTGCAAATCTTGGTTTTCCAGTCCTTGGCTCAATTTCTTTTCTTAGCAACGTGTTTAGAGAAAGTCTTTCCTTTTTTCTTATCCCTATGTTTGCTCATTTGGGGCGTTTCTGGTTTTACCCGGCAGTTTGTGCAGGAGGTGCAACTACCATGGATGTCACGCTTCCCTTGCTGTCTTCCCGTTTCGGCAGTGCCCTTGCTATACCAAGTCTGTACCATGGGCTGATGACTACTATTCTTGCACCCCTTCTTATTTCTGTATTTTTTTAAGAAAGAGGGCCGAGCAACTGCATGATGACTTCAAGGCTGTTTTCTTTAAGCAATCTTACAAAGAAAAAGCCTTGGTTCGGAAAACCTGGGGCACAGGAGAAAGAAAGCAGAGAACTCTCGAATGATTCCTTATTTGGTAACCATGGTATCTGTTCAAAGATATATGTTCCTGCCGGAATTTCCATATTATGTTCTGGCAAGGGGATTTCCTTTCCTGCTGCGACAGCTTCCTGTACGGCCTTTTCCGGAGGTTGTGCAAAACCTATTTTCTCTATTTCAAAGTCAATTCCGTCACTATGTCGGTAGGATATCTGTAAAGTTGCTTCGCAGCCTGAAGGGCTTTTGTCCAGTTTACCCAACAGCCTTATATAGCTGTCCTCTGGTTTTTCTGAATTGCTTTTATGTTCCATTGTGTAAGCAAGGGGCTGAAAAAGATGAAGATGCAATGGTTGGTTACCTTTTGTCATGGTATTACCTTACTGCACACAAAAAATAAAATCCAGTACTGATTTGGCGTCTCTGTGCTGTTGCCCGTCGGTTGGAACTGCTGTCGTTTTGTGATACTATTAGATTGCTTGGGCACTATGTTTTCCCGAGTGGATAATGGATTTGAAGAATCCGCAAATAACTTGTATAATGGGGAGGAAACGGTCTTCATTTGAAGTCTGGATAACGTAATATGAAAGCAAACAGACTGGCTGATAATGTGTATAGAGTGTCGGCAAAAATTGGTACAAGGGATCTTTTTGAAGGTATATGGCCGATACCTAATGGTGTTATGCTCAATTCCTATGTTGTCAAAGGATCTGGCAAGAATGTGCTTGTTGATCTTGTAAAGGATTGGGATGGTGCAGCTGATGAAATAGAAGAACAGATGAAAGATATTGGTCTTTCTGTTCCGGATATCGATGTGCTGGTTCTCAATCATATGGAACCGGATCATACTGGTACTTTGGCGGCTTTCGTTGCTAAAAATCCCAAGGTTGAGATTTATTGCTCGCAAAAGGCTGTCCCTTTGGTAGAGACCTTTTATGATGTCCATAAAAACATCCATGTAGTCCAAGATGGCGAAAAACTTGACATTGGGGGAAAAACCCTGCTTTTTACGCTTACACCTAATATTCATTGGCCAGAAACCATGATGACCTTTGTCGTTGAGGATGGTATTCTCTTTTCTTGTGATGGTTTTGGCGCCTATGGCCGTTATGAACACTGTTTTGATGACGAACAGACAGAAGAAGAAAAAGAACTTTATAAAACAGAAATCGAAAGATATTATGCAAATATCGTAAGTACCTTCTCTTTGTTTGTGCTTAAAGGCATCGAAAAGCTTTCAAAACTGGATATAAAGATGGTTTGTCCCTCTCATGGCATAGTCTGGAGAAAAGATCCGGCTCGTGTGATCAATTGGTATAAAAAATTGGCCACATATATGGATGGTCCCCAGGAAAAGGAAATTACAATAGTCTGGTCAAGCATGTATGGCAATACTGCTTCCTTGGTAGATTCCCTGAAAGCTGGTGTGGAAAGCGTAAAAGGTGTCGGCTTGCATGTTTTGCAAGTTCCGCAGACGCATGAATCATTCGTACTTGAAAAGGTCTGGAGAAGCCAGGGAATCATAATCGGTATGCCTACCTATGAGTATAAGATGTTTCCCCCGATGTATGCCGTCCTTGATCAACTTGAGCGTTCGAGGGTATATGGAAGGAGATGCGTACGCTTTGGGTCCTACGGGTGGTCAGGCGGTGCCAGCAAACAGTTTTTACCTTTTATCAAGTCCCTGAAGCTTGATTATATGGGAGATGTGGAATTCCAAGGATCTCCAAAAGAAGAAGACCAAAAAAGAGCCTTTGAACTGGCTGCAAGAATGGCACAGGCAATCAAAGATAATAATTAAATGATTTTACTTTAGCATCAGAAAACAAGGCATACTGAAAAAGGTGTGCCCTGTTTTTTTATAGTAGAATTGGGAAAAACATTTAAAAACTTTTAATCATTATATTAAGGAATCGGCTATGTTTTTCTCAGTAGTTGATTTTGTGATTTTTAATCGATTCTTTGATAAAAGATGAAAAAATTGGTTTCATGTAATCATTATGGAAATACATCACTTCAGGATGCCATTGTATGCCAAGACAAAAAGGACCTTCCAAAGTCTCAATTCCTTCAATGGTTCCATCAATGCAATATGCATTTATCCTAAGACCGTTTCCTGTTTTTTTAATTGACTGGTGGTGAAGGCTGTTTGTCTTGAGTTCTTTGCTGCTGTTGAATATTGAAGAAAGCTGGCTTTGCCTTTCCAAGAAGACGGTATGGAATGGTTCTTGGCAAGCTTCCATATGCATATGATTGATTTTTTCTTTTAGATTGGGAATTTGCGTTTGGTCCTGATAGAGTGTTCCCCCATATGCCACGTTGAGCAATTGGCAACCTTTGCAGATGCCAAGCAGAGGTTTTTCCATCTGTCGTGCCGTCCGTATCAACTCCAACAGAAATTCATCGCACTCTCTTTCTGTGGGGCCACACAGGTCAGACTTCTGTTCTCCATAGAGTATGGGATCTATGTCATTACCTCCGGGAATCAATATACCATCAGCTTTTTTCAATAAATAAATTTGGTCAGATTCCCTTTTGCTATTGAATGTCGGAATCAGGATCGGCAATCCTCCTGCCTTGATGATACTTTGCACATAGGTGTCAACACAGAAGTGCCTTTTATATTGTGTAAAAGGTGAGGGTGGGGGCGTCGTCGTATATGAGACAGCTATAGCTATTATAGGTTTTTCAAATGTCATATAAATCTCTTATATTTCAAAGTCATTTAAATAAATTGGCAAATATAAGATATTATATTTGCCATGAAGTAATAAATGACTCAAAATTTTATAATATTTTTTTTGTACATGAATTAAAATACTATTGTATGATCTCAAGAAGGTGCTTCAGGAATTTGCTTGTTCTTGCAGTAGAGGAGATGCAAAGTCTTTCTGCTGTAGAATGCACATGTTCCATACCAGGGCCAAAGGAAATGGAATCCATGCCTTCTATCCTGCTGTTTATGATACCGCATTCCAAACCTGCATGAATTGCTGTGACCAAGGGCTTCTTCTGGAAATAATCTTCATAGGCCTGGGCACAGAAAGCAAGCAACTGTGAATTTGTATTTGGTTTCCACGAGGGGTAGGCTCCTTGAATTTCAACTTGGGCTCCGCAAGTTTCCATGGCATCTCTGAATCTGTAAGCACTGTCATCCCGACTGCTCATGATTGATGATCTGTGGCTTGAAATTACAGTAATCTGATTTTCCTCTGTGGTTATGATTGCTAGGTTTGCAGATGTTTCTACGACACCGGGGAGGGTTACGCTCATTGCTTCTACTCCATGTGGGGCAATGTGCAAGGATTTTAAAAGTGCTGAGCTCATCTTTTCACTGAAAGCCAGCGTTGGGCACGGAACACTTTCTAAAACAATCTTTCCGTTTGGATCTTGCATGCCATATTCATCTTTATAAGCATTGTGTATATCAGAAAAGGCCTTTTTGAGCAGGTTTTCGTTTTCTTTCTCTATTGCGAAAATACAGTCACAATGTGAAGGGATTACATTTCGTTTTGATCCACCTTGTATTTTTTCTAATCGTAAGGAAGGAATTCCCACTAAGGTCCTCGCTACAAGTTTTATTGCGTTTGCTCTTTGCTTGTCTATTTCACTGCCGCTGTGTCCACCGGCCAAACCGCTGACAGACAATTTGAAACCCATGCAATTGTCCTTTGTCGCAGTTTTGTTTTTCTTGAGCGTAGATGTTGTTTCTATGCCTCCTGCGCACCCTATATAAAGTATCCCTTCCTCTTCACTGTCGAGGTTGATAAGTTTCCTGCTTTTTACAAGTGTCGGGTCTATGCCAAAGGCGCCTGTCAATCCGGTTTCTTCACTTACTGTGAAGATTCCTTCCAATGGTCCATGTTTGCATGTGGTATCAGTGAATACATCCAGGGCCAAAGCCATTGCGATGCCATCATCGCCACCTAGGGAAGTACCGTCTGCGGTAATATAATCTTCTTTGACTTTCAGTTTGATGGGATCTTTTGAAAAATCATGGATAACGCCAGGGTCTTTGACACATACCATGTCCATATGTCCTTGCAAAGCTACGGAAGATCTTTCTTCATAACCCTTTGATGCCGGTACCTGTATGATTACATTGCCGACACTGTCGACATTAACCGGAAAATCATGTTTTTTTGCAAAGGTGACCAAATACTGTCTAATTCCTTCTTCGTTGCCTGATTCACGAGGAATAGCGGAGATATCCCTGAAATATGAAAATATTGCTTTTGGTTCTAATTCGTTGTAGTCCATGCTAATAAAGCCGTTTGATTGAAAAGGCTTTTTGCCTCCTGTATATTTGTATTTAGCTGGGTAAGTCCATTATGCAAATCTGTCTCTTATTAATTTTCCATCTCTGAATAGACCTTTAAGGCGTAAATCTTGGTCTAAGATGGTAAGATCTGCTTTGTTGCCGGGCAGAATCATACCTATTTTAGGAATGGAATATATCCTAGCAGGATTTGTCGAGGCCATCAAAGATGCATTTTCCAAGGAAATACCCCAATTCTTAACATTTCGGATTCCCTGTAATAGTGTCAATGCACTACCTAGCAGAAGTTCTGGGTTGTCTTTGCTTACGAAAGCACCTTCTTGACTCAGCATTGCCGGAACTCCATTTGCAAAAAGGTCTCCTGACCTTTGTTTTGTCGGTTTCAGTGAATCTGTAATCATGACAATATTCTCGATAGGTTTTTCCCGTAACAGCAATTTTACCAACTCCGGATGGACATGAACTCCGTCACATATGATTTCACACCGCATACTGGTCTGTATCATAATTGCACCGACCGTACCAGGGTTTCTGTGGTGCAACCGGCTCATTGCATTGAAGAAGTGGGTAGAATGTAAAATTCCACATTGCATACCTTCTATAATGTTTTCATATGTTGCATCGGTATGTCCTGCCAGAAGTACTATGCCCTCTTTCCTGGCTTCCAAGGCAAGAGTTCTCATGTGTTTGAGCTCAGGAGCAACAGTCATGCATATGATGTGGCCCTGTCCAGCTTCTATAAGTTTGTCAAATACTTCCAGATTGACAGGTTGCACTCCTTCCGGATTCTGTGCACCGATTCTAAGTGGTGATATGAAGGGACCTTCTACATTCACACCCTGTATCTTTGCGCCTTGTTCATGTCCCATTGCAGAAACAATAGCTTTTATGCCTGCAATCATTTTATCTAAGGAATCTGTGTAAATTGTGGGAAGAAAGGAAGAAACACCAAAATCTGCAAGTCTTTCACTCATCCCAAGAATAGAATCTGGTGAATTGTCTTCCGTGCCATATCCCCCGATGCCATGTATATGGGAATCAAAAAGTCCTGGAAGTACATAGCTTCCCTGAAGATCCAGAATAATGGCATCAGAACCAAAATTTTTCTCTGCAAATCTTCTCATATTGAAGATGTCTGCAATTGACCCTTCATCATCGATGAATACTGCACAGTCCTTGAGTGTAGCAAAACCTGTTATGACTGTTCCATTAGTCAATACTGTTTTCATTTCTACCTCTGTCCTTTGTTAAATAATGATGGATTCCAGGGTATTCGTCAACATGGAAAAGCAGAAGCGATGGAAATCACCGATGTATATTTTCTCAGAAAAAAGGAAGACTTTTTATGATGGAGCTAGAAATGTTGCAGGGAAAGACATGATGATGGATGGATATCTGCAGGAATTAATCCTGATTTTATTAAGGTCCTTTTTTCTTTTGCAAAAGGAAAAGCTATTCAATATCTAGTTGAAGAATAGAAGAGGACAACGGGAAAAAAAATAAAAGTTTTTTTTTCGGATTTAGAGAAATTGGTGTAGAATGAATTTTGTTGGGGGTTCAACTTGCCCGTTGCATATATTATTTGTATATTATAGACTAGGATTTCTGTATTTATGTCGGTCTAAGGAGTATTATTTTTGACTAAGAATAAAGTCCCTTCCATCCATTTTTATGATCAAGACTTCGTTGATATGTACGATAGGACTTGGGTTTGGATCAATGAACAGTGGAAAACTTCTGATGGGAAGCTTGCACCATCCTGTTATCTCTCCTACCCAGGACAGACTGTGTCCAATCAACTTGAATCCTGCATGTCAGCTTTGTTCCTTGTGTATAGCAACCAAAATTATTCACCGTTTCCTATGATAGATTTTTTTTATTCAAAACAGGAAGAAAATGGTGCAATTCGTGGTAGTTATACACTTGAAGACGGAAAGCCTGTATTGACCGCTGATAATCCTCAAGGGATTTCACCCTGCCTTTTTGCCTATGTTGAATATTGCTTTTATCATAAGATCGGAGACAAGAAGCGGCTAAGAAAAATCGTACCGATTCTTGAGAAATATACGGATTGGCTGGAACAGTTCAAGTGTGAAAACGGCTTATATTCTGTTCCTGCTGCTGCTTGTGGCAGTGGCAATATACCTAGGAAAGAAATGTTTTATCCGATTGATTTCAATGCACAGATTGCTATGAATGCACTGTATATGTCAGAAATCGGTGATATTCTCAATGATAAGGAATTAAGTTTTCGGTATAAGAGAATGTATTTCGCCTTGAACATTCGGATAAATGCCATGATGTGGGATGAAGGAACCCAGTTTTTCTATGATCTTGATAAAGAAGGCAAACAGATTCATAACCGCTTTATTGGAGCTTTCTGGACGTTATTAGGAAAAATTCCTAACGATGAGAAAGGTGCCAAGATTATTGAGAAGTTACATGATCCAAAGGAATTTGGAACAGATAACCCATTCCCTGGAGTCCCTGTCAGTTCTCCTTATTTTGATCCGAAAGGAAACGGATGGTGCGGAGGTGTGCTTCCTTTCAACACTTTCATGGTTGTCAAAGGGTTGATGAACTATCATGAATTTGTTTTTGCTCGTGAATGTTCTATTCGGCATATGTATTTTGTCTTGGATACGTTCCATCCGGATACAGACAAGATTGATGATATTTGGGAGGGTTATCTGCCTGACAAGGAAGGTAAGTCTACTTGTGCTGATATGGAGGGTTTTCCAAAAAGACGTTATTTGCCGTCAGTTGGGTTGCTTACCATTTCCATTATGATTGAAAATATCATTGGACTTGATATTTCCCTGCCAAGAAAGACTGTGGACTGGACTATGCCTTCAAGGGAAGCGATGGGTATAGAGACGCTTTCTTTGAAGAAGAACAATATTACGATTCTTAGCAGCAAGAATCCACGAGGTTGGGAAATCAGACTGGAAAGTGAAAAGCTTTATTATTTTACTATTATGATTTTGGATGAGGACAAGAAAAAGACACTTCCCATTCCTTCTGGCAAGTGTTCAATGCTTGTTGATAAACTGTAATGGCGTGGCTTGGTAAGTTAATCGGTGGTGCCGTAGGTTTTACTCTAGGAGGACCTTTGGGCATGATTGCAGGCATTGCTTTCGGCAATATGTTTGATCATGCTGGTGAAACTTCCCGCATTTCAGATGGCACTCCTTATTTTCGGCAGAATGGCCGTATGGCCAGCAATGCCGAAGAAAGGAATATGACGTTTTTTTTGGCCACTTTTTCTCTTCTTGCCAGGCTTGCCCAAGCAGACGGTGTAGTTTCCGAAAAAGAAAGAAATGCCGTCAATGCTTTTATTGACAATGATTTGAAACTTGATTATGCAGGTAAGCAGGCAGCTTTGCGTATTTTCAATACAGCTTTGACTGGTGGAGGAACGGTAGACCAGTTTGCTTCTCAGTTTTACCAAAACTTTGCAAACGATCAAGCACTGTTGCAGCTGATGGTTGATATCCTGTTCAGGGTAGGTGTTGCAGACGGGAGGCTTGATCAGGCAGAAGAGAAGATAATCAGAAGGGTCGTAAGTATCTTTCGTTTTTCTGATGCATATTTTGATGCCATGGTACGCCGTTATGCCGGTGCATCTGTAACTGAAAGTGCTTATACCGTCCTGGGTTTGACTTCTCAGGCCTCAGATGAGGAAGTCAAGAAAGCATATCGGAAGATGAGTATAGAATATCACCCTGATACGGTACAAGCAAAAGGCCTTCCTGATGATTTCGTAGCAGTTGCAACAAAAAAGTTCAGAGAAATACAAGAAGCTTACGAAACAATCAAGAAAGAGCGAGGCATCAAATAACCGAAAATTCTGCCATTAGTCAAATAGCGATGAACTCAAAATTTAACTCGTCCTCTTAGGGATCTTGCCACTGTAAGTTTGTCTGCATATTCCAAGTCACCACCGATTGGAAGTCCGCTTGCCAATCTCGAAAGGGTTATCGGGCGATCTCTTAGAATCTGTCTAATATATAAGGCTGTAGTATCTCCTTCTTCCGTGGGGTTTGTTGCAATGATGACTTCTTTGAAATTGCCGTTGTCCAACCGTGAAAGGAGCTTGCCGAAGCTGAGTTTCTCTGGGCCGATACCATCCAAGGGACTTATTGCTCCTCCCAATACATGGAAAAGGCCGTTATAGCTTCCGCTTGCCTGCAATGTCATCACATCCTGTGGTTGTTCAACGATACAAAGAGTTTCATGGTCTCTTGTCGGGTCACTGCAGATTGGACAGGGGTCTGTTTCCGTAAAACTTCCACAGATGCTGCACGGGAAAATCTTATCCTGTATCTGCTGTATTTGTTCACCTAGCTTTTGATTGAATGTTTTGTCCGTTTTTATCAGATAATAGGCAAGCCGAGCTGCTGATTTCGGTCCTATGCCAGGTAATCTTGCCAAATTGGATATCAAATCTTCCAACACAGTCATTTTCTATTCCTTGCTGCTTTCACTGAATATTGAGGCCAGATGCCAAATCCATTGATTTTTTTCTGCAGAGTTGCCTGTATGTTGCTTGATGCCGTGTTAAAGGCAGAAGCGATGAGTGTCTGCAGTGTTATTGGATCTTCCGGATCTATAACAGATTTGTCGATGGTGATGTTGACGACTTCAAATTTTCCATTGAGGGTTATTTCTACGAAACCTGCACCTGCGCTTCCTGTTGCTGTTATTTTTTCTAGTTCGTTGCGCATTAGGTTCATTTTGTCCTGTAGCTGTTGCATATTCTTGAACAGGTCAAAGGGGTTCGTTGCCATTTTTATCTCCTTGATGGGATTACATACAGAATATTGCAGTATCCTTTCTTATTTTTCAATTTTTCCGCGGAACATTTTGGTTACTTGCTGGAAGAAAGGAGAATCTTCAGAAGAATCTGTTTTATCTTCTTCTTTTTGTGCCAGCTTGAATTCCAAAGTTCCTTTAAAACCACTGACTCTGTTTATACCTGCTTGTATTATCTTTTTATCTTTTGTAAGAGCTTGTACATAGAAGTTTCCCAGGCATCGTCCAGTATAAGATACCATTGATATTTTCAATCTTCAGTATTTTTGTACAGATACTGGAAAGGTTGGGATATCGATTCTCTAATAGTTTGCAAAGTTCAGGTATGCTTTCCTTTGTGAATATTCCAGAAAGAGAATTCTGCTGCTGGATGGGTGCCTGCTGCTGGATGGGTGCCTGCTGCTGGATGGGTGCCTGCTGCTGGATGGGTGCCTGCTGCTGGATGGGTGCCTGCTGCTGGATGGGTGCCTGCTGTTGGGGGAGAGCCTGCTGGAACAAAGGCATTTCTTTTGTTGTGGATGTCGCTTTGGCAGGTGAAAGCTTACCTGTTACCAAGTCGTTTTTCAGTTGAGTAAGACGTTCCATCAGAACGATATTCGAGGTAAGGTAGGGAAGAGCTGCAAGACGTGAAATAGCAAGTTCAAGTTCAAATTTTGGATCTATTGAATAGCGGACTTCTCTGTATAGGTTAAGAAAAAGCTGCAATGCAGCTTCCAACTGTTCTGCCGTATAAGATTTTTTGATTTCTTCAGGAATCGAGGAAGGTTGTACGCCAAGGATATTAGGATCCTCTATGCCTTGGCTGATAAGCAACAAAGTCCTGAAATAATTTGCAAAATCCTTGATACATTGATCGATGGAAGTACCGCTCTTGACCATTTCGGAAACAGTAAGCAATGCTGAAGCTCTATCATTATGGATTAGAAGGAGCATCATCTTGTTGATTTGGTCTGTTCCTGCGAATCCTAATTTATCCTGTATCTTTTTCAGTGTAATATATCCGTCACTGAATGCAACAACTTGATCAAAAAGAGTATAGGCATCCCTCATGGATCCTGTAGCTTCTTTTGCAATCCAGAAGAGCGCATCCTTATCAGCTTCTACCTGCAGTTCTGCTGCTGCATCTTTCAGGCATGAAACAATAGTCTGTAGGTCAATCAATTGGAAATGAAACTGTTGGCATCTACTTCGTATTGTGGCTGGGACTTTCTGAGTTTCTGTGGTCGCGAAGATGAATATTGCATATTCAGGGGGCTCTTCAATTGTTTTCAGCAAAGCGTTGAAGGCATTGGTGGATAGCATGTGTACTTCATCGATGATATAAATTTTATATCTACATTTTTGGGGTGGAAAACGTACTTCATCCTTTATGTTTCTGATATCTTGTACACTGTTGTTGCTGGCGCCATCTATTTCAATGACATCACTACAATTACCTTGTGTAATTTCCTTGCAATTGTCACATACGCCGCAAGGAGTATCCGTAGGGCCTTTTTCACAGTTCAGAGCTTTTGCCAGTAAACGTGCTGATGAAGTCTTACCTACGCCCCTAGGTCCACAAAATAAATATGCATGTGCTATGCGATTGGCTTTGATGGAATTCTTTATTGTTGAAACGACAAATTCCTGTCCGACCAAATTGTCAAAGGATTGTGGTCTTTTCCGTGTAGCTGTTACTTCATAGGCCATGATGCTCCGGTGCCTCCGATTTTGGCAGTATAACATAAAAGGAGGGAAAACCAAAGCAATGGGAGTATAATACAAATAAAACAGCCGGCAAATAACCCATATCTCATGGACGATCCACTTACCGTTGCTACATTCCTGTCCTGGCGGGATTGGGTGGTCATCCATAGCATGGAATCTGCCGGCTGAAATCGGAGAGAGAGGGATTCGAACCCTCGGTGCCTTGTGAGCACATACGCCTTCCAAGCGTACACCTTCGACCACTCGGACATCTCTCCAAACGTCAAATAAACAAATATATAATCATCTAAGGCAAGAGAGAAAAAATCGGAGAGAGAGGGATTCGAACCCTCGGTAGCGAAATTCGCTACAACGGATTTCGAGTCCGTCTCCTTCGACCTCTCGGACATCTCTCCAACAATTCTTTGCACAAAAATAACGAGGCCAAAAGGATTCGAACCTTCGACCCTCAGTTCCGCAAACTGATGCTCTATCCAGCTGAGCTATGGCCTCATGACAAAAAACAAACTTTTATGCACAGTAACCTTACGGGTCACTTTTGCAACGTCCGTATTTGTATCCCATTTTAGCAAAAGTGTCAACTGTAAAAATAATGAGGATCTGCGCTTTTTCCAAGAGCAGGGAAGTTACTTTCCAAGGCATAGGGAAAAATTGTTTTTTATATTTTGATGGACATTGGAAAAGTGTCTGCATATCATGCTTTTATCCTAGCTGTAGTGATGAGGTCTCATCCATTATTTCCAGGGGGTGACACCTTTCTTGATGAGAATATTTCCATATTTTCTCATCTCTCCTGAAACCACTACAAGATATGCATTTTTTGCTCGGTCATAAAATTCAAAGCGCCCAATCTTTCCTATTTTATTTATATGTGGAGAAAGGGTATCAATGATTTTTTGGTAGTCTTTTTCAACTTTCGGATCAAATGAATCTCCTTTTGTCGCTTCCATCATTACAAATGGTTCTTCGACACATTCATCTGCATTGATGAGGTGTAAAATGCCTTCAAGCAATTCCGTTGCCGGAATGCCATCTGCACGCAAGACGTTGTTATTTACTGTATAAGCCGGGAAAAAAGCATCGGAAATGATAAGTTCATCTCCATGTCCCATATTCGATAATTCGCAAAGTAATTCTGGGGAAATTACCGGAGAAATTCCTTTTAGCATTATGATCTCCTTTTTACAGTGAACATTTATAAGAATGATAAAGGTATTCAGGAACTTATGAAATACGTTGAACGCGAATTTGTTGTTCCATTTTACGAAGATT
Organism: Spirochaetia bacterium; assembly: GCA_022482625.1. NCBI lineage: Bacteria > Pseudomonadati > Spirochaetota > Spirochaetia > Spirochaetia bacterium. The sequence goes on along the minus strand of JAKVOU010000001.1, from coordinate 2,039,242 downwards.
TATAGCCTTTGATTTTTTCTCCATGCGTTAGGTGTTACACCGTGCTTTGCTTTGAACAGATGGAAAAAGCGCTGGGCAGATCCGAAGCCGTAGCTAGTCCAGATATTTTCAATTTTGTCATCGGTTTCCCTAAGAAGATGTTCTGACTTCGCAAGCCTTACCGTAACGACTTCCTCCAGCAATGTCCTTCCCCTAGCTTTTAAGAACCTTTCTTCAAGTCGTCTTCTACTTAAAAGGGCCAAGTGCTTCTTTGGAAAGGTGCCAAAGTCTAGCATGCTCTTTGGGATGAGAAGGTAGTATTGAGGATAAATTGAGCGTCGAGAGGTAATGACATGGAAAAGGAGGCAATCAGATGAACACCAAGGCAAGGAGGAAGTTGTAGAACTTTCTGCCGATGGGCAAATATCGTCATGTACCCTTGTTTGGTCAAACGGGATGACGGACTTCCAATGGCATATTACCAGCTTGATTTCTTACCTCTTTTTCTGTCTGTTTTTCTTTTTGGTAAGTAGAAATTCTTCAAATTTTTCAAAAGGGACTATCGCATTGTACCGAATAATACTTGTCGCTTGGCTATAATGTTCCTAGAATCTGGCAATAGAAACAACAGAGTCCCTCGGAATAATTTCCAGGAGACTCTTTAAAGATATATGCATATGAGATCTGTACGGTACTTTTTACTTGAATTTGTTGTGCTATTTGCAGGTATATGAGACGTTCAAGCAGTTTTTGAAGCTGATAGATGGAAAATTGCTGTAACTTAGATTCTGCAAGAACTTCCTGTCGTTTCTTCCAAGGAACAATATTGAATATTGAAAGGTTCTTTTAAAGCTAGCTCATTTTTCAATGTAAAGTTTTTGATGGTAGCTTTTTGACTGTCCCAGGCTTTTGCTTCGGTTGCTATGTTTTTTTGTGCAGAGACTAAGAAAGTAGAAAACATTGTATCGAAAATGTACCAGTTATATGTTGAATCTGCATTTTTGAAACAACCCAAAAGCAAGACGTGCCCTTCTGATTTGTTTTGCTGGTCTTGGTGATTATAGCAGAACAGCATGGGAAATCCCAGAATTTGATCTGAAATACATTTGTCGATGATAGAACCCATATCTACCTTTGGATAAATTTCCAAGTCCTTGCTTTTTAAGCCTACTGTATTCAAAGGAATATCCAATTGATTTTGACTGATTGTGTTTTGAACCCTTTGGATTGATTGAAAACTTTTTGTGAGGCCGACAACATCAGATACAACAGCTTCTTTGTTAAAGATATTGGTAAAGAAAGTACTGCCGGTTTCATGTACTTCTTGGTAATTACATGCATTGCATGCAAGCAGTTCCTTACCAAAAAGAACGGATAGGGCAAAACAGTATCCGGAAGGAGCTGTCCTTGTTGAATATTCCTTTTTGTAACAATCGCTAAGTATTTGATTGATTGGTGTATCATTTTTGCCTAACACTAGGTAAGACTCAAAATATTTTGAGTTTTTTATTTGTTTTATTTTCATGTTTTTTCCTCCTTTGCTGCTCCCACAGAAGTTGCCAGCAAATCAAGGATGCGGCTTAAACCTTCCGGAGGTTCTTGTTTCTTTGCCTTGACGTGGATCTGGTACTTTGCACTTTGGTTTGTTTCCCTTGTTCCTGTTGCACTTGAAGTAACTTTTCCTGAAACGGCAACTTGTTCTTCCCTGTCTTCTTGTTCGACCTTATCCGTTGCAGTAACTTCCATTTGAAAATCTATGTTCATTTCTTCAATTGCAAGTTCCGGCAAAGGGACAAGAGCTAGGACCGGTGCCTTGATTTCCATGGATTCTCCATTTTCCGGTGAAGTAAGTCCAAAGGAAATGGTCTTGGTTTTTCCTTTTTCCATTCCGACAGAAGAGATAAAATCTACTGTACTTTGTGCGAGTTGCCGTTGGGCTTCTATGGCTGCCTTGAATGGAGCTGCTATCAGTTGCTCAATCGGAACATCCGCTATGGCATTGCGTATACCTTTCTGATTATCCATGGTGTTATCTCCATATCCTCGCCGTTATTACGGCGAGGTATATGTAAAAGTAATCAGACAGCTTCAGTGGTGTTGCCGATCTTGATGGCTTCTGTACAGGTAGAAAACATGTCCATCAACTTGCCGAGACATTCAGTCTGCGGTTGTTGATTTGCTTCTACATGTACTTGGTATTTTGCTGTCTGGTTGGTAGAACGGGTGTTTTCCTTGCTTGTGGAAACCTTTCCTGACACGGAGTAGCTGCATCCCCAGAATTTTCCGGATGCGCTTGCTGAGGCTTCTGCTGCAGTATTTGATTTTTCTTCAGAACTTGCCGTAACTTCCATTTGAAAATCAATGGACACATGGTCGACCAGCAATGCAGGAATAGGAAGCAATCCGAGTATAGGTGCTTGGATAGTCATGTCCGTCGTCGTGACCTGATCATCGGAAATTACAGGTTTCTTGATGTTGAATTCAAGAATCCGTGCTTTGCCCGAGTCTACATCTTCGAATCCTACGTCATTTACATAGCCGATCATCACGTGTGCCAAGTCTGTCTGTGCTGATACTACGGAAACCAGTGGACCGCCGATCAACTCGCTCATGGGCAATCCGCCCATCATCTTAGCAATTTCACTCATTGTTTTTCTCCTTCACAGGATTGATTCCTGTAATTTTACATTTGTCATTTATCGTCAGCAGACGGTTTCTCATCATCGTGTCCTTGCCAGGGAGAGGTATCCTGTCCGTCATCTGATGCTGTATAAGGGGTAATCAGTTTGTCGTATTCGTCCATGATCCTTGCAAGGCCTTCGGTTTGTTTTTCTGAAGTAAATTCAATTTTGACTTGGACGGTATTGCTGTGAGGCTGCCCTGAAAAACCAATGGAAAAGGAAGCTGTATTGTCATTTTCTGCGTTGTCATCAAGATCTTTACCATCAAGTGAATTTGATGCTTTGAGCGCATTGCGCAGCTCCTCTGTGTCGCTTATACCTACTTGTTCGATCTGTGCTTCGAATTCCATTGTGAGATGTTCGATTCGCAGCGAATTGTGGTTTGCCAATGTCACCAGAGGTATTTCCAGTCGTTTCTTGTCTTTCAGATGCAGGTCAACGGTTTTTGGGTCCCCGTCACTATAGAAAAAACGTAGCAAGGACTTGAGATTCTGTGCTTCCAGGGTTTTCTGTGCTTCATTGACGGCATGTTGCATGCCTTTTACGACTTCCGAAAGGTCAACTCCTGCTCTTGAGGAGTTTTTTCCATGTAAAATACCCATAATGTTTTCTTCTCCTGTCTGTTTTCCATTGTATAGCCCCGTGCATAGGGGGGTGGCGTACCTATGGTTATAGGTACGCCACCCCCGTGCATGTTTTGTCAAGCAAAAAGAAACAAACAAGGTAAAAAGTATTGTGGCGGAATATAAATATTTGTTTGGAATGAAAATAGTAAAAAAGTAAAAGTTGATCAGGCCTGCAGAAGTATATTTCTACTACTGCTATATGTATGACAAGACGGCAATTTTTCTGATTATGACTTATATTGCTATGTACAGATATTGCCGATTACTTTATCCAGAAGGTTCTTCAGTATTTCCCTTTCTATATCCGTAAAGTTTTGGACCAGTCTGCTTTCACTTTGGACTGCAAGACCCTGGATCTTTGTGTATATTTCTCGGGCTTTTTCCGTAGGATATATACAGTATTGTCTCCTATCTTCCTGTGAAACCATGCGGGTGATATATTCTTCTTTTGCAAACTGCTTGATTGTCCTTGCAACAGACCCTTTGTCAATTTTTAGCATTTCAGATATTTGTTCTTGGGAGACTCCCGGGTTTTCACAGATGACAAGTATGTAGGTATATTGGCTGGCCGTGATGTCTTCTTTTTTAGTTGCCGATCCAGAAGCATTGAAGAGTGTCTGTGTATGATAGAAAATCGACTCATGAATTCGTGCATGAACTAACTCCTTTATCTTTCTATAGTAAGTTGCTCAAGCAACAGTTTTAATCATTCTGCATGCTTTGAGTCTGCTGGATTATTGCCTAAGCAATCTTTTTATCTGGAGGAATATCCATGGGAAAAGAATCTTCATTGCAATCCAACCCTTTGGCAACTGAACCCATCGGAAAATTGATAGTAACATATGCTGTTCCTTGTGTTATATCTCTTGTCGTCAACGGTCTTTACAATATTGTAGACCAGATCTTCATTGGAAGGGCGGTGGGGTATCTTGGCAATACGGCTACCAATGTCGTATTTCCCCTGACAATTCTTTGTGTGGCATTGGGAGTACTTTTTGGGGATGGGACTGCAACATATCTCAACTTGAAGCTTGGAGAAGGGCGCAGGGAAGATGCAAACAAAGGTGTAGCAAATGGCATACTTATGTCTGTGACTGCTACTATCATATTTTTGGTAGTGTCGGCAGTCTTTCTCAAGCCGATCATCAAGTTATTTGGTTGCACAGAAACTGCCGAACCTTATGCATTGGGTTATGGAAGCATCGTGCTGATCGGTTTTCCGTTTGTCATGATATCCACTACGTTGAATTCCATTATAAGAGCAGATGGAAACCCTAAACTTGCCATGATCTCTTTGGCTTTCGGTGCCGTACTCAATACGATTCTTGATCCGATATTTATTTTTGTCCTTGGCTGGGGCGTACAGGGTGCTGCATTCGCTACTATCATCGGGCAGATTGTTGCTTTTTTTGTTTCTCTTTCCTATATGCATAAATGGAAATCAGTCAGCTTGCAACGGAAAAATTTCCATTTCAGTCCAAGACATTGCAAGTCTATTGTGCTACTTGGCGTTTCCAGTTTCATCAATCAAATGGCAACCGTCATCATGATGGCAGTTATAAATAACATGCTGGTCAAATATGGCAGTCTATCCCGCTACGGAACTGATATTCCTTTGGCTGCAATGGGAATTACATTGAAAGTCAACCAGATATTTATTTTTGTAGTCGTCGGTATTGCCACGGGAGCCTAGCCGGCAATCAGTTTCAATTATGGGGCAGGAAAAATAAAAAGGGTAATGAAAGCCTTTTGGCTGACTTTTATCAACGCTACTTGTGCAGCTACGGCAGCATTTTTTGTATTTCAGTTTGCACAGATGAGCATCGTTTCTCTTTTTGGCTCTGAAAGTAGTCTTTACAACGAGTTTGCTGTCAAAAGTTTTCGCATATTCCTGCTTTTCTGCATCCTGGATGGATTCCAAACGGTGTCCAGTATCTTTGTGCAGGCAATAGGAAGACCTGTTTCTGCAATGATCCTGTCTTTGTCAAGACAAATTGTCTTTTTGATACCTGCGGTACTTATACTTCCTAAATTCTTGGGTATTGATGGAATTCTTTGGGCAGGACCTGTTGCTGATGGATTGGCTTTTATTTTGGCCATTGTGGTTTCAATTATAGATGTCAGAAAGGTCAATTTATTATCTTCATCTTAAAATTTTGCCTTGGGTTTCATTGTACTTTTATTCATTTATTTTGTCATAGTTGCCGTATTGTTTTCGTTTATTTCATTTTTCTGAATAAATATTTTCAAAATTTTCATTGTCTTTCTGTTTTTACGTGATATACTTTTCTTATGAATATAAAAAATTTTGATTCCGAAAGGAAAATGGTTGCTGATTACATGGTACGGCTCTATGACAGGCATCTGACTACTGCCAGTGGAGGAAACATTTCATTAAGGCTGAATTCTGATTATTTTTGCATTACACCATCAGCTCTTGATAAAGGAAATCTCGAAAAAGATCAGATTGCTATTGTGAAATTTGATGGCACTAATATGACTCCGGATCTCAAGCTCAGTATCGAAACAGGAATGCATCGGATGATACTTTTGGCACGGCCGGATATGCAGGCTATAGTCCATGCGCATCCTGTCTATGCCTGTGCTTTCGCTTCTTCCATGGAAACGGAACTTACAAGCAAATATACAGCTGAGGCATATTGGGTCATAAGGGATATTGTGAATGTTCCTTATCAACTTATGGGAAGCAAGGAACTGGCTGTCGCTGTTTCACAGGAAGCCAAGAAACATACTGTGATGCTGATGCAGAATCACGGGGCAATAGCTGCAGGGACATCCCTTCTGAATGCTTTCGATAAAATGGAATTGCTGGAGAGGGCAGCCCAGATGCAGATTATCTGTCAGAGTATCCCAGGTAGCAGGACGCTGACTGAAGCACAATGTGAAGTACTGAGGAATTGGCCGTAGGTTTGTAGGGGGCAGGCCTTTTTCTGAAATCGAGGGGCTGTATTTCATCTTGCCCGGACACAAAAGTTGCTTACAATATATTTCCGACTGCTTAACATAACGAAAAATTTCGGGGAAAGACAATGAATGATTTGACCCAACGGCAGAAAATGATATTGGATCTTGTGGAAAATCCCAATGGGATCAAAGTCACTGAACTAGGCGAAATGCTTCATGTTTCTGCGGTTACAATCAGGAGTGAGCTAAGGTCCTTGGAAAGGGAAAACTTGGTATATCGCAGCGGTGGCTGTGTCTATAGCAATGTCTGTTTGCCGATTCGTTTCCGCTTCAATACCCATATGGCGGAGAAGACTGCCATTGCAAAGGAAGCAGCAACTCTTGTCAGCGACAACCAGTCCATGCTTATCTGCCATGGGAGTACCTGTTCCATGCTGGTGAATTATCTGGATTCTGATTATAAGCTTAAAATAGTCACCAATTCTACTTTGATACTTGATTTGGCAAGAAGCAATAGAAACCTTGAAGTGACCATCTTGGGTGGTAAGTTCTACCCGTTGTTGGATGCGACCTTGGGAAGCCATGTGGTTGACCAGGTTGATGATTACTATGTTGATACTTTTTTTATGGGAGCTGACGGACTTTCTGCTGACTTCGGAGTCTCGACTATCCTTGAAGAAAATGTTGCTCTTTTCAAGCATATGGCTTCGCATGCCGGGAAAAAGGTACTTCTTGCTGATTCTTCAAAACTGAACAAGAAAGGAATCTATAGGATACTTTCACTTGATGAGTTGGACTGTCTCATCATTGATTCCGGTTGTCCGTCTGATTTTGTTCATCAAGTAAGAGAGAAGGGAATTGAGGTCCGTCTGGTAGAAGCTATGAGAGGAGGAGCGTAGGGATGGAAAAACTTCATGTGGCGGTAGATCTGGGAGGTTCTCATGGACGTTTGTTTGTCGGAGGTGCCGGTCATCCCCTTGAAAAGGTATATGAATTCCAGACTTGCTATGGAGTCATAGGACAGAATGTTTATTGGGAAATCCTAGGGATGTTCCAGAATATAAAGAAAGGACTGGGCGTTGCTTTTGCAAAATATGGGGATGATATAGTATCCATGGGGTTTGATACGTGGGGTGTCGACTACGGCCTGCTTGACAGAACCGGTCAGTTGATTGGATTACCCTATCATTTCAGGGATCCCAGGACTCTTTCCGTCATCGATGAAGTCCTTGAAAAAGCAGGGGGAGAGGAGACAATCTATAAGGCCACGGGAATAGACAAAGAGTCTTTCAATACGGTGTACCAACTGTATGAAACAAAGAAAAACCGTCCTGAAATCTTCGGCACTGTCGCCCATTACCTGTCTGTTCCTGACCTTTTCGGCTATTGGTTTACCGGTGTGATGGAAAGTGAAAGGACCCACGCCAGTACTACCCAGCTCTATGACCCTTTTTCCGGTGATTGGAACCGGACCTTGATGAAGAAGCTAGGCTTCAATGAGGATATCTTCTCTCCTATTGTTTCGTCCGGTACGGTAAGGGGCAATCTGCTCCCTTCCGTACAAAAGGAAATAGGCTGTGGTAAGCATGTTGTCTTTATAAACAGTGCAGAACATGATACCGCCTCGGCTGTTTCCACAATTGCCGGAGAAACGGATGGGCATACAATGTTCATTTCAAGCGGGACCTGGTCTTTGGTGGGCTGTCTTCTGGATGTTCCTTTGACGACGAAAGCTGCCTATGACAAACGCTTTACCAATGAAGTTGCGGCTTCAGGCAGGATTACGTTCCTGCGCAACATCATGGGAATGTTGATACAACACGAATGTCTGCACGCTTGGGAGGAAAAGGAACATGCCGCCATATCTTTGCAGGCTCTCGATGAAGCTACATGGAGGGAACGGGATTTTGTTTCTGCAATAGATCCTTTGGATGACAGCTTTATGTTGCCCAATTCCTTGGGAGGTCCGATGCCGGAGAGAATAAGCCGGTGGTGCAGAATACACGGGATGTCGGTTCCTTCCAACAAAGGGCAGTTCATGGTTGCCACTTACAAAGGCTTGGCTGCTGCTTATTGTGATTCACTTAAAGAACTTGAATCTCTGACAGGGAAGAGTTTCAACACAGTCCATATCATAGGTGGTGGGTCAAAGAACCGCATATTGGATCAATGGACTGCAGATAGATGCAATCTGAAAGTCATTGCAGGTCCTGCGGAAGCTTCTTCCGTAGGGAATGTCATACAACAGATGAAGGCATCGGGAGAAATAGCTTCTGTAAGCGAAGGCTTGTCACTTTTGGGAGAAGACAAAGGTCGGATAACTTATACACCGTATCAGGAGGAGTAATACTATGGGAATATTATTGGATTGTGCGGATGTGAATTTGATAGAAGATATCTTTGCCTGGTGTCCTCTTGATGGTGTGGTGACAAATCCTGTGATGATAGAAGCACAGGGAAGGGATGAATTCTTCCGATTGCTGTCTGATATAAGGAAGTTGATAGGTTATGACAGGGAATTGCATGTGCAGGTAGTGGCAGCGGACAAGGAAGGAATGATCAAGGATGCAGAGAGATTGGTTGCTGAACTTGGAAAAGACATCCATGTAGAGGTTCCTGTGACAAAGGATGGTTTGGCTGTTATCGGTGAATTATCCATTGAAGGCTTCAAAGTTACGGCTACGGCAGTTTTTTCAGTAATGCAAGGGCTCCTTGCTGCCAATGCAGGAGCCAAGGCAATTGCTGTATATTACAACGAACTTGAGGAATTTGGGGCCAATGCGACTGAGACCATATTTGATTTGTCCCGGTTGCTTTCCAGCACCTATAGCGGTGCACAGGTATTGGCTACGTCTTTTAAAAATATCAACCAGGTTTTTTCTGCTTGTTCCAACGGAGCCGGTTCCTGTTCCTTGCCTCCTTCAATCCTGTTGGATTGTGTGTCTTCAATGTCTACACAAAAGACAATGGCGACCTTCGCAGCTGCATGGCAAAGGATGTATGGGACAAAGAATATTTTCCAACTATAAGTCTTGGTCTGCAATTAGCAGCTGGATATCTTGACTTTCCAAGTAGTCTTTATATTCATTGCTGATCCCTTTATCCGTAATGACTATGTTGAACTGGCTGATGTCTGCAAAGCAGGCCGTACTGACTTTTGCAAATTTGCTGGAATCTGTGACAATGATTCTCTTCATGCTGTTTTTTATCAAGGACTGCTTATATGCTTTTTCTTCAATGTAGCTGCAAGTAAGCCCCAGCTCTTTGTCAAAACCAGTTACTCCTATGAAAGCAATCATTGCCCGATATTCATCAAATTCCAGCTTGTGGGAATTATTCAGGAATGAATTTGATTTCTGTGAATAACGGCCTCCGCACACAATGATGGCAGACTTCGTTAACCTTCGCAGATTGTTGATGGCAGGAAGTGAGGAAGTAATGAACGTGCATTCCATGTCCTCGGGAATATAATCTGGAATCCTTTGGATGGTTGACCCTGAATCCATGAAGATGACATCGCCGTTATGGATAAGTGACGCAGCGACTTTTGCAATCGCATCCTTTTGTGGGGAATGCTTTGTCTTTTCGGTCATGTGATCATAGTTTTTTATGTTATCGACATCACTTTCTGTTATCCCGCCAAAGACCTGTTTCGCCAAATGTTGCTGGTCGAGATATTGTATATCTCTTCTGATTGTCATTTCTGAAACACCGAAATGGGCAGATAATTGCCTTACGGAAAAGAAATGGTTCTTCTTAAGCATTTTCATTTCTTCTTGTTGTCTGCTATTCATATTCATCCTTCTGTAAAAATCGTAGCTTCAGGGGGTCTGCGTTGCTTCGGCCTTTCAATCAACTCGTAGGTAACTCCAAATTCGCTCAATGTATCAAGATAAACAAATCTTCCATCTCCATCAAGACCGAAACCGGCCCCTTCCATTATGATTGCTATGCCGGCCTTTTCTGCTTTTTTGATTTCCTTTTCCATATTCTCGACATAGATTCCCAGATGCTGGATGCCGTATCCCTTTTTATCAAGGAAATCTCTGTGTATTGTCTTTCCTCCCAAGGGTTGTACGAATTCTATGCGGGTTTTTCCAAAGTAAGACAAACCGATACGAATTGAAAAAGGAGAATCTTTTCCATGATAACGCATTGTTGAAAGTATTTCAGGACCATAGGTGTAGATTGTCCAATTGGTTTTGAAAGTCGTAGTATAAGCTTTGATGCTTTTTTCTAAATCAGGTGTAACGAAGGCAATTTGGCCGATTGATTGCTCTAACAAATCATAACTTTCCATGATGAGATCCTTATAAAACTATAAACATTTTTTTTAATTTTCATTTATATTAACTAAAAAGTCAATAAAATAAACAAATAATGTTTGAAGTTAAAACTATTTGTTTTTTTTATTGACAAATTTAAAATCGTATTGCTAATATTTATCACATGGGGGGAAGTATGGAATATCTACAGATTGTTGAAGCTGTGATGGAAGAAAATAGAACTGTACTTCAAAAAATAGACAGAAAAGAAATTGAAGTCCTTATCCAAGAAATCAACAAGGCAAAAACTATCCAGCTTTATGCTATGGGGCGTATGGGTCTTTCGATGAGAGGTTTTGCCATGAGGCTCAAACATATGGGTTTTGATGCATATATCGTCTATGACACTATTACGCCTTGCATCGGGAAAGGAGATCTCCTGCTGGACCTGTGCGGGGTTACCAATGTTGAAATGAACATCATTGAATGTGCAAGGAAAGCCGGAGCCCGTATCGGAATCGTCGGGCCCCATCCGGAAAACAAACAAGGCAAACTGGCAGACTTTACTGTCAGGGTTCCTGGCCAGATTTTCGGAGGTGAGCTTGAAGTAGCTTCGATACAGCCCATGGCAACCTTGCTGGAACAGTCCATGTTTCTTTTCTGCGATATCGTAGTAAAAATGATTATTGAACGAAATCATATAGATATTGAAAAAATGCACGACAGGCATACTAATCTGGAGGGATTGGAACAAGCTTTTGCCGGAAAATAAAGGAGATGGATTGCATGAAAGATGGTGATATCTGCCAGATTGCCGAGGTTGTCGTTGACCTTGATGCGACTATGAAGCATTTATATGAGGATTTTGGTATCGGGCCATGGGATATTTATGAATATGGCCCCGAATTTGTACGGGATTCTTTTTACAGGGGAAAGCCGAACATGCAGCATTATAAGCTCGCTGTCTGCTGGGTCGGACCTATACAGTATGAACTGATGGAGCCGTTGGATGGCTATAGCATCTACAATGAATTTCTTGAGAAGACGGGTTCCAAAAGTGGATTGCAGCATTTTAAGATTTACTACAAGGATTGCCAGGAAGCCATACATCGGTTGGAAACAAAGGGTTACAAGGTCATACAGAGCGGTCGGGTAGGAGAAGACGAATTTTACTATCTGTCAACGGAAAATGCTATCGGGTGTGTGATTGAAATAGGCAATGCAGGAAGGATTCCTGAGCCTCTGAGACACTATCCCGAAGAAAAATAATGGAAGAAAGCACAAGGAGGTTTCAATGAAAAGGTTTTTATCAATTGTATTGATTGCTTTTGTTCTTGGCTCAGGAGCTATATTTGCCCAAGGACAAACGGAAAACGGAGAGGGTACAAAGGCTGCAAAATATACTATGGTTACGATTCCTAAACTGAAGGCAGCATGGTTTATCCCCTACGATGAGGATAGCAAGAAGGCAGGGGAGGACTTTGGTTGCGAAGTATATATGCAGGCTCCTGCCGCTGCTGATGAAGCTCAGCAGGTACGTCTGATCGAAGATTCGATCAACCAAGGTGTAAATGCCTTGCTTGTCGTTCCCAATGATGCCAATTCCTGTGTCCCTGCCTTTAAGAAAGCAAGGGAAAAGGGAATTGTCGTATTGACGCATGAATCTCCAAATCAACCTGAAGCCGATTATGATATTGAAATGATCGACAATATCAAGTTCGGTGCAAAAGCCATGGATGAACTGGCTTCCCGCATGGGAGAGAAAGGGGAATATTGTATTTATGTCGGTTCTCTTACAGTCCCTGCCCATAACATCTGGGCTGATGCAGCTTTGGCCAGGCAGAAGGAAAAATACCCGGAAATGAAGATGGTCGATACCAAGTTCCCGGTATCAGAAGACAGAAATGCATCACGGCAGAAGACTTTGGAATTGCTTACTGTCCACCCGAATCTCAAGGGTATCCTTGCTTTCGGTTCCCAGGGTGGTCCTGGTGCTGGACAGGCGTTGAGGGACAAGGGCCTTACGGATAATGTCACGGTCATAGGAACAACCAGCCCGAAAGAAGCTGCTCCATTCCTGAAAGATGGTTCGATGGATCTGTGTGTCTTGTGGTCCAGCGGTGATGCTTCTTATGCAATGGTCTATATTGCCAAGCTTATCCTTGATGGACACAAAGATGAAATCAAGACAGGTATGGAAATTCCGGGCATCGGCAAACCAACTGTAAATGGAATGAACATACTGTTTGACCATCCTCTTATCGTAGATGCCAGCAATTGTGATAATTACAGCTTCTGAAGCTAGTAGAACGTGTTTTTGCCAGCCGGAATGATCCGGCTGGTATTTTAGAAAGTTGTGAAATGGAGCATGTATGAACTATATAGATATCAAGCATTGCTACAAGTCCTTTGGAGGGGTCCATGCCTTGTCCGATGTTTCCTTTGCTATTGAAGAAGGAGAAATCAGAGGACTTATAGGAGAGAATGGTTCCGGAAAATCTACGTTGATCAAGATATTGGCAGGTTCCCTTAAGGCCGACGCCGGAGATATTTCGATATTGGGGCAGTCTGTCGAGACTTGGGGGCCTTTGGTAGGATTGGTCCAGGGAATCAGCGTCATCTATCAGGATCTTTCACTGTTTCCGAATCTGACGGTACTTGAGAATATCTGTCTTGCTGACCAAGTGAAGGTCAGCAAAGGTCTCGTAAACAAGCGAAGGTATACTGACCATGCCTTGAAATTGATAGATGAGCTTGATATTGATGTTGATCTTGAAGATACCTTGGGAGAATTGCCGATTGCAAAACAGCAGCTTGTCGCTATTGCCCGGGCTCTCATGATTGACTCAAAGCTGCTGATCTTTGATGAGCCTACGACAGCTTTGACGAGAGAAGAAATCAATAAGTTGTTTGTGTTGATCAATAATCTGAGAGGCCGTGGTATTTCGATCATATTCATCAGCCACAAATTGGATGAGGTCATGGAAATCTGTGATACAGTCACTATCCTGAGGGATGGACACCTTATTGCAACGAGGCGGAAAAAAGAACTCAGCATTACGGAAATAGAGCAGCTTATGGTAGGAAAAAGCCTTGAATATATGAAATGTCAGGCTTGTGGGAAAAAATTCGAACAGCTGTTGCTTGAAGTAAAGCATTTGTCGAAACGTAATAATTTCAGGGATATTTCGTTTACACTTGGAGCTGGCGAAATCTTGGGTATTTCCGGATTGTTGGGTTCCGGAAGAACCGAACTGGCTACTGCAATCTTTGGTATTGCACCATGTGATTCAGGGCAGATATTCATCAATGGGGAAGAAGTTCATATTTCTTGTGTCAATGATGCCGTAAAAAATGGAATTGCTTACGTACCGGAAGATAGGTTGACACAGGGTTTGGTTCTCAATTATCCGCAGAGGGATAATATCGTAGCACCTAAATTACCGGAGCTGATTACGGCAAGACATTTTGTGGACGAAGCAAAAATTACGGAAGTTGCCAATTACTGGACGAAGGAAATCGGAGTAAAAACCGATGATATCTTCAAGACGGCGAGGACACTTTCAGGTGGAAACCAGCAGAAACTTGTGATTGCAAAGTGGCTGGAAATGCATCCCAGGCTGTTGATTCTTGACGGGCCGACGGTTGGGGTAGATATAGGTGCGAAGGCTGGAATTTTCCAGACAATAAATGAAATGGTAAAAAAATCAGGCATGTCTGTGATTTTGATTTCTGATGAAATCAGGGAACTGACATCCAATTGCAATCGGATTCTGATTATGAAAAACGGCAGGATATCAAGGGAGTTGACCACCCCCGAGGAAATAGATGATGCCTATATACAGCAGCTTCTCAATGAGCAGAAAAGGGTGGTATGACAATGAATAGAAGAATAATGGACATTCTCAAGAAAAGGGAAGTACTGCTATTGGCGATCATTGTAGTCCTTTCCCTGCTGGTTCAGGTCCGGGCACCGTCATTCCTTACTTATGAAAACTTGGCCAATGTATTGAAGGCCTGCAGTATCGTCGGAATATTTTCCCTAGGGGTCCTTGTCATTACCATTTCCGGTGGCTTTGATGTGTCTTTTGTAGCCATTGCCCAGGTTTCTGAATATCTGGTCGTATGGCTGTTGCTCAGGTATGTGCATGGCAATTTGCTTGTGGCTTTTCTTATGGCAATTTTAGTCGGGACCCTTATGGGATTGTTCAATGGTTTCCTGATTGATCATTTCAAGATGCCTGCAATCATAATCACTATTTCAACTCAGAATCTGTTCTATGGAATCATGTATGTAGTGACGAAAGGTCGGCTTCTCTATGAAGTGCCTGATTACCTTGGCAAGATGTCAAACATGAAGATTTTTGCAGCAACGGCGAAAAACGGAGCTGCCTATGGGATCAGCGGAGTAACTATCCTGTGGTTTGCACTTGCCTTGGCCGTTGCCTTCTTCCTGCGGTATACAATGAAGGGACGGAGCATCTATCTTATCGGTGGCAATGCCACTGCAGCGGAAAGAATCGGTATCAACATGACACATTCGACACTCATGATCTATGGTATCGGCGGGGGAATTGCCGGAATTGCTGCCATTGCTCATATTTCAGTTATCATGACTGTCATACCGAATTCCATCGTCGGGACGGAAATGGATACGATTGCTGCCGTTGTGCTTGGTGGAGCCTCCATAACAGGCGGAACAGGAAGTGTATTTGGAACAATCCTTGGTGTCCTGCTTTTTGCCCTCATCAACAACAGCCTGACACTTCTGCAGATTTCTTCCAGTTGGTACAACGTCTTTATCGGCGGTGTTATCCTGCTGAGTATCTTTGTCAATGCATTGCAGGAACGGCGTCACCTTAGGCAGAAGGTAAGGGTGAAAGTCGAGATGCAGGAGGTTTGAAAATGAAAAAGACAAGATTTTCCAAGAGTGAAAATTATCCACTATATGTTACCATCATTATCCTGTTTATCCTGATGTCTTTGGTAAACGGAAGGAAATTCCTTTCATGGGACAATGTTTCTGCGATGACTTATCAGATGCCGATGATCGGTCTGCTGGCACTGGGTATGATGGTCAGTGAACTTTCAGGTGGCATCAACCTTTCTATTGTTGCAAATGCAAATTTCAATGGTATTTTTATCTATGTAGTCCTCAATGCTCTTACAAAGGGCAATATGATGGCTGCAAACGGGGGGCAGTTTATCCTTGCACTTGTTCTGTCTTTTCTTATGACAATGCTTATCGGTGCCCTGAATGGCTATCTGATTGCGGCCTGGAATATACCGGCATTGCTTGAGACCTTGGGCATGATGACTTTGCTGAAAGGAATTTCCCTGGTCATTACACAAGGTTATACTATTTCGGATTTTCCTGATTCATTGACTTTCTTAGGAGGTGGAAGCGTACTTGGGATACCGATGTCCCTGATAATATTTGTTGCAGTCTGCATTATTGTCCATATCATCCTTGATAAGACAGTTTTTGGAAAGCAGTTGTATTTTACAGGAGCAAATCCTGTTGCTGCCCGTTTTTCCAATATCAATGTAAATAAAGTAATCATCAAGGAATACATGTTGTCTGCATTCTTTGCCTACGTCTGTTCGTTGATCATGATCGGCCAAATGAATTCGGTAAAAGCAACCTATTACGATTCTTATCTCCTGATAGCCGTCTTGGCCAGTTTCTTGGGTGGTGTAGATCCTGCCGGGGGTTTCGGCAAGTTGCTTGGTACTGTTTTGGCATCGATAATCCTGCAGATTATTTCAACAGGCTTGAACTTGATGAGACTTGATCCTTTTATGGTAACTGCCACTTGGGGTGCTATAATCATCATTGTTTTGTTTGGAAGGGAAATCGCTGGGAAATTTTCATCTGGACTAAAACGGAAAGGAGCTGTGCAATGAGAAAGGTAGGTATATATTATGCATATTGGTGTCATGAATGGGATGTGGATTTTTTTCCCTTTATTGCAAAAGTAAAGAAACTTGGCTATGACCAATTGGAAATCAACGGTGGGACTGTCGTATTGCTTTCTGCTGGGCAAAGAGAAAGACTGACCAAAGAAGCTATTGATCAAGGAATTATCTTATCTTTTGGAATAGGGCTGACAGCCGAACATGATGTTTCTTCCTTGGATGAAGATGTTCGCAGGAATGGTATTGCTTTCATGAAGGATATGATCCATGTCGTAGCTGCAATGGGAGGCAAGACTATCTGTGGCACTGTATACAGTACATGGCCGAAGAAACTTCCCAAGGGTGACTCCCGTGAAAGATATCTTGAGAAAAGTTTGGCTTCCATGAGGGAGCTTGTAAAAGTTGCAGAAGATGAAGGTGTGACGCTTCTTTGTGAGAGCTTGAATAGGTTTGAGCAATTTCTGATAAATACCTGTGAACAGGCTGTGGATTATGTTGATCAGGTTGATTCACCTTTCTGCAAGATACTGTTGGATACGTTCCATATGAATATTGAGGAAGATTCCATTCCCGATGCCATCAGGTTGGCCGGTTCAAGATTGGGAGGTTTCCATTTGGGAGAAAACAACCGGAAGCCTGTCGGTTATGGCAATATGGACTGGAAGGCAATCAAAGGAGCTCTTGATGCCATTTCATATGCGGGTTCTTTGGTCCAGGAGCCTTTCCTGCTTCCCGGAGGACAGGTTGGCCAGGATATTGCCGTCTGGCGAGATATTGTAAAGCATGCAGATTTGGACGAGATGGCAAAGGTTTCCGCCGCTTACATGAAAAAGTATCTGGCATAGCTACAAAACATGTGATAATAAGTGAAGAATCGTTATTGATGCAATAAATTAGCCATAAAAAGTTGTCAAAACAATCATAACAACAGAGTCCCTTAAAATTACTGCATTTCAAGGGACTCGTTCTATTTTCTATCTTATGATTGAATTCTAGTGATGTAAGAATGACGGTAAAGAGATATAATATCCGAAATGAAACAAAGTGTATCGTTATTCGCTAAAGTATCTTTTTGAGGTAATGGAAGATACAATATTTACTAATGGCCATAACTATATGCTACGATGGTTTATCTTTGTTTTGGCTTAAAAAAAACAAGAAGAAACCTGAATCTTCGGTATTTTCTTTATACTTGTTTTCTTTCAGAGCATGGTGATTCATTCAATATGCTGATAACTTGATTGGCATGGGGATAGAGAAGTGCTGTTTCAGGGATTTTTCCTTAGATGTTTGGTTACCCATGAAACATGGTGAAACCGGAGATTGGTGTATGTGCAGTAATATAAATGCCTTTTTTTATTCAAAAGTGTTATGGTAAAAACCAAGTAAATCTTCTAAAAACTATTGCTTATGATTTTTAAATAGAATCATTGACGTTGCACCAGGGAGAGCATCAAGTGAATACAAGCAAGCATATGATTTTGCACAATGGCCAAGACATTACTGCAGATATCAGGTTTTGCAAATATAACTTGGATACAGGAAAATATGATATCACTTTTCAAAGTGAAAAGACGTACTCATACAATTGCCTGTCAATTGTTTGGTTAAAAAGTCCTAAAGTATTAAATCCTTCTCTGGTACGTATCAAGCATGGAGAACAAGAGCTGTTTGACATTCAGGCAATATATGTGTTTCATGGTGCATTAACAGATTATTGGCGCATTTGTTTTTCGAATAAAAGTGAACGTAGTTATGATCGGCAGAACTTAGCTGTCGAGTTTTCTTGCTTAAGTGAAAAGGGTTCCCGAGACTGCATGAATTACTTACGACAACTTGCCGAAATAAATGAACTTCGTTCAGAAGATGGCATCATGTTATTGCAAAGGCAGTATGAACGTTTGGACTTTGTAGAAAGAGATAGTGCATTGGCTGTATATTTGAATCCTCAAAGCCATAAACCGGCGTCTTATCAGAATAATGATTTTATTTTTCCTTTTGGAGGAAATGCCAGCCAATTTAAAGCAGTTCAGAATGCACTGACTAATCAAATTAGCGTTATACAGGGACCTCCCGGGACGGGTAAGACGCAAACAATTCTTAACATCATAGCAAATTTGTTGGTCCAGGGCAAAACAGTGCAAGTAGTTTCAAATAATAACTCAGCTATAGCTAATATTTTTGAAAAGCTATCTTTTTCTAAGTGTGGGATGGCTTTTCTTGTTGCATCCCTTGGGAATGCAAATAATAAAGCTGAATTTATTAAGAATCAGACAGGCAAATATCCTGTGTTGTCCGAGTGGGAAAAAAGTACTGAAAAGCAAGAAAGTCTATATGGAAACATTAAAAAGCTCATCCAGGATCTTACAGATGTATTTGCAAGGCAAGAGCGTCTTGCAACATTACGCCAAGAACTGAAATCCCTTGAATTGGAAATTAAATACTTTAGGCAATACTGTACAGAAGCATGTATTGCTGTTGATGGAATTACTCCTCGTCATTCTCTAACACCCGGGGAACTTATGGAGTTGTGGCAAGAATGTTGTGAATTTACTGAGAAGAATTGTTCTGTCTCTTTTTGGTTTAAGGTAAAAAGTGCTCTGATTTATGGAATATCGAACTGGAATTTCTATAGAAACGGTTTGCCAACAATTATTGCACTCTTGCAAAATCTATTTTATAAAGCAAAAAGGTCTGAGCTAAATACTGAAATTACGTTTCTGGTAAATACACTGAAAGTTGCAAATGCTGAACAAAAACTTGATGAATTGGAGAAAGCATCTATGGAGTATGTGCAAGCCAGATTGTTTGCAAAGTATGGTGGTCATTCTGACCGTATTGTGTTTACATCTGATGACTTGTGGCAACAGCCTAATAAATTTACGAAAGAGTACCCTGTTGTTTTAAGTACTACCTTTTCTTCTCTTAGTAGCTTAGGCAAAGCCGCAGTGTATGATTACTTGATCATGGATGAAGCCTCCCAAGTTGATATAGCAACTGGTGCACTTGCTTTATCCTGTGCGAAGAATGCTGTCATTGTCGGAGACCTCAAACAACTTCCCAATGTTGTAAAAGATGATATGAAAAAGCAGGCTGAGGCCATTTTTAAGTCCTATAAGTTTCCCGATGGATATTCATTTGCCAATAATAGTTGCCTGAAATCAATCTGTAGCATATTACCTGATGTACCGCGGGTATTGCTTCGGGAGCATTACCGTTGCCATCCAAAAATCATCGGGTTTTGCAACCAAAAGTTTTATGATGACAGCCTGATTATCATGACGAAAGACAATGATGAACCTGAAAGTTTGTCAGTATATAAAACACTTGTAGGGAACCATGAGCGGGAACATTTCAATCAACGTCAGATTGATGTGATTTGCAAAGAAATACTACCGAAGTTGCAATCATGTTCCCAAAGCGATATAGGAATCATTGCTCCATATAATGCACAGGTCAAGGCAATAAAAGAACAACTTAACTTGGATACAATTGAGGTAGCAACAGTGCACAAGTTTCAGGGACGCGAAAAAGATATAATCATCTTGACTTCTGTGGACGATACAGTAACGGAATTTTCAGATAATCCTTATCTTTTGAATGTGGCAGTATCACGTGCAAAGAAGCGTTTTTATCTTGTCGTATCTGGTAATGACCAACCTGCTGACAGCAATATCGGAGATTTGATTTCTTATATTGAATATAACAACTTTCAAATTGTCCAAAGTGAAATCTATTCGGTTTTTGATTATCTTTATCAGCAATATACTATGGAAAGAATGAAATTTTTAGAGAAATATAAGCAAGTATCACGCTATGATTCTGAAAACTTGATGTATGGAACAATAGTAGATATTTTGGCTTGCTATCCTGCCTTGTCATTAAACGTTATTTGCCACCAATCACTTAATATGTTAATTCGTAATCCTAAATATTTAAGTGACGAAGAACGTAAATATGCTATGAATACTGCTACTCATGTAGATTTTTTGATTTATAACAGAATTAGTAAAAAACCGGTGTTTGCAATTGAAGTGGATGGTTTCCACTACCACAAAGATGGTACACGACAGAAAAAACGGGATAGAATGAAAGACCATATTTTTGAGCTCTATCATATTCCACTGCTGCGTTTCCCGACAATCGGAAGTGGTGAAAAGGAAAAGATTGAGCAAGCAGTAAAACACTATGAGAAAACATACAGATAAATTCATTCTTGAACGAATAATTGGTGAAAGTTGTTATAGCATCATTTTCTTCTTGTTTTCCTAAGTGCAGTTATTTGAAGCTGTTTACTTTTCACCTCCCCCAGTCCGTCGAAATTGGCATATTTGTGTTTTCAAGTCAATTGTTGCTTTCCTTAGCAAACATTTCTTTTGTCCTTTCAAGTTCTTCGATGATTGTTTCCTGACCCATGGCATTGTATTGCCTGAAGGAGGAAAGGTAGGTCCAGAAGGATTGTATGAGATTGGCTTGGACTGCAGAAAAAAGATAGGAAGACGTCTTGTTGTCTTGGCTAAACAGTATGTTGTCTTGTTTGATGTAAATGGTTTCTTGTAAATTTCTTTCAGGCAGTATGACGAGCATATAACTTTTATGTTTTCTGATGTATCTGATGGTATTGTCAAAGTGTTGCAATAGCAGATCCTTTGTATAATATTTTCTTTCAGTTATACCCAGGAGGCCTGTGAAGGGTATCAAAAGGCCTTTTTCAAGATCTTCCGGTGTCGGTAAGGTTATGATTTCAGTCATTTCCTGTGATTCAAGCAAAGCACACAGATGTGAGGAAAATTTTTTGTGTATCTTTCCATATTCTGAAGAGATTCCTATTGCGGTAGCATCGGGAAGTGTTGTCCATGGTAAACCGGGTTGGGCAGTAATGACAGGATTTTCAGGACTTACAAAGGATGAAATCTGTGGAAAGAGTCCTTTGTCTATTTGAGTATGCTTTGTGATGATAGGTTTGCAAAGTTTCAGCAAGTTATTGTATTCTTTTTGCAGTGAAAAAATTATTTCTTTATTTGAGAAAAAGTAATTTGGCATATATTCTGAATCATATGTGATGCTTGAAGAGACAATTGCACAACTTGAAGATGCAATAAAAAGAGTTTGCTGGAATAGACCGTCACGGATTTTTGGACAATAGAAAGGTTCAATCTGTCCTGTCATATACAAAGGCAACCATTTTTGGATTGCTGTAAACATTTCATCAAGATTCCTGTTGAGCGTATGGATGATTTTTATGGTGTGTCCAGATTCAAGGATCTGCCTGAGATATGTTTTCCATTGTAAGGCAAAGGATTGGTCTTCTTTCAGCCAATCCATATTTTCATCACTATATAGCAATAATGTCTGTTTTTTGTTTTCATTCAATATTGTCTTGAAAAATCTGATAACCAAAGTTCTTTTTCCGTCATTGCCAAACAGACATGAAAATTCTGATTTGCTTTTATTTTCCGCTAAAGGAAATGTCAGTTTGCCAGATTGTGCAGATGTCAGCCAGCCTAACAAGGTCGTTACCTTGTCTTTTGGAATATTTGAGAAGCCAAGGAGTTCCCAATCTTCGTTGTTCAGCTGATGAGAAAAATATTGTGCTAGTTGTGGCAAGAACGTAGGCTGATTCGGAAGAGGTCTTTTTCCATTTCTCAATCTACTTATGTACGAAGGAGAAAGAGGGACCTTTTTTGAAAAAATAGAATTGGATGTTCCTGTCAATCTCATCAGAAAATCTAGTTTGTGACTAAACATATAGATAGTATATCGTTATTTATTGTATTTGCCAAGTTGGCATGATGTTGCCAATATCTTTGGCAATGACAACTGATGTTATTTCCTTGTGTAGATTGTCTTTCAATGTATACTGAACCAGTAGGTAGTATTTCTGGACCAAATGGTTTGCAGTCAATGTTTGTGGTATGTAATAGTTCGTAGTCAATTATTCGCAGGTGGCTTTACCGTGCGGATATATTGGCAACGACTGTTACAGGTTTGAAAATATCGGAGGTTTTTCATGAAGAAAGGTAATGTTCAAATGACATGCTTGCTTTGTTTTGTGGCCTCTTTTTTTATTGGTTGTAATATTGGAACTGATGGTGTCGGAAATAACATAGATGATATTCCGGGAAATCTGAAAACGGTAAAATATATAAATTATACACCGTCACTAGGAGACGTCAGCGTTACTGATGACGAGATTGATATAACCATTACCGAGAATTCTGCTGATGCTTCTGAAAGGGAATTTCAGGACGGTGCCCGTGAGATTGATACAGGAGATCTTTTGGTTGCAGGATATACGCTTGATGACGCATATCAGGAGTTGTCTGGGACATGCATCTATACGCTGGTATGCACAAAACCTGGTGCTGATACTTTGACCTTTGTCTTTGATATATATCATCCATATGATACCTTGGTCTATAAATTTGTCGGCAATGAAGAGATTGATTTAAGTACTGCCACTCCTATAACTTTCTTGACATGGACTGATTCATGAGTACGTTACGATAAAGGGTAGCTTTCCTTTTCTTTGAGAAAAGTTCGTGTATGGGTACAAAAATTGCTCCTGCCGTCAGGCAGGAGCTTTCTTGGTGTGGAAGTCTGTGTTTACTTTTCGCCTGTTGTAGTTTTTCTGAAGTTGGAATCAAAGAGCTTTTGGTATCCCATCCAGTTGCCAGACTGTGGTTCCGCCCTGAGCAGTTCTTTGACCGTTTCCATGGAAGCATCTACATTGTCTGCAAAATGCAACGCTACGGCTTCAGCCAGTTCCGGTTTCTTCGGTGAACCATACTCAAGTTCTCCGTGATGGGAGAGTATGCAGTGCTGCAGTTCGAGTCCCAGCTCTTTTGGGAAACCTTCAATTGTTTTGATTCTGTTCCCGATCATTTCAGAACCGATGACAAGATGCCCAAGCAAGTTACCTACATCAGTGTAGTCATTTTCCGGCATCTGGGACAATTCTTCAACTTTGCCGATATCGTGTAGGATTGCTCCCGTAACCAATAAATCCCTATTGAGGATTGGATAGTTCGTTGAAAAGGTGTCTGCAAGTTTTGTTACACCTAAGGTATGTTCAAGGAGACCACCCCTGAAACCATGGTGGACTGATTTTGCTGCAGAATGTACTTTGAATTCTGTGACAAATTCCTTGTCATCAACAAAAAAAGACTTGAGCAGTTGCTGGAGATACGGATTCTTGACAGAATCCATGATTTGCATCAATTGACTGAACATGTCTTCAATCGGAAATTCTGATGTCGGCATATAGTCTGATGGATCAAAAGTATTATCAAGAGCTTTTGTTGCCCTGAGCAGATTGAATTGCAGGCTTCCTAGAAATGTCGTTACTTCACCAAGCACACTGATATAATCCATTGGGGCAAAATCATCGAAAGCAGGGGTCCCTGGATTCCATATCTTTGCATCTACGGTTCCTGTTTTGTCCTGAAGCAACAGGATTTCATACTGTTTGCCAGCTTTTGTCGTTGCAGAAATTCTTTTTTTGCAAAGGTATACGCCTTTGACTTTTTCACCTTCCTTGAAGGTTTCAATGTATTTCATTGTCATTCCTCTTACATAAAATCAGCCTCATCATACCCCAATACGGCAGTTGAATAAACCCAGACAAGAAAATCAAGCATAATAAAATTTGTTTTCCTTTGATGGCTATGTCCATAAAAAAGTCCCAAAGGTGTGTAACTCCTTTTGGGACAAATGAGAGAGCTATAAAAATTTGCAGGATCCTTGTGGCGCAATAATCAGCGCTGGACCCTTCCTGAACCATTGCCGTTTGCCAAGGCTTCTATCTCTTGCTTTGTTGCAAGATTGAAATCTCCGCTTATGCTGTGCTTCAAGCACGAGGCAGCAACGGCAAAATCTATTGCGTGTTGCTCATCATTGCCATATTCACTCAGGCCATAGATGATTCCGGCAGCAAAGCTGTCACCACCGCCGACTCTATCGATGATATCGGTAATTTCGTAATGTTTGGAAAGATAGAATCCTGTTTTGCCGTCCAGAGCTGCACTCCAGCCATTATGGTCGGCACTTTTGCTTTCCCTGAGGGTCACTGCCACAGCCTTGACATTTGGGAACTGTCGTTTGACTTCTTTTGTCAGCTGTTTGTAGACGTCCGTGTCCAATTTGCCGCTGGCAACATCAACTGCTGCATCAATGCCAAGGCATTTTTGGATATCTTCTTCATTTGCAATGATTACGTCTGCAAATTTTGCAAGTTCCCGCATGACGGATGGTGCATCCTTCCCATATTTCCATAGTTTTTTCCTAAAGTTCAGATCAATTGAAACTGTTGCATCCTGTTCTTTTGCAGCTTTGACTGCGGCAAGGGCACAATCTGCAGCTTTCTGACTGACTGCAGGAGTGATTCCTGTAATATGGAACCATCTGGCGTTTTTCATGATTGCAGGGAAGTCAAAGTCTTTTGCTTCAGCATCACTGAAAGAAGAACCTGCCCGATCGTAGACGACAGAGCTTGCTCTTTGATTTGCACCTGTTTCCAGATAGTAGATTCCAAGTCTATTCCCTTGTTTCTTGATGTCTGTAGTATCAACATTATATTTTCTGACTTCTCTGATGCAAGCTTCTCCTATTGCATTGTCAGGAACTGCAGTAACAAACTTTACCTGTTTGCCCATGATTGCAAGTGATACAGCTACATTTGCTTCCCCGCCACCAAAAGTAGCTTCCAAAGCCGGAGACTGAAAGAAACGTTCATGCTGTGGAGACTTCAGTCTCAGCATGATTTCACCGAATGTAATGAATTCATTTTTCATGTTTTGTGTCAAGGTCCGTGAGGCCTTGTTTCCTCCTTGCGTAAGAGATTGGTTCTGTTGCAAAAACTTGTAAAAGAAAAAGCAACAGGAACTTGCTTTTCTTAATGTTAGGGTGTATTCTTTCCATTGTCAATATTTTTGGAACAATGTTTCATTTTTTTAAGGAGAGTCAGTATGTTTGAAGATTTCTATCAGAAAGTGCATGAAATTGGAATCATTCCTGTTGTCAAGATTGATGATGCAGCAGATGCAGAAGCCTTGGCCGGAGCTTTGATCAAAGGTGGAATCCCTGCTGCAGAAGTTACTTTCCGTACGGCTGCTGCGGAAGAAGCAATACGACGGATCTGTAAAGCTTATCCGGAGATGCTGGTTGGGGCAGGGACAGTACTTTCTGTTGAGAATGCGGCAAAGGCTATCGCAGCCGGTGCTCGCTTCATTGTATCTCCCGGATATGATGAAACACTTGTTTCATGGTGCCTTGGCAAAGGCATACCTATTTGTCCTGGTGTCTGTACGCCCTCTGATATCCAGAAGGGAATTGCTGCAGGATTATCTGTTTTGAAATTTTTCCCTGCAGAGGCAAGCGGCGGGGTCAATATGCTGAAGAATTTGGGAGGACCATTTCCTTCATTGAAGTTCATGCCTACCGGTGGTATCGGACTTCAGAATGTTACCGATTATGCAAAAGCTCCGAACGTACTTTGTGTAGGTGGTTCCTGGATGGTCAAATCTGATTTGATCAGCAGTGGCAACTGGGAAGAAATAACAAAGAAATCCAAGGATGCAGAATTGGCTCTGCAAGGTTTTTCTTTGGTTCATGTCGGAATCAACAATGCAGATGAACAACTTGCATCAAAGGCGGCAAAGAGCTTTGAAGCTTTTGGTATGGTCCAGAAAATCGGCAAATCTTCTACCTTCATGGATGATAAGATTGAATTGATGCATACTTCTTTTTATGGAGCCAACGGACATTTGGGTTTCTCTTGCATTGATGTTGACCGTTCTATCCATTACCTTGCACAGTTTGGGTTTACACCTCGTCAGGAGTCCATCAGGAAAGATGGAAAGGGCGCGACGACGGTAGCATACCTTGAACAGGAAATTGCAGGGTTTGCAATTCATCTGGTCAGGAAATAAATAAAAAGCAGGCAGACCGGGGATTCGTTTCAGTCTGCCTGCAATATCATAAAGAGGTAACCCTCTTGATCAACAAGGTTTCTTGAATAGTCTTTGTGAAACATGCATGAGAAGTATATTGATCAGATAGTAGATAAAAGCTGTAATAGCATAAAGTACTATGACTTGGTCTGCGAACTTGAATTTTCCCATGATGATTGTCGTGTTCATCATCAATTCTCCGATACCGACAACAGCACAGAACGATGTATCCTTGATACAGGTCACGAATTGACCGACCATGGGGACGAGGATGTTCCGCACAGCCTGAGGTAGTATTATATGAATCAAGGTCTGACTTCTTGTGAATCCCTGTGATGCAGCAGCTTCCCATTGGCCCTTTGGGATTGAATTCAATCCACCCCTGATAATTTCTGCAACCATGGCAGAAGTGAAGACTGTCATGGCAAGGATTGCCGAGGCAACCGGTTTATTCTGAATCTTATAGTTACCGATATAAGTCGGCATCGTAAATCTGAATGCAAGAATATAAAGAAGAAGCGGCATGTTTCTTACACATTCAATATACAAGGCACAAATCTTATGGAAGATGCCTTTTCCCATTTGCCTGCCGATTCCGAGTATGGCACCGAAAACGAAAGACAAACCTATGGATATGCCTGCTATGAAAAGAGTCATCCGCAGACCTTTCAGCAGGAATATAAGAACTTCAGGCAGTGTATAGGGTGAGAAAAGATTCATTTTGCTGCTCCCTTTTTGAGCCGCTCTTCCATGTTCCGTGCATAAGTGGATAAAGGTAGGCAGATAATCAGATAAAGAACACCGACTACAATGAAAGTAGGGCCATAAATTGATGCATCAGCTGCAAAACTGTCAGATCTGTACATAAGTTCTCCACCGGCTATAAGCGCCAAAACTGAAGAATTCTTGATCAAGTTTACAGACTGGTTTGCCATCGGAGGCATGGCAATCTTGAGAGCCTGCGGAAGGATTATCAATCGCATTGCAGTGAGAAAAGGAAACCCCTGCGAGGCCGCCGCTTCCATCTGTCCTATGGGAACAGCTTGGATTGCTGCTTCAACGATAGAAGCAGCAAAAGCACCTGTGTACAGTCCTAGGGAAATGCATCCAAGAATAAAAGGTGAGAGCATGATGCCCAACCTAGGTAGTACATTGTAAAAAAAGAATACCTGTACGACCAACGGGGTATTCTGGAAGAAACTGATATAGCCTTGGCAGATAGTTTTGACAGCTTTCTTGCCGCTTACTCTCAGTAGTCCTACCAGAATCCCGATGGCAAAGGTCAATAGCAATGCCAAGACAGAAATCAAGATGGTCTTGGCAAAGCCTGACAAAAATATATCGAAGTGGGCAAAGAGTTCTTGCCACATCCAAAGTCTGAACATACGAATCCCCTCAGTTGCTTATGACGGACAGTTTATTTGAGATGCCAGTTTTCCTGCATCTTGTCCAATTCTCCGCTTGCTTTGAGTTCCTCGATTGTATCATTGATTACTTTCAGCAATGCTGCATTACCCTTCTTGACAGCTGCACCATACTGCTGGGGTGCAAAACGTTCTGGAAGCAACATACAGGAATCTTCCATATAACCTGCAAGGATCGAAAGATCAACGCTGAAGGCATCAATTCTTCCAGAGTCAAGGGCAACTTTGATTTCAGGATATGTGGCAAATTCGCTATACTTGAGTGTAATGCCTTCTTTCTGTGCTTCTGCTTCCAAGCTTTTCTTGGTCGTTGAGGATTGGGCAACACCTATTGTTTTTCCATCAAGATCCTTGAAGGATTTAAATCCATTGCTTTTCTTTACCATGACTGCAACGGAATCGACATAATAGATATCAGAGAAATCCCAGCTTTTCCTTCTTTCATCGGTCACCGTGAAAGTTGCTACGACTGCATCGAGTTCACCTGTATCAAGCAAAGGCCCTCTCGTTTTTGCTGTAACTCCGACAAAATCAATCTTTGGATTTGGCCCAAGAATCTTTTCACCGATCTTGTTTGCCAAGTCTATTTCAAATCCTTCTACCTTGCCGGTCTGGATATTCTTATATCCGAAATTAGGTACATCTTCCTTACACCCGACAGTAAAGACGCCCCTGGCCTTGATTTTGTCAACTTCGGTTTTTGGTGCTGTTTCGGTTGTTCCGTTTGCAAAAAGTGCTACTGCTGACAGCAGAGCCATCGCTCCGATTGCAATGATTTTTTTCATATTTTTCCCTCTCCTAAGGTATTGACTTGTCTGTCTTGAAAAGACAGCCTTACTACGCGCTTTTAAGAATCTTTGACAGGAACTGTTTTGTCCTTTCATGCTTTGGATGATTAAAAACTTCTTCAGGGGTTCCATCTTCAGATATGACACCCTGATCCAAGAAAAGGACCCTATCTGCAATATTTGAGGCAAAACCCATTTCATGGGTTACCACAACCATTGTGATGTTCTGTTGTGCAACCTTCTGCATGATATCCAGCACTTCACTGATCATTTCAGGATCCAACGCACTGGTCGGTTCGTCGAATAACAGTACTTTAGGTTCCATAGTCAGTGCTCTTGCAATGGCGACCCTTTGCTGTTGTCCTCCTGAAAGCTGGGAAGGATAACTGTCCCTTTTCTCAGCCAATCCAACGGCTTCAAGATGTTGCATGGCCCGTTTTTCTGCCTGTTCCTTTTTTTCTTTTTTCAAAATCCTGCATGCAAGGGTCAAGTTATCCAATACAGTCAGGTGTGGGTAAAGGTTGAAGGATTGAAATACCATTCCCATTGATTGTCTTACTTGGCATAATTGTTTTGATTTCAGGTTCATCAGATCGACACCATCGACGATTACCTTTCCCTTCTGTGGCCTTTCAAAGAGATTCATGCAACGGAGCATTGTACTTTTCCCAGATCCTGAAGGTCCGATAATGACAGTTTTTGAGCCCTCTGCCAAAGAGAGCGTAATATCCTTGAGTACTTCCAAGTCTCCATAACGCATATTCAAGTGTTCAAAACTGATAATGTTTCCCATTGCTGATGCTCCTTGGATAAAAAAACAACGGTATTTGCCTGTTAGCAGACACCGTTGTCTTATCCACTTACCATTAGATTTGTTTTGGAGAGTTTTTTCAAGGAGCAGAAACAGGAAGTTATAACAAAATTTTTGATATTGCAAATTTTCGTCTATAACTACTGATTATACGTACTTTATGACAAATATAATTCAATTGAGTTGTAAAAAAACTGGTCAGATGCTCTCCATATTGCATGTTTTTTTTAATAATATCAAAATCGGTTACTATAAATTTTCCATAATTACCCTTCGGCCGATGCAATAAAAGGAGTAATTGTCAATTTCTTTTTGCTGTTGATTGCCTTTCGACCAAAATAGGTTGGATGCTTATATGTTTCGGCCGGGAAGACTCTCCTTTTTTGTTTTTTCTTATCAGAAAGAACAGACGTTCACAGGTCATGAAGGCCAAATCTTCCTTTGGTTGGTGTATGGTGGACAACATAGGCGTAAACATCCTGCAGAATTCACTGTCATCATAACCAAGGATACTGATATCCTGCGGTATATTGATTCCTTTTTGTTGCAAGGCGGTCATGGCTCCTATTGCCAGAAGGTCACTGATGGCAAAAACAGCTTGTGTTTCCATGATTCGTTTATATTCATGAAGAACCAGTTGCTTTGCATCTTCCTGTGTCCTTTTGCATTCCAAGGCAAGTACCTTGCAATGATATTTGTTTGCTGCTGCCATGAAACCTTCATATCGCAAATTGAATTCGATATGATCGTCGATATCTCCGATAAAAGTAAGGCTCGTACAACCGTTTCTGATAAGTGCTGTTGCTGCCAGATACCCTCCGTGGAAGTGGTCAGTGTAAATCATATCTCTCTTCGTATCCTCTTCCGGATTCGGTGGATAATGACAATAGACTATGGGAATATCGGCAGATTCGAGGAATTTTTTGGTTTTTTTATCCAAAGTTTCGACTACCATGATCAGACCGTCAACTTTGTTGGTCGACACAAGTCTGATAATATTATTTTTGCCCGTGATATCATTGAACTCATAGGTAAGGAGCAGATCGAAACCTTTTTCTTGGATATTTGTCTGTATGTCGTTGAGCAACTGGCTGTGATAGACGTTGACAGAAATGTCGCTGAAGTTTTTTGGCAAGACTATGCCGATTGTCTTTGTTTCACATTTTACCAGGGAACGGGCTCCTGCATTGAATTCAAAACCCTGTTCATCAGCAATCTGCAATACACGTTCCTTTGTCTTGCTGTTCGCCATCGGGCTATCATTCAGACACCGTGAAACCGTCGATATACTTACACCGGCCTGCTTCGCAATGTCCTTTATTGTAATCTGCTTCATGTTGCTATGATAGCCGAAAATAATCCTGTGGTAAAGAAAATAAAGCAAGAATTCAAGAAAAAATAGAAACGGTTCCAAAGAGAAAAAAGGGAAAATTTCAAGGATTTCTGTGTTTGTATTAGGATTTTAAATAAATGTTTTTTTGCAAAAAAAAATATATGAAAAAGACAAAACAATAAAATGTAAAAAAGAAGAGATATTTATTAACACTATATGTAGTGGTATCGTAGATGTATACCAAATGAATTGAATTACTATGGGCTTATGTTATTTTCTGTAATGTGTGATAATTTGTCATAAAGAGAAAATAATTCTTTATTTTCCTTATATATGAATTTGTTATTTTTAAATTTTTATTTAAAAAAATAATTTCATATAAAATTTATAATTATATGTATATTATAATGGATATAAATATTATTGAATAAGATTTCATATTTTAAATGAAACTTGAATATAGTATTTTTAACAACAATATTGAGAAATTTTGTCTTAGAATACAAAATATGAAAGCAAAATATTAATCAACTTTTACACGCTATATATGTATTCTTTTTAATTGCTTAATAAAAGTATTATAAATTTTTTTTCTGCCTTATGTTTTGTAAAATACATATTTTTAAAAAATAAGATAATTTATTATCGATAAAAAAGATTTTTTAATTTTTTCTTGACGACTTCGGATTTCTGGGGTAAATATATGATTATTGGTAACGTTTTCAGTTTTTTTCGGAGGTGTAGAACTGGACTTTTAAAATGTGCTTTGAGGTTTGTACTTCAGAGCCCGGTTTGTTGGAAATAAAAGGAGGAGGGTTGTGAGTAGTGGTAAGACATTGCTTGAACTTGATGAAATTACAAAAATTTATCCAGGTGTTACAGCGTTGGATAAGGTCAGTATCAAGGTTCAAGAAGGTGAAGTCCGAGGTCTCATCGGAGAAAATGGTGCAGGGAAATCTACTCTCATAAAAGCACTGGCAGGAGCGCATGCCCCGACTTCAGGAAAAATCATTTTTAATGGGCAGAGTTTTTCTTCCCTGACTCCGGCAAAATCAATGGAATTGGGTATTGCCTGTATTTATCAGGAATTGCAACAGGTTCCTTATATGTCAGTCATGGAAAATCTTTTTTTGGGAAGGGAAATTGAGCTACAGAAAGGTATTATCAATCGCGAAAAGCAATTGGAAGTAGCTGTTGAACTTCTTAAAGAATTTAATTTGCATGTAGATCCCCGTACTGAATTAAGAAAACTCGGAGTCGGAACCAGACAGATGATAGAGATTTGCAAAGCGGTACGAACCAATGCAAAATTGGTCATCATGGATGAACCGACAGCTGCTCTTTCTGAAAAAGAAACTTCCGAATTGTTTAAGATCATTGGTAAACTGAAACAGATGGGGGTTACTATTATCTTTATTTCCCATAGGTTGGCAGAGATAAAATCCGTTTGCGATAGTCTGACTGTCCTGCGGGATGGATGCCTTGTCAAGGATTCCATTCCTATTTCTGAAGTAAGTATTGACCAGATGGTTTCCATGATGGTTGGCCATGACATCAAACAGAAATATCCAAAGAAAACTTTTACAAAGGGAGAACCATTGTTGGAAGTCAAGGGGTTGACCCATAAGGGTGTATACCATGACGTCAGTTTTACGGCATATGCAGGTGAATTGCTTGGTTTTGCAGGGCTTGTCGGAGCTGGCAGAACAGAAGTAATGCGAGGCGTCACCGGAGCAGATCTGATTACATCCGGAGAAGTTTTTGTCAGAGGACAAAAAGTAAAGATTAAGAACCCAAAGGATTCTATATCGGCAGGGATTGCCTTTTTGACTGAAGACAGAAAAGCCCAAGGCTTGATTCTTCTCCGTTCTGTTGAGTTCAATTCGACGTTGGTTGCTTTGCCTAGCTATACAAAAAAAGGGTGGCTCAATGTTGAAAAATGTCGCAAGGATACGGAAAAAGCTGTCAAGGATATGAGAATCAAGGTTCCGAAGATAGATACGCTTGCCAGTTCCCTTTCCGGTGGTAACCAGCAAAAGGTCGTTATTGCAAAATGGCTTCTTTCACATGCAGATATTTTCATTATTGATGAACCTACCCGTGGCATTGATGTCGGAGCAAAAATTGAAGTTTACAACCTTATCAATGCATTGCTTGAAAGTGGTAAGGCTGTGATTATGGTCAGTTCTGAAATGGATGAATGCATGGGGATGGCGGACCGAATTATTGTTATGCATGAGGGAGCAATAACAGGTAAATTTGCTCGTCCTGAATTTACCCAAGAAAAAATCATGTATGCAGCATCAGGTTTGAAAGCAAAATAAGAGGAAATAAATGAAAAAGGTTAAATGTGGCGTAATCGGTCTGGGAAGATTGGGGACTCGTCATGCAACGAATTTGGCAGCAAATATTCCAGAAGCTGAACTTGTTGCCGTATCTGATGTGTCGACGGCAGCCCTTGACAAGTTTGTATCAGTTTTTCCAAAAGTGAAGGCCTATACAAACTATAAGGAAATGCTCGCGGATGAGGAAATTGAAGCAGTCTGCATTGCTTCTTCAACCTCGATGCATGCTATCTGCCTGAGAGATGCAATACTTGCTGGTAAAAAGATTTTCTGTGAGAAACCTCTTTCTCTGGATTTGGCAGAAGCAAAAGCTTTGCAGGATCTTCAGCAGGAAAAGCAAGCTTTTGTCCAATTGGGGTTCATGAGAAGGTTTGATGCAGGTTATATGACTGCTAAAAAGACTATTGAAAGTGGAAAACTGGGAGCTCCTATTTCAATTTTGGCTATTGGCCGGGATCCCGGTTGTCCTCCGATTGAATTTGCAAAACATTCAGGAGGATTGGTATTTGATATGGCAATCCATGACATAGACCTTTGCCGTTGGTTTTTTGGTTGTGAAGCAAAAGAAGTCTATGCAAGAGGTGGGGTTCTCCTTTATCCACAATTGGGAGAAATCGGTGATATTGACCATGCTTCAATATCCATTTTGTTTGAGAATGATAAGATTGCAACTCTGGAAGTGAGCAGAAATGCAAGCTATGGTTATGATATACGGACTGAAATAGTCTGTGAGCAAGGGGCGACTTTTGTCGGACAGCTTAAGCAGGATCCAACAGTTGTCCTGTCCCCCCATGCTATGTCAGTCAATACACTCCCCGGTTTCCTTGAACGCTTCAGGGATGCTTATTTGAATGAAATGCAAATTTTTGTCACTGATGTGCTGGCTGGTAAGAAAGAGGCCAGAGTAGGAGTAGCTGATGGTGTTGCTTCCATGGCAATTGCAAAGGCTATAAATGAATCGTTGAAAAAAAATCAGCCGGTCGTGCTTTAGGAGGATATGATATGGCAACGGAGGAAAAGAAGGCAACAGGGGGCACTTCTGTAATAAGGAAAATTCTGAAAAAGGGCAGTAATATGGGTATCTTGATGAGCCTTTTGCTGCTATGTGTCGTTATTGCAATTGCTACCCCGAGATTCTTATCACTTTCAAATTTGAGCAATGTACTGTCCCAGGCGTCCCTTATTGCAATTTATTCGGTTGGGCAGTTCCTGGCTATTCTTACAGCCGGCATCGATTTGTCCATTGGTTCCTGTTTGGCATTGTCAATCATGATTATGGGTATCGTTGCCGTCAACCTGCAGGCAAATCCCTTCATTGCTATGTTGGCTTGCTTGGGAATGGGTACTTTGTTTGGTTTTTTCAACGCAGTATTGCTGACCAAACTGAGATTGCCCCATCCTTTCATTTCAACTATCGGTACCAAGATGATAGGTGCAGGCTTGGCTCTTTTGGTTACGGGAACATTGCCTATAAATGGATTCCCGAAGCCTGTACTTTTCCTTGGTGAAACATCTCTGGGTTTGCTTCCTGTGTCTGTTATTCTCGTAATAGTAGTCTATGTAATTATGTATCTTTTTATGAATAGGACTAAAACTGGCAGGTATATATATGCTGTAGGTGGTAATATTGAAGCAGCGAGGCTCTCAGGTATCAATACTGGAAGAGTGCTTATGACCGTTTATTCATTGTCCGGTTTCTTTGCTGCACTTGCTGGTATCGTCTTGGTAGGCCGAGTTGATTCCGCTTATCCTCTTGCAGGCAAGGACTATGATACTGATTCAATTGCTGCAGTAATCATCGGAGGTTCTTCTTTCGCCGGAGGTGTCGGTGAAATCCAGAATACTTTGATTGGTGTGCTTATCATCTCTGTGCTTCGCAACGGTTTGAATTTGCTCAATGTCAATGCAAACATGCAGACCGTTGTCATCGGCGGCGTAATCATCCTGGCGGTATATGTCGATGTTCTCAAGCATATGAGCGAGAAAAAATAAGAATAAGTTTTTCGGTATGTAATACCGAAGGAAAATAGTCATTTCAACTACATGAAGGAGGAAATGAAATGAAAAAGGT
This sequence comes from Spirochaetia bacterium, assembly GCA_022482625.1. Classification (NCBI taxonomy): domain Bacteria; kingdom Pseudomonadati; phylum Spirochaetota; class Spirochaetia; species Spirochaetia bacterium. Next base: position 2,004,125 of record JAKVOU010000001.1, on the reverse strand, counting down.
AGGTATGGTTTTGTTGTCTTTGGCACTTTTGGTACCATCGGTGGCATTTGCCCAGGGCAGTGAAGAGTCTGCAACAGGTAGCGAAGGTCAGAAGACCCTGAAGGTCGCTGTCGTTCTGAAAACTCTGAGCAGTGAGTATTGGCAACGTGTAGCGTCCGGATGTGATGATGCAGCAAAGGAATTAGGCGTAGAGGTAACCAAGCTTGGTCCTCCGACTGAAGATGCTGTCGTCCAGCAGATCAACATGGTTGAAGATTCTTTGGCAAATAAGCCGGATGCATTGGTGTTTTCACCTTCACAGCCGACAACGGCCGAACGGGTTATAAACAAGGCCATGAGCAATGGTGTTCCGGTAATTATCATCGATTCCCCTATGCCCAGTGATTTCACAAACTATAACTGTTTCATTGGAACTGCAAACTATGAAGCAGGTAAGGAAGGTGCTGAATTCATGGTCAAGCAGATGAACGGTAAGATCGGTAGTGTTGTGATTATTGAAGGTGCTCCTGGCAATCCGACTTGTACTGATCGCGCTAATGGTGCTGAAGAAGTCTTCAAGAAAGCCGGCTTCAAGATTGTTTCTCGCCAGCCAGGATATTCTGACAAAGAAAAAGGCTTCAATGTCATGCAGAATGTCCTTCAGACTACCAGCAATGTTGATATTGTATTCTGTGCCAATGACGAAATGGCTCTTGGAGCCCAGAGAGCATGTGCACAGGCCAAGGTTCCTGCCAAGGTCGTCGGTTTTGATGGCAACAAATCTGCCATTCAGTCCATTCTCAAAGACGAAATGTTTGCAACAGTTGCTCAGAAACCGGAAGCAATGGGTAAACTTGGCATTGAATATGCCGTCAAGGCTATTAAAGGCGAAAAGTTTGACAAAACTATTGATTCTGGCATAGAAATCATTACCAAGGAAAATGCACAGGCAGCTTTGGACAAACTTCAGAAATAAATGGTGAGTTTTACCAGTGGAAGGTCTTGGCTTTCCACTGGTTATTCTATTTGAAAAATGCCTGTTGAACGCTGGTGGTGATGATATCTGCTATCGGCATTTCTGCAGGAATTTTCATTTTTGGAAGTTTCTTTTCTATGATAGAGTAAATTAAATGTAGCTTTGGTTGCTATGTTGTGAAAAAGAAGGCAATAGATTCTTAAAGAAGCAGATTTATTGGATAAAGCGTTTGAAAACCTTTCCAATAATTATAGGTAAAACGGCAAACTAAGTATCAGTTACAAATTCGAAATAAGCTGAATTTTTATCTTGTAATATGAGCTTTTGGGGTTTATGATTTAATTGGTACCGTTTTCATAAAATTGGAACTTAAGCTATTGATTCAGTAAATATATATTTTCGAGGCAGAGTTATGGTGATAAAGAAGAAAGAGATGCACGGGGGGTACAACCCGATCACGGAGCTGGACGGGGCCTACCGTGAGCTGATGCTGGACTTCGGGATCCTGAAGCTTGGCAAGGGGGAGGAGTACAGCTGCAGCCTGGGGCGCGAGCGGGCGTTCATGCTGGTGGAAGGGAAGCTGACCTACGCATGGGAGGACCGGGTGTACACGGCGGAGAGGAGCTCGCCGTTCGACCAGGCGCCCATATGCCTGCAGGTGGCCGCCGGGGTTGCGGTGAAGCTTGTGGCGCTGGAGGACAGCGAGGTGTGCGTGGAGCGGTGCGAGAACGAAAAGCGGTTCCCGTCGGTGCTCTATAAGCCGGAGGACATACGTACGGACATCTTCGGTGAGGGGACGCTGGGGGACACCTCCAGAAGGTCGGTGCGGACGGTGTTCGACGGGCAGAGCGCGCCGTACTCGAACATGGTGCTAGGGGAGGTGATCAACCACCCTGGCAAGTGGTCCTCCTACCCGCCGCACGACCACCCGCAGCCTGAGGTGTACTACTACCGGATGTTCCCGAGGCAGGGCTTCGGGGTGTCGCTGCTTGAGGACGAGGCGACGATCGTGCACGACGGGGACACGTCGCTGATCTACCCGGGGCACACGCACTCGCAGGTGGCTGCGCCGGGGTATGCGATGTACTACATCTGGATGATCCCGCACCTGAAGGACGACCGCTGGCTGCCGACGACGCGCTACTACCGCAAGGAGCACCAGTGGCTGCTGGAGAAGGACGTGAAGGTCTGGCCGGAGCGAAAGTACGAAAAACAATAGGAGAAAAAGCATGGGCGACACAATCAGACTTACTATGGGACAGGCAGTCGTAAGATTCCTGGACAACCAATATGTGGAATTTGATGGTGAGGTAACCAAGTTCGTAACGGGAGTCTTCGGTATTTTCGGACATGGATGTGTACTGGGAATCGGAGAAGCTCTGCAGGAAAAGAACCATGGGCTGAACTTTTACAAAGGCTGCAATGAACAAGGAATGGCACATGCCGCTATTGGCTATGCCAAACAGAACCATCGCAGGAAAATTATGGCGGTGACCACTTCTGTGGGACCCGGTGCTGCCAATATGGTAACGGCAGCAGCACTCGCAACGACAAACAGGATACCGGTACTTCTGCTGCCGGGAGATACATTTGCCTGTAGACAACCTGATCCTGTTTTGCAGCAGATAGAGCAATTTGATTCCTGCAATATAACGACAAACGATGCATTCAGGGCTGTATGCAGATATTGGGATCGGATTGCACGCCCAGAACAGGCAATGACTGCGTTGCTCAATGCAATGCGAGTATTGACTTCTCCCAGCGATACCGGTGCCGTATGCCTTGCCTTACCTCAGGATGTACAGGGAGAGGCTTATGATTATCCTGTTGAGTTCTTTGAAAAGAGAATACATCATATTGAACGTACCATTCCGTCAGAAAGTGCTCTTGAGCGCGCAGCGGCTCTAATCACTGCCTCAAAAAAACCGATGTTGATTTGTGGCGGCGGTGTAAAATATTCAGAAGCCGGCAAGGAATTTTCGCGATTTGCAAATACCTTCGGTATTCCGTTCGGTGAGACCCAGGCAGGAAAATCTTCTGTGGTTTGGGATGATTCGATGAATCTCGGTGGACTGGGAGTGACCGGAGGATCTGCTGCAAACAAAATTGCCAGTGCAGCGGACCTGGTCATATCTGTAGGTTCTAGATTGACAGATTTTACTACATCCTCAAAATGGCTATTCAAGAATCCCGACATGAAACTGCTTTCAATCAATGTGTGTGATTTTGATTTGTACAAGATGAATGCGAACATATTGAAGGCTGATGCAAAGCTGGCTCTTGTCGGACTGGACAAATTGCTTTCGAAGAAAGGTTATCACAGTAGCTATACTGATGAGATAACTGAAGCCCGTGCGGAATGGGAGCATGAGGTTGACCGTCTGTACAGCACAGAAACCGGTGGCAGCGGCGGCTATTCGCAACTGAGGGCTTTGGGCCTGATGAATGAAGAGTTGCTGAACAAAGAAGCAATCGTAGTCGGTGCATCCGGATCATTGCCCGGAGATCTGCAGCGCGTATGGCGGACTCGGAAGACTGATACCTATCATATGGAGTATGGTTACTCCTGCATGGGGTATGAAATAAATGCTGCGGTCGGAGTAAAGATTGCGCGTCCTGATGTTGAGGTGTATGCTTTGGTTGGTGATGGGGCCTTTGTGATGGGCCACAGTGAATTGCTGACGGCTCTGGAAAATGGCATCAAAATTAATGTTGTACTCTTTGACAACTCAAGTTTCGGTTGTATAGATAATTTGCAACGTTCACAGGGAATCCCTCAATTCGGCTGTACTCTTGCTTACAGAAGCCCGGAGACAGGCAGGCTTGATGCAGGCGGAAGGATTGTACCTGTAGATTATGCAAAGATTGCAGAGGGCTATGGATGCAATGCATGGAGATGTACTGACAGCGAGCAGGTGAGGAAGGCTTTCAAGGAAGCCAAGGAGTCAGACAAGTCTACCTTGATAGAAATCAAAGTAGACGAAAATTCCATGACAGGTAGCTATGGTTCATGGTGGCGTGTCGGAACGCCTCAGGTAAGTGACAAGAAGTCGGTTACAGATGCCCGTCGGGCTATGGACCGTGAAATAGCCAAGGCTAGGAAATTCTAGGAGGTCGGCATCATGGATGCAAAGAAAGTAAAACTGGCAATTGCCCCTATCGCATGGACGAATGACGATTTGCCGGATTTGGGTGGTGAAAATACATTTGAACAATGCGTGTCTGAAATGGCATTGGCAGGTTTTACCGGATCAGAAGTCGGTAACAAATATCCGAAGGATCCAAAGGTACTCAAACCTATGTTGGATTTACGGGGGCTGCAGATCTGTAACCAATGGTTCAGTGCTTATCTGACGACACAGTCCTATGGAGAGGTCGAAAAGGCTTTTGTAAGCCAATTGGATTTTCTTGAAGCAATGGGAGCCCATGTCATCGGTCCTGCTGAGCAGGGCAATACCATCCAGGGAAAGCAGGATGTTCCTATCTTTGAAGGAAAGCCGACATTCTCTGTTGAAGAATGGAAGCGTCTTGCCGAAGGATTGAACAAACTCGGCAAGATTGCCAAGGACAGAGGATTCAAGCTGTGCTATCACCATCATATGGGTACAGGTTGCCAGACGGTTGCAGAGACAGAAAGATTGCTTGATGCAACAAATCCGGACTATGTATATCTCCTTTACGATTCAGGTCATTTCGCTTTCTCGGGAGAAGATCCCGTCAAGGCCCTTGAACGCTTTGTCAGTAGGGTAGGTCATGTGCATCTGAAGGATGTGCGGAAGGATATGCTCGAAAAAGTACACAAGGAGCACCTGAGTTTCCTTGGAGCTGTCAGAGCCGGAGCCTTTACGGTGCCTGGGGATGGAATGATTGATTTTCCATCGATTTTCAAGATTCTTGAAGCACATGATTACAAAGGATGGATGGTTGTCGAAGCAGAACAGGATCCTGCAAAGGCCAATCCATTGGAATATGCTATGAAAGCAAGAAAGTATATACGGAAATATACACAGCTATAGGAGGAAAATATGTCTGAAACATTAAGGATAGGAATCATAGGAGGGGGCAGGATCGGCAAGGTCCATGCCACGAGCATCACGACAAGAGTACCGTCTGCAAAGGTCGTTGCATTGGCAGACAAGTTCATGAATGACAAGCTGAGGGATTGGTGCCATGGCATGGGTATCATGAATACCCCTACAGATCCAGAGGAAATCATCAAGTCCTCGGATATTGATGCAGTATTGATTTGTTCTCCGACGAATACACACTCACAGTTGATTCAGGCAGCGGCAAAGGCCGGCAAGCATATCTTCTGTGAAAAACCGGTAGATACGGATCTGAAGCGCATAGCGGAGACGATGGAAGTTGTCAGAAAATCCGGAGTAAAGTTCCAGATTGGATTTAACAGGCGCTTTGACCATAACCATATGGCAGTAAGACAGCAGGTTGAAAACGGGACGATCGGCAAGGTTCATATTGTAAAGGTGACTTCAAGGGATCCAGCTCCTCCGACTCCTGCATATGTTGCTGTAAGCGGAGGTATCTTCCTTGATATGATGATTCATGACTTTGACATGGTCAGATATTTGAGCGGACAGGAAGTGGAAGAAGTATATGCTACCGGAGCAGTCCTTATCGATGAAGGAATCGGCAAAGCCGGAGATGTTGATACTGCAGTAGTAAGCATGAAGCTTTCCGGTGGTGCACTGGCCATAATAGACAACTCCAGACAGGCTGTGTATGGCTATGATCAACGTACGGAAGTATTCGGTGAGAAAGGTTGCGCGATGGTTGGAAACGATAGGCCCAGCCTGGTAGAAGTAAGTACGAAAGATACAGTGAGCAGTGAAAAGCCGTTGTATTTCTTCTTGGACAGATATATGGATTCCTATGCAAGGGAAGTGGGCGATTTTGTGGCTTCGGTAATTGGGGACAAACCGACCCTATGCGGTATCGATGATGCCATCCGACCTGTGGAAATAGCGCTGGCAGCAACGAAATCGTTGAAAGAAGGCCGTCCTGTTGCCGTAAGTGAGGTTAGATATATCAAATAGGAGGACCCAATGGGAGTAATCACGATTTCAAGGCAGATGGGAAGTTTGGGTACACTGATTGCCGGGCAAGTTGCCAAGGAACTTGGCATGAAGTGTGTCGGGAAAGAGACCATTTCCACAATCATGAGGGAATATGGCTTTAGCCGTTATACGGAAATCTACAATGAATATCCCGGATTTTGGGAACGGTATGACAACATGAGGTTCCAGACATTGAGTTTTTTGGTAAAGACAGTCGAAGCACTTGGGGCACATGACAATGTGGTCATCGTAGGCCGTGGTGGCTTTGAAATATTCAATGACTTTGCCGATGTACTCAATGTACGGATGACGGCACCTTTTGATGTAAGAGTCAAGCGAAAGAAAGCTGAACACAACATCAGTTTGGAAGAAGCTCAGAAGCGGATTAAGGAAAATGACAAGGTTCGAAAGGCTTTCCTTGAAACAGAGATGGGGTCTGCCTATTCACCGGCTATGGAATTTGATCTTGTGCTGAATACTGGTGTGGTACTCCCGGATCTTGCTACGGATGCTGTAGTAGGAGCTTATCGTAATTTGTTGAAGTTTGGACGTAATGAGAATTCAAAACATCTGAAAGATATCAAGACAGATTCGATATTGGCTGGTTTTGTTGAGAAAATTTTATCAAGTGAATGAGGAGACTATAACATGGACAGGAAAGTGAGAGTAGGCGTAGCGGGCTACGGGACGATAGGGCAGCGGCTGGCCGACGGGGTGGCGCTGCAGGGCGACATGGAGCTTGTTGGGGTGGCTGACGTGGCGCCGACGCTGCCGGTGCTGGCGCTGAAGGAGAAGGGGATGCCCTACGACCTGTACACGGCGGCGCCGGAGAAGGCGGGGCTGCTTGAGGAGAAGGGGATCCCGGTGAGCGGGACGCTAGAGGACCTGGTGCGGAAGGTGGACATCATGCTGGACGCGACCAACGCGGGCATCGGTGCGCAGAACAAGAAGCTGTACCAGAAGTACGGGCGCAAGGCGGTGTTCCAGGGAGGGGAGAAGAACGACGTGGCTGACATCTTCTTCCACGGGTACGCGAACTACGAGAAGGGCATAGGTGCGGACTACCTGAAGCTGACCTCGTGCAACACGACGGGGCTGATCCGTGCGATCGACTGCATCGACCGTGCGGTGGGGGTGGAGAAGGTTGCGGTGACGATCATCCGGCGGGTGGCTGACCCGGGTGACTACCACAGGGGGCTGACGAACGCGCTGCAGGTGGCGCCTGCGCCCAGCCACCAGGCGCTTGACCTGATGACGATCATGCCGCACGTGCAGGCGACTGGGATCCTGGTGCACACGCCGGTGACGCACGGGCACATCATCACGGCGGTGGTGACGCCGAAGGACGACATAGACAAGCCGGAGCTGCTGGAGCTGTTCGGGGCGCACCCGAGGATCCGGGTGGTGCGGCTTGCGGACGGGTTCCTTGGCAACGCGTCGCTGTTCAAGTACGCCAGGGACCTTGGGCACCCGAGGGGTGACATGTACGAGATAGCTGCATGGGACGAGTCGATAGTGAAGAGCGGGCGGGACATCATGTTTGCGATCAACATCCCGCAGGAGGCGGTGGTGATCCCCGAGAACATGGACGCGATAAGGGCAGCGATGAGGATGCAGCTGAGCAGGGAGGAAGGCACGTCGATGACCAACCGGTACCTGGGGATGGCAAAGAAATGAGCGGCCTGGGCTTTGCATCGATGGAGGACATGGAGGTGAAGGGCAGGCGGGTGCTGCTGAGGTGCGACATCAACAGCCCCATCGACCCGGAGACCAAGAGGATAGTGAACGAGAACCGCCTGGACAAGACGGTGCCGACGCTGCGATGGCTGCTGGAGCAGGGGGCGCGGGTAGGTATCATCGCGCACCAGGGGGACACGCTGGACTACCAGGACCTGATCCCGATGGCGGAGCATGCGCAGAAGCTGAGCCAGAAGCTGGGGCGGCCTGTGGCGTACATAGATGATGTATGCGGGCCGGCTGCCATAGCGAAGGTAGAGGCCCTGGAAGACGGGGAAGCGGTGCTGCTGGGGAACCTGCGCTACCTGACCGAGGAGGTCTCCGTGTTCGAGACGGTGGTGAAGCTGGAGCCGGAGCAGATGGCGGGCACCTACCTGGTGCGGTCGCTTGCGCCGCACTTCGACCTGTACGTGAACGAGGCGTTCTCGGCTGCGCACAGGAAATGCCCGAGCATGGTGGCGTTCCAGCGGCTGCTGCCCAGTGCGGCGGGGCCGCTGTTCTTCAGGGAAGTGAGCACGCTGACGAGGATCATGGAGCACCCCGCGCACCCGTCGACGTTCGTGCTGGGAGGCGCGAAGATCTCGGACGCGTTCGGGATGATGGGGCAGGTGCTGAAGACTGGGAGCGCCGACCGCATCCTGACGTGCGGGGTGACGGGAGAGGTGTTCCTGATGGCCGGAGGGAAGGACCTTGGCGGGAAGATGATGCAGTTCCTGTCTGACAGGGGGCTGCTGGGCTTCGTCGACGAGGCGAAGGACCTGCTGGGCAAGTATGGCGGAAAGATCGAGGTGCCGGAGGACCTTGCCTATGAGTGCGAAGGGAAACGGCAGGAGATAGGTGTTGCCGATTTGCCTGTGGAAGAGGACTTCATCGACATCGGGCAGCGTACGATAGCACGGTACAGGAAAGCCATAGCCGGAAGCGGCACGGTGTTCGTGAACGGGCCTGCGGGCATCTATGAGAAGGCCGGGTTCGAGGACGGGACACGGGAGCTGTGGAAGGCCATGGAGGAAAGCAGGGGCTTCACGGTGATAGGCGGCGGCGACTCGGTGACTGCAGCTGCAAGGTTCACTGACATGAGCAGGATCGGGTACATCTGCACGGCAGGGGGTGCGATGGTGCGCTTCCTGTCAGGGAAGAAGCTGCCCCTGATCGAAGCCATGGAACATGCAAAGAGGTAGGCACCTGCTGTGCCATGAATATCCCAAGGCAAAAAAAGGGGGATGGAGAGCTGTAGGGGCTTTCTATCCTCCTTTTTGGTTGGATTAGAATATTTTCAATGAACTAATGGTGCTGTTGATTCGCTTTCTCGCAAAGTAAAAGGCAGGACGATATTTACATTCAGTTGCTTTTTATTACAAATCAGCGAATGTATCAGTGTGGCTGACATTTGACCCATTTCTTTTAAAGGCTGTAAAATAGTCGTCAGACGGGGAATACTGTAGGCTGATATGTCAATACCATCGAAGCCAACTACTGAAATATCCTTGGGAACTGCATAACCAGCATCTTTCAGTTGTCGAATTGCACCTATTGCCAATTCATCTGTCATAGCAAATAAAGCCGTGAATTCCCTTTTTTCATCAAGAAGTTTTTTCATACCGGCCATTCCGTCGGAAACGCTATATGAATCTATGTAGACAATAAGATTCTCATCATATGGAATACCAGCTTTTTTTAATGCCCTGCAGTAACCACGTTGACGTTGGATAGCAAAAGAATATTTCCTGCCACATAGCAAGGCAATTTTCCGATGTCCTTGTTTGATAAGGTAGCTGACTACAGCATCAGCAGCATCTTCTTCACTTATATGAATACTTGTTACTTCCCATTCTGGCTTTTCAAAAGTGACGATTACTGTGGGAATATTGTTTTTTGACAAATAGTCATGAAATTCTGGATGAGCAATCTCATTCAAAAGGATAATACCATCCAGACGCTCTCCCTTGAGCCTATGCAAACAGGTAGATTCTCCTTCCTGATTCTGTTCGACGAAATAGAAGCTGGTGCGATATCCGAATTTTTCCAAGTTATGGGCAATATCTGCAAACAATTGCTTTTGAAACAAATTGAAAGTGGCTGGAAGTACAATGGCAATGGTAGATGTCTGTTTCAATACCATATCCCTTGCCGCTCGGTTAGGTACGTAGCCTGTTTCCTTTATTATCCGAAGGATTTTATTCCTTTTTTCCGTGCTTACACATGATTTTTTGTTGATGACCCGTGATACCGTTGAAACAGAAACCCCTGCTTGCTTGGCTACGTCCCTAATACTTACCATTTTTCTATCCTACTAAAGCATTTGTCGTGATATCGTTCCCATCATATACCATCTTAACTTAAATGCCAATAATCTTAAAAAGAAAGGTAAGGCAAGCTCTTTTCAGCTTATATGCATTCCGGTTTGTAACAGGGGAAAGGTATGTCAAAAACGAAAATATCATTCTGTCTGTATTTTATTTTCTGTGGAAACTGATATCTGGTAATCTATAAACTGGGTTTGCTATCTTGGCTTTTGTATGTCTAGGACGTCCAACTAAAAATTTTCCTTGATCATCAGTCTTGTCTATCTGTTATTATGTTTCTTATCAAGAAGCGGGTAGTATTTTGTTCCGATCAATATCTGCAAGCCGTAAATGGATTCTATATGTTTCCATTGGGAATACAGATACTGAACGGGTACGGATGTTTAATCAAAAGGCAATCACGGCATGGCTGCTTTTATTGTTGCAAGGGATTTTTCAATTCCAGTCAGAGGGGGCATTGACATATCCTCCATTTCCAACGAAACCATGCCATCATAACCGACTTTTTTCAGAGCCGTGAAGAAAGTATTCCACCAAAGTTGGTCATGTCCATATCCGACAGCAACATAATTCCAGCTTCTTTGGGCCCATTTGTCGATTGGCTTTGTATCAAGAAGGCCATTGCCTGTCGCCGTTCCTGTTTCAATTCTGACATCCTTTGCATGGACATGATAAATCATGCCTTTGAGATTATATGCCATTTGGATTGGGTCTCCTCCCATCCAGAACAGATGGCTTGGGTCAAGGTTCATTCCAACTATGGGACCGATTGCCTTTCTTAGCCTTTGCAATGTTTCTGCATTATACACCGCTTGGCAACCATGGTTTTCAAGGGCAATCTGTGTAATTCCAAGTTGTTCTGCTTTCTTGGAAAGTTTTTCCCAATATGGTAGGATCCTTTCTTCCCATTGCCATCGTTCGATTTGTATGTTTTCCGGAGGCCAGCTGGTAGTAATCCATGTGGCTGTGGTATCCTGGGGAGAACCTCCAGGAAGGCCACTCATCATGACGATTTTTTCTATTCCCAGCAAGTTTGCCAGCTGAAAGGTTTTCTCAATATTTTCATTGTGTTCTTTGCCTTTTGGGTTCGGAGCAAGTTGGTTTCCCGAGCAGTTGAGTGTACCTAGTTCCAAGCCATTTGAATGGATGACTTGGAGATAGGTGTCTCTTTCCTTTTTACTTTCAAGCAAGCTGTCGATATCGATATGTGGAGCCTGGGACCAGCCACCTGTCGGTATTTCAAGTGATTCGATACCCAATGAGGCCGCTTTTTCTACCATCAGGGGAAATGAAAGTTCCCCCAGTGAATCAGTAACGAGACCTAATTTCATCAAATTTCCTCCAATTCCCTTGGCTTGACTTCAACAGGTTTTCCAGATATCAGGGATTTGCCGGCTGCAAATGTCGTTGCTATGGCAAGATATCCATCATAGGCACTGGCACCTGGGAACCTAATTCCCTTTTCCATGCTTTCAATCCATTTTTCCATTTCTGTCCTGTATGATTCAATGAAATATCCTCGGAAATCATCACTCATGAGCAAAGAGTTTGAATCGCTGTGCCGAATAGTCACAAGTTCCTTCGGTTGGAAGGAAATGACACCATCTTGGCAAACTACGTCCAAACCGACTTCATAGCCGTAACGGCAATTTACATAGACCTCAGCAACGGCAAGTGTTCCATTTTCCATTTCCATGTTGACAACCAATAGGTCCCTGGCATCCTTGTCGAGATTTTCATGTGAACGCAACCCTTTGACATTGACAGCCCTGACGTGTGAACCAAGTATCCATGAGGCACTGTCAACATCATGCCCGGCTGAGTTGTTAAGGATAAAGCAACCATCCGTATCATACATGGCACTTGCATTATGGTGAAATCCCTTCCAAAGCAAGGGCCGCCCATAAAATTGGCTGTCAACTTTTTCTTTGACTGCCAGATGACGTGGATCGAAACGTCTGTTGAAACCTACGGAAACTAAATGTTTGCCTGTATTCTTTTCTGCTTCGACAATTTTCCAAGCTTCGTCAGGGGTATCGGCAAGAGGTTTTTCACAGAAAACGAATTTTCCTTTCAGAAGGGCTTTCAATACATAGCCGGCATGGAAGCGGTCAGGTGAAGCAACAATCACAGCATCGATGGCTTTGTCATCAATAAGTTCATTTCCATCTGTGAATTGCTTGATGTTTCCTAAATCATTGGCTAATTCTTCAACACTTTTTTTATTTGGATCTGCAATTGCAACAATTTGTGCTCCGGCCATTTTGGCAATGTCTCTTGCATGCTGTGCACCCATTGCACCTGTTCCGATGAGACCAATTCCAATCATCATATTCTCCTTTGATTTTATGTCCGCATCTGGTCTTTTTGGAATTCAAATTTTCCTTAGGTTTTTTGTTTGCAATTCTGCTACCGATACAGAAACCTTCAGGAAAGGGCCGGATGCGGCATTTTGTTTTGACAGATCTGGTTCCTTGCTGAGTGGATAGGAGCCAGAAATATTCCTACATATTTTGTTTTACAATAAACTATTGAAAACGATACCATATTATAATCGCATCAGAGTAAAGTTTTGTCAAATGAATTATCAATTTATTTCCTATATTATAAATAGAGTGTTACTATACTAAAATATGAACTTGACTAAAACAGTGAATGAATATACAAATATATTGGTATCGTTTTCAAACAATGTAAGTGCTTTGAATTCTTAGAAACAGGTCTGGAAACAATATGATAGAAAGAGAAAATGATTGGTCCCTGGAAGAGCATGGATTTTTTCCAGATGAAAAGTAGTTATGAAAAACAACTGTTTTATTTTTTAAAGTGTGAAGTCTATTATATTAAGGAGGAAATAACATGGACAGGAAAGTGAGAGTAGGCGTAGCGGGCTACGGGACGATAGGGCAGCGGCTGGCCGACGGGGTGGCGCTGCAGGGCGACATGGAGCTTGTTGGGGTGGCTGACGTGGCGCCGACGCTGCCGGTGCTGGCGCTGAAGGAGAAGGGGATGCCCTACGACCTGTACACGGCGGCGCCGGAGAAGGCGGGGCTGCTTGAGGAGAAGGGGATCCCGGTGAGCGGGACGCTAGAGGACCTGGTGCGGAAGGTGGACATCATGCTGGACGCGACCAACGCGGGCATAGGTGCGCAGAACAAGAAGCTGTACCAGAAGTACGGGCGCAAGGCGGTGTTCCAGGGAGGGGAGAAGAACGACGTGGCTGACATCTTCTTCCACGGGTACGCGAACTACGAGAAGGGCATAGGTGCGGACTACCTGAAGCTGACCTCGTGCAACACGACGGGGCTGATCCGTGCGATCGACTGCATCGACCGTGCGGTGGGGGTGGAGAAGGTTGCGGTGACGATCATCCGGCGGGTGGCTGACCCGGGTGACTACCACAGGGGGCTGACGAACGCGCTGCAGGTGGCGCCTGCGCCCAGCCACCAGGCGCTTGACCTGATGACGATCATGCCGCACGTGCAGGCGACTGGGATCCTGGTGCACACGCCGGTGACGCACGGGCACATCATCACGGCGGTGGTGACGCCGAAGGACGACATAGACAAGCCGGAGCTGCTGGAGCTGTTCGGGGCGCACCCGAGGATCCGGGTGGTGCGGCTTGCGGACGGGTTCCTTGGCAACGCGTCGCTGTTCAAGTACGCCAGGGACCTTGGGCACCCGAGGGGTGACATGTACGAGATAGCTGCATGGGACGAGTCGATAGTGAAGAGCGGGCGGGACATCATGTTTGCGATCAACATCCCGCAGGAGGCGGTGGTGATCCCCGAGAACATGGACGCGATAAGGGCAGCGATGAGGATGCAGCTGAGCAGGGAGGAAGGCACGTCGATGACCAACCGGTACCTGGGGATGATTAAGAAATAAACAGACTTGCTTTGGCCTTGAAAAGGCTATAACATGTCTGACATACAAAAGGCATCATGGTTTCTAGTGGCAAATTCCTAGGTTTGATAATTGTTTTTTAAAGGGGACAGGAGGCGTTGTTCTCCTATCCCTTTAAAAGGAGATAAGCTGATGAAGGTAACCTACCAGTACAATGGCAAGGATCTGGATATTGATTTACCTGAAAACACACAGGTAATAACTCCCAACAAGGTGCAGGCTGCTGATGCCAGCCAAGAAATTTCCTCTGCCCTTTCTCATCCGATAGGATGTGAAAGCCTTGAAAGTTTCCTTAAGGGGCGGGAACGAATTCTTGTTATTGTAAATGATGGAACAAGGCCGACTCCTACAGCCTCCGTCCTTGAGACAATAGAACCTTTGCTTAGAGGACACAAAGTGTCTTTGCTTATTGCAACAGGTTGCCATCGTGGTGCAAGGGATAAGGAGATTCGTAGGATCCTTGGCACTACATATGCAGCCTATTCTGGATGTATTACCAGCCATGACAGCAGGGATGAGAGTTCTTTGGTGTATCTTGGGGAAAGCCGCAACGGTACCGTACTTAAGGTAAACAAAGCTGTCGTTGAAAATGATGCCATATTGATAATCGGAAGTGTCGAACCTCATTACTTTGCCGGGTATACCGGGGGACGGAAGGCAATTATGCCGGGAGTTGCCGGATATATTTCAATTCAGATGAACCATAAATTGGCATTGAGACCTGAGGCCAAGGCCCTGAACTTGGATGACAATCCTGTACATCAGGATATGGTTGATGTATTGAGTCTGTTGAAAGGGAAAAGCATATTTTCCATCCAGACGGTAATGGACAGCGAACATAAAGTATATAAAGTATATGCCGGAGATATAATTAAGAGTTTCAATGTTGCTGTCAGCGCTGCTGATGAAGTCTTTGCCGTCAACATTGCACATAAGGCGGACATTGTCATTTCAATTGCCAAGGCTCCGATGGATTTGGATTTATACCAAAGTCAGAAAGCCATTGACAATGCAAAACTTGCATTGAAAACCGGTGGTATCCTGATCCTTGTGGCTGCTTGTCTTGATGGAACCGGTGAAAAGAGTTTTTATGATTTGCTTTCAAGCTCGGATTCCCCGCAGCAGGTGCTTGAAAATATTGAACGTGAATATAAGCTTGGTTATCATAAGGCGGGGAAGATGGCCGAGGTCATGAAATGGGCAGACATCTATTGTGTCAGTGAACTCGATAAGGATATTTGGGAAAAAATTTTCATAACAAGGTTTTCTTCCTTGGAAGAAGCTGTGAAACAAGCCAGGACTGTCAAAGGAAAGGATGCTTCCATCCTGGTGCTTACCGATGGATGTGTGACTGTTCCGAAGATTGGATAAGAAAACATCGGATGTCAGGATGATGACATCCGATTATATTCAAAGGCTTTCGCAGGCCGGATACCCTTTATAGATTTCCTATCAGAAGAGAAAGACCTGCATAGAAGACGGAGAAATAGAATATTGCCTTGAAGACGACTTCAGGCATTATTTTTATGATTGCTGTAGCAAGAATTACGCCTATCAGCAGGAAAGGAACCAAGCTGATTGTAATGACAATAGTGTCTGTGCTGAAGATTTTCCAGATAAATATATAGAGCAGAAGCTTTGCACTGTTGACAATTATATACAAATAAGAAGAACTGCCGAGCAATTCCCTTTTGTTCTTTGTCTGTGAAAGAAAATAGATGTTTGTTATGCCTCCGGCTGCGTTTCCTATGATGGAACCGAATCCTGCCAAGCTACCTAAGATACCTATTATGGCAATCGTAGGCTTTATTTTGATTTCTTTTCGTTCCAGAATGATATTGATTACTCCCATTGCAATGACAAAAATACCTATCAGGATACAGAAAATTGCCTGGTTTATGTGAGTACCTACCAGTGTTCCTAGGACGAGGCCGACAAGCATCCATACCAAGAGCTTGTTTGAGACCGGTCTGTTTGCACTTTTCCTATAATAATAGGCAGGATATAATTCTCCCACCAATAGCAACGGTGCAAATATGGAGAGCATCATTGCTGGTTCAAATACCTTCAGTATAAAATACATTGCTAGTACACTCAGAGGCTTTAGGCCTCCCTTGTCCAGTCCCAGGAGTATGCCTGAGAGAGCAATTAGCCCAAGATGATTTGTGACGATTTCAGGTATCATTTTATAATGATACAAAGAAACTTTATTATTGTAAAGTATAATAAGAAAAGAAGTTATATAAACTCTTTCTAGAATGTTTCGATGTAACATGAAGAGCTGGAATTATTGTCGATATGAATTTTTCTGAGATTATTAAAAACTATATTTTGCACAATATTGCAAAAATTGCAAAAAATTGCAAAATAATGTTGCAACACGCCTGCTGATGCTTTACACTGTGCAAAAGGATATGGCAATGACACTAAAAGATTTATCTGAGAAGATACACGTATCACCGTCTACAATCTCCAGAGTAATGAACAATAAGCCTGGAATAAGTGAGAGGACCCGCAACAGGGTGTTTGAAGCCTTGAAAGAGCAAGGCATGCATTCCAGTACATGGAAAGTGAAACAGGCAGGAAGTGATGCACGGTTTATCGGACTTATCGTCAGGGCCAGAGGGGAAGAACAGGATAATATTTTTTATCAGACTTCCATACAAGGATGTGAAGTTGAACTGAACAAGCATAATATCATTTCCATTCCGTTGGTCTATACCGATGAGAAAGGTCTCTCCTTTGAAAATTCTCCTATAGCCGTAGAAAGGTTCCAAGGTTTTATCCTTCGAGGACAATCAATTCCGACCGAATGTATTGCCTCTTTGCAGAGATATAATGTTCCGATCATTTTGTTGGAAAATGACAATGAAAACTTTGAGTTGGACAGTATAAGGTGCAATAACCGTCAGTTGGCCTGTAGCATGACCGAGCATTTGATTGCCAAGGGCTATACTCGTATATTTCACATAACAGGTCCGAAAAACTGGTACAACAACAGTGAGAGGATCAACGGCTATCGCCAGGCATTGTCCCAATGCAGGATGAAACCTGAGATTCTGAATATGAAGGATACTACGCTTAGGACCGGAAGGGATGCTTTCCTTGAGTATGGCAACATGCTGAAAGGTGCCGGCATTTTTTTTGTCAATGATGCTATGGCTATCGGATTCCTTGATGAAGCAAAGAAGGCCGGATTATATGCGCCAAATGATTTTGCAATTGCAGGCTTTGATGATATCCCATGGGCTACATTGTCGCACCCGGCATTGACTACAGCCCATGTAGATGTCAAAGGGATGGCCCGTATTGCCGCCATACGAATGATTGATCTCTTGGATGGTCACGGGACTCCGACAATCAAAGTTGAGATGAAAGGGCGGCTTGTCATCAGACAAACGACTTGATCGTTTCCCTATTTCTGCCAGATGCTGCGGATTCTATCCTTTGTATTGTTGTAGATGAATGAGTCTAGGTCATTGAATGTCCCGAATTTGTATTCAAGTAGCATTCGGCCCGTATAGCCCTTCAATATCTTGAAACATTCATCCAACGGTACTTTTCCGAAATAAGGAGGAAGGTGTATATCACCTTGCCCGAACGCTCTTCTTGTGCCGATGGAAAGAGTATCATAGAGGAGTTTGTTTTCAATGCGAAGTTGCTGGAATGTACCTGTATTGTCATTTATATGCACATGACCAAGGTAAGGTCTTGCATCCTTAAGAGATTGCAGAAAATCGAAATGCAGGAAACGTGAGGCAAGAAAAGCATGTCCGGTATCAAATGTCATCTTGAAATTCGGATGATTTATTTTTGCAACCAATTCAATGACAGGTTCAACCAGCTCTATCTCTATATTTTCAAGACAAAGCAAAATACCTGCTTCTTGTGCAAGGTCAGCTCCTTTCCTGCATAAATCTTCTACCTTTTTCCTTTTCCGCAGGTCATTGCTTTGGCATTCATAGTGCAGGACAACCACGGAGGCTTGAAGCAGGGAAGCCAGTCTTATGCATGAAGCCAAGACTTTTTCTTGGAGCTCCGAATCTTCGGCCCAAAGATCCATGCCATAGCTGGAATGGATAGTGAGGTGTATCCCCGTACTTTTCATTCTTTGCTTTATGCAGTTGACGACGGGTTCACATAGACTTCCCTCAATAATGAAGGGGAATGTATCTGTATTCAGTTCCAAGAACTCATAACCGATGTCCTTAAGTTCTTGGATTTGTGTAAACGAGGCAGGAAATTTGACACCAAGCCTAAGATCGGGGATACCCATATTTTTCCTTCATTCTGTCTAAGACGGCTTCCTTATCAAGCGCAAATCTTCCGGGACTTTCCATTTTCAGGCTGCAGAGAGCCGTACAATAATCAAGAGATTCCTGTATGCCATGATGTACGCGCCATGCGAGATAAGCGGCAAAGGTCGTGTCACCTCTTCCGGTCCTTCCGCTGTTGTTGGTGTTTGTGTACTGAGAACGGTAAAGTTTTCCGTCACAGAAAAGCAATGCTTCAGTATTATGTGTCAGCATGACTTCCTTAGCACCATAAGAGGCAAGTTCTTCGATAGCTTTATTGCGGTCTTCATATCCCGTAAGGACCTGAGCTTCGGCCGCATCTGTTTTCAGGTAATGTATCGCTGGTAACAATTCTCTTTTTCTTTTCCAATCATGAAAGAATATATGCCTGTTTCCATCTATATCCCTGATAAGTCCCTGGGCGTCTACGGCAACTTTTCCTTTCTTGCTCAGAGGAAGAATGAAATCATCAGGAATCTCTCCGACAAATAATCCTGCCAGGTAGTAGATCTTTGCATTGATGTTTTCAATTTCTTCTAATGTAAATGGTTGCCCTACTGAAATTATCTCAATTTCACGTCGCTCCTTATCGGGTGTCAGATAGATATTCTTCATGCTTGTCATGCATGGAGTTTCATCGAACTTCCAGTCAACACCTTTGCAGCTCAATGTTTCTTTCAGAGATTGTTGGTCTTTTGATAGCTTTGCAAGGATGCAAGAATCAATTCCTGTACTGGCCATGGCCGTCGAAGCATAGGATACTGCTCCTCCGTTCAACCGTACTTCATTGCCCTTGTAGTCGACCATGATATCCTTGGAAATATGGCCGACCATAAGTATCGTGTACTGTTTTGGCATCTATAGCTCCTCATATGGTAAAACATGCAGGGATGCGTTTTTGAATTTCAGGCTGACTTTACTGCCTTGTGCAAATATCGGATGGAACTGTGGGTCGGCCACTTCTGCATTCAATTCCTGGCCGTCATCAAGATTCAGGTTGTATATCACCTGTGAGCCAAAATAAATTGCATTGCTTACCCGCGCTTCCACTATACCTTCTTCCGGCTTGCATAATTCAATTGATTCTGGTCGGATAGTCAAGAGAACCCTATCATTCTGCTTGATGGATTTATTGAAATATGGTGCTGCAATTTGTTTGTCTCGACAGGAGATGATCAACTGATTATCTTCGATTCCAGTGACTGTTCCATCAAGAAAATTTACTTTTCCTATAAAATCTGCTACGAAACGGTTTGTGGGATGGGCATAGATTTCCTGTGGAGTATCAACCTGCTGTATCTTGCCTTGGCTCATTATGACAATTCTGTCTGAAATGGTCATTGCTTCTTCCTGATCGTGAGTAACATAGACGCTTGTAATTCCAACCCGTTGCTGCAGGTGTCTGATTTCCAGTCTGGTAGATACTCTTAACTTTGCATCAAGGTTTGACAATGGTTCATCAAACAACAAGACTTTCGGCTCCATGACCATGGCTCTGGCAAGACTTACTCTTTGTTGCTGACCTCCTGACAATTGTCTGGGTTGTCTGTCTTCAAGACCGCTCAGGCCGATCATCTGGATGATCTCATGAGTTTTGTTTTCAATGGTCTGCTTAGGTAGTTTCATGATTTCAAGACCATAGGAAATATTTTTTTTGACTGTCATGTGGGGAAATAAAGCATAATTCTGAAATACCATGGCAGTCGGTCTTTTATTAGGCGGTACGCTGCTCATATCCAGAGAATCAATCAATACTTTTCCGCTACTGGGAACATGAAACCCGGCAATCATCCTTAATGTTGTGGTTTTTCCGCAGCCTGATGGTCCGAGCAAAGTTACGAGTTCACCTTCCTTGACTTGGAGGTTTACATGGTCAACGGCAGTAAACAGATTGTTTCCATTTCCGAATGTCTTTGTCAAATTTTCAAGGGTCAAATATCCTTCTTTCATACTATTTATCCTTCAATGTTCGAATACTTCATACCACGGCCGATTCTGTCTGTTATCAACCGCATGATGCCAAGTGCAATAAGTACGATGACGACAAGCAACAGGCTCATGGCTGCTGCCTGTGCATACTGGCTGTTGTCCACGAAACCAAGTATTGCTACAGTAATCAGATTCCAGCGGCCAGAAACAACAAATATGATTGCACTTATGGCAGTCATTGACCGTACAAAGCTGTTTGCCAAGGAAGAGAACAAGGCCGGCGTTATCATCGGCAAGGTAATTTTCTTGAAAGTGGTACCGCTATCAGCCCCTAAGTCGATTGAGGCTTCTTCGATACTGGGATCAATCTGATTAAGGGCAGCTATACCGTTCCTGATACCTACGGGCAAATTTCTGAAAATCAGCAACGTAATGATAATTGCCGCAGTTCCTGTCAATGTGGCAGGCATAAGGACTGAGGGATTGTTGAAAGCAAGGATGTATCCTATGCCGACGACGGTTCCTGGCACGGCGAAAGTCAGCATGGCTGAAACTTCCATCAGGTTCTTTCCTGGAAAATTCTTTCTAGTTACAAGGAAAGATATGAACATACTCAGCAAACCTGTAATCGGTGTAACAATTACTGCGATAATCAAGCTGTCCTTGATATATTCTGAACCGACACTCCACATCTGTTGATAATTTCTGAGCGTAAAGGAAGCATCAACACCCCATAGTTTTTGGAAAGAGCCCCATATGACCATTCCATAGAACAGAATCACGACAAAAGCAAAAAGGAAGCAGAAAAAATAAACAGGTAGCTTGATATACCATTCCAAGTTCTTGATGGTGGAAGCCGTCGGTTTGCCAGTGACAGTTACATAGGATTTTTTGGCGAGCAAATAACGTTGTAGATAATATGCTACCAATGTCGGTACTAGGAGCAGTATTGCCAATGTTGAGCCTCTGGCTAGGTCATACATACCTGTAATCTGCAGATATGCCTGGACCGACAGTACTGAAAAATCTCCGGAGATTATCATTGGATTTCCGAAGTCTGCCAGCGACTGGATAAAGACAAGCAACCATGCACTTACAATTCCAGGAGTTGACAGGGGAAATATTATAGACCTGAAGACTTTGGTCCTTGAAGCTCCGAGATCCATTGCAGCTTCTTCCAAGGCGGGATCAATTGACTGGAGAATACCTACCAATGCAAGGAAAGCTGTAGGAGTGTAGGCAATGACTTCTACGATGGTCAATCCAGTTATTCCATAGATATTGCCCAAGACTCCTGCAAAGACACCGCTTCTTCCGAATAGTAAAATGCAAGCCAAGGCTACTACAAAAGGAGGCGAAACCATAGGAAACGTTGCAACCAGGCGAAAAGCTTCTTTGCCTTTCATCGGGGTCCTGGTAATTGCGTAAGCAAAAACAAAACCGAAGAAGGTTCCGATAGTAGCAACTAGAAACCCAAGCAACAAACTGTTTGCAAGCGGTTCAATATAGTATGATTTGCTCAGTACTTCCGAAAAGTTCTTGAGACTGAAACTGCCATCGACAGATAGACTGGTCTTGCATACTTGGAAAATCGGGAAGATGACAAATGTTATCAATAAATAGAATATGACTATAATTGACAAAAGGATAAAAGGTTCCTTTGCAATTTTCTTCACATCCTGCATGTTTTCTGTAAACTTTTTATTCATGTGTTAATCCTGTAGGAAAGAAGGACAGCAGCTCCCCTCCGGGGCTGCTGTTTGAGAATGCAAAAACTGTGTATACCTTATTTTCCGATCCTATCTCTCCAAGCCTTTACATAGGTGTCTTTGTTCAGACCCATCTTGACGGCATCATAATTGATAAGTTTGATGTCGGTAAGTTTGATTGCGCCCTTTCCGACCGTAGCCTTTGGATTAACCGGTAACCTGCAGTATTTCTGGAAGAGATTCTGTGCTTCTACGCTGAAACACCAGTCGATGAACAACTTGGCTTCTTTAGATTGCTTGCCGCCTTTGATCAAGGAGACAGCACCTACTTCGTAACCGGTTCCTTCCTTCGGGAAGGACATTACCAATGGATAACCCATATTTACACCTTTTGCCAGGATGTCGTGGGAAAATGCAAGGCCTACGGCACATTCACCAAGTCCTGCCCGTGCGATGCAAGCAGTACCGGATTTTGTATACTGATGTATGGATTTGTCAAATTTTGCCCACCAATCAAGGGCGCCGTCCAGACCCAATCTTTGGATCTGTGTTGCCCATGTCGTATAGGCTGTACCAGATGTATAAGGATAAGCCATTTCTATTTGTCCTACATATATCGGGTCCAACAAATCATCCCAGCTTGTGGGAGCTTCAAGTCCATTTTTCTTCAGGAAGTCCGTATTCGAAACAAAACCGATGGCTCCGGTATAGAAACCGTTCCAACTGTTGTCCGAAGCATGGAGGTTGTCAGCCAATGTAAAGTCAACATTGGGCTTGTAGGGTTCAAGCAAACCCTTGGCTGCTGCATTTATATGGTCTGTACTTGATCCGCCGAACCAGACACTAGCCTGTGGATTTGTCTTTTCTGCTTCGACCCTAGCCAAAACTTCCCCTGCGCTCAATCGAACGAATTCAACCTTGATGCCTGTCTGTTTTGTGAATTCATCGATGTAGTATTTTGCTTCTTCGGTATCAAGGGCCGTATACATCTGCAGGGTTTCGTGTTTTTCTTCCTTTGTTCCTGTCATACCGTTTTCTGTATTTCCCTGGGCAAATACTGCAGCCGTTGCCATTGCCAAGATGCCTATGGCACAGATAGCTTTCTTCATATCAAATTCCTCCTTTTGATTATGAGAGATGCATGCAATTTATTTTTGCAAAATTGCAACAAATATTGAAAATTTTTCCAACCATCACTTTATCTATTATGATAGTTTTAAACAATTATCCTGTCAAGAAAAATAATTATTTAAAATATAATTATAAATTGTATAAATAAATATTTTTATTTCTATTTGATATATTTTTTTTCTGGTTGCAGAAAAAATTTGATAATTAATTGCAAAAAATACTAAATTTATTTTAATTATTGTTTTGTTGCGATAGAGATACATAATATTGCAAGAAAAATAATAAGATATTAAGGTCGTCGGAGAAGTTGCAAAATCAATTCAATAAATCAGAAAATACTTAGCGGCCAAGACAATATTCTGCCTTGACCGCTAAATGTTTATTTTAATTCTGTTGATAACGGAGCAACGGTTATTTTTTTAAAGGATTTGAAGTATCTTTCAAGGATACGGTATCCGTTCCTTCAGAATTGTCCATATCTTTTTTTCTTCGCTTTCGGACACATTCAGTCAAAAGGTATTCAATCTGGCCGTTTATAGATCTGAAATCATCTTCTGCCCAGATGGCAAGTTCTTTCCATAACGTCGGAGAAAGCCTGAGCAACAGCTGTTTCTTACCTTTTTCTTTGTCTTTTGGTTCCAATAGTCAGATCCTTTCTTTTGTATCAACTTAATATATTGAGCCGCTGTTGACAACAGGTTGGGCGTCTTTGTTTCCACAGAGTACAACCAAAAGATTGCTTACCATGGCTGCTTTCCTTTCATCATCCAATTCAACGATATGGTTTTCACTAAGTTGATTCAGTGCCATTTCGACCATGCTTACAGCTCCCTCTACAATCTTTTGTCTTGCAGCAATGATTGCTGAAGCTTGTTGTCTCTGGAGCATGACAGCTGCAATTTCAGGAGCATAGGAAAGGTGTGTTATCCTGGCTTCAATGATTTGTAAACCTGCGATATTGACCTTTTCCTGAAGTTCCTGTGTCAATTTCTCAGCTACTTCCTGGCTGCTGCCTCTCAGGGATAACTCGTCTTCTCCTTCTGCAGCATCATAGGGATATTTCCTGACGACATTCCTAAGAGCAGAATCGCATTGTATAGAAAGAAATTCTACATAATTGTCAACGTTGAAAACGGCCTTTGCAGTATCTATGACTTTCCATATGACAACAACGCCTATGATAATCGGATTTCCAAGGGCATCATTGATGGTTTGCTTCTGATTGTTGAGTGTCATGGCCTTGAGGGAAATCTTTTTGCTTGGTACATAGGCACCGGAGCCGTTGCGTCTTGATTTCGTTGGTTGTGGATCTGCGGTTGTCGGTTCTGTATTGGATGCGGGGTTGAATGCTGTAGCAAAAGGATTGACGAAGTAGAGTCCTTCTTTCTTCAATGTACCGTAGTATTTGCCGAACAAAGTAAGGACGATTGCTTCGTTCGGTTTGACTGTTTTCAAGCCCATATAGAGGAGAGGGCCGATGACGAAACTGTAAGCTCCTGATATGGTGCCAAGAAATATTCTCAACGAAATCGAAATATAGAAATCCCAAGAACCTACAGCTATGATGAATCCCAAAATTCCCAGAATGATAATCAAGCTGTTTGCCAAAAGGAATGCTATGCCATTGTGCGGATTTGCGACAGGCCTTTCTTCTTCATATGCAGAAGTCTGTACTTCATTTTTTTCAGGCATGATATACTCTCCTATGATATCATATTAATATTATAAATATATTTTTATGATAATAGTTGCTTTTTGTCAAGATTATTTTTGAGGCTCTTTTCTGGTCGAGTAGAAATAAAAATGGCTGTCATTTTTCAAGAAAAAACAATGTTTGTCTATCTGCTACAGTTTGAGGAAAAAACTTAGGACGGTGATATCAGAATGAAGGATTCTATATTTTTTCTTCTTTATTGTTCTTTTCAGAAAGGCAAAGTTGCCTATATTCTTCTGGACTCATTTTTACATGTCTTTTAAATGCTTTGTAAAAATAGCTGTAATTGTTGAATCCAGATTGAGCTGCAATATTTGTTATCAAGTTGTCTTCGCGGAGCAATTTCTTTGCAAGGGATATTCTCTTGTCCACAATGTATTCTACAATCGAATAATTTGTTATTTCCTTGAATAGTTTCGAAATGTACTGTGGACTGTAGTTTACTGCACCCGATAATTCCTTAAGTGAGATTTTCTCCTGAAGATGCATTTCTATATAAGAAATCAATTCCCCAATGATTTTGAAGTATCGATTGTTGCTTTTCACTGTTGCAATGCTTTCATCTTCTTTTGCATATTCATCATAGAGTACAGCAAAAAAGAAATGTGCCAGAGCTTCTTCTGTCAACTGTCTGTCTATTGCTTGTTCTGTGGTTTGCAGAAGCCTGAGGATTTCCAAGAACCGTTCCAAACCGTCATAGCGAAGATGCAAGATGGGATACTGCTTTTGCGAAGGGTTGAATAGTGCCAGGAGGTTTGTTGTTTCTGTAGAATATCGGAGCAAATAATTTGCATCGACCCCGATGCTGAGCCTTTCATAATATTTACTTTCTGGGGTTTGGAAATAGTGGGGTTCAAAAATATTGCATAGGACTATGTCTCCTCTGACAAGAGGATATATGGTACCCTTTGCAATGTAGTTTAGCTCTTTGTTGCCGAGATATAAATTTGCTTCGTAATAATCATGGAAATGATAAAAACAAGAACCTGTCGGACCTCCGTTATGGAAATGAATGGCAAAGCCATGTTCCTTGATGAGCTTTGCTTCCCTGGAGACCAGTTTGGGATAATCATTTTCCATCTGTGTTATTTCCTCCCTCTTTGTATATATTATCTGAGGGGAACTTGTGTAAGTCAATCAAGAAAAGCTCTTCGGAGAAATTGGCTTTCCACGAAGAGCAGACCGTATGGTGATGTCCTTGATTGTTCCAAAGGAAGTGCGGAGTTAGAATAATCCGATCTTTAGAAAAGAAAGGGACAAAAGAATACAGAAAATACCACAGATAGCTTGCAGTAATGTAATATATTTGAGCCCTTGTTTTGTATTCAGATTAAACAAAGATGTCCCGATCCAAAAACCGCTGTCACTGACATGAGAGCCAATCATTGTACCGCTGCCAATCAGAATGGTCGTTGCAACGGGAGACAACCCCATGATGGTCATGATAGGTGCACAGATTGCTGCAGCAGTCATGCCTGCAGTAGTTCTTGAACCGACGGAAACCATCATGATGGTACCGATAAGTACAGGTACAAGTGCTGCAGGAAAATGTACGTTGGCAATCAGATTTCCAAGTTCCTTGATATTAGGATAAGCCTTTATTATGGCACTTAGTCCACCGCCCATTGCTGTGATGATCAAAGGTAACAATGCGACTTCCAAGCCTTCATTGACCCAACTGAAAGCCATGGTTTTGAAAATGCCTGCTTGCTCACCTTTATACTGTTTCCGGTTTTTCAAAACTTTATCTTTATATGTTGCACCCAGAATGAAAGTTATGATAACACCGATGAACAATGCTATATTTCTTTCTCCTATGGCATTGAGGATTTGTCGTACGATATTGTCTTTTGCAAGGTTCATGTTGGCGAAGGAAGAAGCTGCAATAAGAATGACTGGGACCAGGATCGGAGAAGCTGCAGCAAGGATACCAGGCAATCTGTCTTCGACGACCAACAACTCGTGATAGTCGTTCCCTTTCATTTTTTCGACACCGATGACATAATCTGAACGGGGCGGAATATATTCTTTTGCGACCCAGTTCCGGGTAAGTAACCATGTGAGAAAAAATGCAATGACAGTGATGATAATACCCATGGTAATGACAATACCCAAATCTGCGCCCAGAAGGAGTGCTACGGCAAGGATGCCTGGTGTCGGTGGCACCATAGAATGTGTCAGGGAACAACCGAGCATAGTATAGCCTGCCATAGTTGACATCGATTTATTGGCTCTTTTTGAAATCAAAGAAGCCAAAGGTGCCATCAGCACTTCCGTTATATCGCCGAAGACGGGTATTGACATGATATATGAAGAAAGTCCTGTAGACAATTCCATATTTTTACCTTTTGACAGTCTGGTAAAGAAATTGACCAATGACTTGACAGAGCCCGTATCTCTGATTCCCTGGGCAATGATTGAACCGAATATTATGGTACAGCCGATGCCACCTAATGTTGAACCAAAACCTGCAGTATATGTAGTGATGGTTCCTTTCAGTCCATAACCGAAGCCCATTCCTGCAATCATGCCTCCTATGAACAATGAAATGACAGGATGTACTCCGAATTTGACAATCAGCAAGACAAGTACGACAACAGCAAGTACAAGCACAAGGAAAAAACGACCCATACAAAACCTCCTTTTGTATTGTTTTTCTAGATGCCTCTTTGAGATAGGTTCATAACATAAAAATGTTTATAAACTAACTATTTGCTGGAATAAAATCTCCTATTGTCTCTATGTTTTTGTTGTTTTGCAAAACAAACTTATTTATTGACTACATTCACCGGTTTTCCTGCAAGAAATGCCCTGACATTGTTTACGGCAATATCCATAAGTCTTTGCCGCGAAGCTTTCGGAGCCCAAGATATGTGCGGGGTAATGATACAGTTCTTTGCCGATAGCAACGGATTGTCCTTTTTTATTGGTTCCGTTGAAACGACGTCGACTCCTGCCGCTGCAACTTTTCCACTGTCCAATGCTTCTTTCAGGTCCTTTTCAACAACCAACGGACCTCTGGAATTGTTGATTATGATTACTCCATCTTTCATTTTTGCAATATTCTGCTTATTGATTATACCTTTTGTTTCCGGGAACAGAGGACAATGGAGGCAAATGACATCAGATTGTGAAAAAAGTGTATCCAACTCAACATATTTGCAAGTCGTGCTTTCCAATGCAGGATTTCTGTATGCATCATAGGCGAGGACCTTCATGCCCAATGCTTGGGCAATCCGGCCTGTGGTCTGTCCGATTCTGCCAAAACCTATGATTCCCATATTCATGCCGGCCAACTCAATCAAGGGATAGTCCCAGAAGCACCAGTCAGGATTTTGTTCCCAGCGTCCTTCATGGACTGCTTGGTCGTGATGGCCTATATGATGACAGATTTCCAGTAGTAGTCCGATGGCAAATTGGCCGACAGCGGCAGTACCATAGGTCGGGATATTTGTAACAGGGATATTTTTTTCCTTTGCATATGCAACATCAACTACATTATATCCGGTTGCAAGCAGCCCTACGTATTTGATTGAGGGACAGGCATCAAAGACCATACGGTCAATCGGAGTCTTGTTTGTGATGATGATACCTGCATTGCCGATTCGTTTGATGATTTCGGCTTTATCTGTCAATGACGTCCTGTCATATACAGTAAGGGACCCCAACTCTTTCATCCCATCCCAAGACAAGTCTCCAGGATTTTCCGTATAACCGTCCAAAATAACTATGTCCATCTGTCTCTCCTTATTTTTTCAATACTTCAGGGTTGATGACATTATAAGGGATATTTCCCTTCAATACAGCAGCAATGCCTGAAAGTGCTTCCTTTGCCATTCCCAGACGGGCTTTCATCGTAGAACTTGCCACATGTGGAGTCAGCGTAATATTACTTAACTGTAATAATTCGGGTGAAGGATGCGGCTCATTCTCAAAGACGTCCAATCCTGCTCCTTTTATGATACCTTCCTGCAGGGCCCTTGCCAGATCTTTTTCATTGACGATCGGACCTCGTGCACAATTGATGAAATAAGCTGTTTTTTTCATTTTTCTGAAAGTTTCAAGGTTGAACAGATGTCGGTTTTTCTCTGTAAAGGGCATATGCAACGTAATACAATCACTATTGGCAAGGACTTTGTCAAATTCCATATAGGTAACCTTATATTCTTTTTCAAGTTCCGGTTGTGCGCGGTATACATCATAATAAATGACATTCATACCGATTCCTGTAGCTTTCTTTGCAACTGCCTTTCCTATACGGCCAAAACCGATAACGCCCAGTGTCCGATCAGTAAGCTCTGTTGCCCGATCTGAAAACAAGGGAGTTTTCCAGACACCTTGTCGCAATTCCCGGTCATAACCAGCAATATCGCGCATGGTGGAAATGATCAAGGCAAGGGTATGTTCTGCTGTTGCATCAGTAACCTGAGTAGGTGTATTGACTACTGCAATTCCTTTTTCTGTCGCATATTTCCAATCGATATTGTCATAACCGACACCAAAATTTGCTATGACTTCGAGTTTCTTCCCGGCGTCCATGACTTGTCTGTCAGCCTTGACTCCAAAAACAAACAGTCCGTTGTATTCCTTAACAGCTGAGACAACTTCTTCGTGACTTAATTTGTGGTCTGCAACGGTAAGGCTGAAATCTTTTGTGAATTGGTCAAGTGTCTGTGCCGGTACAGGATAAGTAAGTAGTATTTTTTTCATTGGTCTTTCCTCTTTTATTTCAGGGTCGCTGCAAGGTCTTTGGCTTTACCGCATGTACCTTTCCAATAAGCATCAAGAATGCGGAATTGGTCTCCTATACAGAAATTCCTGACACCAAGATCCATATAATATTGCATTTTTTCAATTGAATCACATTCACAGCGGGGAGCAACCCCATGGTCAAGGGCTGTACGTATCATTTTTTCTTCTACCTTACGTATATCTTCCTTATGGTCCTTTGCATCCCAACCCAGGCTCATACTATAATCGGAAGGCCCGAACTGTACCATATCAACACCTTTGATAGAACAGATTTCTTCAATATTGTCCATTGCCTCTTTTTTTTCAATCATGAATGATTTTACGGCAGAGTGTACCATCTTGGCATACTCAGTCTGACTCAAATGAGGCTGGTAGCCTATCCATCGGGCATTGGGATAACCGAAGCGGCCTCCATATTGCTTGCTGTCCGGGCTGATGGCATGCAAAGTTGCCTCAACTTCTTCTGCAGTCTTATGGTCAGTGAACATAATGGATTGGAATCCACAAGCCAAAGCTCTCTGAGCAACATAGTTTCTGTTTTGGAAATCGACCTTGATCATTGATGCAATGCCGCCAAGTTCACATGCCCGTACCCAATTTTCCAAATCATGTTGGTCAAACGGAGAATATTCTGCAACAAATTCTACATAATCAAAATTACCGGAAGCAGCACAGGCTTCTACGACCGTAGGCCACGTACTCCAGATTCTTGTTGCTACAGTCGGTTTATGTGTATCCAATGCCTTTCTTAATAAGTTTTCTTTAATCATTTTATACTCCTTATCTGTGGTTTTAAAAACACAGTTATTATTTATAATTGCAGTTTAATGGAGTATATCAAACTGTCAATTATATATTCTCATCTATTTATTTCATATATTAGTATTTGATTTTTATATATGAGGATTTTGCGTTCTGAAGTAAAATTGCAAAGCAATATATAATTGGTGCATTTGATAATAAGGAAATAACTATAATATGAATAAGTAAATAAATTCCATTTATAGAAAAATTGAAACAAATACCTTGATAAGAAAACTTGTGAAGTTCTTTGAATTAATTGGTTTAAGTAATTTTTAAATAGCTTATTTTACGGATGATTTTATTTCATATCCACTTATTTTTGCTGATTTTTTTGAAATAAGGACAGAAAAGGTTGGATCGGATATTCACGAAAATTCCAGGGAAATACAGTTCTCAAAGCAGTAAAGACAGACTGTAGTTCCCCAGGGCCTTTTTTGAAACTGAAATACAAGACCCATCATTTTTCAAAAAAAACAAGTCCAAGGTATTTCCCTAGACTTGTTTCTTTTATTTCGGAGAAGGGGGGATTCGAACCCCCGGACCCGTTACCAGGTCAACTCCTTAGCAGGGAGCCCGATTCGGCCGCTCTCGCACCTCTCCATTTGCCAAGGATAACGAATATGCTACGGAGAGAGAGGGATTCGAACCCCCGGAGAGTTTCCCCTCTGTTGTTTTCAAGACAACCGCCATCGACCCCTCGGCCATCTCTCCATAAATATTAGTTTTCAGCAAGTGCTAATATAGTGGTTACATAAGCTGAATGTCAAGCGGATGATTGACATCTGGGCTTATTTGCTTCCTTTTTGCCTGCTCAGCAGGTTTTTTGCTGCTTGTTTGTTCGTTATTGTCTCAATAAAAAGTTCTCAGACAATTGATTGTTGTTTCTTGACATATTTTCCAGACAGCGCCATCTTTCCTGTATGGAACTGAAAAAACTTTTTAGGAAAAGGGAGAAGAGAAAGGGCAATGATGCCTTGCTTTCCAAACATATATATAGTTCTCGTCAAAAAGATGTTGAAACGCTCAAAGCCGGAGTATTGGCTCAGAAGGCATTGGAGGTTACAAAGCACATACTGACCTTATTCGGGCCTCGTCCCAGCGGTTCCGAAAGTTGTCTGAAGGCTGCGGAAAAAATCAAGGATTTGTTCAGCCGATACTGTGATATCACTACGCAACAGGATTTTATCCATCATGGAGATGGATATATATCGTGGATTGGACAGATGCCTTATGTGTATCTTCTCGTCATTATCTTACTTTTTTTTGGCTTTCCTGTTACTGCAGGTCTGATATATGTCTTTTTTGCTTTTATGGTAATCAGGCAATTCATTTTATACCGTCCGATATCTTGGATGGAAAAACGTTTCAAAGGAAAAAAAGGCCGCAATGTCCATGGTATCATAGAACCTGAAGAAGAAGTCACACATACTGTCTTGTTCTCTGCGCACCATGACAGTGCCCCTATTTCGGCATTCAGCAGAACAAGTAAGAAGGATTATCTAGTCAAGGTTCTTGTTCCATTCGGGCTTTTTTTCATGATAGGAATACTTTTATTGGTACAGCTGTTTGTTGAAATTTTTACAGGTCGGTTGTTTGCCATAGGATTTCCTCCTGTTGGCTCGGTAGTATTCTTGGTAATTTTCTTGGTTTGTTTTCCTTTGCTGCTTCCTCTGAAGAAGTTTTTTTCTGATGAGTTTTCTCCTGGTGCAGGAGATAATCTTGCTTCAGTTGCCATGGAAATCGAGCTTGCCAGATTTTTTCATTGGAGAAAAGAAAACGGGAAAGCTTTGAAGCATACCCGTGTGATCTTTGCATCTTTTGATGGAGAAGAAGAAGGCCTCAGAGGTTCCCGTGCATGGTTCGACAAATACAGTTCTCTTTTGAAACATGGCTTACAACTGAACTTTGACTGCCTGTATGATAGTTCTGAGCTGATTTTTCTTGATACAGATATCAATGGTACACAACAGCTTTCAGTCAAATTTGCCGGTAAATGCAAACAGATTGCGCAGGCAATGGGATATAAAGTAAAAACAGGCCCCCTTCCGATGTTTTGTGGTGGAACTGATGCTGCAGAAGGCTATCGTGCCGGTATAGAAGCCTGTACGCTGATGGGAGTTTCCTGTGAGGGCAGAAGTCATCAGTACTATCATACTGAAGAAGATACCCTGGATAAGATTGATATCCATGCGTTGGAAAAAGCAATTTCGCTTTCTATACGACTGTGCCAGATCGTTGATGAAGGTCGGTTTGACGAAGAGGAAATCATTTTGGATGCAAAAACAGATGAGGATGAAGTCTCTTTTCCTGAATTGGATATCCATAAGCTTACCAAGAAAGATTAAAACAGTCAGACTGATGAGAAAATGATAGTATCCTTTCCTTTTGAAAGTTCGGAAACCTGTCGGACCAGTTCCATACATGCTGTTTCTGGTATTGAACCGGAAAAATCTACTGTCGTAGTAAAGGTTTCTTCAGCAATGGTGCATCCGGCTTGTTCAAGCAATGCCTTGATTGGTTCGAACAGGTCATATGAGGTCTGCAGGGAAAAATTTTTCTTCAGGACCAATTCTTCAGTCTTTGTTTTTTCCAATACAGCCTTCATGCTGTCTCCGTAAGCCCTTACCAAGCCACCGGTACCCAGCAAAGTCCCGCCGAAGTATCGGATGATCATGACGGCAATGTCCGTGATGCCACTTCCTCTCAAGACTTCAAAAGCAGGCCGTCCTGCCGTATTTTTAGGTTCATGGTCATCACTGAAGGAAAAACTTGTTCCTGTAGGGCCGACTATTGCAGCATGGACTACGTGGGTAGCATCCGGATATGCTGCTTTTGTTTCTGTAACCAGTTGCTTGACTTCCTGCAAGGTTGTACAAGGATAGGCAATTGCTATGAATTTTGATTTTTTTATTTCCAGGTTTGCTCTGGCCGTATCTATGGGAACTTTCATATATTTACTATACTCCGGTATGCCTTGTATGGCAAAGGCTTACCATTGATGGGCAAAGATATTGTCCATTTCAGCAGGAGCTTGGCGTTGGAGAATTTCTGCAGCCTCTTTCAAGCTGTTTTTTTCTGCTTCCGTAAGTATAAGTTCCTTTGCCATCAGGCTGGTATCTAACTGCTCTTTGTTCCTTGCTCCGGTCAGGATAACTTGTGCCTGTTGGTCTAGAGACCATGAAAGTGCTATCTGAGTGGCTGTGGCAGCGTGTTTGCTTGCTATTTCTGACAACAAGGCTGTCAGGTCAAGAAAAGCCTTGTATGCCTGAGGTATCTGATAACAATAGAGGTTGCTTCTGGCATCATCAGGAGGCAGGCTGTGTTTGCCTGAAAGCAATCCCATACCCAATGGGCTATAACCTACTATCTTGATGTTTCTTTCTTTGCAAAGATGGAGAAGTTCGGATAAATGTCTGGTCCAGAGCAAGGAAATCGGACATTGGAAATAGTCAAGAGCAGTATCTTTGAGTAGTTGTGCAAGCAGTGCAGGAGGAAAATTACAGACGCCGATATATTTGATCCGTTTGTCTTTTCTCATTGCATCAAGCATGTATCTTGGATCTTTTCCAGAAGATGGCCAATGAAGATATAGCAGATCCAAGTAATCAGTACAGAGACGCCGGAGACTTTTCCCAACTAGTTGCTCTACTTTATCTGGAATCTGACTTTGTAATTTTGTGGCAAAGAAAAAAGAATTTCTTGGTTTTGTTGCTTGGAATCTCTTACATTGTTGTCCAAGCAGTTGTTCACTTGTTCCGTTTCCATAGGATTGGGCCGTATCATAATGTATGATGTCGCTGCGTATGGCTTTGTGAAGGACCTGAAGGGAATCTTTTCTGTTTTGATCTTCCCAAAAGCCAAACCCCCCTCCTGCCTGCCAAAGTCCTAGTCCTAGTTCACTCCTGTTCATCAAAACTGAGTTTCTTTGAAAGCATCTTTTCTCCGTCAAAAATGAACCAACCGGTGAAATTATCGCCTTGGATGGCTTTTCTGATCCAGAGTCTGTCATCTTCCCACATCTTGTCCACAGGCAATTCATCCAGCGGACACCAGAATGGAGTTGTCTCATCACATGATTTCAATTCTCCGTCCCATCCATTTCCAAGATAGACATAGCCTCTCATGGAGACTCCGTCTTTGAATTGGAAATTGAGCTCTCCGACTTTTGTGATTTCGTGTACATGCAGTCCAGTTTCTTCTGTGAACTCTCTTTTTGCTGCCTCATCGGCCGTTTCTTCAAGTTCGATATGACCGCCAGGACCATTGACGAGTCCTGTTCCCATACCTTGTTTTTTCTCAATCAAGAGAATCTTATCTCCATCTATGAGGTACACCAGCGTACATCGTTCTTCTGGCTCCCAACTGTCCCAGTCTATTTCATCGACGGTATCAGGACAAACAAATTTTTCTTCTTCAGCAGCCTGTCTTGCCAACTCTTCCTGTTTCTCCTGTTCCTGTCGCTTTTTTTCAGCTTCTTCAGGGTGGGCTTTCAGATAACATTCACTGCAGAGATTGTCATCGTTTCCAAGTATTTGGTCCATGTTGAGTCTTTTCCCGCACGAAGTACAATGGAGTTTGAAAGGCCAGACATGCTTCCTGAAAAGGAAACCAACGAAGACCAACAGTACTGCTGCAGGAATTGCCAGGTATGGGTTAAGTTTTTTTACTATTATAAGGATGATCAAGACATTATAGATAAGAAGCAACAGTGCAATATAAATTGTTGCCAATCTTTTCTTATAGGAATGAGGGAATCGCTTCTGTAGCAGATTGACCAGGAGCACGGCAACCAGAATCCAAAGATAATTGTCTGATAATGCAGTAAGGAATTTCATGCTGTAAGAGTAGCTTGCAGGAGCTGTTGTGGTCAATCGGTTACCTCCTGTCGAATTGACGAAAGGTCTATATTGTTGTTGTCTTCAAGTACATGTTGGAGTAGAATCAGGGCAACACCAAAGAAAAGGAGTATCATCAACATGAAGAATATTGCATCATATATTGATCATACGCTTTTGGCTGCAAAAGCTACAGAAGCGGATATTGAAAGAATCTGTGCAGAAGCCAGAGAATATGGATTTGCATCAGTCTGTGTCAATAGCTGTCGGGTGGCTCAGTGTGTTGGGTTGCTTGCAGATACAAAAGTCAACATCTGTTCTGTTATCGGATTCCCTTTGGGAGCGATGAGTACCAAGGCAAAAGCCTTTGAAGCAGGACAGGCCGTGAAGGATGGTGCAGATGAGATTGACATGGTACTCAATATCGGATTCCTGAAGGATAAGCGGTACGATCTTGTATCACAGGATATCAAGACGGTCAAAGAAGCCTGTAATGGCAGATTGCTCAAGGTAATCATTGAGACTTGTCTGCTCAATGATGAGGAAAAGGTCAAGGCATGTCATCTTGCTGTCGAAGCCGGAGCCGATTATGTGAAGACATCCACAGGTTTCTCTTCGGCTGGAGCAAAAACTGAGGATGTAGCACTGATGAGAAAGACTGTCGGCCCTGAGATTGGTGTCAAGGCAAGCGGTGGTATCCACACTTATGAAGAAGCAAAGGCAATGATTGATGCCGGTGCCAGCAGGATTGGTGCAAGCAGTGGCATCGCAATCGTCAAAGGGGCTGCTACACATGCCTGATGAAGGACTTGATGGCAAGGTTTCTTGCTTTCTTAAAAGCCTTGGCTTTCCCACATTGCATGTACTGGATACGTTCAGTCATTTTGATTTTACCCTGCCGGGAAGGAGAGTCTTGCTTATCGGTCCGATGGGATCCGGCAAGACGGAATTTGCTGCACGTGTGTGGCGGGATGCAGCCGTAGCACAGAAAAAGAGTGCGGTGGTCGGCAGGGCTACCAGTCAGGGGCGCGTAGACCGAAGGAATGTTTTTTTCATAAAGGATGCCGTGGATGGCCGATTCTCACAATATCCTGATGATGCCTTGGCATATCGCAGCGGCTACATCCGATGTGGCAGCAACATTGCCAGGATCAAGGATTCCTTTGGCTTGGAAAGGGTAATAGAAGATAATCCTACCGTCGGAACCTATATCATTGATGAAGCTTCCTTCTTTGATGAACGACTTGCCTATGTCGTGCGGAACAACAGTCTTGAAAAAGGAATTATGTTTATTTTTCCTACTTTGATCATGAATTTTCGCAGGGATTTGTTCAATTCTACTGCAAGGCTCATGTTGGATATTGCCACTGATGTAATTCCC
The DNA here is from genome assembly GCA_022482625.1 of Spirochaetia bacterium. Classification (NCBI taxonomy): domain Bacteria; kingdom Pseudomonadati; phylum Spirochaetota; class Spirochaetia; species Spirochaetia bacterium. The sequence goes on along the minus strand of JAKVOU010000001.1, from coordinate 1,967,596 downwards.
TTGACGGCCTATTGTGAACATCCGGATTGCCTGGAACCGGCTTTCTATACATACAGATACTATAGGGTAGAAGGAAAAGAATGTCCTGCTCTCTATTTTGATCCATTGATTATTGTCGGTGGAGACAGGGTCAAGACTTCACGTTTGGAACCCAACTATGAGGCAAGATGTGATCTACATCATTTCTTACCTGGCAAGGAATATACATTTTATACACTGAAGCCGTTGGGGGAAGATGCTGCAAAAGGCAATTTGGATGGTTTGCATAAGGAGCTGTATTGCCTCAAGTATCATATGGAAGATTCAAGCCTGTACAATAATCTGCATCAGCGTTATGCCGGCATGCCGTTGGAACAGGTATATTATGACAGTCTGTTGGTCGGTAATATAGCAGAGAGGGCGTTGGTTTATCTGTTATGTGAGCAGAACCTGTTGGATGTACAGAAGTTCAGGATACTTACGGAAGACCTTGGCTTGGACAAGAAATATATGGAAAAGGTATTGGAAGACAATAAAAGACCAATGGAACTCTGATAGTCTTTCCGTTGCTATTGCAAGAACAAAAAATGGTACCTGGTCAAAATATTGATGGCTTTTTCTCTTGGAGGCTTGTTCAAGCGGAGGATGTCATCTTTCTGGCCAGGTACCTGGAGTCAAAGTTTGAGAGTCATGTTTTTATAAGCCTTTCCTTCTTTCTGTGATGAAAGCGAAGATGCTTTGGAGAATGATGAAGAAGGCCAGGAGTGCTGCAATTGAAATTCGTACCCACCAGGAGGAAAGAGTTCCCTGGAATGTAATGAAACTCTGGATGGTACCGTTGATCAATACACCGAAGAGGGTTCCGAAGACATTGCCAACACCTCCTGTCAGCAATGTACCGCCGATGACTGCTGATGCGATAGCATCCATTTCAAAGCCTTTTGCCTGCTCTACGAAGCCTGAGCAGGTGTTCAGACAGAACAGAGTACCACCGATACCGCTGCACAGGCCACTGATCGTATAGGCAATAAGTTTTGTTTTCTTTATGTCCAGGCCCATCAGCATTGCACTTTGTTCATTGCCGCCGATTGCATAGATATTCCTGCCGAGTTTTGTATATCTAAGCATCCAGAAAATGATTACCAGTGCAATCAAGGCAACGATTACCGTGGGATAGATATACGGAAGAATGAGCTTGCCATGTTTGTTCAGATAGCCGCCGAACGGCAGATAGATCTTATGGGAAGCTATAGCCAGGAACGTCTTGTTCTGTATGTTTATCATATCCTGGCTGATGATTGCTGTCATACCTCTTGCAAAGAACATACCTGCCAAAGTCATGATAAACGGTTGGATTTTCAGATAAGATATGAACCAGCCTTGTACAAAGCCGAATACTATACCTACAATCAGTACAAAGAAAATTGCTGTACTTGCATCCAAACCTTTGTTTTCCATCAGGTCAGCAAGAATCATACAGGCCATGGCAACGAAGGAACCGACAGAAATATCTATGCCTCCGGTAATCATGACGACAGTCATGCCTGCACTGATGACAATCAATCCTGCATTGGAGATGAAGAGATTGAGAAAATTCTGTAGGTTTGCAAAGCCTCTGTCATGGTAAATGACCATACCAATGATATACATGGAAAAAAACAGGAGGATAGTAATCCACAGCAATACTGTCTTGGAATCAAAATGTTTCTTTAGTTTCATTGTCACTGAACCTCCACTGTGGCTACTAGAGTCTTTCTTGATTCATGTTTTTTCTTGATATCGTTGAACTTTGCTTTGACTACTTCAGACTGCAAGCTGACGATGACAATGACAACAAGAGCCTTGTAGACTGGAATCTGGTCAGCACTGACACCCATAGCATAGAGGGTAGTGGTCAAGGCCTGTATAGTGTAAGCTCCGATGATTGAACCCGTCATACTGAATCGGCCACCAGCCAAATTGTTGCCACCTAAGGCAACTGCAAGAATGGCATCAAGTTCCATCAATAGGCCTATGTTGTTTGCATCCGCAGAATATATCCTACTGGACATGATGATTCCTGAGATGCCTGCGCACAATCCACAGATAACGTAAGTCAGGAAAATAATTGCCGTACTTTTGAGTCCTACCAGCCTTGATGCCTTTGCATTGATACCGACAGCCTCGATATACATACCCAGTGAAGTCTTTCGCAATATAGTCTGTGCTATGATTATGACAAGGATTGCAACAAAGACACTGGTCGGAAGAGGAACTCCTGGAATATTAGCTCCAAGTAATTTATAACTGCTTACCCTTACATAAGTAATCTGTCCATTTGTAATGAGTTGAGCGATACCTCGCCCTGCTGTAAACAGTATCAACGTAGCAACCATAGGCTGGATTTTCAGATTGGCTACCAAGAATCCATTGAAGGCTCCACAGAGGACTGCGACTCCCAAGGCAGCCAAGACTGCGATTATATAAGGGTTCTGATATGCAGTGACGGAGACCTGTCCACCCGCAAGTATGCTGCAACAGACTGCAGCGGCTACAGCCATGACGGCACCTACGGAAATATCAGTTCCAGCAGAAGACGCAATACAAAGCGTCATACCGACAGCAAGTATCACCAATTCGCTGGCTCTGTTGATGACATCGATGATATATCCGTAGAAAACTCCTTCCCTTACGGTTATCTTGAAGAAGTCCGGTGTCTTGATGACATTGATGAGCAATACGATACACAAGCATAGTATGGGCATAAACAGACGTTTCTTCGTAAGTCTTACCAGTTGTTGATTCATTTCTTCCCTCCGCTGGCAATCGTAGCCATTATATTTTCTTGCGACAGTTCATTTTCCTGTAGTTCAGAGACCTTTTCACCATCCCTGAGTATTGCCATCCTGTTACAGGTTCTGAGCATTTCATCGATTTCTGAAGAAATGAACATCAGGCTTTTGCCCTCTTTTGCAAGCTTTATGACAAGTTTCTGTATTTCTGTCTTTGTTCCGATATCTATACCTCTGGTAGGTTCATCCAGAATGAAGAAATCAGGAGAAGTAAGTAACCAACGGGCCAAGATGACTTTCTGTTGGTTTCCTCCTGATAGTTGTTTGACGGTTGTTTCCGTCGAAGGTGTCTTGATTTGGAGTAAATCGATCATCTTGTTACATAAATCTTCTTGTTCTTTTCTGGAAATTACCTTTGAAAAACCTTTCCGTGCCTGCAAGGCAATGATGATGTTTTCCCTGACTGACAGATCAGGTATAATTCCTTCTTCTTTTCTGTCTTCAGGTAGATATGCCATGCCCTGTCTCATGGAATCCAGCGGCGAGTGAGCTACAAATTGTTTTCCCCGTACAAATAGTTTTCCTTTGTCTGGTTTGTCGGCACCATAGATAGCTCTGGCTAATTGGCTTCTGCCACTACCTAGAAGACCTGCAAGACCGACCACTTCCCCTTTATGGAGAGCAATATCGAAAGGTTTGATGGAACCGGACACTCCCAGTCCTTTTGTTTCAATCAGGACATCACCTTTGCATTCATTGGTGCCACAGGCTCTGAGATCGGATAGTTCATCCAAATCCTTGCCCATCATCTTTGATACCAATTGGAAGCGTGGTAATTCAGCAACTGTGTAAGTCCCGACTAGCTTGCCGCCTCGCAGAACAGTTATCCTGTCGCAGATTTCGTAAACTTGGTTGAGAAAATGAGTAACGAAAATGATGCCTACTCCATGTTCCTTCAACCTTTTCATTATAGCAAACAGCTTCGTAACCTCTTGGTCATCAAGGGACGAAGTGGGTTCATCCAGAATAAGAACTTTTGCGGACATATCGACAGCTCTTGCAATTGCTACCATCTGCTGCATGGCAATTGAGTAGTTTTCCAAAGCAAGGGTGACGTCGATATCCATATCCATTTTCAATAGGACTTCCTTAGCCCTTGTGTTCATTGCTTTCCAGTCTATGTTTCCGTGTTTCTTTGGTTCCCTGCCTATAAAAAGGTTTTCTGCTACTGAAAGGTTAGGGCAAAGGTTGATTTCCTGGAACACGGTACTGATGCCGTTCCGTTGTGCATCTTCGGGAGATCTGTTGCGTAAATGTCCTTCATGTCCTTCCAGATGGATAGTCCCTTCTTCAAAAGGGTGCACACCGGTAAGTACCTTTATCAAGGTACTTTTTCCAGCGCCATTTTCTCCCATCAGTGCATGAATCTCGCCCTTATTTAGGCTAAAATCAACTTTATCCAGAGCTTTTACTCCTGGAAATGACTTGGAAATTCCCTTCATGGATAACAGTATGTTTTCCATGGGACCTCCTTTTAGATGTATTGTCTTGATGAAATCAGAAACCTTGTAGTTCCTGTCGTTGTAATGCAATCAATGAAGTTACCTGAAAAAAAGGAGACGAAGGACGCTCCTCCGTCTCCCTGAGTGCAGACAGTGTTCAATATTTCCTTGTCGGTTCAACTTCTGCAGCAACTTCTGCGGGGAATACCTTTTCATCAACATAGTTGATCTTTTCGACTTTCTCGCCCTTTTCGAGTTTTTGGATCAACTGAGCTACCCTTGGTCCATGCAATGGGTTACATTCACAGGCACAGTTCAGATCTCCGGCCTTCATTGCTTCAAAAGCAGCACGGACAGCATCAAAGGAAACAATGATGATCTTGCCGTTTGGACCACAGGTCTTTCCTGCAGCTTTGATTGCGTCGATGGCACCAAATGACATATTGTCGTTTTCACTGATGACTACATCGATATCATCATACTTTTTCAGGAACGATTCCATGACTTCCTGGCCTTTTGCTTGGGTGAATTCACCAGTCTGACGAGCAAGCATGTGCCAGTTCGAGTGTTTTGCAAGCTCTTCTGCGAAACCTTCGGTCCGTCCTACTTGGGCTGAAGAACCGATGGTTCCCTGTAAAGTGACAATATTGATACTGTCATTGCTTCTACCTTGTTTATCAAGATATGAGGCAAGCCACTTACCGGCATCTTCACCTTCCTTCTTGAAGTTTCCGCCTACCCAGCAAGTATAAAGTGAATCATCAGATACTTTTACCATACGGTCTGACAGAATGACCGGAATACCTGCATCTTTTGCTTCTTTCAGTACTGTATCCCATCCTGTTTCTACGACAGGAGCCAATACGATATAATCGACGTCCTGCTGGATGAAGCTTCTGATCGCCTTGATTTGGTTTTCCTGTTTCTGCTGTGCATCATCAAAAATCAGTTTGTAACCATTGGCTTCGGTGAATGTCGTCTTGAAGGATTCAGTATTAGCTGTTCTCCAATCTGATTCTGCTCCGACCTGTGCATATCCGACGACTATCAGGTCTTTTTGCCCCGAAGTAGTCCCAGCTGCAGTTTCTTGGGTGCCGTTTGCGAAAAGCATACCGGCTGAAAGCAGTATGCTGAGAAACAATACAGTCTTTTTCATTGCGTATCTCCTTTTTTATGCTAGTATTGTATGCTACAAATTTTGATAAAGATACGGATGATTTTATCCAATATGATGATTTTTTTTGGATATGATTGATTTTGTGGTTGAAAAAAATGAAAAAAAGTTGATTATTTTCATTTTGCGTGTTCGTTAACATCATCCTTGGATTGTTCTTTCGGAAGCTTTACATATACGGTAGTTCCCTTTCCGAGGGTACTTTCAAGGGTCAGTCCATATGTTTGTCCATAATTAAGCCTGAGCCGTTGGTGTACATTGTACAATCCGAAGGTTCTTTTCCCTGCGGGGACCTTTGATTCCAAAGAATCCTGCAGTTCCTGGAGTTTTTCCTTATCCATGCCGATACCGTCATCACGGACCATAAGGAGAATATCTCCTTGGTCATCTTCATGTCCTGTTATGATGATGTGTCCGACACCCCTACGTTGCTTGATGCCATGGTAGAGTGCATTCTCGACCAAGGGTTGAAGTGTCAGCTTGACGATCAGATAATTCATCAGAGTCCGATCTACTGTTATGGAAAATTGCATGATATCCTGGTAACGTACCTGTTGGATTTCCAGATATGACTGTACATGTCTGATTTCATCTTTGATAAGGATCTTTGGTTTTCCTTCAGACAAGGAAGTCCTGAAGAAATCCGACAACCGTTCAATCAACATGACGGCATCTTCTGGCATTTTACTTTCTACCAGAGCTACGATGGTATCCAAGGTGTTATAAAGAAAATGGGGATTTATCTGTGATTGGTACAGCTGGAGTTCTGTCAACCTGAGCTGTTCCTGTTCTTGCTTTGTTTTTTCCAATAGCCGTTCGATTTCCCTTGACATGTGGTTGATTGATGAAGAAAGAACGGCAACTTCATAATCGTATTTCTCATCTTGGACGTTGATGAATTCTCCTTTTGCTATTTCTCCTGTCGCATCACAGATGTCTTCGATAGGTTTGAGTACACTTTCTGCAATATCCTTGTTTATTCGCTGCAGACGGAACAGAAGGGTAAAATAGAACAATAGTCCAGCTACGATCATTACCAATAAGGTCCGCATCAGATTCTGCCTGACCAATTCCAGATGTGCTGCTTCATAGTAGACATACTCATGGACTTGGCTTGTAATCAACTCTGTCAGAATGTATACATTGAGTTCCAGGAAATTCATATTTTCATCATAATGGCCTTTTTCCTTTACCCTTTGGTTGATTGTATCTGCCATGCCCTTGAGACTGTCCAACCTGGAAATAATGTTTTTCAGTCTGGTCCTGTTTGCTTTGTCTTTGGTCATTTTCTGAAGCTTCAGCATATTCTGCTTCATGTTGCTGATGGTAATATAGGGATCCTTTATATCTTTGTCGAATGTCGTATCCCATGAATTTGCGGAACCAATGACCGTCCTATACAAAGCATAGTCTACATCATGCTTGAATGTAAGGATGTATTCGTTTGCCGTAGTAATATTGAGCACGATCTGATTGTAGGCATTGCCTATATATACCAAGAAAATCAGCAGCAGGATGACGAGCAGGGAAAAGGGTATTACCGATTGTTCAAAATAATACTTGAGTCTGTGACTCAAGGAGTTCTTGGTCATACGGTTGTTCTTTTTCATTGGCTTTTCCTTGTCCTGTAACCACGTGGTGAAAGTCCTGTATATTTTTTAAACATATGACTGAAATAATGTGGATCCTGATAGCCTATGGCAATGGCAATTTCACTTGAACGCATATCAGTAGAAAGGAGCAATTCAATTGCCTTTTCCATTTTGAGCTTTGTGAGATATTCAGTAAAAGTCTCGCCTGTTTCATTGCTGAAAAGGGTGGAAAGGTAATTTGGACTGATACCCATTTCGTCTGCTACATAGTTCAGTGCCATTTGCTTGCTGTTGTAATGTCCTTCCATGAACCTCTTTGTATTTTCGATGAGCGTGCTGTGTGTGCTGTGGGAAACGGAATCACGTAATTGCAAGGTCTGCCTTAGCAATTCAGATAAGCAGGATGCAAGTTTTTGCCTTGAACATCCCTGTAGCCGTGCTATATCCAAAGGCTTGAGATCTGCTTTTGTATAACCGATACGACAAAGAAAGTCACTGCAACAGAAGTATGTATCCATCATCAGATAGTGTCTGAAATCAAGGGAATCAAGGGAGATGTCATCAAATTTCTGCAGATAATCCGTAATGAAAGGGCCTTCTTCTTCTTGTTGCCCAAGTTGTAGGAAACGTTCAATGATGGTTCTGTCTATATTGTCACTGTCCAAACGGAACAATGGAATGGTTCCTAGTTTTTCTTCAGGATTGCCGACGGCATCATAGCTTTCGATGATATTGTCTCTGTCGATAAAGAAACGGGAGGCAAAAGCCTTGCTTGCTTTTTGATATGATTGAGAAATTTCAGTGAGACGTTTTACTGCAGGTCCTACTGCTCCGAAATATGTCAAACCTTCATTCTGGTCAAGATAATTGCAAAGCAGGTCATGCTCTTTTTTCCACTCTGACGGTTCGAAGTTGATGCAAAGGATTCCAAGGCCTTCCGCACCTCGGTCAAAAGTTATCCATCCGTCAGGGAGCGGGAGATGTTGTTCCAATTCATTTATTTTCTGTTCGTTTTCCAAGTTGCTTTCCCTGAAGGTCATCTTGAGAAGAAGTATGGCATATTGGGTACCTACCAGATCCAGGTCCAGATCCTTTGCCTTGTCCAAAAGTTGCTGGAATGTGTAGATGTTGGAGATCAGTTTGGCAAAGAAGTTGTTTCGTGAAGCAGTTTTCCGTTCTGCTTTTTCAGCTTTGTAAGTTTCTAACAATCTGGAATTTTCCCGTTCGTTTTCAATATCCCATGCTATATCCTGAAGACGGGAAATGAGTTTTTCTGTTGTGATAGGCTTGAGGATGTAATCTGTAACACCGATGCTTATGGCTTTCTTTGCAAAGTCAAAGTCCTTGTATCCTGTTAGCAGCAGGATTTTTGTTTTCGGTAGTTTTTTCTTGACCAGTTCTGATAGCTGCAGTCCGTCAAGGAAAGGCATCTTGATGTCAGTGATGAGTATATCTGGTTTTTTTGCAAGGACAAGCGGCAGTGCCAGTTCTCCGTCTGCAGCTGCTCCGAGAAATTCAAAACCTTCACTTTCCCAATCTATGTTCTTGCTGATGCTACGACGTATGATCAGCTCATCCTCAGCCAAAAAGATACTGATGGCCATTATGTGATTCCTCCCTTTTGCTTTCATCATATCCAACAATCCGTGAGGAAGCTAGAAAATTCTTATATTTGTGGGACAATTATCTTTGACAATTGAAAGTTTACTATGTTTGTTTTATATAGTGACTAAAAATATAAGGAACCGATAAAAATTGACACATGGTATATAAAAACTTATAATCACTCGTTGGAGGAAAAGATGAGAAAAAGTTTGGTTTGTCTTGTCTGTGTGAGTGCATTGGTCGCTCCGATATTTGCGCAAGGAGCTCAGGAGAGCTCGAACGAAGGTTCCAAGGAACTGGTTGTATATGCCAGTGTCGATGAAGAAAACTCGGCGAAATTATTCAAGGCTTTTACAGCCGATACCGGTATTGAGGTGAAATCAGTCCATCTGTCGAGCGGGCCTGCGTTGGCAAGGATTCAGGCTGAAGCAGGAAGGCCTCAGGCCGATGTGTGGTTCGGTGCTCCCAGTGAAAATCATATTTCGGCAAAAGATGCAGGTCTGACCATACAATATAAGAGTGCTGAACTTGATGCTCTTGGCGCCAACTTCAAGGATCCTGATGGGTATTGGCGCTGTATCTATATGAATCCCCTTTGCTTTGGCATCAATACACAGGCACTTGCGAAAGCTAGTGCAACGATGCCTGCTTCCTGGGAAGATTTGACGAAACCTGAATACAAAGGTCTTATTCAGGCACCGACTCCGCAGTCAAGCGGTACGGCAAAGACTGAAGTCTATGGATTGTGCGAAATCTATGGCGAAGACAATGCAATGGCTTATATGGCAAAGTTGAACAAGAATATACAGACATATACCTCTTCAGGAACTGGCCCTTCAAAGGGTGTTAATGTCGGTGACTGTGCCATCGGTATCCAGTTTACTCCTGCATTCTTCCAATTCATCAGCCAGGGACTTCCTGTCAAAGTCGTATTCCCGAAGGAAGGCGTTCCAGCAGAAGCTCCTGCGGTATCTATTCTCAAGGGAGCAAAGAACCTGAAGGCTGCACAGACATTTGTTGATTGGATGACTGGACAGAAAGGACAGGATGCCCTTTCAGAGCAACAGACTTTCTTCTATCCTGTACTTGCTTCGGCAAAATTGGCTGAAGGTATGCCTGCTTTTGATTCACTTAAGATTATTCCTTACGATACTGATTATTACAGTGAGAACTCTGAACGTTTGGTGACCAGATGGGTCAATGAAGTTCTGACTGCAAAGTAATAGGGCTGCAGATTCTATGTGGTGGTGGGGATGTCTCACCACCGATTTTTTTCTAGGTTGACATATGAATACGACAAAACTGAAAAACGATTGGAAAGAAACAAAGATGCTTGCCAAGGATCCTTTGTTGCTGTGTGTCGTACTGCTGATTTTCTTGGGTTTGATTCTTTTTATCATTTACCCTCTGGCAAAGGTCTGTGTCGTGGCTTTCAGATCCAATGGTAGGTTTTCCGTGAAGAATTTCACTGAAGCTTTTGGATTCTGGTACTATCGGCAAGCTTTTGTCAATTCGATAATCGTCGGTGCACTTACGGCAATCATAGGGACTTTTGTCGGTTTTATCTTTGCATATTCAATTTCCCGTGCAAATATTCCCGGGAAGAAATTCTTCAATATCATTGCAACGATACCTATTGTCAGTCCTCCTTTCATCGGAGCGTTGGCAATCATCATGCTCTTTGGGAGAAACGGTTTCATTTCAAGTGTCCTGCTCGGTATGAAGAATGCGAACATCTATGGATTCAAAGGATTGCTGTTTGCCCAGGTCATTACTTTTTTCCCCGTTGCATATATTACGCTCCAGGGAGTCTTGGAATCTATTTCTCCGACTCTTGAGGATGCTGCAATGGATCTTGGCGGAAGCAGATTTACAATATTCCGCAAGGTGACATTGCCTCTGGCAGTTCCTGGGATTGCAAGTGCCATGCTGGTGCTTTTTGTAGAGTCCTTGGCTGATTTCGGTAATCCGATGATCCTTGCAGGCAGTGAATTCCCGATTCTCTCCGTGCAGGCATATCTGGAGATTACCGGTATGTATAACCTTGGCAAAGGCGCGGCATTGGCATTTGTACTGCTTGTTCCTTCTTTGTCAGCTTATTTCTTTCAGAAATATTGGGTAAGCAAAAAACAGTATATCACAGTAACAGGGAAACCCACATCTTCGAGCAACAGCGTAGTCAGTGAAGGTGCACGGAGAGTTCTGTTTGCCGTCTGCATCCTGATTGCTGCAGTGGTTCTTATGATCTATGTTTCAATCATCTATGGGGCTATTGCTACCAGTTGGGGCAATGATCCGACACCGACGCTGAAGCATTTCAAATATGTATTCCAGGTAGGCTTCGATTCTGTAAAGGATACGCTTGTCATTGCAGGGCTGTCGACGCCGATCAGTGGTGTCCTTGGAATGGTCATTGCTTTCCTTGTCGTCAGGAAACGCTTTTTGGGTCGCAGGCTCATGGAAGCCAGTTCAATGCTCAGCTTTGCCGTACCTGGGACGGTCATCGGTATCGGTTATATCCTGGCCTTTAATAAACCACCTCTATATCTCACAGGGACTTTGTTGATCCTGCTGCTGAATTTTATTTTCAGGTATATTCCCGTAGGTATCCAAGGAGGAGTTGCCGTACTTGGACAGATTGATCCTTCGATAGAAGAAGCTGCCGTGGACCTTGGGGCAGATGCGAACATAACTTTCAGGAAAATTACATTGCCGTTGATGGTACCTGCTTTTTTCTCTGGTCTGATTTATGCCTTTGTGCGGGGTATGACGGCAATCAGTGCTGCTATTTTCCTTGTTTCTGCAAACTGGAACCTGATGACCGTGCAGATCATGAGCCAGGTAGAAAGCGGCAGGATCGGTGCAGCAGCAGCTTTTTCGGTGATATTGGTAGGTATCATCTTGGTTTCCATGGCAATTATCCAGACTATCCTTCGGTTGAAATATCATACGAAGACATCCCTGTTGGCCCGTTGATGAGGAGAAGAAACGATGAGTGTACGACTTGAACATATAACAAAGGTATTTACCGACCAAGATGACCATACAAAGAAATTCACTGCGGTGAGCGATGTCAATATTGAGATAAGGGAAGGAGAAATGGTGACATTCCTTGGTCCGTCCGGTTGTGGAAAAACTACGACACTGAGAATGATCAGTGGTTTTGAACGACCGACGGAAGGCAATGTCTATATTGATGGAGAACTTGTCAATGATATTCCTGCAAACAAGAGGAATACTTCCATGGTATTCCAGTCCTATGCTATTTTTCCTCATATGAGCGTAAGGGACAATATTGGATTCGGACTTGAATTGAAGCATCACAAGAAGAGTGAAATCGCGAAAGAGGTTGACGAAATCATGCATACCATGGGCCTCACTGACCTAGGTAATCGTCAGCCTAACCAGTTGTCAGGAGGTCAGCAGCAACGCGTTGCCCTGGCCAGGGCAATTGTGAACAAACCCCATGTGCTTTTGTTTGATGAACCGTTGTCAAATCTGGATGCCAAGCTAAGGGAACAGATGCGGACTGAGATTCGGCGAATCCAGAAGAAATTTGGTATTACGAGCATCTATGTCACACATGATCAAATTGAGGCAATGACGGTCAGTGACCGTATTATGATCATGGACAAGGGTATCATGCAGCAGATAGGTACACCTATTGAAGTATATTCAAAGCCGGCAAACCATTTTGTTGCAAATTTCATAGGACGGGCAAATTTCCTTCAGTCACATGTCTTTGAGAAACAAGGAGATGGTGTCGTGCTGGAATTGTCTGGGAAACATCTCTTTTTCCCATCTGCCTTGGAAGGGTTGAAAGAAGGGGATGCTGCCGAAGTGGTTATTCGTCCTGAAGGCCTTGAACTGAATGCAACCAAGGAATCTTTGTTCCAAGGTACGGTAACCAGTGCTGTTTACCTTGGTGCAACGATGGAATATGAAATCAAATTGGACGATTTGGACATTATGATTTTTGCAGTATCAAACAATCCCATAAAAGAAGGTTTCTTCAAGGAAGGAGATAGGATCCATATCGGATTCGATCCTGTAAGTGCCTATGTGATCAGGCCCTGACACGATCAGGTCAGACTGCATTCTTAGTGTATTGCAATTGACTTTTGACAAAGCCTATCCCAAATTCATCTTGGGATAGGCTATTGGTATGGATTGCTGCCTTGTCGTTCTGTTCCGATGATATGTACCTTTGGATTATTAGCCAGATGTGAAGGAAACTAGAAAATATTGGAATATCAGGTTGCGGGTTCATGAAAACGGTTGTAATATTAATTATCTTATACCTAAGGATTATATATGGTATTTGCGCACAGACGTGATGACGGAAAGCTGGAACAACTAGGTGAACATTTGTATTCTGTTGCATCACGATGTGCTTCCTTTGCTGATTATTTCGGAGCAAGGGAGTGGGGAGCCTATATCGGTAGATTCCATGACCTTGGAAAGAATACCGCAGGTTTTCAGCATCGTTTGCTTGAAGATGGAGAGAAGGTAGATCATTCAACAGCTGGCGCACAAGCTGTCTGTGAAAATACAGGAGATAGTTTGATTCCTGCCTATTGTATTGCCTGTCATCATTCCGGACTTTTGAATGGTGGGACAAAAGCTGATGTCGCCGGATCATCAACCTTGTCTGGAAGGATGAAGAAAGAGTGCCTGCCTTTGCTTTCAAGTGATTACTCTCCAAAACCAGGTGACCAACCGATTCATAATCCTTCTATTTCTCCTTTGTGTACATCCTTTGTTTCTCCGGCGTTTGCAATGGTTGTCCGTATGCTTTTTTCCTGTCTGGTTGATGCTGATTTTCTTTCTACCGAAGAATTCATGCAACCGGATTGTAACCGACGAAGTATGGATGATTATGATTTTTCCATATGTAGCCGAAAGCTCGAAGCTTGTTATCGTTCTTTCTCTCAAGGTAAAGATGAATTGAACCGGCTACGGACTGGCATAGCTGAGCAATGTAGGAAACAGGGAGAAAAAGGAGAAGGCGGTATTTATTCTCTCTATGTCCCTACGGGGACTGGCAAGACATTGGCATCAATGAATTTTGCCCTTGCCCATCTTCAGGCAACAAAAAAAAGACGGATTATCTATGTAATTCCGTTTACGTCAATCATAGAACAGAATGCGCAGGTATTTCGAAATCTGTTCGGTGAAGATGTCGTCTTAGAACATCACTGCAATGTAGATTATCAAACCGATGGTGATGAAGTTTCATTCTTGCAACTGGCTTCTGAAAATTGGGATATGCCGATTGTCGTGACAACTAACGTACAGTTTTTTGATTCATTGTTTACAAATAAAGTTTCCAAATCCAGGAAGCTTCATAATATTGTGGACAGTGTGATTATCTTTGATGAAGTCCAGATGCTTCCGACAACTTATCTTGTTCCTTGTATGTATGCAGTTGCTGAATTAGTCAAGAATTATTCATGCAGTGTCCTTTTCTGCAGTGCAACACAGCCACCCTTTTCACATTTTTTACAAAAATTTTCCATACCGATTACTCAAGTGATCGGAGATAGCACCAGGATATTCCAGACCTTGCGACGCGTAACATATAATGATGAGGGGCAATTGACCGATGTGCAGCTTGTTTCCCGATTTGTTTCAGAAACACAAGTCCTGTGCATCGTTAACTCAAAGAAACATGCAAAGCATCTGTTTGAGCTGGCAAGAAAGAATTATCCAAACAGCAAATGCTTTTATCTTACTACGAATATGTGTGCAGTCCATCGTTCGATGAGACTTGATGAAATCCGTAAGTGCCTTTCAGCTGGAGTTTCTTGCATCGTCATATCGACATCACTGATTGAAGCCGGTGTAGATATTGATTTTCCTCGTGTGTTCAGAGAACTTACAGGAGTCGATAGCATCGTACAATCGGCAGGGAGATGCAACAGGGAGGGAAAACGGGCTTCCGGCAAGAGCATCGTCAGTATTTTCGAAGCTGATGAAAAAGAATCCGGGTCGATACCCAGGCAAATCAGGCAACAGGCTGCCATTACCAAGATGATCTTGGCAAACTATGGATGTGATTTCAACAATCCTGAATTGGTTTCTCAGTATTATACGCGGCTCTATGCTGCCCGTGGGGAAGAAAACTTTGATGCAAAAGGAATCATGAAATTACTGAGCAGTTCACCCAGTGCCATGCCCTTTGAGAAGATTGCAGAAGCCTTTTCCCTTATTGATGACAATGGTACGCCTGTATTCATTCCTTTTGATGCTACTGCCAGACTTATAATTGAAGATATCCGAAGTGGCTGGTATGCACGTTCAGAGTTGCGAAAATTACAGAGATACAGTGTAAATGTCCATCATTGGCAACTTGAAGAACTTCAGAAAGAGCATGCGGTCATGTTGCTGGGCGATAACCTTTGTATCCTTGAAGATCCCTCAAGATATTCACAGGATACGGGACTTGAAATAGGAAATCAAGGAAATGCATTTTTTGATTGTTAGGAGGTAACGATGGGATATGGAGTAAAAGTAGAAGTTTGGGGTGACTATGCTTTGTTTAGTCGGCCCGAACTGAAAGTTGAACGATTTTCCTATGAGGTGATGACTCCTTCAGCAGCAAAGGGAATACTCAAAGCCATTTATTGGCATCCGGGGGTTGAGTGGATCATAGATAGAATAGTTGTCAGAAAGCCTATCAAATTCACAACGATAAAACGAAATGAAGTCAAGAGCAAGATTTCTGCCAAGAACGTCATATCTGCTATGGACAGGACTGACAAGGTACTTGCTCTCTATACGGGAAATGATATAGCCCAAAGGTCCTCGACGTTATTGCAGGATGTCCGTTATGTCATTGAGGCTCATTTTGAATTGGGCAAGGATTGCGGTAAAGACGATACGCCTGAGAAAATCTACAATATCGTCAGCCGTCGGATAAGAAAAGGGCAATGTTATTATCAACCATATTTGGGATGCCGTGAATTCAGTGCTTGTTTCGGAGAACCGCCGGAAACATATGCACCCCTTGAACATCAGACCCGTCAGTTGGGATTGATGCTGTATGATATGGATTTCTCCGATCCGAATGATATTTCTCCTTGTTTTTTCAATGCTGTGCTCAAGGACGGCGTCTTGGATGTCCGGGATTGTGAGGTGCTCAGATGATAAAAGCACTTGTAGGACAATATGAGAGAATGCTTCCTGATGGAATGTTGCCTAGGTTCGGATGGTCGAAAGAAAAAGTTGCAGGAGCCTTGTCTTTGTCATTGACGGGGCAGCTTCAGGGGATTGTTCCTTTGTTTGACCAGGTCACCAGAGGGAAAAAGACCTATGAAGCACCTCGGCAGATGGAAGTTCCGGTACATACGGCTGTTGCGTCAGGTGTACATGCATTTCCGCTTTGCCATAATGCAAAGTATCTTCTTGGATTATGTGATGTAAGCAAAGAGGAAGCTGACCATGAAAAAGCTATGGCAACTGATAGTTCACAGCAGGACCTTGAAAAAATTCAGGGACAGATTGCGAAAGATAAGGCAAGGACCTTGCTTTGCTTCCAAGCGTCAAAAGAGTTGCATGAAAAACTTCTGAAATCTTCATCAAGTCCTGAAGCAAAAGCAATACTGGCTTTTTTTGCCAGTTGGCATCCTGGTGAGGTTCCTGAATATCTGTTGGAACAACTCGGTAAGGACCAGATGACTTATAACCTTGTCTTTTGGGTTGATGGAAAACCTGTCTTGGACAATCCGGAAATCTGCAGGTTGTGTGATGACTATACACAGGCACATGCCTCGGAAGAAAAAAAGCTTTGTCTGGTAACCGGTAACGTAGCCCCTGTTGCAAGACTGCATGGAAAGATAAAAGGAATCAAGGGAGCACAGTCTTCCGGTGCTTCTTTGGTTGCATTCAATTCACTTTCCTTTGAGTCCTATGGTCATGTGAATGACCAAGGTCTGAATGCCCCTGTCAGTGAATATGCGTCCTTTGCCTATACGACGATGCTCAACTATTTTCTGACACAGGATAAATATCATATGCAGAAAGGCGATGCTGCGTATGTGTTTTGGTCAGAATCGACAAGCAAGAAAAATATCTGTGAGGATATTTTCAAGGCTGCATTGGATGATCAGACGGATGAAGGTGAATTGCTGCAGGACGTCATGACAAAAATTGCAGAAGGTAATCCGGTTTCTCAGGATATAGATCTGCATACGAATTTCCATATTATGTGTCTTGTACCGAACAATGCAAGGATTTCTGTCCGATTGTATTACAAGAATACCTTCGGTGCTTTGCTGGAAGCTCTCTATGCCCATTACCGACGGATGGAGATTGTCAGACCTACATATCAGACATGGCAGTATGTTCCCTTGTATTTTTTGCTTAGGGAAACCGTACGTCCTGGTTCAAAGGATACTGCGCCTTCGGTTTTATCCAGTAGCCTGTTGTCTGCAATCCTTACCGGAGGGACGTATCCTGAGGCTCTGTTTGAACAGATTATGCTTCGGGTAAGGGCAAACACGGGGAGAAATAAGGTAACGCCTGACCAAGCGGCAATTATCAAAGGATTTTTATTGAGAAATAGATCAAATCAAATATCCAAGGAGGAATTATCTGTGTCATTGAATACTGAAAGCAAAAATGTGCCTTACTGTCTTGGCCGTGTATTTTCTGTTTTGGAACAAATCCAAGAATCGGCAAATCCCGGAATCAAGGCGACGATCAAGGACCGTTATTTCAATGGGGCTTGTGCAACCCCAGCGGTTATCTTTCCTTTGCTTATGAAATTAAGCAATGCCCATCTCAAGAAATTGGATGATCGGCAAAGAATCTTTTTTAATCGGTCCTTACAAGAAATTTTGGCAAATATCGATGCATTTCCAACACGGTTGACCCTTACGGACCAAGGTATGTTTGTCTTGGGATATTATCATCAGACTCAAAAACGTTTTGAGAAAAAGAATACTGAGGAAGAGGAGAAGGAAGTATGAGTGAAGTAATCAAGAACAGGTATGATTTTGTGATATTGTTTGATGTCGAAAATGGTAATCCGAATGGAGATCCTGATTCTGGCAATATGCCTAGGGTAGATCCGGAAACAGGCCTTGGTTTGGTGACTGATGTTTGCTTGAAGAGAAAGATACGAAATTATGTTGAGACAAAAAAAGAAGGTGAAAAGGGATATCAGATTTATATCAATCAAGGGACACCGTTGAACGATAGCGATGCACGGGCATTGGAGTATATCAAAGACAATGCTATTGCTGATAAGGACAAGGATACGGTTGCTCGAGATTTCATGTGCAGCAATTTCTATGATATCAGGACTTTTGGTGCTGTGATGACGACTTTTGTCAAGCAAAATCTCAACTGTGGCCAGATTCGGGGACCTGTACAATTGACTTTTGCCAGAAGCATTGATCCTGTGATTCCTCAGGAAATTACAATAACCAGGATAGCTATTACTACTGCAAAAGATGCTGAAAAAAAGAAAACCGAGATGGGGAAAAAGTACATTATTCCTTATGCCCTGTATCGTGCAGAAGGTTACGTTTCTGCAAATCTTGCAAGGAAATATACGGGGTTTTCAGAAGCAGATCTTGAACTTTTGTGGGACTCAATTATAAATATGTTTGAAAATGACCATTCAGCGGCCAGGGGAAAGATGGCTTGTCGAAAGCTGATTGTATTCAAGCATGCAAGTGAATTGGGCTGTGCGCCTTCCTACGAGCTTTTTGACAGGATCAAGGTCCAAAAGAAAGCTGATGTCGTTGCTCCTCGTTCTTATCAGGATTATGAAGTGTCCGTCAATACAGATGCTCTTCCTGATGGAGTTGATTGCATCAGGAAACTTTAATGTACAGTGAAGATGATTTCTTGCAGTTATCAGGGATCCAGCACTATTTGTTTTGCAAACGGCAATGGTGTTTGATCCATATTGAAAAACTGTGGACAGAAAATTATCTGACAACAAGTGGCATGTTATTCCATGAACGGGCTCATGATAAGTCCGTTCATGAATTGCGTGGTGATGTTTTGACTATCCGGGATCTGGATATTGCTTCAACGAGTTTGGGGATTTCTGGCAAATGTGATGTCGTGGAATTTCATCGTACGACTGTAAAGAATGGTGTGGCACTTCCTGGGTATGAAGGGAGTTGGCAAGTTGTTCCTGTCGAGTATAAGCGTGGCAGACAAAAAATAAATGATGCTGACAGGTATCAGGTTGTTGCCCAAGCACTTTGCCTGGAAGAAATGTTTTCTTGTCAGGTACCGATATGTTATTTGTATTATGGACAGACAAGGAAAAGAGAGGAAATCAAAGTTGCTTGTTTCAGAGAACGTGTGGAACTATGTTTTGAGGAAATGCATGCCATGTACACAAAGGGGGAAACGGTAAGATCTCCGCAGACAAAATCTTGTTCTGCCTGTTCTCTATATGATTATTGTCTACCTTCCTTTGCAAAAAAGAAGGTCAAAGTTTACTTGCAAAAAGAATTGTCTGAGGATGGGCTTTCATGAAGAAACTGTTGAATACGTTGTTTGTCCTGACTGACTCGAGTTATCTGAAACTTGAAGGTGAAGATATTGTCGTTGAACAGGATGGCACTGTTGTCGGTAAATATCCATTGCATATTTTTGAGTCAATTTTTTGTTTTTCTTATGCGGGAGCGACTCCTGCACTTATTGGTAAATGTTGCCAGGCAGGTATATCTGTCAGTTTTTTCTCACCTTCTGGGAAATTTCTTTATTCAGCTTTTGGAGGCGAAAGTGGAAATGTCCTGCTTCGGCATGCACAATATCGTTTGTCTGATGATGATGACCGATGTTTGATACTTGCAAGAAATACTGTAGCCGCAAAACTTCATAACAGTCGCTGGACCTTGGAACGCTATATAAGGGATCATGAGGCTCAAGTTGATGTTGAAGCACTCAGACTTGTTTCTACAAATTTAAAAAAGAATACTGCAGTTGTTCAGCAATGTGTAGATAAAGAAAGCCTTTTGGGAATTGAAGGAGACTGTGCTCGTCAATATTTCGGTGTATTTGATCAGATGATATTGGATGATTCATTTCATTTTTCGGGTAGAAATCGTCGGCCTCCGCAGGATGAAATCAATGCTCTTTTATCTTTTGGATATACACTTCTTGGTTTGGATTACAAAAGTGGTCTTGTCGCTGCAGGGGTGGATCCGTTTGTGGGATACTATCATGTTCTGCGTTCCGGCAGATATGCCTTGGCACTTGATCTTGTTGAAGAATTACGATCACCGTTTGTTGATCGTTTTGTTCTTACGCTTGTAAATAAACATTACATTGATCATGCTGATTTTTCCCATGAGGAAAATGGTGTAACCTTACTGAGTGAAACAGGCCGAAAAAAATTTCTATCGAATTGGCAAGAACGAAAGAAAAAGGAAATTTTACATCCCTTTATACAAGAAAAAATCCCATGGGGTTTGGTACCATATGTACAAGCCTTGCTCTTTGCAAGATATGTTCGTAGTGATATTGACGGCTATCCCGTGTTTCTGTGGAAGTAAGAGTATGATGATATTGATTACTTATGATATTATGACAACAACAGCCAAAGGTAGAAGACGATTACAAAAGGTTGCAAAGTATTGCCAGGATTATGGACAAAGAGTCCAGAATTCAGTTTTTGAATGTAATGTAGATTATGCCCAATTGCTTGCTTTTAGATGTGGGTTGTTGAAATTGATAAATGAGAAAGAAGATTCACTTAGGATTTATCATTTAGGGAAAAACTATGCCACAAAAATTGAACATTACGGTACTAAGGTTGCATATGACCCTGAGGGTGTCATTCTTGTCTAGTGCGGATAGTAGGTAATCATAAAAAAACTAGAGCATTCACACTGATTTTTTCTATGGATTTGTTGTAAATCCAACATAAACGTATGGAAAAAGTAAGTATAAATTTTTACTCTTGATTAAATCATTGATTCAAGCAATTATTAGCTGTCGCTCCTCACAGAGGAGCGTGTATTGAAATATGAGCGAAGGTGAAAAGGTACCAAGCGGTGACAGTCGCTCCTCACAGAGGAGCGTGTATTGAAATTGTCATCAATCAATGGAGTAGGTATTGACCAATCGTCGCTCCTCACAGAGGAGCGTGTATTGAAATAGATATGGGTATCATATCATCTGCAATCAAGGATGTCGCTCCTCACAGAGGAGCGTGTATTGAAATTTGATACCATTATTGTCAGTATAGGATAGATGACGTCGCTCCTCACAGAGGAGCGTGTATTGAAATAGGACTGCTTGGAAAATTGGGGCTCAAGAAGAAGGTCGCTCCTCACAGAGGAGCGTGTATTGAAATCAATCTATTGGGATGATAAAGTAGTATCATTTCAGTCGCTCCTCACAGAGGAGCGTGTATTGAAATACAAGATGGGAAGATTTGATAAAATATATGTATGTGTCGCTCCTCACAGAGGAGCGTGTATTGAAATTCAATTTGTATTGGGTGATTACCTTACCGCAAATCGTCGCTCCTCACAGAGGAGCGTGTATTGAAATCAACAGGATGAAGATCAGTCCATTTGCAAGCATCAGTCGCTCCTCACAGAGGAGCGTGTATTGAAATGATACAGTTGCGGCAGAGCGTGAAGTCAGCTTCGTCGCTCCTCACAGAGGAGCGTGTATTGAAATAGATATAGGCATAATGGGAATATATGCACGGATGTCGCTCCTCACAGAGGAGCGTGTATTGAAATATCCGCCACAAGGCTGGTAGCCATGGTCACATAGGTCGCTCCTCACAGAGGAGCGTGTATTGAAATAAGTATAGGGCGCACATATGGTGTGCGGTCAATCAGGTCGCTCCTCACAGAGGAGCGTGTATTGAAATAACCTACCTCTTTGATGCTGACCAGGCCGATGCAGTCGCTCCTCACAGAGGAGCGTGTATTGAAATGATATCTCTGTCACTTCAGGCAATGGACGGCACGGTCGCTCCTCACAGAGGAGCGTGTATTGAAATCTGTAAGAGGCGTAGATAATCTTGAATATTCAATGTCGCTCCTCACAGAGGAGCGTGTATTGAAATCAAGAACCCATCCAAAGCATTTGAAATATCATCAAGTCGCTCCTCACAGAGGAGCGTGTATTGAAATATCATATTCATCACCTGCAACTATCTGCGCCGGGGTCGCTCCTCACAGAGGAGCGTGTATTGAAATAATTATCTGCATATGCTATCCTGCAATTGTTGTCGTCGCTCCTCACAGAGGAGCGTGTATTGAAATCTGAAGGATTCCATAAGGCACTTCGCTACCATCAGTCGCTCCTCACAGAGGAGCGTGTATTGAAATTGATTCGGTTCCTGGCACAGGAAACCGATTGGCAGTCGCTCCTCACAGAGGAGCGTGTATTGAAATTATAAAACAGGACACGGATAATATACAGCGTCAGGTCGCTCCTCACAGAGGAGCGTGTATTGAAATCCGTAATGATGATTATGTAAAGGCTCAAGTAAAGTCGCTCCTCACAGAGGAGCGTGTATTGAAATAACCCTTCAAAGATAATAAAGAAGGTTAAGATTGTCGCTCCTCACAGAGGAGCGTGTATTGAAATTGTGATAGGTGATAATATTGATCAAGTGACTAAGGTCGCTCCTCACAGAGGAGCGTGTATTGAAATCCATTATGCCTATATCTGAACTGGTCCCAAAGCAGTCGCTCCTCACAGAGGAGCGTGTATTGAAATATAAGCATTATACCGAGAAAGAATGGCAAGCCAGTCGCTCCTCACAGAGGAGCGTGTATTGAAATCGTTGCGAACGGAGCGGATGTTGCGGTTGAAGCAGTCGCTCCTCACAGAGGAGCGTGTATTGAAATATCAGTGGGGTCAACGCCTCCCGCCACTTCCGCGTCGCTCCTCACAGAGGAGCGTGTATTGAAATCCAAGTATCCCTTGAAGTAAATTGTACCCTGTAGGGTCGCTCCTCACAGAGGAGCGTGTATTGAAATGTTGATTACCCTTGGTCAAGTGCTTGACAGTCGCTCCTCACAGAGGAGCGTGTATTGAAATCCTAGTATCGTGAGAGCGGATACGGGTCCAAACCAGTCGCTCCTCACAGAGGAGCGTGTATTGAAATATGACATATGAATGGCTCCTGTAATCAGTCTTGTCGCTCCTCACAGAGGAGCGTGTATTGAAATATTGGCATGGGATATACTCTCCATGGCTTACATCGGTCGCTCCTCACAGAGGAGCGTGTATTGAAATTTTTATAACTTTATCAAGTATATCAATTTTATGTCGCTCCTCACAGAGGAGCGTGTATTGAAATCTCAATAGTTTTATTATGAGCTACTAAACCATCGGTCGCTCCTCACAGAGGAGCGTGTATTGAAATCAGAAGTAGCGTATAAAATATGCAAAGTCACGCCGTCGCTCCTCACAGAGGAGCGTGTATTGAAATTCTGACTGTCTCCGTACAGCAAGCTATCCTAGCGGTCGCTCCTCACAGAGGAGCGTGTATTGAAATTTCCATAATATCTTACGTTCAAGGAATACACATTCGTCGCTCCTCACAGAGGAGCGTGTATTGAAATAATACCCCATAATATACATACTCTTGCTTGAGTAGTCGCTCCTCACAGAGGAGCGTGTATTGAAATATGATGTTACAAGATGGACAAGAGGGCAATAGAGTCGCTCCTCACAGAGGAGCGTGTATTGAAATCTGCATCCAGGAGGTACTTTTATGGATAACAATGTCGCTCCTCACAGAGGAGCGTGTATTGAAATCCTGTCACCTCTGACAACCTCGAATGTAACTCCGGTCGCTCCTCACAGAGGAGCGTGTATTGAAATTCTGGCTGTCTCCGTACAGCAAGCTATCCTAGCGGTCGCTCCTCACAGAGGAGCGTGTATTGAAATGGTTCCTGGCCTGACTATGCCTATGTAGTCGAGGTCGCTCCTCACAGAGGAGCGTGTATTGAAATCCCTACCGATAGGGTAGGGGGATTATATGGACACTGTCGCTCCTCACAGAGGAGCGTGTATTGAAATCGTGCGCATCATTTTATCAGTCCCTTTTGCCAAGTCGCTCCTCACAGAGGAGCGTGTATTGAAATCGTAATCCTCTTATTTCATCGGCCTTCTGTTCCGTCGCTCCTCACAGAGGAGCGTGTATTGAAATAATGAAAGGAAATGGATACCTGCAAGTGCAATCATGTCGCTCCTCACAGAGGAGCGTGTATTGAAATAAGTATAGGGCGCACATATGGTGTGCGGTCAATCGTCGCTCCTCACAGAGGAGCGTGTATTGAAATAGACTTAAGACTCGACAGTATACCTCCGAACGTGTGTCGCTCCTCACAGAGGAGCGTGTATTGAAATAACCTACCTCTTTGATGCTGACCAGGCCGATGCATGTCGCTCCTCACAGAGGAGCGTGTATTGAAATCTCAAAGCTGTCAAGCAGGTCATTGCCGCCGAACGTCGCTCCTCACAGAGGAGCGTGTATTGAAATCGTAGATAAGATTGCTCCTGAAGTGGGCTACGAGTCGCTCCTCACAGAGGAGCGTGTATTGAAATCAAAACGTTACCTCAATGTTACATTTGATAATTGTCGCTCCTCACAGAGGAGCGTGTATTGAAATGGGAATGTGAATATCATCGATGTAGGGGAATGCTCGTCGCTCCTCACAGAGGAGCGTGTATTGAAATCTGCATCCAGGAGGTACTTTTATGGATAACAATGGTCGCTCCTCACAGAGGAGCGTGTATTGAAATAGATTCAAAAGAAACAAACAAAAAAGATCTTGAGTCGCTCCTCACAGAGGAGCGTGTATTGAAATTGAGATAGCAAAACAGACCCGTAAGGGATCAGCGTCGCTCCTCACAGAGGAGCGTGTATTGAAATTTCTGATGCCTTTCGACGATTCCATACCGCTCAGGTCGCTCCTCACAGAGGAGCGTGTATTGAAATCCACATGCTCCATCAAGTTAATTTTAGGAGGAAGTCGCTCCTCACAGAGGAGCGTGTATTGAAATAGATTCCATAACCGACAGGCTTGCACGTATCGTGTCGCTCCTCACAGAGGAGCGTGTATTGAAATAACAATGGTACCGCTAACTCGGGGTTCGGGCAGTGTCGCTCCTCACAGAGGAGCGTGTATTGAAATAAACTATGGCCAAAAGGTAATGTCTCTGCTTCCTGTCGCTCCTCACAGAGGAGCGTGTATTGAAATCAACAGGATGAAGATCAGTCCATTTGCAAGCATCAGTCGCTCCTCACAGAGGAGCGTGTATTGAAATATCAGTCAGCGAAGATGTACCGTTTGCTATCCTGTCGCTCCTCACAGAGGAGCGTGTATTGAAATATGAGCGAAGGTGAAAAGGTACCAAGCGGTGACAGTCGCTCCTCACAGAGGAGCGTGTATTGAAATAAATGCCACGGTTGCGAAGATAATGTCTGCATTGGTCGCTCCTCACAGAGGAGCGTGTATTGAAATAATGTCGGTGATGTCATGCAGTTCATAGGAATACGTCGCTCCTCACAGAGGAGCGTGTATTGAAATATTGCCACGCTTGACCGCATGAAGCAGCTTGCCATGTCGCTCCTCACAGAGGAGCGTGTATTGAAATGGAAGCAACTATCTGCTTTTGAAGAAATACGGCGTCGCTCCTCACAGAGGAGCGTGTATTGAAATAGGATTAGATTATTTCCTGGAATTATCGATCATAGTCGCTCCTCACAGAGGAGCGTGTATTGAAATTTGAACAACGTACAAGGCAATATAGCGGACGTGAGTCGCTCCTCACAGAGGAGCGTGTATTGAAATTGAATGACCTTAAGAGGGAAGATGATGGCAAGGAGTCGCTCCTCACAGAGGAGCGTGTATTGAAATAAGTATGTGCTTGAAAAAAGGGCTGCTCACAAGGTCGCTCCTCACAGAGGAGCGTGTATTGAAATAAGCTGTTCTTTTTGCATGCATTAAGTCCCAAAGGTCGCTCCTCACAGAGGAGCGTGTATTGAAATATAAAAATCGAAGGGATCACGAACAAGGAAGGAGTCGCTCCTCACAGAGGAGCGTGTATTGAAATAGTAACGACAGTGCAGGAGGCATTGGATGCACTTGTCGCTCCTCACAGAGGAGCGTGTATTGAAATCCATCTTTATGATGTTTTCCATGGCAGGTATTATGTCGCTCCTCACAGAGGAGCGTGTATTGAAATCTCTGCGGCCTTGCAGGTGCTGCCTGTAGTCGCGTCGCTCCTCACAGAGGAGCGTGTATTGAAATTGCATTTCTGAGGGATAAGGTTTTCGGGACTCCGGTCGCTCCTCACAGAGGAGCGTGTATTGAAATCTGAAAAACCAAAAAGGTTTTCAGCATCCATTTAGTCGCTCCTCACAGAGGAGCGTGTATTGAAATCAGAGGAATCCAAGAAATTTTGACAGTCATACTGGTCGCTCCTCACAGAGGAGCGTGTATTGAAATTGATGTACAGAAGGACCGTATAGAGACTGAGATAGTCGCTCCTCACAGAGGAGCGTGTATTGAAATTGATTCGGTTCCTGGCACAGGAAACCGATTGGCAGTCGCTCCTCACAGAGGAGCGTGTATTGAAATCTATCTGCTTGACGACCTCTGTCTTTGTACCTTGTCGCTCCTCACAGAGGAGCGTGTATTGAAATTTGCAAGCTCAAATATAAAATCAGACATATTCAGTCGCTCCTCACAGAGGAGCGTGTATTGAAATATATTAACCTCTGTTTAATGATAGCATCAATTCCTGTCGCTCCTCACAGAGGAGCGTGTATTGAAATAGGCACGCCGTCAGGCACCGAGTCCACAATATCCGTCGCTCCTCACAGAGGAGCGTGTATTGAAATTCACGATATCCGCCATATGACATGTTGCCCTCAGTCGCTCCTCACAGAGGAGCGTGTATTGAAATGTCATCTTCGGCTAAGGAAATCCAGGTTTTTGCGCGTCGCTCCTCACAGAGGAGCGTGTATTGAAATAAAAAAATAAGGCAAACAACAAAAATGTACATGTCGCTCCTCACAGAGGAGCGTGTATTGAAATAATGGTGTTGGCGAAAGCACCTGCGTTCATGTTCGTCGCTCCTCACAGAGGAGCGTGTATTGAAATTGAGATATCTAGCCTGGAATCAGCGCTTGGCGAGTCGCTCCTCACAGAGGAGCGTGTATTGAAATATGATTTTTGCAGTCGTGGTGACGGTCGTGTCGAGTCGCTCCTCACAGAGGAGCGTGTATTGAAATCTTGGACAAAGAAACATAGACAGCCTTGATATCTTGTCGCTCCTCACAGAGGAGCGTGTATTGAAATAAAGATTTATACCGAAGGCGGTTGTTACCGATTAGTCGCTCCTCACAGAGGAGCGTGTATTGAAATGCTCCTTGCCATCAATTATACCCCCAGTCAACAGTCGCTCCTCACAGAGGAGCGTGTATTGAAATTCACGATATCCGCCATATGACATGTTGCCCTCAGTGTCGCTCCTCACAGAGGAGCGTGTATTGAAATCCAGCCCAAGCTGTGATGCAGTAACACTGTGCGGTCGCTCCTCACAGAGGAGCGTGTATTGAAATCTCGCTGTTTTTCTGCTTTGCAAACTGCTGGTGCGTCGCTCCTCACAGAGGAGCGTGTATTGAAATGCCAGACTTTGGCATTTCTCTTTGTAGGCGTCCTGTCGCTCCTCACAGAGGAGCGTGTATTGAAATAATGCTATCAACCCAACCATGGCAATTTTCAGCTGTCGCTCCTCACAGAGGAGCGTGTATTGAAATCCTGATGTAGATGTCGTCGTTGTGTGTCCATGTCGTCGCTCCTCACAGAGGAGCGTGTATTGAAATAGAGGGGGCATCATACGTCACCTATCGGTGGGGCAGTCGCTCCTCACAGAGGAGCGTGTATTGAAATCCATTGCTGATGAAAAGCAAAACAAACAATGAAGTCGCTCCTCACAGAGGAGCGTGTATTGAAATTGAGATATCTAGCCTGGAATCAGCGCTTGGTGATGTCGCTCCTCACAGAGGAGCGTGTATTGAAATTGAGTAGTTTTTGAAGCTGCCGATGTCTGACACCCGTCGCTCCTCACAGAGGAGCGTGTATTGAAATTCGGCAACCGTGGACACTGCCGCCGCAATAGCAAGTCGCTCCTCACAGAGGAGCGTGTATTGAAATACGTCCATATCGCTTGACCACCTTTGCCGCATCATGTCGCTCCTCACAGAGGAGCGTGTATTGAAATAGGGTTGTTATCGTACAGCGCATAGATGCTGGCAGTCGCTCCTCACAGAGGAGCGTGTATTGAAATGGATGTTGCGTCTGCGGAGGCGGTGAATCCCGGTCGCTCCTCACAGAGGAGCGTGTATTGAAATAGCACCGCCTGGAACGGTGAAGTGTCCCCGACAAGTCGCTCCTCACAGAGGAGCGTGTATTGAAATCCATGGGAGTTGTCAAACAAGACGGGAACACGGCGTCGCTCCTCACAGAGGAGCGTGTATTGAAATAAAAAATCAGTTTTCTTCCAGTCCCTCATCAGCGTCGCTCCTCACAGAGGAGCGTGTATTGAAATCCTTTGCACTGGAAGCCTGTGCTCCTCGACATGTGTCGCTCCTCACAGAGGAGCGTGTATTGAAATATCCAGCGCACGACATTAATCTCTATGCAAGCAGTCGCTCCTCACAGAGGAGCGTGTATTGAAATCTCTACCAGCTCCGCCACCTCGACAGGGTGTGTCGCGTCGCTCCTCACAGAGGAGCGTGTATTGAAATCAAACCTTTGGACGTTTGCGCTAGGTGACGACAGTCGCTCCTCACAGAGGAGCGTGTATTGAAATAAAATGAATAGCATGATAGCCCCTGTACATTGCAGTCGCTCCTCACAGAGGAGCGTGTATTGAAATATTTGTACAAAAAGCGTGTGCATGCAAAGGTGACGTCGCTCCTCACAGAGGAGCGTGTATTGAAATACGAGAAACCTTATCAAGTCCCTGATAAATCACAGTCGCTCCTCACAGAGGAGCGTGTATTGAAATTCGTCAGTTGCCGAGCCATCTGAGTTGTTCACCGTCGCTCCTCACAGAGGAGCGTGTATTGAAATTCAGCACTCGACGCCTGAGACGGTTATCAACGAGTCGCTCCTCACAGAGGAGCGTGTATTGAAATGGAAAAATACCGTTGGGCAAAACCCTCTCGCTGGTCGCTCCTCACAGAGGAGCGTGTATTGAAATCTTCTCGAGTTCTTCGGCTGTCATGGTTTTCTTGTCGCTCCTCACAGAGGAGCGTGTATTGAAATCGGAGTCCCATGTGACGATTGATGGCGAGCAGAGTCGCTCCTCACAGAGGAGCGTGTATTGAAATGGCTCCGCGGAATCTCCGATGATGACACCATGCGTCGCTCCTCACAGAGGAGCGTGTATTGAAATCCCACAATTTGCCTATCAACAATTCCGTTTATGGTCGCTCCTCACAGAGGAGCGTGTATTGAAATGTCGCAGGTCCAGGTACTCAACCTACCAATGTAGTCGCTCCTCACAGAGGAGCGTGTATTGAAATCTTTAATGTCTGCGGTGCCTATTTGGTCACATGTCGCTCCTCACAGAGGAGCGTGTATTGAAATTCATCCGTGCTTGCGTACTCAACGTCTGAAAACAGGTCGCTCCTCACAGAGGAGCGTGTATTGAAATTGAAACGACGTTGGTTGTCGTGAAAATTCCATAGTCGCTCCTCACAGAGGAGCGTGTATTGAAATACTCGCCGTCAACCGCTCGGTCAAGGACCAGCAGGTCGCTCCTCACAGAGGAGCGTGTATTGAAATTCCGTCTAACTCAATCACTGCTCCGTCGCTTGCCGTCGCTCCTCACAGAGGAGCGTGTATTGAAATTGTTGCATAATGTCCTTTTGTACGTGCACATCAGCGTCGCTCCTCACAGAGGAGCGTGTATTGAAATTATCACGGTCAGTCAAAACGGTATCTCGTCGTCGTCGCTCCTCACAGAGGAGCGTGTATTGAAATTGATTTGCTTTATTTTTTTGAATCCAAAATGAAAAGTCGCTCCTCACAGAGGAGCGTGTATTGAAATTTTATCTGTGAAAAATACGAACTCGGTATTGCGTGTCGCTCCTCACAGAGGAGCGTGTATTGAAATCCGATCCGTACGATGATCTGGTTGGGCCAGTTGCCGGTCGCTCCTCACAGAGGAGCGTGTATTGAAATAATCCAAAACAAAAAGGAACCCGGAATGCCCCCGGAGTCGCTCCTCACAGAGGAGCGTGTATTGAAATTTGAATGTTGCATGCAGGTTTGAGATCCCCACTACGTCGCTCCTCACAGAGGAGCGTGTATTGAAATCTTGCTGTTGCCCTATCTTGACCACCACTCCATGTCGCTCCTCACAGAGGAGCGTGTATTGAAATTGCTGACACTACTTGTACCGTATTGCTGTTGGTGTCGCTCCTCACAGAGGAGCGTGTATTGAAATAAAGTCCCATAGTACCATTATCCATCTGTCATCTGTCGCTCCTCACAGAGGAGCGTGTATTGAAATCAAGTTGGAAAAGAAACTACGTATGGTACTGTCGTCGCTCCTCACAGAGGAGCGTGTATTGAAATATCACCTGACATGTACCGGGCCAACGTGTCAACCACGTCGCTCCTCACAGAGGAGCGTGTATTGAAATAAGACCTGTGTCAGATTGTGCATATGGTGCACGAGTCGCTCCTCACAGAGGAGCGTGTATTGAAATAAAAACATCTTGGCTCCATCGGGCTTGATGAACTGTCGCTCCTCACAGAGGAGCGTGTATTGAAATAATTTTCTACAACTTTTTGGAAAACCTGTTCGGGTCGCTCCTCACAGAGGAGCGTGTATTGAAATTCAGGAATGCCTTATTTATGACATCCTGAGCATGTCGCTCCTCACAGAGGAGCGTGTATTGAAATGCATAATAGATAACATCTCCGATTGAGTTACCTCGTCGCTCCTCACAGAGGAGCGTGTATTGAAATCTGTTCCCACGGCTGCAATTGACTTTGCAATTCCGTCGCTCCTCACAGAGGAGCGTGTATTGAAATATGGAACATGACGGTAGAGGGCGGTACTTCAGAGGTCGCTCCTCACAGAGGAGCGTGTATTGAAATCTTGGTGACCAAGGTGTGGTCTTTTGTCTGCCACGTCGCTCCTCACAGAGGAGCGTGTATTGAAATTTTTGAGATCCTATCTCAAGGGCATGGCCGATGCCGTCGCTCCTCACAGAGGAGCGTGTATTGAAATCCGTACGGTTTGCACGAGGATTGTCCCTGTTCCGGTCGCTCCTCACAGAGGAGCGTGTATTGAAATAGCCTTAGCCTCTACGATTGTATTCCGCATGGCTGTCGCTCCTCACAGAGGAGCGTGTATTGAAATCTGCCGTTGCCATAAAGGGCGGTCCGTATGGATGGTCGCTCCTCACAGAGGAGCGTGTATTGAAATCCCTTAGTGATAATATGCCACCCTTGCTATCTGCGTCGCTCCTCACAGAGGAGCGTGTATTGAAATTGGATTCCCCCCTTTTTGGATTGGATGACCAACGTCGCTCCTCACAGAGGAGCGTGTATTGAAATCTGCCGTTGCCATAAAGGGCGGTCCGTATGGATGTGTCGCTCCTCACAGAGGAGCGTGTATTGAAATCTGTACTAATCAACCTCCGGAAGACACCCCCAAGGTCGCTCCTCACAGAGGAGCGTGTATTGAAATGGTACTTTCCGTACCATCCTCAAGAGTCCTTGTGTCGCTCCTCACAGAGGAGCGTGTATTGAAATGGTACTTTCCGTACCATCCTCAAGAGTCCTTGTGTCGCTCCTCACAGAGGAGCGTGTATTGAAATCTGCCGTTGCCATAAAGGGCGGTCCGTATGGATGTGTCGCTCCTCACAGAGGAGCGTGTATTGAAATCTGTACTAATCAACCTCCGGAAGACACCCCCAAGGTCGCTCCTCACAGAGGAGCGTGTATTGAAATGGTACTTTCCGTACCATCCTCAAGAGTCCTTGTGTCGCTCCTCACAGAGGAGCGTGTATTGAAATCTGCCGTTGCCATAAAGGGCGGTCCGTATGGATGTGTCGCTCCTCACAGAGGAGCGTGTATTGAAATCTGTACTAATCAACCTCCGGAAGACACCCCCAAGGTCGCTCCTCACAGAGGAGCGTGTATTGAAATGGTACTTTCCGTACCATCCTCAAGAGTCCTTGTGTCGCTCCTCACAGAGGAGCGTGTATTGAAATAGTCAGTGTCGTTGATTTGATGATTGCCATTACTGTCGCTCCTCACAGAGGAGCGTATATTGAAATACGGGCAATGAGGATTGCTCGTCAATGATTTTTGTCGCTCCTCACAGAGGAGCGTGTATTGAAATTGTGCATAGATGTAGGCCGTGATCGCCTGCTCCTTGTCGCTCCTCACAGAGGAGCGTGTATTGAAATAAAGAGATAATCAAATGTTGTATACCCATCAGGGTCGCTCCTCACAGAGGAGCGTGTATTGAAATAAGGTTTTGCATGCAATCAATTCGTCGTAAACATGTCGCTCCTCACAGAGGAGCATGTATTGAAATTCATTTTTGCACTTTGAATGATACTTTTGATTCATCATTTTTTGTTTTGTCAAGAATGCATTTTAAGTAAAAAAAGAGTGTTGCCGTGCCTGAATCAGGTTTGCAACACTCCCTCTATGATTTATTTGATCTACTACTCGGCAGTTGCCAAAGGCTTTATTACCTTGTTTTTGAAGAACTCATCAAAGTTGTCTTTTGTGATACCTGTAATAATTTCTTCACCGATCTTTAGATTTGCTCCCGGTTCACCACAATGCCCTAGACACAAGGTTCCAGCAAGCGTAACTTTGTTTTCCAAATTATGGGCTTTGATGGCTTCTTTAAGCAATTTCAGTATATTTTGGGCTCCTTTGACGTGGCAGGAAGACCCTAAGCATAGTTCTATTTTCATTCTGTCAGACCTCATTGTTAGTCAAGATGCTCAGCAACAGCTTCTTCTATGGCACCGACGGCTTCAGCATTAGCAACAGCTTCTCCAATTTCTTCTGCGGCCTCTACTGTTTCAATAGCTTGTTTTGCTTCTTCTGCAGCTTCTATTTTTTTGTTGCGGAAATACAAACCAATATCAGTTGAAACCAAGACGATGTTCAGCACCAATACATAAAAGGCAAGATTGAATGTACCAGTAATAAGCTTTGCACCGATGCCGCACAGATATCCAAACCCGATAAAGCACATGAACATCAGGCTTTTGCCTTTTGTTGAACGTGATTTGTAGGATCTGTTGATGGACATTGGCCATGAAGCTCCAAAACAAATGTACATGATTGTTTCTAGAATTACAGCGGAACTCATTATAGTTGACTCCTATTTCTTCTTGTGAGTGTAGGAAGGCAGTAATTTTGGACTTAACGTCTCGGAGGTTATTCCTGCCTTGGTTCGCTCTTCTTCAAATTTTGTGATATGGTGAAGCGAAAGCTTGCCAACCTTTACATCCTTGGCATGAAGCGCAGCGTTGCGACCTGCGTCCCTGCCGAACACTACTGTATCGAGAAGAGAATTTCCCATCAACCGGTTTCGGCCATGAATACCACCTACAGCTTCTCCTGCAACATAGAGATTCTCAATATTGCTCATACAATCTGCATTGATATCGATGCCACCATTTTGGTAATGCAAAGTAGGATAAACCAAGATTGGTTCCTTTCTGATATCAATGTCATACTTGCTGAACATCCTGAGCATTGCAGGAATCCGTCTTTCGATAGTACCTTCGCCACCTTTCAGTTCAATCATTGGAGTATCAAGCCATACACCCTGACCGCCGCTGGGGGTCTCGATACCCATTTTGCGTTCTTTGCATTCTCTGATGACGGAAGCAGCCGTGACATCTCTTGTTTCCAGCGGATGCATGAAAACTACTCCATCTTTGTTAACAAGTTTTGCTCCTAGTGACCGGACTTTTTCTGTCACCAAAGCTCCGAAGATCTGTTCAGGGAAAGCTGCGCCCGTAGGATGGTATTGAAGTGTATCCTGATAAAGTAATTTTGCTCCTGCGCGATATGCAATGATCAAGCCATCAGCTGTTGCCCCGTAATGGTTGGAAGTAGGAAAACCTTGGTAATGTAACCGTCCTGCACCTCCTGTTGCAATGATGACTGTCTTAGATTTTGCAATCAGGTGTTCACCTGTTTCCATGTTGAGGAGTACGGCTCCTGCAGCCTTGCCTTCGTTATCAAGAAGTAATTCTATTGCTGCAGTGAAGTCGACGATGGTAACACCACGATTGATGGCTTCATCACGTAGTGTGCGCATAATTTCAGCACCAGAATAGTCTTTTGCGGCATGCATACGCTTGCGACTTGTACCACCGCCATGAGTCGTGACCATAGTGCCGTCTGCTCTTTTATCGAACTCGACGCCTAAACCATTGAGCCATTGGATTGCTTCTGGAGCTTCCGTGACCAACTTGTAAAGAAGTTCAGGTTTTGCTGCAAAATGCCCGCCGCCGTATGCATCCAGATAGTGGATTGCAGGACTGTCGTTTGGTCCATCGGCAGCTTGGATGCCTCCTTCTGCCATCATTGTGTTGGCATCTCCCATCCTAAGCTTTGTAGCTACCAAGACTTTTGCCCCGGTACCGATTGCCTCAATGGCTGCAGCAGTACCGGCACCGCCGCCGCCTATAATCAACACATCGACATCATAGTCAGGATTGTCAAGGTTGAATTGATTTTCTTTGACACGGCTTTTTCCCTGTAGCAAGTCAACAAGTTCAAGCGGAGCTTTTTCACCTTTGTTCGGTCCGATTTCCAGTTTTGCAAACTGGTTTTGGATGTAGTCCGGATGAAAGGTCTGCAGCAAAGTGTCCTTTTCATCTGCATCCATCCTCTTTGGTTCCAGGACAGCATTATTTTGTCTTGCTGCTTCCACTTTCTCAATGGATGCAAGCATGTTTTCATCGGTATACATTCTTAGCTCCTTACTTTTCGATATCCCTGGTTTCATACAGCTTTTTGATTTCATCAAGTGGTTTGTTCATCAATACTTGGATAAAATCCTCAAATTTACCGTCTTTGATTTCCTGTACCCTATTTTCAAGGTCCTTGCTTTTGGGGGTAAGATATTTACCATTGATTCTTCTAGCAAGAAGAGCGACTTGGGGATGTGAAATTCCAGCAGGGCAACGGGAAGAACAAATGCCGCACATGACGCAGTCAAAGGATTCTGCTGCACATTTATCAAATTCGCCACGTTGTGCATAGGCAATGTACTGCATGACATTCAATCCCTGTGGGCATGCCTTTGTACATGCATTGCAACCGACACAGCTATATATCTCAGGATATAGCTGCATCATGATTGCCTGGGATGGGGTGATTTTCTCAATATCATAAGGCTGCTTTACCAAAGGGAAAAATGGCAGGGTAGCCACATACATATCTTTTTCCACTTTTGTCTGACAAGCAAGACAGGTCTTTAGTTCTGTGTCTCCCTTGATACGGTAGATGGTTGCACAGGCTCCACAGAAGCCATTCCTGCATCCAACACCGCGGACCAATTGATAACCGGCATATTCCAAGGCTGTCATAATAGTCAGGTTTTCCGGTACCTTATACTTTTTGCCAAAAAAGAAAACATCAATCATTTTGTCACTCATATTCCAAACCTCAATCAATATTCATCAGGCAGTTCGCCTAATTCATCGAAACGGAAAACAGGACCGTCCTTGCAAACATATTTGTTGCCGATATTACATCTTCCGCATTTGCCGACTCCGCATTTCATCCTCATTTCCATGGTGGTATAAATCTGCGTGTCCTCGAAACCAAGTTCTTTCAATCCAGCCAATGTGTACTTGATCATGATCGGAGGGCCACAGATAAGCACCTTCCTGGATGTTTTTGGCTTTAGTTCCTTCACATAGTTCGGTACAAAACCGACATGCCCGTTCCAACCGTTTTGTTCACGGTCAATTGTAAGGTTTACGGCAATTGAGGAATCTTCTTCCCATTCGTTGATGATCTCTCCATAGTCGACAAGATCTTCCTTCGAACGGGAACCATAAATGATTTGGATGGATCCATATTGGTCTCTTTTGTCTCGGACATAGTTGATTACCGAATGGAGGGGCGCAAGGCCTATCCCTCCTGAAATAAACAGTAGATCCTGTCCTTTGAGTTCTGATTCCACAGGAAAACAGTTACCGTAAGGTCCTCTTACCGTAATTTGCTGTCCAGGTTCCATGTCATGTAACCATGAGGTAAGACAGCCACATTTTTTGATGCTGAATTCCATATAATCGGTACATGTAGGCGAAGAAGTAATGGAAATCATTGCTTCACTGATACCTGGGACGGAAAGCATGGCACATTGTCCCGGCATATGCTCAAAGAGTTTCTTTCCATCTTTTCCGACGACTCTGAATGTCTTGACATCAGGAGTTTCCCTGCGGATTTCCGTAACGACACCGACGGACGGGATCAAAGCTTCCTTTGCTACCATTGTTCTTCTCCTAGCTTCTTGATGACCTTGACGATGTTCATCGAAATAGGACATTTGTTCAGGCAACGCCCACATCCTACACAGCCATAGGTTCCGTCATAGTTCTGTGGATAGTAGACCAGTTTGTGCATGAATCTTTGTCTGAAGCGTTCTTTCTGTGTATGTCTTGGATTTGCTGCAGCCATCTGGGTAAAATCACTGTACATGCAGCTGTCCCAGCAACGGAATCTTTTGATACCATGTCCCGTATCAAAGTCCCTGATGTCAAAGCATTGGCAGGTCGGGCAGACGAAGGTACAGGTACCGCAGCCAAGGCACATCTGTGAAAGTGATTCCCATGCCTTGCTGTTGAAGATTTCCTTCATGTTTTCACCCTTGAAACGGCTGAGATCAAGATTGGCAAAAGGAAGTTTGCCAAGTATTTCCTTTGTGGCTACTTTTTGTTCTTCAACTTCCTTGTCATCTGATGAAGTGTCAAGCATGGGCTTGATTTCTTCAAGCAAGGCTTTGCCTTTGTCACTTTTTGCTGTGAAGAAGAATCTGTCTGCTACTTGGTAGGCATCAATATCACCATTGGGCTGGGTGGCATCTATACCGAAGAGAGGACAGAAACAAGTCGCTGCAGGCTTGCTGCAGGCAAGGGAAATGATGATGCCATGCTTCCTTCTGTTTGCATAATAGGTGTCTATCGGATCAGCCAAAAATGTCATGTCAAGCAAGGAAAAAGATGCTACATCACAGGCTCGTGCCCCGAAGATGATGAAATCTTTTCCTTCGGTTCTGATATCTTCAATCTCAATGTTCTTGCCATCAATCTTGAAATTGACCAGATTCTCCGTCTGAGGAAAGAAAAAATCCTTGGCACTGCGGACTGTATTAAGCGCTTGGCTCAATTTTGTCCCCTGCTGCCATTTGCTGAACTCGGCTTCACCCTTTTCAGTATCTACCGGCAGAAAAACCTCTTTACCTGTTTCCTGAAGCTTGGCAAAGACTTCGTACAGTTTTGTTTCAGAAACACTGAACATCATGCTTCTTCTCCTTTATCCGTAATAATCGAAGGATCTGCATCTCCGGTAGTGTAGCTTGTCAGGGGAGAAATGCTATCCTGTATCGCTCCTGCCTGATAGGTTCCATAAAGTGCATTGATGTCCTTGATGAACTTTCTGTTGAGCAGATGCAACGGAATATGTTCCGGGCAGACCCTCGAACATTCTCCACAGTCCGTACATCTTCCTGCGACATGGAATGCCCTGATGATATGGAACATATCATCTTCAAACTGAACGGAAGCTGCTTTGTTCTGGAATCCTGAGTCAGGATTATCAAAGACACATTTTTCACAGCTGCAGGCAGGGCATACATTGCGGCAGGCATTGCAGCGGATACATTTTGACAGCTCCTGCTTCCAAAAGCCAAATCTTTGTTTAGATGTCATGGCTTCAAGTCTGTCGACTTCATCGAACCGATGGCTTTCCTGCAACTTTCCTTCTGGTCCTATCAGCTCATCATAGATGACGTGTTTTTGGCTTTTGCAGTTCCTGCAACGTTCAAGCAGAAGATCTTCAAAAGCGATTTCTTTCGTGCCATACAAGGTATTGCAGGTTATCTTTCCATTTTCAAGGCTCATTGAGAGTATCCCATCTCCCAGCTGTTGGCGGGCAAGTACGATGTCGACATTGCCGTTGCAGGGAATACCGATGATATAGACCTTTTCTCTTTGTATCCTATGCTCATTGACCAATTGCTGGAAACTATAGGTATCACAGGGTTTCAGGAAGACCAGTGTCTTTCCGTCTTTCTTGGACAATGCAATCATATACTTTGAGAGATTGGAAGCTGAGAATTCGTTGTAGATGAAATTATGCTCAAGGTCCTCTGCCGAAGTAAAGCAGCTTGGACTCAAGTCATAGTCAAATTCACCTTTTCTCCATCCGGCAATTCTGCTGACGGTTCCGTCCGCAAGCAGTTCCTTTGCTCTTGTAATCAGTTGTTCTTGCATCGCAAATCCTCCAAGCGTGTGTTCTCTCCTAGTTGAGCAACGGTTTGGACAAAACTGTCCATAGTTGCAGCAAACTTTGCACCTTCTGCGGCAGAGACCCATGCAACTCTTGTTCTTCCATGTTCAATGCCCAAGTAGCCAAGCATGGAAAAAAGCAAGGTCATACGCCTTCTGGCAAAGTAATTGCCGCTGGTATAGTGACAATCCCCGGGATGACAACCGCAGATAATGACTCCGTCAGCACCACGTTGGAATGCCCGCAGGATGAACAGGGGATTTACCCTGCAGGAACAGGGCACACGGATAATCTTTACGTCTGCCGGATAATTCAATCTGTTTGTTCCTGCAAGGTCCGCCCCTGCGTAGGAACACCAATTGCAGCAGAATGCGATGATCTTTGGTCTGAATTCTTTTTTTGTCATAGGCATATTGCATCTACCTCCGCCATGATTTCCCTGTTTGAGAATCCTTGGAGATCCATGGCTCCGGAAGGACAGGTTACTGTGCAGGCTCCACAACCTTGGCATACCGCAGGGTTGACCTGTGCTACTCTTCTGATGGCTATTGTCCTATCCGGCATCTTGAATTCCTTTGCTACATATGTAATGGCACCGTATGCACATACATGTTCACAGGAGGAACAACCGTTGCACATGTTCTCGTTGCAGTGTGCGACACAGGGATTTCCTTTTAAGTTGTTCTTGACCAGAAGGCCGATGACCTTTGATGCTGCAGCTCCTGCTTGGGCTACTGTATCTGGAATATCCTTCGGCCCCTGGCAGGCTCCTGCCAGGAAAATACCAGCCGTAGGACTTTCAACCGGGCGTAATTTAGGATGGGCTTCGGTAAAGAAATCATTGGTATCCATACTGGCTGTAAGCATGGTGGCGAGAGGACGGGCCGTTTTGTCGGCTTCCATGGCAACTGCCAACACGACCATGTCTGCCTTTATCTTCAGCTGTTCGTCCATGAGCAAGTCTGAAGCCTGTACTTCCAGCGTGCCGTCAGACAAGGGGGAAACTTTTCCTACCTGACCTTTGATATAGTGGACGCCATACTGTTCCACGGCTCTTCTGTAAAACTCATCGAAGCCCTTGCCTGGTGTCCTGACGTCTATATAGAAGACATAGACATCAGTATCTGGATATTTTTCTCTGGTAAGCATGGCATGTTTGGCCGTATACATGCAGCAGATCTTGGAACAATATTCCTTGCCCCTGCAGGTCGTATCCCTGGATCCTACGCACTGTACGAATACGATGGTCTTTGGATGTTTGCCATCGGAAGGACGGAGCAGTGTTCCGTCAGTAGGACCTGCCGCATTCATCAGCCTTTCGTATTCGAGGGATGTCACTACATCCTTTGACTGGTTGTATCCCAGTTCATTGAATGCGTCTGCTTTGATCGGATTGAATCCTGTAGCTACGACAATGGCACCATATTTCTGTTCAATAAACTTGTCTTTCTGCTTATAGTCTATGGCTCCTGCCGTACAGACCGTAGCACATAGCCCACACTTGCCGGAAGTGAGCATCTTGCAATGGTCCGGGTCTATGGTTGCAACTTTCGGTACCGCTTGGGCAAAGGGGATATAGATGGCCCTGCGCATATCCATATTGAGGTTGAAGGCATTTGGTATCTTTTTCTGCGGACATTTCTGTGTGCATAGTCCGCAACCTGTGCATTTGTCCTCATTTACATATCGTGCCTTACGTCTGATGGTAACGTCAAAGTTGCCGACAAAACCTTTGACTTTTGTTACTTCACTGTAGGAAAGGATATGAATTTTATCATTCTGTGCACATTCAACCATTTTCGGTGTCAATATACAGGCTGCACAATCCAAGGTCGGAAAGGTCTTGTCAAGTTGTGTCATCTTGCCACCGATCGTCGGTTCTTTCTCTACGATATCAACTTCAAAACCTGCTTCTGCTATATCCAAGGCAGCCTGTATGCCTGCAATGCCACCTCCGATTACCAATGCTTTTTTTGCAACCGGAGTCTCTCCGGCTGTCAGCGGTGCATTGAGATGTACTTTTGCTATGGCGGCTCTGCCCAACGCAATTGCTTTTTGAGTTGCTTCCTGACGATCCTTGTGGATCCATGAGCATTGTTCCCTGATATTTGCAATTTCCACCATAAAGGGGTTCATGCCGACGGAAGCTGCTGCTTTTCTGAATGTTGCTTCATGCATTCGTGGCGAACAGGAACATATGACGACTCCTGTAAGTCCCTTTTCCTTGATTGCATCCTTGATCATGTCTTGGCCGGATTGGGAACACATATACTGATAATGCACAGCCATGACGACACCAGGTTCTTTCCCTAGGGCCTGTGCTACCTGTTCTACGTCAACGGTAGCAGCTATATTTGTACCACAATGGCACACAAAAACACCGATTTTCTGCATGTTGCGTCCTTATTTCGTATATTTTCTGAAGGCACTGGCCAGTGCCTGCTGAGGTAGCTGATCATCCAGCTTCTGCACGATCATATCAGGCTTGAGATGGTTTGCACCCCTTTCTCGTTCTACCATAAGCCGAGTTGCTTCAATGAGCTTGGCTGGTTCTACTTGTCTTGGACAACGTTCAATGCAGGCAAAGCAGGAAAGACAGGTATAAATAGAGTTCGAATCCATCAATTTCCTGATTTCGCCCTTTTCAACCATGCAGACAAACTGATGGGGATGGTATTCCATGTCATCATAGTTCGGGCATGTGGCGGAACATTTTCCACATCGCATGCATTTGCGAACATCAACATGGCTGATGTCTTCAATCTGTGCTTTCATTTTCTTGGGATCATCCATTGGTAGATACTCCTTTCATTTCCTTCAGTCCCAATGCATGGGCAAGAAGTAGGGTAAAGTAGTAAACCGGCGTCTGCTTGCTCAAGGCATTCTGTGTCAGGTTATACTGGCAAAGAGGGCAGGCTGTTATGAGAAAATCAACACCCATATCCTGTGCGCTTTCCAAGACCTTGCCACTGCGTCTCTGTGCAATTTCCTTATTCTCAAGAGTGAGATATGCACCGCAACATTCATTTCTTAGAGAATATATAATCGGTTCTGCACCCAAAGCCTTGATGAAATCTTCCATGATCGTAGGATCTTCAGGGTCGTCAAACTGCATTACTTTGCTTGGACGTAGCAGCAAACAGCCGTAATAGGCTCCTATCTTGAGTCCTGACAAAGGCTCCTTGACTGCTTGCCTTACCGTATCCCAGCCGATTGTATCCCGTAGGACCTGAAGAAAATGTACGACCTGTACAGTTCCTGTATAAGGTTCATCCAACTTGAGATAGTTGTTTGCCCGAAAGCAGATATCCTTGTCATGTTTCATGTCTTCATTGACTTGTTTGATGACATTGAAGCATGCAGAACAAAGAGTCAGCAGGTCGTGACCTGCGTCCCGTGCAGCGGCCAGTGCTCGCACAGAAGCCAGTTTTGTTGCAATCTCATCTTCTGCAAGAGGGTACGTACCTCCACAGCATTGCCATTCGGGAATTTCTTCCAGATGAAAGCCAAGTGCTTCTGCACTGATACGCCCGCAGGTATCCAATTCCTGTGCCTTGTTTTTCAAGGTACAGCCGGGAAAGTAACTGTATTCCATATCAGCTCCTATACCATTTGCTCGGGATGAAACACTTCATCAAACTTTTCAGGGGTAAGGAATCCGAGTTCAATGCAGGCTTCTCTGAGCGAGATATCTTTTTCAAATGCAAGATGTGCTGTCTTTGCTGCATTTTCATAACCGATGTATGGGTTGAGAGCTGTGACGAGCATGAGGGAATTATGAAGGTTGTCATGCATCTTCTGCTTGTTTGCCTTGATCCCTACTGCACAGTTGTCATTGAAAGACACGATTACTTGGGCAAGGAGCCTTGCTGATTGCAGGAAATTGTATGCTGCTACCGGCATGAAGACATTCAGCTCAAAATTTCCTTGGCTGGCTGCAATACCTACAGCTGCATCGTTGCCCATGACTTGAACAGCGACCATGGTCATGGCTTCACATTGAGTCGGATTGACCTTGCCCGGCATGATGGAAGATCCCGGTTCATTGGCCGGAATGGTTATTTCTCCTAGCCCGTCTCTTGGTCCGCATGCCAGCCAACGTACATCATTCGCAATCTTCATCAGATCTGCTGCCAGTGACTTGAGTGCCCCATGTGCAAAGACTATTTCATCCTTGCTGGTCAATGCATGGAACTTGTTCGGAGCCGTAATGAAGTCCTTGCCGGTAAGCTTTGATATTTCATTTGCGACCAATGTATCAAAGCCTTTTGGAGCATTGAGACCGGTTCCCACAGCGGTGCCACCTAAAGCCAATTGTTTCAGAGGCGGCAGAGAGAGCAACAGAAGTTCCTTATCTTTTTCCAGTGATGATCTCCAACCGCTGATTTCCTGGGAAAATGCAATCGGAGTGGCATCCTGCAGATGTGTCCTTCCACTTTTTACAATGCCTTCGTTTTCCTTTTCCAGTTTCTTGAATGTCATGACCAATCGGTCAATGGCAGGCAGTACGGTATCTTCGATTGCCGTAACTGCACTGATATGCATGGCGGTGGGGAATGTATCGTTTGAAGATTGGGACATGTTGATGTCATCATTCGGATGAAGCAATTTTTTTCCTGCAATTTCATTGCCTCGGTTTGCAATCACTTCATTTGCATTCATGTTGGATTGGGTACCGCTGCCTGTCTGCCAGACTACCAAGGGAAAATGTTCCGTCAGTTTTCCTTCGAGGACCTCATCACTTGCCTGACAGATTGCCTTGAGCTTCTCTTCAGTCATTTTTTCTGGCTTCAGCTGTGCATTTGCCAAGGCTGCAGCTTTCTTAAGGATGCCGAAGGAGCGTATGATTTCGCTTGGCATGGTCTCGATTCCTATGCCTATCTTGAAATTCTCATGGCTCCGTTCGGTCTGGGCTCCCCAATATTTGTCTGCAGGGACCTTTACTTGTCCCATTGAGTCATGTTCGATACGATACTCCATCTTTCTTCCCTCCTAGAATGAAATGTCAGAAATTGTGTGTCTAAGACACTGGGCGCTGTGCTGTAACTTTGTAATTTCATCAGGTTGCAACGGTGCCACTACATGTGATTTTACACCGTTGTTGCCTATTACCGTAAGGGTGCTGAGGCATACATCGCTGATTCCGTATTCACCTTGCATCATAGTTGATACAGTAAGTGTCGATTCAGTGCTGCTGAGGATACATCTGCAGATATGACAGACTGATATTGCAACTGCATAGAAGGTAGCACCTTTCCTTGCTATGATCTTTGCTCCGGATTTCCTTATGTAGTCTTCCACTTCTTCATGTACCAGGGGCAGACTGACGGCATCCTTTGGGGCCAGACAACTTTCATAGGAATCAATTGGGATATTGGAGATGTTTGCCAAGGACCATGGGACAAAGGAACTGTCACCATGTTCTCCAAAGACAAAGGCATGTACATTTTTCTGATTGATTTTGTAATAATCTGCAATTCTTGAGCGAAGGCGTGCCGTGTCAAGGATGGTACCGGATCCAAGGATGTGCGCAGCAGGTAATCCCGAAGTCTTATAAAATTGATAAGTCAGGATATCAACAGGGTTTGCGACGACAATATAAATAGCATCGGGAGCTTCCTTTGTTATTGCCGGTATGACTGATTTCATGATGTTGACATTTGTCTGTGCAAGGTCCAGCCTTGACTGGCCTGGCTTGCGTGCAACACCGCTGGTAATAATGACGATATCGGAATCCTTGGCATCGGCGTATGAACCGGCATAGATGGAAACAGGCGGACAGAATGGGAGTCCTTGTTTGATATCCAAGGCTTCGCCAAGGGATTTTTCGACATTGATGTCTATCATGACGATTTCAGAAGCAATGCCTGTTACGGTCATAGTATAAGCTATGGTAGCTCCTACGCTTCCAGA
This sequence comes from Spirochaetia bacterium, assembly GCA_022482625.1. Classification (NCBI taxonomy): domain Bacteria; kingdom Pseudomonadati; phylum Spirochaetota; class Spirochaetia; species Spirochaetia bacterium. The sequence goes on along the minus strand of JAKVOU010000001.1, from coordinate 1,923,514 downwards.
TCCAATAATGGTCACTTTGTTCTTCATTGCATTTCTCCCTGCCTTATTTGACAGTTATTGTTATCATATGGACTATTATTATTCGAATAGTTCTCATATATATGCTTATAATATTATTGCAATCACATTAATTAAAAATCTTTCTTGCGGCTATAAGGTAAACCAAACAGAGAGTTTTGTGAATACTAAATAGATATTTTTTTATCTTTTTTTAGAATTTATAAATTTTAGGTTAATCTGTATTGTCTGCTATATATGTTATTATTACCATAAGTTTCGATATTTCAACATTTATTTACTTGTGTCTGCAGTGGATTTATGTTTAAGAAGTCTTGGCACTCTTTTGTTGGATGGAATAGTGAAGATAATAAAAAATAAGGTTGTTCCCTATGGATTTATTTTCACAGCCAGGGGCTGAACCCCAGCAAGTTGCAGAGTATCCCAGCCTCTTTTCCTATACGTGACAATTTCCATTTTGTGTTTGCTTTCACGGCACGGATAGTACTGAGTTGCCAGATAAATTCAGGATATGGATACTGATCAAGCAAGTTCAGGTCATCTAGGGTGTTTATGATGCTGTCAACAGTCTTTATCGCAATGAAATTGATGAAGAAGAGAACAATCTCGATACCTTGTACCGTACTTTCCAATTTGTCTTCGAGGATACCGTGTGCTACCAATTTTTGATTGAGGGTGCTGTCCATCAGGTTCTGGTCATCAAGGATGATATCATCGAAGTCGGACAACCAGGAATAGTCCAGATCGGAAAGTTTCCATTTGTATGCCGAACAGATTTCTGCCTCTGATTTTATAGGGTCAAGCAATGCCTCCAATTCCTTGATGACATATTCGAGTTCTTTTCTTTCTTCAAACGGTACGTTGCTTACTTCTTTTTTTTTGTTCTTCAGCAACAGCAGGTCTGATTCGACTTCCTTTGCCATGTACTGGCTGATGGTACCGGTCCGTGCCGAAAGCTCGAATATAAGAGATTTGATTCTTTCTGTACTGAGAGAGATCCGAGGGAAGGTATATTGGAGATAACAGTCAGAAAAACGGCTTTCAATTCTGTCTAAAGGGAGGTTTTCCTTTGCCTTTATCAATGCAATGGCATATATTTCTTTCCAGTTCTCAGGGAAAAATGATGATAATATCTTTCTGGTAGTTCTGGTTTGTTGGAACAGGAATGACGTTGCGCCAAATTCAAGGCAGAGGGTCCCTTTATTCTGTGTGGTGTTTCTTTCTTTTGAAGGAATCAGGCCCTGTTCTGTCAGTTTGCCAAGGACCTTTCCTGATTTTTTCCTTGAGCATTTCTTTTCGTTGTCCCAATAAGAAGTCCGTTCATACAAATACCAATGACCGTTGATATATTTGATCTCAGTACCGGTAGGTTTCTTGAAATCCTTGATCCATTGAGGACGTTCGTGGATAAGTCTGTTACTTTGTCGCTCCATGCTATCAGTATGAAGCATGTTACAGGTTAGGTCTAGGAAAAAGAGTATTCAACATGAAATTATTGTGCTGGATCCAGTTGAAGTTCATCTGTTCCGAGGAAAGAGGAGATATGTCTGCAGCTTTCCTTGATTTTTCCACAGTAATTGTCCAAAAGCTCAGGTTTGAACCTGAACTGAGGCCATGATACACTCAATGCTGCCACTGTTTTTCCCGTATAGTCGGTAATTCTGCCGGCAATGCAGGTAATTCCCTGTTCATGCTCCTGGGCATCCCACGCCCAGCCTTTTAGGCTTGCAGCTTTCAGTTCTTTTTCCAACCCTTTTCTATCTAAGGTCTGTGGAGTAAAAGGAATCAGCGGGGTCTTTTCCATGTATGTTTCTTGCTGTTCTTGCGTAAGTCCCGAAAGAAGAACCTTGCCTATTGCAGTACAATAAAGCGGGATTGTTTTTCCTACCCTTGAATACATCCTGATAGTATGTGAGGATTCGACTTTCAGTATATATACTGCCTGTGAATCTTCCATGATACCCATGTGGACTGTTTCTCCAAGGTTGTTGCTCAGGGTTTCTGCTTCCGGTCTTGCGGCTTCCAGTAAATCGATGTGTTGGAGACATCGGGAACCTACTGAAAAAAGTTTCAGTGTCAGGCTATATAGGTCATTTCCATCTCTATGGACATAACCAAGGGTCGTAAGGGTCGTAAGGAACCTCAGCAAGGTTGCCTTTGGCAGATGTGATTCCTTTGACAAGTTTTCCAAATTGATTTTCTTGTGGACTGAGAGTATTTCCAGGATGGAAATGGTCCTTGCCGCTGCATTGGATTGTCCCTTGGTTTCTTCCATCATCTCGCCTCCTCAATATATACCCGACAATGATAGAAGATTATTCCATATCTTTCAATTTGGTGGTCTGGAAGCTTTCTTGACTCTTTCCTATACTGGATGTATGGAAAGGATTGCACTGCTTGTAAAAAACTTGGCTGATAATCTGTGGGTTTCTTTTCTATGCAACAGCAACGATTTGTCTTTTGTTGCAGTTGATGGGGAAGCAACAAGGAATCTGCTGTGTCCTGGAAATGTGGATAGAATCATCAGTCTGGTACCTCCGACCAGTTCTCCATCCGTTTCCCTTTGGTATGACAGGATGACAGATGCAGATTTGATGACTGTCGGCTTCAATGTGGGAGAACATCCCTGTTTTGAAACCGACAAGGCTTCGTTGCAACTGGCATTGAGCTATCTGCTAGGAAAGTCAGGCACAGGAAAAATCGCCCTGCTTTGCCATGACAAAAATCGATATCTGTCTCTGTTCAAGGAAACTGTCAAGGAAGCAGGAATTGAATTTGATGCACGTTTGGTGACAGAGGATCCTGAATTCAAGAGACTGAAACCTTCAGCCTGTATCTGCAGTGATGTACAGCTTCTTCACAAGGTCAGGTTGCCGATTCCCTGTGTCTGTCTGCAACCGGTGGCGGGACAGGAAGAAAATGAGGTTAGAAGGACAGGTATCGAACTTGTATTTCGGAAGAATAGTGAAATCTGTCCGCTGCTTGTAGCTGTCGATACATTTGAAAAAAAAGATGCTGTTTCTTATGCAGCGGCATATGGTATGGATTTTGAAAACCTAGCGTTGGAAAAGGCAAAACTGCCCGTTCTGCCTCCGTCGGTCAGTACACCTATACTTCATTTTGCTTGCAGGTTAGGAAAGTCGTCCTCCGATGTTTGTTTCAGAGAAATTGCGCAGAGCCGTATTGATGATGACAAGCGTGCTACGGCTTTGGTCTGTTTTGCCCAGGCAGTTGGCAAGGCTGCCAGGATAGAAGATGTCTGCATGGCAATAGAAGCAGGCAAGGATGGTTTGGGGTTTGCTTGTTTCTATGTGGTTGTCCCTGCATGCAAAGGAAAACTTTTGTGGGAAGCTGATGGTTCCAAGTCCTTTGGACCAGGAGCTTTTGCTTCCGTTTGATCTGGATGAAGGCGGCAGATATGTTATCCTTCCGTTACCTGCAGAAGGGTATGTTCTCGTCCGTCCTCTTGTATACAGAGCTTGGGTACTTGAGGCTGTATTGACATGCATAGCTGGTTTCATTGAAAGAAAGATTCTTCTGTCTGTCGACGTTGGCAAAAGGCTTCTGTCTGTTTCGTCGGATATCCATAAGAGGATCGAGAGTATTTATGCTGCAAAAAGACGATTGGGGCTCAAGGAACGGACCTATCTGCTTGAAGGACTTTCCGCAATGGAACACCTCGTCCAGTTAGGCTTTTCTGCAACAGGGCTCCGTGCTTGGAATCCAAAACTGTATGATTTGTCTTTTGAAGATACAGAGCTTCCGGCTGTTTGGACTGATAAGGACCTTCTTTCCAAGGTCCTCTTGCTGGCAGGTGCAAAACAACCTGTATCTGGTCATTGGGGAAAAAACGGCATTTGTATTTCCTATGCTATAAAACGACTTGGTCCACAGATTGCCTTGCTCAGATGCAAGGATGTCATGTTGCTTTCGGGAGGAGCTTTTTCCGTTGAAGGAAATGTGGTTACCTTGCAGTTTCCTTTTCCATCACTTGATGGTCTTGGTATTGTTCAGCCTGACAGTGGTCATACATTGGTTGTCAGGGACTTAGCGGATAGAAGCCTAGATGCCTGCTTGCATTTTTCCAAAACTATGGAAGAATTTCCCGATGCTCCCTTGGCTTTTCTTCATTTGAGGGAACCCATCGGTGTTCCTCGGATTCTTCTGAAGGAAAAAGGCAAGGCTTTTGCGCTTGTCCGAGGTTCTGTTATCCCTCCATCCGGATGGTCATCAACACTGCTGGTGCATGCTGAGGATGATTTGATGCAATTGATTTCCGATTATCTGCCTGAAATACTTTTGGTGGACCATCTGACACTTCCTGAAATTTCAAAAATTCGTCAGGTCGTACCAGAGGGCTGGATACTGCTGATCAAACCGACTGAGGTTGACCAATCTTTGTATGAGGTCTCTCGGTTGCTGTTGCTTTCTCCTATCTTATTGGAAAATAATCATTTCCTTACGCATCTTGAATCATTGCTTGCCGGTACATGTACAACGACTGTTTCCAGTGGATTACCTGTCAAAAGGGCCGTAGTATATATGGAAAAAAATCTTTCCAGACCTCTTGCCCGTTGGCAGATAGCAGAAGCTGCTGTCGCAAGCGAAGACTATCTTTCTCGTTGCTTCAAGCGTGAATTCGGACTGAGTCCTTGGGATTACCTTATTGCTATCCGTATGCAGAAGGGACGGGATTTGCTTGGGAAAGGCCATTTGACCATCAGGGATGTGGCAGAAGCCTGCGGGTATCGGAACCAGGCATATTTCAGCAAAGTATTCAAGGATTACTTCGGGAGTGCTCCAAAGAAATTCCGAACCTGAATCTATCAGGGTATTTTCTTCTGTTTTTTTTGTTGGCGGATTTCCTGCTATCTGCTAAAATACGAGTTGTGAGGAAAGCCATGAGGATACTTTGCATTGCTGATGATATGGACAGATTGGTGTATTCCCAGCACATCAAAGATAATTTTGCAGATGTCGATGCGGTGATATCGGCGGGAGATTTGTCTCTGCGCTATTATGAATTCATTGTTTCTTCTCTTAACAAACCTTTGTTCTTTGTTTTTGGAAACCATAACCTCCAGGAATTTGATGCATTGGTGAAGGCAAGCGGCAGTAGTTTGGGGCATATGTCCGAATACACTGCGCCAGCCCCATCTCCTTCTATCTTCTGTGGCGGGGAACTTGTTGATGGGAAAGTCCTGAGGGATAAGCGGACTGGTCTGATTATCGTGGGACTCGGCGGCTCCTACAACTATAACAATGGCAAGCATCAGTATACTGATCACCAGATGATGTCCAGAATTTTCAAGATGGTACCGAAATTGCTTTACAATAAGCTGCGCTATGGACGATATCTTGATATTTTGGTCACGCATGCACCTCCTTTGGGTTTCAATGATGAAATTGATCGCTGTCATCGGGGATTTTCTGCTTTTCTGACATTCATGGATTGGTTTAAACCGAAGTATCTTTTGCATGGACATGTACATCTTACTGATTCCAATGCCCGTAGAGTCGTTTATTACAAAAGGACAAAAATCATCAACATCTATAAAAGTTATATTCTGGATGATGATACCATCGGGAAGAAAAGGCGAGAAACTGGAAAAGGAAAATCATGATGGACAATGAAATCTCTTACCAAACAGAAAATGATTTTGAGAAAGCAAAGACCCGGGCTCGGATGCAGGTGCTGCTTTCGACGCTGAGATGGAAGAATACGGATTTGCTTTCCTTCTATGAAGTAACTGATCTTATCAAGCCGAAGAACCAGACATACAGAGGGATGCAGACCATACCGATAAAGAACATCATCGGCAGTGAAGGAAGGCATAGGGATTTTTCCATGGCATTTTATCCCAAGAAAGAAATGTTGAAAGAGCGATGGAAAAGCATAGACCAGGCTCATCTGAATCTTGTTGAACTTCCTGCGATCAGTGTCTACAAATTGGGAGACTGGTATTTTGTAAGGGATGGCAATCATCGGGTTTCCGTGGCGAAGAGCCAAGGTGTCAGCTATATAGATGCAGAGGTAGTTGAACTTGACAGTGAGATTTCTCTTGAACAGGGCATGACGATGAAGCAACTGAAGAAGAAGGTCATCCAGTATGAACGAAAACAGTTCCTTGACCAATATCATGCGCAGGACTTCCTTCCTATGGATGAGATAACATTTACTTCTCCCGGCATGTACCCGCAGCTGGTAAACCATATTCTGGTCCATAAGTACTATATAAACGAGAACAGAAAAGATGAAGTCAGTTTCAGGGATGCTGCCGTAAGTTGGTATGAGAACGTATATTCTCCTATTATCGAACAATGTCGCAAGGATCATCTTCTTGCTTCCTTTCCTGGGAATACGGAAGGAGACCTTTATATGTGGATTGTCAGACATTGGGATGAACTGAAAAAAGTCAGCGGGTCACAGGATGTCTCGATCGAGAGTGCTACCATCGATTACAAGCGGCGTTACGGTAAAGGAGGCCTGACCCGCTGGATAAGATTGATTCAAAGTTTCTTTTCCAAGAAAAATAACTGAACGGACCTATCTGTCTGTAGAATCTATTGCTGTTCATCCTCCTGGATATATGCGGCAAGATTGTCTGCATAACAGGTCATGACATTTCCCAGTCTTTCGCTGGGGCGTATCATGCTTTCTTCTCCTTCCAGGTGGACGATACCTGCGACTGGTTGGTTATCAAAATCGATATCGGTATGTACGCCGAAAGGTATGTGTATCAGTCCCATATTCTGAGCCCACAGGAGCATTGAATCAATTGCATGGGCGCCCTCGCAGGTGGAGTGGGTACAGCTGGTAAAACAGGCAAAGAATTTTGATTCCAGTTCCCTGGTTTCAGACATTTCATAGGTCGTGTCGAGGAATGCTTTCATTTCTGCAGTGACATTCCCGAATAAAGTCGGACATCCCAAAATAATCATATCGCTTTTCTTCAAAGTCGATGTGTTGGCAATGGGAAGCGCCAGTATGTCTTCCAGGAAATCATTGGCAGTCTCGAATTTATTGGCCCAGATGTGCAAATCATCGTCTTGCACCCGGTAGAGCCTGGCATCACAATTCCTTTCTTCCATGAGATCCTTCAGGTATCGTCCCATGATGAAACAATTTCCATTGACACTGTGTAGGATGATGGAGCATCTTTTCATTATTGTTGGTTAGGCAGAAAATATGGATATATGCCACTGATTTTTCTGCCATCCTCCTAGATATTGTCTTTTGAGAGTTCTCCGAACTCTCTGTTTACAAGTAGCCCAAGGAAAATCCTTTGGTTTCTCGGATACTTCATATTAACTATAACATGGATATTGTACTGATGGTTAAAAAGATCAGCACCAAGCGGAATAAAGTCCGTTTCTTTCAGCTACAAAGACCTGTTGCCCATATAACTTGCTCAGAATCCCTTCATTGAGCAATTCTTTTTTAGTTCCGTCGGCAACGATTCTGCCTCCAGCCATAAGAATAATCCTGTTGATCTGCGGAAGAATCTGAGAAAGCTCATGGGTAACCATCACGATTGTCTTTCCTTTTTCAATTGTTTGTGCCAAAGCCTTCCTATAAAGGGCCCTGGAGGGAAAATCCAGGCCATTTGCTGCTTCATCGAGCAACAGCAGCTGCGGGTCATGCACCAGTGCACGGGCCAGAAGTACCCTTTGGGCCTCTCCTGAGGAAAGACGGTTCATATATTGTGATGCCAGTTTGCCACAATCGTTTTCTTCCAAAGCATTGTCGACGGCCTGCCACATTTCATCGGTCAGATGATGGTGAAAGTCCAATCCGAACGAAGATAGCAGACCTCCGGCAACAACTTCCCTTGCCGTGTAGGTAGTATTGCACATGGACATGATGGTACTGGATACACAGCCGAGATGCTGACGTAGTATTTCCTGGTTTATCCTTGTTTCGCCGAATCTCATTACTTTTAGATTTTCTGTCCAGAGCGGATGGATTTCCATGGAGCAGATCTGGAGCAATGTACTTTTTCCTGCACCGTTGGGTCCAAGGATGGCAATGTGTTCTCCTGCATTGATCCGTATGGAACAATCTTCGAGTATATCTTTTCCTTGTCTTCTTACTGTGGCATGTTCCACATCAATGAGGGTGTCCATGTTTCTTCCTTATCGAAGAGTTTGCTTCCGATGAAATGTTTCAATTGATGGCATTTGCTACGAAGGTAAAGGAACTCTTCGGCTATATATGTCTTTTTTGGGCTATCGATGGTAGCCATGATTAAAAAATATACTGGGATAAAGGCAATTTATCCCAGTACTTCCCAGAATTATATTCTGCTAGAAATCCAATTGGTCAAACTTGTCTTTGATATTCGTAAGGTTTACCAAAGTCAAAGCAACTGCCAAATCTGTCTGGCCATTTTCCAATGCTTCTACGAGGTAGCGATATTCATTTACCTTCTTTCGCTTTTCTGCCAGCGTTTCCTTCAGACGGTCCAATGCAGCATATAGCTGAGGAGACAGATTTTCATAGATTGAATTCAGTATGATGTTATCATTTGATTTGATCAATGTCGTATGGAACTCAAAGTCCATCTGTTTGAATTGCCTCAGTGATTCTACATCCCTTGGGTTTTCATCAAGAGTGGTCAGGATGCTTTCCAATTTTGTACAGCAGCGGTCCAAGGATCGTACAATAAGCATTCTTGTTGGATTTCGAGACAGTTCCCTTGTCGCGGATACTTCAATTGTGGTGCGTACCTGCATGAGATCTGCCAGAAGTTTTTTATCTGGTACTTGCTTTGAAAGCATTGACATTGACAGGGACTCGACGAATTGGTCAAGATTGTTGCTTTTTACGATAGCTCTTTTCCCTTGGCTCACTTGGATCAGGCCTTTTGCTTCAAGATTTTTGAATGCTTCCCTGACAGAACGGCTGGATGCGGAGAATGTCGTAGCAAGTTCATGCTGGCTTGGCAGAGGTTCGCCTGCCTTGAATTTCTTGGCTAGGATCATCTCTTCCAATTTGTTTGCAATTTGTGTCGATTTTGTTTCATTGTTTATAGGTGTTATGAGCATTGTTGTTATTTCCTTACTTAATTTCTTTAAACAATTCTATCACAAATCTTTTGACATGTGTAGCACTTATTCCATGGACTTGGTAGAATTACTGTGTATTTATTCTTTGATTTTCTTAACCAACTGTCAGTAGATAGTTCGTTGTTTTATCTTGATTTTTTACGTAATGTATTTGCTGTAAATAAATAGATTTTATGACTATGAGAAGATGTTTCTAGGATATTTGCTAGAATAGCTTAGAATTGTCATAAGTACTTATGCTGTTGAGGTGTGTCGTACTATATCAAAAATATTCCATTCTGTGCAGAAAACGGTCATATGGTGATGAAGTGACTATCTTTGATCTTGAGGAAAGGACGTTTATGAAAAAAAATGAAAAAATTGTTTTACAGATTCCAGAAGGTATGTAATAATAATAGAGGTCGTTGCGAGGGTTTGTTCCGATTGTTCCAGCGGAGCAAACTGAAGACTCAATGTTGATTGAGTCAAAAAGGAGGTTGCCGCTTATCCTTTCGAGGATCGGCGGTATTTTTTTGACTTTTTCTTGTTTTTCAGAAGGTATTTTACTATACGGGAAAAATAAGGGAAAAGGATATCAGATTCAAAAGATCCGATATCCTTTTCCCTTTGTAAAAGCAAAAGCGATATTACCAAAGCAATGATTCGTATGTGGCTGCATCAAATATTTGCCATGCTGTGGGATCGGCCTTGAAATATATCCTATCACCGACTGCAAGCTTTTTCTTTGGATCTGCCAGAAGTTCAAAATTAATAGAACCACATTTACAATCCAACATATTGTCTCTTCCCAGTGGTTCGATCAGTGTGATTTCTGCAGAGGAAGTACCTTCCGTCGGTTCATCTTGTATGACTATGTCTTCAGGCCTGATGCCTGTAACCAAATCCTTGTCTTTCGGCAATGAGCAGGTAAGGTTTGTCTTCATCAGTACCCCGTCAGGCATTACTACGTGACAGGTTCCATCCTTTTCTTTCAAAGTCGTATGCCATGTGTTCATCGGTGGGTTACCAACGAACTGTCCGATGAACAGATTCTTCGGCTCGTCATGAAGTTTGATCGGCGGTTCATATGTCTGTAGCTTTCCGCTCTTGATCACTGCTACCTTATCTGCCATTGTCATGGCTTCAATCTGATCATGGGTAACATATATGCATGTAATGCCAAGGTCTTTCTGCAGGCGCCTGATTTCACTGCGCATGGAAATCCTCAGTCTTGCATCCAAATTCGAAAGAGGTTCATCAAAAAGCAGCAGATTCGGTTTCTTTACCAATGCTCGTCCCAGTGCGACTCTTTGCTGTTGTCCTCCGGATAGCTCTCCGGGCATCCTTTTGAGCAAGTTGCCTATACCGAGCATGTCAGCTACTTCATGGACTTCCTTTTTCATTTCATCTTCAGGACGTTTCTTCAGTTTCATGGAGAATGCTATGTTTTCATAGACATTCATATGTGGGTACAGTGCATAGCTTTGGAAGACCATGCCTATGTTCCTGTCCTTCGGTTGCATGTAGGTAACATCTTGATCGCCAAAAAAGATTTCTCCTTCATCAGGGCGATAGATGCCTGCAGTCATAAGCAATGTCGTTGTCTTCCCGCAGCCGGAAGGCCCCAGGAAGGCAACAAACTCACCGCTTTTTATTTCTAAGCTGAGATCGTCGACGGCTTTCGTGTTACCGAATTTTTTCGTCAGATGTTTCAAATATACGTCCATAGCAATCCTCCTTTGTCAAACGCCGCCATGGGTACCACCGCTGAAGATATTCATCAGGTGTTTCTGGTTGAAGAAATAGAAAATCAATATGGGAATGAGCTGGAACAGACCGACTGCGGCCAGTACATTGTAGTTTATTGAATTCGTATCACTGTGTATCATTGTATTGAGGTACATCGAGATGACTTCATGCTTTGCTCCTCCAGACAGGAAAGTGTAGGGAATTATAAAGGAACTCCATCCTGTCATGAATGAAAATATACCAAGGGCAGCAATGCCTGGGCGGACTTGGGGAAACATGATTTTCCAGAAGGTCCTTGCACGTGAACACCCGTCGATCAACGCTGCACGTTCGACATCCCACGAAACATTGTCAAAGAATCCTTTCATAAGCCAGATACCTAGAGGCAACATCATAGCCAGACTGACGAAGACGACACCTCCGATGGTGTTATAACCCATGAAAGTCTCAAGTATCGGTATCTTGGCAAAGAACCTAAGTACAAAATATATTGCAATGAGAAGCGTGACGCTTGGAAAGGCATGGAGAACCAAGGTCAGGGAAAGGAAGCTTTTCCTTCCTGCAAATTTGATTCTGGACAAAGCATAGCCGGCCAATGCTGAAATGAGGACAATGCCGATGGTCATGGTCAGAGCCATGATAAGAGTATTGCCGGTAGCAATCCAGACTTCAGGTTTCTTCAGGAATGTCCAATTCTGTAAGGTAAAACCTCCGATATGTCCATTTTCATCCACGGGGATGAATCCGTGTGTAATCTTGGAGAATGTTGAGATAAACAACCAGATATATCCTACGATTATCGGTAATGAAAGTATCAAAAGAATCATGAATATGAGGACCTGCATCCAGTTCCTCGGAGCTTTTCTTTTCATCTGTTTTCTCCTACATCTCATCAATCAGCGGTTCTTTGACCAAGTCGTTGAACTTGAAGAATTTCAGATAGATGACTGCAAAGACAATACCGACCACTACCAGGATTGCTGACAGTGCAGAACCGAATCCATAGCGGAAGTTCCCATAGTAGTTGTTAAGGGCCGTATGGTATGCCCACAATGACCAGACATTGGTTTTGTAATTGCCATCAGTCAGGAGCATGATATACTCAAATGATGTCAGCAAGGACAAGGTCTGGTAAGTTGTCACAAACAGCAACGGCCATCTCAATTGCGGGATGATGATATATCTGGCCCTGTTGAAGAACCCTGCTCCATCGACGAGTGAAGAAGTCATGATGTCCTTGGAAATGGATTCAATTGCCGAGGAGAAGATAATCATGCCGAATGATGCTCCTATATAACCATTGACCAATACGCAGAACAGCATGGCATGGGCAGGTATAAGGTTGGAAGTAGAAAGACCGAACGGCACCTTGAAAATGGAATTGATAACCCCATATGGTGCATCTGCGGCAAGCATGGTCCACATCAGTACATAGACGACCGTCGGAGTAATCCTAGGAAGCAACCATAGTGACTTGAAGAATCCTCCGACTCTCTTTGGCAGGTGGTAAGCAAGAATCGAAACAAGCAGGCCTATACCGACATTGAAGATACAAAGAGTCAAAGCCACATATATCATCGTCGAAGCAAATATATTTGCAGCATCAGGATGCTGGAATATCTTGAGATAATTTTCGAATCCCGTGAATTTCCAGGCCGAGAATCCTGTTACGGAACTCATGTTCGTAAATGAGATTCCGAGTGTCAATATGACGGGAAGGAAGAAATAAATTACTACAATGATTGCTGCCGGAAGTATGAACCAATAGGCAACATTCACCCTTTTCCCTTTTTTCACGTCTGTAACCTCCTTCTATTGGCTGATTGGCCTGCTGAGCAGGCCAATCAGTCGGCCAAGCATCAGCGGACGATCAGTTGATCTCCGATATCGGCTTTCATAGTCTTGATGCAGTCATCTGCTGCCTGCTGTGGGGTTTTTTCTCCTTGTTCAGCAGATACAAGATTTGTCCAGAAACTGTCAAACCAGATTCCATACATCGGATGATTCGGCTGGAAGAAATTATTCTGCAGCAACGGTGCACAACTGCTCAGGAACTTACTGTCTTCATATGTCTTGTAGGTATCCTGTGACTTGAGTACACCAAGATGGCCGCTTTCTACTGCATGCCGTGTATTCCTTTCTGTCGTTTCCATCAGACCGATGAGTCTGAAGGCAAGGTCCTGGTCCTTGCTACCGCAGGCAGAAGGTGAACTAACCAGATAAGCAAGCGGATGACTCAGTGTAGTTCCTGGTACGCCCTTGATTCCTGTCGGTTCATATCCGTAGCCTATATTCTTGAACAGCGCATCTTCTCCGCCTTTTGCATAGTTCTTGGCCCAGTCTGCCCACATCCATGTACCGCCGTTGAAGAACAGTACCTGATTGTTGGCCACGGCATTATGCCAGATGTTCCATTCTGTGCCGATATAGGACTTCGGCGTAATACCTGTATCTACACATTTCTTCTGGAATTCATAGCATTTGATCAATGGATCACGTTCAATGATGAGCTTATTTTCTTCGGCATCATAGATATGACCTCCATTGGTAACGTAGAACTGGATGAAGTCTCCACCTTTCAGTGGGCGATGCCAATATCCATATCCTTGTTTGACAACACCTTTTTTGACTGCTTCTTCAGCCGTGGCAATCAGATCTTCCTGTGTAAAGGAACCGTCTGCAAGTTCTTGCGGCAGTGCTGCGACCTGTGCATCAGTCCAACCCATCTGCTTTAGCAATGTCTTGTTGAAGAACATGGGTCTGGCTTCACAATCCTGTGGGATACCCCAGATCTTGTTGTTCCATGTCACACAGTGCCAGAGATTGTCCTTGATGTCAGAGAATTGTGGAGCCAGTTTCTCAACTGCATTGACGGAGTCTCCGAAAGGAACAATGTAACCGGCAGGACCCCATGTGGCGATGTCCTCGTGACCTGAAATGACAATCATGGGAGCTTCGCCTGAATCAGCAGCAAGAGCATATTTTTTCTTGAAACCGCCCCAGTCACCTCCATCGATATAAGGTTCCGGGTCAATTGTGATATCTTTGCCTTCTGCGGCGAGCTGCTTATTCAAATCGACTGCGGCTTCTTTTGCAAGGTCTGCTCTCCAGTGGTTTGTGTCACCCTCACGGGTCCATACTGAAATTTTTACAGTCCTTGGACCTTCTTGCTTTGCTTCGCTGGATCCATTGGCAAAGATCGGACTAAGGGCGAGCCCTAAGGCAAGTGGATATAATAATACCTTTTTTTGCATATCTTCCTCCTCTTGATGCAAAATAAAAACAAACGCTTGCATTATTATTGCATCAGCTTTATAATTCGTCAAGTTGATTTTTTCATTTATCTGGTATTCAATTAAATCAGCTGCATCAAAGAAGGAGCTTGACAATTATAAAAGGAGTTTGCAATGAACTTGACGGAATTGGCAAAGAAACTAGATGTTTCAGCTTCGACTATTTCCCGTGTCCTGAATGACAAACCGGGGATCAGCCAGGCTACGAGGGACAAGGTGCTTGCTGCTGTAAAAGCTGAAGGTTTTTCCTTGAATTGCTCAGCAAGGAACTTGGCAAAATCGGAGACCAATTTTATCGGCGTCATTGCCCGCAAGAGAGGCTTGGCGCAGGATGAAGCTTTGTTTCACCACTCGCTGGCTCAATTCCAGGAGATTTTTCTCAAGAACAATTTCATTGTCATTCCTTTGTCTTATAGGGATAAGAAAGTTGATTTTGCCAGTACACCGCTTTCTCCATCTGATTTTGCCGGTTTCATAATACGGGGGCAATCCATTCCTAGCAGGGTAATCCTTTCCATCCAACAATATCAGGTGCCATATATCTTACTTGAAAATGATTTGCAGGAAATCAAAGTCAATACAGTCATATGCAATGATATGGAAGCTGAATACGAGCTTGTCAGCCATCTTATTAAAAAGGGTTGCAGGAGAATCATTCATGTAACCGGACCTGCAGATTGGTATAATGATCGCCAGAGGCTCATAGGTTACCAAAAGGCAATGGCGGAGGCCAAATTGCCAGAAGAGGTATACAATGAACCGGATACGACTTTGCAGAACGGTGCTGATTGCTTTCTTCGGATCAAATTGAAAAAGAATGAAAAAACAGGAATTGCATTTGTCAATGATGCAATGGCCTTGGGATATATCGATGCTGCCATGCGTGGAGGCTATGTCATACCGGATGATGTATCTGTTACCGGGTTCGATGACATTCCCTGGGCCAAGCTGACAAAACCAGCTCTTACGACTTCCCAGATCTGCATCGAGCAGATGTGCAGGTTAACTGCCAGGCGCTTGCTCGATATGATCAACAATCCTGAAGAAGAACCTGTAAAAATGATTGTGCCATGTTGCCTTAAGGTAAGAGAAACTACTTGATTGATCCATAATGACGGAAAAAAAGGGCAGGGTGGTTTGTCGTAATACTGTTTAATGCAAAATGACTGCATAGCGTAAACCCTTCTTCGGTATCAACAGTCCAGACACACAGTGGGATGGAAATTCCAGGAGATTTCCTATTTGATCCGAAGCTAGCAGACGGTAATTGAGATTGGCAGCTATGGGCTCAAGTTCCTTCAACATATCAATTCTTGCTGCCAGGGCTTTTGCTGAAACGAAATCTTCCGGCTCCAGATTGAAAATTATCTTTGCTTCGGGCTCAATAGCTCTTATGTCCAGAAGATCTTCTTTGTGGCAGCCGGAAATGACACATTTCTGCACAAATGAAGCTTTCTGAAGCACAGTAGCCAATGGTTTTGCTGTTGAAATATCCTTTAGGTCGATGTTCAGCTTGAAATTGTTTTCTTTTGCAAAAACCATTGCTTCTTCCAATGTCGTCAGATTCTTGTCTGCTTCCTGTAGTGTCGTGTAGGTGGAAGTACTTATTTGCAAGCCTTGTATGTCCGGGTTGTGATGCAAGATGACTGTTCCATCTACTGTACTTCGGGCGTCGACTTCGATGAAATCTGCCTTGATGCCGATGCAGCTGTCCAGATATTGTCTTGTATTCGGAACCGTATCGTTTGCTCCGCTATGAAGTGTAAGATTGACCTTTTCCATATTTCCCTCTGATGTTTCATTTGGCCTTGTGGCTGGCTATCTTGGTATTATGCAATGTTTTTGCTTGAATGGCAAAAAGAAAATACTTTTTTCCTGATAGTGTTTTCTCTCTATGGACAAACTTTTCTCTCTATGTGTAGTCATGGAGCATTTTCATGATTTCATGTTGCCTCCTCGATGATTATTCAGTATTTTTGACTATGCCTGCAGCCAATGCAGGATTTCCTGCTAAAATTAATTATGTATATGTATTTCGGAGGTATAACGTGGAACGTAAGAAATTCAAGACAGAGGTATCACAGCTTCTGCAGCTCATTATCCATTCTCTATACTCAAACAAAGAGATTTTTCTTAGGGAACTGATTTCAAATTCATCTGATGCAATAGACAAGCTCAAATACCTGTCTTTGACAGATGAGAAACTTAAGGATTTTCCCTTTGAACCGAGGATTGATATAGAATTCACCGAAGGTGACAATGCAACACTTACCCTTCGTGACAATGGCCTTGGCATGGATCATGATGATCTTGAGAATAACCTTGGTACCATAGCCTCCAGCGGAACAAAAAAGTTCCTTGCTGCGATGGAAGAAGACAAACGTCATGACAGCAATCTCATCGGACAGTTCGGAGTAGGATTCTACAGCGCATTCATGGTTTCTTCAAAACTTGAAGTGACCAGCCGCAAAGCAGGTGATGAACAGGCTTGGAAATGGACCAGTACCGGTGAAGGTACCTATACCGTTGAAGAAGCTTCCAGAGACCAGCAGGGTACTACCATCGTCATGTATCTCAATGATGATGGCAAAGAATATGCGAACAGATGGGAAATTGAACAACTGATAAAGAAATACAGTGATCATATTGCTTATCCTATTTATCTTGCATATGACCAAGTGAATTATGATGACAAAAAAAAGGACGAGAAAGGCGAACCTCTCAAGACTACCGAGCACAAGGTAGAGCAGATCAATTCCTGTACGGCTCTTTGGAAAAGAAACAAAAGCGAACTGAAGGACGAAGATTATAACAACTTCTACAAGAATGTTTTCAGCGATTCTGATGATCCTATGTTCTATCTGCATACGAAGGCCGAAGGTACTACAGAATATACTACCTTGTTCTATGTTCCCAGCAAGGCCCCGTTTGATATGAATTATGCGGATTATCGCCCTGGTGTAAAACTCTATGTCAAGCGTGTGTACATTACCGATGACGAAAAGGAGCTGTTGCCTACTTATCTGAGATTTGTCCGTGGCGTCATAGACAGCGAAGATCTTCCTCTCAATGTTTCCCGTGAGATTCTTCAGCAGAATCGTATCATGAGTACGATAAGGAATGCGAGCGTCAAGAAACTCTTGGGTGAATTCAAGAAGATTTCTGAGGATAATCCGGAGTTATATACGAAGTTCATCGGGCAATACAATAGGCCGCTCAAGGAAGGCCTGTATAGTGATTATGCCAATAGGGATACGTTACTTGAACTCGTCAGGTTCAAGTCTTCTGACCATGAGGGGTATGTATCATTGGCGCAGTATAAGGAAAGGATGCCTGAGGAACAGAAGAACATCTATTATATTACCGGAGGCAAAGAGGAAACGCTGAAAGCCAGTCCTTTGCTTGAAGCTTATAAGAAGCGGGGATATGAAGTACTCATCATGGGTGATGAGATTGATGATTTTGTCATCGGCTCTGTAGGAACTTACAAGGAACTTCCGCTCAAAGCTATAAACAAAAGCGGTGCAGTAGATGATCTGAAGAATGATGATGGCAAGAAGCAGGAAGAAAGCAAGGAAGAAAAGGCTGTTGTAGAAAAAATCCAGAAGACTCTTGGAGATGCAGTCAAGAAGGTCGTTGCTTCTACCCGTTTGGTAGATTCTCCTGCCATTGTGGTCGTGGATGAAAATGATCCTACTGTACAGATGCAGCAGATGCTCAAATCCATGGGACAGACAGTGGAGGAAGTCAAACCTATACTTGAAGTCAATTGTGAAAGTCCGCTTGTCAAAAAAATTGAGGCAAGTGAAGATGAAGCATATACAAAGGATTTGTGTGCTGTACTTTTGGGACAGGCGATGCTTTCCCAGGGTGTAATGCCGAAGGATCCTGTTTCCTTTACCAAACAGCTGAATTCGTTGCTTAGCCGATAAGCATCTACTGGCGGCCAGCTTGTATAACTTTTCCTTCCGAGGTTTTTCCTTGGGAGGAAAATTTTTCATTAAAAGAGTGCGGAAGCTACGTTTGTTGATGGAAGACCTATAAGTATTTCTTGTCTGTATCTTTGTTCTATAGTATAGTAATACCATGATTTTATAGTGTGAGGTAAAAAGATATGAACATATTAGTGGCCCTTGCTGCAGATGCTACCCAGGAGGAATCTATAGTTACTTCGCTCCAACAGACCCTTATGTTCTGGCGTAATGTCGGTTTTGCCGGTTTTTTGCGTAATCTTTTGAGCGGACTGCTTATTATCTTGATCGGCTGGTTCGTATTGCTGGCTTTGGATAAGGTATTGCGCAGTGCTTGCCGAAAATCAAAGAATATCAGTGACTTGATGGCTAATTACCTTGTAAAGATTGTGTCAGTCATCGGATGGATTATCATCCTTGCAACTTTCCTTCCAGCATATCGGTGTAAATATGGGCCCTTTGGTCGCCGGGCTTGGCGTGACAGGAGTAGTATTAGGCCTGGCCTTTCAGGATTCCCTTACAAATTTCTTTTCTGGAGTCATGATTGTCGTCAACCAACCATTCAGGACGGGAGATTATATAGAAGTCGGAGATTTCTCAGGGACTGTAGTAGGAATGGATCTGATGTGTCTGACTCTCCGTACGCCGGATGGCAAGAAAATTACCATGTCCAACAAGGTTGCATGGGACAGCCCTATCACCAATTATTCCTTTACGACCCGAAGGGGAGTTTCCATGACAATAGGAGTTCCATATGGTGCTGATTTGGAGGTCTGTCGACAAGTTTTCAAGGATATGCTTGCTTCTTATCCAGAGGTATTGAGCGATCCTGTTCCAATCATAGAAGTTTCAGAACTTGCTGATTCGTCAGTCAATTTCCTTGTCCGTCCTTGGGTAGCACCTTCTGACTATTGGGCTGTGAATTGGAGATTCAATGCCGAAGTTGTCGGTAAGCTTGCAGAAAAAGGTATCGATGTACCTTTTCCGCAACTGGATATTCATGTCGATGGTGCACTAAAAGAAAAGCAACAGTAGAAACTTTATCGTGTTATAGCATCGTATTGTTGCGGTCAAGACCGACAAGGAAAATTTCAAAAGAGTCTTTTCTGCATGCCTGCGGTTTGAAAGGCTTTGCCTTTGTGAATAATTTTCTTATCATGGCAAGGACTTCCTGTTGACCGTTGCCTTGGAATATCTTGAGCACGAGATTCCCATGATATTTAAGGTGTTCTGCAGCAAGATAGACTACTTGTTCTGCAAGCCATTCACTTCTTGTGGTATCGACTGTACGATTGCCTGTCGTCATGGGTGCTGCATCGCTGATGATCGTATCATATGGACCATGTGCAATGAGATTCTGCTTTATTTCATTTGAGAAGGCATCACCTTGGAAAAAAGTTACCGTCGGAGGTACTGGGTTCAGATGCAGGGGATTGAGATCAACGGAAACAATGGAGCCTGTTCCTTCCAGCAATACTTTGTATGTATAGAGGGTCCAAGAACCGGGAGCAGCTCCGACATCCAATATATGGTCTCCTTTTTTGATAATGTTGAACTGCTGCTGTATTTCTTCAAGTTTATAGACTGAACGGGCAGGATATCCTTCTTTATGAGCTTTCTTTGTGTAAAAGTCCGGTTTGTCACGTCTGCTGTTTGCCATGATTCGAATATACCATAGCTGTCGCAACAAGTCGAGCGGCAGTAGTAAAAAACGATACTATGGAAAATATTCAGTTTTTGGGGTGAGGTATGATTTGTAAATCTTCAAGGTCCTTGAGGATCCATTTGCACAGCAGACTCATTCCCTTTGCATTTGGATGTAATCCATCACCGAGGCAGGACATGTCTTTGGTGATGGTATGCCTGCCGATATCCAATAGATATGCCCTGCTGTCGGTGGCAATGACATTTCTGATGGACTGCTGTAGGTCTGCCAACGAAAAACCTTTGTGATTTGCTGTGTATAAATCTATATCGGTACGTTGCAGTGGGGTACAGAAGCAGCACTTTGTATTCGGATTGCCAGTTACTATGCTGTTTACAAGTGATGCATATGCTTCAGTAAACTCATCCAGTGTCGGTAACAGGTATTGGGTGCCGAAGTCATTTGTGCCTCCGAGGACAATCAACAGGTCAGCACCCTTTATATTGTTCTGCCGCCTGGATGAAATAAACGAACTCCATTCAGGAAACCAAGGAACGGATTTTGTGATTCTTGCGCCGCTATATGAATCATTGCAACCTAATTGGAGTCCTGTCTGTTCCAGCAACAGGCCCCACCATGTCTTTGATGGAGAATCGACATCAAAAAACGGATAGACAGATGCATTGCCGGCAGGAATGAAATTATCATACGTGGAGATTGAATCACCGAGAATACTGAGGATCATAGTAGCTTTATTTTCCTGACTTTTGTTATGGAATGCAAGGTGAAAAAGACATTATATTATGAATAATATGAATTGATTTTGATTGTTTTACTTAGACTGGCTATACAAATTTGATTTATATGATATGGACACATACTGTGAAAAAAGCTCCGGAAGACGTACAAATGAGAAAATTTTGCATAGTGATAAGTCTTTCTTTTTCTTTAGGTTTGTCTTTGTAGTTTTGGATAGAAGAAAATTTTCTTGTGTAAAAAATACCTTTTTGTGTTAAAAAAGAAGGATTTTAAGCGGATTTTCAGGCAAAGAGCAAGATAAAGCACCGGAATTTAACATTCCGATGCTTTATATCATTTAAAAAGGAGGTTATGAAAAAAATCTTTGTGGAAAGGATTGCTAATTCTTTCAACAATATTGATGCAATTTGCATGCCAACTTGTTTGATTTTGCTACTGCTGGCGATTTGATAAAAATTTTGCGGCTGAAATACGTTTGAAAATACAAAGGGCTTAGAAAAGAACGACACCAGCATAGGGTGTAGGAGAGAGTCGCTGGTGTCGTAATTACACTTTAAAAGGAGGTAAAAAAATAATGAAAAAATCTTATTGCTTTTCACTCTTATATGATGCAACTATCGTGCCAATAGTAGGTCAGATTGTGTTTTTCCTGTTGGTAATGGAAATTCATATTTGCTAGGAAATTTCTGTTTTCTACAGGCCAAAGAATAAAAGAAGGCGCCAGCATTGGGGTGGGAGAGAGTCGCTGGCGCCAAGAATCACACTTAAAAGGAGGTTGAAAAATCTTTTTCACTTTTCAATATAACTTATGCAATGTCCGTGCCAACTTGAAAATTGCTTCTATACGTAGAATTTGACAGGTTTATTTGAGGAATGACTAGGCAAAACCTGAATATTTGCGTGAATCTGTGCAATTTCTGCACATAAGAACATGCAGTGGATTATTGTGTAGCGATTGACTACAATAAGCGGCATGAATACCAAGACACGGGCTGTTGCATATATCCTTGGGTCTGCCTTTTGCTTTTCATTGATGAATTTTTTTGTCAGGTTGGCAGGTGATCTCCCTTTTTTTGAAAAAGTAATATTCAGAAACATCGTAGCTTTGTTTGTAGCTGCTTTTGTGCTTCGCAAGGAACATGTACCAGCTTTTCCCCGTAAAAAGGACGCGTTGCTGATGTTTTCACGGATCTGTTTCGGGACTGTCGGACTTTTTGCAAATTTCTATGCCATTGACCATCTTGTGCTTAGCGATGCATCGATGCTTAGCAAGATTTCGCCGTTCAGTACCATGCTGTTCAGTTTTCTTTTCCTGCGTGAAAAAGTTACCCGTCGTCAACTCCTTTATACGCTCGGTGCTTTTGTCGGTTGTGCCTTTGTGATCAAGCCGGAAGGAAGTGCTACCCTGTTTCCTGCAATGATAGGCTTGCTTGGCGGCATGTCTGCCGGAGCTGCATATGCAAGTGTGCGGGGCCTGGGAATCCGAGGCGTAGCAGGGCCTACGATTGTCTTTGATTTTGCTTTTTTCTCCACGTTGATTGCTCTTCCGCTTTTCATCATTGGTTACGTACCTATGACGCTACGCCAGTTGCTGATCATGCTGGCTGCCGGAGTGTGTGCAACTATAGCACAGTTTGCTCTGACTATTGCCTATCGATATGCCCCATCAAGGGAAATTTCCATCTTTGATTATTCCAACGTGCTGTTTACTGCCATGTTCGGCTTTTTGTTCCTTTCAGAAATACCTGACCGATGGAGTCTGGTTGGTTATGGTTTGACTTTTTCCATGGCTTTGTTGATGTTCCTTTATAATAAAAAACACGTTGATATGCCTGAAAAACCCTGAATCTTCACAGAGGTTTCCTTGACCTTTGCCAAAGGCGAATATACTTTGTAGACATGAGTACTTCTTTCATCAACAGACGGTTCAAGATGACGTATAGCAACGTGACACTGAAGTTGGTCATTCTTAATTTCATTGTCTATGCCCTTATCCGTCTGATATGGCCTTCAGGCTTCTATTATCTTTCCATGATTCCTTCAATGGTCCTGCAGGGTGCATGGTGGCAGTTCCTGACATATATGTTTGTCCATGCCAATTTCAGTCATATTTTCTTCAATATGTTTGCACTTTATATTTTTGGAACTGCCATTGAAAGCCGGATAGGTTCAAGGGAATTCTTGTGCTTTTATTTGGTAGTAGGTATCCTGTCAGGTATTTTCAGCTTCTTTTGCTATTATCTGACAGGTAACAATGTCGTGTTGATGGGAGCTTCAGGTGCCATCTATGGGGTTATGCTCCTCTTTGCTGTTTTCTTTCCATTCTCTACTATTTATATTTTTGCATTGATTCCAGTGCGTGCTCCATATCTGATCATAGCTTATTTTGCCATAGAACTGTTCAGCCAGGTCTTTGCAGTAGCAGGAGGAGTTGCTCATCTCACGCATCTGGGTGGTTTGCTGTTTGGTTTTCTCTATTGCTTGATAAGGATGAAAATCAATCCGATTGATGTATGGAAGCGTACCCGATAAGGCTGAAATGCTTTGGTAGCGGACAAGACATTTTTTTCTGTTTGTCATAGGGCGGGGTTTACTGAAATAGTATTTTGGTAAATCTATTGTAAATCGGGTAGGCGCAGGGTTTACAAAGTTTTAAGGAAAAACGATAATATTTTCCATAAGTTGTACTATGAACAAGAGTAATAGGAGTGAAAAAAATGTCAAAAAACGTTGATGCTTTGAATAAGAAATTGCTGGCTGCTGCTTGCTCGGCAGAAAAAGCCAAGGATATCAGGGATTTGATTCGTAAGGGCGCAGATGTTCACTGTCAGAACGAATGGGGGATGACTCCTGTCATGCTTGCCGCTCAGAACAATCCGTCTGTTGTTGTGCTCCATGCTCTGATTGCTGCAGGTGCCGATATCAAGGCAACTGAGCCGAAATATCGTTCGAACAGTCTTCATCTGGCTGCAGGAAATTCGTCGAATCCAAAAATTATCGAAACGCTGATTAAAAATGGAGCTGACTTGAATTCTGTGAATTATCTTGGTGAAACACCACTTATCATGGCAGTCAACAGCAACAAGGAAACGAGGGTTGTTTCTGCCTTGATCAAGGCGGGAGCTGATTTCAATGCCAAGGATTACCAGGGGCATAGTGTACTTGAGTATGCGAAAGCCAATAAAAGGACCTACATCGTCAACACGTTGAAGAAACTAGGTGCTGAGTGATGGTAATAGGCTGGAACTGGTGAAAATTTTTGTTCAAGGACAACGGCACCTTCCCTGTGATAAGGGAAGGTGCTATTTTCGAAACATAACAAGTAAAATGGTTACCTGTCAGTCAAGTTCCTTGTGAACGATATGTTCCTGCATGTCCTTGCGTAGACCGGCAATGGCTGCAAGAATCTCGTCAGTGAGATTGTCCAAGTCAAAGAGTTGCATTTCTGACAGATTGTTTCTGAATTTTACTTCAGCCTTTCTTTCCTTGAAAGACCTGTTGCCGATGGTAATTCTCACTGGTATGCCTATCAAATCAGCATCTGCAAACTTGACGCCGGCACTTTCCTTCCTGTCGTCATAGAGGACCTCAATGCCTGCATCGCTCAATTCCTTGTAGATGTTTTCACCTACATCTTTGTCTTTGATGAGACAGATAAGATGTACTTGGTAAGGAGCCACAGAAATGGGTAGCTTGAGTCCGCCCTCGTCATTGTATTCTTCTGCCAGACAAGCCAGCAACCTACCTACGCCGATGCCATATGATCCCATGACTGTCGGTTTCCTTGATCCGTCTTCTGCTGTATACGTGCAATTCATTGCTTCACTGTAGCGGGTTCCCAATTGGAAGATATTTCCTATTTCCACGCCTTTGCTTGCAGTAAGCGGTTCTCCGCAGACTGGACATCTATAGCCGTTCGTAGCACTGGCAATGTCAGCCACTTGTCCTTGATAATCCCTGCCGAAATTTGTATTCAGGAAGTGATATCCTTCTTCGTTTGCACCTGCAACAAGATTGTTGGATTTTGCAACGCTGTCATCGACGACAACTACCGTTCCTTCCTTGCAGCCTATTGCAGAACCAAAGCCAGGAACCATTCCGGCTCCTTTGATTTCTTCTATCTTGGCTGCTCTGAGTGAATTTGCCTTTACGAAATTCTGCAGCTTGTTTTCTTCAACTTCAAGGGTTCCTCTGATTAAGGCTACGATAAGTTTTTCGACTTCCTTTCCGTTGGTATCATCAATGAATGTACCGACCATGAAGACCGCTTTTGCAGTCTTTATCGGTTCAATATGTAGAAATTCACACAGTTCTTCAATGGTCTTGCAGTCAGGTGTCTTGATTTTTTCAATCGGTTTCATTTCTTCCTGATAGTAGTCCTTTTTGAACGTTGCAACCTGTCGGTTTGCTGTATAGCCGCAATGTGGGCAGCGGATGATAGTGTCTTCTCCTATGGGTGAAAGATACATGTATTCATGGGATACCTTGCCGCCCATCATGCCGGTATCGGCGCTTACAGCAATGGCTGGCAGTCCTGCCTTGGAAAATATACGGAAATATGAAGCATAGTGTGCCTTATATTGCTTACGCAGACCTTCCCAGTCTGTATCAAAGCTATAACTGTCCAGCATTGTGAACTCCCGTACTCTGATGAGTCCTGCCCTTGGCCGTGGGTCATCCCTCCACTTTGTCTGGATCTGATATACCAGTCTTGGAAGACGCTTGTAGGTACCTATTTCTCCACGTGCTATGGCCGTGACATCTTCTTCATGGGTCATGGCCAGGACCATGTCTCTTCCTGCCCTGTCTGTGAACCGACCCATTTCTTTGTCTATGCTATAGTAACGTCCTGTTTCTTTCCATATATCAGCGGGATTGACGACAGGCATCTGTAATTCCTGGCCGCCGATACCATCCATTTCTTCTCTGATAATTCCTTCAATCTTTACTGTTGCACGGTATCCCAGTGGAAGCAGGCTGAATATCCCCGCACCCATCTGACGTATGTATCCGGCTCGCAACAGATATTCGTAACCTTTACAATCTGCTGCACTTGGAGCCTCTCTGAGGGTATGGGAGAACATCTGGCTCATCTTCATGTCGATTACCTCCTGATTCATGATGCGCTTATATGTCGGTCATTGTATCAAAATGGAGTTGGCGCTACAAGTTTTTTGGACAATGATGTTTCCATAGATTAGAAATGTTGCATATTCCTTATAGAGGGCAAAATAAAAGGAACAGATCTTTTTGTAGAGCTGTCCCTTTGCATGTGATGTAATTGGCTTGCTATTCCGTTGTGAAATCAATGTCAATGTCGCTGATGTAATCATCTGCTGCCAATTCATTGGAACTTCCGTCCCATTTTAGATAGAAGGAGGCAAGTATGATTCCTCCTTTATTACCACTGCTGCCAGAAACGTCGATACTTTTACTTTCTGTCATTTCACTGCCGGTACTGGTGGTGATTAGTGTTGATCCCTCAAGATAATATGTGGAAGGTGTCACGGAAGAAGTACCTACGGTTGCTGAAGAAAATGTTCCGGGAGTTACGGTGAGGCCAAACGTAAGGGTGCTTTCACCTATATTGTAATCAGGAGCATAGACATAGAATGCACCGGTATTTCCGTCACTTGCCAAATTGAATTTGGTTCCGCTTCCGATGGTTCCGTTATAGATGTCCACTCCAGTACCTAGAAGAACTCCGTTTGCTACTGTGAAATCTGGAGTGTAATAGAGAACCGGGTTAACATCCTCTTCGGTTACCGTAGCGTAGACTTTTGCAGTAGATGTATTGGCGAATAACAGGCTTCCGGTACAGGCTAGCATGCCAATAACCAACCATGATTTTTTCATTTTTTTCTCCTGTTGTAGAATTTCTTGATTGTGTACAAATATATGTTGAAACTATATTTTAGTCTAAATCATATGACATATATTGTCAATGATAATTTTATTTTATTCTTAGTGGATTAATTATATATAATTTTGTTCATAAATAAATTATTTAATAGAATATAGATATTGTAATAATAATTATACTTATTTAACAAGAGAAATCAATAGTAAATATGTCTTCAGTTTCACTAAGGAAAATGCTTATAAATCTATTTTTTAACCGGTCAAATAAAAGTTTCTTTTTGTAAATATTCTTCAAATGTTATCGAATTTTCTTGAATGTCTTTTCGTAATATCCATGATCTGCCGTAGGCTTCACAGGATATTCATAGGTCATGGAATTTATATGATGAACTATTCTTACTTGTCTTTTACAGGAAATAAGATGTTGTCGTTGGATGGCTATGGGAATATTTTTTACCATTGTCTTGATTTTAAAGGAGAAGAAAAGATATGTGTTTGTTTATTTGTTTGTAACATATGTATATAACATTATCCACATATTGGAATTTCGGTATTTAAATAAAGTGCGGTAAATGGTATACTATATTCAATTCTATCAATGGCCGAAGATTTGCCTGACGCTGGGAGCCTGCTTGATGCGCGGAAGAGGGGTATCGGTTGCCAGAAGGAATTAATGCAACATAAGGAGAAGCGATATGGAATTACAGGAACTGAAGCGAAAAGCTTTGGAAATCCGTGCCTTGACCATCAGGGAGATTGGTCACCATGGATCAGGACATATCGGTGGCAGCATGTCAATTGTCGAACTGCTGACCTACCTGTACTACCAGGAGATGAGGATTGACCCCAAGGATCCGAAGAAAGAAGACCGAGATCGGTTTGTCTGTTCGAAGGGCCATGCAGGCCCGGCTGTCTATGCCACCCTGTCAACGAAGGGGTATTTCCCGGAAGATTGGCTTATGACGCTCAACCATGGCGGCACAAGGCTTCCAAGCCATTGTGACATGACCAAGACACCTGGGATAGATTTTACCGGTGGGTCACTGGGACAAGGCTTTTCTGCTGCCGTAGGTATTGCACTCGGGCAGAAGGTCAAGGGGCTTGATGCACGGACCTTTGTCGTCATAGGGGACGGAGAGAGCCAGGAAGGACAGATCTGGGAAGGTGCGGAGACTGCCGCACAGTGGAAGCTTGGCAATCTCATTGCATTCACCGACCTGAACAAGCTGCAGCTTGACGGGCCTACTGATTCGATTGTCTCGCTTGAGAATGTTGATACCAGATGGCTTGGGTTCGGCTGGCATGTCCAGAGAATAAACGGACATGATTTCAAGGAGCTGAAGAGGGCCATAGACCACGCCAAGGAAGTCACGGACCGTCCGTCCATGATCGTCATGGATACTGAGAAGTCACATGGCTTCATTCCTGGCGAAGGCATTACCGGAAACCATAGCATGGCCTTTGATGAGAAGACTGCGGAAGAAGCAATCAACGCCTTGTACGCAAGAGAGGGGGTAGCAAGATGAGAGATACCAGTGACTTGGCCAATATGCGTGATGCCGTGATGGCTGCAATCCTTGATCTGGGCGCAGAACATGAAGAGACGGTGATGCTGGATGCGGATCTGGCAAGTTGCCTCGGCTCGAATAAGTTCGGGGAGAAGTTCCCCGGCCGCTTCTATGACTGCGGCATCGCCGAGGCGAACATGGTCGGGGTTGCTGCTGGCCTGTCTTCCATGGGCCTGCGGCCTTTCGTGCACACCTTCGGTTGCTTTGCCAGCCGCAGGGACTATGACCAGTTCTTCCTGTCCGTGGCCTATGCCCACCAGGTCGTGCATCTCATCGGTTCCGACCCTGGCATCACGGCTCAGAAGAACGGTGGTACACATATGCCGTTCGAAGATATCGCCTTGATGAGGCAGGTCCCCGGACTTACCATCATCGATCCCTCAGATGCACAGAGTGCATATGAACTGATCCGTCAGGCCTATGCGCTTGACAAACCGTCATATACGCGGGCTGCCAGAAAGGGAATTACACACAGATATCCCGTAGGAACCAAGATTGTCCTGGGCAAGGGCATTGAACTGGCAAAAGGAAAAGATGTGGCAATCATTGCTACCGGAGAGGTCATGGTGAATGAGGCCGTCAAAGCGTTGGATTCACTGAAGGCTGATGGTATTGATGCAACATTGGTTGACCTGCATACGATAAAGCCGCTCGATACCGAGCTTATTGAAAAAGTAGCCCAGCGTTGTGGAAAGGTGCTTGTCTGTGAGAACGGCAGGTATGCCGGGGGTGTGGGGGAAGCCATTGCTGCACATCTGGCACAGACCTACCCGACGAAGATGGGTTTCCTGAATGTCGGTGAACGTTTCGGTGAAGTCGGCACACTGGAATATCTGAAGGGTGCCTTCGGCTTTACTGCTGAGAATATCTATAAGAAAACTGTTGATTTGCTTAAGAAATAGTTTAATTCTTGGGTCTGGCAGGCAGTAGCCTGCAGAATGCCTTCCATCTTAGCACTGGAGGGCATTTTTTTGCTTTTTTACAATCGGCTTGGTTTGTTTTTTCTTTTCTTTCCTTGCATAATGTGAGAAAATAGTGCCATTGTTACAAGGAGTACGGACTATGAAAATCAAAGTATTTGGCCACAGGGGGTTTTCAGGCAAATATCCTGAGAATACTATGCTGGCTTTTAAGAAAGCCGTTACTGAAGCCAAGGTTGATGGTATCGAGCTTGACGTACATCTCAGCAAAGATGATAAATTGGTAATTATCCATGATGAAAAAGTTGACAGGACTACTGATGGCACTGGGTTTGTAAGGGACTTTACCCTTGCTGAGCTGAAGAGGTTGCAGGCAGGTGCCCGTTTCAAGGATATGTATGGAAAGGTAGGAATCCCGACCTTGGAGGAATACTGTTCCTTTATCAAGGATTATGATGTCGTTACGAACATTGAAATCAAGACAAACCTGTTTTGGTATGATGATATTGAAAGGAAAACCTATGATATGTTGGCAAAATATGGTTTGCTTGACAGAATAATAATTTCTTCATTTAACCACAGTTCTGTCATTCTTATGAAAGAGATTGACAAGAAGATTCCCTGTGGTCTACTGGTAGAAGCCTGTGGACTTGGCAATGTCGGTGCCTATGCCAACAAGCTGGGTGTCGAGTATTATCATCCTGATATCAGTACGTTGACAAAGGCCGAGGTCCATGATTGCAAGGACCATGGCGTAGGACTGAATGTCTGGACCGTCAATGATATGCAGACTCTGACAGATTCAGTTGATTGGCAGGTCGATGGCATAATAAGCAATTATCCTGATGTCGCCAAAGCATATGTAGCCTATAGAGGCTGCTGATGGGGAGGCCATCCTATAAACTTGAGACCATTCCCGTCTGGGACGGGCTTCGAGGCGGCAGTGAATGTTTTCTCTGTGATCTTGCTGCAGAAGCAGAAAAAGATGCTGTATCTTTTTTTCTTGGCAATTCAGTCATGAATCCCGAAACAAGGGTCAAGGTCAATGCTCTTGGTTTTTGTCCTTTCATTTCAGGATGCTGGCTGATGCGAACAAGCCACAGGGGCTTGCCTTGCTTTGCGATACTTATTTGCAGACCAGCCGTGACCGTTTGGCAGAAAATTTCAGCAGGCTGGAAAAGGCAAAACCTGGTCGCAGAACTTCGCAGGCAATACATGCCTTGGGAGAGGAAACTCATAACCGTGAACGAGGTTGCCTGGTTTGTGATATCATTGAAGACAGGACAGTCAGGTATCTCTATACTGTGGTTGCCTTGTGGAACAGCGATACCCAATTTCGTGAAGAACTCGGACAGGGTAAAGGTTTTTGTCTTTATCATTTCAATCGGTTGCTTTCCATGGCTGAGATGGCATTGGAAAGCGACCAGTGCAACATATTTGTCCGTGAACTTGCAAAAATAGAGCAGGACAACCTTGCACGTATCCAACAGGATGTCTATTGGATGACACAGAAGTACAAAAGCGAAAACCGTGACAAACCCTGGAATGGCTGTGAGGATGCCCATAAGAGAACTGTTTCAAAGATTGTCGGTAGCTGTCGTTCCCTTGATCCGACAGAAAAACAAAAATAGCAACAGTAGGCGGAAATCCGCATGCTATTGCTTTTTTTCAATCATTGCTTTTGATTTCATATGGGGTCCGTGCTTCCAAAGGATTTACATGGACCATGCAGTGTTTTACGATCGGAAAATTCTCCTCGATCTGATTATGTACATTTACGGCAATTGCATGCGAATCATAAAGAGAAAGGTTCCCATCTGCTGCGATTTCGACGTCGACATAAGCTCTGTCACCGAATTTTCTTGTTTTCAGTGAATCTAGCCGAACAACTCCTGTTACACCTTTTATAACTGCTGCCATTGCCTTGATTTCAGCGTCACTGCAGGAATGATCAACCATTTTGTCGGTTCCATCCTTCAGTATATCAATGGAAGCTTTGAGGATGAAAGCACAGATGACAAGTGATGCCACAGGATCCATGACGGGGTAGTCATGTCTGGCAAACAAGATACCTGCCAAGGAACCTATGGAGGACAGGGCATCTGAGCGATGATGCCATGCATCTGCCATGAGTGCAGAACTCCCGGTTTTTTTTGCCGCGGCTCTGGTATACCAGAACATTGCTTCCTTGATGATGATTGATGTTGCAGCGGCAACTACCGTGATCAGGGTCGGCTCAAGATTCTTTGTGTACGTTCCCTTTATGATGGACATCAGACCTGTCTTGCCGATTTCCAAGCCTGTAAGGAAAAGAATGATGCCAAGGATAATGGTTGCCAAGCTTTCAAACTTTTCGTGTCCGTACTGATGGGAGGGGTCTGGTGCCTTTTCGGAAATCTTTATGCCGATCATGACGATGATGGTAGAAAAGACGTCTGAAGCAGAATGAATGGCATCGCTGATCAAAGCTTCGCTATGACCGAATATTCCAGCAAAAAACTTGAAAAAAGACAGCAACAGGTTGATGACAATGCTTGTGGAGCTGACTTTCATGGCAATTTTTTCTTTTCCATTCATGATTTTCTCCTTACATTTTGTCCTATGTGTGATCATTAGGATAATTAATGGAGAGATGGAGTTCATCCAACTGTTGCTTATCTACATATGAAGGGGCATCATCCATGGGAGAATAGGCTGCGGTGTTCTTTGGGAAGGCTATTACTTCCTTGATAGAGTTCTGGCCTGCCAACAGCATTACCAATCTATCTATGCCGGGTGCAATGCCCCCATGAGGTGGAGCTCCATAACTGAATGCATTGAGCAGGAACCCGAATCTTCTTTCTGCTTCTTCATCACTGAAATTGCAGATGCGGAAAATCCTTTTCTGCAATTCCACATCATGGATACGGATAGAACCTGAAGCAAGTTCATATCCATTGAGTACCAAGTCATATAAATCACCCTTGACTGCCCCTGGATTACTTTCCAACGTATCCAAATATTCTACCTGTGGCATGCTGAACATATGATGTGCAGCTTCCCAATGCCCTTCGTCTTCGTTGTATTCAAACAAGGGGAAATCAATGATCCAGCAAAGTTCGAAACCGGGACCTATAAGGTTGAGATCCTTGCCAAGTTTGGATCTGACAGCACCGAGGCTTGTACAGCATTTTTTCCAATCTTTTTGTGCCACGATGCAGATGAGGTCTCCTTCCTGTGCTCCTAGTTCCTTGCAGAGGTCAGATTCGATGCCCGCAAAAAACTTAGATACACCACCTGTAAGTGTACAACCTGCACCGACTTTGGCCCATCCTAAGCCGTTTGCTCCATAGATCTTCGCTGCTTCCTGAAGACTGTCGATATACTTTCTGGAGAAAGCTACTGCATCAGTCTTTGGGGCACAGAGTGCTTTGATGCAACCGCCTTCTGCCAGGGTATCCTTGAATGTCGCAAAGGTGGTTTTTGATGCAAGGGTACTGATGTCATGCATTTCAACCTTGAATCTCAGATCCGGTTTGTCTGTACCGTAAGTATCCATGCTATCCTGATAGGTAATTCTCCTGAAGTGTTCCGGCAGATCATAATCCATCACCTGCTTGAAGACATAATTGAATAACTCTTCGACTAATTCGAGGACATCGTCTCTGTTTACAAAGCTCATTTCCATATCAAGCTGGGTAAATTCAAGTTGACGGTCTCCTCTGGCATCTTCATCCCTGTAGCAGCGGGCAATCTGAAAATATTTGTCGAAGCCACTTACCATAAGCAACTGTTTGAGTAATTGCGGGCTTTGCGGCAACGCGTAGAATTTACCAGGATAAATACGGGAAGGGACAAGGAAGTCCCTTGCTCCTTCGGGAGTACTTCTGATTAGTGTCGGGGTCTCTATTTCGTAGAAATCGGTTTTATATAGATATTGGCGAATTGCCTTCACAACTTCGTGTCTGAGCCTGATACGGTCCTGCATCCCTTTTGTCCTGAGATCGAGGAACCTATACTTCAACCTAAGGTCTTCATTTGCATTGGCTTCATCATCAATCATGAAAGGCAAGGGTTTGCAAGTACTGAGGATTTCAATCTTTTCAGCCTTGACTTCAATTTCTCCTGTTGCCATATCAGGGTTGATCATGGAATCCGGGCGAAGACGTACGATACCTGTCACGGCAATACAATATTCCATTTTGAGCTGTGTTGCTGTCTGTTGAAGTTCTTCACTTGCATCATCGTCGACAACTACCTGAGTAATCCCATACCGATCCCGGAGGTTGATGAAATGTAGAGCTCCATGGTTTCTGTCACGGTGTACCCAACCGTTCAATACTACATGCTTTCCTGCATCTGCCTTTGTCAGGCCGCCACAAGTGACGGTCCTTTGTGAAAAAGCTTCTTCTGCCATAAATATGTCCTTTACGAATAGTCAGACTCGATGATAACATCATTCATTTGATAATACAACTATATAAGGTACTTATATTGTGTGCTAATATGGTACTGTATGATGAGTGATTTTCAGAACTGGCCGCATCACGTAGCTTTTATGGCCTGCGCGCACACGCAGGACAGACACTCTCCCGGGCAAGGGTCCCCTCGATGAGGTACATGGGGTGGCCTGTTGCTGTCTTACTGTTTGAAGGAAGGCAATTCCCTGACTGTATACTGTTTTTCCTGTAGGAACATGATTGCTTCCACTGCAGCTTGAGCTGCGCTGGTTGTTGTCGTATAAGGGATTTTGAGTCTCATTGCTTCTGTCCTTATTTCGTCATCACTTCTTCTGGCTCTGAATCCCATCGGTGTGTTGATTACAAGGTCAACCTTGCGGTGCCGCAGGTGGTCGACGATATTCGGGTGTCCTTCATGTGTTTTCAGCATGACATCACACAGGATGCCTGCATCGAATAAATCGCGGGCCGTTCCCTTCGTAGCTGCAATCGAAAATCCTAATTCTTGGAGTTTTCTGGCAATAGGGACAATGGTTTTTCTATCCTTTCGATTGACGCTGATGACTACTCTTCCAGACGTAGGCAACTTGTTTCCTGCTCCCGCTTGGCTTTTTGCGTAGGCTTCTCCGAATGTACGTCCCATACCTACGACTTCTCCTGTGCTTCTCATTTCAGGGCCGAGAGCCGGATCTACATTGGCAAATCTGTCAAATGAAAAGACTGCTTCCTTGATTGCCCAGCCGGTTACGCAGTGCCCTTCTTCGAAACTGCCTTCTTTCTTGATCAACCCTTGCTGTACCAAGTCAATTCCCTGCCAGACTTTGACTGCTGCGTCAATCAGGTTGATGCCACTGCTTTTCGATATGAAAGGAACCGTACGGCTTGCTCTTGGATTTACTTCGATGAAATAAAGCCGGTCATCCTTGACTGCGAACTGTATGTTTATCAAACCTCTGACGTTGAGTGTCTTTGCGATAGCAAGTGCAGCTTCCTTCATTTGCCGCAGGATTTCAGGCTTTGACTTGTAGGGAGGAAAGACTGCTGCACTGTCTCCGCTATGAATGCCTGCTGCCTCTATATGCTGGAGTATGCCTCCTACATAGAGGCTTTTACCATCAGAAACGGCGTCAAGGTCATATTCAAAGGCATCTTCAAGGAATTGGTCCACAAGTATGGGTGCCTCAGGAGAAAATGATATTTCGTTGTTGAAGAATTCATCAAGGCCAGATTGGTCATAGGCAATGAACATGCTACGGCCTCCGAGGACGAAGGATGGACGCAGCAGTACGGGAAAGCCGATTTCCTGTGCGGCTTTATGGACTTCCTCGACCGTACCTGCCATCTTGTTTGCAGCTTGTCTGAGTTCCAACTTCTTTATAAGTGCCGAAAACAAGGCACGGTCTTCTGTCTCATCGATACCTTCTAAGGATGTACCGATGATATTTGCTCCGTAATCTTTCAGTTCCTTAGCCATGTTAAGCGGAGTCTGACCTCCAAGCTGGACGACAACGTCATGGGTTCCTTCTTTATCCATGATTCCCTTGACGTGTTCTGCCGTGAGTGGTTCTATGTACAGCCGATCACTGACGTTATAATCTGTACTGACGGTCTCGGGATTGCTGTTGACCATGATTGTCTTCCTGCCTAGCTTCTGGTATGCAAGGGAAGCCAAACTACAGCAAGTGTCGAATTCCAGTCCTTGTCCGATTCTGTTCGGCCCACTTGCCAGGATGATTATTCCGTCTTTTTCTATCGGAGTTCCTTCATCTTTTTCTCCATAGGTTGTGTAGCAATACGGTGTAAGTGCCTTGAACTCACCGGCACAGGTATCGACAAAATGTACACAGGTACGTATGTTGTTTTCTTGCCTTATTTGCTCGATTTCCTTTTTTGTATGTCCTGAAAGGGTAGCAATCCGTGCATCACTCATGCCATATTGCTTAGCCTGCAGCAGAAGCTGTCTGTCCAGGTTCCCCCTCTGAAGAGCTTTGTCCATTTTGACTTGTCGGCAAAGCTGGTAAAGGAACCATCTGTCAAAACCCGTGATTTTGCTGATTTGGCCAATTCCGTCTTCTTCCAATTCATACAGCTTGGTATATGCTGCAAATATCCTCAGAGGATGTGCACTTTTCAGATACGTATCGACTCCGTGATCGATGCACTCCAGTCCTTCTTTTTTCTGTTCACTGGCCCTGATGGCTTTGTTCAGGGCTTCCAAGGCAGTCCTTCCGAGAGCCAAGGCTTCTCCTACACTTCTCATCTGGGTGCCCAAGGCACTGGAAGGCAAGGGAAATTTTTCCAATTCAAACCTTGGAACCTTTACGGCACAGTAATCCAAGGCAGGTTCAAAGCAGGAAGCACTTTGTCCTGTGATTTCATTCATTACTTCATCGAGGGTGTAACCTATGGCAAGCTTGGCACTGCAACGGGCGATAGGAAAACCTGTTGCCTTGGAAGCAAGGGCGGAAGACCTTGAAACCCTCGGGTTCATTTCAATGACAATCATCCGGTCAGAGTCCGGTTTCATTGCAAACTGTACGTTTGACCCTCCGCAGTCAACGCCGACTGCTCTCAGAATATCAATTGAGGCATTCCTCATGCGTTGATATTGCCGGTCATCAAGTGTCTGGATAGGAGCTATGGTAATGGAATCTCCTGTATGGACTCCCATGGGATCGATATTCTCGATGGAACAGACTATGATGGCGTTGTCTTTGCTATCACGCATGACTTCCATCTCGAACTCTTTCCATCCAATGAGAGATTCTTCGACCAAAGCCTCATGTACGGGGCTTGTTTCAAGGGCCTTTTCGATAAGAGGCAGATATTCCTTTTCATCATAGGCTATGGAACCACCCATGCCGCCCAGCGTGTAGCTCGGACGTATGATCAAAGGAAAAGAAATCAGGGAGGGAACCTTTACGGCCTCTTCTGTAGTATGTACGATGGCACTTTTTGCTGATTCCAAGCCAAGGCTTTCGACGATTTTCTTGAATTCTCCTCTGTCTTCCGCTTTGTTGATGGAATCAATGCCAGCGCCGATGACTTGGACACCATATTTGTCCAATAATCCCTTCCTTGCAAGTTCAAGCGTCAGATTCAGACCTGTCTGACCTCCCATGGTGGAAAGAATTGCATCAGGACGGTCTCTTTGCAATATTTGCTCGACATATTCAGTCTTCAGAGGTTCCATATATATCTTATCTGCACTGCCCGGAGTCGTCATCATGGTTGCTGGATTCGGGTTGATGAGAATGACTTCGTACCCTTCTTCCTTGAGTGCCCTTACTGCTTGGTTGCCGCTATAGTCGAACTCACAGGCCTGACCTATGACGATAGGACCGCTTCCTATCACCAAAATGCGATGGATATCTTTTCTTGCGCTCATTTTTTTGCTCCTTTGATGAACAGATCGAAGATCCATCTGCCGTCTTGGGGCCCAGGGGATGCTTCAGGGTGGAACTGGACTGACTGTACCTGCAGTTTTTTCTGCCGGATGCCTTCGATGCTTCCGTCATTTGCATTGGTAAACCAGATTTCAACATCTTTCGGCAAGCTGGAACGTTCGCTCATGAAACCATGGTTCTGACTGGTGACAAAGGTCTTTCCGGTTGTAGTTTCTGTTACCGGCTGGTTGGCTCCGTGATGGCCAAACTTCATCTTGACAGTTCTGCCACCCAAGGCCCATGTGATCAGCTGATGTCCCAGACAAATGCCGCATACGGGCATCTTGCCGATTACTTTTCTTGTCATTTCCACAGCGCCTTGAAGTCTGGCTGGATCTCCAGGGCCATTTGAAAGGAACAGGCTGTCGCAGCCGGAGGCAAGTATTTCGTCTGCAGTTACTGTCGGAGGGAAAAGCGTTACCTTGGCATTCCTTTTGTACAGTTCTTGTATGATTGATTTCTTGATACCGAAATCGACCAATGCAAATCTGACTGCAGCTGTATCCGTCGGGACTGGTATTTCGCAGGTCGGGTCCTGAATGGTCTTTCCTGTTGAGACATCCGTGATCAGGTCCCTGTCGGTAATGGAAGGGAAAGCCGATAGGAATTCCATAACCATGGTTTTTCTGAAATCAGTCATTTCTTCTGTCCGTACCAGTATGCCCTTGCAGGAACCCTTGTCCCTAAGACGCAATGTAAGGGTCCTTGTGTCGATGCCGTATAGGCCACAGACTCCATGTTCTGCCATATAGTCACCAAGACTGATTCTATCAGGAGGAAGAAAACCTGTATAATAATCATGGCAGATGAACCCGACACAAGGTACCTTGCTACTTTTTCTCATATTTTCTGACCATATGGGATCGACACCATAGTTGCCGATATGTGGATAGGTCATGACTATCAGTTGTCCATTGTATGAAGGGTCAGTGAGTATTTCTGGATAGCCACACATGCTGGTGTTGAAGACAACTTCTCCTGTCGGTGTTTCTGCTGCCTGGAGCAAGTCTTCAATTGCTGGTGCGGCTTTTCCGAAACCTGTTCCCTGGAAGACCATACCGTCTTCCAGTATGAGAAATGTATGTTCCATTCAATTGTTCCTGTTTGCTTAAATTGAGGAAAGTATATGCGTATAACGCAACATAATCAAGATGATTTGCAACAAAAAAGCAGAATAACTCTTCGCATAAGGAAATGATTGGTGCGCTTTGGTGCAGAAAACAAGACAAAATGCAACATTTATATTAGTTTCGTATCGTTGCTTGGAATGAACTCCATCAAAAGCATGAAAACAAACAAAATAGCCTCTGTCAGGAACAAAGGTCCAAGACAGAGGCTATTGGTTTTATGTTTTTGAGCAATCTTAGGCAACCGTATATGCGTTGATAAGGACTCGTCCGACAGTTGAAGCAAAATTCTTGTAGTAATTGATTACAGCTTCATCTGCTGTGGTGGAAGGGTCAAGCTGGGACATGTAATACCAGTTGTCACAGATTTCAAAGAACAGCTTGCCCATCTTTTTCTTTGGAAAGCCGATGGCATGGGGAGAATTTTTCAGGGCATTGTGCAAAGGAAGAAAGATGTTTTCCATCCAAGAGAAGCAAGCATCGTCGAAGGTTACGAATTGGCCGACATCCTTCCTGAGAAAGTTGAGGTGCCCGCATACGGAGGCGTATACACCTTCTCCATCCTCTTGGTTAAAGAAACCGTCCGATTCCTGAATGATGTTGTCGATAAGTAATTTTTCTCTATCAGTCATATTTTTCCTCCTTGGAAAAATCTATTTTCTATACTTAATTATCGATATATAATATCGCAGATTTTTCTTTAATGTGCAAGATAAATAACACTAATTTATAGAAAAATACAGACTATAATATATATAATAACGACTATTTTTAAAATTGTAGATGTTTTTTTGATGACGTGTTAAAGTAACAGAACTTGATTAATCTGTTGATTTTTTGGATGTATGGAAAAATCCCTAATATAGAAAACAGGCCGGACATTCCTCTGTTGGAGTATCCGGTCTGTTCTCATTGTTATCTGATTTTTTCCCTTGCAGGCTTATTTTTCCATGTTCAGCATCACCTTTATAGTATCAGTTCTTCCTTCTGCTGCGAACCTGAAGGCGTTGACTGCATCTGAAAAAGCAAATCTCTGAGTAATCAACGGTGTTACTTTCAATGTTCCTGAGCTGATGAGACGGAGAGATTTCTCGAACATGTTTACGTATCTGAAGAGTGTGTAGAGTGTGATTTCCTTTGCTTGGCAGCCGACTACATCCAGAGGTACAGGACCGGTCGGCATTCCGATCAGTACAGCCCGTCCTCCTGGCCTGACAAACTTGGTAAAGCTTTCAAGGATGCCGCTTGCTCCGGTGGCTTCGAAGAATATGTCTACTCCCCGTGCCGTTGTTTCTTTTACTTTTTCCAGCAGGTTTTCTTTTGTCGTGTTCACGGTAATGAGGTTGTCGCTGTAGTTGGTCCTGATGATGTTGAGCTTCTCTTCCTTGATATCTGAAATGATTACTTTTGAACAACCTGAGGCAAGTGCTGAAAGGGCTGTCACGATACCGATGGTTCCTGCGCCCATTACCAATGCTACGTCTCCCGGTTCAATCTTTGCTTTCTTTGCGGCATACATGCCGATTGCTACGGGCTCGACGATGGCGCCTTCTTCAAAGGATACGTTGTCCGGCAGCTTGAAAGTAAGGCTTGCCGGATGTACGAAGGATTCCCGCAGGCATCCATGGACGGGCGGGGTTGCCCAGAATCTGACGGATGGGTCGAGATTGTACATGCCATTGAGTGTCTCAAAACTATGGAAGTCAGGTATGCCCGGTTCCATGCAGACTCGGTCTCCTTGCTTCAGCCCGGTTACGTCTGCTCCTACTTCAGTTACTATGCCGCTTGCTTCATGGCCTAGTATCATAGGCTCGCTGACGATAAAATTGCCGATTTTTCCCTGTGTATAGTAATGTATGTCACTGCCGCAGATACCGACTCTTTTAGGTGTTATCCTTACGTCATCAGCAGCCAGCCTGTCTTCTATGGGGAAATCTCTGAGAGACAAGGTCCTGACTTTTTCCAATACCAATGCTTTCATGTTTGGTCTTCTCCTCTGCATTTAAGATGTTTACATGGATTGTTTCTCTTGTCAATTATTATTTGCGAAAAAATATTATAATATTTGCGAAAATAAGTAGATTATTATCTAATTGATTAAAGTGTGTGATATATTTATTATTTATAATAAAAGTAATTAATTGATTTATATTTTTTTCTTGACAGGTTGTTTTTATGTGATATGCTTAAAAAACAATATAATATTTGCGAAAAAAAATAATTATTTTTGTGCAAGTAAAAGGAGGAAATGAGATGAAAAAATGTATGGTGACCCTTTTGGCGTCACTGCTGGTCATGGGTACTTTGTTTGCCAATGGTCAGAATGAACAGACTACTGCTTCTGGGCAGAAGGTCTACAAAGTTGCCTATATTGCGAGGGCTCAGGCAGATTCTTTTGCAGCATGGCTGGCAAATTCCGTAAAGGCTGAAGCTGAGAAGTATGATGACATTGATGTGAGTGTCTTTGATGGGCAGGCTTCGGATGACATTGAGAATTCTTTGATTGAAAATGCCATTACGAACCAGTTTGACTGCATTATTATCCAACCTAACAACGGAGAATCCCAGCGACCATATGCTGAGAAAGTTGTCGCAGCAGGAATAAAATGCATTACTACGAATGCCCGTATAGCGGGTATCAAAGGTGCTTCTTCTGTAGATGCAGATCCATACGAACAGGCTGCGGTGAATGCCCGTGCTGCACTTACCCAAGTTCCACAGAATGCCAATGTGGTTGTTTTGCTTGGCCCTCCGGGAAATTTCCATGCGGATCAGAGAAGGGTCAGCTGGCAGAAGGAATTCTTTGACAAGAGACCTGATGTCAAGATTGTAGGGGAGCAGATTGCCAACTGGAACAAGGATGAGGCAATGGCTTGCATGGAAGACTGGGTACAGGCCAATGACCGTATCGACGCAATCATTTCCATGAATGACAATATGTGTGCAGGTGCCTTGGAAGTCGTCAAGGATAATCCTGCTTATGCTCATATCCTTGCATATGGTGTCGATGGTACCGCGGAGGCTTGTCTGCTGATCAAGAGTGGAAAGATGACTTCGACCTGTTTGCAGAATGCATTTGAACTTGCAAAGAATTTGCTGGCTACCTCCCATTCTCTGTTGACTGGTGAAAAGTCACAGATTGACATGAATATCGATTGCCCGTTGGTCAACAGTGACAATGTTGACAAGTACATACAGATGTACAAGGAAGTCGGTTCTATCAAATAGACATGGATCGATACAGGTTTCGATATGGTGGAGCCGATAGTGCTCCACCAAATTATATTGAGGGATGTTGTTCATGAGTCAGTACAAGTTAGAAATGACTGATATTGAAAAATCATTTCCAGGTGTAAAAGCCTTGGAAAAGATTAATTTTGCTGTAAGGGCTGGGACAGTCCATGTACTCTGCGGTGAGAATGGAGCAGGGAAATCCACCCTGATGAAGATTCTGAACGGCATCTATGCTCCTGATGCCGGAAAAATTTTCATCGATGGAAAAGAAGTCCATATAAAGGATCCGATCAAAGCAAGGTCCTTGGGAATTTCAATGATTTTCCAGGAACTGAACTTTATTCCGGAATTGACTGTTGAGGAGAGTCTTTTTCTTGGAAAATGGCCGAAAGATAGGTTCGGACGTATAGACTGGAAAGAAATACGCAGGCAGACACTTGCACTTTTGGCTTCAGAAGGTTTGTCTTACCGTGCAGACCAGCCGTTGAAGGAACTGTCAATTTCTGATATCCAGATGCTGGAGATTCTGAAAGCCATTTCCAATAAATCACAGATCATCATCATGGATGAGCCGACTTCTGCAATTTCCAATAAGGAAGTTGATAACCTGTTTGACAAGATTCTTGAATTGAAAGCCCGTGGTACGAGTATTATCTATATTTCTCATAAGATGGAAGAAATTTTCCAGATTGCTGATGAAATAACGATTCTGAGAGACGGAGCTGTTGTCGCCACAAGATCAAAAAAGGATTTTGATATCGATACGGTCATATCGCTGATGGTCGGACGTAAAATAGACAAAACCTATCCTAAGGAATCTATTCCCTTAGGAAAGACAAAGCTTGAAGTGAAGGGACTTTCGTCTGTCCATGTATTTCATGATGTGTCTTTCCATATATCTGCAGGGGAAATTGTAGGATTTGCCGGGTTGATGGGGGCAGGAAGAACCGAAGTGGCAAGAGCTATTTTTGGTTTGGATCCCTATTCTGGGGGAGAAATAGAAATTGACGGCACACATACCAAGCTTAGGAACGTAAAGGACTGTATTGCCCATAAGGTTGTCATGCTTTCGGAAGATAGGAGGCGTTATGGGATTATTCCTGTTCGCAGTGTCAAGGAAAATACTACGTTGGCAAGCCTGAAAAAGATATTCTATAAGGGCTATCTTCATACAAATGAGGAAGAGGAAGCTGTATCCAAGGTGTGTTCCGATATGAATGTAAAGACTCCGTCACTTGATACCCCGATTGAAGCTTTGAGCGGTGGTAATCAGCAGAAGGTCGTCCTTGCAAAGTGGATGTTGAGTGATCCTGATGTACTGATTTTGGATGAACCGACCAGAGGTATAGATGTAGGGGCCAAGTATGAAATTTATAAACTGATGATGTATTTGGCAGAGAAAGGTAAAGCTTTGCTGATGATTTCTTCGGAGCTACCGGAGTTGATAGGAATGTGTGATCGGATTTATGTAATGGCGAACGGGACGATTACAGGGGAACTGAAACATGATGAATTTTCCCAGGAAACCATCATGAGATTAGCTACGGGTATGGGCCGTTGAGGAAGGGAAGACTATGAACAATAAAAACGAGGAGAGGGGCTTTACGTCCTTTTGGTCTATTATTACAAGAAAATACAGTATTTTTTTCGTTCTTGTCATTTTATTTATCGTATTTTCTTTTTTGAATAGTAATTTCTTTTCTGTCAGGAACTTGTCGAATGTTTCTCGGCAAATTTCAGTAACAACCATCTTGGCATTCGGTGAAACCATACTGATTATCTGCGGTATGCTTGATCTTTCTGCTGGTTCTGTCGTTGCTTTTGCTGGTGTTCTTTCTGTGGCGGCTTATAAGGTGACTGGGATGATGGGAGTCGCATTTCTTGTTGCCATAGGTGTAGGCATTGCCTGCAATGCCCTGAACGGATGGATGATTACGAAATTCAGTGCTCCGCCTTTCATTGCTACATTGGCAATGCAGGCAATGGCAAGAGGTGGTGCTCTTTTGTTTACGAATGGACAGAATATCTATCAGATCGGAAAATATACGGAGGTAGGACAAGGATCTGTCGGATTCATTCCGACTCCGCTTATTTTTCTGGTAATTTGCCTTGTAGCGACATGGTATATTTTGCGGAATACTGCCTTTGGTAGATCTCTGTATGCGATAGGTGGCAATGAAGAGGCAGCTGTAGCTTCCGGCATAAATGTCAAGCGCAATAAGATGATTGCATTCCTGATAAACGGTTTGTTCGTAGGTGTTGCTGGTGTCCTTTTTATGTCCCGTGTCAATGCCGGTCTGCCGAACGGAGCAATAAATTATGAATTTACAGCTTTGACTTCATCAATTATCGGCGGTACAAGTTTCTCCGGTGGTATCGGAACAGCGGGAGGTACAGTCGTCGGTGCTTTCATTGTCGGTTTCCTGAACAATATCATGAATCTTCAGAACGTCAATTCTTATTTACAGCAGGTGGTAAGGGGTGCTATCATTGCTTTGGCAGTCATTTATGACATCTGGACGAAAAACAGAAGAACCAGCAGACACCTTGGAAGGATTGAGGATCAGAAGAAATAACAAGGTGTGTTATTTTTTTATTTGCATGGTAATGGGATTGTCAACCCAGGAGGAGAGTTGATGGAAGAAAAACATGTGACACTGAAGGATATAGCAACTGCGGCGGGAGTGTCGATTTCGACAGTATCACATGTCATCAACAATACCCGGTATGTCAAGCAGGAAACCCGCAAGCTGGTCGAAGATACCATGCAGGGACTATCTTTTGAAAGGCCCAAGCCCAATTCAAAGAAGCTGAAGTATATCGGTCTTATCGTGGCTGATATAACGGAAGATTATTCCATTGCTGTCATCAAGGCAATTGAAAACCATTGCAAGGCACTCAATGCCTCCGTAGTTGTCAATGATTCTGAAGATGACCCGGAGATTGAGGAGCAGAATGTCGTAAAGATGCTCAGCAATGAGCGAATCAGCGGCATCATTATCTCTCCTGTTGATTCTACCCGTTGTCCGAAGCTTCTTGCCAGTAGCCATATACCTGTCGTTTGCTTTGACCGCAAGTATGACCGTCTCAACAAGATATTCTTTGGGATAAACAATTTGGGAACCGGAGTCTTTGCTACCAGATACCTGATGTCTCATGGATGCAGAAGAATTGGATTCATCGGATATCCTTCCCAGATTTATAGTGTCCATCAAAGGGAACTTGGCTATAAGCTTGAAGTGCAGGAAAAATTCCCTCAGGGACATCCGCTCATAAAGCAGATTGAATATTTCCAGACTGATGCGGTGGAACAGGTCATGGCATTCCTGGAGAAAGAAAAGATAGACGGGATAATCTGTGCCACATCAGGGGTCTGCCATCTGGCTGTGGAAGGCATAGCCCGGCTGGGGCTTTCCATTCCTGAAGATATGAAGGTAGTGACGTACGATGACAACAGATGGCTTGATTTCCTTAAGTATCCTATTTCTGTGATAACACAGCCGACACAAGAAATTGCCAGGGCTGCTGTTGAACAGGTAGTCAATATGATCGAAGGTGGTGATGAACTCAGCAGTGAAACTTCTGAGGTATATTTCGAGAC
This sequence comes from Spirochaetia bacterium, assembly GCA_022482625.1. Lineage (NCBI taxonomy): Bacteria > Pseudomonadati > Spirochaetota > Spirochaetia > Spirochaetia bacterium. The sequence continues at coordinate 1,878,834 of JAKVOU010000001.1, read as the reverse complement.
GGGGTTCATCGACCGGTTGAAGACAAAGGAAAATTAGGAGGTAGAGATGGCAATTACAGTGGGAATAGATTGTGGAACCCAGAGCACAAAAGTGCTCTGTTATGATTCAGAAGAAAAGAAAGTCGTGGCAACGGCTTCCTCTTCCCATCAGCTGATCAGCAGGGAAGACGGCAGCAGGGAACAGGAGGCCTCATGGTTTTCCGATGCAATCGTCGATTGCTTTTCACAATTGCCTTCCGAAGTCAGAAAGCAGATAAGGGGTATCGGAGTCTCTGGGCAACAGCATGGCTTTGTTGCGTTGGATGCAGCTGGAAAACCTTTGGTGCCCGTGAAGTTGTGGTGCGATACTTCTACGGCCGGACAGTGCGTTGAACTTACGGAGAAACTTGGAGGCAAGGAACGTGTATTTGCCTTGCTCGGCAACCAGATATTGCCTGGGTATACGGCAAGCAAGATACTGGCCTTGAAGGAACATGACAAAAAAACTTATGCAAAGCTTCGACATATACTGCTCCCACATGATTTCATCAACTATTTTCTGACAGGAGAGTTCGTTATGGAGCAAGGGGATGCCAGCGGGACGGCACTCTTTGATGTGAGGAACCGTAAATGGTCAAAACCTGTCCTTGCAGCTATTGATGCTGAGCGTGATCTGAGTGAATGCCTGCCTCGTGTAATTGCCTGTACGGAAGAAGCTGGACGTGTAACGGAAAAGACAGCTGCATTGCTTGGTATTCCTGCTGGTATTCTAGTTTCCTGTGGCGGCGGTGACAATATGATGGGGGCGATAGGGTGCGGCTGTACTGAAGAGGGATCCTTGGTAATGAGCATGGGTACCAGTGGTACTCTGTTCGGTTACAGTGATACTTGCATTACAGATGAGAAAGGCCGGCTTGCGGCATTTATCTCAAGCAGCGGTGGATACTTGCCTTTGCTTTGTACGATGAATTGTACGGTGGTCAGTGAACAGGTACGAAAGCTTTTTGGATCCGATGTGGTGTCCTTTGACAAACTGGCCTCAGAAGCTCCTGCAGGATGCAATGGCGTGGTATTCCTGCCATATTTCAATGGGGAACGAACGCCTAACTATCCTCATGGTGAAGGTGTGCTTGCCGGACTCAAGATGGGGAATACTTCCCGGGAAAATATTGCAAGGGCAGCTCTGGAAAGTGCTGTATACAGCATGAAAGTCGGTCTGGAAGCTTTTGTTGAAAAAGGGTTTCAGCCAAAGAGTCTTCTTTTGATCGGCGGAGGTTCGAACAGCAAGGTATGGGCTCAGATGGTCAGTGATATTTTTGGATTGCCCGTATCAATTCCTGCAGTCAAGGAGACTGCTGCTTTCGGCGGTGCCTTGCAGGTACTGGCACTTATCGATGGACATACCATAGCGGAAACAACAAGGGCACATGTCAAGTTATTGTCTGGCAGGCATTATGAACCTGACAGGGCACTTGAAGCTGCTTATAGCCGGGCTTATGCAAAATATCGCAGTTATGATGGAGCTCTTTCCGGAATCTTCTCGCACGTATAGCCTTTCCTTGAAGGAAAGATCCTGTGTTTTTTGAACAATGGTTATAAAAGAAAGGACCTGATGCCGGCGATGGCATCAGGTTCCTTTCTTTTAGCATCCTGTAAAATGACTACTGTGGATAGGTCAACTCGATATTGCCTGTATCGGCAGTGCATGAGAACTGAACTCCTGTTGCCTTTGTCGTATACTGATAAGGAGATTTTGCATCCTTACCGTTTATCTTGATTGAACCGATACCTGTCTTTGCCTGAATCTGCTGGGGAGGCATCGACGTGTAAGCAGAAATATCTCCGGTAGTTGTGTGAAGATTGACTTGCAAGGCTTTCGTAATCTGGTCAAGGTCAATATTTCCGGAAACTGTCTTTGCAGACAATTGATTTACAGCAACTTTTTGAGATTCGATATCGCCATGGACAGTTTCTATCACAACATCTTTTGCATCAAGTGTCGGCACCCTGATGTTGCCATTGACAGCGGAGATCGTGATATGGTCTTTGACTTTCAGGTCTTCTGTGCTGATGTTCCCGTTGGTAGCCTTCAGACTGATGGTATCTGCATTCAAAGCTGCAAAGAAACTGATATTTCCTGACAGGCTTTGGATGCTGAGGTCCGTGAATGAAGTCGGAACCGTAAGGTTGATAACAGGCGTCTTTTTGCTAAGGAAAGCTGCAGTCCATGTCTTGTCATTCAATTTGATTTCGAGCTTGTCTCCTGTCTGCTGCACGACAAGATCGTCTGCTCCTGGGCCAGAGCTTTCCACTGTTATTGACTTTGCATGTGTATCCGGCCATATGTTGATATCAGCTGCAGAAGAGGAAACGACAATGTGCGTAGCTTCAAGGCCTTCGACTTTCTTGCTGTCATTTCCAAGGTGATGCTGGTAAGCAATCAGGAGCATAACCAGGATAAGGACCGAAAGCATGAAGATCTTGTTCGATTTTGTATCCCGGATCATGTGTTGTCCTCATGGAATCTCATATCCCAATCCCGTTCCTTGTCAAACATCTGACTTTCCATGTCTTCGACTTTTCTCTTCAGGTCATTATATTCTTTTTTCAGATCTTCAGTTGACCGGGTATCTTCCTCTTCTTCCTCGTCGCTTTCTTCCTCATAGTAGGGATTTGATGTATAGGAAGAATGCGTTGACTCGTAGGAATCATGGTGGTGATGGTGATGCCGACGGGTATACCTTGTCTGATAAGCCTCTCCTTCCATTGGAATGAGCAAGGAAAGAGCCAGATAAATAAGTGCACCAGGGAAAAACCCTGTGCAGACGACAATGATGAATACGATCAGCTCAAACTTTCTGGCATCCAGCTGTGCCCAATGGGCAATACCTGAACATACCCCGAAGATTCTGCCGTCATCAGTTCTCCTGATATCCCTTATGTCCCTCTTGTATCTCATACTGCTTCTCATCCTTGTACTAATCATTGGTTGTAGTTCCCTGTTTGTTTTTATGTGCTTGCTCCTGCAGGATAGTATCCAAATTAGCTACTCTACCCTGCAGGTTCTTGATTCCATTTTTCAAGTCTGCCCTGTCCTTGAAATCTTTTTGTCGTTCAAAATCTTTCAAATCTGCATCTTTATGCTTTGAGCCTTTTTTCCTGAAATTACTATAGGTCCCTGGCGGATAACCATGTTCCATTTCTTCCATCCTGAGGGCTGCGTTGATCTTGTCCCGTTCCCTGCTTCTTTTTGCACTGATAATTGAAGAAATAGTTAACCAACCAAAAACTATGGCTACGATGGCTATTGCGGTATTCATCCGTGGAGTTCCTCCTTGTCCTTCAGCTTGTCTTTCAGACTGTTGAGCTCCTTTTCAATGTCATCCATGCCTTCAAGGTCTGAAAATTTCTTTTCTAAATCTTCGCCTTCTGTCTTATCCAGTTCGTTTCGGGCATTCATTCTGTCAATCTTCTCTTCCATTTGGGAAAAATGTCCGAAGACTTCACTGTTTGTATGCATTGAATCCCTTGCCGCAGTCTCTTCCTCAGCTCTTCTGGTCCTGTCCTGCATTGTTTTGTATTTAAGCTTGACAGAAGCAAGTTTTTCATTGAGCTGCGAAATTTCATCTTTATTTACTTTCACATCTTCATTGAGATTGTCAAGTTCGGTCAAGGTCTTTGTCAGCTTTTCGCTTGCTTTTTTCTTTTCAAGCAGAGCTTCCTTTGCAAGATCTTCCCTTCCTTTCTGGATTGCAAGGATTGCACGATCCTGCCAACGATGCATCGTTGCTTCAAGTTCCTTTACTTGTCTTTTTGTCCTGGCCTCATTGGCCATTGTTGCAGCACAGGAAGTCTTGAGTTCAATCAGAGTATCTTCCATTTCCTGGATCATGAGCTTGATCATTTTTTCAGGGTCTTCTGCTTTGTCCAGCAGAGCGTTGACATTTGAGTTTACTATATCCATAAATCTTGAAAATATGCTCATCTGGTCTCCTTACCTGCAGAGGTATCTGCGTAAATAAAGTATGCAATGACTATGCCAACTTTATTGTCAAGATTATCTATATAGATAATTGAAAAAACCAGCAAGGGAGAGTGAAGTGAATGAATTAGGGAAGTGAATATTATATTGTGACGTAAGTTGTTGTTTTATAATGAATAATATTAAATATTCTGTCTGCATTGTTTTTTTTTTTGAGTGTTTTGGCTATCCATATTTTATTTGTTTTTTCTTTGTTCTGCTGTTTATATAGATAGTTGACGTTTGTGGTTAAAATGACCACAATATGGTAATATTTACCATGGAGTTTTGCAATGGTTGAAGACAAGAGACTGCAGATGCAACCGTTGGGCGAAAGTGAAGTTTTTCTTGATTTTCAGGAAAAATTGAGCAAAGTCGCACCGATTGAACGGAGTGTACTGATTATTGGTGAAAGAGGGACCGGCAAGGAAATTGCTGCCAACCGGCTGCATTACCTGTCTGGTAGATGGGAAGGTCCCTTGGTTGCCGTAAACTGTGCGGCTTTGCCCTCATCTTTGTTGGAAACCGAGCTGTTTGGACATGAAGCAGGAGCTTTTACCGGTGCAACAAAAGCACGGAAAGGTCGTTTCGAAGAAGCTGAGGGGGGGACCCTGTTCCTTGATGAAATAGGCCTTATTCCTTTGGAGGTGCAGGAAAAGATACTGCGAGTCGTTGAGTATGGGACTTTTGAGCGTGTGGGTTCTTCGACATCCCATCAGGTGAACGTAAGGATCGTAGGTGCAACCAATGCTGATCTGAAACAGCTGTGTAAGGAAGGTAAATTCAAGGAAGATCTCTTGGACAGGCTTTCTTTTGAGGTTCTTTTCCTGCCTCCGTTGCGAGAACGTGGTGATGACATTTTGCTTCTGGCTCATCATTTTGCTTCCCGTATGAGCTTTGAATGCGGTTTCCCTGATATTCCTGTTTTTTCTGATGAAGTTGAGCAGCAGCTTCTTGCTTATTCGTGGCCGGGAAATGTGCGGGAACTGAAAAATGTAGTTGAAAGGGCAGTCTATAAATCGGATGGAAAAGGTATAAACGAAGTTGATTTTGATCCTTTCAGAAATCCATTTCCTCTGTCGGAAGAGGAAAAGCCTGCGTCTTTGGGGCTACAGGAAGAAGAAATAAAGGAAATACCTGTATCCGGAAGCTTCCCTTGTGCCGGAAAGATTGATCTTGCCCTTTATCAGCAGAAGAGGCAGGAATTTGATGTGACCTATTTGCGGCAGGCCCTGGGGGAAGCGAATGGAAACCAGAGGGAAGCGGCCCGTTTGATGAACTTGACCTATGACCAGCTGCGGGGTATGTACCGTAAGTTCAAGGACAATTTATAGAAAGATTGTATAAAATCGAAATAAGTCCGGAGATTGTACAGGGGGGAATTAAGTGCCTGGGAAATGAAGATGTTCAGCTATTCCTTGCCTTTTGTAAGATCATGCGGGCTGTTGTTGCTACGAGTACACAGTTGACAAGCAGGACTACCATGCTGCCTTCAAGCCCTGCAAGCCCGCCTGTCAGCAATGGATTGCCTTCAAGAGTAATATTCAACAGATGGGGGTAATCTGTCGGAAGGGATATGTAGCCAAGTATGATTCCTCCTGTAGTATTCCAGATGAAATGTACGATTATGGGTACAAGTATGCTTCCTGTGTAAAGCAGGAGCAAAGACATGAAAATGGCCGTGGTCACTACATTGAGGACTGCAATGATTCCTGTTTCGAAGGCTTCTGCATGCATGATTGTAAATAAAGCTGCCGATATGATGATGGCAATGATCGTATTTGTCCTTGCCCTCAGCAGAAAAAAGATATACCCGTGTACCAAGTATTCCTGCATTGCTGCATTCAGCAGGAGGGCGATGATCCAGATGAATGGCTGATGGATTTTGTTTGAGCTTATGAAACCAAGGACTTGGGCTCCATGGAGGATAGCAACAGGGAGGGTAATCCATATGATGCCCAAAGCTATGCCAAGCAGGCTTCCTGTCATGGAAAGTGCCATGATGTTGGCATGTATTTTGATATCCTTTGTGGCTTTTCCATAGATTGCGGTCAGGATCAATGTGATTGCACAGGTAATGAATTCCTACCATAGTCTTTTCAGGGCATTGTCTGATGTGCAGAACCTAGGATCCGGCAGGTAACCTGACAGGCTGACCAATATAAGCCAAATGAAAAAAAGCTGGATATTTCCAGCAAAGATGCCGTTCGTTTTTTCATGTTGTGCTTTTCCCTTGCGTGAAAGGGAATCTTGAAAATCTCTGTAAACAAAAATGCTGATCCGGAACATATGCCGGTTCTTGCCTTGGCTTTAATATGTTCCGAATCAGTCGGGAAGTATCTGTTATTCTGTATCAAGGAAAATTGCCATCAGCAGGTATACGATGCCGACCGGTACAAAATGTGATGCAAAGAAAGCGATGATAGTCAGTACCCGTATGATACCTACGCTGATTCCGCTCCAATCCGCTATACCCTGGCATACTCCCAGTAGGATTCCATGTCGGCTACGCCTGAGTGTACCTTTGTGCCGCCTGTTGTGGTAGTCATGCCAATCATCCTCATGCCAATAGTTTCGGTCCATGTCAGTCCTGTTCCTTTTTCAGCTGCTCTTTGAGCTTTGCCAATTCTTCATCTGCTTCTTTTTCCCTTTCCATCCTTACGAATGCACTGTCAGTATCAGCTCCGCTGATATGGGCATCACTTTCCATTTGCTCAATCTTTGCTTCCAGTTCATTGAATTTTTCGGAAATTTCCCAGCTGTCGGTTTCTTTCAAGGTCTGCCTTACTGCCTGCTTTTCCTTTGCATGACGAGCTCTTGAAAGCAAGGTGTCCTGCTTCAGTGTGATTTCTTTCAGTTTTTCAGTAAGTTGGGAAATGGATTCATCCTCGCTCATGATGATTGATTCAAGGTTCTTTATGTTTTCCTTCAGTTGGGCGATGCGATGTTCGGTAGCCCTTTTCTCCATGATGGCTTCCTTGGCCAAATCATCGCGTCCCTGTTCTACGGCAAGGCGGGACCTGCTTGTCCAACGCTCGATACGTTCCTGAAGTTCTGCCATTTCCTTTTCCATGACTTTCTTCTCAGTAGACTTCTCTTTTTGGCTTTTCTTTACTTTCAGCAGGGCTTCCTCAAGGTCATGGATCATGAGCTTGATCATTTTCTCAGGATCTTCCATAGAGTCCAGGGCACTGTTGACGTTTGAGTGGATGATGTTCTTGAATCTTTTCAATGTGTTCATTTTTATTCTTCCTTTTGCCCGACGGGCTTATATTTTTTTTTGTTACGTCAATCTCTATGCATTGCCTGTGCCAAGTGTTCTCTCAAGGGTTGGTAAAACGTATGAAATAGAAAAATATTTTTAGTTCAACTACTTTATAAATAATAAATTATATTTAAATTTAAGTTTTTATTCGGAATGAAGTATTGTTATTTGGCATAGAGTGGTAATATTACTGATATACGTACCATGTGTTGGTAAAAAATACCAACTGTTTGTTTTTGCCATACTTGTGTGCAGTATGCTTTCTGTGTAGAATGCTTCTATGAGTACATTGTATATGGTAGCTACTCCGATTGGTAATCTTGATGATATTACTCTCAGAGCTTTGGAAATATTGAAGAAAGTCGATGTCATAGCCTGTGAAGATACCAGGCATACGCAAGGATTGCTTGTGCATTTTGATATTCATAAACGTCTTATCGCTTGCCATTCTTACAACGAGGCAGCTTCCAGCAATGGAATCGTTGCTTTGATGGAAAAGGGAAATGATATAGCATATGTGTCTGATGCCGGGACACCTGGGATCAGTGACCCAGGGGCAAGGGTTGCGGCTGCCGTCAGCAATGCTGGTTTTACGGTCGTTCCTGTACCTGGAGTCAGTGCTGTTGCTACCCTGGTCAGTTGTGCCGGATATGTAGGAAAATCTTTCCTTTTCGAAGGCTTTCTTTCTCCGAAGTCTGGTAGAAGGAAGAAAAGACTGGAACAATTGCTTGCTAGAAACGAAGCTTTCGTACTTTATGAATCTCCGTATAGGATGATACGGCTTCTGCGTGACCTCGTGCAGATTGATGGTAATCGGCATGTTGTCATAGGTCGGGAAATGACCAAGCTTCATGAGGAATTTATCCGTGGAACAGCAGCAAGTGTCCTCCAGGACCTTGAAGGCCGCACTGCCCTCAAAGGGGAGTTCGCGTTGCTTGTTGCTCCTGATGCTGCCGGGAAGGAAGATGAAAACGATGATAACGATAGCAAAGCTTAGGAGCCTTCGGCCACGGACCCAGATCAGAAAGATTTCCATGATTTTCCACCAGGCAGCAAAAGGTGCCTATTCCCCTGCCTACCTTTCCCAGGTGATTCCTCTGCTGATGGAAGAAAAAGCAGTTTCCGTTTTGGGGGAACATGCAGATAAGGTAGACAAACTCTGTACCTTTTTATTGATGGGACATTGGGAGGCTACCTATGAAGAAGACCTGTGCCAGCTGCTCCTGCAATGTCTTGGTGCGGAACCCTCTGATTGGGATTTTACCGATGATGCAGGCCTTTTGGATGGAGGCGTCCGCAGTATCTTGCCGCATACATTGGTACTGGACAGACTACGGTCCCCTTTCAATGTAGGATCGATTTTCCGTACTGCTGATTCCTTTGGCGTCGACCGCATACTGATGGTGGAAGGAACAGCTTCTACAAAACATCCCCGCTGCTTCCGTACAGCAAAGGGAACGATTGCTACCGTAGCACACAAAGTCTTGGAAGAAGATGAGATCTGCAACTATCTTGCTTCCTGTGGAAGGCCTGTATTTGCCTTGGAAAGCGGGGGTACTCTGTTATATGACTTTGTGTTTCCTCGCGATGGTATTGCTGTGCTTGGCAGTGAAGAATTCGGCGTCAGTCCCAGGTTGCTTGCGCTTTGTGATGCTTCTTCAGGGAGAGTGACAATTCCTTTGTCAGGTAGCAAGGGATCGATCAATGTTTCAGTTGCTGCCGGCATCATGCTGCAGGCCTGGTTTTCAGTTTCTGTTTGAGCTTCCCATCTGATATAGTTTCTTGAGTGCATCTTCCACATCTCGATTGAAGGTACCTACAGGAAAATTACCTTTCGGTCCTCTGGTACCGGCACTTCTGTTGGTCAGTATCTGCATGCCTTCATCTATGGTGGTTATAGGATAGATATGGAATTTTCCATCTTTGATTGCTTGCTGCACATGGTGTGAGAGGATCAGGTTGTCAATATTCTGCTGGGGGATGATCACCCCCTGCTTGCCGGTGAGGCCCAACCTGAAGCATGCATTGTAGAATCCCTCGATTTTTTCATTTATGCCTCCGACCGGTTGAATGCTTCCCAGTTGATTGACACTGCCTGTTACCGCAATATCCTGTCTGATCGGTATTTCTGCAATCGCAGAAAGCAATGCATAGAGTTCCGTCGAAGAAGCACTGTCTCCGTCAATTTCCGCATAGCTTTGTTCAAAGCAGATACCTGCATAGAATGAAAGAGGGAAGGTCCGTGCATAGTGCTTCCTCAGGTACCCTTCCATGATCAGGAGCCCTTTGTCATGGATTTCACCTGAGAGCCCTGCTTCATGTTCTATATTGACAATTCCCTCACTGCCGGGAGCTACAGAAGCCGTAATGACGGTAGGAGTTCCGAAGGATGCTGCTCCACGATCCATGACTGCCAGACCATTGACCACACCTACTTTGTTTCCTGATAGCGAAATGAGCATATCTCCTTGTTCTATGTCCCTGTTGATCTTGCTTTCAGTAAGCGAGGAAGCATAGTCCCTTTCATCATTGGCGCGGATGATCAGCATTTTGTCAATCTTGTCCTTGCCAAGTCGATGTGCCCACCAGTCAGCCTCCATCAGGATGTCCGTCAGCTGGGAGAATTGGGTGGTGAGTTCCCTTCTGTCTTCTGCAAACCATGCACTGTAGCGCAATAGCTGAAGTGCTCCGTCGTCAGTGAGTTCCAGCAGACCTTGCCTGGATGCAAAATTCCTCAGATACTGTACCGTAGCATTGGCATTTTCCTTCGTTGCTTCCATCGAATAGTCAAACTGTGCTGAAATCTTGAAATATTTGAGGAACTGTTCATCGTTTTCACTGAGCTTGTCATAGTCTGCTTCACTTCCTATGAGGATCAGTTTGAAAAGCAGGGGAGGTATTTCGGGACGGATGTTCTTTCCCATCGTACCTCCTTTCTGTGATGCAAGAGGATCCTTCAGTGCCTGTCTGTTTGCTTCGAGGTAACGTTTCAATGTTTCCCATAGGCTTATCTCCTGCAATACTTCTTCGGATCTGAGGACCAGAATACCTCCCATTGCTTCATGGATGGTACCAGCCTTGATCATTTGATAGGGGAGAAGTTTGCCTTTCTTGTTTTTTGCCAGGCCTCCGAACAGATTTATAAAGGACGGATGGTTCTCGACTACAAAAGGTTTCCTTGTGGTGAACTGGTGGTTGATGATCAGGTTTACTCTATACCGGTTGAGGTTCTGGTGGCTTTGGAGGTGCCTGGAAAGGTCCAGTTGGATGTTGTGCAGATGTTGGTTTACTTTTCCCTCAGGATAAGCAGTCATCAGCTTTTTGATTGCTTCGGTTCCTTGCTCTATTGCAGTTTCTTCCGTTCCTTCCTTCAACCACAGGTCAAGATGTGAGCAGAAAACTTCCATGTCCTGGAAGAACTTCATGCCGTTGCCAGGAGAAAACACCAAGACTCTCGGGCTATCAGGATTGGTAAAATTGTGTACATATGCAATATCCCTGAGTTGGGCTATGTCCTTTTCATATCTGCTGGCTATAGCCTTTATTGCAGGAAGCTTGCCGGTACCGGAATCTCCGCTGACAAAGATATTATAACCCCATCGGTTGATTCCGATGCCCATTTCCAAGGCCCTGAGGGCTCTTGGTTGGCCTATAATTGCTGACTTGTCGAGGATAGGTGAAGAGGCATCCAGCAAATCAGGTGAAAAAGAGAAGGAAGCATCAGCGGGATCCAGTTCCCGTATCTTGAAATCGTGGATTGCCATGTTTTCAATATAGAGAGGTGGAATATTCATGTCAACTCCGTTATACTTTTGTCCATGAAACAATCGAAACTGGTAGCATATCTGGATGACTATCTTTGTATAAAGGACTTCGAAGGAGTCGATATTTCCCTCAATGGTCTTCAAGTCGGAGGTGAGGAAAAGGAAATCTCCCATGTTGCCTTTGCTGTCGATGCCTGTCGTCAGTCCATTGAGCGGGCTATTGTGAGCGGTGCAGATATGTTGGTCGTCCATCATGGGCTGTTCTGGGGTAAGCCTATAGCCTTGGTCGGTTCACATGGGAAAAGGGTCAAGGCGATGCTTGATGGTAATCTTGATCTTTACGCTGCACATCTTCCCCTTGATGCCCATCCTGAAGTCGGAAACAATATCGCCATGGCCAAGGTCCTTGGACTTGAGGGGATTGAGCCTTTTTCCCTTTACAAAGGAAAAGCCATAGGTGTCGTAGGTATGCTGAAAACTCCTGATGACCTTGATGGGATTGCAGAAAAACTTGGTTTTTCTGATCCGAAAAAACTTGATTTCAACAAGGGACCGATCAGAAAGGTTGCGATTGTCAGCGGTGAGGGAGCTGATGATATCTATGAAGCAAAAGCAACTGGTTGTGACCTGTTGATTACCGGTGAATCCCGCCATAGTACCTATCATTGGTGTGAGGAAGAAGAAATATCCATGCTTTGCGGAGGACATTACGCTACTGAGGTTTTTGGAGTCAAGGAATTGGCTTTGCACCTTATGAATGAATTGCAGCTGGTTGTCAGTTTCATTGATGTACCTACCGGACTCTAGGAGCCTTGCATGAAGAATGTGAAGAAGTTTTTTCCTTTGTTGCTTTCTTTTGGTATTTTGCTGATGGATCAGCTTTCAAAGAATTGGATTGTAGCCCATATTCCCGAAGACACTGTCGGCTATTCCCTATTCGGTGATTTTCTGAGGATCGTGCATGTAACCAACAATGCCGTTGCTTTCAGCTTGGGCAGTTCGCTTTCCCAGAATATCAGGTCCGTCCTTTTTATCCTTGTTCCGATTCTTGTACTGTGTTTTATCCTGTACCTGATGTATGGCAAGGACAGTGAAGTGACGCCCTACCAAAGATGGTTGCTTGCAGCTTTCCTTGGGGGAGGTATGGGAAACTTATGGGATAGGCTCTTCAGGGGGTTCCAAGTCGTAGATTTCATGGAAAATCGGGTGTATGGCCTTTTTGGCCTGGAATTCTGGCCTGTCTGGAACCTTGCTGATGCTACCCTGGTAATAAGCGGTTGTCTCCTGTTGCTCAGCATGTTGGCAAAAAGTCTCCATAGCAGGAGCAAGAACAGTAAAAACGAGCACTGACAGACCGGTGTTTTTGTGATATCATCAGATGACGGATAAAAAAAGAAAGGGATATATGCAATGACTAAAAAGACAAATACGGTGATTTTCATCATAGTGGCGACGCTTGTCAACATGTTGCTCATGCTAGTCTTGGGCATTGGAGCTTTTATCCTTTTCATCAAGATCTTCGGAACGGATAGCAATAGGGTACTTGTTGGCATGCTTGTCGCTCTGGTCATCGGTATAGGCGGGAGCATGTTCATCTACTCGAAAGGCATCAAGTGGGTGAGTAACAAATGGCACTTGGATGAAAAACTGTCTCCTCTTTTTTCTTCAAGACACCATCATCCATCATCGGGAAGGTAGGTAAGTCATGCAGCGCACCGGTGTCGCGGCCTATGACGCGCTGAACTGGTATCCTTTCAGTGATGAACCGATAATCCATTCGTTGTGGTATATGCCGCGTCTGTGTGATCCGGCTTTTATCCTTCCTGATGTTGCCGGAGATAACCAATGGCATCTTTTTGCACATACATGGGTTGGCCTGGAACATTTCATCAGTTCCAATGGGCTTGATTGGGATCCGCAGGGAATGGTTGAACTGCGTGGCAATTCTCCGTTTCTGTTCAATAAGAGCGGTATCTGGTATTTGCTCTATGAAAAACATGATGCTACACCATCTAACTTCAACTGGAAAAAATTGAGGAGCCGCAAGGCTTGGGGCGAGCGCAACAGCAGGATTGAGATGCGCAGTACGAAAGATTTCATCGTCTTCAGTGAGCCTATTACCTTGTTAAGCAGCAAGGATGTTCCTTTTGCCAAGGATATGCTGGATGATCCGAGGCTTTCCCGTCCCCAGCTGTTCTTTGATGAACAGCATGGATTCAGCCTTTTTTTCGGGGCATCACATCTGACAATGGAAGATACCCATCAGAAAGCTTCCCTTTATTTTGCCTTGGCACGGGCTTCCAGGCTCGAAGGTCCCTATACGTTGCAGGGAAGTGGACCTTTGCTTGGACCTGACCCTGATGATCCATATAGGAATATGGCTGTCGGATCAATCAAGGTTGTCCCTTCACAGGAGGGATATGTCGGTTTCGAATGTGCATTCGGGTGGGACAAGCATCAGTCAAGGACTGTCAGCAGCCTGATTCAGATTGAATCTACTGATGGACTTTCTTGGCATCGCTCAGACAGGAAGCCTCTTTTCGTTACTCCCAAGGAAGGATGGGCCAGCCGATATATTACCGGTTGTGATGTGTGTTATAAACCTGACGATTATTGTCATTACTGTTACTATTCAGCTGATGCTTTAATAAAAAAAGGCCCTTTTACTGTCGTAAGGGAATCCATAGGGCTGTTATTGGGTAAGGATCCTCAGCCTCGGCAAGTATTTCCGCCAAGTACTACTTGATGATAGTGATATCACCATGCAAGCCATCTTTTTGCTTCTGTTCCTTCAGATGTTGCTTTTTGTCTCTTTCCATTTGTTTTTTTGTGGTAAGGACAATAGTTCCTACACTTCTGCCGTAGACGAACTGCTGTATTGCACATTCTGTTTCTTCATTTCCTTTTGCTTCTGGTATGGTAATGAATCCGTGTAGTGAACCTTTGACTTCAAGATACTGCACAGGAGTATCTGCACTTGCCAGGGCATCGGCATAGAGCATACCGTCATCATGCAATGGATCAATCTCTGCTCCTATGATGAGAGCTTGAGGAAGCCTTGATTGGTCTTTTGCAAGCAATGGGGAAAATGCCGCATTCATTATATCCTTGGGCTCGACCATGTAGTTGCTTATATAGAAACTTACTTCCTTGGAAGTAAGGGTCGGGGTTGTTGCATATTTTTCATAACTGGCGGTCCTCATCCTGCCATCTGTTATCGGATAGAGCAGAATCTGTCCTGCAATATGAGGGCCTTTCTTATCCCTTGCTTTCCTGCAGACTGCTGCGGCAAGGTTACCTCCTGCACAATCACCCATTACGAATATCCTGTCAGGATCGGTTCGCCAATACTTGGCACCTTTTGCAGCCCAAAGCAGGCTGCTGTAGCAGTCATCAAGAGGAATAGGGAATTTATATTTCGGTGCCAGACGATAATCGACGGAAAGTATCCTTGCTCCTGTGGCATTGACGATTCTGGCACAGACATAGGCATATAGTTCCATGTTGCCCCAGATCCAGCCACCTCCGTGATAGAAGATGATGAGTGGAGAAAGACCGTCTGATTCAGCAGTACTTTCCTTTTCAAAGAGATATCCTGTGATAGCAGCTCCGTCAACCGGTATGATGAAGGTTTTCTTGCTGACGTGTCCTGTATGTTTTGACAAGGTATGCCGCAAACACCGTCTGTTGGGAAGTGCTGCATCATTCAATACATCCAAAGCCTTCTGGTCAAGTTTTGACAAATCGGTACCGGTCGGTACCTTTCTGATCATTTCTATGAGCCGTTTCTGGCTATTTGGAAGCTTAATCTCATCCATAATATCTCCATGATAGCTGACAAAGGACTGCAAAGCAAGCATAATTCCCTACTACTTTTCGATATGATGTTGTAAATAAACATTATTTGTTTTCTTTGTTGTTCTTTCCTGACCATCAGAGGAAAAAGGAGAAAAACAAATATTGTTTTTTTATGGAAAACAATTCCTTGCTATATCGTATATGTGAAAAATTATCCATGGAATTGCTTTGATTTCAAGAAATCTGCAGGTTATTCCTTGCCTGAGTATCTATGGTCAACTATACTTGCTGATATGGAAAGAGTTGAATTGCTTGAGAAAAAAGATATCTGTTTTGTTGATTCCAGATATATCAAGGCTGGCCGTGACGAATATTGGTTCCGTAACCTCCAGGTAAAGGCAAATGAACAAGAATGGCGTCATCTGAGAGCAGATGAAATTGTTGATTTGGTCAAGAATGGAAATGTAAGTTCAGATTGGTCCAGAATCCTTGTCAAGGATCCGTTTGATACCTCATTGATAAACCAATCTCGTTTCATTGGTCTTGTCCGTATCGGTAAGATTGATGACCGGCTTTTGAAATATCATGATTTCATTGTGCCTCAGGGAATTGAAGACAGCATGATAATTTCCTGTGATATCGGGGACAACTGTGCCTGTACATCATTGTTCTTATCTGAGTCATTATATTCTTCAGGATAAGGGTTATCCTGCATCAGGTCGATGAGATGCAGACCACGGACCATGCCAAATTCGGAGTGGGTGTAGTCAAGGAAGGCGAGAATGAGAGTGTACGGGTAACTGTCGATATCATGAATGAAGCCGGAAACAGGAAGATTCTTCCTTTTGTTTCCATGACTTGCGCTGATGCCTGGCTGTGGGGTAGCTACAGGACCGATACAAAGCTTATGGAACATTTTACGCAATTTACTGAGGCTACCATCGGAACTGAACGTGGCTGGTATGGCATCGTAGGTAGTGAGACGGTTATCAAAAGCTGCAGGACGATCAAGGATGTGATGTTCGGTCCTTGCTGTTATGCAAAGGGCGCAAACAAACTGAAGAACCTGACCGTCAGCTCTTCAAGGCAAATGCCTTCCCAGATCGGAGAAGGCGTAGAGTTGGTAAACGGTATCATCGGTGGTGGATGCCATATCTTCTATGGTTGCAAGGCCGTACGGTTCGTGATGATGGACAATACTAACCTGAAATATGGTGCACGTCTGATCAATTCGGTTCTTGGCGACAATTCCACGGTCAGTTGCTGTGAAGTACTCAATAACTTGGTCTTTCCCGGACATGAGCAGCACCATAACAATTCATTTCTCATTGCCAGCAATATCCAAGGACTTTCCAATATGGCTGCGGGGTCAAACATCGGCAGTAACCATAACAGCAGGGGTGCGGATGGCGAGCTGGTTGCGGAACGAGGTTTCTGGCCTGCTTTATCCAGCACGTTGAAGCATAATTGTTTCTTTGCCAGTTATACACTTATTGCAAAGGGCAATTATCCTTCGGAATTGCATATCATGCTGCCTTTCTGCCTGCTGAGTAGCAACGATGCAGACCATAGGTTGCTGATGCCTGCATATTGGTGGATGTATAATCTCTATGCATTGGAAAGGAACAGCTACAAGATCAGGAAACGTGACCGTAGGGTAGTCAAACGTCAGGAAGTCATTGCGGATTATCTTGCTCCTGATACAGCAAATGAAATCCTTAAGGCAGAAAAACTGCTTTGCAGATGGACTGCCCAAGCTTGGTTGAGACAACAGGATGATTGCAGTGTGAAATCTGGTGAAGAACTTTTACTGCTAGGCAGACAGTTGCTTGAGGGTGAAGAATCGAAAGTAGATAGCCTTGTAGTCATCGGTGAAAACATTGAAAATTCCAAGGATCCTGTTGAAATATTGAAAGTATACGGAGCATATAAGGCTTATGGGGAAATGCTTCTTTACTATGCTGTCAAAACCATTGCTCACTGGTGCCTTACCCATGGGATATCTGTCAGTGAGTTTGAGAACAGGATGCAGGGTGATATTGATCCTTGGCTTAATCTTGGTGGCCAATTGGTTCCCGAGTCCAAAGTAAATCGGCTGAGAGAAAAGGTGAACACTGGAGTTGTCTGCAGTTGGGATGATATGCATGCCGCTTATGCAACGTGGTTTGCCGAGTATGAAGATGACAAGGTATCAAATGCCCTCGGTATACTGAAGGCTATCAAAGGAACTGATTTCATTGATGCATCTTGCTGGGATGAAGTACGAGGACAGACTCGGATAATCCGTTCCTATATTGAGAAACAGGTATATGTGACGAAGAGCAAGGATTACAAGAATCCCTTCCGGTCAATTACCTTCAGGAATGATGAAGAAAGGGATATTGTACTTGGCAAGGTTGATGAAAATCCTTTCATCGAAGAAAGTGCCAGGATAACACAGGAACTGAACGAGGAATTGGATGCTGTCCGTTTTTCCTGATTATTGATGTAACTATAGGAAAAAGCAGGAGTTCCCGAAAGGAACTCCTGCAGGTTCGTTATGGTTTGTCAGCGATTGTCCAGTGCAACAAATATAACCAACTTGAAACATAGCAAAGCCTACTTTCTCTTCAAGAAGAAAAGTAGCTGATGCCTAATCTATTCGCTCAGTGTTCCCTTGCTGCCAAGGCTTATGATCTTTGGATTCTGACCATTTGAATCGGTGTAGGTAAAACTTACAGGAGTTGCATTCAGCGGCACTTCATAGATGACTGTGTATTCGAGTTGCTGTTTTGTTACAGAATCTGTGTACCAACCTAATGAAGAATGCTCTCTGACTGCACTGAGTCTTTCGTTTGTCCCCTTTACGGACGTACCGTCTTTCAAATTCAAGGTCGGGATACTATAATCCGCTGTTGAAATAGGAAGATTGGCATTGACGGTTGTTTTCATGTCAAGGAGATAGAACTCTCCTGTAGAATAGGTCCCCCTATAAAATGCGCTGTGGGATGGCAGATAATTTCCCATGGCTGCAAGTGTAATGCTACTCCATGATTTGCCTAAGTAGTCGACTTTCGAGGGATCCTTTACTGTAAAACCAGTCGGCTTGTCATAGGTTTTCTGGGTGAAGACCTTGTAGGTGTTGTTATCTGTATTCAGGATAACGACGGTGCCATCCTCTGTCGTTGCAATCTTGGAAGCAGCGAACATAGGAGCCATAATCAGACTTGCTGCAAATACTGCAAGTGTCAGTTTTCTCAGTGTGCTCATGTTTCTTTTCAGGCAGAAGACTCCATTCTATATATGATGGGGTCGCTGTCTTCCTCCTATGGTTTGGCATTATGGAATTCTGCGAATTCCGTTTTTCATACTGATGATCCTGTTGTCTTTCCGTTGAAATACAACGGGATAATGCACGTTCCCAGGACCTTGGAAATCCTGGAAACGGAGCTTGGATCTGTTCTTTAAGACACCTACAATATATACAGCGCTTTTTCAATCAGATAAAGCAGTTTGCGGAATTCTACATATTTCTACATCAATGTGTCGGAATGTTGTCGATACTCCCTTGATTTTTCTTGTAACTGAAGCTTTTTATGAAAAAATGGTAGCGGGAGACCTTTTATCTGAATTTTTCCTATGGATTTTCTTTGCATTTTTTACGTAAACAACAACGCCATTGTCCCTTTGGGCAACTTTTTTGATTTCAACAGTATCCAATGAAGCAAGAAATGCGGTCATCTTTGAAAAACCATAGTTCCTGACATCAAAGTCAGGGTAACGCTTTACCAAGATGGAGCCGAGTTGGGCAGCATTTAGCCAGCCGTCGTCATCTGAACTTTCATTGATGATGGTCCTGATGGCGGCAATTATAGGCTTTTGCTCTGTTGAAATGGCAGAAGCCTGCATGTCTTTTTGTCCCTTTGTCTCGTTGCTGGTAACATCGGAAGCGTCACTTTGCTTGATTCTTTCATTTTGCTTGTCTTCTTCCTGAGCTGTTTTCCAAAGCATGTCGAGGTATTTGAATTGGTTGCAAGCAGCAATGAAAGGTTTCGGTGTCTTCCTTTCTCCCATTCCCAAGACAGCCATTCCCGCTTCTCTGAGCCGTGCGGCAAGCCTGGTAAAATCGCTGTCACTGGAAACGAGACAGAAACCATCTACTTTCCCTGAGTAAAGGATATCCATGGCATCTATAATCATGGCGCTGTCAGTCGAATTCTTGCCTTGTGTATAGCTATATTGTTGAACAGGAATGACGGAATACTCAAGCAAGGCTTTTTTCCATTGTCCTGAGTTCGGACTGGTCCAGTCTCCATAAATCCTTTTGTAGGTTGCAATTCCTTCCTTGCTTATTTCATCAAGGATGATGGTTATGTATTTTGAGGCAATATTGTCGGAATCAATAAGTACTGCGAATCTTTTATCTGTTTTCAACTGTCTGTCTGATACCCTGCGGAGTCCGTGAAGGCATCATAATCCTCCTTGGATCAAATTCAACGGATATAGGTACTGTTCATTTGCTTTTACAGCAACATGTAAACAACTGTGCCAGCCAGATGAAAAAGCTGTCATCGTAAAATAAAGGAAAAACTTTATGCCTTATCATCTATATCCTTGATAAGTCAATTATCATATCTCAGGCTTACCTCGTCAAGTAAACTGGGATGAGAAATCAACGGCAGATAGTAAATAGAGGTAAGATTCAACTCTTTGCTGTAGATTTTTCACTTTCCTTTCTGGCCTTCAGTCCATCTAGGAAAATACTCATGCACTCAACAGCTTGATCAATGTAATTGTGTTTGAAAAAGGGCAGATGATGGTCATCTATCTGAGGGGCAATGCTTTTGGGTTGTTCCAATATAGTCAAGAAACCAATACTGAGAGCTGAAATAGCCTGAAATATACCAAACATATCATCCATTGTGACAAGCGGAAAATTTTCCGTAAAGGCTTTTGCCGTCCGGTTTACATAGGTCTGTACAGACTCCCTTTGGGTTATCAGTTCCTGTGGGTCCACATTATGTTCCAATACAGTGGTACGTAAAGGATCCAACTTCGCCAATACCGGTCGCGTTCTGAAGGCATCTTCCATTTCTGTCAGAATGACTTTCTTGAACATGGGGAAATCTGTAATCTTGATTAGTTTCAGCATATTATAATAGTCATTCTGGCGTTTTATATGTTCCTGGACCAATACATGGAGGAACAGGGCTTCCTTTGTCTTGAAATATACAAAGAGCGTCCCGTTGGATACTCCTGCCTCGTTCGTGACATCCAAAGTTGTAAGCTCGTAGTAGCTTTTTGTCTTTAATAATTTTGCAGCAGCATTCGTAAGCAACTGTGCTTTTTCTGCTTTTTCTTCGTCGTTTCTTGCTCTTGTTCTGATCATGTTTTGCTGTCTTCCTTCGTTTTCCGTATGAATAGTAGTCATAGATGAAAATGCATCAGGACGTACATATCGCATTAAAATGGTTCAAGCCAATGAATTCAATATAATCAAAAAAAATGATTGATGCAACAACTTGCTTGTAAACTTAGTAAAAAGCTATAATAAAGTTAACAACTATATATATGTATAATATTATTGGGTTGCGACATCTGTAAATTTGGCAGAGAATATAGTAAAACGTACTACAGCTTGTCTAAATAAGCTATTTGTAAAAATGGATACGTTTTTTAAAATAGGTTTATATGACAACTAATAAATGTGCAAACACTCTTGTAAGTAGAAAAAAATCCTCTCTCTGGAAAAAATCCCAAAGAGAGGAAAATCTCTCCCAGATTATGTCATTTTGATTATTTTCCAATAGTAATGGCAGCTACGGCAGAATCACTATGTCCTAATGCTGTAGCCATTGCTCTGATGGTGGTTGAGCCACTGACCATGATGTCTGTCATTGGATCATATTCCTTTGAATGTCTATTCGGTGCAGATCCATCGGTCGTGTAGTAGATGGTTGCGTCATCAGCCGTTGTTGCCATGCTGATCAGATGTTCTGAACCGTCTCCTACCGGTACTGCAATAATAACAGGAGCTGTTGTTTTGACAAGCAATGACAATGGATTGCTTGTAGCCGGCAACACCGTAGGGATCAAAAACAGTAAGAGGCCTGCAGCCAGTAGCATCAACTTGTGTATTTTTGTAATAGGTTTAAACATATCTTTTATCTTTTCTCGCTTTCGTTACAATCTTTTTTCATTTATAAAAATAGAAATGAATACTGCAATAGACAAGAAAAGTCAACCTTACTTTGTATAAAAAATGAGAAATCTATATTATTCTGTAATTTATTGTCCTGAAAATGATAAAGAATGAAATGTGAAAATGAATACCTCTAAGCATATGGATGGCTTGCAGTGCGGGCGGGCTTTATTCAGATGACAGATTTCCTGTCTGATCCAAGAAGCAATATGAATGTGAGAGAAACGATTTCGGTTAACCTTTCAGCTATGATGTTTCGGTTTTCTTTCGATGCAGATCAATTTTTCTATATCCTGTATTCCACGGTGTAAAGCTTTCTTTTTTGAAAAAGGCATAACAGGGTATTGTGTGCTTCATGCTATAGTGTGATCCCTATCCCTACTGATTGCCGAAAGGGAACTCGAGCACTCTGTCTGCTTTATGTTTATTTTTAGAGAAGGAATCTAATTATACTAGCTGTTTCATAGCTCGCTTTGAAATATAAACATGTCTTTATCAACGAAGGGAGCCTGGGATACTATCCTTGGCTCCCTGCATGGGGACTGGTTTTTCTTGCCATGCTTTTTGTTGCTGTTTTGATGGAGATGAAGGGACTCGAACCCTCTACCTACAGATTGCGAACCTGTCGCTCTACCAGGTGAGCTACATCCCCGTTGAATCATTGCAGGATAGTTTGTAATTGTATTTCAATTTTCATTTATACAAATCTATCAACGAGAAGAAACCATAGTCAAAAAGGTCGGAAAAGTCAACAGCAGAGTTCTTTCGTATCCCCCCTGTCTGCAAGCTTTACCTTGATGCCTGGGGAGGCTGTAACCGATTATACAAGTCAATCATTGACCAACCTGTATCTTTGATGAAATTAAATCCAGATACCGAAATCCTTATACTTGAAAACTCCGCTGCCATGGTGCAGTTTGCCTTCCGTCTGCAGTTGTCTGAATGCGTCCCTCATCCTAAGAAGGATTTCAGGATGGATATCCAGGCTATGGTGTGCAGGAAAGACTCTTTTGACAGGGAGTGCTGCAATCCGCTCAATTGACTTCAGATATGCCTGGGGATCGGTTGAAGGATAATAGGCAAATAAAGTATCTTTGTAAACCAAATCTCCGGTAAAAAGATATCCACGTTTCCTTTCATAAAAGCACATATGCCCAGGAGAATGTCCAGGCGTATGCAATACCTGTACGCTACGGCCTCCGATATCTATGATATCATTGTCCTTCAGTACCCTTGTTGGCCTGCCTTGGAAAAATTCATAGCTGTTGATATCGTATCCTTCAGGGAGGTTGCAGCGGTCAATTACCATACCTTTGATTTGCTCCATGGTCAGTGGAAATTCTCCTGCTAGCCAATTCAATTCGTCTTCATGGGCATAGAAATCGGGAAAGTATTTATGACCGCCGATATGGTCCCAATGGATATGTGTTGCCACAGCAGTGATCGGCTTCTCCGTGAGCTTGATTACCTCATCATGGATATTGCATATGCCCAGTCCTGTGTCAAGCAGGAGAGCTCTTTCTTTTCCAATAAGCAGATAGCAATGTGTTTCTTCCCAATGACGGTATTCACTGATGATATGGGTATCATCATCTATATGGTCTATTGTAAACCAATCGCTCATTTTTCCTTCCTCTTTAGATTTGTCACAGGCCTGCTGTTTACTTAAGTTACCTTGCTTATATCATGACGGAATTATTTTATCAAGATTATATAAATGTATACTAATTTATAATAATAGATGTATATGCATATGTTTGTCTGAGGATGTACCCATGATAATTTCAGTTTTCCATGAGACTTGCCGTGGAAAAAACAAAAAGAAAACCATTGTTTGAGTAAATGTGTTAATTACTTTTTATGTAAATAAATGTTTTTATCTCTTGATGCGGAAAATTATTCAAAAATGTAGTTGAGGTGTTCTTCTTTGAAGCCATAGACTAAGGCCTTATATGTTGGGAAAACATGATAAAAGAAGATAATTGGCCTATGCTTTTTGTTTTTCTGAGTAGGGGAATAATGTAATGGAAATTGCTGTACAAGTTGTCTTGAGAAACTACAAAGAACATTGCCCGTAGCTAAAAAAGGTACTTTTAGGATTGTTCCAGGAGTTCAAATTCGTTTTTATGGAATCTTATAGTACCGTCATCTGCCATTTTTGAAAGAACCGCAGACATGGCACTGCGGTCAACTGCCAGAAAATCAGCAAGTTCCTGGCGGTTGAAAGGAATACGGAAGTGGTTGCCTTTTGCAATCTGTGCTTGGAGCGAAAGATATGCTAAGAGCTTGGCTTTGATTGTCTTTTTTGAAGTACATTCAATTTTTTGCGTCAACAGGATGTTTTTTCTTGCGATGATTGTCATCATGTTCTGAATCAACTTGGTATGAAAAGTACAGGCATGCCTGCAGGATGACAGCAGTCGGCTGCTGTTGATGAAAAGAATAATACTTTCTTCTGTTGCCCAAGCTGTTACAGGGATCTCTGGAATTCCGGCAAATGCAAATGATTCAGCAAAGATATTTCCTGTATCGAATTGTGCCAGGATGCTTTTGTTGCCATAGTAATCTTCCTGAAAGATCTGTACCTGTCCCGAGAGTACCAGGCCGAACTGTTCGATGTGTTTGCCGCAGAGCAGTACTGTGGTATTTTTTTCAAAGCGGACTGAAACTGTGTCCAGACATTGTAGTAGCATCCTTAATTCTTTTTCCTGTATTCCCTTGAAAAGCTCGCAGGACATCAGGATAGGTCTGTATGCAGAAAAAAAATCCATAATTTTTCCTTAAATGTTGTAATTACAACGGACTTGCTAACTCAACCGTAGTACATTGATGCCGTAACGTCAACAACAGAACAGGAGATAAACGACATGCTACGTAAAATTATCAGTATTGATGAAGAAAAATGTACTGGTTGCGGACTTTGTGCTGCGGCATGCCATGAAGGTGCCATAGGTATGGTACATGGCAAAGCAAGACTTTTGAGAGATGATTACTGTGATGGGTTGGGAGATTGCCTGCCGGCTTGTCCTGCCGGTGCAATCAGTTTCGAAACAAGAGAAGCTGCATCATATGATGCAGATGCCGTACGGGAACATAAACAGCAGGGATCTGCCGTGGAGTCTCTTGCCTGTGGTTGTCCTGGAACACAGTCGAAGACAATCCGGCATCTGCCGGCAACCGAATCTTTACCTGCCAAGTATGCATCAGGATCTTGTAGTCAACTTTCCCAATGGCCGGTGCAAATCAAATTGGCTCCGGTACATGCTCCGTATTTCAGAAATGCAAATTTGCTTGTTGCTGCAGATTGTACGGCATATGCATATGGCAATTTTCATGACAAATTTATCAGGAACAGGATAACGCTTATAGGTTGTCCGAAACTTGATGAGGGTGATTATACAGAAAAGCTGACACAGATCATTGCAGGCAATGAAATCAAAAGCGTTATGGTTGTACGTATGGAAGTTCCTTGCTGCGGTGGTATTGAAGCTGCTGTAAAGAAAGCGCTTCAGGCAAGTGGAAAATTTATTCCATGGCAAGTAGTTACCATATCAACGGAAGGTGACATCCTGGAATAAGGGGAGTTGTCGTAACCTGTCGGTACCATATTCAGGAAGGATGGAGCGACAGAGTTTATATTATATCGGAAATGAATTTAAGCTTTTTGTGTCTGTGCATGAATTTGTTCCGGTCGATTTACCAGGAGGTATATTATGGGAATGTTTTGTTATCAGTGTCAGGAAACAGCTGGGGGACATGGCTGCAAGGTCAGGGGTGTCTGCGGAAAAACCGAGGAAGTTGCAAAACTGCAGGATCTGTTGATTTATACTTTGAAAGGAATTGCAGATATGGTTGTCAAGGGAAATCTGAAGGTTGATCTTCTTGATACGCTTAACCATGAAGTGCTTAACAGTCTGTTTGTGACAATTACCAACACGAATTTTGATCCTGATGCAATTGAGGCGCAGATCAGGAAAATGTTGGGATTAAGGGACAATCTGCATATATCTGTTTCTCTTGAGGGCTTGCATGATGCTGCTACATTTACCGTTGCCACACGTCAGGATATGCTTGCAAAAGCGACTGTCTGTGGTATTCTTGCAACCCAAGATGAAGATATCCGTTCTCTCCGTGAGATGATTACGTATGGTCTCAAAGGTTTGGCTGCATATGCAGAACATGCAGAAAACCTTGGTAAGGAAGATGATTCTTTATATGCATTTGTTTACAAGGCACTTGAAGCTACGCTTGACGATACGCTTTCTGCAGATGACTTGGTTGCTCTGACTCTTGAGACCGGCACATATGGTGTCAAAGGTATGGCATTGCTTGATGAAGCAAATACATCTGCTTTTGGTAACCCGCAGATAACGGCAGTTGATATCGGGGTAAGAAAAAACCCTGCAATTCTTATTTCAGGACATGATTTGGCAGATCTTCAGCAACTTTTGGAACAGACAGAGGGGACAGGTGTCGATGTATACACGCATGGAGAAATGCTCCCGGCCCATTACTATCCGGCATTCAAGAAATACGATAATTTTGCAGGTAACTATGGCAATGCCTGGTGGAAACAGACTACAGAGTTTGAAACATTCCATGGACCGATTCTTTTTACTACGAACTGTATCGTACCACCGAAAAGTGAAGAAGTCCGCAACCGGATTTTTACCACAGGTTCTTCTGGTTTTCCTGGTTGCTCACATATAGTACCGGATACCAGCGGCAAAAAGGATTTTTCTGAGATCATTGCACTTGCAAAGACACTTCCTGCGCCGGAAGAAATAGAACATGGTACTATTGTCGGTGGTTTTGCACATGATCAGGTCTTTGCTTTGGCAGATAAAATTGTCGATGCGGTAAAATCCGGAGCAATCAAGAAGTTTATCGTCATGGCGGGCTGTGACGGACGGATGAAATCCCGAGAATACTATACAACATTTGCAGAGAAACTGCCTCATGATACCGTTATCCTTACTGCCGGATGTGCAAAGTATCGATACAACAAGCTGAATCTCGGAGATATCAGAGGTATCCCGCGGGTTTTGGATGCAGGGCAATGCAACGATTCCTATTCGTTGGTTGTCATTGCTCTCAAGCTAAAGGAAATCTTTGGACTTGACGATGTGAACGAACTGCCGATTGCGTACAATATTGCATGGTATGAGCAGAAGGCTGTCATCGTGTTGCTTGCCTTGCTGTCCCTTGGTATAAAGCATATTCATCTTGGTCCGACTCTTCCTGGTTTCCTGTCGCCGAATGTGGTAAAAGTGCTTGTTGAAAAATTCGGTATTTCAGGTATCGGTTCTGCCGATGATGATATTGCACTGATGACAGAATAGCAGCAATCTGCATAAGGGAATCAATTATGGAAGAAAACTGGATAAACTTCATTGCATCCGATTCGCATGTGTTCAAAGCTTGAGCAAAAGGATTCCAAGTTGCTTTGAAGTATGATAAAAAATACCAGCATAACCTGCTGTAGGTTATGCTGGATCCTTACTGTCATAATCAAGAGACAAGCTTGCCTTTATCTATCTGAATAGGCACTGGCTGCTTTGAGGAATCCATGGAAACAAGGGTTTGCCTTTGTCGGACGGCTCTTGAATTCCGGATGGAACTGGACTCCCAGATAGAATGGATGGTCCTTCAATTCAATTGATTCAACCAAACGGTCGTCCGGGCTGGTTCCGCCTATGATAAGTCCTGCCTTGACAAGGTCTTCCCTGAATATGTTGTTGAATTCATATCTATGTCTATGCCTTTCATGGATAAGTTCCTCATCGCTGTATGTGGCCCTGAGCAACGTTCCCGGCCTGGTTTTGCACGGATAGGAACCTAAGCGCATGGTGCCGCCCTTTTTGTCAATACCGACTTGGTCCGGCATAAGATCAATGACAGGATGCTTTGTCTTTTTGTCAAATTCACTGGAGTTTGCATCTTCCCATCCTAGCTTTTCACGGGCAAAACCCATGACGGCAATCTGCATTCCAAGACAGATGCCAAGGTAAGGAATCTTGCTATACATTGCATAGATTGCAGCTTCAATCATACCTTCGATACCTCGGTCTCCGAAGCCACCTGGAACAAGGATACCATCCACACCCTCAAGGATCTGTGAAACATTTTCCCTTGTTACCTGCTCGGAATCTACCCATCGTATCTTGACTTGGCATCCGTTTTCCCATCCGCCATGCTTGAGAGCTTCCATTACGGAAAGGTAAGCGTCATGCAACTGGGTATATTTGCCTACCAAGGCGATTTCGACTTTTTTCGTAGCCAGAGCTATCCTGTTGAGCATGTTGTTCCAGTTGTCAAGATTACATGGCCTTGTGTCGAGGTTAAGTTCCCTGCACACGATATCGTCAAGATGTTCATTATGCAGCATTACCGGTGCCTGATAAAGTATCGGCAATGTCCTGTTTTCAATGACACAGTCACGCTTGACATTGCAGAACAGGGCAATCTTATCCTTGATGGAATTCTCAAGCGGTTCATCACATCGGCAGACGATGATATCCGGGAAAATTCCAGAAGACATCAGTTCCTTTACGGAGTGCTGGGTAGGTTTGCTTTTGTGTTCGTTGCTTCCCTTGATATAAGGTACGAGGGTAACATGGATAAACAGGCAATTATGTGGTCCTACTTCATGGCTTACCTGTCTGATAGCCTCTAAAAAAGGCTGACTCTCAATGTCACCGGTAGTTCCGCCGATTTCAGTGATGATGACGTCAGCCTGTGTCTTTTCTTCAATGGAGAAAATGAAACGTTTGATCTCATTGGTCACGTGTGGAATAATCTGGACCGTAGATCCAAGGTATTCTCCGTTTCGCTCCTTTTCCAAGACGTTGTAGTAGCATCTTCCGCTGGTCAGGTTGGAGAATTTGTTGAGGTCTACGTCGATGAATCTCTCATAGTGTCCCAGATCCAGGTCGGTTTCAGCCCCATCCTCCGTGACGTATACTTCACCATGTTGGTAAGGACTCATCGTACCAGGATCGACATTCATGTAGGGGTCAAGTTTCTGTGCAGCGACCTTCAGCCCTCTGTTCTTCAACAATCGACCTAGGGATGCGGCAGTAATACCCTTTCCTAGTCCGGATACAACACCACCGGTTACGAAGATATGTTTGGTCATTCTTTCCTCCGAAAAGATTTGTTAATGCTGGTATGTCTTGAGAATTGCTTTTGCAATCTCACTCTTGTTCCTTCGCTGGTCCATCGCCATTTTTTCTACATAGTGATGGGCTCTTTCTTCATCCAATCCGAGGTATTGTACTAGGGTGCACTTGGCTTTGTCCACTAGTTTTATCTCTTCTAGCTTGTTTCTAAGCTTTGAATTTTCTTTTTTCATGCCAGCTAGACGCTGTCTTAGGGTCGCGGCTAGCGTAATACTCTGGAAGAAGATCGACTTGATGATCGGTTTTCCGATCACCAGCACCCCGCCTTGCTGGACTTTCTGCATGACGGGAGGAACTTGGTTTTCTTCGATGATCAGAAGAACGGAGGAAAGTGTCTGTTCTGTCACCGTGAGAGCAAAGTCAATGCCTGATTCATCGGGAAGCGGTGCATTGATCAACACGAGATCGAAATCTACCTCCTGTATGGCTCTTCTCGCTTCGTTACAGGAAAAACATGAAGACATATCAGCATGGACACCGCTTTCCTGAAGCAATGTCCTGAAGGTCATCTGTCCTTTTCCTGTCGGACTTACGATTAAGATCCTGCTTAGGTCAACCATGCTTGCTCTTTCATTACACCTACAGATAAGGGAAGAGCAGTTGCCTGCCCTTTCCGTAGACATCATCGCTTTCGTTTGCAAGACGGACTTCCTGCCTTGCCTCATTCAGATATGATTCCAGCAGAGGTGCCGGAATAGTCTTCCGTACAAATACACTTTCTTCGGCAAGACTGATTGCTTCGGAAAGGCTGGTAGGAAGACAAGGACCGTCAAATCCGTCGAATGCATTGATATTTGTCGGTTTCCCCGGATCAAGTTTTTTATCAATGCCTTCACACGCAGCTCTGCAAAGCAGTGTGTAGAGCAGGTAAGGATTTGCCGAAGCGTCGGCTGTTCTGACTTCAATCCTTGCATAAGGGCCTTCGGAACGTGGGATCCTTATTGCAAGGGACCTGTTGCCATATCCCCAGCCGATACCTTTCGGTGCTTCGAAACTTCCAAGCCGTTCATAGGAATTGACATGCGGGGAACTGAAGGCAGCAATTTCCCTCAGGTGGCTGAGAATCCCTGCAATCATGTGACGACGTAACTCGACGCTGTCGTTTTCCCCTTCTTTGCTTACTGAGATATTGACATGCATGCCGCTGCCGCTTCTGCCCGCAAGAGGTTTCGGCAGGAAGGATGCATGTAGTCCGTTTCGGCTTGCACTGGCTCTGACAACGCTTTTGAATGTAATCATATTGTCAGCAGCATTGAGCAGTCCGCTGTAAGAAAAGTCGACTTCCATCTGGCCTGGTCCGCTTTCGTGATGAGAACGTTCCGTATGAAAGCCCATTTCCTGTAAAGTCAGGCAGATTTCTCTTCTGATGTTTTCTCCCTTGTCAATCGGGGCTACATCGAAGTAGCCGCCATGGTCAAGAGGAATATCGGTCGGTTCCCCTTCCTGGTCAAGTTTGAACAGATAGAACTCACATTCACTTCCGATGGAAAAAGTATATCCCTTCAGTGCAGATTCACTGATGAATTGCTTGGTCAGGGTATGTCCGTCTTTCTCATATGGCTTGCCATCTGTATGCTTGATGTCGCAGTACAGTTGCATGACCTTGCCGCTTGAGGGTCTCCAGGGCAATACCTGCAGGCTGTCAGCATCAGGGAAAAGCAACAGGTCGCTGTCTTCTACGCTTCCGAAACCTCGGATGGCGGAAGAATCAAAGGAAACTCCATCGGTAAAGGCCCTTGCAAGCTCTTCACTGCTGATCGAGACATTCTTCAGGTTTCCCTGTATATCACAGAAAGCAAGCCTGACGAACTTGACGTCCTGTTCGTCGATGAATTGGGTAATTTGATTCTGTATTGAAGACATTGCTGCTCCCCTTTGGTCAGATTGCGGTATACAACTGCTTGTACGGTGAAGTAGAATTCGGTGTAAGCTTATAGTATTTTGCATCCAACAGTTGCTGTTTGTCAAATGAGAAGGTCGTACAGAACAATTCAAGGTAAGCATCGATGGATTCCAAGTCTTCTTTCGTGGCTATTTCTGCCTTGATCTGTGGGGGAAGATCCTTGGGTAATTCATCGGTACGGAGGAAGATTTGTCCTCCATGCATACCAGTTCCGCAGAAGTTCCCTACCGGACATTTCCCGTGTTGTCTCATTCCCAGAACGATGATGGTTCCGCCGGCAAGATATTCTCCAAGGAAAGAACCGGCTTTGTCACCGATGATGATCACAGGCTGCTTTTCCTTGTAAGCTTTCATGTGGATGCCGATACGGTAACCAGCGCTTTCCTTGATAAGGATGGCACCTCCTCTCATGGCATAGCCTGCAGTATCTCCGCAGTTGCCGCACACGGTGATCATGCCGTCATTCATCGTGTCACCGATGGCATCCTGGCAATCATTGTTGACGATGATCTGGCTACCGCTGTTCATGCAGGCACCCAAAGCATTGCCCGGTACTCCATAGATGGAAAGTGTCTTGTCTTTCATGCCAGCTCCGATAAAACGCTGGCCTTGTACATCATTGAGCTCAATGGAGGAATTCGTACTTTCCCGTACAAGGTCATTGAGCTCCTTGAAGTTCATATGCCCTACGGTGATGTTTTGCTTTTTCATCTTTTTTCTCCTAGCATGCTCACCCTGTCTTTCTTTGCAAAAGCCATGAGCCTTGGCTGCTGGGCAATCTGTTCGAAGTCAAGGGAAGAGAGAGGAATCTGTTTCCTGATGAGGTTTGTATAGATACCTGCACGAAGTACGGTATCTCCGATGAGTATCATGCCGACAAGGTGGTCATCCTTGGTAAAGAGCACCTTGTACCCGTCTTTCGTAGAAAGGTCGAGCTGGTCACCTATGTAACTTCCTGCTGTAATGATATGTAGACCGAAGAAACCGATGGCATTGGCAGCAATGGCATGGTCATAGCGTAGCGTACCGCCGCTCATCTGGTTCCCTGCAACCTCACCCTGCATGTTTGCATTTGGGAAGAGCGCAAGTATCTTGTCACTGTCACTGGTGATGTCATGGGAAGTAGTGCAGTCTCCTGCTGCATAGATATCTTCGATGCTGGTCTTGCAGCAGTCGTCGGTAACGATACCTCTGTTCACGGTACCGCCTATGTCTGCCACCAGAGCTGTGTTGGGCCTGACCCCGACGGCAAGTACGAGCAGGTCGAAAGTAAGCTTTGTCCCGCTTTTCAGCGTAGCTGTTTTCTTTGTGAAGGAAGCGACCGAATCTTTCAGGAAGAACCTGATGCCTTTCCCTTCCAGATAATCCTGTACACGTGCAGCTGCCTTGTCATCGAGGATAGAAGGAAGTATCCGCGGGGCAAGGTCGACGACATCGATGCTCTTTACCTTGGCAAGGATGCCTTCGCAACATTTCAGGCCGATCAATCCAGCTCCGACAACCAATACCTTTGCTTCTGGATCAAGTTCCTTTTCCAATGACTTTGCATCGTCAATTGTCATGAAACTGAATTTTTTCTCAACTTTGTCCAAGCCTTCCATCGGAGGTACGAACGGACGGGAGCCTGTGGAAACCAACAGCTTGTCATAGGGAAGTCTCGTACCGTCATCAAGGATTACCTGTTTCTTTGCTTTGTCAATGCTGGTAGCTTCCTTGCCGAGTATGAGCTTTGCCTTCATTTTTTTATAAAAGGATGCATCCCTGTAGGGCATTTTTTCAAAGGTCGTCTTACCCAGCAGTGCATAGGAAATGAGCGGGCGGCAGTAAGGTGCATAGGGCTCTTTTCCTATGACGGTAATGCTGCCTTCCTTGTCATTTTTCCGTATTGCTTCGATTGCCGAAGCGGCTGCAATCGAAGCTCCTATGATCAGATACTTGTTCATGTTATCGCTCCTCATAGATAATTGCCTGGTTCGGGCAGTGGGCGGCACAGTAAGGTGCCGTACCCCGTGGTGTACACAGTTCGCATTTCTGCATGATGCCTTCGTCTTCATTCGGCATCAGCACGCCATAAGGGCAGGCCATGATACAGGTATA
The DNA here is from genome assembly GCA_022482625.1 of Spirochaetia bacterium. Taxonomy (NCBI): domain Bacteria; kingdom Pseudomonadati; phylum Spirochaetota; class Spirochaetia; species Spirochaetia bacterium. The sequence goes on along the minus strand of JAKVOU010000001.1, from coordinate 1,846,645 downwards.
GCAGTCAACGCATTTGCTCTTGTCTATCTTGATGACCCCGTCTTCGATGCTCAGTGCACCGGAAATACAGGATTTGACGCAGATGGGATCTTCACAGTGCCTGCAGCTGACTGCAAAATTGATCTTGTCACCTTCTTCAACTTGGATCATCGGTTTGATGGTCTTGTTCTTCAAGGCTGCAACCATGTTGTCTTTGCCGCTGTTGCTGAACGCACACCAATACTCACATAGATGACAAGCAAGGCACCAGTCTTCTTCAACATATACTCTTTTCATAGTTCTACTCTCCTGCGTGCTTGACCCCAAGGATCTCAAGCTCTTTTTCTGTGAGTCCCACACCTCTGAGCATGAGGCGGTTTCCTCTCAGGGCTTCTATGGAGTTGATACCCATGCCTCCCATCATTTCCTTGATCTCATGTGTCCATGCGGTAACAAGGTTGACCAGATGCTCACTGCCTATTGCCGGATTGAGTCTTTTTACCAGTTCCGGTACCTGGGTAGCTATGCCCCAGTTACATTTTCCCAGATGGCAGGTCCTGCACAGATGACACCCGAGGGCAATGAGTGCACTGGTTGCGATATAGCAGGCATCGGCTCCCAAAGCGATAGCCTTTATGACATCGGCAGAGGAACGTATCGATCCTCCTACGACCAAACTTACCTGATTCCTGATACCTTCTTCCCTCAGCCTTCTGTCGACTGAAGCCAATGCCAGTTCGATTGGGATACCGACATTGTCCCTGATTCTTGCCGGAGCAGCTCCTGTGCCGCCTCTGAATCCGTCGATGGCAATGATATCGGCTCCGCAACGTGCAATACCACTTGCAATAGCTCCGACGTTATGTACGGCAGCAATCTTGACGATGACGGGTTTCTTGTAGTTCGTACTTTCCTTCAGCATGTAGACCAGCTGCCTGAGATCTTCAATCGAATAGATATCATGATGTGGTGCCGGACTTATTGCATCGGTTCCCTGAGGAATCATACGGGTCTTTGAAACTGCTTCGGTAATCTTGGCTCCAGGAAGGTGTCCTCCTATGCCGGGTTTTGCACCCTGGCCCATCTTGATTTCGATGGCAGCACCTGCTTCCAGATAGTCGGAATGTACGCCGAATCTACCGGAGGCTACCTGTACGATGGTGTTTGGTCCATATACGTAGAAATCTTCATGGAGGCCACCTTCGCCTGTGTTGTAGTAGATGCCCAGTTTGGTAGCTGCCATGGCAAGGCTTTTGTGAGCATTGTAGCTGATGGACCCATAGCTCATTGCGCTGAACATGATAGGAGTTGACAGTTCAAGCTGCGGGGTTGTCTTGGTAATGATGTTGCCGTCTTTGTCATAGTGGATGGTAGCATCTTTTTTCCCAAGGAAAGTCCTTGTTTCCATCGGTTCCCTCAAGGGGTCGATGGAAGGGTTCGTGACTTGGGAGGCGTTGATGAGGAGCTTGTCCCAATACACAGGATATTCCTTCGGAGTTCCCATTGACCCCAACAGGACGCCGCCGGTGGTTGCCTGGCGGTAGATATCCGTAATGTCACTTGTATGCCAGTTTGCATTTTCCTTGAAACAATTGTTTGTCTTGACAATTTTCAATGCGTTTGTGGGGCAAAGGGTAACACATCGCTGACAGTCAACGCATTTTGAGTCATCGCTGACCATCCGGTCAAGGTCAGCATTGTAATGGTGCACTTCATTGGCACATTGTCTTTCACAGACACGGCAGGTAATGCACCTGTCCATGTTCCTTACTACTTCATATTCCGGCTGGAGAAAGTTTATTGACATTGCTGGTATGCCTCCTTGTCCAAGGTGACGATAAAGGGTTCACCCCCTTTTGGGTAGGTAATGGAATCGAGCTGTGGAGAAAGCACGCGTATGGCGGCTTCTTCGCTAGCCATGTAGACCATGTCGTCTTTTGTTCCGACGACCAGAGATCTTAGCTTCAGACGGTCATTCAGAGCCATGAGTCCTCCAGTAAAACCAACGATGATAGAGAATGGTCCTGTAATGAGCATGCTGGCGAAGTTGTCTCGAAGATAGGTATATTCAGCTTTGTCCTTCTCATTCATTCGGTCAATGGTGCTCCAGAAAGGAGCTGCAAGGATATGGGCTACTTTCTCATAGCCGAGTCCCTGTTTCCGATGCAGGTAATCGATCATATACGTAATGACTTCGGTGTCTGTGAGCAATGTGCACCGATAACCGAACATTTCTATGAAACGACGGTTTGCGTCATAGCTGGAAATCTCTCCGTTATGGACGACACTGCAGTCAAGCAGGGAAAAAGGATGAGCTCCGCCCCACCAGCCAGGAGTATTGGTCGGATAGCGTCCGTGTACGGTCCAGCTATAGCCTGCATACTCTTCCAGGCGGTAGAATCGTCCAACATCTTCAGGGAATCCCTGGGCTTTGAATACGCCCATGTTTTTCCCGGAGGAGAAGATGCACGCTCCCTTGATCGTAGTGTTTACCTTGATGACACATTGAGCAACATACTCGCTTTCAGGCAGTTGGCTCTCGGCAAGTTTTGTAGGAAGCGGAGAAAGAAAATATCTCCAGATCATCGGCTCGTTTGTAATCTGCGGAATCTTACGGGTAGGTATCTTTGAAAGGTTGATCATATCAAAATGATCTTCCAGGAACTCCTCGCATTCTTTCTTTGCTATGGTGTCATCATAGAAAAGATGGAAGGCATAGTAATCCTTATATTCAGGGTAGATGCCATAACCTGCGAAACCTCCGCCGAGACCGTTGGAACGGTCGTGCATCAAGGTGATCGACTTTATGGCTTGTTCTCCGGAAAAGCGTTTGCCTTTCTTGGAGAAGATACCGCTGATAGCGCAGCCTGAGGGTATTCTGACGTCCCCTTCTTTCGGTGCATTGAACATAAGTCAGTCTCCTATTTTTGTGCAGTGTCCAAAGAGAAAAAAAGCGTCTGCAGACGGAAAGTTCTCCATGCTGCAGACGTCCTTGTCTACTCATGAAATCGTAAGCTGAGGAGAGATTCCTTCCCCGGACAAGACACCATTGTCTTTTTGTTGAGGATAATACAGAAATTGTAACTTCTTGTCTATAACTTATCTATATAGTAGATTTTTTTGAGGAGAATAGAACATATTTGATTATTTGCCTTATTAGACACGTTTTTATCAAATTATTTGATGCAAAAGGCAAAATTGGTTATGTGAATTGATGTATTGTTTTATTTCCTATGCAAAAAAGTGTATAAAAATAAGCTTTTTTGCTCAAACTATTGCAAAAAAATACATAATCAAGGACTTTGCAGTAAGCGTGAATGGGATGTTTTTAGTAAAAATGGCTTTGATTGCTATTTTCCCAGAGGCTGAAAGGTAGATATTTTGATTTGTTGGAAAATTTCAGGCAGTATGTGTTGACAAGCATTTGTATTTTGTTGTATGAAGATTCCATCAGCAATGGCGCTGTAGTTCGGCAGGACTACGGCGCTTTTTTTAACTGGATACATTTCTGCAACGGTCAGGACGACTGATTGGCAGCGACTTCCAGCAAGGAGACAAATGTGATGGAAAAGATTACAGATTTTTTTGGTTCCATGGTTTTTGGCGATGATGTGATGCGTGAACGTCTGCCGAAGGATGTCTATAAGAAATTAAAGGAAACCATAAGGGACGGAAAGGACCTTGACCTTGATATTGCCAATGTCGTAGCACATGCGATGAAGGAATGGGCCTTGGAAAAAGGGGCTACTCATTTCACACATTGGTTCCAGCCGATGACCGGTATTACCGCAGAGAAACATGATTCATTTATCAATCCGACGGAAAACGGCAATATCACGCTGAGTTTTTCGGGCAAGGAGCTGATCAAAGGTGAACCGGATGCATCCTCTTTCCCTTCCGGTGGTCTGAGGGCTACGTTTGAAGCCCGTGGCTATACCGCATGGGACCCGACCAGCTATGCGTTCGTCAAGGAAAAGACACTTTATATTCCGACTGCTTTCTGTTCTTACAGCGGCGAGGTGCTTGACAAGAAGACTCCGTTGCTTCGTTCCATGGAAGCTATCAGTGATCAGGCGAAAAGGATTCTCAAGCTGTTTGGTCATGATGATGTGAAGCAGGTATTTACCACCGTCGGTCCTGAACAGGAATATTTCCTTATTGATCAGAAATTGTTTGAACTTCGTAAGGATCTCAAGTATACCGGTAGGACCCTGCTCGGTGCCCGTCCTCCAAAAGGCCAGGAACTTGCTGATCACTATTTCGGAAGTCTTCGCCCGAGGGTCAGTGCTTTTATGCAGGATCTGGACAAGGAACTTTGGAAACTTGGTATCTTTGCAAAGACCAAGCACAATGAAGTATCTCCTGCCCAGCATGAGTTGGCTCCGGTCTTTACGACGACCAATGTTGCCTGTGACCATAACCAGCTGACCATGGAAATGATGAAGAAGATTGCTGAAAAACATGGTTTGGCCTGCCTGTTGCAAGAAAAGCCCTTCGCCGGTGTCAATGGTTCCGGCAAGCATAACAACTGGTCCATTTCGACTGATACCGGCATAAATCTGCTGGAGCCTGGTGCATCACCGAAAGACAATGCACAGTTCCTGCTTTTCCTTGTTGCTGTGATCAAGGCTGTAGATGAATATCAGGATTTGCTGAGAGCAAGCGTTGCTTCACCTGGCAACGATCACCGTCTGGGAGCAAACGAGGCACCTCCTGCCATCGTTTCAATGTTCCTTGGAGACGAGTTGACTGACATCCTTGAGGCTATCGGCAATGGCCGTGTAGCTGATGGAGTCGAAAAGCAGAATATGATCCTTGGCGTCCATGTACTTCCTGATTTCCCGAAGGATACGACGGACAGGAACAGAACTTCTCCGTTTGCCTTTACTGGCAACAAGTTTGAGTTCAGGATGCTTGGTAGTGCTGCTTCAATTTCCGGTCCGAATACCATTCTCAATACTGCGGTTGCTCAGATCTTGGGTGAGTTTGCCGATGTGCTTGAAGATGCCGATGACTTTACGCAGACATTGCGGAAGTTGGTAAAGGATACATATAATGCACACAAGCATATTGTTTTCAATGGCAATAACTACAGTCCTGAATGGATTGGCGAGGCAAAGAAACGTGGTTTGCTGAATCTTACTTCTGCCGTTGATGCTTACCCTGTGTATCTTTCTGACAAGAACGTCAAGTTGTTTGAGCAGGAAAAGGTGCTGAGCAGATGTGAGCTTGCCAGCAGGGTAGAGATTCTCTTTGACCAGTATGCAAAGACAATCAACATTGAGGCTTTGACCTTGATTGATATGGTAAGCAAACAGGTCATACCGGCCTGTAACGGATATCTTTCTGCTGTATCTTCTGAAATCAGTGCAGCAAAGACAGCAGTTCCCAGCTTGACGATGAAGTCCCAGACTGAACTGGTTACCAAGCTTTCTTCTCTGATTGACAGCATGTCTCTCAGACTTGAAGAACTTGACGCAGCTGTGCTTGCATCCCATGATTTTGAAGGTTCAAAGGAATGCGCAGTGTATTTCCACGATACAGTACTTCCTCTGATGAGTGAGGTGCGGGTCAGTGCCGATGAACTTGAGCTGATGGTTGACAGTAAGTTCTGGCCGTTCCCGGTGTATGGTGAAATGCTGTATTCTGTATAACAATGGGCGTTTGATCGAGCGCTGATTCGATTCTCTCAAAATATTTATTCAGTTCCAAATGGCTCCCAGGTATACTTGGGAGCCATTTCTTCTTGCCAATTGTTTTTGTTTGCTTCTTTGGTAAAGAGAATCATATTGTATTTTCTACCATAGGTCCGTCACAACATTGAGAAAGTACACCTGAGATGCTGATGGTTGCCTTCAGGTTTCCATAGATGGACCACATGTGCATGAAGATGTAAAATGGTAGATACAAATCCAGGAAACGATGCAGGGGTATCAAAACATGTTCCGGTCATGTGCAAGGAGGAATATCCTTTGGGTAAACAGGGAGACATAATCATTCGCCGGGCTGTGAAAGAGGATGCCCGGGCCTTGCTGGATTATCTGAAAATTGTTGGCGGTGAAACTGAAAATCTGGCAATGGATGGCCGGGGAATAGGCGATGACGTAGAAGCGGAGCAGACTTTTCTTGAGGCAAAGCATGAGACTATGAATTCCATACAGTTGCTTGCCATCGATGGAGAACGTATCGTTGGCTGCCTTAGTGTCGATACCTCATCCCGAAAAAAGATCCGACATAGGGGAGAAGTCGGTCTTTCTGTCATAAAGGACTATTGGGGCAGAGGAATCGGTACGAGCTTGCTTGGAACGATGTTGGTGTGGGCGAGGACACCTGCTGCAGGCTTACGGAAACTTGACCTGACGGTTCGGGCAGACAATAAGCGGGCAATTTCACTGTATCGGCATTTTGGTTTTGCTGAGGAAGGTCATGTGTCAAGATTATTCTATGTTGACGGACAATTCATTGATGGTATCGTCATGGGATTGCTGATTGATTGAGCTTTGTAAAATTATTTTGTCCCAAATATAAATTAAATTTCTCTAACTAATATAATTTGGCCTTGTCTTTTAGTTGCATTAGTAGTATTTTCTAAGAAAAGAGTATTCCTAGTAAAAAAGTATACTATATTGTGTTGCCGATGTACCATACCGAACACCGGCAGTAAGGAGAAATATGATGACGACGACAATAAAGACGACAGGAATGATGTGTTCTAAATGTGAAGCCAGGGTTACCAAGGCTTTGCTGGGGATGAATGGTATCACATCTTGTAAAGCTGATGCAAAGACAGGGAATGTTGTAGTTGAAGCGAAAGATCCGCAGACTGTAGAAGATGCAAAAAAGCTTATCTATGATATAGGCTATGAGGTTGTCTGATGGCTGAAAAGGAAATCTGTGTAGGCGGAATGGAATGTGCCGCCTGCAGTGCTGCTGTAGAACGTACGCTCAAACGGGTTGATGGCGTGCAGACTGCTTCTGTCAATCTTGCGACGGAAAAGGCTGAAGTCGTCTACGATGAGCATAAGGTTGATTCAGAAAAACTCAAGCAGGCTATCGAAAGGGCAGGCTTCTCGGTTGTAGAAGAAGACTTGACTGAGCATCTGCAGAAAAAAAGTGACAAGCTGAAGGATCGCCGGAACCGCCTGATCGTTGCAATTCTTTTTGCAGTGCTCCTTATGGTCTTTTCCATGGGATCGATGGCGACGGCGGCAATACCGCGGCTTCCCTACTTGCAGCTTGCTCTGGCACTGGCGACTATGATTGATGGTTACTACTTCTTTACGACAGGTTTCAAGCTGCTGTTCAAGCGTAATCCGAATATGGACAGCCTCGTGGCTGTTGCGACTACTGCAAGTTTCCTGTTCAGCACGTGGAATGTATTCCGCGGCGGTCCGCTTTATTTTGATGGTGTCAGCATGATCATAGCTTTGGTGATGCTTGGCAAATATTTCGAGGCTCGTTCAAAAGGAAAGACCAGCGAGGCAATCGAGACATTGATGCAGCTTGCACCAGAAACTGCAACGGTCATGCGTAACGGATATGAATCTGTCATTGCCTGCAAACGTGTCGTGGTAGGGGACAAGGTCCTTGTCAAACCTGGAGAACGGATTCCTGTAGATGGTGTGATTGATGAAGGCAGTACTTCCGTCGATGAGTCGATGCTGACAGGAGAAAGCTTGCCGGTTTCCAAAAACAAGGGTGATAAAGTCTATGCGGCTACGATCAACACAACCGGAGCCATCAGCTATACAGCTACGGAAGTCGGAGCTGATACCGCTCTTTCTGGCATCATCGAACTGGTAAAGAAAGCACAGGGTTCAAAGGCTCCTATTGCCAGGGTAGCTGACAAAGTTGCCGGGGTATTCGTACCGATCGTGATGCTGATTGCACTTGCCGTGTTCTTCATCTGGTATATTCCTACCGGTAACTTTGCACTTTCACTTGAACGTGCGGTCAGCGTATTGGTCATAGCATGTCCCTGTGCATTGGGACTTGCTACTCCCATTGCCATCATGGTGGCCAGCGGGCGTGGAGCGAAGCTCGGCATCCTGTTCAGGGAAGCTGCTGCAATTGAACAAATGGATCATGTAAAGGCTTTTGCCTTTGACAAGACAGGGACTTTGACTGAAGGCAAGCTTGAGGTGACCGATATCATCGGGAGTAGTCCTGATGAGGGACTTCGGCTTGCTGCAAGCTTGGAAGCCCAAAGTGAGCACCCTATAGCAAAGGCTATCGTAAAAAAGGCAAAGGAAAAGGGGCTTTCTCTTGCTTTTGTCGATGATTTCAAGGCTGAAGTCGGAAGCGGCATAAGGGGAATGGTCGATGGCAAGAATGTCTTGGTCGGAAATGAAAAACTTGTTCCGGTGACGGAACCTGATATACTGGCGGCATTGGAAGACCTTCGTAGCCAAGGTCGGACCATCCTGCTTGTGCAGTCTGAAGGTCGGATACTTGCCACGATCGGGGTAGCGGATACATTGCGTCCTGAATCTGCAAAGGTAATTGAAGAACTGCAGGCAGGTGGCGCCAAGTGCTACATGCTTACCGGTGATAGCGAGGGTACGGCAAAGGCAATTGCCTCGAAGATGTCCTTGGATGGTTATTATGCAGGATTGCTGCCTGGTGACAAGGAAGCGGCATTGAAGAAGATCAAGGAAGAAGTCGGCGGAGGACCTGTGGCAATGGTGGGAGATGGTATCAATGACGCTCCGGCCTTGGCTGCTGCTGATGTCGGCATAGCCGTTGCTGCGGCAAGTGATGTTGCAAAGGAAAGTGCACAGGTCGTGCTTGTGGGCGGAAAATTGGAAGAAGTTGCCAAGGCAAAGAGCCTTTCCCATGCTACCATGCGTAATGTCAAGCAGAATCTCTTCTGGGCGTTCTGTTACAATACGATAGGTATTCCGATTGCGGCAGGACTGCTGGTTCCTTTCGGAGGTATTGCCCTTACGCCGGCTTTGGCAGCTTTCTGCATGAGCCTGTCAAGTTTCTTCGTAGTGACCAATGCCCTGAGACTCAATCGGTTTTCCTGATTATGTCTTGACAGATGGTAGACATATGCGCTAGCGTAACGCAAAGAACAAAGGCGTTCTTCACCCGCATGGAGCTGGAGTGCGCCTTTTTTTTAAACTTTTAGGGAGACCGATATGTGTGGATTCGTAGGAATGTTTGACATTACTGAGGACAGCGATCAATATCGCACCCAAGTTCTCGAAATGTCCAAGAAACTGAGGCACCGGGGACCTGATTGGTCTGGTGTGTATCAGGGTAAGGATGCCATCCTCTCACATGAAAGGTTGAGTATCGTCGATCCGCTTTCGGGCAAGCAGCCACTATACAGCAAGGATGGCAAGCTTGTCCTTGCCGCCAATGGAGAAATCTATAACCATATGGAGATCAGGAAAAGGTACGAAGGTCGTTATGAATTCCTGACTCATAGTGACTGTGAGGTTATCCTTGCTCTTTATAGGGACAAGGGACCGGATTTCCTTGAAGATTTGAATGGTATATTTGCCTTTGCACTCTATGATATGGAAAAGGACTGCTATCTCATTGCCCGTGACCACATCGGTATCATTCCGCTGTATCAGGGATGGGATGTCGACGGACATTACTATGTCGCAAGTGAATTGAAGGCATTGGAAGGCATCTGTCCTTCACTGTGTGAATTCCAGCCTGGACAATATTTCTATAGCCCGGACAAGAAAACGACTACGTGGTATCACAGGGATTGGATGAGCTATGACGCTGTCAAGGACAACGGCGGGACCGCTAAGGATGTCCGTGTTGCTCTTGAATCTGCTGTCGAACGTCAGCTGATGAGCGATGTACCTTATGGCGTGTTGCTTTCAGGAGGACTTGACAGTTCCATCATTTCGGCAATTGTAGCAAAATATGCTTCTTCCAGGGTTGAATCAGGCAATACTGAGGTAGCCTGGTGGCCTAGGCTCCATAGTTTTGCAATCGGGTTGGAAGGATCTCCGGATCTCAAGGCAGCCAAAGTTGTCGCTGACTATCTTGGGACTGTTCACCATGAAGTACATTTTACGATCCAGGAAGCACTTGATGCTGTTGAGGATGTCGTCTATCACTTGGAGACCTATGATATTACGACAATCAGGGCAGCGACCCCGATGTATCTGCTTGCCCGTGTGATCAAGAGCATGGGGATCAAGATGGTCCTTTCAGGTGAGGGCAGTGATGAGCTTTTCGGGGGCTATCTGTACTTCCATAAGGCTCCCAGTGCCAAGGATTTCCACGAAGAGACAGTGAGAAAGCTCAGTAAACTGCATCTCTATGATTGCCTGAGAGCAAACAAGGCGCTTGCGGCTTGGGGTGTCGAGGGGAGGGTTCCTTTCCTTGACAAGGAGTTCATAGACGTAGCCATGCGGCTCAATCCCGAGCTCAAGATGTGCAGGGATGGCCATATGGAAAAGTGGATCCTGCGAAAAGCTTTCGAGGATATGCTTCCCAAGGAAATCGTATGGAGACAGAAAGAGCAGTTCTCTGATGGCGTAGGTTATTCATGGATTGATACACTCAAGGCTATGACTGATGAGATGATTACTGACAGACAGTTCGAAACCATAGCAAACAGATTCCCGATCAATACGCCATCAACCAAGGAAGAAGCGTATTATCGTATTCTGTTTACCAAGCATTTCAAGAGTGAGGGTGCTGCCAGCTGTGTACCGCATGAAGCTTCTGTTGCTTGTTCCACTGCAGTGGCCTTGGAATGGGATGCTGCATTCAAGAGCATGAACGAACCGAGCGGACGTGCAGTTGCCGGTGTCCATGAGGACCAGGAATAACTGCCGGCTATTGATGATTTGTAGCATGAAGACAGAGGTACCGAAAGATGGTATCTCTGTTTTTATATAAGAAGAACTTCAGGACAACAGTCTGAATATCGGCAACGGCCCGAAAAGTACCTGCTGGGATTACTTTGTAATGCAGGTACACTTATCTACAGTTTTACATTCTTCATATGATTCACAAATGACGTCTACGATTTGTACATAATTCTTCTGTATACTTTCCTTATGACTGAGATAGGATATCGGGGTCCAAGAGTTGAAGATGAATAAGAGATATATGATTTTGGTTTTGTTTATGTCTAGCCTGGCTTTTGTTGGTTGTGCAACCAATAGAAGCTGGGAGGAGAAAAATCTGACCAGGCCTGGTGCCGTAAATGGGCAGCATAAGCCGGGAGATGATCCCGGTGGTAACCATATGCCATCTCCTGATATGTTGTCTGGTAGTCCAGACATTACAGTCGGGGTAGCTGCTACGACGATAAAAAAAGACACCGCCATAGATGGAACTACCTATGTATCGATGAATGGGAACGGAAATGCCTTGAGAATTGATGGCGCTACCGTACACCTTTCTGATATCACAGTTAAAAAAACTGCTGCAAATAGCTCCACTGATACTGAGAAAGAAAATAATTCATCTGGACAGGATGCAGCCTTGCTGGCTATCGGTGGAGCTCAGACAAGTATCAGTGATGCAGCCGTTGTCTCAAATGCAGAACAAGGAGATGCAATCGTTTCTTCCGGCATGGGTACCGATATTACAATCAATGATTCCATGGTTACAACTGCCGGAAACAATTCAAGTGGCATCAAAACCATCGATGGTGGTACGATACATGCTACTGATCTTGATGTCACGACATCGGGAAACCGTTCACCTGCCGTCATGACCGGCAGGGCTGGTGGAAAGATCGTAGTCGAGGGTGGTAACTTTGTCACTTCCGGCAAAGCAAGTCCTGCCATCTATGCTGCCGGTGATATTTCTGCATCTGATACAATTTTCGTAGCAAATAGTTGCGAAGGTGCAGTCATAGAGGGTTGTAACAATGTCATCCTTGACGATTGTACACTTTCCGGGGTAATGAAAGATGCGGATGGGAACAATGCCCATGGTGTCAGGATTTGCCGAGGTTCGCTGGATATGACGAATACAGGTGAAGCATCTTTATCCGTAACCGGTGGTTCTATAGCCACAGGAACGGGAGATCTCTTCTATGTATCCGGTAGTGATGCGACCATCATGCTTGACCATGTCGGTCTTACCTCAGTCGGCGGGATGTTGCTGACCGTAACTGGCAATGACAATCTCCAGAAACAAGACGCAAACGAGACAAGTGATGGACATCTTGTGTTCGTAGCCAAGAGTGAGACTTTGTCAGGAAAGGTTGCCGTCAACGGTGGATCTTTCCTCCAGATGGAATTGTCCAAGGACAGTACCTTCAGCGGTTCCATAAACGAAACTGTAGCAAAAGGGAAAGGTAGCGTCATTGTCAAGCTTGATGACACGAGTACATGGAAGCTGACAGGTGACAGCTACATAACAACCTATGATGGAAATGTTTCACAGATTGATCTGAATGGATATATGTTGTATATCAACGGCATAGCCGTTTTAAAATAGATTACAGTACTTTCTTCTTCTGGCCCTTCTTTTTTAAAGGAGGGCCATTTCGTTATGGTTTTGCCATAGATCAGGGTATGGCTTCGGAATGAAGATATACAGAAAAATTGCTTTGCTATATTACAACTTTCCCAATCAATAGGACTATACAATAACACTTGAAATCATCCATTTCTCATACAGAACCCCTCTTTCCTGTAATTTATGGAGAGGGTTACAGTCGATTTGTCGTTTCTCTCGCGGCTTTGCTTGCGGAATGTTGGAAATTTCTCATGTCAGCATACGGTTTCTTCTTGCATATATAGTCTAATTATTGTATAATTAAGACTATACACAAGGAGGGACTGCCATGCCGATCCCAAAGGAAGTACTAGCGGTCGAGCGACCCAAGAATTCAATCGTCATCGTGTACGGCAAGGACCGCGACCGTTACGCGGTAAGGGCCAGGGTCGGATGCAGAAGTGTCGGAAGCCGAAGACTTCCGGTCAACGGTCCGACCATCGGCCATATAGTGGACGGCAAGTACATACCCCTCGGGGAAGATGCCCCGCCGCCCGTGTCTGGGGCGGCCGTGGACCTCAAGGACTGGGCAAACATCATCCTTGCGCAGAAACTCTTTGCTGACATGCTCATTGAGCTAGGAGAATCCTATGGCAGGGAGGATGCGCTCAGGATCTGGTCCATCGCTGTGCTCAGGGTCTGCTTCAGCGGTATAAAGGATTATGAGCTGAAAGATGCGTATGAGGAGAGTTTCCTGTCCGAGCTGTATCCTGATGTAGCCCTCTCGAAGAACACGGTCTCCACCTTCCTGAACAATCTTGGACGTACCTGTTCAAAGATCACCCTGTTCATGAGGGCCAGGGCTTCGAAAGTCGAGATGGATCACCATGTACTGATTGACGGGACATTGAAATCGGATGAATCGAAGGTAAATTCTCTCTCGGATTTTTCCAGGAAAGCCAGGACGAAAGGAACCAGGGACATCTCTGTCCTGTTCGCTTTCGATCTTGAAGCGATGGAACCGGTATGCTCCAAGTGTTTTCCGGGCAACATGCTTGATGTCACCGCCTACGATGAATTCATCTCCGAGCACCAACTGACAAAGGGAATCGTAGTTGCAGACAAAGGATTCCCCCAGTCCGTAGCAAGGCAGCATTTCAAGCAGCATCCCGACCTCCATTACCTGAATCCTCTGAAGAGGAATGCGAAGATTGCATCGCAACTCCATATGCTTGAGTTTACAGAGCTTCTTCAAGGGTATGAAGGCATAACCTGCAGGAAGGAGAAAGGTGGGGACCGATGGCTCTATTCCTTCCGGGATGCCTACAGGGCTTCAAAGGAAGAACGTGACTGGCTGAGCCGAAGCCGGAAAAAGAAGAATTACCGCCTCACTGATCTTGAGAAGGCAAGAGCGACATTCGGGACGGTGGTCCTTGAGTGCGATCTGGACACAGATCCCCAGACGATCTACAAAGCCTATTCCAAGAGATGGGAGATCGAGATTGTCATGAGATTCTACAAGTCAGCACTCGAATTCGATGAGACCCGTGTGCATGACGACTACAGCGTGATAGGAAGCGAGTTCTGCGACTTCCTCGCTTCCGTGCTCACCTTCAGGATGATAGCTGCCTTTGACGAGGCCAAGTTACTCGAAGATTTGCCGTATAAGAAGATCATGAGGATCCTGGCAAGGGCGAAGATGTTCAATGATCCTGGTATCGGGTGGCGTCTGATCAAGATCAATCCGTCACAGGAGGAAGTCCTGAAGAGACTCGACATTCATCCCACAGAGAAGCTTCAACCGAAGAAGAAACGCGGTCGTCCTCCTAAAGTGAAGCCCGTATAGTCTCACTCATTGGGAAAGTTGTACTATATAGTTTCATAAAATACTTGCCCATGAAGAAAGAAAGGAAGCCATACTGTAATGAAGAAAACCGTCTATATGTATGTAGTGGATACGATGGCAGATTGGGAAACGGGGTATTTTCTCCAAGGTTTTACGCTTCAGAAGATGTTGGTCAAACCTGTATACCGATTCTGTACTGTCGGATTATCTAAGAATGCCATTGTCACAGCCGGTGGCGTAACAATTATTCCTGATTGTACCATTGATGAAATCAAAAAGGACGAAGTGGCGGCATTGTTGCTGCCGGGTGCAGATGTCTGGATGGAAGCTGCACAGCAAAAGATCCTGTCATTGGTGTCGGATTTGCTTTCAAACGGTACTGTGGTTGCGGCAATCTGTGGTGCAACATTGGGACTGGCAAATATGGGTATATTGAATTCCCGTCAGCACACAAGCAATGCAGTTTGTTTCCTGTCACAGCTGTCAACGAATTATACAGGGCAGGCTTTCTACAAGGATGTGTCTGCCGTAAGGGATGGAAATCTGATTACGGCTTCATCTGCAGGAGGATTGCTTTGGGCCCGTTACATCCTTGAAAGCCTGGATATGTATACAAAGGTAACAATTGAAGCCTGGTATAGCTATTTTGCAACCGGAGATGCCAAATGTTTTGGAATCCTGATGGAAAGCTTCAAGGATAGCTCCTATCATCAGGAATCGATGGAGAAAAACGATGAGCAAATATGATCCTCTGTGGAAAAGCATACAGGCAAGGGATGAAGGTACGTTCAGGTTATCCTTTGGAGAAATAGAACAAATCTTGGGATTTCCTATTGACCATTCTTTCTTGAACTTCAAGAAGGAATTGTTGGACTATGGGTACCAAGTCGGAAAAATTTCCCTGAAAGAAAAATGGGTAACATTTTCAAAATGCAAGGAATAGCTTCGATTTGAAGTTCTTAGGAAGCACAGGAGAGGCTTTGGAAAAACTGGTTGTCTTTCCCCTGTGTAGTGATAGGGAAAGACAAAGTTTTTGTCTTGTTTCTAACCTATGGTATTGACTAAGGTTCCCAAACCTTCAATTTTGATTTCTATCCTTGCTCCTTTCTGCATGCCGCTGATACCTCCGGGTGTTCCCGTGAGTATGATGTCGCCTGGGAGCAAGGTCATGATGCTGCTGAGGTAGCTGACAAGGAAGGGTACTGGAAAAATAAGGTTTGAAGTGTTGCTGCTTTGCATTACTTTGCCATCCAAGGTACTTGAAATATCCAAGTGTGCAGGGTCAACTTCATCACTGATGAACGGACCGAAAGGACAGAAGGTATCAAAACCTTTTGCAATGGTCCATTGTCCTTGTTTCGGCTGGAGATCCCTGGCAGTTATGTCGTTTGCACAGGTATACCCGAGGATATATTGTTTTGCTGCGTCTTCCGAAACATTATGGGCTTTCTTGCCGATGACTATGGCAAGTTCGGCTTCATAGTCAAGTCTTTGGCAGATTTCCGGTTTCACTACAGTGCCGCCGTATGGCAACATGGATGTAGATGGTTTCATGAATACAACAGGACTTGTCGGGATCGGTAGTCCGAATTCAACCGCATGGTCCCTGTAGTTCAACCCTATGCACAATGCCTTTGAAAAGATACATGGTGTAAGCAAGTTGATTTCATTTATGTCATAGACAGTAGCTGTTTCGGTGTAACTGTCGAACGGATTGCCATCTATCTTCCTGATTTTGCCATTTTGCTCAAGCAAACCGTAGCTTATCGTGTTGTTTTTTCCATATCGTACATATTTCATACTATAGAGTCTATCATCGTATGATGTTGAATTCAATTGACCAACGCTTCAGTTTGGGGATAGTCTGTGGGATATGAGTAAGTATATGCCTTGTCCGCTTGCAGACCGCTGCGGCGGCTGTCAGTTGCAGGATCTGAGTTATCAGGAACAATTGGATGATAAGATGGACTATTGCGAGGATGTCTTGGGATACTGGGGGCCTGTCGCTCCTATCCTTGCTATGGAAAAACCTGTACATTATCGTAATAAAGCTCAGGCTGTATTTGCCTTGCAGAATGGAAAGATTGTCAGCGGTATCTACCGACGGGGCACTCACTGGGTAGTACCTGTCCGTTCCTGTATGCTTGAGGCTGAAGAGGCTGATGAGATTTTCCATTCGGTGCGTAAGCTGATGAAGAAGTTCGGTATCCTTCCTTATGATGAAGACTTAGGTACCGGTCTGATCAGGCATGTCTTGGTCAGGAAGGCTTTTGCGACAGGACAGTTGCTGGTCGTGATTGTCATCGGTAATCCGATTTTTGCCCAGAAAAAGCAATTTGCAGCCTTGCTGAGGCAGTACAATCCCCAGGTGGAGACGATTCTTTTGGATTTGAATGGAGAAAAGACTTCCATGGTGCTGGGCGAAGGAAAGGATGAAATCCTGTATGGAAAGGGATACATTGAAGACGAGCTTTGTGGCTTGAAATTCAGGTTATCTGCAAAATCATTCTACCAAGTCAATACGTTTCAGGCAGAACAGCTATATGAAATTGCCATGAAAATGGCCCAACTGAAAGAAACCGATGTTGTCCTTGATGCTTACTGTGGGACTGGTACCATCGGTCTGGTTGCTGCTAGCAGGGGCATCTCACAGTTGATCGGTATAGAGATCAACCACAGTGCAGTTTCTGATGCCATTGAAAATGCCCGGTTGAACCACATTGAAAACGCCAGTTTCATTGAGGGCGATGCAAGTGAGTATTGCAAGCAGATGGCGAAGGAGCATGTCAAGGTGGATGTGCTTTTCCTTGATCCTCCGAGGCCCGGCAGTGACGAACGTTTCCTTGCAGCTGCCATCAAACTGGGACCTCGGAAGATAATCTATATTTCCTGCAATGCTGAGACTCTTGACCGTGACCTTCGGTATCTGGATCGTTTCAGTGACTACAGGGTAGTAGGAATCCAACCGATAGATATGTTCCCTTATACGACTCACGTGGAGACTATAGTGTTGCTACAGCGGGCTGATGCATAGATTAGGTATTCCGTTTACAGAATAAGGCACTGACATTATCAAGGCTGCCAGTGCTGCTACTATGGCGGTATCGTATAGCTACATTTTTCTTATTCTCATTGTCAGGGGTGTCTTCGATGATATTGCCGAATCCTTTATCTTGTCGGAATCCATAGAACCATACTGATAGTTAACTTTTTTAAAAACCTTTTGATATTCCCGAAGAGAGCTTGAAAAAGACTATTTCGCTAACTGCGAAACTTCAGTTACATTGAGATAAGTCTATGTGATACTACCGTTTTCAGATGCTTTTATCATGATTGCTTACTTCATACTTTTCCAATCTCTTCAACTGCATACAGCGGCAGATTCACAAGCCAGTCTTCCTTTTTATAATCTGTCATAGAAGTGCGGACGGAGATTTTCGGGTTGTATTTTTCACGGTAGGTTTTCAAGCTCTTCGCTCTGAGATTGACCTCTGCCTTAACCTCTACAGGGATGATTTTCTCTCCGGTGTCGATGACGAAATCTACCTCGCAGGAGCCCCGGTCGTTGGTAAAATAATAGACGCTCAAGTACTCAATCGTTTTAAGTTGTTGGCAGACATACTGCTCAGTCAGTGCGCCTTTGAACTTTGCAAACAGATCATTGCCGTCAAGCAGTGTACGTTGGCGTAAGCTTACCATGCAACCCAGCAGTCCCACGTCCACGATGAACAGCTTGAATGCCCGAACGTCCTCATAGGCTTTCAGCGGGATTCCGCCGGCGTTGACACGGCTGACCTTATGGACAAGCCCGCAGTCGGTAAGCCACATGATTGCCGTTTCATATTCCTTTGCCCGACTGCCCTCGCGGACAAGCCCGTAGATGAATTTTTTTTCCCCTTGGCAAGCTGTGATGGAATGCTGTTCCAGATCATGCGGATCTTTGGTACGGTTTCATAGGGTGCGTGCTTGGAAAAGTCCTGTTCATATGCTGCCAAAATACGTTTCTGGATCTCACGTACTTCGTTGAAATCCTTATGGCACCAGATATCAAAAAAATACGATGTAAAAACGTACTAATATTACAGTTATTACAGTGAATATTTTCTTTAGCATACGAAATTTTCAGCATGAGCCGATTTCTTGCAGGGTTTTTTATAAATGCATAGCGAAGAGAAATTTTCTCCGAGATTTGCTTACCTACACCTGTAATAGCAAAGGAAATATATTCCTGACAAAAGCAAGGGTATTGAAATAATGCATAGCATTAATTTAGCAAGTATTACCTTTTGAGAACAAAAATCAACTTGTTGAGGTTGACCAAATTCCTGATAAACACAAAGGAGTCCAAATGGAACAAAAGCCAAATGAAATTAACATACGCTTATCAGAGAACGATTTCATAATACTAAGCAAAGATGTAAAGGGATTCATTTTCTTGCGTGAGTCTTATCTGAGGACAATGATTTACAAAATACCGATAGAGGCAAGACCGCCTATGGAGTTTGTGGCAACGTAATGCTAAAATAAGTTTATGCTTGTGGTTATCTTATTGTTTTGCACAGAAGGTATAAGAGTGCTCGTGCTTTCTTGTCATGGGTCAGATATGTTTTTTTGTTTATTCAAATTCGATTTATCTGGCGGTAAAGATGAAGTAATCACAAAATTGATCAGAACTATGCTCCGCTAAGCTAGACTTGTTTGTCTTTGGAAAGAGATACTTGAACAGTCTTTTTACTGTGGTCGTATCCGACGGGATTGTACAAGGAACAATATTCTCTACAGGATTCTGTCTGATCTTTACGGTCCGTATTCAAGTATATAAGGATATGATATGGCGGGTATGTTTGATGAATTTTTAAGAATTGCACAGTTATTGAACATGATTGGAATCTGTCCTGTACTTATGGGGTCTTTGGGCCTTGAATATATTTCAGGTTTGGATTGGCATGCAAAAGATATCG
Source organism: Spirochaetia bacterium (assembly GCA_022482625.1). Lineage (NCBI taxonomy): Bacteria > Pseudomonadati > Spirochaetota > Spirochaetia > Spirochaetia bacterium. Next base: position 1,827,424 of record JAKVOU010000001.1, on the reverse strand, counting down.
ACATACATGTACCGGGAGACCCGAGAGGATGGGATGCACCGGACGATATTCGGATTAATCGGTGGAATGATATCCTTAATATGGTAACAATTGCAGGATATCATGTAGTTGATGTACACGAACATGAAATTACGAATGGTTCATATACTATAGAGTTCGGGGTAAGCAACTCCTTGCTCGATTTTGCGGGAATTTCTTCCAGCGATATTCCATTTATGAAAACAAAAGGAGCCTCTTTTTATCTCCCGACACTAGAACAGTATTTGTCTATCTATAGTGCTTCGGCACATGATAGTTACAGAAGTGCTGACAAAGTGAATAGGGACAAAGAAAAGATTTTATATCTCAGGCAAAGGCTGAAAGGCTTAAGAAGGGTTTGAAACAAGAAGAATTCTGATGTTCTTGCTTGTTATAGGTAGGGACAGCCCCTTTATGGCATCAAATTGAAAACAAAATAAATTGGCAATGTTTCGTAGAATTGAAGTGATAAAACATTGAACTAAAGTGGATATGCCGGAAGTTCTGGTGGTAAATATGGAGGATTGTGGAAACTGGAAGGCAATCTTATTGGAAAGAACAATAAAATATGTGGCAATAGGCCAATTTGATGGGATTTTCTTCAGATATTTTTCCTTCTTGATAAAACGTTCCCTTGAAAACTCTTTATGACTGTTGGATAATTGCCATGGTTTATTTATGGATGATAGGATCAAAATCCATGACATTCACATCCGACAGACGGGGCATTATCTGCTGTAGGGGAAGACAGCAGTGATAGGGAAAACATGTATGAATTCTTTTCTTTTCGTTGATATCTTTTCAATTATACCTTTGCTTTTTACTATCAGCCTTGTCCGCTATAGGTCAATCTATGAAATGCAGACATTTCACTATCTTGTTGCATCTGCGCTTACTTGTGTCCAGCTGGTAATGGAAATCACCGTACATATCTTGGGAACTGCTTCGCTTCCGAGGCATGCTGTTGCTATTACGGTTATAAATGCCTTAGGGTTTTCGATTGCTCCTATCATACTATACGCTATCCTGCTGTTTATAAATGATGGACTATTCAGAAAACGTGCAGTTCGGTTGCTTACATTGCTTTTTGAAGCAAATATTGTACTCAGTTTTATCAGTATAAAAACAGGCTGGATTTTTCATGTTACGAATGAAGGCTTCTATTCCAGAGGGCCATATCAGTGGATACCGATCTGTCTCTGCCTATATTATTACTTTCTTATCGGTATTGTCTTCTTGCGACATCGTGAAGAAAGAGTTCAGAAGGACAACAGGTTATTGAGTGCTATTTATCTGTTGCCATTGCTTGCTATAGCCATTCAGATGGGTTTTCCCCGTATCTTGGTCATTTGGGGAAGCAGTGCCTTGGCTTTGCTTCTTTTCTATATATTTCTTTTGGAACGGCAGTTCAGTTATGATATTCAAACCGGATTGGGGAATCGCAAGGCATTTGAAGCATATATGCAGGAATTGTCACAGACAAATAAACCTGTAACAATATTTGTCTTTGATTTGAATAACCTGAAAATGATCAATGACAGTTGTGGACATGTTACGGGCGATGAAAAGATTCGGATAGCAGCCGACTGCATGAAAAAGATATTTTCTTCCATCGGACAGTCATATAGGATTGGCGGAGACGAATTTTGTGCAATATGCAATTCCTTTGATACCGTGAAAGCCTGGAAAATTCTCAGGGACTTTGATGCCTGCATAGATAAGATCAACGAAGGCTGTTCGGATGAGAAAATAAGCATCGCACATGGTTTTGCCGTACGCGTAGCTGATATTACACCTTACAAAGCCTTTACCCTTGCGGATAATGCAATGTATTATGATAAAGTACAGAGGAAAAACAATCAGGATAAAGCAAAGTACTAAGTCAGGCTTGCCTATTGTCTATGAATATTTTGAGGGAGTTTTGAGCGAATAGATATGGTTTCAAAGATTATTCTGGATATTTTTTCCATTGTACCTTTATTGTTTGCCATTAGTCTTTCTGATCGTCATGTCCGGGAAAACTATAGGAACAGGTATTTTATGTTTTCTGTCATTGCCATGATCGGTATATTGCTGACAGAAATCATTTGCCAGACTCTTGCGCAATACAGCCAGGCAACGTATATATTTCCTCACAAGCTGCTGAATGTCATCGGTTTTGGGCTTAATCCTATTGTGCCATATTTTCTCATACCGTTTGCAGGAAACCAATGTACCGTAAAATGGAAATCTGCTGGTTTTATCCTTCCTCTGGTTGTGAACACTATTCTGAGTATTGCCAGTTTCTGGACTGGCCTGTTATTCAGTGTCGATGCAATGAATGCATATTCCCGTGGACCGCTTTTCTTTGTGACAACGGCAATTTGCCTATATTATTTCCTTTGGGTCGTGACTATAGAAGGAAAAAGGCTCAATACCTATGAAAGACATACGAAGGTATTCCTTTTCCTGATTATTTGCTTTACCTTGATTACAAGTTTCTTGCAAATCTTGAATCCTGAAATACTTACCCTCAACGGTGGGTTGTCCATTGCTTTATTGCTTTACTATATGTTTTTCCTTGATCTGCAGTTTGACTACGACATGCAGACAGGCATCAAGAACCGTGAAGCTTTCGAAAAGAGAATGCTTCGTATTCCAAGGGAAAACAAAAGTGCAACTTTGTTTGTCTTTGATCTCAATAATTTGAAATTGACCAATGATACTTTTGGACATAAGGCCGGCGATGAAATGATTGCCGTTGCAGCTGCATCCATCAATCTATGCTTCAGGGAATATGGTGATGCATATCGTATCGGTGGAGATGAGTTCTGTGTCATCAGCCGATATTTGTCGGATATGGATGCTAAAAATCTGTTGGTGGACCTGGACTCAAAAATAGAAATTTGTAGCAGGAATCGCAAGGTACCCATAAGCATTGCACATGGTTTTTCATCTTTTCTACCTTCTGAACAAGAAGAAAAAAGCCCTTATATGGTATTCAGTGAAGCTGATGACCATATGTATTGCCATAAGGCAAAACAGAAGAAAGTGCTCATGCAAGAATAAAGTTTTTTTGTTTGTCGTGATTTTGTTGTATTCTCAAGGGATGGATGTTGTTTTTGTAGCAGAATGAACCAGTTTGTTGCAAATGGAAATAAATACTTGACATAAAGTATTTTAAGAGGAAAAATTACTCAAGTTGCGGTGAAAGCAGTATGTGCAGTAATACTTCTGATATCTTGTTTTTACCCGAGTCTGCATCAAGTACCTTAGGACGGTAGTTCCGAATATGTTCAATGCCGGTTATAAGGTTTTTCCCTTCTGTATGGTATTTTCTCTTTGTTTTGGAGAAGAAAATGGATTGTTTTTCACCTGATGTGATAAGAGTGAAATGAATTCTTCGGTTTGTCCGATGCAATGGTTGGTGCTGATCTTATATGTCGGAGTCTTTGCACTGTTTATTGGAGGTCTTTTGTTTTGATGTCATTCTTATATGTGGAAATCAACGCTGTCGGGGCATCGGTGCTGTTACTTCTCCTGCATAACATTGATAAAGGAACTCTGGGAAGGGTCATGTCAATGGATCAGAAGCTGTTTAGGTCCATTCTGATCATGAACCTGTTGATTTTCCTGTTTGACAGCGGTATGTGGGTTGCTGACGGCCGGCCTGGGCAACTGTGGAAAAGCATCAACTATATTGTAACTACTGTATATTATCTATATAACCCTTTGATTTCATTCTTCTTGCTTCTCTATGCAGATTTCAAGATTCATGAAAGCCGGACGGATTTGCTCAGGCGATGCCGCTTCTACATCATTCCTGTCTGTGTATGTTCTGTCATGACCTTGGCCAGTCCCTTTACAGGTTGGTTCTTTTCCATAGATGCAAGGAACCGATATTCCCATGGAAATTTTTTCATTGTCATGGTCCTATCTTCTTTCTTTTATCTTTCTACCTGCTGTATCATGGCTTTTAGGGATTATCAACGGAACAGAAGAAGTGAAAACAAAAGGATTGACTTGCATCTTGCATTCTTTTCTTTGGTAATCATAATAGCAGCCGGGATACAGAGCCTGTTCTTTGGAATTTCTATCATTTGGGTCTGTTCCATGCTTGCCTGCACCGGTCTCTATATCAATATCCAGAATGATGAACTTTCAACGGACCATCTGACCGGTCTGTATAATCGGCGTAGGCTTGAACAGCATCTGCAACGTCGGACCAAGGGCAAGCGTAAGTCCCTTCTGTTTCTATTGATGTTTGACCTTGACGGGTTCAAGATCATCAATGACAAATTCGGTCATACTGCGGGCGATGAGGCCCTTGTACGGGTTGCGAGGTTGTTGCAGCAAGCCTGTGGAAAGTCAGAGGATTTCTTGGCTAGAATGGGTGGTGACGAATTCATTATAGTAGGGGAACGGTCAGAAAAAAAAGAAATTGAGCAACTGATGAAAAAAATCCATACTCTGATGGAAACATTCAATGCCCAGAGATTGACCCCTTATACCTTGGAAGCGAGCATGGGTTATGCAGTTCTTGAAGAGCGTGACACCTTGGACTCATTTTATATGGCAGCAGACGAAAGTATGTACTATGAAAAACAAAGAAAGAAACTCGAAAAAAATACGATACGAAATTATTAAACTGACTGGAAAAATGATTGCTTGTCATTATTTATAAGTTAGCTATTATTCTATTTTTTTCTGTTTTTTATCATTATTGGCAATAAATATATCTTGATTGACTGTTGCATTTCTTAGGAACCATGCTATAAAGAAGGTGCTGCTGCTCAGGTTTCAGCACATCGGAATACATACGCCATGAGTTGCTTGCTTATCTTTCCGGTGTAGTATGCCAGGGGCACAAGGAAGGAGAAACTGCATGGGACTTGTTGGGATTGAGGAAGTTGCTCGTTCGGTTGGAATTGACCAATCATATTTGATTCATTACGGCAATTATAAAGCAAAGGTTGACAATAAGATTTACTCCGCTATAGGAAAGAAGCAACCAGGCAAGCTTGTGTTGGTGACTTCCATTACGCCAACCAAGGCAGGAGAAGGCAAGACGACTGCTTCAATTGCTCTTGCCGATGGTCTTTCCATGATAGGGGAAAAGGCTATGCTTTGTCTTCGGGAACCTTCGATGGGGCCTGTTTTCGGCCTGAAAGGTGGGGCAACAGGAGGAGGCAAAGCCTCAATCGGACCAGAAGAAGATATCAATCTTCATTTTACCGGTGACATGCATGCGCTTACATCCTCGATCAATCTTATTGCTGCAGTATTGGACAATTCAATCTATCAGGGCAACCCCTTGCACATTGATCCTGATCATATCGTATGGTCACGGGCAATGGATATGAATGACAGGGAATTGAGAAACATTACTGTAGGGCAAGGCAAAGGAAACGGTATAGAACATAAGGGCCATTTCGTCATCACCGTTGCTTCTGAGTTGATGGCAATCCTTTGCCTGTCCTTGGACGCCCAAGACTTTTACAGACGGATTAGAAAGATCATCGTTGCCTATACCTATGATGGGCAACCTGTGACCCTTGCAGACCTCAGGGTTTCCCATGCTGTGATGAAACTGATGAAAGATGCATTGCTGCCGAATCTTGTGCAAACGCTTGAGCATAATCCTGTCTTTGTCCACGGAGGCCCTTTTGCAAATATTGCACATGGGTGTAGTTCGATCAGTGCACTTCACCTTGCAATGCAACTTGCACCGATTACCATAACAGAAGCTGGATTCGGTGCCGACTTGGGGGCTGAGAAATTCATGGATATCTGTTGCCGTGTTGCAGGGACCCAGCCTGTCGGTGCTGTGGTCGTTGCAACTGTAAAGGCTTTGAAGATGCATGGAGGTGTGCCTTACGAGGAACTTGACAAAGAAAATGTTGCAGCTTTGCTTGAGGGAACCTGTAATCTGAAGGCGCATGTCGAGGCTGTCCGTAAGTTTGGTGTGCCCGTTGTCATAGCAATCAATCATTTTGAATTTGATACCCAGGCAGAAGTCGATGCGCTTTCTGGCTGGTGTACTGCGCAGGGCTATGAAGTTGCTTTCCTTGATGGTTTTGCAAAAGGAGGGGCTGGCGCGATCGATCTGGCAAAGAAGGTAGTCTCGATGCTTGCAGGAAATGACAGTCAGTATAGGCCTCTTTATGAGTTGGATTGGCCGGTCAAGAAGAAAATTGAGACAATAGCCAAGGAAATTTATGGAGCAGGAAAAGTCATTTATACTGAGCAGGCAGAAAGACAGCTGGCAAAGTATCACGAAATGGGGCTGGATGATCTATATATCTGTATGGCCAAGACACCCAGTTCATTGACTGATAATCCCAAGATATTGGGAGCTCCGAAAGGCTTTGCCATTACGGTACGTGAAGTATTGCTTTCAGCAGGAGCTGGTTTCCTTATTCCGATGACAGGAAAAGTATTGACCATGCCAGGTCTCAATGCTGTTCCCGCAGCCGTACAGATGGAAGAGGAACCTTTGGTAGGTTTGGATGGTTGAAGTATTGCTTTTGTGGCTGTGTATGGTTGCTATGGGAAAAGTAGGTCAGATGGGCAAGAAGCAATATATGAAGAGCTTGATGTCATAATCGTTTGGGGAGGAAAGTTCCTATGTCAGTGACTTATTTATACGTAGAAATCAATATGGTTGGATCCATAATTCTGCTGTTCCTATTGAACAATATCAAATTGAATAAAAGAAAAGATGTTCCTTTTGACCTTTGGATGTTCAGTAGGATATTGATTCTGACTTTGTTGATTTTTATATTGGATACAATTATGTGGGTAGTTGATGGAAAGTCAGGGACCTGGTTGCTGGTCACCAATTATATTGTGACTACTCTCTATTACATCAGTAATCCTTTCATATGCTTTCTGTTGCTTGTGTATACTGATTTCAAGATTTATGAAAATAAAGCGGATTTGAAGAAGCGTGCCAAATTCTACGCCATACCTATGGAAATCTCTACTGTAATAAGTCTTATTTCCCCTGTTACCAAATGGTTCTTTGTAATTGACGCTACAAACCATTATAAGCGTGGGCCACTGTTTTTCATCATGACCTTGATAGCTTTCTTTTACCTTGTCCTATCCTGTACATTGGCTTTCAGGGATTATTTCAGGGCTTCAAGGAAAGAGACAAAGGATGTTGATTTGCATCTGGCTTTGTTTTCTCTTCTGGTTATAGCAGCAGCATTCATACAGAGCCTTTTCTTTGGTTTTTCACTTATCTGGGTCTGTACGATGCTGGCATGTACAAGTGTCTACATCAATATACAGAATGGTGAAATCTCAACAGACCATCTGACAGGTCTCTATAACCGCCGGAGATTTGACCAACATCTGCAACGGAGGATCCGTGAGTATAATGGCAAGCACCTCCTGTTCCAGATCATGCTGGATCTTGATGGCTTCAAGAGCATCAATGATATCCAAGGCCACATAGTAGGGGATGAAGCTTTGATGCATATGGCAAGATTGCTTCGACAAGCCTGTTCCGGCAATGATGATTTCATTGCTCGGATAGGTGGAGATGAATTCGTTGTCTTGGGCGAACGGACGGAATATAAGGAAATTGAGCAACTGATGGCAAGGATCAGGTCATTTTCCTCGGCTTACAACCAGAGTGCCCATGCACGGTACTGTCTCTTGCCAAGCATGGGATGTGCAGTTTATAGCAAGGGAGAAAGCATCGATGCTTTCAGGGCAACGGCTGATAGCGCCATGTATATGAACAAACAGGAGAGAAAGTCTAAGAACATTTCCGTTTGATGCTGTATGAAAAGTTTTTGGTGTCTTGTTTTTTAGGGAATTATGTTGTCTTCCTCAAGTCTTTTCAGCAGATAAGGGAAAGCTTCTTCGAAATTTACGCCATACCAATTTGCTTCTTTGTCTGCAAGAGTTTTCTTGATGGATTCTACGACAAAATCTGCGGCCAATTGCAGAGCTTGGGAGAATACCATACCTTTCATCATGGCACCGACACAGACGCTGGCAAAGATGTCTCCTGTCCCGTGGAAATTCTGCGGAAGTCTCTGATGGTAATAACTGGAAAAGCTGTCTGTCTGGGCATCATATGCCATGATGCCGATTTTGTTTTCTTTGCAGGTGATTCCCTTGATTGCAACTTTTCTTGTGCCTTTTGCTGCCAGTCCCTTTAGCAGTTTCTTTACATAGGCTTCATCATATTCATTTTCTTGATAAGGAATATCCAGCAAATAACAGGCTTCGGTCATATTGGGAACGATGATATCGGCTTTGCCGCAAAGCTTAGCCATTTCAATGGTAAACTCCTTTGTAAAGCCGGGATAGAGCTTGCCGTTGTCTGCCATGCAGGGGTCGACAAATATGAGTGAACCACTTTGCCTGTAGGCATCAAACATAGTTGACATGAGTTCGATTTGTTTCTGAGAACCGAGATAGCCTGTATAGATGGCATCAAAATGAAGATCTAACTTTTTCCAATGGGAAAGTATCGGTTCTATGTCCTCCGTCAGGTCTCTGAAGGTAAAACCTTCAAAGGCCGTATGTGTAGAAAGTACCGCTGTCGGTAACACTGAAGTTTCGATGCCCATTGCTGAAATAATCGGGAGTGCCACAGTAAGGGAACACTTGCCTATTCCTGAAATATCCTGTATGGTAACTATTCTTTTCATTGTCTATTGCTCTTTTCTTTTTGGAAGGATAATAGACCATATCGACTATAAATGCAATCGATGCTAATTGTATACGATTTGTTTATTTTATTTGTACAACTTGTTTTTTTATAGTTTCCTTTCTTGAAAACTCCTTGGAAAAACGCTAGTTTCAGATTATGTTGAAAAGATTTCTATCATATTACAAACCCTATAAGGGTTTGTTCATACTTGATACGGTAGCAGCCCTCATCTATGCCGGATTATCTGTTCTTTTCCCCGTATTGACGAGGACGCTCCTGAAGGTCTATATCCCTCAGAAACTTTGGATGCCGTTGGTCTGGACATTGCTTGCTTTGCTTGCAGTCTATCTGGTGCAATATGTCAGTGAGTATATCCGTGTCAGATGGGGGCATATCCTTGGTGTAGGCATGGAAACTGATATGCGACATGATCTGTTTGCCCATCTCCAGCAGTTGCCCTTTGAGTTTTTTGATAAGTCAAAGACCGGGCACTTGATGAGTAGGATGACCAACGACCTTTTTGACATAACGGAAACTGCTCATCATTGTCCTGAGGATCTGATCATGAGTGCAGTAACTCTTATCGGGGCTTTTGCCGTAATGTTTTCCTACAATTGGCGGCTGACATTGGTTACCATGATCCCTTTTCCCTTCCTGGTAATTTATGGAGTCCGATGGGGATTGCGCTTGAAAGGTCGTTTCATGGAAGTCCGCAGGACTGTTGCAGAAGTAAACAGTGCCGTTGAGAACGGAATCCAAGGTATCCGTGAAGTAAAATCCTTTTCCCGGGAACAGTTTCAGCAGGGACAGTTTGATACAGTCAATGGTACGCTTAAGAAAAGCAAGAGCCAGCAGTATTGTGCAATGGCCAGTTATCATGCAGTAATGGGCTTGCTTCGTAATCTCTGCTATCTTTTCCCTATTGCCGGTGGTGCTATCCTTATGTATAAGGGATTGCTGGAGTCCTACGATTTGTTGACCTTCATCCTGTATATTGCGGTCATTCTGCCACCGATTGACCGGCTTATCAACTTTACAGAGCAACTGCAGCAAGGCATTGTTGCTTTTGAAAGGTTTGAGGAAGTCATGGATGTCAAGCCTACGATCAGCGACAGCCCAGAGGCAAGACCCCTGGTCGTTACACAAGGTAATATCTGTTATGATCATGTATCCTTTTCCTATGAAGATGGTGAAGTCGTATTAAAGGATCTTACCTTTTCCATCAAGGGAGGTGAAAGCATTGCCTTGGTGGGTGAATCTGGTGCAGGTAAGACGACTCTTGCTTCACTGTTGCCACGTTTTTACGAACCTCAGGAAGGTTCCATCAGCATTGATGGACAGAATATTGCCGATGTAACACAGGTAACTCTGAGAAATTCCATTGGCTTTGTACGCCAGGACATTTTTCTTTTTGATGCCTCAATAAGGGAGAACCTGTTGTATGGAAGGCTGGATGCCTCTGAAGAAGAACTCTGGGAAGCTTTGAAAGCTGCCAACCTTGATGAGTTCGTACATTCGCTTCCTGCCGGTCTCGATACTCAGGTAGGTGAAAAGGGTACGCGTCTTTCAGGTGGGCAGAAGCAGAGATTATCCATAGCCAGGGTCTTTCTCAAGAATCCTCCGATTCTGGTATTTGATGAGGCAACCAGTTCCCTTGATTCTCAGAGCGAGCAATTGATCACCGATGCCTTCAAGAAGCTTTCAAAAGGCAGGACTTCCCTTGTCATTGCGCATAGGCTTTCTACGGTCAGGGATGCTGACAGGATACTTGCCTTGGAAAACGGACAGATCGTAGAAAGTGGTAATCATGAGCAGCTTCTTGCGCAAGACGGTGTCTATGCACGGTTGTACAGGGCTCAGAAGTTGTAAGAAATCATCGGCAGGTTGAGGCAAGGCAACCTGCCGGAAATCTTTACTTCAGGTTCATCGAAAATCCCTGGGTGTAGTATTTATACACGAAGTTCGTAAACAGAAGCATAGGAATTGCCGTGAACAAGCCGATCGCCATGAGTTCGCCCCAGAGTGTTTCATACTCTCCGATATAGTTGACTATGACCAATGGCAGTGTCAGCTTTGCCGGTGTCCTGATGAACAGCAAGGCAAACAGGAATTCATCCCAGGCTGTGATTGCGGCAAATATGGAAGTTGCGATCAAGCCGGCCCGGACCAAAGGCATGACGATCCTGAAGAGTATGTAGCTTCTGCTTGCTCCGTCGATCAGGGCAGCTTCCTCATATTCCTTGGGTACTGCCTTGAGGAATCCAAAGATCATCCAGATGCAGTATGGCAAGGTGTAGACTTGGTATACTATGATCAATGCGCTGAGATGATTGATCAGCTTGAAGAAGTTGAGCATCATATAGAGCGGTATCGCAAGTACGACAGGTGGGAGTACCTTGACGATGAGTATCCAGATGAGGAATACAAGATTGAATTTCAGGGGAAAATTATGCCTGACCAGTGCATAGGAACTGCAGTAGGCAAGGACAAGTGAAAGCAGCGTTGCACAGACGGTAACGATCAGTGAATTGAGCAGATTTCCCCAGAATCCCGAAGTAAGCACATTTGTAAAATTTTCCAATGTCGGTTTATGAGGGAAAAATGTCGGTATAGGTGATACCACTTCCAAAGATCCCTTGAACGAGGTGTTGATGATCCAATAGATCGGGAACAGCGTTATGACAAGCAATATGCATACAAGTACCCTGAATAGGATTGTTGATGTCTTGGAATAATGGTTCTGCATCTTAGATGTCCTTCAATGACTGTCTGACTGACAGGCTTGCGATAAGGCTGACGATGACGAGCGTCAGTATAGACGCAGTGGAAGAGCGTCCAAGGTTGAAATAGGAAAAACCTTCCCTATAAATGTAGAAAGACAGTGTCTCAGTTGCATTGCCTGGGCCTCCCATAGTCAATGCATACACCTTGCCGTAGAGCTTGAATGTATCGATGATTCTCAATGTAATCAGCAGATATATCTGTGGCCTTATGAGCGGAAGGGTTATTTTCCTTAAACTTTGGGAAAAGGTTGCCCCATCTATTGCAGCTGCTTCATAGAGATATTCGTCAATCGAAGACATGGCTGCCTGCGCCAATAAAAAACAGAAAGGTGTCCATTGCCAGATATCTACATAGACAATTGAGTAAAGTGCTTGGTCAGGAGAAATCAGCCAGCCGACTTTTTGCATGCTAAGAGCGGTAAGCAGATAGTTGAAAAGACCGATATCGTAGTGGTACATGACGCGCCAGATGGCACAGATGACCATTGTAGAAAGCATCATGGGAAATATGATCAATGTCATGAACAATTGCTTATGTTTGAATTTCCGCTGGAAGACAATTGCCAGTACGGTTCCGAAAAATACTTCAAAAAATGTTGCAAGCATGGAAAATACAAGTGTGTTTTTCAATGATTGCCAGAAAAGTGCGTCATGGGTAATGGTTGCATAGTTCTTTGTACCGATGTAAGTCGGTGTATCACTTATGAAGTTATATTTGTAGAAAGACAAAGTAAATACTCTGATCAATGGATAGATGGTAAGTATCGCAATGACGAGTACGGTAGGGAGCATGAGCCAATAGAAAAATGCAGAACTGTCCCTTCGTGAATTGAGTTGTTTCATCGGTATATGGTCCTTTTGTTACGTCAATATTGACAATATAGGACAGGATACCTATATGTATCCTGTCCTGAAAAGTAAATTTTCAGTCTATTCCAATACTGACTTTATGTCCTTTGTGGCTTCAGCAACAGCTTGCTTCGCATCATAGTTGCCGAGGATTGCTTCCTGAAGGACTGTACCCAATTGGTCTTCAATTTCCTTCCATTTTACCGATCTTGGTCTTGCAACACCATTTTCAAGTGCATCCAACTGAGCAGTGTACCAAGGATACTTGGCCTGTTGTGCTTCTTCCTTGAATACAGAAACCCTTGTAGGCGGTACACCTGTTTCAAGAGACATCTTTGACTGCATGTCCTTGCTTGTCAGGAACTGCAGGAAATCGAAAGCTGCTTTCTGATGTTGGGAAGTCGTAGGGATTGCGGCAAGCCAAACGCCAAGCATGGATGATGCATTGACTTTTTCTCCTGGGCTTTTTACGACTGCTACCTTTCCGACAACCTTGGACTTTTCAGGATTCTCAAGTTCTCCGATCCAACCGGGCCATACTTCAGTAGCTACTGCAGCTGTGCCGGCATAGATAGCATCCTTGACTTGTGTAGACTGGTACATGGATACACCTTCCGGTGCATATTTTGCCAATTCAAGGAAATAGTTCATTGCTGCACGTGCTTGCGGTGAGTCAAATGTGACGTTTCCATCTGCATCAAGTACATGCCCGCCGAAAGCCCAGAATATTGGGAGGAAACCTGTTACGATCGGATTGCCTTTGACTCCTCTGAAGACAACTCCGTCCACACCCTTTTCTCCTGCATCAATTTTTTTCACGGCTTCCAGAATCTGTGAATAGGTCGTTGGGTTCTCATAACCATATTTTGCCATCAGGTCCTTTCTGTAGGCGAACAGTTCAACATTTCCTACGATCGGCATGGCAAAGAGTGTACCATTGTCCGCATATGGATAACGTCCCAGTTTTACTGTGGATGGAATCAGGTCAGAATCCACAGTCTTTCCTTCTTCTTTATACAAGTTGTCCAAATCGACCAACCAGCCTGATTTCTGGAATTGTGTGACGTTGGTATCATCAATCAATATGATGTCGTATGTTCCTGTCTGGGTCTTGATATCAATGACTGTCTTCTCGAAGAGGCTGCTGCCTGAAAGTTTCAACAGTTCGATATCAACATTCGGATGTTGTGCCATATAGTCATTGACTGCAATCTGCATGGCATCTCCATAGGCACCGTCCCTTCCCGCAATAGTCAATTTTACTTTTTTTGCTCCTGACTGCCCTTCACCGCTACCTTGGGCAAACACGGCAGAAGCAGCAAGAATTCCGATCATAACCAAACTGAATACCTTTTTCATTTTGGTCCTCCTTGTGTTTTGCAATATTTTAACTCATATTTCATTATATTGCAAAATAATTTTTTATTTTTGCAAATATTACCAATGAAAAATCAGATAAATGTGAAGAAAGTATGAAAAAAGTATATATTAATTTGTATTATTGCGATAATTATTTCAATTTTTAGATTTTGCAACGTATAAGACGATATTTTGCTAAACTTTATACAATGTTGATAATTTTTATATAAAGTTGCATTGAAGTTGCAATATTTGCAGAAACTTTTTGTTTTCGAAAAATATCGTGCAATTCCTCTTCCTTAGGCAAGTTCAATTTGTTTCAAATGTAGACCCAATGTCGGTGACAGCAAATAAATCGAAAACATAAGCCTGGAGAAAACGTAGCGAAACGGCTTGAAGGGAAAAAAAACAGGCTCCTTTCCAAGATGAAAAAGAACCTGTTGCCTTTAGGTTGACAAATTATTTGATTTTATTGAATTTCTTTTCGTCAATTTGTCCCAGAGATTTTGCTACGCATGAAGTGGAAGCCAGATCTCCTGTGACATTCAATGCTGTACGTCCCATATCCAATATGGCATCAATCCCGAGAATCATTGCATAAGCAGCGGCAACTGCCGTACCTGCTTCAACTTTCAATCCGATTGAATCAAGAACCATCAGAAGCATCAGTGCTCCTGCACCGGGAACTCCTGCTGTCCCGATGGACATGAGGGTAGCTGTCAGGATGACGATACCCATCTGGGTTGGTGTAAGAGGAGCTCCTGTTGCCGTCAGACAAATGAAAGTGGCACAGACTCCTTGATAGATTGCAGTACCATCCATGTTGATCGTAGCTCCAAGAGGAAGAGAAAAACTATAGATATCTTTTGAAACGCCTAAGTTTTCTGCTGCTTGCATGGTTACGGGAAGTGTGCCATAGGAAGAACGGGTACCTAATCCTGTTACAAACGGGTTCTTTGCTTCATGCCAGAATTTGCGTGGATTGAGACCAAAGAGCGTGATCATTCCTACATAGACCAACAGGATCTGAAGCAGATAGCCGCTGAAGCATGCAACGGTGACCATACCAAGGGAACCGACGATCTTTGCACCTTGTTTTGCGAATACTTCGGCAATCAGGGCAAGCACACCTATAGGAGCGTATTGCATGATGCCTCCTACCATGTTTGTCATGACTTGAGAAACTCCGTTGAAGAAACTGAGCATTGTATCACCGGATTTCTTGATCTTTTCATCTTTGCTTGTAGTGAGATAGGAAATCCCTAGCCCGAAGAGAATTGAAAAGAATATGACAGGCAATACCTGAGACTGTACGATGGATGAGAAGACATTCGTCGGGACGATGCCAAGCAAAGTATCGGAAAGAGAAACAGAAGCTGCCTGCTTGCCTGCTACGGAAGCCAATGCAAAACCATTCAAGTCTGCGCTGGGATGGAATATGACACCGGAGAGAAGGCCGATGAATACTGCAAAAGCGGAAGTAAGCAGATAAATCAGAACAATGCGGATACCGACTTTGCCTAAGGTAGCTGGGCTGATTGATGCTGCACCACAAATCAGAGTTGAGATGATGATCGGCATGACGATCATCTTCAGCAGTCTGACAAATAGGGAACCAAAGGGAGCTATCCAAAGAATGTGCTGTCCGAAGATAAGTCCCAATATGGCACCTATAATCATTCCGGCAAGAATCCGATACAATAAGTTAGTAGTAAAATACCATTTTAACACTTTGTTTTTTATGTGCAAAATGACCTCCTTATGATGTGAAAAGTATAAGTCATTTTTCCCTTTATATAAAGGAAAATCTTATTGCTTGCAGATCTATGTGGGTTTTTCGATAGCATGGTATCAGGGAATGTTGCTTGCTGTTCCTGTGTTTGGTAAAGAATAATTTTCCGTGATGTTTTTTACATCTATCCATAGTCTAGAGGAGTGCAGAAAGGCAAAATCGAAAAAATATTAAGAAATATCATAAAATTTTGAATGTACGGGAACAAAATTCTGAGAGAAACTTACATTATATGGAATGTATCCATATTCGGTTCATGTGATTTCGGGGCGAAGGGAGGGCAGTTTTCCGATGCAGTTGCAAAGAAATGGCTTCTATTGCATCGGTGAGTTGGAAAAGCATATCGGGAGGCGGGGTGCCCTTCCGATGTTCGGAATCTGTCTGTAGTATATAATGTTTCATAGGGTCGGCAAGTTTAATTTTCCCTTGAATTTTATGTTTAGGAACTGATGTCCTAAAAAGGATTGGTTTTGGGGGGAGACCGATTGAAGCTGATGTTTATGATAATTTTCGTGCTCGGACACATATATTTTTTGCGTATACGCATCATGGCATGTTAGGAGCTGTGGTGCAGTAGATACCTATATATCCAAAAGGAGGATAATGATGAAAAAAATCCTAATGGTTGCTTTGTTTGGCATTGCTGCAGGGACTCTTCTGTTTGCCCAGGGGGGAACTGAACAGGCTGCTTCCGGTGCTGCAAAGAAGCGTATCGGTGTTTCTATGCCGACCAAAAGCTTGCAAAGGTGGAATCAGGATGGAGCCAACATGAAGAAAGAACTTGAAGCGGCTGGCTATGCAGTTGACCTTCAGTATGCTGGTGACAATGATATTCCGACACAGGTCAATCAGGTTGAGAATATGATCATGAACAATGATGCTGCTCTTGTCATTGCATCAATTGATGGATCTGCCTTGACAGAAGTACTCAAGGGCGCCAAGGAAAAGAATATTCCTGTCATTGCCTATGATAGGCTGATCATGAACAGTGATGCTGTTTCATATTATGCAACGTTCGATAATTACGGTGTCGGAGTCATCCAGGGACAGTTCCTGAAAGACAAGCTTGACCTTGACAACCGTACGACTCCTGCCTATATGGAATTCTTCACCGGTGCTCCTGATGACAACAACTGTGTCTACTTCTGGGGCGGTGCTATGTCTATCCTGAAGCCATATCTTGACAGTGGAAAGATTGTCTGCTTGTCCGGACAGACAGGTAAAGAACAATGTTCAACTCCGAACTGGAGCACTGAATCAGCACAGCAGAGAATGGAAAATCTGATTACCAGCTGTGGGTATGGTCCGAATGCCCAGAAGCTTGATGCTGTCCTTTCTTCAAATGACAGTGTTGCCCAGGGTATATCCAATGCTTTGGTCGATGCCGGATATACAAAGGATAACTTCCCGTTCCTTACCGGTCAGGACTGCGATGTGACTTCTGTCAAGAACATGATCAAGGGCGAACAGTCCATGAGTGTGTTCAAGGATACAAGGACACTTGCCAGCAAGGTCGTGACAATGGTCGATGCCCTCATGAAGGGCGGACAGCCTGAAATCAATGATACCAAGAGCTATGATAACGGTTCTGGTATCATTCCGACATATCTGTGCACTCCTGTTTATGCATCCATAGACAATTATCAGCAATTGCTTGTTGACTCCGGTTATTATACCAAGGAGCAACTTGGTCTGTAAAACTTGCAGGTAATGCGGAAAGACTGTTCAGGCAGGTATATACCTGCCTGAACATTATAGGGGTAGTGTATGGGAAAAATATTGCTGGAAATGAGGCATATTACTAAAGAATTTCCTGGTGTCATAGCACTTGATGATGTAAACCTGCAGGTAACGGAGGGCGAGATACATGCCATTTGCGGAGAGAATGGGGCAGGGAAATCTACCTTGATGAATGTGCTCAGCGGATTATATCCGGTGGGAACTTTCAAAGGGCAGATTTTTTTTGACAGTAAGGAATGCAGGTTCCATACCATAAAGGAAAGCGAAGCAAAAGGCATTGTCATCATACATCAGGAATTAGCTATGGTTCCTCTCCTCAGTATCGGGGAAAATATGTTCCTTGGGAATGAAAGGGGATCAAAGGGAAATATTGACTGGGACGAAACCTATGGAAAGGCGGATGAGTACCTGCGTTTGGTCGGTCTTCATGAATCTTCTCACACGCTTGTAAAGGATATCAGCGTCGGTAAGCAACAGATGGTTGAGATTGCCAAGGCGTTGGCAAAGAATGTCAAGGTCCTGATCCTGGATGAACCTACATCTTCTTTGAATGAAGAGGATTCCAATCATTTGCTTGACTTGTTGGTTTCTTTCAAGCAGAAGGGCATGACATCGATTCTTATTTCTCACAAAATCAATGAAATTGCCTATTGTGCGGATGAAGTTACCATCCTTAGGGATGGCGCTGTAATTACGACATTGACCAAGGAAGAGGGCTTTGATGAGGGACAGATTATCAAAGCGATGGTCGGACGAGAACTTACCAACCGTTTTCCCAAACGCGTACCTGTAATTGGAAAGACCCGTCTTGAGGTCAAGGATTGGACCGTTTACCACCCTGAATACGAGGGGAAAAAAGTCTGCAATGATATTTCTTTTCGTGTCAATGCAGGAGAAATTGTCGGAATCAGCGGACTGATGGGAGCTGGCCGTACGGAACTTGCCATGAGTATTTTTGGCAGAAGCTACGGCAGAAACATTTCTGGAGAACTTTTCATTGATGGAAAGAAGGTCCTTTTGCATACGCCGAAGGAAGCCATTGACCACCAGTTGGCCTATGTTACCGAGGATCGTAAGCAGAACGGACTGATTCTTTCAATGTCGATAAAGAAGAATACAACACTTTCTCGGTTAAAAAAAGTGTGCAGTGGAAACGTGACTATTGATGTTGACCTGGAAGACCAGGCTGCCAAGGATATGATTCAGGAAATGGGTACCAGATGTGCCAGCGAGGAGCAGCTGGTAGGCAATCTTTCCGGTGGAAACCAGCAGAAGGTCCTTGTCGGGAAATGGCTTTTTGCAGAACCGAACATTCTGTTCCTGGATGAACCGACCAGAGGTATTGATGTCGGTGCCAAGTATGAAATCTATTGTCTGATGAACCGGATGGTTGCTGAGGGTAAGGCTGTAATCATGATTTCTTCTGAAATGCCTGAACTGTTAGGTATGGCAGATAGGATCTATGTAATGAATGAAGGCCGTATCGTAGGGGAGCTGTCCCATGAAGAAGCCTCTCAGGAAAAGATAATGGCTATGATTCTGCAGAGTGAAAAAAAGGAGTCGAAATAAAATGGCAGAAAGAAAAATAAACATCAAGGACCGGCTGAAGGATAACACAATGTTGCTTGCTTTGGTCGCAGTCATCATATTTTTCCAAATTCTCATAGTCACATCAGGGCGAGGTTCATTGCTGAAACCTGCAAATGTGACCAATATCATAAGCCAGAATGCATATGTACTTGTCTTGGCTACCGGTATGTTGCTCTGTATCATAAGCGGAGGCAACATTGACCTGTCTGTAGGTTCCTTGGTTTGCCTGATCGGCGCCATAGCAGGTAAGCTTATCGTTGATGCTCATATGAATACGGGAGCTGCAATCATACTCTGTCTGTTGTTTGGTATAGCCTTAGGTGCTTGGCAAGCATTCTGGATTGCCTATATACGTATATCATCTTTTATTGTTACACTTTCTGGCATGCTCCTGTTCCGAGGTATTGCCAATATTATTCTCAACGGCTTGACCATCAGCCCGTTCCCTGACAATTACATGAATGTCTTTGCCAGTTATTTCCCTCAGGGAACAAGTGCGGACAGCGTATTCCTGTTTTCAATGTTGCTTGGCATCATAGCATGTGCGGTCTATGTTTTCAGTAAGATTCATTCTACGAACAACAAGAAGCGAAAAGGATATGAATATGAGGCAGGCCTTCCACAATTGATTCGGCTTATCGTGGTCTGTGCTCTGATTCTTTGGTTTGCTTCTTTGCTTGGACGTTATAAGGGCCTTCCTGTCATACTTATCTGGTTGCTTGTGATCATTTCGATTTACAGCTACTTTACTGCAAAGACAGTCCCTGGACGTCATTTCTACGCTATGGGAGGAAATGCAAAGGCAACGGAACTCTCTGGTATCGATACTAACAAGATCCTTTTCTTTGCCTATGTAAATATGGGTTTTCTTTCTGCTATCGCTGCTTTGATCTGCTGTGCACGTTTCAACAGTGCATCTCCTTCGGCAGGTACCGGTTATGAAATGGATGCCATTGCTGCTTGTTTCGTCGGTGGTGCCGGTGTGTTCGGTGGCAGTGGAACTGTACTTGGTACAGTAATCGGAGCTTTGTTCATAGGTATTCTGAACAATGGTATGTCAATCATGGGAGTCGATGCCAACTGGCAGAAAGCAGTAAAAGGACTGGTACTCCTGCTTGCTGTCGTTTTTGATGTACTTTCAAAAAAACGTGCAAGCAAGTAAGTGATTGGCTGTCAGTAACAGGTATATTCTCTTGCAGGTAATTGCATGGGAAGTCTTAGGCAGCAACCCCTAGATGGGTTGTTGCCTTTTGCTAGTCACCGGACAATGACATTGACTGGTGTACCATGCAACCATTGCCTTAGATTTTCAGCAATGATATCGGCACGTTTTTCAAAAGCTTGCGTGGTTGCAAAGGCAATATGCGGAGTGACGATTGCATGAGGTGCATGCAGCAGCGGATAATCTTCTGGTATGGGTGGTTCCATAGCAAAGACGTCTATGCCGGCTCCTGCAATGGTACCATCGGTCAATGCTTCAGAGAGAGCTTCCATATCTACGATAGGACCTCGTGCTGTATTGATAAGCAAGGCTGAACTCTTCATTAGGGAAAGTTCCCTTTTTCCAATCATTCCGATGGTATCAGAATTCTGTGGTACATGGATTGAAATGATGTCACACGTGTTGAGCAGGGTATCCAGATTGCAGAAAGTGACATTTGCCACTTCCTTTTTGGTCCTTGTATATGTATAGACCTCACATCCGAATGCATTGGCAATTTCAGCAACTCTTGTTCCGATTGCTCCCAATCCTATGATGCCGAATTTTTTGCCTTCGAGTTCAAATCCTACAAGACCATTTTTTGTTCCGCTTGTTCTGCAGGCTTTGTCGCAGTCAAGGATATTCCTTGCAAGGTCAAGGACAAGGGCAAATACAAGATCTGCAACAGCTACGGTGGAGTAACCGGCACAATTACATACTGTTATACCTCTTGCCTTGCAATAATCAAGGTCGATATGGTCGACACCGGTAAAAGCTACACATATCAGTTTAAGATAAGGGCAGTGCTCCAAAACTGATTCGCTGTATCTGATGTTTGAGAGTACGACGATATCTGCATCTTTGCTTCGGGCGATCAAGGAAGCTTCATCTTCTTTGCGGTCATCATAACAGACTAGCTGTGGGGTACTCCCTGTCGCTTGCCGAATTTTCTTAACCAGCATCTTTTCTGGTATACCTAGTGGTTCAAGTACTGAAATTTTCATGGCTTGTCTTCCTCAAGGAAAGTGTAGCATAATAAAAGAAAAGCTCCAAGTTGGGAAAGTGTTGCCTGATCTATTCAACCATTTTCCATTTGGATGTTACCTTATAGTTGCTTTAGTGTAAGGATTTATGCTATTACTGACGGAGGTATGCCATGAAATTTGAGGGATTGGGGCTTTTTGTGAAAGATATGAAGGCCATGGTCTGTTTTTATCGTGATGTACTTGGATTTGACGTGGAGTGGGATGGCCTACAGCCTGATGCCGGAGTCAGAAAAGATGGCGTGCTGTTGATGTTTTATGGACGGAAAAATTTTGAGCAGATGACATCACGTACATATGGCTATGCTGAAGGTATCAATGGTCATTTTGAGATTGCATTGGCTGCTGAAACATATTCAGATGTAGATCGGATATATGAGACGGTTGTCAAGAAAGGTGCCGAACCTATACTGAAACCGACAACTGAACCTTGGGGACAACATACCTGTTATATTGCTGATCCGGAAGGAAATCTCATTGAGATAGGATCTTTCAATGTTGGATAACACTTCCTTATATGATGATTTGGAATAATATCAAGGAGCAAGACGATGAATCTACTCGTTATTTGTGTCGGTAATACAGCCAGAAGCCAGATGGCTGCGGCGTATTTCAGAAAATATGGTTCAGATGTATTTGATGAGGTAGAGAGCGCGGGATTAAAACCCGGTATACTGAATCCATATGCAGTGAAGGCCATGGCACTGGATGGCATAGATATCAGCAAAGCCCAGCCTAAGAGCGTACAGTCACTTTGGGAGCGAGGTCATTCTTTTACTTATGTTATTGCCGTATGTAGCAAAGATGCCGCAGTACAGTGTCCGGTATTTCCTTGCCAGGAAAAGGTTTTTCATTGGCCTTTCCCTGATCCTGCAGGGTTGACTGGCAGTACTGATGAAATTCTGTCGGCAACGGTTGTTGTGAGAGATGAAATCAAGAAAAAGATACTTTCTTTTCTCGAACTGTACAGGAATGACAGTACACTTGCCTTAGCTAAGTTCTGATTCAGGTTTTCAGGGATAGATTCTGTAGAAAAAATGTATTTTTGTTTTTTCTGCACTCGAAAAAAAACGAAGTTTTGTATTTATTTCATATGTTATATGAGGATATTTTGTGATACTTTTTTTGTGGTTATGATTTGTGCTGTAAATAGGCAGAAATATCGGTTAGTATGTATACGTCAAGTCAGAACTTGTGTATCATTGATAATGACAGGGAATAAGGAGATAGCCCATGATCAAGATTGCTTTTTTTGATACAAAACCCTATGACCGGGATTCTTTTGATACCTTGTTGGATTCAAAAAAGATGCATATCAAATACTTCCCGTACAAGCTCGATGCTGATACGGCAAGTATGGCAAAGGGATATGATGTTGTCTGTGCTTTTGTCAATGATACGCTCAGCAAGGCCGTAGTCGATACATTGGCAGATGAGCAGGTTGGCCTTGTTGCCATGAGGTGTGCAGGATTCAATAATATTGATTTCAAGGCTGCCTATGGAAAGATACATGTGGTAAGGGTACCGGCTTACTCTCCATATGCTGTTGCCGAGCATGCTTTTGCATTGCTTTTGACCTTGAACAGAAAGACTCACAAGGCTTACAACCGCACGAGAGAAAATAATTTCAATCTTGCGGGACTTACAGGTTTTGATCTCCATGGCAAGACCATCGGTATCATAGGAACTGGAAAAATTGGCTGTATATTGGCTGAAATAGCCCATGGATTCGGCATGGATATACTGGCCTATGATAACTATCCGAAGGATATCGACTACATTACCTATGTCGGACTTGATGAATTGCTTTCCAAGTCAGATGTCATTTCCTTGCACTGTCCGCTTACTTCCGAAACCCATCATCTCATTGATGCACAGGCTATTGCGAAGATGAAAGATGGAGTTGCCCTGATCAATACTTCCCGAGGTGGGCTGATTGATACCAAGGCTTTGATTGATGCTTTGAAAACCCGGAAGATAGGTATGGCAGGTCTGGACGTGTATGAAGAAGAAGCAAATTACTTCTTTGAGGATTTCTCAAATGATGTCATTACGGATGATATCCTTGCCAGATTGCTTTCCTTCAACAACGTATTGCTTACCTCGCACCAGGCATTCCTGACGAAAGAGGCTCTTTCCAATATTGCCCAGACGACCTTGCAGAATATTGATGATTTCTTTGCAGGCAAACCGCTTGCCAATGAAATCTGTTACCAGTGCAAGCAGAAAGGTGGTGTATGTAATCATCAGAAAAACGGGCGATGTTTCTGAACTTATATAGTAAATCAAAAGGAGGAAATATATGTATCTTGAACCAGCAACGGAACTATCACAGAAAGATAGGGATATTATCCGAGGGCTGAAAAGCTTGATCGAGGAGATTGAGGCCGTAGACTACTACCATCAGAGAGTTGCGACGACAGAGGACAACGAGCTGAAGGCACTGGTTGCCCATAACCGTGATGAGGAACTTGAACATGCTGCCATGCTCATCGAATGGCTTCGAAGGAAACTTCCTGCCTTTGACAAGGAACTGCATGAATATTTGTTCACGGAAGGTTCCTTGCTGAAAATTGAAATGGAAGGGAAGTAAATCAAACTTCTAAATGGAGCACAATACTCTCTCTTTGTGGAATTCCAGGGATTTATGATTTGAGTTCAATAAAATCTGTTTCAGTTCCACAAAGAGAAGGTAAATTAAGGAATTAGTTTGATGAATAAGAAATATCTTTCGTAAAGCAGAAGTTCAGATTGTAAAATTGATTGATTTCGGTGGATATTTCATCAATGTTCGGCTTACTTTGTCATTCTGACTGAATCCAACGGTCAGAATAAACCTATGCCCTCGGACCAAGGCTTTCCCATTTTCATCAACTGTCTGCATTGCTTTGTTTGGAATTGAAAATCGTATATTTCTGTTTTCTTTTCCTTCCAATGAAATTCTTTTGAATTGGCAAAGACTTTGATTTGCTACGGCATAAGGTGAATCTATGGCCTGTATATAGGCTTCAAGTACTTCTTCTGTAGCTATGGCTGAGGCATTCCGTATCATTACTTCCATCTCAATATCGCTGTTTTGTGTAGGTTCAGCTAGGAGATGAGCCTGTATGACTTCTGCCCTGCCATAGGTCAGTCCATAGCCGAAAGGATAGAGTACATTGTCCGCATTGACATACCGATAGGTCCTGTCTTCCATTGCATAATCCGTAAAAGCTCTGAGCTTTGCACTGTCCTTATAGAAAGTTATGGGTAACTTTCCACTGGGAGAAACCTTGCCGAACAGGATTTCTGCAATTGCTTTTCCTCCCCGTGCACCTGGGTACCATGCCAGTAGGATTGCCGCGGCGTGTGCTTTTGCATAAGACAGGTCAAGTGAACTTCCTGCTTGTAGAAGTACGACGACCGGTTTGCCTGTCTCGATAATACGTTTCATCAGTTCTTCCTGAAGTCCAGGCAATTTCA
Source organism: Spirochaetia bacterium (assembly GCA_022482625.1). Taxonomy (NCBI): domain Bacteria; kingdom Pseudomonadati; phylum Spirochaetota; class Spirochaetia; species Spirochaetia bacterium. The sequence goes on along the minus strand of JAKVOU010000001.1, from coordinate 1,802,934 downwards.
GGTCCTGCTTGTCTCCTGAACCGACTTCGTTGCTTGCATCAAATTCTTCGCCTTCCAATGTTTCGTCAAGGCCGAGACAGAGGATGACCACATCGCTTCGCATGGCTACGCTGATCGCTTCACTCATCCTGTCTCCGTCTTTTGCCAAACCTTCATCCTTTTTCTTGAAGAGCGGACAACCGAGGCTGTACAGGACCCTGATGCTATCGTCCACTTCATCCTGTATGCCTTCCAACGGGGTAATGTAACGGCTGGAAGTCCCATGATAGTTGCCGATCAAAGCCACTCTGTTATTTGCATTCGGACCGATGACACCGATGGTATGCAGTTTGTCTTTTTCCAATGGAAGTGTACCATCGTTTTTCAGCAGTACGCAGCTTTTCCTGGCAGCATCCAAGGCAAGGTCAATATGAGGCTTGCTTTCTATTACATCAGAGCTTATATCATCAAATTCGTTTTTTTCAAACATACCAAGCAGATAGCGGGTAGTAAATAGACGGGTAGCAGCCCTATCAATATCAGCTTCAGTAATCAAACCCTTTTGCAAAGCAGACAGTACATATTGGTAGGTACAGCCACAATTGACATCACATCCGCTTTTTAAAGCCAAGGCAACGGATTCCTCTGGTGTGGAAGTGACCTTGTGGTGTTCATGAAAGTCCCTGATTGCCCAGCAGTCTGAGACAAAATGGCCTTTGAATCCCCATTCCTTGCGAAGTGTTTTCATCAGGGGACCGTTTGCACAGCAGGGTTCTCCATTTGTTCTGTTATAGGCGCCCATTACTGCTTCTACTTCAGCATCCTTGACTAAAGCTTCAAAAGCTGGGAGATAAGTTTCTGCCAGATCTTTTTTTGATGCAATTGCATTGAACTGATGGCGCAGATGTTCAGGGCCGCTGTGCACTGCGAAATGCTTGGCACAGGCTGCAACTTTCAGATATTTTCCGCTACCTTGGAGTCCATTTACAAAGGCACAGCCGAGCCGGGAAGCCAAGTATGGATCTTCACCGTAGGTTTCATGTCCTCTTCCCCAACGGGGATCCCTGAATATGTTGATGTTCGGAGACCAGAAAGTCAGTCCTTTGTAGATATCCCTGTCATTTTGCGCAATAGCCTGATTGTATTTTGCCCTGGCTTCCGTTGCGATGACGTCTCCGATCTTTTCCATCATGGCATCATCAAACATGGCAGCCAAAGCGATGGCCTGTGGGAACACTGTCGCTACGCCTGCCCGGGCGACACCGTGCAGACCTTCGTTCCACCAGTTGTATGCAGGGATACCTAGCCTTTCGATCTGCGGGGCATCATAGCGTAGTTGCGAAGCTTTTTCCTCTATTGTCATCTTTGCTACCAAAGCTTTGGCTTTGGTTTCTGCCCATTGTCTGTTTCTCATGAGTTTCTCCTTTCGTGTAAGGTAAATATCTTGCTTATCAGAGATTTCGTATCTGATGATCCTCCTACATAGGCAATGTAAGTAATAGGATCGAGCTTCCATTTTCTTTCCTTATCATCATAGTAAGCCAGTTCGGATGTCTTGATAGGTATGACTACGTGTCTTGTCGTACCAGGTTCAAGGGTAATTCGAGAAAAACCTCTCAGGTCCTTTACGTGCCGTTCAACAGCCGGGTGTATGTAGCCGATGTAGGCCTGGACGACTTCAGTGCCTTTTTTCTTTCCTGTGTTGGTTACATCTACGCTGAGCTTAAGTATCCCGTCTGTCTGCTGTGAGACTTCAAGACCTGCATAAGCAAAAGTCGTATAGCTGAGTCCGAAACCGAAAGGATACGAAACCTGCTGCCTATAGCGGTCAGCGGCAAAGTAACCGTGGTAGTAACCGTATACAATGGAATCCAGGTGGAGGCCAAAATAAGGAAGTTGCTGGGAAGAGGCGGGGATGGTGACTGGCAGCTTGCCGCTTGGGTTGACATCTCCGAAGAGAATTTCTCCCAATGCTGTTCCTCCTTCCATGCCTGCATACCATTGCATCAGGATTGCCTTGACTTCATGGCACCAAGGTTCTACTTGGATGGCGCTGCCTCCCTGGAGTACGACGACGGTATGTGCATTGCCTTCTGCTGCAGCTTCGATCAAGGCAATATCAGAAGGATGCAGAGACAGGTCAAGCCGATCCCCTCCGACGGGAGCATCCGAGGAAGGCGAAAAATATTCTCCTTCGTCCAGATAGGTCAACCCGACGAATACGACGACTGCATCGCAGTCCTTACCTTTTTGCCTTACTTCATCTGCAACGATCCCTCTGGCAAATTCCACAGTGATATCAGATCCTGCTGCTTTTCTTATACCATCCAGGGCAGTGACGACATAGCTGGGGAATACTGCTGAACTGCCTTTGCTGTCTCCCACGCAACCTAACAGGGCCTGATCACCAGCAACCAGGATTTTCTTGGTCTTGGAACGGTCAAGCGGAAGGATGTCTTCATTCTTGAGAAGAACTGTCGATTTCCTTGCTACTTCAAGAGCCAACTTTGCATGTTCCTTGCTTCCGATAAGGGCCTTGTCATAGGTTTTTCCCTTTTTCTACATCGGCGAACCGAATTTTCTCTCTGAGTATCCTTCGTACTGCTTCATCAATTTTATCTTCTTCTACTAGTCCATCCCTTACTGCATCGACAAGCCGCTTGCCATAGAATTGAGTGGTGTTCATTTCGATATCGAGACCTGCTTTGGCCGGTTCTACTGTCCCTCTGATGCCGTAGACGAAATCTGACATTACGAATCCCTTGAAACCCCATTCTGTTTTCAGAATCTGTCTGAGCAGGTAACGGTTGTGGCCGCACCATTGTCCCCGTACCTTGTTGTATGCGCTCATGACACTTGCAGCACCGGCTTCGATACATTTCCTGAAATGCGGGAGATACATTTCCCTGAGAACCCTTTCACTCATTTCGACACTGACCCTGAAACGGGAATTCTCGATGCTGTTTGCTGCAAAATGCTTTATACAGGCCATGACATGGCGCTGGACCCCATCTACCAAAGCTGCTCCCATCGTACCTTGCAGGAAAGGATCTTCCCCATAGCTTTCCTGGGCTCGGCCCCAACCTGGATGACGTAACAGATTGATACAGACACCTGCAAACAGATTTGCTCCTCCTGCTTTTGCCTCGATTCCGATGATATTGCCGACTTTTGTTTCCAACTCCGGGTCAAATGTAGCTGCCCTTGCAATTGAAACTGGAAAGGCGGTTGCGTGATATCCCATTACGACTCCCGTCGGTCCATCAGTGAACTTTATGGCTGGAATATCATTCTTGAGGTCTTCTCCTGCATAGTAAGGTCCGAAGTTATAACGGTCATAGATGAAAGTCGCCGTAGCCGGATCGTAATCAGCCGACATTTGGTTTACTTTGTCTTCCAAGCTCATCTTCCCGATGATATCCGTGATTGCCGCTTCCGTTTTTTCCTGTGGTATATCTGCAAGGACACCCCATTCTGTCCCTATGTGTCTTACGGGATGTTCATGCAGGTCCCTGAGTACTGCTTTCCTTACTTCTGCCAATCTTGCAGAAGGCATTGATGTCAATTGGTCCGTATGGTCAAACTTGATGTATTCACTCATGATATTTTCCTTTTCTCCTGATTGTCCAATGCTAACTCTAGCACCCAAGGAAGAGGGTCGATATTGATTTTTTCATCTTTTTTATTGAAAAAACTGTTTTGGGACTCTTATCCCTTCCTTGCTCTTTTCCTGTAGCTGGTAGGAGCAGCACCACAGTATTTCTTGAAGGCAATCGAGAAATAATTGATATCCCTATACCCGACCAATTCTGCTATCTTTCCAGTCGGGAAATTGGTATTCAGAAGCAACTCCTTGGCTTTTTCAATTCTTTTGCTGACGATGTATTCGTTGCAACCTTGCCCTGTTTCCTTTTTAAAAAGCCTGGAGAAATAATTCGGAGTATAATGTTGCATTTCTGCAAGCTGTGAGACACTGAGATCTTTGTTCAGATTGATTTGGATATAGTCAATTGCTTTCCTTATGGCTTCATCCCACTGTGCCGAAAGCTGTTCTTCTTTCGCATAAAGGCAAGTCAGATATCCTTTTGAAATAGCAATGGTATCATTTTTGCCTGTAGTACGGAGCAACTCCATGAGCTTTGATAGCTTTCCTTTCGGTAGTGCACAGGAGGTACTATTGAAATAGGAAAAAAAAGCGTCACTGATCAATTCGAAACAATAACGTTTCGTATTGTTTTCACTGATATTGAACAGAGACAGAGACTGTGCAAATAGTTCAAAGACATGCATGACTTTATCCCCGTTGGGTGTAGCATCAATGAGCATCTGTTTTATGTTGATGAAAATATCAGCATACTGTCCCTGGCTGAAAGCGGAACGTTTCATTTGCAGAGCTTTTCTTAACTCTTCCTTTTTTGAATCCAAAGGCAGAAGTGCATCATTATAGGATATATGAAGATCTGCCAGTCCTTCTGACTTGCTTCCTATGCAGACTTGAGGGATAGGAATAGCCTGTTGCTTGAGCATTGATTTGATTTTTTCAATCAGTGCCTCAATCGGCTTTTCCAGGCGTTCAATCTGTAAGATCAAAATGATTTTCCGGTCGGTTTCCATCAGGGCTAGTCCAAGTTCCTTTACATCGACTTGTTCTATGCAGATATTCAGTACTTTGTTTCCCTGCAGATACTCCTGGCTGATATTTCTGTCTATTGCAGGAGAAAGCAATACTACGACTTGAAGGGATTCCTTGAAGTTGAAATAGTAATGTGCCGTGAGCATCTGTTGTTCTTCGGAAGTAATGGTATTTCCATGGAGAAGCTTGATCAGTATCTGTTCAAGGTTGAGCTGTGCCGCAGTTCCAAGTGTCCTGTGCAGATATATTTCCTTCTTTGTCTTGTCTTTGAGTTCATCGAGATAAGCAACTTGTTTTTTTACTGTTTCCTGGAGGGTTGTCTCATCTATGGGTTTCAATAGAAAATCGAGTACTTTCAGTCTCAGGCTTTCCCTTGCATATTCAAAATCATCATACCCTGACAGGACGATGATCCGCAGGTCAGGCCATTGGCTTCGGCACTGTGCGATGAGCTGAAGTCCTGACATTTCGCTCATGTTGATGTCGGTAATCATGATGTTGATTTCATTTTGCTGCAGCAGATGCAGGGCTTCTTGGCCACTTGCTGCTGTCAATATGATCTTGATGCCTATTTTTTCCCAATCGATTGCCTTCTTGATTCCTTCCCTGATCATCATCTCATCATCTACTACGAGCAGGTTATACATACGGTTCTCCCTTGGTTTTCAGCCATGTCAACTTGATTTCAACCGTCAGGCCACCCATGGAATTGTCGATAAAATGCAATCCGCAGGTCTTGCCATAGTAAAGTTGCAGACGTTTGTTGACGTTGTAGATGCCATAGCCTGCATTTGGATTTTCTTTTGTAAGAAGTTCATTGAGCTGTTTTGCCGGTTTGTTTGCTTCTCCTGAACCAGAGTCTGTAATATAGAGGCAATAAAACGGGGCTTGCCTGCAGATTGTAATTGCAACAGATCCTTTGTTGCCACTCTTTGCTCTGATGCCATGATAAATGGCATTTTCTACCAAAGGCTGCAAGGTAATCTTGGGAATAGGTAAGGCAAGATATTCTTCATCTATTTCAATTTTATTTTCAATGATGTTTCCATAACGCATGTTTTGAATGACAAGATAATTCCTGACCAGTTCAAGTTCCTCTCTGAGACTTATGATCTCAGCTCCTTTGCTTAAGCTGATTTTATAATAGGAGCCCAATGCAAGTACAAGCTTTGATATCTTCTTGTTTCCGTCTGCAAGAGCCTGCCAATGGATACACTCAAGGGTGTTGTAGAGAAAATGGGGTTTTATCTGGGATTGTAGCATATAGTAGCGTAGTTTTTCCTTTGTCTTCTGTTCTTCCTGGACCTGGAGGATCAAGGAGTTGATTTCTTCCATCATAGCATTGAAGCCTTGGGCAATCTTTGAGAAATCGGCACCGAAGGTGTCACAGTCAATTCTATGGGAGATGTTTCTGTTTGTGGTTACTTCCTGCATTGCCTTCAGCAGTGCTGACATCGGGGCATACGCATGTTTGATTACCGGCTTGAGCAATGCCAGGCAGATTGCAAGCAGTATGAGGATGAGCAATGTCAACGGCATGGCTATCTGTGGCAATTTACGGGTAATCGAACCTGTCGGTATCGAATGGACCAGGATCAGAGTCGAGTCCGGGACCTGTGTGTAGAAGTAGAACCTTCCGTTTGAAGTGACGTAACCGCTTCGGTTGGTGAACTGGTTCATCTGAGGATAGTATACCGATGGGTCTGAAGTGATCGTTTCTCCTTGCTGTGATAACAGCAAGGAATCTGAACCTGCTTTGCTGATGTTGGTCAGCGTCTTGTCGTTTATCGAAAAACACAGATAGCCCAGGACTTGGTTGATTGTCTTTGTTGAGTAGAGTGGGAAATAAACATTCAGGTAAGGTCCATACTGGGGAAAATATGCATTGGAAAAGGATATCCTGAAATTTCCTTGGCAGAATGGATGACTGTTCTTTATATCCTTTGTGTATATCTCCAATGGGTCAATGGTCTTGAGACTGTACTGGGTACTTGTGAATATATATCCATCTCCTTGTTTCGGTATGATAGTGATGAAATTGATATTGCTGTTTGCAATGCATATGTTCTTTATGTTATCTTTTGCAGCTTCCAGCTTTTCATAGTATCCTTGGTCCGTTCCTTTCGTTGAGTAGAGGAAATCCTGGGTGGCTGCAGAAATGGAGATGGCATAGGCCAGGTTTTTGTATACTTCAAAATTTTTGGAAAGTCCGTCAGCATCCTGGTCAATCCTGCTTTGCTCCGTATGTATTGATGCCCTGTTTGCCAGAACCTGGAGCATTGCAATGGCAGAAGCAAGCAGGAGTGCAGAAAAGATAAGGATGGTAAAAGTCGTGAAAAGATATATCCGTTGATTGAACTTGAGCCTTTTGTTTTTTCCTATTGCATGCATACCTGTCTTTATCCTTTGTCCTTTTCATTTTACCACAGGTTTCTATGTCAGAAGATGCCAATGAAGAAAGTTCCGATTCTGTATGTAGGACAGGGAAAACTTTTGTCAAACATGCATCATCCCTTTATTGCTCCTGCTGTAATTCCCTTGACCAACTTATCTTGGAAAAAAATGAAGAGAATGATCATCGGCAGTATAGTCAGCGTAAGGACTGTCATGATCATGGGAATATCCATGGAATACTGTCCTTGGAACTCCCATACTGCCAAAGGCAGCGTCCTGTTTTCCTTTGACTGGGTCAGCGTATAGGCAAAAGCGAATTCGTTCCACACATTGACACCATTGTAGATTGCCAGTGTGGAGAGCCCTGGGGTCGAAAGAGGTAGGATTATCCGGAAGAAAATCCCGTATTTGCTGCAGCCGTCTATTTCTGCAGATTCTTCGATTTCCTTCGGTATGCAGCACATGAAGCTGGTCAGTATGAATACGGAGATAGGAACGCCGAAAGCTACATAAGGGCCGATCAATGACCAGATGGTGTCATATATACCTGTTGCATTGGCCATCTTGAAGATTGGAATCAGGGTAATATGGATCGGTATGGACATGCAGGCTATGATCAACGCATAAATCTGACCTGACAACTTGAATTTGAATCGTGAAAGAGGATAGGAAGCGCAGGCTGTGATGAAAAGCAGGATGACCAAGGTCAATGCAAGGACGATGACGCTGTTGAAGAAATATCTGAAGAAACCTCCGGACAATACAGTGACATAATTTGAAAAATCCAGACTTTCCGGCATGGAAAAGACACCGTTTACAAGCATCTCGAATTTGCCTTTGAAAGAATTGAGTACCATATAGATGAAAGGCATAAGGGACAGAATGAAATAGAAAATGGCCAGAATTATTGCAATGGCCCAATATAAATGGCTTTTTTTGCTTGATGTTGTCATTTATACATCCTCCTGGTAGTGTCGTAGGATTTTGAATGTAAGTACTGCAAGTACGGAGATTAAGATGAACATGCCGCCTGCTACGGTCGAACCATAGCCCATCTCAAAGGTCTTGAAAGTCAGTTTATACATATAGGTTGCCATCAGTTCGGAAGCAGTTCCTGGACCTCCGCCTGTCATGACATACACGAGGTCGAAGTACTTGAGTGAACCTACTATGGACATGATTGCTCCTGTAGACAGGGCTGGTTTGAGCAATGGCAAGGCAATTCTCCAGAAATACTGACCTCTGGTGGCACCATCTATCAATGAGGCTTCGAATATTTCTACAGGAATATTGGTGAAAGCGGCCATGATGTAGACCATATAAAACGGAGTAAACTGCCAGCAAATGATTGCAATGACTGTATAGAGTACAGTCTTTGGATTGCCTAGCAGATCGATGTTCGGACCTCCCAGCAGATTCGATATGCTGCTGATCAATCCTCCGTTGGTAGCCAGTACATAGGTAAACAGGAACCCGATGGCCACAGAGGACATCAGCATCGGGATAAACCAGACTACCTTGAACAAAGTCGTTTTTTTCCCTCCGAACTCAACGAATGTAGCAAGGGCGGTGCCCAACGGGATTTGTATGAGTATGGAAAGGATCATGATCTTGATGTTGTTGAGGAAGGCAACCCAGAAATGATTGTCTGTCAGCAGTTCTATCCAGTTTGCAAAACCAATTGACTGTTTTGAAGCAGATATACCGTTCCATTTGTATCCGCTGATCTTGAATGTGTCGATTATCGGGTAGAAGATAAAGATAATCAGGACCAGCATGACAGGGAGAAGGAAAACGAAAGCTGCTTGGTTTGCTGACTTGTCTTGCCATCGGCGCAATGATTCTGCGTGATGTTTCATGGCTTTCTCCTTTTGAAAAAAACAGCTGCCGTTTGATGGGACAGCAGCTGTTGTATGCTTCAGTTCATATCATTTTGAAGCTAGATATTCCTTCATCGAAGCTTCAAACTTGGCTGCAGCTTCCTGTGGTGTCATCGTCAGGCCAAAGAGTTCCTGACAGGTGTTGAGATGTGTCTGGGCAACTGCAGGAGGCAGATATTGGTCATACCAGAGCTGTACGGAAGATGCTTTGCTTGCAGCAGCAAGAATACTCTTCGTGACAGGATCGGTCAGGTACTGTGAAACATCCTTTACCGGTGGAATCTTTCCGTTTTCTACCATCAGCTTGATGGAATCTTCATCTGCATAATGAGAAATGCAGTCGAATGCTGCCTTCAGCTTGTCGCCTGTGCAGTTGAAGGAAATGAACTGGTCGCCGATAGTACCGATCTGGATTGAAGCATCGGCAGAAGAACCTTCGAGGGCAGGGAAGGCAAACCAACCTATTTTCTTATAGAATTCCTTGCTGTCGGTCTGGAAGTTTCCTGTGTACCATGAACCATTGCAGGTCATGGCTGCTTTGTTCTGATACATCAGCTGTCTTGCTTGTCCGTCATCTTCATTAAGGGAGTTGACGCCTTCAGGGAAATAGCCTTTCTTGACCCATTCCTGGATTTTCTGTCCTGCATAGATAAAACATTCATCTTCAAAGGTGCCTGTTCCTGCTACTGCCTTACGGAAGGGCTCAAGTCCGCCTTTTCGTGCAGCAAGGTTCATGAAATACATGGAACCTGTCCATTTTGTCTTGTTTGCCAATGCGAATGGAATGATGCCATGTGCAACCAGCACATCACAGTCCTTTTCCAATTCACCGATGGTTTTTGGTACCTGGAGATTATATTTTGCAAAGATTTCCTTGTTATAGAAAATACCGGAAAGAGCTACGTTGAGTACTGGAATGGCATAGATATGTCCATTATAGGATGCTTGTGCCAAAGCTGCCGGCATCAACTTGTCAGGGAGGTCGCTGTTTTTGACCAAATCATCAAGAGGCTGTGCAAAGCCGGATTCAATGTATTCGTTCATTGGTCCACCAGACCATGAGGTATACATGTCAGGACATTGGCCGGAGCTCATGGCAATGATGATTTTCTCTTTATAAGAATCATTTTGGGTAGGTACTTCCTTGACGGTATAGTCTGTATCTGTCCTTTTGTTGTACTTGTCAACAGTGTAGTCCATGATCATCTTGTCTGGATTCTCCGTTGCTATGTTCCAGAAGGTGATTTCCTGCTTTGTCTTTGTACTTGCAGCAGTGGTTTCTCCTTGGCCATTTGCAAAAGTAACGCCTGTTGCAATTGCCAATACTGCAATACCCATAACCAACTGTTTTTTCATGTTGTGCTCCTTTTGTCTTGTATTGATTATCATCAATACGTCTTTATTCTAGAAGGCTTCTTAGCTGCCTGATATTGAATAATCATCCTAGTTTCTTTAAAAATCTTTCCTTATTTCTTTGCTTGAACAATATTTTTTGATTTCTTGACAGAAAAAATAATAAAATCCAATGAGTTTTATTTTCTGAATCTATTGACGAAGTTTGGCAATATTACTAGGATGAATATGTCAAATCAAAATATATTGATATGAGGTGTCAGCGTGTATTCGGATGAGGAAATTGCTGCAGTATTCAAGGCTTTGTCTGATAAGAGAAGGATTCATATACTTAAGCTCTTGCAGAAGGGAGAAACCTGTGTCTGCCGGTTGCAGCAGTATTGTGATCTTGGACAATCAGGCTTGTCCTATCATCTGAAGGTCCTGAGTGATGCCGGTCTGGTCTGTTGCCGGCAGGATGGCAAATGGAGTCATTACAGTTTGTCTGAAAAAGGAAGGGATTGTGCTGTCGATATGCTGATGCAATTGCTGGTGACGAAGGAAGATCAGTCAGTGCAGAAGTGCTGAAGGAAAATTTTTTATTTTTATATATCAAAAATTTTTGATATGAGGAGTGTAACATGAATATTTCTGAAGAAAAGGCCACTGAAAACGGAGAAAAAAAGGGGCTTGTCCAAGTTCTGGGATCTGGCTGCCCCAAATGCCAGAAGATGGAAAGCAATGCCAAGGTAGCCTTGGAAGGTACTGGTTATGAAGTAGGTCATCTGACCGATATCGGAAAGATCATGCAGATGGGAGTGATGAGTACACCTGCCCTTGCAATAGATGGAAAAGTCGTGTCATCAGGGAAAGTCCTTTCCCCTGCAGAAATCAAAAAGTTGGTATTACAGAAGTAGTTTTATCGGGTATCGGGCTATTGACTGGATGTTTCCCCCTCCAGTGTAGCTTGATACCCATCGAACTTTGTTTAAATTTTTATATGATTGATAAATATTATGGAAACTGCTGTTTTGCGGTGAGGGTGGTTTCCGTTGGAATCAATCAGTATCAAATCTGATCCTTTGTCTTGGATCAATACTAAGTAGGAGCTTATATGTTCACTTGGCTTGACAGTCTTGTCAGGTTGCTGGTTGAAAATGTCTTCGGCATTTCCATGACAACCCGGCTTGGCAGCAGCATACATTTCTTTTTTTATGATTCAATCAAGATAATAATCCTTTTGTCTCTGATGGTATTTCTGATTTCATATCTGAGAAGTTACTTTCCTCCGGAACGTACCAAGAAGATATTGGAACGTTTCGGAGGCATAGGAGGCAATGTCGTAGCTTCATTGCTTGGTATCGTGACACCTTTCTGTTCCTGTTCTTCTGTTCCTATTTTCATAGGATTTGTTGAAGCAGGCATACCTTTAGGGGTAACGTTCTCATTCCTGATTACTTCCCCGATTGTCAACGAAGCAGCTTTTGCAATCCTACTTGCATCCTTTGGTTGGCGGATTGCTACCGTATATGTCGTTACAGGAGTTATTGTCGGTATTTGCGGTGGCTTGCTCATAGGTGCGCTGCATATGGAAAAAGAAGTGGAATCCTATGTCTATGAAATCCAAGCCGGAAAAACTCAGATTCCGGAACGGAGCCAAAAGGAAAGGCTGGGTTTTGCTTGGACAAACCTCAAGGATATCGTAGGGCGTGTCTGGCTTTTCCTGCTTATCGGCATAGGTTTGGGAGCTTTGATTCATGGTTGGGCTCCGGCTTCATTGCTTTCTCATTATGCGGGACCGGGTAATCCTTTTGCTGTGCTTGTTGCTGTCGTCTGCGGAGTACCGTTGTATTCCAATGCCTTGGGAACGATTCCGATTGCAGAGGCTTTGATTTCAAAAGGCGTAGGCATAGGTACGGCCCTTGCATTCATGATGGCGACGACAGCTCTGTCCCTGCCTGAGATGATCATACTTCGGAAAGTCATCAAAGTCCGGCTTATCGGAGCTTTCCTAGTCATTACAACCATAGGTATCATCATTGTCGGGTATGTCTTCAATGCAGTTGCTCCGTGGCTTCTTGGGTGAAATGTTATGGTTTAAAGGTAACCATATGCCTGTCTTACAGGATTGATATCCTGTAAGGCTGAGTATTTTTGACTGTTTTCATAAAATCCATTTGCTTGCTATATGATTTTCTGGTATAGCTGCTGATTATGTGATATGGTAGGCAAGGAAGTATGAGAAATGGTAGGGAAAAGATTCCTGGGCAGATTGAATGAGAAGCTGATGGACGATACATACAGGAGGGAAATGCAGATTGTCCTGTTTCCTCTTCTGTTTGGATTGATATCACTGTTCATGAGTTTCTTCAATGTGTATGTCCATCAGTATGCTTTGATGAGAGAAACTTTTTTCTTTGGTATCTGCTGTTTGTCTATTGCTTTTTTTGCTGCCAAGTTTCCTTCTCATCGTGCATTGCATGAGTTCCTGTTTGCAATTGCCGTATATTTGCTTTTGACTAGCTTTATCATTACAGGAGGAGTAGAAGGATATTCTCCAGTCTGGATTATCTTGCTTCCTTGCTGTGGTTTATATGCACTTGGTACAAAGAATGGAACGATTCTCTGTGGAATAGAATTCATCACATTGCTTTTCCTGTTTTGTACGTCATTTGGCAGATCCCTGTTGAAATGTGAATATACCGATGCTTTTCTCCATCGTTTTCCTCTGACGTATGCATGTACTTATTTTGTAGGACTGCTGATTGAAACAGTCCGAGCAAAGACAAATGAAGCATTGGTTACCAGCCGGACCATGTATGCACACCTAAGCCGCACCGATGAATTGACAGGGCTACATAACCGCATGGGATTGCAGGCAAAACTCAATGAATTGTTTGCAGCTGATGCGATAGATTTCTCTATTGCCTTTGTTATCATGGATTTGGATGATTTCAAGTCTGTCAATGATTCCCATGGTCACATTGATGGTGATGCCCTCTTGGTGCACCATGCACAGATTCTCAGTGAACTGGTTCCTGCAGACGGGTATCTTGCTCGATGGGGTGGGGAAGAATTTGTCATTCTGCTTTGCCGGCCAGAAGGAAAACTGCAGGTGAAGGCTCTTATTGATAGTATTCAGAAACGGTTCAAGGAGATATACAGAGGGTTGTCTGTCAGTGCGAGTTTCGGTGTCAGTTTTCTGAAACCTGGGATGACTCAGGAAGATTTGACCCGACAGGCTGATGCTGCGCTTTATGAAGCCAAGGCTGCCGGCAAGGCCTGCTGCAGGTTTGCTGAATAATCATGACTTTTTATTTTTTATGTATTCCCAAAACAGAAGATATTACTTAATGTTATTTATTGAGATATATACATTTTTTAAGTTTTGGTTTTGTATTCTAACTATAGATTTGGATGTCTGAGGAGGAAAAAACTACGTGTCAGGATCACGACGAAAAACTAAACTGACATTTTCACAGCAAGTGAACTATATGGAGGAAAACGAAGGCATTGATATTTCACCTCATAGTGAAGAAGATGTTAAAAACTACTTAACAAAGTCAGTTAATTTCTTTAACCTTAAATCATATGCCAAACTATTTGAAAAAAATCTTACAGGAAAGGATATTGGTAAATATAGAAATCTTTGTATAGATCAATTGGTTGAGTTGTCAAAAATTGATTGGTACCTTCGGCGCTTACTTTTGAACATTACCATTTCAATAGAACATTTTTCTAAAATAAATCTCTTGAATCAATGTACGGAAGACTCCAAAGATGATGGTTATCAGATTGTTGCTGATTTTTTAGAAGCAAATCCTAAAATTAAAGAAAAAAATAAAAAAAACGCAAGTGAACGTCGAGATTATTGCTGTGACCTAAAACTTAAATATAGTGAAGATATGCCTGTTTGGGTACTTATGGAATTGCTTACGTTTGGTGAGTATGTAAACTTCCTTTCATTCTATGAGCGACAACATCATCGAAAAAATGCTAATGTTATTTGGACACAAAATTGTTTTTGGTCAGTGCGTATTATTCGTAATGCTTGTGCGCATAATAATTGTCTTCTTCCTTCTTTGTTTAAAGAACCAAATAGAAATGTTGAGAACGGGGATAAAAATCAAAATAAACAGCTTTTTTCAAAATTAAGTAATTTGTATTTGACTGATGGTGAAAAAAATTTACTTAATAGATCCCTTTTACTTCGTGATTTGGCAATGATTATCTTAGGAATGGATTCTGTTATTATGAGCAAGAAAGTAAAGAATCATGAGTTTTATTATTTGATGTTTTTCTTGGATAATCGGTGTATAAAACATAAGGAACTATTTACAAAACAAGAGAATATCTGTAAGGCATACCAATTGTTTAAAAAAATACTAGCTTTTTATTATGAGAAAGCATCTATTTCTATTTTTTAAATTTCTATTGACAACTAAAGCTTGTGACAATATTATTAGATTGATGATCAAAGAATAGCTAGCGTTATTCTTTTAGGGAGAGCTCCTCGTAGCTCTCCTGATTTTTTTTATGGCTTCTTATTGCTCTGACAAAGAAAAGTCTGCTTTGATTCCAAAGATAAGCAAGGACTGTCATGAGGGAATTTTCGGAGGATATGGTCCTCTTGTGCAGTTCTCTGTATAGTAGTCCTGTACACTGAACCAGAATGAGGAGGACCTTCAGATGATCAGCCGGAGCAACCTGCATACACATAGTCTATACTGTGATGGCAAGAATAGCCTTGAGGAAATGATTGGACAAGCCTTGTCACTTTCATTCCGTTCCATAGGATTCTCAGGACACGCCTATACAGGGCTCAAGAATGATACGTGTGGTATGTCACTTGGAGCCACGAAGCAATATTTTTCAGAACTTTCGACATTGAAGGAAAAATACAAAGATAGAATTTCTGTTTTTTCCGGACTTGAAATCGATGCAGTATACCCGGTCCTCTATCCCCAGGCAGACTATCACATCGGTTCTATCCATTTCTTACCGACGATATCAGGCATGGTTACTATCGATGATACCCCTAAACTGCTGAAAGAAGGCATAGACATGCTCGGGGGACCGCTTCAGCTTGCCCGGGCTTACTATGATACATTTGTGGATTTTGCCAAGCGAACAGATTTTGACATAGTCGGTCATTTCGATCTGATTACAAAGTTTGATGAACAGGGAATACCTCTCTTCGACCATGAGGATAGGAAATATCAGGACATAGCTCTTGCTGCAATGGAAGCAATCGGAGATTGCGGGAAGATCTTTGAAGTGAATACAGGGGCTATCTCCAGAGGTTATAGGACGCAGCCATATCCAGATGCCTTTTTGCTTCGGCGTATCAAGGAACTTGGTTTTCCCATTTGCCTTTCTTCTGATGCTCACCGTAAGGAAGACCTTGTCTTTGGATTTGAAAAAGCGGAAATGCTTCTTAGGAGCATAGGTTTTACGACTTTGACCGAACTTACTGATTCAGGATTTGTCCAGATTCAATTCTGAAGATATGTTTGCAGGAAAGAAAAGGCTGCAGTTACCACTCATCATGGTTTTGCAGCCTTTTTGCAATAGAGAACCAATCGATTTTACTAGACTATGTGTTCTCCGGCCATTCTTTCGATAGGCAAGGCTTTCCTGAAATTGGTCATGAAAGCATTGAATCCTTCGATGTCCTTTTTGTCTGGTTCAAGTGTTGAAGCCTTGCTGTCCTGGAATACCTGTTTGTTCAAGAAGTCTTCCAGTTTCTGATTGCTTCCGTTTACAAGATAGGATGCAAGAAGGGCAATACCCCAGGCACCGCCTTCCCCAGCTGTTTCCAGAATGGAAATCGGGGTATGCAGAGCTGCTGCCATTATTTTCTGACCGACTTCCTTTGTCTTGAAGAATCCTCCATGCCCATTGATGGCATCGACCTGTACCTGTTCATTTTCAAATAGGATATCCATACCAGTTCGCAATGCGGCAAGAGAAGTAAACAACTGTGCTCTCATGAAATTCGGAAGACTGAAATGGCATGAAGAGGTGCGGACAAACAACGGTCTTCCGCTTTTTACTCCTACCATGGTTTCTCCCGAAAGATAATTGAAGGGTATCAGGCCTCCGCAGTCATTGTCACCTTCCAATGCCTTGCCTAGGAGGATATCATAGAGCTCTCCTTTCTTGATCGGTCTGCCAGTGGCTTCAAGCACTTCGTTGAAAAGCCCTATCCATTTGTCATATTCGCCTGTGCAGTTGTTTGCATGTGCCATGGCAACAGGGGAACCGTCAGGAGTCGTTACAAGGTCGATCAGGTTATGATAGCTCTTTGAAAGTGGTCTTTCCAAGACTACCATAGCAAATACTGAAGTACCTGCGGAAACATTGCCTGTTTTCGGTGCCACGCTGTTGGTTGCCACCATACCTGTCCCCGCATCGCCTTCAGGAGGGCAGAACGGGATGCCGGTTGCTAGTTCCATGGAAGGATCGAGCAGTTTTGCTCCTTCCTTACTTAAGGTTCCGGCATCTTCACCTGCAAGCAATACCTTGGGAAGAATACTTCTCAGATTCCAACCATACTGCTTATCTTTGATGAGTGCTTCGAATTTATCGATGAATTGCTGATCGTAATCCCTTGTCTTGTCATTGATAGGAAACATGCCGGATGCATCACCGATTCCAAGTACTTTCTTACCTGTAAGCAGCCAGTGCACATACCCTGCAAGGGTACAGATATAGTCAAGGGATTTGAGATGAGGCTGGTCCTTCATGACTGAATAATAGAGATGGGAGATACTCCATCGCTCGGGAACAGGATAATCAAACAACTGAGCTAGGACATTTGAAGCTTCATGGGTGAATGTATTTCTCCATGTCCTGAAAGGAGTGAGCAACTTGCCATTTTTGTCAAAAGCAAGGTATCCATGCATCATGGCGCTGATACCCATTGCCTTTAACTTTGTCAGTTTTACTTCATATTTGTCCATGACGTCCTGTTTCAGGTTACCATAGCAAGTCTGAAGGCCCTGCCTTATTTCTTCCAAGGAGTATGTCCATACTCCATCGATAAGGGAGTTTTCCCAATCAAAGCTTCCTTGGGCAATCGGTTCGTTTTTTGTATCTATGAGAATGGCTTTGATTCGCGTAGAACCAAATTCAATGCCAAGTACCGTCTTGCCTTCCGTGAGTTCTTTCTGTATACGATCCATTAGTGATAGACAACGAAGCATCTGTGATGGCGTTGCCCTTCCTCCTTCATTATCGAGTTACAATAAGTATAAGCCGAAAAAAAGCTTACAACAAGCAGAATGAATGGTATTATTTTCCGTTCAATTTGGAGAATTTTCCTATTTGCCGCTTTGTTGACAGTTAAAGGCCTTTCCTAGTCTTGGGTATGGTAGCAGCAACAATACTGTTTATCAAACCAAGAAGAGCAGAAAGTGAGAACAACAGCTCTATACCGGCTTTTTCCCAGATCAGGCCACCGCATAGGGCAATGATGATACTGATGAGATGATTGACGGAAATTCCTGAGGAAATGGTCTGGCTGACTTCCTTTTGGTTGTCTGCAAGGTCTTTGATATAGACCAAGCTTGCCATGCTGCACAGTGAAAGAATGGAATCGAATACGTAGTTGCTACAGACAACATAAAAAGCTATGTGTTCAGGGAATAGCCGATGTGCAAAGCCGTAAAAGAAGCATACGATGATAAGAATGAGGGTATCGGCAATCATGACTGTCCTATATCCGATTCGATCGATGATTCGTCCAATGATAGGGCTGAATATGATGGACATGCCGGCAGTGATGGCAAAAAGCATGGACATAACGGAAGCGCTTGCACCATATTGAAGTACGAGGACATAAGGTGCAAAAGTCAGGAAAACTTGTTTTCGTGCTCCGTAGAAAACAGAAAGTACATAATATTTTCCGAATTTTTTATTAAAGTAAATCTTGGCAATGGGTGCATTTGATTGTTTTTCCTTTATTTCTGGGATCTTAGTCGAAAGGAAAAATGCAATGATGGTTATGCAAAGTGCGAACAGATAGATCAGCTTATAACTTCTGGCGTCACTTCTCCCCAGCGAAAATCGAGCAAAGATAAGATAGAAGACCGGAATCAAGAGGAAACCTGTAATTCGTCCCAATGAACGGAACCCTGTCATGATTCCCAGTGATTTGCCGCTTTTGCCGGGTTTCGCCATTTCAATGGAAAGACTTTGTCTCACTTGCATGACGATATGTTCTCCCAGGCTGTTGATGACCAGGAAAACAACGATGATCCATTTGCTGCTACGTGCAAAAGCTAAGCCGCTTAGTCCTATCATTGCAATGCCCAATGCAATCTGGTAATTCTTTTTATCTGAGTTTCGGTACATGGCAGCCAAAATGAAAATAAGGAACAAACCGGGCAATTCCCTGCAGAATTCGATGACGCCACGTTCAAATTCCATGACATTTGCTATCTCAGCCAGGTAGTTGTCCATGATGCCTTTTGTGAGGCCGAACGTCAGTCCATAGCATAATGTGGTTATGAGAAAAGGCCAAGGAGAATATCCTTCCTGAAAGGTTGATATAATATTTTTTTTGCCGAAGTTGGACAGAAAGGACATGTGGACTCCTGATGATGACAGATATAGTTGAGATATTCTAAAGCAAGAAAAATAGTTATGTCCACACCTTGTCATAGTTACAGACTTATTACTTTCTCTAATTTCAATTTTCTGGGAGAATTGCTGGTATACTCGGTCTTTTTGACTCAGAAAATATCACCCCATAGCTGTGTTATGATTTTTCTCTATTCTGGAAAGTCTTCCTTGAATCTGTAGATTTCATCAAAAAGCTGTTTGTTGCCGAAATATGCCTGTTCAAATAGCTTTGATAATTCAGCATAGAGTTTTGTGTGGTTTTCTATCGGTTCGTAATGTCTGCTGATCGGATTCATTGTCCGTATCTGTGTAAAAGATTCGTAAAGCCCGCAACCGACTCCTGCCAACAGGGCAGCTCCCATGCTGGTCGATTCTTCAAGGTATTGCAGTGCATCGATCGGTTTCCCTATGACATCACACAGGATTTGGATCAAGGAAGTATTCCTGGCACCTCCTCCGATGATGGTTGCTCTTTTGAAATCCAGGATTTTCTCATATTCCTTGTATGAGTAGTTCAGGTTCATGGCAATGCCTTCCAGTATTGCCCTTGCCATATCTTCTCTTTTTGTTTGCAAGGACAAGCCTATGAAACAACCCTTTGCTTTTTCGTTCCACCAAGGAGTCCTTTCTCCGAGAAGGTAAGGAAGGAAAAGCAAACCGCCAGCTCCTGGGACAGTGGAAGTCAGGATCTTCTTATTGAGCTGTTCATAGGCATCTGTATTGTCCGATCCTTCCAGGATATCATCAATATACCAACGGTAACTGTTGCCTGCTGTCTGCATGGTACCACACAGCTGGTAAAGTCCCGTAATCGGATGAGCCCAGGTAAAAGTCTTCATTGATGGCTCGGAAATAGGTTTTGTCGCAGTTGCCGAGGTCCATGCAGAGGAGCCTATATAGCTGTAGACTTCTCCTGGGTTGATTGATCCTCCCCCTAAAGTTGCACATCCTCCGTCACCGGCACCTGCTATTACAGGAGTTCCTTCCATGAGGCCGGTTGTTTCAGCTGCTTCTTTTGTAACTGCCCCAATGATATCACTCGAATGTGCTACACGAGGAAATTTGTCTTTGTCTATGCCTGATGCCTTGATAATTTCATCAGACCATGTAAATTTTTGCAGATCGAATGCATTTGTCCCTGAGGCGTCGTTGCCTTCGGTAACGAAATTTCCGGTGAGCTTAAAAAGTATGTAGTCCTTTGCTTGCAGGACATAACGTGTACTGGCATAGATTTCAGGAGCATGTTCTCTGATCCACATCAGTTTTTCAAGGGTGTAGGTAGCGCTTGCCCGATGTCCTGTGATGCGATAGATATACGGCAGTGACAGCTTGCGTATCAGTATATCTGCCTGGTCTGTAGCTCTTTGGTCACAATAGATCAATGACGGATGAAGGGGATGTCCTTGTTTGTCCACACATAGACAACCTTGCATCTGCCCGCTGAAGGAAACTGCAGCAATTCCCGACGGATTATGGCCTTCCAGTAGTTTCTTTGTTGTCCTGCAGACTGAATTCCACCAGTCCTCTGCCTGCTGTTCTGCCCAATTCTGATGAAGAAACACTAGCTTGTAATGATCTGTTACTGAATCAGTAAGCCTGCCTTTGTCATCAAATAAGGTTGCTTTGTTTCCCGAAGTGCCGAGATCATGGGCAAGGACGTAGGTTGACATAGTTGTTATCTCCTCGATGTTGATCCATCATATTTCTTTTTGTTTTCATGGCTTTGGAAAGTTTTATAGGACTTCAGCAAGAATTTTTTTGAGTGTAACAAGCATATATATTTCCTTAGACTTTTCTTGATGAATTATACCACCGGAAAGCGGAAAATCAAGAAAATTTAATCGATTGATATCTATCAAATAAATAAGTCTTGTTTGCGATTATAGCATGTTTTTGATACCTGAATGGTATAAAAAACAAAAATCATGACTACGCATAAAACTCGATATTAGTCTGGATGAATAAATAAAGAAATATTCATTGCAAAACTAAGAAGCAAGGTGTAGTATAATATTAATCGATTAACAACTCTTTTGGAGGTATCTGTGAAAGCTCTTGTATTGCATAAGGCAAAGACTCTATCTATTGATGACGTCAGTCTCTATGAAAAGATGGGCGATTTTGATGTCAGAATCAAGATAAAAAATGTCGGTATCTGTGGCAGTGATATCCATTACTATCTGCATGGCGCAATCGGGGACTATGTAGTAAAGAAACCTATGGTAATGGGACATGAAGCCTCTGGTGTTGTCGTCGCAACAGGAAAACGAGTAGAACATCTGCATGTGGGGGACCGCGTGTGCATGGAACCTGGCATTCCTGATTCCCACAGCAGGGAAACATCCCTTGGGATGTATAATCTGGACCCTTCGGTACGTTTTTGGGCAACTCCCCCGATTGATGGTTGCCTTTGTGAAGAAGTAGTGCACCCTGAAGCTTTTACATTTAAACTTCCTGATTCTGTCAGCTTTGCTGAGGGTGCTATGGTTGAACCGCTTGCAATCGGGTTGCAGGCTGCAACGAAGGCTGCCATAAGACCTGGGGATATAGCGATTGTACTTGGTTGCGGAACTATTGGCATTGTAACTGCACTTTCCGCTTTGGCCGGTGGTTGCAGCAAAGTGTTCGTTGCTGATATCAACAGTGAAAAACTGAAGATTTGTAACAGGTATAAGAACTTGATTCCTATAGATACGAAAAGAGAGGACTTGGCACAGATCATCAATACCGCTACTGATGGTTGGGGCGCAAATGTTGTATTTGAGGCAACAGGTACCGATTTGCTTTATCGGGATATCCATCAGTATGCCTGTCCCGGTGGCTGTGTGGTTTTGGTCGGCATTCCTGCAGCCGGGGAAGGCATATTCAGCATTACGGGCTTGCAGGCTAAGGAACTGCGTATGGAGACGGTGTTCAGGTATGCACATAAGTATCCTCGTGCCATTGATTTGGTTGCTTCGGGGAATATTGACGTGAAGCCGCTTGTTTCTGCTGTGTATCCTTTCGATAAAAGCATAGAAGCATATGAGTTTGCTTCGGCAAAAGGATCGACTGCCGTCAAGGTGCAGATTGTTTTCTGATGAACAGTAGTTCCGATGCATCGATGAAGGATGTGGCCCGTCTTGCCGGCGTGTCAACGGCAACGGTTTCCCATGTAATCAACGGGAACCCGGGCGTGAGTGTCCGGACGCAAAAAAAAGTAGCGGAGGCAATCAATGTCTTGTCTTATCAAGTCAATCCTACCGCTCGAAAGCTCAGGAATGGCAGGTCAAATATAGTCGGGTTCCTTGTTTCGAATCTTTCAAACTATTTTTATATTGAGATAGGAAATGCAATAGTAAATGTATTGAATCAGGCTGGATATCACCTGTTTTATATGAACAGTGAGGAATCAGAGGAAAAGGAGGCCCTGCACATACAGAACTGTGTAAGAGAAAACTTCGCAGGTATCATCATTGTTCCTGTTGCCAAGCAATGGCAGGATCTTGCATCTCTATTGGAAGATATCCCCTGTGTGTTTCTTGATAGGAAACCAAAGGGAGTCCGACGGGATACGGTTCTGTCTACCAACAACAATGGGGCCTTTCTCGGTACGCAAAAACTGGTGGAGCTGGGAGCTAGGAAACTTGCATTTCTTTCTCCCCGTTTTGATGCCACGATGCGGGAACGGGTCGAGGGATTTGAGGATGCCATTGTACAAAATGGGCTTGAAGTTGACCACGAATGTGAGATCTTTGGTGTTGAACATCCGAAGACATTCGGAGAAATGCTTCAGGGAGGTGATTGGGACGAGTCATTGACTTATGTATTACAGAAGAAAAGAGTTGATGGAATTTTTTCAGGTAATGAAATATTTGCCTTTACTGCAATAAATTATTTTAATAGAAATCATTTGATTACAGGCAGGGACCTGTTGTTTGCAACATTTGATGCTTCATTTTGGATGTTTGGAGTCCAGATGCCATTCCTGGCAGTCAAGCAAGATGAGAAAGCTCTTGGAACGGTTGCTGCGAAGACTTTGCTCAGACGCATGAATGGTGAAATATTCCTGACATCTGAATACAGAATTCATACCAAGTTGGTTTTGGTTGGAAATAAAGGAGATGAGCAACATGTTTGATTTGACGGGTAAGAAAGCTTACGTAACAGGCGGGGCAGGAGGAATCGGCAGAGCCGTTTCCCTCGGTCTTGCAGAAAGAGGTGCTGATGTCGCCATAGTGGATCTTGCTGTGGATACGGCCAGGCAGGTTGCCGAAGAAGTGAAAGCTAAAGGAGTAGATTCCTTTGCTATAGAATGTGATGTAACAAAGGAAGATCAGGTCCAGGGCATGATCAAGGCGATCGTGGGCAGATGGGGAAGGATTGACATTGCCCATAACAATGCAGGTATCTGCATAAATGAAGATGCTGAGAATATGTCCTATGCACAATGGAAGAAAGTAATTGATGTTAATTTGAGTAGCATTTTCCTTACATGTAAGGAAGTAGGAAAGGTTATGATTGCCCAGGGAAAAGGAAGTATCATCAATACTGCATCTATGTCGGGACATATTGTCAATTTTCCTCAGCCCCAGTGTTCATACAATGCTTCTAAAGCTGGTGTCATTCTCTTGACGAAATCCTTGGCTGTTGAATGGGTTAACAAGGGCGTAAGGGTAAATTGCATAAGTCCTGGATATATTGGTACCGCAATTACCCAACGAGCCTGCGATGCCTGGAAGGAAAGTTGGAAGCAACAGATACCTATACATCGTTTGGGAACTCCTGAGGAGCTAGTCAGTGCCATTATATATCTGGCAAGTGATGAATCGTCTTATACAACCGGATGTGATGTGGTTGTAGATGGGGCTTTTACCTGCATATAATTTGTGATTTCATGAGGATAGAAAGTGTTGTAAATATTTTCTTGACAGTTACATAAATCCATGATATTTTAATTTCAAACGATTAAATTTATTATAATAACTGATTGTCTTCTGTTACACACAAAATGAAAACAGATAAAGTGAATGGAAATGATTTGTTTGAAACTTAGAGTTATTTTTTTATTTCAGTGTAATATTTTATAACATTTTTTATAAAATGTGAAAATTATATTTTTCTATTTAGGTAATCGATTAATTTTATAAGGGAGAAAAAAATGAGAAAACTTTTTTGCTTTGTTTTAATTGCTTTGATGTTTTCTTCAAATGTATTTGCACAAGGAACGAAGGAACAAGCTACTACATCTGTAGCAACTGCCACTGACAAAAAAATGTCTGACATAACGATTGCATATGTGTGTTCAGAACTGAGTGATGAGATTTTTGCTATGCAAGTCAAAGCAATGCAAGACTATGCAAAGAAAATTGGTGTCAAATTCGTTTATAAAGCTTGTAGCACTACAGGAGATAAGATTACTGCTTGTGAAAATTATATTTCTGCAGGAGTTGATACTATTATTGTTCATGTTAATGATGGACCAGCTATGGAGTCTGTGATGAAGGAGGCTCAGAAGGCTGGAGTCAAGTTTTTTGCCTATGATACGAATGTTGAAGGCGCTGATGCTTATTTTGGGTATGATAATTATCAAATGGGCTATGCAATAGGTAAGAATGCAGCAAATTGGGTCAAAAAAACTTTTTCTGATAAAGAAACAGTATTAGCAGCTTCTTGCAACTATCCAAGTTATAATTTTTTAAAAATTAGAGAAAATGGTTATTTGGCAGCTATGAAAGACTTATGTCCAAATGTCCAATTTGTAATCCAAGGGGAAGGTGGATATACCCCTAAGGGAGTTACCTCCGGTGAAAATTTCCTTCAATCAGGAAAAAAACTTAATCTTATTGTAGGAATTAATGATGCTGGTTGTCTTGGTGTCTATGAAGCTTTTAAAGCTGCAAATTATGGTAATGATAAAGTGGGTATTTTTGGATGTGATGCAACAAATGATGCTTTAAAGGCGATTGCAGAAAAAGAAATATATCGAGGAACCATTACAACTGGTTTAGTTGCTGCTGCTCCGCAATTTATTGATATTGCTGTCAAGCTGGCCCAAGATAAGGGAGGAGGTAATTATACTTCTCCATTTATTGCAATTACACAGGATAATATTCAAGATTACCTATAAAATTTATTTGCGAGGGGGGGGAATCCTCCTCGTAAAAAGGTGGAAAAATGATAGGAACTCCAATTTTGTCAATGAGACAAGTTTCAAAGCAATATCCAGGGGTTATGGCTTTGGATAGCATATCGATTGATGTGTATCCTGGAGAAATACTAGCTTTAGCCGGAGAAAATGGAGCAGGAAAATCAACTTTGATAAAAATAATTACAGGTGCGATTGAACCTGATAAAGGTGAAATTTTTTTTAATGGAAATCACTTTTTTAAATTAACTCCACAACTTTCTCAACGTATTGGTATTGCCGCAATTTATCAAGAGTTTACTTTGGCTCCGACATTGACTGTCGCTGAGAATTTATTTTTGGGACAAAAGTTGAATTCTGGAATAATTATAGATAAAAAATTGCTACAATCAAAAGCTAATGAAATACTTTTACGTTTGCATGCAAGTATGAAACCTTCAACACTGGTGAAAAATCTTTCAGTTGCACAAATGCAATTAGTTGAAATAGGTAAAGCATTGGCCAAAAATGCCCGATTTATCATTATGGATGAACCTACTGCACCTTTAACAGATGATGAAGTTATTGTACTTGGGAAAATTATCAAAGAGTTAAAAACCTCTGGAATAACTATAATATATATTTCACATCGACTTGATGAAATTTTTGATATTGCAGACCGTGTTGCTGTTTTACGTGATGGATCGTTAGTCTCAATCAACAATATTTGCAATGTAAATAAAGAAAATTTGATTTTCGATATGGTAGGGCGTAAACTGACAGAAACCTTTCCTCAAAGAAATTTGCATTATGGAAGAACTATGCTTGAAATAAAAGAACTTTCAGGTCAGCATAATAGTCCTATTTCATTTTCCGTCAGACAAGGTGAAATACTTGGTTTGGGAGGACTGGTTGGTGCTGGACGAACTGAATTAACTAGATTGATTTTTGGTGCAGATTCAAAAATAACTGGTCAAATCTTTATTGATGGCAAAGAAGTTGAGATAAAAAAACCAGAAGATGCTGTAGCACTCGGTATTGGATTAGTACCTGAAGATAGAAAAAATCTTGGTGTTTTACTTCGATTATCAGTCAATGATAATATTTCTCTTCCCATTTTAAGGAAAATTTCTAATAACGGTATAGTAGATCTCAAAAAAGAAGAAACTATTGTAGAAAAACAAATACGTGAATTATCGATTAAAACACCAAGCAAAAGACAGAAGGTAATTAACTTATCTGGGGGAAATCAACAAAAAGTTGCTTTGGCAAAATGGTTGGCAAGCGATGCTAAAATACTAATTCTAGATGAACCTACACGTGGGATTGATGTTGGTAATAAATATGAGATTTACAAATTAATTAATCAACTTGCGGAGAAAGGAATGGCAATTGTTGTTGTGTCTTCAGATATGCAGGAAATTATTGGCATTACAGATAAGCTACTGATTTTGTATGAAGGTAAGTTGATGACTGAATTGCAAAAAAGAAATTATTCACAAGAAAAAATTTTATTTTATGCTTCTGGGGAAAAGAACCAAAAGGGGAAATGCAAATGAAAAAATTGGCTGATGGGTTTAAGGAATATACAATTGTGTTTGTAATGTTATTGTTGGCAATTGTGTTCTTTATGGGTAATCATGCATTTATTAAAGGTAGTAATATTATTACTATACTACGTCAATCCTCTATATTAGGAATTGCCAGTATAGGTGGTATGATTGTTATGATTGCTGGAGGATTGAATTTAGCCATAGGTTCTTTTATTTCTATTGTTACGGTCTTAGTTGCAATTTTCTGTGTTAACACTGGTATGAGTTGGGGATATGCAATGTTGCTGACTCTTTTGATTTGTACAGTATTAAGTACAATAATGGGATGGATTATCGAAAAAACAAAAATTGTAGCAATGATTGGTACTTATGCGTTTAGCATTATTATTGGTGGTTTTGCTTATATCGTTTGTGGAGGATTACCGGTATATGGAATCCCTGAAAATTCTAAAATTTTTGGACAAGGATTTATAGGTAGTATACCAATTCCAATTATCATATTCATAATAATTGCCCTATTTGCTTCATTTGTGTTGAATAAAACATATCTTGGTAGGCAATTTTATGCTTCTGGAAGTAATGATGAAGCAGCAAGACTTTCTGGTATCAATACTTATAGACTTCGTATATTCGCCTATTTATTGAGTGGGTTCCTGTGTGGAATTGCTGGGATTATTATGTATGGTCGTGTTGGTTCTGGACAACCAATGAGTGGCGAAGGAATGGAAATGGATGCATTAACAGCTACAGTAATAGGCGGAGTAAGTCTTGCAGGAGGCGAAGGAAAAGTTTTTAAGGCTTGTTGTGGTGTTGTTCTTATTTCAATGCTAACTAATGGTTTGACTTTGATGAATATCGATGAATACACACAACGAGTTATTCGAGGAGCAATTTTTGTTGCTGCTGTTATTTTGGATAGTTATCAGCATATGGATAAAAAAGTCAAAGTTGCAGATATTACTGCCGGAAAAGATTTAAACTTGGGGCATCAAAATGTATAGGAAATACATTGAACCTGTTTATGGTGAACCATCATTTGAGGTTAATATTCCGCAACCTCAGCAGATTGATTTAGTTTGTCCTGCTTCTTGGCGCAAGCGAAATAACTTAGAGTCTGTTGCTGAATTGACAGAATTGATGAAAAAATGTCATTGTTATCTTGATTTAATGACCATTGATACAACAGATTTGCTTATTGAAGGTAATGGTACAATGATCCCTATACGAATCTATCATCCTAAAGGTAAAGGCCCTTTTCCTATTATGATTTTCTTTCATGGAGGAGAATGGTGCATGAATAACCTTGACGTATATGATTATGTGCCAAGATTCTTTGCAAATTTTGGAAAGATTGTCGTTATTGCTGTAGAATATAGATTGGCACCAGAATTTCCTTTTCCTATAGGTCTTGAAGATTCTTATGCTTCTATACAATGGGTAGTAAAGCATGCTGAAAATTTTTCAGGAAATATTAATAGCGTTACATTATGTGGAGATAGTTCTGGTGGAAATTTCGTAGCTGCTCTTTGTTTGCTTGCCCGTGATCGAAATGGACCTAAAATTCATAAACAAATTTTAATTTATCCAGTAACTAGTTTTTATTTTGATAATATAGTTACGTCTGAGAATCGATATGGTAAAGGAGGATATTTTTTGCTTTATTCAAGTGCAAGAGATGAGAATTTTTCTTTTTATTTAAAAAATAAAAAAGAAAAATTTAATTGCTACGCTTCTCCTCTTCTTGCAAAAAATCTAAAGGGCTTGCCATCTGCATGTATTATTTCAGCAGAATGTGACCCTTTGCTTGATCATGCATTATTTTATGCAGCAAAGCTTGAAGATTCTGGTGTTACCGTTGATTACCATTTGTTTTTAGGAATGATCCATGGGTTTATTAATCGGACATATCAAAAAACATTCGAAGCTCTTCAGTTAATTTGTGAAAGTGTTCCACGTTGATTATTTGCAATTTTAATTTATCCATCTGAATTTGCACAGTGTTGTTACGAAACTGCAAATGAACGCTCTATTTGCGGAATCCATCCCTAAATTTTAGCCTTTCGCGGAAATGCATTGCCCGATTCATGAGTATCTCGACCTTTTTGAACTTGTCTTCGGGGAGCTTCTTCATTTCCTTGGAGCTGTAGGTCCTGCTGGTGAGTCCGAGTTCCCGGACGAGCTTGTCACGGGCATGTTCCATGTCATGGACGATCAATGTCCCCCGGGGTATGTGCCTTCGGAAAAGCCCGTACGTCTTCGTCTTTGCCGGCTTGCCGGTCCCTTCCTCGAAGGCAACCATACGCACACCGTCATAGGCTATGCCGATGCATATCTGGTTCCTTGAGAGCCCTGCATACTCCTTGCCGTTTGGTTTCTTCCGGACGTCCGGCTTGCGTACCTTGAAACAGGTTTCATCCAGCTGGACTTCCTTGCAGTCCAGGACGATATCGTCCTGGATTCCCCGGAGGACCAGGAACACCTTGTGGAGCCAGTACATGGTCGTACTGTACGCATTCCTGTTCGATTTCGATACCATCCTGAAGCTTCCGTAACCAAACAAGGACAGCAGAAAATCCAGCCACTGGGACAAGGGGATCTTCCTGCTGTCGAAGATGGTGCCTGTGATTGGAGTGGATGTCCTGCCGCACTGGCGGCAGCGATATCTCCTGATCCTTGTCCTGGTCTTGCCGAAGGAAATGTATTGCGATGATCCGCACCAAGGGCATCCGTCCGGTATGAAGGAGTTTATGAACCCGGCCTCCGTTGCACCGATTTCTGACGGATGTCTCCGTTCATAATTGGCCTGGTTGCTTTCGTCAATGAACTGCTGGAGCGCAGACGCATTGCCGTCTCCGCTCCACGGGGTCTCCCTACGGGATTTGGATTTGATGATACTCATGGGTGGTAGTCCTTTTTGCAAGAAAGGGAAGCCGGCCAGAAGGACTACCACATCGCAACCGGCCGGCAACACAGTCTTGCAACTGCAAGACTGATGATACCAGCTTGGATACTCCTGTTTCAATTACCCGCTAACAACACGGTGCAAATTCAGATGGTAATTTATTAATCTGTAGCTTATGATAAGATCTTTAAGCTAAGGAGGAAATAATTAATGAAGCTTATTGGATTGGACATCGGAACGACGAGCATCTGTGGAATTTCGGTTGACGTTGAAACTAAGAAAATCTGCCGCACTTTGTCCTGTGACAATGCCTATATCGAAGGCAGCGACCTGCAGGATGCGCTTCAGGATCCTGAAGCTATTTATGTGAAGACAAAACGTATCCTTGATGCTTTGATAGATGAAGGAGATGATGAAATTGTCGGCTGTTCCATTTCATCCCAGATGCATGGCATCGTCTATGTAGACGCACATGGCAATGCTGTTTCGCCGTTTTATACCTGGCAGAACCAATGGGGAAGAAAAAAACATGCTGATGGTATCTCTACTGAAGAATTGCTTTCTGAAAAATTAGGATTTCCTGTCTATACTGGATATGGCATCGTAACTGATGCATGTATTCCACGTCCTGCAACAGCAACATCTTTCTGCAATATCGGTGACTATGTACTTCTTCGGCTTATCGGAACTACTCGGCCCGTATGTGATGTTTCGATTGCAGCGAGCCTTGGAATCTGGGATGTAGAGAAGGAAGAACTTGTCTATGATGATGTACTGTTCCCTTCTGTGACGGAAGAACCAAAGATTCAAGGAATTTACAGGGATGTACCTATGGTCCAGCCTCTTGGAGACAATCAGGCCAGTTTTCTTGGTTCTGTAAAAGGTTTGGAACATACCTTGTTGCTGCATTACGGTACATCAGGACAACTGTCGTTTTATCAGAGTGGAAAAGCTTCTTTTTCTGGTTTTGAAAAACGTCCGTTGGGAACTGACGGTTTCCTTCATGTTGCTTTTTCACTGTGCGGTGGTGATTCTTATCGTATCCTTGCAAGGTTCTTTTGCAAGGTGTTGGAAAGTTTCGGATATACCTGCGATATTGCTCGGATAATAAAGCATATGGACGGATTTGATTTTTCAGTATCGGGCCATCCTATGGTATGCCAGCCCATGTTCCTCGGTGAGCGGGGAAAGCCAGGAGCCTATGCTTCTTTTACGGACATTGATGTTGATAACTTTACACCTGAATCAATGACCTTGGCCCTGACCGAAGGCATGGTGGAAGAGCTGTTCCGCTTTTATAGGATGCTTCCAGAAGCAGTAAAAAAGGAAAAGACCCTGTTGCTTGGTGCCGGCAACGGCTTGAAGAAGAATCTGTTGCTGCGGCAGAAAGCAGAACAGGCATATGGGAAGAAAATCTTATTCCATGAAGAAATCGAAGACAGTGCCATGGGGGCTGTGATCCATGCTGGTGTGGGGATCGGCATGTTCCACTCTTATGGCGAGGCCCTGGAAAAGTTTTACGATTGACTGTCGGTTCCTTCAGTTGGAGATGCCAGGCCCAGATAGGAAACAATACATTCTTTCTTATCCGGGCTTTCGACATAGTACAAGATATCGTCGATAACAAACCTGTAGGAAGGACCTGGAGATAAGGTCAGGCCGTTTCCATGCTGGATGGCTATGATTGTAGCGCCTGTATGCTGCCAAAGCTGGATGTCTGCAATGGTTTTTCCCAAGTACAGACAGGCCGAAGACAACTGGAGTTTCCGGGGAGAGATCGAAGACAGCTTGCTGTAATGGCCGATTCTTGTCGTCAAGTCAATCAATGTATCCTGCATGCTGGTTATATTATCAATTGCGGCTTTCATTTTTTTCTGGAGAGAGTCTACCAGACTGGTCAAAGTGCCGAAGTCTCCCATGTCCAGCATGAACTGCAATGCTTTCTTTTCCGAAAGGACATATACGCCGAAGTTCTTTCTGATGTCTACGACACCGACATCACCGAGAATGTTGATCGCTCTTCTGACTGTTTCCGCAGAAACACCGTATTTACCGACTAAAGCCGTACGGATATGGAGCAAGTCACCTTCCCTATATTGCCCGTCACTGATGGAATGGGCAATATCAATTGCAATCTTCATATAACTGGGAACCGTGGCCCTGATTCTGTTCAATTTATTGCCACCTGTATTTGGCAATCGGGTGTACCGATTGCCAGGTAACTTAATCAAATAAGATTTTTATCTTGTAACATCTGTGTAGCTACTTTGTCAATATCTTTACCATCGTCAACCATCTGGTTGTATTTTTGCATGTCTTCGTTGCTCCATACACCCTTCAGCTTGTTGAGGTATGCGACTACCTTTGGATTCTTGTCGACGAAACTTTGCTTCATGATCGGCGTACAGTAATAGGGTGGGAATACCTGCTTGTCATCCTTCAGATTGACCAGTCCATACTTTGCAATTCTACCATCGGTAGCATAGGATGCATTGATATCAATCTTTTCATTGACCAATGCCTGGTAGGTCAGGCCTTGGTCCATGCTCTTGTAGCTCTTGAACTGGAATCCGTACTTCTTGATCAGTGCCGGGTATCCATCTATTTCCCTAACTCCGAATTCAGAATCCCCACCGAGAACCAGATCCTTTGCATAAGGTGCAAGGTCTGAAATGTTGTGCAGATTATATTTCT
Source organism: Spirochaetia bacterium (assembly GCA_022482625.1). Taxonomy (NCBI): domain Bacteria; kingdom Pseudomonadati; phylum Spirochaetota; class Spirochaetia; species Spirochaetia bacterium. The sequence goes on along the minus strand of JAKVOU010000001.1, from coordinate 1,770,833 downwards.
TTGCTGTTTCCTTGGTTACAGAGAGAACATAGGTATTGTTGAATCCCATCGGTTCCAACCACGTGATACCATATTTTTCTTCACTTTCTTTTTTGACCATGTCATAGGTATCCTGCTCTGACAAGATTTTCGTATGTTTGAATATCGTTGAATAGACCGTACCTGTATATTCAGGATACATATCTGCTTCCCCGCTGACCAAGGCATTGAAACAGAGCATGGAACCACCCAGTTCCTTGACTTCTGTCTTGAATCCTTTGTCCTTGAGGTATATGCCCATTGCCTGTCCGATCAGGCGCTGTTCGGTAAAATTCTTGTGCACGATAGTGATTGTCTTATCATGTGAAGAGCAAGATACTGCCGTCATGAACAGCAATGTTCCTGCTAAGAATAATCTTATTTTGTTTTTCATATGTATACTCCTAAATTTATATTAAAATAGATTGACGATACCTTATGACCTGTGTTATAGGCCTTTGGATGTCAACTTCTTTTCCAGCAGTCCGAGGAAGAAATCGGAAACAAGGGCAAGCAAGGCAGAAAGGAAAGCGCCTGTAAGTATCATCGGTTGGTTGAAGGTACTCAGTCCTTGATAAATGAAATCTCCCAGTCCTCCTGCCGCAATCAAGGTGGCAATTGTCGTGACGCCGATGCTGGTAACCGTCGCAATGCGGATACCACCCATGATTATGGATATGGAAAGAGGGACTTCTACCATGAACATAATCTGTTTCTTTGACATCCCCATGCCTCTGGCTGCCTTGATGATGGCAGGATCAACACTTCTTATCCCGAGCAATGTGTTCTTGATGATAGGAAGCAATGCATAAAGGAACAAGGCGAAGATGGCTGGTTTGACACCGATCCCGAATAAAGGCAGTGCAAAAGCAAACATTGCCAGAGATGGAATTGTCTGGATTATGTTTGCAATGCCCAGGACCAGGTTTGACAACTTTTTATGATTGACGATGAGAAAACCGACAGGAATACCTATGATACAGGCGAGGATGACGGCAGACAGTGAAAGTGAGATATGTTCCAGAGTCTTTGATACTACTTCCGGACCATGGGTCAGTATGAAATTGAACATCAGTAATCCTCCTTCCCAGGCATGATCTGGCTTAGGATGTTGAGTATTGAAGTATTTGTGATCATTCCTTGCAATATGCCTTCTGAATCAACTACCGCACTGAAGACTACATTGTTTTTTTCTCGTTCTGCTATGATTTCGGTCAGACTGGTAGAAGGGAGGAAAGCCTTTGGGTTTGTTTTCATGACATCTTTTATTCTTACAGTCCTGTCTTTTATGCTCCAAAGCCTGTTTGTACCGATAAGACCGACTAGTTTCTTACGATCATTCGGTGCTTTTTGAACGACACAGAGTATCGGTTTCTTATGTGCTTGCATCAGTTCAATTGCCTGTATGACCGATCTGTCAGGATCTATGGTGACGAAATCAGTGTCCATGACATCCTGTGCAGTGAGCATATCCGGTGTTTTCCATAACCGGTTCTTTCCTACGAATTTTTCTACAAATTCATTTGCAGGATTCTTGAGAATGTTTTCTGCAGTGTCAATCTGGGAAATCTTGCCATGTTGCATTACCGCAATCCTATCTCCCAGTTTTATGGCTTCGTCAATATCATGAGTGACGAAAATGATTGTTTTGTGCAGTTCATCGTGAAGTTTTAGCAATTCATCCTGGAGCTGTTCCCTGGTGATGGGATCAAGAGCAGAAAACGGCTCATCCATCAGTATGATTTCCGGTTCGTTTATCAGTGCCCTAGCAACTCCTACCCGTTGCTGTTGCCCGCCTGAAAGTTGCTTTGGATAACGTTTGGCAAATTGGTCATATTCCAAGTTTACCAGATCCATGAATTGCTTTACTTTCATTTCAGTTTCTTGTTTTGAAACTTTTCTCAATCGTAGTAGCGTTGCTATGTTTTCTTCAATGGTCCAATGAGGAAACAGACCGGTATTCTGAATGACGTATCCAATGTGTTTCCTTAAGTCGATGGGATCCATTTCCATGATGTCATTGCCATTGATTGAAATCCTGCCTTTTGTAGGTTCAATCAATCGGTTCAGCATTTGCATTGTGGTGGTCTTGCCGCAGCCACTTTCTCCTACAAGGACGATAAGTTCACCATCCTTGATCTGGAGATTTAAATCTTTGATGACATAAGCCCCATTTTTATAGGACTTATATACATGACTATATGTTATCATTTATCCTCCGGATATGAATTCTTTACTATCAAAAAAAATGAAATGATTGTTTGGGACGTAATGAATTTGTATAAAATCAACTGACAACTTAATTATATTAACAGGTTGTCAGTTGGTCAAGGGGGGGATTCCTGAGCATAATCACTTGATTAAAATGAAATTACGATGGTTTTTGCAATGCATTATCCTAGATATAGGAATAAAGTGAAACCATTTTATATTCTAGGAGGTAAACATAGATCGGTATGTTTACGAAGGTTTTCTGTGATAGGAACTTTTCCTTGTATAAAGGAATTCCATGAGCTGTATGTATGCTGTATGATGGACAGCTTTCATTGCCGTAACCCAGGCGTTTCCGTTACTGAAGGAACCTGATGTTCAGGTGTATCTGTTCAAGAAAACATTCGAAGCTGTGAAGATTGCCAAGATGCCCATTCCCTGCTTTTGCCAAAAGCAAGCCACAGTTTATCGCATCATCCAAAGCATAGTGTGCCTTATAGTCAAAACCGAAATGTTGGCTGAGCGTAGTCAATTTATGGTTTTCCAGACAAGGCCAGACCTTTCGGCTGATCTGAAGGGTACAGGCATACGGATTTACCGGCAGTCCCAATCCATAACAGTCAAGGCAACCTTTCAGCACACGCATGTCGAACTGGGCATTGTGGGCGACCAATACATCGTCCTGGATGAAATCAAGTATTTCCGGCCAGAGTCTGTCAAATTCAGGAGAACAGAGGCATTTGCTGCTGTCCAGTCCATGGATGGCACTCATATAGGGATTGAAGTATGGTATGACCGGACGGATAAGGGAGTACCATGTGCCGATCAGTTTTCCGTCTCCGTTGAATTTTGCCAGTCCGAGGGAGCATGCACCTCCTGGTTTTGCATTTGCAGTTTCAAAGTCCAATGCTGTATAGTTCATGATCCTATTTCTCTATTACCATGGTAAGTGGACCGACATTCGTATAATTTATCATCATATGGGCTCCGAAGACACCTGCGACAGTCTGAAACCCTAGTTTCCTGAAGGTCCTGAGTGCAAGTTCGTACAGTGGTTCTGCTTCTTGGCCGCTTGCTGCCTTGTCATAGGAGGGGCGGTTTCCTTTGAAAAGATCTGCACAGAGCGTAAATTGGCTGACGACCATGAGTTTTGCCTGTACATCGTAGCTGGAAAGATTCTGTTTGCCTTCTGCATCGGTAAACAGCCTGAGCTTTGCTATCTTATTGCAGAGGTAAGTAACTTTTTCAGGACCATCGCCTTTGGCAACTCCCCAGTAGATCAAAAGCCCTTCATCGATGCTGCTTATCAGTTTGTCTTCTACTGTCAGTCTGGCATCTTTGACTCGTTGTATGACACATTTCATGTTTTTCCCCTTGTTGATCCAAGGTTGTGTTGCTGCTGTTTACTATGAAGAAAATGACAACCCTCTACAATGTTGCTACTATACCATGGAAATGGATAAGTTTCGAGAGGCTGAAGAAGCATGTCTTCTCTCTTCACTGGAGCAATTGCAGCATCTTGTCTATTGAATCAGGCTTGCCATAGAGGAAACCTTGTTGGAGACAGATACCCATTTTGCTAGCTAGTGTTGCCTGTTCTGGAGTTTCTATGCCTTCGATCAAGACCAGACGCCCTACTTGTTTCAGTGCAATGGCAAGATGTTCCAGGATGACTTGGTATTTCGGTTGTTCCTGACAAAGCAGGAGAAGGTTCCTGTCAATCTTGATGAAGTCGACAGGAAGCCTGAGAATTGCATCATAGTTGGCAAAACCTATACCGAAATCATCAATGGCCAACCTGATGCCTTTTGCTTTTAGCCTTTGCATTACTTGTAGGATCATAGGGGAAATTGAAGCCCCTGTTTCTGTAAGCTCAATTACCAATTTTTGGGTGTCAATGTCATATTTGTCTATGATCTGGAATATTCGTTCAACAATTTTATCAGATAGGAAATCGATGGCAGCAAGATTGACTGAAACTGTGAAATCAGCATTCGTCCTATTGATTTTCTTCAAAGCTTCGCATGCGTTTGCAAAAATCTGCATATCAAGTTCGGTAACAAGACCGTTGTCTTCTGCAATGGGAATAAAACTGGCGGGTTGGAGCAATTGACCTTTTTCGTTTTCAATCCGAGCTAGGGCTTCAGCCCCTATGATCTTCTTTGTTTGCGAATTGTAGATAGGCTGGAGAGTGAGCAATATTTGCTTGAAAAGCAGTGCATCCTTTAAGTTCTTTTCAGCTTTTTGGTATTTCTTGATACCTGTCAGCTCTGCTGTTGTAAGTTCCTTCTTACTGTTCTTATCCCTTGACATTATGTTGCACAACCGTAGCATTTCATGAAATTCAGAAGTATTGGAAAGTCCTTCCAAGGTGTCGATGGAGCCTAAATGAAGTTCTACCTCTACTTTCTTATGTTCAATTTCCATGATGGAAGGAAAGGCTGTATGTAGTTTTTCATAAATTCTTTTATGTTCTTTTTCCTCATGGGTAAGAATGACAGCAATATCTCCTGTTACATTGAAACAGAGGTTTTTCTTTCCCGCAATTGCAGCCAGTGTAGCAGCAAGTTCCCTCAATATCTGATTTGTAAATGTAATACCCAGTGCCTTGTTGATGGCATTGGTGTGTTTCATGTTGACCATGACGACTTGGAACTGCTTTTTGTCGTGTATGCAGTCTTCCATGTAGGTATCCAAGGCATAGCGGGAATAAAGTCCTGTAGTCTGGTCAAAATATTCAGAAGGGTTTTGCAAGGTAATATACATCATATACTCAGCCAAGATGACTGAGACCCCATTGATGAAGATGGATGGGGTACGAAATTGTATGATGTTTGCACCTATCAAGATTGCAGTATAGATCGGGATGGTCAGCCTCTGGTCCTTTTGAAGGAAATTTCTTCTTGCAATGGAGTAGATTGATCCTGTGATCAGGAAAGATGAAAGGATAATGAAATAAGGAACATACAGTTTTCCATGTGTGTAGGTCCTGTTCCGGTCAAAGTAAAAAATACCATGATGGAACATGGTAGTCAGAATCAGCAGGACCAACAGTATATAGAAAGCACTGAAAACTATGATTGGAAATCTCTTCAAGGGTTTTATATTGTTGTCAGTTATCAGCAGGACATAGATCAAAGCCAGGAAACCCAAAGAAGTATGCATGATAAAGAAAAAGATATTCAGCACATAGTTGGACCATACGGGAAGCAGGTAAGGAAAAGAAATGGTATAGGCGGTGAGACAATCGAAACTGACACAGAAAAAAGTAATGACAAGGACAAGACCATAGGTTCTGTTTGCTTTGTTGGGAAAGCGTTTCGTCCTGAAAAAAGAAATAGTAAGAAGTACGAGGAAAGCAAGGGCTGTAATATTGTATTTTAAATCATATTGCATTTCGGGGTATCCTTGATCAATGGTAGCTGAAAAACGATATCCTGTAAATCTTTTTATGTGATTTGATTTTTTGTTTTATATTGCTTCTACCGTACGATGAAGAATTTTTTTTCTTTTTCTTAGATTCTGTTGACAGAAACAAAGTTTCTTTCTATAGTAACACCAGTATTTCTATATGTAGAAACAGGAGCCAAGCATGAAGTGTTATCCGAGCCTTGCCCAAGCCAAAAGCTATGAGGCATCTTTTACAACCATACCGATTTCGCGGACCATTCCTTTGGAAAAAAGGTCTGCCACGGATATCCTTGCCATTCTTCAGCAGGTGAGCAAGCATTGTTTTCTGTTGGAGTCCTGTGAAGACAGTAAGAATTGGGGAAGATATTCCTTTCTTGGTTTCGATCCCAGTCTTGAGATTACCATGCTTGGGGAAGATCTCTGCATCAGATCAGGGACAGAATTACATCTCAAAGCTGAAAAACCTCATCCCTATCTCCGAAAAATCCTCAGCGAGAACCGTAGTCCCTTGGTCGAGGGACTGCCACCTTTTACAGGAGGATTGGTCGGCTATTTTTCATATGATTTCATTGCCTACAGTGAACCAGTCCTACGGCTTGATGCCGAGGACGAAGAGGGCTTCAATGACCTTGACTTGATGTTGTTTGACAAGTTGATAGCCATTGACAATCTTGAGCAGAAGATTTTCCTTATCGTCAATATCAAGCGGAACGATATCGAAACCAGCTATAGCAAGGGTGTCCTTGCCTTGCAGAACATGGAATACCTGCTTACACAGCATACAGAACCGAAACTAGAGAAGCACGGGAGACTGCTTGGACCTCTTGTACCTCTTTTCTCGAAAGACGAATACTGTACGATGGTCGAGAAGGCAAAAAAACATATCTATGATGGGGATATTTTCCAGGTAGTGCTTTCGAATAGGTTGGTTGCCCCATACGAAGGAAGCCTCAAACAAGTCTATGCAGCTCTGAGGCAAATGAATCCTTCTCCATATATGTTTTATTTTTCAAGCGATGAAATTGAAATTGCCGGTGCATCACCGGAGACCCTGGTCAAGTTGGAAGACAGGAAACTGAGTACGTTTCCTCTTGCTGGAACGAAACCCAGGGGACGCGACAAAGCAGAAGATGACAGGCTTGAGACGGAGTTGCTGACAGATGAGAAGGAAAAAGCCGAACATACCATGCTGGTTGACTTGGGCCGCAATGACATAGGCAAGATCAGCTGTTTCGGGAGTGTCAACGTAGAGAAGTATATGAAGGTTGAGAAATTCTCACATGTAATGCATCTTGGCTCTACTGTAACAGGAACCTTGCGGGATGATCTGGACAGTCTTGATGCCATAGATTCGATTCTTCCTGCCGGTACCCTTTCGGGAGCTCCGAAGATCAGGGCCTGCCAGCTCATCAATGAGCTTGAGCATAACAAGAGAGGCATTTATGGCGGGGCAATCGGCTACCTTTCCTTCAGCGGTGGCTTGGATACCTGCATTGCCATACGGCTGGCGTTCAAGAAACATGGAAAGGTCTATGTCAGAAGCGGGGCTGGTATCGTAGCTGATTCGGTTCCAGAGAAAGAACATCAGGAATGCCTGAACAAGGCTCAGGCCGTCATCAATGCCCTGGAGGAGGAAGCATGATACTTCTTATAGATAACTATGACAGTTTTTCCTATAACCTTTATCAGCTGATCGGGACATTGGATCCCCATATCAGGACGATACGCAATGATGAGCTGTCGGTGGAGGAGATCGCAGAGCTGGCACCGACTCATATCTTTATTTCCCCCGGGCCTGGAAAGCCGGAAGATGCAGGTATCTGTATCAATGTGGTCAAGCATTTCCGTGGGCTTATTCCCATCTTGGGTGTCTGTCTTGGGCATCAGGCAATCTGCTGTGCCTATGGTGCAACTGTTGCACATGCCCCGAGACTGATGCATGGGAAAAGTTCCTTGGCAAACTTGAGCCATGAAGGGGTATTTTCAGGGATTCCTTCTCCTTTGACCGTTGCAAGGTACCATTCACTGGCAGTTGTTGAGGACACGTTGCCTCCGGACCTTACCGTGACGGCCCGTACGGATATGGATGAAGTCATGGCAGTGGAAGATTTCGGACGTCATGTAGTCGGTCTGCAGTTCCATCCTGAATCAATATTGACGGAACATGGAAAAGATATAGTCAAGAATTTTCTCAAGGGAGCAAGATGATGATAAAGGAAGCAATAATCCAATTAAGTGAAAAGAAAGACCTTGCGGCTGACGTTGCCTCGGCTGTGATGGATGAGATCATGAGCGGCAAGGCGAGTGAATTGCAGATCGGTGCATATCTGCTCGGACTTTCGATGAAAGGTGAAACAATTGATGAAATTACTGCATCTGCCCGAATGATGAGGTCGCATGCATTGAAGTTGCTCAATGATATGGATGTGCTGGAAATCGTCGGAACAGGCGGAGACCATTCCAATTCATTCAATATTTCCACGACATCCTCGATAGTTGTAGCCGCCTGCGGTGTTCCTGTAGCAAAACATGGCAACAGGGCTGCAACCAGTAAATGTGGAGCGGCTGATGTCCTTGAAGCTTTGGGTGTCAACATTGACCTGATTCCTGAACAGGCAAAGGAAATACTGCAGAAAATCGGCATCTGCTTTCTGTTTGCACAGAAGTACCATACTGCCATGAAGTATGTTGCACCGGTACGGAAGCAGTTGTCCATCAGGACTATCTTCAATATCCTTGGACCTTTGTCCAATCCTGCAGGGGCTGCCTATCAGGTAATGGGAGTATACGATGAATCCCTTGTGGAACCACTGGCACAGGTGTTGCTGAACCTTGGGGTAAAAAGAGGCTTGGTCGTGTACGGTTTGGATGGCCTTGATGAGATTTCCATGGTAGGCAAAACCAAGGTCTGTGAAATAAGGAACGGTTGGGTAAAAAATTATTTCATTGATCCTACATCATATGGTTTCAGTTTGTGCAGGAAGGAAGATTTGGTTGGGGGAACTCCGGCGGAAAATGCAGCTATTACACTGGATATACTGAAGGGCAGGAAAGGTCCGAAACGTGATACGGTTCTGCTCAACAGTGCTGCAGGCCTGTATGTAGGAAAAGCCGATCTGACATTCCCTCAGGCTCTTGCTGAAGTAGAAAAGGCTATTGACAGTGGGAGGGCCCTTGCAAAACTGCAGCAGATGATCAAGGCAACCAACGAGGTAAAGCAGTGATTCTGGATGAGATTGCGGCCGATACGAGAAAACGGCTTGCTGCAGTCACTGACAAGGAAGGAATGGAACGGGAAGCTTTCAGTTCTCGGAAGGACAGGTCGTTTCCTTTTGCACAGGCACTGTCACGGCCGAGGCTGTCTTTCATAGCTGAAGTCAAGAAAGCTTCTCCATCAAAAGGACTGATCGCTCCACAGTTTGATCCTGTGGCAATAGCCAGAGAATACGAGCGGATAGGTATAGATGCTGTGTCAGTCCTGACCGAGCCACATTTTTTCCAAGGTAGCAGCAGGTATCTCAAACAGATTGCTGGATCTGTTGCACTGCCTTTGCTACGCAAGGACTTCGTCCTTGATGCTTATCAGATCCATCAGGCAAAGGTATTGGGTGCAAGCTGTGTGCTGCTTATCTGTGCTTTGCTTGACAGGCAGACTTTGGAAGCTTTCATTTCATTGTGTGACTGCCTTGGACTTGATGCCTTGGTGGAAGCCCATGATGAGGTGGAGATTGAAAAGGCACTTGCTTGCAACGCAAGGATCATTGGGATCAATAACAGGGATTTGAGGACTTTCAAGGTTGATTTGGCCACTTCTGCCAGATTGAGGAAATACATTCCATCTGATTGCCTGATGGTCAGTGAGAGCGGCTATGCTACCAGAAATGACATAAAAAGAGCAGAGGATTTTGGTGCAGATGCCGTATTGATCGGAGAAAGTTTCATGAGAGCCGATGACAAACAGGTGTTGCTGGCAAATTTGAGAGGGCAATCATGAGTGTCAGGTTGAAAATCTGTGGTATCCGCAGAGATGAAGATGTAGGTTTGCTCAATCGGTTCCTGCCTGATTATGCCGGCTTTGTCTTTGCTTCTAGCAAAAGACAGATAGATGTGAAGACTGCCGTCAGATTGAGGTCCTTGCTTGATGCTCGCATCAGGACTGTCGGTGTCTTTGTCGATGCTTCGCTTGAAGAAGTTGAAACTGCCGTACAGTCAGGAGCCATCAGTATGGTCCAGTTGCATGGAAATGAGGATGAAAGCTACATACAGACGTTGAAAGCCAAATGCGATGTGCCAGTCATCAAGGCAGTGAGAATGAACGGTAAGGAAGAAGTTTCCTTGCTTTCTTTTCCAAGTGCTTCGTGCTTCCTGCTGGATAGCGGAGCTGGCTCAGGGCAGACATTTGACTGGAAGAAAGAGTCGGTAACAGACAAGCCTTTGTTTATTGCAGGTGGCATCGGGTCTTCCAACCTGCAAGCTGCAATAGAGTTTTTTCATCCCTATGCCGTTGATGTCAGTAGCTCTGTAGAGACTGATGGATATAAAGATGAGGAAAAAATCAGGAAATTGGTAGAGACGTTGCATCGTCTCACTGGAGAATCATGATGGAAAAAGGTCATTTTGGAATTCATGGCGGACAGTATGTGCCTGAAACTTTGATGAATGCCTTGATTGAACTTGAAGAAGCCTATGCTACTTACAAGGATGATCCGGCATTCAAGAAGGAACTTGATTACTTGCTGAATGAGTATGCCGGAAGGCCATCTCGTCTATACTATGCGAAGAAGATGAGTGAGGATTTGGGTGGAGCCAAGATATATCTGAAACGTGAGGATATGAACCATACCGGTGCCCATAAGATCAACAACGTCCTGGGGCAGTGCCTGCTTGCAAAACGCATGGGTAAGACGCGGGTCATTGCTGAGACCGGAGCAGGACAGCATGGAGTTGCAACTGCAACTGCCGCAGCGCTGATGGGACTGGAGTGCGAGATATTCATGGGAAGCAAGGATATCGAACGGCAGGCGCTGAATGTATATAAGATGAAATTGCTGGGTTCCAAGGTCGTGCCGGTCACTACAGGAACCGGGACACTGAAAGATGCGGTATCCCAAGCCATGAGGGAATGGACAGGACGTATCAGTGATACGCATTATGTATTGGGTTCTGTAATGGGACCTCATCCTTTTCCTACTATCGTACGGGATTTTCAGTCTGTCATTTCCAAGGAAATACGACAGCAATGCCTCGCAAAGGAAGGCCGGCTTCCTGATGCAATCCTTGCCTGTGTCGGCGGAGGTTCAAATGCAATCGGAGCCTTCTATGATTTTATTCCTGACAAGCAGGTCCGCCTGATCGGACTTGAAGCCGCGGGCAGGGGTGTCCATACACCTTACACTGCGGCTACGCTTGCTGTCGGTAAGCTTGGCATCTTCCATGGAATGAAGAGTTATTTCTGTCAGGATGACTATGGCCAGATTACCCCGGTCTATTCCATTTCTGCTGGGTTGGATTATCCTGGAATAGGACCTGAGCATGCACATCTGAAAGATATCGGAAGAGCTGAATACTACCCCATTACGGATGAACAGGCAGTAGAAGCCTTTGAATACCTTTCGAAGATGGAAGGCATAATCCCTGCAATAGAGAGTGCCCATGCGGCTGCCTATGCCATGCAGCTGGCGCCGACCATGGACAAAGACAAGATCATTGTCGTCAATCTGTCGGGTCGCGGGGACAAGGATTGCGTACAGATTGCACGTTACAGAGGAGAAGACATCAATGAGTAGGGTAAGCAATGCATTTGGGAAAGGCAAGGCTTTCATTCCTTTTATTACTGTCGGTGATCCTGATATTGAAACCACAGAAAAACTTGTCTATGCCTTGGAAGAGGCCGGAAGTGACCTGATTGAGCTGGGCATCCCTTTTTCTGACCCCACTGCCGAAGGTCCGGTAATCATGGCTGCAAGCCGAAGGGCACTGGAAGGCGGGGTAACGACCGATGCAGTGTTTGCTCTGGTGGAACGGATCAGGAAGAAATCTTCCATACCACTTGCTTTCATGACCTATGCGAATGTCATTTTTTCTTATGGCATTGAACGTTTTGCTACAAAAGCAGGGGAAGCCGGTGTAGATGCCTTGATCCTTCCTGATGTTCCGTTTGAAGAGCGGAAGGAATTTTCCAGTGCATTTCAAGCTCATGATATTGACTTGATTTCAATGATTGCGCCTACTTCTGCTGACCGAGTGAAAAAGATTGCCAAGGAAGCCACAGGGTTTATCTATTGTGTTTCCTCGCTTGGTGTTACCGGTACCAGAAATACGTTGTCTTCTGATATCGGGGCACTGATCAAGCAGGTAAGAAATGTCAGGCCTGACATTCCTTGTGCCATCGGTTTTGGTATCGGCAATGCCGGGCAAGCATCAAAAATGGCTGCCCTTTCTGATGGAATCATCGTCGGATCTGCAATCGTCAAATTGATTGCTGACCAAGGAAAGGATTGTGTTCCTGCTGTACTTGATTTTGCAAAAGAACTTAAGATTGCCGCACAGGAAGGAGCAAAATAAGCAATACTGTTTCAAAAAAAGTCAAAAATGTTTTTATTTTAACAGCCTCTTGGAACTTAGAACACTATTGACAACAGTTTAACATGTTGATACTTTCTTAATACATAAAGAAGGAAGGTTTACCACCTGTACTGGATGATGGCAAACTTCCAGTCTTATACACAAATGGAGAGGTGAAAAATGAAAAAATTCCTTGTCGGTGCATTGGCAATTGCAATTGCCTGTAGTTCTGTCTTTGCTCAAGGTTCTGATGAAACTGCTTCCTCCGCAGCTCCTGCACAGAAAACTCTGAGGGTGGCTATGGAATGTGGCTACGCACCTTATAACTGGACACAGACGGACGATTCCAATGGTGCTGTTCCTATTGCTGATTCCAATGACTATGCCTATGGATATGATGTCATGATGGCTAAGTTGATTGCAGAGAAACTGGGATATAAGCTTTCCATTGTCAAGCTTGACTGGGATTCATTGGTCCCTGCTGTACAGTCTGGTTCCGTAGATTGTGTCATTGCAGGCCAATCAATTACTTCCGAAAGAAAGCAGATGGTTGATTTCACGGCACCATATTATTATGCTTCCATCGTTTGTCTGACATTGAAGAGCAGCAAATATGCTTCTGCCAAGGGTCTTTCCGATCTTACAGGCGGTACCTGTACCAGCCAGCTTGGAACCATTTGGTATGACAAGTGTCTGCCTCAGATCAAAGATGCCAATATCCTTCCTGCACAGGAATCTGCTCCTGCAATGTTGGTTGCACTTGAAAGCAAGAGGGTAGATTACATTTGCACTGATATGCCGACAGCACAGGCGGCATTGGTTGCTTATCCTGATATGAAGATCCTTGATTTTGCAAATTCAGGTGATGATTTCAATGTAAGCCAGGAAGATATCAACATCGGTGTTTCCGTATCCAAGAAAAACCCAGAGCTGACAAAGGCAATCAACGGTGTGCTTGCAACACTTACAGTTGATGATTTCAACAAAATGATGGAGCAGGCTATAGCAGTCCAGCCTTTGTCAAAATAATATAGGATGTAAACATGTCTATAGCTGATATGAATTTCCTTCAGCGTATGGCGTACATCGTGCACACATACAGCGGTTCCCTGATCAAGGGAACCGGTGTCACGATGGCTCTTGCGTTGATCTGTACGGCCCTCGGATGTCTCATCGGCTTTGCCGTAGGTATCGTCCAGACGATTGAACCGAAAAAGAGTGCAAACCCTGCAGGCAGGGTCTTGCTCAAGATTGTCAAGTTGATCCTTACTGCCTATGTGGAGTTTTTCAGAGGGACACCGATGATGCTGCAGGCTGCTTTTATCTACTATGGTGCCAGCCAGCTCTTCAATGTGAACATGGGCATGTGGCATGCAGCCATTCTGATCGTATCCATCAATACAGGAGCCTATATGGCAGAGACAGTCAGAGGAGGTATCCTTTCGGTCGATATCGGACAGACAGAAGGTGCCAAGGCTATAGGCATGAATCATTTTCAGACAATGATCTATGTAATTCTTCCTCAGGCTCTTCGTCTGATAATGCCCCAGATAGGCAACAACCTGATCATCAACATCAAAGATACCTGTGTGCTTTCCATCATTGGTACAGTTGAACTGTTCTTTACTTTCAAAAGCATTGCAGGAGCTCTATATACCTACTTTGAAGCTGCAACTGTTACACTGATCATCTATTTCATCCTTACTTTTACCTGTTCCAGGATTCTGAGATGGCTGGAGAAAAAGATGGATGGTCCTGAAAGCTTTGATTTGGCGACATCTGATACGCTTGCTTTTACCAGTGGCATGACCAATTTTCCGACTGCAAGGGGGGAAATTTGATGGGTGAAATACTGAAAATCAAGCATCTTTCCAAAACATTTGGCTCAAATGAGGTTCTTAAGGATATTGATTTTACCGTTGATACAGGGGATGTTACTTCCATAATCGGTGCATCCGGTTCCGGAAAATCGACCTTGCTGCGTTGCATAAATCTGCTTGAGGAGCCGACTTCTGGTGAAGTCCTGTTCCATGGAACAAATGTCGTAAACGGCGGGGTTGCGGAAGCTGCCTATAGGGCGAAGGTAGGTATGGTGTTCCAATCCTTCAATCTGTTCAACAACCATTCGGTGCTGAGCAACTGTACATTGGGACAGATAAAAGTACTCAAGAAATCTTCTGGAGAAGCAAAGAAGTCAGCTTTGAATTATCTTCATAAGGTCGGAATGGCTCCTTATATCAATGCCAAGCCGCATCATCTGTCAGGCGGACAGAAACAAAGGGTAGCCATTGCCAGGGCTCTGGCAATGGAACCCGAAGTCCTTTTGTTTGATGAACCTACATCTGCGCTTGATCCTGAAATGGTAGGAGAGGTCTTGGATGTCATGAAAACACTGGCAAAGGAAGGCATGACGATGCTTGTCGTAACCCATGAGATGTCTTTTGCCCGTGATATTTCCAGTCATGTCGTCTATATGGCCGATGGGAAGATTGAGGAAGAAGGTCCGCCGAGCCAGATATTCGGACATCCTGAGAGTCCGAGGACCAAAGAGTTCCTGTCCCGATACAATGAGGAACGTTAATTAAGCAAAAAGAAAAACTGAGAAAAGGAGGACAACGTTGGCATACAGCGTTGTCCTTCTGGTTATATGCTGTTATTTCCTGTGACTTGATGATAGAATTGATTCCTCTGTGTAAAAGCGATATGCTGGGGCCGTTGTAGCAAGGAGTTTTGATGTACAAGCTAATAAAAGACAATTTAATTATTCTTGTAGTCTTTGAAGCTATTTACACTGCATTCATTTCTTTCATTTTTTCTCCATTGCTCCGATTGGGAATCAACACGGTCATCCGATTGGCTGGCTATCCTTTCCTGGACCAAAGCAATGTATTGCATTTTTTATGCAACCCCTTGGTAATCATTGCCTGGCTCTTTTTCTTTTTTGCCATAAGTCTTGTAACGCTGTTTGACTACAATGCCATAAATCTGATTTACCTGGCAGGTGTCCAGCAAAAGGGAGAGATCAGCATCCTTGGTTTGTTGCAAAAGACATTTGATGTCACGGACAAGATGCCCAGGTGGCACAATATAGGTCTATATATCTATATTTGCCTTTTATTGCCGTTTTCTGGCATCGTTTACCAGAATCCGGTTATTGAAAACCTGAAGATCCCATCTTTCATCATGGAATATATAAAAGCAAATCCACTGTTGATGTCCGGTCTTATCGTAGGCATCGTCGCTGCACTGCGCTATTCTTTCTTGAATCTGTTTTCCTTTCTTTACCTGTTGGTCAGCAAGAATCCAAGGTTTGCAGTTGCAGAAGCCAAAAGCAATACCTTGGTACACCATACTGCCAAGGAAATCGTTCCGGCTTTGCTGAAATGTACGGCTATTACGTTCCTGTTGCTGACTGGACTCCTAGGTACCCAGACGGCTTTTTATCATATCAGTCTGCATTTGGGACAGGGACTTCCTTTCCGTCTTATCTGCAGTGCCTTGCTGACAGCGAATCTGGTTATTACCGTTGCAGTCAATGTCATTGTCAAAGTATATATCATGTATGTCATTGCCAGCATCTTCTTTGCTCATGAACCTGTACCTGAGGTGCAGTTCCTCTGCGGCCCAAGGCGTCTGTCGCATAAAGGCCGTGTCATCAGAAACTGTATTCTGGGTGCTATCTTATTTGTTTTTGTTTTGTCAACTTCCTTTGTCAGTGTGAATCTGCGAACCAAGATAATGGCACATCGTGGAGCCGGCATTACTGAAATCGAGAATACAAAACCGGCTTTCTTGCGTGCAATGGCTGATGGTGTGGCTTATATTGAACTGGATGTCGTGGAAACGAAGGACCATAAGCTTGTTATTTGCCATGACCATAACCTGAAGCGGCTTGCCGGTCTTGACAAGAACATCGAGAATATGGATTTGGATCAGGTATTGGCAGTGCCGATCCATGTAGGTGACAAGAGCGGTCATCTGATGACCTTGGAAGAACTGCTTCCTCTGGTAAAGCCTACGGTCGTGCTGAACATAGAACTTAAGACCAGTGGTACCAATGCCGAGGCTATGGCAGAGGAAGTGACTGCTTTGCTGAAGAAATATCCAAGACATCTTATCAGTTCCCTTGATGCCAATGCCCTCAGATATGTCAAGCAACTGAATTCAATGCGAAAGACAGGTCTGATCATGGTGGTAGCTGCCGGAAAGTTCCAAGATTTCCCGTATGCCGATTTCTTCAGCATAGAAAAGAGTTTTGCCACAACCAGTGCAATCAAGCAGGTACATGAAATCAACAAACAGATCTTTGTCTGGAATGTCGATGATATGGAGGATGCCAGAAAATTCTTCAAGTTGAATGTTGATGGTATCATAACTGATTATCCGAAGGAAATGGAACAGGAGCTTTACAGACAGACGATTGATCGGAATACCAGTCATCTGAAACTTCTGTTTGTTTCTGAATTTCCTCCTAGTCTGTTCAAATTATAGTAAAGGTCCTGTTTCTGTTTTCCATTGTTTTTGCTGATGGTCTTCAATCTTTTTCGTACACCTTCTATACTCTGACAATGACGTATTTCAGATCAAAGCGAGGACAAGACAGAATGAAGCATAAGCTGTTCCTGCTGTTTCCTTGTTGTTTGCTTCTATTTGCATGCAACAAACAGACAACAGTACCGATGGTTGCAAAGAGCGGTATATATATGGGAACTGTCTGTGCAGTATCCCTTCCTAAAGGGAGCGATGAGAATCTTTACCTAGGAGCTTTTGACTTGCTCCAGGATATTGACGATAATCTTTCACGTACCAAGGAAGGATCATTGGTCAAGACGCTCAATGATACGGGAAAGATAAAGGTTGCTGATACTTCCTATTTTGACCTTTTCTGTCGGGCTTTTGAATTGGCAGATGCTACCGGAGGAGCCTTTGATCCTGCTATAGGCAAGGCCGTGGCCTTGTGGGGAATCGGAACAGAACATGAAAGGATACCATCCGAGGCAGAACTTGCACAGGTTGATGCTGATTATAGCCAGGTTTCCATCAACAAGGCAGAGCATACCATCACAATTCCCAAAGGAATGGAAATTGATCTGGGTGCCATAGGCAAGGGGTATGCTACAGATTGCCTGGTCAGCTACTTCAAGGAAAAAGGTGTTGGCCGTGCCATTATCAATCTGGGCGGAAATGTCAGGGTAATTGGTAGCAAAGCAAAGGACAAGCCTTGGAAAATCGGTTTGCAGGCTCCTTTCAAGGAAAGAGGAGAATCCTATGTCCTGCTTTCTCTTGATGATGTAGCTGTCGTTACCTCCGGAGCCTATGAACGGTATTTTGTCAAGGATGGAAAAGTATACTGCCATATCCTTGATCCGAAGACCTTGTATCCGGCAGAAACCGATATTGCTAGTTCAACTATCATAGGAAAGGATGCAACTCTTTGTGATGTACTCTCAACGACTTGCTTTGTGCTTGGTAGCAGCAAGGCTTTGGCTCTCCTGAAGAAATTTCCGCAGGTAGCAGCCATTTTTCTGTTGAATGACGGATCGATCACCACGACTCCGTCATTTCCTTATGTATATGAGGACGTACGTCGGAATTAAAGCTGCTGTGCTATGTATACACCTGCACAGATTGATGTTTCGTTGCTCATGCCGATCGGCAGGAGTACTGGAATTTGATCGAATAGGGATGCCATGGGCGAATCGGATGGCATCCAGACCTGCTGTATCGGCATTTGTTCTATTTTTTCTTTCAGAGCCCTTGCACTGCAAAGACCCTCGCACATGGTTTCGTAGGCTATGCCATCTGCTACCAAAGCATATCCCTTTTCGTTGTTGCTTTCAGCAAAGACAATGGACATGCTTTCTTTGAGCAGATCCCAAGCAAAACTGTCTCGGTCCAATGCTCCTGATTTTTCTGTTGCATTTATATAGATTGTTTCAAGTGGACATTTGCTGTCGTTGCACAATTCCCCGTTTTTGTTGCCGGTAAGCCTGAAACAAGCCATATGTGCTGCAGTATAGAATCCATGATGAAGGAAATAGGAATTAAATCCGGGATTGATCGTCAATATCTTGTGTTCTTCGGTATATGCCAGTTCCAGCAGATCGTTCATCAATCCCTGCCGCTGGTAATCAGGTCTTGTTGCTGCACCGACGATGTAAGCCGTTGGTGTCGTATGCATTTCCCTGGTAAATCCCTGTTGGAGACAGTGCAGCATGCTCAGTATGTTTCCGTTTTCATCTTTTGCAATATAGCAATGGTCAATTTCCCTTCTGGCTTCAAAGAATTTATCCAGCAGTAGTGTATTTCCGGCGAGATTGTCTTTCCAGAACTGTTTTATCCTGTCCTCTTCATTCCTTTTTGCAAGTGCCAGTTTCATTTGTTATCCTCTCTTTTCCAAGTCTATGGGAAATGAAAAGTCGATGCAATGCAGGGGAGTCTCTCTGGTACAATGCTTGAGGTATTTCCATGTGTATGGTATTGTAGGCGAAAGAGGAAAGGTATGAATGAACAGACGCTTGATTCCATCATCAGTGGCTATATGTCCAGGATACAGTCATACCAATCATTCCGTACAGCCAGTAGTTTTTCAGGCAAATGGAAAACAAAGCTTACGACTTTGGGAAACGAACGGAAAAAGAGCATTGCTCGCTTTATATCCGATGCTTTCTATTTGGCAAGCATCGATTTTGAAAAGGAAAAACCTGTCAAGGGATTAACTTCGAAGACAAAGTTCTGTCCGCAGTATTTCCTTCTTGAGCGTGCAAATCTAGTAGCATACTTTGGTTTCAGAACTGCGTTGAGAAAAGGGATTTCTCCGACCTATCCTGATTCTTTTTTCATCAGTCTTTACTTGATGGAAATTTTGAATGGCATATATTCCAGGAACACTGCCGATATCGAAAAAGAATTAGATCGGGCGTTTCAGTTGCTGTTGCCTGCAGTGGGGAAAAGCAAGATGAAGAGATTCCTGTTGTCTGCATATCGTAACCTGTATTTTCTTTATGGCGGACAATCTGAAGAACTGAACAGACTTGAGAAAAAAACAGATATGCAGTTGTTTCCTGAAACTGTTTCCCAAAGAGAAAATATTATTAGTTTTTCCTACCTTTATAAAGTACTTCATTTGAAGGATCAATGCTTTGACTCGGCTATTCTTTTTCTAATGGAAGAATGCTATCTTGATTTGGCGGTTCCATGCATTTCAGAAGGGTTTTATGGTTCGTTGGGGTATCTCAATGATTCAAGTGAATTATTTGCAATGGAAGATGCAGGATCTCCTTGTGAGGGAGCAAAGCCACTGTATGTTGATTTTCCTGTATTACCTGATTTTTCTATTCCAATGGATGATCAGGTTACCTATGAGGTACATAATGGACGTTTACGAGAGGTAGTGATGTCCTTGTCGTATGACTGTACAGAGAACTGCAGGATATACCTACAATTGTTGGGAAAAGTACTTACCTACTGTTGTGGGGGACCTCGTAATATATTGGAGAATTTTTCACAACGCGAAAATGACAGCTACTTTGCTTACTATGCTGGCCGAAGGGAAAAGAACCAGGATACGATGCTCAAGGTTGTCATGCAATGGGTATCTGAACATCCCTATGCAAAGAAGGCCTATGGGCTGACACCTGAAGAATTGAAAGCTAGAAAACATGTCTGTGAATTCAGCATCAACCTGGAGAATGTAGCAGAGATAAGGAAAGATAGTGCAGTTATTCAGGACAGATTGATTGTCGAAGATGAAGAAACCGTCAAAAAAACAGAACAGGAAAAGCCAGAGGAGGCACGTACTTATTTTTTGAAATTGAAGGATACCCATTCCTTTCCTCTGCCTGAAGGAACTGCAAAAGGGAAAAACAAGTTTACAGAAGAAGGATCTTTCTTACCTGCTGCTGTTTCAGATTCTCTTGAGGCACTGGCTAAAGCCTTCACTCCTGATGAGACGCAGGTAGTCAGCTACTTATGCGGTGGTGATGATAAGATGGCCGATGCCTTCTGTCGTTCCCATGGGCTGATGCTTAATCTTATGGTTGAACAAATCAATGAGAAAGCTCTTACAATATATGATGATGTGCTGATTGAAGACAACAGTGTGTTGGATGAGTATCGTGGAAGAATCGGAGAACTGGTCAAGGAGCAGGGGAAATTATGAGTGATGCCGAATTCAAGATGCCTCCTAAGAGGATTGCAAACAGGCTGATGAATGCCCTGAGAGGCGGCGTTGTACCTCGGGATGGTGCAGAGTATATTGCCGTCGGCAGAACAGAAGAGCTTGAAGCCATATTAAGGGATGTTGAAATTATCGAAGACGGTGGGGCCACTTTTCGTTTTATAGAAGGTCCGTTTGGAGCAGGGAAAAGTTTTTTGTTTTCCATCATTCGCAGCCATGTCACCAAGAAAGGCTTTGTCGTCATGGATGCGGACCTTTCCCCGGATCGTAAGCTTGTAGGTACTCATGACGAAGGCCTTGCTACTTACAGGGAATTGGTAAGGAACCTTTCCACTGCGGCACATCCGGAAGGTGGTGCATTGCCTTTGGTCTTGGACAAATGGATTAATGAGTTGTTGTTTGAGGCGAAGGCAAAGGGTTTTGTGGACGCTGAGCTTGACAAAGAGATGGAACAGCAGATTTATTCCCGTTGTGCAGATATACGACAATTGGTTCATGGGTATGAATTTGCAGGTTTGCTACTTACTTATTATAGGGCGTATAGGGATGGAAATGATGACCTTAGGGACAAGGTGCTTCGTTGGTTTCGGGGAGAATACCAATATCGGAGGGACGCAAAAACTGATTTGGGCATTTCGTTGGTGATTACGGACAAGGACTGGTATGATTATATCAAGTTGCTGGCTGTTTTCTGTCAGCAGGCAGGTTATAAGGGTACCTTTGTCTTCATTGATGAAATGATCAACCTGTATAAGATATCCAACAAGATAAGCCGACAGAATAATTATGAGAAATTGCTCGCGATGTACAATGATACACTTCAGGGAAAAGCAAGCTATCTTGGAATTCTGATGGGTGCAACACCAAAAAGCGTCGAAGATACCAGAAGAGGTGTATTCAGCTATGAGGCTCTTCGGTCGCGGTTGGAAACAGGTCGTTTGGCTACGAAAGACATGAAGGATTTGCTTTCTCCTATCATCAGGATAAAGAAACTGTCAGGAGAAGAACTTTTTGTTCTTATGGAAAGGCTGAGTATGCTGCATGCCGATCTTTTTTCAACAGGAAGGCATTTTTCTGCAGAAGAGATTCGGTTCTTCCTTGGCTGTGAACTAGGGCGTGTCGGTGCTGCTGACAGGCTTACTCCGCGAGAAATCATACGTGATTTCATTGAGCTTATGAATCTGTTATTGCAGAATCCAGGGGACTCCGTCCAGTCAATCATGTCAGGCAGTGGTTTTACTTATGCTGAACCACTGAAGGATGATGAGTCTGGAATGGCAGGTGAAGGGCAAGGGCCGGAAGATGAATTCTCCACATTTACACTCTGATGGAACAGGCATATGAATTACTTTCTCCGACCATTCAGGAATATATCTATAAAAAAGGATGGATGGACTTAAGGGAAATACAAGAAAAGGCGATACCTGCCATTCTTACGGAATCGCACAATGTGTTGCTGACAAGCGGAACTGCAAGCGGCAAGACCGAAGCTGCTTTCTTTCCTGTGCTCAGTGACTTGGAAATGCATCCTTCATCGACCATAGCAGTCCTGTATATCAGCCCTTTGATTGCATTGATCAATGATCAGTTCGAACGGTTGCAGGATATCTTGGAAGAAGAGGAACTGCCTATAGTCCGATGGCATGGACAAGCCCTTGCTTCCGCAAAGAAAAGGATTATTGCACATCCTCAGGGTATCATTCAGATTACACCGGAATCCCTTGAAGCTCTCCTGATCAGAGAAAGCCGTCATTGCAGGCGGTTGTTCGGTGATCTACGTTATATCATCATTGATGAAGTCCATGCATTCATGGGCAGTGAAAGAGGCCTGCAAGTACAATCGCTGATCGGCAGGATAGCACAGATGATTGGTCATCCTGTGCGACATATCGGACTTTCTGCTACGCTTGCTGATTATGACGAAGCTTCAAAATGGTTGGAAGCAGGAAATGGACTCGACTGTATAGTCTGTAGTTCTGGAGCCGCAGGGGGTAAGCTCAATCTCTTGGTGAAGGAATGTCCATATATCCGGAAAGAAGAAAACGATATCGTCGATACCACACAGCCATGGATGGAAGTACTTTATCACCTCGTAAAAGGACATCGTTCCATCGTTTTTGCAAATACCAGGAATGAAGTGGAATTTGCGGTTGCCGGCTTGCATGACATGTCGGCTGCCCGTGGGAATTGCCTTGAGGTCTTTGCCCATCATGGCTCATTGAGCCGTTTGCAGCGAGGAGAAGCTGAAGACGCATTGAAGAACCATCCCGGTTCTGTGTGTGTGGGAGCAACGGTAACGCTTGAGCTTGGCATTGATGTCGGCTCCTTGGATATGATTGTACAGACAGGAGCTCCGCTTTCTGTTTCTTCTTTTGTCCAGAGGTTAGGACGGACGGGACGTAAGGGTCAGAATCGTAATATGGCTTTTGTTCTCAAACGTCGGGATGCTGTCTGGAAAGCGGATCCTACCTATTTGCCTTTTGATCTTCTTTCTACGATTGCAACTATTGAACTTTACCTGAAGGAGCATTGGATTGAGCCGGTGCATCCCTTGGAAAAATGTTATTTCCTTGCTCTGCATCAGACTCTTTCAGTTTTGAGGAGCTTGGGAGCACTTTCGGTACAGTCTCTTGCCCGCCATATACTTACCCTTAGTCCTTTCAGGGCCATAACTATTGATGCTTACCGTACTCTATTGCATGGTATGCTGGATGAAAAACTGCTTGAGACAATGGAAGATGGCACGATAAATCTTGGAGAACGGGGAGAAGAGCTGGTTTCTTTCTATGACTTTTATTCGGTTTTTCTCGTCATGCCTGAGATGACTATCAAATTCCAAGACAAGGTCCTTGGGACAGTCGGAAGAGACCTTAGGAAAGGGGACAGGATTGTACTTTCTGGCTACAAATGGAAAATTACCGAGATAGACTATGACAGGATGATTGCATTTGTTGTTTCCGATGGAAAAGGTGGTTATGCCAAATGGGAAGGGAACGGTAGCCTGCAAGTCGACGACAGGATCCTTGTAAAGATCAAGGAAATTCTGGATAGTGATGAAAGCTATCCTTATCTTGATCCCTGTGCTGTTGATTATCTGGGTAAGGCCCGTGAACGTTATCGCTCCCTTGGTATCGGCAATGATGTAGTTGTACGGATTGAAAGGGATATGGTAAGAATTTATCCTTGGCTTGGCAGTCGGTCTCTTGCTTGTCTTTCTGCCTGTTTCAAGAGCCGCGGCATCGACGCAATCATGGAAGATGATTTCTGCCTTGCCGTAGAAGGTCGTGGAGCTTTGACGGAGCAGGCAGTTCGGACAGCTTTGGAAGCAATCCGATATGCTCCCGTTGACTTGATGGAACTTGATGTGGATGAACAAGCCATGCGGGGTAATTTCAAATATGATACACTTTTGCCAATGGAACTGCGGAAAGAAGCCTATGTGACTTGGGCTTACGATCCTGCTGGTATGAAGAAAGGGCTTGGAAGGCTTATGGAGAAACAAAGATGCCAAAGCAACATGATGACAAAAAGCACGGAACAGGGGAGACTGGGGAAAAAGACATCAGGACAGAGGAATCGAAACCAATCAGACGATTGAACCTGATGCATCTTGGAATTTTCCGTCAGTTTCATGAACACAAAAGAACTGCAATATTTTATTTTTTGCTTCGCAGTATTGTTGTAGCTGTCCTGATCTTTAGCCTGTTCAAAGGATCCTATGAAAGTGTGTTCATATGTATATTGACACTTATCGTTTTCATTTTGCCAGCTTTTGTCGAAATAAATTATCATCTTGATGTACCGGATACGTTGGAAATACTGATCATGGCTTCCGTATTTGCTTCTGCAATTCTCGGTGAGCTTGGTTCCTTTTACCTGTTGGTACCTTTCTGGGATACTGCATTGCATGCGATCAATGGCTTTGTTATGGCAGCAGTTGGGTTTTCCCTCATTGATTTGTTCAATCGGAATGAGAAATTTTCATTCAAGGTATCTCCTATGTTCGTTGTTTTTACTGGATTTTGTTTTTCAATGACACTGGGGGTCTTATGGGAATTCGTTGAATTTCTGATGGACCAGTTTACAGGAACAGATATGCAGAAAGATATGATTATCCATACGATCAATTCTGTTGCATTGGATTCGAAGGGTATGCAGGTAGTACATGTTTCCGATATATCCCAGACAAGTGTCAATGGTACCGTACTGCCTATCAACGGTTATCTTGACATCGGTCTGATTGATACAATGAAAGATCTGTTCGTCAATTTTATCGGAGCAATAGTATTTTCCTTTTATGGCTATTATTACTTGATTCATAGAGGCAAGCAGAACCAATGGGTCGATAAATTGTTGCCTACATGGATGGATGAGAAACAGATTGCCCAAATAGAGAAGTTGAAGAAAGAAGCTACTACTGGGTACTCAGGAAATAAACGGTCGGTTAACAAGAGAAAGAAAAATAGGTAACAATAGCTTGATTAACATTTTATAGGGTATAGTATTATTTAAAAAATGAATAAAAGAGGTTTTTGCAAAACTCACGGATGCCTGAATAAATATTCACGGATGATGCATATCCATGCAGAAGCCATGCCTGACAGCTACAGGGGATGGGAACCGGCCGCATCACGTAGCCTTCATGGCCTGCCGCAGGCCTGCGCGCACACGCAGGACGGACACCCTCCCGGGTGCCTGTACTCTGCCATCATTTCCATTCCTTCCTGTTATGCGCTCTTCTTCCTTGCTGCCTGCTGCCGTGCTTCCAGCACCTTTCCCATTCGCTTGACGGTCAGCAGCAACACCGCAAGCCGCAGGCCTCTCCCGTGCATCCACGGGCGTGCTGTCAAGGCTCAGGTGGCACACCGTCCTGCCTGCATAGAACTGCCTGCACAGCCGGTCATGGATCCCCCGGAAGTCCATCTCCTCCAGCAGCCGTGCCGTCCGCCTGCTCACCGACGACGGGCTGGGTACCCGCCCCAGCTGTGTCACCGTCCTCAGGTTCGGGCTCGACTGCAGCAGGGCAACCGCCGCCGTGACGGTGTCCAGGCGGAAGAAGAGCAGCACCGCACGCACCGCCAGTATGTCCGTCAGGCTGTAGCCCCTGCGCCCGGTACGCCCTCCCGCAGGCCGGGAAAGCCGCTGAGGGACCAGGGCGGCCAGTGCCTGCCAGTAGCGCAGGAACTCCACCTCCTTCGGCGTGGGCTCAAGGAAGAAGCAGCCGCACAGGTCCTGCCGGTCGAAGAGGAGGGGTTGCAGTGAAAGGCGGTTCGGTGTACTATCCATGGTAAAGGCTCCTTTTTTTTATTTCTTTTACAATCAGAGTATATCAAAAGCGAGCCTTTTTTCATACCCTAAAAAGAATTGTTTTTCAAGAAAAAGATGACGGTACACCTGTCCTTTGCCGTACGGGGCGGGGCTGTCCTCCCGGCACCATGGCATGCCGGTGCAGCCTTTCCCTCAGTTCCTCCCTTTTCTTTCCCTTCCGGACACAGGCCGGGAATCCTGCTGAGGAAACTGCATATTTATGCACACTGACCAATCAGCTTCGAGTTTTGCAAAAACCTCAAAAAGTTAAATTATATCTTAATTTGTCCTGAGTTTTCAGTTACTTCGTATAATTAACTCAATCATGGCAAACGCATGGTGATAGTAATTCCTTTATTAGAAAAGGTATTCTCACTTCTGTATACTCTGCTTTCTCATTGACTTCCACTCGTATGACTTGAACGATAGTATATAGGAGGTCGGAATGGCAATGCCGCAACGTAACGATGGGAAGATACATCTTCATCCCAGGAAAAACGGGGCAAATCTCTATGCCTCGTCCAATGAAGCCTATGAGAAGGACGGCAGGCATCGCTTCAGAATCGTCGACCGGGGCACCATCGTAGATGACAATGTGTGTATGGTAGTCTCTTAATCAACGAATACTCATGTGGAAATCGACACTTTCATCGAGGTGAAAAAGGAGCATCTTGATGCGGAATCCCCTGAGGTTCTACTCTTTGCAAACCAAAATCCAAGCAAGGAGGAACGAGGAGTTGATCAAGATGCCCATAATAGAAAGTATACGGAAATTGAAAATGGATGGCTATACGCCGACGGAGATTGCACGGAGCCTGGACATCGACAGGGGAACCGTCTACAAGTACCAGGACACGAAGAACTACGAATGCCAGTCTGATGTGAGGTACTGGTATGAGGACACCCTGCATGGGGAGCCCCGGAAATCCTCCACGCTCAAGGCTGACATCTATTTCGACCCGGTGCGGAAGGCATTGAAGACGAGGGAGCTCGATGCCGCGATCAAGGAGCAGAGGTTCCTCCTTTCAGATCTGAAGGAACAGGGCACGGAGGTTCCCGTCCTGCAGGACCTGAAGGATGACTGCCCGCTTTATGACATCGTCCTTGACCAAGGCAGCCATGTGGATTCGTTCGCATTCAGTTTGAAGAGGGTCGAGTCAAGGAAGCGGACGATGGGCTACATCGTGCTGCTCCAGAACGACCTTGGCTACGATGCGGCCGAGGCCTGGGAGACCTACAGGCTCCGTGACGAACAGGAGAAGTACTTCTCCGTGTGAATGTCAAGAAGATTTTTCAGATATGGAAAAGTCCTTACTGTATTACTGAAAAAACTCCTTACTATGAACCGATAAAAACATCATACCGCGCACATTCTCCGACATGAAGGGGGCAATGCCCGATGACAGGAATCCTGCCTGGTCGGAGAAGGGAAAGGAAGGTCGGCTTCTGGTCCACTTCGTCGGCCTTTCCGTCTATTCCCATATCAAGCACGTCTGGAGAAAGCTGGAGCTGAAGGACCGGTTCGAGACCGTTGACGCCGTCATTGATGAGATGAAGGACATCCTGTGCATCGAGCACAACGGCAAGGCTCGGATCGTGACCCCGTTCATGGGACGGCAGCTGGAGATCTGCAAGTATCTCGATCTTGAGCTACCGAAGGGCTGCGGACTGGAAACCAAGCATATCGGTTCCAAAACCGGAAGGAAGAAAAGAAATGCAGCCCAGGACTAGGCTGTCGGATTAATTATACAAAGTCCCTGAAAATTTAGGAATTTGTGAGTTATTAGGGCTCAATCACTTTTCTTGTGTGATTTTAAATTAACATTTACTAAATAGTGTTTTCTAAAAGGTTGTAAAAAAAGGGCAACATCTTTATGTTGTAGTTACCACACATTAAACATAAGAGAGTTGCCCTAAATGAAATATATCAAATTACCATCAAGATTGGTAGGCTTTAACAATCAAACTACGGAAATCGTAAATACAGTATCAAATAAAGAGATGTATCTTCTTCATGGGACTCTAAAAAAAGATAAAAAGCCTTGTATTTGTCCTTATTGTCATAAGAAAATGCATGTTAATAATAAATATGAAGTCAATTTAAAGCATCTTTGTTTCGGAAGCAGATTAAGTACTATTAGATTTTCTAAGATTCGATATAGATGCCCTGAATGCAGCTATACACAGATGCAGGAAGTCCCTTTCCAAGCAAAAGGGCACAGGATTAGTTGTGAGCTCTGCCAATACACTAGAGATCTATTAGCTTATGGCTTTACCAATAAAGAAATAGCAGAACTTACTGGCCTTGGAAAGAATACTGTTAAAGATATTGATTTACAACGATTGAAAGAAAAATATACTATAGATGATAAAACTCTCATCAAACCAGAAAGGCAAGCAAGGTTCCTTGGAATCGATGAATTTAAGCTACATAATGGTCATAAATATGCGGTAGTAATTATTGATATGGAAACAGGTCATATCCTCTGGTTAGCGCATGGCAAGAAGAAAGCAACTGTATATGCATTTATAGACCATGTAGGTCTTGATTGGATGGATGGAGTTGAAGCTATAGCATGCGACATGAACAGTGACTTTGAAGAAGCTTTTGAGCATCGTTGCCCTCATATACAACCTATATTCGATTTCTTTCATATTAAAAAAAATTTGAATGATAAAGTTGTAGGAGAAGTTAGAAAGGATGAATTTCGAAGGTTAATTGCAGAGGGAGATAACAAGGCTGCAGCTTCTCTTAAGAAGAGCAGATATATTCTTACATCTTCTGTGCAAACTCTTCAAAAGAAAGACAAAGAAGCAGAAGATGGGAAAGTAATATCAAAAGGCAGCACGCTCTTTCATAAAGGAGAAGTTGTTAGAAAATCTGGTTATGTTGATAGATACGAAGAATTAATTAAACAAAACAAACTTCTCTTTACTCTAGATATAATTAAAGAAAAGCTCTCAGATGCATATAAGATGACAGATGAAGCTAAAATGGCAAACGAAATATCTGAGATTATGGATATTTGTAGCAATACCAAAAATAAACATTTTCTTTGGTTTTATCGGCTTCTAGATAATCACTTTGAAGGTATAATAGCTCATGCTACATATAATATATCTGCAGGTAAGATAGAAGGAATTAACAACAAAATTAAGACGGCCAGGCGCAAGGCTTTTGGCTATTCTGATGATGAATATTTCTTTCTAAAGCTCTTTGATGCAAGTAGGAAAAGTTATGTGAGAAATCAAGTGTCACATAAAATCCTTAAAAACCCACAAACTTTATGATTGAGCCGTTATTAGCTTAAATATTATTTAAAAATCGAATATAATAAACTCTATATGCATTATTTTGGCTAATTTATGATAATTCTGGGATGTAATTTTGAAAAAATTTAAATGTATTAGAGGTTTTTGCAAAACTCACGAATGCCTGAATAAATATTCACGGATGATGCATATCCATGCAGAAGCCATGCCTGACAGCTGCAGGGGATGGAAACCGGCCGCATCACGTAGCCTTCATGGCCTGCCGCAGGCCTGCGCGCACACGCAGGACGGACGCCCTCCCGGGTGCCTGCACTCTGCCATCATTTCCATTCCTTCCTGCTATGCGCTCTTCTTCCTTGCCGCCTGCTGCCGTGCTTCCAGCACCTTGCCCATCCGCTTGACGGTCAGCAGCAGCACCGCAAGCCGCAGGTCGAAACGTGCCCTCGGCCCCCGGCCGTACAGCGCCTTCGGCAGGAAACACTCCTTCAGCTCGCTGTTGGTACGCTCCACCGTGGTCCGTGCCCGGTACCTGGCGCGTCCCGCAGGGTCCATCTCCTCCTTGGCCCCGTTGCGGTCGGCCTTGAAGTCGATGAGCGGCACCCTGCCCATGGCAAGCACCCTGTCCCTGATCGCCCCGCTGCTGTAGCCACCGTCCATGAGGGCATACAGCCAGGTGCACCGCCCTGCGGCGATGCGCAGCAGGGGGATCGCCGGCTGCGTGTCATGCACGCACGCCCCCGTCACCGCACTGGCCACCGGGATGCCGCTGTCGTCCACTGCCAGGTGTACCTTGTAGCCCACGCGCCACTGCATGTGCCCCCTGCTGTTCCGCTTCCCCGTGACCGTGCACCGCTGTTCCAGCGTGGCCAGGTAGGCATGGGGGTCCCCGCTGTCGCGCAGCTGCACCAGGCGTGCCTCCTGCCCCTTCCTTTCCTGCACCGCCTTCTCCTCTGCGCTGCCGGCCTTCGGGCGGCCCCTCCGGCCCTTCTGCCGCTTCGCCCTCACCGCAGGCTTCTCCCGTGCATCCACGGGCGTGCTGTCAAGGCTCAGGTGGCACACCGTCCTGCCTGCATAGAACTGCCTGCACAGCCGGTCATGGATCCCCCGGAAGTCCATCTCCTCCAGCAGCCGTGACGTCCGCCTGCTCACCGACGACGGGCTGGGTACCCGCCCCAGCTGTGTCACCGTCCTCAGGTTCGGGCTCGACTGCAGCAGGGCAACCGCAGCCGTGACGGTGTCCAGGCGGAAGAAGAGCAGCACCGCACGCACCGCCAGTATGTCCATCAGGCTGTAGCCCCTGCGCCCGGTACGCCCTCCCGCAGGCCGTGAAAGCCGCGTGGGGACCAGGGCAACCAGTGCCTGCCAGTAGCGCAGGAACTCCACCTCCTTCGGGGTGGGCTCAAGGAAGAAGCAGCCGCACAGGTCCTGCCGGTCGAAGAGGAGGGGTTGCAGTGAAAGGCGGTTCGGTGTACTATCCATGGTAAAGGCTCCTTTTATTCTTTTTTACAATCAAAGTATATCAAAAGCGAGCCTTTTTTCATACCCTAAAAAGAATTGTTTTTCAAGAAAAAGATGACGGTACACCTGTCCTTTGCCGTACGGGGCGGGGCTGTCCTCCCGGCACCATGGCATGCCGGTGCAGCCTTCCCCTCAGTTTCTCCCCTTTCTTTCCCTTCCGGGCACAGGCCGGGAATCCTGCTGAGAAAACTGCATATTTATGCACACTGACCCATCAGTTTCGAGTTTTGCAAAAACCTCATTATAATGTTTATAGTTTTAGGTGCTATATCCTTAATGAAGGGATATACAAAAGATTCTTCTGATATTTCTTTAGCTTTATTAAATCAGTTGACTTTAACGGCAAATCAGGTATTAGAGGAACAGGACAATCGTCTTATGCTTGATGATATATATTCATCACTTTTAAATAATTATGATCCTTCCATAATAGATGAAACAACCCAATTTTATATTCATGAATTACTAGATGATATTGAAAATTTTCGAATTACAGATATTGAGCGACAAAGGCTTCAAATTTTATATGAACATGAAGAAACACAAGCCATAAAGCAAGCAATTCCTTCGCCTATAAGTATTATGGGTATGTCTTATATGATTCGTGATCCTTTAAGAGCTATTGTTGCTGTTGTTGGTACAGCATCCTCTTCTGTTTCTAGTTATGCCGCAGCTAAAGATTCTATAGATTTGGAATTTATGCAAAAGAATTGGAAACTAGATGATCAAGAAAGAGCAACAATCCATAATTTGAATGAAAGTATTTTTGATTACATAATCTATCAGACAAATGCGGGGAATTTGAATAAAACTGATTCTCTTAGTCAAGAATCTCTTTCCGAATTTGTGAAAAATACTAATGATAAAATAATTGTTCGACGATTACAATGGCTACTTGATAATCAGGCAGTTTATGCGAAATTACCTGATTATTGGTTAGCATTGTCTAAAACATATTATGAAAATGGCAAATATCAAGGTTGTCTGGATGCTTTGAAAAGCTATAAAAATCTTGTCAATAATGATCATATTTATAGGAAAGATATTAAGTTTGGGCAGGCTTTAACTCGTGGTGTTGTTGCTTTTGGATATGTGTGTAATGATCCTGTCAAATATCATGCAACCATATTGCAAATGTTACAGACGATTCTTGACAATACTAGTAATGATGATTGGTTACAACGGTATTTTTGTGCTGTGACTTATTTATCAATAGCTTCAGATGATTTTTCTGATAAGAACGCTTGTATAGATAAAGCATACGTATTAGTGCGGTCAAATATTATTGAACTATCTAAACAACAAGAAAATTCTTTGCAGACCTATGTTATGCCAGTTAAAAAAATTCCAGAGAAAAAATTAAAAGCAATGACAAAAGAGCGACGAGATGCAGTAGAAAAAGACTATAAGCAATTGATAAAATCAAGAGAACATGAACTTCCTCCATTAAGCCCTGCTTATTTGCAAAATATACAGTTTCTTTTACAAATACAAAGAGAAGAAAAATCTTCTCAAGATGAAATTTATAAAATTAACCAGATAATCAAACAGTCACTTATAGTTCCCCAATTACTTCATAGTCTGTTTAATGTGCTTCCTTCAAAATCTGGTATTAACCTTAAAACTAATCCTTTACGGAATTCTCTAGTTTTGACTTTACCTGCTACTTTCATTGCAAGTGATAGTAAAATTGAAATAAAGGGATTAGATGAAAAAGACAATCTTTATAGAGTTGTTCCCAAAAAAATTATGATTGAAAGAGAAAAAAATGACACAGATTTACAGAATTTCAGAGCAAAAATAATAATTCCAGTTGATGGCCTTAGAAAAAAGACAATTAAAAATATTTTACAGAATGTCAATAGATTGGGACGAAATACTATTACAACCATTTTTGGAGATAATAAAAATTATAAAGCAGAAAATTATGGTTACGGCTATACGGTTAGAATTACAACGGGTAATGAATTTTTAACGTTTTCCTTTATAAAAGAAAGAAATGGTAAATTTCTGTTGAGCAATATTTTATGATTCATTTTAATCATAAAAAAACTAGATTTTTATTTTTTTTATTAGTATTTTGCTTTCTTTTTAATCTTGGAGCTAAGTCACGAGATGAGCATGATAAAGATATATGTAGTATGCTAATCGGTGATAGGAATTATTATAGGATCGTAAAAAGTCGTGTTCGAGAGATTGAAATGATTTGTGACGCAGTTTATTTAACTACAGATTTTACTCTATCTTCTCGTTATGCTGGTACGCGAGCCCTAGTAACCTTACAGGATGGTGGAGTAGAGTTTTTACCTTCCTTAGAGGAACTGAGTAGTGGTGTAAAAGGGGGACCTTATCACGAAAAGTATACTCATATGGGATGGGACTATGACTATACTGATAAATACGATTTTTATGTTCAACCGCAATGGTTAAAAAGAAAAAAACTATTGACAGATACCTTAGTGAAAGTATTTGATTTTGATTTGTTATCAAAATCAAAGTATAAATTTGCCTGTAAAGAGGCTACAATTAATAAAACACAGGTTTCTTGGATTTCTAGTTTTATTCAATCATTTGGAAATAAAATTGATAGTATGGCTGCATTATTGTATTATGTGCATTTACTAGGCGATATTGAAAATAATTCTGAAAAGACTGCGCAAACGAGGAGCACTATGGAAGAGCTGCGACCTGATTTAACACATCATATTAAGATATTGTTTGGTTCAAAGATAAAAAAATATCCTAATCTTATTTATGCCTTAAATGATAAATCAGAAAATGCTCAGCAGCTACTTTCTGAAATGTCCAAATCTGTGCCATTTTTGTTAAGAGAAGAACTATTTTATAAAAAATTTTATACGACAAAGATTAGGCCTTTACTTTATTGATATAAGCAATAAAAACTGAGTATCTTTGTTTGAATAAACATAATATAATCTTTTTGGCTAAATAGCTGTTGTAAATACTTTTTCCTTTTCAAGCCTTGCCAGCACCCATTCCTTGCTTATCTTTTCCTGTTCCAACCGGTTCCTTTTCGGTTCAGCCTTAAGCAAGGCAAGGGTCTGGCGTTCTTCATCTGTCAGGCCGTCGACAGGTTCCTTGCATGTTTCTCCCTTGCTTCTATATCGGTTGAACTTGGATAGTGTCAGTCTATCCATGCAGAAAGACTGGGTATTGGGACATCTGCTTCTGCATAGTGAAAGTATGGCAAACCCATGTTCATCCAAATCACCGAAATAAAAGACCTTTGCGTTGCTGAAGAATGAAAAATCCTTTGGGATACGTCCGATTGCAAATCCTCCGAAATAAAGAGCCAGGCAGTTCTTCGGAATCGGAAAAGATCTGAAAGTCGTTTCGTTTTCAAGAATAAAAATAGCGTTGAACTGGTAGGTACAGGTTTCCAGTTCATCAAGGGTAAGGCTTGCGACCGTAGTTCTTAATATGGGAGCATCGTTGAGAACAAGGGTAAAAGGAGCGTAGGCTCTGGCAAGCAAAGTAAAATCTCTGTCCAGAAGTCCAAGCTTGGACAAATCTGAAGTACCTGTCCTGAGAGGGCCGAATATCTGAAGGAAAGAGACAAGTATTCCTGCATGCTGTTCAAGGAATTTCGTAGGCACCTTGACCGGAAGTTCTCGAGGGTAAAGGCCTGAATCCGGATGATCGTGGAGATAACATGCAAGGTCCAGGAACCTGTTTCGTTGGTCAGCTGTCCATTTGAATAGCATTTTTCTGTTTTCAAGCAACCATGCAACGGTCCGTTCATCTGGGAACATTTCCTTGAATGCTGCAATTGTTTCCTTGAATATTGCAGTTTCCTTGCTGCAGCCACAAAGGAACGACAGATCTTCAGGCGTATCAACTCGGATTTCTTTGATTCGTGTCTGGCCTTTGACCTTTTTTAGCTCAAGGGTATAGCCCTGACCAAGCTTGTCCTTACAATGTGTCCCAAGTTCCACATAAGCTGCTTCTGCCTCGTCAGCAGCACTTCCCGGTTGCTTGCTGCAACGTATTGTCCATGGAACGACTTCATCTACGTTTTCATTGATGATGGCAGCAAGGTAGCTGTCAAATTTATTCTTTGCCTTTCTTATGATTCCCTGGCTATCGATCATGTCTGTCCTTGCTTTGCATTTTCCAAGGTTTCTTTGGAAATATTGTGCAGATAGGAATGTTTGCCGTCATCACAGACAGCTACCTGTACATTTTCAATGAAAGGTTCTACAAGATTGACCTTGTCCATCGGTGTAACCACCATCAGCTGCAGGTCCATCTTTGCAAAGAGATTCATGGCATATCGGGAATTTTCATCGTCACTCTTGCTGAAAGCTTCATCTACGATGACAAACCGGAAGGATTTTGTTTCGTTGTCGAAATCAAAGACATCAAACTGATGGGCAATGGCGGCTGCCATGATGGTATAGGCAAGCTTTGCTTTCTGCCCGCCGCTGATACCTTCACTGTCTTGGTAGAACCGTATCTGCTTTCCTGTCTGTATGTCTGTTTCCTCAGCTGCGAAATCATGCCAGCGACGTACATCAAGGACTTTGTTTCTGAACAATGCATCATTCTTCAGGCGGTCAACAAGTGCCTGGACAGCTTCAAGGAACAAGGTATTTGCACGTTCTGCAGCGGAGGCATCCGTATTGGCTCCGATACCGACATCCGGAAGTGCCTTTGAGAGCAAGGATTTGAATTCCTTGATGTCCTTGTCCCGTGCAGTGGACATGACAAGCTGAATCCGTGTCGAAGGGTTTTTTGCATAGGTAATATCAGAAAGGCTGTCATTCAATTCGCTGATATTCCTTGCAATCTTCTTTTCCCAATTGTTGAGACAGATGTTAAGGTCCTGGATATCTTTCTTGACTTTGTCTGCCTGCATCCTGCCGAACTGTTCCTTATATTTGGGAAGGTCCTCCTTCTGCAGTCTGTCAAGCATGGCTTGGTAAGCAGGCAGTGCACCGATTTCTACGACGAGATCATTTACATCGCTTACCCATGTTGAAAAACGTTGTTCCTTGGGTTTCTTGAATTCTCCCATGAGACCGACAGTTTTACCACGGGCTTCCGACTGTTCTCGTGTGACGCTGTCAATCTGGCTGTTTATGTTCTTTTCAAGTGAATCATAGCAATCCTTGAGTGTTGGGAATTCCTGAAATTGTTGCGGAAGCATGTAAGCTGTAACAAGTTCTGCTATGGCATCCTGGAGAGAACCTGCCTTTTTTTCCTCAAGGATATGCCTGTTGTCTTCAGCTATCTGCCTATGTTGCAAGATACTGTCTTCCAGTCTACCGAGGCTTTTCAGCAGCTTGTCCCTTTCATTGCCCAGTTCCTGTTCCTTTTCCCTACGCTCTTCGATTTTCTTTCTTAAGGATTCCAGATCTTTCGTTTCTTCCAACAAGGCTTCTATCTGACTGTCAAGCGTAGCAATTTCAGTTTCGATTTCATTGCAGTCAATCTGTTTATAATCGACAAACTCAAGGATTCTGGAGAAAGCTTCTTGTCTGCTTTGCTGTGCGAGCAGGCGGTTCTGGAGCAATTCATACTGCCGGTTGATATCGGCAATCTGTCTGTTCAGTTCTTCAGAGGAGGCAACAAGCCGGGATTTCTTCTCTTCAATATCCCAACCGGTGATGTGTATGTCTTTTTCTTCTGACGTAATGCCTTTGCCATAGGTCTGTCCTTGGTGAACCAAGCCGTCTGCCGTGAATTTGTCATTGCCTTCATAGAGGAAGACAGGATCTTCTGCCAAGACAAGATGGAGTTTTGATTTCAATAGTTTCTGGAGGTCCTTGCGGAACGGACAGTCTGCCTTTGTTTCCAACAGTTGGTTCAAGGTTATGGCTTCTTTGTCTTCAATTTCTTCCTTGCTTATCCTGATAGCTGAAGGACCTTTGGAATCCTGACGTACCGTACAGACTTCGACTGCTTCTTCCAGATTATGCTTTTCCAACCATCCGATTATCTTAGGCAGGTTTTCCTTCGATATCAGAAGTATGTGGGCAAGAGGAGCAATGATGGATTCAATTGCCGTGCGATTGTAAGGACAACTGGCTGCTACTTGGACCAATTCTCCAAGATAAGGCAATTGATTAAGCTCCAGACCTGTGTCTGCTGCCAGTTGCTCTCTCAGTTGCAGGTATTCAAGGCTCATGTTGCTTTTTCTCATTTGCAAAGCCTGCAGTCTCTGTTCAATCTTACCAAGTACTTCCTGCAGCTTGGCTCGTTGTACTATGAAGTCCTGCTTTTCAATTTCGCTTTCTGCAATCTGTGTCGAAAGTTTTTCTTTTTGCGCACAGGCCTCTTTTTTATTCGCTTGGAAGCTGTCGAAGTCCTGTGGAATCTGAAGTGATGTCTTTTTGGCCCAATCTTCATAGCTATGCCTGTTGGGACGTATTGAGTCTTCAAGTCTGCGGTTCTTTTCGTATCTGGTAGCCTTCAGGTTGTTTATTTGTGTTTCCCGCTCATCAGAAGCTAGCGTGGCCTGGATAGATTCTATTTCTTTCTTGATTCTCTCCTGGCTTTCTTCAATTGTTATTTGTTTTGCAATATCCCTACGTTGCTGTTCTTCTTCTTTTTGCAGTTTTTGCTGGCAAAGTTCGACTTTTGCTTTTGCCTGCCATACCAAAGCCACTGTATCGCGACGGAACTGCAGCGCTTTGTAGTGTTCGTCTGCCTTCAGATAGATTTTTCCGAATCGGTTTATTTCTTTTAGTTGCTTGATTTGGTATTCTTCTTTGTCAATGGTATCTTTCAGACCTATGAGGTTCTGATAGTTTTCCAAGATACTGTTGAAATTGGAGCCGATATCCTCTTCATCGAGCATCTTTGTCCGTATGAAGTCATTGAGATCCATCAAATCTTTCATGCCGACGGTCTGTCCAAGGATTCTCAAAGCTTTTTCTGATGAACGGAAGCCAAAGCGTCGGGAAAAGTCATTGCAGTAAGCCTTGAATGTATCATAGACAAAGATGTTGAGTTCCCTGAAGGTATTTCTGAAATTATCGATCCAGTTTGTGCCTGGTTTATACCCGGCATCTTTTTTCTTGATCATTTCAATTGTCATGCTACCTTCGATAAGGAAATATTTGCGTTGCAATATCCCTTGTGTCGAGAAATACCTTATCTGCATCAGTGTCAGCGGTGTCGTCGCTGTCGTATTTGTAAAACAGGCAAGGAGAATACTGTGGCAACTTTGGTCTCGTAAGCACCTATGGGTAGCTGCATAGGCATCTTCATCCTTGCTGGTTGAATATGCACCCAGTACATAGCTTTCTTCATTCCTGCCTGTTTTACCTTCTATGCCGGAAGAAAGGTTGTATGTCCTGAATTGAGAAGGTACCAGAAGTGTCAGCAATGCATCGACCAGAGTCGTCTTGCCTGAACCATTGGAGCCTGTGAGCAGTGCATTTTTGCCTCCGACTTCCATTGTGACAATATGACGGTCAAAGGTACCCCAATTGAACATCTGTGCATAGGAAAGCCGATAACCTGAATGTTTTTGTCCGAAGTCCAGTCCCAAGTCGTTGCTCATGCTTCTTCCTCCTTGCGTTTTTCAAGCCTGAGTTTGAAATCATTCATGAACTGTGCACTTACTTTTGCTCTGATCAATGGACGGAGCAAGTATTCCCGGTCCTGTCCCAGTGGCAGGGTTCCTTCCGTTGGTCGCTTGATTTGTTTGATAAGGTCCATGCTTTCCAAAATATTGAGATTTGATGCAATGATGTTCTTGTAACGGATACGGTCCATTGTCTGATCGTAATAAGGTTCTACCAGTTCTGCTATTTGGCTTTCCTTGAGTATGGCACCGAAATCATGCTTTTCTCCTGCATCCATCTTGTCAAGTTCTTCTCTTAGGATGACAAGGATAAGAGATGCTTCATAGGAAAGAGGATGGCGGATCATCAACCGTTGCAATGATCCCTTTACGTTTCCTTCTTCATCTTCAAGTTGGGCCAGATATGCGTAATCATCAGTGGTATCGAGGACAAGCGTCAAGCCGATTACATGCAGGTAGGCATCGATTTGGTTTTTCCATGTTACAATTTTTGAAAAGACATCAGGGGTGTCATCTTGGAATATCGGTCCCTTTATCAGACGGACGCATAGGTCTCCCCAGCTTTTGCTGTCACTTAAAATGTCATTTTCATTCATGTCAAAATCTCCACTTTCGGTATATGCAGCCGTATATGCTGCCCTTCTTCATTTTCATAACAGATACTGTCCTGTTCATCATCATGCACCTGACACCAAGGAACTTTGAAAAGAATGGCAAGATAGGTGATCAACTCTGCAAATCCATAGCGTAGAGGATGACGTGTAAGGATATCTTGAATTGTAAGGCCACGACCTTCTCTTGTGGCTTTTTTCCTTTCCTCTTCTAGGATATTCAGCAATTCTTCCTCATCGATATGTATATCAGCAACCAGTTCTGCAAGGTCAATCTTCGGTGGATCTACGATAAGATATTCATCCGTTGCTTCACTCTTGAGCGGAGGAAGAATCGGGGGCCGTGCCATGTTCCCGTTCAGATATACCTTGTCATCCATGGAAAGGAAGGGTTCAGAGGACTTGGGAAGCTGGACTTTCGGATCTACGGCCAAGGTCTTGATTTGCCTGATCAAGCTCGCGATCAGCTGGTAATCAGGAGTATTCTTGCGTGTGATGACTTTCTTCAGTCTTTCAGAAAGGAGATGATTTTCTTCAAGGATTGATTTTCCTGCTTGGTAAAGGGATTCTTCCAAGTGAGAAAAGAAATCCATGTTTATTTTCTGTTCAGGCATTCTTTCCCGGATCAAAGTAGCTTTCGATGCGAGGGAATCGCCGCTGCTCATGGCACTGAGGTAGTTCCAGAATCCTGTGAAACTCTGTCCTTGCGGGGAATTTTCCAAGGCTTCGGTTGAGTCGATGATATAGCCTAGGAGTGTCCCTCTGTCTTCTGTAGGTTTCAGTTGCCTGTGGCATAGTTCGGAAAAAATCAAATGGTTGTTGTCTTTCAGTTGCCTGAAATCAGCAAGCAGTCCTTGTGACAGGCGTTCAAGGTCATGCAGTCTTTCTGCGACCTGAAGCTGGGTATAGGTGGTGGCTTGCCCTGTCTCTTCGATTTCCTTGATCTGACGGTCTATCTGTTGCTTTTTCCTTTCGAGTTCGTCAATCCTTGCCTTCGGATTGACAATTGTGTTCTCATCAAGTTGCTGGAACATGGTAAGGATCTGTGCAAAGCGTGATTCGGTACCTACGAAAAGTTTCTTGGAATCCTGGACTTCATCCAGATAGCGCAACAGTCTTTCTGTACCGGCCGAAAGCTCGACCATTTCATGTTGCATATCATCATAGTACCGGAATATGAAGTTGTTTTCAGGACTTGACCATGATTTGATCATAGCAAGGGCTTTTGCCTGATTGTCCCAATCCAAGGTGCCTTCTTCTGGTTGTTCTCCATCATCGATGTATTGCCTGCTTTCCTTGTTTGCCGTGATATAGGAAGCCAAGAGCTGGACCAGATGAGTCTGTTCGATTGCACTGCTGGTTCCTTCATTATATTCCTTGAAGGTTCCTGAAAGGAAAGAGATGATGAACGCTGCATTTCGCTTTGACAGTAATGTCAGACCACCATCAGAACGAATCAGGTTTTCAACTGTATCGATGTCTGAAAACAAATCCTTGCTCCATAGTATAGATGTCCTGAGTATATCATGATTTTCCTGCTACATGCTATACGTGTGTGCTTTTAAGATGAAGAGATAAGTGATGATATATAGCTTTGACAATGTCGGGAGTAAGATCCTGAAGTAATATTTTGAATTATGGTAGAGAAAGCTATCCTTGACTTGAATAAAAGGAATGAAGCGCCGATTATTTACATAAAATACTATGATCATATAACACAGGGGCATTATGACAAGCATACATTGTATTCTCATAACCTTTATCAGATTTTTACTTATGTGAAAAATTGCCATTACGTATCTGACAAGAATGTTTCAGGCCTGCTTCTCTATGCTAAGACAGATGAAGAAATCCAACCGGATAGTGTGTTTCAGATACATGGCAACAGGTTCAGTGTCAAGACACTGGATCTGACTTTGCCTTTTTCACAGATTGCAGGACAGCTTGATAAGATTGCAGAAGCTTACTTCGGAGAACAATCGATACATAGGTTATGGAAATCTTCTGGCAGTTGAAGTAAGGACCAAACGAAAATACTCAATCATACTCCGAGGCAACCGATTGGTACTACATAGACGCCATCTGGCCGTCTGTATGCGATTTCAGACGTTGCTGTAAGAATCATCAGGAATGATGGATTTTTCATTTTTTCCGT
Source organism: Spirochaetia bacterium (assembly GCA_022482625.1). NCBI lineage: Bacteria > Pseudomonadati > Spirochaetota > Spirochaetia > Spirochaetia bacterium. The sequence goes on along the minus strand of JAKVOU010000001.1, from coordinate 1,730,031 downwards.
ATCGATGATATTTGCCAGTTTCTTCAATGATGTAGCACCTTGGTCAATCAGTTTTTCTCCGCCTATCTTGATTTCTATCAGGCCGTATGAACCATTTCGCAGATGTACTACGGCATCACATTCAAGTCCGGTCTTGTCCCTGTAATGATATACAGCACCATCCAGTGCTTCTGCATAAATCCGTAGGTCCCTGATAGCCATTGTTTCAAACATAAGGCCACAGGTCTCCATGTCTGAAACCAAATCTCCAGGTCCGAATCCAAGTGAAGCTGCGGCAATGGATGGGTCCACGAAATAGCGGGTGTCAGATGTTCGTATTGCTGTCTTTGAACGTAGATTTGGATTCCATGAGGGAGCATCTTCAATTACGAATATTTTCTTCAGGGCTCCGATGTATGAGTGGACGGTATCCGGACTTATGGATTCTACATCATTTATTTTGATGTCTTTGCAAATGGTTGCATTGCCGACTTGTTGCCCTTGGTGTCTTGCAAAAGATCTCATCAAACGTTTAGTCCGCTGTGGATCCCTTCTGATATTATCCGCTCGGGAAATATCACTGTTTACAACAGCATCGAAATAATCTCTTGCTTGATTCAAAGCAAGTTTTCCGTCCAGATATGTTGAAAGTGGCCATCCGCCTCGACAGATCAAAAAACAGATATCGTTCAGGTTGAGTTTGTTTTCGGCATAAATAGTCTCAGGTGATTCAAATAATGAACCAAGGCCAATGGAAGCGTTTGATTCACCGGATTCCATAAGACTCATCGGTCGCATTCTAAGCCAGGAAAACCTGCCGGTTCCTGTATGGTGAATTTCTTCCGTTGAAGGAGGAACTGCAGAACCTGTAAGAATGAACTGGGAAAATTCCCTGCGATGATCGACCTCAAAGCGGATTACATCCCAAAGTTTCGGAGCAATCTGCCATTCATCAATAAGCCTTGGAGTTTTTCCTTCAAGAAGTAATTGGGGATTTGCATCTGCTAGGACACGGTTTGTAGCTCCTCGTTGGGGGTCATCCATATACAGGATACTTTTTGCTTGCTGTTCTGCAGTTGTTGTCTTGCCACACCATTTGGGACCTTCTATCAAAACTGCACCTTTCCCTGCTAATTTTTCGGCAAGTAGTGCATCGGCAATACGTTTTTTGTATTCTTGCATATCAGGGGCCTCTCCAATTCAAATTATTCAAGACAGAGTATAGCACATCAAGCCAAAGTTAGGAACAGTATTCCTAACTTTGGCTTGATGTTGTTCCTAGGTTTGGCTTTTTTGATTTTGGCTACAAAGATGGCGTTGTAGATTTTTTTAATATACTATGATTTGATGCTGTTTGTATAGATAAAAATGAATGTTATGATTTATAAACTATGTATAGAATATATTTTTATAAAATTTAGTTTATAAATTTGACAAATAGATAGGGCTGTGCTATTTTGAGTTTATGAAATCATAAGGAGCTGTACGGATGATAGAAAGGGAAGAATATCTTCAGGATTTGATAAGCTTCAAGGATAAGAAATTGATAAAAGTCGTGACAGGAATCCGTCGTTGTGGTAAATCAACCATGCTTGAACTGTACCAAGCTTATCTGAAAACCATCGGTATAGCGGATGAACAGATTTTGGCAGTCAATCTGGAAGATGGTGACTATCGTGACATCCGTACGGCAGAAACTCTGTATCGTTATGTAGAAGTCAGGCTGCAGAAGGAGAGAATGAACTATGTATTTCTAGATGAAGTACAGCAAGTGAAAGACTTTCAGGAAGCAGTAGACTGGCTTTATGTAAAGAAAAACGTAGACTTATATATCACAGGATCCAATGCTTTTCTGTTGTCTGGGGAACTTGCAACCTTACTTTCCGGAAGGTATGTAGAAATCAAGATGCTTCCGCTTTCCCTCAAAGAATATGTTTCGGCGTTTACTGATACCAATACAGGGATGTTGTATATGAACTACTTACAGAACAGTTCTTTTCCTGGAACTCTTGAACTTATAAGAAAGCAAGATATAAGGACCTATCTGGAAGGAGTTTACAATACGATTTTGATCAAGGATGTCATTACTAGAAAAAATATATCCAATTCGTCCATGTTACAGAATATAGTGGAATTTATGTTCGACAGCATCGGTAACCTCTGTTCTTCCTCTAAGATTGCCAATGCAATGGCATCGAAGGGGAGAAAGATTAGCGTACCAACTGTCGAGAGCTACCTTTCCGCTCTGTGTGACAGTTTCATTCTCTATAAAGTGGGACGCTATGATGTAAAAGGAAAGCAGTACCTTGCGACAGGAGCCAAATACTATGTGGTAGACATTGGACTTCGCTATTTCATACTAGGACAAAAACAGGTGGATATGGGACATATATTGGAGAATATTGTTTACCTTGAACTTTTACGACGTGGTTATGAAATTCATATAGGAAAAGTTGGAAATGCTGAAGTGGATTTCATTGCTATTGGTTCAGAGGGAACCTCATACTATCAAGTTGCACAGACGGTAATGGCTGAGTCGACTTTGAAGCGGGAACTTGCTCCGCTTGATGCAATAAGGGACCATAATCCCAAATATCTTCTCACCATGGACTATACGCCGATGATGTCATATAACGGCATAAAACAGCTCAATGTCTTGGAATGGTTGCTGAAAGGGTAGGATTCATATGTTTATCTGATTGCAGGATAAATAAAAAACATTTACGGACTATACTGTTTGCAATATCTGCTTGAAATCTGTGGAGAAGTAAGAAATGTCTGCAGAGGGAAGGGGCTCAATGGAATTAAGATAGGGTAAGCACAGTTCTGGTAGCGGTGTTAACAGGTTGACTGATTGCCTTTTAACATAGCCGAGAAATCATTCAGCTTGCACATCTGAAGATAAAGATTGCAGATTCTTTCCGTTCCGATGGCGGAGGTGTTCACTTTTTCTTCATTTTCTCGGTGATTGATACCGCAAGGAAGAACAACCCAAGAGCTTTTGCTCTACTGTTCCAAGTGTTTGCAGGTATCTTTGACGTATTTGTTCTGGGTAAAAGTACCTGAGTAGTTACGAATAAAAACCATAAGGACCGTTACAAAAGTCATAGGATGATAGTATAATAGTCCTCTGTCTTGTTCTTATCAGTAGATGGCAGCCGGATCAAACGGTTTCCCGAAGAGCTTGCTTGCCTTTGCAAGGGAGGTCAGTTTTCCTGCAAGGACTATACCGGAAACAATACCATTCTGACAGTAGTATACTTCGGTTTCTCCATCTTTGCGTATAGTTGTTTCTTGACCATCAAGATGCCCGAATGAGGCAATCTTCAGACCATCGACTTCAAAGCGGGCTGGCAATGTGGGAATCTGGTAGGTTGCTTCTTTGCCCATGATACAGGAAGCTGCAACCTTGGCCATTGCAAGAGCTACAGGCATAAGACCAGGGCAGCTGCCATTGAACTGAGCACAGTCTCCGATTGCAAAAATATCGGGATCACTTGTTGCACAATGTGCATCGACTTCGATTGCCCTTTCGGTCTTGAGACCACATTCTTTTGCCAAGCTGGTCGAAGGAATGACACCTATGGAGAGCAGAAGCGTAGAGGCTTCTATTTCTTTGCCACCAGAGAGCACTACGGATTTGAGTTTTTCCTTGCCTGTTACGGAAGCAATGCCCTGTCCGCAATACACTTCAATACCGATTTTTTCCAATTCCTTTTTTATCAGTGCTGCAACCTCATCATTTACCTGGCGAGCCAATATATGGTTTGCATTTTCGATGACAAATACCTTGTCGACTTTTTTCTTCAGGGCAATGGCTGCTTCCAGCCCGAGTAATCCTCCGCCGAGAACCACTGCCGGTTCCTTCAGTCTGTCAAGCAGCAGGCAGGCATCCTCATAGGTACGTAACGTAAGGATACCATCAAGTCCGGAATCAACAAACAACCGTCTGGGCTTGCTTCCTGTTGCTAAAATCAATTTATCATAAGATTCCGGCTTTCCCTCTGCTGGAATAACCATCTTATGTGTCCTATCAATATGCAATATAGCTTTATGTTGTATATACGGAGGCTCGCTTTTTTGTGGTAAAGCCGATAATGTCTGTATTGATTCAAGGCATTGTGGCAACTTTATCCTGCTGTAGAAACCCACCTTTTCATCAGAATAAAGCGTAACATCCATTCCTGCCTTTGCCAGGATTGCAGCTGCGGCATTGCCCGCTGGCCCGTTCCCGATTACTATTGTCTTCATATAAACCTCCGATGGAGGATATGATAGACCAATGGTTGCCGATTGTAAATAAAGTTAAAACAGACAATCGGCTACCATCAGTCCTTGATGTATGATTTTGCTCAATGTAATTTTTGTATCAGTTCGTCAATTTCTTCCATTGAAACGGGAAGAAAAGAGACTATGCTGTGCAATGGCATATCCACCCATGTGGCTTTTTCCTGGGGGTCTGTCGGATCTTTTCCATGTCGTCTGAGCAAGTCATCGAGAAGCCCTGAATTTGATGCATAGTTCCATACATCAGCGCAGGTTGTCGTATCAGCCACCTTGAATGGAATAGCTGTTGTTGCCTTGATATGGATTTTCTTCTGTAATGCTATGTCTTTGCTGGAGGTTCCGATGCAGATGGTATAGGTACCTTCCGGGACATACCAGTCATGAAGTCTTTCTTCCCAGTAGGCAAAGGCTCTTTTCCCCAAGGTGAAGGCAACGGTCTTTTCTTCCTGAGGCTTGAGCTCTACCTTTGCAAAATCCCTCAATTCCTTCAAAGGACGAAGCTCTTCACCGTCTTTTGGATTTGCTACATAAAGTTGTACGACTTCCTTTCCAAGGCGGTTTCCTGTATTTTTTATCTTTACCTGTACAGTAAGGCTATCTTTGTCTGTAATTTCCTCATTTGAAAGGACAAGGTCAGAAAGGGTAAATGTCGTATATGAGAGTCCGAAGCCAAATGGGAAATTGACAGCTATACCTTTTTTTTCGTAGTAACGGTAACCGACGAATATATCTTCACCATACAATGCTGTCCGTCCGTTGCCCGGATAGGTAAGATAGCATGGAGTATCTTCCAGTCGGACAGGAAAGGTTTCGCTGAGTCTGCCGGATGGATTTGCCTTGCCTGTCAGCAGGTTGACGGTTGCAGTTCCTACCTGTTGCCCTCCGAGGTACATTTCCAAGATTGAACTTACTTTGTCCAACCATGGTATGGTTACGGGACTTCCATTATGTAGGACTACTGCAATATTTGGCTGCACTGCGGCAATACGTGCAATCAACTGGTTTTGACAAGCAGGGAGTTCCATGTCTTTTCGGTCAAAGCCTTCACTTTCAAAACTTTCAGGAAGTCCTGCAAATATGATGGCTATGTCAGCATCTTTTGCGGCATTGATTGCTTCTTCAAAGAGTTTTTCGTCTTCTTTATCTTCATCATATGGAAATCCCTTTGCATAGGTATAAGGAATATCCATTGCATCAAAAGCTTCCAGGGCTCCTACGACCTTCGTACTATGTATGTGGCTGCTTCCTCCTCCCTGATATCGTGGTTTTTTGGCAAACTCACCGATGACAGCCAGTTTCATTCCTTTTTTCAAAGGTAACAGATTGTTCTTGTTCTTCAGAAGGACTGCGCATTCCTCTTCAAGCTTTCCTGACAGTTCTGAGTGCGCATTCTTGTCATATGGGCTGGTTTCTTTTGGCATTCCTTCCAAGCATTTTTGGATATAGGCAAGCATCCTTACTACAGTTTGGTCTACAAATGCCTCATCGAGTTTTCCTTCTCGTACTGCCTTGACTATCTGCTTGTCAGTTTCTCCATGGCTGGACGGCATTTCAAGATCCAGACCGGCCTTCAAGGCTATGGTCCTTCTGTTCATTGCTCCCCAATCAGTCATGACGATACCGGTGTAGCCCCATTCTTTACGCAGGACTTGAGTGAGAAGCCATGTATTTTCACTTGAATATGTACCGTTGATCCTGTTGTAACTGCACATGATGGTCCATGGCGATGCTTCTTTTACGACTTTTTCAAAATTTGCCAGATATATTTCACGGAGGGCTCTCCCGCTGATGTGCTCATCGACACGCATGCGGCAAAGCTCCTGGTTGTTTGCAGCAAAATGCTTGAGGCTTACTCCGGTGCCTTTTGCCTGCATGGCCTTGACGTATGAAGCAGCCATCTTGCCTGCGGCAAGGGGATCTTCAGAAAGGTATTCAAAATTCCTACCACACAATGGGCTTCGTTTGATATTGACGGCCGGTCCCAGGACCGTATGTACACCTTCGCTTTGGGCTTCTGCTGCAAGGTTTTCTCCGAGACAGGCCATGACTTTCGGATCAAAACTTGATGCAAGGGCACAGCCGGTAGGGAAGCAGATTGCCTCGATGCTTTCGTTTATGCCGAGCTGATCGACCCTTTCCTTTTGAGTCCTCAATCCATGAGGGCCATCACTCATCATTATCTGTGGTATGCCAAGTCTTTCGACTGCCTTGGTATGCCAGAAATCTTCACCGCTGCATAGGCTGGCTTTTTCTTCCAATGTCATCTGTCTGACTAGTTCCTCCGGTTGTTTCATTGATTCCTCCGATTGGATTCATTGTACATCATCTTCTTGCTGAAAACCTACGATTTTTTCTTTTTCTTGTTTGTTTTTTGATGTAATTGTATAAATATTCCGTTTTTTCATATGGTGCTGATTTTGATATTTGAGTTAATTATTTTGTCAAAGAGGTTTTTGCAAAACTCGAAACTGATGGGTCAGTGTGCATAAATATGCAGTTTTCTCAGCAGGATTCCCGGCCTGTGCCCGGAAGGGAAAGAAAGGGGAGAAACTGAGGGGAAGGCTGCACCGGCATGCCATGGTGCCGGGAGGACAGCCCCGCCCCGTACGGCAAAGGACAGGTGTACCGTCATCTTTTTCTTGAAAAACAATTCTTTTTAGGGTATGAAAAAAGGCTCGCTTTTGATATACTTTGATTGTAAAAAAGAATAAAAGGAGCCTTTACCATGGATAGTACACCGAACCGCCTTTCACTGCAACCCCTCCTCTTCGACCGGCAGGACCTGTGCGGCTGCTTCTTCCTTGAGCCCACCCCGAAGGAGGTGGAGTTCCTGCGCTACTGGCAGGCACTGGTTGCCCTGGTCCCCACGCGGCTTTCACGGCCTGCGGGAGGGCGTACCGGGCGCAGGGGCTACAGCCTGATGGACATACTGGCGGTGCGTGCGGTGCTGCTCTTCTTCCGCCTGGACACCGTCACGGCTGCGGTTGCCCTGCTGCAGTCGAGCCCGAACCTGAGGACGGTGACACAGCTGGGGCGGGTACCCAGCCCGTCGTCGGTGAGCAGGCGGACGTCACGGCTGCTGGAGGAGATGGACTTCCGGGGGATCCATGACCGGCTGTGCAGGCAGTTCTATGCAGGCAGGACGGTGTGCCACCTGAGCCTTGACAGCACGCCCGTGGATGCACGGGAGAAGCCTGCGGTGAGGGCGAAGCGGCAGAAGGGCCGGAGGGGCCGCCCGAAGGCCGGCAGCGCAGAGGAGAAGGCGGTGCAGGAAAGGAAGGGGCAGGAGGCACGCCTGGTGCAGCTGCGCGACAGCGGGGACCCCCATGCCTACCTGGCCACGCTGGAACAGCGGTGCACGGTCACGGGGAAGCGGAACAGCAGGGGGCACATGCAGTGGCGCGTGGGCTACAAGGTACACCTGGCAGTGGACGACAGCGGCATCCCGGTGGCCAGTGCGGTGACGGGGGCGTGCGTGCATGACACGCAGCCGGCGATCCCCCTGCTGCGCATCGCCGCAGGGCGGTGCACCTGGCTGTATGCCCTCATGGACGGTGGCTACAGCAGCGGGGCGATCAGGGACAGGGTGCTTGCCATGGGCAGGGTGCCGCTCATCGACTTCAAGGCCGACCGCAACGGGGCCAAGGAGGAGATGGACCCTGCGGGACGCGCCAGGTACCGGGCACGGACCACGGTGGAGCGTACCAACAGCGAGCTGAAGGAGTGTTTCCTGCCGAAGGCGCTGTACGGCCGGGGGCCGAGGGCACGTTTCGACCTGCGGCTTGCGGTGCTGCTGCTGACCGTCAAGCGGATGGGCAAGGTGCTGGAAGCACGGCAGCAGGCGGCAAGGAAGAAGAGCGCATAGCAGGAAGGAATGGAAATGATGGCAGAGTGCAGGCACCCGGGAGGGCGTCCGTCCTGCGTGTGCGCGCAGGCCTGCGGCAGGCCATGAAGGCTACGTGATGCGGCCGGTTTCCATCCCCTGCAGCTGTCAGGCATGGCTTCTGCATGGATATGCATCATCCGTGAATATTTATTCAGGCATTCGTGAGTTTTGCAAAAACCTCCAAAATGAAAAAAAAATTGACAGCAGCAGAAAAGTATGGTTAGATATGGCTGTGATAAATCGTTTTAGCATAGGATGAAGTGGTGAAAGTTACTATAGCAACTATTGCAGAACAAGCTCATGTTTCTGTTTCATTGGTCTCGCAGGTACTGAACGGGAAAAAAGTACGGGTCAGTGACCAGACCAGGCAGAGAATTATGAAAGTTGCCCATGATTTGGATTACCAGCCGAACAGGTTGGCAAGTGCAATGCGCCAAGGGCATACCCATGTGTTTGCCTTGATTGTTCCTTTTACTCCGGTAGGTTTCTTTTCCCAACTTGTTTACTATGTAGAACACTATGCTGCGACCAAGGGATATACGACGGTCGTGATAAACAATTTTGAAGATCCTGACAAAGAACTAAGTGCCCTGAAGATGTATGACAGTCATCTTTTCGATGGATTGGCCATTGCAGCCCTTTCTGAAAAGACCCATGCAGCCTTATATAAAAAGATGGATGATGCAGGGTTTCCTTATGTGTTTGTTGACAGAGCGAATATGTATAGCTCAGCTCCTCAGATTCGTAGTGATCATTATGGTGTTGCCTGCAATCTTGTCAAAAAAGCTGTTGCCGATGGAATAGATGATCTGATATTCCTCAGACGGACTGACAGGTTGGATAACCAGACATCGACGACCAGGTTCAACGGATATACTGATACAATGGGACATCTTGGACTGAAGGCGAGGATGTATGGTTTCAATTATGTTGATAGGAACTTTGACAGCCTGAAGACTTCACTCAGATATCTTCCGAAAGCGAAAGGCTATTTTCTCCATTCAGGTTACTATTTCCCGTTGATTTACAAGGCATTGTGCGAATATGGCAGTTTGGATGATGATGTGCGTTTCTATTCGGTCGACTCCTGTGTCTTTGATTACTACTATTTTGACGATACGGTAACAAGGCTTCCACAAAACAATCTTTTGGTCCAACAGGATACCAAGACAATTGCCAAGGTAACTGTGGATACCTTGCTTGCTCGGATTGAGGGGAAAAGCGTCAGTCCTTTGCATTTGATTCCTTGTTTGGAATACACATAAAGAATTTGCTTGTCATTCAGTTGATTTGGAGGATCATATGAAGAAAAAAATGTTATTTGTTGTGCTGCTTGTCTGCAGTGTGCTGCTGGCCTCCTGCAAGGGCAGCAGCAAGGAAGATGCTTCTGCTGCACAGACTGCATCGAATGCTACTACTCAGACCCAGACTGCTGCTACTACTACAGCAACGGTAGCACCTGCGGCTACACCGGCACCTGCTTTGACTGCAGCTGCCGCCGTTGCAACTACGGAGGGTTCTACGCTCAAGACTGTCCTTGACAGAGGCTATTTGATTGCCGGTGTCAACAGCGCCAATGCAGGTTTCTCCTATCTTGAAAGTGATGGAACCTACAAAGGCTTTGAGGCAGATATCGCCCGTGCCATTGCAACAGCAATCTTTGGCGATCCCAGCAAGATTGAATTCAGACCTCTTACCAGCAAGGAAAGATTCGTAGCATTGCAGAATGGAGAAATAGACCTGTTGGTGAGGACGGCTACGATCACTGAGACCAGGGATACTGAATTGGGATTGGACTTTACCGTACCTTATTTCTATGATGGACAGACTTTCCTTGTACGTAAGGACAGCGGCATCAAGACTCCTGAGGATTTGGCTGGAGCAACGATTGCAGTTCTTACCGGTTCAACAAGTGAATCCAACCTGTCAGATTACATGGCAGCCAAGGGTATCACATATAAGCCGCTTCTCTTTGAGAGTCTTGATGAACTGAAGAATGCCTTCTTCTCTGGCAGGGCAGATGCATGGACGGGTGATAAGAGCAGTATCGCTGCAACCGCTGCAACCTATCCCAATGCTTCGGACTATGTGACATTGGATACGACGATCAGCAAGGAACCGCTTGGCATTGCCGTACGTGAAGGTGACAGCAAATGGAAGGATATCTGCCAGTGGACGCTGTTTGCTCTCTTCTTTGGCGACGAACACAATATTACCAGTGCCAATGTTGATCAGATCAAGGCAACCACAAAGACACCTGAAGTCCAGACTGTACTTGGGACCCGTGGCAACAGTGGCAAACAGCTTGGACTGAGTCCTGATTGGGCTTACAACGTAATCAAGACTATGGGTAACTACAAGGAGATCTTTGACAGGCATCTTGGGCCTGGTACGATTTTCAACGTAGCCCGTGGTCTCAACCGTCCATGGACGGAAGGTGGTTTGAACTATTCCTATCCGTTCCGGTAATCGGTTTGTCTGGGCAGTCTGGCCTTTTTGGCCAGACCGGTAATTTCGTTTTCCCTGGCAAAAAAACCAGGGAAATAATTTCTAAGGTAATAAAACGTGAAAAATCCCCTGTTGCAAGACAAAGCCCATAATTGGTTTCAGGACAAACGTTTCCATAATGGCGCACTGCAGGTGTTGTTCTTCCTGATACTGGTTTATTTTATTTCAGCCGGTTATGCAAATGTCATTGCCAGCCTGACAAAACGTGGGCTGCTTCCATCTTTTCATTTTCTGTCACTTACTGCCGGATTCGATATCGGAGAACAGTTGATTCATTTTGGCAACAGTTCTTCGAATGCAAGGGCTATCCTTGTCGGCTTCCTGAATACGATATCCATTTCTTTCCTTGCAATTTTCTTTGCGACGATTCTTGGATTGATCATTGCTTTGTGCAGGCTTAGTTCAAATTGGCTGTTGAAGAAGCTGGCTTTGGCCTATATTGAGATTATAAGAAATATCCCGCTGCTCATGTTGCTGTTGATTTGGTACCGTGCCTTTTTCCTTAGGCTTCCTGGCATTTCCAAAGCTATTATTGCTGGGCATAGGATAAGTGCTGACGGCGTGCGCAGTGCAACGTTCATTTTTTCCAATCGTGGTATGGCAATAGCCTGGCCGCGACCTACGGAGACTTTTCCCACCTATAAGTTGTTTCTTTATGTATTTGCTGTGGTGGCGGTCATATTGGGAATCTATCTGTATCTCAAGGGAAAGAAGACAGGTAGGAAACAAATGTTCATTTTCCTGCCGATTTGTCTTTTCTTCGGACTCAGCCTCTTGACCATACTTCTGTTCCCGACATCACCTCTTAAGTTGGATTATCCTAAAATAGAGAAATTCAATACAGTCGGCGGACTTTCGATTTCTGCTGAATGGTTTTCACTGTTCTCAGGTTTGGTACTGTATACTTCAGCTTTTATCGCAGAAGCGTTCCGTGCCGGTATCCAAGGTGTTCCCAGAGGACAAGTGGAAGCTGCAAGAGCCTTGGGCTTTTCACATATGAAGACATTGCGGCTGGTAGTCATTCCACAGGCAAAGATTGTGGTCATACCGCCGCTTACAAGCATATTCCTAGGGGTGGCAAAAAATACTTCTCTTGGAGTTGCGATCGGCTTCCCTGACCTTTTTTCCATTGCAGGCACAATTATCAACCAGACCGGCAGGTCGTTGGAAATGATTCTTATTGTAATGGTTATTTACCTGACCCTGAGTATCCTGACCAGTCTGTTTATGAACTGGTACAATTCCCGCGTACAATTGAAGGAGCGGTGATATGAACAAGAATGTATTCAAGACTCCTATGGAAATTCAGCATCCGATGATCTACTGGATAAAGAAAAATCTTTTTTCCACTCCTTTGAATTCTCTGCTGACGATTTTTACTTTCTATCTGCTCTATAAGCTGGTCATTGATGGCATTGTTCCGTTGGCACATTTGGATTGGCATGTCATTCCTGCAAATCTCAAGCTGATTCTTGTCGGCAGTTATCCTGCCGCGCAGTTGCCTCAGGTGTGGGTCATTGTCTGTTATTTCTTCTTTTTTATTTCAGCGACCTTTTCTTGCCGATATGAGAAACTGCCTGTGCCGCTGATTTTAATCATGATCTTTTTCTTGGGTATGAGCCTTATACCTTTTTCTGTTACAAATAGGATATTCTGCTTGGTGTGTTTTGCCTTATGCCTCGCTGGGTTCTATGGTACAAAACTTGTTCCAGCTTCTCTTCGGCTGAAGATACTGGCTGTAGCTTGGCTTCTGTTCATTCCGCTTGCTTTTATTTTAGTTTCAGGATTCGGCAGTCATCACGTAAAGTCCAACTATTGGGGCGGACTATTGCTTTCCATGTTGGTTTCACTGACTACTATTGTCGTATCGTTTCCTGTAGGTCTGTTGCTTGCTCTTGGCCGTCGGTCTAAACTCCCGTTGATCAAGGGAGTGAGTACGTTCCTTATCGAAGTCGTACGTGGTGTTCCTCTGATTACCATTCTCTTCATCGGTTACCTGATCATTCCACTGGCTTTACCGCCGAGTTTGAGTCCTTCGGTCCTTGCAAGGGCAATTATCGGTATTATTTTATTCCATAGTGCCTATATGGCAGAGAATTTCAGGGGGGGCTTGCAAGGCATTCCGAAGACTCAATATGAGGCGGCTGAAGCGCTGGGATTCAATTCATTCCATACCATGGTTTTGATTATTTTGCCTCAGGTCCTCAAGCGGATGATACCTGTACTTGTTTCTGAATTTACAGGCATATTGAAAGATACTTCCTTGGTATCGATTATCGGATTGCTTGATCTCATCGGTATATCTACTTCGATTTCCTCGAATCCGAAGTATATGACCTGCAGTACCCAGGTGCTTTCCTTCCTGGCACTGATATATTTTGTACTTTGCTACAGTATCAGCGGAGCATCCTATAAATTGGAAAAGAAACTTAATACCAATGTGCACGGAGGAGTTGGCAGATGAGCAATAAAGAACCGATCATCACTTTTGAGAATGTCCATAAGTGGTATACTCCTGAATTTGAAGTTCTTAAAGGAATTGATTATACATTCTATAAGGGCGAAGTTACCGTTATCATCGGTCCCTCTGGGAGTGGCAAGAGTACGTTCATAAGGACGATCAACGGGTTGGAGGAACATCAGGAAGGAGTCATTACCGTCGAAGGACATGTAATGGGCAACAATCTGAAAGAACTCAACGAAATCCGAAAAAAATGTGGCTTTGTCTTCCAGTCTTTTAATTTGTTTCCTCATCTGACTGTAATGGATAACATTACCCTTGCTCAGGTCTGGAATTTGAAGCGAAGCAAGAAAGAAGCCAAGGAAAAAGCATATGAATTGCTTGGAAGGGTCGGCATGGCTGCACATGTGGACAAATATCCGCTCCAACTGTCAGGTGGTGAACAGCAAAGGGTAGCCATTGCCAGGTCCTTGGCTATGGATCCTGAGATCATGTTGTTCGATGAGCCTACTTCAGCACTCGATCCTGAGATGATCAAGGAAGTACTTGATGTCATGACTGAATTGGCACAGTCCAACATGACGATCATCTGTGTTACCCATGAAATCAGGTTTGCACAGGCTGTAAGTGACAATATCATTTTCTTTGACAAGGGAAAGATTGTCGAAACTGCTCCACCAGCACAATTCTTTGCACATCCGCAGGAAGAGAGGACCAAACATTTTCTTTCCCAGATCCTACATCAGTAGAAAACCTTTGAATTTTCCGATGCCGGGGTGGGATCTGTCTCTGCCTCGGCATATGATGCATTATTCTATATTCATATTTGATAAATAAATGATTAGGAGATAGCAATGAAGCAATAGGATATGACATAATTTCTACTAAGGGATTTGTTACTATTTTATTGGTTTCTGTTTCCTGCATGATATCAAATTTGTTTTAGTAAAACAGTAAACATAGTTGATTTTTTTCTTCTTCCTGCATACCCTTGTCAAGTTATTTTGAAAATCAAGGGGTGGGTATGCAGGAAAATAGTTTTTCAGGAAAACTCGGATATGTTTTGGCTACGGCAGGCAGTGCGGTAGGACTTGGGAATATCTGGAGGTTTCCTTATCTGGCAGCAAAGTATGGAGGTGGCATATTTCTTCTTGTCTACTTGGTCCTGACTGTTGTATTCGGATTTGCCTTGCTGGTTGCTGAGACAGCAATCGGCAGAAAAACAGGAAAAAGTTCCATAGATGCTTTCGGGGACCTTTCTGCTCGCTATCGGTGGATGGGTATCCTTCCTTCGTTGGTACCGATCTTGATTCTTCCGTACTATTCTGTCGTTGGTGGATGGGTAATCAACTACTTTGTTGGATTCTGTGGCGGAAGTGCACAGGCAATGGCGCAAAATGGTTATTTTGCAGCTTTCGTCGGACAGGATATACGTCCGATCACCTGCTTTGTCCTGTTTGTTATCGCAACCTGTATTATCGTGCTTTTGGGAGTTGACCGCGGTATCGAGAAAATGAGCAAGATTCTGATGCCAGCTCTCATCATCCTTTCGTTGATACTGGCCATATACAGCATTACGTTGCCAGGGGCAAGCGAAGGAGTGAAGTACTTTCTCTTTCCTGATTTTTCAAACTTCAAGGCGAAGACGGTACTTGCCGCTATGGGTCAGATGTTTTACTCTCTTTCGATTTCCATGGGTATTCTCATTACCTATGGTTCATATATGAAAAGAGAGGTTGCCTTGGACGACGCAGTCATCCAGGTAGAAGTGTTTGATACTGGCGTCGCGCTTCTTTCTGGGCTGATGATCATCCCTGCTGTCTTTGTCTTTTCTGGAGGTGACCCTTCTGCAATGCAAGCAGGAGCTTCCTTGATGTTCGTTACGTTGCCTAAGGTTTTTGTTAATCTGGGTGGATTCGGCTTGTTTATGGGAACCTTGTTTTTCCTGCTGGTGCTGTTTGCTGCATTGACCAGTTCGATAGCTTTGCTGGAAGCCATTGTTTCCATTATGACTGATAGATTTGGTTTTTCCCGACGGAAAAGTTGCCTGATTGCAACTGCCTATACGCTTGTTCTTGGCATCATTACATCGTTGGGATTCGGTCCGCTTTCTTTCCTGAAGATATTCCATCTTTCGTTGTTTGATTTCTTCGATTTCATTACCAATTCTGTAATGATGCCGATTGCTGCACTCGGGACATGCTATTTCATTGCACGGGTAATCAAGACGAAGACGATTGCTGACGAAGTCAAGATTTCTTCTCCTTTCAAGGGTGAAAAGCTGTTTTCAGCCAGTATTTCCTTTATTGCTCCGGTTTGCATCGTACTTATCCTTGTCAGTGCAATCCTGGAGAGAATCGGGGTACTTTCGCTATGAGTCACGATAGCTTTTGTCGCTTGTAGAATAATAGATCTATATTAGTCAATTATACTCTTATAAATGAAATAATGTTGATTGTATGCATTTGTTCAGGCAAGTACAAAAGCATGGAGCTGACGCAAGAAGAATTGGTGGAAAAACTGGTTGGAGTGTTTTTGATATCTTAGGAAATTATTTCAGACATATCTCATATGACAGGGTTTTTTCTTGCCAAAGTCTTAAAATTGTAGACTACTCGGTTGGAGAATCTTTCTGATCCGATTGTCGTCGCATTCTTCCGTATCTGCATCTCCTGCCTGGATGCGGACAGGTGTTTTCCCTTGGACAGACTTCTATGTCTCCACCTTCGATGAGCAACTCACGGCCTTCTACCAGACAAGTAGCTACTTTTGCTCTGGCGTTGTTGTAAATGGCTTGTGCAGTCGTGCGCGCTACATTCATGCGGTCAGCTGCTTCTGACTGCATGAGGCCTTCATAATCGATCAAACGGAGGGCTTCATATTCGTCGATGCTCATATGTATGGGCATGTTGCCCTCATGGGATCCTCTCGGTACAAAGTCGCTGAACCGGGGCATACCACCGCAGATCCTACGGTTTTTCCTTGGTCTTGGCATCTTTTCCTCCTGAACTTATGATATGGCCTTCCCCTGTGATAGGGAAGGCCATATATAGGGTTCCCTACTGATTATCAATGACTGCCGCCACAACCTTGATGATCCTGGCCACATTCATGGTCGCTTCCATTGTGTTCATGTCCAGCACATTGGATATCTGGATCGTACTCAAGATTGCCTGCAAGATAACTCTTGACTACCTGATCGGCATCTCCTGCTGCGCCAGGTATCAGATCAATGCCGGCTTCGGCAAGTGCAGTCCTTGCTCCACCGCCAAGTCCTCCGCAGATCAGAAGGGTTGCACCGTTCTGCTTGATGAATGTCGGAAGAGTCCCATGGCTGAACTCTCCTGTCGGAATGACCTTTGATGACACAATTTTCTTATCTTCGACTGTGTAGAACTTGAATTCTTCGGTATGACCGAAATGTTGGCCGATCTGGCCATTTTCATACGTAGTAGCAATAATCATCTTATTATATACTCCTTGATATACACTAATAGAAGTATACGTATGGTTTGTGGCATAAGTCAATAACTTCTGTAGCAAAAGATTTTTTTTTGCAGATGGATACTGGAGAATTACCGTAGGGCTGTTGCAACTGGATTATCCATGCTATCCTTTTCCCTGTCGGAGGAAATGGTGATGTTGAAAGTAGGTATCGTCGGTTTGGGACATATAGCTGATAAAATGGCCTGTACCCTTGAGCAGATGGAAGATGCGCGACTATTTGCAGTTGCTTCGAGAAGCCGTGAAAAGGCAGTTGCTTTCAGTAAAAAACATCCGGCCGAAAAGGTCTATGGATCATATGGACAATTGCTGGAAGACAATGAAGTTGATCTGGTATACGTGGCAACGGTCCATACTGAGCATTTTACCATTGCAAAACAAGCTTTGCTTGAAGGACGGAATGTCCTGGTTGAAAAGGCATTTACCGTCAATCTGCTGCAGGCAGAAGAGTTGGTGCAGTTGGCAAAGGAACGTCACCTGCTTCTTTGTGAAGCTATGTGGACTCGTTTTATGCCTTCAAGGAAGATGATTGAATCACTCATAGCGGATGGTACCATAGGAGAAGTAAAGCATCTGTCTGCTGACCTGAGCTATAAGATTGACTGGAAGGAACGTGTCTTTAATCCTGCTTTGGCAGGTGGGTCTCTCTTGGATATCGGGATTTATCCGCTGAATTTTGCAGTGATGGTCCTGGGCAAGGACATAGCAAGGATCCAGACTTGCATGGTACCTTTTTCAACTGGTGTAGATGCCATTGACCAGATGACACTTGTCTACCACGGCGGCAAGCTGGCAAATCTGACTGCCAGTATGTTCGGATTGTCTGACAGAAGGGGGATGATCTATGGTACCAAGGGATATCTGGAAGTCCAGAATATCAACAACCCTGAGGTGCTGAGAATCTTTGATGATACAGGCAAGCTTGCCGAAGAGAGACATTGTCCTAAACAGATTTCCGGATATGAATACGAAGTGAGGGCCTGTGCAAAGGCTATAGCCGAGGGCAAAGTCGAATGCCCTGAGATGCCGCATCAGGATACGCTTTTCATGATGAAACTGATGGATACAATCCGTAGGCGGTGGGGATTGGTATATCCTTGCGAAAGGGAATAAAACCCTTTATATCGAAAGTGCTGACAAGTGGGATTATACATAGAAGCAATAGTAATAGTGGTCTACGAAATTAAAATAAAATCTTGATAAATTTAGTTTGTATTCTTAATTAACTTGACATATCTCAAAACATACAGTAGGTTAGTATTTACTAACATGCAGGAGAAAAAAATTGAAAGGTCTTACAAAAAGACAAAGTGAAATAGTCAAAGCATCAATTGAACTTATTTCAGAAGGTGGTATTCAATATTTCACTATGAAAACTTTAGCTGCAAAACTGCAGGTAACAGAACCTGCCATTTATAGACACTTTTCAAGTAAAACCGATATTATTCTCTCCATGCTGAACATCGTTGAAGATGCAAACAAGCGATTCCAAGCAGAGAGTGAAAAAGAGGCCCCATCCCTTGCTTTGTTAGAACAAATGTTTATCAGCAAAGCCCAATTATTTATCGAAAATCCAGAAATTTCATCCATTGTTTTTTCAGAAGAAATTTTCCAGAACAATAAAACATTTTCAAACCGTGTCTTACAAATCATGACTCAAATGAATAATCTTACCCGCATTGTCATTGAAAAAATTCAACAGAACGGTGAAGTAAGACATGATATTTCAGCAGAACAATTAACCTATATGATTATAGGTTCACTCAGATTTACCATCGTCAGATGGAAACTTGCAGGATTTCAATTTGATCTTGAAGAAGCACTCAAAGAAACATGGAATGCTTTACGCACCCTTTTACTTGGCTAATATTTTTTTATATACAAGGTTAGTTATTAATAACTAACCAACAAAGGAGCAGGTATGTATCGGTTACTTAAAACTTTAAGGAGTCATCCCGCTATCGTTCTCATAGCAATACTTCTCATTTCTCTAGGATTTATCTATCCTCTCAAAACCAATACCCATATTGAAACCAATTTAGACAAGTATATGCCGCAGAATAACCCAGCCTTTATCTACAGCAATCAAGCAGAAGAATGGTTCTCCATCCATGATGGTATTATTATTGCGGTGGAAAATCCTCAAGGCATCTACCAGACTGAAACGTTAGAAAAGGTCAAAGAAATCACCCAAAAACTGCAGGAGATGAAGGAAATTGATGCCACTGATATCACCTCCCTCTCGACCGCAGATAATATTACGGGTTCTGACTACGGGCTTGAAGTTGAACCTTTTTTCACCCACGTACCATCAACAGAGAAACAGCTTAAAGCCGTACAAGAAGCCGTTGAAAAGAATGAGATGGTCTTTCATCGAATTGTATCTGCAGATGAAAAAGTAACCCTCATTATTGCAACAATCCATGATGACTCATTTTCTCAAGCGTTCTACCAGCGCATATTAGATCTCGCACAATCCTATGAAGGACCAGAAAAAATCTATGTCGCAGGCAGACCCATTGTTGAAGGATCCCTTGCCTCTCTTGCCTCTTCAGATATGGCAAAAATGGTCCCTCTGGTGATTATCACTATTGTACTGGTACTCCTTTTAGTGATGCAAAGTTTCATGGCAATGATTCTCACATTATTTGTTGTTTTATGCAGTGTTCTGTGGTCATTTGGGCTCATGTCTGCACTCAATATTCCCATTTACGCGGTATCAACAATGCTTCCCGTTATGCTCATTGCCATCGGTGTCGCAGATGGTATTCATCTTTTCAGCCATCTCAGACATTTTAAAGAAAACCACCCAGAAGCAAATGACAAAACCTGTATTTTAGATATGCTTCAGCTCATGTGGAAACCGGTCATCATGACCTCGGTAACAACGGCTATCGGTTTCTTATCACTTCTTACATCAGAAGTATATCCAGTGAAATATTTTGGATTATTTGCAGCCTTTGGTGTTTTAGTAGCCATGTGTTTATCACTCAGTCTCATTCCTGCCGGAATCACCCTCTTTGGACTTCCGCGATGGAAAAGACCCAAAAAAAATAAGACATTGTTGCACAACTCCTCTTTCAGCGAAAAATTTACCCTCTGGATACTCAACCATGCCACCTTCACCATGATGATGACCGTCACCCTTGTTATCGTCTCACTTTGGGGAACTTCAAAAATTTGGATTGATTCAAGTTTTCTCTCCCAGTTTGAACAAACGAGTAACATCGCCATTGCAGATACCTTTATCAATGACCATTTCGGAGGGACGTCAACAATGAATGTTATCTTCGATGCAAATGAAGAAGATACGTTTAAAAATCCTCGCGTGCTCATGCTGATGGATGAGTTACAAAATGACGTTGAGCATGCTCTTCCAGTTGTTGGTAATTCCTTCTCCATTGTCGATTATCTCAAAAGGATGAATATGGTCATGCATGCTGACAACATGGCATATAATGTCATTCCTGATTCACAGGAACTGGTGGCGCAATACCTACTCTTATATGAAATGTCTGGCGACCCCGATAATCTTTTGAAGGTTGTTGATTATCCGTATCAAAAGGCAAACATGACATTCCAACTCAAGAATGATAGCTCTTTGGCTATACAATCGGCCATTGATATTATCGAAAAATACCAACCTCAATTTGAAGAACTGGGCATCCATATGAAATATGCCGGTTCAGGATATCGCTCTCTTGTCTTTACCGATTTAATTCTGAAAGGACAGATTTATAGTATTTTTATTTCTCTTGCCATCGTCATTCTTCTCATTTCGCTCATGTTTAAAAACGTGATAATAGGATTGATTGGCGTCATTCCAAGCTTTATTACCGTCTGCATCAGTTTTGGACTTATGGGGCTCTTCAATATTCCCCTTGATACCACAACCGCACTTCTTTCCAGTATTGCAATCGGGATGGGCGTCGATTATGCCATTCATTATCTTGAGATGTATAAAATATATGCCCGCGAAACAAATGACCCCCAAAAGGCAATGATCATGGCAATCAAGCATTCTGGGACGGCAATACTTTTCAATGCACTTGTCGTTATTGCAGGATTTATGGTGCTCATGTTCTCATCCTTTCCCCCAAATAGAACACTTGGTTTTCTTGTATCACTCAACATGTTCACCAGCTTTATCGGAACCTTAACCATTATGGCATACATTTTGGTTCAATCTCACATATTTATTCACAAGGAGATTTCACATGAATAAACACACAACAATTCGCTCTTTCATCGTATTTTCTCTCTTTCTTTTCCTCTCCTCTTCCATTCTTTTCGCTCACAGAGACTACAGTGCACAACAAGTCATTGATAATGTCTATGAAAGACCAACACCGGAGGATCAAAAGGCAGAACTCATCATGACTCTCGAAAACTCTCGAGGAGACCAAAGAGTGAGAGAAATTCAACAATACATCAAAGATGATGGAGAAGAAACCAAAAAGATTATGTTTTTTACGGCACCCGCCGATGTAAGAAACACGTCGTTTATGAGCTTTAGTAATGATAATGAAAAAGAGGACAGCCAGTGGATTTATCTTCCTGCTTTAAAAAAAGTCAAACGGATTGCCAGTGGAAAGAGTAGTGACTACTTCATGGGCTCTGATTTCACCTATGACGATATGGGGGAAAGACTCCCCAGTGAAGATACTCACACCATTATCGGAGAAGAGACCATCAACGGTGTCCATTGCATCAAAGTAGAAAGTATCCCCATCGAAAAAGATGATATGTATGGAAAAACAATCACGTGGGTTTCAGATGCATACTGGATGGGATTAAAAAAGGA
This sequence comes from Spirochaetia bacterium, assembly GCA_022482625.1. Classification (NCBI taxonomy): domain Bacteria; kingdom Pseudomonadati; phylum Spirochaetota; class Spirochaetia; species Spirochaetia bacterium. Next base: position 1,708,602 of record JAKVOU010000001.1, on the reverse strand, counting down.
CTTTTATGATCAAGATGGAGCTCTGCTCAAAACCCTGACGGTGACCGATTATGAAAATATCGAAGGGTATTGGATGATAACCAGCTTAAAAATGGAAAATGTCCAAAAAGACCATATAACACTGATGGAACTAAATAACTTTGTCCTCAATTCAGGCATCAAAGACTCAGATTTTTCGGTGAGAACCATGACAAAAGGAATACGATAATGAAAAGAAAAACCCTTTTATGTACCTCTCTTATGCTTATAGCTTCTCAGTTATATGCTTCAGATCTTTCTATCCATGGAAGTCTCCAAAATTATATGGGAGTCTTACCTACCCAAGATTTTGACTATTCCATACTGCAAAATACCTTTGACCTCACGTTAGACTATTATGGTGATAACTCAGCAGTCCATCTCTCTCCTTCACTCACCTATGATTTTGATACAGACCTGAGTGTAGGGCTCACAGAAGCCTATATTGATATGTATTCTCAAGATGTCGATGTACGAATTGGTAAACAGCAAATCATCTATGGGAAAGCTGATGGAGTCTTTATCACCGACGTCGTATCACCTAAAAATCTCAGCGAATTTCTTCTTCCTGATTTCGATGAAATCAGATTAGGAGTTACCGCCGTCAAAGTCGATTACTATAGAAATGATGCAACGTACGAACTGGTATGGATTCCTCTCTTTACGCCCAATACCATGCCTGAAGCAGATTCAATTTGGAATGTGAACGGAATAGATTTTGGCGACAGTACGGAGGACATTGATGCATCCCTTGAAAATAGTGAAATCTTTGGAAAATATTCGCTGTACTCTTCAACCATCGATTTTGACATTATGAGTGGCTCTATGTGGGATGATGAACCAACTATAACAACAGATGGTGACTTTACCCATCACCGAATGGGCATTATTGGAGGCAGTTTTAGCACCACAGTACATCATTATATCATCCGTGGAGAAGGAGCATGGAACACAGGAAAATATGTCAATGCGACCCTTGAAATGGATTATCTCCATTATATGGTGGGAATTGACACTACCGTCAATAGCTGGAATCTCAGTGCGCAATTCATTGAAAAAGTGTACCTTGATTATGAAGATAACACTTCAGTAGATCAATGGCAAAATACCATAACACTGATGGCAAATAAAGAGTTCTATGACAATACGATACTCTTTGAAATCTTCACATATATCGAATTTGATGAAATAAATGCATTGATTCGTCCAAAAGTTACCTATAGTCTTTCTGATGATATAACAGTCATGGCAGGTTGCAACATCTTTTTGGGAGACTCCGGAACTTATGGACAATTTGATGATAATAGCATGCTGTATACAAAGATAAAACTCAGCTTCTAAACAAAAAAATCAGAGGAGAAAGGAACACAAATACTGATTCTTTCTCCTCGGAAGACTTACCTGCGATATGCATCATAGGTAGTACTGATAATCTCTATACCCTTTCTCACACATTCATCGTCGCCGCTATAGTTAAGTCTCAAACACTTATCATAATGAGGATGAGGATAATGCAACCCCTTTTTTTGATCTTCATGACCAAAAAAGGAATATTCTCCGGGCACGGTAATAACGCCTTTCTCTTTCAATTTTTGATAAAATTGGATTGTTGGAATAGTAAGGTTTGGCAAATAAAGCCAAAGAAAAATAGCCCCTTCACTCACGTGATACCAATACGGTTTCCCCTCAAACGCTTGTTGTATATACTGCTGAGCTTGTGCTGATTTCTTCTTATAAAATGGTTGCACATACCTATGAGCAAAACGAATAAGCGTGCCATCATCAAATAAAGGACCAGCAAGGACCTGCCCCATTGAACCTGAAGCTAAGGCTGCAATAGCGTTAATATTTGAGAGAGCCTGCACCATTTCTGGTTGTGCAACAACAATGCCAGTTCGTATTGCAGGAAGCCCTATTTTGCTCAAACTCATGGATAAAATAATATTTTCATTCCAAAAAGGAGTTGCATTTTCAGTAAAAACAATACGAGGAAAAGGAAGACCATATGCACTATCAATAATAAGCGGTATATGGTGTGCTTGAGCTAGAGAAGATAACGTCATCACTTCTTCATCGGTTAATACATTACCACTAGGGTTTGTCGGTCGACTAATACACAGAGCACCAACCATTCCATCTACACCAACCTGACTATGATTATCGAGATATTGTGCAACCTTCTCAAAATCAATTTGATATTTGAAGGTGTGATTATCAAAATAGGTACACAGAGAAGGTACACTGACAAACGTATCGCTCTCTATGCCTTGATCGGCATACCCAACGTACTCTGGCATCAGAGGAAAAAGAATGGTTCTTTTGTAGGCTTTTCCTTCCTCTGTCGTAAAGGTGCCAGATAAAAGATTGAACAAATAAAACATGGCACTTTGACTACCATTGGTAATAGCCACATTTTCTTCGCCGAGATTCCACCCATATTCTTTGGATAACGAAGTAGCAATCGAATGCACAAAATTCATGCGACCTTGAGGTGCATCATAATGAGCAATAGCCTTTTCAAAAGAATCACCATCATGGAGGAGTGTTTCCATTTCTTTTCGGTACATCGCTTCCACTTCTGGAATACGAGCAGGGTTTCCTCCACCAAGACCATACATGGTGAGCCCCTCAGCTCCCTTTTTACCAAGATCATCCATCAATTGTAATATTCCTGATTGACTGGTTAATTTCGTACCAAATGCGGACATTTCCATCATAACACCTCTTTTTATATTATGAATACCTTAATAAAAGAAGGCTCTGTTTTCCAAGTGTATTGCTAAGCGCTTGAAGCGACCGTCTTTTTGTAATATACTCAACATATGTTAGGTAAAAACAAAGAAACCATCAGCCTTGAAACATTGGCGGAAATGCTCGGGAATCTGTCGGAACAGGACCGCCAGAGGGTCATTGCATTGGCCGAACTGGCAACGGATGCTCCCGACAAGCATCGGGACAGTCACGAGGACATGCCGCGTTGTCCCCACTGCTCCGGTGTCCATGTCCGTCGCAACGGCTTCGTCAGGGGCAGGCAGCGGTATCTCTGCGGGGATTGCGGGCGTACGTTCGGGGCGACCACCGGTTCTGTGCGATACAAGAGCAAGCACGGCAAGGAAACCTGGGAGGCCTATCTGGAGGCATTCGCCCTGAGGCTTCCCTTGCGGGAGGCCGCACGCAAGTGCGGCATAGCGCTGAGCACCTCGTTCTTCTGGCGGCACAAGATCCTCGATGCACTGGCGACGGGATCCACGGGGAACTTGCTCAGCGGCCGGGTACAGGAAGACGAGACGTACATCCAGGACAACTACAAAGGCAACTGCGATGCGGAAAACAACTTGGGAATTAGGGGAAAGCGGCATCGGAGCCCGGCATACAAGACCCATAGGGTGACGGGCCATCGTCATGAGAGAGGGAAAGCGACCCATACGAGGGGCTTGAGCAACCAGAAGGTCTGCGTGCCGTGCGCCATCGACGAGCAGGGGAAGACCCTGGCGAAGGCTGCCGGCAGGGGGATGGTGCAACCCCGCTACCTTTCCTTTGTCCTGGCCTCGCACCTGGGCGATGACGTGGTGATGGTGACCGACAAGAGCCGGGCAAGCCGGGAATTCTGCGCCTCGGATGGCCTGCCGGTGGTACAGCTGAAGGCGGGCATACAGGGATGCCCGGTACGAGGGCGATACAACTTGCAGAAGGTCAACAGCCTGCATAGCCGTCTTCGGGGGTTGCTGGCTGGATTCAGGGGTGTTTCCACGAAATATCTTGACAACTATCTTGCCTGGAATGGCTTCGAGGTCGAGAACCCCGGATTGAATCGTCTGGACCTGAAAACCGTATTGCTGGACAAGATGCGGACAATCGGAACATGTTCAACCTATTGGGGGATATTTCACAAGCCTCCCTTGCCTTTTCCCACTGTTGGCTAGCCCTACAATACACTCGGAAAACAGAGCCTAAAAGAAAAAGCGAATGACAAGTAGAAAGAAACACCCCGCACTATAAAAAAGCACGAGGTGTCATATATGGTATATCAATGGACAAAAATGTCACAGCGATACTATTTTGACAAATATTCGTTCATTGACTTTGCAGCCTTACGACCTTGCCCCATAGCAAGAATAACGGTCGCAGCACCAAGAACAATATCACCACCTGCATATACACCAGGAATTGATGTCTCACAAGTTTCTTCATTGACAATAAAGTTACCACGTTTATTGGTATCAATACCCTTTGTTGTAAGCTTAATGAGTGGGTTACTGGTGTTACCAATAGCAACAACAACGGTATCAAAAGGAACAACCTTTTCAGTACCTTCCATCTCTACAGGTCTTCTTCTTCCAGAAGCATCAGGTTCGCCTAATTCACAGGTAATCACATTAACGCCTGTTACTTTACCCTTTTCATCGGCAACAATAGCTTTTGGTTGATGGAGAAGCATAAACTTAACACCCTCTTCCTTCGCATGAGCAACTTCTTCTTTTCGTGCTGGAAGTTCTGATTCTGATCGTCTGTAAACGATAGTAACTTCTTTTGCACCAAGACGCAAAGCAGTACGAGCTGAATCCATGGCAACATTACCACCACCAAAGATAGCAACTCTTTCACTTCTCCATTCAGGAGTCAAAGCCTTATGGGTTTCATAGGCTTTCATTAAGTTACTACGAGTGAGATATTCATTTGCAGAGAAAACACCAACGTAGTTTTCTCCTGGAATACCTAAGAACTTAGGAAGTCCAGCACCTGCACCAACAAAGATAGCTTCAAAACCATCAGTAGTCATTAACTGTTTAATTTTCTTTTTGCATTTGTCTGTGACTTGTCGTATAATAACCACCAAAGCAAAAAAGAAGGAATTCAGTATGTCTTATATAGGTTCAATTGATCAGGGTACTACATCCTCACGTTTCATACTTTTTGATGAAGATGGCAATATCGTTGCTTCTCACCAGATAGAACATAAGCAGATTTATCCAAAACCTGGCTGGGTTGAACATGATCCATGGGAAATCTGGGAGAATACAAGCCAATGTATCAGGGCCACGTTGCAGAAGGCAGGAATTTCCGGGGACCAGATAAGCGGAATCGGGATTACCAACCAGAGAGAAACAGTGGTTGCATGGAATCCTATTACGGGAACTGTCTGGTACAATGCCATCGTTTGGCAGGATACCAGAGGTACGGATCTTATCAATAGTCTGGAGGGCCATGTAGACCCAGCTTGGCTTGCAAAGGAATCAGGGCTTCGTCTCAGTCCCTATTTTGCGGCCAGCAAGATTGCCTGGCTGTTAGACAATGTAAAAGGACTTCGTGCTGCTGCCGAGAGAGGATTGGCAATCTTTGGGACAATTGATACATGGCTGACATGGAATCTTACAGGTGGTGAGGCTATCGTCACCGACGTGACCAATGCCTCCCGTTACCTTCTGATGGATATCAATAAATTGGAATGGGATGATGAATTGCTCAAGCTGTTCAATATTCCTCGGGTAAGTTTGCCTACCATCGTACCTTCTTCCGGCAAGATCTATGGGAATACATTGCCTAATGGCCCTTTCAAGGCTTCGATTCCTGTCTGTGGGACGCTTGGAGACCAGCAGGCAGCTTTGTTCGGCCAGGCCTGCTATGATGAGGGGCAAGGTAAGAGTACCTATGGTACTGGTTGCTTCCTTTTGGTGAATACCGGCAATACTCCATATATATCCAAGAACGGCTTGCTTACTACGGTCGCCTATCAGATAGGGGATCAGAAGCCTGTCTATGCGCTGGAGGGCTCCATTGCAGTAGCAGGATCACTGGTCCAATGGGCCAGGGACAACCTTGAAATAGTTTCGAGTCCCAAGGAGCTGGACGAATTGGCTGCTTCAGTTCCTGATGACTGTGGAGGAGTCTATATCGTTCCAGCCTTCAGTGGCCTTTTTGCTCCGTACTGGAGAAGTGATGCCAGGGGTGTCATTGTCGGGCTCACTGGTTTTGCTACCCGGGCTCATCTATGCCGGGCCATTCTCAATGCTACAGCTTACCAGGCCTATGATCTTTTTGAGGCCATGGAAAAGGATTCCGGTATTCCCATGAAGGAACTGAAAGTCGATGGCGGGCTTACGAACAGCCGTCCTTTGATGGAATTCCAGTCAAATATTCTCGGAGTATCGGTCATCAGGCCAAAGATAGTCGAAACAACGGCTTTGGGTGCTGCTTATGCTGCTGGTCTGTCTGTAGGGATTTGGAAGAATCTTGATGAGCTCAAGTCCCATTGGCAGGAAGCGAAACGTTGGGAGCCCAATCTGTCTGATTCAATACGGAAAGAACGTATTGCAATGTGGCGAAAATCTGTTTCGCGGACTTTAAACTGGGTTGGCAATTCCTGAAATTAGAATTACACTGATAGTGAAGCTGATTGGGAAAAGGAGTCATATAGGCATTGAATATTTTTACCATTGATTTCCTTAAATTGACCGCAGAAGTGCTTTTCCTGGCATGGGCTTTTTATCAGTTTTACTTAGCCCTGGATAAAACCCGCATGCAGCGGATGATTCGGATGATTTTCTTTGTATTTGTCATCTACATCATCTTCTACATCTTGGATTTCCCGGAAATCATCTCACTGATGGATTTTCTAAAGGTGCCATTCGTCGTGTTCCTGTGTGTAGTATTCCAACCGGAGTTGCGCAGGTCCTTTTCGACCGAATGGTTCGGTAAGTCACGGCTTCGTATCGCAACCCTGGCTTCGACCACTGAACAGATTGAAAGCGTCGTCAATGCCTGTACCGTCCTCAGTAGCAAAAGACGAGGAGCTTTGATTGTCTTTCCGCGTAAAGATGCAATTGCCCAAGTAATTAACTCAGGGACTATGCTCAATGCAGATCTTTCTACTTCCCTGATCCTGACAGTTTTTGACCATGATACTCCATTGCATGATGGAGCGATGATTATCCAGAATGACAAGATCATAGCGGCTGGATGTTACCTGCCACTTAGCGGGCAGGCGGATATCAGGAAAAACTTCGGTACCCGTCACCGTGCTGCGTTGGGACAGACGGAAGAAAGTGATGCCATTGTATTGGTGGTTTCCGAGGAAACCGGAGCACTGTCCCTTGCCTATGATGCAAATCTTTACTATGACCTCAGTGCCACGGAAATTGAGGAATTGATTCCTCAGCTTTTCTCCAATGACCTGAGCAGTCTGAATGAACTGGAGGATGAAGAAAATGTCACAAAATAAACTTGTCCAGTTCGTTTCCTATAATTGGAAAGTCAAGATGACTTGTCTGCTGCTTGCTATTTGCCTCGTTTCTTTCATTGGTTATGCAAGGCAGAAAGACAGGGAGGTGACCATTCCCCTGACGGTTGTCTTGCCTCAAGGTTATCAAGCTGAAAGCCTTGTTCCTAAGAATGTAGATATCTGGATCCATGGTGATGAACATCTGATTTATCTCATTGATCCTTCCCAAATCAAGGCCAGCGCTGATTTTTCGTATGTTGATAAACCGGGTATTGCCCAGGCGGACGTGGTCCTTTCCTATGATTCTGATACATTCAAGAGAGGAGAAGTAACTGCTACTGCCAAGACACATACCTGTCGCATAAAGTTTGGTAAGGTTCCTATATCATGAAGGGAATTGGCATCGATATTGTAAATATTGCACGGATGAGCAGACTTACCGAATATACGGTTTCCAGGCTATTCCATCCTGAAGAAGTTGCCCAAGCTGCACAGTTGCACGGTGAGGCTCGCCTTGAGTTCTTGGCAGGACGGTTTGCTGCAAAAGAAGCCTTGGCAAAGGCTTTGGGAACCGGATTGGGTGGTATAGTGACTTCTGAAGTCCTGGTTGAAAATTTGGAAGATGGCAAGCCCTGCATGCATCTGTATGGAAAAACTGCAGAACGTTATCCTGGATTGTCAATTTTGCTTTCCATCAGCCATGATGATCCTTCGGCAATTGCCGTTGTGTTGGTGGAGGGTTGATATGTCCCGTTCTGATTGGCGAAGACCTCCGCTAAAACCACTGAAGGAGCATTACAGACGATTTGTCCTGACTGTTGCGTACGACGGAAATTGTTTCAGTGGATGGCAGGTGCAGGACAATGCTCCTACGGTTGAAGGTGCCTTGGAGGAAATATTGGAACAGACCTTGGGAAACAGGGTAATAGTCGAGGGATCGGGGAGAACGGACAGCGGTGTACACGCGTTGGGCCAGGTGGCTCACTTTGATACTGATAACCAGTCGATTCCTGCAAAGGCGTTTCCTTTTATCCTGAACAGCAAGTTGCCGCATGGTATCAGGGTAATGGAGTGCCATGAGGCAGATGGGCGATTCCATGCCCGTTTCACTGCTATGGCAAGAGAGTATAAATACTTTGTCAAAGAAGCAGACCAGATGTTTCCTTTTGATGCAGGGTACGTCAAGATGGTCCGTCATTTTCCTCCTTTGGAACTTTTGCAGTCATATGCAGGGTTGATTTTTGGTACGCATGATTTTACGACTTTTACTGCCAGCGGAGACCTTTGTCCGTCAAAATGGAGAGATATCTATGCCTCTGATTGGCGGATTGAAAAAGATCGTTTCGGCAGTGATGTCCTGATATATACCATCTGTGGCAATGCTTTCCTTTATCACATGGTCCGATCCTTGGTCGGAACTCAGCTGGAGTTTGCAGCAAAAGGTCTGTCTGCGGAGCAGTTTGCTGCAGTTTTACATGCCAAGGAAAGGTGCCAGTGCGGAAGAACGGCAGAGGCCTGTGGATTGTATCTCAATCGCATTTCCTATGATCCAGAGGAATATGCTTGGTTTGAAGAAGATGAGCGATGGAAAAAGGGTAAGGAAAATGGAGAAGAGTGAACTTGAAAAGGCTTATGGTGCTTGTTACGGTCTGTTGGAAGAGGCAGAACGGGTAGTCTCAGGCAATTTGCTTGCTGATGAGATACAAGTTTCGCCTCTGCCCCGTTTTACATTGCCCGAAATGCCGACAGAGAAAGTTGTTGAAACAGCTGAGCCGTCAGATGCTACTGCACATGCTTCGCTTGAGCAACTACGGACGATGGTGGAAGGATGTCGGGATTGCCGGCTCTGTGATATCAGGAACAAGGTCGTATTTGGAGAAGGACCTGCCCCGTGTCGTTTGATGCTGATAGGCGAAGGTCCTGGGATGACGGAAAACATGACTGGCCGGCCGTTTGTCGGTCCTTCCGGAGACGCCCTGACAACTTGGCTTGCCGCCATTGGACTGGAAATACGCAGGGATGTGTACATTAGCAATGTGGTAAAGTGCTTTCCAGGGAAAAGACGACCGGTGCCAGAGGAAATGGACAGCTGTCGAAAATATTTGGATAGGCAGATCCAACTGGTACAGCCGCAGCTTATTCTTTGCCTAGGCCGTGTAGCCGGGACAGCTTTGGCCGGGACAGACCTTTCTTTGAAAGCAATGCGGGGTCATTTCCATCTCTATCGGAAGATTCCTTTCCTTGTTACCTATCATCCTGCTGCGGTACTGCGGAATCCACAGTGGAAGTTGCCTGTCTGGCATGATATGCAGCGGGTTGCAAGGTATCTGAAACTTCCTATTCCTTCAAGGAGGTAGTTTTGTACGTAAAAGTACTGATGGACCTTCCTCTTGATGATCCTTTTTCATACCATGTGCCTGAAAAGTATGAATCTGCGATGCAGACGGGAATCAGGGTTGAAGTACCGTTTGGCCGTCGTAGGATGGTTGGGTACGTAATCTCTGTCATGGATACACTTGAGGCCGACTATGAGATCAAAGACATCCGTAGAATCATAGACAAGGAGGAAGTATTTACCGATGACCAGGTCAAGATGGCAAGATGGCTTGCCGAATTCTATCTGTGCCATGTAGGTGAATGCCTGGCTTTGCAGATACCAGGCGGCAGGCAGGATTCCCGGATGGATACGGTTACAGATGATCTGGAAGCCGCAGAAGAGCCGATAGAACAGCTTTCTTCCTACCAGCAGGAGGCAATTGATACTATTCTTGCTGGAAAAGATACCATGTATTATCTCTACGGAGTGACTGGATCAGGAAAGAGCGAAGTATACTTCAGGTGTGCCGAGCAGGTCATCAAGGAAGGCCGTCAGGTCATTTATCTGGTTCCTGAGATAACTCTGACCCACCAACTGATAGCTCAGGTTTCAAAGCGGTTCCAAGGCGAAGTTGCAATCCTTCATTCGGGGCTTACTGCCAGCCAGAGACTGAAGGAATGGAAGAAGATATTGAGAGGCGATGTCAGTCTGGCTATCGGGGTAAGAAGCTGTATCTTTGCTCCGTTCAGGAACCTTGGGCTGGTTATCTTGGATGAGGAACATGAAAATTCCTATAAAAGCGGTCAGGCGCCCCGGTATCATGCTCGCCAGGTAGCCCAATGGAGGTGTGCTTCCTGCCATGCAACCTTGGTTATGGGCAGTGCAACACCTTCTCTTGAGGCCTGGAGACTTATGGGGGAAGGAAAGGTACACAGGCTTGATCTTCCATTCCGTGTGAGCGGAGGATGCATGCCCAAGATAGAAGTAGTTGATATGCTCGGCGAAAAAGGAGTTATTTCCTCAAAACTGATGAGTGCAATGCAACAGACACTTGACAGGCATAAACAGGTGATACTATTCCTGAACCGTCGGGGTTATTCATATTTTTTCCATTGCAACAGCTGTGGCTATGAAATGACCTGTCCGCATTGCTCTGTGGCTCTTACCTATCACAAGGATAGGAATCGCATGCTTTGCCATTACTGCGGCTATTCAACAAAACCTATTTCTGTCTGTCCCCAATGCAATTCCTTGGATGTAGGATACAGTGGATTCGGTACTGAAATGGTGGAACAGGAGGTTTCCCGGCTGTTTCCTTTCAACCATGTAGAACGACTTGATGCGGATGCTGCCTTGAAACGCGGTAATGTTGCACAGATACTCCATCGTTTTTCTACGCATCAGAGTGATATCCTGCTCGGCACCCAGATGGTTGCAAAAGGATTCAATTTTCCTGATGTGGAACTTGTCGGCATCGTGCTGGCTGATTCAGGTATGAATCTTCCTGATTTCAGGGCTGAGGAGAGGACCTTTGGGCTGCTTACGCAGGTAGCAGGCAGAGCCGGACGTTTTTCCAATAGCGGGCAGGTCATCATCCAGACCTTCAAACCACAGGACAAGGCCATACAATATGCATTGAGAGGCAAGGGCCCTGATTTCTATAGCCAGGAACTTGCAGTCCGACAACAGACTGGTTTCCCTCCATATTCCAGACAAGTGAATCTTGTAGTGAGAGGAAGGCGGGAAGGAGCTGTAGAAAAGGGGATAGATGACCTTGCGGAAGTAGCAAGGATTCTGGCTGATGAAGTTCACAAACGTACAGGGGAAGAACTGGAACTGTTGGGACCGACAGAATGTCTGCTTTCAAAACTTGGTGGTAATTACCGTTATCACCTGTTGCTTCAGGGCAAGCAGGCATCGCTTTTGCATTTGTGGACAAAAAGGATATTGGAACAGTATAAGGTGCCTTCTGGCTTGTATATTGAAATCGATGTGGATCCTCTGCAGATGATGTAGGGGGGAATGTCGCTATAGCCACGTATACCGTAGCTGGATGACGACTTGCATTACTGCGGTACCTAAGGTACACTGTCGGCTGATGGAACAGGAAGGTGCAGATGACAAATATTGTCACGCTTTTTCTGCTTTGTCTTGATTTTTCTTTTCGATATGGCAAATTGTCAGTACATTATCAGTAGTACAGATTAATTTATAGGGGGTTTTGCAGGCGTTGTTCATTGACGATGGACAACTTTATGCCTACAATCAGCACTATGTTGGATATTTATAAATTGGGAGATGAAATACTCTCTAGAAAATGCAAACGTGTCTCTAAGTTTGATTCTTCAGTTTCTCTTCTTGCTGATGCAATGTTCGAAACGATGGAAGATGCGGATGGGGTCGGATTGGCAGCTCCACAAGTCGGGGTAGATATGCGGTTGTTTGTGGTCAATGACCAGCAGGGACACCGTATGGCTTTTGTAAACCCGGAGATCATCGAGACTTCTGCGGAAACAGTAGTGATGGAAGAAGGATGTCTTTCCATCCCGATGGTCTGGCATGATGTGGAAAGGGCTGCCAGTGTTACTGTGCAGGCTCAGGATGTCAAAGGGCAGGCTTTCAGGGTAGAGGCTTCCGGCCTGTTTGCACGTGCCATTCTTCACGAAAATGATCATCTCAATGGGATCTGTTTCATCGATCGATTACCTGAAGCTGAAAAAGAAAAGATGATCCGTCGTTATGAAAAGAAGAATCATGTCAAATTAGGGAGAACATGAGCATGCGGATTCTTTTTGCCGGTACACCTTTAATAGCTGTTCCGTCTTTGCAGGCTGCGGCTTCGCAGTTTGACGTACCAGCCGTACTGACTAACCCTGACCGACCTCAGGGGAGGCATCATACGCTTGTTCCAAGCCCGGTCAAGGAAAAGGCCGTCGGTCTGGGAATTGATGTCCTGCAGCCTGAAAGACTGAGAGGGGCTGTCCTTGAACAGGTTGCTTCCTACGGCTGTGATGTCCTGATTTGCTTTGCTTATGGCAAGATCTTTGGCAAGAAGATGCTTTCACTGTTTCCTCGGGGATGCTATAACATTCATCCTTCCTTACTTCCTGCATATAGGGGTGCTGCTCCTATCCAATATGCCATATTGCATGGTGAAAGACAGACTGGTATCAGTATCCAACAGATGAGTCTTGGTGTTGACGAGGGTGACCTTGCTTCTGTCCAATTGGTTGGATTGGATGGTAGTGAAACGACAGAATCCCTTACACAAAAGGTATCGGATCTTGCGGCCGGACAGCTTGTATCCTTTCTGAAGGACTTGGAAAAAGGACCGGTAGCCTTGCGGCCTCAGCAAGGAGAACCCAGCTATACGGCAATGCTTGAAAAGGAACAAGCTCCAGTCGATTGGACGGCTTCCGCATGGTCGCTTCACTGCAAAGTGAGAGCTTTTTATCCTTGGCCAAAGGCTGTTGCCGTCTATGACGATAAGCAACTTGCAATTACAGGTGTACATTTTCCTTTTGAAGAAGAACCATGTCCTGAGGTCATTCCTGGTACAGTAGTAAAGGTTGACAAGGAAAAAGGAATCGGCATTGCCTGCGGGGACGGTTTGCTTTATGTTGACAGGTTGCAGTTGGCAGGTAAGAAGGAGATGGACTTCAGGGCCTTTGTAAATGGAAATCCTTCCATCAGGAATGCCGTGTTGAGGTAACGATTGAAAAAATATCTTCCATTTCTGCTATTGTTGTTGTCCATGCATCAGGCAGTCGCACTTTATCCTAAGGTCGCTTTGGTATTATCTGGCGGAGGAGCAAAGGGTATTGCGGAAATCCCTGTCATACAGGCACTGGAAGATGCCGGTATTCCTATTGACTTCGTCTGTGGGACAAGCCAGGGTGCCTTGGTTGCCGGATTGTATGCTGCAGGATACACTCCCAAGGAGATGGCTGAGCTTTTTTCTCGGGATGATATCGTATCTTTGCTACTTTCTTCTCCGATACGAGCCTCACAGTCTGTTCCGTATCTTTTCCGTCGCAAAAATGACAATCTGATCAGTCTCGGCATAAGCAGCAGAGGGTTGGGAGACGATCCTGGGTTCATCGGTGACCAGAAGATTCTCAATTATATTTCATCAAAACTGGTAAAAGTCGAAGGGACCAAAAATTTCAGTGACCTTCCTGTGCCTTTTGCTGCCCTTGCGACCAATGTATCGACAGGGGAAGCTGTCAAGTTGAAGAATGGTTCCTTGGTCGATGCGTTGCGTGCAAGCATGTCATTACCGGTTGCTTTTTTTCCTTTTGTCCTTAAGGACGGTACGGTCTGCATGGATGGTGGCTTGGTTGATAATCTTCCTGTATCCTTGGCCAAGGAATGGGGAGCAGATATCATCATTGCCGTTGACGTAACAAGTGAAGATCTGGGAAAACCAGGAGCATATTCGTCTTTGACCGGGGTCATCAACCAAACCATAAGCCTTGCTACGTTTCATGGACGGGCAGAAAGCCAGCGGGCTGCTGATTTGTTGATACTGCCTGATGCAAAGAAAGTCTCTACTCTTGATTATTCCAATCCTCAGATGATATTGGAGATAGGACAAAAAGCAGCAGAAGCCAGGGAAACAGATATTTTGGCTTTGGCTGCAAAAATCAGCCAGACAAGAGCCCTTGAGTTCAGGAAGGATACCAAAGGACCATATGATAAATTGCCGGTTCCAGTAGTTGATTCCCTTTCTTTTAGGTTTGTGGCAGGAAGTAGACGTTCCTATGCTTATGAAACGCTGTTTACCAAATACATAGGAAAAGAACTGACTCCTTCTGTGATAGATTCGCTGAAGGATGATCTCCTTTCCTTCCGTGACCTGAATGGTTTCTCAACGGTTTCTTTCGAGTTTGAACCATCAGGAAAAATCGAAGACGGGAAAAGCCATGGCACGTTGGTATGTTATATCCGCAATTGGGATCGTTCGACATCTTCAGTCAGCCTGGGAATGAATGGTTCATTGGGTATTTCCTCTGATCAGGACAACAAAAGTTGGATGGATTCGATATTTTCCTGTAACCTGACACTTGAATCGCCTGTACGTTCTTCCATGGAATATATTGCATATCTTGATTTCGGTTCAACGATCCGGGCAGATCTGGGGCTTACCTATGGATTGGGTCGCTATAAGGATACTAAACTCAGCCTTCTTGGTGATTTGATAATCAAGGCCGGTTCACTTTCTGTTGCAACAGATTCACGTCTTGACAGTTATGTTCCTGCCTTTGGTTCCAGTTTTGGAATTTCGACCGGATTTGATATCATGCCTGCAGCACATTCCCGGTTTGATTTTGTATGTGGCTATTCCCTTGCCTTGATGGGCAGCTTGGCTCTTCCTTCCGAAATCGTAGATCTCGATTGGCAAGATGGAGCCATAAGCATACCGAGTGTGAACGTCGGGTATGTATGGAACACCCGAGTGCGTAAGCTTTTTTCGGACAAAGGACAGTTTTTCCGTGTGGCAGGAGGTCTGAGCCTGCCGAATCAGGAACTGGGTTGGTTCTATGAAGGTCAGTTTACGGTTGATGTCCCTATCGACAATGCACGGCGTCTGATTTTCGATGCACAGTTCGGTTGCAAGCAGGAACATTACCAGCTGACGGATTCCTACTATGATATCGGTGGCTTGGAAGGCTTTCCGGGCTATCCTCAATATTTTTTCAGGCGTGGCTATACCATGCTGTCAGCTATCTATGAAGCGAAATTACGACCTGATATTCCATTGTATTTTTTGCTTGAGGCCAAGGCCGGGGCGTTTGATACCTATGACCCTATTGATAGCGTAGGTGTAGGTTCCTATTTGATGGAAGCCCCTGAAGAATTGACAGATCCTTTTGGCATCTGGGATTTCGGTGTATTGGCTGGGTGTGGTATCGATACCGATTTTGGTAATTTTGTCGTGGGTCTTGGCTGTTCGGTGCGTGGTAGACTTTGTTTGTCCCTGGCGGTACTCTGATATGAAAGAAAGACCCTGGCGAACCTATAGCAGCTACCTGAAGGAGACTTATGGTTACAAGGTATACAGAGTAGGTATTGATGGCGGATTTTCCTGTCCGAACAGGGATAAGGATAGAAAAGGTGGCTGTTTTTTCTGTGATGCGACAGGTGCAAGAGCGGCTTATCAAAGAAAAGAAGAAGGTAAATGGGCCGCTGCCGGAAATTTCCGTAATGAAATTGCATCGGTACGACCAAGGATGCAGTTTGATTTGCCGATGCGAATTGACAGTTTGAGGCAACAGATAGAAAGTGGCATGCATTTTGTCAGAAGACGATATGGTGCAGAACGTTTTTCCCTATATTTTCAGGCTTGGACGAATACCTATGCGCCGGTAACAGAGCTGAAGGCTATCTATGATGCTGCACTTTCCTGCGGGCAGTTCTTGGAATTCATTGTTTCTACCCGTCCCGATTGCCTGGAAGAAGAGGTGGTTGACCTTTTGGCTTCCTACGGCGGTATTGTTGCACAGGTCTGGGTGGAAGTCGGCCTGCAGAGCGCCAATGATGTGACTTTGTCCCGGATACACAGAGGTCACGATGTAGATTGCTACGTTCAGGCTGTCAAAAGATTGCATGCAAAGGGCATAAAGGTGTGTACCCATGTGATCAACGGGCTGCCTGGGGAAAATACCGAGGACTATCGTAGGACTGCTGCCTTGGTAAATGCAGTCGGAAGCGAAGCTATCAAGATCCATAACCTTGACATTGCCGGCGGAACGGAATTCCATAGAGAGTATCTTGAAGGAGAACTTACCGTTCCTGCAAGGCGCAGGATCATGGAGAATTGCATCATTATGCTTAGGCATCTTGATCCTAGGATAGTGGTTCAGAGAATGCTGTGTGAAACGCCTGTGCATCGGCTGGTTGCTCCCAGAGGAATCGGTGACAAGGAAAAATTCCTGCGGGATCTTGCTTCTCTGATGTATGAAAGGGGATATGTACAGGGAGACCTTTATGATGAAGTCTAGGACCATCACCAAAATGTTTCGCGTATTGTCAGTGCTGCTGGCATTTTTACTTATGTACCTCAGCCTTGCCCGACATCCTGAAGGGGAATCATTGGTGAAGTTTTTCCCCTTGCAGGATAAGGGAGCCCATGCTTTTGCCTATGCAGCTTTTGGTTTCAGTCTTTTCTTTGCTTTCAATGGAAAATCAAGGCAGTTTTCCTGGCGTCCTTTCCTGCAGACTTTGCTTCTGGGTGCTGTGTTCGGATATACCATGGAAATCATACAGGGGTTTGTAGGCCGGGATTATGATCTGCTTGATTTGCTTGCCGATTGTATCGGCATAGTATCAGGGATCCTGATATCACTTGCCATTTTATATCTATATCGCCATTTTTTCTGCCCTGAAAATTGAATTCATCCTTTCTTCTTGTAAGATGTCGGAAGAAAGAATGAATGTCCTTGGTGAAAAGAATAGAGATTGATGTTGTCAATGTCTTGTTACATATTCTTTTGGCACAGGGTCTTGTCCATCCCAGATAATCTGTCTGAAACTTGTAGGATCTGTATTGCCTTCTGTATTGATGATCAGTATCCTGCTGTCTTTTCCCAATCCAAGGTATTGCTTCAACTGTTCGTTGCCGGGAAGCGTGAGCAGCTGATAGAGTGCTCCCAGGGTGACGGCACCGGATTCACCGCTGATGATCATGGGATCCCCCTTGAGTGGAACTGCCATGATCCTCATGCCTCTGGCTGCAACATAATCAGGTACCGAAAGAAATGCATGAGTATAACGTTTCAATATGTCCCAAGCGACCGGACTTGGCTCACCGCAGGCAAGACCTGCCATGATGGTCGACAGAGAACCATCTATGGTATGGGGTTTCCCATCATCTGCCTGCGCACTTGCAAATATACAGGCTGCCTGGCTTGGTTCGACAACGACGAACTTAGGTCTGTTTTCCGGAGCACAGAGCCCTGTATAGAATCCGATGACTGATGCGGCCAGCGCTCCTACCCCTGCCTGTATAAAGACATGGGTCGGCAGTGAAATTCCCTGTCCGCTGAACTGTTCCTGTGCTTCCAGCAACATGGTGTTGTATCCCTGCATGATTTGTGTCGGAATGACGGTATAGCCTTTCCAGCTTGTGTCACTGATTACTTCCCAACCATATTTCTTGGCGTCAATGCCGCATGTGCGGACTGCATGGTCATAGTTCCCAGGAATTACCTTTACTTCAGCCCCGTACTGCTTGATGGCATCGATTCTGTTCTGGCTGGTCTGACTGTGTACATAGATGACACAACGGTGTCCCAATAATCTTGCAGCCCATGCAATGCCTTTGCCGTGATTGCCGTCTGTTGCACTGGCAAAAGTAATGGTTCCTAGCTTTTTCTTTGTTTTCGGACTGGTAAGTATATTGAAACTGAGTTCATCATCTGTAAGCCCCAGCTTGCGCTGCAGGTAGCGGAACAATGCAAAGCTGCCACCCATTACCTTGAAGCTGTTTAGTCCCATCCTTTGCCCTTCATCCTTGACGTATATGCCCTCTACTTGCAGCATTCTTGAAAGATTCGGCAGTGCGGCAAGTCTGGTCATGCTATAATCCGGTATCTCGCTGTGAAGTCTTCTTGCTAGTCTAGCGGCAGAGAGGGGAAACAGCTCCTTTGCCCGTGAGTTGTCTTGTTCTACGTGGTCATTGATGATCCAACTTATGTCTGATTCATGTTCCATATGATTTATCTCCTGGATATTCTTATCCTTGTGGTAGTGCCTGTTGCTCCGACAAGGTACTATCTATTGATGCAATTGGCAAGTATCTGATGTAATAAAAAATGAAAATATTTATTTTTTAGTAAAAATAAACTTTATATATAATTGTATACATAAGTATAACATTGATTATTTTATTATATCATCTATTTTTCTAATATCCTGATATGGTTGTTTTTACCGGGTCATATTGATTCTTCACGGCAAAGTCAGTTACTTTTGATAGGGCTGCTGTCCGTTTGTCAGTAGCAAAAGGTGGATGCAAATGAAATTTCATGGAATCGTCAAGGCAACTGTATTGGACTATCCGGGATTGATGGCCTGTACGCTTTTTACCGGGGGCTGTAATTTCCGTTGTCCTTTTTGTCAGAATGCTTCTTTGGTGGAAGATCCGTCTTCCCAACCGGTCCTTGATCTTGATGATCTCGATGTTTTCCTGAAAAGCCGGATCGGCTTGCTTGATGGGGTTTGCATCACAGGGGGCGAGCCTCTGATCCAGCAGGATATCGGAGCATACTGTTCATATTTGAAGGAACTAGGTTTCAAGGTCAAGGTTGATACCAATGGTTCGATTCCTTCGCGGCTTGCAGAATTGCTTGCAGGAGGAAACGTAGATTATGTTGCCATGGATATCAAAAGCAGTCCTGAGAAATATGCACAGGCAACGGGACTGGAATCTTTTGACGTCAAACCGATTCTGGAAAGTGTCGATTTGCTGAAACATAGTACTGTCCAGCATGAATTCAGGACAACGCTTGTGAGGGAACTTCATACTGAAAAAGATATTGATGCAATCGGCCTGTGGCTTGGCAGAGGTCAGCATTATTTTCTTCAGACTTTCGAAGACAAGGGGCGGAACATAGTGTCAGGATTGCATGGTTTTACTAAGAAAGAAGAAGAAAACTTCCAGATTAGATTAAAAAATTATATGGATTTTGTTGAACTTCGGGGAGTGTGAAATTGTATTTGACACTAGTCATAGTGTATCTATAAAAAAAATACTCTTTATCTTGCGTAGTTAAAAATATTGTGCTATACTCCATCTATATCAAGAAACATTCTTAATAAATGGAGACAGTAGAAATGTATAAAGTAACGAAACGAGATGGTAAGGTCGTTGACTTTGATATCAAACGAATTTCTCATGCGATTGAAAAAGCGTTTGAAGCTTCAGGTAAAAACTATAACACCAATGTGATCGACCTTCTTGCCCTCAAAGTGACGGCTGATTTTGAAAATAAGATTTCCAATGACCTGATTGCGGTCGAAAATATTCAGGATTCTGTTGAAAGGGTGCTGGTCCTTGCTGGGTACTCTGAAGTTGCCAAGGCATATATTCTCTATCGTAAGCAGAGGGAGAAAATCAGGAACATGAAGTCGACTATCCTTGATTATAAGGATATCGTTGACAATTACCTGCATCTTAATGATTGGCGTGTCAAGGAAAACTCTACTGTTACCTATTCTGTCGGTGGACTTATTCTGTCCAACAGCGGAGCCATTACAGCCAACTATTGGCTTTCTGAAATCTATGATGATGAGATCAGCAATGCGCATCGCAATGCCGATATCCATATCCATGACCTTTCGATGCTTACCGGTTATTGCGCCGGTTGGTCTTTGAAGCAGCTGATCACTGAAGGATTGGGTGGGGTACCTGGCAAGATTACAAGCAAGCCGGCAGCGCATCTTTCTTCGTTGTGCAACCAGATGGTCAACTTTCTTGGCA
Organism: Spirochaetia bacterium; assembly: GCA_022482625.1. Taxonomy (NCBI): domain Bacteria; kingdom Pseudomonadati; phylum Spirochaetota; class Spirochaetia; species Spirochaetia bacterium. Next base: position 1,688,565 of record JAKVOU010000001.1, on the reverse strand, counting down.
TCATGCAGAACGAATGGGCTGGCGCTCAGGCTTTCAGTTCCTTTGATACCTATCTTGCTCCGTTCATCAAGGTAGACGACCTTTCCTATAAGGAAACCAAGCAGTGCATCGAATCATTTATTTTCGGAGTCAATACACCGTCCCGTTGGGGTACGCAGGCACCTTTTACCAATGTGACCATTGACTGGACTTGTCCTGATGATTTGAAAAAGCTTCCGGCCATCGTAGGTGGTAAAGAGATGGATTTTACCTATGGAGACTGCCAGAAGGAAATGGATATGGTCAACAAGGCTTTCATTGAAGTATTCATTGAAGGCGATGCCGTAGGCAGAGGCTTCCAATATCCTATCCCGACTTATTCGATAACAAGGGATTTCGATTGGTCCGATACAGAGAACAACAGGTTGCTTTTTGAAATGACAGCCAAGTATGGTACTCCTTATTTCTCCAATTATATCAACAGTGACATGAAACCCAGTGATGTGCGTAGCATGTGTTGCCGTCTTCGCTTGGACCTGCGCGAGTTGAGGAAGAAAAGCGGAGGATTCTTTGGTAGTGGGGAATCTACTGGCAGTGTAGGCGTAGTAACGATCAATATGCCTAGGATTGCCTATCTTTCAAAAGATGAAAAAGAATTTTATACACGTCTTGATCATCTGATGGATATCGCTGCCCGGTCACTGAAAACCAAAAGAAATATCATTACAAAGTTGCTTGAGGAAGGATTGTATCCGTATACGAAACGATATCTTGGTACATTCAAGAACCATTTTTCGACAATCGGCTTGGTTGGCATGAATGAAGCTTGTCTCAATGCAAAATGGCTACGCTGTACTATTGCGGATGATGCAGGACAGAGCTTTGCCGTCAATGTACTCAACCATATGAGGGACAGGTTGTCTGATTACCAGGAGGCAACGGGAGATCTCTATAACCTGGAGGCTACTCCTGCCGAGTCAACGGCCTACAGGCTTGCCGCCCATGACAGGAAGCAGTTTCCTGATATCATTACTGCTTCCAAGGATGATAGCAGCCCATACTACACCAACAGCACCAATCTGCCGGTGGGGTATACATCTGATGTTTTTGAAGCTCTGGAAAAACAGGATCAGTTGCATACGCTTTATACGTCAGGTACTGTATTCCATGCATTCCTGGGAGAAAAGCTTTCTTCGTGGAGTGACGCGGCACTTATGGTCCGAAAGATTGCATCTAATTTCAAGTTGCCATATTTCACGCTTAGCCCGACTTATTCCGTCTGCCATGAGCACGGGTATATTGCCGGAGAGCATTACACATGCCCTGAGTGCGGTAAGGAGACGGAAGTCTACAGCAGGATTACCGGTTACTATCGTCCTGTAAAGAACTGGAACATCGGTAAGGCTGAAGAGTTCAAGGAAAGGAAAGTATATAATTTCGAGCAGAGTGTCCTTGATCCCAAGACAAGGGAAGTGAAGAAAAAGGAACAGCAGATTACCATGGTCGGCAGCAAAGACCAGACACTTCTGTTTGTAACTCCTACTTGCCCCAATTGCAAGATAGCCAAGCGTTTCCTTGATGGTGCCGGCATCCAGTATGAAACTGTTGATGCAACGGTCCAGAAGGACCTTGCTTCTCAATTCGGAATAATGCAGGCACCTTCGTTGGTTGTTGTCCATGAGGGAGAAGTTTCTGTTTACTCGGATGCATCTGCCATCAAGGGCTTTACCGAAAAGGTCTGTTGATTGTTCTTGTATGGTTTTTCTCTGTCGGAATGTCAGGCAGACCGACAGAGGAAAATCAGATCAGTTTCCAAAAATTTTCCGAAGAAATGCTGGAAATGGCTTTTTCTGATAGGTACTCAGAGGATGACAGCTATCGGTTGCCTGCTGATGTTAAAACCTTGCTTCCTTTGAAAAAATATCTTGCCAATCCGAGAGATATGTTTTATCATTAACCAAAAGGAAGAGTCTGCAGGATATCAGTAATGACCATTTGGTTGTCGTTTCTGCCGTTCGACTTGGTTTCCAAATAGTTAACATATTCCATTGAAGGGGGGGAACAGCAATGTTCTCCCTTTTCTTGTTATCTGATGGATTTACTTTTTCCCTTTGTATTATAGGCAAACAGACCGAGAAAAAATGCGCCTGCAGCAAAACCTGCAGCTATGATGAATGCTCCGTGTATACCTGCTACGATATTTTCTGATGGAGCTGTGTGTATTGAAGGTGTTTGTGCAAAAAGAAAGAAAAATGCACCTATGATTGTAGTTCCCGAAGCCTGCCCCATGGTACGTGAAAGGTTGAGAAGGCCGGAAATCACTCCTCGCTGTCCGGGCTTTGCCATTGACATGATGAAAGCATTGTTCGGTGTCTGAAAGAAAGCAAGGCTGCCGTTTGTAAAGAAGAGTTCAATGACAATGAGAGGAAGTGATGTCCCTTCAGCCAAAGAAGACAGGGCGATCATGCCTATTACCAGCATCAGCATACCCAATTCCATGACTTTTATATTGCCTATTCGTTTTGACATGATGCTGGAAACTGGTGTAAGTACTGCACATCCGACCGGACCTGCCATCATCAGGCTGCCTGCGGCAGCTGCTGTCAGTCCTTTTGCCTGCTCAAGGTAGTACGGCATGATGAATCCATAGCCATTGATCACCAGATAGAGGATTACACTGATACCTAGGCTTGCACTGAATATGATATTATGAAAGACGTTAAGCTGAATCAAAGGTTCTTTTGCTGTTTTTTCCTGATGTATGAATAATATTATTCCTGCCACTGCGGCTATAACCAGGCAAAGGACACCGAAGCAAGGGCCTTTTTTTTCTGCCAAGGTAATGCTGAGGACATAGCATATCAGACTGAAGCTGAGCAGCAGCATGCCCTTGAGATCTAGAGCCTGCCCTCTTGTCGGTATCGGCAGAACCGGCAGATATCTGAAAAGCAAGAGTGCGACGAGTCCCAATGGCAAGTTCAGAAAGAAAATAGTACGCCAACCAGTCCATGTAATCAGCAGCCCCCCGACAGAGGGGCCGATGGCAAAGCCTATCGGGAGCATGGCTGTTATTGCGGCCATACCATTTTCCAATTTGTCTTTTGGCAGAACATCGCCAGCCAAGGCAAATGACAGGGTAATCAATATGGCTCCTCCGATGCCTTGGATGGTACGGAAGATAATCAGCTGTACGACAGATGTTGAAATTCCGCATAGTACTGAACTGATAATGAACAACAGGATGCCGATGGCATAGAGCCTTTTCTTGCCGAATATGTCAGCTATGCGTCCTATGCCGACAATAAGGGAAGTCAGGGCCAGCATATAACTGAGCATGATCCATTGTACAGTCGGGAAATCAGCATGCAGTTGCCCTGCTATCGTCGGTAATCCAATGGTAACTATGCTGGTATCAATGGTTGACATCAGGGTGGTCAGACAAAGAAGAATGACAGTTGCCTGATGATTTTTTCTTTTTGTGACAGTCTGTTGTAGTTGTTTCAAGACCCATGACTCCCTTTTGAGATAGCATAGCATAGGTATTGCAACAGAAGATAGATATTTTTTCCAGAAGTTACTTGCTGTGTGGTTTGTTTTTAAAATTCTACTTGCCAAAAATTTTGTCTCTCCATAGAATAAAGAGACATCACTTCAGAGTGAAGGGAAAACACATCTGACGGAGGTCAGACGGATTTTCTTGATACTACGAAGAAGAAGGTAATTTCCAAAAAGTCAGCAATCTTGGAGGTAGGCATATGGTCGTCTGTAAGTTCGGCGGTAGTTCGGTTGCCGATGCCGGGCAATTGAAAAAAGTCAAGGCAATACTTGAGGCGGATGAACGCCGGAGGATTGTCATTGTTTCGGCTCCGGGCAAACGGTCGAGTGATGATATCAAGGTTACTGATATGCTCTATGCCTGTCAAAAAGCCGTACAGTCCAAAGGGAACTGCAACCAAGAGTTTGAAAGGGTATCTCAGCGTTACCGTCAGATCATGGTTGAATTGAATCTTGATACCTTGTCCATGGAACAGGCACTTGGCGAAGTGCTTGAGAAAATCAATGCGGGGGAAGGTGCAGATTATGCCGCAAGCCGAGGTGAGTATCTCAATGCAAAACTGGTAGCCCAATATCTTGGCTGGACATTCATTGATGCCGCGGATGTCATTGAGCTTCATGCTGATGGTACGATTGCACCTAAGACATGGTTCAATTTGCAGAAGGCTCTGAAACCTGAAGGCCACTATGTCTTGCCCGGTTTCTATGGGATGGGAGAAGAGCAGAAGGTCAAGACATTCAGCAGAGGTGGTTCGGATATAAGCGGTGCGATCCTGGCAAGAGCCGTCCAGGCAGAATTATATGAAAACTGGACTGATGTAGCAGGATGTTTTAATGCTGATCCGCGTTACGTGAAAGGCGCTGCTCCGATTCTGAAAATGACCTACAGGGAAGTACGGGAACTTTCTGCCATAGGGGCCAGTGTTTTCCATGAGGAAGCCATAGCTCCTGTCAGAGAGGCTGAAATACCGATAAATATCCGTAATACCAATGATCCTGCTGCGCCGGGAACACTTATTACGGCTTCACGGAGTATGGATGGGAAACCATTGGTTGGTGTTTCTGCAATTGGCAACTACAGCAGGATCATTGTCAGCAAGCTGATGCTGTTCAAGAAGCCAGGGACCAGACACGCTCTGTTGACTATGATGCATATCTATGGTATCAGGCCAACTCTTTCCTTGTTCGGTATAGATTCGATTGTCTGGTACTTCGACAGTGCCATGGCCAGTGATAGTGTCTTGGATTCCCTTTGTGCCCGCATAAAGGAGGAATTCCAACTTGACGATGCATCTTTTGAAAGAGGTTTCGCTATCGTCGGTATCGTCGGGCAGGGAATAATGACATTGCCACATATTGTCGACAAGGCATCTACAGCTTTGGTTCAGGCAGGAATTCCACTGAAGTTTGTCAATTATGGAGCTTCCTCCCTGACGATGCTCCTCGGTGTAGCAGAGGAAGACAGAAAGAAAGCTGTGCAGGCTCTGTTTGATGAGGTCTTTGCTTGAAAAGCTAGTTGTCAGAACCAGCTTATTTCTTCCTTTGCAAAGGAAAAACCTAATTTTCTATGTAATGCCAGAGAAGGTTCATTATCCGATTTGATATGAGCATAGGGAATTTTGCCATTTGCGATAAGCTGGTTCATGACATGACGTTCCAGCATGGCAGCATAGCCTTTTCTTCTGTATTCTGGTAAGATTTCCAGCATGCCAAGTGCGCCTTCTTGATGGATTCCTATGAAGCCTGCCTTTTTACCTTTGGAAGTGACAGCTGTCATGACACCTTTTTCCAACCTGTCTGTCAGGTAAGCTTCCGTTGCCAGTTCATGATAATAGTTCCATATGAAATCCAGATCATCGGGAACTAGTTTTGAGAAAGTTATAAATGTAGGTAAATCAGCCTCACTGAGTTGTGGCCCATCATAGAATGCCGTAACACAACGGATTTCTTCTTTATAGCCACGGTCCTGGAGGTGCTGACGTTCAAAGGCCTGCCTTACGACAATAGGCCCATTACCTTGGAGTGGAAGGTATTTGTCAAATAGCCTGACAGCGGACAATGCAAAGACACTGAGCATGTAGGCGCCGTTGTATCTGATGAGTATGCCTTGTGCATCGCAATGGAGTATGACTGATGTTGGCTCTTTGATTGCTTCCAGCATATCGATATGTGCAGCAATACCGGTTTGTCTGAGTACTGTAGTTGCTTCTTTTTTTCTTTCAATGGCAGTCATCTTGTTTTCCTAATGACATATAATAAAAACGGGGTTGTCATTTCAAGGCAACCCCGTCCTTTTTTGAGAATAGTATCGGATTATCTGATTACCAATTCTGTCTCATTATCAAAGAACTTTGACCTTTCAAGGTCAGGAAGAAGTGAAATCTTGGTGTTTACTTTCACGGTATGCTCAGGATCAATCTTACCGATGACCTGTGCCTTGGAAGTAGTTACATATACGTGGGTTTCACTGCCAAGAGGTTCAACAACAGAAATATCGCCGTTGATAGTCTTGTTTTCAATCGGTTCCTTGCTGAATGCGACATCCTCAGGACGAACACCGAACGTGATTTCTTTGCCGATATAAGGTTTCAGCAACTTTGCTTGTTCGGGAAGCACCTTGATGGCAAAAGTACCTTCATTGATATAGATGTCATCATCTTTTGCTTCAACTTTTACATTGATGAAGTTCATCGGTGGTGATCCGATAAAGCCTGCAACAAACTTGTTGTCTGGTTCATTGTAGAGTTCAAGCGGTTTTCCGATCTGCTGGATGACACCGAACTTCATGACGACAATCTTGTCTGCCATGGTCAGTGCTTCAACCTGGTCATGGGTAACATAGATCATCGTAGCCTGCAACCTGTTGTGCAATCCTGAGATTTCTGCTCTCATCTGGACACGTAGCTTCGCATCCAAGTTTGACAAGGGCTCATCAAACAGGAAGACCTTTGGCTGACGGACAATTGCACGGCCGACAGCTACACGCTGTCTCTGTCCACCGGAAAGTGCCTTCGGCTTTCTGTCAAGCAGTTCTTCGATATCAAGGATCTTTGCTGCTTCCCTTACGCGCTGGTCAATGTCTTCTTTGGGGAACTTTCGGATTTTAAGACCGAAGGCCATGTTGTCATAGACCGTCATGTGAGGATAGAGTGCATAGTTCTGGAAAACCATTGCAATATCTCTGTCTTTCGGGGGAACATCGTTGACAATCTTGTCATCAATAGTCAACTCACCGGATGTAATATCTTCCAATCCGGCAATCATACGAAGTGTGGTAGATTTACCACATCCGGAAGGTCCTACGAGGACCACGAACTCTTTGTCTTCAATATCGATGTTTACATTGTCAACAGCTTTGACATTACCATCGTATATCTTACAAATGTTCTTGAGTTTTACAGTTGCCATAAAAAGCTCCTATAGTTATTTTATCTAGGATTTAGTGTACGGGCTTTTACAGGTCATGTCAAACTTTTTCCTTCTTGATTTGGCCTTTTTATCGTGTTTTGAGAAAAAACATTGTCCTTTTGCCTGAACATAATGAAATCTTGATTTTTTAAAAGCTTTGCAGTAGGTTGATTCCATGGCATACTACTGCATATCAAGTAGGGTCGGAGCGGAAAACAAGCTTATACCTCATTTACAGAAAGAATTCGAACGGACTTTTGAAGATGCCGATGATGTTGAGATTGTATTTCCCTACAAGCTGATCAGGGAAAGGCATGGAAAAGTTTATGTCGAGACTAAAAAACCGCTGTTGCCTGGGTATATCCTTTTGAGAACGGAGCAGGAACTGGGGTACTATGCCAGGGACATCCACCAGAATCCCTACTGTTTCGGATTGGTCCGTAATCGTGTAGACAATACTTTCCGGATGTTTGGCAATGACATTGCATATGCAGAATGGGTATATACCTATGATGGTCTTATCAAGCCGTCAAAGGTAACCTTGGAATTGGGTAGTGTCGTCCGGGTTGTTTCAGGTCCTTTGGTCGATTGTTGTGGGGAAGTGGCTAAAGTTGACAAACGGTCAAAGAAAATCGGTATAACCATGGATATCATCGGGGCAAAAAGACTTGTGTGGCTTCCTGTAGATATCCTGGAAGTTCCTGTTGCAGACAAAGATGTAAAACGGGTCTTTGAAAAGTAAGAAAAGGTAATTGTCTATGAATGAGATACAGAAGAAAGTCTTGTACGAAACTCTCAGCGGGCTTGCCAATCGTTATGGTGTCCTTCCGTTGTCCGGTCGTCTTGATTTCAAGCATTTCCATCCTTTGTTGGAAGGTGTTCCCATAAATCAGATACAGGAAATGGCAAATCAGGCTCAAGGGCCTGATTTCATCGTCAGGGATGGCGTGTTGTTTTCTCGGTTATACAATGAAGCACAATATACTGATTTGTTTTTCTATTGCTATGAGTTTCCTCTTCCTGCAGGTTTGTCCAGCAAAGATGCCACCGGCTGGAGCGATGTACGGAATCTGCCCGTGACACCCGAATTGGATACACTGAAGGCATACTGCCTTTCGAAGACACCTCGGAGTGACAACAAGGAAGAACTGGGAAAACAGTTCCTTATGCGCTTCTATGTATCTTTCAACGGTATTACGGTACGGGAACATGCCTATGTCTTGCCTGGTATCCTGAATTTTTTTGAAATTGAAGATGATGATGAACTTGACCGATTATTTGAAGCTGCTGCCCAGGTCCAGCCATCATGGTACAATGGTGGCTTGCGGGCGGTTGACAGGAAAAAAGACCAGTGGCTTGATGCAGGACTTGCTGACGGCCGTCTGACTCTTCGCTGTATCGACAGGGTCAACAGCTTTATCGTGGCAGCAATGCAACTGTATGGCTTTATAGAAAAATCGCATGCGTACAGGATTTATAAGAAATTTGAAGACAATGAGGCAGTTTCCCGTGAGGATTTCGATTTGATTGCCAATCATATCGATGCATCCGTAGTCTGTCCCTTTTCTTCTGATGCATATGTGTCCGGTGAATTCAACGGCATATCGGCAGATAGGTATTGGAGTCAGTCATTCATGGATAATCTGCAGAAGGACAAGACTGCTGACAAGCACTATCTCAGTCTATACTGGATGCTGTATCAACGGCAGCAGGGAGCGCATCGATATGCAGTTCCTTCCAAGGCAGAATTCTATCGATATGCAGATTTTTCCTATATTCCTGAAAACAGATATGTCGAAGCTTTACGGTCCTTGTTGGATATTCCGTCTGATAGATTGCTGCAGATGAATTTCAACCTGAAGTTCAAGCAGCTGTCCCATGCCTATGGAGATGATGCCGAACGGTTTGTTTCTGATTTTGTTTCGATGTTCGGGTTGGAACATGCTACTGATGACAAGATAAGGAAAGCTATCAGACTTTTTTCTCAGGCTTTGGATGAACTGCCTGCATGGGAGAATGCCGGTTTGCCTTTGGCAGGAGGCAATCCTGACGGCAGGCCGTCTTTTCGGATAGGTTGACAACAGTCTGTTTCCATAGTAATAGTACACGTGTACATATGGCATATTGCTTGTTGCATAAGCAATGTATGCTTGCAGTCATAGGAGGATGATTATGAGAATTCTGCTTACCGGGGGTGCCGGTTACATCGGTACTCACACTTGCATTGCTTTGACGGAAGCAGGGACATGAAGCCGTTATTGTCGATAATTTCTACAACAGCCGCAAAGAAGGCAGTTGCCCGCGTCGAACGGATCGTAGGAAAAGAAATTCCTTTCTATGAAGGCTGATGTATGTGACAAAGAAGCCATGAGAAAAATATTCCAAGCGTACGATTTTGATGCAATCATTCACTTTGCCGGTTACAAGGCAGTAGGTGAGTCTGTTACAAAGCCCTTGGCATACTATCGCAATAATCTTGATTCGACGCTGACTCTCTGTGAACTGATGCAGGAATTCAAGATAAAGAAAATAGTGTTCAGTTCTTCTGCAACAGTTTATGGCATGTCTGAGAAAGTACCGTTTACAGAAGATATGCCTACTGGCTGTACCAATCCGTATGGATGGACCAAATATATGATTGAACAGATTTTGAAGGACTTTTCACATGCCAATCCTGAAGTTTCCGTAGACTTGCTGCGTTACTTCAATCCTGTAGGGGCACATGAATCTGGCCTTATCGGAGAAGATCCTGTCGGTATTCCGAATAATCTCATGCCCTATATCTGTCAGGTTGCCGTCGGTAAACTTAAGAAACTGTCTGTTTTTGGAAATGACTATCCGACTCCTGATGGCACGGGCGTGCGGGATTATATCCATGTCGTAGATCTTGCCAGCGGGCATGTAGCTGCCTGTGAGCATCAGCATGAAGGCGTTGAGATAATCAACTTGGGAACTGGAGTAGGCTACAGTGTACTTGATATGGTCCATGCATTTGAGAAGGCTACGGGCATTGCTATCCCATATAGCATAGTGCCTCGCAGGTCCGGAGATATTGCTACCTGCTATGCCGATGTTTCAAAGGCCAAGAAACTTCTTGGTTGGAGTGCACAGAAAAACCTTGTTGATATGTGCAGGGATGCTTGGAACTGGCAGAAAAAGAATCCGAATGGCTATAGGGACTGAAAGTTTCAGATCCTATAACCTTGTCTGTATTTTTCCGGGATACTGCATTGTATATGATCAGTGGCTTGTTATGGTAACAGTAGTAGTTTGATCTGTGTTCCAGAAGTTTGCATTTTTGGGTACACGGGGCAGGTTGACACTCCGATTTGTCTTTTTAACCGCAGTACGTTTTCCAGTTGTGCCATGGGTTGTCTGACGACGACCGGTGACAGTATACTTTCGGGTTTCGCTGTGAATGTCAAGGAAATTTTTCAAACCGGTAAAACACCATAACATGCACACCTGATTTTTAGAGTGTTTTGCAGCGAGGTACCGAGCTGATCAGGGCATAATGCTGAACGTTGTATGAGATTTTGGGGTATTGTTACTTGAGCCATAGGAATAAGCAGCCAAAGGATTGACAGAGTGTTGCTTACATGGATGAAGGTCAAGCTGCCAGGATGGGACAACTGAAAGGACAGGTACTAAAAATCATAGATTCTTAAATTTTAGCATATGCTTTTAGAGAATTAATTTTGATATATACTCACAGGAGTTGATATGTGCTTATTCCTGTCGATGCGTGAAAAAATTTCCTTAATCAGAACAATTCAAGTTGGATTTCTTTTTGAGATTTACTTTTGGGAGGATAAAAGACGCCAATAATTGCCCATGGGTTTCTTGTGTTTTTCATATGGTTTTTAAAAACTGTACCCATAAAGAAATATATATCTTTTTTTTCAATAAAGGATTTTTCATATTTTTCCCGTACTTTCTGAAGGGCCAATTCGTCGTTGCCTTTGTATTTTCGAAATAATGCACCCATTTCCCAATCCTCAATTTGAATGGTATGGCTTTTATCATTGCTGTCTAAAAATTCATATCGAAAGCAATATGGTAATTCTTCTGACATTTGCCACATATCATTGACTTGAAATTCTGGAAAAAGTTCTCGTTGTTGCTTGAATTTTTTTTCAATTTCGTCACGTTTTTGCTGTCGCTCTTCAATAGCAACAGGAGTAACCACAAGTCGAGTTATTTTCTTTGGTTTAAAGACAGCTAGGGAAATAAATCCAGGAGTTTTTGTTTTTGAATCCAAGATAAGTTTATCAATACTCGTATAGTAACCATGTTGCAAGCAAAGGGTCTTTCTTGTTTTCCAAGTAGCGTTTTCAGTGCCGATGGAACCGACTACCTTTATGGTTCTATAGTCACAATGATAGGATTCTTTGCGTGGATCTAACCTTGGATCACGCTTTTCTACCTCAACTTCAATCCAATCCCATTTTTTAAATTCATTCTTTTCATCTTTATACATTCTTAAAGGAATGGGATAAATTCTAATCCAATTCCCATCTTCAGTCATTCCTGCTGTACAAACTGTTTCACCGCTGCTGTTAGAAGGCTGTGGATATGTTTTAACAAGGACTAAAATTTTCATGACCTTTCCCTTTGTCAAATATTGCATATTTCAATTTCATCATCTGGATAATTTGCTTTACAGAACTTGGCCAATTGTAATCTATGGCAGTCCTTAGGATTTAACTCAAAACACATGAGGGCTATATTTCCTTGTTGATAGTATTCTATTACTTTATCAACGAAATTTTTCTTTTCTGTTAATGAATCATAGTACAGTCTGAAAAGTTCTTCTCTTTGACCTTGTGGTAAAAATGTTTTTCTATCTTCTGAAGCAATACCTATTTCAGGAATATGGACATAGTCTATGTCTGTTTTTTCCAATATATTTTCCAATTCAAATCCCTTGAAATTGGGTTTCATGCTATATGCATTTCTTCTTACATCAACAACCAGTTTTATGTTATGTACTATAAGTTCATTTATAAAGGATTCTAAACTTTTCTTTTCATATCCAATAGTATACAAACAATGTTTTTCATTTCCAAACTTTGTCTGTAACAAATCAATCTTTTCTAACAAGGTTTTGTTTTTATCAAAATGAGATAGAATATCACTACGTATTGCATAGTATGGTTTCTTTTCATAAACCTGTGCTATCAGTTCAGATTCTGATAATCCGATGAATTTTCTTACAAGCAACTGCAACTTTTCTCTAGTTTCTTTTTTTATTATAGGTACGAATTTCGGTTTGATAAGAGAAATGAAAGAATAATCAGCTCCATAAGGTCTGCGGACTTTAATCAATCTCATATCTTCTAGCTTGCGTTGATCCTGATGTAGGGTGAAAGAATAACATCCAAATTTATGGGGTACAAAGTCGTATACTCGGTTTTGTTGTCCCGCGGTAAGTGAATATAAAAACATCAATTTCTGCAATTGCAGAGAAGACACTTCACAATTGGCTATATCAAGAAGATTTAAAACTATTTTTTGGCGTGTAAACATCTTGGCTCCTCATACTGTAATAACAGAAAGGACTTGTTCTTTCCAGTCCCCGATTATTAAAATCAATAGGTACATATTTCGCTTTGATAATATCACTCTTTCAAAAAAATTGGACGAAAAACTTATAGCCAATTTGTACTTTTGCTAATTTGTTTCATTTTTAAAGAAGTGGATTAAGTTTGATTTTTGTCATGTAGCTTTTATATGGTGAGTGTTCCTATGAGCTTTTGTCGTGCCTAATAATGGCATACCTGAAGTATGATTGTCTAACCATATATTTCAGATTGTAATTTCTTTTGGCTCTTTTGCACAATATGGAGAGGAGTTTTCGATTTCTGATTTGATACCCTATGGTATTCTTTTGCTGGGAACAGCCAAAGCCTTGAATATGTTCCTTTTCTTTGTCATACCAATTTTGTTGAGTGCCATAGACTGATGTAAATAATTCCTTTGATTGCATGAAAAAAACAAATTTGTTTATGTTCGTATGCTTTTATAAGAATGATAGCCTAAAAGCCATATTTCTGTCATGAAGTAGCATCAATCCCCAGTAACTGTAGATTCTCTGCACTGATATACTTAAGCAGAAATGATAGTGTCGTTGTCTTCATATTTGCCATTACCTTGTTCAGGTAATCTTTAGCCTGGTCTTCCGGTTTTTCATAGGAAGGCTTGGTTGATGTATTTTCAGTTGCCGTTGAATCTGCTTTTCCAGATGCAGAAAATGTATTCCAGTCCCAATCATTTACGTTGCATTGGGCTTCTACCTTATTTTCAATGGTATCGGGTAGATTAGGATAAAAGTCCAGATCAGTCAATTGTTCTACCTTGTCGATTGAAACAGCAAAATCCTTCGGGTCTTTTTTCGAGCCTTCGTTCGGAACAATAAAACCGATGCCTTTTGTTTCATCAGGATTGTCAACAAGTACGACTTTATAGAATTCTTTTGGTACAGCAACCTTGTCTTTCCCTACAGTTTTGAATGGCCCATCGGTAAGTACTGGACCGGACACTACATATACCCTTCCGGCCCTATCAGCAAAGGTCCTTACGGTTTCTTCCAGTTCCTTCCAGATTCCCCTGTTGAATTTCGGTGCCTGCATTGACATGTTTGACATGTAGAAGGTGGCACTTTGCTCATTCTCAGAGGCCTTTCTTGCAGCAGAAGGCAACAGATGTCCACGATCATAACCGCTGCCACGGTAATCTTCCAATGCCGCGCTTCCCGTGGGGATCGTCGGGTCAATCCTGAAATCATCACTTCTGGTTGCATTCCCATAGATGTCAGCCCTGGTGATTTCATAAGCTACCCAGTCAGCAACTTCATAGTTCTCATTGTAACTGAGCGTATAGCCCGGATGCTTTGTGATGAAGTCTTGTCCGACAGACTTTGGAATCTCTAGGTTTGCAATCTGTTTCCCTGAGACTGATTCTGTTGCATTGGGAAGCTGGAACGGCTTGTAGTACAGGGAGATGATGCTGAGGATGATATAGGCAAGTATCAGGATGATGATTATCCTTACCCGAGTATGTTTTTTTCGTCTTGGCATGTTCCTATTGTTCTCCTTTTCGGCTATCTACCATAGCACTTTTCCTTCTGGTAGTTCTATGGCAAAGCACGTATACAAGCAACATTGCTACTGCAAGAACGGCTAGGTCAGTAACACTGACCATATCTGTTGCTTTCAAGAATAAGGGAAGGGACGGGAGTGTTGACCCCACATAGTTGCAGATTGTTGTTGTGTAGAGATTATTTGCCAGATGCATGCCAAACGCCGCTTCCAATCCTCCTGTATCCAATGTAATGTAGGTAGCTGCAAATCCGAAGATAAGATAATATCCCAATGTCAAAGGCAGATTTGTTGAAGTCGTTACTTCATGGTTATGCAGATGGATTGCCATAAAGAGAAAGGCAAGGACAAAACTAGCCGCTGCCTTTTGCTTTGCTGTACCCCATAGCCGTCCGAACAGGAAGCGCAGGGGAAATAGCCGATAGGTTATTTCTTCTGCACCGACTTGGATCGGCGTCAATAACAAAAGCAAGGGGAGCAACAGAAGTCTGGCTGTCCATTGCCCATCTGGAGGACTATATGATGATGTATAAGCTTGTAAGCTTATGGCGAGGTAAACAACAAAGATAAGAAAAAGAGATACAAATCCCTGCAGGAAAAGGTTCCACCTGAAATGGCCTGCGTCAGTGATAGCTTGGGAAAGCGTACAGTTCAGCAAATTTGATAGGCAAAACAGAATACCTAGAGCCAGGCAGAGGTGACAGATATTGGCTTTGATGAGGGCCAGTGCAATACTTGTTTTATCCGTAAGGACAAGATTCAGCATAGCAAGGATAACCGGTCCCAGGAGATAAAAGAAAGATAAACTAAGCAACATGGCCAAAAGCCATCTGAGATGTCGTAGAAAGAAGTTCCGTAACATTGTTCCATCATAGGAAAAAGGTATGCTATAATCAATGCCATGATAGAACAAAAAGTCTTTCAGGCCTTTGACGAAGGAAAAGTCTGTGTCTTTCATAATGAAGTGGTTGCCCGGTCTTATCTGGTAGCGTATGTACAGAATAGCCGACGACATGCCATTTTGAGTGACCAGGCAATAAGTTGGGATACTTTTCAGAAAATCTTTTTGCCTTCTCACTCGGGACTTGTCCAGGTTACTGGTTTGATCAGGCAATTGTTCTGTCAGGATTTTCTTACACACGAGAAATTGGAATATTTCATTGACAAGGATCGTTATCCTGAAGCGGTAGACAGATTTTCTTCCTATATTGCCTCTGTTCTGCCTTCTTTCAGGCAAGTACTTGACAGTGAAGTTTTCAAACAGCATCTCATAGAAAGTGCAATGGAGCGGGATATCCAGCATATTTATGGTTCTTATACTGCGTTCTTGGAACAAAACCATTTGTTTGAACCCCTTTTTGAAAGACCGTCGGTTGCTTTTGCCCCAAAGGAAACCTTGGAACGCCACTATGTGATATTCAGTGGAGATGCAAAAGCCGGATGTTATGCTTTTCTCAATCGGTTGGAAGGAATGGAAGGGAAAATAGAACGTCAAGGCGCATTGGACCAACCGTTGGATACAAACCGTGAAGATCTGGGGCTGGAGATTTTTCCGAATTATGTTGCCGAACAGCGGACTTCATTGCGAAGGATTGCAAGCCTCCTTGATGATGGTGTCCCACCTCGGGATATCATGGTGACATTGACATCGTTTGATGATGCCATAGAAGATTTTGCAGAAACGGCTGCAAGGCTGGATATTCCGTTGAGTTACCATAGGGGAAAGTTGCCTACCTGTTATCCTGCAGGACGTTTCTTCAAGAGGATCGAACAGGTCTATGAAGACAGCTTTTCTCTTGATTCCATGAAATCCTTCTTGCTTGATCCTGCTTTTCCTTTCACGGATCCCTCAACGGGAAGGAACTTGATCAAAAAAGGTGTAGCGTACAATGTTGCCCATGGAGCATTGGCAAGGGAAGGTGACTATTGGTTGGACAAGCTTGACCGCAAGGAGGATCTTTCCCTTCGCAAATGGTATCTTCAACTGAAAAAGGAAATTGTCGGTATATGTGGTAGCCATACCATTGATACCCTGCGGAAGGGTTTGCATCATTTCCAGAAGTATCTGTTCGGTGAGATCGGTTGGAAAGGAACTGAAGGCGAAGATGTCTATGGATACTGTATGGGTAAGCTTGATGAGCTGGAAGAATCCCTTGGACACTGCGGTTTTTCGACTTTTGGCTCCCTCTATGCACAATTTATCAAATTGCTTGACAGTGATACATATGTTCCTCAGGAAGCCGGAACGGGAGTAGTGGTCCAGCCATATCCTCTGTCAGCTTCTCTTACGGTGCCATATCATTTTGTCTTGGGGTTGAATTATGATGCTGCCCATGTCATTGACCGACCCTTGTCTCTTTTACCTCCTTCTGTAGAAGATGCAAGGCTAAGGGAGGAAGAGGACCTTACTCCCGCAGTATTGAGTGACTATTGCCTCAATGAGGGCAAATGTTTTTTTTCCTATGCACAGGAAGATTATCGGGGAGCCCAACTGCCCCCTCCGTTTTTTGTTGAACATGGGTTAGGAAAACGTACAAGAGCCGACATACCTGAAATTCTTGATCCCTATCGTTGGGAAGAAAAAATGTGGAGTACTGGTGGACATATTTCTACCCAGGAAGCACGATGTACAAGATTCCAGGAACACGCGCTGGCAGAAGCATCGGTTTCTGTACTCAGGCAAAGAAAAGGCTGTGACAGTGCTGTCAGAGCCTGTGGTGCTGGCTTTTTGAAAAATGAAGCGACAAGGCTCTGTACAGAAGATGGGCTGCTGAATCTTTCTTCTACAAGCATGGATCTGTTTTTTCGATGCCGTTTTGCTTGGGCACTGAAGTATCTGCTTAAGATTGAAAGGCAGGATTTTGAGATTGACCAAGTTGACCACAAGGAAATCGGTACGTTCCTGCATAAGATCTATGAGAAATTTTTTCGGACCGTAGAAAAGGAAGGAGGTACCTTCCAGGGGGCAAATCTACAAGAATACCGAAAATTGCTGAAGCTGATATTTGACCAGGAATTCCAGTTGTTCTGCAATTCTCCTGATGCTCCGATGCCTGCTACACGCCATTGGTTGGAAAACCTGTATGGCGGAGATCAGTTGCTTCATATTCTGGCACAGGAAGCTGAGTATTTTGATGGTTGCAAAGGTCGGGAAGAAGCAAATCTGAGCTGTTCTTTGCCCGAACTGGGATGCCGGCTCTCTGGAAAGATTGATCGGTTCATACATACTGATGGAGAAAATGGCTATGCGGTCATTGACTATAAAAAAGGGGCGGTGCCGATTGCTTCAGGAATCAAGTTCCTTCAGCAGGTTGAATCAGGGGGGCTTGATTCCTATCAATTTCCGATTTATCGCAGGTTGATAATGAAGAATTTTGGCTGGAATGCACAGACGGCAGCTTACTATAGTATCAGGGACGGCAAATTCATTTTTCTATGGGACGAGGGCTGTACTGCAGATTTTCTTGAGAAAATTGATAAACTCCTGGACAAACAGATTGCCTTTATGGTGGACAGTGTGCAGAAGGGTGACTTCAGGGCTCAGCCTTCAAAGAAAAGCTGTACCGAATGTGAGTATCGTCAGGTGTGCCGCCTACGATATGGAGACCGGTAATCGGTTGATTGCCGAAGGTGTAGTATGAAATTCAAACAGGTTTTGGAAAAACGGAAAGCAGAAGGCCGGCCTTTTGACGAGGAACAGGAAGCAGCAATCTGCCATCTTGGCAACTGTGTCGTTGCTGCAGGTGCTGGTGCCGGCAAGACCACCGTGCTTTCCTATCGTTTCCTGTATCTTGTCATGGAGCAACATGTTGATGCCGACAGAATACTTACTTTGACATTTACTCGGAAAGCTGCCGGTGAAATGCATGACCGAATTCATTCTTTGCTTGTCGACTATCGTGATGATCCCCAGGTGGCACTGCAGCTTTCCAAGTTCCCGGATGCTACCATTTCTACCTTTGATGCTTTCTGTGCACAGATTGTCAGGATGGACAGTATCCGTTATGGAATTCCGAAAGATTTCACGATTGATGATGACAAGGCAAAGGACAATGCCCTCAGATGTTGTCGCCGTTTTGTAGAAACAGAGCAGATGGAAGCTGGTTTTGCTTATTTATCCAGTTGTTACAGAACCGAGGATTTGTTTGACAATCTGTTGATACCAATGGCATCCAACGGATTTTTTCTTCCATTTTCCTATGATCCCCATGAATCTGCAGAAGCATTGGTTGCCTTTATCAGGGACAAGAACAAGGAAAGCGAGGATAGGCTATATGAATTGGTCTCCTATCTTGCCGATATAGTGCCACAGAGTGAAGGCAAGACTGTGTTACGGATCATTGATCTTGCAGAAAAGGCTACTGTAGCCTTTCAAAACGGGAAACAGGAATTTCAAGCTTGTTTGGATGAACTGTATGCCTGTAGAGCTCCTGGAAGCCGATCAAAGGATGCAGATGTCAATGAAATTTTCAAGGAATTCAAAAATTTTTACCCGATTTATTCCTTGTTGCAGAACAGTCTGTCGCAAAGTGACAATCTTGAGATGATCTTTACTTCATTGGAACATTATCAACAGGCATTGGCTGAGGAAAAACGTCGTAGCGGAATCCTGACCTTTGCTGATGTAGCTGGCCTTGCCCTTGATATTCTTAAGAAAAACAAGGCGATCAGGCAGATGCTTAAGAAAAAATTCTCCTATATCATGATTGATGAATTCCAGGATGACAATGACTTGCAGAAACAGATGCTGTATCTGCTTAGTGAAAAACTTGATTGCCAAGGAGATGGAATTCCTGAAGCAATAAATCTGGAGCCGAAAAAACTGTTTTTTGTAGGAGATGAGAAACAGAGCATATATCGCTTCAGAGGAGCTGATGTTTCGGTTTTCAAATCGCTTGCCAAGGATTTGCAACCCGATGGTAGTGAGCTGTCAATCGCGCGCAACTATAGATCCGAACCAGCATTGATTGATTTCATCAATCAGATTTTTCCATTTGTGATGAAAAATGGGGGAGAATCATATGAGGCAGATTTCAAACCACTGGGACATAGAGCTGCAACACCTGGCATAGTTCCTCAAATCGGTCTGTTGGTCAAGCCTTACGAGAAGTCTGCTGATGCTGATGTTGAACTGGCCGAAGGCTTGGGGTCAGAGGCTCTTGCCGTTGCAAAGAAAATCCGCTCTATGCTTGAGGGTGACGATTATCTCATTCCTGATGGAAATGGCGGCACGAGACGTCCCCATCCTTCGGATATTGCCATCCTGATGGATAAGCTTACTAATCAGATGGCCTTTGAGAAGGCCTTGAGACGCTATAATATTCCCTATGCTGTCGTTGCCAACAAATCAATGATGCTTGAAGCAATGGCAAATGATATCTATGCAATGTTGCAGTTGCTCCTTTTTCCTGATGATAGGCTTGCCTATGCTGCAGTGCTGAGGGGGCCATTCTGCAAAGTAAGTGACCAGGCCTTGGAGAAATTGCTTGACGAAGGAGTCGAGGCTTTTTCGTCCGTGGAAGGATTGGATGAAGATGATGCTGCCAGATATACGCATCTATGTTTGGCTTTTGCCGAACTGAAGCGTCTTTCACATTCCAGGTCCATTGTTCAGCTTATTTCTTATCTTTGGTGGGACTGTGGCCTATATATGGCATATACATGCAATAAAGAGCGACAACCATATCTTTCAAGCTATGATTTCTTCAATCGCCTCGCTCGTCAGAGTGATGAAGCAGGGCATTCTCTGTCACATTTCCTTGATCGTGTACGTCTGGTCTTAGGCAGTGCGGAAAAACTTGGGGATGTGGCTATCTATGATGAACAGTCTGATGCCGTACAGCTTATGACGATACATAAATCAAAGGGCCTTCAGTTTCCTATTGTCATTCTTGCTGCTGCTGGATCATCATTGAAAGTGATCCAACCGGCTTATGTCCTGTGGCATGGTATTCCTGTGCCTGCCCATTTCAAGGATGGCAATGGCAGATATAGCAATATACTTTTGGAGTTGCACAAGGACCAAGAATTCCAACAGCTGCTTGCAGAACGGAAACGACTGTTCTATGTGGCTGTGACCCGGGCTGAGTTCCATTTGGTAATAACTGGTACATTTACCAAGAATAATCGTAATTTGAAGAATGAAAGGCCTGATGATTCTTTTCTCCTGATGCTTTTATCTGCCTGTGGTATTGATAAGGATACTTTGGAGGGAGGTATATCGGCCATAACAGAGAAAACAGAGATTCCACAGGCTTTTGAAAAGGAATTATATACATCGTCAGATCGGACTTCTCCGTTTGACCGGTCGGATGCTGCAGCTTGCTTGGCTTGGTATGAAGTTCCTGAGAAGCAACTTGACTTGGAGCCTGTGAGAGTTGCTGCGACTTCTCTTGGAGAAAAATTATCCTTGGGAGGCGGAGAAGAATTACCTTCCTGTGCTTCTGATGCAATTGTGAGGGAATTGCAGGAAGCGGGAGAAAAAGATGTGTTTGTGGATTTCGGTACATATTGCCACGCTGTGGTTGAATCGGCGGTCTTGGATATGGCAATCCCATCTATTCCAGATGTTTTGCCTGCGTCCTCAGCTTTGTACAGAATAAGGAAGACTGCAAAAGGGCTACAGATTGAAAAGGATGCCTTAGCTTTTTCCAAAGCCTTCCTTGATTCTGCCTTATATAAGGAAGAAATTGCCGATTGCAAGCTGTCATGCGAAGTGAAATTCTTTTCTGCATTGGAAGATGGAGGACAGGACAAGGTCGTGGAGGGCGCAATTGACCTGTTGGCAGAAGATGATGAGGAATGGTGCAAGGTCATTGATTTCAAGACGGATGCAAACTGCGACCCCGCCAGACATCAGATACAATTGTTGGTCTATTTGCTTGCTGTCTCCAGATTATATCCAGGGAAAAGGGTCAAAGGTGCTGTCGTCTATTTGCGACAACCTGAAAGACAGCCGGCATGGTTGATCCTTCCTGGTTTCAAAGGCTGACAGTCAATTCATCTACTGCTTTTTTGCATTGGGTCAATGCTCTTGCAACTTCGCTGCGTCTGGTACCATAGTTAAAGCGGACATAACCTTTGTATCGCTCACCGCCGAACCATGTGCCGTCGTGCATGGCAATTCCAGCTTTTTTCCCAAAGAAAGTAGAAAGGAGTCCTGCTTGGCTTGTCTTGCTTCTTGCATAGAAATCTGGATGGTTTTGAGCATCCTGTTCTACATAAGGTAACAAGGCCGTGCAATCCCATAAGCAGATGAAGGAAGATCCCGCATGAAGGGGCTTTACCAATGGCATTGAGGATTTGCAGAATTGTTCGATGAACCGTGCATTTCCCTCAAGATAATCAGTTGCTTCCATCAGCCATTCATAACCATTTCTATAGGCAGCACTTGCCAGTGCTGTTGAAAAATAAGAGGTTCCCTGTAGCCAATAGTTCCTACAGAAAGCATCGTAACGAGCTTTTACCTGCGGATCGGAGAACAGGGCTATGGAAAAATGTTCACCTGCAATGTTGAATGTCTTTGAAGGTGCCATTGCTGACATTGCCGATGCTTGCATTTTCCTTGCAATCTCCAAGAACGGTACTTGCTTTTCAGATGGGAATGTGAGGTCAATATGGATTTCATCACAGATGATGAACACTCCATGTTTCTTGGCTATCATGCATGCTTTTTCCAGTTCCTGTTCAGTGAAGACGACACCGGTAGGATTATGTGGTGAACACAATATCAAAAGCTTTGCCTGTCGGCATAGTGTTTCATAGCTGTCCCAATCCAGGCTGAATGCAGTGCCCTCTTGTTTCATATACCATGGCAGCAGTTTCCTTTCCTGCCTTTCTGTGATACTGACGAAAGGCTTGTAGGCTGGAAAGGGGACGATGACTCCGTCACCGGGAGCAGTTACAAGGGACATTACGATGGCAATGGAACTCAATACCCCTTGGCTGATGCTGATTTCATCCGTATCAACGGAAAGGCCATGCCTTTTCAGTACAAATGCCTGAAAATCTTCTTTGAGATTCTTGAATGCAGGATATCCATAGCTGCCGCTCTGGGCAATTTTCGTTGCTTCATCAATTATTGCAGGACAGGATTTGAAATCCATATCAGCTACCCAGAATGGGGTTGCCTTTCTGTTGCCGCAGAAACTTTCGATGTCATCTTCATTCCATTTGGCGCTCAGCGTACCTTTTCTTTGTGCCAATGTGTCAAAATCATATGTAGTGCTCATTTTTTGTATACCATTCATTTCCTATATTCAATATAAAAAGGACCATCCGGGAATGTATATCTCGCAGTCCTTTCTTTCCCCTTATAGAGGATTGCTTTTGCTGGACAATAGCTGATGCAACCAAAGCAATTTTGGCAACCTTGCAAGAACGTGGGTTTGCCATCCTGCATGCTGATGTTACCAGCCGGACAACTACGGTAGCAACGTCCACAGCCGGTACATTGGTCTGTAACAGTAAAGTGGCTTGCTACGTTAAAGCGAGAGGCCAGAGAGCCGAAGAGGTTGATGAACAGACGAGGCAATGGCCTGAATGCCGGGGGCTTAAGTTTTTCATTTTTGATTTCATCAGCAATTATCTTAAGTTTTTTATCTGCTTTGGCAATTGTTTTGCTGTTTGTTGCCTTGCCTTTGATTCGCAGATAATTGTCAGGCATGCTGACATAGCCATAATAGGAGGCATATGCGCCGGCTTTGGACAGTTCTGCTTCAATGGCTTTGTGGCAATAGGTAGGATGCCTTGCTCCTCCGTCAGTTACGATATAGAGATAGCCCAGAGGGGAAAGATCCTGGGTTGCAAGTTGCTCCCTGATGAATCTGATAATTATTTCCGGAGGCATTTCGACATAGGTTGGAAAAACAAATCCCAGTTTTTCCGGAACCGTAAAATCCCTTTTCCCCTCCATCACATCTGTTAACTGCATGATGTTGCAATCTTCCATTGCTTGACTTAAGTATTGGGCCATGTGTGCACTGTTACCCGTCCCGCTGAAACAAAGCAGTACGTGTGTCATAGTACTTCCTTATAGGGATCAAAGCTGAAGAGAATCGTGCAGGCTTCATCGATAGCTTGTGAATTTAGGTTGAGGTTCGTCACTAACCTGACATAGGATCCTTCTGTGGTTGCGCGTATGCCTGTGCTTCCTAGTCTTTTGACAACAGTCGGAGCGGGAATTCCTTCTACTGAGAAGAGCACGATATTAGTCTGTATATGTCCTTGCACTTTAGCCCAATTTGTCTGGCTCAGTGCATTTGCGATTTGAGCTGCATGCTGGTGGTCATCCCTGAGCCGTTCAACGTTATGTTCCAAGGCATAGATTCCGGCAGCTGCCAGTATACCTGATTGCCGCAAACCGCTTCCCAGCATTTTTCTGAGAGTCCGTGCCTTGTGTATGAAAGTTTCACTGCCGCATAGCATGGAACCTACCGGTGCTCCCAATCCCTTTGAGAGACAGAAGGAGACACTATCACAATATCTTGCATATTCCCTTGCAGAAATTCCGGTAGCAACCTGGGCATTGAAAAGTCTCGCTCCGTCCATGTGTATAAGAAGACTGTGTTTTTTTGCTACGTTATGGATATCTGATAGTCTTTCAAGGGAATAGATATTGCCTGCAATGGTGTTTTCAATTTCAATCAAACTTGTATGGGCCATATCATAGACACCTGTGGGTTTGATTTTCTTTTCTATGTCCTGTGCTTTGAGCAGGCCTCGCGGAGCATCTATGGTAATGGGAAGTATCCCTGCAATGGCAGTACAGGCAGCTATCTCATGCTGTACGATGTGGGCACTTTCTGCACATATTACCTCATTGCCTCGGCCTCCGTTGAGATATAAAGCAATCAGGTTAGCCTGGCTTCCACTGGTAACGAACAAAGCTTTTTCCTTGCCGGTCAGTTCTGCTGCAAGAGCTTCAAGCTTATTGGTTGTAGGATCTTCACTATAGACATCATCACCGACTTCTGCTTCGGACATTGCCTGTCGCATACCTTCTGTCGGTTTTGTTATGGTGTCACTTCTCAGATCGTAAACGGTTTGTGATGGCATTCGTGTTTTTCCCTCCCAGTTCTATGCTTGGAAATATCCTAATGTTTCTGCCTGAGGCTTTCAAGCAGAGTAAAGAAAGTCGGGAAAGTTACTGCACAGGCATCGCTGCCTTTGATAGTAAC
The DNA here is from genome assembly GCA_022482625.1 of Spirochaetia bacterium. Lineage (NCBI taxonomy): Bacteria > Pseudomonadati > Spirochaetota > Spirochaetia > Spirochaetia bacterium. The sequence continues at coordinate 1,664,345 of JAKVOU010000001.1, read as the reverse complement.
AGGTGATTCTGCCCTGATACCACCTATGGCCATTGCCATGATGATCCTGTGGTCACCATATCCCTCTACGGTTCCTCCGTTGAGTTTTCCTGTTCCATGTATGACCAATCCTGCTGGTCTTTCTTCTGTTTCTGCTCCAAGTCTATTCAGATTTGCATGCATGGTCGCAATTCTGTCTGTTTCTTTCAACCTTGCCTGGGGTGTGTCTATGATTTCACTTGTCCCATTGCAAAAACAGGCTGTTATAGCCAAAGCCGGCAATGCATCAGGCATTTCATTGAGGGAAAAAGTACATGGCTTGAGCTTTTGGGGGCCGGTTATTGTGATGCTATGTCCTTTCCAACTATAGGTGCATCCCATTTTTGCAAGAATATCCAATACATGGCGGTCTCCCTGTGTATCATCAGGATCGAGACCCTGTATAGTCAGAGTCGTTGCACTGATTGCTGCTAGGCAGAAGAAAAATGTGGCACTGCTATAATCACCGGGGATAGTAACATCGATCGGATACAATTGTTGGTTTCCGGCAACACAGCTATGTTGCAGGTCCTTGCTGATGTGATAATTGGTGTGTTGGCTGTCCAACCAAGCCAAGGTCAGGCGCACATAGGGTTTTTCATAGAGCAAAGGTGTCGTGATTTCACAATCACCTTTGCTGAGTACTGCTGCCAGCAACAATGAAGATAAATATTGGCTTGTAGGACAGTCAATTGAGGTTGAACCACCTTTCAATGGTCCCTGGATAGTGAAAGGTGGGTAATCGGATAAGGTTACAATGGCACCAAGGTCACTGAAGGCCCTAAGTAATGGACCGATAGGGCGTCTACATAACTGTTCGTCTCCTGTAAAGGTGATTTCTTTCCCCAGAGAAGCAGCAAGGCCTGCAGCCAGATAAAGTGTCGTACCGCTGTTTGCACAGTCAATTGACAATGGTGTGCCATCACTGCCGACGTCTGTTGCATTGACAAGCAACGTCGTGTCTTTTTCTGTAATCCTTGCGCCAAATGCTTCACAAGCTTTTATACAAGCTATGGTATCTTGAGAAAACAGGGCATTTTCAATCCTAGATTTGCCTTTTGAAAAAGTAGCAATCAACAGAGCTCTGATAGTTTGGCTCTTTGATCCTGGTATAGTGATTGTGCCTTGTATGTCTGTAGGAGTAATGCGAGTATCCATGCTCTGCATGATAGTGTTTTCCCGCTATTTCGTCCATTGAAAGATAGAGAATGATTGGAGAGTTGGTACAGAAAAAGGCCACCTCCGAGGAGATGGCCTTTATAATTCTCGTGAGAAGAACTATTTCTTCAGGTAGATGTCCTTTACCGGATGGATATCCATCGTGTTAGGATACCAGCCGCCCCACTTGCTTGTGTCAATCATGTTGAGGGTGACATAGTAGTAGAGAGGCATCACTGCGCTGTCTTCGTTGACGAGGATATCTTCAGCAGTCTTGAGAACGCCTAAGCGGTCCTCACCAGCCGGAAGCGTTGCAGCTTCAGATACCAGCGTATCATAGGTCTCGTTGCTGTATTTTCCGCCGTTCATGCCGGCACCGGTGATGAACATGTCAAGGAACGTGTTCGGATCCTGATAGTCTCCGACCCATCCTGCCCTTGCAACCTGGAAGTTGCCGGCATTCCTGTCGGAAAGGTAAGTGGACCATTCCTCGTTCTCCAGTGTAACGTCAACACCCAGGTTGTTCTTCCATTCCTGCTGGATGAACTCAGCAATTGCCTTGTGGCTTGCGTTGGTGTTGTAGAGGATCGTGATGGGACCGATGCCTGTGCCGTTGGGATAGCCGGCCTGGGACAGGAGATCCTGGGCTGCTGCATTCGCATCATCCTGGCTGTCATACGGGGTTGCCATCTTGTCGTAGCCTGAAAGCGGGGGCACCATGCCGTAGGCAGGAATCTGCCCGCCCTTGGTCACGCCGTCGACCAATGCCTGGCGGTCCACTGCAAGTGAGAAGGCCTTCCTGACCCTGGCGTCATTGAACGGGGCCTTGGTACAGTTGAACGTGTAGTAGTAGGTTGCCAGCTGCGGGTACTTGCTGAAGTCGTCTCTCATGGAGGCACTGCTGATCATGTCATTCGGTACGGTCGTGACCCAGTCGGTCTCGCCGTTGATGTACATGTTGTAGTTCGTGTTGTCGTCGTCGGAGGACTGGAAGATGACCTTGTCAAGCTTGACGTTGTCCTTGTCCCAGTACTTCTCGTTCGGCACGCATTCGATGTAGGACTGTGCGACCCTCTTGCTCAATACGTACGGGCCGTCGCCTACGAAGTTCTCGGGAGTCGTCCAGCTGTCGCCGTACTTCTCGATGGCATGCTGCGGGACGACCGCAAAGGAATAATGGGTAAGGGCATCGATGGCATACGGAATAGGTCCGATGAGGTCCATCTGGAAGGTGTAGTCGTCAAGGGCCCTGATGCCGACTGTGTCAGCACCGGCCTTGCCGCTGTTATAGTCGGAAGCACCCTTGAGGAACATGCATGGGAACCATGCATACGGGGCTGCAGTCTTCGGGTCGAGTTCTCGCAGCCATGAGTAGACTACGTCTTTTGCGGTGATCGGTGTGCCGTCAGACCATGTGGTCTTTCTCAGATGGAATGTCCACTGCGTGCCGTCGGCATTGGATTCCCAGCTCTTTGCCAGGCCGGGGATGGCGTTTGAGGTCTTGGGGTCGGGTGCGACCAGGCCTTCGAAGAGTGCGTCGTAGATTCTGTGTTCCGGGACACCCTGGATCAGGGCCGGGTCAAGAGATTCTGGTTCTGCACCATTTGAAATACGGAATACTACGCCTTCGCTTTCTTTTGCTGGAGCAGCAGGTGCTGTTGTCGTAGCAGCGGGAGCAGTGGTTGTAGTAGTGGCAGTGGTTGTAGTAGTTGTTGCAGCAGCAGGTGCTGTTGTCGTAGGAGCAGCCGTAGCCGTTGTTTCTGTCTTTGTAGCTGTTTCTGTAGTAGCCGTCTCTGCTTTTTTCCCGCAGGAAATAAAGACGGTTGCCGTCAGAAGCAGGCATAAAGCAATGGACAATGTCTTCTTCATAGGTAATCTCCTTGATACTTGGTTTGCTATGTTTCCTTTATCGTTGCAATAAGATGAAACGATACGTTAGTATAAGTAAACGATGTAATAACGATTCAGTCAAGTATGAAAATCAGCAATTGGAGAAAAGGCGTCTGATTATTCATATTATTGGTACTTAAGGAACTATATAGCTATGCATATCAAACAAAAACGGAATACCATTAGTTACAGAGGTGGACGTTCTGTCCATATAATGTGTTTATTTTTCTTTATCTACCTGAGTTACTACCTTGTTTACTACCTGTCCATAGGTACAAGCGATCATCTTCTTGTTCCCTTTATCATGGATTTTTTAGCTCTGATTGGTTTGCTTTACAAGGAAGACTGGTTATTTGACAATGGAAATCGACAAGTCGTTGCCAGATTCGGGGTATTCCCGTTTGTCAGCAGACGTTCTGTTCCCTATGATGAAATAAACACCCTTGAAGTTACTCATTTCATCAAGGGAACATATGAAAAGGAAAAAAAGGAAGATCGGAAACATAGGCGCTATCGTGCCTATCTGAAGTTTGGCATACGGTTGTCAGATGATGAACTGCTTTTGATTGAAGCTGTCGCAGAACATAGGAGTGCAGGTCATAGTGAAAGCTGTGCAGCGAAAATCAGCAGTTTTACCGGTTTGCCTTTATATGTCGACCGCCCTCGGGATATGGATCTGCATGTTGGTTTTAGGGATCTTTAAGGAATGATAATGTCATAAACATGCAGAGAATATGTACAGTCTTTGATCTGTTTGACCGTCCTGCAGAGGTGAAATTGGAGTTATATGCTTTTGCAATAAATAAATGTATATATATTGCATAAAATGTCATTTTCCTGTATTATCAGTAACCATGCTCAAACAGGTTCCAATATGTTCTTTGGTGTCTGGTCAGTCGGTATTTTAAAAGAGGAAGGCATGGCAAAATATATTGTACGTCGTCTATTGGGAATGATTCCTACCTTATTGGTGATCATTACCCTAAGTTTTTTTATAGTGAGGGTTGCACCTGGCGGCCCTTTTGATGGTGAACGAGTACTTCCAGAGACCATAAAAGAAAACATAGAAGCAAAGTATCACCTGAATGAACCACTTGTCCAGCAATATGGGAGGTACCTGTTCGATGTATTGAGAGGTGATTTGGGTCCTTCCTATAAATATAAAGACTATAACGTCAATTATTACATTGGCCATTCATTGCCGAATTCTGTTGTTCTTGGTTCTATTGCTATGGTACTTGCTCTTATATTCGGTATCCTGTTCGGTGTCTTGGCAGCTGTGTACCAGAATTCTTGGATTGATTACCTGACGATGGGGCTGGCTGTCATCGGAATTTCTGTTCCTCTATTCGTTATCGGTCCTGTGTTGCAACTGGTTTTTGCGATGAACCTCCATTGGTTTCCTACTTCGGGCTGGTATACGACGGGGGAGGGATATTCTACTATCGTATTGCCCGCTCTTTCTCTATCATTCGCCTATTTTGCTACTATTGCACGCCTGACAAGGTCTTCTATGCTGGATACGCTGAGAAGTGACTATATACGGACAGCAAAAGCCAAGGGAATGAAAAATTCGACAATCATTATGAAACATGCCATGAAAGGTGCAATGCTCCCTATTGTGAGTTACCTGGGGCCTGCTTTTGCAGGTATTGTAACTGGCTCAATAGTCATCGAACAAGTATTCCGAGTTCCTGGCATAGGCAAGTTCTTTGTACAAAGTTCCTTCAACAGGGACTACACCCTGATTGTCGGTGTTGTCATCGTCTTTTCGGTTATCCTTGTCTTCATGAATTTCCTTGTGGACATCGTATATGCCCTGCTTGACCCGCGGATTACCTATTGAACGGGGGAGATGGAAAAATGAAGAAAATTTTACATAGATTGAAAGATAAGCATAAGCGAGAAGTTGCAGTCAATGAGTTTGATCAGGTCATGGTTGGCAATAGCTTGGCAAAAGATGCATGGAAACGTCTCAAAAAAAACAAAATGGCTGTCATCGGTATGTTTGTCGTAATCATTTATGCTTGCCTGGCACTTTCCGCACCGTTGCTTCCTATTCATCCCTATGATGAAATCATTCTTGATCACCAGAACCTGCCCCCATCATGGAACAAGACAGCTGGGGATCTCATGATGAAGGATAAACTCAACAACCTGTTTTTCCAGGCTTGGAAGGACGGCAGGTTGGTAGTTGGGGATGAGCTGAATGCGCAGATCAAGACGCTGATCAAGATGAACAAGACCAATGAAGTCTGGAATATATGCTATGCTCAGGGTGAAGCCCAACTTGCAGCCGGTACTTTCCATTGGAGTGACAGTGACCAGAAGGCAATCGATCGTCTTCAGAAAAAAATTGATACAGATCTTTTCATAGATGTCAGCAAGATGTATGTGACGCGGAATGGTAAGAAAGAATCTGTAACAAAACTTAACAACAAGACACTGTCCCAAGTCTATGCAGATATGCTTGGAATCGACGTGGAAAAGGTTAACAAGCAGCTGGACCAGGAAATGCACAGTCTTATAGAAAATGAAGTCTTGGCTCAGAACGGTACGGATTCAAAGCCTTCAGATGCTGATTTGGAGCTCATGATCAAGAATGAGAGAAAATCAATGGGATCTGAATATGACGAAAAGGTCAAGCTGAATCTTATTGGAAAAATCAAAGCACAAAGTATCCGGGTCGCCACAAAAGATATCAAGGCTAAGAATAAAACCGGAGAAGTGCAATTTCCTTTTTCTGAGGACATGAAGGTTTCCGATAATGTGGTGGCTTCTGTGCAGGCTTCAAAAAAAGACAGCAGGCATTATTTGCTTGGAACGGATTACAGTGGACGTGACATGCTGGCCCGTATCATCTATGGCGGTCAGATTTCGATGCTTATAGGTTTGGTCGGGACATTGTGTTCTGTCTTTATAGGTATAGTACTGGGAGCTTTGGCCGGATACCGTGGCGGGAGAGTTGATTCCCTGATCATGCGTATCGTTGATGTACTGTACGGTTTGCCTTATATGCTGATTGTCATTATCTGCATGGCAGTATTCGGAAGAAATATCATAAATCTGTTTGTGGCATTGGCACTGGTCAGCTGGCTCACAATAGCCAGGATGGTCCGTGGGCAGATAATGAGCCTCAAGAACAGTGAATATGTCGAGGCTGCCCGTTCGATGGGCGCAAAGACCTGGCGGATTATATTCCGCCATATGATTCCGAATTCCCTTTCGATCATTATAGTATATTCAACTTTGCGTATTCCTGGATTCATAATGGAAGAATCTTTCTTGTCTTTCCTTGGATTAGGCGTACAAGCTCCATATGCTTCTTGGGGCTCTCTGATCAGTGACGGCGTTGCAAGTATGACTTTGTATCCGTGGAGATTGATTTTCCCTTCGATTGCAATGACTGCCTTTCTCTTTGCCATGAATTTTCTTGGTGATGGACTACGGGATGCCTTTGATCCCCAGAGCAAGAACCAGCTGTAGGAGATATGCAGATGCCAGAAAAAAACGCAATACATGATGACAATGATATGATTCTTGATGTAGAAGGGCTCCAGACTTATTTTAGAACTGATGCCGGAGTCGTCAAGGCTGTAGATGGGGTTTCATTCAAGATTCACAAGGGAGAGACCCTAGGGCTTGTCGGAGAATCTGGAAGCGGAAAGAGCGTAACGAATCTTTCCATCATGAAACTGATTCCTTCACCGCCTGGAAAGATTGTCGGGGGCAAAGTGCTTTTCACTGACAAAACAACCGGCAAGACCGTGGATGTGCTGAAACTTCCCGAAAAAGAACTCAGGAATATACGCGGAAACAAAATCTCCATGATTTTTCAGGATCCTATGACCAGTCTCAATCCTTTCTTGAGAATTTCTACTCAGATGATTGAAACAATAATGTTGCATGATGATTCCGTTACAAAGCAGCAGGCTAGGGAACGTTCAGTTGAAATGCTTAAACTTGTAGGTATTCCAAGTCCCGAAAAAAGAATTGACAATTATCCGCATCAATTTTCCGGTGGTATGAGACAGCGAGTCATGATTGCCATGTCACTTTCCTGTGATGCCGATCTGCTTATTGCTGATGAACCTACTACAGCTTTGGATGTTACTATACAGGCGCAGATCCTTGAGTTGATCCAATCCATCAATGCAAAGCTGGGGACTGCTGTCATACTCATTACCCATGACCTTGGTGTCGTTGCCGGTATGTGTGACAAAGTCTGTGTTATGTATGCAGGTAAGATTGTTGAGAAAGCAAGTACTGATGATTTGTTTGAGAAGCCTTGTCATCCATATACTGAAGGATTGATTGCCAGTGTCCCTCGCATGGATACTACATCTAGGAAAGAAAGGTTGTTTTCCATCGAAGGACAGCCTCCGAATGTCATAGATTTGCCTCCTTGCTGCCCGTTCCATCCACGTTGTCATAAGGTTATGGAAATCTGTAAGAAAGCAAAACCATCTATGAAGACAATTGGTCCAGGGCATGAAGTTTCCTGTTGGCTTTATGCAAGTGAAGAAGAAATTGCCCAGGCGTTGGAGCAGGCAACCAAGGAGGGCAGTGATGAGCAGTGAAAGAAAACCCTTGTTGTCCGTAAAGGATCTGAAACAATATTTTCCGATTACAGGCGGTTTCCTGAATCGCAAGGTCGGAGATATCAGGGCTGTTGATGGTGTGTCTCTTGATGTGTATGAAGGTGAGACCCTGGGAATCGTAGGTGAGTCCGGCTGTGGTAAATCTACAACAGTCAGGTCCATTGCCCAGCTTTACAAACCAACCAGTGGTTCGGTGATATTTGATGGACATAATCTTGTAACGGCGTCCGAATCAGAACTTATGTTGGCCAGACGTCAGATCCAAATGATCTTTCAGGATCCATATGCTTCTCTTGATCCTAGGATGACTGTTCGCTCTATCATTGCAGAGCCAATGGTTATCTATAACAAGATGCATATGCTGGATACCCAGATGACTGATGTGCAGATTGAGGAACGGGTCGAGAACTTAATGGAACGGGTTGGCCTGAATAAAGTCTTCAAGAACAGATATCCACATGAGTTTTCCGGCGGACAACGTCAGAGGATCGGTATTGCCCGTGCCCTTGCTTTGCGGCCAAAAATCATTCTGGCTGATGAACCTGTTTCTGCTCTTGATGTTTCTATTCAAGCCCAGATACTGAACCTTTTGTCAGATTTACAGAAAGATATGGGATTGACGTATCTGTTCATTGCTCATGATTTGGCTGTTATTCAGCATATTTCAACCAGAGTTGCCGTTATGTATTTGGGAAAAATCATGGAATTGTCAGAAGCTGGCGAATTATATGATGCACCAGCTCATCCATATACACAGGCTTTGCTTTCTGCTGCTCCCATTCCGGATCCCAAGATTGAAAGGAAAAGACAGCGCATTATCCTGAATGGTGATGTGCCTTCGCCGGACAAGGAACGAATCGGGTGTTACTTTGAAGCCCGCTGTTCCAAGCGTATGCCTTGGTGTACTTGCCATATTCCTCCGTTTTTTGATATTGATGACAAGCATAAGGTGGCCTGTTGGCTATATGACAAAAAACGTGATTATAGTAAAGTCAGTGAAAAGGAAGCTATGCAGGATTTTCAGCAGCATCGTGTGCCTGCAGAGAAAAAATAAGTTTTCTTTTCGTAGGATGCCGGTCTTTCCAAGGGAGGGCCGGCACTGTCGTCCTTTGACCTTTGCCTTGTGTGGCAGAGAATCTATTTTGCAGAGGTGAACATCATATGTCCAAGAAAGTATACTTGGAGAATCTGGGATGTGCTAAGAATCAAGTCGATGCTGAAGTTATGCTCAAGTTGCTCTCAGACCGTGGGTGGCAACATGTCTTGGATGCTTCACAGGCTGATCTTATCATCGTAAATACCTGTGGTTTCATAGAACCTGCAAGGGTGGAATCCATCAATGCATTTTTTTCTTTGAAAGCACTCAACCCAAAGGCGAAGCTCATACTTTCAGGTTGTCTTGCACAAAGGTATGCAGATCAATTGGAACTTCCGGAGGCTGACGCAATTTTCGGAAATAGAGATTTGGGAAGGTTGAATGAATTGCTGGATGAAATGGAACAGGATGACGGACAGGTTGTCCTGACTCCTTCATATCCTGATCCAGACAGAGAAGATGATCAGCGTAATGAACTGCTCAATTTCAAGGGAAGTGCCTATCTTAAAATCAGTGAAGGATGTGATCATCGCTGTGCCTATTGTGCGATTCCGATAATCAGAGGGCCCCTTCGTTCCCGTCCTGCTCATCGTATATTGGATGATGCCAGGTTCTTGATCCATGACAAGGGTGTAAAAGAAATAGATATCATTGCCCAGGATCTGGCTGCCTATGGCCAGGATATGGATGGTAAATCCCATTTCATGGAACTGTTGGATGATCTCTGTAAGATAGAAGGGAATTATCGGTATCGGTTACTGTATATTCATCCTGATGCTTTTCCTCCTGAGTTGGTTGCTTTTGTACAGTCCCACAGACAGGTCTTGCCTTATTTTGATATTCCTATCCAACACGTAGCAGTACCTGTCCTCCGTTCCATGGGACGGACCGGGGATGCCGATACCTATCTGAGCCTGGTCAATAAGATTCGTTCCGGCCTTCCTGATGCAGTAATCAGGACCACCATGATGCTGGGCTATCCAGGAGAGACGGAAGATGATTTCAAGCAATTGCTTGCATTTGTGAAAGAAGCCCGGTTTGATTGGCTTGGTTGTTTCGTCTATAGCAGGGAAGAAAATACAAAGGCATATGCATTGGTAAGTGCAGAGACGCAAAAGAAGAATGAAAAGGAAGCTGCCAGACGGAAAAAAGAGTTGGAGTCCGTACAGGAGGCTATTACTGCAGAACTTCTTGAAAAGAAATTCGTCGGGAATGTCTATGATGTACTTATTGAAGAGAAAATAGAAGGAGAAGACCTTTCCATCGGTAGGATATACAGCCAAGCACCGGAGGTTGATGGGGCAACTGTCGTCATGGGTAGGGACCTGTTGCCTGGTATGTTGGTAAAAGCTGGAATCAGAGGAGTCAACGGTGTAGACTTGGATGCTGCAGTTTTGGAGCAATACAATGGCTGATCTTGATAAATGGCTCGATGACTTGAACCCAGCTCAGAAAGAAGCTGTATTGGAAATGGAACATCCTCTGCTTGTACTTGCAGGGGCTGGGTCAGGAAAAACACGGGTCATCACGACAAAGATTGCTTATTGTGTCGAACGGTGCGGCATAAAGCCTTGGCAGATCCTTGCAGTGACTTTCACCAACAAAGCTGCCGGTGAGATGAGAAATAGGGTCGGACAGATGCTTCCTGACTATGATACGAATGATTTTTTCATCAAGACCTTTCATTCATTCGGAGTATGGTTGCTTAGGCTTCATGGAGATACCATTGGACTGGACCATGGCTTTTCCATCTATGATGATGCAGATTCCTTGGCTGTGCTTTCCCGTGCTTTTCCTAATGAACGTAAGAAAGATCTTGCTCCCATAATGAAGCTGATCAGCAAGCTCAAGGATATAGGCTTGGGACCTGATGACGATTTGTCCAGTTATTCCCATATGTATGAGATCAAAAGATATTACCGGGGATATGAAGATATGCTTCGCAATACCGGCAATGTAGATTTCGGAGATTTGATCAAACTTTCCATCAAGGTGCTGGATCAAAGTGTTGATGCGAGGAATCATGTCTGGAATCGGTTCAAGGTGGTTCTTGTCGATGAATATCAGGATTCCAATATTGCACAATTCCAGCTTCTGCGACGATTGGCAGGTCCTGATACACGTGTCTGTGTAGTCGGCGATGATGACCAGAGCATTTATCGTTTCCGTGGCGCGGAAGTGAGGAATATCCTGTCGTTTCCTGAACATTACCCTGGTACCAGGACCGTCAAGCTCGAACAGAATTACCGGTCTACCGATGCAATCCTGAAATTGGCTTCCTGTGTCATCAAGCATAACAAGGAACGATATGACAAGACGCTCAGAACTGATCGGAAGGGGGGAGAAAAACCCGTACTTCATATTGTTTCTGACGAAACGGAAGAAGCCAGACAGGTTGCAGACATACTGATGAAAGATGGCAAATTTGATGGATCTGCCGTGTTATACAGGACCAATGCCCAATCTGTACCTTTTGAAACACTTTTTACGCGGATGGGTATCCCTCATAAAGTTGTCGGAGCGCTCAAGTTCTATGACAGGGAAGAGGTCAAGGATGTGATTTCCTTGCTTTATCTGTTTGAGAACAGCAGGGATGTCGTCTCATTTTCCCGCATGATAAACAAACCTCCGAGAGGTATAGGAAATATGACACAGGAAAAGATCCTATCGTTGTCAGAGGAATTCAATGGCGATGTCATTGCTTCGCTCAAAGCGGCCTGTGACCGTGACCTCATTTCAGCCAGAGCCAAGGCCAATGCCTTGGGTTTCTTGGATATGATGTTGAAAGCTTATGATATGATTTCAGCAGATTCGTTGGTCAATGCTGCTATTTACCTGATTGAACAGTCCGGACTGAAAGACTTCTATCAGAGCAAAGACCTTGCAGACAAGACCGACAAGGTCTCAAACCTTGACCAGCTGGTCAATGCCCTCAGCAACTATGATTCTTCTGAAGATGGTTTGCTTTCATTCCTTGAAGAAGTTTCTCTTGACCATACAAAGATAGGGCATGATGACCCTTCAGAAAAGCCTGGAGTAACTTTGATTACGATGCATAATACGAAAGGCTTGGAATTTGACAGGGTTTTCATGGTGGGATTGGAAGAGAATCTTTTCCCTGGGTATGGATGTGAAACCGGCAGTGATGATGAGGCAGAGGAACGGCGGATTTTTTATGTTGCTTCGACTCGAGCCCGCAGTGAGCTTCACCTTTTTACTGCGCAATCCCGTAAAGTATGGGGCCATACTGAATATGGCAGGCTCCCCTCCCGTTTCCTCAGTGAGATCGATAAAGGGCTTTATGAGATTGTGGAAAAGAAAACAGACAGGTTTTCCGGTTATGCAGGTCTGAGCAGACTGGAGGAAAAAAGGAAATGGAACGGAGGATCATCTTACCGTTCTGATTATAGAAGTGGGACTCGTAAGCATAGTAATTTAGTCACTACAGGTTTTTCATCAAAGCCAAGGACTTTTACCTACCAACAGCCTGAAAGAGAGGATGCTGCCGGCTCTGACTTTGAGGTCGGGGACAGAGTATACAGTGACAGGAATGGGAAAGGCTGGATTAGAAAAATTGATGGAAGTGGCGATCATATGGTCCTTTTCGTCGTGTATGATACAGGGAAAACTGCAAAATATAGGGCTCAGTTCGCTATGTTGGAAAAAATAGCAAAGGATTGAGTTCCCTACTAGACAAAGAATTGTTACTGTGATAAAAATGAGGACTGTCGCATAGTCGGCCAAGAGAGGTCAGAGTGTGTGTCATTTGAAATGAATCTGTGACAGGATGTGTTGCTGAAAGGCAATATATCATGTCAATGCCATGGTGTTTTTCTGGCTTCTCTGACGTTAAGGTGAACAATGACGTCAAAGAGCAGGATGAAAAGTACATGGGAGTCTATCTGCTGGTTTCTCAAACCGATCGATGGATTTCTGGATTGCTTTTTTTCTTGCAGCCGGTAGCCATCCATTTGACAAGAGGTCATATATCCAAGTAAGGCCGCATTGTTTCGGTCTGTCCCGCAAACCCGAACTTTCCCTGGGACATTCTTGGAAGTTACCTTTTTGCCTATGGCCTGGTACTGGTAGCCCGGGACACGTTGTTGCCTTCCTGGACGGAAATCTTCAGGTTGCTCACTGAAGAGAAGTACTGACAGAGATGACAGCGAGGTGGATAAGGAAGAAGGCCATGAAAATTAATGACTGTCGGGTAAGTGCGGGTAGTATTGCCTGTACTGTCAAATTTTATGAATATGTAGGGTAGATTTTATGAAGACTATTTTTGTAAAGCCACTGACAATGGAGAAAAAATGGTATCTTATTGATGCCGAAGGCAAGGAGCTTGGACATGTTGCCGTTGCTGCTGCACGTATCCTCCGTGGCAAGAACAAACCTGAATATGTACCTCATCAGGATATGGGGGATTATGTTATTATCGTAAATGCAGCAAAGGCTGCAATGTCAGGGAAGAAGTATACTGACAAAATGTACTACAGGCATTCCAATTATCCTGGTGGTTTCAAAGCTGAGAATTATGCAGATGTAATTGCTCGAAAGCCTTGTTTCCCTATGGAACATGCCATTAAGGGTATGCTTCCCAATGGACCTCTTGGCAGAAAGCTTTTTACCAATTTGAAAGTATATGCAGGTGCAGATCATCCGCATGCAGCACAGCAACCTATCAAGGTAGAACTTTAAGGGGGGGAGCAAAATGGCTAAAGAAATTTCAGATACCATCAATCTCGGCCGTGGCGTCGGCCATAGGAAAACTGCAACTGCGCGCGTATATCTGCGTGCTGGTAATGGAAAGATTACTGTCAATGGAAAAGGTGCCGATGAATATTTTACCAGACCTCTTCTTGTTGACATGCTCAAGCAGCCGCTTGTCGTAACAGAGACACTTGACAAATATGATGTTATCATCAGATGTTCCGGTGGCGGTATTGCCGGCCAAGCTGGTGCCGCACGTCATGGTATTGCCCGTGCGCTTTGCAATAAAAGCGAGGACTATCGTCCTGTCCTGCATTCCAATGGATTCATGACACGGGATTCCCGTATGGTTGAAAGGAAAAAGTTCGGCCAGAAGGGAGCAAGACGCAAGTTCCAGTTCAGCAAGCGTTGACAAATGCCTGCTGCCGTGGTCAAAGGGAGAGCTTCCGGGGATGGTTTTTATATCATTCCTGCGGAAGGGGCTTCCTTTTTTATTTCAGAAAAGTTACTATCTGAACACACAGGGTTATCTGTATATGATGGCGAAGCGATTGACGAACATAAGCTTGCTGATCTGCAATCTTTGTATAATTGTTTTATATGCAGGAAAAAAGCTATGCAATTGTTGGCGGCACGCGAACATTCTGTCTTTGAACTTCGCCTGAAATTGGGCAAAAGGCAATTCGGGACCATGGAAATTGAAAAAACCTTGGCATATCTGCAGGAAAAGGGTTATGTGAGCGATTTTCGTTTTGCCAAGGTATTCATTCGTTCCCGATTACGAAGGAAACCGGAAGGAAAAGCCATTGTCTTGGAAAGGTTGAAACAAAAGGGTGTCTGTAGGGCTGTCTGTGATGCAGCATGGCAAGAGGAAGTGGACGAAGCTACCGAAGCCAGTCTACTGGACAGGGCTGTCCGGCTTGCAATCAAGAAGTATGGCAAGGATTGCCAGAAGCAATTGGCGTACTTGGTCCGGAGTGGTTTTCCCTACGCCAAGGCAAAGCGAGAATTGTCTGAATTATCGGAAAGGAAGGATGTGTGATAGAAAATCTGATGGGACGGATCATAGTAGCACTTCCTGATGGAATCTGGGGTATTGTTGCTCTGTTTGCCATAATTGCAGTTTCCTTGGTCATCCTGAGCAAGGCTGCAGACATGTTGGTTGATGAAGCGGTTTCCCTTTCGGTCCGTTGGGGAGTACCCAAGATGATTATCGGTGCTACGATAGTTTCCTTGGGAACGACGCTTCCCGAGGTGACGGTATCGGTTGTGTCTGCTTTGAACGGGATTCCTGATCTTGCCATGGGAAATGCCGTTGGTTCAATAATCTGTGATACCGGTATGATATTGGGTATTGCGGCCTTGATCAAGCCTCTGCCATTTGAGAAGAAAGTAATCAACAGACAGAGTTGGATGCAGTTCGCTGCAGGTCTGTTGCTTGTCCTTACTGCTTTTTTGGCCGGACGAAACGGGAATATCTTTACTGACGGTGGTCAGATTCCACAATTTGTCGGGTGGATATATCTTGGGCTGCTTGCCTTGTATATCTGGTTTTCCATCAGACAGGCAAGAAAAGACAGACATGTGAAAAACAGTGAGGATACGGCAGGGGAATCGGCTGGGCCGGTAGCTTCTACGTGGCAGATCATGGTCAAACTGTTGTTAGGAATGTTTCTGGTCATCATATCTTCCAAGGTGCTGATCCCTGCGGTCCAGGAAGTTGCTATACGGCTGCATGTTCCTCAGACTGTCATCGCGGCTACGCTTGTTGCCTTCGGTACCAGCCTTCCTGAACTTGTGACGGCAATAGCTTCTACAAGGAGGGGCCATGGAGATTTGGCAATTGGCAATATTATGGGAGCTGATATTCTCAATGTCCTTTTTGTAGTTGGATGTGCAGCGTCGGTAACCAAAGGTGGCCTGCTTGTAGATGCCCGTTTTTTCCGGCTCCTGTTTCCTGTCATGCTCTTTGTGCTCATTATTTTCAAAGGGTCAGTGCTTCTTTCGAAAAAGACATTGAAAAGGCCTGTCGGTATGGTTCTTCTTGTTGCCTATATTGCCGGAACAATTGCAAGTTACTTCATGGGGTAGTTTGCAATTGAAAGACAAGTAAAATTAAAAAATAGAGATTTGAATACAAACAGGGGAGAAGCGTTTTGCTTCTCCCCTGTTGCAATGTCTGTTTTCAATGATTGACTAAAGAATCTTGAAAGCATCTTTTCCTGCATATTTTGCAGAATCACCGAGATAGTCTTCGATTCTCATCAGCTGGTTATATTTTGCAAGCCTGTCTGAGCGGCTCATTGAACCGGTCTTGATCTGCCCAGTTTCGAGTGCTACTACAAGGTCTGCAATGAAATTGTCTTCTGTTTCACCGGATCTGTGAGATACAACAGCGGTATAGCCGTTGCGTTTTGCCATTTCGATGGCCTCAAAGGTTTCGGTAAGCGTACCAATCTGATTAAGCTTGATCAGAATGGAATTGGCTACACCCATTTCAATGCCTTTCTTCAGTCTCTGGGTGTTGGTAACAAACAAGTCATCGCCTACCAGCTGAATTTTCTTGCCTAGTCTGTCGGTAAGTTTCTTCCAGCCTTCCCAATCGTCTTCAGCCATGCCGTCTTCCAGTGAAATGATCGGATATCTGTTACACCAGTCTTCCCACATGTCAACCATCTGGTCGCTGGTGAGCTTTTCACCTGTGGACCATTTGAGAGTGTAGGTCTTTGAGTCTTCGTCATAGAGTTCTGAAGCTGCCGGATCAAGTGCAATCATGTAATCAGCATCACGGCCAGTCTTGTATCCTGCTTTCTTGATAGCTTCCATGATGACTTCAAGTGCTTCTTCATTGGACTGGAGATCAGGGGCAAAACCACCTTCATCACCGACGCTGGTGTTATAACCACGCTTCTTCAGTACAGCCTTGAGATTGTGGAAGACTTCAGCATTCATTCGGATTGCTTCCCTGATGGAAGGTGCTCCGATAGGCATGATCATGAATTCCTGAAAATCCACTTTGTTGTCGCTATGTGCTCCGCCATTGAGGATGTTGGACATCGGTACGGGAAGCGTGCAGGCGTGGAAGGATCCGAGGTAAGAGAACAACGGCAGACCCAATGAATCTGCAGCAGCTCTTGCAACTGCCATCGAAACTCCAAGTATTGCGTTGGCGCCTAACTTGCTTTTGTTTTCGGTTCCATCCATTTCAATCATGGTTCGGTCAATTGAAAGCTGATCAAGAGCATCGAGACCTTCAAGAGCTGGAGCGATGGTGTCGTTTACATTTGCTACGGCCTTGAGAACTCCCTTGCCCATATAGCGATTTTTATCACCGTCACGAAGCTCTACTGCTTCATGGACACCTGTAGAAGCACCTGAGGGTACTGCGGCACGGCCCATAGAACCATCGTCGAGAATGACATCGACCTCGACTGTCGGATTGCCACGTGAATCAAGGATTTCTCGTCCTTCAATGTAGTCAATTGCGCTCATGATACACTCCTAGTTTTTGTATTCATACCACAAATATCATCAAAAACGGCAATTAAGTCAAGGAATAAACATGTTGTTTTTGTAGGTTCAGTAGTTCAGGTTGGAATGAGTTTTTGTTAATGTTGAGAACAGACTGCAATTGCAGCATTTGTAATCTGTTGCTTTTCAAATTACACTTTCTCCTTTACACTGGGAGTGGATGATTATATTGGGAGAGAATCTTCATGTCTGACAATGTTTCAGTGAAAAAGCCTACGATGCCGTTATTGACCGATATGCTTTTGGAGTCGATTATATTTGCCATGGAAAATCAAAAGCAGATAAGTTTTTTAGATCTGGAAGATGGCAAGGTCGTTGCTTTTGACAAAAACCAAGCTCCTTTGCAGAAAAAGGGGCGTTATTTGGCTTTGCCTGGTTGGGGACCTGCAGATGGTTTCCATTTGATGGAACTCTTTGCTTCTACGGTAAAAAATGACATCTATGCACGGAAACTTGACCAAGCATTGCATCATGGCCGAGGTGTGTTCCGTAAATTCAAGGATGTGCTGCGTGACCAGCCTTTATTGGAGAAACAATGGTATGCATTTAAAGATGCCAAGATGAAAGCTGTTGCTACAAACTGGTATACAAGGAATCAAGGAACGGTTTCCGTAGTCAAGCTAGAGGAAGAATTTGAAGAATTGCCGGATGACTTGCTTATTGAAGACTTTTCCATCGAAGAGACTATTGATGATTCTCTCCGGCCAGAATTCAAAAAGTTGAAAGACAGCGTATTGGCTACATTGCCAAGGCTTGACCGTCTGATGGTGGAAAAACAGATAGCAAGTTTTACAGAGACGGATAAGTTTTATGCATTGACACCTGAGCGTATGTTGGTAGGTTTTCTGGAATATGGATATCTGGCTTCAGACGTCGTTGAATTGATTTGCTATGGGGTTGCTGCGGAATTTACTGATTTAGGGGTATTCCATTTGCTGTTTGACCGTTTTTCCCGCACTATGGCAAGGAAAGGGGTATCTGCTATCATTATTGATTTTTCGACGAATGGAGAATGCCTTACCCGGATGTTTGACGACATAAAGGTCCTTTGTGATTCCAGAAGATTGGCAATTTCGCCGGCTTCTTGGAATGAAAATAGAATTTCAACTGAATTATTGGAAGTTTGATAGACTTTTTGTAACCTATAAATCTAAAATTAGTCTTGATGTTTGGATATATAGGAATAGATGGAATCAGACCTGCTGTTTCTATTGTAACAGTGCAACAGATTCCGTCAGTCTAAAGATGGAAAAGGCGGTTTTCAACATAGTTTAGCAAAGGAAAACGGCTTATTTTTATCTTGACATATTATATGACCACTGTTAGAATTCAAGTCATATAATGGAAAAAAGGGGAAAAAGCTATTCTTGGAGTGGCTCCCCGAACTATTTGGAGGAAGTATGAAGAAGAAAGTACTACTTACTACTACTGCTATGGCTCTGGTTGCAGCCATGACTGTTTCTGCAGATGTCAACTTCAGCGGAAGCTTTGACCAAGGCTATAAATTTGCTTGGAAGGGTGACGATCTTACTGTCAGCAATGAGGAAGATTTGACTTCTGGTGATGATAACTTTGAAGCAAGCATGTATGTTAACTTTGCAGACAGCGATGGTCTGTGGAGTGTTGATATCGGCAACCAGGGTAAGACGGGTGATGATGATGATGATGATGATGCACCTTTTGATCTCTTTGGAAGTGACAATGCATTGAGAGCATCAGCTACCGTGAGCTTGACAAAGGCTTTGGCAGCAGATGAGAATATTACTTTACCATTTGATGCATCATTCACAATTGGCAACAGTGGTTCTGACACTGCTCTTTCTGCTTACAACAATGTGACTGGCAAGGACTTCTATAAACTGAAGGCACATGGTAACGAGAATGTTTCAAACATGACTGTTTCCTATGCAGATCCGAACACCGAGGCAACACTCATCACAGCAAAGTTGGCTGGTGGACCTATCAGTGGCGGACAGTGCCTTGGTATCAGTGCAATCGTAAATCCAATTGATGGTGTATCTGTTTCTGCTGGATATGCCTATGGACATGGTAAGAGCGGTTATGTCACCGGTTATGACTATGCAAAGGCAGAACAGGGTGCTGAGTATACAACAGCTTCGACTGATGCAGATTACAATAGTTACTTGGCCAGCACATCCTTGGCATATGATTACGGCTTCAATGGTGCTGCTACAGTTGATATTGCCAAACTTGCCCAGTTGACTGGTTACACTGCAAAAGCTTCTGTAATGGATACCTACCTGAATGATGGCGATGATTCTGACAACAATCAGAATACAGTCGCAGTAAACGTACAGGGCGGTGCACAGGATATTACTGGCTATGTACAGTTTGCTATGACAAGCTACAAATTGGATGACAAAGATTCACAGCAGTCACTGTGGTTTGGTGCTGCCTATTCTGGTATTGAGAAGGTCGGCCTTGACGGTTATTATAGAATCCTCAAACTTTCAAAGGTTGCTGACAACCAGGTATTCGGTGCTGATGCAACTTATACAATGGGTGGCATAACCTATAAGGTCAACATGGAATATGCAACTGCTAAGGGTGATGATACATTCAGCATTACACCGCAAATTGGGCTTTCCTACTAGTCTTGATTCAGATTAGGTTATTAAGCTACTGTAGATTTAATCTATAGTAGCTTTTTTTTCTCATCGCAACTTCCTCATTGAAATTTATGTATTATCCTAAAAAACATCATTCTTGATAGTATTGGATTAATAGTCATAATTGCTTATATCATATTGGATAGCTATGCAAGACATCAATTAATATACATATTCATTATAAATATGTATATTAAAATTTTTTTATCATATTTCTCTTGATAACTAAACAAATTAGATATTATTAAAATCAATTGCCATTTAAATATATTTGTAATTTACTTTAACACAAATATGTTGATTACGTGATTATAATTAGAATTGTTTCATTTATTAATTGAATATTTCCTCATTAAAGCAGTATATTTCATCAGATTTGTTAATAAATCGTGATTTTTGACAAAAATATGTATAAATTGTGTACATATTATGGTAAAAGAAAGCAAGGCCATTACTAGCCTTGCTTATAAATTCTCTTTTAGAAGTAAATGGTAACTTTAGGTGTAACACTGAATGTATCATCGCCTGAAGCTGTATCATACTCCATATTGAGGTTGTACGTAGCACCACCCAAGGTATAGGCAGCATCACCGCCAATTGCAATGGTATCAGCAAAATTGTCGAAGTCTGCAACATCAAGATAGATGTCAAGGCTAGTATCTTCGATACCACTATAAGTAACACAGGTATTCATAGCATAAGTACTGTCACTATCAAGTGTTCCAATCAAGAATTCAGCATAAGCGGAAATATCACCGACGCCACCGTCGACATTGATTGCAAATTGATTGGCGCCATCACCAGTAGAAGTTCCACTGCTTGTAGTTTTCGTAACGGTTCCGCTCAGATATGACTCATAAGCTGATACACTCAACTTATAGCTACTATCAAGACCAGCAAATTTGGCAACATCAACTAAAGCAGATCCGTTGAAGCCATAATCTTCAGTGCTTAGTGTATTTCCTGCCTGGTCATAGGTAAAGCCACGATATGCATAGCCTGCAGTAGCAGAAATACCATCAACAGGAGAAATCTTTGCACTGACAGCCATGGAAGGCCTATAGGAAACAGCGTCTTCACCTTCTCCATAAGAAACGTTAACTGGGTTTACCGAGAGTTTTACAGATGCAAGATTCTCATAAGAGATGATTGCATCACCGGTATAGACACTTCCTGCTGCATAGTTCTTGAACTTGTAGTATTCGTTGCCAGTTACATCATCATATGCAGTCAGTTGGGTATCATTGTCAGTATTACCGATACCAAGGACAACACCTACGGGAAGTTCAATACCCTTCTGAGCCTTGAGAGCCTGACTGAAATTGATGGTTGCTGTAGCACCCAACTTATCATTGGAATCAAGGGTCCCGTTCAAGTCACCGAATGAAACACTCCACAACCCATCTGCATCATTGATTTTGAAGGTCAATTTGCCTTCTTTCTTGCTTGCAGTACTGGAGCGATAAGCATCAGCAGTATAATCGCTTCCTGTCCAAGAGAATTTGTAGCCTTGTCTGAATTTTCCGCTGAAGTTTACGTCTGCAGAAACAGTCATGGCTGCGATCAGAGCCATAGCAGTAGTAGTAAGTAGTACTTTCTTCTTCATACTTCCTCCATGTGTAATGGGGTATATAAAAGATTGTACTGATTAAATATAGATATTATGAGTGAATAAATAAGTGAGGAAATGATGGCACGTAGAAAAGCATTTTATCTCTCTCGACGAACAAAAAAACATGGCCGATACTGGTATGTTTCCTACATCAATTTGGAAACAGGAAAACAAATGACGGCCAAAAGTGTTGAAGTGCTCAGGGAGAGGCTTGGCATTGTCTCCATTGAACCGGTAGTTTATCGTGATGATGCCTGCATCATTGCTCAGAAAGCACTGGAAGCTGGATTGGTCTTTGCCAGTGACAGCCAGCAACCTTTTGATACGTATTGCAAAACCTTCTGGGACTATGACACTTCAGGGTATGTCAAGCGTAAGAACCAACACAAACCCGACACTATTGGAAAGGAATACTGTATCAATATGCTGAGCAACTATGTGCACAATGCAGCGCTTTTTCTGCCTCAGGGAATTCGATTATGCGAAGTAAGGACTCGTCATATAGAAGATATGATTTCTTGTCTCTTCAGTGAAAAACAACTGTCAAGCGGTACCATTGCGCAAGTGTTACTGTCAATCTCAATTCCTCTTAGAGAAGCACATCGACTGGGGATGATACCAATAAATCCTGCAGCAAGAATTGAATCAATTGCCCGTCAAACCAAAGAAAAGGGAACCTTTACCTTGAAAGAACTCCAAGAAATTGGGAAAAAGGTCCAAGATTTGGATAAAGCATATGCATTGGCTATTTCATTGGCTTTATCTACCGGAATGAGAATGGGAGAAGTGAGAGCTTTACAAGCCAAGGATATCCTACAGACTGGTATGAAAGATGAGGACGGCAACTTGCTGGATAAAGTCAATGTATGTGCATCCATTGCCCCGTACACGGGACTTAAGGGGACAAAGGGTAAATATAACCGTTACCTTTGCATACCTCATTCTCTGGGCGAAGAACTGCGTCTCAGGGCACAGGAGGATCCTGGTAGGTCTGGTTTTGTATTTTGGAATTCGCGTAGCAGGGGTGTGCTGACTGATACAACTATCCGGAAAACTTTTTACAAGGTATTGGATGCAATTGGAATCGACAGTAGGCAACGTAAGAAAAGGAATCTGACTTTTCACTCTCTGCGACATAGTTTCTCAACCATTGGCAAAGATGAGAGAATTTCTATGGAAGATAGGATGATGATTATGGGACATAGGTCCGAAAGTATGGAAAAACATTATACACATGTTACTGATGCTCAGCTTATGCGAGTAGGTGGGCTCAGTACCCAGCTCTTTGACTATTGCCAAGTGCATAAATAAGTGTAGAATTGCCACAAAACGAAAAATGTTGATATTTTGCTTTGTATTGCTCCTTGTAAAGGAAAGCGCTAAAATCAAAAAAGGAGCAGTTGGCATATGAGAATTACGATTTGCGATGATAAGCAGGACCTGGGAATAGAGGCCGCCAAGTTGGGTGCCTCAAAGATAAAGGATGCAATTGAGCTGAAAGGTGAAGCTGCAATTGTATTGGAATCAGGTGCAAGCCAAATCGCGACATTGGATAGTCTTGCTACCTATGATGATATTGATTGGAGTAAAGTTGAAGTCTTCCAATTTGATGAGTTCCTTGGTATCGACCAGGAATCTTCCAAGAGCAATCGGTATTTCTTACAAAATAGATTTATTGATTTGCTCAGTCAGCATCCGAAGGCTTTTCATTCTCTCAGTTCTGATAGCCAGGGTATACCTGCGATGAATCGTTTATTGGCTGAAAGGGATTTTGATGTTGCTTTTGCCTGCATAGGTGAAAACGGACACCTAGGATACAATGATCCTCCTGCCAATTTCATTACCAGGGATCCCTATATTGAAGTCAATCTCGAAATAAGGTCGCGCAAGCAACTTGCTGGTGAGGGCTGGTTCGAAAAATTTGAAGATGTGCCTGAACATGCAGTGACACTTTCTATACACAAACTGTTGTCATCAGACAGTATCATTGTTTCATGTCCTGACCAAAGGAAGGCCAGAGGGGTAGCGACTTGTCTTTTTGGTCAGATCAATCCCCTGCAACCTTGTACAGTCCTTCGCAGAAAGAAAGAGTGCAGCCTGTTCCTTGACCTTCCTTCTTCTATGTTGGTTTTTGGTGATCTCAGGCAAAGATACTGAAAAAGGTTCTCTGTATTATCTTTTCCTAAAATTTTTGTAAAGAAAATGACAAAGAAATAAGAGTATGATTTTGTTTGTGTCCCGTGAGTATCCATGGTATCATGATTTTGATAAGGAGAACCTACTATGAGAATCATGGGATTACAGCACGTCGGTCTTCCGACTAGCTGCTATGATAAAACAATTGAGTTCTATGAAAAACTCGGGTTTACATCTGACTATTCAACGATCAATGGTAAGTCACGGGTTAATTTCCTTTCTTTGGGCGATCTTCAGCTTGAAATTTACGAAGATGATAATCCTGCAATGGTGACAGGAGCCCTTGCTCATCTTTCACTCGATGTAGATGATATTGAGGAAGTCTGTGCATTTGTAAAAAGAAAAGGTTGCAATATACTTGAACCTGGTATTCAGTTCTTGCCTTTTTTTAAGAACGGTGTCAAATTCTTTATGATTCAAGGACCTAACAAGGAAACTTTGGAATTCAATCAAATTCTGTAGCAACAGGGCTGACCTTGTTGCATGGAGAGGCCGGCTTTGAAATATCTGCGAGATTATTTTTTCATTATCCTAGGAACGGCAATTGCTGGTTTTGGCATTGCCTGTTTTGTTACACCCGCTAAAATTGCCCCTGGTGGAGTCAATGGTATAGCGACGATCGTCTATTATCTGCTTGGACTTGATACAGGGTCTTACGATGCTCGTGGTGTCGATTCCTCTCTTTCTTATCGGAATCAAGATATTCGGGCCATTGTATGGTGCCAAGAGTTTCTTTGGTATGTTGCTTCTTTCTCTTTTCGTGACACTATTTGGGCAACTGACCGACTATAGAGGTTTTCTTGATTACTCAGATAAGATTGATATCCTTTTGTCGGCAATTTTCGGAGGCGTCCTGCTTGGTGGTGGCGTAGGTACTGTGATGAAAGCTGGTGCAAATACCGGAGGAACTGATATCGTTGCACAGATTCTTTGCCGATATACCGGTATACCGTTGGGTAACGCACTTTTTCTCTGTGATGGACTGATTGTAGTTGCAGGGGGCTTGGCTTTTGGTTTCGAAAGAGCTTTGTTTGCCTTATGCACGTTGTATATTTCAGGCCAGATGGTCAATTATGTGGTCATGAATATGGGGAATCGTTATGCAAAGACAGCCTATATTGTAAGTCCTGCCTATGAAACAATAGGTAAACGTATTATTGCGGAACTTCATCATGGAGGAACTGTCATCGATGGTGTAGGCATTTTTACAGGGCAAAACAGAAAACTTCTCATGGCTGTCGTGCCTAATATGGAGATAACACATTTGACAAAAATTGTCCACGAAGAAGATGCCCAGGCCTTTATGTTTGTGCTGGAGACCTATCAGGTCCTTGGTTTTGGATTCGTACCTATGCAGAAGGTCTTGGAAGGTAACAAGAGCATGGATATTGCTGTTGCCAAAAAGAAAAAGACGTCCTCATAAGTTATGGGACGTCGCAAAATAAAATATCGAGTCTATCTTTCCAGATTTACTTTTGCCTTGTCTTGTTTGCCTTCCTGGCTTTTGCTGTTTTCTCTATTGCATTGACAATATTCTGGTAGCCGGTACAGCGACAGAAATTGCCTGAAATATTTTTTTTGATTTCGTCTCTGGTGAACTCTCTGTCACTGTTGATGATGGGGAGTGACGACATGATGAATCCTGGTGTACAGAACCCGCACTGCACTGCACCTTCATCGATAAATGCCTGCTGGATATCGGAAATAGTACCTTCTTTATCCGTCAATCCTTCAAGCGTAAGGATATCCTTTCCATCTGCCCAGATGGCTAGATAGATACATGAATTGAAAGGTTCCCCATTTATGAGCACAGTACAGGCACCGCATTCACCGACTTCACATCCTTTCTTGACGCTTGTAAGCTCATAATCGTTTCTCAGCATATCGGTAAGGGAAGCTCTTACATCAACATAATTTTCTACTTTTTCACCATTGATGGTACAGGTGATGAGTTTCTTAGCCATCGATTTTTCCTCCTGCCTTTTCGATTGAAGTCTTCAAAGCCCGTTTTGCCAGTTCCTTGATCAGATGCATCCTGAATTCTTTGGATGCACGCCATGAGGTCCTGGGATTTACGTCTTCGCAGGCTTTTCCTGCAACGAGATCAAGCAGGCTGCTATCCAGTACGTGTCCATTGCCTGCTGTTTCGGCAGTAGTTGCCCTGATGGGGGTAGGAGCTGCAACGCCAAAACCGATCCGTAGTCTGTCGATTGCCTTTTTGTCTTTCGTCAGTCGGACATTGACGCTACAGCCAAGGGTAGCAATGTCCATGGCCTTTCTCATTGAGTATTTCAAGTATTGCCCATACGTATTTTCATAACTGTCTTTTGTAATCCTGATGCCTGTCAGCAGTTCTCCCTCCCTGAGATCAACTTTTCCAGGGCCGAGGCTGAATTCTGCATAAGGCAAGATCCGTACACCGTTGATGCTGGAAAGTTCAAGCATGGCATCAAAAGCCTTAAGCGTAGATGCTGAATCAGCAGAAGTAACTCCATTGCAGATATTGCCTCCTATTGTACCGATATTCCGTATCTGGGGACCTCCTATTTGATCAACTGCTTCTCCCAATGTCGGTATGTACTGCTTGATGAGAGGATGTGCCGTTACATGAGAAAAACTGGTCAAGGGGCGTATGAGGATGGTACCGTCGTCTTCCATGCAGATACCTCGCAGTTCTTCCAGGCCATAGATGTTGATCAGGTCACATCCTGCCAGTCTGCCACTCCTGATCTTGATCAGTATATCACTGCCTCCTGCCAGAATAAGTGCATTCGGATATTCCATCTTCATTTGGAGTGCTTCCCGGATATCCTTTGGTTCATATAAATTGTTGAAATCGTACATTTCCGTTGTCTCCTATTTGATCAGTCCTGCATCCCTGAATGCGAAAAACAGTTTTTCCGGATTCAAGGGGATGGAATTGACGGCAACACCAGTGGCGTTGTAAACGGCATTCCTGATAGCCGGGGCTTCCGGAATGATCGGGGGTTCTCCCAGAGCCTTGTTGCCATAAGGACCGCTGGGGTCTTTCGGTTCGACAAAGTCGGCATGGAGATCAGGAGTATCCATGACAGTCATCAGCTTGTAGTCCAGCAGATTGTCGTTGAGGATCCGTCCGGTCTTCGGATCGTAAATCATATGCTCATATAGACCGTAACCCATGCCCATGCTCATACCTCCATGGACCTGACCTTCCGCTGTCTGTGGATTGATGATGGTTCCTGAATCATGTATGTTGATGATGTCCAGAATCTTGATCTGACAAAGCGGTATGTCTACTTCTACATCAGTGAAACATACGCCGAATGAATAGGTATTGTCAGTGCAATGATGGGTTTCTTCTGCAGCTATATGCTTTGACTGATCAAGGCTATAGCAAGCTTCCATGGCCACGTCTCCGACTGACAGGCCCATATCCTGCTTGGTCGTTTTGTGTATGATCCGGTTTTCTGCAATATCCAGGTCGCCAGGGTCCTTGTTCAGCATGAAACCTGCGTATGCTACGATCTGTTGCTTTAGCTTTTCGGCAGTCTTCTTGACAGCCATGCCACTTACGTAGGTCTGCCTTGAAGCATAGGCACCGGTATCGTATGGGGTAATATCTGTATCCTGTGTGGAAATGATATGTACTTTGTCGATGCTCAGGCCTGTAGTTTCTGCCGCCATCTGCGTAAATACGGTATCAGCACCTTGTCCGATTTCAGTTGCTCCCATCTGCAGTTGGATCGAACCATCTTGGTTAAGGATCATCCTGCAGGCTGAAGTTTCCAAAGAAATGGGATATACACCTGTCTTGTAGCAGAATATAGCCATACCCACACCACGTCTTTTGTTTCCGGTCTGATGGGCATACTCTTTTATTTTTTCATTCCAATGGATGTAATCCATTCCTTTCTGTATGCATTCATCCAACCCGGTGGAATGACAGGTAATGGTAGTCGGTGGATCGACATAGCCAAGTCTCATCATGTTTTTCCGACGTAATGCAATGGAATCCATTCCAATTGCTTTTGCAACTTCTTCCAGATGACTTTCCAAGGCAAAGGCTATCTGTGGTATACCATAGGCTCTCATTGCTCCTGCTGTAGGGAGATTTGTATAGACAGTTGAAGCTTCACCTCGTATAGCTCCATAGGGATACATCATCCTGAAAGCATTTACTGCGTTCGCTACCAGTGCATGTGCATGGGAAGCATAGGCACCTTGGCCGGAGAATGCTACGACATCCCTTGCAACGAAAGTTCCATCCTTACGTACATAGGTCGTGATATGGAATTTCATGGCATGGCGGACCCGTGTGCAGACAAAAGTCTCTTCTCTTGTATAGGCCAGCTTGACACATCTACCTCCTACCAATGTGGTAAGATAAGCATTGAGAGGTTCTGTCAGAGCATCCTGCTTATCGCCGAAACCTCCGCCGATATAGGGTTTGATGATCCTTATCTGTCCCATACCGACGCCAAGGGCTTGTGAACAGACTCTGCGGATGATGTGAGGAATCTGTGTCGAACTGACGACGACTATTTTGTCTTTTTCCATATAAGCATAAGAATTGGCCGGTTCAATATGGCAATGTTTGACCATGGGAGTTTCATAATCTCCTTCTACCTTGACCAGTCCTTTTTCTTGGATTGCTTTGTTGAAATCACCTATTTCATAGGATGAGTGCACCAACAGGTTTGTCGGACGGATATCTTCATGAAGAGGGGTGGCTTCAGGTTTGAGGGCATCTTCACATGTAAAGAACGGTGTATATGTTTCATAGGAGACCTTCAACTTTGCGACAGCCTGTTTTGCTGCAAGTTCTGTTTCCGCAATGACGGCTGCAATGTCATCACCATAAAACCGTACTCTCGTATTGAGCAGTTTCCTATCTGCAATATCCTGATGCTTCGCTTGTGTCGACCAAGGGTGACCTGCTGTCGGAAACTGACGGTCAGGCACTTCGAAACAAGTAAGTATCTTTACTACTCCCGGAACTTTTTCTGCTTCGCTTGTGTCGATTGCAAGGACCTTGCCATTGGCAATCGTACTATGGAGCACTTTTGCAAACAAAGGTCTGATCGGTCTGAAGTCACCGGTATATTTGGCAGTACCCATGACTTTTTCCCTGGCATCAACTCGGTTTAACCTTTTCCCGATTACCATCTTATTCCTCCTGGATTCTTGGAATTAACCTATGGGCCATAGGATGGATAATTAATTTCTTGGTGCACGGAAAGGAAACTGTCTGTTCCGTGAGATTTATATTCATTATACCGCTTCCAGTATAGCTATGAATATTTGAGCTGTCAATCTTGTTGTTGCGGTATGTTGCGATTATAACTCTATATGAAGGTGTGTTTTATTATTAATTAAAGAGTTTTTACTATTATATATTGAAAAGAAAACTAATTAAATTGCTCCTGCGTATACTTTATTTCCATTGCATGTTTTCAAAACTAATGGAAGATGGTTGGAGCAGGACAAAATGGTTCCTATTCAACGAAAAAAAGGCAACCGTACATGGTTGCCTTTTTAAACCTGAATTTTACTTTTCCCTAGCTGTTACTGCGCTTTTTCCTGGATTTGTTCAAGGAAGGCACGATATCCGTTTTCATCGATTGCAGAAGGCTCATAGTCTTTCAAAGGATAATGTTCAATGACAAAGTCAATATCTTTGTCACCACGCCCGGAGAGATTGACCAGGATATTCTTTCCTTTTCCAAGTTCTTCAGCCAGCTTGACGGCATAGGCAACGGCATGACTGGACTCCAATGCAGGAATGATACCTTCCATCCGGGAAAGTCCGTAGAAAGCTTCTATACATTCCCTATCTGTTGCCGTATGGTATTGGACCCTTCCGATGTCTTTCAGATAGCAATGCTGTGGGCCGACGCCTGGATAATCAAGGCCGCTGGCAATGGAATAGACAGGGAGTGGATTTCCTTCCTTATCTTGCAGTACATAGCACTTGAAACCGTGTATCATACCTTTTGTACCCTTTGCGAGGGTAGCAGCATGGTAGGGGGTATCGAGTCCCTTTCCTGCCGGTTCGACACCGTGCAGACGCACATCCTTATCAGCAAGGAAACCGCTGAAGATGCCGGCTGCATTGGAACCGCCACCCACACAGGCAATTACATCATCAGGTAATCTGCCGGTCATTTCAATCATCTGGGCTCTTGCCTCACGTCCTACTACACTCTGAAAATCCCTGACCATCATGGGGAAGGGATGGGGACCTACTACGGAACCGATGCAGTAAAGTTGGTTGATCGGATCCTTGAGGTAAGCTGTGAAACAAGCATCGACAGCATCTTTCAATGTCTGTGTTCCCTGTGTAACGGAAACTACCTTTGCTCCTAATATCTTCATGCGTGTGACGTTCGGAGCTTCCTTGGCTACATCGACGGCACCCATGTAGATGTCACAGTCAAGTCCCAGCAATGCAGCGGCAGTTGCAAGAGCAACTCCATGCTGTCCGGCCCCGGTTTCTGCAATGATTTTCTTGTAACCCATGCGTTTTGCAAGCAATGCTTCTCCTACGCAGTGGTTGATTTTGTGAGCACCTGTATGGTTGAGATCCTCCCGCTTCAGGTAGATATCTGCTCCGCCGATTGCCTGGGAAAGTCTTTTGGCAAAATAGACGGGAGAAGGTCTCCCGACAAAATGTGTAAGCAGGTCTTCATATTCTTCACAGAAACTCGGATCAGAAACAGCCCTTTGATATTGGTCTGCAACATTTTTCATTATCTTTGCGAGTTCTGGTGGAATAAATGCTCCGCCGTATTCACCGAAAAAACCATCCTTACCCGGTAAGCCTGTCATATCCAAGTCTTTTGTTATATAGTTTGTCATTTTTTTCCTTGTTGATTGTCTTTAGGGAAATTCCCTCTCAGTGGTTATAGGGCTATGCCCCTTTTTATAAATACGTGTAATTGATTAAAAGTTAGTGTCGCCAACTCCAGAAGAATGTCATATAGCTGCTCCTATGTTTCTTTATATAGAATCTTTAGGCTTATGTTACTTTCTGAAGAAACATTTGTCAACCTATTATACTCTTTTTTTGCTGAGTGTCCTGCCATTTGTTTTTCGGAGGTATCAAAAATCATGGAAAGGGATTAGAATTCTTTTTTTACTTTTCTTTTGGGCTTTTTTTGCATATCATTGAATCATGAACCAAGAATTAGATACTATGTTACCTTTTTATAAGGTATTGCGTACTTCAGACCAACTGGCACTTGATTCCCTTCCGATCAAAATGTATGAAGAAGGAAATCTCCTGCCGCGTTGCAGTGGTGTCCTATGTGTTTTTTCCGGCCGTCTACGGGTATATATCATAAACGAGAATGGCAAGGAAATGACTTTGTACCGGTTGTTTGACAATGATATATGCGTACTCTCAGGTTCTTGTGGACTGAAGAATATTTCCTTTGAAGTTCTGGTCAAGGCAGAAGCCCCTACCAAACTCCTGACTATTCCGACTGTACTCTATCATCGTTTGGAAAACCAATACCCTGAAGTAACGGCTTTTACCGGTTCCATGATGGCTGCCAGATTATCTGATGTCATGTGGACTCTTGAACAGGTCGCCTTCAGCAGTATGGATAGACGTGTTGCATCTTATCTGATAGAGCAACGGGCTATCCTGCAGTCTGATGAGCTTCCTATTACCCATGATGCCATTGCAAAAGATATCGGAACTGCCCGGGAAGTAATATCGAGAATGCTCAAATATTTCCAGAATGAGGGATGGATTACTCAGGGCAGAGGTAAGATAGTACTGGTAAACCCATCAGCCCTGCTGGCTTTGTCCGAACACTAAAAGACTACCCTTCCTTTCAGATGGATAGTCTTCGGGTATATACCTATTCTGTGGTTCCTTATGGGGTCAGAGTCCGAGCATGCTCTTAAGTGCGTCTTCCTGGCGTACACCTACAGCTTGCTGTACTACCTTGCCGTCCTTGAAGACCAGGAGGGTCGGGATGGACATGACACTGAACTGCTGTGCAAGGTGTCCCTCTTCATCTACGTTTACTTTGCAGATGGTAAATTTTGAGTTGTCTTCCTTTGCATCAAATTTTTCAAGTATTGAACCCTGCATCCTGCATGGGCCACACCATGCTGCCCAGAAATCTACGAGGACAGGTACCTTTGAGTTGATTACGTCATCCTGAAAACTAGCGGTTGTCGTATGTTTGATCATTTTTTTTATCTCCTTGGCTTGTGCCTTAGCTTTTTGCTTACATCTATACTATACAAAGAAAGTTCCTACAGGTAGGTGACATTGTCACCTAAGTCTTGCACTTTCCTTTACTGCCTTTAAAGGATTGTTGAAGACAGTTTCCATACTTTTGTTTTTCATGGCGGAGTGTCTTTAACCGCTGCTTGTCAGCATTTGAAATCCTGAAGCTTTCAATGGCCTTTGATGCTGACATGGCCCAGACTTCCGGTGTAAGTGCATCCTGGGTGAAAAAGTATTTTGCAGTTAGTTCCCGTTGTTTTGCAAGTGCCGTGGCAAAAGCCCATGCAAGAGCCATATTGACGTAATATTCATTACTTCTACACTTTGAAAGCTGTTCCAGGACTGTGGCTGTATGTGTGTCATCCAGATAGTAATCCATGAAACATATGATGGCAAAACGCTGGTCCCATGGATTTTTGCTTTGCAATTTTATTTTCAGGTATTCCCAGTACTTATCAGAAGCTTTTGAGATACATTTGAGTGAACTGGCAAGGCTGTCGTTGGTTGCCCAGCTGTCATTCAGGAGTAACAATCGGTCAAGGTAATGGAAAACATCTTCTTGCTGCATTTTTGCAGCAAGAGTGGCAAAAGCAAAGTAACAGAGCAGTACTTCTTCATAGTATAGGCCTTCCGTATTTTCCAACAGGTTATCTACAAACGCAATGCCTTTCACTTTAGCCTGCTGTTTTGCCAATTTCCGCAGCTCGGCAGTCCGTATGCCTAGGACAGGACGAACCGGACTGACTTGCAGCCTGCTGTTGAAAAGTGCAAGTTTTTCATCTCCGTTTCCAAGCAATTTTCTCAGCTCAGGCTTCTTCACTTGCAGTTGCTCCTGATATGATGGACAATGCTTACAGACCCAATCTCTTGAATGTTCTCATGAGATTATCCATGGTCAGGTACATGTCGTCCTTTGCCCTTCCCTTGACTTTGTTGAAATCTTTGGCTACACGGTTGATTGAATAGATTCCGGTTACTCCCATATCGTAGGCCGGTGCCACGTCATCGCCGATATCACCGACAATGGCAAATACCGGTACGTGTTTTTTCTTTGCCCGGCGTGCAATGCCTATGACTACCTTGCCTCTCAGGCTTTGCCCATCTATTTTGCCTTCCCCTGTGAAGACCGCATCGGCACTTTCAAGCTTTTTGTCAAATTCTACGGTATCAAGGACTGTTTCGATACCCATTTGCAGCTTTGAATCGAAGAAAGCTATCATACCGCCACCCATGCCTCCTGCGGCACCGCTGCCAGGTATGGTTTGGACGTTTACGTTGCAATCCCTTTCCATTACTTTGCACAATGCCTGCATCTTGGCATCGAGGGATTCAACCATTTTCTCATCAGCTCCTTTCTGGGGACCGAATATATAGGCGGCTCCTGTCTTGCCATAGTATGGATTGTCAATGTCACACATTGTCTTGATCTGGATGCCCTCAAGAAGTGAGCTTCTTTTGCTTTTATCTATGCTGGCAACTTTATCCAATGTACTTCCCGTAGGGACGAATTCATTGCCTTTGCTGTCAAGGAAACGCACACCACAAGCTGCTGCTGCGCCACAGCCGCCATCATTTGTTGCAGAACCGCCAAGTCCTATGATGATAGTCTTGCAACCCCTTTTTGCTGCATCAATCATCAGTTCTCCAACTCCATAGGTAGTTGTAAGGCTGGGGTCAAGTTGATCTTGGACAAGTGGAAGCCCTGCGGTTGCTGCCATTTCAATGACAGCAACGTTACCGGGAAGAATCCCATAGAAACCTTCTACAGGCTCTCTATAAGGCCCAGTAGCCTTAAGCGTGATTTTTTCTCCACCTAAGGCTTGGAGGAACGAATCAACGCTTCCTTCTCCTCCGTCTGCTACGGGTAGGCTTATTGTATGGGCATCCGGGTAGGTTGCTTTGATGGCTTTTTCCATGATGGTACAGATTTCCATGGAACTCATGGTCCCTTTGAATGAATCGGGAATCAAGATGAAATTTTTCATGAGTCTGTGTCTTTTCTCCTGAGTCGTATTTGTCACTATGATAAACACAACAGCCATGTTTATCAATCAATTTTCACTATTGGTTTCCAGTACTTTTATTTTATTAAGAGAAAAATAATCGATTCCAAGTGATTTTGATATATTGACTGACAACCCATGTAGTATTATAAGTGTGCTATATTCGTTTTTTGAGAATTTTGTAGTGATTCCTTTACGGAAATTATCAAGTGGCGGGTCTCTGTGGGGTCGTCCACTTCCTTGCTGGTTTGGAAGTACGCTTCCTGTGGAGTTTTTCAGAGAGATGAAAGGCAGTGCAGTGGTCATTGACCATGTATCCAAGCGATTTGGTGGTTTTTGTGCTTTGGATGATGTGAGTATCACAATCAAAAGTGGGGAATTCTTTTCTCTTCTAGGACCTTCTGGATGTGGGAAGACGACGTTGTTGCGAATTCTTGCCGGTTTTGAGTTTCCTGACGATGGAACCGTGCTTTTTGACGGTGAGGATGTCTTGCCGTTGCCTCCGGAAAAACGTCGTTCAAATACTGTGTTCCAAAGTTATGCTCTCTTTCCTCATATGACTGTCTATGAAAACATTGCTTTTCCTTTGAGACTGAAAAAAGTCCCTGAGAAGCAAATCAGAGAGAAAGTCATCAAGTACCTACGGTTGGTTCAACTTGAAGGGCAGGAAAGAAAGATGCCGGATCAGATTTCCGGTGGGCAACGCCAAAGGGTTGCCATAGCCCGGGCCTTGATCGGGGAACCGAGCGTATTGCTTCTTGATGAACCTCTTTCTGCCTTGGATGCAAAACTGCGATCTAACCTTCTGGTTGATTTGGATACCATCCATGATAAGATAGGCATTACTTTCATCTATGTGACCCATGACCAGAACGAAGCACTTTCTGTTTCTGACCGTATTGCAGTCATGAACAAAGGCAAAGTACTGCAGATCGGCACTCCCTTTGAAATCTATGAGTGTCCTGCAACACAGTTCGTTGCACGTTTCATCGGAGAAACCAACAGTTTTGTGGCGACAGTCGAGACCTGTAACAAGCTCCCTGATGTCCCTGATCGTCCTGAAGAGTATGCCTGTAGGCTTCGGATCGGTAATTTCAAGGATCCGCTTCTGGTAACTGACTATGAAATGACAGCAGCAGGGCAAAAAGTCTGCTATACTGTCAGACCGGAAAAAATCTATATTTCCCATGAAATGCCTCCTTTTAGGGAAGGGCTCAATGTTTTTCCTGGAGTCGTAGAAGAAGTCGTGTATTCTGGCTTCCAATCCAAGTTCTATGTCCGTTTGAGAAACAATCAATTGGTCAGGGTATATAAGCAGCATAAGGTGTTCCTTGATGATGGACCCGAGATTGAGTGGCAGGATAAGGTTTTCGTTTCCTGGACAGACAATGACGGCTATATAGTGGAGGATATCCTCAAATGAAATTACAGGAGTCCCATGGGCGTAAAA
Organism: Spirochaetia bacterium; assembly: GCA_022482625.1. Classification (NCBI taxonomy): domain Bacteria; kingdom Pseudomonadati; phylum Spirochaetota; class Spirochaetia; species Spirochaetia bacterium. The sequence continues at coordinate 1,629,223 of JAKVOU010000001.1, read as the reverse complement.
AAAATCTCGGTGGTGCCTATGCTTATCCGATGGGAGCCTGGCTTTTGATATTTTTCCTTGCTCCCATGGCTGTGATCATCTGCTACAGTTTCCTGCAGAAGGCTCTTTACGGTGGGGTTGAACCAATTTTTTCCCTTCAGGCCTATGCCCGGTTATTTGACAAAGCCTATGGGCTTATTGCTTTGAGAACTTTTTTGCTGTCGGTCTTGATTACGGTCATCGTGATGATACTTGCAATCCCAACAGCATATGCCATTGTCAAAAGCCGGCATCAGACTTTGTTGCTTGCCCTGGTATTGATTCCGTTCTTGACGAATTCCTTGCTTCGTATCTTTGCATGGATGTCCCTTCTTGGCAGTGACGGTATCATCGTCTATCTGCTTTCCTTGCTGGGAGTTCCAAGTGACCATCTGAGTTTGCTATATAACAGTTTTGCCGTTGTCCTTGTATCTGTCTATATGTTCCTTCCCTATGCGATTCTCCCTGTGTTTGCATCGATTGACCGTTTTGACTTTGCCCTGTTGGAAGCTGCCAGGGACTTGGGTGCCTCCCGTGCAACTGCGACACGAAAAGTGCTTTTCCCTTCAATAAAAGGAGGAATAGAAACTTCTGTAGTCTTTACGTTCATTTCGGCATTCGGCAACTATACGGTCCCGCTTTTGGTCGGTGGCAAGGATTCTTATCTGCTTGGCAATCTGATTGCTGACCAGGTCACAAAGACAAGGAACTGGCCGCTTGCGGCAGCTTTCTCCTTGCTTATTGCTTTGATCTCAACTGTCGGTGTGCTTTATCTGCTGAAAGATGATGGAAAGGAAGGAAAAAGATGAGATCTTTGTTTTTCAAGGAATTCCTTTCTTCTTTGTTACGGAAAAGACCCAATAGGACGCAGATGGGGCGGGATGCACGCAAAAGTTTCAAGCGACGGAAAGAATTTTCTTTTTCAAAGGTAATGTTGGTGATAAGTCTCCTGTTTCTGCTGTTGCCTCTTGTTCTGATCATTGTTTATTCCTTTAACAAAGATAAGGGGGCACAATTTACTGGTTTTTCCCTGCAATGGTATAAGGAACTTTTCTTTGATTCCCCAGCTCTGTGGAAGGCCGTGTTGAACAGCATTATCATTGCTTTGTCTTCTGCTGCAGTTTCTACGGTACTTGCTACGCTTGCTGCCGTAGGAGTAAGCCGGTACCGTTTTGCTGGCAGACGTTTTATCCAGACTGTTTCCTACCTTCCTATGGTAATGCCAGAAGTCATCATCGGTGTTTCTACAGTCCTGTTTTTTGCCAAGATAGGCCTGCAGTTGGGACTGTTTACCATTTTCCTTGCCCATGTGACTTTTTGTCTTCCGTTTGTGTTCCTGACAATCATGACCAGATTGGATGAGTTTGACGTTTCCGTCATTGAAGCTGCAAAAGATCTTGGTGCTGATGAAAGGACGACATTGCTGAAGATTGTCATACCCATCATCATGCCTGGCATTCTCAGTGGTTACTTGATGGCAGTTACCCTTAGCATGGAAGATTTTGTCATTACGTTTTTTGTCAGTGGACCTGGGTCGACGACTCTTCCCCTTTATATCTATTCCTTGATTCGTTTCGGCATTACTCCTGCAGTCAATGCCTTGGCCCTGTTTATTCTTCTGTCAATCTGCCTGGTTGTCTTCACGTTGAGGAAATTTCTGAAGACGCTGGCATCCTCGAGGTAACCTTATGAAGAAGCGTGATCTGCTGTCTATCTTTGCCGTTGTCCTGACTTCTTGTCTGTTGGTATCCTGTTCAAGCAAGAAAAAGACATTGTATTTGTTCAATTGGACCTGCTATACCCCGCAATCGGTGATTGAGGAATTTGAGAATACCTATGATGTCAATGTTGAAGTTGACAACTTTGCTTCAAATGAAGAAATGTTTGCAAAGCTCCTCTGTGGTGCGACAGGGTACGATGTTATCTTTCCATCACAGGATTATGTTTCCATCTTGATCAAACTTGGCATGCTGGAGAAAATTGACCTTTCGAAGATTCCGAATGTGAAATACCTTTCTGCCTTGGTCAAGGAAAAGGCGACATATGATCCTGGGTTTGTCTATTCGGTTCCGTATTTCATGGGTGCAGCCGGCGTTTCGGTAAACAAGGAAAAGGTCCATGGCTATGATCACAGTTGGGATATCTTTTCCCGTACCGATCTTGCCGGGCATATGAGCATGATGGATGATATGAGGGAAGTCTTGGGTGATGCCTTGGCGTACAAGGGCTATAGTGTCAATACACTGGATGATGGACAGCTTGCACAGGCAGAGTATGTCGTCAACAAGGTCTGGAAGCCGAACTTGGCCAAGTTTGACAGTGAAGGGTTCGGGAAAAGTTTTGCTTCCGGTGATTTCTATGTGGTTCAAGGGTATCCTGAAATTGTATTCGGTGAACTGAAGGAAAGTGATTGGGACAAGGTCGATTATTTCGTTCCCAAGGAAGGCGGCCCGATGTATATTGATTCCATGTGTATCCCAAAGGGAGCCAAGGATCCTGAACTTGCCATGCTGTTCATGAATTTTATCCATAGACCTGACGTATATGCACAATTTCTTGATGAGTTCCGTTTTCCTCCCAGTGTCAATGAGGCTGCAGCTGCGTATATGACGACTGTGCCCATGTATGCTACCAGTCAGCTTGCTTCCTGCCAGATCAAGGATGATGTCGGTGCAGGATTGGAAAAGTACAATGATATCTGGCAAAAGATCAGGTTTTCCGGCAAATAGGTCATGTGCATCACTTGTACCCGATGTATATCTGTCTGTATTTCATGGTTTTCTAATGTGTGCTTAACATTTGTCTTATTTTTTTCTCCTACGGTAGAAGTACCTCAATTAGGAGAAATATATGAAACGAATCTTAAGTATCGTATCCGTACTGCTTACTGCCAGCTGTCTGCTGGTTGCAGAAGGGGAAGTTGAAACATCGGCGGTACTCCAGCCGAACGGAAGCCAGGCAGGACGTGCAAAACATGTGATCCTGCTGATCGGAGACGGAATGGGTGTACCCCAGATTGCTGCTGCCGATGCCTATCTCGGAGCAGAGGACGGCAATTGGATGGGCAAGCTGAGTTTTGAGGATTTCCCTCACCAAGGTATGACCACTACTTATGCAAGCGACAGGCTGATTACCGATTCCGCTGCAGCAGGAACAGCCATTGCTACTGGCCATAAGACCTATTGTGGTGCAATTTCAGTCGATGACAACCATACTCCTCTTACATCCATTCTTGCTGAAGCCCAGCAACAAGGAAAAGCTACAGGTGTACTGACTACGACCCGTGTGACCCATGCAACTCCTGCAGTGTTCCTTGCCCATAATGTCGACAGGGACGACGAGAATGCCATTGCCATAGATGAAAGCCTTTCTGGTGTCGATTTCCTTGCAGGTGGTGGTTACCGTAACTTTGTCGGACAAGGTGGAAGCTTGAAATCAAAGCGAACTGACGGAAGGGACCTGACCAAGGAAATGAGTGCCAAGGGCTATACCACGTTTGTCGGTGATGGAAAGACTGCTGATTTCCTTGCATACCAACCCAAAGCCGGTGACAAGGTACTGGGATTGTTCTCTGCTTCCCATCTGAGCTATGCCATAGACAAAGCTGACCAACCGACCTTGGCCCAGATGACCGACAAGGCAATCCAGCTTTTGAGCAAGGATGATGACGGATTCTTCCTTATGGTCGAAGGTGGCAGGATTGACCATGCCTGCCATGCCAATGATGCCAAGACATCCATAATTGACACGCTTGCTTTCAATGATGCCGTACAGAAGGCCATAGACTACTACAAGCAGCATTCCGGCGACACATTGGTAATCATTGTTGCTGACCACGAAACCGGTGGCTTGACCCTTGGATTTGCCGGGACTGAATATGAGAGTGCATTCAAGGCTTTGGAAGGGCAGGATATTTCCTATGAAAACTATACGGAAAATGCCTTTGCCCAGTATAAGGAAACCCATACTGCAGCAAACTGCAGTCTTGATGATTTGAAAGGTGATCTGAAGAATTACTTCGGACTTGACAACCTTACCGCCCAGGAAAGCGTTGAGCTTGCTGCGGCTCTCAAGAGGAGCATGGACGGAGAAGTGATCAAGTCGGCCTATACTGATGATTACCTGCTTTATGGTGGCTACGAACCGTTTGTCATGGAGATTACCCATGTCCTCAACAGCCGCGCCGGTATCGGTTGGACGACTTACTCACACACTGCAGTTCCTGTTGCAACCTATGCAGAAGGACCTGACAGCCAGCTGGTCAATGGAATGATGGACAATGTGGACATCTACAAGGTAATGGCGGATGCCCTTGGCATCCGGAAGTAGTAGTACACGATGAGGAGGAAGATCATGATGAAGACTGCCCTTGGCAAGCGTTTTGACCTGTCATTCACCGTGTTGCTGTCAGTGCTGAGTCTTGTCATGGTTTTCCTGCCGATTTCGCTGGGCACGAGTAAACCTACCGTCCCGTCAGCGGTAAAAGCCCTGGTACTCAGCGTTGACGATACACATATGGAACAATATGGCATTACAAAAGTCGGGCAGCAGTCTGTTATGGTGCGGATACTTTCGGGAACCTATGCCGGGAAAGAAATAAAAGGTGTCAACAGGCTCCTTGGCAAGATGGAGCTTGATACTGTATATGAACCTGGAATGAAAGTGCTTGCAACTCCCTATGTCAAGGACGGTAAACTCATGGGGGCCACGTTGGTAGGCTATGACAGGTTACCTTATGAATGTATGCTGCTCGTACTCTTTTCGATTTTTCTTGCTTTGTTTGCCGGTATGACAGGAATAAAGGCCTTGGTTTCTTTCCTGTTTTCCGGCGCGATGATCTGGAAGGTCATGCTTCCTGTCTTTCTCAAGGGCTTCGATCCTGTACTTGTGTCCATGATCGTAGTCCTGTTGCTTTCTGCTGTCATCCTTTTTCTCATAGGAGAGATGACAAAGAAGGGATTGGCTTCTTTTCTCGGCACAGCTTCCGGAATTATAGTGACCTGGCTGCTTGCAACGGTCTTTACCAGGCTTTTCCGTCTCAGCGGAGCCGTGAAACCTTTTACTGAGACTTTGCTGTACAGCGGGTATGCGTACCTGAACCTGACGAAAATTTTCATTGCCGGTGTATTCCTGGCAGCTTCGGGAGCGGTAATGGATATTTCGATGGACGTGGCGGCAGCCATGGAAGAGGTGAAGCGGCATAACCCGACTTTGGCAAGGAAGGAGCTGGTCTTCTCGGGACTTCGTGTCGGTCGTTCTGTGATCGGCACGATGACTACTACACTGTTGCTTGCTTACTCCAGCAACTACATGGGACTCCTGATGGTTTTCATGGCACAGGGGACGCCTATGGTACAGATGCTGAATCTCAATTATGTTGCTGCCGAAATCCTCAATACGATGGTAGGTAGCTTCGGCTTGGTTCTTACTGCTCCTCTTACGGCAATTGTTGCCGGTTTCTTGTATGCAAAAAATGGTGCAGGGACTTGAGCAAAATGCCTTCCGACAGGTACGATGGAATTGCTTTGAGGAAGGACCGGTATAGATATGAGATTGTCTGAGAGCATCAAATACTGGTGGCAGGAGCCACGGAAGGCAAGTGATGTTGAAGAAGAGCGGAAAGTTTCGGCATTGGAACTGTTCTATGACATAGTTTTTTCGATTTATCTTGCGCGGATTACCCGATGGGATGCCTATGCTTCCTTGACGTGGATACATGCTTTTACTTTTTTCCTTATCTTTTCACTTGGATGGTGGGTCTGGTTCAACAGCTGTATCTACCACGACCTGCATGGCAACCAGGATGTCAGGACCAGGGTGTTTACTTTCGCTCAGATGTTTGGTATGGGAAGTGTTGCCGTCTATGCATCCGATCCTTTGGCAGTCAATTTCAGGGGATTCGCTTTTTCCTATGCATTCCTGATGTTCCTGTTTGCGCTTATCTGGTTGATGACGGGTGTCTATGATGTCGATCACGAACCATATTCAAAGCCTTATGCTTTGGTCTGTCTTATCGTCGGACTGCTGTTTGTACTTTCAGTCTATGTTGATCGTTCAGCTCGTCTCATGCTTTGGATTTTCTCTTTGTTGCTGCAGTTCAGTATCTATTTCATCGTGTATGCCGTGAACAGGAAGAAAGGATTGGATGTAACTGTCCGGTACGGTATTACCCATGCGCTGAAGGATCGTTTCAGCCGGTTGGTCCTGATTATTCTCGGACAGATGGTCGCACAACTGGTTGCAGGTGTCTATTCTTCTGAAAAAGTGCTGGCCATAAACTTCAAGAAAGCTTTCATAGGCATGTGGGTTGTCATTGCAATCTGGTGGATCTACTATGATCTGGTTCCTCTTGAAAGGCCGCATGATACATTGGTATCCATTGGTTTTTGGACTGTAGGGCACGCGGTCATGGACTTTTTGCTTTGTTTGCTGGGTACACAGGTGATGAGGACGCTGATACTCGGGGATATGCAGGTCATCTATGCTTTTGTCCTTGAACACTATACATTGCCGCTTGCTATATTTCTGTTTTGTGCTTTTATTGTCATCGGTACGCTTCGGGAAGTAAAGGTACATCAGCAGGCACGGAACTGGGGCAGGCTGTTCATGCTCGTGAGCATCGGGCTGTTCCTTATCTGTTATTTTTCCCCGGTGTCTCCACGCATTGGCATTGCAGTATTCTTCGTTGCCCTATACCTGCCTGTCATTGCCGAGGTAGTAGCCCAAGTGAGGGTCAACTATAAGAAAGACCGTCATCGTAGCAATCTTGAAATAATGATGTAGGGCTATGGAAGGAAAAGGCCCTTCCGACCGGAAGGACCAAGTAGAAATGGAAAATATCTGAAAATCAACAGTACCGGCAACTGCCGTCCCTGCGGCGTCTGCCACCACCTGCTGAAAATCCCCTGTTTCCGGCCCCGAAGCCACGTCCGTGGCTGCGACCTTGCCCTTGTCTGCAAGAACGGCCAGGACCATACATGCCGTTTCCTCTGCCACGGCAACCGTATCCGAATCCCTGGCCTAAGCCATAAGGAATGTCCTGCATCTGTACAGGGATGCTTGTCAAATGACCATCAAGATAGGACTGCAAGGCTGTCTTTGCATCTCCCTGTATTCCAGTGACCAGTTTGATTTGCATCTGCTGTAAGTAGGGCAGTGCCCTTTCTCCGACGAAGTCACAGATCAGGACTTCGGTTCCTGCATCCTTGAGTGCTCCAAGGATATCTGTAGGGCCATTGTTTTGGACGGGAACTTTTCGCTCTGATTTGATTTCTTTTCCTTCGACTTCAAACAAGGTGATTTCCATACTCCGTCCTAGGTGTGGTACGATTTGTGAATTGAAAGTTGGTATTGCGATTATCATATGTATGCCTCCTGTATATGAAATTAATTTATGGCATATGCCATTTACAAGAAACAATCTATACTAGTTTTCGGCATATGTCAATAACTTTGATAAAAATTTTTCCTAAATTTGTTGGCTGCTCCCTTGGATATTACAAAATAGAATTTATTATATCATCAAAATGACAGGACAGAAAAAACTGTAATTGGTTTTGATAATTACTGTAACTATTAAATCCTAATTTTTGTAGCAGGTATAGTAGACTTCGGTATTATTGGTACTAGTTCTGGATAGGATTCCATGATTTTTTCTGTTATATTTGTTGTTTTAGTAGCTTGGATAGTAATAATAAGTGCATAGTGAAGTCTGTTTTTCTTTGAAGTAGTCATACCATTTTCTCTTGCATTATAATGAATATCAAAGCACGGTTCTTTGAGAGAACTTGCCCTGAACTTCCTTTTTCCTTTCAGAACAGTTTCCCATTTTCCGGCATCATTTCTTAGTTCTTTTTCTGTTGCGAAAATTTTTTTTGAGAAAAAGCTTTTTGATGTAGCTTGTTTTCCATCTTCATTCTTTGTTTTATCTGGACGAAAAGTTACTTCGATTCCTGCTTCTGTATATGCATCGGAATTTTCTGGGTCAATTTCTGTAGTATAACAGATAGTAGCTTTTAGAGAAATCATTCCTTGCAGTTGTTTGGGTAGAGGTATATGTACCCGTAAATATTTTCCTGCTATTAGTTCTCCTTGGTAAACAATTCTTGATGTACCATCTCCGCAAGTGATAAGGGATAGAAGATTATCAGGGATTCTTCCCCATCCAACATCAATCCGGTCATTTCCATTACGTTCAGCACTATCAATTAACAATGCTTTGATTGCAAGAACGGAAAACTCATTTCCGAGATAAGCTCGGATACCAACAGCAGTCCTCAACAAGAGTGGAGCTGCAAAACTAGTACCCATCTGAGGTACAATTATAGGTACTTGTCCCTTTGTGAGAGTATGAAAATATTCTTGAGGAGATCCTCCGAAAGCAACTAAATCTGGTTTAACGATACCAGGTTGCCTTCCTGGTCCTATTGCACTATATGAAGCCTTTTTCCATTTGCTATCAGTTGAGTCTGACGCTCCAACGGATACGGCATTTACGCAATCTGATGGGACTTCAATTCTTGCATTTCCTGATGATCTGTCAGCTTCTCCATTGTTTCCTACAGCAATTGTCATGAATGTTTTTCCATTTGCAAGTGCATCATCAATAACAGAAGTCCATGCATGAATTTCATGATCATCGATTGGTAAATCAGGTCCAATGCTTAAGTTGACAAATTCATATTGTCTTGATAGCAATACATCTTGGATCATTCCTAATGTTCGATATGAGACAAGAGGACTTTCATTGTTGCTAAGTTTATCCAGTATGCGAATATGTGTAATCGGAGCATAGGGTGACATTATTGCATTTCCTGGAGATATCGGGCCAAATAAGAATGCTGAAGAAACTTCCAAGCCATGATTATTGTATTCTAGAGGTTTTTGCAAAACTCGAAACTGATTGGTCAGTGTGCATAAATATGCAGTTTTCTCAGCAGGATTCCCGGCCTGTGTCCGGAAGGGCGTCCGTCCTGCGTGTGCGCGCAGGCCTGCGGCAGGCCATAAGGGCTACGTGATGCGGCCGGTTCCCATCTCCTGCAGCCGTCAGGCCTGGCTTCTGCATGGATATGCATCATCCGTGAATATTTATTCAGGCATCCGTGAATTTTGCAAAAACCTCTCTATAATATCTTTTGCATTTTCATCTCCTTTTAAATAGCGGTAAAGCCATGGCTTTATCGGATTATCTTGTGGTAATCCACCATCCATGATTGCAACATGAATAGTGTCGGAAATTGGTTGCTTAACAGAAGGTAATGAAACTTTGATAGCAGGAAGGCTAACCCTTGTAGTCGAAGAGGGAATATCTCTGATTTTAGGCATAAGCCGAATTACTCTAATGAACGAAAATTTAGAAAGTTGCATTATTTCCAACTTTGTTCCACGGACAGGAACAAATAAAAGATTGCCAGATTTAAAAGAGTAATCTTGTAAACATTCAATGGAAAGGTTATGTGAAAAGTCCCAAAAAGAATTCATAATTATACGAGCTTGGGAATCAAAGGGAATAAGCTGCAATGCAATCTCAAAAAACATAGATATGTTTTCTTGTTTTATTTCTTTTACGGAATCAAGAATTGGGTTGTGTAGTCCCACATCTTCAATTTTTGAAAAATCAAGCGCCTCTATACTATTGGGATCTAATTGCTCGGTGATATGAGGAATATTACGAAGGATTTTACGTTTTCCTGCTATAAATAACTGGGATGTTGTTGTTTTTTTAGGAACAATTTTCCTATTCCATTTACGAGGTACGATACTAATGTTGCGACTGCCTATGGGAATTACATTTAATTTTTCGAATAAAGCAGAGGGATAGTAAGAACGTGCAATGAAAGCAGGGTTCAACGTTATAGTTTCGACAGCATAGTCTGCTGGGCATGCAAGGGCTGGAAGCTTGTCGACATTGTTTGCTATTGTGACAAATTTTGAATTTAATTGGGCAAGTGATTCTTCAAAAGTATATGGATAAGCTTTTTTGTTTGGATAATTATGCTTGATTTTGATTGGAGAAGTAAGTAATTCTCCTTTACCAAGGATAAAGTGACGTTTTCCCATTAAACCCTCCTATTCGAGCAATAATTGATTTTTATATTTTCGAATTGTATCACGACTAACGCCTGTTATTTTGCTTATTTTTATTTGAGAAAATTTCCCATTACGTAACAAAACTTTAGCCATTTCAATCCGATTATGTTTTTCAAGATTATTTTTAATAAAGTTTGCCATTATTTCTTCAACGGAAAAATTTTCAACAATAAAGGTGCGCCGAAGCTTTAAAATCTGGTTTTCAATATCGGCAAAAGATTGTTTTTGAAATAGAATAGTAAAGATTTCTTTATAGTTTTGGAATGGTCCATAATTTTTGCCTAAAAAACGTATGATTGCTTCTTCTGTTTGTTCTTTATCTGGTAATGGAAATTCAAGAACTTCATCAAATCGACGCCATAGGGCAGGATCAACAAGTTCTGGATTGTTTGTTGCCGCAACAAGGATACTTGTTGTTGGCCAGCTATCAATTTCTTGTAACAATACGGTAACAATTCGTTTGATTTCTCCGATATCAAAGTCATCATTTCTTTTTTTCGCTAAGGCGTCGATTTCATCAAGAAGAAGAACCATTGGTTGTTCTTGGGCGAAAGCCAATGCGGCTTTCAGATTATTACCTGTTTGACCAAGATAGCTGCCAACTACTGTTGCAAGATCGATTTTATATAACGGAAGATTAAGAATTTTTGCTAACCAGTATGCAGAAAGTGTTTTTCCTACTCCTGGTTTTCCAATAAAAAATAATGTACTTGTTGGTTTTAATCCTGATTTTGATAGTTTGGCAATAGATTGTCGTTCTAAAATAATTCGTTGAAAAATTCCTTGTAAGCCAGCTTGGAGTATTGGCCTTTCTGCTGTGGTGCAATTGATTGGACCTGATATAAAAGACGATAATGAATTTTCGTTTAAATTGTTTTGTCTTACGTCTTTTGTAGAAGCGACATGACGAAGTATAGAATCATTTTTTGAGTTACTTAACAATGTTGCCAGCTGTTTTGATAAGTTTGGAAAAATGTTCCGAAGTTTTCTTGATGTACGGGCAATATATAATCTTGAATTCTCTATGTCACCAGCTATAGCAAATCGGGAAATATCGACTAAATATTTATAGATTAATTCTTTTTCGTCAATCATTAATATATTCTCTTTATTAAACAATAATTATATGCATACTTAAGTATGCCTATATTTAGTATTTCATTAATAAAATAGTCTTTCAAGTATCTTAAGACAAAAAGGAAGATTTTTTCAGTTATAAAATTTGGAACAACTGATATATTGATGAGGCTTTGCAAAACTTACGGATGTCTGAATGAATAGTCATGGACAGTACATATATACAGGAGGCATACCGAACACCTGCAAAGGGATGAAAACGGACCGTATCATCATGTTGCTTCCGTTGTTTGTATAAGTCTGTGCACACACGTCTGATGGATATCTGCCCAGGTGGTTTGCTCCTGTCCATTCCTTTCTGTCCTTGGCATTTTGGTTATGTGTTTTTTTCTTGCCTTTCGCTATGCTTCAGGAACTATGTTCAATCAGTTTCAAGTTTTGCAAAAAACTCTAGGATTTATATTTTTTGCTTGTCAAGCAAAATTTTGAATCAGAGACAGAAATTCTTTAGACGTAGAAAGGAAAGTCTGCAAGCGATTTAAGACTGGTTAAAAGTTGTGTTATGTTCTAAAAAAAACTTTTTCAGAGAAAATTCATTGGAGTCTATAGGTAACCTTTAATTTTCAAGAACTTTTTGCTTGCACAAAAAAAAGGCAACCCACTTTGCTCTCCAATGAGGCTAAAACGAGTTGCCAACTTTATGGATGTTTCGGAACTGCTGTCTCAGTGGCCACCTTTGTGCACTCACTGATCCTAACCATCGCATTTCTATTATAGGAACAGGAATCGAACCTGTTTTTTTACCATTCCTACTAAAAATCTATTATTCTTATAAAGAAGATACCTAAGGCAATATAAAAAGTCAATACAAATTGATAAAATTTTTTATATTTTTTGATTAGGAATTTGATATCTAGGGATAATAAATAAAATTATTTAAAACTAAATAAAGAATTATATGCAATATATGTTGTGTTCCTTTATTTGAGTGGATTGGAAATTGTTTGAAAGAAAGCAGCTAGATTTATATGCAGATGTGTAAGAACATGAAATAAAATATGCCATCAGATGATATGGTATGGTATACTTATTTGTCGGAGGCTACGATGAAACAGAAAACATTGCCTGTGGAAGTGTCATTGGTCAATGAGGTAAAGAAATGCAATGACTGCCCATGGTTTTGGGGAGGTATACCGCCTTATGGGCCTTATCCGGCAATTGACTGGAAAGGGTTGCTGCCGAAAGGCCTGTGCTGTTCGCAACCATCTTCTTCTGAAACGACTCCTGTAAAGTGGACGGAGGCAGATGCCGTAGGCGACAGGTTGCCGGAACCTGCCGTGCTCAAGGGATGCAGGAAAGCTCCTATCATGACACTGGGCATCAACCCGAACCTTGGAGCGTATTTTGCGGGTCCCGGTGGGGCTGTCCGATGCTATCCTTCTTTTGCAAGGGCTGCAAACTATGCCTATTATTATCGCCATGCCAGTGTTTTTCAGGAATGTCTTGATGAGGGGACCATCCATTCGTGGATCGTAGAGGGAACAGAACTGAAAGCCCGGTCGGATGGATGGCTTGTTGCCGTGGAACGAGGTACTGATCATCGTTGGCTTTGCCTTACTGTCCGATATGTGGGAGAAAAAACGCCTGTATATTATGAAATGACATGGGAACCCGGCATGAGGGCTGTTGTCCTTACTGCTGTCAGCCGTGAGGATATTGTTGAAAGTGGTACGCCTGCATTCAGTAAAGGAACGGTACTTGCTGCAAAAATACAGAGCAAACCGAAGGCCGGAGTTCCTGTCTATGTGACGGGGTCTGGATACTACCTGCGTCTGCTTCCTGTACTGGCTGAATGCAAGCGACGTTTTGGTTTGCCCGACACGGCTCCTGACTTTTCGATTGGTGAAGATATAAGCATGTACGATATGGTCGGTTGTGCTTCTCCTGGATGGAGTGACAAATATGATATTCCCCGTTCTTCCATTGCGGCCCGGTGTGTCGGAGAAAAAGACTACGTATTGCGCCAGTTGCTGCAGAGCCGTCCTGCGGTCCTGCTGCTTGTCAGTACCAGTGCTTTGGAGATGTTTACCCAAAGCTTTGCAGATAAAGGAGGGCATCTTACATTTTCTGCAGAGAATCGTGATGTATATGATTTGTTGAAGGAAACGTGTCTTCGTTGCCACTATTTTATATACGAAAATGGCGATGTTTCGTACCGTGCTCGGGTAATCGTTACTCCGCATTTTTCCTATGCTGAGAATTTTGTGCCTCATGCCAGGTTTTCCCGCGATGCATGGAAAGGATTTTGTACTGAATTTCCCTGTGATGCGCAAGTCCTTGAATCAGGAGGCAGAATAGGCCAGGTGACACGGAACGATATGGTACCGATAGGTATCAGGAAAGATGACCCGATTGAAAGCAAACTAGGCTGTGCCGCATGGCAGATTTTGATTTCCCGTTTTTACGACCCTTATGGACTTATTGCCGATGCGCTGAGTGATGAATATCGTAAGGGCACCCTTGTCATTGACTCACCTAGCGGGCATCTGCAGCGGACAAATGGACCATGTGCCTTCTGCAAGAATAGCACATGGCATTTTCCTGAAGGATGTCCCTACGGCAAATGCTGAGGAGTTGTCTGCAGATTCTTTCTGACTATGTATATCAATTTTCAGGAAACTATATCAGTGGCTGGCTTTTCCTTGGTTGCTGACCTTTTTCATTTTTGCAGCAATGGTTTTCGGGTCTCCTAGATATTCCTTGCCTATGATTGAAAGATTTTCATCGAATTCATATACAAGAGGAATACCTGTCGGAATGTTGACATCCATGATCGCCTTGTTATCCAGATGCTCAAAGTACATGACCAAGGCTCTGAGCGAATTGCCGTGGGCGGCAATCAGTATCCGTTTGCCGGAAAGCATCTTCGGCTTGATTTCTTCTTCGAAATAAGGCACAGTCCTTGCTATGGTATCCTTGAGGCTTTCAGCCAGTGGAAGCTGAGCTTTTTCTATGTTTCTGTACTGCGGTTGCCGTGCTGGATTCCTTTCGTCAGTTTCAGAGAGCATCGGAGGCCGGACATCGAAGGAACGGCGCCAGATATGTACTTGGTCTTCTCCATACTTTGCAGCAGTATCAGACTTGTTGAGACCTTGCAGTGCCCCATAGTGGCGTTCATTCAGCTTCCATGTTTTTATGACAGGAAGCCAGCTGCGGTCAAGGGCATCCAATACAATATCCAATGTGTGGATTGCTCTTTTCAGGTAAGATGTATAACAGAGGTCAAAATCATAACCTTCATCTTTCAGTGCCATACCGCCGGCGGTTGCTTCTTTTTTCCCTGTCTCAGAAAGATCGACGTCTGTCCAGCCTGTAAAACGGTTCTCTTGGTTCCAAATACTTTCTCCATGTCTGAGCAATACCAATTTCATTGCTGATTTCTCCTTATATGGGAAGCATATAGTCATCAGATGTGTTTGTACAGTCTGGTAGGCCGTACTTTGTCGTATTGTCTGTCGCTTGACAGGAGGCGTTTGTATGGTAACATGAAACCAATCAAGTCAAGGAGTAATCATGATACGGAAAATAGGCTTGCAAGATAGGGATGCTTATCTTGCAATGTCAAAGGCATTTTATCGTTCAGATGCTGTTCTGCATACGATTCCAGAAGAGCATTTCCAAACTACATTTAAACATATTATTGCAGACAGTCCCTATGTCGAGGGCTATATATTCGAGGATGCAGGGAAAACCATAGGCTACGTACTTCTGTCATTTACCTATTCAAACGAAGCAGGTGGCCTTGTGCTCTTAATCGAAGAAGTCTATATACTTCCAGAATTCCAAGGTCAGGGACTTGGCGCAGAGTTTCTGACTTTTCTTGAAAGTACCTATCATGATAAAGTCGTATTGATGCGTCTTGAAGTTGAAAAATCAAATAAGACAGCTTTACATCTGTACCAGAAACTTGGTTTCACGAAAGTTGCATATCTGCAGTTGTATAAGAAACCTAAGTCCCATAGACAGAAAAGATGAAAAGGAGCATATGCTGATATCATGCTGGCATATAGAGAAATGACAATCTCTGACTATGGTCAGGTACGTGGACTATGGATGCGGACAAAGGGTATGGGACTCAATGCTGTTGATGACAGCTTTGAGGGATTTTCCCGTTTCCTGCTGCGTAACCCGAAGACTTGTTTTGTAGCAGTAGCAGATACTGAAGTTGCAGGAAGCATTCTGTGTGGACATGATGGGCGTAGGGGTCATATTTACCATCTTGCCGTCTTGTCGGAAAAGCAAAGGTGCGGTATCGGAACGCAGTTGGTCAATCTTGCCATCGCTGCATTGCAAAAGGAAGACATAGCAAAGGTTTCATTTGTCGTATTCAAGGATAATGTCGGAGGCAATGCCTTTTGGCAGCATCTTGGTTTTGCTGTCAGGGAAGACCTTGTCTATAGGAACAAGGTAATTGTTTCAAACGCAATGGGATGGATGAAAATTTCCTGAGATTTACAATTTTCTTCCTCTTGTTGCCAAAAGGTTATGGGAGTGCTAGGATGCCTCCGACGTGAGGAGGTGCCGATGCAGAAAGTCTTTTAATCTTTGTTGCTGGTAGGTGCTGCCATGATCTGGGGACTTGGTATGGTTGCCCAGAATGTTGGAATGAACAGCATGGGGCCTTTTATTTTTACCTTTTATAGGAATTTGCTGGCTGCCTTGGTACTGTTGCCTTTCTTATACTTCAATAGGAAGAAACTGCACCACCATAGCCTTGCTTCAGTTGTAAAGGTCGGCTTTCAACTTGGTTCCTGTCTTTGTGCCGGTTATGTATTGCAGACTTATGGATTGCTTTTTACGACAGTCGGGAAAGCTGGTTTTATTACGACGCTTTATATTGTTTTTGTTCCATTGTTCGGTGTACTGTTCCTATCAAAGATAGTCCCTCGGATTTTTTATGTCTTTGTCTTTGTTGCGCTGGCTGGCATGTATTTCCTTTGTATTGATAGTGATTTTACCCTTTCAGGAGGAGATTTCATTGAATTGGCCGGAGCTTTGTTCTTTACGCTCCAAATTTTGCTGGTAGGCAAATATTCCAGGGAATACGATGTACTTGCCCTTGCTTTCATTGAATTTCTTTTTTCTGCTGTTTTCAGTCTGGTCGGCATGCCATTCGAACATCCTACTTTGCAAATGGTCAGACAAGGTGCAATACCTTTGCTGTATGCCGGTATCTGTTCAAGTGGCATAGGCATGACGTTCCAGGTAATAGGACAGAAAGGTGTGGAAGAAGAAGTTGCTTCCTTGCTGATGAGCTTGGAATCTGTATTTGCACTTTTGGCAGGATTTTTTGTCTTGCATCAGCAGCTTTCAGGAAGGGATATCCTGGGCTGCAGCTTGGTATTCCTGGCTGTCATGGCTTCCCAGGTAGTCAGCATCCCATCTGTAAAAATGCGCTTGCCATCCAGCTTTCGTCTTTGAAAATGTGTATAATGGCTGAAAGTCTGTGCTACTATGATGTTTTTTGTGTTTGTATTTGATGAAATGTAGCAGAAAGCATTTGTAGGCATTGTTTTTTATTTGCTGGTCAACAGTATTTCAATTATACTGCAACCACTGAAAGGAAAGAAGGAAAGCAACTGTGAAGATATTGATAACTTCTGATTGGTACAAACCTCAGGTCAACGGAGTAGTGACTTCCGTATTGAACCTTGAGAAGGGTCTTAGGGAACTTGGACATGAGGTAAAGGTATTGACGTTATCCCGGACCACGCATTTTCATGTAGAAGGCGATGTTACTTACTGCGGAGCAATCAGGGCAGACTATATTTATCCTGGGGCCAGTATCATAAAACCAATGACGGGTGTTGACCTGCAGCCGCTGATAGCGTGGAAACCTGATATCATCCATTCTCAATGTGAGTTCAGCACGTTCCAGATTGCACTGAGAATAGCAGAAAAGACCAAGGCGCCGATTGTCCATACCTACCATACCAGTTATGAGGATTATATCCAGTATTTTCCGTTTCTTGAATATCTTGGGCACAATGTCATTGCTTTGTTTTCAAGACAGATACTCCTACAGACCCGTTATGTGATTGTTCCGACAGAAAAAGTCAAGCTGATGCTGCAGGGATATAATGTAAAGCAACCGATTGAAGTCATACCGACAGGCTTGGATCTGGAACGTTTTTTTGCAACTGACAGAGAAGAGATACGTATGGAACTTCGGTCCAGACTGTCTATACCGGCTGATGCCAAAGTACTTCTCTATGTCGGGCGTGTTGCACAGGAAAAGCATATTGACAGGTTGCTGGATTATCTGGCAAAGATGGACATGACATCCCTGAGATTTGTCATTGTAGGGGATGGTCCCTATAAGGATACCTTGGCAACCCAGGCACATGCACTGGGGTTGGATTCCAATGTCATTTTCACAGGAATGATCAGACCCGAAGAAGTTGCAGCATACTATACCTTGGGCGATATCTTTGTCAGTGCTTCTACCAGTGAGACCCAGGGATTGACATATGTGGAAGCCCTTGCCAGTGGGTTGCCTGCGCTCTGTAAGAAGGATCCGTGTCTGGATGGTGTCATCATAGATGGTACTGACGGTTATCAATTTGATGGATTTGATGATTTTTCTTCTCATCTTCAGCAGTTGGTTACCGATGACGGACTTAGGTCCCAGCTAGGAGATAACGCAAGGCAAAGGATGAAGGAGAACTATGGATATCTGCAGTTTGCACGCCATGTGGTGGATGTATATTCCAGGTCCCTTGTTCCTGCTGTCGTTCCTGGACGGATACTCAGTCGCGTGCAGATGATAGACAAATTGGAAAAAGTCAGGAATCGCTATGTAGTTGAGATGAAAGTCTTTTATGAGAAGGCAGGGAAATTCCGCGAAGGCCTTGATCTTTCTCTTCGCCGTGTCGAGTGGTGGAAATCCGATTGGTGGAAGCCAAAGGATTGAATTCTCAGAAAAGTCCCTGTTTGCCTTCTTCCATGCATAGGTTGATGAAAGAATGTGCCAGGGTTCCCAATGTCTTGTCCTTGTGCCTGATGATTGCGTAAGCACGTTGGAAGTCTGCACCTTCGACATGGAGTATCTGTAGCCTGTTGTCATGTTCGACCAAGGCCTGCGGTACAATGGAAATGCCCAGATTGTTCCTTACCAATGGAAGCAGTGAAACAAAATCGGTACTTTCGATATCGACTTTCATTTCATAACCTTTTGCCTTGAACAATGAATCGATCAAAGTCCTGGAGGCACTGCCTTGTTCCCTGAGGAGCAGATGTTGCCTGCAGATATCATGCAGGCTGATCTTTTTTCTCTGGCATAGCGGATTGCCTTTCGCACAGCAGAAAATTAACTTGTCTTTGCAGAACAGTTGTGTTTCAAGACAGCTGTTGAAGACTGTGTTTTCTATCAGAGCCAGGTCGAGTTTGAGGGATTGTACCATATCTGCCAGGGAATTTGAGTCTTTGATTTTTACGACGAGATGCGTGCTTGGATATTGTTTTTTGAAATTGAGCAGGATGTTGGGCAACATTGTCGATGCAATGGTCATGGAAGCGCCTATTTTCAACTCTTTCATGTTTTCATATCCCTGCATCTGTGTTTCCAGCTTGTCCATATCTTCAAGTATCTGGTTTGCGGCAGCCAGGAAGTGTTTCCCTGCATCCGTCAGGATCAAGTGCCTGGATATCCGGTCAAACAGCTGGATGTGATACTGCTGCTCCAATTCCTTGATTGCAAGGCTGACTGTAGGTTGGGCAATGCTTAGGACCTTTGCCGCTTCAACAGTACTTCCTGTATCGCATACAGTGATGAATATCCTGAAATGTCTCAGCTCCATATATAATCAAATCCTTATATGTATTATTAACATATTGTATTTTACTATTGATTGAAAAAACAGTATAGTCATGGTATGGAAGAAAAAAAGATTTCCGGAAAAGAATATCTGACTCTGTTTCGCACTATGTTCACGCTTTCTGCTTTTACGTTTGGCGGTGGATATGTAATCGTGTCATTGATGAAACAGGAGTTTGTAGACCGGCTGGGATGGATCGATGATGATGAGATGCTGAATCTCGTTGCCATTGCACAGTCATCCCCTGGTGCCGTAGCAGTCAACGGCGCCATGCTGGTAGGTGAAAAGGTCGGAGGACCCTTGGGTGCTGCCGTGTCGATTTTGGCAACTATCCTGCCTCCGTTTATCATCCTGTCCATCATTTCGATGTTTTATGCACAGTTCAGGAGCAATCGGTTCGTCAACGCCTTCCTGACGGGTATGCAACCTGCCATTGCTGCGGTAATCGCCGATGTAGTTGTGGATCTCGGCGGCAAGATCATCAAACAGAAGAAACTGGTTTTTATCCTTGTCATGATTCTGGCTTTCTTTGCAAATTACCAGTTGAAGCTGAATATCATCCTTATCCTTGCTATCTGTGCATTGGTAGGAGGCATCATGGCCGTCATTGGCAAGAAGAAGGAGGAACGCGGTGCAGCTGATTGATCTTTTCCTTTGTTTCATGCAGATCGGAGCCCTGAGCTTCGGTGGTGGCTACGCTGCCTTGCCGTTGATTCAGGAACAGGTAGTGACTCTTAACCACTGGATGACGCTTACCCAGTTCACTGATCTGATTTCCATTGCTGAAATGACTCCGGGACCCATTGCCGTCAACAGTGCGACCTTCGTAGGCATACATCTTGCCGGTTTGCTTGGAGCTGTAGTTGCAACACTTGGTGTTCTGATTCCTTCCATTATTTTTGTAGGAGTACTTGGCTACCTGTACAAGAAGTATAAGTCCATGTATCTGTTGCAAGGCGTACTTACAGGCCTCCGTCCGGCTGTTGTTGCTATGATTGCTTCTGCTGGTGTCACTATTTTCCTATTGGCTGTCTTTGGGACAGGAACGTCGAAGTTCAACCCGCTTGCCTTGGCTATCTTTGCAGTGACATTGGTTGTTCTCCGTTGGAAGAAACCAAATCCTATTGTCGTGCTGCTTCTTTCCGGTGTCATCGGAGGTGGTATCTATCTGGGATTGGGAATCCTGTAGTACTATGAGTTGACAAATATAAAAAAGAATTTCTTAGATATTGTATTATAGGTAACAGGCCTTGTCATAGTTTGGCAAGGCTTGTCTTTTTGATACATCAAAAGGAGAGTAATAGATATCTGCAGGGCCTTAAAAGTATCTTTTATCTGGTTCTGATATTCATTTTGGTTTCGATTTTCTTTCAGGTACAGTAATTGCAACCGACAAGGCTATTGCAAAGCAAAGATGGTCGAAAGTTCAACCATCTTTATTTGTGCAATTTATTTCTGGGACGGTTTGCACTCCGTCACACAGTAAGTTTTTTACATCGTCAATCGATAACCCGTAGGTACTTATATAATAATATGTCTCTATGATATTGTCAATGTTTCCGTTGCTGGTCTTTGGCTGAAAATATTGACGTACTGTACCAAGACAAATCATTCCCATCACCGATATCTGCATGACAGTGATGGGAAGTCTTGTATTTCTGAAAGAGAAAAACTGAGTAATTACTTTGTCTGTTTTTTCTTCTGTAGCAGTGGCAATACGATGGACAGGAACGTGATTACAATGAAACCGACGCTGATCGGCCTGGTAACGAAAATCGAGAGGCTGCCGTTTGAAATTGTCAGTGCCCTCCTCATGTTCTGTTCCAATGTAGGCCCGAGTATGATGCCCAGCAGCAACGGGATGATACTGTAACCGAACTTGGAGAGCGTGTATGCAATTGCACCGAAAAGGACAATGACATAGATATCATACATCGTATTGTTCAGGGAATAGGTACCTGCTACACACAGGAACAGCAATATCGGGGTAAGTACCCTTTCCGGTACCTTTACTGTCAGCATCGCAAAGTATTTGATCAGCACCCGTCCTTGGATCCACATGAAGATATTCGTGACGATGAGTCCTGTCATCAAGGCATATACTATCGGCCCGTAGTCTGTAAAAAGAGAAGCTCCAGGAATCAATCCATGCATCATGAAAGCACCTAGGAGTACGGCAACAGAGGCATCTCCAGGAATGCCTAAGGCAAGCAAAGGGATCAAAGTTGCACCCGTGACACCATTGTTGCCTGCTTCAGGTGCAGCAACACCGGTCAGGCACCCTTTTCCGAATTCTTCCGGATGTGTAGATGATTTCTTTGCTTGATCATAGCTTATGAAAGCCGCGATACCTCCGCCTGTTCCTGGAATTGCACCGATTACCGTACCTATCAATGATGATTGTACGATGACCTTCAGGTTGTCTTTGACTTCTTTCAATGACAGTCTGTCATCTTTCCGCAACTTTAGCTGTCCACTGCTTCCCTCGGTTGTTGTCTTCCCTTTCTTCAGTATTTCGGGAATGGCGAACAGGCCGATCAGGGCTGGGATCAGCTCGATACCGCCATAAAGATGATAGTTGTCGAAGACGAACCTATAGGTACCTTCGAAGGAGTCGATGCCGATGGTTGATACGAACAGCCCCAATGATACGGAAATCAAGCCTTTCGGAAGATTTTCAGAACAAAGGCTTGCAACGATTGACAGGCCGAATATTGCCAATGTGGCGAATTCTGCGGATCCGAAGAACAAGGTAGCTTTTGCAATCTGAGGACCTGCAAACAGTAATATGAAGGCACTGATCAATCCGGCAATGGCAGAAGCCGTAAGTGCCATCAACAATGCTTTCTTTGGATGTCCTTTCTGTGCAAGTTCGTAGCCGTCAATTGCCGTAGCTGCTGCAGAAGGGGTTCCTGGAGTCCTCAGCAGGATAGCTGAAATCGATCCACCGTAAGTTCCTCCGCAGTAGATTCCCAACAGCATGAGTATGCCACTGACTGAATTCAGATTGAAAGTAAAGGGGAGGAACAATGCAATTGCCAGTGTGACAGTCAGCCCCGGCAGAGCTCCGAAGATAATGCCGAGAAAAAGCCCGACATTGATGCAGATGAAATTTGTTACTGAAGTAAGCAGCAACAGTCCTTGTCCGATATTTCCGAGCATAGTGTTCTCCTCTAGGGTAACTGTACGTTGAGCAGGTACTTGAACACAAAGAAAATAGCCACGACAGCCAACTCAACACTGAGATAATAGACAGGTTTTTTCTGTTTGAAGAAAAGCAGTATTGCTGCTCCGATGATAAGTGAAGGTACCAAAAAACCGAAGTTGGTCATCAGAATAAGATAAGCTATGATGATACCAAGCAGAATGGCTACTTTTTTTCCATCTGAAAAGTCAAGTTTATTATCTGCCGATTGATTCCTGTGTCTTTCTCTTAGGGTTGAGACAATCTGCAGTATGCTTCCTGTGAACATAATGATGCTTACAATCCGTGGAAAGAACTGCCCATTCAGCATTTCCTGGCTGGTTGATTGGATCTGGAAAGGAATGGCAATCCAGATGACGATGGATAAGACGAGAAAAAAGAAACCACTTCCGATATCTGATTTCATGTTGATAGCCTCCGATCATGCCCGCCTTTGGGAAAAGGCGGACATGGTAGTCTTGACTAATCGCTGAGTTTTGCTGCGACAGCCTGTTGGTTCTTGATATAGGCATCGATTTCCGATGGGCTCATCGGACAATAGTCGATGTTTGAGTTCTTGACGAAAGTCTGATATTCCGGTGAATCACAGATTTGTTTGAACTTCGTGTACAGATAGTTTACGACTGCATCGTCCGTTTCTGCTTGTACTGCGAGAAAGTTCAATCCTGGGAATGAAATGTCAACTCCCTGTTCCTTCATTGTCTTGATGGTTGTTCCCTTATAGCCTGTGTATGGCTTGTCAGAGAAAATCCCAAGAGGAATAAGGTCTCCGTTTTCAAAGAAGCTTTTTGCACCTGCCGGGGGAGCAACCGTAACATCTATGTTGCCGGCTACCACGTTTGTCAGGGCATCGACGGCACCGCCGAATACCACAGCCTTTGCGGGAGTCTTCGAATTTTTGAACAGACCTTTTTCGATCAGGTCCATATCGGTACCAACGCCTGAAGTCCCATAAGTGACTGTATGGGTATCAGCATATTCCATCAACTTTTCCAAGGTGTCTATGTTTTTGTTTTTGGCTGATACGAAAAGAATGAAGTCAACATTCTCAAGTCCTATCACAGGCTTGATATCTGCATAGGTATACTTGACTTTCTGTGCCGTGGGTACAGTTACCATTATAGACCGGCTCATCATGATGATATCATGTGAATTCGGTTTTTTGGAAACGAATTCCGTTGTGGCAATTACACCGCTTGCTCCTGTTCTGTTGGTAACGACTACCGGTTTGGCAATGACGCCTTTCGACAGATTTGCTATTTCCCTGCAGATTACATCAACGGCTCCACCTGCTTTGTAAGGATTGGTGATCGTAATGTTTTCCGTCGGGTAGTCCAGTTTGCCTTTTTCAGGACTTTCTGTCTGCCCGTTTGCAAACACTGTGCTTCCTACCAGTGCAATTACCAGCAGTGCCAGCTGTTTCCTGAGGATTGAATTTTTCATATATTTCTCCTATAAAAAGTCAATAGTTTCTACGGAAACTATCAAGCTCCGTTTGTTTTCTCCTCATAGGAGACCTTACCTTTAGGCTCCTATGACCTCCTCCGTACTCCTTTTTCTACTTTTGCAGTCCAAGACGAACATACTGTTCTTCAGGGGCTTCATTCTCTTTCATAAGACTGACCATTTTGGCAGTGAAATGCTGCTCGATCTGCTCATCATGCAGAGGTGTCAGTTGTTCAGGGTCATTGACTCTGTCAAACAACAAGTCACCGTATTTGGCATGGTTGCTGTATGTGTAATATTTCTTACGGTCATACCGTTCGTCGACAGGTATCTTCATGACCGGAACATGGTCGGTCCATGTAAATTCATCATGCAGGTGCATATCTGCCTGCTTGATTTCTTCCTTGGACATGAATTTCTTTATATGTGCAGGTTCCAATGTGTATTGGAACAGCGGAGTGTTGTCCTTGGTCTTTGCACATCTATGGTACGTATACTTCCCGTCAGTGATATTCACATGCATCCCGAAATACCCGTAGAGGATGCATTCATGTACGCTTCTGTCATTTTTGTTTGTTTCCAGCAGGGATTTTCCGAGCATATGCTTTCCTTTCTGCATGCCGAACCAATCCAGGAGCGTCGGGGCTATATCAATGGTCTGACAGAGGGATTTTCTCCGTTTTCCCTTTTCTTCGCCGGGTACATACATGAAGAAGGGCAGATTTGCAATATCATCGAAGACAGGCATGTAGTTCTTTCCGACGAATCCCTTTTCTCCCAACATGAAGCCATGGTCAGTATTGATGATAAGCAAGGTGTCCTTCCATAGGTCAAGTTCATCGAATACATCCAGGATTTTGCCAAGGTACTCGTCACACATGGAAACGACGGCACTATAATTTGTCTGGAAACTGTCTACCATATCCTGTTCAGCTTCGGTATATACCCTGTATTCCGGCCAGTCTACTTGATTCGGGCTGTCAGTGTAGAGCTTCTTGAAACGGTCTGGGGCAAAGAAGGGCTCATGTGGATCGAAATATTCCAATTGCAGGAACCAATTGTCATTGTCCTTGTTGTCGTAGAGAAACTGACGTCCCTTTTCAAAGCAACGGACATGTGAATGATCCTTTTCTTCTGCTTCCAGCAATCTGTTGAAGCTATCCTGACGTTTGCCATATTTGTTGCCTGTAAAATCCTTTGCAGTACCGGCCCACGCATCACCTTCCTGTCCACGGATGTATTCGTGTGTGGTGAACCGAGTATTGTAGTTCAATCCTCCGTTTTCCCAATAATGGCAGTGATCAGTGATCAAATGGGTGTAGATGCCTGCTTGGCTGAGCAATTCCGGCATTGATTCATCAAACGGTTCTCCTGGAGACCAGCTCCTGTGCAGGAAGTTATACCGACCCGTATGAATCTCTCGTCTGGCAGGTATGCAGGGAAGGCTTCCCGCATAGAAATTATCGTAGGTATTGCAACACTGCGCAAGACGGGTGAAATTCGGACAGACGACTTTGTTATTTCCGTATGGTGGGAGATATCGTTTGTTCAGTGAATCATACATGATGAGTACTGCTTTCATGATTGTATCCTTTTGCTGGACATTGTCCATTTTGTTTTGATCTGCTGCCGAATAGGTTTGCGTCAGTTGTGGCAGATAATATGGGAGAAAGACATTTGAGAAACCGTTTTCCCAACATGAAAAATTCTAAAATGAGAATCTATATTTGTCAACTTAAATTTTTTAAAATTTTTAATTTCGGGTAGTTCAGGTAATTATTAATAATATTTACATGGTAGCTAATATTATTTAATACTTTGTTTAAATTAAAAAAAAAGAAACCGTTTACTTTAGAAAATAACCGTGGTATTATATTCATGAGGTTGGAATATGAGCGTTACGTTAAAGGAAATAGCGGAATTGGCCGGGGTCTCCGTAGGAACTGTGAGCAAGGTTCTCAATAACAAAGGTAGGATCGGAACTGAAGTATCTGAGAAGATTCGGCGGATAACCAGAGAATTGGACTACCAGCCCAATAGCCTTGCTATTTCTCTGTCTGCAAGGAAAAGGACAAGAAAGATTGCCGTCATACTCCATGTCATGGATAATTATGTCGTTTCCAATCTTGTAAAAGGCATCAATGCGGCTGAGAAAGAACTGAAGGAATCCGGCATAGAGGTCTCGATCAGGCAATGCCCTGACTATGACAGTGACCGTCAGCTCGCATTGCTGGACCAGGCCGTTGAAGAGCATTGTGACGGTATCATCATTATTCCGATTAACAGTGACAAGATCAGAAACAGGATCAATGAATTGTATGAGCAGCAGTTTCCTGTGATTCTGTTGACTTCAATGCTTGAACATACGAATTACCTTGCTTATGTAGGCAGGGATTATAAGAAAGCAGGACTGCTTTCTGGAGCTGTCGTTGATTTACTTGGCTGCAGCAAAAAGGACATTGCAATTTTTATTCCTAACAAGACGATGCTGAGCAATGATGTAAAATTAGATTACATGTTGCAAAGGTTGCATGAAAATAAAAACAATACGATAGGGGTGGTTTCGGAGCTTCCGAATGATGAGATTCATTCCTACTTGTCTGTAAAGCAATGCTTGGATGCATATCCGGCTATCAATACCGTCATTTATGCTACTTCAGCTACGCAAGGTGGGCTTCAGGCCGTCCTTGAAGCAGAAAAAAAACGGAGGCTGATGGTGGTTACTACCGGCATGAACGAAATGACCAAGAAAGGGTTCAAGGAAGGTTTGGTCCAGGCTGCCGTAGTTGAGAAAGATTTTTTCCAGGGAACATTTGTCATGAAGGTCATGGCGGAACACCTGATCAATGGTTCCATAAAACGTAACTCAAATTTTTTCAGTAAATCAGAAATTTTGCTCAAGGAGAATGTAGAAGATTTCGAAAATGAGTTAACCTTATGAAAAAAGGCTTTTGCCGAAAATAAGAGAGATGCCATGAAAAGCTGTTCAGTATTGATTAAACCTGCTTCTTCTGCCTGCAACCTGCGATGTTCCTATTGTTTCTATCTGGATGAAACTGCAAATAGGACGGTACGGAAATATCCGTTCCTTACTATTGCACTCGCAGAAAAGCTTATCAGCAGGCTTTATGCAGCCTATGATACTGTTGATTTCGCTTTCCAGGGAGGTGAGCCTTCCCTTGTCGGACTTGATTGGTTCAGGAAATTCCATGAACTGGAAGCCAAGTACAACGGTGGCAAGGTACAAGCCAGATTTTCCTTTCAGACGAACGGAACCAATATAGATAACCAATGGGCTGTGTTTTTTAAAGAGAAAGGATATCTGGTGGGAGTTTCATTGGATGGATTTTCACGGTTGCACAATACTTGCAGGACCAAGGTAGATGGGACGGGTAGTTTCCATGAGGTAATGGACGGGCTCAAGGCTCTTCGCGAAGCCGGTACCGATTTCAATATACTGACTGTAGTAACTGATGTAACAGTCAGAAATATAGACCGGATGTGGGATTTTTTCATGAGCAACGGTTTGTATTATCAGCAGTACATACCTTGTATTGATCCGATTTCAGGTGCTACCGACAGATATCTTACTTCCGAGAACTATGGACGTTTTTTGGTACGGCTCTACGACCTATGGGAAAGTGCCGTCTATGGCGGATATCCAATCTATAACAGGTTGTTTGATAATTTCCTTGGCATATTGCTCGGCTATGAACCGGAGGCCTGTGATATGAGGGGGCATTGTTCGATCCAGTATGTGATCGAGGGCAATGGGGATGTGTTTCCCTGTGATTTCTACTGTCTTGATGCCTATAGGCTGGGAAACATCGAATCCGACACGATTGAGGAAATTGACCGAAAACGGAGGGACATCAGATATATTGAAGCTTCTATCAATACCGCAGATGAATGTCGGACCTGTCCCTATGCAGGGCTGTGCCGGGGTGGTTGCAGGAGGTATCGGGACGATGACGGACATTTCAGGTTCTGTACAAGCTACAAGTACCTTTTTGACAACAGGCTTGATAGATTCAGGGCTTTGGCAGAATCCGTAGCAGATGAGAGAAAAAGAAAACAATGACTTTTGTTGCAGCATCGGACGTGATTGTCCATATCTGCAGTACAAAAGGAGAGAGGATGATACATGAAAGCAATAATGGTAATGTTCGATAGCCTGAACAGAGGTATGTTGCAACCGTATGGCTGCGATTGGACAAAGACTCCGAATTTTCTTCGGTTGGCAGAAAAGGCAGTGACTTTTGACAACTGCTATGCGGGTAGTCTTCCCTGTATGCCGGCAAGGCGGGAAATGCACACCGGCAGATATAACTTCCTGCATCGTTCATGGGGGCCGATGGAACCTTATGATGATTCCCTGCCTGAATTGCTGAAAAGCCATGGAGTATATTCGCATCTTATCTCAGACCATGCCCACTACTGGGAAGACGGAGGATGTACCTACCATACCAGATATAGTTCATGGGAAGGAGAAAGGGGGCAGGAGGGAGATCCTTGGAAGGCTCAGGTCAAGGATCCTGCTGTCCCTGACCATTACGGACGTGTCTGGCGGCAGGATATAATCAACCGACAGGTAATGGACTGTGAAGACAAACAGTCTCAGACCCGTTGTTTCAGGGATGGACTTGAATTCCTTGATACCAACCGGGACCAGGACAACTGGTTCCTGCAGATTGAAGCATTTGATCCTCATGAACCATACTATACGATGGATGCCTATAAGAAGCTGTATCCTCATCATTATGACGGTCCTCAGTTTGACTGGCCTGATTACAAGAAAGTCGATGAACCCGAGGATGCGGTCAGGCATGTCAGGTATGAGTATGCAGCCTTGCTCAGCATGTGTGATGCCAATTTAGGCAAGATCATTGACTACATGGACCGATACGACATGTGGAAGGATACGATGCTCATTGTGAATACCGACCATGGTTTCCTGCTTGGGGAACATGACTGCTGGGCAAAATGTGTCCATCCTTTCTATGATGAAGTAGCGCATATTCCTTTCTTTGTCTGGGATCCCAGATCTGGCAGAAAAGGGGAAAGGAGAAAGGCTTTGGTCCAGTCTTCCGTAGATATTGCACCGACCTTGTTGAATTTCTTTGGGATCAATGTACCGAAGGATATGGAGGGCAAGGATCTTGCAACTACCATAGCCACTGATATCCCTGTACGTGAAGCCTGTCTTTTCGGTATGCATGGCGGACAGGTAAATGTAACGGATGGGCGATATGTCTATATGCGGGGTTTCGGCAAGGACAATGCTCCTTTGAACAACTATACGCTCATGCCTACCCATATGCGGTCCATGTTCTCTGTAGATGAGATGAAGACAATGAAATGGCATGAGCCGTTTTCCTTTACCAAGGAATGTCCAGTCATGGAAATATCCTGCAGCACTTTGTCAGGAAAAGCAGACTTGGCCTTGTCTGACAATGCCGGGACCGTCCTATATGACTTGGTCACCGATCCGAAGCAGGAACATCCGATCAAAGACTCTGCCGTAGAGCAGCGGATGCTGAAACTGATGCGCAGACTGATGGAAGAAGATGATGCTCCTTCGGAACAGTACCAGAGGCTTGGTATATAGATTGCTTGGATGTTTGCTCTTTGTTGAAGGCTGATTGTCAGCAAAAGTATCAGGATTTTTGATTTGTTTTTCTTGACGCAGTTCCTGATACCTGGAATCATCATTGTCGGGGGGGGGCTGTATCATTGTGTGAGGATACAGTTGCCTTCGATAGGAGCAGAATATGGAGTTTGTGCAGAAATTGCCAAAAAAGAGCCGGAGCTTGATGCGCTTTATATGGGACTATACCCTGATGAGGCAAAGTTCCAGGAGCTGAAGTCAATAGCCAGGCAAGCATATCTGGGGAGCGTCGGGCCCTTGACCGGCAACGGCTTGCTGCTCCGTTATGGTATCTTGATCCAAAAATGCCCGGTCTTACCTTGTATACAGATTTGTTTGCAGGCGACCTTGCAGGGCTCAGGGAAAAAATTCCTTATCTGAAGAAACTTTGTATCACTTATTTGCATCTTATGCCTATGCTCAGGATGCCGCATCCTGACAACGACGGTGGCTATGCGGTGGATGATTTCAAATCCATTGACCCGTGTTTTGGAACTGTATCTGACTTGGCCGATCTTACAGCCGCATTGCGTGAAAACGGGATTTCCCTTTGCATGGATTTTGTCATGAATCATATGGCAAGTACACATCCTTGGGCTATGGCTGCAAAAAAAGGAAACCGCAAGGCAATGGGTTTTTACACTTTTTCCCGGACAGGACCATACCCGATGTCTATGATGCGATGGTTCTTCAGGTGTTTCCCTCTACAGCTCCTGGTAATTTTACTTGGTGTGATGAGATCAATCAGTGGGTCCTTACTTCGTTTTATCCGTTCCAATAGGACCTTGACTATGCGAATCCCTCTTTTTCCAATGAAATTGTATGCAGTATGCTGTATCTTGCAAATTGGGGTTGTGAGATTTTTCGATTGGATTCCGTTCCTTATATATGGAAAAACTCTGGGCAAAATGCAGGAATTTACCTGAAGCGCATATGCTGATACGGATGATACGTCTGCTGATGGAGAGTGTCTGTCCTGCTACGATCCTGAAAGGTGAAGTCGTTATGGCTCCGAATGAGTTGCAGGCTTATTTCGGTACTCCCGGACACCCTGAGTGCCATCTTCTTTATAATGCTGCTACCATGGCGAACTTTTGGGATTCCCTTGCCAGTCAGGATGTTCGGTTCTTGGTACGGCAGCTCAACGCAATTGACAGTTTGCTACCTCACTGTGATTTTGTAAATTATTACCTACGCTGTCATGATGATATTGGCTGGGCAATGGATGATAACATACAGCGTGAATTCGGTATTGATCCCCTTGAACATAAGAAGTTCGTCTATCATTTTTTTGAAGGAGAATTTCCTTATGGCTATGCATTGGGTGCACTGTAAAACTATGATCCTGTTTCACAGGATGCGAGGACCTGTGGTACGGCTGCCAAGCTTATGTGGCATTGAGAAAGGAGTCTGGTTGCATGATGCCGCTCTGACCGGCGAAAGCATTCAACGCAATCTTATGCTTCACAGCGCAATGTATTCCACAAAGGTTTCCGAGATGAAATCGGGCAACTTAACGACTGGTCATATAGGGACGATCCTTTGCGGTGCGATGACAGCAGGAATATCCATAGGAGCCATTTTGATTGGGAAAAGGCTGAATTAAGACATAAAAAAGAAACTTATCAGCAGAAACCTTTTGAAAGATTGTCTGATTTGATGCGAATGAGATGTAGCAATTTATGCTTCCTAACTGAGGCGCAGGTATCTACGTTGGACTGTCATAATGACAAGGTCCTGCTTGTCAGAAGGACTTTCCAAGGGCATGAACTGCTGTGTTTTGCCAGTTTCAGTGATGCTGATGAAAGGGTCTACACAGATTGCTTGGTAGGGACGTACAAGGATCTGTTTACAGATTGGGAAGTTACGCCGGGTCTTGGTCTTATCATGACTTCCCATCAATACCTTTGATGTAAGCTGGAGAACTAATTTTCTTGGGGGGAGAATATCCACTGGCTTGATATCCCTTGGATTAAAAATCTATTGCATGACAAGGTATTACCGTTATGCAATAGATAAGATTTATGCAATGTTATATGTAGGGGATTCTGTTTCTTTCTTGTTGCTTCATTCTAGCGATAGATAAAAACCCTTGAACAGCAGAGCTCCTACATAGGCACCAGGATCCAACAATGCTCTGGAAGCTTCTCCTCTGGTTGCTGCACGCCCATGAATTGCCAGCATTCCTTTTGTTCCCAGATATCCTTTCATTGATGCATCTGCAGCTGCTTTTGCGCTTTCTTTCAGTTGTACATCGGCTGTTGCATGCAATGCATCACAACCTGGCGCAAACCCATCTATGAAGGTTTTCTCACCCTGTTTTGCCTTGCCAAGGTGGATTACCCCAGATAAAAATGCATCGAAAAGTGACAGGATATCTTCTCTGGTCAGCTCAGTTTTACCTTTGAGCGTTTTGCCCGCTGACATGAGGCCGGAAGCCATCAACGTACCCATTGTTGATGGAACTGCTGTACTCATGGCTTTGCCTGCGGTATAAAGGAGTTTGCCACAATCTTGAATGGGATTTTCTTTAATGGCATCTGAAGCTGCTGTGAATCCATCACTCATTGTCAGGCCTAGGTCCCCGTCTCCGACAATACTGTCAGCTTCAATCAGATGGTCTTTTTCCTCCATCATTACTTTTGCTGTCGTATTCAGGAAGTTCTTTATCAGTGTTGCATCCATATCTGTTCTCCTAAAGCTGTACAAAGAAAGGTGTCTGGGCTGGCGCATCAAGATATTTTTTCAATTCTTCATCCAGTTTTAATAGACTGATGGAAATCCCGGCCATTTCCAAAGACGTGGCATATTCTCCTACATAATATCTATGTATTTTCAGACCTGCTTTCTTGAGTAATTCATCTACCTTCCGGACGATTATGTATTGTTCGTCAAGCGGGGTAGCGCCAAGGCCATTGACCATGACTGCAACTTCATCTCCTTGGGAGAATGGTATATCGGCCAGAATCTTGACAACCATTTCTTCTGCAATTTGATCTGCTGGTTCCAGTTTGCCACGACGGATACCTGTTTCACCATGAATGCCCATACCTATTTCCATTTCATCATCTGCAATGGAGAAACCAGGTTTGCCGACTCTAGGTACAATACATGGTGTAAGAGCAACTCCCATGGTCCGTACATTTGCACAGGCCTTCAGTGCTATACGTTTGACTTCATCCAAATCCAGCATTGCATCAGCTGCAGCACCGGCACATTTATAGACAAAGACTATGCCAGCGACACCTCTTCTGGTATTTTTTTCTCCTGGCTTCGTGGGTGCTGCAGAAGCAACATCATCACCTGCGACAACGGATTCAACTCGTATGTCTTCTTCAAAATCTGCTTGTTCTGCTGCCATATCGAAGTTGAAGATATCTCCGTTATAATTTCCATAAATGTACAATACCCCAGCACCACTGTTGATATATTTTGTACAGGCAAGCATTTGCTCTGCACTTGGACTTTGAAATACGTCACCCACTGAACATGCATCAAGCATACCTTTGCCTACATAGCCCAAGAACAGGGGAAGATGCCCTGAACCACCGCCTGTAGCTATACCGACTTTTCCTTCCTTTTTGTTGGCAGTTACGAGACAGTGAAGGTCCCCTGCTGTATAAGTAATGAGATCGGGATGAGCAACGTAT
This sequence comes from Spirochaetia bacterium, assembly GCA_022482625.1. Lineage (NCBI taxonomy): Bacteria > Pseudomonadati > Spirochaetota > Spirochaetia > Spirochaetia bacterium. Next base: position 1,596,214 of record JAKVOU010000001.1, on the reverse strand, counting down.
AGGCCCTCAAGCATCTCTTTGACATAATTTTCCGGTTTATTGATGATTTTTTTCATGCTTACTCCTACAATGTGATTTCAATCTTTGAATTTTCGTCATATGTGATGACAGTACAATCATTTATATAAGTTCTTTCAGGCAAAGCAATCATTACATGTCCGGTTTCTTTTTCAATCGAAAAAGGTGCCAGATGGAAAACACCTACATTGAGTCTGACTATAGTACCCTTTGGCACAATAAAAGCCTCTGTCTGATTAAGTATTGGTTTTATATTTGGCGGTGCTACATGAATGACAATATCCGAGTCAAGAGGCAATATGATTTCTCCTGTATGGTTATGGAATTCTACTGCCTCAATAATCATTTTTTCTTTTTTATATACTTTCAATGCAGAAAAACCAGTTACAGTTCCTTCAGTCGGATTCAGTATGTGGTCAGGAAAAAAATCGCCTAAATTATTTCCTTGTACATCAATCAGATTGTAATAGCTGCCGAAATTGCTGAATCCTTCCACTGAAAGTTTCTTTGCCTTTATCTTTTTCATGTTTACTCCTTATTCCTTCTGTTTTTTCTCATCAAGATATTCAGAAACTAATAAAGTGCCGATTAAGATTATACCGAAGACGAATGTTTTTACGAAAGAATTGATTCGCAGGATATTGAAGGCACTTGAAATTAGTTGAAGGACAAAAACTGCCAAAGCTACTCCTAGGATATTTCCCTCACCGCCATCAGGATTTGTTCCACCTAACACTACAATAAGAAGGGTAAGTAAGGTATAGGACTTTCCATAATCGCTTTTTGCTGAATTGTAATGGGAGGAAATCAAAATACCACTTACGGCACCTAAGATACCGCTGAACATATATGTTAGCAACGTAACTTTCAAATTGTTGATTCCTGAATATCGTGAAGCTGTTTCATTTGCTCCGAGGAATTTGACTTGTTGTCCATATACAGTCGATTTCATCAAATAGGCAATAACCAACGTTGAAACGATGAATACGTAGAATGGGATAGGAATTCCCAAAAAATTATTATTTGCAATTTTGGCAAAGTTGCTTGGAAGACCTGTTAATGCAGGTCCCTTCGTGATTGCAAGGCCAAGACCTTGATACAATTGTAGACCGCAAAGTGTTACCAACATTGCCGGAATCTTTAGGTAACCAATTAAAAATCCATTGAACAAGCCACAACCGATGCCAACGACCAATGCGGCAAGAATACCCAACATGATGGAAAAACTTGTATTGCCATTGGCAATCATGACGGTTGCGCCGACTATACTGGCAAAATTAGCTATACCGACCAAAGAGAGATCAATCCCTCCTGAAATCATGGCCAACATCATCCCATAACAAAGGATGCCATATTCCGGCAACTGAATGAACATACCTCTGATATTTGCTGATCTTAGAAAAGATCGTGGTTGGAGTATGCCCATGATTACAAAGATGAGTATGCCCAGAAGCAGCAGCATCGCATTGTTTTTGTTTATCTTGTCATATTTCATGATACTGTCTTCCTTTTCCTAAAGCTTTGCACTGTTGGCAATATGTTTTGCTCGAATTGAAGTAACGCTTGTACCCAAGACAATTATCAGGCCGACGACAAAAGTTTGGAAATGTGTCGGTACACCGACCATTACCAGGTTGTTCTGGACTATGGCAATCAACAGGACTCCCAAGACACTTCCGATAACCGTACCATGGCCTCCTGTAATCCTTGTGCCACCGACAACTACAGCAGCGATGACCATCATTTCTGATCCCATTAGGTTCTGGGGACTTGCCTGGCGCATGAGGATCGTATAGGTAACACCTCCGACGGCTGCCAGCACTCCCGCTGCGATATAGACAAGGGATTGTATCTTCTTTACATTGTAGCCCGCTATTCTTGCGGCGTTTTTGTCACCTCCTATGGCATAGATTCCTCGGCCCAATGTTGTGAATTTGAGGAAAAAAGCCAAAACTACCAAGAAAATAATTGGAATTAATATCAGGGAAGTCATTTCATAGGTAATATGGCTTTTATTTGTAAAGGAAAAAAGATAGGCCTTTGAAAGGCTGTCTATATGTGTGGGGATGTTAGAAAGTTCTTTGGTACCTAGGAATGCCAATGTTGCTCCGTTTGCGATATTGCTGACACCAAGGGTTGCAATCAGGGGTGGCATATGTCTCCTTGCAATAAGAAAGGCATTGAGACATCCAAAGCCGAATCCCAAAACAGAAGCAAAGAGATAGAAGAAAAGGATGCTATCAATATTATATTTGAGTATCAGTTTAATTGATGCATAAGAAGCAAAACAGGCAATAGCAGGAAATGAAACATCAATGCCACCACTTATGATTACCAGCATTTCAATGCCAGCAAAGATCAATGTTATCAACATTGCACGTGAGAGGGTAATTATTGTCGAAAAACTGAGAAATGCCGGATTTACGATACCAATCAAGGTACAGAGAATAAGTATCGTATAAGTAACGATAGCTTCATTTGTTGTCAGTTTGTTGTTGTGTATACTAGTCATCTGTGTTCTCCGTTGATGCTGCTTGGCGAATCAGAGTTGTAATATCATTTTCATCGAAATCGCACATGTTGAGAACGCCAGAACTTTTGCCATTGCTCATGATTATCAACTTGTTGCAATTATAGTAGAGTTCACTCAGGTCATCTGAAATAATGATAATGCCCATCCCATCCTTTGCCAGTTTGTGGAGTATTGCATGTATATCGGATTTTGAACCAATATCGACACCTACAGTGGGACCATTCAAAATAAGCAATTGAGGATGGGTGTTCAGCCATTTAGCAATTACCATTTTCTGAGCATTGCCCCCTGATAGTGTTTTGATGGGTACTGTTGTAGAAGCAGCAACACACCCGATTCTTTTAATCCATGCCGCGGTAACCTTATCCATTTTTTCTAGATTAAGTTTGCCTTTTTCCATGTATTCCTTTAAAGAGGCGACAATTGTATTGTCTCTGATGGATTTGGATAGAAACAGACCTTGTGTAAGTCTATCTTCAGGGACGTAACCGATTCTGTGCTTGACTGCATCGGTTATTGAGTGTATATATTGCTTTCGACCTCTGATTGTAACAGAACCTGTAGTTGCAGGTGTAATGCCGAACAATGATTCTCCTATTTCACTCCGCCCTGATCCTAACAAACCGGTAATTCCTAGTACATCACCTTTTGCAAGAGTAAAACTGAGTTTTTGGAAGTGGTCTTTCAAACTCAGGTCATTAACTTCACATACAATTTCCTCACTTGGTTCAGGAGTATAGATAGTATCTTTGATTTCTCTCCCTGTCATACAGTAAATGAAACGTTTACGATCAAATTCGTTAATAAGTCCTGTTGCTACATTTTCACCATTCCTGAGTATGGTCAGCCTATCGGCAATATCAAAGATTTCGTCAATCTTATGGTTGACTATGACTATTGCCATTCCTTTTTGTTTGAGTTTTCTAAGTGTCTCGTTTAACATTCCGACTTCGCAGGCAGTCAATGCTGTGGTCGGTTCATCCAGGATGAGCAATTTTGCATCATTGACCAATGCCCTGCATATTGCAACCATTTGTTTGTTTGATACACTAAGCCGTTCAACACAGACATCCGGATCAATTTTAGCTCCTATCATTGCCATGCCTTCGAGTGCAAGTTCCCGGGCTTTGTCCCAATCCATTTTCTTTTTATTTTCCATGAGATTTTTGTTCATGGCAATATTTTCAGCAACACTTAGATTAGGAAAGACTGCAAAATCCTGATAGATGACTTGAACACCCAGATGAATCGAGTCAATCGGTGAAAGATTGGATATTTCCTTACCCTCGAAGAAAATTTTACCTCCTGAGGGATGATGAGCCCCGGAAATTACTTTGATCAAGGTAGACTTACCACATCCGTTTTCTCCTGCCAAACAATGGATTTCTCCATAGTTAATGGAAAAATCTACGCCTTTGAGAGCGTGTACACCTGTGAAAGTCTTAGTTATGTTTTCCAAACGGATGAATTCCTGTGGCATCAGCTGTTTCTCCATGTAGCTCTGTATCCAAGAGAAGTAGTCTGTACTTCTCTTGAATACAATTTTAGTTGTTTAAAATTGATTAAAAGTTGATTGATGGATCATCTACATTATCTTTTGTGACATCAATCCATGCCTGACCGCTAAGGACTTTTCCATTTAGCTCGAGATTGTCATAACCAGCGACATCCAAATTGCAACCATTTTCGATTGGTTCTTTGTTCAATACTTTCAGAGCCAGCTGTATCATTGCTTTCCCAGCAACTGCCGGATCCCAGAAAGAAGCCATTGCAATTGTGCCATCTTTGATGTATTTCCCAGAAACTGAAACAAGAGAAGTTCCAACAATAGACACTTTTCCAGACAAACCAAGTTCTTCCACTGCCAATGCAGCTCCTGCAATATCTGACATAGCTGACCCTTCAATGCCTTTCAAGTTCGGATTAGCTGTTAAAACTTCCTTTACCTTGTTGTATGAATTGTTGAGATTGTCAGCTGTTTCAATTTTATCTCCATATTGATGCATGCCGGGGAATTCTTTCAATTGCAGTGCTTTTGCTGCATCGACCCATTGGTTATGTGATTCAGAAGTCAAAGAACCTACTTCTAGGATATAATCACCTTGTCCTCCTGTCAGTTTACCCAATTTTTCCATGAAATGTCTTCCGTAAGCAGCATTGTCGAAGGCTTCTACATCGTAATCAATGTTTTTCATTCCTGAAGCTTCCTGTGTGATAACGACAATACCTGCATCCCTTGCTTTCTTTAGGACAGGTTCAAGCGATTCGGTCGAGAAAGGGACAACGCAGATAGCATCAACGCCCTGGCTTATCAAATCTTCTATTACTTGGGCTTGCAATGCACCGTCACCCTCTGAGGGACCTGTATAAAATGCATCGACGCCAGTATCTTTTGCATACTCCTTTACACCTACTTCCATTCTCTGGAACCAACTGATGCTTGTCAGTTTAGGTACTACAGCAATCTTATAATCCTTTTTACTGCTAGAAGTGCTTCCTGCAGTGTTGCTTTCACTTGTACCATTTGCAACTACAAATGAAGTTGCTGCCAATGAAATGGCAAGAATCATAGACAATAATTTCTTCACTTTTATACCTCCGTTTACTAAACAATTATATTTTGTTTGTTTAGTTTTGTTATCAGGAACTAGTATACAGTTGGTTTTTTTCAGCTGTCAATGAAAAGTTTTCATTTTTTTAGTTTTATTTATATTTATAAATTTACATATTATTGGATTAATGTGTATTATTTTGATATTTATTTTATTGACAAAACTTTTGTCTAGGTTTATTGTTTAGTAAACAATTGCCAGTATGAAAGGAAACAATATAAAATGACTATACGTGAACTTGCAAAAATTGCAAAAGTTTCTCCTGCTACTATTTCGTTGGTATTGAATGATAAACCAGGTGTAGGTGAAAAAAAACGGCGCCAGATACTTTCATTGCTGGACGATATCGGTTTTGACAAGGAAAAACGAAGAGTTCGTTGCAGTGGTAATAAAACTTTGCTTTTTATCAAGCTGGTAAAATCTGGATATCTTGTAGATGAAAATGCAGGATTCATAGCAAAAATTATGGATTCGATTCAGGCGGAATGCAATGGCAAAGGATATTCTTTGCAGATACAAGTTGTTCATGGAAATTTTGATCATGCACTTGCTGCTGTTGAGTATCATAAACTTTGTGGAGTCTTTGTATTAGGTACAGAACTTGAGGTGGCTGACTATTCTATCTTGGATCACATTACTGTCCCATATGTTGTCATAGATAATTCTATGTCCCATTTCGACTGTAATTCAATTACAATGAATAACGAAGAAATGGCTTATGAGGCTGTAAAGTATCTTGCATCGACCAATGAAAAAAGAATTGGCTATTTTTGCGGAGGACTGACTACTCAGAATTTTATTGAACGTGGACAGGGGCTCAAAAAGGCTATAGAAGACTTTGGACTTTCCTATGATGAGACAACCGACCGTTTTATGTTGGTTCCTTCAATTTCTTTGAGTTATCAGAAAATGAAGGCCTACCTTGAGTCCGGTGCGAAAGTGCCTCGGTTGGTTTTTTCTGACAATGATATAATTGCCATCGGGGCAGTAAAAGCAATGGCGGAATTTGATATCAGAGTTCCCGAGGATGTCGCTGTATTTGGATTTGATGATATTTACTTGGCCCAGACTGCTGCTCCGCCTCTTTCTACTTTCCATGTATATCGCACTTTGATTGGCAAGATGGCCACCATGATGCTTCTTGACGAAATAGAAGGAGATCAACCTGCTTGTGTCAAAATCAAAGTCGGTGGTTCTATGGTGGTAAGAAAAAGCACACCACAATAATTTTTGGAAAAAACCATGGGATAAAACATCTGGTTTACTATATGTTTCTTTAAATAAAAACAGAAACAGATGGTATTTAATAGCTCCTGCTTGTTTCGCTATACTCTACAGCATAGAGTTTTTCATAAAACTTTGTTTTTTCTTCTACGTGATGGATATATGTCTTTTTCTTTTTTCGAATAGCAAAGTAAGAATATAGCACAAATAAAGATAGTTTAATTATATAATTTAGAAAATATATTTGTTTAATACTTGTATATAATTTAGTTAATTGTATCAATCCTTTTTAGGAACTTAACTTTAACATGTTGACGTTTAAAATAATAAATCTGCAACCAAATAAAATTTTCAGTAAGTTGTCATATGTTCAGATATTTAGCCGGAGGAAATAGGTTGCTTGTTTGAAAATGCCTTGGCAAGAGGCTGTAACTATCAAAAAAAACGGTCTCTAGTGTTATTATCTAGAAACCGTTTTTACTATAGCGGGGACAGGACTCGGACCTGCGACCTCCGGGTTATGAGCCCGACGAGCTGCCAACTGCTCTACCCCGCGTCGAAGTACAAGAGGTAACCTACAGTGTTTCGACAAACATGTCAAGTGAAACAATAAAAAAAGTCTATGACAGGATAATCAATTGGTATAATCAGCTAAATAAGCTTTGGTAGATTATGGAAAAACGCAAGTTTGCCCTCTTTGTGTTTCTGTTGTCCCATGGATAATGATTGCACTCAAAATATTGGGTCATAATGATACGCAACGGCCAATATACCACGATTTCATGTGTCAATTGGACATTCCTTGTCGAAAAGAAATTAAAATATTGATAGAGTCTAGAGGCCGTATTGATTTACTATTTGTTCATCAATTGCTTTTAGAGTAAATACTTATGTGTTATTTTTACAATTCTTACAAAGGTTGGCACGCTTTGTGCATTATGTTTGTCGCAACCCGAAAGGGCAATAAAAGAAATCAATGAGTTGGAGGTAGAAATTATGATGAACTATTTGATGAACAGAGATTTTGATACGTTATTGGATACTGCATGGGACAATTTTACTGGTTTTCAGGATAAATTCCCTCCGATGAACATCAAAGAGAATAATGATGGCTATGAAGTAGAACTTGAAATGCCAGGTGTCAATATAAAGGATGTATCCATCAAATTGGATAAACACTTGCTCACTGTGTCTTCCGACCAATCGAAAGAAAAGGAAGATAAGTCCAAGAAATACCTGGTCAAGGAAAGCACCAGACGTAGTTTTAGCAGATCTGTTTCCTTGGGAGAAGATGTCAATGAGGACGGTATCACTGCAAAACTTGATGATGGCGTACTGAAGATAGTACTGCCTAAGAAGCCTGAAGCCAAGGCAAAAGCTCCGAAACTGATTGAAGTAACGAAAGCAGGTAATTGAGATTTCGATAGAAGATAACATTACAATGTACTGACCCCTCGGCCACTGCGAAAGCAGTGGCCTTGTTTTGTTGTAAGGATATATGTAAAGTACCAGAAACAGGGAGGACTATTTCTGGTATGACGGATATTGATTGGAATAAAAAATGGGAAAAGGATATGCTGGAGGCCTCTGTCCGCCGTTACGATACTGATATCGCAGGATGTTGGAACAAAAGGGCCAAAGGTTACATGGATGCCCTTTGTTTTGAAGAACCGACGATTGAAAAGATCCTATCAATGATTATCCATGCTGCTTCCGACACAATATTGGATATCGGATGTGGGCCAGGAACCCTGACTATTCCGCTTGCAAAGACTTCACGGTCTGTAACAGCACTAGACGCAGCAGACCAGATGCTTGATTTCCTTCAAGAGCGCGCAAAAGCGGAACGGATTACCAATATTGCAAGTGTCAATGCCCTGTGGGAAGATGCTGTAGTCATACCTCATGATATTGTCGTGGCTTACCAATGCCTTATAATGCCGGATATGCATTCTGCATTGGAAAAGATGGATAGTTTGGCAAAAAAACATGTATATCTGTTTCGCTTTGCAAATCGTAGGACCCATCTTCGTAATCTGTGGGAATTGCTTTGCAACGAGCCCTATCGAAGCAATCCTGACTACATCTATATCGTCAATATACTTCATCAAATGGGAATTTTTGCCGATGTCAAGATTTTTGATCATACATCCGTTGCTGTCTATGATTCTGTTGGACAAGCCATCCTTTCTGTGAAGTCCAACCTTGGGCCGTTGGCTGAAGGTCAGGATTCCTATGCGATAATCGGGAAGTATCTTGAGAAGCATCTGGAAAAAGATCCGGTTACAGGCAAGTTGTTGTTGCCAAGTACGAACAAGATGGCAATGATCGACTGGACAAAAGCTATTTGAAGTATTTCTGTCCCAAATTTCCACATGTATAGGGTAATGAAGACTCATACGTGTCATTTTGACACAATATGATGCCTTTGATTTTACAACGGGTCAGGATTGACCCTTGTTCTCTTTGAAAAGGAACCATCTGATTGTCTTTTTTAGATTATTTTTTCTTTCTTTTGACTAGGAATATTAATTCTGATTCATAGTTGATAAAATTTTTAATTATTTTATATATAAATAAATATATTCCAAACTAATAATGTAATATAGGTTTGCTTCTTTGCTGTTTTAAAAAGTTGGCATGGTATGTGCAATATTGTTTATGACAAAAGACCAGGAAAGAAATGGTAGAGGAGAAAAGAATGAACTACTTGACAGATATAGATGCACTGATAAGAGATGGATATTTTGATGCTTGTACAGCAAAGGTTCCGCCGATGGATGTATGGGAAGGCAAAGACAGCTACGGTTTGTCTGTTGAGCTTCCGGGCTATAAACCAGATGAGATCACAATGCAAGTCAAGGACCATAAGTTGGAGCTTGCAACCAGTGATAGGTTTGAGAATCCTACAGACAATGGCCTGACCGTATTAAGGGAAGCAGATCCGAAGGTAATGTTTGAAAGAAGCCTTGTATTGCCGGATGATGCTGATGAAGAAAACATCAAAGCAAGCCTGGCGAAAGGTGTGCTTACTGTACTGATAGCCAAGAAAGAAGTTGCACAACCGCGGGAAATTGAAATTGCATGATGCTCCGTTAGGAGTTGCATATAACTAATAAAATTCGAGAAGAGGAGATATGGATTATGTATTACGGATTAGATTCACTTTTGGATGATTTTTTCAATGATTACTCACCGATCAGCGGAACAAAAGTTCCACCTGTGACAATCTGGGAAGACAAGGATGGATTTACCCTTGAAGCTGAAGTACCAGGATATTCGCTTGATGATCTGAAGCTCAAATTGGAAAAAGAAGTCCTGACGATTTCCACTTCAGAGAAATTTGATAAGGAACTTGCAAAGCAGGAAGAGCATGATGATGTCGTCCGCCATTACTGCGAATGTGATCAGAAGATGAGCTTTTCCAGATCTTTCCAGCTTCCTTCACGTATTGATATCGACAAAGTTCAGGCAAAGTTGAGCAAAGGTATTCTCAACATTCGGATTCCGAAAGCTGAAGAAGCGAAGCCGAAGATGATTGATATCAAGTAAATAGTAAGAAAAGAAGAGGAGATAGAGTTATGATGGCTAATGATTTTGGTTCGATGATGAATGACTTTTTTGATTTTTATTCAAATACCAAGGCTGGAAAATGGCCTAAGGTCGATGTAACGGAAGGTGAATCCGGATATCAGCTGGATGTTATTCTTCCTGGATATGACAATGGGGATGTAGACGTCAAGGTTGAAAAGCATACGCTCAAACTTGCTACAAGCGATGCCTTCAATAAGAAGGATAACAAAGAAAAGAAGGAAGAGCGAAATTACTTGGTGAAGGAATCCCATGGCAGAAGCCAGTTTTCCAGATCATTCCAGTTGCCTGGCGATGCTGACGAAGCAGGTATCAAGGCAAATTTCGCTGATGGAATCCTAAACGTTTCCATTCCGAAAGTGCCTGCAGCCCAGCCGCGGGATATCAAGATTGAGATTGAGACTGACTAGACAGACATAAGATGTCCGGTCCAAGGGCCGCAAGACACCTGAGAAGGTGCCTGCGGCCCTTGTCGTATATACTCAGTTACTTTCAGTCGAGGATGATCAGGGCCATCAGGACGAGATCTTCTTCCTTGTCGTTGCGAATTGCATGGCTGGCTCCGCCACCTGTCACGACCATGTCTCCCGCAGCTACCTGCTTTTCGCCATCAGCCTCAGTTACAATGCCTTCTCCCTTGAGGATCCAATAGTATTCAGTTTCATCAACATGATCATGCTGCCCGATGGAGCAACCCTGTCTGATGGTAATCTGACTGAAGAGCCTGCAGTGAGCTACTGTTCCTTTTTCCATGAGATCCTTGAGCAGGATTGTTCCTTTTCCTCCCCTCATGTTCTGTTTTTGTGATAATGACATGGTTTTTTCATGAATAATCATTGAAATTTCCTCCCTATTAGAGTATGTTTGTTGTAATAAAGTCAATGTTTGGCAAAAAAAAGCTATAAAGTATTTTTATTTGCTTGACTATATACCTCTATAGTATAAGCAAAGGAGCAGTCGTGAACAAGATTATTTTTAAGCAAAAACTTTCAAGTGAAGTTTTCAAAATGGTCATTGAAGCACCCCTTATTGCTGAAGCACATAAACCTGGACAGTTTATAATCCTGCAGCTTGGTGGAGATTTCAATGAAAGGATTCCTCTGACCATCGCTGATTCGGATCCTGAAAAGGGAACGATTACCATTGTTTTCCAGGCGGTCGGAGCTACGACTCATAAACTTGCCATGCTCAAGGAAGGGGATTACGTAGCAAATCTTCTTGGCCCGCTAGGCCAGCCTTCCGAATTGGAGAAGTTCGGTAAATGTGTATGTGTCGGAGGTGGTATTGGTGTAGCTCCCCTGTATCCAATTGCCAAGAAACTGAAACAACTCGGTAATGAAGTGAAAATCATCATGGGTGCCAGGAACAAGGACCTTTATGTCATGAAGGATGAGATGGCTGCCTTAGCCGACGAATTGATTCTTATGACCGATGATGGGTCAGCTGGACGCAAAGGTCTTGTTACCGAACCTCTGAAGGAACTCTGCGAGACTTGGAAGCCTGATTATGTCTTCATTGTCGGTCCTCCGATAATGATGAAATTCGGTGCCCTTACGACCAAGCCATATGGAATCAAAACCGTCGTATCATTGAATACGATTATGATCGATGGAACCGGTATGTGTGGTGGATGCCGTGTATCCATTGGTGGAAAGACAAAGTTCGTCTGTGTAGATGGACCTGATTTTGATGGACATCAGGTTGATTGGAACAACATGCTTACCAGGTTGGGTACCTATAAGCCGCAGGAGCAGGAAGCCCATCATAAATGCCATATCGGGTTGCATATCCCGGAAGGAGAAGCCTAAGCCATGTATCAGACAAGAGAGGAACTGGACAAGACGGCGCAGGATTTGCTTAAAAAATATAAAGACCTTGCACTTACCCCCAAGATGAGGGCTGAGATACCTGTGCAGCAGATGCCTACGCAGGATCCAGGTGTGAGGATCCACAATATGAATGAAGTCGCAGAGGGCTATACCGAAGCTCAGGTCAAGGTCGAGGCCATGCGTTGCTTGCAATGCAAGAACAAGCCGTGTGTACAGGGTTGTCCTGTCGGTATTGATATCCCTGCTTTCATAATGAAGGCAAGTGAAGGTGATTTCAAGGGATCCAATGCAGTAATCAAGGAAAGCAGCTTGTTGCCTTCTATCTGCGGACGCGTCTGCCCACAGGAAAACCAATGCCAGAAGTATTGTACCATGGGCAAATTGCACAAGGATGTGGACCAGGCAGTTGCAATCGGCAGGATTGAACGCTTTGTTGCTGATTACTCCAGGGAACATGACTGTGATGTTACTCCTGAAGTTGCTCCTTCTTCTGGGCATAAGGTAGCTGTCGTCGGTTCTGGTCCTGCTTCCATTTCTGCTGCGGCGGATTTGAGACGTGCCGGACATGAAGTGGTTATGTTCGAAGCTTTGCACAAGGCCGGCGGTGTGCTTGTCTATGGGATTCCTGAATTCCGTCTACCGAAAAAACTGGTTCAGAGAGAATTGGATGGTTTGACCAAGATGGGCGTTGAAATCAATTTGAATTTTCTTGTCGGACGTACCCAGACCATCGAAGATTTGATGAAAAAGGATGGTTTTGAGGCGATATTCATCGGTTCTGGCGCCGGTTTGCCGAAATTCCTCGGTATTCCCGGAGAGAACAATGTCGGTGTATTCAGTGCCAATGAATATCTGACCCGCAGTAATCTGATGAAGGCCTATGATGCCGAACATAGCATGACTCCCGAATGGCAGAGTGAAAAGGTTGCCATCTTCGGTGGTGGCAATGTTGCAATGGATGCGGCCCGTACTGCACTTCGTCTTGGTGCCAAGGAAGTTACGGTTATCTATCGCAGAAGTGAAACCGAATTGCCTGCCAGGAAGGAAGAAGTCGGGCATGCCAAGGAAGAAGGCGTAAAATTCATGCTTTTGCATCAGCCCCATGAGATTGTTGCAGATGAGAAGGGAAGGGTAACCGGTGTCAAGGTAATTACCTGCAAGCTTGGCGAACCTGATGCTTCCGGCAGAAGAAGTCCTGTGGAAATTCCCGGAACTGAGAAAGTATATCCGTTCGATACCGTTGTGGTTTCCATCGGAAATACTTCCAATCCGTTGATCAAGCTGACGACAGAAGGCATTGATACCAACAAACGTGGTAATTTCATCGTCAATGAAGATACCTGTGAGACTACGCTCAAAGGAGTCTATGCCGGCGGGGACATCGTGTTGGGAGCAGCAACGGTAATCCTGGCAATGGGTCAGGGACGTAAGGCTGCCAAGGCAATGAACGAGTATCTTGCAAAGCTCTGATATCAGGGCAACAAGCTGATTTGTCAAAAGATAGGGCTCTTGCATTTTGCAGGAGCCCTTTGTATGGTAAAGGGAACTCTTTTTATCATTGAGGCTTTCTATGAAAATATCGCAATTTGGAGAAAAGCTTACCCAGCGGTCAGGTATCCTGCAGTTGATGGATGACTTGGGTAAACCTATTTCCTCTGATTTGCCTTCCTATGGTCTTGGAGGTGGCAATCCTGCAAGAATAACAGAAGTTGAACAGGCTTATCGCAGGCAGCTTGAAAAGATGCTGGCAGATGGTGATGCCTTTGAGCAGACGATTGCTCGCTATGATGCCCCGCAGGGACGGATGGAATTTGTCCATGCTGTCGCGGCTTTCCTTGCAAAGACCTATGGTTGGCAAGTGGAAGATAAAAACATAGCCATTACAAATGGTAGCCAGAGTGCCATGTTTTACCTGTTCAATTTACTTGCAGGTCCATTTGATGATGGTTGCTGCAAAACCGTACTGTTTCCTTTGATGCCTGAGTATATAGGATATGCTGACCAAGGTATTTTCCCTGATATGTTCGTCAGCGTACCGTCTGTCTGTACATATTTTCCTGATCATACATTCAAGTATGCAATAGATTTTCCGGCAGTTGAGAATTATTTGGAGCTCCATTGCAAGGCCGGGATAGATGGGCAAGTCGGTGCGCTTTGTGTAACAAGGCCGACAAATCCTTCAGGCAATGTCCTTACCGATGCTGAAATCAACAGGCTTTCGGATCTTGCAGCAGCTTATGATATCCCGTTGGTCATAGACAACGCCTACGGAGTTCCTTTTCCCAATATTGTATTTACAGCTGATGCAACGCCGATATGGAACGAACATATCATCCTGTCGATGAGCTTGTCGAAGATCGGTCTTCCATCGGTTCGTACAGGTATCGTAGTGGCAGCTCCCCAAATCATCGAAGACCTTTCCAATATCAACGCCATTGCAGCATTGGCTTCTGGATCAATGGGACAGGCTCTTGCTGGTCCGATGATTGAAAGTGGAGAACTTGTACGGCTTGCAGATGATTTCGTGCAGCCGTTCTATGCACGGAAGTCCCTCAGGATGCAACAGTATATCAGAAAGTATTTTGCTGGAATGAACTATTGCTATCATAGGAGTGAAGGATCTATTTTCATCTGGCTTTGTTTACCAGATCTTTCCATTCCGACCAAAGAGTTCTATAAGGTGCTCAAGGATCATGGAGTCATTACCGTACCGGGAGAGTATTCTTTCTTTGGACATGAGGACCAGAAACATGGTTTGCCTTATCCTCACCCTCATTTTGACAAATGTCTTCGTCTTAATTATGCGGGCCCTGACAAGGAAGTAGAGGATGGTGTTCGCCTTATTGCAGAGATTTATGGGACATATTGCAGCAAATAGCCGGTTTCTTGCTATTGGAAGGTTATTCTGATATATTGGTCTCAGAGGGGAACAAGGCACATGTGGGACCCTTTGCCTTCCATAATCTGTTATCGGAGAATTTTCATTGGAAAGTATAGTAGATGAATAAGGATTTGTTGTTCGGATTTGCCGCTTGTCCAATTTGTGAAGTCGATAAGTTCAAGGCAATTGATGAAGTAATAGATGGCTGTACCATTTTTAATGAACTGAAGGATAAAGAGCGCTTCAGAAGAGCCGTGCATCGACGGGAACTGATAGATACGACCGGAATCGGACATGGAGTAGCCATTGCCCACGGCAAGATTCCTCCTATCGACAAAGTGAGGATAGGGCTTGGCATCAGTGCAAATGGCGTTGAGTTTGCTGCAAAGGATGGATTGCCTGTCCATATTCTCTTTGTCATTGCTTCATCACCTGGCATACAGGTACAGTATATAAAAGCCTTGGCTACAATTCTGCGTAATGTCAGGGACACAGATATCCGTAAGGAAGTATTGTCACTCTTTGCCCCGGGTTTTGAACCGAAACGGAGTGAGGATTTACTTAGAGAATTGGCACGTCAGTCTTTTTGAAGCCGTTTGCAGTGGCAAGAAAATCAATCCTGCAGTCTGTCTTGTCAGGTTTGAAGTCTTCTATAAGTTGATAATCCCTGCATGGGGCGACAGTACTGGTAGCAGGGGTTTTCATCGCAAGGAACCTGTCATAATATCCCCCCCCATGTCCAAGCCTGTTCCCATATCGATCAATTCCCAGGGAAGGGACCAATACGATAATATTGCCTTGTTGGCTCCAGACATCTATTGCCCTGGTTTCTGTGATACGAGGTTCCTGAAGGTTCCATGGCCCTTTTCCAATTGTTTTTCTCCAGTTTGTTTCCAATAGCCTGAAATGCATGATTCCTGTTGTGTTCTTATCAGTAATGGGGACTGCGAGCAACCGCTTTTCTTTAATTGCAAGATCTAATAAAGGTGTGATATCTGTTTCTGTCGGCATCGGCAGGTAGGCTATGACCAAAGAACTTTCTTTCCAGATGGTGCTTGAAGCTATGGCTTCACAGGTTTTCCTGTCATCGTCGGTATAATCAGGATGTACAGGTGCCTGTCGTTTTCGGCATATCAAGCGTGCTTCTTTCTTGCTTAGCATGGCAGCATCCTCCCGAATATTGCTGAGATGACCATCCCACAGACAAGCATCAGGTCTGCCCATCCGTAAGGAAGACTGGCCCGCGGCTTGTTTTCATCGAAGCTTCGTGCGTCCATGGCATAAGCCATTTCATCTATTTGGTCCAGCAACTGTTCCATCAGTTCTTTTGAAAACATGTATATCGATCTTATAGGATGTTTCCCCATATATGCAAGACGAGCTCTGCGCGCATCCCTGACATGGGCATAGGTGTCATAGATAAGGGGAATACAGGTGAGTGTTAGTTCAACTTGATTGGCAAATTTCCAACCGTCCTTGAAATGCAGGCGGTGAAGGAAACTGCCCAATGACCTTGCAAGATCTGAAGGATCGGTAGTATCGGCAAACAGCAGGCTTCCCAGTACTGCAACAAGGAAAGATGCTGATTTTTCCATGCTTTTCTGCAATTCCTTATGCGGTAGATAGACTGACAGGAAAATTATGGCCGTAAGGATCAGGAAAAACATGAGTTCAGGTATAAGACGTCGGATCGGCATTTTTGCTTGCAGCATCAATGCTGCTATGCACAGGGAAAAGAATACTGTGGCCGTCAAGGTAGCCTGCTGCAACAGGATGCACAGGGTTATCAGGCTCCCAAGTTTGATCAGCGGATTGCACCTTGACAATAAGGATCCTGAGACCCTGTAGTGGAATATCATTGCCTCAGCCATGTCATTTCCTCTACCGGAATGGATGCCGGTACATAGATATCATGGGAAGGCAAAAGCTCTACGGCTTCCTTAGGAGGCTTGTCAAAGGCCAGCATACCATGTTCCAACAAGAGAATACGGTCGGCATGTGCCGCGAACTTTTCAATTTCATGGCTGACTATCAGCAAGGTATATCCTTGCTGCTTCAGTTGCAGCAAGGTCTTGATCACCTGTCTTATCCCTGGAAAATCAAGGTTTGAGAAAGGCTCATCCATAAGGATGATCTGTGGTTCCATGACTATTATTCCTGCTATGGCAAGACGTCGTTTTTCTCCTCCTGACAGTGTCCGGGGTCTTTGGCTAAGCTTTTCGGTAAGTCCCATAAATCTTGCTGTTTCTTTTAACCTGTCTTGTTGTGTCGTAAGGGCAGTTCCGATGTTTTCCATGCCAAACAGGATATCTTTTTCTACTGTTTGCCCAATGATTTGGCTATCTGCATCTTGAAAGACAAGTCCGACAAGAGCTCTTCGTTTACTGGGAGAGTGAGTCAGATCCTGTCCTTCGATGAATATTTTGCCTGATGTCGGATTCAGCAGGCCTTTTATGTTTTTGAGCAGGAGGCTCTTTCCTGAACCGTTCAAGCCTGCAAGTATGTAGCACTTGCCTTTTTCAATATGTAGGTCTATGTGACGTAGCAACAACGTGCCTTTGTTGACACCAAAGGATAAGTCTTTGGTTTCCAAGATTATCTGGGACATGCGACTACTATAGCATGCTGCCCGTGACTGTCCAAGTAGATTTTGCTAAATTGTAAACAAAAATATTATAAATTTATTTACAATTTATGACTTGATAGCTAGAGCCGTTTGCCTTTTTCTTTGGGCTATACAGTACTATATAGCTGGTAATTTACAAAGACAAAGATATCCTGCCATAAGTGCAATGGCTCAATAATGGGTATTGATGTCAATATTATGAATTCAATGCGGAAAATTTGCTATCGATTGAAAGAATGTCGGCAAATGATTCAGCATGCTGTATATCTCTGGGCAGTTCTTTTTCATGGAGTCGATAGGCAATAGGAAGCATGCCGCCTCTTAGGGCTGCCTGGATACCTGCTACGGCATCTTCGACTACAAAACAATCAGATGGAAGATAACCAAGCAGATGAGCAGCAATGAGGAATACTTCAGGGTCCGGTTTGCTCTTGCTGATCATGGTACCGTCTACGATGGCATCAAACAGGTCCGTAATTTCCAGTCGATCGAGAATAAGCCTGGCATTCTTACTTGAGGAACCGATGGCCATTTTCCGTCCTTCTGATCGGAATGATCCCAATGTGTGTTTGACTTCTGGTTCAAGATCTGCTGGTGTAAGCTGCATGAGGGATGCGCGATAGTACCCATTTTTCTTTTCCATGGCTTCTTCAAGTGATGACTCTGGCAATTGACGGTGATTTGCCTCAAGAATGATTTCCAGACTGTTGCGTCTGCTTACTCCACGTAGCTTGTCGTTCAGTGTCCGATCAAAATCCAGGTGCAGTTCATCGGATATCCTTTTCCAAGCTTGGAAGTGGAATTCATCAGTATGGCAGATGACCCCGTCCAGATCAAAGATCCATGCCTTGTTCATTTGTTGCTCCTTTGCTGAAGCTGAAAGGAAATTTTCTTTTCAGTGATTGTCCTTTCCTTGTCATAAAGGAAAATCTTCTGAATTGTTTTTTCTTCCAACCAGAGAGCTATTTCATCAAGATGGATATGGACATGCATATGCAAGTTCCGTAGCGTAAGGCAGAATGCATATCCCTTCCATGCTGTCGGCAGGTATGGATACAGGTATATGCCTGTTTCCTTGATACGCAGACCGGCGAATCCAAAGACGATGCAAAGGTAACTGCCCCCCATGTTCGCAGTATGGATACCATCCTTTGTATTCCCGTGGGTATTGTGGATATCGATTTCGATCGAATCCTTGAAATAGGCATAGGCTTTTTCATGTAACCCAAGCCGGGATGCCATGATGCTGAAGATACAGGGTGAAAGCGAAGAATCATGCGTGGTCAGACGTTCGTAGTAATCGTATGAATGGAGCATGGTGGAATAGCTTGTGTATTCTTCATAGAGATAATGTGCAAAGACTGTATCAGCCTGCTTGCAGACCTGGTGGTTGTACAAAGTCAACGGATGGTAGTGCAGCAGCAGGGGAAACTTTTCCTTGGGGGTAGCCTTGATATCCCATTGTTTTTTTTGCAGGAAGCTATCGTCCTGCAGGTTGATATCCAGATCTTTGTCATAAGGCAGGAACATAGCCTGTTCAGCTTTTTCGAATGCAGCTATTTCTTCTTCACAGATACCTGTAGCCGCTATGGCTGCCGTTGCCTTTCCTTCCTTGGACAGCATACGATACAGCTTTACCGCCCAGTGGAAATCATACTTCGCAGATACATTTGTATAATAGTTGTTGTTTACCAGACAGGTATATTCATCAGGACCTGTCACGCAGTTGATCATGAACTGTCCCTTGAAGAAGTTGCCGAGCTCATACCAGAAACGAGCTATTTCCAGGAGCATTTCCAGACCTTTTTCCTGCATGAAGTCTATATCATCTGTAACAAGGTAGTACAGAATCAATGCATAGGCAACCGCTCCGTTGATATGATACTGAGCTGTCCCTGCGGGAAAGAATCCTGAGCATTCTTCTCCGTTGATGGTTCTCCAGGGATACAAGGCCCCCTTGGAATAGCCAAGGAACCGTGCATTCTCCCTTGCCTTGTTCAGGATGGTGTATCGATATTCCAGTAAATTCTTCGAAATCTTTGGCTGAGTGAGCGTAAAGAGCGGCTGTACGAACATTTCCGTATCCCAGAAGTAATGGCCTTCATAGCCTTCGCCTGAAAGTCCTTTTGCAGCAAGATGCGATATGCCGTCTTTACCGACAGACTGCAGAAGTTCATAAAGATTGAAACTCAAGCCTTCGTCAAGGATTTCGTTGCCTTCGATTTCGCAGGAAGAATATTTCCAGAAGGCGGAGAGGTATGCCTTTTGTTCCGCAAAGAGCTGTGGAATACCAGCCTGCCTGGCATCACTGAGAAATGCTTCGGCAGTTTTTAGGGGATCTTTCCAGCGACGGCTGTCAGTACATACTACCAGACGTGTCAACAGTAACTCTTCATTACTCTTGGCACTGAAGGAAACAGCACGCGAAATTGCAGCAGTACTTTCCTTTTCCGTGGAAGAAAGAATCGGCAGTGAGAAGGTATCATATACAATCGTTGCTACTGTAATGCCACTTCTTGCTGTACTGGTGACAATCTTGGACAAGCCGTCTTTGTAGGTGACTTCCTGCGGCAGCATATGCTGGACAGATACTGATGCAAGGCGTGGGTCATCAGGATCACTGAAATTATGTACGTTGCAGTCATGCTCTGTCTCAAAGCGGAAAAGCGTTGCCTGGTCGCAGATGACACGATATTGAAGGACAAAAAGAGGAAGCCGGGTAAACGATGCCATGCGGGTTACAGCTACATTGACTTTTTTGCCAGCCTTGCTTTTCCATGTGAGTGTCCGTTTGGTAAAACCTCCGTCCATATCCAACGATCGTTCTCCATGCCAATCTGCAGCAGTAGACGGAGTACAGAGTTCTCCGTCCGCATATAACCTGACGGTCTGTATGTCGGCAATATTTACAAGAGTTTCCTTTTTGTTGGCCAGGCCATAGAGTGGTTCGGCCTGAGGCATATCGACTATATCATATACACCGTTGAGATAGGTTCCCCTGAGTGTCTCATGAAAACTCCCTTCTTCCATGGAACCCCGGACTCCCAGATACCCGTTGGCATTGTGAAACAACGTTTCTTCCAGCTCCAGTTCTTTCTGGTCGAGCTTTCCCTGTCTTTTCCGAAATATATGTCGTTTCATTTCACAGCTCCGGTAACGATGCCTTTTACGATGTATTTCTGTGCACAGAAGTAGAACACGATGACAGGGATGATGGTCATGGTCAAACCTGCCATGGCTTCGTTCCATTGGATGGTAAAGACACCGAAAAATGAACTTGTGGAAAGAGGAATGGTTCTCAAAGCTTTGTCATTCAGCACCAGGGAAGGCAGGAGGTAATCATTCCATATCCAGATGATATCGAGGATCATGACGGTGATGGTAGTTGACTTGAGCATTGGAAAGACAATTTTCCAAAATACGGAAAAACTGGAACAACCATCGATGGTTGCTGCTTCTTCCAGGGAAACGGGAATGGTCTTGACGAAACCGCTATAGAGAAAAACTGCCAGGGACATACCGAATCCTATGTACATGAAAATGATGCCTCGGTATGTGTTCAATACACGGAGTCCAAGGAATTGCTTTGACCATTTCATCATCTGTACCAGTGGCATCATAAGTGTCTGGAATGGAATGAGCATAGTGGCAACAAAGAGAAAGAACAGGAAGCGGCTTAGCTTGGTATTTTTCCTTGTGATCATCCATGCACACATGGCGGAAAACGTAATGATGAATAGCAAAGAAATGACAGTAATGAAGACTGAATTTCCCAATGCGTTGAGAAAACTCATTTTTCTTGCTGCTTCTGCATAGTTTTTCCATAGGGCATGATGTGGGAGAGCAATCGGATTCATGTATAGTTCAGCACGGTTCTTGAATGAATTGATGGCCATGATGAAAAGTGGATAAATGAACAGAATACCAAGGGCAAGTACGAATATGGAGTACATGATTTTCCCGAAATTCCGTTGTGACCGTGTCATAGCTGTACCTCCTTTCTCTTGGTAATTGCTACCTGTGTAAGTGTTATAGCTGCGATAAACAGGAAGAAGATGATAGCTTTTGCCTGCCCATAGCCGAAATGGCTGAAGGAGAATATTTCATTGAAGATGTTCATGGCAAAGAGTTCTGTAGAAGTACCGGGGCCTCCGTTTGTAAGTGAGAGGTTGGTATCATACATCTTGAAACAATTCGAAAGCGTATAGAATGTACAGATGGTTACCGATGGCATGATCAGAGGCAATGTGATGGAGAAAAAACGCCGTACTCTGCCTGCTCCGTCTATGATGGAGGCTTCTATGACTTCATCAGGTACGGATTGGATACCTGTAATGTAAATAATCATGACATATCCTGCCATCTGCCATGTAATGACAACGACCAATGCCCACAGTGATGCCGTGGGATCGAGCAACCAGTTGAAGAACAGTTTTGTCCATCCTGTTTGTTCCCCTATTGCCTTGAAGGTATCTGAAAGGATGAATTTCCAGATATAGCCGAGGATCAGGCCACCGATCAGGTTTGGCATGAAGAAAAGCGTACGGGCTACTGTGTTGATTTTCAGTTTTGTCGTTACCATGAGGGCAAACAATAGACCGAGGATGTTGATGAACAGGACTGACAGTACCGTGAAGATGATTGTATGGACGGCACTGCTGCCGAAACGTACATCAGAGAACAGTTGTCGGTAGTTTTGCAATCCTACGAAGGTAGTCTTGCTTGTTGCCAGTCCATTCCAAGAGACGAAGGAATATCCGATACCGATGAAGAACGGTATGATTACAACAAAAATAAATGCAAACAATGCAGGAAAGACGAACAGGAAATACCAGAATTTTTCCTGTTTCTTGTTTGTTACCATCATAGGTCATGCTCCGGAAAAACTAATGGGGAAAAAGACCCGCCTCGCACGGGGCGGGTCGAACTGAAAGATTTATTTCTTGAGGCGAGCCTGATATGCATCATCAAGCTTGTTTACAAAATCAATTCCACTCATGCTCTTGTCAGTCAGGAACTCTTGGGTAAGCGGAGCAAAGTCAGAATTGATGATATTCATCGGCCAATCATTGAGTACCCAGGGGATGGTATTTCCTGAGCCAGCAGCCTTTGCAACATCGGCACTCAGTGGATCAAGTGAATCAGTCGGTATATTAGACATAGCCGGAACGAACTTGAACTGGTTGACTACGTAGTCCATACCTTTCTTGGAAGTGTAGAGCCAATCAAGGAACTGCAGGGCCTCTTTTTGCTTTGTTTCGGAGACCTGGGAATTGACAACCCAATAGTATGGGACGGAAACCGCAAGTTTCTTGTTGCCAAGCAACGGCAAGGCCTTGAGGTCCATCTTGAAGTTGACATTGTAATCCTTGAACATGGTATAGCACCAGTTGCCTTGGTGGATCATTGCTGTCTTGCCGGTAGCGAAGTCTCCGCATGAGCGATCATAGTTGATTTCCATCGGATTTGTGCATTTGCTGCGGATCAGTTCCATAAGTTTTGCAAAGGCCTGGAATTCCTTTTGATCTGCAAGTCTTACGCCGCCTTTCTCATATTTGGCGATAAAAGCATCGGGATCGTCCATAATGGCAAACGGGGTGTTGAGAATATGTCCGATAAGGAAATAAGATTCTTGGCTTAATCCGAGTGGATTCTTTCCTTCAGCGGCAAGTCTGTTAATCGCTTTGAAGAATGCGTCTTGGGATGCAAGGTCATCATCGCTGACCATGCTGTCATTTACTACCAAGCCGAAACCTTCTACATTATATGGCACTCCTACATTCTTGCCATTTTCCTTCAGGGACAAAGAGTCCGGAATATATTGCTGTACCTTGCTGCTGCTGATATCGGCCAGATAGTCCTTGAGCTGGTCTGCTTGGACACCCGGAGTCACAGTGAAGATAGTCGGTACTTCATCTCCTGCAAGTTTCAGGCGAAGCTGTGTCACATAGCTGTCTCCTGAAGTTTCCCAGATTTCTACTGGTATGCCGGTTTCTGCAGTAAAGTCCTTGACTGCTGCCTGCAGTTGGTCAGTAATCTCTACCTTGGACTGGAAGATGATTATTTTTTGGTTTTCCTGCTGGGATGTTTCGCTTGTTGATGTTGTTTCCTGAGTACCTTGGGCAAACAGGAAGCCTGCGGTCAGCAATCCAAGTAAAATTAGATATAACTTTTTTAACATATGCCAAAACTCCTTTTATGTTGATAAAAATTTACTTTCATTTTAACTTGATTTAACATACTGTCAAGTGAAAAAAGGAGATTAATTCAATTTACTTGCTTTTACAGCCTATATTTATGTAATTTTATTATAAAATAAATAAATATTTTATGTAAAATTAATGTTATGTAAGAAAAACAAATATATGATATTTTACTACATAATGAGAGATTTTATACTCTACTCTATATATAGAATAGAATTAATTATAAAAAAGGATTGTTCTATACTTCGATTAACGTTTTGTAGTAGAACCACGCCAGATAAGTTTTGCTTTTATTCGGAATGTATCTCTGTTCATGGCACCTTCAATATTCCCTACCAATGCTTGTGCAGCCAGGTAACCACGTTCGTAATCAGGAATATCTATTGTCGTAATATCATTGTATTCTGCAATAAGGTTGTTATCAAAACCTGTGACAGATATATCTTTGCCGACTATCAGTTCATTCTGATTGAATGTCTTGATGGCTCCCATGGCCATGTTGTCATTGGCACAGACAAGCACATCCGGCGGATTTTCTGTCAGCAGAAGAATCTGCGCGGCTCTGATGCCGCTGTTTTCATGCCAATCACCGGCAATGTATCCATCTCGTGTAAAAGTGATCCCATTGTCTTTGAGAGCATCGATAAATGCTTGAAATCTTTCTTTGTTGTCTTCACTGCCTTCGATACCTCCCAAGAAGGAAAAAGTCTTGAGCCCCCGTTTGGCAAGTGTATTGACCAGCTCATACATGGAATCATAATTATTCACCAATATGCTCTTTATATAAGGACTTGCAGATGTCCTGTCCAGTACTACCACAGGATATGTTTCATTTGCTTTTCGCTCCAGGATCTGTGAAGGTAGTTTGCCATCCAAGGCTATGCACCCGCTGGTCATGGACGGTTCCATGTATTTTTCACATACCCGTCCTGTACAGATGAGCAGTTCATAATCATGGGCGTATGCATAGTCATGGATGCCATGGATGACTTCAAGGTAAAAGGAACGATCGAAATCACTGAAAGTAAAGAGCAGGGTCCTTGTTTTTCCTTTTTTTGCAAGCCGTCCGTTTTTGCTTTGGTTGTAGCCATTTTCCCGGCAAATGGACAGGACTTTTTCTCTCATTGCTTTGCTGACATTTGATTTCTCATTGAGTACATTTGAGACTGTTGCAGGTGAAGTACCTGCAAGCTTTGCAATTTCTTTTACACCGATCATACTGCCAAGCATACGGTCTTTTATCAAAAAATCAATACTTTTACGTATAAACTATGAAAAAATATTGGCTATACTGAGTAAAATCTACTAGAAAATTTTCAATGTCTAGGATATGTCCAGATAAAAAAAACTCATTCTGCAGTGGGATTTTCATGTCGGAATACACGGCAGAATGAGATAACCAGATGTTTTCTGGCAGTAGGAGAATTTATGCCTCTTCTTCTTTGGTCGTAGGCGCCTTGTCTGAGACTTCTGTATCCGGCAGTTCCTTTTCCTTGTTGAGAATTTCCATGAACTGCTTGCCTGTTATCGTTTCTTCTTTCAGCAGATAAGCAGCAAGTTCATCAAGTTTCTGCCTATGGGAAGCAAGTAGCTGCTTTGCCTTCTCATATTGTTTCTGTACTTCTGCGATGACCATCTTGTCAATCTGAGCTGCTGTATCAGCGGAACAGGCAAGGGAGGTATCTCCTCCTAGATATTGGTTGGTGACGGTTTCCAAGGCTACCATGCCGAATGCATCGCTCATACCGAATCTGGTGATCATTGCCCTTGCAAGTTTCGTTGCCTGCTCAATATCATTTGAGGCTCCTGTGGTGATGGAATGGAAGACGATTTCCTCAGCTACCCTGCCGCCTGTGAGTGTTGCGATCTTGTTTTCAAGTTCTTCCTTGCTCATCAGGTTATGTTCGGTTTCATCAACCTGCATCGTATAACCCAGTGCC
The DNA here is from genome assembly GCA_022482625.1 of Spirochaetia bacterium. Classification (NCBI taxonomy): domain Bacteria; kingdom Pseudomonadati; phylum Spirochaetota; class Spirochaetia; species Spirochaetia bacterium. The sequence goes on along the minus strand of JAKVOU010000001.1, from coordinate 1,570,754 downwards.
CCGCTGGTCCGTGGTATTATTGTAATTTTCGATACAGGGGCACTGTTGGTCTGAAGCGCAGCAACAAGTGCATGTCCGATTTCATGATAAGAAACGATTTTTCTTTCTTCATCCGAAAGTACTTTGTTCTTCTTTTGGTAACCGGCTGCTACAACTTCAATGCTTTCTTCAAGATCCTGTTGGCAGACTTCATTCCGTTTGTTCCTTACGGCTCTGAGAGCTGCTTCGTTGATGATATTTGCAAGTTCTGCACCACTCATTCCTGTTGCTGCCAATGCTATTGCCTTGAGGTCTACCTCGGAAGCAAGATGCACATGCTGGGCGTGGACTTTCAGAATGGCTTCACGGCCGATGAGATCCGGCAATTCCACAGGAATCCTTCGGTCGAAACGGCCAGGCCTCAGCAAGGCGGGATCGAGACTTTCAGGACGGTTCGTTGCAGCCAGGATGACGACACCTTTGGATGGATCAAATCCATCCATTTCAGTAAGCAGTTGGTTCAAAGTCTGTTCACGTTCATCGTTACCGCCCAGGCCGCCACCGTTCCTTTTCTGTCCGATTGCATCGATTTCGTCAATGAAGACAATACAAGGAGCTTTTTCATTGGCTTGCTTGAACAAGTCTCTTACCTTCGCTGCACCCATACCAACGAACATTTCAACGAATTCAGAGCCACTTATGGAGAAGAATGGTACGTTTGCTTCCCCTGCAACAGCTTTTGCAAGCATTGTCTTACCGGTTCCAGGAGGTCCTACCAGCAGAGCTCCTTTCGGTAGATTTGCTCCTATTGCCCGGTATTTGTCACCATGCTCAAGGAAGTCAACTATCTCCCGTAACAGATCCTTTGCCTCTTCTTCGCCTGCGACATCCTTGAATTTGATACCTGTGCTGGAAGGGACATAGACCTTTGCATTGCTTTTTCCGAATTGCATGGCATTGCCAAGACCTCCCATGCCGCCCATACGGTTTGCCATCATTCTTCCGATGAAGATGAAAAGGAGAATCGGGAAGATCCATGTAAGCAGGAAAGAAGCAAGGGGTGAAAGTTCTTTTGGAGCTACCCTGCCGAAGGAACAGCCTGAGGCATAGAGCCGGTCTACCAGTGTAGGATCTTCAAAGGTCGTTGTCTTGTAGAGCTTTGTGGTATCTGATTGGACTCCGGACAAATTTGTATCTGTCTTGCTGGTAAAATAGATTTCGTTCTCTTCTACCTGTACAGTCTGGATTTCCTTTTTGTTGAGCATTGAAAGGAAAGTCCCGTAGTCAACTGTCTCTATATTGCGCTGTGCTACCATAGGTACAACCAGCAGATTGAGCAGCAGGATTACGAACAGTACCCATATGTAGTATCTGATAAGTTTGTTGTTGTCAGGCTTCTTTACTTCATTCATGGCCGTATGACAGAAAAATTTTCCTGCCAGAACCTCCTAGACGTGATTTTCAGAAAGAAAAAACTTTCTGTTATGTTATATTTTACAGATTAAAATCTGTCATGCAATCCATTTAAGCAAAGGTCGATAGCTGTCTGTGCTGTTTCTTCAAGGCTGTCTGCAGCGTATGGTTGTCTCAACCATGAAAGTATGATGAGACTGATGGTAGAACTGATGAACAGGGCATAGCGTTCAGCTTCTTCTCTTTTTGCTACCGGCAGGGCTTCTTTCAGTTTCACTGCAACACTGTCGGCTGTGGCAGCGACAAGATTGAATTCCAAGCGATAACTTTGTGCTGTAGCGGCAATGTTTCGCATATAATCGAGATCAAGGGGCGCAGAGGTAATGCTTTCTGCAAGCTTGACAAGGAATGATCTAAGGTCAGTAAAAGGAATTTCCTTGATGCTGTCTTCTATGTTCTTCAGTTGTTCTGCGTTGAAATCTTCCAGGACTTCTCCGATTGAATGAAAATGCAGATAAAAGGTTTTTCTACAGATACCGGCCTTTGCCGTAAGTTCAGTTATGGTAATCTTTTCAATTGGCTTCTTATCCAACAATCGGAATAAAGCCAGTCTTATAGCTTTCTGTGTCTTGACCAATCTTATATCGTTTTTTCTCATGATGTCCCTTTTTTACGAATATGTATACAAATGTAGATACAGTCGTGTATTCCCAAAATACCAACAAAAAATTGAATCGGCAATCTTATGGAGAAAGTTTTTGTCTTGTACGGTAAATTGCTTAGGTCTTTTTGCTCTTGTCTGTACATTTTGTGGTATACTGCCTGCATGATACGAAAACAAAGATTTGCCGGTACGTGGTATCCTCGTGATAGGGCTTCGTTGGAAAAGATAACACATTTGGATGCAGTGGAAGACCCGAAAGTACGCTTTGGTGTTGTTCCCCATGCAGGGCTTTTCTATTCGGCTCCGTTGATTCGTTTGTTTTTTTCTGCATTGGAAAGTGACATAGACAAATTGGTAGTCATTGCTCCTTCCCATTATTTTGCACTGCCGTCTGATATCCTTGGTAGCGGCAGTTTCAGCGCTTTTGAGACTCCGTTAGGATATGTAGAGGGTTTTTCTCTTTCTTGTTTTGATGGTGGCTATGAAGAAGTGACAGCGGCCGAACATGCTGTGGAGATGATTCTTCCCTTTGCAGTGGCAAGGGGAAAGCTGTTTCTCTGTGTTGCCCATGTCAATGATTTCACTGATGCTGCCATTGCGACTGGATATGCTGAGAAAATTCTTGCTGCCATTGATACACATACGGCTGTACTTGCAAGCAGTGATTTTACCCACTATGGGATCAACTTCGGTTATGTCCCCTATGGAAATACGGTCAACGGACAGGTTGAGGAACGGGTACGGGAGTATGACAGGGATATGGCAGAACGGTTTTGCAGAGGTGAAGGTCTCAGTGCCTATTCCTTGGCCAAGAAACAGCATTCTACTATCTGTGGCATTGCACCGATGCTGGTGGTATCGGAAATTGCGAGACTTGCCGGTTACGAGGGACAGGTCGCCGGTCAGGCTGATTCATTGGAAAAATCCGGTAGTGAAAACAACTTCGTATCGTACGTAACGATTCTGTGGAGGCATGCATGACGACGGAGGAAAGAAAGGTATTGCTTGAACTTGCAAGGAATGCCGTGAAAGAACACTTGGGATTGCCCTTCAAAGAGCCTGAGATCAAAGGCTTGGAAGAGAAAAGGGGAGCTTTCGTGACACTCAATGAGGGAAAGGACCTGAGAGGGTGTATCGGGTACATCATCGGTATCAAGCCGCTGTATAAGCAGATTCCCATGCTTGCCGTAGAAGCTGCCTTTGCTGATCCGAGGTTCCCCCCTGTCAGAAAAGAAGAGTATTCCCTTCTGTCATTCGAGATTTCGATTCTTTCCGTACCCAGAACAATTGCAGAACTGGATGAATTCGTCTTGCACCGGGACGGCATTATTCTGACAGTCGGTTCGTATCGTGCCGTATTTCTTCCTCAGGTTGCCGATGAGACAGGGTGGTCAAAGCAGGAAATGCTTGATGCCTTAAGCAGAAAGGCGGGTTTGCCTGCTGATGCATGGAAAAGCAGGAATGCCATTTTCCAGACATTCACTGCGGAGGTTTTTTCATGAATTGCAATTTTTGTTTTCGGCATTGTAGTATCCCTGAAAAAGGAAGAGGTTTCTGCAAGGTCCGTCAGGTCCGTGCGGGGAAACTTGTAAGTATCAATTATGGTTATCTGGAAGCTTTGTCAGTAGACCCGATGGAAAAGAAGCCACTCTATCATTTCCTACCTGGTACCAGAACTCTTTCAGTTGCAGAACCCGGTTGTAATTTTTCTTGTGATTTTTGTCAGAATTGGCAATTGTCACAGGAAGAAAGAGCTGCTGGGGCAACGTTTGTTGCTCCTCAGAAACTGGTTGATCTTGCAATCGAGCAGCAAGTTCCTTCCATCAGCTTTACCTATAGTGAACCGATTGTATGGCAAGACTATATGCTTGACTGTGCCGTATTGGCAAAAGCCAAGGGATTGCGGACAGTCATGGTTACCAACGGCAGCTTTTCTCCTGAAACGCTTCCTATGATTTCAAGGCTCATTGATGCTTTTAACATTGATCTTAAGGGGGATGGAAATTACTATCGGACAATCTGCAAGGGAGAGCTTGCCCCTGTACTGGATGGGATTGCCTACTTGGTTGCACAGAAATGTCATGTCGAAGTGACGACATTGCTGGTCGAAGGTATCCACGATGCGGCTATGGTAAGCAGACTTGGCAAAGAGCTTTATCAACGTGGTGTGCAAGTCTGGCATCTGTCCAGGTTTTTCCCTATGTACAAAATGCAGGATCGTCATGCAACAAGCGAGTCTTTCCTTGCTGATATGCTCAAAGTGGCGAGAGGAGCTGGAATTCCGTTTGTCTACGGTGGCAACACCAGTGGAACGACGGCAACATACTGTCCTTCGTGCCACAAGATGCTTGCATCTGACCATGGCTATGACGGGAGCGCCGGCCTGGAATTTAGAAAGAATCTTGATGCAAGCGGCCATTGTGTTTCCTGCGGTGCTCAGATTTATGGGGTATTTGCTTGAAATCCAATTTCAAGGATCGTATCTGCGTAAGAAAAAGAATGCAGTTTGTCAATAGTCAAAAAAGGCTGGGGATAGGTGAGTCTTCCTTATGCCTGTTCCTTTGCACTATGACTTTAGAAACTTGGGGAAAATCTTCATCTGTTTTCCGATTTTTTATGTTGTCATCTTTCTGGATATATTTTGCCCGGAACGACCCTTGACTGTTTTTTTTCGTCATGCGATGTTCTTGGAATGAAGGAAACGATATCTGACTTGGAAAAACAGGTTTATCGTACAAGAGGGAATTTCATCAAGAGTCTTGCCGCAGGGCTGAAAACGAAGTATAAGTGCATGACGATACAGCATAGTATCAGGAGCTGAAGACAATGATGTCTCAGTTTGATTTTGATGGACAATCGTTCGATGGAATTGCAGGAGTATATGATGATGTCAGGCCAGGATATGGTACTGATGTGTATGCCTATATACATACTCTGAAACCATATGGCCGTGATTCCGATATATTGGAGATCGGAAGCGGAACAGGCATAGCAACAAGGGAAATTGCTGATTTCTGGAAAGCAAGGATAACTGCACTTGAACCAGGTGACCATCTGATTGCGAAGGCGAAAGAACGTCTTCGTACCTATCGGAACGTTGAACTGGTCAAGACAAGATTTGAAGATTTTGAAACCACGGAATTGTTTGACAGTATTTTTTCTGCAACAGCATTTCATTGGATTGATCCTGGAGTAAAATATGAAAAGGCTGCCTCATTATTGAAAGATAATGGCCTGTTGGCTATGTATTGGAACAATTTCAAGCTAAAAGATGAGAACATGCAGGATGTTGTGGAAGAAGTGTATGTTCGCCACGGTATGCAAGTCTATGATGAACCTGTCGAAGAAATCCAGAAAGAGAACATGCAGAGACGAATGGATGAAATAGGGTGCAGCGGATATTTCAAGCTTGTGGCTCATCAGTTGTTTCCCCATGTATTTGTCTATGACGCTGAGGCATACATAAAGCTTCTGCGGACCTTTTCTGACCATTCAAAGGGAAAAGTCCCGCAGATTGAGAAACTGTTCCAAGAGATAAAGGAACTTGTCCTTGAAGCAGGAAGCAAGGTGGATGTCTCAGTTGCGGTTGACCTTGATGTGGCGCAGGAAACCTGAGAGATGTCTTGTTGCCGGATGAAAAGGAAAATTTGATTGAAGGACTTTTCTTATGGAAAGCCGATGGGATACGAAGGTTGGTTTCTGCCGTAAATGTATGTTTCAATGGATATCATAGGCACTCCTTGCCTGGATTGTACTTGGATTACCTTTTATGATCTTCAATTGCCTTGTGCCACATTCCATATCGAAGAAATTGTCATCAAGCAAAAAATCTGAATCCGTGCTATAGACCATCACATACTTTGCATATGCCTCCGCACTGATGAAGATATCATTCCCATGCCGTTCGATTTTCAGATGGGGATCCTGGAACTGGTAATATTTTGGTTCTGTGAACAGCGTAGAAGCAGATATGGTCTTGCCTTCCTGCAGGAGTTCATAGTGAAAATGATATTGATAGATATCAATGCCCGTGAAATCAATCTTGGAAAACCATTTTGCAGACATCGCCGGTACAGAAACATTTTCTGTTCCTTCCTTCGATATAGTTGATTGTGCATCACGCAGATACCATCTGATGGAAGTTTCTATGTCATGCCGTGTTTCATTTGCAACTGACAGATGTACCGTTGCAGGAATATTCCCTTCATGTTCATCGACAGGACTGGACAATACTTCTCTTTCTCCTTTTTCTTCACAGCTGAGCAATACCGGAGCAAAGAATCTTCTTGCAAAATAATGCAAGGCCTTCCAACGTCCATAGTAATCTATTGAAGCCCATGAAATTACAGGCCAGATATCATTCAGCTGCCAATATATAGCCCCCATGCACCGGCCACGGTTACGTCTCCAATGTTCGACCCCGTACCTGATTGCTTCTGCCTGTAATATCTGGGAAGCATAAATAAAAATCGGCAGTGAATGAGGATACAGGAATTCCTTTGACATATAAGCTAATATCTTACTGTTTGCACTGCCGTTTCGTTGATGCATTTCCATAATCCGGGAGAAAATATTACGATCTTCCGGCAAAGTGAAGGATTCGACGGTCCTTTCATCAGGAAATGATTGGAATCCAAATTCGGAAACGAATCGGAACCAATATTTCCTGAACTCTGTAAATGGTACGTTCCCATGCCAGACTTCCCAGTAATGGACATCTCCCCGGTCTGGATCATTGGGCTTGTCAAAGCTTCCTCCTGAAGAGGGGGATGCTGGCCAGTAGGAAGTCACAGGGTCCAGTTCCTGCAGTATGTGGGGGATGAGATATTCATACATCTTGATGTAGGTTGCCCGGGTTTCGTCATTGCTTTCAAAGCCACCCTGGGCTTCGAACATTTCCATCTCATTGTTCCCACACCAGAGGCCCAAGGATGCATGATGACGGATCCTTTTTACGTTGTCTTCGATTTCGTGTGTTATGTTGTTTTCAAATTCAGTGTCAAAGGGATAATTTGCACAGGCAAACATAAAATCCTGCCACACGACGAGCCCCAGTTCATCACAGGCGTCATAGAATCCATCCGAAGGGTATATCCCTCCCCCCCACACACGGATTGAATTGAAATTGGCTTGTATGCATTGTGTCAGCAGGCATCTGGTCCGTTCATCCGTCATCCTGCTGAAGATCGAATCTTCAGGGATATAATCGGCTCCCATTGCAAAAAAATCTACACCGTTGACACAAAAACAGAAACTTTCGCCCCATCGGTCCTTTTTCCTTTTCAGATACAGGGTCCTCAGTCCTATTCGTTTGGATGCAGAAGCTACTGCATTTCCATCTTCCTTCAGTTCAGCTGTTACGGTATACAGTGGGTGGGATCCGAGTCCATTTGGCCACCATAGCTGTGGATTTTGAATGCAGAACCATTCCTTGTTTTTGAGTGAGAAGGTCTTTCCTTCCGGATCCGCAAGAGAAATCTGGATTGATGAATTCCCTGTTTGTTCTACCGCTACGGAAACAAAGACTTGTCCTGCCCTGTGCCTTTGCTTGATCGTCATGTCCTTGATGGAAGAAGAATTTTCTCCGATAAGACAGATACTGCGCCAGATTCCTGCATCAGGCAAGCGAGGTCCCCAGTCCCAACCAAACATGCAATGGGCTTTTCGCAAATACGGGAATCCCCGCATAGCTTCGAGGCTACCTCCGAAGTGTTTCTTCCTGTCTTGTTGCTGGATATATTTGACAGGGGAATGGCATACGATTGAAATAGTGTTTTCTTCTGGAAGTACATAACGGGAAATTTCAAATTTCCAGGTTCTGTGCATATTGTCGGCTTTTCCTGCCTGTTTGCCATTGATATAGATATCACAAAGGGTATCGAGGCCGTAACAGACAAGGAATTTTCTTTTGCACTGGCTTATTGCTTCTTCCAAATGAAAGGAACAGTCGAAGACATAATCTTCCTGCATCAAGTGCAGTGCTTCCGATTCATTGTCCCTGAAAAAAGGATCCGCCATTTTCTTTGCATCCAGGAGGAATGAATATACTGATCCTGGTATGGTACCGGTGGTAACTTCTTCTGGTTTGTCCAATGGATGCATGGTCCAAATTCCGTCAAGGCTTTGCGTAATCATTTTCCCTCCTATGGATTATATTACCCTTTAACTGCACCAGCAGTCATGCCTTCCATTATCTTTTTTGAAAAGAAACAGTAAAAAATAATCACAGGAAATACTGCAATGACCAGAGCTGTGACCAGATAAGGATAGTCAATGGTATACGTACCTGAAAACATTGTCAGCGCAACGGGAACGGTTCTCAGTCTGTCTGAGTTGATGAGGACAAGTCCGAAAGGCAGTTCATTCCAGGAGCTATTGAATGTCAGTATAAGTACCGTTACCAAAATCGGCTTACATAAAGGAAATATTATGGCCAGGATTGTATGGAAAATGCTGCTTCCCTCGATCATTGCAGCTTCTTCCATCTCACAGGGTATGCTCTGGACGAAGCTGTCGATAAGAAATATCGAGGTAGGTAATGCAAACGCAGTGTACGGCAGGGAAAGTGTCCAATAGTGGTTGAGCAATCCCATTTGCTTGAACTGGATAAAAACAGGGAGCAGCCATGCATATGTCGGTACTACCAATCCGAGCATGAAGAAACCGTAAATAAACCGCCTGCCCGAAAACCTATAACGAGACAAGAAGTAACCGGCAAGAAAAGCCAGGAGCAAGACAGCGACGATGGTAATGCTGGCTGTGATACAACTGTTCTTGAAGTATCGTCCGAATTTTGCCTGTACCAATATTTCCTGATAGTTGGTTATGATTGGCTTCTTTGGTAGAGCAAGGCTGCTTGCGATATATTCCTTGTTTGTCTTCAATGAGGTATACCCCATCCAGACTATCGGGAACAGGCACGATAGTGAAAAGGCAAAGACCAGAATGTTGATTATCAGCTTTGACAATGAAAATCTTTTATTCATAGCGTTTCCCTCCCAAGCCTTTCAGGGTCAGATAGGTTATCGCAAGTGAAATGATGATCATGATTATTGCCATGGCCGAGCCGTAACTTAATTTCATCATATCAAAACTTTGCCGATAGTTGTAAAGCGACATAGTCATTGTCTTTTGTGCTGGTCCACCACCGGTCAAGACGAAAATATGGTCAAATATCTTTAAAGTCCCTGATACACAAAGTATGACGGCAACCTTGAAAGTCGGGTAAATACATGGGAGCATGATCTTGAAAGACAGCTGCCATTGATTTGTGCCATCGATCTGTCCGCTTTCCAGGATGGATTTGGGGATGCTTTCCAAGGCTCCCAGCAACATGATCATATAGAGGCCGACATATTGCCAGATTACCGGAACGCACACTGAATATAGGACCAGGGAAGGGTTGTCAAGCCATAGGGGAATTGCATCTACCGGTATATGCAATACATGCGTCAATATTGCTGTCAGTACACCGAAACGATGGTTGTAGATGATTGACCAGACCAAACCGACGACAACCGGTGAGATGACGACAGGCAGAAAGATGACAGTCCTGTGGAAGCTACCCCATGCTACGTACATCGTAACCAGAAGTATGGCAACGATAAGGCCGAGACCTACCTGGCCGATAGTTACAATGGCAGTAATTTTCAGGGTAATCAGGACGGAAGACCAAAAACCCTTGTCCTTGAATAAAACAGCATAGTTCTTCAGTCCGATGAAATCTTTCCGGCTTCCACCGGTCCAATTCAGGAAACTGAATCGCAATGAGAAAAAAATAGGGAATACAAATACAAAAAAATAAAGTATAAGTATCGGCGCGAAAACCCTGATCAGGATACTTTTCTTTGGTGTCTTTAATACTTGACTCAACTTTATTCTCCTTCCCGTATGCGAGTTGCTCGCATACGGGTGTTGGATACCCCTATGCTAAAGGGTAGATAATCGTGCTTTTTCACAGTGTTCTGCATATTCATCAGGAGTAATCATGCCAAGTAACATACTTTGAAAATCATTGTAGTATACATCGACTATTGTCCCTGTGAATTGGACATCGAATATCGGAGCCATTTTGACATCCATCTCGTTGATTTCAGCAATCAGTGGATTTACATCCAAGGAGTCAAGATCAACCTTCATTGCAGGGAAACCTCCATTGCTGGCAGATACCTGGGCATATTCACTGTTGTACATTTTCTTGATGAAGTCCCAGACTACTTTCTTATGTGCATCCGTCATCTGTGCATTCATGCAGACGCCCCAACCAGCACCGCCGGCGACGATGTTCCCATATTTTTCATATCCTTTGACCGGTGGCAGAATTGCCAGTCCGACATCACTGAGATCTCCGGAAAAACCTTGGATGACAGGTGTAAGTGCCCAGACTCCTTCAACAAACATTGCCGCCTTTTGGTTGTTGAACATTGACTGCTGATCATTGGTAGTGAGGGAATTCATATCAGCATTGAACAGACCCGCATCTACGAACTCTTTCATTTTTTTTGCTGCATTGACGAAACATGCATCAGTAAACTTTGCTCCCGTATTGTGATAGAGGCTGTCAAACCATGAAGCATCACAATAGCGATATACCAAGGTGTTCAGGATACAGGAAGGTGCCGGCCATCCTGCTTTGTTTCCAAGTACCCATGGCACGATTCCTGCCGCCCTAAGTTTTTTCCCCATTTCTATGAAACCATCCATGGTGGTTGGAAAAGAATCATAGCCGATTTGTTTCAACAGTTTCTTGTTATAGTAGATTACATGGTTTGATGACAGTTGGAATGGTATGGCCCATATCTGTCCGTCAACAGTGAAGTCGTTGAATGCTCCGTCCTTGAATTTTGCCTTGAACTGAGGGTCATCATCCAACAAGTCTGTTATTGGCTGAATCAATTTGTTTTCCTGAAGTACACTGAATTGGTCCGGTTTCGAATAATACACATCAGGCAGGCTCTGGGAAGCAATCATAGTCTTTAGCTTCATTTCATAATTATCATGATGAATATATTCGTCATTGATAGTTATGGTCGGATTTTCTTTCCGGAAAGTAGCCATACTTGCAGCGAAGGCTTTTGCATTGGCATCGCCATGGGCAACGTCAGGGCTGCTGAAATGCAACATGGTAACAGAATTGTTATCATTTTCCTTTGTACTTTCCGTTGTACCGTTTGCAAATACCATAGCAGGTATTATCAGAAGAACTGAAAGGGCAACAAAAACTTTTCTCATAGATTCCTCCTTTTCTTTGATTAAGTTTTTTATTTCATGCTTTATATAGGCTTGTATTCGGCAATTTTTCTTGTACCGGATACCTGATAAGCTGTTTGTATCATTGAAAGTGTGTTTGCCGCGTCATGTATGGTTGATACAGGCGCTTCAGCGGTTTCGATGCTGTTGTAAAATGCTTCAAGCGTATGATAAAAAGAATTGGCATATGAACAGTCATCCGTGATTTTCTTTCCATTGAAGTACAGTGCATCGCTGATCAGCAAGACACCCTTGTCACCTTGTATACGTACTTCTGCGGCGCTGTCATCTGCGGTACTCCATGACTGGAATATCTGGGCAACGGTTCCTGATGCATATTGGACTGTAATCAGGCAGGTGTCCTCACCGTCCATTTCAAGGTAATGTTTCTTCGTGCTGAAACAACTGATATATTTTGGCAGGCCGAGCAGGTAGATTGATTGATAGACCAAATGTGTGCCGCTGTCCATCATCGCGCCGCCTCCGGCAAGTGGCATTTGTTTTCTCCAACCGGCTGAATGTTCCGGAGGAATGAAATGACAAGCCCGGAAAGAGCCATAGGAAATGTTTCCCAATCTGCCGCTTTCAATTATTTTCTTCGCTTCTACGTCTACGGGCCGATATACAAAATTATGTCCGGGAAATACGATCAATCCTTTTTTTTCTGCAAGTTTTTCAAGTTCCAGATCTTGCTTTACATCCAGTGTGACAGGTTTTTCCACCAATACATGTTTTCCGGCTTCCAAGGCCATTTTGACTTGTTCAAAATGAAGGGAATTGGGCGAAAAAACGGCAATGGCCTGGATCGAAGGATCAGCTATCAGTTCCTCTGCCGTTGCATACGGTCGTATATTACCCCATTTTGCACATTTCTTTTCCAAACGGGCAAATCCTTCCGGTGAAGGATTTCCGGCTGCTCCTACCAAATGAAATCTGTCTGTACATCTTGAATAAGCATCAAAATACCAATCTCCGATCCATCCGGCTCCTATAATTCCCAATGTTGCTTTTTTCATTTTTTACTCCAATCTATGACTATCCCGAGATAAGCATCAGGATTATTTTTCAAATCAATATAGATTCTGGGTGCTTCACTTGGCTTTATCACATGTGTAATGACAGGTTCGATAAGCAATTCTTTTTTTATGATGGCGTTGAACAGATAGTTCAGGTTTCCCTCAATGGAAAACTTATATGTCTTTTGCGTATCTGCATGAAGTGGATAGCGCCATTCATGTGCACCTTTTACTGTCATGTTCGTAGGACTGAGATGGCTCCGGTTAAGGAATGGAGTTATATCGGCTGTATATGAGCCTCGGGGAGATCCCAATATGATCAATTCTCCGTGTTTTCCGACAAGCCGTGACGAATCCATGACAACGGAGGGTACGCCTGTAGCATCGATTACTGTGTCAAACAGATCTATGCCTTTTGCTTCAATTGCTTCGTTGCTGTCCTTGAATGTATCTGTGATATTGCATTGCTGTGCTATATGCCTTCTGGAAGCAAATGGGTCGATCAATGACACCGTAGCTCCTGACAGCCTCGCAAGCTGTGCTGCGAAATTACCTACCAACCCCCCTCCGACAACAGCGACGGAATCTCCGAGACTTATGTTGGAGCAACGTATGGAGGTGATCGATACAGCTGCCATCCGGGCAAAGACCGCATGCATCAGATTCATTTGGCTGTCCATGGGAAGGCAAATGGTTTCCGGTCTGATGAATTCCTGATGTTTCCCGTAGGTGAAATATACCTTGTCCTCTTCATATGGGCTTTCCGGGGCAATGTTGACCATCTTGCCTACTGCCCCGTATCCTGGCACGAAAGGAAGCGGCGCCCAAGATTCTTTTCCTGATAGAATTGCCAATTCTGTGCCTGCACTGATGACTGAATACAGATTTTGCAGAATATCACCATTAGCATACTTATCCTTATTTACTAGGCAAGCTGACCAAGGTTTTTCAAAACTAATACATTTCATTGTTATTTCTCCCATCAATACGTAAATTGTCTTTCACAAAAGGTAGATGGTCAATAAAAACTATCTATGAATAATTATCCAAAATTATTTTAAAAAATTTATGGCTACATTGTATCATGGATGTCATAAAAAGAATTGGTTTCTTTGTTTTACCTAAGGTTCTGGGAAGGACTTCAGAAAGTAACCAAAGATGCATGCGGATAAGTAAGGTCAAATTTTCTTAGTAACTATACTTTCCCAAAAGGCATAAGGTTGCCTTGTTTTCAGAGCCGGAGGAATATATTCTATCTGATATGGATGTTGAATGAAATGGAAATAGAAACTCAAAAAGTCAGAAGGGATAAGGACATTGTCTATTCGGGTTCTTTCATAGATAAAGAATATGTACTGCATGTTATTCTTTCAGGATCATTTACCTATCAGGTAAACAACCGGATGTATCAGATAGCTGAAAATTCACTTATCCTGATTGAGCCGAATAACCTGCATGCATTGACAAGGCTTGTTGACGTTGACATGGTCGTCGTTCATTTCTATGATCTGTCTCATTCGCTTGATAACCTTGTCCTTAATGACATAACCGTGCTTCCCCCTGAATTGATTCCGGAAATCAATCATTTGGTACGCCTGCTTGTTAAGATATGGACCAAGCACAGAGAGGCATCCAAGGAAATAATCAATGGGTTGGTACATACGTTGATTGGTTATTTCATATCGATATCATCAAATGCTGCAGAAATCCAAACAGAAGTTCCCGGACAGGTCAACTACCATGTTTTCTCAAAAGCAATAAGATATATCCTTCAGGAATTCAAGAGACCGAATCTGACAATAAAGGAAATCAGCATGGAAGCCGGGCTGTCTTATAATTATTTCTGTTCACAGTTCAAGGAATTTACCAATGAAACCCCATTGCATTTCCTGAATAGGACACGTGTCGAATATTCCAAGGAAATCTTGTTTAACAAAAAAATGAATATTGCAGAAACGGCGCACCAAAGTGGGTTCCTGCGTCCCCAGCAATACTGCAAAGTCTTCAGACGCATGGAAAACATGAGTCCTTCTGATTGGCTTCATAAAATTGACCAATGTAAGTAATATGCCGGAGCAGACAGAAAGAAAAGTGCAGTGGTCCATTCTTCAAGGCAACTGGTTGGGAGCTTTATATGTATGGAATATATACAGGTGTTGCATGCATAAGTTATATTTCCTGGCTATCCAGTCTTTTTCCTGCAACAGGAGTTAATTGAACGGAAGAAAAAAGTGTGCTACTCTGTGATTGATTGTAGAAAAGGTGGTATACATGGCTCAGTTGGATAAATTGAATATTTCCGGTTTCAAGTCTATATGCCGATTGGAAGACTTCCCTTTGAAGAGCATCAATCTGGTAATCGGAGGAAACGGGGCAGGGAAGAGTAATTTCATCGAAATATTCAAATTCCTGCGAGCTTTGATGCAACTACCCCTTCCGGGATTCAACAAGACCGATCTGCAAAAATATGTGGCTGATGCCGGCAGTGCCGGAGATTTACTTTTCAATGGACGTGCAGTTACTGAACAAATTGAAATTAAGCTTCTCTTTGGCCAGAATGGCTACCAAATTGTTCTTCGTCCCACACAGGATGATACGTTACGTATTGATTCTGAGCACACGTATTATTCTTTTACTGACAAATGGTATTCCCTACGATCGCATGATGGTTTCACTCCTGGGCTTCTTGAGGATAAAGATGAGCCTGGAGTGTTAAGTCGAAATAATATCAGCCATTATGTCTATGAGTCAATCTCAAGTTGGCAGATGTATCATTTCCATGACACAGGCAGGTTGTCTCCCATAAAGGCTTTTCAAGATGTTGATGACAATGCCTACCTGCGTTTTGATGGTTCCAATCTTGCCAGTTACCTGTATAAGCTGAAAGGTACTTTGTCTCTTAGACAATCTTATGCTGATATTGTAAAGACTATTCAACAGGTAGCACCTTTTTTTGATGATTTTGTGTTGATACCAAGAGAAAACGATAAGATCCGGCTACTTTGGAAACAGAAAGGTTCTGATTATCCGCTGAAGCCTCAGGCCCTTTCAGATGGAACATTGAGATTCATTTGTCTTGCAACTGTTCTACTGCAGCCCCATCATCCAGAGATGATCCTTATAGATGAACCTGAACTGGGTCTGCATCCTTATGCAATCAGTATTCTTGCGGAGCTGGTCAAATCACGGGCAATCGATACCCAACTTGTTCTTGCTACGCAGTCTTCTGAGTTCATTGATTGTTTTGATCCGGAGGATGTAGTGGTTTGTGACAGAAAGGATGGTCAATCTACTTTCACCCGTTTGGAAGCCTCTGAGCTTGATGCTTGGCTGGAGAACTATACCCTTGGTGAATTATGGCGGAAGAATGTTCTTTCTGGAGGCCCCATGCATGAATGAACTGTATGCAATCGTAGAGGGGCCGACAGAACAATCCTTTATTCGCGATTGCCTTGCTGTGTTTCTATCAGAACATGAGCAGTATCTTTCCCCAGTTTTGATTGGTCGTACAGGACATAAGGGGGGTAATGTTACTTTTGAAAGATTTGTACAGAATGCCGGCGCATTGTTCAAGCAACGCGATAGTACAATTGTTACTTCCATGCTGGATTATTTCAGACTCGATTCCAAGTGGCCTGGAATGGCTGATATACAGGCAAAACAACAATCACTTGGAGGAAAAATAGGAAAATTGGAAATTGAGAAGATACTTGTTGAATCAACTCTTACAGCCCTTAGAGAATCTTTTCCTGAACTTGATGTTGCCAATCGTTTTGTCCCTTATTTTTCTATGCATGAGTTTGAAGCACTGCTTTTCTCAGATATTTCTATTCTTGCATCCAATCTGGATGTTCCTGAATCTGGACTGAAGTCTGTTCTTGCGAAGTATGCAGATGATCCGGAAGAAATCAATACATTGACTGCGCCTTCTAAAATTCTCCTGAAGCAAAAACCGTCATACAAGAAAATCGTAGACGGCAATACAATCGTACGTAAGATCGGGATGGATACTTTGCGTGCAAGATGTTCTTGTTTCAACGATTGGGTTTCTGCTTTGCTTAACATCAGTTTTCCTATAAGTTCTTGAACAAAAGTGAATTGTCATTTGCTATGATTGATAAGCTCATGAAAAAAATGGGGGATTTTCTATAGGCAGACCTGTCTCTTCTGCTTGCATCCATGATTTTAAGGAAGAAATAATCGTCATCTCTGTACCCGTAGGCCTGTCTTCGGCAACATTTGATCATCGCGTTACAGCCCTCAACCTTGCCTGATGATATCCTGTAAGTGGCATGGGCGATGATACCTTCGAAGTGGTTGTCGGGCAGTCTTGCGAACCACATGAAGTGTTTGTTCCCCGTGCCATGGCAGATATCCATGATGGAAGTGATTTCCTTTGCCATGAGGGCTTCATCCGTCAGGGTATATGCAAAAGAGAGCTTTTCCTTCACCAGGTCGGCAGTAAACAGGAGTTCGTTCTTCTCCATAAGTTCCTTATATCCGGCAACTTTTCCACCCTTGCGTTTTACTTCCTCACCTCCGAATATCGTGCCGGACTTCTTTATGATCTTCTGCTCTTCAGCTTCTTTGTCATGCTTCTCCAGAGTGCCCATTGAAGAAGTAAGGATGTACTTTGCCTTCTTGAGCTTGCGGGCACCTTCTTCATCCCCGTTGGCAATGCACTCCCTCTGCAAGCCCTTGCGTACTTCAGAGATAACCTTGTCGGCGAAATTCTTCTTGATATGGAAGAAATCGAATACGACCTGTATGTGTTCACAGCGCACTTCAAATGCTTCCTGGAAATCCGAGTTCATGTCACAAGCGACAGCCTCAACCCCATCCATCCACTCTTCGCCTACGAAGTCGATGAAGTCGAACACTGTCTGTTTCTTCTTTCCCCTGGCAAGCCACAGCACATGGCCTGTATCGAGGTCTATAATCACTACGGCATACCGGTGCCCGTCATGGAGTTTGAACTCATCAATACCGAGGTGCCTTGCCTGCCTTTCCGGTTTCTTCAGGTGGACACCGTCTTCAGTGTATTTGTCCTTGAGTCTCCTGAGGTCGATTTCTTTCACAGTGTTGCGGCCAAGCCCTGTCAGCATGGATACTTGTACATTGGTGAGCCCATAGGCAAGCAAATCCCTCGTATATGTTTCAAGCTCCCTTGTAATGCGATGACTGTCAGCCTTGAAAGGTATCCCCTGAGGTCGATAGCACCGACATTCCTTGTTTGAACATTGATGACGATGCCTGTCAAAACGCACAGTACAGAAGACAGGCCCAAATGGAAGATGCCTCAGCTTGGTATCGTAGGTATCATGAATATGCATCCTGGCTCCACAGCAGGGGCATATCTCATCTTCCTCTGTTCTTGCAAGGGTCCCTGACAACAGGAACATACGACGGTTGGTCGTAGTAGGGACTTCTTTGGTTCCAGTATTTTTAAACCCTTCAAGTTCAGAGGGTATTATGATATAGTCGTTCATGAGAGGGCGTTCCTTTTTATCTTATGTTGTCGTTAACAAAAGAGTACAAAAGAACCCCTCTCTCTTTCAATTCACTTCTAAACTATTCCCCAAGAAAAATGCATGAGCCAAAAAAATTAACGTGTTGCCGGAAGTAACCTGTACGATGGTTTAGCTGACGAATACCGGAATTATGTATTGAATCGCTTTGTCTATGTCTTGTTTGTTGCAAGGGTCTCAATGCAATAGGAAAGCCTGAGCATGAAGAGGATCGATGGATCAGCGATATCCAGGCCTGTAAGTTTCCTGATGCAGTCAAGGCGATACATCAGGGAATTACGATGGAGAAAAAGTCTTGCTGCCGTATGCTTGAGGCTTCCTCCTTCCTCTGCGAATACTGCAAGGGTCTTGTGCAGTTGGGTGTGATGTTTTCTGTCGTGCTCGCTGAGAACCCCTAGCGTAGGATGTACATATAAGGAAACGGAATCCCTTTTATCCAGCCGTGAAAGCAGGTCATAGACCATGATGTCCTTATAAGTCATTAACCTTTGGGAAAGTGTGCTATGGGTCGTTATGAAAGACAAGGCTGAAACAGCCTGACGGTAATGGTCAACGAATTCCTCAATACGGGAAAATGAGTAGCTGATTCCTATGTTTGCACGGTATTGTCTTGCAGTTTCTTCCAGATGTGCAACTTGTGCCACTGACAATGCTATGTCATGTTCCAAAGGCATAAGTGCCGCAATTGCATTTTCGTAGCAAACCATCTTCGCATCAGGCAATCGGTTCCTTAAGGTCTCAAGGAGCTCTGAGGGATCTTGGCCCTCCGTACTTTTGATGGATAGTGCAGCCATCCGTTGAGAAAGCTTCAAGTCATGAAATTCATAGGCTACTTCGTTGACCGGTGCACCGACCAACAGTTCGTAGAGCAGATGCTCCATTCGGTCCGGAAAGTGTGAGAGGTAGGTTGCATATCGTCCTACAGTGTAGGAAAGGGCCTGGCTGACATTTTTCAGCATGCCCGCGTAGGTCGGTTGTATTGCTGTTTCACTGGCGATCAACAGTACGAACCCTATCTGGTAACCATGCATAAGAACCTTGCTGAAAAGTTTTGCATACGGGGATTCCTTGCAGGTTACTTCAAGGGCATCGCAGGTATCGACGGCATTTTTTACCGGTCCCAGTTGCTGTACTGCATTGATGAATTCATAGCTGCAGTAGCCTTTTCTGATGTTATCAGTCCATAAAGGGTCAATAACAGCAATTGCGGTGGAACAGCCGATGATCTTGAAGTTTGTGTTGCAGAATATCAAAGGATTGTGGAGTGACAGCGATGCTACATTGAGTACTGCGGTAATGCTCTGTTTAGTATCTGCAGTCTTGACCAGTTCATCGTAAAGTTTTCGTCCGCTTGCCTCGTCCAGCAACTCCCTTGCAAAGTTGAATGCAGCAAAGAGAAAGGAAGAAGGAATATTTGCAATACAGCCGGAAGTATTGCTTTCTGAAACAGTTATGATACGTTGAAGCGGGACAGATTTTCCTTCTTTCAAGCCAAAGTATAGGATGTCATCTCATAGGTCTGTTCAGTGCCGTCAATCAAGGCAATGTCCCTGATAGCCATGAGCTTCGGTCTACTGTGTAGGATAGTCGATAGGATATTTCTCTTTCGATGGCACATACCAGTTGTTTGAAGTCCATATAATGAATTTAGTGCATTGTGCACAAATCATCAAGCATAGAATCTGTCATAGAATCCATTTCCAACTCGTTTTCAGTACATTACTATAGATACTATAAGACGTAGTTTATTCCAATAGGTGGGAAAGGAGAATATTGTATTATGTACGAAAAGATGTTCACTCCGGGAAAAATCGGAAATGTGACGAATCAAGAATCGTCTTGTCATGTCACCGATGGGTGTTGGTATCGCAGAACTTGATGGTACCCCCGGTGAAGCAATGATCGATTACTACGAAGAACGGGCCATGGGAGGTGCCGGGCTTATCTATACCGAGGTCTGTCGGGTCAACGATGTTACCGGTGTTGCAATGCTTCGCCAGCTTTCTATGACACATGACCGCAACATTGCACAGATGGGAAAACTTACAGCCGCAGTACATAGGCACGGGACCAAGATTTTCTGTCAGCTTCATCATCCAGGCAGGCAGACCATGTCGGCGCTCATCGGTGGACAGCCGGTCGTTTCTGCCTCTGCCATTCCCTGTAAGTTTGAAAAGCAGAAGACCCGGGCTCTGACTACAGAGGAAGTCAAGTCATTGGTACAGGATTTTATCAATGCTGCAGTTCGGGCTCAGAAATCCGGTTTTGACGGTGTCGAACTCCATGGAGCCCATGGTTACCTTATCGGACAATTTTTTTCTCCATATACCAACAAAAGGACTGATGCCTATGGCGGAAATTTTGAAAACCGTATGCGTTTTGCTGTAGAAATCATCAAGGGAATCCATGCAGCCTGCGGAGAAGATTTTCCTGTCAGTGTGCGTGTTTCTGTAGATGAGTTTCTGGATAAGACAGGAGTGAGTGAAGATTACATACATGTCAAGGATGGTGTAGCAATAGCTATGGCATTGGAAAAAGCCGGTGCTGCTGCCATCAATGTCAGCTGTGGCATCTATGAAACCGGAGCAGCCATAATCGAACCTGTTACGTATCCACAAGGATGGCGGACACCCCTTGTCAAGGCAGTGAAGGACCATGTGTCTGTTCCTGTCATTGCAGTCAATGCGATCAAGGAACCGCAGGTTGCTGAAAAGTTGCTTGAAGATGGTACTCAGGATTTCATTGCACTGGGCAGGGCTTGGCTTGCAGATCCACAATGGGGACTCAAGGCTTTTGAGGGACGTGACAAAGAAATCAGAAAATGCATAGGATGTCTCAATTGTTTCTTCAGCCTCAAGAGCTGTGCGCCGGTATGCATGCCGCCTCATTGCTCAGTCAACCCCAGGCTGTGCAAGGAAAGCTGGTACCCTGAGCTGCCGTACGATGCCCAGCATCATAAGGTCGTAATCATCGGGGCCGGTCCTGCAGGTCTTTCTGCAGCACGGACGGCGGCTTTGCGGGGTATGCAGGTTACGCTGTTGGAAAAGGAAGACCATCTGGGGGGATTGGTACCTGTGGCCGCTGCTGCTCCTTTGAAAGGCAATACCAAGTTCCTTACTGATTGGTATGAAGAAGAACTGTCACGTCTTGGTGTCGATGTCAGATTGGGAATTGAAGCTACGGAAACTGTCATCAAGGGTCTTGCTCCTGATGCAATCATCGTTGCTACCGGTGCAGGACCCATTGTCCCTGGGAAGATTCCCGGCATCGACAAGGCTCATGTATATACTTTCAATGACGTGCTGAATGGTACATCAGGACTTAGTGGGAAAAAAGTTGCCGTCATCGGAGCTGGTATAGTAGGACTCGAATGCGGTGAATATCTCAATGAGAAAGATTGTACAGTCACTATCATCGATATGCTGGATGCTGTTGCTCCCAGCGGAAACCAGACCATTGTCCTTGATGACTGCATGCATCTGAAGGCGAAGGGTACGAATTTCCTTCTGGGGCATGCCTTGAAAGAAATAAAGGATGGTTCTGTAGTGCTGACCCGTACCTCAACGAAAGAAAATGTAGAGGTCCCTTGCGATGCCGTGGTATTATGTCTGGGACTCAAACCCGAGCGTACCCTTGGCGGCAAAACTGGAAGAGCACTTTGTCAATGTATATGAAGTCGGTGCCTGTGTTGATGCAGGTGGGAATTTCCCCGGAGCTACCAATGCCGCGTATGACCTCGTATACCATCTCTTTGAGAAAAAGCCGGAGACAAGTTTTCACCTTGATGCAGCAGGTGTGAAAAAGTTTTCCCCTGTTTCTGTCATGCGTGAACAGGAGGGGGTGTACATGTCGTATCTGACAAAACCGGAAGCGATCAGTCGCATTCTTCCTCCACCTCTCAAGCCATTCTCACTTCCTGTGGTTACGCTTTCCGTCTGTCATATTGCCGATCCGTCATTTGCCGACAACTATTATGAAGCTATCCTTGGTGTCTATGCCTATCTTGGCGACAAACTTGGACTATATCCGATTTCTCTTGTTCTCGGTGGGCAAGGAGCTGAAATGGCTGTTGCTGCAGGCCGGGACAATGGAAGCATGCCCAAGAAACTTGGTGCTGAGTTCGTCATCAGGAAGGAAGGAGACAATGTCCATGCGACGGTTGTAAGGAGAGGTACGCAGTTGGTGGACCTGGAACTGGAAATAGGTGCATACAACAGTCCTCTTACGGCATTGCTGTATCAATCGCCGGAACCGGGTAAGAAAACGTATGGCGGCGGATTCTATTACCATTTTGACCGTCTTCCTGACGAAAAGGGAGTGTCCCGTTTCCAACATGCTGCGTTGCTGACCAATCTCTGCGAATATGACTACAAGCTTTGGAAACCGGGATTTGCCAAGCTTAAGCTCCAATCGAGTCTGGATGACCCTTGGGCAGAACTGCCGATTACCACGATTGTCGGAGGTGCTTACAGCAAGAATGACCTGACGGTTCAGAAAGAAACCAAGGTCATGGACCTTGAGGCTGACAAGGTAATGCCTTACCTGCTTACTGGTTATTATGACCAGACATTGTTCGGGCGTACCGGACGTAAGTAACTGGAAAATTGTTCTACTAAAAGAGGACCGGGACTTTCCGGCCCTCTTTTGGTTTCAATGATCATACACTGTTTGTTGACAGGACGTATATGCCCCGCTATCATCGGTATATCTGGAGGCTAGGAAATGCCAAGCGGTAAAGGTCATGCTTCTTTTGCAGACCTGTTCATAACATTTGCAAAGATAGGCGGCATGACTTTCGGCGGAGGCTATGCAATGCTTCCGATCCTGCAGCGGGAGATCGTGGAAAACAAGAAATGGTGTACCGAGGATGAGTTGCTTGACTACTTTGCTGTCGGGCAATGTACCCCTGGGATCATAGCGGTGAATACTGCCACTTTCATAGGTTACAAGCAAAGGGGCAACCTTGGTGGCATCTGGTCAACGTTTGGAATGGTATTTCCTTCTTTGGTCATCATTTCCATCATTTCTTATGTGTTGGATGCTTTCCAGAGCAATGTATATGTGCAGATGGCTTTTTCCGGTATCAGGGTTGCCGTCTGTGCCTTGATCCTGTCAGCCATCATCAAGCTGTCGAAGAAGAGCATAGTCGATGTGCCGACTGCAATCATTGCCATTGCAACATTCCTTGTAATGCTGTTCTATGCCCTTTCCCCGGTGATTTTTGTCGTCGTAGGTATTGGTCTTGGCCTTGTCCTTTCTTTGTTGAAAGAAAAGAGAGGCTCCAGATGATTTATCTTGAACTGTTTTTCAATTTCTTTCGCATAGGTTTGTTTGCAATCGGCGGTGGTCTTGCAACCTTACCGTTCCTTTTTGAGCTTTCGGCAAATAATCCTACATGGCTCAGTGCCGGCGATATTTCCAATATGGTGGCTGTCAGCCAGTCGACACCAGGTCCCATGGGAATCAACATGGCAACTTTTGCGGGTCATCAGGCAGCCGGACTGTTGGGGTCTTTGGTAGCAACTTTTGGCTTGGTGACACCTTCCGTGATTATCATCCTGCTCGTTGCCAGAGCTTTGGAAAGATTCCGTGATAATAAATTTGTAAATTACGCATTCTACGGACTCAGGGCGACGGTCATTGCCTTGATAGGGTATGCCTGTAGCCAAGTCTTTGTGCTTGCCATACTTGATGGTAACCGTGTCAGACCTATTGAAGCAGGAATGTTTGCGGTCATGCTGTTCCTTATCGTGAAGTTCAAGAAGGTGCATCCAATCATTTGGATTGCTATTGCAGCAGTCCTTGGTATTGTACTGAAGTTGCCTTCATAAGAAAACCATATGATTTCCTTATGGTTCCTTAGGGTAGCATAAACCGTATCGGTATATTTTTACTTCTTCTAATCTGTATCCTTATATTTTATCTATATGCTTGTTTTATGCATTTATATGAGAATATAGGACATTGTTTCATTATTTTGCAATAGTATTGTCCATTCAGTAGCAATTGGTTCAGAAGTTTGTCGGCTTTTCTTATACAGAGTTACAATGGCTACGACTTGACATCTTACGGAAAAGGTCTACACTATGCATTGTATTAATAAAAGTTTATCTATGTAAGCAGAAGTTTAGAACAGTATGATAACAGAACGGGAAAAAGAAATACTCAGGCTGGTAAAGGAAAATCCATTGATTTCCCAGGCTGAGATTGCACAGCGGGCAGGTATCAAGCGATCGTCTGTTGCCGTACATATTTCAAACCTGATGAAAAAAGGTGCTATTCTGGGCAAAGGCTATGTCTTGCCTGAATATCCGTATGTTTCTGTTATAGGCGGAGTGAACATGGATATACTTGGCAGTACCGAGCATCCTTTGATCGCACATGATTCAAATCCCGGACATATTGAAATGTCTCCTGGTGGAGCAGGAAGGAACCAGGCAGAAAATCTCTGCCTGTTGGGTATACAGACAAAGTTCATGACTGTCTTTGGCGATGATGTCAATGCGGAAAAGATCCATGGCAGTTGCCGTGAAGTCGGCATGGATACGTCAGGATCCATCGTTGTCCCCAACGGGAGGACCTCAATGTACATTTCTGTCATTGGCAAGGATGGAAAACTGCAATATGGGATTTCTGACATGGAAGCGATGGAAGAACTCAGCCCTGCCATCATCAAGTCAAGGATGCCGGTCATCAACAAATCATGTGCCTGTGTAGTGGAATCAAACCTGAGTGAAGCTGCCTTGGCATATATTGCAGGCAACTGCAAGGTACCTGTCTTTGCTGAGACAGTTTCGAGTACAAAAGCAAAAAAGTTATGTAGGATTTTAGATAAGCTTTATGCCTTGCGGGCGAATGCTGAGGATCTGCAGTCGCTTATCGGCAAGAAAGCTATCGATAGGAAAACTGTGGAAGCAAGTGTACGGTTGCTTGTAGGAAAAGGTGTCCAGCATGTATATGTGACGCTTGGACAGGAAATGGTCTGCTATGGCGACAAGAACCAAATCCTGACGGTGATTTCCAAGGCGGTTCCTATAGTCAACCTGACTGGTACCCGTGATAGCTTTTCTGCAGCACTGGTATGGGCTTTTATCAATGGCTTTTCAGTGGAAAAGACGGTTGTTGCCGCTTTGACGAGTGCCTGTATCTGTGCAGATGGCAGAGGTGCCGTAAATCAATCGCTTACGGAAGAAAAACTCCTTGCGTTGATGAAACAAAAAGAAGCAGATGGTTCCTTCAGTTTTTCTGGCTGATGGAAATAGAATAATAACAATGTATTGAAAACAGTATCGGTAGCTGCATGTGCCTGACAGACTGAAGCAGATGCAACATATCTTGTTTCTGAGGAGTGTATATATGATGATGGATAAAAATGTCTTGGATTTTTCACCTGAGGTAAAGAAGGCTATGCAGGAAGGACAGCCTGTCGTTGCATTGGAATCGACTATTATTTCCCATGGCATGCCGTATCCGAAGAATGTGCAGACAGCACTTGAAGTGGAACGTATCATACGGGAACAGGGTGCCGTCCCGGCAACCATTGCCATTATCGGAGGCAAGCTCAAGGTAGGGCTGTTGCCGGAAGAAATAGACTATCTGGGCAAAAAGGGTCTTGCCGTAACAAAAACCAGCCGCAGGGATATCCCCGTACTGGTAGCTGCCGGCAGTGATGGAGCAACTACCGTTGCCGCGACTATGATCATTGCCCATATGGCAGGGATTTTTGTGTTCTGTACCGGAGGTATCGGGGGCGTCCATCGTGGAGCAACCCATACAATGGATATTTCGGCAGATTTGGAGGAGCTTGCAAAGACTTCCGTCATGGTCGTCTGTGCGGGGGCCAAATCTATTCTTGATATAGGGCTGACACTTGAGTACCTGGAAACGAAGGGAGTACCTGTGCTTGCTTATGGCACTGAGGATTTTCCTGCTTTCTTTACCCGGCAAAGCGGCTACAAGGCAAACTGTCGGGTTGATTCTCCGAAGGAGTTTGCATCGATACTAAAGGCTAAGCAGGAGCTTGGTCTTGAAGGTGGTATCCTTGTTGCCGATCCGATTCCTGAGGCATATTCCATGGATGCAGCATATATCAACAGAAAAATTGACGAAGCAATTGAAGAAGCCAATCAGAAAGGTATTGTAGGAAAAGCACTGACACCCTTCCTTTTGGATGCGATACAGAAGGAAACGGCAGGACAAAGCCTTGATGCCAATATCCATCTTGTCTATAACAATGCAACTCTTGCTGCACAGATAGCTGTAGATTATCAGAAACAGATAGGGGATAGGCAGTAATATTTGCTTTGGATTACCGGCGTACTGCAGTGCGTCGGTTCATGTTTCTCAAAGATGTGTGAGGAGTCCTTTATGCAGAAACAGCAGTCTCAAGTCGTAGTCATCGGTGATGCCATGATGGATTACCAGTATTGGATACAGAAGATGCCTTCGGCAGGTGAAGATGTATTTATTTCCCGTAACTGTGAGAACCCTGGAGGTTCCGGAGCCAATACTGCATTTGCCCTTGCATACCTGCAGGTCGGAAGCAGTTTCTGCGGAAGGGTTGGCCAAGACGACATAGGGAGAAAGATAGTTGCCAGGATGCAGCTGGCCGGGGTAGATTGTTCCTGTGTCCAGTATGGCGGAAAGACCGGCTATACCTTGACTATGATCGATGCCCAGGGAGAAAGGACGATGTTTTCCTACCGTGGCAGCAACGAGGGATCTGCAGACGCGAGTAACGGGCTTATCTCAGCGGTAACAAAAGCAAAGGTCCTTCTGCTTTCAGGCTACTTGCTGACTGATGCCAGACAGTCTCTTTTTGCAATTAAGATGGCCCACATTGCACAAGAACATAATGTTATCGTTGCTTTGGATCCTTCTCCGACCATTGACCTTGTGTCGCCGTCTATTATTGACGATATACTTGAGGCTACTGATGTACTGCTTCCCAATGAGCGTGAACTGGGCATCATTTCCAGGCAATCTTCTCTGGATGAAGGTTTGACGGCTGTAAGCCATCGCATTCCCTGCATTGCTGTAAAGCAAGGGGCTTCCGGGGCTTCCATACTGGTCAGGAAGGACTTTGAACCGGTTGTCGGCAGCAGGTTTACTGATACTGAAAGACTTCATGCAGGAGCAGATGCCCTACAGGTAGTCGATACCACAGGAGCTGGTGATGCATTCAATGCGGGGTTCCTTGCTTCCTTTTTAAAAAACAGCCAACCTGGACAATGGTTGGCTGATGGAAACAGCCTGGCTTCTCAGGTGGTTGTACGGCAGGGTGCAACTTCCTTGTTTGATGTTCCGGATGTTGTTTGAGTTTGAGGGAAAAGGATATTTTCTGTTGCAAATGGACTGTTTGTCCTTCAGAAACTGAATAACGCAGTGTGGATATTTTCTGAAATCAGGAAAATGTAAAGAAAGAGTTGCTGTCGTCCTGATTGAAGTGTTCAAATATGTTTTCGTTATGAAATTCAAGGAATTCCTTTTTGGGCTTGCGGAAATTGTTTTGCGGGAGCATTATTTCCCGTCCGTTGTAACAATTGAGGTAATTCCTTAATTTTTCGTCCCTGATGCCGGAAGCTACCATGACTTCGTATGTTGATGGATGCAAGGAAAAGTAACCTTTGTCAAATGCTCTGTCCAGCATCGTATTGAGAAGCAGGCCATTTTGAGGATCGACCCTGTGTGCCTTGTCTGCTGCCCATGGGACGATATGGCTGGCAACTAGAAAATCGGGATTGGTTATGCCTGACAGGCAACATTCCCAGTGATAGTTTGTCAGGAGAATCTGCCGGAACACCTGTTGTCTTTCTCTGATTTTTATCAGACCGGTCTTGTCATCCTGATAAGTCGTAAATGAGTTGTTTTGTAGTTCAGCATCAGTAAGAGGAAAATCGTGGATACTGTTGCAGGATTGAGGAAAATCATCCAGAAGTATGGTTTGGCAGTCTTGGAAAAGCTTTTCGGGATCAGGCAAATACTTTTCCGGCAGTTCCCTGTCCCAATGGCTTCCGTTTGACATGCCTTTTCCTGTTGCATTCCGGTCGTAAGCCTTTAGGTTTGCAATTTTCAATGCTACTGCATTGGATGATCTCCCTAATAGCTTTGCAAGACCGGCGATCTGAGGATTATTTGAATCAACTTTTCCTGGCGGGATACAATAATACAGCCAGAGTGCAAGTATTGTTTCTTTTTCGTTCCATGGTTTTCCGGCTGGCATTGTTTTCCTCGATTTGCATATAATACTACTCCTGATCAAACATCAGGTCCAGTTCAAAATCAATTTGTATAAGCCAAGGTTAGCAAATCATGATACAAGGCGGAATTTATATAGGCATATTGATCAGGAAAGTGGCTTTTTTTTTGCCAACATAGGCATTTCCTTTTCAATGAAGCTTTGCGTATTGTACTTCGATTCAGAGAAGGCACTTATATTTGAAGCAATAGTCCCTATGATCGTTGATGATTCCTGCTGCCTGCAAATGGGCATACATGGTAATTGAGCCTACATAGGAAAAGCCTCGTTTTTTCAAATCTGTGCTTATCCGATCCGATAATTCATTCCTTGAAACGGTGACTTCCCCTGTTGCATGTCCAGGATATTCAATGGTTTTTCCGTTTGTAAAACCCCAGATGTAGGTATCGAAGGTACCGAATTCCTTTTCGATTGCAATAAACCCTTTCGCATTTTTTACTATAGCCTGAATTTTGTTCTTTGAATGGATTATATCCTTGGCAGCCATTATTTCCTGGATTTTCTTTTCGTCATACCGGGCAATCTTGGAGAAGTCAAAATCATCAAATACCTTGCGGAATGCCTCCCGTTTTTTCAATACGGTCAACCAGTTCAACCCACACTGCATGACTTCGAGCGTAAGGTATTCAAAATGTTTTCTGTCATCATGTACAGGATTTCCCCACTCATTGTCATGATACGTGATAAGCAAAGGGTTGCTGTCTGCCCATTTGCATCTTTTTAGTTCCATGTTTTTTTAATTTCCCATCCTTATGTAGTTACTATTGCAGAAGGCCTGCATAGGGTCAAGGAATTGTGACGCGAAGAAGTTCATTGTGTTTGGAAAAATTCACGGGAAACAGCGGGAAGCCTAGGATTTGCATATGACTGGCAGGAAGAAAACAACAGCATGGCATACCTGTGGTATGTCCGAGGATTTCTGCATGATGGAAGCAAAACTACTGAGTAAACGTTGTAAATACAGGAAGGAAATTTCCTGTTTACGTGAATAGAAGGCTGACGGCAACTCCTAATAAGGCTATTGCCAATATCCTGTTTATCAACACTCCGCGTGTTGAAAAAAGGAGGGCAAGGCTCTTTCCTGCGAATCCCCAGACGATTGCGGCCAGGAATCCTGACAATGTCAGCAGAAAACAGGAAAAGAGGATGGAAAAGTTTCCAAGCAGATATGTTTCAAGTGCTGTAACGCCATAGAGGGCAATCTTTACATTCAGGAACTGCAGGAGAAAGCCTTTCATGAAACCATAGCCCTTTTCATATTTTTGACTTTTTTCTTCTGTAAGATTTCCACTTTTTGCCATCTGGTAAGCCAGATATACTATGAAAGCGGCTCCGAACCATTTCAGAAACGATACGGCTCCGGGGAGGAATGCTTTCAGTCCGGAAAGAAAAACGGCACAGAGAAGCATGACAAGAAAGAATCCGCTGTACATACCGGCAAAGAGGATCAACGTCTGTCTTGTGGAAAAACGATTGCCACTTGAAAGGGCAAGCAACGTATTTGGTCCTGGCGAAAACGCCATGGCAAAGGCATAGGTCAGAAAAGGAATCCACTGCATGGGAAGAGGATATATTTTTTATCGTCCAATGGCAATCGGGAAAGTGCCAGCTATCCAGATACAATGGACAGTGTTACGTATGCTTGTACTTTTGTATCCGGTTGAGGTCAGTGGCATAGGGTTGGAATGACAAAGAACGAGTATGGCGTTTTTACTGAACCGAGGAAGAATAGGTAAATAAAAATTTTTGGTTTATTACTTCATGTGAAGCTCCTTAGGATGATAACTTTGAAGCTTATATGCTTCTTTTTTTGTCAGAAAGAGGTTTAGTTTTATTATTATTGCATTAACTGGGCACCAAATAAAAGCATTATAGCACAAAGCTATTGCAAGAGTTTCTGTGATGGTTTTTTAAAGTTTCCTGTTAAATGATATTGCAGCAGAAACAGCATAAAGCCCATCTACATATGAATAATAATATAATGTTGGTGCAATTTTGAAATCAATCCAATAAGGAGAATTTCCCAAGAATTTAACAAATCCAATAGGTATGGCTACTGTGCCCCAAAATTTCTGAACTCCATCAGAAGAAAACAAATCATAAGTAGCAATACTCATTGATATTCCTAAATATACTGATTGTTTTTCTTTACTTAAAAGTTTACCTGCAAGCATCACTTCAATGGCGTTTCCTTTTATGGGTAAAGTACCGGATGACCACATTGACCCAACCATACTGGTTATTTCTACTATAGATGTTTGGTACGTTACTACACCACCAACAAAAGGAAGGCCCATGTATAAACCTGTAGAAAAACTATCCATTTGATTATTATCTGCGTCATTTGCAAATATTGGAAATGCCATACAAAGAATTAAAATAAAACTACAAATATATTTTTTCATAATATCTCCCCTTGTAGTGTAAAATGATGTTCGCAACTTAAAATTGTAAATGAAGTTTTTGCTATTAATCAATTGTATATCTTGAGCAAAATAGAGATTTTTTCATAGTGCTGGAAGTATCATTTACATTAGCTTGAAAAGAAACCTGCAATCTGGGAAAGAAACAAAAACATTCAGAATGGAAAATAAATAATTCCAAATACATAGTTTGTCTAAATTTTATTGATTTCTTTTCCAATGATTTCAATTAGTCCAACTACAAGTGCATTTCCCATGCAGAAGTAGCGTTTCTTTTCTGGCATCGTATTAGTCCAGTTGTCAGGGAATCCATCAAGCCTTTCGCATTCGACAGGAGTCAATAAACGTAATTTACCTGTCTGTGGGTCCTTTACAACATGGGTCGAACGGTTTTTGCTTGACTCTGAGGTGAGCATGGTCCTGCTGGGACGGTCCAGATAATCGGGATAGGCAATCGGTCCTTCTGCATAGTTATACTCAAAGCCTGATTTCGTTATTCGCTTTTCTCTTTTTGCACCTTTCATGTATGCCCATTTGTCCAAATCCTGTTCTTTGAGGTAATAATGGTCATCGACATTTTTCTCAAGAATATCTCCTAGGAATTTAAACGGGCCATGATAATCAGGAGTTGTCCTTGCTGTGTAACACAAGAAGTTTCTACAATAGCCTGAGTTCTCAAACTCTGCAGAGAATGACTTGGATAGTTCGACCAGATTTTCAGGAATATCTATCAAGGGGAGTTGTGGGTTAATATCCTGCAGGACAGGGAAGGCCTTTGCAAAAAGACCGGTCTTTCCAATGATATCTGCAGGTGTCAGTTTCTTTGTATACATTCTTTTTGCAACACCTGTTTTGGTCGCAAAGATAAAGGTCCTACGTCTGCGCTGTGGGAAACCATATTCAGCTGCATTGATAACCCGCCACTCTATGGCATACCCTAGGGCATTGAGACATGACAGGATGATGCCGAAGTCCCTTCCTCTCTGGGATGCAGGAGATTTGAGCAGACGGTCAACATTCTCCAACAAGATGTACTTGGGCCGTTTTGCTTCTGCAATCCTTCTGATTTCCCACCAGAGGACGCCTTTCTTTCCTTGGATTCCCTTTGAAGTTGCCAATGTCGCTGCCACAGAATAGTCTTGGCAAGGAAAGCCTCCGCACAGGAGCGTATGGTCTGGGATATCCTTTGTATCTATCGTAGCAATATCTATGTTTGTCCAGTTTCCTTTGGAAAAACGAGTGTTGTAGCAATCAAATGCCCATTGTTTTTTTTGTCCTGGTTCCCATTGGTTTGCGTAGATGGTTTTCCATCCGCTGGTTTCCAAACCAAGACGGAATCCGCCGACACCGGCAAAAAGCTCAACTACAGTATTTTTTTCCATCAAACAACCTACTTAACCTAACATAATTTGCATTTTGTATGATATACTTGACCCAATGCAGGATAAAGTGTATCAGAATCCTGGAAATCGATCAACCTATTGGACGTAAAAATGGAATATGATTCTAGAAGCAAAAACTCTATCATTGCTTATGCAAGAAGACTTGAAGGACATACCATAGAAGAAACCAATGGTACATACGGGACTTATGAAGGTTCCAGTCCCTTAGGTGAATTTGCCCCGGATTATAAATCATACAAGGGTAAAGGACAATTTGGACAATTTCTTGAGGAACAGTATTTCGGCTTGGCTAACAATTCTGAATCCAGACCAGATTTTAAAGAAGTCGGCCTAGAGTTGAAGGCTTCACCCTTGAAAGTCCTTAAGAATGGACAGGTACGCGTGAAAGAACGCCTTGTACTCAATCATTTTACATATTTTGACATTGCCAAGGAAACATTTGAAACTTCCCATTTTAAGATGAAGGATGCTTTCATATTGCTTGTTTTTTATTTCTATGAAAGGGGAATAAAGCTACAGTTACTTAAAGTTGATTTGGTAGATTTGTGGGAATGTTTAAAAGAGGATGAGGAGCAAATCAGGGAAGATTGGCAGATTATTGTCAACAAAGTGAAAGCCGGCAAGGCTGAAGAGATTTCTGAAGGTGATACATTATATTTAGGTGCCTGCACAAAGGGTGCTACTGCTGCAACATCTATGCAGTCACAGCCCTATTCATCAGTAAAAGCACGAGGAAGGGCGCTTTGTTTCAAGCAATCCTATATCAACCATATCTATAAGATATTGTCTGTACGGAAGAAAAAACGAAAGGCTCCGTTGAATATTCCTCATTTTGTCAAAAACAAGAATATCACTTTTGAGCAGAACATCAATAATTTGTGTGCTCCCTATATCGGCAGGTCTTTCAAAGATATTGCAGAAGAATTGGAAATCAGTTTGACGGCAAAGAACCGTTATGCATTGCTTGCGCGGGCAATTCTTGGTTACAAAAAGGGTGACAAGAGCTTTTATGAATTTGATGCAGCAGACATCCAAGTCAAAACTATCAGGGTCGAAGGGGATGGAAAGATAAGAGAACATATGTCTTTTAGACCCATCGTGTATACTGACATTGTTAATGAGGAGTGGGAAGACAGCGATTTTTACCAAGAGCTGGTCAGCAAATTTATCTTTGTTATTTTCAGAAAGATTAAGGATGCTTCTGACTATTATTTGTCTGAAGTGAAGTTTTGGAATATGCCAGAAAAAGACCTCGAAATTGTCCATGGAGTCTGGGAAGATGCAAAGCGATGCATTGCCGAAGATGATTTTAGGAACTTACCTAAGATTAGTGAACATCGGATTGCTCATGTCCGAACTCATGCAAGAAAAGGTAATGATAAACAGGAAACTCCATCTGGAAGAATGGAATGCAAAAGAAGTTTCTGGCTTAATCGTGAGTATATAATTGAAAAAATAATTTAATCAAATATTAATAGTTGTTAGAATATAAAATTAGAAGGGATTTAAAATGATTGATTATAA
Organism: Spirochaetia bacterium; assembly: GCA_022482625.1. Taxonomy (NCBI): domain Bacteria; kingdom Pseudomonadati; phylum Spirochaetota; class Spirochaetia; species Spirochaetia bacterium. The sequence goes on along the minus strand of JAKVOU010000001.1, from coordinate 1,537,297 downwards.
TCCAGGATTATTTAATAAACAAATTGGAACTGATATTCATGATATTCAGGAAGAATATGGTGAGATTGATTCGAAGCTTTCAAGGACATCATATGCGTTTAATTATTGGATATTGATAAACTTACTTCATAAGGATATTTCTGAATGTAAAGATCTTATCGAGGAATACAACGATAAGGGTGTTGATTGTTTTGGCTATTTTAAAGAAGACAAAGAGTTGTTTCTTATTCAAAGTAAGTACTATGGGGAAAATACTTCAATTTCGCGTGAAGATGTAAGTTATTTTTTGAATAGTCCGCTAGAAGCGTTACAGACTGGCACTTATTCGCGTTCGAAAGAATTGCAAAAAATATTTACCGATATAAAAAATGATAGCGATGCGGTTGTACATTTATTTTTTTGTTGCACAACTGAAAAAAAACTACCTGAGAGTACATTGAAAATGTTTGATTCTTTCAATAGAAATCGATTTGTGGATGAGGGATGTACTTATAAAGCTGAGTTTTTGGATTTGAAGAAATTATATGATGGATATTATGAACGTAGTTATACAGAGTCCCAAGCATTTACTTTTAAGTTGAAAACTTATATGGGAAAAGGCTATGCAGCAATAAATGAAGAATATAAATTAGATTTACCATATGAAGCCTATTATATTATTACACCTGTACTTGAGATTTTTAGATTATTAGAGGAGGCAGAAGCAAAACAATATCCAATCTTTGATAAGAACATTAGAGAATATTTAGGTGAAAGCGGGATTAATGGTGAAATTATTAAAACGTTAAGAGATGAGAAAAGAAGAAAATTTTTTCTTTATTATAATAATGGAATTACTGTTAATTAATGGTTTCCCAAATCTCAACACTATATAGTGCCTCAGACAGGGAAACCGTCATAGCCTATTGGACTGGCAACGGGTTCTTCCTCGGTCTCCCCGGACGTCTCTTCGGCCTGTCTGGATCGACGGGCTTCCTGGGCCTTCCTCTTTTCTTGGGTTCCGGAGAAACGTCCCGGGGTAGGATGCCCAATATCCTGAGGGTTTCTTCCGTGTGGGCAGTGAAACGGACGAACAGCCAGTCCCCGCCGTCGGTGATCCTGGCCTTCTTGGCGGACTTGAGCTCGCCCATTATCTCCGAATAGCTCATCTTCCGTGACAGTCCCGTATCATCAAACTCCCTGACCAACCTCATGGTCATCACCGAGGAGATGAAGTTGATGAATTCACTCCCTATGACCGAATAGTCCGAATGGACCTTGGTGTCGTCGAACTCCGTCGCCACCTTGTAGTAGCGGAAGCATTCCTCTATGAGCCACCTCCGGTCATACAGCCTGTAGACAAGGCCAGGACAGACGTCCAGGTCAGACTCGAAGACCACCGTGCCGAACTTCCTGCCTTTCTCCTCCATGGCCCGGGCGTCGTAGCCGTCCCTGCCCTTTATCCTTGCAAAGTAGTCCCTTTCCTCCTTCGCCGCCCTCTTCCTGTCATAGAAGGAATAAAGGTAGCAGCCCCTGGCCTTTGCCTTCTTGTACAGGACATCATGGTCCCTGTCTGCCAGCACGCCCTCATAGTCGTACATCCTGTTGTTCCCGATCCTCCTGTCGCTCCTCTTTATCGGGTTCAGCCAGCTGAGGCCGGGATTTTCCCTGAACACTTCTTCGGCCTGGCCCTTCGGGAACCCCTTGTCACCCATGAGGATGCCCTGCCGTATGCCTGTTTCCCGCAGGAATGCCTCATAGGCACGTCCGTCCACGATGTTGCCGGGGAAGACCTTCGAGCATACCGGCTCGTCGGTGTCTATGTCGTAGGCGAACAGGACGGATATGTCCTTCGTGCCTTTTGTCCTGGCTTTCCGTGAATAATGCGAAAGTGAGTTCACTGTGCTGCTGTCGGTCTTCAGCGTGCCGTCTATGGCTATGTGCTCTTCCGCCGCTATCCGCCCGGCCCTTGTCCTCATGAAGGTGGCTATGAGGGCACAGGACTTGCCCAGGTCCTGCAGGAAGCTGCAGATGCTGTTCTTGCCCATGGGCAGGGACGGGAACAGGATGCTCACCCAGCTCAGCTCGTACTTCAGGCAGGCCTTGTAGTAGGGCATGCCCCCATAGGCGACGCGAAGCATCGCCAGCACATAGATCCTCCTCGCGTCTGCCGCACTGAAGACGGCATCCAGCTCCGCCAGCAGGCCGGATGACAGCCGGTCCATGAGCTCGATCTCGGCAAAGTCCTTCAGGTCTATCGCCCTTGCTGAGACAGCCGTCCTTTCGGGGACGAATCTGCCGCCGATGATGTGGCCGACGGTCGCCCCGTTGACGGGGATGTTCCGCCCGTCCACCCTCCTGCATCCGATCCTCTGGATGACGGAGTACTTGCATATCCCGTTGCCCCTGTTCGCGACGACGATTGTATTCTTCGGTCTCTCGACCTTTCTGACAGCTTCCGGTACAGCCATTGTAAGACCTCGTTTATATAGTTTATATTATTGCATAATCTAAACTATATTTCAACGGGCTGGAGGCATAGCTGGAGCTTTTTCCCAAAGAAAAGGACCTCCATGGGAACACATCTGCAGCAGAAAGATGTTGGTATCAAGGGCTTGCAACTGATTTGTTGGACAGACAGGCGTATTATTCGGACATTTCAGGCCAGATTATATAGTGTTGAGATTTGGGAAACTATTAGTTAATTGTAGTGCTCGAATTTCTACCGACACTGATAATAATAAAAAAATTCTTTCACTTCCTCAGCCAAAGATTGTAAATGGATGTCAAACCGTTAATTCAATAAAATCCGCAGTAAGCGAAGTACCGGCATCACAGCGTTCGGTTTTTGATCGTAGTTATGTTTTACTTAAAGTTTTAGTTATTCCACAATCGTCAGATAACGAAGAGAATGATATATTCTATAGAAATGTGGTCAAATATACTAATAGACAAACTGCTGTTCCTGATAAAGCTTTTACTGTTTCCCAATTTGATAGTTTTCGTAAGCTGCAAGAAGGTTTTAAAAAGAGAGGTTTGTTTCTTTGTGTCAAGATGAGTGATAAGGAAAAATTTCGGTCTATGGGAAGGGAAGATAAACTTAACTATTTTCATAATTTTGAAGAATATAGAAAACTTTTTCCAGAAACCATTTCTGAGAATCCTTGTGCTCAGCATGACTTTGCCGCGCTTAGATTTGATTTGGAAAAAGTTTTGCAAGTTTTTATTGCTTTTTTTAATGATCCTGCTGTTGCCATTCAAGAAAAGAGTCACTTGCTGAAGCAAAAAACTGATTTATTTAAAGATTATGTTGTGAAATTGCAAGATCATATCTCATATGATGATTTAATATTGCTAACTTTATTATTTAACTATGCAGATAAAAATAAGAAAATTATAATACATGATCAATCAGTGCTTATATCTCCTTTTTATATAATTTCTTTTTTAGGGAGAATTATTAGAAAGAATGCATACGATGAGGATTTCCAACAAAAGACTGAGAATATATCTAAAATTCTGACAAATTGTTTTCGGTCTACTGAATCTTGGATGGAAGTTTATAAGGGTATAAGGACTTTGTGTCAATCATATATGAATATATGCTGTCAACATAACAGATGGGATTATAATACTATGATTAAACATCCTCTTGAAAAAAATGATTATCAACTGGCATATGATAACTGGAGTATCACTGTTACTTCAGAAGAAAAATACCTGAAACTTCCTGAAAATAGTACTGTATAAACGAAATTTCGCAGATAAAATTGCTGGTTTAGAACTGTGAATGTCAAGAAGATTTTTCAGAGATGTCCTGATCTCCTGAAAGTTGGAGGAAGTCTCTCTAGGTTAATAGCGGACATCTTGCTGAGTTCTTCCGAGGTGAATACCTGCCTTTCCTTTGCATCACTTACTGTGACCATTTTGACCCGTTCCGCCGGATTCTCGTTGAGATAATCTTCGCGTCGTGCGGTGTCCAGTACGTAGCGGTATGCGACAAGTATCTTGCTCTTTGTATCATCTGAGCGGGGAATGTCAAGGATGAAGTCTTCAATCATGACATCGTTGAGTCCCGATAATAGAAAATGTCCATGTTTAGGCAATATCCAATTGTCGAGCCGAGCCTGAAGTCCGCTGTAATAACTTTCGGGGAAATCATGATGACGCCTTTCATTGCGCTTTCTAAATCCATGAGGGTCTTCAGGCGTAAAGAATCCTGATGCAAACTCTGCAAGAGTAGGTTCGTAATCGTTGGTTGTTGGGAGGCCGTAATTTTTCAGCTGTGCTTCAGCCCAGAGCACTGTCTCCGTTCTATCAGCAGTACCGGTGGAATATCACTTGCCTGACTCTTCTTTGAAAGCCGCTCTGATGTTTTTTCCTTTTTTTTGGATCTGTAAGCTTTTTGCTTTTACTATGTATAAAATTAACGAGAAAATGCAAAATTTCTGGATATCTGGTATCCAAAATGGTATCTCAGGAACTGATTCTTTATTGTAATTTGATTTTTATTAAGAAGATAATCTTTTAAAGTTTTGCCGCCTCTCGGAATCGAACCGAGGACACAAGGATTTTCAGTCCTTTGCTCTACCAACTGAGCTAAAGCGGCATCAACGTTGTTGTTTATACACTGTATCAAAGGTTGTGTCAACATGGATTCTTGAAAAAGTAAGAAAACATTGGGTCTTTTGAGGAAGAGAAACATAGTAGGCTCTGGAGCCTGGATTGTTGGTGAAACATGTCTTTATTTTTCTTTGATATAAGCAAATAATATATTTCCAGCTGGTGTCTTCCTTTGTAATAGTTCGGTTGATTTGCCCTTTTTGTTGTGATAAGGTGTCCATATGGCAGACGAAAGGAAAATACAGGCTCTGAACTATGAGATTCTGATGGAAGCCTGTGGCAGAAAAGAAGATGTTGCAGGACATGCTTATGATGTCCTTGCTGGTTATTGTGACTTGTCAAAACCTATTGTACAAGAATTTCCATTCATCTCTGAAGTGCTCAATGTTGAGATTCCTGAAGTACAGAAAGCATATGACCATTGCTGTGCCTGTTTTGAAAAATTGCCACAGGATGCCATTGTCCTGGACAAGGATGATGTCCTGTGGCCATCACAGGTCAATGATTTTCCCTATTGCCCACGCTTCCTGTATGTGCAAGGAAGGACTGAACTGCTTGCACAGACAAGCCTTGCGGTAGTGGGAACCTTTGCACCATCACCTTGGGGCAAGGAATATGCAGAAAAAACAGCCGATGCATTGAATAAAGAAGGCGTCCTTGTTGCCAGTGGACTTGCCCTTGGCATTGATGGCTATGCCCAGGCCAGATGCATCAGGGATTTTGCTCCTACCTTGGCTGTCATCGCTACCTCGCTCGGGCAATACTATCCTCCTGAACATGAGAAGATCCAGCGTTTCATTGCAGAGGAAGGAGGCGTTGTCGTTACCCGTTTTGCTCCCTCTGCACCGACAGAGAAATGGCATCTGTTGTTCCGTAACCGCTTGATGAGTGCACTGACAGTCGGCTCGGTCATCGTCGAAGACCGGGAAGCGGGAAACGGGGTACGGCAAGCCAAGTTTGCACTTGGATATGGCAGAAAGCTATATCTGTATATCCATTTGGTCAATGACGGGAATTTCCAATGGCCCAAAGTCTATGCAAAGGAGGACGGTGTCGTGGTCATAAAGACACCTCAGGAACTGGCTCGGTTGATATCCGGGAGAAAGATTACCCGGAAAAAGAAAGGCAGTGCTGCAGAACGGGATGTACAGCTTTCCCTCTTTGATGACACGTAGCTCTTTTTTCTTCCATTTGCTTTGTTGTTGCAGAGATAAACTTGACAGGAAATAAGGCAATGCGTACTATCCTTGTTATGAATACAGACTTAACAGCAGACGCCTTGCGTCAGAACTTTATTGATTTCTTTGTGTCTAAGGGTCACAAGCAGATCAGCGGGGGCTCGCTGATTCCGGACAATGACCCGACTGTCTTGTTTACCACGGCAGGTATGCATCCCTTGGTACCCTACATACTGGGACAGGAACACCCTTCAGGCAACAAGCTGTGTGATTATCAGAAATGTATCAGAACGGGCGATATAGACTCAGTAGGTGATCCGCATCACCTGACTTTCTTTGAAATGCTAGGCAACTGGTCCTTGGGAGCTTATTTCAAGAAGGAAGCAATTGCATACAGTTTTGAATTTTTGACGAAAGTCCTTGGGATCGATGTGAACAGACTTTCGGTTACCGTCTTCGCAGGCGATGATGAAGTCCCACGTGATGACGAAGCTGCAGAAGCATGGATGTCCCATGGTATTCCGAAGGAAAGAATCTTCTATATGCCAAGATCGGACAACTGGTGGGGACCTGCCGGTGAAACCGGTCCCTGTGGTCCTGACAGTGAGATGTTCATAGATACCGGACGTCCGAAATGCGGTCCTGACTGTAAGCCCGGTTGTCCCTGCGGCAAGTACTTTGAAATCTGGAATGATGTGTTCATGGGCTTCAAGAAACTTGCAGATGGCAGTTATGTTGAAATGGACCGCAAGTGCGTCGATACCGGTATGGGCATCGAGAGGACTATCGCCATTCTTCAGGGTAAGAAGAATGTCTATGAAACTGAAGTGTTTCAGCCTATCATAAAAGGCATAGAATCGATTTCTTCAGTCAAGTATGGAGAAAGCGAAGAGACCGATATGTCAATCCGTATCCTTGCAGACCATATCCGTACCAGTGTCTTTATCCTTGGTGACCAGAAGGGAATCGGCCCTTCCAATGTCGGACAGGGCTATATCCTGCGCCGTTTGATCAGGCGTGCAGTACGTCATGGCAAGAAACTTGGCATTGAGGGAGAGTTTTTGAACAAGCTCGCTGCCATTGTCATTGATCTTTACAAGAAACCATATCCCGAACTGACCCAGCATACGGATTTTATCTATTCGGAACTTTCAGCTGAAGAAGCAAAATTCAGTACGACCCTTTCGAAGGGAGAGCGGGAATTCGAAAAGATGCTTCCGAACCTTCTGAAGGGCAATGCCAAGATGATTCCCGGACGGTTGGCGTTCAAGCTATACGATACCTATGGTTTCCCAATTGAACTCACCAGTGAGTTGGCAAAGGAAAATGGACTTACTGTTGATTTGGAAGGTTTCGAGAAGGCTTTTGGAAAGCATCAGCAGCTGAGCCGGAGCGGAGCAGAGCAGCAGTTCAAAGGTGGTCTTGCAGACCATAAGGCTGAGACGACAGCCCTCCATACGGCTACTCACCTGCTTCATCAGGCATTGCGGCAGGTCCTTGGCACTCATGTCGGGCAGAAAGGTTCCAACATAACCGTTGATCGTCTCCGTTTCGATTTTACTCATCCGAGGAAGATGACTTCCGAAGAGCTCCAGCAGGTCGAGGATATCGTCAATGAACAGATCAAGCGTGATTTGCCGGTCAAGTGTGAGACGATGAGTCTTGATGAGGCAAAAGCCCAAGGGGCAATTGCATTCTTTGACAGCAAATATGGCGAACAGGTTTCGGTCTATTCCATCGGAGATTTCTCCAAGGAAGTCTGTGGTGGCCCTCATGTTACCCATACCGGTGATATGGGACATTTCAAGATACTGAAGGAGCAATCTTCCAGTGCCGGAGTCCGCAGGATCAAGGCAGTATTGGAAAAATAAGCTGTTGCTTATTGATTAGGGTCTGTTTATAAAAGGAAATCCAAGTGTCATCTGCACTTGGATTCCTTTTTGATGTCTGAAGGAAAAGATATTTAGCTGTTTTCCTTTATATGTGTAGCCAATTGACCACAAGCTCCGTTGATGTTTCGACCTTTTGTGTATCTTCTTACATAGTAGACGCCGAAATCATTCAAGAATAGGCAGAACTTGTTGATTTCTTCCGTGGATGGTGTTTTCCATGGAAGTTCTGCGGCGGGATTCCATGGAATGAGATTGACGACACACAGCAATCCGTTTGTAAAGTCTGCCAATGCTTTTGCTGCGGTTTCGTCACAGTTGACGCCGGAGAGCATGCAATACTCAAGGGTGATTTTCTTACCTCCCTTGTTTTGGAAATGAATCAAGGACTGCCGGAGTTGCTTAAGGCCCCAACGGTCATTGATCGGCATGATGGATGAGCGCGTGGTATCTTCTGCACTGACCAGGGAAACAGCAAGTTTGATGGGGAAACCCAGTTCTGCCAGTTCATTGATACCGCTTACTATGCCACAGGTACTGATGGTAATTCTCCTCAAGCTCAGATTATAGGTATCTTCCCTATGGAAATATCGGATTGCAGCCAGTACGGCATGCATGTTTGCCATAGGTTCACCCATTCCCATGAAAACGATATGCGTGATATTTCCTAGCTTTGACAAATGTGCAAATTGTTCGATGATTTCTTCTGTTGCCAAGTTCCTGTAAAGTCCCATGGTACCTGTCCGACAAAATTTACAGCCCATGGCACAGCCGACTTGGCTTGATAGACAGGCTGAAAGATGACCTTCCTCATCCGTGAGAAGGACACATTCGATTACCTTGCCGTCAAAAAGTCGGATGGCGAGTTTCGTTGCTCCTGTTTCATCCTTTTGGGTATCGATGACTTGGGAAGAGTAGGTGCTGGGCATCAATGCCGAGAGCCTTTCCCGTTCGGCCTTGCTGAGGTTTGTCATTTCTTCGAAAGTAGAGGTACCTTTGACTATCCAATTGAATATCTGTTTGCCCTGAAAGGGTTTTTCAAGACCAAGTGCCTTGACCATGTCCTCAGGAGAAAGCCCGAAAAGTGACAATGGCGGGGTCAGTTTGGTAGTATCGTCCATAAAATTGCTCCTCGTACTGCATCATACTGAATAAGGGATGCTCTGGATAGCATTGCCCATTCTTTACAGAAAGAAATTCTATAGTTGAGTGGTATATTTGTTGAAAAACAAATAGTTTTTTACTTCCACAGAGACATGATGCATGGTATGATGGGCACAGATCAACTATCTGAGGGATACCTCAAGGAGAGACGAATGAAAAAGAAATTATTGCTGGCTGCAGTTTTTTGTGCGCTGGTACTTGCGCCTGTGAGTGCAAAGTCACTTAAGACAACTATCAAGGAACATACCTATACCGATGCTGATTTCAATCTTGGACTTGAAGTCGGTACGACTGAAGGGATTTCTGCCAAATATGTAGTCAACAAGAAGTTGACGATGGCAGGTTCTGTCGGATTCAATGTCCTTAACGATAAGACGATTGATATCTCTGCCTATTCCATGACTGAACTTTATGCATTTGAACTTGATGACAGGGATGACCTTCATGTATTCGGCGGTGTAGGTGGCATTGCCAACATTGCCTCTGACGGCAATACATTTGCCCTGACACCACTGGCAAATCTTGGTCTTGAGTGGGGATTGAATGACAACATGCCCATTGATTTTTATTTCCGTGTGTTCCCTGGTTATCGGATAGTCTTTAATAATGATTCGAGCATGAAAAGTCAGGTTGTGGTCGGCGCTTGCCTCGGTGCATACTGGAGATTTATCTGATAGTTTGTGCTGAAATATATGCGATAGGGCAGCCTTTGAGGGGCTGCCTTTTTATGCATCATTGCTGATGGAACTGTTTGACAGGGCCCTCATGACATGGCTTGATCCTGCAGGAAAGCGTGACAGTTCGGTCTGCATAAATGATATCTTCTATCTTTGCCGTACGGTGCAGATAGGCAATCAGATCCTGCTTTTCTGCAGGAATGACGTAGGTTACCAAAGGCAGGTTTCCATAGCAGACATCTTCCAATGCATCAAGGACCTTTGTCATGTCCTTGTCCTGCTTGACACTGACTTCCAGTGCATCCGGAACCATTGACTTAAGCCGGCTGATGGAAAACGTGTCTTCTACAGCATCCATCTTGTTGATCAGTGTAACGGTCGGCTTGTCTTTGCAACCCAATTCTTCCAGTACCTGTCTGGTGGTTTCGTAACATCCCAACATGTCAGGATGAGATGCGTCACAGACAATCAGCAAAGCATCGGCATAGGTTGCCTCTTCCAATGTGGATTTGAAAGACTCTACCAATTGATGCGGCAGGTCGCTGACAAAACCGACGGTATCCGTAAGGATGATTCTGTTTCCATCAGGAAGGTTTACTTGTTTGCTGGTGGTATCCAAGGTGGCAAACAGCTTGAACTCAACCAGTACGTCAGCTCCTGTCAGTCTCCTGAGCAATGAGCTTTTTCCGCTGTTGGTATAGCCGACGATAGCGACGTTCGGTACTTGATGTTCCATACGTTGCTTTCTCTGGCTGTTTCGCTGTGTCTTGACTTTTTGCAATTCCTTTTTTATCTGGCTGATCTTTGCCTGTACTATCCTGCGGTCAAGTTCCAGTTGGGTTTCACCTTCACCTTTTGTTCCTTTGACACCGCCATGCTGACGGGACAGGTTCGTCCAGGCCCGTGTCAGACGTGGCAGGGAATATTCCAGCCTGGCCAGCTCAATCTGAAGCTTTGCTTCTTTTGTCTGTGCCCTGTTTGCAAAAATCTGGAGGATGACCTCCTGCCTGTCGATTACACAAAGTCCCGTAGCCTGTTCAAGGTTCCTTTGTACCCGTGGATTCAGATCACAGTCAAAGATGATGATCCCAGCACCTGTATTTGAAGCTTCTTCGAACAATTCCGTTACCTTGCCGCTGCCTATAAGGGTCGCACTGTTGGCTGATCGAATTGGAATGAACATGTAACCGACACTTTTAAGTCCCATTGTCGTTACCAAGGACAGTAGTTCCTGTCCTCTTTGTTCTGCCTGGTGGTCTGTTTCCTCTTTTCTCAATACGATTGCCAGAAATGCAGCAGGTACATCTTCCTGAACCTCAATCATCTGTGCAGGTCCGCGATAATCTGTCGGGAAATCCTGCTTGTCTTTTTTCATCGTCGAAACTCTACTGCGGGTTTTCAGATATGTCAATCTATGGTATAGTGCGTCCGAATGAACTTGAAGTATAAAGAGGCACAACATGGGTTTGAACTGTGGCATCGTCGGGCTACCGAATGTTGGTAAATCGACGATTTTTTCTGCATTGACGAGTGCTCCGGCTGAAGCCGCCAATTATCCTTTCTGCACGATTGACCCCAATGTCGGAATGGTCAATGTACCGGATCCCAGGCTTGACCATATCGTATCACTCATTCCCACTGCCAAAGTGATTCCTGCGACCTTTGAATTCGTAGATATAGCAGGATTGGTGAAGGGTGCTTCACAAGGTGAAGGCTTGGGTAACAGATTCTTGGCTTCCATCAGGGAAGTAGGCGTCATTGCACATGTAGTAAGATGCTTTGATGACCCTGATATCATCCATGTCAACAACAAGATTGATCCTGCAGATGATATAGATACGATTGACATTGAACTTGCTTTGGCTGATCTTGATACTGTTGAGAAGAGATATGCAAAAATTACGAAGATGGCCAGAGTCAACAAGGAAGCACAGAAAGCCAATGAAAAACTGTTGCCTATCCTTGAACGGTTGAAGGAATGTCTCGGGGAGGGAAAACTTGCCCGTAGCTTGCAGCTTGATGATGATGAACTTGAAGCTGTCTATGACATGCACCTTATTACCTTGAAGCCTGTCATCTATGTATGCAATGTCGATGAAGACCATGTATTGGAAGACAATGATTATGTCCGGGCTGTGAGAAAGATTGCTGAGAAAGAAGGTTCTGAAGTCGTGGTAATCTGCGGCAAGATTGAAGCAGAGATTGCGGAGATGGACAGCGAAGCTGACAGAAAGGAATTCTTGGAAGCCCTTGGGCTAGAGGAATCCGGTCTCAATCAGCTTATCAGGAGTGCTTACCATATCCTTGGCATGCGGACTTTCTTTACCGCAGGCAGCGACGAAGACAGGGCATGGACTTTCAAGGCTGGCTATAAGGCTCCGCAGACTGCAGGGATCATCCATACTGATTTTGAGAAGGGTTTCATCAAGGCAGAAGTATATAATTGCGAAGACCTCTTTGCTTATGGAAGTGAGCTGAAAGTCAGAGAAGCCGGTAAATTACGGCTTGAAGGCAAGGATTATCTGGTACAGGATGGAGACATCATGCATTTCCGTTTCAATGTATAAATAAAGATGTTTTTGAGAAAAATAACAGGGACTGTGAATTGAGCCACAGTCCCTGCTTGCTTCTGTACCTTGCTTACCAACTCAGAGAAAATTGCATCGGTTTGTTGAGCAAGAGGAAATCGATAAGCGGGAACTGGAATCGGAAGGTAGTTGCATCGACTTTGGTACCTCCTGAGCAGAAAGTAATCGGTGCAGGGGCCTTGATGTTTATGGTAATGGTTGAATTCCTGATAGCATCAGGTCCTTCATCACCCAGCATGAAGGAAATCATATCAAGGTAATCCTTTTCGCTCATGCCCTGGTTGTATGCAGGGCCGAAAGTCTCGAAGTTCGGGTCGGAAAGGAACGGTATGACTTTTACCAGCTGGTTATAGTTGTTGATGTCCAGGTAGAATTTCAAGGTAGTACCGTCAAGGGTAAGCAATGTCTGGTCCTTGTCTCCGCCCAAATCGGTGATCAAGGCATTGAGCTGCGCAAAATCAAAGTTTCCTACATAATTGTTGTTGTCAGTTTTCGTAAATTTGACGTTGCTTGTCGTTTTTCCTTTTTCCAGGGCTGAGGAAAGATTGTGCATCGAAGCATCCATTACAGTCGTATGTGCGTCGGTCTGGGACGAAAGGTCGGAAAAGTCCTTGAGAACGGAAATGAAGAAATCCTGGACGCCGATATCGGCCGTAGATGAACCGCTGCCATTTTGCTGTATCGACAGGTTTTCTGTCACGACACAGGAAGAAAATGTCAGGATTGCCAAAGTTGTCAAGCAAGCTATACCTATATGTTTCACGTGCGGTGCTCCTTTCTTTTAGTGAATGTACCCGGTTTTACTTTCTCCGTGCAAGGGGCCAAGGGACCAGGCAAAGACCTTTGCCTGCCTTTTTCAAAAAAAACAAGCAAAAAACGCAAAGGTATCCTTTCTGGAGCAAATTTATCCGTTTGCTATCTCATTTATTGCAATTTCGTACCTATAAAGAGATATTTATACGTTGACAAAACCCTGACTGCTTTTTATAACATGTAGACTATGTATACTTTACAAGAATACGACGGAGAAGATTATGGGAAATGAACCAAGGCCGAAAACGCTGATCATCGTAGAATCACCGACAAAAGCCAAGACCATAAAGAAATTCCTGCCGGGCAACTGTACTGTTGTGGCCAGTTATGGCCATATCAGGGAGCTTGATCCATCAAACGATGCCGTTGACGTAGATAATGGCTTCAAGCCTCATTATGTATTGTCCAGTGACAAGAAGGATATTGTCAGGAAACTTAAGGATGAGCTTGCAGATGCACAATACCTACTGCTTGCTACTGATGAAGATAGGGAAGGTGAAAGTATTTCATGGCATCTGCTCCAGGTACTCAAACCAAAAGTCCCTTACAGACGGATGGTATTTCATGAAATTACAAAGTCTGCCATTCTCAAGGCATTGGAAGGTGGCAGAGAGCTTGATATCAATATGGTACATGCCCAGGAAGCACGGAGGATTATCGACCGTCTGTTCGGTTATGATGTCTCTTCCCTTGTCGGCAGCAAGCTTGCAAACCGTAAGCTTTCAGCAGGAAGGGTACAGTCTCCTGGCCTGAAACTGACTGTTGAACGTGAGAAACAGAGGATTCTTTTCAAGAAAAGTGTATATTTTGATGCCAAGGCAGATCTTGACAGCGGTAAGGGAACATTTGAGGCCCGACTTACTGCCTACAAGGGAAAGAACCTTGCAGGGAGCAAGGACTTCGACTCGACGACAGGTGTATATAAGCAATCTCCATCGGTGCTCAGGTTGGATGAGAGAGAAGTTGATATCCTGGTTGCCGAACTTAAAAAGGAGCCCTACATCGTTTCAGGAATTGAATCGAAACCTACTATTTCACATCCTGCATTTCCGTTCATTACCAGCACGCTCCAGCAGGAAGCAATCAGGAAGCTTGGGTTCAGTTCGAAGGAGACAATGAGCGTCGCGCAGAGGCTGTATGAAAATGGGCTGATTACGTACATGAGGACTGATAGCCCGACTTTGAGCCAGGAAGGTATAAACGGAGCACGCGAAGGAGTCGAAGCCCTTTACGGAAAAGCCTATCTCTCTCCTTCACCCCGTCAGTTCAAGGCCAAGAGTGCCGAGGCCCAGGAAGCACATGAAGCCATCCGTCCGGCAGGTGAACATTTCTGCAATCCGCAGGATAGTGGCCTCAAGGGGAAAGATCTGGCTCTATACCGTCTGGTCTGGTCCCGGACAATGGCTACCCAGATGGCAGACGCCAAGAAAAACATTACAACGGTGAAAATAAAAGCAGGTGAAGGAACCTTTACGGCCAGTGGTACGCAGATCGTGTTTCCAGGATTCCTCAGGGCCTATGTAGAAGGCAAGGAAGACCCTGAGGCCGCCCTTGAAGACAAGGAGAAACTTCTCCCTGCCCTGGAGGAAGGGCAACAGCTTACGCTTCTTGACTTACTGAAGAATGCACATGAAACAAAGGCTCCCAGCCGATTCACTGAGGCTTCACTTGTCCAGGAACTTGAAAAGCTAGGTATCGGGAGACCCTCAACCTATGCCACCATCATCGATACATTGCTGAAACGGGATTACCTGGAGAAAGATGGGCACGCGTTGGTTCCGACTTTTGTCGGTTTTGCTGTATGCCAATATCTTGACAACAGTTTTCCCCAGTACGTTGACTACGACTTTACTCGGAAGATGGAAGGCGATCTCGACAAGATAGCAGAAGAAAAAGAAAATGAACTGACACTTCTTACTGATTTCTATTTTGGGAATGATGGATTGGAGAAAAGGATAGAAAATCAGAAGAAAGCAGATGATAAACTAGTTGCAAAGACTCTCTGCTTGCCGCAAGTCAGTCCTGAAAATCCTATCATGATAGGTCCTTATGGGCCGTATGTATTGGGAAAAGAGCAGGATGGCAAGAGGGAATATATTAACTTGCCCAAGGACTGGATGCCTGGCACGATTACCGATGAAGATGTCAAGAATCTGATCAAGCAGGGCAAACAGTCAAATCAACCGAAGGTCATCGGAAAACTTGACGGAGAGGATGTATTGTTGTGCAATGGCCGTTTTGGACCGTACTGGCAACTTGGTCAGATGAAAGGAAAAGAAAAACCAAAACGCGCAAGTATCCCTACATGGATGCAGGAAAGCGAAGCTGCTTCAGATATCGAAACAGCTACCCGTTATCTTCGTCTTCCCCGAATACTCGGCAATACGGAAGATGGCAGGCAGATTATTGCAAACAAAGGTAAATATGGCCCTTACATCAGCGATGGTGAAAAGACTGCCAGACTGGACCGGAGAGACCATGATGCACAGCTTTTCTCGATAGACCTTGATGAAGGTTTGCATTTGCTTGCTGCTGGTTCGGCAACTGCCGGAAAGGGAAAAGGAAAAGGTGTCAGGACCAAGGCCGTTGCATTGAAAAGCTTCGGAAAGGTTGACGGACAGGATGTCGGTCTGTATAACGGAAGGTATGGGTTTTATCTGAAATGGGGCACTAAAAACGTGAGCCTTCCTGCTGGTTTCAAAAAAACGGAGCAAAAAGCAATGGAATTGGATAAAAAAGCTATTGCTGAGATCATTCATAAGAGTGGTAAATAGCTTATGTCAGTATTCCATCATAGAAAGCCGGTAGCAAAAGTAAGTGGTGATGTACTTGTAAAACAATTGTCTTCCGATTTCTCTGTCAGTGAGAGTCGGGTAACTACCTTGCTTCAAGGTGCAGGTATCAAGGTCGGTGAGGGAATCCTTCTTGAGGATCTTCCCCTTTGCCGTGAGATACTGAGCTGCAGCCTTTTGAAATTTGACCTGTATAAAAAAGACGGTACCTTTACCGATACTTTGGATGCGCAGCTGAAAGATTTTGATGAAATCTATGTTGATACGGCTCCTCTGATCCATAAAGATTGGTTCTTCTATTTCCTGGCTAATGTAATGCCCATGCTGAGACGCAGGCGCATGCGCCTGGTCATCTTGGAAAAGACAATGGAGGAACTCCATGGCCTGAAGAATAACAACGAGAAGGACCGGGAAGTACAGATAAGGGCTATGATCCTGCCGAGCCTGATCAAGAATCTGGCTCGCAAAGGTTTCATAAGGATACGGGATACCGGAAGCATCGGCATTGCTGATGATCATCTTATTTCTTTGTTCAGGAAACGTGGGGTAAATTTCAATATTCTTTTGATCACCCAGGACAGGGGACTAAGCGAACGTGTCGTACGTTTGGATGATGAACTTTCAAGAGGTTTTCAGATTCCTCATAGAAGTCTGTGGTATCGTTTGACCCATAGCGGAGAGGATCTTGATTTTATCAAGAAACGGTTGGAAGTATGCAAACTGGAGGACGATGGCTCTCTCAAACGGCTTTATATCTGTCCGTCCTGCCAGGAAAGCTACTATGATGAAATGAGTGATTATCCTGGCTATGTTCCTTGCTCCCGTTGTGTACTTACTCACATGGAACTAAAAAAACAACAGCATGAGGAAGCTAAGAAAGCTCAGGAAATTGAGGCGGAAAGGAACCGGGTTCGCCAACAGGAAATTGACCGGATTGAAGCAGAGAAAGAAAAGTTGCGTCATACCATGACCGTCGGTAAGAAAATAACCTATAGGAAGAGACGAAGGATTGCTGCTTGTATTGCTTTCGCGTTGCTGGTACTTTTGGCTTTCCTCCTTGCTCAGTAGTATTTTAGTCCTTTTCCAATAATGCTCCTAAAGCCTGGATGAAGTTATGGACTGTTTTCATCGGTGTTGCCCATGAGGTAACCAGCCTGACGGCACTGTGGTTGCTGTCTGTTTTTTGCCATGTGTAAAAGGAATAGTCTTTTTCCAGCTGTGCAATTACTGTATCTTCGAGAATAGGGAATATCTGATTTGTAGGTGAATCAATGAGGAACGGGATACCCATTTTTCCCATTTCCTCTGCAAGTTTCTGGGCACAGTCAATGCTGTGCCCGGCTAGCTTGAAGTATAAACCGTCCTGTAGGAGTTGTTCAAACTGTATGCCCAATACTGCTCCCTTGGCAAGCAATGCTCCCCGTTGCTTTGCAAGGTAGCGTATGTCCTCCTGCATTTCTTTTTTTCTGATGACCAAAGCTTCACCTAACAAAGCTCCGATTTTTGTGCCACCGATGGAAAAGGCATCGGTAAGCATATACATATCCTGCAAGGAAAGGTCATTCCCTGCCGCTTCGAGCGCACAGCCGAGCCTGGCTCCGTCACAGTAGAGTATCAGTCCTTTCTGATCACAGAATGTCCTGAGTTCAATAAGTTCTTTTTTTGTATATATCGTGCCCAGTTCAGTTGGATTTGAGATATAGACAAGTCTGGGCTTTACCATATGCTCAAAATAGTGTGCATCAAGCAAAGGTTGGAGAAGGGGCGGTGAAAGTTTCCCGTCGGTTGTTTCGGCAGTGACGATTTTATGACCTGTAGCCTCGATTGCTCCAGTTTCATGGGTGGCTATATGGGCCGTCGTTGCACCCATACAAGCTTCATGTGGTCTGAGTGCACTGCTGATGGCAAGCAGGTTTGTCTGGGTACCTCCTGTAAGGAAGATGACTTCAGCATCCTTGTCTTTGACAAGCTCCCTTATCAGATCCTTTGCCCTGAGGCTATGCTTGTCCAGGCCGTAGCCTTCTTCTTGCGTGAAGCCAGTTGCTTCCAGTGCTTTCAGTATGTCAGGATGTGCTCCCTCACTGTAATCATTCATGAAACTATACATCTGTGTTCCTTTTGTGTCTTAGGATAACAACCTTCTGAAGCTTGGGCAAGACAGAATAGATTGGTCGATACCTGTAGGGATACTTGCTTTTTTTTTCTTTGCGGCAGTATCATTTTATCCGGAGGCCAGCAATGGTAGGCGAACGGGCAGAAGACATTGCCTTGCAATTATATGGAAAGATTGATTTTGAAAACTTCACGAATGCGGAGTTGCTGTGCCTTGCCTTTGGAGGCAGAAAAACATACTTTTCAGTCAATAACCGAACCCTCTTTTTTCCTTGAAGAAGATTATACTTTAAATCGCTATATCGAATATTGTCGTTTCCAAGAAACAGAAACTTCCGGAACCTTTGAGGGATCGAGTCGCCAGATGGAGCTGTTATGTGGCATGGATGCCCTGCAGGTCATATTTCCCTATTGTCGTGGCAACCTGATGCCTTGCAAGGGTAATTGGAGTGCTGTTGTTCCTGAATTCCATATGTACCGGAGAGGTGGGGTGGAGATTTTGCTTGGACCTACAGGAAACGAACCGACCAGAAAATTACTTGATGTTGCCTTGCAGGCAATAGAAGCTCTTGGGGGCATGTTGCCCCGTCAGTATCTGTTCAAGATGTGTGTTGAGCCTACAAGGCAGATACTTTGCTATGATGCGGATGCCGCAATGTTTTCCGCTATTGGGTTTCCCAAGTATGAAGAGACTCAGTATCCTGTGCTGGAACCTTTTGATGAATTTACTGGTTCAAAACTTCGGGAGCATAAGACTGCTGATGTCTTGATTTTTGATATTTATTTTATGAAGAAAGTCTATCGCGCTCCGATAGTACAGAACATACATGCAGATAGCATTGATTTGAGGCATGTGAATATCGTTTCAATTTGTTCTGTTTCACATAATAGCCTTCTGGACCTGCGGAGTGTCTGGGATTACCGTACACATCAGTCTGAAATGATTTCCCTGATCCATCGGGTATTCAGCAGGGATGGTATTCCTAGGGAAATATACGTAATGAACAACCTTTCATATCAGTATTTGACAAGATTGAGTACCCAACTTGGATTTTCCCTTTCATGCCAGGAACCTACCAGAGAGTACCTCCGACTTAGGGATGAATTTGAAAAAGAATGCATGGATATGATGAAATAAAAGGATTTGGTTTTATAAGGGCAATAAAAAACCTATGTCCTGATTACCCTCAGAAACATAGGCTGTTGCCCCGTGGGCGATTCGAACGCCCGACCCCTTCCTTAGGAGGGAAGTGCTCTATCCAGCTGAGCTAACAGAGCCGGAAAAAAATTCTTATTTCAGCTTGCCAACCTTATTAGGTTGGTTATACAACGACCGTATTTGTAGCCCATTTCAACGAAAGTGTCAACCTGGTTGAAAAGTGGGAAAGTATACCTATGTATAAACAAAAACAATTTTACATAGAGCCAAAGATGAGGCGCTATAGGGATAATATCTTTATGCAACTGCTCTTATACTGAAACTGTAAAGGTTTTTCTTGCCGCATAAATTCCCGTGGGCAATGTAGGGAAAACGTTCTTGTCTGTCGGTTGTCTTTCTTTGATATTTGCCTGTGATGTCTACAACGAAGCAAGTTGAAATCCTTTGTTACAACCAAAAATGAAAGTAATTGCTGACGAACACAACCCTTGGAAGTAAAAGTTGCTGTAACCTAAATTCAGTTGTAGTTTTTGTATGATTGCTTTACGATATATTACTGAATATTATTTACGAAATCTTATTTTATGCTTATAAAAAAAATATTTAATAAGTATTATTAATATATTTGATATAATAAATATAACTGGTATTTTATCTAAAATCTTTGATATATGAGTTTATATGCTCATATATACCAATGCTTAGTTTGGTTCCTTAATTCGAAAGTTAGGTGTGTTGCATATATATATTATATAGATATGTATATTTAATTATCTAAATAATCAAAAAAGTATAAGAATAATATAAATATTTTGATTACTGTTGTTTTTTTCTTGACCAAGTACCTAAAATTACGATTTACTTGCAACACATTGGACTTTTGCCTTCTCCTTTTCCCTTAAAAAAAGTCCAACAAGCTTACAAATAACATCTGAGGAAAAAAACTATGAAAAAGAAAGAAAGGAATCTGAAGGGCTGGATAGGACTGTCTATTGTCCTTGTGATGTGTGCCATGCTGTCAGTAACGGGTTGTTCACTTGATATGAATGGAAATTCTGCAACGGTATATGTAGTCGGAAGTCAATCTGTCAGTGGTTTCAAGGCTTGTCTGTGGACCAACGGAGAGAAGACGTTGCTCAGTGATGTTTCCTCTTCTGCAGACGCAATAGACGTGACGGATAGTGGAGATATGTATATAGCAGGTTCCCAATCCAATGGCACTGTTAAACAAGCCTGTTATTGGAAGAACGGGACTGTGACGGTTATCGGCAGCGATTCTGAGAAATCTTCATATTCAGAAGCAATTGATGTGACGGATGACGGGGATGTGTATATTGCAGGTTCCCAATACATTACCAATAGTTCCGATGATACTGTTCTTCAAGCTTGCTATTGGAAAAACGGAACCTTGACAGCTCTTGGCGATGCTTCCAACGATTCTGCAGCCAATGCAATCTTTGTTACCGCCAATGGTGACATCTATGTGGCTGGTTATCAGTACACAGGTTCTGTCTACCATGCCTGCTACTGGAAGAACGGTAAGGTGTCTACACTTGATGATAGTTCTTCTTATTCATATGCAGAATCAATCATCCTTGATGGCAGTGATGTATATGTGGTAGGTGAACTGGAAAACAGTGATGAGAAGAAACAGGCCTGTTACTGGCTCAATGGGAATGAAGTAGTTTTGGACACTGATTCTTATCGTTCTGGAGCAAAAGCGATTGTCCTTGGTGGTGATAATGTCTACATTGCTGGTTTTCAGCAACCTGCTGATTCCAATTATCATGCATGTTACTGGCTTAATGGGACAGAATATGTTCTTGATACTGACTCCTCTGATTCATTTGCCCAGGCAATTGCCCTTGATGGCGATGATGTCTATGTAGCTGGCCGAAAGGAAATCAGTAGTGATTTTGACCAAGCATACTATTGGCTCAATGGGAAGGAAGTTCTCATTGGCGATGATGGTGCAAAGTCTATTGCTTCTGGAATCGTCGTAAAGTAATTTTTCTGGGATTAGAGATATAAACGGTTTCTTTGATTTTGCTGGTATTTTCTGGGGTCCCTGTACAAATCATTCTGATTTGCAGGGGCTTTTACCTTTCTAGGTAATTTGGTTTTAAAATTGAAGATGCATTGGATGTTGCTGCTGATTTTCTTTCGTTTTAGCATACGGCTTTCCATATTATCCTGGCAGTTCACTATCAAGCAGGGAGAAAAATTGTCTGATGATTTGTTTGTCTTGTTCATTTCCATAGAGGTTGCAACTGAACGTCATGGTTCCTTTGAAGCTGCTCAGGGCAATTTGAAAATGTGGGCGGTACTTTATGGAACCGCATTCAAAGGCATCTATCAATGGAGTGTTTCCGAAAACCAGTTGACGATCATCTAAGATACCGATGTTTGTCATACAGATGTTTGGATTGTGCAAATTCCTTTTGATGATTTGATAGCTGATTTTCTTTGGAAAGATTTTGTCAATTACTGATAGTTTGACAAAACCGTTCACTCCCATATATTTCTTTTTCATTGCCGTCAGTTCTGAATTGATTTTCTCCAAAGTCTCTTCAAATGTTTCGTTTGTTTCGATTGTTGCATGGGTGATGATCGTAGAAGAGATATTGGAAAGGGATTGGTTTTTCAGCTGGGGTGCATATCTTCGCATATCAATCATGATGGGGATGAACAGTTTGCTCCCGTTTTTATGCAGCAGCTTTGACAAAGCACGGTAATAGGCTGTCAGTACGACATCGTTTACGGTCGCTCCGTGTCGTTTGCCAAGATTTATCAAGGCTTTTGTTCTTTTTTCAGATAACTTATGGGTTAGGATGAAAGGGGCTGTTGGTCCTGATGTGGCTAGAGGAAAAGTCACCTCACTTTTTTGGTTGCTTTCTTTTCCGTTGAACAAAAGAGATTTGATTTTTGTAGACAATCGTAATTTTGAGGTCACTGGTTTGAGGCTACGATTTTCAAAAGGTTGTATATTGGGGATAAAGTTTGGGTTTTTAATAAACTGCGTGTAGAATGAGGAAAGGACATAAAGTGAGCGTTTGAAGTCTGCACCGTCGCAGACCATGTGGTTCATGATGATGGAAAGACTGTCATTTCCTTTTTCCCGATATAGACATGCTTGTATCTGGGGACCGATGGTCTCATCTATCATTGATTCTGAAAATGATTCAAAAGTGTTTTGATCCTCTGTAATTCTGAAAAGATTTTTCAATAAGGAAACATCACAGGTCTGCCAATATGTACGGGAGCCTTTTTGTTGATAGGTACAGGCAAGAATAGGAAAGGCTTGAAGGAGCAGGTATAATGCCTGTTTTAGTAGCCTTTCATCCAGATGTCCTGAGAACTGTAATATACAATGTAACTGATGGTCGTTGAAGCCCGTTTCCTTAAACAGGTATTGGACTTTGTCAAAGAGTTCTGCAGCATATTTCATGGGAAAACACCTCTGTTCGTAATTTTCCTGAGTATGCCCTTTCTATTTGAAGAAATCATTGACTTAGATCAATGACTTTCTTTTTTTCCTTATTCTGCTTAGAGTTTCTGGTGTGATTCCAAGATAGGAGGCAAGATGAAACTGAGGTATCCTATTCACAAGGTCAGGAGACCTTTTCATAAAATGCAGATATCTGGTAAAAGCATCTTCTGAAAGTAACTCGGTTTCTCTATTTTCCTTTTCAATAAAAAGCAACTGAGAATATTTGGCTGTAATAACCATCCAGCAAACATGTTCCGTCGATAGGTTGATGTAATCATCAAGGCTGATGTAAATCAGTGTACTTGTTTCCATGGCTTGGAAGAAATACTTGGCTTTGGTATGAGTCAGAAAGGAACTGTAAGCAGAAAGGAGCTTACCTTCATCGCGGAATACCAGGTTTGTTTCAGATCCGGTTTCAGAAAGATAAAATACTCGGAAAAAACCTTTTGCTATGAATGCCAGCTTATCTGGTATATCTCCGGCTCGGATGAAATAAGTATCTTTCGTTACACTTAGAAAATGCAACTTAGGTAGAAGTTTCCGCCATTGTTCATCAGGGATCGGGCTGAAAGCGTTCAAGGTGACATGCATCCTTTCCAACATCGTTTTATGGTTGACTGGCTTTTCTTGCATGGCAATCTCCTTTGCTTACGATATTCCTGTCTGAGTTTTTCCTTGTCCCGAAGGGAGGAAATGCGGCTGGCATAGAGGTTCAAAAACGAAAGGGAAGTTTATTTTCCCTTATGGTAGAATCGTTCAATTCGTCCATTTATCTTTTATCCAGTATGACTTGTGTCCGTTTTTCTTTCAACAGGCCTAAAGCTCCAGGAATTCTTCAACAAGGGCCTTTGCCAATTCCTTTAAAGAGCCGATGATATTGATGGTTCTGTAGTTTGCCGGAATTACCGGGAGGTCTGTACAGGCAAACAGTATCGTGTCGACACCTGCTTTTGCTCTCTCTCTCAAGTACCATATATTTCTTGCCGATTTCTTTCGTAGCGTCCTTGCGTTTGATCATTATATGATTTCGTCAGTTTTATTAACAGATATGGCTCTCGAAGGGAATTCGTTGTCGGTCTCAAAACAGAGGTTGTAAGGCTAGCTATTAATTTTGATAATTATATGATTTTTGAACAATGAGATAGTCTAAAGATGTCTATTTTTGTTGAAAATCTGTTTAACATTGACATGAATGAAAATCTTTGGGTACACTTTTACATAAAAGCACGAAGATGTGTATTTATATACATATTTTCGTGCTTTTTAATTTTTTGTTTCAGAAAAAGGGAAAAAAGATGAGACAGATATACAAAAAGAATCGAACTCGACTTATCAAAGCTGCGCTAGGAAAGGAAAAATGTGATCTTACAATCGGTAATATTAAATTTTTCAATGTGTTTACGGGAGAAATTTATCCTGCAGAAGTTGATGTATTGGACGGGATTGTCGTTTGTGTCAGGGAAACTCCTGTGAAAAACGGCATGCCTTCTGATGTCTTTTTTGATGGAGAAGGTTGTTACCTTATCCCAGGATTCATCGATACCCACATGCATGTGGAAAGCACAATGATGATTCCTGAAAATTTAAGCAGGGCCATCGTTCCCTGGGGAACAACTACAGTCTGTACAGATCCACATGAAATCGGGAATGTCATGGGTAAAGAAGGCGTAAGATTCATGTTGGAAAATGCAAAAAAATCTCTGCTTCGCCAATATATCCTGGCTCCTTCCTGTGTTCCTTCTGTGCCTGATTTGGAGAGTTCCGGTGCTTGTTTTGGTGCTGATGAAATTGCAGAATTACTGGATACGGATGGCATAATAGGAATTGCGGAACTGATGGATTTCGTAGGTGTCTGCAATGACAGTTCTCGTATGCATGCCATTATAGATGAAGGTATCAAGCGCGGCGTATTCCTACAGGGACATGCACCTGGTGTGTCAGGTCGGGAATTGGCTGCATATTTACAGGGCGGCCCTGTAAGCGATCATGAAAGCCGGAGTGCAGCAGAAGTCAGTGAGAAACTTCGTAACGGCATGCATGTGAATCTTAGAGCCAGTTCTTTGGTAGATGACTTGACGGATCTGATAGGGGGCCTGAAGCATGACAGTTGGAATGATTTTGTTTCCATCTGTACTGATGATGTCCATGCAAAGGACTTGCTGACAAGCGGACATGTCAACAGGGTAGTCAGAAAAGCAATTCAGGCAGGGATGGACCCAAAGGAAGTAATCAAGTTCGCTACGCTCAATGCTGCAAGGGAATACCAATTCAATGATTTGGGAGCAATTGCGCCTGGTTATATAGCAGATATGCAGTTGGTAAGACAATTGGATGGCAATATGCCGTTTGCCGTATTTGTTTCTGGCAAGCTGGCTGCAAAGAATGGAGTATACCTAGGTTCCGATGTACAGGCAACGGGGCAGGCTTTTCCTAATACTGTCAATATTCCCCAGATACAGTCATCCCAGGATTTCCTTCTTAGGGTGCCAGAGGAAAAATGCAATGATGATTTTGTTTCTTTGCTGATAGTAGCCAGGGGAGAACGAAATGGCATACGTCAGTTTGAGGAAACAGTCCTTCCTTTGAAAGACAGATGTGTGAATATTTCTGATTATCCTGATTTCCAGTTTGTCTCTGTCATAAACCGGTATGGAACCGGTGGCAAAACCATTGCTGTTTTTCGGGATTTTGGTATTACGGAAGGTGCGTTTGCCAGTACGATTTCCCATGATTGCCATAATCTGACTGTTGTGTACCGGGATCCTGAATGTGCCTATGTCGCCGCAAAAGAACTTGAAAAATGTGGAGGTGGCATTTGTGTCGTCGATGCAAATCATAATATAGCTCTTTTACCTTTGCCTGTAGCAGGCTTGATGTCTTTCAAACCATGCAGGGAAATTGCTTTGTTGATAGAAAAGGAACAGCAAGCACTTGATGCAATATGCAACAAGAAACTTTCCTTGCTTGCAGCTGCCATAATCTCGCTTGCTGCTGTTCCTGGTGCTGTCATTACTGACAAAGGGCTTGTGGATGGTTTGTCACAGAGAATTATTTCTCAGTTTTGCTAATTTTTTAAGTTTCGGAGGATGGGTATGAAAACGGATTTCTTTGAGTTGAAGAAGCATAACACGGATGTAAGGACGGAGGTCATTGCTGGGCTGACGACTTTCATGACTATGGCGTATGTTTTGGCAGTACAGCCAAGCGCCATCGTAGGGTTCGGCCCGGCAAGTTCACTTGTCGATGTCAATGGATTTATCATCAGTAAATCTGCAATTCTCATTATGTGTGCATTGATAAGCGGGCTTATTACATTGTTTATGGCATTGTATGCCAATTTGCCCTTTGCACTTTCTACAGGTATGGGCTCGAATTTTCTGTTGGGAGCCTTGCTCCAGTCCGGAGATATGTCATTTGGGACGATTATGTCCATTACGCTCGTTTCAGGTATCATATTTGTCCTTTTGACTGTATTTGGTATCAGAGACCTGATAGTCCGGATGATACCAAGGAATATCAAAGTGGCAATTTCAGCATCCATCGGGTTTTTTATTGCCTATTTGGGTTTCAAGGATACTGGTATCGCCAATTTTACCAATGGTATTTCCATGGGTAATTTTTCTGACCCCAAGGTCTTGTTGGCCATAGGTGGCCTTGCCGTCATTTCCATTCTGACTGCCTATAAGGTCAAGGGTGCCATCCTTCTGGGAATTTTAGTGGTTACTATTGCCGGTATTCCACTTGGCATTACCGTTTTGCCGGAACATCCGTTTGCAATTCCCAGTGCTGCAGATCTGAGTAATGTCTGTTTCAATTTTGATTGGAAGAATTTCTTTACCGCAGGGACAGCCGTGTGGGTTTTCATAGCGTTTTTCGGAGATTTCTTTTCGACGTTGGGAACCGTGCTTGGTGTTGCTGGAAAAGCAGGGATGCTGAATGAGAACGGGGATCTTCCTGATATTCAGAAACCGTTTCTTGTCGATGCCATCGGTACCTGCGTAGGTGCTATGACCGGCTGTACGACGATTACGACTTATGTTGAATCTTCTTCAGGAGTCGAAGCTGGGGGCCGTACCGGATTGACAGCCTTGGTTACCGGATTGTTGTTCCTTGTCACGATTTTTGCTGCTCCTCTGTTCGTTATTATTCCTGATGCTGCTACGGGACCTGCACTTATCTTTGTCGGATTCCTGATGATCAGTGGATTCTCTCAGATTGATTTCTCTGATTTCTCCAATGCATTTGGTCCTTTCATCATGATTATTTTCGGAGCTTATACAGCAAATATTGCTGTCGGTATTGCATCAGGTATTCTTGCCCATGTGCTGATCAAAGTGGCTACTGGTAAATTCAGGGAAATACATCCTGGATTGTATGTCCTTTGCATTCCTTTGGTTTGCTATTTCATTTATGGTTGAATAAGTGGCATCATTTGCCGTAGGAGGCTGGGAATTCCTTTGTAAGGAATTCCCAGTCATATCATTGAGGACAAGAGGAGTATATATGTTCGACTAGGAAAAGTTCCTGTTGTTTGTCATCGTTGTTGCAATAACACTTGGGCTACATATACTTCTGCCAATGTCCACTATATATGCAGTAATGTCTTTGCTATGGAAAAATAAATGATGAGGCTCATGGCATCGACGATTGTCGTAATAAGTGGCGCAGCCATGATGGCCGGGTCCGTGTGGATTTTCTGTGCAATGAGAGGAAGCATGCAACCTATGAGCTTTGCAAGCATCACCGTACAGACCATGGCAAAGGAAACTGTCAGAGCTACCAAGATATTTACTGATTTGTAGGTGAGAATAATCCGTAGAAAATTTACAGAAGAAAGAATCAGTCCTACGACGATGCTTACTCTCAGTTCTTTCCATACGATTGCCAACCAATCTTTTGGTTCCAGCTCTTGGGTTGCCAGTCCGCGGATGATCAGCGTACTGGATTGGCTGCCGGCATTGCCTCCGGTGTCTGTAAGCATGGGGATAAATGTTACGAGTATGGGCAATGCAACGAACGCATCTTCAAACCGGCCGAGAATAGAACCGGTGATCATGCCGTTGACCATAAGTGCGAGCAACCATACGATTCTATGCCGGGCATGTTCCATGACTCCTGTGCTGAGGTATGGACGTTCAGAAGGAGCAAGGGCTGCCATCTTTTCCATATCTTCGGTAGCTTCATCTTCCATGACATCCACTGCATCATCAACGGTGACGATACCGACCAGCCTATTCTCAGTATCGACTACGGGAAGGCTGAGAAAATTGTATTTGTTGAACAGCTGGGCTGCAAGTTCCTGGTCATCGGTAGTATGGATGCTGATGACATCCTTTTCCATGATATCTGCGACAAGTGTTTCATTGGAAGAGAAAAGGAGGTCCTTGATGGTTGCAATTCCTTCCAGCCGATGCTTGCTGTCCGTAACATAACACGTGTAAATGGTTTCCTTGTCTTTGCCTATTGCCCTGATTCGTTCAATTGCTTCTTGCACCGTCAACTCTTTCTTAAGGTCGACGAACTCGCTGGTCATGATTGAACCTACGCTATCCTCAGGATAGTGTAGGTACCTGTTGATGAGCATCCGTGTTTCCGGTGATGCGTGTTGTAGGATACGTCTTACGATATTGGCAGGCAATTCATCGATCATATCTACTGCATCATCGACTGACAGTTCTCCTATGATAGCTGAAAGCTGATGGTCATCCAAAGACGTAATCAAAGCCTGTTGGCTCTTGACTGGCAGATTTGCGAATACGTCTGCAGCGACTTCCTTTTCAAGCAAGCCGTAGACAATCATTGCCTGCGGAGTCTGGAGTTCTTCCATGAAATCTGCGACATCGACTTCGTTCAGATGAGTAAGTTTTTCTCTTAGCTCTGCATACTTTCCGGCTTTGACAAGCCCGAGCAAAGCTTCTTTGTCAAATTTGTAATCTTGCATGGCTACACCTCAAAATTTTGTTGGTTTGAAAAGGTGAAGCCGAATCATTGCATCAGACGGTACATATCCTTGCACACGAGTGGTGATCCTGATTCTGGCTTCTACTACCGTTAGGGTTGTCCATTGAGGGCCTCCTTGTGTGTAATCAGACATTCCCATGCGGGAACGCGACACTCTCCTTATAGCATCCTCCGGTATTCAATGCAACTGGATAATGTAAAAAATATATGTAGTTTTTTCACTGAAAAATGATTTTGGATATTTTAGAATTTGATGGTTTGTCCTGTATTGGCTTATAGCTACTGTTTCTACAGGTAAATTATAACAAACGTTTGACATAATGAAATATGGAACATATACTGGTTCGGAAGGAAATCTTGAGGCATGGATAAAAATAGGATTATTTTAATAACATATGCTGATTCACTGGGGAATAATATCCAGGACCTGCATAGGAATCTGAATACATATTTCAGAAAGGCTGTTGGGGGAGTCCATATTCTTCCCTTTTTCCCTTCTTCCGGTGACCATGGGTTTGCTCCGACAACCTATACGGAAGTCGATGCACAATTCGGAGACTGGAAGGATGTTGAAGAATTATCTGCCGACTATCTGCTTATGGCTGATTACATGATCAATCATATTTCAGCAAAAAGCCGATATTTTATGGATTTTATCCAGAAAGGAGATGCCTCTCCTTATAACGATCTGTTCATTGATTTCGATCATATTTGGGGAAAAACACCTACTTCTGCCCAGATTGCAAAGATTTACAAGAGGAAACCGAAAGCGCCATATCGGCAAGTAACACTGCAGGATGGGAGTAGCCGGAATGTGTGGTGTACGTTCAGCGATGAACAGATAGATTTGAATTTGGAAACTGAAACAGGTAAGGAATTCCTAAAGGAAAATCTGATACGCCTGGCTTCCCATGGGGTAAGGATAATGAGGCTTGATGCCTTTGCCTATGCAATCAAGAAAGCTGATACTTCTTGTTTTTTCATTGAGCCTGAAATCTGGCAATTGCTTGAGATGTGCAGGCAGATAGTTTTGCCATATGGTGCTACGATAATGCCAGAGGTACATGAACACTATTCCATGCAATTGAAAATAGCTCAGAAAGGCTATGCTGTATATGATTTTGCACTTCCGATGCTGTTGCTGCATGCCATTTATTTTGGTCAGGCTGCCAATTTGTATCATTGGTTTTCCATTTGCCCAAGGAACCAGTACACAACGCTTGATACCCATGATGGAATCGGTGTCGTAGATGTATATGGATTGCTTTCCGATGAGGAAATTGAAGCAACGAAGAACCATCTTTTTTCTTATGGTGCAAATGTAAAACGTGTATATAACACTGAGGCTTACAACAACTTGGATATCTACCAGATCAACTGTACCTATTATTCTGCTCTTGGTAATGACGACCAGTCGTATCTGCTTGCCCGTGCTGTCCAGTTTTTTGCTCCAGGAACTCCGCAAGTGTATTATGTCGGTATGCTTGCAGGAAAAAATGATCTACGTCTCTTGGAGGAGACAAAAGAAGGAAGAAACATTAACAGGCATGCTTATTCCAATGAAGAAGTTGCAGATCAAGTACATTGCCCTGTAGTACAGAAATTGATTTCATTGATGGAACTGAGGAATGAACATCCTGCGTTTGATGGGGAATTCTCTCAGGAGATTATTTCTCCCTCACAATTGAAATTGATGTGGAAGAATGGCAATGATTGCATTTCATTGACAGCTGATTTCAAGAATTTGACCTATGAAATAGAATATTAGAGTGAGATGTACAAAAGAAAACATGCCTTGTTTTTGGGGAAAAATATGTTAAACGTTTGATATTAAAAGCTATACATATTTTCTGTTATCATTTTTCTTTTTGCTAGGTAAGCTTAATGTCGCATTAATGAAGGGAGGATTTTGTTTCCGATAATCGGAAAATGTATGGCTACATGAAATTTTCTTGATTGAAAGCAAGAGGATACTTGCAGAAGTTCAGGATACGATCCATATTTTTAGAGAAGGGGAACAACTTTGCTGTCAATGATAATCCTATAGTTTTTTTCTTTCTTTTATATTGGGCATATGTACCAAATCATGGATTTGAATGGTGTTTTAAAAAATGATTATGCCTTTTTGTAAGAAGATCAGCACTTTTGGCAATTGATAAAAAGGAGCAGACTGTTTTGGCTACAATCAAAGATGTTGCGGAGCATGCAGGAATTACCGTTACCACTGTTTCTCGAGTGTTGAACAACCGGGGATATATCAGTGACAAGACCCGGCAGAAAGTCTATCAGGTGATGAAGGAATTGGATTACCAACCTAATGCCATAGCAAGGGCTTTGGTACAGAAAAATACCCATATCATCGGGGTAATTGTTCCAGCTTTGCTACATCCGTTTTTTTCTGCTTGCCTGAATTACTTTGAAAAATATGCTTCTGCACAGCATTACAAGCTTATGGTATGTAATTCTCTCCATGATGTGCATAAAGAACAGGAATATATTGAAATGCTGAAATCCAACAAAGTTTCAGGTATGATTCTTTGCACAAGGACCGGTGGCATTGACAAGCATCTGGGTACGCTTCCTGTGGTGACTTTGGAACGGGCTGTTTCAGATAAGATTCCCGCAATACTTTGTGACAATTACCAAGGAGGGAAAATGGCTACGGAGGAACTCCTTTCAAAAGGATGCCTTCATGTAGCAATTATCAGCGGAAGCAAGCATGTGAATTTACCTGCAGATGACAGGACCCGGGCTTTTATTGATAGCTGTATGGAAAGAGGTATTGAACCTTTGCTATATCAGACTGAAGAGGAACAGTTCAATGACTTGGAATACCATGACTTGATTGCCCAGATGTTCAGGGAACATCCTGAACTTGACGGTATCTTCGCAACAAGCGATGTAATTGCTGCCCAGGTATTGCAATACTGTCTGAAGTATGGTAAACAGGTTCCCCAACAACTGAAATTGGTTGGTTTTGATGACGTGGAGATTGCACAGCTGACCTATCCTACCTTGACGACTGTCCACCAGCCTATTGACCAGATGTGTAGACAGGCTGTAGAAATCCTCATCGGAAAAATTCAGGGTGAAACAGTACCGATCAAGACCGTCATGCCTGTCTGGCTTGTGAAACGGTCCACAACCTAAGTCTTTTTACAAATTGCGGGAAGGTGCGGGCCTTTCCTATATAATAATGAAAAATTTCGATATTTTTCTCAGTCGGATTCTGTTGCTAATCTGTAATTCCATGGTTACTGAAACAGGAAACCATAGCTATAGATTCAGATATTTTATCAGACCCTTGGGTAAGCGGAGCTATTTTTCAATGTAAATTATTTTTTTCTTTATATATTTGTGTTAGATATTGTTTTGGAAAAGATTTTCTGTTCGATATTGATTCAAATTGAAACATATTGTCAGATAATTGTTCTCTGGATAACAATACTTATAAAGTAAATTCTGTAACATTTTTGATGTAACAAGTAACCAAAATTACCTTAAAAGATACAAATTAAGGTAAAAATGACTAGTAACTAAAGCATTGTGTATCACTGTTTTGCCATACATTCAAAAAAATTGGAAAATAATTGAATATTAATACGAGATATTGTATAAATAGACAGACTGAACCGAAGTTGTTCTGTTATCATACGTTTTTTCACGGATTTATGATACAGTGGGAGCCTTTTTTGGGTTGTATCGGATTCGTAGAATCGCATCTTTAGGGTTTCGGAGAATCCCTGATTACTTTCACAGGAGGAAGGCAGTCTGCTTGTCTTAGATAAGTTTCTCTGCCGAAATAATGATGAAAAAAATCTTATCCTTGATGGCGGTTGCTGCTGTTTCAGCCATGGCACTTTTTGCCAATGGCAACAGTGAGCAGGTTTCCAGTTATAAATTAGGTTTTATCGGTCCTCTTACCGGTGACTATGCAAACTATGGTGTGCTGTGCAACAACGCTGTACAGCTTGCTGCTGAAAAATTCAATGCAGCCGGTGGCATCAATGGTGTTCCGGTTGAAATTATCGCTGAAGACAGTGAAGGAAATAATGAGAAAGCCCTTTCTGCAATTGAGAAACTCAGTTCTTCCGATAAGATACTTGGTTTGCTTGGACCTGTATTTACTGGTTCTACTTTTGCAGTCGGTGAACGTTGCCAGAATGAACAGATTGTGCTTATTACTCCCAGTGCTACGCATGCAGATATTACCAAGATCGGTGACTATATCTTCCGTACGGTAGTTTCCGATGGCTTGCAGGGAGAAGTTGCCGGTTACTATTTCCATGATTATCTCGGATATAAGAAACTGGCCGTACTGTATGCCAAGAATGATTACTCGCAGGGGCTTTACAAAAGCATGAGTGCCACATTCGAAAAACTTGGTGGAGAAATCATTGCTGCTGAATCCTGTCAGGTGGGCGATAAGGATTTCAAGACCCAGCTGACGAAGATCAAGGCAAAGAATCCTGATGCCATCTATATTCCGGACTATACTGTAGAAATGGCCCAGATCCTTGAACAGGCCTCACAGCTTGGCATCACAGCTCCTTTCCTTTCCTGCGACGGCTTCTCAAATCCTGAGATATATAACCTTGCCGGTAACTTTACTGATGGCGTCATCTATGTCGGACCTGCAAAGGTCGAGGCCAGCGATGCCTATACCAAATTTGTCGAAGAATACAATGCAAAATACAATGTAAAGCCTGATTCATTTGCCACCAATGCCTATGATGCGGCAAATATCATGATGGAAGCTCTTAAGGATTGTGTTGCTGATGCTTCTTTTGCTAAGGATTCGCTTGCAAAAAAACGCATCGCCCTGCGCGATGGTGTTGCTGCTACCAAGGATTTCCTTGGTGTTTCTGGTACCGTCAACTTTGCATCGAACGGTGATTTGGTTGCCTACCAAGGTATCTACAAGGTCAATGGTACGACTCCCGAATATTTGGGAGCTTACTCAGTACAGGACGGAAAGCTCGTAAAAGTCAGTGAATAACTTGGCTTTTCCGGTAGGGGGCCGGCTAAAGCCGGTCCCCGATGCATTTCTTCAGGCTTAGCCGTGCCGTATAAACGGCTAATGACATTTTTCCTGATACAGGATGATAATAAGGAGTCCCATAGTGGTTTCTTTGTCTGAGTTTTTCCAACATTTGATGAATGGACTGACTTTGGGCGGTATCTATGCCCTGATTGCCCTCGGGTATACTATGGTGTATGGTATTCTGAAATTCATCAATTTCGCCCATGGTGATATCATGATGGTAGGGGCCTATATAGGTCTTTTTACTTTTACTTTCCTTAGGGGAAATGCTCCGCTTGGTGCATGGACTTTCATAGCTTTTCTTCTTGCTATGATTGTATCGATGGTTGCAACGGGGATTCTTGGCATGATTGTGGAAAAGGTCGCCTATCGACCTTTGAGACGTGCTTCCCGGCTTGCTCCCTTGCTTTCTGCAATCGGTGTTTCCTTCATCCTTTCGAACAGTGCTGCTTGGCTGTGGGGTACCCAAAGCAGAAAGTTGGATTATCCGTTCAACAATGCACCGTATAACATCAAAGGGGTAGTCATTACTCCCCACCAGATCATGATTCTTGTCATGTCCCTGACTGTGATGATCTGTCTGAAACTTTTTGTAGACAACAGCCGGAGCGGTAAGGCAATGCGAGCGACAAGCCTTGACCAGGATACCGCACGTCTGATGGGTATCAATGTCGACAAAGTCATCGGCATGACCTTTGCCATTGGTTCTGCATTGGCTGCCTGTGGCGGTATGCTGATAGCCCTTGACTACAAATGCTATCCCTCCATGGGCATGATGCTTGGTCTCAAGGCCTTTGTCGCTGCTGTTGTCGGAGGAATCGGAAATATCGGAGGTGCAATGCTCGGTGGTATTCTTCTGGGCGTGCTGGAAACCTTCGGTGTCGCTGTCTTCGGTATTCCGGAGGCTATGAAGGATACCATTTCCTTTGTAATCCTCATCATTGTACTGCTGGTCAAACCGGAAGGTTTGCTTGGCAAAGCTACAAGGGAGAAAGTCTGATGCTGAATTTCTTTCTGTTGATTATCATTTACAGTGGTATATATTCACTTATGGCAATGGGGCAGAACCTTATCACCGGATATGGCGGTATGCTCAGTCTCTGCCAGGCTGGATTTTATGCCATCGGTGCTTATACGACAGCTATCCTTACTACCCAGCTTGGGTGGTCATTCTGGGCGACCTTGCCTGCTGCTGCGCTTTTAGCGGCAGTTTTTGGTATTTTGATAGGATTGCCTACACTCAGGCTGAAAGGCGATTACCTTGCAATTGCCACTTTGGGATTTGGGGAAATAGTCAGGAACGTATTGAACAACTGGGATAAGTTGACTGGAGGCCCCATGGGCATCCAACGGATTCCTATGCCGAAAATCTTCGGTTTCACTATCAATCCTTATCATAAGATAGCATTCCTTATCATGGTTATCATCATGGTTGCGGTTGCTTACTTTCTTTTTGAGCGGCTTGGCCGGTCACGTATGGGACGTGCTCTTGAAGCTATCCAGGAAGATGAGATTGCAGCCAGGTCTGCCGGTATCAATGTAACGAAATACTCTGTGTGGGCATTTGCAATAGGTGCTTCCGTAGCGGGAATCGCAGGAAGCCTGCAGGCAGCCTTTTCCTTGTCGGTTTCCCCTGGTTCCTATACGTTCATGGTTTCCATCATGGTCTTGTGCATGGTGGTTCTCGGAGGAATGGGAAATTTCAAGGCTTCCATCATAGGTGCCTTTATCATCCAGTTCATAAGTTATTTTCCGCAGCTTACTGGTCTGTCTTCAGTTATCCCACCGCAGTTCAAGCAGGTTATGTTTGGATTGATTCTGGTGATCATGATGATATGGCGTCCCCAAGGACTGCTTGGCCGAGATGTATCAAAGATCGGCAGTGTGCGCAAGGATTCTGTACAGGAGGCTGATTGATGGATTTGCTTGAAACCAAATGTCTCACCAAAGCTTTCGGAGGAGTAGTTGCGGTCAATGAAGTCGATTTTGTTGCACGCAAGGGACTGATTACCGGTTTGATTGGACCCAACGGAGCTGGCAAGACAACACTTTTCAATAATATGACTGGATTGGATGTACCGACTTCGGGAACAGTTTTTTTTAACGGAAAAGACATTACCGGCCTGCCTGCACATAAGATCTGCAGGCTTGGTATAGCTCGTACATTCCAGAATATCCGATTGTTCAAGGACATGACCGTTTTGGAGAATGTTTTGGTCGGGAGGCATTTCAGAACAGGAACAGACCCTCATACCGGACGTCTTATGAATATTTTCAGAAGCTATTTCCGTTTGGAAAAAGAGCAGGACCAGATGGTTGAGACTGCAATGCGTTATTTGAAGTTCTTCGGCATGGAAACAATAGCGGACGAATTGGCTAAGAATCTGCCGTATGGGCATCAACGGGAACTTGAAATTGCCAGGGCTATGGCCAGTGAGCCCCAGATTATCTTTTTGGATGAACCTGCTGCGGGTATGAATCCTCAGGAAACTGAGCATCTGATGGAAACTATCAGAAGAATTCGGGATATGGGTATTACCGTCGTGTTGATTGAACATGATATGCGATTGGTCATGAATATCTGTGACAATATAACCGTGCTGAATTATGGACAGAAAATAGCCCAGGGAACTCCTGTTGATATCAAGAATGACCCGAAAGTCATTGAGGCTTATCTGGGAAAGGAGGAGTGATGAGTGATCTTTTGACTATTGAAGGTATCGGTGTCTCATATGGCAATATCAAAGCTCTCTCCAGTGTTTCCATGCATGTTGCAAAAGGTGATATAGTTTCACTTATAGGAGCCAATGGGGCAGGTAAATCCACATTGCTGAAAGCAATCGTCGGCTTGGAACCATTAGGGGACGGTACTATAACCTATGATGGACAGGTCATCTGTTCCCAGCATAGGAAAACCAGCTTGCCTACTGAACTTATTGCAGGCAAGGGTATATCTTTGGTTCCTGAAGGGCGTCGGGTATTTACGGAAATGACAGTTGAGGAAAACCTTGATATGGGAGCTTTCCTGATCCGTGATGACAAGCAGATACGTGAGAAAAAGGAAGAAATGTTTGACTTTTTCCCAATCCTTGGCGAACGTCGCAAACAGAAGACCCAGTCCTTGAGCGGGGGTGAACAGCAGATGATGGCAATAGCGAGGGCAATGATGAGTTCTCCTCGGTTGCTCCTGCTTGATGAACCAGGACTTGGACTTGCTCCTCTTATCATCCAGGATATATTTGAAAAGATAAGGTATATCAACGAGACAGAAAAGGTCACGATATTCTTGGTCGAACAGAATGCTAAGATTGCACTCAAGGCGTCAACAAGCGGTTATGTCATGGAAAACGGAAGGATAGTCCTTGAAGGACCTTCCCAGGAACTGCTTGATAACAAAACGGTCCAGCAGGCATATCTGGGTGGCTGATGACTATTGTTGTCGTATCTGGATGTATTTCCCCTGTCCTGTCGGATAGGGGTTTTTGTTTTTCTTTTGGATTTTCGATGATCCATTGCCTTTATGTTTTTCATAGAAAGTATTTTGTGGTATGATATAGCTGATATGTAACATTTGTCAGAATGAAGGAGACGGGTATGGACGAAGCAATATCGCGGTTACGGGAGAAGATGTCTTCCTTCTTTGGTGTAGGTACTGAGGCTTTTGTAGCGTTGGAAGATGGCTTCTTTTGGCTGGTGAACGGTGTTGCCCAGAAGCTTGTGGTGAAAGAATTCTCTGCTGATTCGGATACTGCACTCCTGCAGATATATGTGCAGACTGATTTTGCCGTTGGTTTCTCAGTCACCAAGGAAAATTTGGCAGTATTGGATACCCTGAATAAAAAAGCCGTTTTCTTCAGTTTTGTCTACGGTGGAAGGGAAAGAGTCCTTGCAGCAACGAGATTTGTGGCATCCGAAGTACCGGAGGACATGATACTGATGCATGTTGTCTATGCTGCAGCCCTTCAGATTGCCGGATGCGGTGAAGGTATACAGACCTTGATCGAACATTGCCATGCTTCAGCACCGGCTTATGATTCCCAGATGTTACAGATGTGTCCTGGAACAGAAGTCGTGTATAGGAATTTTCTTCTTCATTCGATTTATCAAGCCTATCTGTGGAAACAGGGATTGCTTAGGAAAATGCCTAAGAAACTGGGTACGGTTTTTCCTGTTGTCCATGCCGCTTGGAAAAAAGACAAGCTTTCGGTAGAATTTCCTTTCGGAGATGATACTTCTCTTTTGGAAATGAAATTGAATCCAGAAGCTTCCGGTGGCGAAAGCTTGGACTGTCGGCTGTTTTTCCCTTGTACGAAAGACGTGCTGACATCTGTTGCACGGCTGAATGCCGAGGCTTTGTTTGTCCCGTCGGCAAACAACGCAATAGGGGTATTCATGACTGCAGAAGAGGAAAATCTGATTGTCTATAGGGCTGTCTTTCCTCCTGCGCTCTCAAAAAAACCTGGGTTGGAAAAAGCTTTTTCGTTTATGAAAGATGTTGCAGGGACTATGCAGTTGCAGATTTTTGGAACTGATTGGACTGTCCAACAGCATGAAGCCTTGGTCCAGTACAATGTCCAACAGCGTTTGCCGCTTTGAGTGGGAGGGTTGTACCATGTCTCACTTTTCATTTCATTCAAATACAGAATCGGTTTCAAAAACGCCTGACAGCAAGAAACTTGCCTTTACGATTGACATTGACAGTCCTGCTGTAAATCCGGTTGTCATATTGACCAACAAAAGCAGTGACATCGTAGATATTGCAAGGATGGTGATCAGGGAAGGACAGTCTGTTCCATATGCTGTGTACTGGATATTTGCCTTTCAGCCAGGTGAAGAACGGCGTTTTTCCTTGAAGAGCGATTTGCCTTCTTGTGAAAATGGAGAAGTTGCAATCCAATGGCAAGTCGGTGAAAGGGAACAGACCCAGGCCTATTCCTCTTTGTGAAATACTTCCACCTTTATCGGAAAGGGCAACAGAACCGGCTAGAGCTGAAGAACCAAAAAAGATAGAGAAAGCGGTTTTACCTACAGAGTCTGTCGAAATTGAAAAAAAAGAAATCGAAGAAAAGGAAAGGGATGACAGTACCTTTATTCCAGACGAAAATGATGATTCGCTGACTTCTACTGACCTTTGTATGGAAGGTAAAGGTGATGATGCCTCCCTACAGAAAGGTTTTTCTGGCCCGATTTCTTTTTTACAATGGTGTAGGATGCCTGCTGTGCAGTTGATATCAGAAGAACTGGACAACGTCAGGGAAACTGCAGTAACAAGCATACAGGAAGCTTCCGTAGCCCAGCACGTGATGGAGGAGGAAAGGCAATCTTCAGCTGTGCTTTCCTTTGTACAATGGACTGGCCTTCCTGATATCAAGGAAGTAATCGGAGAGCTATAAATGAAACAGATGAAGGAAATTGGTTCATATCTGTGCTAGGAGGGCTGCTGGGCCTGTGTATCAGCCTTGCAATGTAGATATTTCCTGTGATTTGGCTGGCAACATTGCTGATTGTTGCAAAATCTGTTTTGTTTTTTCCGAATTAATGTTATCATTGGCATAGCTAGACGAAAAATGAAGAGGTGTGCTTATGATCATAGAACGTAGAATGACCCGCAATCCCGTAACAGCAACTCCTGATATGTCCATTGCCGATGCTTCAGCTCTTATGAAACATGAAAAGGTACATAGGCTTCCTGTCTTGGACGAGGAAAAACACCTGATAGGCATTATTTCTGAAAAAGATATCCTGTATGCTACCCCTTCTCCTGCCAGTTCCTTGTCTATTCATGAAATGGCATACTTGCTCAGCCGGTTGACCGTAGGAAAGCTGATGACTAAGGATGTGGTAACCATTACCAAGGATGTTACTGTCGAAGAAGCTGCCAAGATGATGGTAGACCAGGATCTTTCCTGTCTGCCTGTCATAGAAAATGGAAAACTTATCGGTATCATTACAAAGAGTGATATGTTCAAGATATTGCTTGAATTGTTCGGTGCCCGTCATTATGGAATCAGGATATCATTTCTTGTCGAAGATAAGATCGGAACCATTGCACGTATTTCTGCAGCTTTGGCAAAGGAAAACATCAACATCATTACCTTGGGGACTTTTATGGGTACTGATCCTTCCAATGCTATCTGTACGCTCAAGGTCCAAGGGGCAAGTGAGGCAAAGGTACTTCAGATCATTGAGCCATTGGTATCTGAGATTCTTGATGCCCAGGAGGTCTGATGTCAAAGAAACAGAAAAACAAACGGGCTGATGCAAGTATAGGTAAGACGGCTGGAAACGGCCGCCTTTCCATCTTGACGGACGATACTGATACATTTCGTCCTTTTTCAGCATTGGATAAAACTCAAAATAGCTTTCAGAATAAGCAGAAGAAAAAAACAGAAGTACATGATGTCAAGCCTCAGCAGAAGAAAAAATCGGAGCAGGTCGTAGAAACATTTGCTTCTGATATTACATTTGCAGATATATTTGACAGTTGGGAAAATGGCCGGGAATTGAAAAATATTCGTCATCGTTCGAGAGGGAAGGATGCCAAGGTCAAGTCATCTGAAGTTGTCGGTACGCAGGATTTTGGATCAATTCTCTCTGCATGGGAAAAAACAGGAAAGGTTCCCCAACCGGGAACCGTATCAGCTGTATCTGCTGAAAGACAAGGTAAGGCCAAGCAAAAAGCCAGTACCTATGTTCCTACCAAGAATTTCGGTGAGATTCTCTCTGAATTTGAAGGAGAGGGAAAAGCAGCTGTACAGACTTATGATGAAACAGATGGAACACCTCGAAAGGAAGGTTATGTGAGCGCTCCCATGAAAAATGAAAAAGCTGCTCATATTGCTGTTCCCCAAGGGAAAAAAGAGGAACCTCTTTTGACTACAGAGGGAGAGACTGTGACTTGGAGTGCCGGTGGTGCTCGGATTTCCGTGCGTAAGCCGGATGATAAAACAGTTTTACCTGAATTGTCAGAAAAGAAAAAAGTAAAAAGCCAGGTATATACACCAAGCAAACCATTCGGACAGATACTCAGTGACTATCAGGGAAAGAAACATCAGCAGGAGGACAAAAATGTTTCTGTAGGTCAGGATTTCAGCGATATCTACAGACTATGGACAAAGGACAAACATGAAGATGCCTGTCAGGAAAAGGCTGAACAGATAAGTGATGGAAAAATTGAAAAAGAGTCTTCAATTCGAGAGCTACGTATGCTTATGCCTCAGGCAGAGCTTGACCTCCATGGGGAAACTGCTGATATCGCAGGTCTGAAGACGCATGAATTCCTTGCCCGCAGCAAAGCTTCAGGGCTTAGGAAAATCAGCATCATCACAGGTAAAGGCCTGCATAATGATACAGGTAAAAGCGTACTTAGGGAAATTGTCCTTTCAGAAATAAGGTTGAGCGGCTTGGTAAGAGAAGCCTATACACCAAAAGAACGCTATGGTGGCAGTGGAGCCATTTGGGTAATCCTTAAGGCAAAATAAGGCATAGCCGAAAGAGCTATGCCGAAGGTACTTCTATAGCAGGCAGTTCAATGCTCCCTGTAGATGATACGACCTTTTGTCAAGTCGTAAGGGGAGAGTGCAACACGGACAGTGTCGCCCGGTACGATTCTGATGTAATGTTTGCGCATCTTGCCTGACAGATGTGCAAGGATAACGTGATTGTTCTGCAATTCAACGCGGAACATGGTGTTGGGAAGTGCTTCACGTACTAGCCCTTCTACTTCTATTGCTTCTTCTTTGGCCACATAGCCCTCCATCCGAATAATGTTTTCGCTTTCAGAAGTATAGGCCGGAGCAAGAGTAGTGTCAATTGGGATTGCCTTGCCCCTTGTCCTTGTACTGCCACGGTTGAAGCTTTCTTGGCAGAAGGCTACCTTCATGCAAATGTGGTGAAATAACCCTGTAGGAAAATGACCAGGATAATTATCGGCAGAAAATAGGTGAGGTAGAATCTTGTGCCCTTGGGAAATTTTATGCCTTTTCCTTCGTCTGCTTCCGTAACGAATTTATTGAATCCCCATCCGAATTTTCCGCTGCAGCAGAAAAGAAGGAAGATCAATGATCCCAAAGGCAGCAATGTCGTCGAAACAAAGAAATCCTCAAGGTCGAGTATGTTGGTGCCAGGGCCGAACGGCTTGAATCCTGACCAGATGTTGAAGCCGAATACGCAGGGGAGAGAGAGACT
Organism: Spirochaetia bacterium; assembly: GCA_022482625.1. Classification (NCBI taxonomy): domain Bacteria; kingdom Pseudomonadati; phylum Spirochaetota; class Spirochaetia; species Spirochaetia bacterium. The sequence goes on along the minus strand of JAKVOU010000001.1, from coordinate 1,495,641 downwards.
TATCAAAGCCAATGCATTGAAAAAACAGGCTTTTTTTCTGCTTGCTTTTCTGACATCGATCCAATAGCTGATTATATTCTCGAAGACGGCAATCAACGTGGAAAGTGCTGCAAAGCTCATGAAAATGAAAAACAAAGTTCCCCAGAACCTGCCACCGTTCATTTGGTTGAATACATTCGGCAATGTGACAAACAGGAGAGAGGGTCCTGAGCCTGGGTTGATGCCAAAGGCCGAGCATGCGGGAAAGATAATCAACCCGCTGACAATTGCAACCAATGTATCCAAGGCGATGACCCTTAGGCTTTCCCCTGTAAGTGTATGGTCCTTTCCTATGTACGAACCGAATATTTCCATTGAACCGATACCAAGGCTCAAAGTGAAGAAAGCCTGACCCATAGCAGCAAAGATTACCGTACCGAAGCCATTGTTGCGCAGAGGAGCGAGTGTTGGTCTGAGATAGAATCTGAGTCCTTCTGCGCCACCTTTCAGCAGGCATGAATTGATGGCAAGCAGGGCCATCAGTACGATCAGAGCACTCATCATTAATTTTGTAATTTTTTCAACTCCCCGCTGAAGTCCCAATGAAACTATGGTAAAGCCAAGTATGACGGCTATGCTCATCCAAAAGATCTGTGGGCCGGGAGAAGCTGTGATGGCCGTAAAATATGCACCTGTCTGATTGGCTGAGAGATTTGACAGATGTCCGGCTGCAGTATGGTAGACATAGGCAAAAAGCCAGCCTGTTATGGTAGTATAGAACATCATGAGAAAATAATTTCCGATGATTGCAATCGGTCCGTACAGATGCCATTTTGTTCCTTTTGGTTCCAGCGTTCTCAGTGCTATGCCGATATTCTGCTTGCTAGCCCTTCCTATTGCAAATTCCATTACCATGATCGGAGTTCCCAGCAAGAGCAGGAAGGCCAGATAAATGACTACAAATGTAGCTCCGCCATATTTTCCAACTATGTAGGGAAATCTCCAGACATTTCCCAAGCCGATAGCACAACCTGCCGACAGCAGGATAAATCCTAGCCTGCTGCCTAATGTTTCTCTCTGATTGCTCATGATGATCCTTTTCAATTTATTTATTCATCAGGCATGATAGGGTGAAACTAACTGATTGGCAAGAACAAATTTGATATAAAGCAAATTTGTTCACTTTTTGCTGTTGCAAACCAGGCAATATGAAGTTTGAAGATGAGAGGTCTGCTGTTTTTTGTTGCACTGCTTGAATACTTTGGGACATTGCTTTCCCGCTTGCATTGACAATACTGTAGTTTGTCATGAAAATACACACGACGTCCGTTTGAGAGGGAGTAGTTTTCCTTTGTACGACAAAGGAAAACCAGCAGGAGGAAAAGAATGGCAGACAACAGGATTTTGACGGAATATCTATCTGAAAAGGAAGGCAAGAAGCTCGATGCAGGCATGGTAGCTTACGTTGCTTCCTTGGAAAAGATAAGTGAAGTTTCCCCTTTGGTAGCGGGAAGGATTGTACATGAACTGGCGGATCAGAGGACTTACCTGAAGCTGATTGCAAGCGAGAATTTTTCTTCATTGCCTGTACAGCTTGCCATGGGTAACCTGCTGACTGACAAATACAGCGAGGGCTATCCTTACCACCGTTTCTATGCAGGATGTGACAACGTAGACGCTATTGAAGCAGAGGCCTGTCGTGCTGCCTGTGAGCTTTTCGGTGCTGACCATGCCTATGTACAGCCCCATAGTGGTGCCGATGCCAATCTGTGTGCCTATTGGGCAATCCTGAACCATAAGGTACAGATGCCGAAATTTGAAGAAATCGGCATAAGTAATCCTTCTGAAATGACCCGGGAACAATGGGACAGTGTCCGTAAGGCCTGTGGAAACCAAAGGCTGCTTGGAATGGATTATTACAGCGGAGGTCACCTTACCCATGGTTATCGCCAGAATGTTTCAGCACAGATGTTTGATGCTTACAGCTATAAGGTAAACAAGGAAACGAATCTGTTGGATTATGATGAAATTGAACAGATGGCCAAGGAAATAAAACCGCTTATTCTTTTGGCAGGTTATTCTGCTTATCCGAGGAAGGTAAATTTCAGGAAATTGAGTGAAATTGCCCATAGTGTCGGAGCTGTATTTATGGTTGATATGGCCCATTTTGCCGGTCTTGTGGCAGGAAAGGTGTTTACAGGTGATTTTGAACCGGTTGCTTGGGCTGATGTCGTCACAACGACGACACATAAGACGCTTCGTGGACCTCGTGGTGGCATGGTACTGTGCAAGCAGGAATTCGCAGAATCCGTGGACAAAGGATGTCCTCTTGTCATCGGTGGTCCCTTGCCGCATGTCATGGCTGCCAAGTGCATAGCATTGACTGAGGCTCTTTCTCCTGCTTTCCGTACATATGCCCAAAAAATTGTAGAGAATGCGAAATCGCTGGCACAGGCTTGCATTGATGATGGTATTCCCATTCTTACCGATGGCACAGACAACCATCTCATGCTTCTTGATGTGCGTAAGTTCGGATTGAATGGTAGGCAGGCTGAACAGATCCTGAGGCTCTGCGGGGTGACACTCAATCGCAATGCCCTTCCTTTTGATCCCAATGGTCCTTGGTATACCAGTGGCCTTCGGATCGGAACTCCTGCAGTCACTACGCTTGGCATGGGAGCACCTGAGATGAAAGAAATTGCGGATGTGATTGCTTCCGTGCTCTCCCATAGCAAACCTGCAACCATTACAAAAGGAAAAAGAGCCGGACAGATTTCAAAGTCGCGGGCTACCTGTGATAAGCAGATAATCGAAGAGGCAAAGAATAATATCCTTGATCTGCTTGGAAGATTCCTTCTGTATCCTTCCCTTGATCTTGCTTTTCTCGAGAAACACTTTCCTTTGACGGAAAATAACTGAGCTAATGGTTTTTCTGATGTAAAGCAACGGCTATTGTCTGTGTGCAATAGCCGTTTTCTATTCTGCAGATGCAATTTGTCTTTCCAATTATGCTGATTCGCTGTATGATATACCTATGAGTAGTACTTTATTGATTCAAGGCGGTCTGCTTGTTGACACTGAGTGGACCCGACATGCAGATATCTTGGTGGAAGGTTCCAAGATCGTGCATATTGCAAACAAAATAGATGAAACCTCTCTTCCTCAAGGCACTGAGATTGTCCATGCCGATGGTCTTTGTATATTGCCTGGCCTGATCGATGCCCATACCCATTATCATCTGGTCAGCCGCGGAACGGTTACTGCCGATTCATTTCGTGAAGGTAGCAAGCTTGCGGCGTTCGGGGGAGTCACGACTGTCGTGGATTTTGCAGATGATGACAAGCAGGGAAATCTTTCTGCCTGTTGCAAATCACGTATTTCTGCTATGAGAAAGGAAATGGCAATAGACTTTTCCCTGCATCAGGGTGTCTATTCCTATCGGCCGGGCATTGAGAATGAGTTGGCTGATCTCAAGAAAATGGGCGTAAGGACTATCAAGATTTTCACGACTTATAAGAATGTCGGCTATCTGATTGATAATCCGGAAGAACTGCACAAGCTGTTTGAAGATTGCAAGAAACTTGGCATGATGGTTACGGTCCACTGTGAGGATGATGCTCTCATTGAAAGCATCGGCAAGGACTGGAAGGGAGGTTATGCTCCCAGTGCCCATGCGGACCTGAGGCCCAGTGAAGTCGAAGCTGCTGGAATCAAGACGGTGGGAGAGATTGCCCTGGATGTCGGCATGAGTCTCTATGTCGTGCATCTTTCGTCAAAGAAAGGCCTGGAAATGGTAAGGTCCCTTCGCTCCCAGGGCTTGGATATGATTGTAGAGACGACACCGCATTACCTTTTCCTTGATAGAAGCAAACTGGAAGGGAAAGATGGCCCGTTGTATGTAATGACACCTCCGCTTAGGGACAAGGAGGATAATCTTGCGCTGCAGGAAGCCTTGATCAATGGAGAGATTCAGGTCGTAGCAACGGATCATTGTTCCTTTACAAGGGCACAAAAGTTGGAAAGCCATGACTGCAGGACGATTTTCCCTGGTATCCCGGGTACAGAAGAAATGTTGCCGCTGATTCATACATTTGCCTTTGACCATGGTGCATTCGGTCTATCGCAGATTGTCAATTTGCTTTCTACTGGACCTGCCAAGGCTTTTGGTCTCTGGCCGACGAAGGGGAGCCTTCGAGTAGGGACGGATGCGGATATCGTATTGTTTGATCCGGATGAAAGTTGGCAATTGAATAGTAAGACGGTTCATTCTGCTGCAGGCTATACTGCATATGAGGGAACAAATGTCACTGGTAGAGTCAAGACGACATATCTGCGTGGGCGACTTGTCATGAGTGAGGGTATGTATCTTGGACTTCCTGGTGATGGTCGGTTCATCAGGCAAAAGGCCCTGATGGAAAAGGGCAAGCGCTGGAATTGACTGACAGTGTTTGCCTGCGATAAAAGATTGAACCCGATGCAACTTAAGTTGCATTGGGTATTTTTTCCGCGAAAGGAGTGATAGGTGATCAAGGCAATTTTATTTGATGTTGACGGTGTGTTGGTGGACAGTGAACCCCTGATGAAAGATGTGGCTGTGTCAGTATTCAAAGAATTTGGCATAGATATGGATCCTGCTGTGTATTCTACGTATATCGGGGTAGGTGACCGCCTGTTTATCAATGGTATCGCCGGCCTATGCGGCAAGGATGTTGACTTTGCTGCAGTCAAGAAAAGGTTGTATGAGTTTTATTGTGAAGTAGCTTCAAGGGCCAATCCCATAGGGGGTGTCAAGCAGTTTATAACTGCTGCCCGTGGTGCGGGTTTGAAATTTGCAGTGGCAACAAGTGCTCCCCGGATAAAACTGCAGATGAATCTAGCTACCTTGGGATATACAGAGGATGATTTTGACTTTATTGTAACCGGAGACAAGGTCAAGCGTACAAAACCTGCTCCTGATATCTATCAGCTTGCCGGCTTGGGCTTGGGGTTCCCTCTCGAAGAATGTCTGGTCATCGAGGACAGCACCAAAGGGGTAGAAGCTGGCAAACGTGCCGGAGCCACCGTCATGGCTATTACCAGTTCGTTCAAGTCCATTGACTTGTCTGGGGCCGGTGCTGATTTCATTCTGGATGATTACACCGGATTCCCTCCTTTTACCGACCTTGAGAGTTTCAATGATGCATTGGTGGAACTGAGGAGCAAGGGTGGAGAAAAAAAGGTATTCGGCGCAGTGGCAAACGAAGTCCTTGGCGGTTCCGACAAACTTGTTGGGGCAGCAATCAAAGTGGCCTATACCACTAGGGACAATGCATATGCTGCATACTCACATTTTAAAGTAGGGGCTGCTATCATAAGTAGCAAGACGAACAGGATATACGGTGGCTGCAATGTTGAGAACGGTAGTTACGGAGCAACAATCTGTGCGGAAAGAGGTGCACTTATGAAGATGATAAGTGAGGAAGGTGCATCTGGAATCTCGCATTTGGTAGTTGTCAGCCAAGATAATCCGCCGGCACCTCCGTGTGCAATCTGTCTGCAGATGCTCTGTGAATTCTGCCGGCATGATACCAAAATACATCTATGTGACACTACTTTTGTCGAGACAGGCAAGGGAGCCCATGAAGTCTATGATTTCAGGGATTTGCTGCCACACCCGTTTGTGCTTACAAAACCGCAGTAGGTTCTTTCCCTATATCAACCCAACCAAGACTTCCGCTGGCTTTTCCCAATTCATCCAGAGACAGCGGAATGGCTGAGTTGTCTGTGCCGACGGCGGGATATACCATCGTATATTTTTTCAGGGATATATCAAGATAGACCTTTGTACCTTCCGGATTACCAAAAGGACAGACTCCGCCTGCCATGTGTCCTGTATAAGATTCAAGGTCTTCTGATTTTACCATTTTCGGCTTGAAGCCGAACCTGCGTTTGAACTTCCCGCTGTTGACATTGATGTCTCCTGCCAAGAGTATGAGTAATGATTTTCCTTCTTTATCCCCATAGAAGGCCATTGTCTTAGCTATTTGTCCTGGAGTAACCGATAACGCTTCGGCTGCCAACTGGACAGTAGCAGTGGAAGTTGCAAAAAATATACTTTTTCCTGCCAAACCAAAGGCTTGGAGAGTCTGCAGTGCTTTTTCCTTTGACATAGTTGGCTGGAATGATAACAGTACCATACGGCTATGTCAAATCATGCATGATAGGATTCCTAGTCCTTTTCTTTGAGCCGTTGCTTGATATGGGATATGACGGTCTTCAATACTTTGATCCTGGCATATTGTTTGTTGTTCGCTTCGACGATGACCCATGGTGCCTGTTTCGTATTGGTCTTCTGCAGCATCTGGTTGACACATTTTTCATAGATATCCCATTTCTTTCTATTGCGCCAGTCTTCATCTGTAATCTTATACTGCTTCTCCGGTGTGTTCTGTCGCACATTGAAGCGTCTCAGCTGTTCATCCTTATCAATCTGAAGCCAGAATTTGACAACGATAGTGTCACTGTCTGTCAAGAGCTTTTCAAACCTGTTGATTTCTTCATAGGCTCTTTCCCATTCTGCCTGGCTGCAGAATCCTTCGATTCGTTCAACGAGGACTCTTCCATACCATGTACGGTCAAATACGGTAATATGGCCGTTCTTTGGCAGATGTTCATAGAATCTCCATAGGTGCTGATGGCTCTTTTCCGTCGGTGTAGGAGAAGCGATGGGAATTACCTCATATCCTCTTGGATCAAGTGCATGGGTCAGACGTCTGATGGCACCACCTTTTCCTGCAGCATCCCAGCCCTCAAAACCGATGACCATTGGGATTTTTTTCTGGTAAAGTTCATTATGGAGAAGAAACAGCTGCTGAGAAAGTTCATTGAGTTCTTTCTTGTAATCCTTGTCAAGCTTCTTGTTCGGATCGATATCCTTGAGCTTTTGTATCGGTGCCGGCCTGGTCGGTTTAAGCAAGGGAGGCGTGATGGCAGCGATATCAATTCCCTTTTCTTTTTCCGCAAGGGCAGCTTCTAGTTTGCCGGCTACAAGTTTCAGGACTTCATAGCGTACTTGTTTTCTTTTCCCTGCTTCGATGACATACCATTCAGCTCTCGGCATGTCAGTTTTTTCAATCATCTGGGAAAATATCTTGCTGTATGTCTCATAGTGGTTGTTTTGTTTCCAATCTTCTTCGGTGATTCTCCAGGCTGTAGATTCTTCAGCTTCCAGTTTCTTGAATCTGTCTTTCTGCTTTTTTGCACTGATGTCAAGGAATATCTTGATGATGAGATAGCCATCTGCAATCATTTGGTTTTCAAAATCAAGGATTTCTTCGAAACGCTCTTCTATATGCTTCTTTGCATCTTCCCTTTCAAAGATTGCGTTTGATACTTCCCTGTACCAGCTACGGTCAAATATTGCCATTTTTCCCTTTGGAGGAGCCTGAAGCCAAAATTTCCTCATCACGGGATAACGCATTTCTTCTGCAGTCGGTTTTCTGTTTGTAAATACCTTGAACCCTCGTGGGTCAAGGTTGTTGATGAGGTCACTTATAGCCACACCCTTGCCGCTTGCTCCCCAACCATCGAACAGAATCATCACAGGCAACTGCTGTTCCTTTACTTTCTGCTGAAGCACTGCAACTTTTTCTCCCAGGGCCTTCAATTCTTCTTCACTGAATTCTGATTCCTTGATTTTGTAGTCAGCCAGCATGGTTCTTTCCTCCTTGGAAACGGTAGAGATATTTCCAGTATACGTTGCCATAATACTCAACGCAACTACCGATATAGCCAGTGTTTCTGTTTTTCAGATGAACAATTGCAGCAACTTTCTGTTCTGATTGTCTGGCTGCAAAAAAAAAGCAACTTCTGGCTTTTCCCAGGAATTGCTTGTCGTATTGTCATGGCAATTGCTTATTTTCCTTCAAGTGCCATGATCTTGTTGACTCTGCGTAGGTGACGTCCCCCCTCAAAACTTGCAGCCATGAATGCATCAATCATATCCAAAGGATCTTCCTGATAGTCTATCCTGCCGCCGAAGGCAAGGAAATTGGCATTATTGTGCTGCTTGGCTTTTTCTGCAGCATAGCAATTCTGTGGCAGTGCACAACGGATGCCCTTGATCTTATTGGCACTGATGGAAATCCCTATACCTGTTCCGCAGCAGACAATACCAAAGTCATATCCTCCGTCGTTGAAGACCTTGCAGGCTTGTTCTGCCATGTCAGGATAGTCCACTGAATCAGTGGTTTTTACACCGAGGTAGTTTACCGTATGTCCTTTCTTGACAAGATGGTCAACGATTCTGGCAGCCAGGTCAACTGCCCCATGATCATTTGCAATAACAATATTCATTGAAAAACTCCTTTTCTTGCGTTATGGTTCCAGCATACTGATTTGTCTGAGATATGAAAAGTTGATAATGGATCTTTTCCTGCAGCATCTTTTTTTATTGCAAGCAACACTTCTATGCTATAAGGTAATACACACAAGAAAAGGAGAGAACGTTGGATAATATCATATATGTCTGCGGACATAGGAATCCTGACATGGACAGCGTATGCAGTGCATGGGCCTATGCCAAATTGCAGAATGTACTTGACAAGCAACATGTATACCAGCCTGTCAGATGTGGTAATCTCAATGATGCTACGAAGGATGTGTTTGAAAGGGTAGGCGTGCCTGCTCCTGCATTCATCAAGGATGTCCGTTGCAGAGTTTCTAAAGTGATGGCAAATTCTTCCATTACAATTGATTACCAGCAACCTCTTCATGAATTGATATCAATCTTTGAGAAGTATAGTATTTCAGTGATTCCTGTCCTGAAAGACGGTGTTTTTGCCGGATTGCTCAGCATTGATGAGATCAACCGGTACTTCCTTCGGGAAGTGAGCGTTTCCCGGCCTTTTTATCACATTGACATAGACAATCTGCCGAAGGTGCTCAAGGGACATTTCATCAAGAAAGGAACCGCCGGAACCATCAAGGCACAGATTGTCGTCGGTGCCATGAGCTTTGCCCGGTTCAAGGAATATTTCGATACCATCAGCGATGACCTGCTGCCGATTTTTGTCGTAGGAGACCGTATCGAGCCTATCCTTGAGGCAATTGTCCGGCAGGTGCCTATGATCATTCTGACAAAGATGAGTGACAGCATATCGCGGCTGGTGGATTTCTCAGCTTTCAAAGGAGCTGTATTTGTCAGTGATGCCGATACTTCTGAGACCTTACGGTTGCTCAGACTTTGCATTCCCGTAGGCGAACTGCTTGAAAACAGTCCGGCTCCGGTCGATATCAATGCGTTGTTTGATGAGGCAAAGTCGGCTCTTACAAGCAGTACATTACGTGGTCTTCCCATATTTGAAGGCACTGAATGGAAAGGCTTCGTTACCAGACGGTGTTTCCTTGAAAAGCCGCGGACGAAGGTCATATTGGTCGATCATAATGAGATTGAACAGGCTGTCAATGGCATTGAGGAAGCCGAGGTCGTGGGTATCATAGACCACCACCGTTTCGGGGCTCCTAAGATGAAAAATCCGATTTCCATCTACTGTTCTCCGTTGGGATCGACCTGTACCTTGGTCACCCAGCTTTATGAGCGGCATGGTGTGTGCATTGACAAGCAAAGCGCCAGGATACTGCTTTCAGGGTTGGTCAGTGATACAGTGATCCTGAAGAGTCCGACTACGACAGAAGAGGATAAAAGAATTGCTGATGTGCTGTGCAAGGCCGGAGAAGTCGATGACCTTGTTGCCTTCGGTCAGCAGATGTTCTCCAGTTCCTTGACTTTAAGCCAAAGAGAACCTAGGGCGGTCATCGACGGGGACTTCAAGATGTACAAGGAAGGAGGCCTGAGGCTTGGCATCGGGCAATGTGAAGTAACGACGCTTCGGGACCTTGAGGAATATCGGCAGAAGTATCTTGCTGTACTTGAAGAAGTCAAAAAGTCAAATGGCCTTGACTGGGCTCTTTTCCTTATTACCAACGTAATCAAGGAAAACAGCATATTGCTGACGACAGGTCTGGATACCGTCGAATATAAACTGGCATATGAGAAGGTAGAAGACAAGACCTACAGCCTTCCTGGTGTTCTTTCCAGGAAGAAGCAACTCCTCCCTGAAATAATTCGAGTCATTGAGGAATAAACGGTATCAGGTCGTTTGATTTGCTGTTTTCCTTGTGATGGCTGTTGGCAATAGTGTCATGCTGACACTGTTGCCGATTCTGACCGAAGCTTTGTCGGCAAGGTCACCGTGGTTGATGGAAAGGTAGAGCGGGAATGATCCTGCGCCACCTAGGACCATGTATGCACCATCTTTTACTGAATACTCGGGTAGCAGAAGTGCATCAAACTGAAATCCATTGTCAAACCGGACCTCGAGCGTATCACCGAATGAGACGCCTTGGTCAAGCATGGCCTTGGTAGGGATATTCAAGGTTACGTTCCCATATTTGTCAATTGAAGTAATTTGACCTGTACATACGACAGGGGGAACTTCTGCTTTCTGATCAACTGCAGCAGCAGTACTGCAGGAAACCGCGAGCAAAAGTGTTGCAACAATACATAGCCATGTCAGCAACCTATTCTTATCTACCATTTTCTTGTCCTAACGAAGTAAACAAAGGATATGGGGGTGAAGTTACGAAAAATAAAATACATCGGAGTCCTTTAGCTGATGGCACTTACTGTGTTGATTGAGGGAAGTTGCTTGAGGGCTTTTGTTATGTACCTGAAATCAGAGACATGGTCGACTTCAATGGTAAAAGTTCCTACAAGCTTGCCGTCATCACTGTCAAAAAGACGTCCTTCGATCAGATGTCCCTGGTATTTCTTGATTGCACCTTCAATTTCAGAAAACAAATCATAGGTAACCTTACTGGTTACCCTATATTTCCTATGGGCCTTTGCAGTTGCCGTATCCCACTCAACTTCTACTGTCCTCTCAGCTATTTCCTTCATATTCCTAAGGTTTGGACAGTTCTTCTTGTGGACGATGATGCCTCTGCCCCTGCTTACATACCCTACGATTGCATCTCCATGCTGCGGATGGCAGCATTGGGCAAGATGGATCAGCATGTTTGTCTCATCGCCGACTTTCAAAGTCATCTTGCTTTGATCTTCAACGGTTCTGATTATCTCATTTTTGTCGAACGTAGGTTTTGCAGAACTGTTCTGGACATCCATGCTGGGAAGGGATTTTGCGATTATATCCTTTTCAATAAGGATTGAAGCATCATTCTTGTTCAGCCATGCCTTGATTTTTTTCTTTGCACTTGAAGTCTGCGCATAGCGGAGCCACGAAAGATGGGGATGTGCATTCGGGCTTGTAAGTATTTCAATGACCTGCGTGGATTTCAGCCTTTCTCCTAGAGAAATTATGGAACCGTTTGCTTTTGCTCCTGCCGTATGGTTTCCGACTTCCGTATGAATCTTGTATGCGAAATCCAAAGCCGTTGCATTGTATGGCAGTTCGATCAGATGTCCCTGTGGGGTGAAGACAAAAATGGTATCCTTGAGCAATTCAGTCTTGAGGTCATCCATAAATGTCGGGTTATGGGAAATTTCATCAGACCAGTTTTCCATTTGTTGAAGCAATTTGCCGAATTGTTTTTCATCCAGGCCTTTGCCTAGCTGAGGCTGACTTCCGCTATCGACTTTATATTTCCAATGGGAAGCGATACCATATTCTGCTATCTGGTGCATGGCTTTTGTCCTGATTTGGATTTCCAGCAATTTACCATCCAAAGCCATGACCGTTGTATGCAGACTCTGGTAATTGTTTGCCTTAGGCATGGCGATATAGTCTTTGAAGCGACCTTCTATCGGAGGCCAGAGCCTGTGGACGATACCTAATATCTGATAACATTCAGGAGTACTGTCACAGAGAATCCTGACACCCAGCAGGTCATAGATTTCTTCAATATCCTTTTTCCTTTTCTTCATTTTCATGTAGACGGAATAGGCATGTTTGGCCCTGCTGGAGATAAGTACATTTCCCAGATGTTCTTCGGCACAAGCGGTCATTATTGATTTTTCAATTCGCTTCAGATAGGCAGTCTGCTCGCTTTTTTTGCTGAGCATGTAGTCTTGGATATATGTGTACGTATCAGGGCTGATCGTTTTCAAAGACAGGTCTTCAAGCTCATCCTTTACCCATGAGATACCAAGGCGGTCGGCCAATGGAGCATAGATGTCAAGTGTCTCCCTGCTGAATTCCTTTGCACGTTGTGGAGAAAGATGTTCGACGGTCCGCATGTTGTGCAGTTTGTCTGCCAGCTTGATGATGATTACCCTTGCATCCTTGCTCATTGCAATGAACATTTTCCTGATGGTTTCAGCTTCCTGGACAGATTTGCTGTCTGTCTTCAGTATTTCTATCTTGGTTACACTGTCAACGAGATCTGCAACTGTCTTACCGAATTTCTCTTCCAGCACGTCATAGGTTGCACTTGTGTCTTCCAGCGTATCATGAAGCAATCCTGCGCAGACGGTATCTGCGTCCATATTAAGCTGTATAAGGATTTCTGCTACTGCAATAGGATGGATGATATATGGTTCACCGCTCTTGCGTTTCTGGCCTTCATGTTCCTGAGCAGAATATAGGACGGCTTGGCGTATCTTTTCTTGGGCTTCTGGTGAGTATCTCTTTGCTCTGAGCAAAAATCTTTCGATTAATTGTTCGTACATAACCTGCCTCCGACGACTCTGTCCTTGCCACTTAGATCTTTCCAGATGCCAACAGCGGTAAATCCTGCCTTTTCCAGCATGGCAGCAACAAGAGAAACCTGCCTATAGTCACATTCCAACATCAGACGGCCTCCTGAAGACAGATGGGACGGAGCCTGTGCTATCAGGCGCCGGATTATATCCAGTCCATCGTTTCCCATGCCGAACAACGCTGATATCGGTTCATGTTGCACTTCTTGATTCGCTTCCTTACACCAGAGCTTGGTAAGATATGGTGGATTGGAGACTATGATGTCATATGTGGGCAACCCCTCCAGCAAATCTGTCTTTAGTATGTGATCAATATCATTACCTATGAGTCTTTGATGGTTTTCCTTGGCAATCTGAAGGGCTTCTGTACTGATATCTGAAAGCGTAAACGGGATTCCGGTTTCCATTTCCAAGGAAATGCCTACACAGCCGGTACCCGTACACACATCCAAACCCCGTTCAAGATGTTCATTCTTGATGAATCCGATTGAAGTTTCAACCAAGGTCTCAGTATCAGGCCGGGGAATCAAGGTTGCAGGAGAAACCTTGAACATCCTTCCGTAGAATTCTTTTTCACCAAGTAGATAAGCTACGGGAACAGAGGCAAGCCTCTTTTTCAGAAGATCCCTGAAGGTTTCCTTTGCAGGTGCCGCAAGCACTTCTCTGTCATTGACGAGAAGCTGTACCATATCCCAGCCCGTAGCTTTCATCATAAGCAGACGGGCATCAAGATCAGGAGTATCACTGCAGGATGCCAGCATGCGGGTAGCCGACACAAGTTGCCCTCTTACATTTACATCCTGCTGATCCATATCAGATATCCTTCATTGCAGCTTCGCCGGCTGCAATTTTCAGAGCTTCGATCGGTTCATCCAGATTTCCCTGCATGATGTAATCAAGCTTATACAATGTCAGGTTGATCCTATGGTCAGTAAAACGGTTCTGAGGAAAGTTGTAGGTACGGATACGTTCGCTTCGGTCTCCGCTTCCCACTTGGTTTTTCCTTTCTGCCGATCTTTCTTTTTGTTTTCTGGCTTCTTCCATATCGTACAGGCGTGAGCGAAGCACTCTCATTGCCTTGTTTTTGTTCTTGAGTTGGCTTTTCTCATCCTGTTGGATGACCACGATGCCGGTAGGGATATGCGTTATCCTGACAGCACTGTCTGTCGTATTGACACATTGTCCTCCAGGTCCACCAGCCCTCATGACATCAATTTTCAAATCTTCCTGTTTGATTTCAATGTCCGTTTCCTCTGCTTCAGGTAGAACTGCCACGGTAACTGCCGAAGTATGTATACGACCTCCGTTTTCAGTTTCCGGAACTCTTTGGACCCTGTGTACTCCGCTTTCCCAGCGAAGGGAACCATATACATCCTTGCCGCTGATGGAAAAGACGATTTCCTTATAACCACCTAGTTCGGTTGCATTGGAATTCATTATTTCGATTTTCCAACTCTTTGTCTCTGCATAGTGATAATACATGCGAAACAAATCAGCAGCAAAAAGGGCAGCTTCGTCGCCCCCTGTTCCTGCTCTGATTTCCATGATTATATTCTTGCCTTCAAGGGGGTCAGGAGGAACAAGAAGCATCTTGCAATGCTTCTCGCTGTTTATATAATCATCCTTCAGCTGAGCAAGTTCTTCCTTTGCCATATTCAGTAACTCTGGATCTGTCTCATCCTCCAGCATCTCTTCGGTTTCTGTGATTTGGGAAGACAGATTGGACATATTTGTTATTTCTTCCACAATTGGTGCCAGATGGGATCTTTCAACCATAAGTTTTTTGTATTGCTTCATGTCCTTGAGCGTAGCAGGCTCTGCCAATCTGGCATCCAGATCTGCAAGCTGCTGGGTATATTCAGATAATTTATCTATCAATTCTGCCATGGGTATCTTTGTCTCCGATTCCTGTAATTTCTGTAGTATATTGAATTCATTCGGGTTTGAACAGATTGTTTATTCTTTGTTTCTGTTATAGCGGACTACCATATGCACCAGTGCACCCTGATTGCTGTTGCAAATAATAGTATGTTCTATATCACAATGGTACATGAGGAAATCATCTTTCTTCATCGTACAATGGTTATTCCCTGCAGTGACTTCAACGGTACCTTTCATTACCGTTAGGAATTCCTGTGTCCCGGGAAAATGGGGATCACTTGAAAGGACTGTATGTGGCTGGAAATGTATCAGATACATTTCCAGGTCTTCCACCATGTTCAATGGGGACAGAATCCTGATTCTGACTCCGTTTTCTTCCATTTCTATCATGTGTCCCGAGTTCATTGTCGGATTCATGATAAAATCTCTCTTCGGTGTAAGGTCATCATTCAGCAGGTCCTGCAAGTCGAC
Organism: Spirochaetia bacterium; assembly: GCA_022482625.1. NCBI lineage: Bacteria > Pseudomonadati > Spirochaetota > Spirochaetia > Spirochaetia bacterium. Next base: position 1,480,613 of record JAKVOU010000001.1, on the reverse strand, counting down.
GTTGAGTCCTCTGGCAATCTTGCAGACGGTCGCTACTGTCGGATTGACTTTATCGCTTTCAATTTGGCTGAGCATTGCCTTTGAGACACCGGATCTTTCACTGAGGATGTTCAATGTCAAATGGCGGCTGGCTCTCAACTTCTGGATGTTTTTCCCTATTGGCGGCAGATTGTCCATGTTCATTTCTCCCTTAACCTCTCCAGCAATTCATCTCTGTAGGCAATCAGCTGTTGGACAACAGGCCTCTTGTCTTCTTCAATCGTACCTTCTTTCAGCATTTTTTCCAATTCGCCATAGTCTTCCAGATCAGGTATAATATCGTTGGGTGGGGTTGAGAGCCTTTCAAGACAGAACATCTTCCATTTGTCCTTGTCGTTTCCTGTCAATGTTTCCGGCCAGTTACGACAGATATACCTCCAGATCAACTGAGGGGCACGTTTGTCATCGAAACCAAGTTTTAGCATTTCCATTTTATCCTGCGGTGCTGCATTCCTGACCATGGCAAATTTCTGCTGGTCTCGATCCCTGAAAAAACCACAGTAGATCTGGTAATCTACGTCACTGTTGACTTCGAATTCATTTTTTTCATTATATCGCAGCTTCTGGTAGATTGCAGGATTTGTATACAGTTTCCTTGCCTTGCGTATGCAGTTGCCGCGATCGATCTGCAGTTTTGTTTCCATGTCCGGCGTAAGTATATGGGCATAGGGACTGACAAATTCACAACGGTTCAAGCCTACCTTGATCAGTCCGTCCACATTGAAGATCTCTTCTCCCTTTGCTTCCTCAAGTGCTGAGATATCTTTGCTCAGATCAAAGCAATAGATATTGTTCTTGTTGCTGGAGGATGCTGTAATAGGGAATATAAGCCGGGTACAGGACTCCTTGCCTTCTTCTTGAAAATGCGTGCTGGTATATAGCAAGGGTTTCCTTTGCAATGGGTCTGGAGCAAGCAGGTCCTTGATGACCTTTTTTTCTCGTAACCGGTAGCTCCAATTATAAAGTTTCGGCTGTTTCTGCTTGATCAGTCTTGCAACTTCAACCGTAGCCCTTACATCGACCAGTGCATCGTGGGCTCCAGTCTGGTCTATGCCGTTGGCTTTCGTAAGCTCTGTAAGCTTGAACGACGGCCTGCCAAGCGGAGTCTTTGGCGGCCAGCTGATTCCTTCCGGTCTCAAGTCATATGCCGCTCTGACAAGATTGATGATATCCCATCTTGAGCAACCATTTGCATATTCCCTCTCATAAGGGTCGAAAAGATTGCGATAAAGGGCATTGCGGATGAACTCATCATCAAAATTAATTGAGTTGAAACCGGTTACCGTCGTATTCGGTACCATGAATTCATCCCTGATCCTGCTGATGAACTGACTTTCATTCATTCCCTTCGCATTGGCTTCCTGCGGAGTTATACCTGTGACCATGCAGGCTTCGGCACTTGGCAGGTAATCTTCGCTGAGTCTGCAGTACCAGACAATCGGTGTGCCTATGACGTTGAGGTCCAAGTCTGTCCTTATTGCTGCAAACTGTGCTATTCTGTCATAGTGGGACTTGAGGCCGAAGGTCTCCAAGTCGTACCATAAGATTGAACTTTGCCGATTGTGTTCCTTGTTCATAGAGGAAAGTATAGCATAATCCCGGTTGTTTTGTTACCCGCTGGGGTGACCTGTAAGATACCGGAAGGGAGTTGCCATGAACAGAAGGATATTGACCTTTATAGCGATAGGTTTGCTAAGTCTGCCGATGGCATTATCTGCTTCTGATCCGACATCGGATGATGTACTTGTAGCCATGGGAGCTATCAAAGATGCTGCATTTGTTGCTTGTGGGAATTTCATTTCGACAAAGGACAGGGAAATCCCAACCATAGGCATGGAATCGGATGCCTCTACAGGATTACCTTCTGCCGTTATTTTTGATCATGCAGATCTTTCATCTTTTCTTGCTTATTTTCCCGAAGCCAGTGATACTTCGGAGAATGGAAATTCCTTGCAGCTATTGCTTTCCCGTGCTTCAGATCCATTGGCTCCAATCATAAGGAAAAGGCTGACCGTACACGATTGGAAAGAAGGAGAAGCCATACTCGATGGCACCTGTGCCATCAAGTACCAGACAGGGATGACATATGGGAAGATGATGAGCGGCGTACTGACAGGTACATATCCAAAAGCGGCACTTGCAATGGATATGACTGTCTCCGGTATCCGGGTAACTGTACAAGTCCATGTGGAAGGAGTCTTCATACTTGCTGGTGATGCAGATGGAAACTTGGACATTACCCCTGTGGAATTTTCAGTAAACGGAAAGAAAATGGAAACTTGACGGATGGGGCTTCCTTCGTTCAATTGAAAACAAGTTTTTTTTTTACTATACTCGACAATGATTTTAAATCATATCCGTTATACGGGGAATCAGGAGAAAGGATGAGGTTATGGACAAAAAGACATATGATTTTCTGAATACATGGGGCATCTTGCCTGAGAAAGTTGATATGCAGGTGCTTTGTGACAGCTTTCTTGACGAAATGAAAAAAGGATTGCAGGGGAAGGAAAGTTCCCTTGATATGATACCTACCTATGTCAGTGAATCAATCAAGATTGTGCCTGGTGAACAGGTCATTGTCATTGATGCCGGGGGTACCAATCTCAGGACATGCCTGGTAACTTTCGATGAGCATTTTGAACCTCAGATTACTGATTTCAGAAAAACTACCATGCCTGGCAGTGACCGGGAAGTAACAGCTGATGAATTCTTTTCCATCTTTGCCAATCAGGTTGAACCTATCATCGACAAATCAGACTATATAGGTTTCTGTTTCAGTTACGCTGCTACCATTACAGCAGACCATGACGGTATTCCTGTAAAGTTCTCAAAAGAAATAAAAGCTCCTCAGGTTATCGGAACAAGGATTGGTCGGCGCTTGCTGGAAGAGTTGGGAAGAAGAGGCCATGCGGTGCAGAACAAGAGGCTGGCTGTAGTCAATGATACAGTTACGACGCTCCTTGCTGGCATGGCCGAGGGCTCCAGAAGCCATTATGGAGGATATGTCGGTTTTATCCTTGGAACGGGTACGAATACTGCCTATGTAGAAGACAATAAAGAGATTACCAAGGTCAGCGGTCTGCCCTCCGGCCGTCAGGTCATCAATGTGGAATCCGGAAATTTTGACAGTCCCGGAGGAAAGATAGATGAATTGTTCGTAGCGGGAACCAAGGAGCCGGATGCCTACCATTTTGAAAAAATGATCAGCGGTGCCTATCTGGGAGCAATGAGTTCCCTTGTCTTGCGCAAGGCTGTCGAATGCAAGGTGTTGTCTGAAGCCTTCGGTAAACGCTTTGAGGCTGAAGGTGATGTAGATACCACACAGATGAGCCATTATCTGGAGATGCCGTTCAACCATGACTATAAGCTTGTTCGTTGTGTAGAGGGAAATGAAAAGGATGCAATTGCCCTTTGGCATATACTTGAATCAATTATTGAACGGGCCGGTAAACAAACGGCGGCGAACCTTGCCAGTGCTGTTCTCAAGACAGATATAGGAATGGACCCTCTGCATCCTGTCTGTATCAATGCAGACGGTACTACCTACTACAAGACTGCCTATTTGGAAAAGTATACCGAATATTATCTTGAGCAGTTCCTTACGAAGGTACACCACCGATACGTGACTTTTGTCCATATTGATAATTCACCTACCATCGGAGCTGCTATTGCGGCCTTGGGGCTCAGGGACTGACCATGGATAGGAATGGGAGTGCATGGCGGTCATGGATGATGGGCCGCATCCGAGGTAAGGATACCAAAGGTGAAGTACTCCTGAGAAAATATCTGTTTGCCCATGGTTTCCGTTATAGGAAGAATGACCGTTCTTTGCCTGGGAGTCCTGATATTGTCCTGCCACGCTATAGGACAGTTATTTTTTTCAATGGTTGCTTCTGGCACGGGCATGAAGGTTGCCCGAAGTTTGTTTTGCCGAAAACCAATACGGAGTTCTGGCAAAAGAAAATTGAAAGGAATCGCAGAAGAGACTTGCAGGTACGACAGAAACTGCAGCAAATGGGCTATCGTGTATTCATTGTCTGGGAGTGTGAACTAGCGACTAAGGAACGCCGTGAATTGACTCTCCAGGGACTGGTAAATGAAATTTATGATTTGCAGGGGCTTGAGGGCAAGGATCCTAGGCCGGCAAGGCGCAGACGTTGATGTCCTGCCCTGTCGTAAAGCTAATATATGAGGAGTAGAATTCGACTTTATGAAACAACTGGTTACTTTACATTCGGATACGATTTTTAAAATTGAGCAGGAAGGTGGAAACCTTAGGTCTAATGATTTTGATCTCTCACTTGAAAAACTAAGTGGATTCAAGAGCCTTACTACATTTGCCTTTTTTGTCCCGCTGGACAAACATCCGGATGCTTTTTCCTACCTTGAAAAGCTTCATGGGATCCAGAAGCGGGAATTCGATGAGAACAAGGATCTTATTTCACTTATTTCGGACAGAGCTGGCTATGAAAGCAAGCAGACGAGTGCAATCCTTTCCATTGAAGAAGGTGCTGTTTACAAAGGTGATGTGGCAAATGTAAAAAAATTCTATGACTGGGGCGTAAGGATTTCAACACTTACCTGGAACTTTGAAAATGATTTGGCTTATCCTACCAGTACGGATCGGAATGTCATGTCCATGGGCTTGAAGGACAAGGGATTTGAGATTGCCGAGGCATTGGAAGCCTGCAAGGTGCTCATTGATGTCAGTCATCTCAATGACAAGGGGATTGCAGATCTGCTGGAAAGGGCAAAGCGTCCAGTCATTGCTTCACATTCCAATTGCCGTAGTTTATGCAATCATCAGAGGAACCTTACTGACGAACAGATAAAGGGTATAGCAGATACCGGAGGAGTCGTAGGAATCAATTTCTTCCCTCCGTTTGTTGAAGAAGGACCTGAACCCAAGGCGACATATCAGGGATTGGCCAAACATATACTTCATCTGTACCAAGTCGGTGGAGAGGATATCCTGGCAATAGGTCCAGACTATGACGGTATCGACGGTTCCTATGAACCGAAGGATATTTCAGGGATGCCTGATTTCTATACTTATCTGCATGAGCATACTGATCTGAGTATGTCTGTCTTGGACAAGTTGTTCTATGGCAATGCCTTGAGGGTGCTGTTCTGAAACAATTTTGGTAAAAATCAATCCTGACAAAACGAAATAGGAAAGGAACGATCTGTCTATGTGGCAATTTAACGGGAGTTAAACATCTGCGTTGATTTGCATGCTATACTAGGATCGTTCATTTTTTGTAGACAGGAGTGAAGTATGCAATGACTATAGAGAAACGATTGGCTCTTTCCAATCTTTACATGATACTCGTACCAGTACTCATTACCTTTCTTATTGCTGGTCTCTGTGTTGCTGGTATCTGGTTTACGATTACTCGCAGTACTGGAGTTGGTTTTGAGGATAGTGAAGATTTTTTTTCTGCAAGCCAGGGCATTTCAACCTTAGTCGAAGAGGAGCTTTCCAGCTCTGCTGCGGACATGAAAAGCAAAATTGCACGGTTGAGCCGTATCCTTGACCGTAGTTCGATGACGTTGGTTATCTATGAAGGGTCTTTGGAATATTTCAGTTACGGAGAAAAAAAACCTGAAGATATGCAGTTGCTCAAAGCTGTATCTCTTTTCCATGATAACGGAGTGGTCTCAAATGGAGAGAGAAATCTTTATTCTCATACGTTTTCTGTAGGAAACAAGCCTTATCGGTTGCTGTTGTTCAGCAGTCAGAGTAACAAATCCTATGCTTCTGTAAAGAGTGTCGTTGCCCTTGCCTTGATTTTCCTAGCTTTTACCATTTTCTTTTCAGTGAGGCTGACCAATCGGTTCCTGACAAAATTTGTTTTTAGAAAAATCAAGGATCCCCTTGATTTACTGGCGGAAGGAGAAAAACAATTAGGTCAAGGAAATCTTGAATACAGGCTTGAATTTACAGAAGAAAATGAATTTTTGCCAATTTGCAGGGCTTTCAACGAAATGGCCATGAGGTTGCAAGCTTCTGAAAAACAGTTGATACAAGATGAAAATGACCGGAAAGAACTTATGGCAGATATTTCCCATGACTTGCGTTCTCCCTTGACTTCCATTCAGGCATATGTAGAGGGACTGCTTGACGGTGTTGCAACAGATGAAAAAAAGAAACATAGCTACCTTATGACAATCAAGGCAAAAGCAATGGATATCGACCATATGGTATCTCAATTGCTTGCTTTTTCACAAATGGAGTTTGATGAATATCCCCTGCATCTTGTTTCGTCTGATCTTTCAGTTATCATCAGCCGATTTTTGGCTGAGGAAAGGGAGCATTACTCAGCACAAGGTTTAAACATTGTCGAGGAATTGGTTCCTGCCGTAGCAATTTTTGATTTTGATCAGCTAAGACGTATACTGTCAAATATACTGGGGAACAGTATCAAGTATTGTCGGAGTGGACAAGTTGATGTGCATATCAGCATGCAAGAAACAGAACAAGAGATAATCGTTGAGATTGCAGATGACGGGCCTGGCGTCAAGGAGACTGACTTGCCCCGTCTGTTTGATGTCTTTTATCGGGCAGACCGATCAAGGAACAACCCAGGAACAGGCAGTGGATTAGGACTTGCTTTTGTTGCAAAGGCAATCCAGAAAATGGGAGGGAGTGCCCGAGCCTATAATGCGATACCTCACGGTTTGGTTATCAGGATGGGATTCAAGAAAGGGAAGACTTTATGAAACAAGTACTTATTATTGAAGATGATGAAGCCATAGCTGCAATCGAAAAAGATTATCTTGAACTATCAGACTTTGTGGTAGATATAGCAAAGAATGGAAAAACTGGCTTGAGAGCAGGTCTGAATGGCAACTATGACTTGATACTTCTTGATTTGATGTTGCCTGATCTGGATGGCTTTTCAATCTGTAGAAAATTACGGGAAAAGATTGATACACCGATTCTTATGGTATCTGCACGTAGAGAGGATATAGACAAAATCAGAGGATTTGGTTTCGGAGCTGATGATTATATTGAAAAACCTTTTTCTCCCAGTGTTCTTGTGGCGCGGGTCAAAGCGCATATTTCGAGGTTTGAAAGGTTGCGTGGAAATTCTTTTCATGAACAGTCCCAGATTAGCATTGGCAGCATCCGTCTTGATACACAAGCTCACCGTGTGTATGTAAAAGACAAACCCATTGATCTTGCAAACAAAGAGTATGAGCTGTTATGTTTCCTCATGATAAATTCAGATACAATCTTCAACAGGGAAGATTTATATGAACAGCTGTGGGGAATGGATGGTGACGGTGACAATATTACGGTTGCCGTGCATATCAACAGACTGCGAAAAAAAATTGAAGCTGATCCGAATAATCCGAAGTTAATCCAGACTGTAAGAGGTGCTGGATATAGATTCAATGCATTTCTGTCCTAGTAGCTTGTAACACTTAAAACTATTCCTTGACTACAGGATAAAGGCGCTTGAGTTTGATTCTGGCATCGCTTGTCTTGAACTGCCAGTCGATACCTTTCTGTCTTGCGTTCCTGTCCCGGCACCAGGCTGACACCTCCCTGGAAACCGTTGCCAGATCGGGCAATCTCCTTGTCTCGATGCACTGGGTGGTCAATGCGGAAAGTTCGCATTCGGCCATGTTCAGCCAACTGCCATGCTTCGGGGTATGATGAATCTCCAGTCTGGATGCGATGCGGAAGGCCTCTTCCGGACGGAAGGTGTCGTACAGTGACCCGATCTTGTGGGTGTTGAGGTTGTCCATGACCAGGCGGATGACCTCTGCATCCGGATAGTCCTCGTCGACGAGCCGCTTGATCTGATGGGCCCAGTCTTCCTTTGTCCTGCGTTCCTTTGCATCGGCATAGCGGTACTTGCCTAGCGGTTCGTTGAACATGAAGATGCTGCAGGTCCCCTTGCGGACGTATTCAGAATCCTCCCGCAAGGGCTTCCCCTGTTCCATCGGGATGCTCTTCCTTTTGTGTGCCAGCAGCTGCAGTGGCTTCTCATCCATACATACCACCGGCCTGCGGCTGTCATATGGCTGTGCGTAGAGGTCAAGCACATCCTCCATGGCCGCCACGAAATCGCCGTTCTGCTTGGCCGGGATGGTCCAGCACTGCTTCAGGTGAGGCTTGAATCGGTTTTTTTTAATGTCCGCGAGACTGACATGGCCGATATCTCATCGATATATTCCAGTTCCACCATCTTCTCGGCAAGCAACCTGACGGTCCATCGGGCATGGCCCTCGGGAACCGGACCGCAGCACAAGGCTATGAGATGGGCCTCCATCTCGCCGGTGATCTTCGTCTCCCTCGGCCCTTTCTCCCTCCGCTTGCGGTTGACCACGGCCTCGACATCCTTGCCGAGCTCATGGAATGCCTTCTTCACGGACTTTACTGTCGGGAGGCTTACCCCGACCCTTTCCGCTATTACCGGTTCCGTGTCCGGCCGCCGGGCTCCTGAAGTGTCGCATTCCAGCAGAAGCCTTGCACGTTTGACGGCCTGCACCGGCCTGACTCCCCTGGAGATGAAATCCTGCAGGTATGTTCTTTGTTCCTCGGTCAATGTGATGGTTCTCTTTGTGTATCCCATGGCAGTATCCTCCTTCATTGTTCTCCAATACAAAGAATACTGCAAGTAGTATTAAAAGTCTATATTTAAGTGTTACAGACTACTAGTTTAACAATCGTTTAAGCATACATTAAGTTGATGTAATCTTCTGCTTCTACACTGTAAATATGATAGGAGCGGAAGACAGATGAAATATATGTCTCATAAAACATTGGCAGCTTGGATAGATATATCATTACTGGGAAAAAGGTCACAGTTGGAACGTAAGGCATTCAGATTCGGCTGTGTGGAACCAGATTTTAATCCTGGAACTTTTTTGAAGGGATCATTACATGCAAGAGCTTTCAGAGGACATGATTTTGCCAACTCTTGGAAAACTATTCAAAGGACTGCAACGAAAATGGATACACTTCGGCATTCCTCTGTTTTTACTTTTTATGCCCTTGGCAGATTGATCCATTACGTAACCGACGCTTTCACTTATCCTCATAATGTAACATTCCATGGGACTCTGAAAGAACATATGGCTTATGAAAAAAAGCTTGGTGATTCTCTTTTGGTTATTCTTTTTACTATCAGTGGGGAAAAGAGTTCCATACCTATACTTTCTTGTGATTCTGTTCCATTGTTGTTTTCAAATGCACATGAACTTTATCTTGAGATTTTTCCATCAGCAACAACTGATATCCGATGGGCATTGAACGTGAGTATGGCAATTGTCATTACTGTCCTTGAAAATATAAACAATTCATATAATATCCCTAAAAAAGAATTACAGCATGAAAGTTATAGTGGTATCGGACTGATGCCATTGTTTGACAGGTCGGAATTAGCTATTCCGCGTGGTTTCTCCCATACTTCCAAGGCAAGAGAGACTATTATATGAAATCAACAATTAAAAGGCTGACTCTTATTGCTTTTTTCAGTTGTCTGCTAATTGGTTTCTGGGGGTATCATGCAGGGCTCTTTACTTCTCAGGATACTCTTAAGGCTTTTCTGGACAAATATGGCAAAGCCTGCATGGCTTTGTTTATTCTGTTCCAAATTGTCCAAGTTGTCATCCCGATTCTTCCTGGTGGCATCAGTTGCCTTGCTGGTGTCCTTCTTTTTGGTGCCTTAAAGGGTTTTTTCTATAATTATGTTGGCATTTGCCTAGGGTCACTGCTGGCATTTGGAATTGCCAGGAATTATGGGAAACCTTTGATGGGGACTTTGTTTCCGAAACGATTAATCGACAAATATACTTCATGGACGGAAAATTCCGAGAGATTCTTCAAAATGTTTGCCATTGCCATATTTCTGCCGCTAGCTCCTGATGACATTCTCTGTTATCTTGCTGGGACTACTTCAATGTCATGGAAGAGGTTTTCTGCCGTTGTTTTTTTGGGAAAACCCTTTGCCATTGCGGCTTATAGCCTAGGACTCTACATGATTTCACGTCATATATTTCCGAAAATAGTTTGAGAAGGAGGATAGTGATGGGTATATATCTATATCTAGGTGGCTTGCGTCTGGTAGGTAAGAGCGGTATTGGACAGGCTATCGTTCATCAGAGAAAAATGATCAGCCGGCTCAGCATACCTTTTGCATATGCTTTTGCTGACGCTGAAGCTGTACAAGTGAACACGATATTCTTGGATTCCCTTTTTGTAGCTATATATGCACGGATAAAAAGAAAAAAAATCATTTATTATGCTCATTCTACAATGGAGGATTTTTGTAATTCATTCAGAGGATCTGATATTCTTGCACCCTTGTTCCAAAAATGGATTTGCTTTTGCTATGGATTTGCTGATGTCATCATTACACCTACTGTCTATTCTCGGGACTTACTTATACATTCTGGTATCACTAAGCCAATAAAGGTTGTCAGCAATGGAGTGGATACGCAGTTTTTCAAACCGGATAGGGAGTGCCGCCTGCGCTTCAGGAAAAAATTCGGTTTCAGCAATGACAGAAAAGTCGTGATTTCTGTCGGACACTATATGGAACGAAAAGGAATTGTTGAATTTATTGAACTTGCACGTAGCATGCCTCAGGTCACTTTCCTCTGGTTTGGCTACACGGCACCTTATCTCATACCTTCGAAGATAACAAAGGCAATTGCAGAAGCTCCTGATAATTTGCAGTTCCCTGGTTATGTTGATCAGGAAGACTTGAGAGATGCGTATTGTGGCAGTGATGTTTTTGTATTTCTAAGCCATGAAGAAACTGAAGGAATTGTAGTTTTGGAAGCGCTTGCTTGCGGTACCGATGTCATTGTCAGGGATATTCCAGTCTATGACGGTTGGCTTAAAGATGGGAGGAATGTATACAAAGCAAATGGGATTGAGGATTTTCAACGGCATATTGAATTGCTGTTAAACCATGGTTTGCCATCACTTGTAAACCACGGACAGGCCGTTGCAGCCAGTCATAGTATTCAATCAGTCAGCAGTCAACTGGATGCTGCCTACCGATATTTGGGCCTTTGCTATGGAAAAAATACAAAGCGATGCCTGGCGACATGTAAGCCGGACGCGGAAAAGAAAGGAACACTGTATGGGACTGGGGCATAAAAGAAACACGGAATTTATGAAATTGTTGCTTTTGGTCATTTGTTTGGCCTTGATGTCCTTTTTTGTGATTGCCTCAATAGGCAGTACCAAGGAATTTGATTTCCTTGATGGTATCCAAACCTATCTTCGATCTTCTTTCATGGATTGGCTTATGCCGTTGCTTTCGTTGGCTGGAAAAGGGGGAGCAATCTGGATTATTTGTGCAGTAATATTGTTGTTCCTGCCTGACTACAGAAAACAGGGGTATGTTTTACTTCTTGCGTTGCTGTTTTCTGTGGCCTTCTGTACGTTGTTGCTCAAGCCTTTGGTAGGGAGAATAAGGCCTTGCAATGTACATTGGGCTGTACAGCTTCTTATTCCCAGGCCGACAGATTTTTCATTTCCTTCTGGACATACTTCAGCTTCTTTTGCAGCAGCTACTGCGTTGTATCTTTCTGGAAGGAAGAATCTGAGGCTTTGGATTCCTGCATATGTCTTGGCTGCTTTGATTTCGTTTTCACGAATGTATCTTTATGTACATTATCCCTCAGATATAATCGGGGGAATAATGGTTGGATTGCTGGCCGGCAATATTGCTGACGCAATCATTGTAAGTTTTGAGGAATATGCAAGTAAGCACCGGTTGATGTAAACGCAAAGCTTTTCTTCCTAGTGCTACGCCATATGCATTCTGCTTGGCAGATTGATGTGTCCTTTCTGCAGGACTATTGTGTATCTGCCTGAGTAATCAGTTCCCTTTCCATGTTCAATAGGAAATCATGCCGATCGCTGTCACATCCACGACAGTCGACCAAGATTCTGAAAATGGGTTCTGTACCACTACCTCTCATCCAGATGAAATCCGTTTCTACTCCAAGTTCATTGCAGAAAGAAATTTTCAATCCACCTTTATAAGGGGGAGTTCGGAACGTAGAACCGACACCTTGCCTGCAGACAGTTCCTTCCATTTGATATTCTACCCAACTGGTGATGCCGAATTTTTGTTCGAACATCTCCTTATGTTTTTCAAAATATGCTCTGAACAGCTCTTCAAAACGTGTCTTCAGCAGTCCGTGATCTTTTGTGACGTGTAACTTTGCCTGTTTGCTGAACGCATCAGTGGTTGAATATTTCGGCAGGCTGTTCAATATGTTTTCAATGGTAAGGTTTGTGTTTTTATACCCTGATAATTTTCTAAATGTCGCAAAAATATCCGGATCAGTCAGCAGGTCTACAAGGCTCATCAGAGTGTTCATGGGATCCCTGACTTTGGCAGGGAAGGTAATATTGCCTCCGTTTGAACCTTCACCCAGCAATTTGACTAGGTAACCCTTGTCCCGCAGTTGCTGTGCAAGTTGTACGACATTGGCTTCTCCGACTTCTGCCCGAGCAACTTCGACATTGAGGGTATGGCATAAGGCATCGATTCTATTTGATGTAGGTCCGTTCACGGCGATTGCCAGTTTTGCATCCGGGTGCAGCATACGCATCTTGCTGAGAACAGCCAAGGCCACTAGGGCGAAGACTTCCTGTGCCTTGAGGATGTAGGCTTTTCCGTCTGATTCCTTGATATAGACCAAGTTGCCTCTGTCTCCGTCATTGTCAGGGACATAGCCGAGCAGGAAATCCTTATCCTTTGCATAGGTCGTTTCCAATGCCTTGCGGCAAGGTTCAAGATTTATCCCTTCTGGGACGATACCATGTACAATCTGTCGTGGCATGTCATTGATAAAACAGGTCTTGATTCCTATTTCAGCAAGAAATTCTTTGTCGATTGAGGCAGCTCTTGCGCTGCCATTGAATTCTCCGACAATACCTATGGGAGAGGCGGTCAGTTTTTCCTTGAGCTGTGTCAGAAACTTGTTTTCTTCCTTTCCCATTGAAGCAGTCTGCAATACGAAGCTCCGGTAGGCAAGACAACTTCTTTCATGTTCATTGGGAATGTCTGCCAAGACCTGTTCATAGGAAGAAATATCAGTTTGCTGGATAAGTTTTCTGCAGAAAACTACCGTATTTGGATCGTGGACCATTTGTACAAGGTCCTTTGCAAGCTGTGCGGTGATTGGACCAGGAAACACGCCACCGTCGGTACCGAATTTAATTCCATTGTGGCCTATGGGATTATGTGAGGCTGTGATGTAGAGAAAGGCATCTGCTTTTTCCATGGCGCTGTAAGCCATGATCTGAGGTGCTGCAGCAATGAAAAGAGAACGTACTTTGAAACCACATGACAGAAGCGTACGGGTCATCAGGTCTAGGATTGTAGGTCCTGTCGGCCTTGCGTCAATGCCTACAAGTATGGTTTTATCTTTTGAAATTGCCATGTTGTCATCGGAGGCACCTAGATAATGGGCCAGGCTCAGTGCCATCATGCAGCAGAGGTATCGATCCGGGATTGAGATGCTTGGTTCCTTGTCTTCTTCTTTTCCTGAGCTTGCAAAGACCTTTCTCCATCCAGAGGCTGAGAGGATAGTATTTCCAAGTGATTCCTGTAACTGTGCTGATGTCGGAATTTCCGGTCCCAAGGGTTCCCCTTGGGAATCTGCGATAAAAAGATTTGTACTGCTGTCGATAAATTTCATGTTGTTGTAGCTGATATCCTGCTAGTGGACTATCAGATCTCCTTTCTCTGCATGGAGTAAACTGGAATAGGTGCATCCAACTTTCGCAACATAGGATACTGCTGATACTTCTGCTATTCAAGTATGTCATTTCTGTTTGAGTCAGATAATGCCTCTTTACTGTTGACACTTGATGTTCAGTTCTAGAAACCCGATGCTGTCATAAGGTACAAAAATGGTAGCTACTTATTTCCATTTTGTGACTTACTATGTCTATTGAAGTCTTTTTTCCAGTCTGGTAGGCTTGCAAGGAGTCGATAAGCCGTCAAGGAAGGTGATGATGCAAAATGAAGTGTTGGTTCTGGCTGCTTCGAAAAGTGAACTAGGTTGGTGCTCACAGCGGGACGGGGTGCAATCTGGGATTATCGGAACAGGCAAGGTCCAGGCATGTGCCAATACCATGCAGATTGTTCAGGAAGCGAAGCCTGATGCAGTATTCCTTGTAGGATGGAGCGGAGCGACCATACCCTCAATCAGGATAGGCGAAGGGCGCTGGGGATATCGTTGCATCCAATATGATATAGATTTGCAGGCTTTCGGGTTTTGCAGAGGCATAGTACCGGATGGGAAAGGTGGCCAAAAGGGAATGTTGGACTTGGCTTTGCCTGGTAGAATCGAGGGTGTCCTGCTTGGTTGTGCCGACCGTTTCTTGCTTCGCAGGTACCGTGAAGAAAATCCTTGGCTGGAAGACTTGGGAATCGGCATGTGTGATATGGAAAGCTATGCTGTGGCTTTTGCCTGCCTGAAACTAGGTGTGTCTCTTTATGTCTACCGTGTTGCCAGCGATGATTATGAAGGACACCGTCCCAAGTCTTTTGGTAAGTTTATGTCAGAGGCTGACAAATCCTTCAGCTTTGCATTTGATACATTGTTGCAGTATCTCACCCATAATTCCTTTTTGCGATAGTCTCAAAGGATAGCTGGATTATCGGCTGTATACTCTGTTTTGGAAATCTCAACGTCGCTTTATGGTATGGTATAGTTCCATGTAATCTTGATGTTTTCAACATATAGATAAAAAAAGATGAATATAACAGATGATCAAAAGTGGTCTATTTTCTTTTCACTTACCTAATAGATTTTCTATGGTATATCAAAAATTTAATATTTTTTTAACGTCTTGCGGTTTGACAGCAAAAAAGCCTATAAGATAGAATCCCACTCAATAGGAGATTACATGAAAAAGACAGTAGCCAGTCTGCTGGTATTCATCTGCTTGGCAGCTTCAGTTTTTGCAAATGGAACAAAGGAAACCAAGCCTGTTTCCTCTGACACTTCGACCCCTGTCACTCTGGAATGGTGGTCATGGGATCCTTCCCTCAAGGAAAAAAACGAGGCCTTGATCAAACAGTTTGAAGCCAAGAATCCTGGTATAAAGGTAAACCTTGCCACTGCAAGTACTTCTGAATATTGGACGAAAATTCGAATATTGGCAAATCAGAAAAAGCTTCCGGATGTCTTTACGATGAGTTCCGGATATATCGAGGAATGGAGAAAGTCCAACCTCATGCTTAATCTTGATTCCTATATCAACAATGACCCCGATATCAATGATTTCTATAAGTCTCTCATTGATGCCGGCAAGACCATCAGCGGTGGTGACCGTTATGTTGCCATGCCTTTTGCCCTGGTAACGACGGTACTTTTCTATAATAAAGGTATGTTTGATGCCGCCGGACTTTCATATCCTACTGCTGATTGGACGTGGGATGATTTTCTCAATGCTGCCAAGAAGCTGACTATCGACAAGGATGGCGATGGAAAAATCGACCAATGGGGTTTCTGGAGATACGGTCGGTATGCTCAGGTCGAACCTTGGGTCTATGCTGACGGTGGAAACCTGATTGATCGTTCCAAGATGCGTTTTGCTCCAGATGCCAATGCAATGGAAACCTTGAAATTCCTTACGGATTTGACACTCAAGTACCATGTAGCACCGACACAGAAGGAAATGAGTGATGTCCGTAACCAGGATATTTTCCCGAAAGGACTGGCTGCCATGTGGGTTGATGGTTCTTGGTTCATTGACAACAATCGCAATGTAGCAGATCCCTCGATGCGCTGGGGTATTACGACAGTTCCTGTCGGCCCTCATGGGCAGAAGGGCATTGTCTATGGTTGGCCTGATTACTATGCGATTGCACCTAATGCCAAGCATCCTGATGCAGCTTGGAAACTGTTGAAATATATTGCAGGACAGGGGCAGACAGCGGATATGTTCATGGCAGGTAAGATTCCGTCTTACAAGCCATTGGCAACTTCGTCTACATTCAATGACCCAAGCAAACAGCCTGCCGAGATTTCCATCCTGACACAGCAGGCTGCCCAGACCATGAAGACTTCCTTTACAATGGGCTGGTCTGAATGGAGAGGGTATGGCGCGGCTGCAAACCTTGGTCTCAACTCAATTTTGGATAGTATCATCAATGGAGATATGAGTTTTGATGAGGGCATGTCCAAGGCTGACAAGAATATTAACTCCGTGCTTGCGCGCTATTATAATTGATCGGAATGTAAAGTGAATGGATGACAGGGGTTGCCGATCCGACGACCCCCGTCTGTGTATACGATGAGAGATGGTATTCCTTTCAAAAAGAAGCTATCTGCAAAGAAAGGGATGATAAAGTGAGAAGAAGAAAATTATGCTGGCATGGCCCGTTGACTCCGTGGCTG
This sequence comes from Spirochaetia bacterium, assembly GCA_022482625.1. NCBI lineage: Bacteria > Pseudomonadati > Spirochaetota > Spirochaetia > Spirochaetia bacterium. The sequence goes on along the minus strand of JAKVOU010000001.1, from coordinate 1,464,173 downwards.
TTCCTGCTTCCGACGGTCATCGGATTGCTGGTGTTTCGTGCAATTCCTGTAGGAGCGGCCTTCTATTTGGGTTTTACCCGGTGGTCCCTGCTGAACAATCCTGTATTCATTGGCCTACGGAACTATAAGGAAGCGTTTGCAAGCGCTACCTTTTTCAAGGTGGTGACCAATACGGTCGTGTTTTCTCTGATTTATGTGGTAGGTGTCATGGTCGTCAGTCTTGCCTTTGCCTTGCTGATCAACAGAAAACTCAAGGGTATCAACTTTTTCCGGGCGGCACTCTATCTGCCTGTCATTACCTCTGCAGTAGCCGTAGGCATTGTATGGAACTGGATTCTTGGACCACAATACGGAATCCTGAACATTATATTGACGAAGTTGGGCATTACTCCTCCATACTGGTTGGGCGATCCCCGTTTGGCCTTGCTGTCGGTTTCAGTCGTACAGGTGTGGAAGATGGCCGGATATTATATGATACTTTTCCTTGCCGGCCTGCAGAATATGCCCCATGAGGTACTTGAGGCTGCAACTGTAGACGGGGCAAAACCTTTCCAGAAGTTCTTTCATGTTACGTTGCCGTTGCTCTCTCCTACGACATTCTTCGTCCTGACGGTAGCTATCATTGATTCATTCCACAATTTTGAGTTGATCTACACCATGACCAAGGGAGGACCCCAGAACGCAACGGATACGCTTGTGTATGATGTATATCTCAATGGATTTGTCAATTATCGTAATGGATATGCCTCTGCAGTTGCCTTTGTCCTGTTGATTTTCGTCGGCGTGCTGACGCTTATGAACTTCTATATCAAGAAGAAATGGGTCACCCAAGGCTGAGGAGAGCAAACATGCGTAAAAATAACAGAATCCAGACGACAGGTGTGTATGCCTTGCTGATATTGGTTGCCTTGGTAAGTATTTTCCCGTTTCTCTGGATGGTTTCCAGTTCTTTCAAATCTGATTCCAATGTCTTTTCTGCTACGCCTAGTCTTTTTTCGGATATGTTGTTCAGGAAGGATATGTTCCGTAACTATCAGGTGGTACTCAAGGAGTTTCAGTTCAGCCGGTACATCCTCAACAGTCTGTTTGTCAGCCTTTCCTGTGCAATAGGACAAGTACTTGTCTGTTCCTTGGCCGGTTTTGCATTTGCCAAGATGAAATTCAGAGGCAAGAACTTTGTTTTCAGTTTTTTGCTGATGACCATGATGATTCCTGTCCAGGTCACTATCATCCCTGAATATTTTCTCATGATGAGTTTCGGATGGATTGATTCCTTTCTCCCTTTGATTGTCCCTTCATTCCTTGCAGGGGCTTTCGGTACCTTTATGTACAAAGAGTTTTTTGAGGTTGTTCCCCAACCACTATTTGATGCCGGTATCATTGATGGCGTCGGTGCCTTCGGTATGTTCTCACGGATCTACTTTCCTTTGACTGCTTCCCCGACTGTAACCTTGTTTATCATCGCTTTCATGAATGCATGGAATGGCTTGCTTCGTCCCATGCTGTATATTTCGACGGACAAGCTGCAGACGGTGACACTTGCTCTGACAGCTTTCCAAAGCCAGTATGATACGCAATGGAACCTCTTGTTGGCCGGCAGTGTCATATCAATACTCCCATTGCTTATCTTATTCGTTTTCTGCCAACGTTATATCATCGAAAGTGCAATGGGCTCAGGCGTCAAGGGGTAAGAGTTATGGAAAGTTATACCGGACGTAAGAATTTTGGAAACGGAGAGTTTGCCGATTACCAGATAGTTGATGGTTTTTCCTGGTCGGATCTCAGACCTGTGTACGGAAAGACAGATTCTATTTGTGTCGCCGAACTGATGAGGTTGTACACAGTCAACATCATTCCGAAGGACCGTGAACATTTTCCTACATTCATTTTGGCCTATGTTCCGGATGATCTGGATTTTCCGTTTGCGGTGGAGACACCTGCTGGCCTTATCCTTGACCGGCAACTTTGTGTTGCCTATTGGTTCCGAAGCTTGTATGCACAGGGAAGACTTACCGTTGACCGAAAAAAAATTCATTGTACTGATGCCCGTGTACAGGAGTTCTTTGATACGCTTGCTGCACGTTCCCTGCTATATGTTGAGGAAGGTATGGCTGTAGGTGTCAGATACCAGCCAGTTGCTTCTACGATGGGACTTCTGAGCAAGGCAAAAGGATTTTTCTTCATGTTGAATTCACACTTTTTCCTGATGGACCCTCTGGACTGTGCCGGTGAATGGGATAAACTTGGAACACCGTACGGATACCTGCAATGCCAAGGGAAAATCCTGCAGCCGCCGCTGTTAGGCAGAGCTGCCCTTATGGTGGGCTTTGATGGCAAGGTAAGGATTTCCCATCCAAGGCTCAGTGATATCAGTGTCCAGGTCGGTAGATATGTCTTTAAGGATGGTAAGAATGCCAGATTCTTCAGTCGGCCTGCCATGGAACGTTCTCCTGTGGCCCCTGGGTATATCGACCTTGTCATAGAAAACGGTGGCATTGCCTGCGTACATGCCGACGGCGATACTATGATTCCTTTGGGAGGCTTTGTCCTTTCTTACCCGCGGGATGAAGGAAAAATTGAAGGAGATGTATCGTTCCATGGGTTTGAAGATACTGTATTTGGTATCCAGGTAGGACCACCCCTTATAGCAGCCGGGAAGGGGTATGATACTTTTGATACTCCGTTCTTTGCCGGCAAGGGACCGGCTTTTCCTCCTACGGTATATCCGCTTTCATGGGAACATGGGAGGGCTGCCAGGATGGCTGTCGGTATCATCAAGGACAGGCCTGCAGTGCTTTGGGTCAGTGGAACGAATGTGCGGTTCTATGAACCTGGTAAGCTTAGTGCAGGAGTTTCCTTATCTGAATTTGTCTTGCTGTGCCGTAATCTGGGAGCCGAGTGGATGGTTAATCTCGACGGAGGAGGCTCGTCAGGAATCTATGCTCCGGATGGCAGCCATGCCTTGCATCTGGCTGACCGGTATCTTTCACTTGAGGATGCCGAGCGCCCTGTACCGCTTGGCCTGGGGCTCATTTGATTCATTTCATGAACTGCCAAGGCAAGGGTAGAGATAAAGCCTGGGGGTACTTTTTTATGCAGGCATCTGTGTTTGCTGCTTTGCTTATTCCTATACGTTCCCAAGTGAAAAATCGCCGACCAGCTTGAATATGCCATTTTCTTGGACGATTTTAATTTTACGTTGGGGAAAATACTTGGGAATGAGGTCATTTATTTTTTCAAATGCGGCACCCCTTATCTTTTTCTTGTCTTCTTCCTGCACTGTTGACAAAGTCCTGATTTCAATGTCAACGAGGTATCCCCTTCCGGCTTTTGATCCATATCCTAGGGAAAACCTTGTCCCTGTTGAAAACAAACCGTCATAGGAGGGACTTGCTGTTGTTCCCCGTTGCATCCTGTTTGGATGAATCGGATAAATTGTACCGAAATTGTCTTCGAGGAATTCATCAAGTTCATCACAGAGCTTCCTCATGGTCGTTTCCAAGGCAATCTGTTTCGGATGGCTTGCCATTGCTCAATTTTCTCCTTCATCATCGGAAAGGCCATAACTTTTTAGTAGTTCCTGATAATCGGGCGAAGGCAGTGCTTCTGCTTGCTGTGGGCTGTCTATTTTGTTTTTGCTGTCATCTGACGGCGGCAGAGGAAGTGCTGTGGCTGTGCCAGCATCCTTATTTCCGGATTTGAAGTTCTGTAGCAGGTGTGAGAATGAAAAACGTCCCGGTTTGGCTGTATGTGTTCCAATACTCTTAGCTACAGGTATATTTGTTTTCGTTTCATTCTCCTGTATGGCATTTTCCTGTTTTTTTTCTTCTTCCTTTCTGCGTTCGTCCTCCAGTCGCTTCAATCTGTCGGATTCTTCTTTCCTTTTCCTGAGCAATTCTGCATCATCTATGGCATTTACCTGTGGCTGCCGAACCTGAGAGAAATCTGTGCGTTCAGTCAGAAGGTTAAGGTATTTCTCAATTTCTTCCTGTTGGTTGTTGAAGATGGATATTCCATAGTTCTTAAGTTTGTCGATGCTTTGAAAAGAAGTATCATCCATTTTGATCCTGTCATCTGCACTGATGTTCAGATTCAGTCTTGTGTAGGTAACATCCGGAAGCTGGGAGGCGATTTGATCAACAAGCTGCATTTGGCTCGCAGCATAGATTTTCTGCATCGGTGCACCTTTTGCCGGATCAATCCATCCGATGACTCCACCACCGAGGTCGAGGCTGTCAAGCTTGAACTCAATGGTTGCCGTGGACAGTGAAATAATGTGGAATAATGTACAGTCCGGATAGAGTTTCCTTGCTTCTGCATAAGCTGCCAGAGTCGGATTGTTCGCAATGATACCACCATCGACAAAACTTCTTCTTTGTCCGCTGTCATGGTCTTTTATCTCGAATGGCGCAAAGTAGGTCGGTGCAGCACTGGTTGCCCTGGCTGCTTCCTTTATGAAGTAACCTTTGTTATTCCAAGATGTGAAACAGTATGGTTCACCATTGCGTACATCATAGGTCGTAACCATCGTCGGGACCAGGCAATCCTCCATCATGGAAAGTCGGAAGGTATCATCCAGGAATGAAACAAGATCCCGCTCGTCATATTTTTCTCTAAGTACTTGTCCGAATATCCTGCGGTTTTGTTTTGGAAATATCCTGGGACCATTGGAAGCATAAAGGTCGACCAATGCGGCAGGATCACATCCCCGTGCTATTACCAAGGGTTCTTTTTGCTGTGCGGATTTTTTACCTGCTAGCTTTGCCCACCAGCTCAATGGTTTTGTCGGATATGTAATCAATACATTGTTTCCTTCTTCTGCCTTTATATTGACCAGGGAGGATGGAGCACCCAAAGCCAAGGCAAGCAGGCCTCCGGTTGAAGTTCCTGCTATGAGATCAAAATGGGCATAGAAGGGTAGCGTGTCGCCTTTTCCCTTTAGGCTTTCTGCAAGTTTGCTGAGTAATACTGCCGGCACGATACCTCTCATGCCTCCGCCATCTATGGCAAGTATAAATCGCTGTTCAGCTTGTACTTCAGCCTTTTTCCTTATTTTGTTGCGAATCATTTCTGCTCCTATCTTCCCGTGTCCATAAAATAACACTTTTCATACGATTCAACCACCCTTTTGCGTTTTTAGGGAACAGTATGCTTCAATAAAAGGGAAAATATAGTTATCATCTGAGTCAAGGTTATGGAGGATATGGTATGGGATCTGCATATGCGGCATGTATGCTCTGTCCGAATGCATGTGGAGTCAACAGGCTCAAAGGACAAATCGGACGTTGCGGCGAACGTGATGCGATGCGGATAGCCTGGAGTGGCTTGCATAGGGGAGAGGAACCTCCCGTTACTGGTCGCAAGGGCTCCGGTATGATTTTTTTCTGTGGTTGCCCCTTGCATTGTGCATTTTGCCAGAACCATCAGATTTCAGGGGAAACTTCCAGTACTGCCGCTAGTGTCGGCATTGAAATATCCATTGAGGAACTTTCCGATCTGATGCTTGCCTTGCAACGTATGGGGGCCAATAATATTAATTTCGTAACCGGTACCCATTTTATCCCTTCAATCTGTGCCTCATTGGATCTGGCCCGAAAAAAGGGTATGCATCTTCCCATTGTATGGAATACCAGTGGGTATGAGTCGCAGGTCGGCCTGCAACTCATCAATCCTTATGTTGACCTGTATCTGATCGATTTGAAGACGCTCAGCCATACTGTGGCCGCACGTTTCTGCGGCCTTGCCCGGTATGCCGATATCATCAAGGATGTCTTTGGTTTCCTGATGAAAAACTGCAAGCCATACAAGGAAACAGGTCCGTATGATACACCGACAGGACTTTTGGTCAGACATCTTGTCTTCCCTGGCACATTGCGGCAGACTCGCCGTGTGTTGCGCTATTTTGTAGACTCCGGTCTATCGAAAGTTGCAGAGCTTTCTCTTATGGTGCAGTTTGTAGCTCCACGTCCTGATGATCCTGATTTTCCTCCTATGAGTGAAGGAGAATATACGAGTCTGCTTGATATGGCAGACGAGGCAGGTATCGAAGATGGATATATCCAGGAACTTGGTGATGATATCCAATGGATTCCTGATTTCAGGAAAGATGTTCCTTTCCCTGTTTCCTTCTGTGATCCTAATCCTCTTTTTCTTGAATTGAAGCATCAGAGGGTTGATGAGACTGTTTGATTCCTCCGGGTTTCCTTTTGCTAGATGAAGGGCAACAGCCCTTCATCTGCAGGTTCAATCTCCTATGGTTGTTCCTTCAAAGGGCTGTCCTCTGAGAATTGCCAACGTGTTCTTGATATTTCTGCCGTCAGCACAGATGACTTTCATATTTTCTTTCTGGGCCGTCTTACTTGCAATGGGATCGAACGGACAATTTTTGCCAGGAACCCATTCATCTCCGACCATTTTACGGAAATTTTCCCAGCTGATTGAGTCCAATGGCGTTGCATCAGGGTTTTTCCTTGGATCATCAGTATAGACTTTTGCTATGTTCGAAAGATTTACGATCAATTTGCCTCCGAAGCGCTCTGCGAGGAAAACTGCATCCGTATCTGTTGAAAATCCAGGTTTCCACCCTGCTGCTACCAATACTTGTCCTTGAAAGCTGATATGTGCAGTAGGGTCAGTCACCAGGTCGTTGCTGCATAAGTCGCTGAAGATGGCCTGGATCAACATGCCGTTGAGATGTGTGGCCCGTATGCCGATCCAATCCTGGGCATCTGGCTCAGCGTTGCTGGTTATTTCTCTATATGATTCCTGGTAGATTCTTGCAGGTCCACCTCCACCACAGACAAGGATAAGTTTATGGCTGCTATTCTCTCTCAGGTAAGCTCTGAGTGCTGTGTTGAATTCCTTAAGGAATGCTGTATCCGGGGTATTCGGAGCTATGATGGACCCTCCGAGTGACAATACTGTCAGATTACTCATGTCAATTTCTCCTAATTACGACAATTTTAGCAAAGAAAAACCTGATGCACAACGAAAAAATCAACATAAATAGCAAAGAAACCTATTAGTAGGTTATAAAGCAGCAGGAAAATCAAAAAAGTTTTGGTTCTTTTGCCATGCTGCTTTATAAGGAGAAAACCATGTACAATGATTTGAATTCCTGCTTGGTGGAAGGACGCCTGACCCGTGATCCCGAAATGAAAGCTGTCGGTACGGAAAACAAGGTGTGTATCCTGCCGATTGCCATAAACCGTTCTTTCAGAGGAAAAAATGGTGAAGAGATGCGGGAAGCTACCTATGTTGATATTCAGGTATGGAATGGTACCGCCGAAAATTGCCAGCGATATCTTTCAAAGGGAGATGCCATACGGGCTGTGGGAGAACTGAGGCTCGACATATGGCAGACAAAGGATGGCAATACTGCGAGGAAACATTTTATCCGCTGCCAGCATCTTGAGTTTCGGACAAAAGGTACAGGGAAAAAGGAATCGTTACCTGTGGATTCCCTAGCCTGTCCCGAAGGAGGTGAGCCACCAATGGATTTCTGAGGTAAAGGAAAAAGCTTCTTATATACCCCTCCGGTATCATTTGCTTTTGAGGTATCCCGGCTGTATGTCTGGATGCCTCGTTTTATTATATCATTCCGTTTCGTATGTCGCAGTGTTGTTGATATTGCCGAAGGTTTTTCCACCCGTGATGGTAATGTACCAATCATTGCTGCTGTCAGTATCTTGGGGCGCTCCATAGGAATTCCTCTTTCTGTTGATGCTTCGTGTAGCTGTAGAGGTTGAGCTGTCTATGGCGGCTTGGCACAATGGTTCCTGCCATTGCCATGCTCCGAGTTTTGCCAATGTACTGGCCCGTGTAAGTATTTCCGTTGAACCAAATCCTTGGCAGGTGGCTGAACTTTTATTTGAGTACACTACGGCGTCCATGATTGCAGCTCCTATGGAAGGGTCTTCAGCAAGGACAAGCGTACCATTGTTTCCTCCCAAGCCTAAGCCTTTGTCGGATTGGAATGAACCATCATCAATCTTTTTGCCGAAGTTGATTACTACATATTCTCCTACGCAGACATTTCTGTCAGGTAGTATGCAACGATCATCATAGGAAGCGCCGGGACCATCTGAAAGCGTTATCCCTGCAAGGGAACCTGATTTAGTGGCAACCAGTTCTACTCTGTCAGGTGACTTTCCGGTACCTTTTGTCGTAAATTCGTTGATAAGCAGTGAGGCTGGATTTGTATTGGCGCCATAGGTGATGCAAGAGAATCTGGTGGTGTTCCCACTCAGGTCACTGACTGTACCTTCTATGGTTGTTTCCGCACCGGGAGAAATCGGTATCGTCGTATAAATATATAGGAACTGGCCTTGGTAACGATAGTTGGTATGTATGGTTCCGTTGAGTCTGAATTTTGATTCTGTATCTTGTTTCAGTTGCTCATTGAAGCAAAGTCTCAGGCTTGTGGGTGACAGTGCTTGCATATCTTCGAAGACTGGTGGGGTGCTGTCCCTGTAGCTTAACAGGTCATAGGCTTCTGCCACATCTTCTTGGCAACCGCTGCAGGAAACGGTCATAAGCATTGAGGTCAGAACCATGACAGCTACTTTTCTTTTTTTGTCCATACCTTGTTATCAGTATAGATTGCTGTATTGCTTGATTATCATGAAAGCTATGATCTAATTTTAATAATTGTGGCAACTGGCTGATAAAAGCCGAAAAACAGTAAAGAATTTCCTGTGAGGTGTTCTGTTGACGACTTGTTTTGTAACAGAATAAACTATCATTTTAAGAGAAATAAGGAAATGAGAAATGTCTGATGCAATAAATATGGAAAACTTGATATGGGAAAAATTGGTTGAATTAAGTTCTAGTAGTCTGTAACACTTAAATATAGACTTTTAATACTACTTGCAGTATTCTTTGTATTGGAGAACAATGAAGGAGGATACTGCCATGGGATACACAAAGAGAACCATCACATTGACCGAGGAACAAAGAACATACCTGCAGGATTTCATCTCCAGGGGGGTCAGGTCTGTGCAGGCCGTCAAACGTGCAAGGCTTCTGCTGGAATGCGACACTTCCGGAGCCCGGCGGCCGGACACGGAACCGGTGATAGCGGAAAGGGTCGGGGTAAGCCTCCCGACAGTAAAGTCAGTGAAGAAGGCATTCCATGAGCTCGGCAAGGATGTCGAGGCCGTGGTCAACCGCAAGCGGCGGGAGAAAGGGCCGAGGGAGACGAAGATCACCGGCGAGGTGGAGGCCCATCTCATAGCCTTGTGCTGCGGTCCGGTTCCCGAGGGCCATGCCCGATGGACCGTCAGGTTGCTTGCCGAGAAGATGGTGGAACTGGAATATATCGATGAGATATCGTCCATGTCAGTCTCGCGGACATTAAAAAAAACCGATTCAAGCCTCACCTGAAGCAGTGCTGGACCATCCCGGCCAAGCAGAACGGCGATTTCGTGGCGGCCATGGAGGATGTGCTTGACCTCTACGCACAGCCATATGACAGCCGCAGGCCGGTGGTATGTATGGATGAGAAGCCACTGCAGCTGCTGGCACACAAAAGGAAGAGCATCCCGATGGAACAGGGGAAGCCCTTGCGGGAGGATTCTGAATACGTCCGCAAGGGGACCTGCAGCATCTTCATGTTCAACGAACCGCTAGGCAAGTACCGCTATGCCGATGCAAAGGAACGCAGGACAAAGGAAGACTGGGCCCATCAGATCAAGCGGCTCGTCGACGAGGACTATCCGGATGCAGAGGTCATCCGCCTGGTCATGGACAACCTCAACACCCACAAGATCGGGTCTCTGTACGACACCTTCCGTCCGGAAGAGGCCTTCCGCATCGCATCCAGACTGGAGATTCACCATACCCCGAAGCATGGCAGTTGGCTGAACATGGACGAATGCGAATTTTCCGCATTGATCGCCCAATGCATCGAGACAAGAAGATTGCCCGATCTTGCAACGGTTTCCAGGGAGGTGCCAGCCTGGTGCCGGGACAGGAACGCAAGGCAGAAAGGCATCGACTGGCAGTTCAAGACAAGCGATGCCAGAATCAAACTCAAGCGCCTTTATCCTGTAGTCAAGGAATAGTTTTAAGTGTTACAAGCTACTAGTTTTGAACTTTGTAACGGAGGGATTTCATTGCTTTCTCTTACAGGTATGGAGCATTATGAAAATCTTCATAGTGATATTATCCAATCGTTTTTGGAGAAGATTCCCGAGAGCAGGGAAAGTTTTTTATTGCTACTTAATCAAAAATTCAACAATGCATTTGGGAATTACAAAATCATAGAAACAAAACGTGAAGCGTCATTGCAAGGAATGGGTCGGGCTGATCTTGTTTTGTTCTTAAGGAGAAAACCCTCTTATGAGCGGGTTGTTGTCATTGAAAATAAGATTTGGGCATCTGACCAAAAAAATCAATTGAAGCGATATTATGAATATTTTAAAAAACAATATGGCAATGAAAATGTTTTCTTTTGTTATCTGACATTTGAGGGTAGAAATCCTTCAGAATACTCAATTACGAGGGATGAACTTAAGGGGCTTGGTGCTCATTATTCTTCTATTTCCTATAAAAAAGATATTCTTACGTGGTTGGATGACACAAAGAAAAACTTGACTAACGAACTGGTGTCATCTGCCATTGTGCAATATAAACTTGCAATTCAAGGGGTGCTGAAAATGAGTGACAAGTCTGAAGAACTCAAAAAAAACTGGTATGAATCATTTTTGGAATATGATTTGGATAAAATGAAGGTAGTTGAACAAGCTATACACAGCATGAACGAAACTCGTACAAAGCTTAAGTATTTTTGTTCCTTACGACAACAGATGTGCGCATCTTTATCTGAAAAAGAATCTTCCAGAGTGGTCTATGTTTGCAACCAGAAAATTGTGGGTACAGATGATAGGGAATTCCAATCCAAGGTGGTTGAAGAATTGGGTCCATGTATTGGCCTTGTCTTCAATGCTGAAATTCCAGAAAAAGGCAAGCCTTGCTATGGAATAGGAATAGAATGGCAGGGAATGAATGACAAGGAAAGGTCATATTTGGGCGTATTGCTTGGTGGAGATGAATCTATGAATAGAGATAATCCCAAAAAGTTAGTACTGGACGTATCAAAAGAATATATGCCAGATAGTTTTTCATATTTGTGGGGTGAATCCTGGGAGTGGACATCATATGTGGATAGGAGTGATGTGATTACTGTCAGCAAAACTCTTAGGGAGCTTGTTGACAAACAGAATGAGAAGTTCTTTCTATAAACAATTGAGAACTGCCTGCGAGATTTTAGTTTGATATTACTATTCACATCAATAGAGTTACTCATAACTGGTTATATGAATTATTTTTAGTATATGCAAAAACCTCTTGTTGTGTTATATTAGCAAAGGAAGATCATACTATAATAGACGATTCAGTTCATATCGTTCTAAAGTGTCTTGTATGCATGTAAATTTCAGTATGTAGGAGATGGCATGGATATTGAGAAAATTGTTCAAGTAGTTGGCTATGTTCTCAAAAAAAATGATGGAAGATTAAACTACACTAAATTAATAAAGCTTCTCTATCTGGCTGATAAGGAGTCCTATAAGGCAATAAACCATTCTATAACCGGTGATAGATATGTTGCTATGCCCAATGGGCCTGTGTTGAGCAGATTATACGATTTAATCAAGGACCGGGATTCGGATGCGATGTCTCAGTGCTTTTGGAATGGAAGGTTTTCTCGTGACGGATATGACCTGATTCTTTTGTCCGATAAAATACCGGAGGGTAAATTATCACGTTTTGAAAAAAAAGTATTGGATGATATTGAAGCTAAATTTCATAATAATTCATTCCGTGAAATGATTTGTTTTGTCCATAACCCGGAGAATTGCCCTGAGTGGCACAATCCTGGAAATACGTCTAAAATAATTACTGAAGAAAACATCCTTACCTCACTTGGAAGGACACCGCAAGAAATATCAACCATTTTGGAAGAGTCTGCTGTATACAAGAAGGAAGAAGAACTTCTTGATAAATTGTCCAGTGAGATTTAGTTGATGGCCAAATAGAATACAATGGGGAAAAATCAGACTTTTCTAAGCGAGCCAGAAGAAACTCATCATGGTAAGTATCGACACTTACGTGTCGTCATTACAGATGCCGACGAAAACCGAGATTATCTTGTTGTGTCCATAACGACGTGGCATGAAGAACTTCCAGGACAAGATGACAGTTGCATTTTGTCTGCGGGATGCCATCCCTTTATTACGCACAAATCCTGGGTTGATTATTCACGTTCACGAGTAATGAATTATATGGAGATATTCAACGGCATACAGAAGGGTCTTCTTATCAGAAAAGAAGACATGCCTGTTGCTGTTATTGCCCTCATTCAAGAGGGGGCAGAAAAAACAGACTTCTTACCTGAGGAATTTCGTAGATTCTTTGATTATTTCTGACTATGGATGGGAACCACGGGAGGTATATACCTATTGTCCTTGTTTTGTTCTATATTGCAATTTGCCATTTTGCTATGTCAGACCTACCGGTATTGATTTGTTAGTGGAGCGGACTGCTGTATTGCTTGATTTTTCCAAAACAAATAAGATAAGGTCAAAAACCGCAAGGAGTTTCTCATATGGCTAAACTATGGCAGAAGGAATATACGCTGGATACGCTGATGGAAGATTTCACAGTCTCCAATGACTATCTGTTGGATCAGGATCTGGTTATCTGTGATGCTTTGGCTTCAATTGCCCATGCCAGAGGCCTGCACCGGATCGGTATTCTTGATGAGAAGGAACTTGCTGATTTGGAAAAAGGGCTTACGGAAGTCATCAAGTTGCGTCTTGAAGGAAAGTTTACCATTACAAAGCAGGATGAAGACTGCCATACTGCCATAGAAGGATACCTTACACGTACAGTCGGAGAAGCAGGAAAGAAAATTCATACAGGGCGGAGCCGCAATGACCAGGTCCAGACTGCGCTGCGCCTGTGGATGCGGGAATTTACTGTCAGACTCTGTCATCACACAGCTCTTTTTGCTGAAGCTTTGCTTGAGTTTGCAAAAAAGTATGAACATGTGCCGATGCCTGGTCGTACCCATATGCAGATTGCAATGCCATCATCTGTCGGTTTATGGGCAACCTCTTTTGCAGAAGAACTTTATGATGAAGCCCAACGTCTGATGCAGTTTTCATGGACGCTTGACCAGAGTCCGCTGGGATCTGCAGCATCCTATGGTGTCCCTCTTCCTCTTGACCGTCACTTTACGGCAACAGAAATGGGATTCTCAAGGGTACAGAACAATGTACTGTATGCCAATAACAGCAGAGGAAAGTTTGAAGCCATGCTTCTTGACCTGTGTGATTATATTGGCTTGACTTGCAGCAAGCTTGCCCAGGACCTCATACTCTTTACGTTGCCTGAATTCGGTTACTTTGCTTTGCCTAAGCAGTTGTGTACCGGCAGTTCCATAATGCCACAGAAGAAAAATCCTGATGGATTGGAGCTTGCAAGAAGTCGCAGCAGCGTGATTACGTCCTGTGCTTTCAGGGTAAAATCAATAATAAGGAGCCTTCCTTCAGGCTACAACAGGGATTTCCAGGATACGAAGCAACCGTTGCTGGAAGGATGCAAGGCAACTTGGAATCTGGTTGCAATCATGCAGGAAATGGTGGCAGGAATTGAGGTACATGAAGACAAATTGGTTGCTGGATGCAGCAAAGAACTTTATGCCACTGACGAAGTGTTCAAAAAAGTACTGAAGGGTGAGAATTTCCGGGATACTTACAGGTATGTGGGGATGCACCTTGATGAACTGTCTGCTTATGATCCTTACCAGGCAATCAAGGAACGGACCAGTGAAGGCACTACAGGTAACCTCGGTCTTGATGAAGACAAGCTGTTTGTTTCGCTATTGGCAGAGGGTTGCGACAAGGTCCTTGGCCAGTATTCGCAAGCCTATAAAAATCTCTGTGGCTTGGATGATATAGCAGCAGTGCTTGTCTGAGATTATAGGCAAAAATGGTGCTATTTTATGCATTTTTGCTCGAATTTTGGATTGCATGAAGCAATCTTTTGCAGTATGGTGTAGGCTATGAGCATTATCAAACCACATAAACTTGGGGTAATTGCTGGCCCTGGTAGTGAATATTTTACAAGCAAAGTAGTAAAGCATTTGAGGATACTATATCGGGAACGATATGAGAAGCTTTCTGCTGCCTTGGCCAAACGTCATGATATGACTGAAGAACAGATTCTTCAGATGGTCACATTGGTAGATGATATGAATAGCAAGACCATCCCTCAGCGAAAATGTCCGAAAGAATTCCATTGCCCTGATTTTACCATCAAGGCTAAGTATACCAGATTTGCGAATGGGGAAGAAAAAGCAGAAATCCTTGATCCCGTGAGGGGGTTGAGGATCTTTTTCATCTATGATATGTCGAATATGGAGCCGATAAAGGTTGCTGGTCCTTCAGATCCCATACATCTTTCTGTAAATGACCATCTGATGTTTTTGCTGACCACTATTGATGCTCTGCAATTGGCGGGTGCTGAATCCGTTACCTTGGTACTTCCTACATTCCCCTATGCCCGTCAGCATAAGAAAACCAGCAGGGAGGCTCTTACTGCCAGTCTGTTCTGCCATATCTGTGAAATGATGAAAGTCGAAAGAGTCATTACCTTGGATATCCATAGCAGAGAGATAGAAAACAGTTTCTTGACTACACACTTGGAGAATCTACATGGTTCTTATCAGACTTTGATTGCCCTGAGCAGGATCATTGACCTGTCTGATCCTGATCTTGTTGTCGTTGCACCGGATACCGGAGCGATCTCAAGGAACAAGTTCTATGCACAGGCGCTCCATAGACCGCTTGCCATGCTCTACAAGGAACGTGATTATTCCATCGTTTCTACTGATGCAAAGCATACGAATATAAAGAGCATAGTCCTTCTTGGCGATGTAAAAGGAAAGACCGTGCTGATGGCTGATGATATGATTGCAACCGGCGGTACTATGATTACTGCAATGCGGGAATTGACGAAACTCGGGGCAAGACGTGTCATCTGTATGGTTTCCCTGCCTTTCTTCAATGGTGGCGGTGTAGAGAATTTCGATGCTGCATACAAGGAAGGTGTGTTCTACCGTATCATCGGTACCAATGCAGTGGCGCATGGACATGACTTACTTGACAAGCCGTGGTACATCCAAGCTGATATCACAGAACTGTTTGCACGGACGATTTCCCGGTTACACCATGGGAGACCTATCAGCCCGTTACTTGATAACAGAAAATTTATACAAAGGCTCATAGATACGCAGCAGGCTGCTACTGCAGCCGCTGCTGCCAATGCTCAGGCGCAGCCAAGCGCTATGAGCCCGGACCACACCAAATAGGAGTGGATCCGGGGTCTGGCTTTCTAGTATCTTCTTCCCACCGGGAGGAGGATTCTTGTTTGAGCTCCTGGCCGTTATGATGCATGCAATTTGAAAAGGCCCTGCAGCTGCAGAGTCTTTTTTTGCATCATGACAATAAAATCATCTGAAACAAAATATTCCCACAGGTTTGGGAAGGAGGAAATAATCATGGATATGTCCCATCGGATATCAGCTTTCAATTGTTCGCCTATAAGGAGACTCTCTCCTCTTGCAAGGAAGGCTGAAGCATCGGGAATCAAAGTTCATTATCTCAATATCGGTCAGCCTGACATAAAGACACCTGCCCAAGTTATTACTGCCGTTGATAATTACAGCAAGGAGTTGATTCCTTATGGCCCTAGCGAAGGGCTTCCTGAACTTAGGAAAGGACTGACGCGTTACTACAAGACAATAGGTGTCGATGTCAACGAAGATGATATTCTTATCACGACTGGAGGCTCTGAAGCAATCCAATTTGCTTTCATGACCTTATGCGACCCATACGATGAGGTTATCATCCCGGAACCTTATTACACCAATGTCACGTCATTTGCAAAGATAGCAATGGTAAATCTGGTCCCGGTTACTTCCCGGATGGAAGATTGCTTTTCTTTGCCGCCGATTGAGGAATTCGAGAAAAGAATTACAAGGAAGACCGGTGCCATCCTGTTATGCAGTCCTAATAATCCGACCGGACATATCTATACGGCAGAAGAAATACGGCAACTTCTTGAATTGGTAAAGAAACATGATATCTTTCTTATTGTCGATGAAGTCTACAGGGAGTTCTGCTATGAGGGTATATTCACCAGTGTCTTGTCCTTCGATGAATATGCAGACAGGGTAATCTGTGTCGATTCTTTTTCAAAGCGCTATAGCATGTGCGGTGCAAGGGTAGGCGCCTTGGTCTGCCGGAACCATGAGGTCCTGGACAATGCATTGAAACTTGCCCAAGCCAGGCTTTGCCCGCCTGATATCGAACAGGTTGCTGCGCTTGCTGCTTTGGATACCGATGTTTCCTATGTGCTCGAGGTCAAGGAAGAATACAGGCGTCGGAGGGATTTTCTCTATGATGGGTTGTCCAAGATTGATGGAGTCCGCTGTTCCAAGCCGAAAGGGGCATTCTACATGGTTGTACAGTTCCCTGTCGATAATGCGGAATCCTTTGCTACATTTCTGTTGTCCCAGTTCAACTGGCAAGGAAATACGGTTATGATTGCTCCTGCCGAAGATTTCTATGTTACTGCAGGCATAGGCAGGACCCAAGCCAGATTGGCCTATGTACGCAGTACGGAGGAGTTGGCTTGTGCCATCAAATGTCTTGAAGAAGGTCTCAAGGTATATCGCCGGGATATAATGGGAGTCTGAGGAACTTTTCTTCACTTGTTGCCATTATGATTATGCAGCTGCTTTCGGGTAGCTGTTTTTTTATCCTTTTTTCCCTTTTGGCTTGTGACTTCCCCAAGCTTTACATACAATGGTTTTATGATACAGTTCTATCTTACCTACTTCATCGTACAGGCAACTTTTGCTGTAATCACTCCATTTTTGCCCGTTGTCCTTGCTAACTTGGGATTTTCCGTTTCTCAGGTCGGATTAGGGATGGGGTGCTTTGAAGCTGTGGGAATCGTAGGCCCGTTGGCAGTTGGCCTGCTGGCAGAGAGGACCGGGCGATTCCGTTCCTTCGATGCTCTTTCGCTGTTTTTTTCTGCTTTGCTGTTCGGCGGCTTTGTCCTTAAGCTGCCTGGCTGGCTCTATTTTCTGATCCTTGGATCTCTTGGGTTCTGTTTCCGTGCAAATGCTCCCTTGCTTGACAGTATTTCCATGGATGCCGTCCAGGGTGACAGCCAAAAGTATACAGGAATCAGGTCAGCAGGTACCATGGGATTTGTCATCCTTTCTGTTGCAATGTCTGTGGCAGGGATTCCCGCGCCTTCTGACAACAAGGCAATTGCCATCACATTTGGTCTTGTCTGTTGCCTCGGTGTGTTGGCTATCATCCTGTTGCCGGTACGGTATGACCATCTGAAGAGCTGTGAGAAAATCGGAAAGGACAGAAATACCGGCAAATGGTATGACAATGCTTTTGTCCTTATGCTTCTGCTCATTGCAATGAGTCGTTTTTCCCTTTCTGCCGTATATAGTTTCCTTTCTCTGTATGCACTTGATGTCGCCCATGTTCCCGATATTACTATTCTCAATGCCGTAGCTGCCGGCTGTGAGTTCTTTGTTATGTTGCTTGCAGGCTGGCTGATGAAGAAAAGGAAGCTGAGTGCTTATTTTTTTCTGATGGTCGGAAGTGCTGCAATGGCGTTGAGACTTTGTCTATATGTCTGGTTCCCGACGAAGACAGGATTGATACTTTCACAGACGTTGCATGCTTTCTGCTATGGTGCTTTCCATCCCGCTGCGTTGAATTATATTGCTTCGCATGTAAGGAAGGACAGGCTTGGAGCCGGGATCAGCCTTTATTTTTCTCTTGCCAGTGGCTTGCCTTCTGTCGTCGGCTCAATGGTAGGGGGACATATGGTCGACGCATTTGGCTATGCGAGGATGTTCTATACCTACGCAGCAGTGAGCCTGGCTGCCGTCATAATTGGCTTGATCTTTGGAAAGTTCTTACGGAGTCAAGATAAAATTGCCTTTGATGTAATTTAGGAGTATGATATGAGAGAGTTGAGGCGGCAGGATAGATGCATGCCTGTTTCAGAAGCATGGAAGTTGTTGGAACAATGCAAATGGGCTGATGTTGCATTCAATGCAGGACCTGATGGTTTCCCTTATTGTGTTTCCATATCGCCTGTAGTGCTGGATGGATGTGTATATTTCCATTGTGCTTCAGAAGGATACAAATTGGAATTGCTGGAACGTGATGACAAGGTCTGTATCCATGCAGTCGGAAGAGCTTTTGTAAGCGGGAGTGGCTTTTCACTGATGTACGAATCCGTAGTTGCCCAAGGCCAGGCTTATGTAATTGGAAACGAAGCATTGAAGCGTGAAGTATTACGGAAAACCTGCAGCAAATATGCACCACAGCAGCCGCCTGTTGCAGTTGATGCATACATGGACAGGTTCTTTTCTTCTGTAACTGTGGTTGGTATCACAATTGTGTCCATCAGCGGCAAACGAACAATACCAAGCAAATCATCAGATGCATGAGAGCCTGTTATTTTACTGGGAAATGAGGTAGACATGAGAAACAATGAATCATGGAATCTAGATGAAATTCATATTTCATCCGAGAAAATACGGAAGAATATACTACAGGCTGAATCCTTGATGCAGAATGACGTGCACAGGCTTGCCATGCTTGTCATGAAATATAATCCACTGGCATACATCAGGACCGCCTGTTGGAATATGGAGCAGGTTGAACGTACATCAAAAGCATCGGAAATTTTCCTACGGACAAAATCGTATGCTTTCACACGCTTCTTGATAAAACTGTTGGTGTCCAGGGAATTTGCCCCTGCCGGAGGCTTCTCTGAAGAAATCGCCATAAAGGATGCGGATTGGAAGAAAAGCCTGAAATATTTTTCAGCCTTGGAAAGCCATACTACACGTTATGTCGACAACAGGGTCCTTTCCCTTCAATTGCCATCTGACCAAGCCCGTATGTTGCAGGAATACTGTGGGGGGTACTGCCTGCCATGCCCGGTCGATGTCACTCTTCTGGAAGCCCGGAAAAAAGAATTGCGGGACAGGCTACAACCTTTTGCATCCATGGTAAACAAAGTCTTTGATGCTCCGCTTGAGGATCTGATAGAAGAGCTTGGTAAATTGGCTTTGCAGGGATATGAAGGTATTGCTCGTTTTTCTGAAGAGTTCAAGGCATATCAGGAGGATCTTGTTCCTATGCTTCCTGCGGCCAGGGCTACCCATCCCGGAATGGAAGATCCAGAATTGATCAAGCTGATAATCAGGGAAAAAGGTTGGCAGGAACGTGACCGTAGTATTGTGGAAAAACGGGATGGTCTGGGTCTTTTTATGGTCAAGGACTATTGTTCTCTTTCGGACCATGACTGCCGGTTGCTTTCCCTCCTTGCTGGTTCAGCAGGTGAGAAGGACCTGGCATTCTTGACTGCAGATGCCGGCTTGGATGAAACGTTGTTCATCAATTTCGGAGGTGTCTTTTTTTCTTTTGAAGGCAAGTTTATCTTTGATCGGGCATGGGATGCCATCAAGCACGCTGTCTTGACTTCCTATCCGGAATATATGAAGCAATGGGCAGAAACCGAAATATCCAGAAAACGGTTGTTGCCTTTTTCTATCCTTGCTGGTGTTTTGGGCGGTCTTGATTATTCCTTCAACCAGCAATGTGGTGATTCATATTTTGATGTGGTCTTTGAACGGGGAGAAAGAAGAGTCAATGTCTGTATCTCTTCATGCCATGTTTCTGCCATGCCCTTGAATCCATTTGATGATCTTGCAAAAACTGCCGAAATACTGGAACAGCAGACATCATGCAGGCAACTTGCCGGTCAGGCACCTGGCCCTCTTGTCTTGGTAGATGATACCGCTGATATCTGCTATCCTTTGGGACTTGATACAGATAGAATTTTGACAATTTCGCTTCTGCAACTCTGTACCTTTGTAAATGACTGGGATAAGATTCGACAGTTCAAAGATACGTTGGGATTACCTCAGCTGGAGGTCAAAGCGCATGCATCCGGAGCCTCTATGAAGCAGCAGGACGAATCGGAATGCACAGAGACACAGGAAGTCGTAGCATCTGCGGAAGCAGAGGATACTGAGACGGAAGCTATGAAACCTCAGGATGTTTCAGAATCAGGGAAAAACCAGCATGACGAACAGAAATCCACAGAACTGCAGGAGGGTATGAAGTCCATGC
The DNA here is from genome assembly GCA_022482625.1 of Spirochaetia bacterium. Taxonomy (NCBI): domain Bacteria; kingdom Pseudomonadati; phylum Spirochaetota; class Spirochaetia; species Spirochaetia bacterium. Next base: position 1,443,924 of record JAKVOU010000001.1, on the reverse strand, counting down.
AAGAGTCTGATGATGAACTGCAGCCGATGGAAGTCAAGCAGAAGAAAACTGACTTTACGGAACCACAGGATGCTACAGAAAAGGATGATCGGCCGAAAAAGACGGTTTCAGGTTTTTCCTTTGCCACTGTATTGCAGAATGTCGCAGGAGGAAAGGATCCCCTTGCTGGGGAAGTTTCGGATGCTATCCCGGAAGAAACTGTTGGAACTGTTGCTGCTGACGACGTTGTTGCTATTCCTGATGTCTTAGAAGACAAAACTCGGGTTAGGACAATGGATGGAGATGGACAGGATTTGTTTGCTGGTCTTGCTGCAGAAGAAGCTGGTTCTGATGAAAAGCCAAGTGCTGATGCAGATGTCAAGACAAAGGAAAAAGAAGCAACGGAATCGACGAAGAAAACACCTTTTAGTTTTGCAACATTGCTGCAGAATGTCGCTGAGGGCAAAAGTGAGTTTACAGCCCCAAAAGAGGAGTCAGGCAACAAGGCAGATGCCTATGCAGATGTTGATGACGAGGAGATTCTCGACGGAGAAGAATCTGATGATGATTTACCCAAGGAAGCCGGATATTCTTTTGCAAAGGCATTCGGCAAACAGCCGGTTGGTGCCCAACCGGTTGACGAATCGTCTGATGCATCCGATGATGATCAGGATGACACCGATGACTTGGAAAAAGATTTGGAAGATTACAAGCGGGCTGAAGATGAACCGGATGAGGATTTTCTTCCTGGAAATACCCATATGGATTCCGCCGAAGCCGATGATTCCCGATTCCCGGAGGATATTGCCGGCAATGATGATGGACTTGATGAAGAACTTCTCTTGAATAAGGATTATGAACAGGTTGATGAAGCAGAGGAACATGAACAGGAACCTGAGATGCCTTTTTCCGAGGAACTTGTACAATTGACATTGGCTGATGAGGATATGGAAGCTGATGATGCCGGGGATGTTGCAGGCAGCATCGAAGATTCCGATACTAAGAAACTTGATCCATATATTGCTAATAAAGCAAAGGATGATGAAGAGACTGATGAAATCGACCCATTGGAAAAGGAGTTGAATGCAACATTTGATGCGGATCTTGAATCCGATGACAATGAAGAGACTATGAGTGAGTCCAGTGAAGATGATGGAAATGCAGGTGATGATCCTTATAGTGAACTGGATGCTGTAATTCCTGAACCTGGTTCCGGAATACTTCTGGAAAAGAGGACAGAAAAACAAGATATGAATACTCCAAAATCAAAATGGCCTGATAAGATTGCTGAAATTTTCAGCAAGCTCGAAAAGGCTGAAACAAGTAAATTCTATGGTATTTGCGATGCAGCTGATGCGGTTTTCCTAGCAGAAATGGCACGGGTTCTTGAACAAGTCCGTCTTGCCCAATTGGCAGATGGAAAAGACAAGATGTTTACCGTGCCGGACTCTGATCTGACAATTGTCCTGACAACGGGGCAGGATGATTTGCTTCGCAATTGGGATAGGAAAAACAATGTAGGCGCAGTGATGTACTCACATGGATGTGAAGAATGGACAGCGTTGACCTTGAAATATGGACGGAGCGGCAAGCTTGTGAGGGCAGTTGAATTGGGAATCTCGAAAGATGATTTCCAGCCTATTGACTGGAAATTTGTTGTCTCGACGGTCGAACGGTTCCAAGAACGAAAACATACCGATGAAGATGACTAGAACAGGGAGGGATTTCCCTTTCAGGAAGCAAAGGAACTATGAAGCATGAAGAAAGACTATGATTTGATTGTCTTTGACCTCGACGGGACGCTGATGGATACATCTCCAGGAATATTTGCCACTGCAAATGCCACGAGAAAGGAAATGGGACTTCCTGAAGAACATGAGTTCGCACAGTTGAAAAAGTTTGTCGGGCCTCCGTTGAAGGATTGTTTCCGGCTTACCTATGGCATGGAAGATGACAGTGAGCTTGAACGTGCGGTTTCTATCTATCGGACAATCTATGGAGAGGATGGAAAATTTCGGGCCAAGATGTATCCGGGTATCAAAGAACTTCTGAAAACCTTGGTTGCAAGAGGTTATACCTGTGCCGTAGGGACGATGAAATATGAACCGGTAGCAAGGGAGATGATGCAATATTTTGGTCTTGCACCGTATTTTTCAGCTATGAGAGGTTCTGATGCCGATGGAAAACTCAATAAGGCAATGGTAATTGATAAAGTCTGCAGGGAGCTTGGTATTCCAAACAGGCGTACCGTGCTGGTTGGCGACACCCTTCACGATTTTGCCGGTGCAATGGGTGCAGGGGTAGATTTCATTGCTGTAAGGTATGGTTTCGGCTTTGATGAAAAGTCTACGCTTTCGCGGGGAATCAAGGCATTGCTGGATAAGCCTCTTGATTTGTTGGAAATTTTGGATAACGGAGATAGTATGGAAAAAAATGAAAAGATGGTTGTCGTAACGGAAAAGGCGCCTTCGGCGATCGGCCCTTATAGCCAAGCGGTGTCAGCAGGACCTTTTGTCATGACTTCAGGTCAGATTCCTTTGCATCCGGAAACGGGAAAAATGGCGACAGGAATCGAAGAGCAGACAACACAAGCGCTTCATAATCTGCAGGCTGTATTGGAAGCTGCTGGCTCAAATCTGTCGAAAGTGGTGAAAACTACGGTGTTTTTAGCTGATATGGATGATTTTGCCGCAATGAACGGGGTCTATGCCCAATTCTTTGGGGAAGGAATCCTTCCTGCCAGATCTGCGGTACAGGTAGCAAAATTGCCTAAGGCTGCTTTGGTTGAAATAGAGGCCATCGCTCTTAGGTAATCATCTTTTGTTTATAGAAGCAAAACATGGTCCGTCAGATTGTGAAGTCGGCGTAACGGGCCTCTGCTGCTTCCAGGAGGTCATCGGGCTTGACTTTAAGCTGGATGCCGCGTTGACCTCCGCTGACAAAGATATAGTCTTCCAGCTGTGCAACTTCCTCGATGAATGTCATGAACTGCTTTTTCATGCCAAGGGGGGAACAGCCTCCACGGACATATCCTGTGACTTTCTGCAAATCCTCCAGTCTGATGAGATCCATGGTCTTGCTTCCTGTAAGTTGCCTGGCTTTTTTCATGCTTATGGTAAACTGTGCCGGCAGACAGAAGACAAAGACATTTTTCTCATTGTCTACCATGACAATGGTCTTGAATACGCGTTGGGGATCAAGTCCGGCACTCTCGCTGGCATGGATTGCATCCAGATGTTCCAGGTCAAACTCATAGGTAAATACTTCATAAGGTAGTCCTTTTGTTTCAAGGATTCTCATTGCATTTGTTTTTTTCAGTTTCGCTGCCATACGGTCTATCTTAAGATCAGAAGAAATTTCCGTCAATCCGATGAAAATCTATCGTTTTTGCTTCGATATGGCAGGTGAAGGATAACTCATCAGCCGGGGCAGAAGCAGTTGCTGCTTCTGCAGTAAAAAAGAGACAGATCATCGTGATGAGATTGATGATCTGTCTCTATGTTTTGTTTGCAAGACAAAGAGACAATTGCATCTATCTTTGCCTGTCAACAATTATAGCATTTCTGTTATTTTTCATCAATTGCAAAGGATGTGCCCAATGCAGAAGGTGCAGCAAAGCTGTTGCCTTGCTTCTGACTGCTGATGGTCATGACAATGAGGACCAGCAGTGTGATGAAATAAGGAGTGATACCCAATAACTGCGCCGGTATGACCAATTTGAAGCCCTGCGGCCTGAATGGCAAATTGCAAGCTTGTGATGCCGCCGAACACCAGTGTTCCTATTGCTACTCTTCCGGGGTTCCATCCTGAGAAAATTACCAAGGCTATGGCAATCCATCCCATTCCTCCTGTCATGTTGTCGTTCCAACTTGGTGTGAACGAAAGGGAGAGACATGCCCCGCCCAAGCCAGCCATTGCACCTCCGATCAAAGTATAGAGGTAGCGGACTTTTGTTACGCTTATCCCCATGGCTGCTGCTGTCATCGGATTTTCCCCGACAGCACGGATGGTAAGCCCATATCTGGTCTTATACATCAGGTACCAGGCCAAAGGAAGCAACAGATACATGATATAGGTCAGAATTGATACATTGAAGAAAGCACCGAGTATCGGTACTTTGCTCAAGCCTGGGATGGCAAGGTTGTCAAAGGTTGCCTTTAGGGACATGCCGACCAAGTTCAGGTCATTCGACACAGGACCGAGTCTTTTTCCCAAGAAATTAGCCAATCCAGAACCAAACATGGTAATTGCAAGTCCTGTGACTACTTGGTTTGCTCTTAGCGTGATTGAGAGAAACGAATGGATTGCAGCAAGCAATACTCCGGCCGCCATAGCCATGAGCAGGCCAAGCAGGAGACTACCGGTGTGATATGCCGTGGCGAAACCACAAAGGGCTCCGAACAGCATCGTCCCTTCAAGTCCAAGGTTCAATATGCCGCTCTTTTCAGTAAAGACTTCTCCCAAGGTCGTGTAGGTGAGACTTGTTCCCATTGCCAGTGTCGCAGCAAGCAGATTCTGGATAAATATCAATGTGTTCATGCCTTTTCCTCCTTGGTATCAATCTTCTTGAGCCTGTAATCAATGAAAATGTTTCCGGCTAGCAACGGGATAAGGATAAGTCCTTCCAGGACATTGCCCATTGCGGCAGGCAGATGCAATGAAATCTGCAAAGCATCGGCTCCTGTTTCCAATGCTGCCAGCAACATTGCTACGAGGATGGAAATGAAAGGATTGAGTCCGCTCATCCATGCAACGATGATACCGGTAAAGCCGTAACCGCTGTCAACGCCCTTTGTCAGGCAATGTGTGACCCCTGCAGTATCGATACCGCCTGCCAACCCGGCTATTGCACCTGAAACAAGCATCGCAAGGATGATATTCCTTTTGATTGCTACGCCTTGGCATCTGGCTGCGGTCGGGTTCTTGCCTATCATATTGAGTTCGAATCCCCATTTTGTCTTGTAGAGTACAAAATAGAGAACAACTACGAGAACCAAGGCAATGATGATACCCGCATGGACCCTGCCCCAGATTCCCTTGAGCCAAGCAGCTTCAGGAAACTTGATGGTTCCCATATTGCCTTTCGGGGCCTTCCATGCGTTTATATAGAGATACTCTGCAATGCCGATTGCTATATAGTTCATCATAAGGGTCGTTATGGTTTCATCGACCTTCCAGTTTGCCTTGAGTGCACCGGGAATACCTCCCCAGATACTTCCGAAAACGATGGACATGGCCAAACCGACAGGTAACATCAGCGTGGGGGGTAAGTTCCAGAACTGGATTACCCATGTGATACCGATGACACCCATGACATACTGGCCTTCGGCACCGATGTTCCAGAATTTCAATCTGAATGCAATACCGACTGCCAATCCGCACATAAGCAAGGGAAGGGCCTTTACAATCGTATACTGAAGTTTTGTCCGTGAGCCGAAGGCACCGTGAATGAGTGCCCTATATGTCTCAAGCGGCGGCGCCTTGGAAAGTGCAAGTACTATTGCACCTAGTACGAATGATACGAGTAAGGAGAAAAGTGGGACGAGTAGTTCCATTTTCCGGGACCGCACATTGCGTTTTTCAATGACGAATCTCACTTTTCTTCTCCTTTGGTTTTTACACCTGCCATCAGAAGGCCAAGGCGTTCAGTAGAGGCGTCTGCTACATCAAGGATATCCATGATTTTCCCTTCGAACATGACGGCAATTTTGTCGCAGACCTGTTGCAGTTCGTCAAGTTCTTCGCTTACGAACAGGACTGCACATCCTTTGTCGCGCTGTGCTATGATATTTTCCCTTACGGATTCGGTGGCCCCTACATCCAGTCCCCTTGAGGGATATACTGCAATGAGAATGCCTCTGCAGGAATCAATCTCGCGTGCTAGGATTGTCTTCTGTATGTTGCCTCCGCTGAGGAACTTGACTTCCGTAGCCTGAGAAGGAGTCTTGATTGTAAAAGTCTCAATCAGACGATCAGCAAAACGTCTGAGCAAAGCTTTCTGGACGACATTGTGTTGGGTAAGCTCCGGGGTACGATATTTTTTCATCGCCAGGTTTTCTCCGACACTCATGTCTCCTACTACACCCATGTGACCTCTGTCTGCGGGGATATGGCTTACTCCTGTCTTGATTACCTGAAGAGGAGTCTTGTTTGTCATGTCCTTGCCATTCAGCGTAATTGTACCGCTTGTGACTTTCATCAATCCTGTGATGACTTGTGAGAGAGCTTGCTGTCCGTTCCCTGCTACACCTGCAATGCCGAAGATTTCTCCGCCTCTTATCTCAAAGGAGATGTCGTTGAGCAAAGGACGGGGATCACCTTCATGGTTGACGGTGACATGGCTCAGGTTTACTTTCACTTCACAGGGATTGTACGGGCCCTTGTCCAATGAGAACAGGACATTCCGACCTACCATCAACTTTGCTATGTCTTCTGGTTTCTCTATGCTTGAAGTCGGTTTTGTACCGACACATTTGCCTTTGCGCAGGACCATTACTGTATCAGAAAATTCCTTGACCTCCGCCATCTTGTGGGTAATGAAGATAGCACTTTTGCCTTCACTGAGCATTTTCTTGATGATCATGTTCAGTTCCTTGGATTCCTGTGGGGTCAAAACAGCCGTCGGTTCGTCAAGGATCAGTATATTTGCTCCTCTATAGAGCAATTTAAGTATTTCCACCCTTTGCTGCTCACCTACTGTAAGTGAGCTTATTTTTCTGCGTGGTTCGACATGCAGATCATATTTTTTGCTGAGCTGTGTCAATTCAGAGCAGATTCTTTCAAAGTCCGGTACGACAGGCAGGTCTCTCAGACCAAGCACTATGTTCTCCGCAACCGTGAGGTTGTCTACCAGCATGAATTCCTGATGTACCATACCGATGCCGAGTTTCATTGAGTCATTTGGATTTTCGATGCGTGCAAGTTTGCCGTTGACCAGTATTTTTCCTTCATCAGGTCTGTAGAGACCGACGAGCATGTTCATCAAGGTGCTTTTTCCAGCTCCGTTTTCCCCTAGGAGAGCAAGTACTTCTCCTTTATGAAGCGTAAGGTTGACATCTTCGTTTGCGACGACGCCAGGGAAACGTTTGGTAATGTGCTGCATCTCGACGACAGGTATATTTTCCATAACTGTTCCTGTTTGATGGCTTGTCAGGCCGATTGATGCAAAATAGGGGCAGGGAATTCCCCACCCCTATTATCCAATAGGCTTTAGACCGGATGTGTCCGGTCTATCCCTAAATTATTTGACAGAGCCGATGACACCTTCCACAAACCAGTCGAGGCTGAGCATATCTGCATCAGACATCTTTTCACCGGCTTGCTGGCGGACCTTGCCCTGGTTGTCTTTGAGTTCACCCCAGAAGACATCAAAGGAATCATCAGCCATCTTGGCTTCCGTTGCTGCAACCTTATCCTGGAAATCTTTCGGTACCAACGGAGAAATCTCAGAAAGCTGGATCATCTTGTCATCCAAGCCACCCCAATAGGACTGACTCTTCCATGTTCCATCCATGGCAGCCTTGATTTCAGGAATTACGTAGTTGCCCCAGTTCCACATCGGGGAAACCAATACGTTGTCTGATTTGATGATGCTTCTGAAATCTGCATTGTAACCGATGGCATAGCAACCTCTCTCGATTGCAGCCTTTGCAGGTTCCGTGGTGTCCTGGTGCTGTGCAATTATATCGCAGCCCTGGTCAAGGAGAGAAACAGCACCCTGTCTTTCAAGAGCTGGATCAAACCATGTGTTTGTCCATACGACAGTCACTGTTGCTTTCGGGTTGATGGAACGTGCGCCGAGTGTGAAGGCATCGATACCACGCACAACTTCAGGAGTATTATAGGCACCGACATAGCCGATCTTTCCGCTCTTGCTCATTTTGCCGGCAATCATACCTGAGAGATAACGCATCTGATACATCCTGCCGAAGTAGTTTGACATATTTGCAGCAGTCTTGTAACCGGAACAGTGCTCGAAATAAACGTCAGGATGAGCCTGTGCTTCCTGAAGGACATAATCCATATAGTTATATGAAGTAGCAAAAATCATCTTGCAGCCTTCATCAATCATATCTTCCATGTAGCGTTCGCTGTCCTGGTTTTCAGGGACATTTTCAGCACGATAGACTTTAATCTTGTCTCCGAAATATTTTTCAGCAGCCTTTGTGCCTTGGTCGTGGGCATAGGAGTAGCCAAAGTCACCGGGAGCAGAAATATAAAGGAAACCTACCTTGAACGGCTCATTGGTTTTTGCTGGAGCGGTAGCCTGCGTTTCCGTTCCGCCTTGGGCAAACACGCTGGCTGTGACAAAAAGGGCAGACAGCAAGGCAACAGTGATTTTTTTCATTCTTTTTTCTCCTTGAAAAATGTGAATGCTGTGTGCAATGCACACTTGACCTTGCCATTATATTATGAGAACGAACCCATGTCAAAAGAAAATTGTTTATTTGATTATTTATTGATTTATAAAAATACTAAAATATAATTTATATAAACATAAATTCATTTAAATATTTTTAATTATAATTTCAGATAATGTAGTATAGAAAAGTTCCTAAAACATAGTAAATGCAAGATAGATATCAAATATGTGATAGTAATGGTGCAGATTTGACGTAAGTTTTCATTTTGAAAATCAAAATTGTCATGGTGTAAGGTAATTGATGTACGCTTTGCACGCATATGCCAAGAACTGTTACCTGATAGCATGGGTCACCCTATGTATTTGGATATTTGATTGAAAAAAGTCTCTTTTGATGCTTGAAGAAATATATGATTTGTTGCAAAATAGGCAGAAATGTAAATTGGGTAGTACCTAAAGGTGAGGAGGGCAGAAGTATGCAGATGAATTGGCGGGGCTGTACCCTATGCAGCAACAGACCGGGTTTATCACCTTTTTCCCTTTTCTTTCTTATTTGTTGAATCAGTCTTTTCCAAGGCTGATTTTTTTTTGGAGGAAGCGTATGCACAACGTATTCAAGTCCAGGTCTCTTACGGTAATCGATGACTTCACTATCGAAGAGAGAAAGTATCTGTTTTCCAAGGTCAGACAACTGAAACAGGCCGTCTTGAGCGGAGACAAGACTGAATTGGATGAGTTCAGGATCAATGATCCGGATTTCGGCATCTATGAAGTTTTTCTGGAAGACTCTACCCGTACAAAGGAATCCTTCAGGAATGCCGCGGAATTTCATCTTGTCAAGGTAAGTGAACTGCATAGTGAAAGTTCTTCCATCAACAAAGGGGAAAGTTTCAGCGATACCTTCAATACTTTGGCGGGCTACAGGAATTCCATCTTTGTCATCCGTAGCAAAGTCGAAGGCCTGTGCCGGCATCTGGAAGAAACCTGCGGAGCCTATGCAAGGCGTAACCATCTGTCCTATACACCGGCATTCATCAATGCGGGGGACGGCAGGCACGAACATCCTACCCAGGAACTGCTTGATGAGTTTACGTTCCTTGAAGACAATGAATGGAGTTATGACAGTATCCATCTGGCCATGGTCGGTGACCTTTTCCATGGAAGGACCGTACATTCCAAGGCCAATGGACTGAATATATTCAAGCATGTGAAAGTTGACTTGATTGCACCTGATGAACTTTCTATGCCTGCATCCTACCTGCAGACGATGAAGGACAACGGATTTGAAGTACGGACATTTCCTTCCATACGTGAATATCTTTCTGCACCTGATGTGGCCCATAAATGGTATTTTACCAGACCTCAGCTGGAAAGAATGGGTGAACAGATTCTCCAAAGGCAGGATGGACTGAGAAAGTCAATTACGTTCAGGGCTGAATTCTTACCTCTTTTGCCTGCTGACTGCAAGTTCTATCATCCGCTTCCTCGGCATAAGCTTACACCGACCATACCGACATTTCTTGATGATACCAGCCTGAATGCATGGGAAAGGGAATCTATCAACGGTATGTATGTAAGAATCGTGCTGCTGGGGCTGATCGGAGGGAAGATCGGTGCAGACTTCCTGCCGCAGGAAGAAAGCAAGCCAAGCTACAAGGACGAAGAGTATATTTTCAGGGTGCCGGATGCGGAATGCAACAAGAAGGCCAAGGTATACAGCGAAGGTGTACATCCGATAAAGGATGGTATTGTGATCGACCATATCTGCAAAGGTGATACACCGGCCGAAATCAGATCCCATATGGCATTGATGTCAAGGGTACTCGGTCTTGATGATGGCAAGGGCGGTGAATGGGTCAGCCAGGGGCACGACGGGTTATATAAAGGTATTCTGTTCCGGCCTGGTGACAAGACATTTTCCAGAAAGGAACTGAAACGGTTGGCTGCAGTTGCCCCTGGCTGTACGCTCAATATCATCCAGAATGGCAAGGTTGCTGAAAAGTACCGGACAAAGATGCCTCCTCGGATTTACAACTTTTCAGACTTGGCCTGCAAGAACGACGCCTGCATTTCCTCTCCTGCTGCAGGGGAGAATGTACCGGCAATGTTCTATCGTACAAGTGACAACAAATATGCATGTGCATATTGCGGAAAGACCCATTCCTTCAAGGAAATCTGGGGAAAATAGGAGACAGATCATGAACAGCAGTGACATCAGGGAGAACTATGGACGGAAACTGGCCGCTTTGGCATTTGAGCTGGGGGCCATCAAGCTAAGGCCTGATGATCCCTTTACCTGGGCCAGTGGGTACAGGATGCCGATTTACAATGACAACAGGCGGTTGCTTTCAAGACCGGAAGCGCGCAAATTGGTTTGCCAGGCTTTCCAGGCTATGCTTGAGGAGGTCGGTTTCAAACCCCAGAACATTGCAGGGACATCCACTGCAGGGATTCCCCATGCCACGACATTGGCAGATGCACTTGCACTGCCGCTTTCCTATGTAAGGAGCAGCAGCAAGAACCATGGCATGCAGCAGCAGATCGAAGGGCTCCTGGACAGCCACAGTTATGGAGGGGCCTCCGTCCTTTTGATAGAGGATCTCATTTCTACGGGAGGTTCATCTATAAAGGCTGTACAGGCAATTGTTGCTGCCGGCGGAGTATGTCCGTATACTTTTGCCATCTTTACGTATGGGCTTGACGCTTCAGCCAAGGCCTTTGATGATCTGGATCCTTCCTGTACTGCCCTTTCTATCCTTGACTATGATCTTATGGTACAATGTGCCTTGGAAAAAGAATACATCAGGGACAAGGGTGCGGAATTGCTGGTACAATGGAAAGGTGATCCGTTCGGATGGGGAGAAAAGAACGGTTTTATGCCACAGAAATGATTGACAGGAGAAAAAAATGAACTATCTGGAGCAATTGAAAGAAAGTGCCGGACAAGTAGGAAATATCGTCTGCATGGGATTGGATCCCAAGCCTGAACTTCTTCCTGATGCTGAAGGAAAGGAGCTGAGGGAACGTATGAATGATTTCTTCAGCAACCTGTTTCGCAGGATGTCATTGGGGGGCTTGTTCCCTGCAGCCTTCAAGCCGAACATCGGGTACTATCAGAGTCTGGACAAGCCTCGGGATGATGATTTTACAGGTTCACAATGTCTTTGCGATATCCTTGACATGCTGGACTCTTTTTTTCCGGGTGTTCCTGTAATCATGGATGCCAAGCGGGGTGACATTGCACGGAGCAGCCTCAACTATGCAAAGGAAGCCTTTGAAGCCTGGGGTACTGATGCAGTTACAGTTTCTCCTTACATGGGAACGGATTCAGTATCTCCGTTTTATTATCCTGACAAGGGTGTATATATCCTTGACCGTACGAGCAATCCTGGCGGTGCAGACCTGCAGGATCTTGTGGTGATGGATAAGGTTGATGCAAGTGATGTGTATCCGCTTTATATGGCCGTTGCCCATGCCATCGCAGGATGGGCAGATATCCACGAAGGAGTCGGTGCGGTCGTCGGAGCAACCAACATGGAGGAACTGGGACGGCTGGCTGCATATTATGCTGAGAGCGGCAGACAGATTCCTTTGTTGATTCCGGGCGTGGGTTCCCAGGGTGGCAGCGCAACAGAAGTCATGGCTGCACTTAAGAAAGCCGGCTATCCGATGCCGCTTGCAAGGATCAACAGCAGCAGTTCCCTGACCCATCCTTGGAAACATGGTGCTGCCCCTGATGATTGGCTTGACCTCTGTATTGCAAATCTGCGTGCATTGGTCGGGGAGGCGTCGCTCTAGATGGAAGGGAAAGAGTTCTTCAGCCTGCTCAGCGGCAATCATGCACGGGAGGCCCGTCAGCTTTATCTTGCAACTGTAAGTGGAGTTGCATCGACTACGCCACGGATGATCAGATACTTTGACCATAAGGTACCTGCGATTGATATCATTACGACAAAGAGCTTCCAAGTGAAGGAAAACCCTGGCAACCGGGAACCGATTATCTGTGAGACCAGTCTTGGAAACTTCGGTAATTCGGTCGGACTGAGAAATCCTGGGATGGATGCGGTCTATCCTGAATTGAAACAGGTAAAAGATGAAGGTCTACGGGCTTTCCTGAATGTCAGTGTTTCGGCAGATTGCCCTGAGGATTTTATAATCCTGGTCAAAAAATTCGATGCAATTGCTGATTCCATTGAACTGAACTTTTCTTGTCCGCATGCTGCAGCTGGCTATGGGGCTTCAATCGGCTGTGATGCCGGCATTGCAAGTTCATATGTACGGGAAATCAGGAAAGCTGTTCAAAGTCAGAAATCTTTGCTTTTTGTCAAGCTTACTCCTAATGTCGATGATATCGGCCTGATAGCAAAAGCCTGTATTGAAGCTGGTGCCGATGGTATCGTAGCCATCAATACGACTGGTCCTGCCTTACATGTGGATCGTGTTGCCAATGCCCCGATCCTTCAGAACTCTCTTGGTGGAAAAGGTGGGTGCAGTGGTAGCTGGGTCAAGGAACGGGCGCTGGCTTGTGTGGCTTCAATTCGAGAGGCTGTCGGTCCGACAGTGCCAATCATCGGCATGGGAGGGATTGCAACAGGAGCAGATTGTCGTAAGCTGATGGATGCCGGTGCTGATGCAGTAGGCATAGGTTCTGCCCTTGGAAGAGTAAATCAGAAGCTGTGGCCATCCTATCTTGTTGCCGTAAAGCATGATTTTGTCGATGCTGACAGCCATGCTGCAGATATGTTCCTTTCGACCCAACGTCAGATGGCATACAGCCGGATGCCGGTTACCAGCATAAATTTCCATGGCAATGATACCATCGTCCTTACCCTTGATGGAAAACTTCCTACCGAAGCTGGAGAATTTGCTTTCCTTTGGCTTCCTGGAGTGGGAGAGAAGCCTTTTTCTCTTGCCGGTGATGATCCTGTTACTTTCATTATCAAGAGACGGGGTACTTTTACTGCCGCTCTTTGGAATCTCCAAGTAGGAAGCGACCTGTATGTCCGTGGCGTCTATGGTGCTCCTTTGGTCAATGCCAAGACTGCCAGGGCAATCCTGATTGCCGGAGGTACAGGAATTGCGGTACTTCCTGCCTTGGCTAGGAAACTGCAAGGACAGAATACAAAAATGGATATATTGGTCGGAACAAGTGAAAGGGAGGATGAAAAACCTTTGCTTGCTGATGAACTTGCTGCATATGGTAATTTCACCTGTGTTGCCGATGATGGAATACCTGGCCGGGTCTTGTCTCTGATTCCATCTTTGCATATCGATGAAACGACTGCTTGCTATTTAGTCGGTCCTGAAAAGTTCATGGCCATTGCCGCCGACAAGCTGATTGCTGCCGGTGCTGATAAAAGACTCATGTATCTTTCCATGGAAAGAAATACCAGATGCGGGATAGGCATGTGTGGAGAGTGTGCCTGTGGTGATCGTCTTACCTGCCAGTGGGGGACGTTCATGGAATACGGGTATCTGGAACAGGAAATGCCTCAGTTGCTGGGAAGGAAGAAATAATGGTAGATCCTCATGTGCATCTTCGTGATTGGAATCAAAAAGACAAGGAAACGCTTGTCCATGGCCTTTCGGTTGCCTATGCATGTGGCATTGATGAAGTTTTTGATATGCCCAATACTGATCCGCCTTTGGTAAGCCGGGATGCCTTGCTTGACAGGCTTTCCGATGCCCAAGCTGCAATCAAGGACCTTGGAAAGGAAATTTCCTATCATGTCTGGGCAGGCTTGCAGGCCGACCATGACCAGATTGTCCAGATGGCCTATGCAGTGATGGAACTGTTCCCTCTGGTCGTCGGTCTGAAACTGTTTGCCGGAAACAGTACAGGAGGCATGGGGATCATAAAGGAAAAAGACCAGCGTATGGTCTTTGCTACCCTTGCCGAAGTCGGATATGAGGGTGTACTGGCTGTCCATTGTGAGAAGGAAGCTCTGCTGGACATGGCACGTTTCAATCCACAGGATCTTTCTTCCCAGAGTATTGCACGTCCTGCACAGGCTGAAATCGATTCCGTGAGTGACATGCTTCGCCTTGCTGCTGAGACCGGCTTCAGGGGGACGTTGCATATTTGCCATATTTCAACGGCGAAAGCACTTTCATTGGTTGCTGAAGCCAAGGAAAAGGGAATGCATGTGACCTGTGGGGCGACAACGCACCATGCGCTGCTGACCAGCTGTGATGCGTCTTCCCTTTCCTATGCCAGGATGAATCCTCCCCTGCGCAGTGCAGAAGACCGAAATGAGATTTTTGAAGGTCTGCTGGATGGCAGGATTGATTGGATTGAAAGTGACCATGCTCCCCATACATTGAAGGATAAGCAGAGGGGAGCTGCCGGAATTCCCGGCTTCAGCGGGACACTGTTGCTGCTGAAAGCCCTGTGGGAACATGGCTGCAGCAGGAAAAGGCTCATGGATCTTACCGGTCGGAATGTATATGCTGCCTTTGGCCTTGATGCCGAAGATGTGGATTTTACCCTTCCTGACAGAAAAAAGCTAAGCCTTTGGAGCATGGAAGCAGCAAAGGCTTATCCATATGATGGCTTTATTTCTCTGAGAAGTGACTATAACCCTATCTGAGGTGCTACAGAGGCCATTGCATCAATGGTAACCTGAATGATGTGTGACAGGTCCATTCCCAACATATCGGCACCATTTTTGATGAGGTCCCGGTTTACGCCGGCAGCGAATCCTTTACTGGCGAATTTTTTCTTTACGCTTTTGACAGTCATGCCTTCCATGTGGGTAGGTCTCATCAAAGCCGTTGCATTTACCAATCCGGTCAACTCATCAATGGTGTATAAGACTTTTTCCATCTTTTTTGTCGGTTCCACATCACTGCAGATGTTCCACCCATGGCTACATACAGCATGGATGAAATCTTCATCAGCTCCGACTTCTTTCAGCAGTTCAGGTGCTTTCTTGCAATGCTGTTCAGGCCACATGTCCCAGTCTATGTCATGCAGCAAGCCTACATTGCCCCAATAAGCTTCATCTTCTCCCAATTCCTTGGCAAAGGCTTTCATTGTTGCCTCGACGGCCATGCCATGGTGAATGAGGGCTTCATTCTTCGTGTATTTCTTCAATAATGCGAATGCTTCATCTCTTGTCATCGGTTCTGTCCTCCTCCATAGAAGTATATGCAGATTGAAACTCTTCGTATACCGTGACCGGCCTACTTTTTGCTGTCAGAAAATTAAGAAAATCTTGGTATGCAGCTGGTCATTTCGTCTCAAAATCGGAGGTCAATGCGTTTTCAATTGCTTTTTCTATCACTTCGCTTGAGTTCGTAGCACCGGAAATGGCATCGATGTCAATGCGCTGTTCACTGACAATCTTATCAGGGATGGTTTCTGCTGCAGTACCATGGCCATTCTTGTGTTTCAATAAGATGATATCAACGATTCTTCCATCCTGCATGGTAACCTGCACTTTCGCAGAGATCAGGTCGACATTGCATTCGCCGATATAAGTACCATTTGGGATAGCTGGGATATTGACGTCCGAAATGGAAATTTCAGCTACTGCCTTCCTGTAAGCTGCTATCTTATGGGTATAGTGGAAGCCATATAGGCAAGATGATAGCAGTAAGAGCCCGATGACCAGATACCAATAGGTATGTTTGCTCAGTTTCATTTCCAATACCTCTCGATTTTTTGAACAATACCAGGAGAGAGCCCTGTTTTCTTACTCATACCGTCAGCGCTGATCCTGCCAAGCGCTTGCATGCCCGTCTGTCGGAAGAATGTTTCCATTGCATGAGGTCAGCAAAAGATATTTTTGTTTTTTACGATAGCCGGGACATTGCCCCGGTACGTAGGAGCTGAAAGTACTGCAACATTGATAATAGGTCGGCAATCTGATGGATATCATCATCCTGTACACAGCTGTCAGCCTTGAGACAAGTACGGCAACCAAGGCAGTTTATTTTGCAGTCATATAGATGGATTTCATCGATGTGCCATCCTCTTGCTTTTGCAGCGGAGACTGCACAGTCAAGCATCAATGTACTGGTACCGGTTGCATGAGGACTTCCTGATATTGCCAGAAGCCGTAGTGCCGGTAAACCTTTGTTCTTTTCATTTGCCATCGGAACTATCCTGCCTGATTGAGTTGTACAACGTTTCAAAACTTTCCTTAAGGAATTCGAGCCTGGTCATTTTCATGACTTTTGCAATGTATTCTTTTTTCTCGGTTGACATCCTTATGACGCTGGATAAGCTTGCCCAAAATAAGAAGACTGTCGGTAATATATGGAGGCTGCTGTGCAGGTTACCATTTCTGATACCTGTTTCAAGCAGGGAAACAATCTCTTTGTTGATTTGTTCTCCTTATTCGAATATTTTTCTCTCGGTTTCGGTGCAATTTTCAAAATGCTTGGTGATGCCTGCCTGGAGGATGGTGAAATAAAAGGGAAACTGTTCTTGGTATCGTACCAGTTCTGTACAAAGTGCCATATATTGTGCCTCTGTTCCTGTACATGATGCAATGACCGTGCAGATACGCGTGTGCAGCATGGTCATACCTCTTAGTGCCAGTACATGTACGATATCCTGCTTGTTTTTGAAATATACATATAGCGTTGCTTTGCTGTAGCCAGCTTCTGCAGCAACTTCATCCATTGTGGTTCCCTCGATTCCTTTTACTCTGAACAGTTTTTCTGCCGATGAAGCAATTTTGTTGCGATGTACTTCGACCGGTTCCTTTTTCCTTCTTCCCTTTGTCAATCCTTAATTAATTAAACTTATAGTTTAATTAAGTGGTAAGAAATTCCATTTCCGATGTCAATTACATTGGCAAATTGGCACCTAATTTCCTGTATAGTAAGCACTTTTGCATCAAATTCCAATATGTTCAGAAAATTGCTTTTTTCTTTCCTTCTTGCCTTTCTTTTGATTTCCACTTGTGTTAGGATAATGGTGAATTTTCAATCACAGAGGAGGAGAATGTATGTCATTGCCGGACGATAGTGGTAAACCTCTGCCTGCTTCAATAACAATATCAAGAACGATGAGCATCCTTTCTTCTTCAGGAGAGGCCTTGTAGTCTGTTTCAGGGTCCTTCAGTTGTCCATAAGCAGGATTTGCTCTTCGAGGGAGGACAGCTAGATGATTACAATCAGGAATAATGTCGTTTCGCCGATTCCGGGAGATATGTCCCAGAATGTAGCGTATACATGGGTTGACGCCCGTGACATCAACAGGGATGATATAGCCCGTCTGGAAGAAGAATTTGCCATTGACAGTGAATTACTTGCAGACATACTTGATCCCGACGAACAGGCCCGTATCGAAAAGGAAGATGAATATACTTCCTTGATTGTCCGACTTCCTGCCAAGGATGATGACTGCGAAGGGTTGCATCAATATTCCATTCCTTTAGGTATCGTGCTTTATGAAAATATGGTAATTACCATTTGTCAGAGTGATTCCGTTGTTTTGGAGGATTTTGCAAAAAGACGTTTCCGCCAATATCCCATAGCAACAAAGGAAGGTTTCGTCATTTCAATCATGGGAAGGGCTGCCATGGTCTACATCAGACTCCTGAAGTACATCAACCGACAGCGCAATCAGGTGGAGGAAAGGCTTTCCGGTGTCGTCATGAACCGGGAGTTACTGCAACTGCAGCAGATCCAAAAAAGCCTCGTGTTCTTTACGACCAGCCTTACCACGAATGAAATGCTTTTGGAAAAATTGCAGAAATATCCTTTCTTTAAACTCTCAGGTGAAGAGGAAAAAGATTTTCTTGAAGATACCATTACCGATACCAAACAGGCAATTTCGATGGCAAGTATCTATACTGATTTGCTTCGTGGTACCATGGAAGTCTTTGGTTCTGTGATCAGCAACAATATGAATATGATAATGAAACGGTTGACCATCATTTCAATTGCCTTGATGTTTCCGACATTCATTACCAGTTTCTATGGTATGAATGTCAAATTACCATTCAGCGGATTGTCCAGGATTTGGATATGGTTGTTGATTGCTTGTATTTTTTCAGCTGGATTCGGGTCTGTTTTCCTTTCTGACAAAAGAAGTGACAGAGCTTTGCGAAAAGCAAATTCACTGGAAGATCCCGTAAAGCTCCAAAGGAAACGTCCCATGAAGGTCTTTCCTTCGAACAAGCGGAAGAGAGAGAAAAGCAGGAGCCAAAATATCTGACCGACAGTATTGCCTGACGGTCAGCCCGTTGCTTTTTTCTACCGTAATATTTCCATGATCGGATGTCCGTCCGTAGCTCCTAGGTCGATGCCAAGTAACTTTGCATATGTAGGAGCTTCATTTACGATGTGATTGCCTTCTAGGGTCGTTTTGGTTCTGATATCCGGCCCTTTTGCTACCAAAATCGGCTGTGGTCCTTTTTGCGGCAGGTAACCGTGGGTTGCCCGGCCGAAACGGTAGTCACTGTTATCCTGCTCTCTGACCAAAGGACGGGTCAGATAGTCTGCAAAGGCAGTGTACCCGTCCGTTTCGATGACGAAAGAAAAATCTCCTCCGTATCGCTCTTCTTTTCGGCATGTTTCTTCGGTAAAGATCTTGGAAAAACCATAGACTTCCCTTTCCAAAAGCTGTTCAAGGAATTCCTGTACTTTTTCCCGTAAGGTATGATCATGCTTGTCTTTGAGGAAGACGACTGCAGACATGCCGTTTGAGACACTGTAGGCAGTCCAATCTGCAAGTTTTCCATCTGCTGTCAGTCTGATGAATCCATGTTCTGCAAAGAGGACATTGAGGCTGATAGTCCTTCGTACGTCCATCTGTCCATGGTCACTTACCAGAAAGATGTCGGTATCATTGAAGGTCCCGGCTTGTTCTGCTGCATGGCAGATTTTGCCAAGCCACCGGTCAACAGATTCTATGGCTGGTTTAAGATGGCTTCCGAAGACACCTTTTGCGTGTCGCACTGCATCTATGTTTGCAGGATGGACCATCAGCAGATCCGGTTGAAATTCACGTATGATGTCTGCTGCACAGGCGATGCCGAATTCATCTCTCTGCGGATGGCAACGTTCTACACCTTTGAAAAGGTACTCATGTTTCTTGATGATCTCCAGTACCTGTGGGGAGGTGCCGCTTTGAACGAATGCCTCATTTGTTGTTTCGTGTTCATTTTGTGCCCAGTAGTCTGCAATATGGTAATCTATTGCAGGGTTGCCTGCCGTTACCGGCCACAGGACTGCAGCTGTGGATCTGCCTGCTGATTTTGCTACACGGAAAATATCAGTACAGTTGAGGAAACGATAGTCACATTGCCATGGTACCGGTTCTTTATCTGAAGGAAACTGGAAGTTGGAGAAAATGCCGTGCCGGTCAGGAAACATCCCTGTCATCATGGTTGCATGTGCAGGAAACGTCACCGAGGGATAGATCGAAGATACCTTGGTAATAGTGGACCCACCTGCAAGATACTTCTGATAGTTTGGCAATGTAGACATATATTCCAGGTCTTCCCCGACCATTGCGTCGGAAGAAATAACGATTACCTTGTTGCTCATATGCGCCTTCTTTATACAAATGCCTTTTCCTTGCCTTTGCAAGAATAGGTTATTTGGCATTCAAGACTGATAAAATCTACTGATAAGTCTGCATAGTCCATATCATTTTCCCAACGCATGTGCAGGCTTTGGGTATCGGAAAGCAATAGGAGGAACTGGCCGTTGAAAGCCGGATGTGAATTCCTGAATTTCATCAGCCTGTTAAGTCGCTGTACGATAGAGGCCTGAGACAGCTGGTCTATTTCTTCAAGAGAATAATAATGCCTGTTGATGTCTCTGTTTACTGCTGTCCTATGATACAGTTCAAAATCATTCTTACCGGCAAAAAGACCTACATAGTAGACTTGTGGAATACCAGGAGTGAAGAACTGTACGGCCCTTGCAATGAAATACTTCTGTTCATCTTCGCCTAATGCCGAGAAATATGTACAGTTGATTTGGTAGGTATCAAAAGTATTGAAGTCTATTTTCATGTTCGATTTGACATATACCTCGGATATGCCAGGATTTATCTCGAATACCTTGCGTTTTGTCTTGAGCAGTTCCTCATCCGGCATCAGGTAACGTGCATCGACGACACCGATGCCGTCATGTGTATCCAATGTGGTGAATTGCTTCCTTGGGCAGATCTTCAGCCAGTTCTTGAGGTAAAGGGTCTTACCGAAGTAGAAAGCATTGAGCAATAGCATCGGAAGCTGGAAATCATAGGTATAGTAGTTTCTTTCTTCAAGCTTTTTCTGCAGAAAATAGTGTTCATGGACTTCGGGAAGTATAGTGACGTCATACGGTTCCAATACCTTGTCACATTCAGCCAAGATGTCCCAGACTTCCGGTTCGATGAAGAAACATCGTGTATCTTCGCGTTTGGATGCATATCCCAATGCATCAAGACGGATGACTGCCGCTGCATGTTCTGCCAAGAATGATAGATTTTCCTTCATGAAACGTTTTGCTGCAAGGGAATCTTGATTGATGTCTATCTGATGGTCACTGAAGGTCGTCCAGAGCTTTTCTTTTGTTCCGTCAGCAAATTCAGCCTCGATGTACGGCACTTCCTTTCTTTTGTACAGCTTTTCATATTCCTCTTGGGTCGGTTCTCCGCCATGTTTCCAGAAATCCTTATATCGTATGAAGAAATCCTTGTAGACAGAATTATCCTTTTTCTTGATGAAATCCTTGTATATATCACTCTCTGCGGACAGATGGTTGATCATGTAGTCGAACATCAGGTAGTAGTTTTCCCCAAGGTCCTGTATGTCATCCCAACTGCCGAAAGCGGGGTCAACTTCCTTATAGGTAATCGGCGTGAAGCCTCTATCTGCAGAGGAAGGAAAGAATGGCAGCAGATGGATGCCGCCTACCGCATCCTGCAGGTAGTGGTCAAGAACATAAGAAAGGTCCTTGAGGTCTTTACCCATGCAGTCAGCATAGGTAATCAACATAATCTTGTTCGTAAGTTTCTGTGGCATGCAATACTCCCTGTCAGGTTGATTTTCTTTCGATCAACTCTACTGGTATTATTTGTTTGGGAGGGACTTTCTTTCCCTCTATGACTGCAATCAAGGTCTCGACTGCGGTTTCTGCGAGTTTCTGGTAATTCTGGCGGATCGTTGACAATGACGGGTAGATCAGTGCACTGACAAGGATATCGTCGTATCCGATGATACGGATATCTTCAGGAATTCTGTAGCCGAGTGACAATGCTGTGGATATGCAGTAGGTTGCCAGTATGTCATTACTGGTGAATATACCGTCGAAATCATTGTTCTCAAAGAAGATATCGCTGATGACTCCTGCAAAATCCAGCATTTTCTGCTGTGCTTCGGTTACCTGATAGATCTTGTACTTGATATGTTTCCTTTCACATTCCTGTATGAAGGAGAATGAGCGATCATTTGCCGATTTGCTGATTTCCAGTTCACCGCTGATATGTATGAGATTCTTGCATCCTTTTGCAATCAGATGTCTGGTTGCAAGCAGACCGCCTTGCTTGTCGTTTGAGGAAACAGACGGGGGGCAATCAGCATTTCCGATGATTACCGTCGGAGTCATCGATTTGTGCAGGTAATCTTCCGTGTCTTTTATATAGGAGGTGATGATGCCGTTGGGTATGTTCCTTGTCAGATACTCATATTCGCGGATATAGTCAGTAGCATTTCCCGGGGCTGACGTGACGATGATGCTGTAGCCGTGCTTGGCGGCTGCATGCTCCAATTCATGAGCCATCTGCGTCCAGAACGGCATGATGAGGTCCGGTAACATGATACCTATGCAGTTGTTGTTTCCTTTTACCAGTGATCTGGCGACTGCGTTCGGATGATAATTCAATTTTTCCATTGCAAGCCGGACATTCTTGATTGCATCTGGACTCAATGGGCTCCGTTTGTTAAGTACCCTTGAGACTGTTGCCGTAGAAACCCCGGCTTCCTTTGCGACATCCTTGATTGTTGCCATGCATTTCTCCTTTTCGGCGTTATGATTTTACTGCGCCGGCAATAACACCACCGATGATATATTTTTGTAGAAAAATGTACACGATGATGATAGGAATGATTGATAGCATCAGACCTGCCATGATGTTCCCATAGTCATTCGTAAACGTTCCATAGAAAGTCCTGATTGCCAAAGGAAGGGTATACAGACGCTTTTTCCCGAGTACGAGGGAAGGAAGCAGGTAATCGTTCCAGAATCCAAGGATTTGGAGTATGGCTATCGTGGAAAGAATAGGCTTCATCAATGGCAGGACAATCCTGAAAAAGATGCCATGATAGGAACAGCCGTCAATTGTTGCAGCCTCTTCCAGTGCAATGGGGACGCTTGTCTTTATGAAACCATCACACATGAATATGCATAGGCCCGTCCCAAAGCCAAAGTTCATCAATATCAGAGTGGTTTTTGAATTGAGAATACCGAAGATACCTCCATATATGGAGATAAGTGGAATCATGACGACTTGGAATGGAACAGCCATGGATGCCAGCAGCAGGGCAAAACTGATTTTACAGGCTTTCCACTCTGAAGCACGGACGAAAATATAAGCTGCCATTGCGGAAAAGACCAGCAGTAGGACTACACTGCAGCTTGTAATGATGAAACTGTTTCCAAATGACCGGAAGAAAGCCATTTCTTCTATTGCATGTTTATAGTTGATCCATTGGGGGCCTTTGGGGTCAACCAGTTCCAGTGGAAACCTGACTATATTTATTTTCTGTTTCAGTGAATTTATAGCAACAAGGGCAAAGGGAACAAGATAGAGAATCAGCAGAAAGGAAGCCAAGATGGTTTTTACCTTGCTACCGGTGGATATTTTCTGACTGTAACGATAAGGATTTTTCATGTTACATCTCCAATTCACGTTTCTTACCAATGTAAGTCTGCGTCAAAGCAATGGCCGCCATGACAATGAACATGACTAGGGCTTCTGCCTGTCCGATTCCATATTTCTGTTCTTCGAATGCTTTGGTAAATATATGCATTGCAGCCAGTTTCGTTGAATCATAAGGACCGCCTGCTGTCAGTGAAAGGTTCAGGTCATATACCTTGAACGTCCTTGTGATGGAAATGAAAAGGCTTATGACGATGGAGGGTACCATCAGTGGCAAGCGTATGCTTCGTGTTATCCTGTGCTCATTTGCTCCGTCAATCTTAGCGGCTTCAATCAAATCTGAAGGAATTCCTACGAAGCCTGCAATATAAATCAGCAGCATGTAGCCGGAGTATTGCCAGGTCGTGACTATGATCATTGCAGCCATGGCCGTATGTGGCGATGAAAGCCATGATTTCTGGAGTAGTGCGACAGGCAGGAATTTATAAAATGGGACCAATACCCTGCTGAAGATGAACTGCCAGACGTATCCAAGGATCAGCCCGCCGATCAGATTCGGGGTAAAAAAACCGGCTCTCAGGAAATTCTGTCCCTTTATGCCGCTGGTCAAAAGATAGGCGAGGCCGAAGGCAACCAGATTTATCGTCAGAACGGAAACCAGTGAGTAGCCGACTGTCAGTGAAAGTGATTTCCAGAATGAAGCGTCATGCAATACTACTTTGTAGTTTGCAAGTCCGACGAAGTTGACTGTGCTTGAAAGGCCGTTCCAATCTGTGAATGTCAGATAGACACCATAGATGAGAGGAAAGACAAAGGCGAGTATAAAAAACAGTACCGATGGACCTGCAAAAGACAGGAACAGGAATGTTTTTTTCCCATTGCTCATTTTTTGATTCATAGGAACTCCAATAATTGAACCATTGCGCTAAACCACAGCAGCAGAAAACTGCTGCTGTGGAAAAGAAAAATACCAATAGCGTGCTAATTTATTCGGTCGGTGTGTGAGATTTCCAGTAAGCATCAAGTTTTGAGGCGATATCTGCCCTGGTCATCTTTCCTACCATATAGGCCTGCATGTTGGCTGCCAGAAGGCTCCTGTGGTCTGAAGGCATATAGGTTGCGCCATCAATGACCATGCCTTCGTCAATGTAATGCTTGAGACCTATATTGAACGGATTGTTTGGCTGCAGCTTGATGTTTTTGAATGCAGTGACGATACCACATTTGTTGACCAAAGTATCCTGCCCTTCATCTGAGAATACAAGCCAATTCAAGAACATTTCAGCAGCTTTCTGCTGGTCCTCTGATGCATCGATTTTGTCAACTGCTGCAAATTTTGTTGCTCCTGCGACTACTTTGCCTTGGGTTGCCGGCTCGTCGTTGAGTGGGAAGGCACAGATGCCATATTCGGAACCTTCCTGTGCATATGGAGCAAAATCAGGCCATGCCCATGTACCATTGAGCCAGAAGGCGGCTTCGCCGTCTGCCACATAGTTTGCATTCAGATCGTAATCTGCAGCCAAGGGATCCTCATGGTTGATATTATCCGCAATGAACAGGTCAAAGGCATCATAGACTTTGTTGAAGACTGTATTTTCACTGAAGGATGTCTTGCCGTCATGTACGTTCTTGAGGAATGAAATGGCACCTGCCGCCGTACCATCCTGATAGTCATAGACAAACTGATAACCTTTCTGTCCGATTGACCAATCTTCAGCATTCAGGACCATTGGATATTTCATGCCACCGGCCTGCAGTTCTTTCAACAGAGAAGAAAATGCATCAAGGGAAGTGTACTTCGTAGGATCAAATGCATGTCCTGTTGTTTTTTCAATTGCAGTCTTATTGTAAATCAGGCACATGCCTTCGACAGTAAGCGGCATGCCGTAGATTTTTCCATCACGGACAGCTCCCATGGTTCTGCCTCCGACATCGGCCCATGGTTGGTCTGACAGATCAACAAGCTTTTCAGCCGCAAGGTCGCGGATGTTTGCTATATCCATGATGCCTATTGTCGGCGCATCTCCGGCTGCATATCTTTCTGCAAGTGTATTGCCCGGAGAGTCTGTCTCATAGATTTCGATTGAGACATTATACTCACTGCCAAAGGCCTTCGCGCCTGCTTCAAGAGCATCTTCGATTTCAGGTTTCGAGTTCATGACGGTAATCTTGACCGTATTGGCAAAAGGTTGTCCGATTTTGTCATTCGAAGTTGCGGGTGATGCTTGGGAGGTTGCCGTTGCTGGAGCAGTGGTCGTTGCCGTTGCAGCAGGTGTAGCATCAGTCGCTTGCGTTGAAGTTGCCTGTGTGGCAGTGTTTTCTGTCTGTCCTTTTGCACATGAGACCAACAGCAGTGCCGTTATGCCCAATGCAAGTACAGTAGAACGTAAGTTTTTCATTTCGTGTACTCCTTTTTGATACGTTGGACCAAAAATTTAATTTGACCTCGTTGCTTATAAATCTGAGGCGGACTCCAATGTACTGTAATCGCACTACGAATGTCAACGTTTACATTACTGAAATTTTCACAGATTGAAGTACTATCAACGAATATATCTGAAGTTTTTGCATAAGATTTTTGTTTTTCATTTTATTTACGTCATAATATATTTTCATTTACAAAGATTCTGTTATGATTTACGGTTGCCGGCAGGAGGTGCTTTTATGCATACGGGTATATCAGAAGAAGAAAGGTCGTCATTGCTTGCTGAAGGGAGATCCATTCTTGCTTCATCTGCTGATTGCAGATACTTGCACAGGGTAGAGATTGTAACTTTGGTGATGGCCGGGCTATCTCCGACTTCTTTAAGCCATTTTTCAAATGAAACCAGAACTACCATTGAAAGATGGGTAAAGATTGCTTGTGAGCAAGGAATTGATGCTTTGCATGAATTCAAGAAAACAGGTAGGCCCTCAAGGCTTTCTTCTGATGAACTTGCAGAAATCGGCAGATTGTTCCAGCAACCTCCTGCAGGTTCGCAAAAGTTGTTCCATGATGGGCAAAGCCTGCAGGCCTTTATCCGGCAGCAGTACCATGTAAAGCTTTCCATCCGGCAGTGCCAGAGGATTATTAGGAAAATCATACCGGAGGGATCTATGTGAATTGTGTCGGATTTATTAGTAATATTTATGTCGTTAGAAACTTTATAAATCTTTTGTGAAGTTGCTTGTGTTTTTTTAAAAGTTTGTAGAATCTTTATGTAATCGTTTTCACTTTGTTGAAAAATTATATCATCCGCCAGTACCTCCTGTCCTTTTCTGAAGTTGCTTGAAAGCAACAGGCTGTCGGATGATAGATTGTCAGTGCTTCAGTACCCGGAGTATATATCCGCATAGGTATTCGCTTTCGGGGAATGATAATCTGACAGGATGATCAGATCCTGCAGAAAGTATTTCAAGGACCTGGACTTCACAGCGGGCATCGATGCTTGCCCATGCGAGGATTGTCCGCAGCATTGCTGCGTCGATTGCACTGGAGCAGGAGAAAGTCGCAATGATACCATTGTCCCTGATCTTTTCCATTGCAAGGCGGTTGAGATCCTTGTATGCCCTTGCTGCCTTTTCGGCCTGTCCTTTTGTCTTGGCAAGCTTCGGTGGGTCAAGGACCATGACATCAAACTGGTCCTTTGTGATGTTTCGCATCTCTTCGAAGACATTGCAGCATTTTGTCGTACAGCGCTGTCTGGAACCTTCAGGGAGCGTGCCTTTGTCCTCATTGAGATGTATGTTGCGCAATAGTCCGTGCAAGGCAGGTTCCGAACTGTCAAGGCTGTAGACCGACTGTGCTTCGGCTCTCAGTGCATGAAGGGTAAAACCGCCTGTATAGGAAAAACCATCAAGTACGTTTTTCCCCTTGCAGTATTTTTCTATTTTTTTCCTGTTGTCCCTTTGGTCGCAGTAAAAATCACTTTTTTGCCCTCCTCCTGGAATGGTTTCATATACCAGACCGTCTTCCTTGAAGGAAATTGCCTCTAAGCGGGATTCCGGGGTAAAATACTGTCCGTTGCTGTAGTACGATGTCGTATCCTTCAGCCCTTCGATGGACAGAAAGTTGTGGTCGGTAGTAATGACCATAAGATGCGGGTGAAGCATTTTATCCAGTGTTTCCACCACTTTGTCTTTCTGGTCCCAGCCGACCCGTGCACTTATGACAATTCTGATGGTCGTACCATAGACATCTGCAACGATTCCTGGCAGCATGTCTGCTTCTGAGAAGATAATCCTGAAGGCGGTAGTACTTCCGTCGCTATCAAAGAAACTTCTTCTTCGCAGTACGCTTGCTGCCACTGTATGTTTCCACCAGTTGTCATCAATCTGATCTGTTTCGTTCCAACTGAGTAGGTGAACCGGAATATGTGATTTTTCATCCCACCAGCCCCAGGCAAGGAAAGAACCGTCACTTTTCAGGACCTTGCAGACACCTGGCTGGGTCCCTTCCTGGGATTCTATGGCACCTGAAAATACCCATGGATGATGGGTAACCAGTTGTTTCTCTTTTCCACTCTTTATCTGTATCGTGTTCATGGCTGCATGATAGTCCTTTTCTGTCTTTTGGGGAACGGGCGGATCATGCGTTGACCAAAACTTGTTCTCTTGTGATAATGCTTCTATGTACGAAGGAAGATGCAAGGCTGTCCTGTTTGATTTGGACGGGACATTGGTAAATACGATCGGGGATATCACAGGGGCGATAAATGCGCCGCTGTCAGACAAAGGACTGTTGCCTCTGCCTGAAGAAAAAGTAATGACATTGGTCGGTCATGGCCTGAAAAATGCCCTTCATAGGGCTCTTTCCCTTTATGGGAAAGATGTTGAAGGCGTAGCATTTGACCATGCATATGCCCAGCTTTCCTCCCATTACACCGAACATCCGGTGGATAAAAGCTATCCCTATGATGGGATTATAGATATGTTGGATTCTTTGAAGGTTCCTTTCGGTATCCTGTCCAATAAGGATGATGCGCTTGTGCAGACTATTGTTGCAACATTGTTTCCTGCTGTTTCTTTTTCATTTGTCCATGGTTTGCGTGAGGGATATGCAAAGAAACCAGATCCAAGGTGGAGTACTTGAATTTGCAGCACAGCTTGACCTTGCACCTAGTCAGCTATGCTATGTCGGGGACAGCGAAGTTGATGTCAGTACGGCAGGAAATGCAGGGACCAGCTGCCTTCTCTGTAGCTGGGGGTTCCGTCCTATGAGTGCACTTGAAACTTTTGGTTGTCCTGTTGCAGAAAATGTCGGCCGGCTGGAAGAGTTGCTGCGACAGGCCTGCTTTGACTAGGTCTTGTGCCGTTGCCTTTTTTCTTGCCTCTGCGTATCATTGAGACCAGGAGGTGTCGATGTGATTGACTGCTATCATCTCAGGGCTGCAGGAAGGGAATATTATCTGACTCCTTATTTCAAACGGTCTGACATCGACAGGATGGACGAGAACGAAGAGGTAAGGTGGAACTCCTGCCATAATTGGTCGGACGCGGACAAGGATATCGCACGTGGCAAGACCTATGTGCAGATTGACGATGCAATTGACGGATGGGTCAATGATGCCCGCTATTTTCCCCGTCTTTTTGCTTCTGCAGGTATTTTCCTTGCTGTCTATCTTTTTCTTTCCCTGGTCATCCGTGATCCCATTCCTATCATCGGTGAGCTTGCCGGTGGATTGCTGGCAGCATTCATGCTGTGGCGTTACATGGCCGAGCATGATTCCAAAAGTGAAATCGTTGACAAGCGTAGGCTTGAGCTGAAACAGAGCGCTGGCAATAGCCTTTTTGTTGTCAATGACGGGCTCGGAATGATTGAGGGGTACCTTGAGAAAATGGCTGCCATGGATGCAATTGAACTATGTGACGAACTTTGCAATCTTGGTTCAGTGGCTTTGGATCCTTTGGAAGTGCCGGAGGAAAGGAAAGGCGTCTGGTTGCGTGATCTTTACTGGATGCTCCACAAACAGGTCGTCGTACCTTCTGGAGAGACCAAGGATGCATTGGAAAAGGTCCTGGACCTGAGAAGGGAAAAAAAACGCAGTGAAAAACTTTCTTCACGATTATTTCACCTTGCAGGAGCAGGCCATATTGATTTGTCACTTCTTGCTTCGATGGTAGCGCTTGATGCATTGATAAGGAGTATCTGAAGCAACCGAAAGCAGTGTTTTCTGTGCTAAAGAAGCATGGAAGAAAGATTCTCAGGAATTTTATTGCGCCTGTATCTTATCTGTCTTGTCCCGTACTTGCCTTTCTTGGCTTTACGGGAGCTTCGGTGTTACGTTATCCGCTTTTTTTCCTTGTTGCGTGCTTTGTCTTTATGTCCCTGTCCGTTGTTTGTTTCCCTAGCTGCATCAATGTATGTTTCCGGTTGACTGTTTTCTCTTTTCTGGCGTTGCTGCTGACTATGAGGGGAGAAGATGTATCATCATTTGTTCCCGGATGCAGAACTGCAGATGGTTACAGGAATCGAAGGTGTTGCTATTTCTGATGAAAAGGAAACTTCCGGGGGTAACATGTTCGTGCAGGTCAGGACCAGCCTTGTCGCCTCTAAGGACGGAGGAACTTTCTCTTGCCGAGGTACCGCCTGCATATTCTATGGACAACCTGTCGAAGTACAGGTCGGTGACAGGCTGTCAGCTGAAGGGAAGGTAACAGATATCGGTTTCAAGGCCGGGCAGATTCAGGTACTTCGTAAGGGCCTTGCTGATTGGCAGTGGTGGCTGGACCTGTTCCGTACCGGTGTGCAGCATCAGTTGCTGCGCAGGATTCCTGTGACACTCGGCCGTCTGTTGCTGTTGGGACGATGCGACCAGGAAGGTTTTCCCATAAAGGAAGCTGCCTTGAAGTGTGGTTGCGCACACCTGCTGGCTCTGTCTGGCATGCATCTTTCTGTCCTGACGCTTATCTTTTCTTTTTTACCTACCTTGCTGTTCGGTCCTTATCTGGGACGACGGCTGTCACTTGTCTTTCCATTGTGCTTTACCATTGTTGCAGGGCCTCTTCCCAGTTTGGTCAGGGCTTTGCTTATGAATTTCCTGGCAGTAATCATCGGACCGTGGCAATGCTATGCCAGGGAAAAGGTGTTTGGTTTTTCGTTCGTGGTGCAGCTGCTTCTCTTTCCGTATGCCATCGGACAGGCAGGGACCTTGCTTAGCTACGGAGCTGTAGGGGCTTTGCTGTGCATGGCTCTGTTGCTTCCGGCTCCTTCTCCATTGTCCGGTATCTTGCTGCCTACGCTCTTTGCCCTGCTGCTTGTCTATCCTCTTTCTGAATGCATAGGCGGGGAATGGACGGTGGCGGCCCTTGTCTCGGCACCTGTGGGAGGATTGCTGATTACCTTTGCCCTTGCCTTGGCATTGTTCTGCCTCATGTCGTCTTGTCTTCCTTTCCCTGTGGTATGCCTGAGGAGTCTCCGTTTGCTTGCAAAAGTACAGGATGTCTTGCTGTCTTTGTTTTCTTGGTCTGTCAGGGTCAAGCTGTATATACCGGCCTGCTATAGCGGACGATGGGGATACCGATGCTTTGCCTTGACACTCTTGACCTCACTTGCAGTGTATCTGTATGCTTGCAAGTATTTGAGAAACAGGAGATATCGTGCATATGAGCTGGAACTTTCCCTACGGATCCCCCACGGCGATACGGGATATTCTTGAGGTCAATGGATTGGCCATGTCAAAGAAATTCGGGCAGAATTTTCTGCTGTCTGAAACAGTCAGGGAAAAGATTGTCAGCCTGATGGATTTGGACCAGTCGAAACAAGTCTGGGAAATCGGTCCCGGTATCGGGGCTTTGACTACCTTGCTGTTGGATTCCAAAGCCGAGGTGACCTGTTTCGAAATTGACCATGGTTTCTGCAGGATCTTGAGCGGACAGGCTTTTCTTGATATGCCGAACTTCCATCTTGTCGAAGGTGATGCACTGAAATCTTGGGAAATGCAGTGGAAAAGACACGGTACCCCTGATGTCATCTGTGGTAACCTTCCGTACAACGTCGGTTCTGTTTGCATTGCAAATTTGCTTGAAAAAGGCTGTCGGCCGGAACGGATGGTCTATACATTGCAGAAAGAAGTTGCGTGTCGGCTCTGTGCTGATCCTGGGAACAAGGACTGGTCGACTCTTTCCATCCTTGCTCAGGTTGACTATGACTGCAGAATTGCCATGGACATCAGCAATGGAGCATTTTATCCTGTGCCTAAGGTTGTCAGTAGCGTTACCGTCCTTGAAAAGAAAAAGGAGCCCATGGTTCCCTGCCGAAGAATATCAGTTCTTTCTATTGGTAGTGAAAGATCTTTTTCACCAGAGGAGAAAAACGGTAAGGAATAATCTGCTTTCTGGTAAAAGTGGAGCCATGGTCGGCAGGGATGCTGTGCTTGACAGTCTCTTGGCTGCAGGGATCAGGGACTCTGAACGAGCAGAGAAACTTGAAATTGCACAGATTGTAGAGCTCGCAAGGATAATCGGTACAAGAGTGCATTAGTCAAAGATTATGTTTTCCTACTGAAAATGATTGTAGTATCTGGTGAAAAGAACCTCTATTAGGGTAAGTAAATTATTGTTGTACTATATATCATTCCTTAATAGGAGTATTAATATCATTGATAATATTATAATAACCTCTTGCAATACTGGATACTACTGGTAGGTCGTTTATCTTGATGGGTTTATACAGAGATTGTCAGATAGGCGGTTTCAGGGGCTTATGCAGGATGCTGTCTTGTGAGAGGCCTTTCTAAGTGTTGTATATATCTGACCGGCTTTGAAAAGTCATATGCATCGCCGGCTAACCATTTCTTATTCCATTGCCTTTGATATGGAAAAGGGTGCCTTTCCATGTTATAGGAAAAGACACCCTTCTTGATATGGCCAGATATCAGCAATTATTTCATGCTGCCTGCCTGAGCCAGCGTGACGGCACTGGTAACTACAATGTCTTCTACGCTGCAGCCTCTGGAAAGGTCTGACACAGGATGGTTGAATCCCTGAAGAATCGGGCCATAAGCCTGGGCTCCGCCCAGTCTCTGTACCAACTTGTAACCGATATTTCCGGACTGCAGGTCAGGGAAAATCAAGGTATTGGCTTTTCCTGCTACCTTGCTATCTTTTGCCTTCTGTGCAGCGACACTGCCGATGATGGCTGCATCAAGCTGAAGTTCACCGTCGACGGCAAGATCCGGGCACTTTGCCTGAACAAGGGCCGTAGCCTGCTGGACTTTTTCAACCAGTTCACCTTTTGCGGAACCCTTGGTCGAGTAGGAAAGCATGGCTACCTGTGGTTCTGCGCCGAGGAAAGTCTTGCAGCTTTCTGCGGATGCCGCAGCAATTTCGGCAAGCTGTTCTGCCGTCGGATTAGGAATTGTCGAACAGTCAGCAAATATAAAGGAACCGTCAACTCCCAGATCGGTCTTGTCTGTGGCCATTACGAAGCAGCTGGAGGCATATTTGATGCCCGGCTTGCATTTGATGATTGTAAAACAAGCTACCAGTACATCGCCGGTCGTGTTCCTTGCACCGCCGACCATTGCATCTGCATCTCCCATGCGGACCATCATGGCGCCCCAGCGAAGCTCATTTGCAATTTTTCCGTATGCTTCTTCTTCGCTCATACCCTTGTGCTTTCTAAGTTCATAGTATGCATGTCCGAAGTCTTTTCTCTTTTCACTGGTTTCAGGATCAACGATACAAAGGCCTTCCAGTCCTACACCAAGTTCTTTTGCCTTGGCTTCGATTTCTGCCTGTTTGCCCAGCAGGGTAACTTTCTTTGCAATGTGCTCATCCAGGATTTTTCTGGCAGCCTGGAGGGTACGGGGTTCAGTGCCTTCCGGCAACACCAAGGATTTGGCAGCAGCCTTTGCGTTGCCTTTCATCTTTTCAGCAAATGTCATGATAGTATTTATCTCCTTCACAAAACTCATTGGCTGTCATATATGATACCACATTGTTTTTTATTGATAAAGGTCCGTAGTTGTCCTAAAAAGGGAACTTCAGCTGCCTTTTTCGACATATGAAAAAAAAGGTATATCACCATAATTTTCCCATATACGGCCCGTAGTATCTGGTATGTAAGCAATAAAAAAAACTGTGACAAGGAGACAGAAATGAACACAAAGAAAACACTCATAGCTTTGACGGCGGCAGCACTTTTGGCTGGTACGGCACTTTTTGCCAGAGGAGGGGATCAGGCTTCAGGGACAACAGGAAACACCTCTTCGTACACGAGGCAAGTCGGTGACAGGAGTCTTGATGGATCGGGTTCCCAGTGGACCAGATGGCCAGATGGATATGGCAAAGTGCAGGGGAAAGCAGTGGGTTCCTGTATGCAGGATTATGGCCGGCAGGCAATGGAAAGGGAAGACTGTACTTGCATTTCCTGCAGGCAGTAACCGGTCCTTTTGGCAGTGCAGGCATTCAAAAAGGAAAAACTGGTGCCTGACACTATGATCTTCCTATATCGGGTTCTAAAAATCCGACAATCATACCAAGAAATTCATCAAGGAGACAGACATGAATACAAAAAAGACAATCATTGCAATCACATTGACGGCACTTATCGCCGGAGCTTCGATTTTTGCCAGCGGAAGGACTGGGATTTCCCGTTCTGCCGGAATCGATGGGGCAGTAACATCAGGATATGCCAGACAGTCAGGTGAACAGCCTCTTGATGGCAGCGGTTTCCACTATGCAACACGTGATTCTGGTGAGAATTACTCAGGTAACCAGAATGGCAGGCATCTTATGGATGGCTCCGGTCCTGCAGAAGGTAGAGAATCCTACGGTAGCAGACATTCTGGGTCCGGACGATCAGATGGAGAAAGAAACGGCGAAGGCAGGAATGCCGGTTCCGGTTCTCACCGGCAGGTTGGCAGTGAAGGAACTGCATCCCACCGTTTTATGAATGCAAACGGAAGCTGCAGTGAATGTGAAAATCTGATTGGCAAATAACAGTCCAAGGTTCTGGAAAGGAAGCCCCTGTACCGTCTTTACGGCAGGGGTTTCCTGTATTTCCATGCAGTCGACACTTTTGCCTTCTTTTGGTATCTTGCCACTATCAGCCAAGTGTTCTACTATTCAATGACTTGAGGACTGAAGGAAGATAGGTAGGAGAAACGATGAAAATAGGTATCTATGGCCTGGGACGTTTCGGGTCGTTTTGGGCAACGCAGCTGGCAGCACACGGACATCAGGTCCTTGGCTATAGCAGGCACAGCAGACCTGTGTTGCCGCAGGTTACCCTTGCAAGTGAACAAGAAGTGCTTTCATGCCCATATGTGTTCTATTGCGTTTCCATCAGTGCCTTTGAATCCGTCCTGAAGCAGACATCGTCCCTTATTGCACCTGGGACTGTGGTGATGGATACCTGTTCGGTCAAAGTCTATCCGTCACGTTGGATGAAAACCGAATTGTCTGATGGTATACATTGTATTGCTACCCATCCCATGTTCGGTCCCTGATTCCGGCAAGAATGGGATTGCTGGGCTTCCTTTTGTTATCTGCAATATGGATTGCAATGTTGAAGAATATAAGGCTGTCTATGATGCCATGGCTGATATGAAGCTGAAAATGCTTGAGATGACACCGGATGCACATGATAGGGAAGCTGCGTGGTCCCAGGGTATCACGCATTTTATCGGAAGAGTCCTTGACGAACTTGACCTGCAGCCTACGGAACTTGCTACGACTGGCTACAAACGCCTCCTGAGCATCGTAGAACAGACCTGCAATGATCCTTTGCAGCTTTTCTATGATCTGCAGCATTACAATCCTTATACAAAGCAGATGAGGATGGGACTCAAGGGTGCACTTGATTATGTCCTGGCAGAATTGGTATCGAAGGAGCAATAGAGTGCTGAGAGTCTGTGTATATACCCTCGGATGTCGCCTTAACCAATGTGAAAGCGAAGGCATTGCAGATGCGTTTTCAGAAGAGGGCTTTGAAATCGTCAGGGAAGAAGATGGGGCCGATATCTATATCGTCAACACCTGTACCGTGACCAGCAAGGCTGAGCAGAAGGCCCGACGTATGATCAGGAAATTTGCCCGTGAGGGAATTTGTCTTGTTACCGGCTGCTATGCCCAGATGAACGGAAAGGAAATTGCTGCATTGGGGAAAGGGATCATCGTGATTTCCCTGAGCAAGAAACCCTTGTTGCTCAAACTTCCTGGCCATATCAAGGCAGGACTTCGCAGCGGTCTGGATCTGATGGCTTGCCTGCAGACGTTTACAGATGAAGATGCTTCGCCGTTTGATTATGACGCTGCATCATTTTCTTACCATAGTCGGGCTTATCTGAAGATTCAGGATGGCTGTGACAATGACTGTGCATATTGCAGGGTCCATGTAGGCACGAGGCAAAGCCGTGAGCCTTGATGTAGCTACTGTCATCCAAAGGGCACGTGAACTTGAGGCAGAGGGGTACCATGAAATTATGCTCACAGGCGTGAACCTGACCATGTATGACCATGAGGGTGCTGGCTTGGGAGGCCTTTTGGAAAAGCTTTTGCCTGCCCTTGGGCCTGATATAAGGCTCAGGCTTTCTTCACTGGAAGCCGACCATGTCGATGACAGGTTGCTTGCTGCATTGGGGGATGAGCGGATGCAGCCCCATTTCCATATTCCGGTACAGAGTGCAAGTGATTATGTACTCAAACGTGTCAACCGTAAGTATGACAAGGCGCATCTCATCTATATCATTACCCAGATGCGCAGGATCAAGCAGGATCCGTTTATTGCTGCTGATATCATTGCAGGACTACCTGGGGAGCGGGAAGAAGACTTCCAGGAAACCTATGATTTTCTCAAGGAATATCATTTTGCACAGCTCCATGTCTTTCCCTATTCCCCTCGGCCTGATACTGAGCTTTTCGGTGCCCCTGACAAGTTGCCGGAGTATCTGCGTGATGAGCGCGCAGCAAAGCTAAGGGATCTGTCTGTTTCACTTCACAGGACATATCTGGAAAGACAGCTGGGTAAGGACTGTGAGATAATATTGCAGGAACGTAAACATGGACATTTTACAGGCGTCAGCGGCAACTATATTGATGTAATTGTGGACGGGGATCCTAGTTTCTGTGTAGTCGGGGAACTTCATCGGGCACGGTTTGTTTCCATTGAGAAAGATTTCATGCATGTAGAGCTGCTTCCCTGAACTATGTCTGATGCGTCCGTGCGATTCCCGGTTGGGAGGTAAGGCATATGGCTGATTTGGAACCTACATTGGCAATGATGTATGATTTTGACAGGACACTGTGTACGAAGGAAATGCAGGAGTATAGTTTCATTCCTGGTGTAGGAATGACACCTCAGCAGTTCTGGGAGGAATCAAATTCACTTGCCGCTGAGAAGAAGATGGACAGAGTCCTTGCGTATATGCATCTGATGCTGGAACGTGCACATGTTGCAAGGAAAAGCATCAAACGCGAAGACTTCGTGGCACTGGGGAAAGATCTGGAGTTCTATCCTGGCGTGCTGGAGTGGTTCGCACGAATCAATAGCCTAGGACAGGAAAATGGCATACAAGTCGAGCATTACATTATCTCTTCGGGCCTCCGTGAGATCATTGAGGGTTCTGATATCTTCCGTCAATTCAAAGAAGTCTTTGCCTGTGAATTTCTCTATGATGAGAACAACATTGCCTGCTGGCCGAAGAATGTCGTCAACTATACGACGAAGACACAGTTTCTCTTTCGGATCAACAAAGGAGTGCTGGACCTGTCTGATGATATGAGCCTGAACAAGTATACCCCTGAGGACGAACGTCCGGTACCTTTCAGGAACATGGTTTATATCGGGGATGGGATGACTGACGTCCCTTGCATGAAGTTGGTCAAAGTAAACGGTGGTTGCTCGATTGCCGTGTATCGGCAGGATTGCAAGGAGAATGTGGAAGTCCTGCTGAAGGACGGCAGGGTCGATTTCATAACTCCAGCCGATTATTCACAGGGCAGTGAGCTTGACCGGATCGTGCATGATGTGGTCTGCAACATTGCAATGACAGATGACTTGAAGCGAAAAAGCAAGGCACAGTTCGACTTGGTCCGATAACCTCTTGGGTGTGTGTTGATACAATCTCTAAAATTTACAGTTGACGGCTGCCATGGTGTACCTTAGGATGATAGGAAAAGCGTAGTACACACAAAGGGGAGGGAGCAATGGCGCGGCCGAAAAGTGATTCATCCAAGATTGCCTTCAATACAATCAGGGAGAAGATCAATAGGTTCGAGCTGATGCCTGGCAGTACCGTTTCAGACTTGGCGATATCCCAGGAACTTGATATGAGCAGGACTCCTGTCAGGGAAGCAATTTTCAAGCTGGTGGAATGCCATCTCATTGAACGTGAAAAAAACAGGTTCGTTGTCTGTCCGATTGAAATCGAAGATATAAGGGAAATATTACAGACCCGTGAAGCAATCGAATGTATGGCTGTACGGTCAATCATTGCAGGCGGTGGCCCGCCGGAGCGTTCCCTGCAGGAATTGAGGATGTTTGCCTCCGATATGGAGGCCTGTCTGGCTGCACGGCATCTGGCTACTTATTTTCAAAGGGACGGACAGTTCCACGTCAAGTTGGTAGAACTTGCAGGTAATGTCCGTATGACTGACGTGGCTTCCCAAATGCAACTGCAAGGTGAACGTCTCCGTTGCCTGTCCGTACTGACCCATGACCGATGTGTCGCAATACTGAGGGAACACGGCCAGATCCTTTCTGCTTTGGAAGAAATGGATCTGCCGGTTGCCGAGCAGGCTATCCGTCTTCATCTGACAAATACGCTGAGAAACTACCAGTACATCCTGGCAGGCAAGACATGGGTAGATATGCTGGCCACCTTGCAGGGCACTTTTTCCTGAGACTGCCGGTTTTTCGTCAGGCCTTCTTGCTGGACCTTTTTATTTCCCGATGGATTGTCTCAGGCTGCTGCAGTAAGACAGAAGTAAAAGGCGGTACATCGTGTTTGAGCCAGACCGAAGAGCCGATGATGGAGTCGTGTCCGATGGTAATATCCCCCAGTAGGGTCGCATTTGCATAGATCGTGACGTTGTCTTCTATGGTAGGATGCCGTTTGGCTCCCCTTATCAGCGTTCCGCAGGCATCTTTTGGAAAACTCAGGGCTCCGAGAGTAACGCCTTGGTATATCTTGACGTTGTCTCCGATGGCAGTGGTCTCTCCTATGACTACACCGGTACCATGGTCGATGAAGAAGCTTGTACCGATTGAAGCTCCTGGGTGGATGTCTATGCCGGTCCTGGAATGGGCCCATTCGTTGAGCAACCTTGGCAGGAGCGGTACCCCTACCTGATAGAGACAATGGGCTACTCTGTGGATGGTGAGTGCCTTGATGAACGGATAGGCGAGGATGACTTCATGTATATCCTTTGCTGCCGGATCATTGTCAAATCCTGCGTGGGCATCGAGTTTGATCTTCCTCCGTATTTCGGGAAGTTCTTCAAGGAACACTGCCATGGCTTTTTCGGTCAGCTCCCGGCTTTCTTCCTCATTGTTGTCAGTACATTTGCACTCATGGTTGTATGATTGAAAGACCAGGGTATTCATGGTCCATCTGACCTGTTCAAGCTGATGAACGACAATGTCCTGCATTGACTGGCTGTTGCTACCGTCGCAACGTCCGGGAAACATCAGCTCAAGCAACTGGTCAGCGCAGTTTTCTACGCAGGAACTGGTGGGTAGGGGTTTAAGTCCGATGAAATTGATGCCTTCCTGCCCGATTCTTTCGAAGCTGTTGAGGAATGCCTGCTGATAATCCTTGTATGTCATGTGCTCCTCCTTCCCATACCATACTTAAATAGAGGGAAATCGGCAAGATTGGAATACAGGAAAAACAATCAGGTTCCTGGTGTTATATGATTCAAGAGGCTTGTTTATCATGATTCTTGTCATGGTTGATGAGCACACTTGGAGCATTTTACATAATAGGAGGGCGCAAACATGACAAACGGAAAAATCACCCCGTTATATGAACGACTATCCTGCGACGACGAGCTGCAAGGTGAGAGCAACAGCATATCTCACCAGAAACAGATACTGTAGGAATATGCCCGAAAGGATGGCTTTGTGTACCTGACGCATTTTACCGACGACGGTATAAGCAGAGCCCGATTCGACTGCCCGAGATTCTCGGCTATGATGACGGAAGTCGAGGCGGGGCATATGGAAACTGTTATCGTCAAAGATATGAGCTACTTGGGGCGCGATTATCTCAAAGTCGGTTAAATCATGGAGATCCTGCGGCAGAAGAACGTCCGGCTGATTGCCGTCAACGACGGCGTTGACAGTGCAAGAGACGATGATGATTTTACGCCGTTTCGGAACACCATGAATGGATTTTTTGTTCGGGATGCCAGCCGGAAAATCAAATCCGTGATCAAGGCCAAGTGCATGACCCGCAAACACCTGACCGGTACGGTCATTTACGGGTACTTATGGGTGGATGAAAAACGGGAGAAATGGATCGTTGACGAGGAAGTTGCCGCTATGGTATGCCGCATTTTCG
Source organism: Spirochaetia bacterium (assembly GCA_022482625.1). NCBI lineage: Bacteria > Pseudomonadati > Spirochaetota > Spirochaetia > Spirochaetia bacterium. The sequence goes on along the minus strand of JAKVOU010000001.1, from coordinate 1,404,263 downwards.
CCATGACGATGGATGTCCATGGCCCGTACCAGATTGCCCAGCAGTTGACTGCCGGCAAGGTGGGGATTCCCGCCGTTTATCTGGCGTAGCACGGCGAGGGCGTGAATAAAAACAAGACGTTCAAGGATATTTACGGCTGGAGTTCCTCCACCATCGTGAGTATCCTCAAAAAGCGTGAATATCTCGGACAGACGGTCAATCTTAAAATCCGAAAGCATTTCAAGGACAAGAAAAGCCACTATAGTGGACGAAAGCCAATGGGCAGTTATTGAAAATACTCATGAGGCCATCATCGACCAAGAGACTTTTGACAATGTGCAGCGTATCCGGGGAAACGTGCGTCGCTACCCGGACGGCTGGGGCGAAGCGCACTCGCTTACCGGCCTGATGTACTGCGCCGACTGCGGAGGCAAAATGTACGTTCACCGCACCAACAATGGCAAACGTATCCCGCAGTATACCTGTTCCCAATACAGTAAAGTTCCTGTCGGGAGCCCCAGTCAGCACCGCATCGCCTTCTTCCGGCTGAAGGTCTGCGAGTATTTCAATCTTGAGATACCGAAAGGCTGCGGACTGAAGGCCAAGCATAACAGTTCCAAAACAGGAAGGCAACCATGGACTAGGCTGCAGGGTTGATTATACAAAGTCCCTGAAAACTTAGGGCTTGAAAGACCGTGGGGAAAAGTTCACGCCCAAGGCATGGCAGACCGAAGCGGAGCGTCTTACTGCCCATCACAGCGCCCTATATCAGCGGATGAAAGCCATGCACCCGGATGTGCAGGTTGTGGAGAAAATCCGCAAGACTGCCGACGAGCTTGCCCGGTAGGAGAAGTCTCGAGATCGGGGCAGAAATATGAGTGATAGTACGATGAGGATGACAAATCGTCACCCCTTCTATCCCGGCACCGGCTATTCTGCACGGGCATTTCATTTGCCAAACAAATCACTGTGCGAGCCGGTACGGGTCAACGTTAAAACCAAAATGCCATTCTCAATTCGATATACAAGCAGCCAGTCACTTTGGATATGACGTTTCCGGTAATCCACATAATTCCCGGTCAAACGGTGGTCGTGTTTTTTTCAGGTAAAGGCTGACATTTGGAAAGCTGACGGATGACATTGTCCAGCAAATCCATTTTCAGCCCGCGCTTTACCGCTAACTTGTAGTCCTTCTTGAACTGAGATGTCCAAACAATGTCCAGTTTCATCTTTTCAATTCCCTCAACGCTTCCTCTACATCACTGTAGCGTTTCGCGTTGGGGTCTTTTGCAAGACGTTCCGCTTCTTGCATGGCGGCGAGGGTAACGGCATTCGGCGTGTTGAGCGTTACGTCGAACGGAAAACCGCCAGACCGAAGCGATTGTCTCAAAAACACGTTGATAGCCGTTGTGAGATTCATGCCAAGCTCTCCATAAAGCGCTTCGCACTGTTTTTTAATATCTCTGTCCATGCGGACGCTGAAATTTGTTGTATTAGCCACGGTAATCAACTCCTTTGCAATCCATTGCATATATATTATATGCCGTTTGCATTGCAATATCAATCTGAAAATCTTGAAAATCGCGCGTGTTAAAATATTTACGAGTTCCAATTACTCCTTCTTCTGAAGAAGATGACTTTGAAAAAGCGTATGAGGTCTCAGATGATTTTGATGAAGTACTGGAAAAAATAAGCTATGAGTATGTTAGTATTCTTACAGATGATCCGTCTATGTACTATGATTCGGAACTGTTAGAATATGGAGATGATTGGATAGTCGATGACTATTCCCTATCAGACTTTAGGAGGAAAGTAAGCCGTGCATCTTCTGTGCCGACGTATACTTATTTGGAGCAAAAACGAGTAATGGAAAGTGTTGGTGATAAAATCCTTCCGCACGATACTGATGAAGTGTTTCAGGGTAAATATTTGTTTGATCATACAGATTGCTTGTATATCAAAAATGTGCTAATTTCTGGTGCCTATGTGAAAATTACTTTCCTAGCGTAGGGGATTGAGCTAAAGGGATTAGTTATTAACGTAATAAGTAAAAAGGTGATTCCAAATATTTTAAGGAACAACATAAGTGAGGAACAAAATCTGGAAGAATGATGTGATCAAATCCTACCGTGACCGATATGTGGGATACTGGTCTTTGGTGACCAATTGCGAAGCTGATGCCCGTACAGCTCTCCGACAGTATAGGAAACGTGATAGGTTGAGAAGCAGTTTGACAAACTTAAGAATATGATCGACGGAAAACGGCTGAGAACCATCGGTACCGAATGAATCCATTGTATTCCTCAGGTTCCTCTCGCTTATCCTCACAGAGCATGTAAGGAAAGTACTTCGTGATACTCTGATTGATGATGAGCAAGAACATACGAAGACCTGGATTACCCGCTATTCTGTTCCTGAAGTCTTTAACCGGCTGGAATCCTATACCGAAGTTGTGTTCAAGGACACCTACAGGCCGATTCATCCCGAGAAGACGAAAGCTCAACATAAGGTCTTCGACATCTTCCACTTCGAATCTTAAGGCCTGGTTATGATTTTGCGAGATTTCAGGATTTCCTATAATGGAGTACGAATGAACGGTTATACCAATAAAAAAGATAAAGCTCTGTGATAGAAATGCTTTGCCGCCGCAGGGCTTTTATATTTTGAATAAAAAACTATTGACAATTCGTTTCAGGTGATGGTCCTGCAAGCATCGAAGCTGTCCTTGGTCCAAGGGCTATACCAAGCAGGACACTTACCGCTGACTTGATGAGGTCACCGGGGATGAAAGGCAACATACCTGCAGCAAAAGCCTTTGTCCAACTCAGTCCTAGGTTGAACTTGAGCCATGGGATACCTATCAGATAGACTGCAAGGCTTCCTACGATGGCAGCTGTGATCAGATAAGGCAGCTGTATCTTTCCGTTTTCTTTCCTACCTAAGTCTGCAATGGTTCCAGCAGCAAATGATGCAAGGAGAAATCCGAAAAGAAAACCACCGGTAGGTCCCAGCATGGCAGCAATGCCACCTCCTCCTGTAAAGACCGGCAGTCCTACGGCTCCTAGGAACAAGTATACGATGGTAGCTCCCACTGCAAGTTTCCTGCCGAGCAACATGCCTGCAAGCAGGATGAAAAGTGTCTGCAAGGTGATAGGAACCGGCGGTAGGGGAATCCTGATGAAAGCTCCCACGATGAGGAGTCCTGAAAACAAAGCGCTCAATAAGGTCTTTCGTGTATTCATGTGCCGAACAATAGCACCGATTGTCACTATTGTAAACAGTTTTTTATAAATATTGTTTACAATTCATGAAACCATTTCAAAAGGAGACCGAACCTGTTGGCTATTATACTTGCCAGAACAGAAGCAAAACAATAGTATCAGGGACATGGACAAGTATGATCAGATTATGAAGCTTCTTGTTGCACAAGGTCCTGGATTTATTTCTGGGGAAGAAATTGCCGGAAGAATAGGACGGACCAGAGCCTATGTCTGGAAGGGTATCGCTGCATTGCGGGAAAATGGTGCCGTAATCGAAGCCAAGACCAATAAGGGATACCGGTTGGTCAGGACCAGTTCCCGTCTTAGCCAAGAAGGTCTTGCTGCATTGTTGCCAGGACAGGAAATCCACTACTTGCTTTCGATTGATTCTACCAACCGCCTGTGCAAGCAGCTTGCTGCAGCGGGCAAACCGGAAGGTACGGTGGTGGCGGCTACTTTCCAGACCCAAGGCAGAGGAAGGCTTGGCAGGAGTTTTTCCAGCCCTGAAGGCGGCGTGTATTTCAGTTTGCTGCTGCGCCCGCATTGTGGCATAGAAGACAGTCTTCTTGTGACCAGTGCGGCAGCTGTTGCTGTTGAGCGGACCGTTTCCCGTCTCTGCGGCAAGCAATGTGCCATCAAATGGGTCAATGATGTCTATCTTCACGGCAAAAAGATCTGTGGTATTCTCTGTGAAGGTGTATTTGACCTCGAAAATTCTTCAATGGCGGCTATCGTCGCAGGAATCGGAATTAACTTTGCTATTCCGCAGAAAGATTTCCCTCCTGAGGTCAGAAAAGTTGCCGTGTCCCTTTACGAGGATGAGGCCGAAGCCCCTGCTGGTGTAGGAAGGAATGAACTGGTTGCCGGTGTCGTGAAGGAATTGCTTGATTTATGGCATGCACTTCCAGACCGTTCATTTCTTGATGAATACAGGGCTTGTTCGAATGTTATCGGAAAGAAAATCTTCATGACATATCAAGGAAAAAAGAACAGTGGAATTGCAACCGGCATTGATGAGAACGCCCATCTGTTGGTGACGCTTGATGATGGCAGTGAGATTTCAATAGGGTCTGGAGAAGTTTCCCTGAGGTTTGATACAGCTTCCGCGGATGCTATGGTTTGATAGGAAACGACCCTGTCTGTCGTCAGGAAGACTGCATGGGGTCGGTTTTCTTTTCCCTTGATACTTGCCCCATATAATTGTATTATTCTTTCGTTTTTATATACAAGGAATTCAGTATGTTACAGAAGATAAGTGCATCGTGGAAAAAAGCTCTGGAAACGGGGCTTCGTGGAATGGCAGAAGAGAAGCAGGTGAGCGGAGCCGACTTGCCTGAACTGGTGGTACAGGTTCCTCCCAAGCCCGAGCTTGGAGACCTTGCTTTCCCGCTGTTCGCATATGCAAAGATCCTTCGGATGGCACCGAACAAAATTGCGCAGGATCTGAAAGAGAAGCTTGAAGCTTCTTCTGACCGGCCTGAAGGTGAATTGCTTGTAGCTGGGCCTTATCTCAATGTTCGCGTGGATACTGCTTCACTTGCTGAGAATCTGGTAAAGACTGTGTCGGCATTGGGTGAAAGCTATGGCAACGGGAATAGTTTTGACGGTAAGAAGGTCATGATTGAATTCAGTTGTCCGAATACCAATAAACCGCTGCATTTGGGACATATGAGGAATGACAGCCTAGGCGAAAGCGTAAGTGCTCTGCTCAAGGCAAACGGGGCACAGGTGCGCAAGGTCAATCTGATCAACAACAGGGGTGTGCATATCTGCAAGAGCATGCTTGCCTATCAGAAATTCGGTAATGGTGAAACACCTGAATCCACAGGGTTGAAAGGTGATCATCTGGTCGGCAATTACTACGTGAAGTTTGCCCAGTGGGAAAAGGAAGATCCTACAGCTGAAACCCAGGCTCAGGCCATGTTGAAGAAGTGGGAGGATGGTGATCCTCAGGTCATGGCGCTTTGGAAGAAGATGAATGGCTGGACACTGCAGGGTTTGGAAACAACTTACCGCAAGACCGGTGTTTCCTTTGACAAATACTACTATGAAAGCGATACCTACAAGCTTGGCAAGGATGAAGTACTCAAGGGCCTGCACGATGGAGTGTTCTACCGTGAGGCAGATGGTTCGGTATGGATAGATCTCGCAGATATAAAGTTGGATAAAAAGGTCCTGCTGAGGAAAGATGGTACATCTCTCTATATGACCCAGGATATCGGTACTGCCATTTCCCGTCATAAGGATTGGCCGTTTGATTCTTTGATCTATGTCGTTGCCAGTGAACAGCAATACCATTTCAAGGTATTGTTCCATGTACTTTCGAAGTTAGGTTTTTCATGGGCTTCCAATCTTCATCACCTTTCCTATGGCATGGTCAACCTGCCTAACGGCAAGATGAAGAGCAGGGAGGGTACCGTAGTCGATGCTGATGAGCTGTTTGACCGGCTTGCATCGATGGCGAAGAAGGAAATTGAAGAAAAGAACAGGGAGACTCAGGTACATGGCTTGGACGAAACGGCAAAGTCCATTGCCTTGGGTGCTCTCAATTACTATCTTCTTCAGGTAAGTCCTTCCAAGGACATGGTCTTCAATCCTGAGGAAAGTCTTTCCTTCAATGGCAATACGGGGCCATATCTGCAATATATGGGAGCAAGGATCAGCTCAATGCTACGGAAGTTTTCAGTAGAAAGCAAAGAGTATGAGGGAATAGCCTTTGATGGAAACCTCCTTGAAAGTGAAGATGAACGCCAACTGGTAAAATATGTTGCTTTGTTCCCTGAAGTGGTTGAAAAGGCCGGTTTGGCATATGATCCTTCTCAGGTCTGTAGTTTCCTCTATGATGTTTCCCGCTGTTTCAGCAGATGGTATCATGATACGAAGATTCTCAAGGCAGAATCCAAGCAGCTTGTCATTGCAAGGATTACCCTTGCACGTATGGTTCTCCAGGTGCTGAGGAATGCCTATTCATTGGTAGGCATACCGTTCTTGGAATCGATGTAGATATGTCGTGCAGGTTTTTGAGCAGACAGGGAGCACTTGGCATGCTCTTGAATGCCATCTTTGTTTGATATCCTGGGATTTGTCAGGGTTTTGTTTCCTGTTTGCTTTATGTTACGTTCCTATTATTCCGGAACATATCTACTGTCGGTTTGTTTTTTTTGTATGAGGCTCATACTGCCTGCAGAACCGGGTGATGAAACGTTCTTCTTTCCATGCCATGTCTTCGGCATGATCATCCAGGAGTTCTGCATTGAGGTAGGTAAGGATTGTACTTGCGAATGTTTCAGTTGCAAGGTCCAGCTCATCGATTTCAAGTCTTTCTGTATCGGATAATGCTTCCATGACGACAAAGGTCTGTGAATAGACCATTGCATCAAGGGATTTTGAAATGGCAAGTGCACGCTTGTCCGTAAATTTTTGCATTTCGACTATCCTGTGGAAAAAGCAACGGGGTTGTTGGGCATAGACCCTATGCCAGTAGTCCACGGCCTTGTCAATGACTGTCCGGGCAGGGCCACTGAAAGTTATCTTGAGATTGTCTTTATCTGTCAGGCTCTTGCCGTAGGCATAGAGCTTGTCTACCAAATCTTCCTTGCTGCTGAAATGTGCAAAGATAGTACTCTTACTTTTCCCTGTTTTCTTTGCCAGGTCTGAAAAGGATACCTTGTCCATGCCTTTTGCGCTGCTTTCTTCCATGAAGGCCAGAAGCAACTGTCTCTGGTTGTCAGTGAGTTCCATATTTGCTATTTTACCGACCGAACGGTCGGTTTTCAAGTGTGGTTCCTGCCATATGCTGTTATTTTTGTCTTTTTACCGGTTGAAGCTTCCCCCAAGGTACGGTATAAGAGTAGAGCATTAACTCTATAAAGGATGTATATTGACATGTACGCACTTGTTGAAATTTTAGGAAAGCAGTACAAAGTCGTTGAGGGCGATACCATTCAGGTTGATTTGCTCAATCAGGAAAATGGTGCAAAGCTTGAGTACGATTCCGTTCTTGCCATTGTTGATGAGAACGGCGCTACGTTTGGCGCTCCTTATGTTTCCGGCGCAAAGGTCCTTGCGACTGTTGCAGACGAACTGGTGAAGGGCGACAAGATCAAGGTCTACAAGTTCCATCGAAGGAAAGGCTATCGAAGGACCCAGGGCCATCGTCAGAAATATAGCCTCATCAAGATCGATCAGATAGCAAAGTAAGGAGAGACAGATATGGCACATAAGAAAGGCGGCGGCTCCTCCAAGAACGGACGCGATTCGAATTCACAGAGACTTGGCGTAAAGCGCTTCGGCGGCCAGGTCGTATCTGCTGGTGAGATTCTTGTTCGCCAGCATGGCACAAAAATCCACCCCGGACAGAATGTCGGTTGTGGTAATGACTATACCTTGTTTGCAAAAGCCGGCGGCACTGTTTCCTATACACGGAGAAAAGACCGCAAATATGCCAATATCATTCCTGCAGAAGGTGTGGTAAAGGTATGTCCTGCTACGAACCGGAAGTATATTGCTCCGGCGGAAGCTGCAGAATAAGGTATAATTTCTCAAAAGGATTTCTATGTTTGGATTTTCAGACGAGACCTATTTGGACGTTGCCTCCGGGAACGGTGGCAACGGCTGTGTTTCCTTCAGGCGAGAAAAATTCGCCGCTAAAGGAGGCCCTGACGGCGGAAACGGCGGCAAGGGCGGAGATGTGGTCTTTGTCATAAGGCAGAACCTCAGGACATTGGCACATCTGAAGATAGTCAGGACGTTCCATGCCCAGAACGGCCATAATGGCTCAAGCCAGCGGTGCTATGGCGCCGATGGTGACGACATAGAGATTCCTGTTCCTCCTGGTACAGTGATCAAGGATGCCCAGACCGGTGAGATCATCAAGGATCTCAGCGGAGAGCGACGGTGGGTATTCCTCAAAGGCGGCCGGGGAGGCCAGGGCAACTGGCATTTCCGTACAGCCAGACGACAGGCACCTCGTTTTGCACAACCGGGCGAAAAAGGAACCCAGATGCGGGTCGGTGTGGAACTGCTGGTCATTGCAGACATCGGATTCGTAGGTTTTCCCAATGCAGGCAAATCTTCCTTGCTCAATGTCCTGACCAATGCCCGTAGCAAAGTTGCCGGATATCCTTTCACGACAAAGATACCTCAGCTTGGTATGATGCGTTACGGTGACAGGGATTTGGTATTGGCAGATATTCCAGGAATTATCGAAGGAGCCAGCACTGGACATGGCATGGGATTCAAGTTCCTTCGCCATATCAGCAGGACTTCTGGGCTTGCGTTCTTGATTGATCTTTCTGATGACCGTTATCTGGATGCCTATGATGTATTGAAGAAAGAGCTTGCTGCTTTCAGCAAGGAACTTGCTACAAAACCTGATATCATTGTTGCAACGCATCTTGATGAGGAAGGCGCATCGGAGCATCTGGCTCTGCTACGGGAAAAATATCCTGATAGAACCATACTTGGCATCTGTGTATATCTGGACCAGGGAATCGAAGAAATCAAGCAGGCATTCATCCGGCTTGTCAGCCAAGAGGAAGGAAAGACGCTTGAAAAACTTCAGGAAACAGCTCCCGGAGGTTTTACGGCACAGCTCGATACCTCGGCTGAATATCCTGAGCCTGACTACAAGGATTGAGCGCTGATGCGTGCTGCAATGTTCGGCGGAAGCTTTGATCCTATCCACAGAGGACATCTCTATCTGTTGCATACGGTCTGCCTTGAGACGGATTATCGAAGGATTTTTCTTGTTCCTGCCTATGTGAATAATTTCAAACAGGGACATTGCCCGGGTGCAAGCGGAAAAGATCGGTTGGCCTTGCTGGAACTTGCAGTCAAGGATTATAAGGATTTGTATCCCCAGGATGACCTTGAATTGATCGTGAGTCCTGCAGAATTGGAACGGGGTGGTATTTCCTATACGTATGATACAGTGACCGAGCTTATGGAATCGAATGTTGTCGAAGGAAAATTCGGCCTGTTGATCGGCGATGATTTGCTTGCAGGTGTGCCTGATTGGTATCAGGCAGGAAGACTCAGGAATCTGGTTGAATATGTCGTCTGCCGTAGGAGCGAGATTCCTGCAGCGGTTCCTGATGGTTTTTCCGTCCATTATCTTCATAATGTCCCTTTCCAGGATTCTTCGACGGAAATTCGCAGGGCCTTGCATGAGGGAGAGGATACGGCACGATATCTGAGTAAAAGGGTCAAGGAATATGTGGAGCGATATAAGTTGTACCGAGATTGAAGATATCCTGATGAAAGAGGTTTCTCCCAAACGTTTCCAGCATTGTCTGTCGACAGCAGAGACATGTCTTCGGCTGAATGGGATTTTTGAAACAGGTTTTGATGACCGGCTTTGTCGGGCAACAGGTCTGTTGCATGACTTGGCAAGGGACTGGAATAAAGAAAAGCTCAAGGATTATGTTATTGCACACAGCATACAAGTGGAAAAGGAAGAATGGGACAACTATAAACTGCTGCATGCTCCTGTGGGTGGGTATCTGAGCCGACAGATGGGTTTTCCTGAAGAATCGCAGATAGCTATCAGATTCCATACGCTTGGCAGTATCAGTATGGGACCGTTGGGAGCAATACTCTTTGCTGCAGATTATCTGGAACCACACAGGACTTTCCTTACGGATGAACAGCGACAGGGGTATTTCCGTCAAGATTCCCTTGAAGCTGTCTGCCTGATGATCTTGGATGCCCAACTTGAACATTTCAAGACAAAAGGAATGAAGGAAGCTGCCATTACCACTGTGCTGCATTGTTATCTCCGTGAGGGCGGAAAATTGTGAGAAAGGCTTTTATATTGGTACTGTTCAGTATGCTTGCTGCTTTTCCTGTCATGGGTGAAGACGTAATGGTAACGACTGAAAGCTATGCGTATCTGCTTATGGAGGGTGACGATAGTGCAGTACTTATGGAAGCAGGGAAAGCAAGCCTGCAACGGCTAGGTCTTTCACTTGATGAACTTTCAGAAGAAAAAGTCAGAAGCCTGACAGCAAAGGAATCTGATTTTTCAGATCTTAGATTTGTATTGGACACGCTGGGAGCAAAGGACAGGATTGACCGTGGGAGGATACTCGGTAATGAAGCTAGTATGTTCCTAGGAAGTGATATAGAGAAAAGGCTTGACAGCCTTGGTTTGCCGGCCCATGAGCTGCTGGTGAAGTTGAAAAGAAAGAATTACATTCTGCTTGTGGTCGATGTGACTCAGATTTTGGATGGGTATAAGAGTGGGGAGGCCGCTGTTGCAAGGCAGAGACTTGCTCTTTGGCTGCAACAGGCAGAAGAAAAACTGCCATAGAGGAGAAGAAGGTGGCAATGACTGAGGAATTAAAAGCGAAAGTTGACAGGATAGCTACATTTTTGGAAGAACAGAAATGTAAGGATGTACATGTCATTGATGTGACTGGCCGTTGTTCATGGGCGGATTGCCTTGTGATTGCGACCGTAAACAGTGTCGGACATCTCAAAGGTGTTGCCCATGAGCTGTGGGGATTGCTTCGTGAGCTTGAACTTGAAGTCAATGACCGGCATAAGACACCGAGTGGGGACGGCTGGACACTCATTGACTGCGGAGACATTGTCATCCATCTGATGAGTGCTGAGCTGAGAGATTTCTATACGCTTGAAAAACTTTGGAAAGATCCCGAAGAAGACGTATAGGATATATCCTGAATGAATTTTGAATTGCTGCAGGAAATCACTTACTTGCAGCAGTTTTTTTATTACTGTTACCTTGCATGGTATTTAAGGGAAATCTTGATATGTAATATTAGATATATTGTTACTGTGCATGAGAATATACTTTATAATTTGAGCCTTGTCATGGTTGTCTTACCATAGATGTCTTTTTCTTTCTTTTTGGCAATATCATATTGCTTCCTGACTGTAATAATTTTTCCAGATTAAGTTTTATTCCTTGATTTTTGTCTACAGGATAATTTCCTAAAGATAATATTTCCTTTTGTCATTATACTTAGTCAAATACTTTCCATAGCCTGTTAACTTTTGTTGCCGTGTATTGTTTTTTGTTCTATACTGAAACAAACTTATTCAGGAGAGATATAATGAAAAAAATACTTTTGCTGACGTTGGTAGGAGTGCTTGCCGTTACGTTGATGAGCTGCGCATCGACATCTTCGTCAAAGGCTAAGGAAGAAGTACCGCCGGTAGCCACTACTGGTACAGAAGGGATGGATATGCCAGATTGGTTCCTTGCTACTCCGAGGCCCGATGAAGAATATTTCTATGCTGCAGGCATGGGAAAGATGGCGAATTTCCAGAATTCCCTGACCCGTGCTGAAATGAATGCAAAAGATAATTTTGCACAGCAGGTCTCCACTGATGTTACCCACATCTTGGATAATTTCCTCAATGATGCAGGAGAGGGTGACAACCGTCAGGCAATTGATTCTATGAATGAAGTATCAAGACAGATTTCAAAGGTGACGTTGAGGGGTGTCCAGCGGACCAAAGTCTATAAAGCTACGGACGGTACTGTCTATGTACTCTGTTCAATTCCACGTGAAAATATGGCTGAGATCATCGAAAAGGCAAAGAGTGTCGTGAATACCTTTACGGTCAATGATGCTGCCCAGAAGGCAAATGATGCCGCTGCAGCAAAATTTGCCGAATATGAAAAAGCTGGTATCCTATAAGTTATGAAACGATTTGGAGCCTTTGTCTTCTGTGCCATGCTTTGCCCTTTGCTTGCTTGCTGTGCCTTGATGAACAGGCATCATCCTACAGTGGAGCCGGAAGCGGCAGGCACGAAAGACATCCGTTCCGGATTGCTCAGGGAAGTTGATTTGAGTGGGTATGGCGTAAATACTTTCCTCGGTGTCTCAGGTATCTATGACTCTCAGGAAAAAATGAAGCATGCCGCACTTTTTGATTGCCTGAAATATGACTTGATATGTGCAGGTATCAATGCTGATACGTATGGATATTATGAAAGCCGGAATGCTGAACAGGCCCTGCAGTCCGTCGATATCTATGGGTATGATGATACACATTTTTATGAAAACATCGACAGTCTGGAAATTGTCGGTACCTGGTTGAATAAAAACGATGGAGCTGTAGTCTTGGCCAGAGATAAGAGTCTGCCTTCTTCTGTTCCTCTGCATGTGACAGTCTATGACAGTGATGGAAAACCTGATTGGATCAATCATACACCTGTAATCGATGGGTATTGGGTGGGGATCGGAAAGGGGAAAAGGTTTTCAACGATGAACAAGGCCCTTGAATCTGCCAGATACTGGGCGATGACTGATTTGCTTGTACAGGTTGCGGGCATAGAATTGAATGTGGGCGGAACCGAAGAATATGCATCTGTAAACGGTTTGCAGGGGCAACTCAAGCAGGCACTGTCCCAATCCGGCGGTGGACATATCGTAGGCTTCAAAGCACTTGATTTCTGGTATGATGGGAAAGATGATATCGTTTGGTGCCTTGCTGTCATTCCCCGGAAATAATGTTGGGTCTGTTTTGCAGGATGGAGGATTGCTGATGAAGAAACGCGGATGGTTATATCTGCTTCCATTGTTGATGCTGTTGTTTTCAGGATGTGCCCATAAGTCTCCTTATATTACTGAGCATCCGCAGTATACTGCTGATGGAGCACCTTATTGGACGGTGCTGACTCCTATTTCGAAACAGCGTTTTTATGGAGTCGGTTCAGGAAATTTATCAACCATCGAAAACAGCAAGACGAGGGCAGCAGCTATGGCAAGGAATGAAATTGCCCAGCAGGTATCGATCATGGTCAATGATGTCCTGTTGAATTATTTTACAGAAGCTGGTATTGCCAAACAGACCAAAGGTGCTGCTGTTTTTGACGATTTTTCGCTTCAGGTTGCTTCGCTTACCCTTCGTAATGTCATTGTTGAAAACAATTGGCAAGATCCAAAGACCGGTAAACTGTGGGTAATTGCTTCTTATGAAAAAAGCAATCTTAAGGAAGCTTATGAACTTGAGGCAAGAAATTTGTTGTTGAAACTTGAAAAACAAAAGCAGCAACTTGCCAATGACCTGCAACTGAAACTGGCTATGCTTGAGCAGATGAAGAAAGACAGTGCTGATGATTCCGATAAACTGAAACTTATCGAAGAAAAGATTATCGATGCAAAGCTTGCTGCCAAGGTAGAGAATGAGACAATAGGCGACCAGCAGGGATTGTTGGATTTGGCAGGAATGGATGCCTCTTTTGATAAAGTCTATGATAAGTTGCAACAGGAATCCAAGCAGACTTTCAAAGGATTCTGAAGTCAACTATAGTAATGGCATCTGATATGGATGACAATTGTTGTAAGATTCTATGGAGTTGTATATGAAAAGATTTCGTTTGTATGCGGTAATGTCAGCCGTGTGTTTGAGTTTGCTGTTTGTCGGTTGTGCATCAAGCCGTGCTGTGGAACGTCTGAATCCTGATGAAAATATTGATCTTTCCGGATACTGGAATGATACTGATATCCGCCAGGTGGCCAATGCGTTGATTGCAGATTGCCTGTCATCCGATTGGATTACTTCCTATCGGATCAAGAATGAAGGAAAACTTCCTACGGTTATTGTCGGAAGGATTCTTAACCGTTCCAGTGAACATATCGATACTACTATCATCAGCAAGAAAATTGAAATAGCTTTGGTCGGCAGTGGAAAGGTGAATACTGTTGCCGACTATGAGATGCGTGACGATGTGCGTGATGAGAAGATGGATCAGCAGTACAATGCTTCACCTGATACCGCAGCCGCACTGGGAGAGGAGCAGGGAGCTGACTATATGTTGCAGGGAGCTGTCAAGTTCAATCTTGACCGCGTCGGCGGCAAGCAGGTAAGGACATATTATGTCGACTTGGAACTGGTCGATATCGAAAGTGGCAGAAAGGTATGGCTTGGAGAGGATACGATCAAGAAACAAGTCACCCAACCAGCCTATAAATTCTGACTACGATGACTATGAAGGGTAAAAAAAGACTTCTTCTGCTAGACATGGTGCTCTCTTGTCTGGTCTTGCTTGGAGGGTGTGCTTCCGTTTCGAACTCGAACCATAAGGAACTGCCCTCTTGGGTAAGCGATACCTATGACGGACATTATCCCAAGAAGGACTATGTCTGTGCAGTTGGTTCCGGTACGACCAAGGAGCAGGCTCAGCACCATGCCATGGATGCCTTGGCCCAGACTTTTTCTTCTGATGTCGTCGTTACCCAGCAGGCAATGGATTATGATGACACTGTAGCTGCTACATCTTCATTGATGGAATTGAGTACCATTGAAAGTACATTGGAAGGTGTTGAAGGCGTTGAAGTCAGCAATCTCTTTGCTGATGCTGCGGGAACGTTCTGGGTTCGTGTAGTACTTGATAGAAAACAGGCTGCTTCAGCCATCAGGTCACAGGTATCCGAGGCCCAGAAGAATATCCTGTCTCTGGAAAGCAAGGCATTGGCGGCAACATCTCCGTTCGATGCGTATCGGGGACTCCGTTCTGCACTTTTGCAGGCCAGTAAGATTCAACCTAAAGTGTTGATGCTTGGTGTCTTGGATCAGACTACAACGGTTTCTCCTGTTTCTCAGGTGGAGGCTATGGTCAACGCAATCAAACCACAGCTTATCCTCGATCTCAAGGTGGAAGGCCCTGATTCCAAGGTCAGTCAGAAGCTTGATACTGCTGTAAGGCAGGTTCTGCTTGACGAAGGTCTTACGGTAAGGAAAGGGGCTGCTGCCTTGTTGTCTATTTCCTACCAGGGATCTTTTTCCGACAAGGCTTCTTCCGGTTTCTATCTATGCAACTATGCTCTCCAAGCCTCTTTGACTGACCGAGACACGCAGGTGCTTTCTTATGCTGACAGCGGCCGCGGAGCTGGGATTACACAGGAAGTTGCAGCTCAGAAAGCGCTTCAGGTTGCAATGGCAAAGTTGCAGAAAGGATTGTTTGCCGTAGATGAACCATAGGCAATGCTTTTCGGTATCCAAGAGAAAGCCTTGGTATTTCCCAAAGTTTTCTTTTTGTTGATTCAGTCTTGGCTATTCGTTAAGCTTGAAGCATGAATGACACGACCAAGGAAATAGTACTTATTGCTCCTTATGAGGACCTTTGCAACAAAGCAAAAGAACTGACAAAGGATACGAAATATGCCGGCATAGAAGTAATACAGGCAGATCTGGATGCAGGGCTTGCCATTGCCAAGGACAAGGTAGTAAAAGGTGCAAAGATAATCATCAGCAGGGGAGGAACTTTTTCCTTGCTTCGAGAGGCCCTGGATGTTCCTATGGTGGAAATCAAGATCAGTGCCTATGATCTTATGTCCAGTTATCCCCAACTGCTGAAGTTCAATGAGCCGTTGGCAATCATTGGTTATCGGAATATTATTTCAGGTTTTGATTTGCTTTTGGATTTTGCGAAGGATGTCAAAAAAATAGAGATTACCCATGACAGTGATGTCGAAGCGTTGATCATCCAATGTGAAAGGAACGGGATAAAAGCATTTGCCGGTGGTGCTGTCGTGGCAGGTATCTGCAAAAAACGACATCTCAGATGTTTTATGTGGGTAAGCAGCTATGATTCCATCCGAACAGCCTTTGATACCGGTCTGAGTATCCTGCAGGCAATAAAAAAAGAGCAGGAATTGTTCAGTCGCTACCATAATGTAGTCGATTATGTCCATGACGGAGTCATTGCAACGGATGAGCATCATCATATCATGATACTTAATAGCCTGGCTCAGGATATTCTTGACTTGCGTGCTGATGAAATAGTAGGTAACCGACTTGAGGATATCGTTTCATTCGGAACTTTTGCCGATGAATTTGTCGCCAGTATTTCATTTGTTGAAAAGGTCTGCAGCATGAACGGCGTCAAGGTGTCTCTCAGCAAGTTACCGGTGGTCGTTGATGAAGAAAATTGCGGTATGATTCTTGTCTTCCAAGAAGTCGTACGGCTACAGAGTCTGGAACAGAAGGTCCGGAGACAACTGGTCGGCAAGGGTTTTGTTGCCCGTCATTCCTTTTCTGCAATTGTGTACAAAAGCAAGGCAATGGAGTCTTGCATGACGATTGCCGGGAAATTCAGCAAATATGATGCACCCGTCCTTATACAAGGAGAAACAGGTGTTGGTAAGGAACTTTTTGCCCAAGGCATGCACAATGCCAGCAAAAGAAAATCTAATCCTTTTGTTGCTGTCAATTGTGCGGCATTGACTCCTTCCCTTATTGAAAGTGAATTGTTTGGATATGCTGATGGTGCTTTTACCGGTGGCATAAAAGGTGGCAAGGCAGGTGTTTTTGAAATGGCACATAGAGGGACTCTATTTCTGGATGAAGTAGGTGAGTTGCCTCTGGAAATGCAGGGTAGACTGCTGAGGGTAATCCAGGAAAAGGAAGTTGTCAGAATCGGTGGCAATACTGTCATTCCTCTTGATGTTCGTTTGATCTGTGCAACCAACTGCAATCTTGAAAAAGATGTCGAAGATGGTCATTTCAGAAGGGATCTTTATTTTAGGATCAATACGTTGCATTTTACAATCCCGCCTCTTCGCAGCCGTCGTGAAGATATTCCGTTGCTTGCTGCTTCTTTCCTTGAACGCTTTTGTCTGCAATATTCCAAAAATCTCAAGGGATTTGATTTGAATGCAATGAATTATCTTTGCTCTTTGGATTATTCTGGTAATGTCAGGGAGCTGAGAGGTATCGTGGAAATGGCTGTTATATTAGCAGAAGGAAATGTGGTACGAATCAATGATGTATCGTTTGTAGAGGGAAATACAATTTCTCCGGTAAAAGCATTTTCAGAAGCTTTACCTCCTGCATCGAAAAAAACTTACCGATCTCTTAAAGAAATTGAAACATCTTATATGGAAGAAGTCTATGAGGCTTGCAACAAATCTATTTCTCAGACTTGTAAGTTACTCAAAATCAGCAGAACAACACTATGGCGTAAGATTGAAAAACCTGTTGATGAAAAATGAAACAATCTTATGTAATAATTTGAAACATGACTGATTATTTTTGAAACATGCTGAAATTGGTATAAATTTATGTTTAGTAAATATGAAATAATTAATTGCTTTATTTGTCTGTAATAATCAAAGTTTTATTTTCCAAATAATCTGGATTGGCATGAATAATGCTATGGATTCTGGCATGACAATACTTGCAGATGACCTTACCGGTGCCAATGATACCGCTATTCAATATACACAGCATGGACTTGATGCGATAGTCATGACCCAATATACAACAGGGATAGACCTGAATAACTTCAAAGGTTATCAAGTAGTGGCCTGCAATACAAATTCCAGAGGTATGGAAGGGGATAAGGCCTACAGTATTGTCAAAGAAGCTGCGAAGGCCTTTTTTACTGTAAGGCATGATACTATATATAAGAAAGTTGATTCTTTGTTACGGGGTAATCCCGGATATGAACTGAAGGCCGTAATGGATGCTATTAGGGCTGATATTGCTTTCGTTGTACCGGCCTATCCTGATAACGGTAGGATTGTCAGAGACGGCATACTGCAATCTTCAAATAAAGAAGTTGACTTGTTGCATAGCTTTACCGATCAGACAGGCTATGCGTCATCTTTGATAACATTACAGATGCTTGAACTGGCGGCTGAGCAGATTGCCCGGCAAATCGTAGAGAATTTTCATCAGGGAATCCGGCTGTTTATATTTGACAGCATCAGTCAAAATCATTTCATTGCAATCAATAAAATAGCTCAGGCTACAAAACTTCATGTTGTCTATTGTGGAAGTGCTGGATTTGCTCCGTATGTTCCGCAGGTATCGAGTTTCAGGTTGCCCTCTGTACCTGTTTCTACTTGCCTTACCAATGAGAAAACTCTTGTAGTCTGTGGTACCCGTAATCCTGTAACTCAAACACAAATCCGCTATGCACTGCAGTACTATGGTACATCCTTATGCTTGCTTAATGTGCATGAAACTTGTGGAGACGCAGAAATTATGCAGACTGTTTCTGCAGCTGATGCCCAGTTTGCTTCCGGCAGGCGTGAAGTTTTTTTAGCAGTTTCAAGTATTTTCGATGATGTCGATACCTTTCAGCTTGAAAAAGATGATAAAGGAGCGGTTGCACGTATGCTTGCATTGCGTATGGGATGTGTTGCGGCTGAAATATTGGAACGGCATGGTCCCTTTTCTATCATAGCTACAGGAGGTGATACAGCTTTGCAGATTGTCAATGCTTTGGCTTCCTATGGCATGATTCCTCGTAATGAGATTGCTCCTGGCATTCCGTTGGTATCGTTGGTTGGTGGCAAGGGCGATGGAATTGAAATGATTACCAAGAGTGGTGGTTTTGGAAAAGAATCTGTAATTGTCGATTGCATTGAATATTTGAGGAGAGAAAAATGAATATAGCTTCACTTCAGATTCCAGCATTTTTGCATATCGGAAAAGATAGTACGGAACAGCTTGCTGGAATAATTGATCGTGTCGGTGCACATTCTGCCGCACTTTTTACAGATAAGGGTGTCAAAGGTGCTGGACTTTGCGATAGAGCCTTGGAAATTCTCAGGATGAAAGGCATAAAAGTTCAGATATTTGATTCTGTCGTAGCTGAACCTTCTGTTGCCGATGTCATGAAAGTCATTGATCAGGCTGCAAAATATTCTTCCGATTTGCTCGTAGCCATCGGTGGAGGTTCTACAATGGATACGGCCAAGCTTGCTTCGGTCCTTATCGGTGCCCCATATACTATCTATGATTTGCTCAATGATCCATCCATTGCACGGAAAATGGTACCCACAGTAATGATTCCGACGACTTGTGGTACTGGATCTGAAGCTACTTGCAATGCTATCGTTGCCATTCCTGAGGAGAGTTCCAAGAAGGGAATTGTCAATGGTGCAATGATTCCCGATGAAGTGATTCTTGATGTCAATATGATTGCCCGTCTCCCAAAAGGCATCGTAGCTGCTACAGGTGTAGATGCACTTGCCCATTGTGTCGAATGCTATACCAGCAATAAGGCTACATCCCTTTCGAACTTGTATGCCAAGGCTGGCGCAAAGCTTATCTTCGGTAATCTCGTCCAGTCTTATAGGAATCCTGATGACCTTGATGCCAAGATGAATATGATGTTGGGTGCATTCTATGGCGGGGTTGCCATCACAGGCAGCGGTACGACAGCAGTCCATGCCCTTTCCTATCCTCTGGGAGGAAAGTATCACATTGCCCATGGTGTTTCAAATGCCATCCTTTTTGCACAGGTCATGGCATTCAATCGTAATGCCTGTATCAAACAGTTGGCTGAACTTTGCGATGTAATTGAACCTGGCATGTATGGCAAGTCTGCTGAAACAAAAAGTCTGTTTGTCGTTGACCGTATAGCGACCATCGTGAAGGATACGGAAATTCCTGTAACCCTTGATAAATTCGGCGTTCAGAAAGAGGACTTGGATTTCTTGGTTACCGCAGGTTCGCAACAGCAGCGGTTGCTGGTCAATAATCCAAAGAAAATGAATTTGGATGATATAAGAAAGATATATGAGAGTGTCCTCTGAAGGAGTTGTCTGTTTATGATTGAAAGACCTATTTTGGGCATTACAATGGGAGATCCTGCCGGTTGTGGCCCGGAGATTACAATCAAGGCATTGAGTAGAAAAGAAATCTACGAAGAGTGCAAGCCACTGGTGGTAGGGGATATCAGGATGTTTGAGGATTCATTGAGAATTCTGAAACTGGAAGATGTTTTTAGGCTTAACAAGGTTTCTGCTGTTTCACAGGCCAAGTTTGAGTATGGAACCATTGATGTCTATCATCTGGATTTGGTGGATATGGGTAAGTTTGCCTATGGCAAAGTCAGCAAGATGTGTGGTGAGGCAGCTTTTCAGTGTGTCATCAAGGTCATTGACCTTGCCATGAAAGGTGAGATTGATGGGACTGTTACCAATGCGCTGAACAAGGAAGCGATCAACTTGGCTGGGCATCATTACAGCGGACATACGGAAATCTATGCTGAGTATACCCATACCGATAAATACTGCATGATGCTTGCTGATGGTGATCTACGGGTAGCACATGTATCGACCCATGTTTCTCTACGAGAAGCTTGCGACCGAGTCAAGAAAGACCGTGTCTATGATGTGATCAGGTTGGCTGATGAAGCCTGCAGGAAACTCGGTATTGCAAGACCAAAGGTAGCCGTTGCCGGACTGAATCCCCATGCCGGTGAAAATGGTTTGTTTCGGTACAGAAGAGATTGAGGAAATCATTCCGGCGATCGAGCTGGCTAAAAAAAGCGGCATAGACGCTACAGGGCCTTATCCTCCTGATACTGTATTTTCAAAGGCAAGAGGCGGCTGGTTCGATATCGTTGTGGTAATGTACCATGACCAGGGCCATATTCCTCTCAAGGTTATCGGTTTTGTATATGATAAGGAAAAAGAAAAGTGGGATGCCGTACGTGGGGTAAACATTACTCTTGGCCTTCCCCATTGTCAGGGTATCGGTGGACCATGGTACTGCCTTCGGACATGCTGGGTCAGGAAAAGCAGAATGAAGCTAGTCTGGTCAATGCCATCCAATATGCAACATTGATGGCAAGGAACAGATAATTGCAGAAAATAGACAGGAAGTAAAACAAATGGAAATTAAAGGTATCATTACTCCGATTCTTACTCCAATGTATGAGGATGAATCAATCAATTATGAAGAACTTAAAAACCAAATCAACAGATTGATTGTTGCTGGTGTGCATGGTTTGTTTTTCTTTGGGACCAATGGGGAAAGCTATATCCTGACTCCGGAGGAGAAAAAGAAAGTACTTGAAGTCGCTGTTGAGACTGTAGCTCACAGGGTACCTGTCTATGCAGGGACTGGATGTATCGGAACAAAAGAAACTATTGCGATGAGTAAGATGGCAGAAGACATCGGTGCTGATGTCCTTTCCATCATTACTCCTTGGTTTGCTGCAATCAGTCAAGATGAACTAATTGCTCATTATATGGCTGTTGCAGCTCAGGTCAAGACACCTATCGTCCTGTACAATATTCCTGGGAGAACAGGAGTAAATATGGCTCCTGAAACAATTGCTACCTTGGCTGATGTGGATTTGATTGTCGGTGCTAAGGACAGTAGTGGCAATTTCAACAATATGCTTCAATATATTGCACTGACTAAGGATAAGGATTTTTCTGTTCTGAGTGGCAATGATTCTCTGATTTTATGGTGTCTGCTGGCTGGTGGAAAAGGCGGCATTGCAGGATGTTCCAATGTCTATCCGAAGGATATTGTCGGTATCTACGAAAATTTCATTGCCGGTGATATCCAGAAGGCAAAGGAATGTCAGTATCGCATTCAGGATCTCAGAGCTGTGTTCAAATATGGTAATCCAAATACTATCATCAAGAAAGCTACGCAGATGCTTGGATATCCAGTAGGAGATTGCCGAGCACCATTCAATGGTTTATCTGAAAAAGGTGTGCAAGCCTTGGAAGTAGTGTTGGAAAATTATAGGAAGATTGGTATGGAGTAGTAGTGCACTACTCGTATAACAATCAGAGGTTATAAGACAAGAGGTAAGAATTTTTATGAGCAAGATAGTCTTGTCCCATCCGTTATATAAGCCTGGTATGGATTTATTGGCACGAAGTGGGAATGAAGTTGTGATTCCGAATGACGGAAACAGTGACCATATCATTGAGTATTTAAGGAATGCTGATGCTTTTATTCTTAGAATCGGTAAAATTGATGCAAAAGCTATAGAACAGTGTTCTAAACTGAAGGTAATCACAAGACCGGGAGTTGGCGTGGACAATGTCGATGTCAAATGCGCAACTAAACATGGTATTCCTGTGGTTATCTGCCCTGGAGTCAATGCTGTTTCAGTTGCGGAGCATACCATTGCATTGCTTTTTGCCTGTGCAAAGAACCTAATTGAAAGTTATGAGGAAACGCTCAAAGGGAATTTTGCCATCAGGAGTAAGTACTGTGCTATGGAAGTTTCAGGTAAGGTCCTTGCAATTTTAGGATTTGGGCATATTGGCCAAAATGTTGCACGTATGGCTTTTGGAATTGGAATGAAAGTAGTTGTGTATGATCCCTTCTATACGGAGGAACAGATTGAGAAATTTGGTTACCAATATGCTACTACAATAGATGATGCTATTTCCATTGCTGATTTTGTTACTTTGCATATGCCCTCATTACCAGAAACGAAAAAAATGGTTAATGCAAGATTTTTAAATGTGATGAAGAAATCTGCATTCCTAATTAACTGTGCCAGAGGTGACATTGTTGATGAAGAAGCATTGTATATGGCTCTTGAAAAACATTGGATAGCTGGTGCCGGTGTCGATGTATTGGATACTGAGCCGATGGACATTAATTCTCCACTTATGAAGTTAAGCAATTTCATTGTTTCTCCACATATGGCTGCGCAGACAGTTGAGGCTACCACTAAGACAGTAACCATGGCTGTCGAAGGGACGCTTGCAGTCTTGGCTGGGGAGAGATGGAAGAATGTTTGTAACCCTGAGGTTTATGAGACTGATGGTTGGAAGAAAAGGACAACTGAAAGAACGTAGAATGATTATCTGTCGATTCTTTTGGAAGGTGATAATTTTGCAGGGTTAAAACAAGATTGTTTTCTTAAAATTTATGCATGTATGTATACATTTGGAAAGGAGGTATTTCAATGGGTAAGAAACTGAATAAAGAGATTGTGTGTGGAATTATTTTTACAATCTTTGCTTTAGTCTACTTAGTTTCTTCTTCTTTTATTCCAACGATGTCTTTATTAAAAACGTTGGGATCAGATTTCATGCCCAGAATCTATGGGGTTCTTATGCTAGCACTTGGCATCGGACAAGTTTTTGTCAGTTTGAAAAAAGAAGGAACAAATGAGAGGAATATATCCGAAGGGAATAAAGAAGCTACTCAACAAAAAACACAGAATGATAAGAAACTGGGCAAGGAAGATAAGTTGAATATACTTTATACCTTTGTTGCCATTTCTTTTTACATTATATTAATGAAACCGTTAGGATTTATTGTTTCTTCTAGCCTTTATTTTGTTATTCAGGCTGTAATACTTACTCCTGTCGGGATTAAACGGAAATATGTTCTTTTTCTTCTTATTGGTGTTATTGCTTCATTGTTTGCTTTTTTCTTATTTCGTAATCTATTCAACATCAATTTACCTTCAGGTTATCTTTTATAGGAGGAAGTATGGGGAATTTTATTATTGGTCTTCATACTGTCATGAATGCTCCTGCCCTGTTACTTATGATTATGGGGGTTGTCATTGGAATCATATTTGGTGCAATTCCTGGATTAAGTGCAACAATGGCAATAGCACTGTTTTTGCCGGTGACATATGGATTATCGGCTCAATTATCAGTCGTCTTACTGATTGCTCTATATGTCGGTGGTATTTCCGGTGGTTTGATTTCGGCAATTCTGACGCACATACCAGGTACTCCTTCTTCTATAGCTACTTGTTTTGATGGTTGGCCATTGACAAAAAAAGGACTTGGTTCAAAAGCGCTTGGGGTTGGTATTGTCTTTTCATTCTTAGGTACTGTTTTCAGTGGTATTGTCTTGATGTTTTTGTCTCCAGTGCTGGCAAAAGTTGCAATCAAATTTGGTGCCTATGAATACTTTGCTCTTGGTGTTTTTTCTTTGACGATGATTAGCGGTTTATCAGGAAAATCTGTAATAAAAGGAGTAGCTTCTGCATTGTTTGGTTGTATTTTTGCTACAGTAGGCATGGATCAGATAAGTGCTGTACCTCGTTTTACCTATGGTATTCAATCGTTGAAGATGGGTTTTAATATTCTTCCGGTTATGATTGGTATGTTTGCAGTCTCTGAAATTCTAAAAGCAGCTGAACAATCAAGACATCCAGTAAAGTCCTTGCCAGTCCATGTAAATATCAAGGATATCAAGGGATTTGGATTCTCTTTGAAGGAGTTTCGGTCCCAAATAAAGAACTTCTTTTATGCTTCATCAATTGGAACAGGTATTGGGATTCTTCCAGGAATCGGAGGTGGAATTGCTAATGTAATTGCTTATTCAGCAATAAAAAATAAGTCAAAATATCCAGAAAAATTTGGAACTGGAATTATTGACGGTGTCGTTGCATCAGAAGCTTCCAATAATGCAGCTATAGGTGGTGCATTGGTTCCTTTGCTTACATTGGGCATTCCAGGTGATACCGTAACTGCTATGTTGCTAGGAGGCTTGACCTTACATGGTATTTCACCAGGCCCCTTGATGTTTACCCAGAACGTTGATGTCGTCTATGGCATTTTTGTGGCATTGATTGTTGCAGCAATTCTTATGCTTATTGTTGAATTTTATGGTCTAAGGATTTTTTCTCAGGTTTTGAATGTTCCCAAAAACGTATTGTTGCCAGCTATTTTTATTTTCTGCGTCGTGGGTGCCTATGGAGTTAACAATCAATTGTTTGATGTTGTTTCCGTACTGATTTTTGGTGCTCTTGGCTATGTGTTTTATAAATTGGAAATCCCTTCGGCTCCTTTTATTCTTGGATTTATCATAGGGCCTATCGTTGAGGTAAATTTGAGAAGGGGTTTGATGTTTTCTCAGGGGAGTTATGTGCCTTTTGTCACTTCACCGATTGCAGCCATTTTCTTGATTGCATCGGTTGGGTCTTTGGTATTTGCAATTACAAAGAATTTAAAAACAAAAAGAAATTAACTAGGAGGTGTTTATGAAAAAGTTCGTAGTTTCTTTTGTTGCTTTGTTTATGGGATTGTCGATGGCGTTTGCCAATGGACAACAAGAAGAAAAAACTTCTGCAAATGTTGCTACAGATTGGCCGACAAAATCCATTCAGATTGTCGTTCCGTTCAATGCTGGAGGTGATACAG
Source organism: Spirochaetia bacterium (assembly GCA_022482625.1). Lineage (NCBI taxonomy): Bacteria > Pseudomonadati > Spirochaetota > Spirochaetia > Spirochaetia bacterium. The sequence goes on along the minus strand of JAKVOU010000001.1, from coordinate 1,379,164 downwards.
ATTTCCATGCCCGAACCTATGCAAAGTATCTCAAGGATATATTGGGTCAACCTGTTTCTATCTTGAATGTTGCAGGGGCAAATGGAAGTGCAGGTACCATTCAAGTCAGAGATGCAAATCCTGACGGTTATACCGCACTCTTTTTTCATGATAGTATGCTGATGAATAAAGTTGTAGGAGTTACCGATTTCGCTCAGGAAGCTCTTGACCCTTGTTGCATTGGTGTATTTGACCATACATATATTCTAGCTGTCAATTCAAAAAGCCCATATAAGACACTTGGAGATTTGATTGCTGCTGCAAAAGCCAACCCCGGTCAGCTCAAGTATGCGTCATCTATCGGTGGTTATACGTATTATTTGGGTTGTCTCCTTGAAAAGGCTGCTGGTGTCTCTTTCAATAAGGTTGATGCAGGTGGTGGTTCTGCTCGTAATGCTGCACTATTGGCGGAGAAAATTGATACCAATGTCAATCCTTATGGTGTTATGAAACCTTATATTGATAGTGGTGATTTTAGAGCTTTGGCTGTTTTTTCGGAAAAAAGAAGTCAGTTGTTCCCGGATGTTCCGACTGCTAAGGAACAGGGATATGATGTAATCGGAAGTAGAGCTTATTTCTTGGCATTCCCAAAGGGAACAGATCCTATAATAATCAAAAAAATGGCGGATGCAATGAAACAGGTATCAGAAAATCCGAACTATGCATCGGATATTGAAAAAGCTTATTGTGTGGAACCTGGTTATGCGGGGACACAGGCTACAATAAAGTATCTTAATGATACATTGGCTGCATTTGAAGCTGATAAGAATCTGATTCTTGGGAAATAGCAAGTATACTCTTTGTACTAATCCGGTCTGCTGAAGATCGGATTAGTTTTCGGTTTGCCCAGCATGGGTGTTATCCAGACGGTGAAAGTCCGTTGCAGGTTGCGATACAGGAGAATCCGCCAATGCCTATGGAAGCAATGGAAGAAGCCTGGCAGGAGGGAGGAGATGCTGAAGAAGCACTGTCTGCCTCAGGACAGGTGGAAGCTGAACGACTTCCATGCCTATTCCAGCAACAGGCACTGGTATTTCAGCAAGGCAGTGCTCAATGCATTCATTCTGAAATCGGCGATAATCCGAGAGTACGGATTGCTTGACATCGAAGCCTATTACAGGCAGGCGCATGCCAGGAGAATGGAGACAGACAGACGTGTACGTGAAAGTCGCCAGCTAACGCTGGGATTCGGATTTGATTGAACCGCCGTATACCAGACCGGTACGTACGGTGGTGTGAGAGGAAAGGTTCTCCGGTTTTCCGGAGAACCCGACCTACTCGATTTAGCTATGATTTGTAGGAAATAATAATTTCTGTAATATTGTTGTACTATCTGAAGCCATAACAGAAATCTTTTTGATTCTGGTATGACTTTTCTGTTGATGGGGGAAATATATATCTCTGAAAATCTTGATGATGTCTATCGGTTCTGCCTGCTCATATTACCTTTTTTTCCAACCATTTGTTTCCATGTAGTCTCTGAAGGAAAAAGATGCTTCTTACAATCCAGTCACAATACATGGCAAGCCAGACGCCCAGCAGACCCCATCCGAATGCCAAGGTGAAAAGCCATGCACAGCCGACCCGTACGATCATCATGCTGGCAAGAGAGACGACCATGGTAAATTTTGCATCTCCTGCTGCACGTATGAAATTCGGCATGGAGAAGGAACTGGTCCAGAATAATGGAAAAAAAATCAGCGTCTTTGAAAAAATGCCGTAAGTAAGATTTGTTGCATCTGCCTCAAGGTGGTAGAAACCTATGAAAATATGAAGCAAAGGATAGATGAAAAGGACGATGATTGTCATTGCACCCATACCCCAGAGCTGAAGTTTCTTGCAATAATACCTTGCCATATCTTTTTCACCAGCACCGACACATTGCCCTATGATGGTTGTTGAGGCGAATGAGATACCGACACCGGGGATGGTAATCAAACTGCCAAGGTTGTTCAGGACAGCTCCTGAAGCTATTGCAACGACCCCCAGAGATGAAATGATGCCCTGGACCAACAGTTTGCCGATATTGAATGCACTGTTCTCTATGGCATTCGGGACACTGATCGAAGAGATCCTGAGACACATCTTTTTATCAAGCTGGACGTGCATGAGGCCGGTCAGACGTAGAGGAATATCCTGTATATGGATCAATACCAATAATACGGCAGCAGCAACTACCCGCGATATGAAAGTCGCAAGTCCGGCTCCGGCAACTCCCATATTGAAGTGGTATATGAACAGGGCATTAAGAAGGATATTCGTAGCATTCATCAGTATGGAAACCTTGAATGTCAGTCTGCTGTTGCCAAGGGAACGGTATATTGCTGATCCTACATTGAAAATGCCTAGGAAGGGAAAATAAGCAAATATGAAAACGAAATAAGTAAGGCAGGCTTTTGTAAGTTCCGGGCTAAGATCGCCATACAGCAATTTCAGCAAAGGAGCTTTCAGCGGCAGACAGATTGCAGGAGTGATGATGCCAAGCAGCAAGCAGATATAAAACAGCTGTCTCGCTGCTTGATTTGCAGCAGATATATCCTTTTTGCCCAGATATTGGTTGACGACGGCTGCACCACCGGTTGCAAATGCCGCAAACAGCTGTATGAATAAGGTGGACAAGGTATCTACCAAAGCAACGCCGCTTATAGCAACTTCCCCGCAGGATGAAACCATGATTGTGTCTGCCATACCTATGGTTACGGCAAGGAACTGTTCGCCCATCAAAGGGACAATAAGTTTTATGAGATAAGAGTTGTCAAAAAGCAAAGGACCCAATTGCTTTGTTTTGCGTTTCCGATGCATTGATGGTAGCATGTACTTGCCTTCGATTGCCATCTGGCATGATAGAGTATTTCCAGAACGAACCAGGAAATTTGAAATAAAGGATACTGTAGAAAATACAGTATCCCATTGTCATGAAAAATCTGGCAGTCACCGAATTACATATTCAGTAGACCTTCATCATTTGCAAATTCCTTGTTCCTGATATTGCGGAACATACTTACAAGCTTTTCGACAGTCAGTTTCTTTTTTTCTTCACCGGCCACGTCAATGATAATCTTCCCTTCATCCATCATGATAAGCCGATTACCATAGTTGATGGCAAACTGCATGTTATGGGTAATCATCATAGCTGTCAAGTGTTTCTCACGAATATAATTCTCAGTAAGTTCCATGACAACATCTGCATTTCTGGGGTCGAGGGCTGCTGTATGTTCATCAAGGAGAATCAAGGAAGGATTGCTCATGACGGTCATCAGCAAGGTAAGAGCCTGACGTTGCCCTCCAGAAAGCAAGCCGACATTATCCTTCAACCTGTCATCAAGCCCGATCGGTTTGAGCATGTTTCTGAATTTTTCTCTTTTTTCATTGCTAAGACTCATTTTGAGTCCTTTCATTCCCTTTGTAGAAGCTAAGATCATATTGTCTTCGATGCTCATGCTGGCTGCTGTGCCTTTTGTTGGATCCTGAAAAATTCGTCCGATCGTAGCAGCTCTTTTATATTCAGGTACATTGGAAATGTTTTTTTCGTCATGGAAAATCTTTCCGTTGGTCAGGGAATAGGTTCCGCTTATAAGATTGAACAATGTCGTCTTTCCTGAACCGTTTGAACCGACGATGCAGATGACATCTCCGTTGTTGATAGTCAGGCTGATATTTTCAATTGCAACTTTTTCATTTACGGTACCAGGATAAAATACCTTGGTAACATTTTCTATCTTGATCATTCTGCCGCCTCCTTGGATTCTTCCATTTTCTGTTGATTGCGGAGAATGGCCTGCTTGCGTGCACTGCGTGCACTTGCCTTGGACCTTGTGCTTGCGATGTACAGGCTGAGTAATACAAGGATACCGGTAAGGAGTTTGAAATCATTCGGGGTAATGTGGATAAGGTAACCGTAACGACGTCCAAAGAACATAAGGGCTTTGTAGGCTATCGCACCAAATACGGCACGCAGGGTAATCAGGGAAATACGGTTCGTTGAAAAAAGAAATTCTCCAAGCATTATTGCCGCAAGGCCTTGGACTACCATTCCGGTACCTAAGTTTGCATCTGCAAATCCCTGATACTGTGCCAACATGCCTCCTGACATGGCAATGAGGCCGTTTGAGACACCGATGCCTATCAACTTCAGGACCTTTGGATCCATGCCTTGGCTTATTACCATCTGCTCATTGCTGCCTATGGCACCTATGGCAAGGCCAAGATCGGTTCTGAAGAACAAGTCAATGAGGACCTTGACGATGATTACGATGATCAAAGTACCGAGCAATGCTGCATATTCACTGGGTAAGAAAGAGAAAACCCTTGGCAGTTTTGTATAGTAAGTCTGGAATTTAAGAAGTGGTACGTTTGCCTTGTTTCCCAATATCCTAAGGTTTATTGAATAAAGCATCGTCATAGTCAATATACCAGCCAGCAGACCAGGAATCTTGAACTTGTTGTGGATTGCTGCAGTTACCATACCTGCTATCAGGCCTGCGCCGAATGCAAGTAGCACTGCGATGAAGATACTACCTCCATGTACGATATGCATGGTCGCCACAGCAGCACCTGTTGCAAATGATCCATCACATGTAAGATCTGCGAAATCCATAATCCTGAATGAGATGAGTACGCCGATTACCATGATGGAAAATATCAATCCATCAACGAAAATGCCTTCAATCATAATAACCCCTTTACGACTACAGGATGTCCGGAAGCCGGGCATCCTGTAGATGACATTGGGAAAAAGATGATGTCTATGAGACTATTTCTTTTCTATCATTTTCCCGTTTTCAACCGTAACAGCTGCAGAGGCCAGAACATCGTCGGGGAATGTTATCCCGAGAGTCTTTGCATTGTCAAGGTTTAGAACAAGTTTGAAATCCGCAGGATCGGTCAACATGACGCTACCAATGTCTCCCGGTTTTGCTCCCTTTATACATTTTTCAATCAATTCACCGGTCTTGCGTCCGATATTGTAGTAGTTGAAGCCCCATGCAATGAGGAAATCAAGGCCGTCAATACCACTTGCATCAGCAGAGAACAGTGGTTTACCAGCCTTTGTACAGACATCGGCAATACTAGCCAATGCACTGATAACTGCATTGTCAGTTGCAATATAGACTGCATCGACCCTAGGCATGATGGACTGTGCAGCCATCATGGCTTCAGAGCTGTTTGTGACTGCTGCACTGACGAGCTTTAGACCTAACTTATCGCAGGCTGCCTGAGCTTCCTGGTTAAGGACGACGCCGTTGGCTTCACTGCTGGTGTAGATGTTTCCGATTGTTTTTGCTCCTGTTACTTTGACGAGCAATGAAATCTGAGCTTCAACGGGGTTTGCATCTGAAACGCCGCAGAGGTTGTCTGCCACCAGACCTGCACCCTTCGGGTCCGTGATGGCTGAGAATACAACAGGTTTGTCATGGAAAACATTTGCAAGAGCTTGTGCTGATGGTGTACCGATACCAACGGTGATATCACAGCCTTCAGCCTTGAACTGCTGTGCAATTGCTGCAGCGGTAGAAACTTCTCCGTTCGCTACCTGAAAATTATAGGTAACATCCAGGCCCGTGGTTGCAAGATAATCCTGCAATCCTTTTTCATCTGCATCAAGTGCAGGATGAGCAATGATCTTAGAAACTCCAATTTTATACGTCTTTGTCGTGCTGGCGTTTGCCGTCTGTTCGGTTGTCCCGTTGGAGAAGGCTGGAGCTACGACAAGAGCAGCCAGAGTCGCTGTCATCAGGAAAGACTTGAACTGTTTTCTCATTGTTGTCCTCTTTAAGTGTTTTTTGTCACTATATCGATAATTGTTGGCTTTGTAAATATTTTTTATACATTATGTGAAATAATATGCAGAAAATATACATGTTATGGTAGTGCTGTTCTTGGTCGGGGGAGATTGGCTGTATTTTGATAATAACAATGGCAAATAGACGTTTTTCCTGTCCATATGGGTAAAATTTACTTATCAACTCCTATATGATGTAGTATACTCTTTTAATAAGCCCAAGATGCCCGAAATTGTAGCACTACATTTTTAACCCCAATGCTTCCTTGAACTTTCCTGAGTCAAGACTTGAGGGAACATCAATCCCAAAAGCCCTGTAGCATTCCTTTACTTGCCTGTTCGGAGTTTCGACTATGACCGTTCCGTCTTGTTTCCTGAAGCACATCAGGGACTGTGTCCTGCCGATGATCTCCGCAAGCGGATGGCCGTCCCCATTCGCTTCCTTCCTGAACAGAAGCGTGATGATGAGGCAGATCATATCTGCAAGGATCTTGCCCCGTACCGTGCAGTCGGTCCACTTTGCAAGGGGAAGCAGCTTGAGATATGCCTTGGATGTCTTGAAGGCTCCTTCTATGTCGGCACGGTCAAAGTAGCGGGAAAGGATGTCCTTGGGAGCAGCCCGGTAGTTTGCAATGAGTACGAAATATCCGGATTTCACTGTCAGGAAGTCCTTGTCCCTGGCACTTAGCTTCCCGTATGCATCCTCATCCCTCAGGATGCCGTCACGGAATCCCATGAGCGCATTTTCCTTGTCGACGAACGGATAGAGGAACACATGCGCATCAAAGAGCCTGGCCTCCTCACAGGTCCCGAAATAAGTATGCCTGTTGCGGACAAATGCATATCTGCCCTTTGGGATCTGCTCCTTGTGCCTCCAGTACAGTTCCTTGTATGGATATCCCTTCCTTGCCGGCATCCTCAGTATCAGGGACTTGTCCCCGCAGTCAGAAAACGCCCTTATGATTTCCTTTGATGCATATCCGGCATCAAGGGTGAGGGAACCGACGCTGATGCACAGGCTTGACTCCACGTCTTCCACGATGCCCATCACCGTGCTCACGTCAAGCAGGTTCCCCGGGATGATGTCGAACCATACCGGAAGGGAATGCCGTGCGTCCAGCACCAGGACAAGCCTCATCATGCAGGCGCTCCCATGTACCCCGTGGCTGCACAGTGCATCGAAGGGATTGTCCGCCATGCTGTTCGGCAGGGGGGTCGAATCCACATAGCACGCATTGCCGAAACCAGGATCCTTCATCTTCATGAAGGACACGAACCCCCTGAAGAATGCCATCTTCACACGGTCATCCCCCAGCAGGGAGAAGAAGCCCGAATCACAATGCAACGAGGCTGTCCCTATGTCATCAAGGAGGCAGGCTGCAAAGGACTTGTCCAGGAAGCTGTCACACGATATCGCACTTCCGTTCCTCAGTATCCCATGCAGGAGATGGGCATACACCCTCTGGAGGTCCTTTTTTTTCGTAAAGACGTCCGCCAGGAGCCCTGCCAGCCCCTGTTTCCTCAGGAACTCCAAAAGGAGATAGGCATCCCCGAAGACGGTGTGTACCTCCTTCTTCAGTTCCCCGTGCGACATGATCCTCCCGTCATCGTCATCAACGGGACTGAACTCATCCTTTTCCACATCATAGGAGACAAGGCCCCTGGTCGGAGAAACGAAGACCCCCCTTTTCTTTGCAGCATCAAGGAATATTATCTTCCCCAGCACTTCCCTTGAAATCTGCCTGGAATGATATTTAGCTCCGCGGACGTATGCGACGTCCTTGATCGAAGCCGAACCGGATATGAAATTGCCTGCGGCATCGCAACAAGTCTTCTGAGTTTTGATAAAAGCCATGTTCGCCTCTTAAGTAGTCTTTTATATCACTACATAATATACAGCGCATTACAACCTATATCAATAATTCAAAAGAAAATATTCAAACTATTTGGAATGTAGTACTACAAAATCATTCATCTAAGGATAAGGAAAAGGATAAGAATGGGTATAATTGAGCGGAAAAGGCGTGATCGACAAAGGAGAATCAAGGAAATCCTTGATGGTGCAAGGGATATATTCAATCTCAAGGGATTCCGTGATTCAACGATGAATGACATTGCTGATATGTCCAATCTAAGCCGAAGAACTCTGTATCTGTATTTTCATAACAAGGAAGAAATACTTTTGACGATAGCCGTCAACACCCTGCATAAGTTGGTAGATGAGGTGAAAAAGGAAATTTCTCCGACTGACAGTGGCTTGGATAAGGTTATGACGATTGCAGGGAAATACCGTGATCTTTTCCTTATGGACAGTGCCAGTTTCCAATTCATACCGAATTTTACCAGTTGCGTGCAGTCCCTTGGCAAAGAGGATGAGACTGTCATCAGCTGTGAAAGGACCGTTCAACAGATATCAGGGATTGTGGAGCAATATCTTATTGAAGGGATGCATGACAAGAGTATAAGGAAATTTGAAAACAGCTCAAAAATTGCTACCATTCTCATAAGTATGATGCATAGCTTTATCCAGAGTGTCGATACTGACAATGACTTGCTTCGTATTGCTCTGCACATAGATCCTACTGAGTTTATCAATGAATCCTTGAAGGCGATGTATCATTTTCTTTCAACCGAATAAGATCAGGTTGCTTATAGCTTAGCATGGAGCGTTCGGGTCTATTTCCCAATTATCTTATATGTTTTCCTTACCCGATAAAAAAACTCTGGAAGCTATGCAGCCTCCAGAGTAGTGAAAAACAACTATTTGTCAGAAGCTATAGTCTGCACTTAACTGTACGAAACTATTGTCTTTGTAGGAATTGAATTCACCGTCATCCCCACTTGCAATAAATACGCCTTTTGCAGTCACAGAGAAGCCATCTTTGACGACGTATTCTACCTTTGGCATTACCAACAGATCTTCTCTCTCGAATCCCCCACATTACGGTAACTGAAGGCTTGAGATTTTCATGCATGAAGCTGTCAGAGAACTGGACTGCAATCTTGTCATTGGTACAGGCCTTTGCACTGTTGTAGTCTACATCACTGGTATTATCCTTGACATCATCATAGTTGAGGATGAAAGAACCGATGGTCTGTACATTGATGTTCATCTCGTTCCAAGGCAGATCCCTGTCAAAGCCTGCAAGCCATTGGATGCTGTTGTTATGTACGGAAGGATCATCTCCATCGATATCATCAGTCAAATAGTAACCAAGTTCGCCCCTGAGGGTATAAGGTCCCTTGACTGTTTCTGCATCTGCTCCGAAGACCTGCAAGCGGTCATAGTCAAGGCTTGGTTCGCTTGTAGTTGCATCGATAGACAGGGAAGGCGTCTTATAGTGACCCAGATAGTATTCTGTACCCCAATCGATATTATTTGTCGTACCGGTGACCCTCAGGCCGTACTGGCTGTACTTCAGGCTATCGGTATCAGCCAGGTAGTAGCTTTCGGAGCCATAGGTTTCGTCAGCCTGTGCTGCTGCGATGATAGCAGAGGCAGTAGCAATGGATTCAACTTTTGCAGTTGCAGCAACAGTAGCCTCAGTTGTAGTTGCCCCAGCTTCTATTGCAGCCTGGTATGTAGTTTCATAAAAGGTTTGATAAGCTTCAGCATATGTATTTCCATATGCAGTTGCACTTGCTGTTGCAGCTTGTGTTGCCGCATAGGTTTCTATTGTAGAATAGATATCGCTTATCTGTGATGGTTCCCAACGTCCGCTGGTAGGGTAACGGTCAGGGGTCATTCCCGGCGTCCATACAGCCTGGATGCTGATGTCGTGGGTGTTGCCGCTGTTCCATGTCATATCTATTTCCGGTTCTGCAATCCTTCGGTCAATATAATCAGGAATGACAAAATCGGTGTAGTCATTTGCATTGAACAGATCAAGAACGTGCAGCTTGTCACCTCTGCCCCATACAATCTTTGTTTTTCCGGCTTCAAATACGAACTTTCCCAGGTAAGCCCTGTAGCTGAACTCATTGATGATATCTTCAGGATAGGTTTCAAGCGTCGTGGGATCAAGCAGGATTGTACCACTCAGATCTGAATTTGCACCTGAATAGTTCAGGTTCAGCTTCAGTGAAGGAAGGACACCTGTATCCAGTGCATCTGAGCCTGCAGTATCATTATCCTGCAGATAAGCCCTGGACTGCAGCTTTGCTTTACCCGTAATCTGCACGGAAGATGAACTGTCAGAAGAGGATGAAGTACCTCCGAAGAAGGATCCGAAACTATCCGAAGAGTCTGTGCTGTCTGATGATATGGCTGTTGTTGCATCGTCACTGAAATCAGAGAATCCGCTCATATCCATGCCATCAGCAAAAAGAGGGGCACAGACCAGCAAAGAAGCTCCTGCAAGTGTTAATAATGTAGTTTTTTTCATCTATATATGCCTCTGTAATAAATTTTATTTATCATTTGTCAAATACGACCTGTCTTGAGGAAGGCAGAAGTAAACATACCATCTGAAACTGCTTTATCAAGTTCGAGTTTCAGTATGCCGATCTTTGTGGAATGTCCGCTCTGGACATTTTTCATAGTATCAATCAGAGGAATCCAGTACCCCTGCACTTGTTGAAGCTTGTCAACCGTCAATACCTTTTCCAGAGCATTCTGTTTATCATACATTTCAATCTTGACCGGTACGTAGCTATTCTTGTCTACCCAAGAAATTCTATAAGCGTATTGGGAAGAGGAAAGATCTTTTGCCGTCGATTTGACCTTGTAGCAGTCGTAGCCATTGAAAGATTCTGAGCCAAGCAGTTCATGGTTATCTACGTCTACTTTCCTAGTTTCCATGTCATCATAAGTTGCATCTGTTCCCATGAAGGACTTGTCACCTTCTGCAGAAGAAACACGACGTACAGTTCTCAAGGCCGGTAGATAGATCCATTTGCTATTTGGCCCTGATTCATTTTCTATCTGTAGAAAGCGGGTATCCTTCACTGAGGAAGGGCTCCTGAAAATCATAACAGTTGAAGCCAGGTCATTCTTTTCTCTGCTCCATTCTTCTACCAGACGTTTTTGGACATCGCCATTGGAGCTTATCAGGTCCATTTCAACTGCTGAATGGGTAAAATTAGGTTTCTTTACATCATAAGCCTTTTGCATGACATCTGTACCCGTTACGGTGGCGAATACAGAAGCCGAAGTAATTATTCCTATGGAAAGCATACCTAAAAATTTTTTTCCAAGATTAAATTTTGTCTGCATAACATTTCTCCTTGTCATGTCGTCGTTGCAGCTTCTTGCTGCAACTGAAGAGTCGTTTTCTTTTTGATCCCAAAAGATCATCTTTTTATTTTTCAGCCTTTCCTGCTACAGGCCTGTTTAGGAACTTTGGCTGGAAAGCATTCAGCATCGCAGGAAGGATCGTCATCGCTGTGAGGGAACTGGTCAACATGACGATAGCGACCAGGATACCTATATATCGCAGGACGACGAACTGTGAGAGTGCCAATACTAAGAAACCTAATCCAACAGATACGGCATTCACGACAATTGCTTTGCCGGATACTGCAAGCGTATTCAGAGTTGCCTTTTCCGGATCGTGGTAGACAAGCCATTCATTATGGTAATCACTCATAAAATGAATGGTATAATCAACGCCGATACCTATGGCAATGGAACCGATCAGACTGGTTACCATGTCCAGGTTGATATGTGCAAGTCCCATGATGCCGAAGTTGATCAGGATTGACAGCATCAAAGGTATGGCACCGATCAAACCTGCAATCGGGGAATGGAAATAGAGTGTCAGAATCAGGAATACGATGGCAATTGCAAGTATCAGGCTGGAAACCTGGCTTGAAGTAATCATGTTCGTCAATGCATTTTCCAGTTCGGCTATTCCATAGGCCTTGAAGGTGTATCCTGCAGGGAAATGAGCAGCGACGTAGGCATTTGCATCAGCAATTATGTCAGCGACGACCCTTGTTTCATGAGTAGTAAGCTGTACCTGCATCCTTGCCATTGAAGGCTGCAACGGATCATTGGAAAATTGGTCCAAGGAACCCGAATATAACAGCAGGTACTGTGAAATGAGATTCTTCAATCCCTCTTCGTTTTCCACAGGATATTTCGTTATGTCCGTCGGGATTTCGTCATAAGCCGCGCCATTGTAGTTCAATTCTTTTTCCAGCGCTTCATAGAATTCATCAACTGTCAGATTTTTTCCACCACCAGCTCTTGCATATGATTTTGCAAGCAGGGCCATCATCTGATCAACTGTGACTGTCTGTGAAAGCATCTGTGAAGAACCATAAGGTTTGACCTCAGTAGAAGCTGTAGTGCCTTCGGAGGTTCCTGTTGTGTCAGCGGAATCGCTGAAGAAGCTGTCAGGAGCGGAACCCGTATCAGAAGATGATGCGTCACTGCCAAAGAAGCTGTCAGGAGCGGAGCCCGTATCAGAGGATGAAGTGTCACTGCTGAAGAAGCTGTCAGGAGCGGAGCCCGTATCAGAGGATGAAGTGTCACTGCTGAAGAAGCTGTCAGGAGCAGCACCGGTATTTGTAGTTTCTTCCGTGGTTTCGGCAGATGCTTCCGTCTCTACATGCATGACCTGGTTCATGCGCTTGATAAAATCGGAGAAGGAAATTATTTTCCCTATCTGTGGATATTTTCCTGTCAGATAAGTAGAAAGGTCATCCATGTCCTGCAATATCTCAGGATTTGTCAAATCACCGGCCTTTGTGCCTTCAATTGAGAAATTGAAGGTATTTGAACCTGCAAAGTTTTCATCAATCATCTTTGCATCCTGACGGATAGAAGAAGATGCCGGGAAATAATTTATGATTGCTGATTCGACATTGAGTCTGGACAGTCCCCAGAAAGACAGACCCATGATTACGACAAAGAAAAATATGAGTCTGCTTCTGTTACCTGCCAAGTAGCCGTAGAAACTGCCTACAAAAGACTTGTGCCATGAATCAGAACGTGTTGCCAACTTAGCGGCAACCAAGTTCCTGCGGTTGTTGGTTGTTTTTCCTTCTTTTGCATCCTGTAAGGTCTTGGCTGCTTCAAGTCTTCTCTTTATCCGTCTGTTTTCTGCACCTAGTGGCTTGACTATAAGTAAGGCAGGTATGAAATAAAGGGAAAGGAGCAATGCAATGGTAACACCGATTGCACTGAACAGGGCAAAGGTTTTCAAAGGAATGATGGGGCTGGTGATTGTTGAAATGAAACCTGCGATAGTCGTGATGCCGGCCAAGATGACCGGTCCTTTGATCTTTTTCATGGATTCCCTGACTATTTCGGATTGCCTTTCCTTTGATACCGTTCCATGTTCCTTGGCAATCATTTCATAGTAGTGATTAAGGACATGAATACCATAGGCGGAGCCTACTGCTATCAATACTACCGGCAGGCAGCTTGAGACAACGGTAAAATGTACCCCCGTAACGGCCATCAGTCCTACCGTCCATATTGTGCTGATCAACACGGTGATGACAGGCAATAACATTCCTTCCAGTTTCTTGAACGAAAGCAAGAGGCAGATGAGGACGACAAGAGTTACCAATGGAATCAAATGGGCCAAGTCAGTATTCATATATCTGCGAGCCATTTGGGACAAGACAGGATCGCCTGCCATGGTTACTTTCAGGTCACCGGTATTGTATTTTTGGACAATCTCTGCAACCTGGTCATACAGTACATCCATTTCATGGGGGGTAATATCCTTGTCTATGGTAATTACTACCTGGCTTCCTTTTCTGTCCTTTGAGATGATTACCTTATCATACATGGATTGCCAGTCCACGATATCCTTTTTGAGCTGTTCGACTTCTTCGGCAGTACCCGTGAAATCATCAGGAACAAGTGATCTTGCTTCCATGCCGCCATCTACAGCAGTAAGAAAATCAATGTTTGTCAATGATTGGACATCATCAACATGTGCCAGGTTCTTGATATCCTTTGAAAGCGACCTGATTTCCTTGACATTGCTGGCAGTCAGTATCGTTTTACCTGTTGTCTGCAATGCAACATCCATCAATATTTCGCTACCATATACCTTGTCTGCATCTTCCATTGTCTTGTAATCCGGAAGTGTATGCGGAAGGTAATTCTTGATGTCATTGTCAATGATGATGCTTGGAATCTGATACCCCATCAGGCCTGTCAGGATGACAGTCACTATGATGGTCAGCCAAGCTTTTCGTGATGATCGTACCATATTTATTAGTACCTCCGGTCTTCTGTTCTTCTGTTTTTCTAATACAAGCAGAATATAAATTCACACAGTGTGTAATTCAAGCACTTGATGTGAATTTTTCTAAAATTTATACAAATTATGTATTTTGTATAAAAAATAAACCGGTATTATGGTAGTATAGTATTCTTTATTAATAGTAAGCTATCTTTATTAGGTAAAAAATTATAGCTCTTGGACTGAATGTGTAGAAAAAAATATTGTGATAAGAAAAATACATCCCATTGATTTTTTAGGATGTTGGTCGGCTATAACCTGATGAATAGTGAAAAACGAGACCCTTTTCCTGTTTCGCTGGCAATGTCCAAGAACCCGCCGTGGGAAACAGCAATGGCCTCGACTATAGACAGGCCAAGTCCGCTGCCACCTAGCTGTCTTGACCGTGATTTGTCTACCCTATAGAAACGTTCAGTCAAGTATGCGAGATTTTCTTTTGGGATACCTATTCCGTTGTCAGCAACATTGAGTATTGCGAAATCCTGTAATGTTGCACTTTTTGAAAAACCATGCCGTTCAAAGGTTTCCTGCTGCTCTCTACTCATCGGGCTGTCGATGTAATCTATGCTGAAGGTTACGGTGGTATCCTTGCCACTGTACCGTATGGCATTGGACAACAGGTTTGTCAAGGCCGTATTGATCATTCTGCTGTCACAAAAAATCTTAGTTCCTTTAGGAATATCATTCAGGGCTTTCATTCTTTGTGCTTCAAGCCTGAGATGTGCTTCATCAATCAACGTGGTTACCAATGATGCCATGTCTGTCTGTTGTCTTTCAGCCTTTTCAATACCATCTTCAATCTGTCCCAGTTCCTGTAGCTGCCCGACGATATCTGCCAGCCTTTCGATTTCCTTATGGCAAAGCTGCAGATGCTGCTCATCTTTTGCCCAGATTCCATCCAGCATTGCTTCTGTCTGCGCTTGCAGGTTCGTGATGGGTGTCCTGAGTTCATGCTGGATATCCTGGGTCATCCGCTTGTCATGTTCCATGTTTTGTTTCAACTGTCTTGACATGGTTGAAACTGCTGTGTCCAGGTCCTGGAGTTCCGAGATGGAAGAGTGCTCTTGGGCCTCAATTCCATAGTTTCCCTTTGCAATTTCCTTGGTAGCTTCTGTTATGTTCCTGATTGGCCTAGAAAACCTGTGAGACAGAAGGATACCGATGAGCAATGCAATGATGAAGGAAATACTTCCGATGACCAGGATACTCCTGTTGATGGAATCCTTGAGCTGCTGTTCCAAGGTTCCCAGTTTTGAGGCATTCCGCAGATGCAATATGGTACCGTCATTCAAATGGATGGCATTTCCATGGTAAGGCTGGCCTGTTTTTGCCGGATTACCTGCCGCTGATATTTCCAGTCCCTGCTGATTGGCCTGGCTGATGATCAGGTTCTTGTCGGAACTGTCATTGAGCAGCTGTGCAAAAGTCTGCAATTCTTCAGTTCCTCTGCCTTCTGCATAACGTGAAAACTGATAATCTACATAGTAGTTGATGGCAAGGCCTGTCAAGAGGGTGACGCAGAGGGAAAGCAGGCCGAAGGCAAAGGCCAGATGGGAGCGAACTGAAAAACTAACTTTCAAATTGATATCCTCGTCCATGGATTGTCTTGATATGAACCGGATGATGTCTGTCGGGTTCAAGTTTTTTCCTCAGACTCTTTATATAGGTATCGATACTTCTATCATAACCATCAAAGTCACCGTCAAGTGCAAATTCAATCAATTGGTCCCGTGAATATGGCCTGCCTGGATTCCTGGCCATGGTAATAAGGATCTTGCGTTCTGTCGGCGTGAGCTTGACGGGCATGGCATTCCGTCTGACTGTTTCATTCTGGAAGTCGATGGTAAGGTCCCCAAATGCTAGGGGATGTGAAACAAGGACATCTGCTTCGCTACGTCTGAGTACTGCCTTGATCTTTGCAATGACTTCGCGAGGTCTGAATGGCTTGACTATGTAGTCATCTGCTCCCATTTCTATGCCTTTCACAAGGTCCTCTTCACTGCCTTTTGCCGTCAGCATGATGATAGGAACCCTTGAATGTCGTCGGATTTGTCTGCAGACCTGTTCACCGGTCAGGACAGGCATCATCAAGTCAAGTACAAGCAAATCAGGAACCATTGCCGAAAATATATCAAGGGCCTGTTGCCCATTGTCGGCAATAAAGACCTCATAGTCTTCTTTTTCAAGATAAGCCTTGAGGATTTCAGTAATGTTCTGCTCATCATCAGCAAGCAGTATTTTCTTTTTTCCCATCATGGTCCCTCCATTTCCATAGTAAACCGACATATCCTGTTTATCAAGGAACAATTTCTTATCAAGTAGCTGTTTTGTGCTTCTGCTGTATGTAGGAATGCCAGTCAATGATCGGTCCATCGATATAATCATAACTTATCTGCTGAATATGGGAAAAACATGGTGATTCGCCCTATACGAAAGATGCAGCCTGAAAAGGCTGCATCAGAGGCCAAAAAGGAGGAGATTGTTCCTATAGTTCTACTTCTTTGCCATTTTCTACCAAGATGCTGGCAGCTTCCCTTACATTCTTCGGGAAGGTAATTCCCAGTTCCTTTGCCCTATCGAGGTTGAGCATCAATTTGAATTGCTTGATGTCTGTAAGGTAAATAGCTCCTATGTCACTTGGTTTCTCTCCATCAATGACTTTGGCTGCAACTTGGCCGCTTACCAATCCTACCTTATAATAGTCAAGGCCCCAGCTCATCAGGAAATCCGTACCATAGCTACTTGTGATATCACTGTTGAAAAGAGGTACTCCTGCTTCCTTGCAGACTTGGTCGACACTGGCAAGGGCGCTGACAACCGTATTGTCATTTGCTATGAACATGCCATCAACCCTGTGTATGATCGAGAGCGCAGCGGTTTTTACTTCGGCACTGTTCGCTACTGCTGCAGTTATGAACTCGATGCCGTTTTCTTTACAGTATTTTGCTGCTCTTTCTTCCATAGCGACCCCGTTGGCTTCCCCACTGGTATAAATCATGCCAAGCTTTTTCAGGCCCGTGACTTCAACGAAAGTCTTGATTTGGAGATCGATGGGGTTGAGATCTGAAACACCACAGACATTTGTATCTGTACCGGCAGGAAAGGTCAGGCCTGCTGCCACCGGATCTGTAATTGCTGCATAGATGACAGGCACTTTGCTGTCCTGATATACAGTAGCCAAAGCCTGGGCAGGTGGGGTAGCGATGCCGATTACCATATCCTCACCTTTGTTCTTGAATGTCTGGGCAATCTGGATTGCAGTCGAAATTTCTCCGTTTGCATTTTCCAGGTCGAAATCTGCCGAATAACCGTTGTCATTGAGATAATCCTGTATACCTTTTTCAATGGCGTCCAATGCAGGATGCGAAACCAACTTGGAAATGCCGATCTTCAGAGGTTTTGCAGTGCTCTGCTGGACTTTGCTTGATAACTCTGGATTTCCTTGTGCAAAGGCTATCTGGCTTATGGTCATGATGGCTAATGCCATTGCTATGATTCTTTTCATTTTGTTTCTCCCTTCAGTGTACTTTGTTTCTTTCAATAGTAATGATGTTACTATATGTAGAAACCTATGACCTGTCAAGTATCTTTATAGAGAAACATGATCAAATTTTCAATTCACTGATGGTTTCGTAAGGAAAAATACAAAATATAAAAAACAAGCTGTCGTGAAGTGACAACAGCCTGTTTTTTCTTGTTTGCCGTGATTATCAGAAATCCATGTCCTCATCCGGACCGCCGTCATCGGGGAAATCGTCGTCATCTTCATCATCATCGAAGTAGACGTCCTCAAAATTGTCCAGATCTCCCTCCAGATCTTCGTCTTGGTCATCCTTTTCTTCATCTTCTTCGTATGATTCATCATCACCGAAAAGAAAACTGTCATTGATGAGTTCGTCATCATTGTCTTCGTCTTCTTCTTCCATGAAGTCGTCATCATCGTAGTCAATGACCTGCGGAGAATCCAAATCGTCAGCATATTCATTGTCATCATATGCGGCGTCGTTGAAGTATTGTTCTTCTTCCTGATCAAGTTTTTTTTCGTCAGTTTCACGTGCCATTGCAACACTCCTGGGAAATTGTCTTGGCCTCATGATAATTTGATTGCCTGAGGACGTCAATTATTATTTTGTTTTTCTGGACAGGTATACGTATTTTTGTTAGCATTGTTGCTGACAGTTGGGAGGGGTATCCCTATTATATATTTGACTGCATTTCCTTGATGAATCCAAAAGGAGAAAAAATGAAAGCAAAGAAATTGTTCTTGCTGCTTGCTACAGGCACCTGCCTGCTGCTGATGTCTTGTTCAACATCAGTAACTGTGTCCTATCTGAAAGGAGCTAAATACGATTTGAAAAAATATACGAACATAGCAATTGCTCCGACATCCGTCGGAAGCAATGTGCCTGTGTTCTATGACAGAAAAGTTGATATAGAATATGACGATGTTTCTGCATATCGATATAGTGGGTATAATCGGATGATTCCTGATGAAGTGGCTTCTGCTTTCTCTTCCGATATTGCAGACAAGCTGATTGCCAGCGGTTATTTCAATGTCATGAAACCATCTGTGACAGAAACCTATCTTTTTGCTACGAACTACGGGACCCGTAGCTTTGAAAAACTTGCAAGCCAAGGTATGGATGCCTTGTTGGTAAGCCAAGTGTCCTTCCTTGATGAAAGCGAGCGCGTATATATCGGTGATGAAATCTGGCTTCGTAACCCTGACTATGTATCGGGTTCTTCAGGAAAAGAATACATATCGTCAGGCAAAAGAAAAGTGACAATTGTCCAGACGGCGACGCTTGGTATTACTTATAAGCTGATAAATGTCCATGACGGTTCTCTCATTACCAGTGATACCTACACGGATAAAATCAGACATAGCATTACTGCAGACCCTGATGATGACGGTACTGAATTGCCATCTATGGAAAATCTATACATGCGGTTGGAAAGAAACTATGTAAAGAACATGTTGTCTGATTTGGTGCCGACTACTGTCTATACGAACGTGACGCTGATGGATAACAAGCCGAAGAATGCTGTAGCTTCCTCAGGATATGATTTGGTGAAGCGAGGGAAACTGCAGGATGCCTATGATGTATTTGTTGCTGCATGGCAGAAGGATGGTCATATACCGTCTGGGTATAATGCTGCTATTGTCAAAGAGGCAATGGGAAAACGTAAAGAGGCAATATCCCTGTTGCAGGAAATCTATGCAAAAAGCGGTAACAGCCAGGTTCGTGCGGCAATCAACAGAATGAAACTCTACGAAAACATCAATTCTGATGCAGAGGAACAATTGTCCGATAGATAGGAGCAAGTCAATGGCAAAAGTCATTATGGTAGAAAGTGCAGACACAGGGAAAGTCCTGACTATGCTTGAAGAAGGAAAGAAGACGGCAGTGATTGATTTTTCAGGAAGTGCAGCCACTGGAAATACATCATGCAGGCGCTATGCTGCCGGAGACGGCATCAAGGCATATGAACAGCTGAAACGATGGGTTTCCAGCGGAGCTTTTGCACAGATTGCCGTAGTGGATGGTGCAAAGGAACTTGAACATGATAAGTTTATTGACTGGATTATTGACCATAAAACGAAGGATGATTTTCCTGACTTGTTTATCAGCGGAACGACAGTCGGTGAAAAAATGAAGAAGGTAGCTGATAGAATAATCAAATGACATCCTGAGGCTGTTATATTCTCAAAAACTTGATCTTTTAATGACAAATATGGGCTATTGTTTGCAAACAATAGCCCATTTTTGAACTTTACTTGTTTTTTTCTTCCATATTTTCATAAATGAGGATATACTTTCTGAGTAGTTGAAAGTTTTTGTGCAGATGATTACCTAATTGTAACTTTGGAGGTACTATCGTATGTTGTTGGATATGACGATTGCGAACTTCAAGTCCGTCAAAGAGCCTCAGACCATTTCTTATGAGGCTGTCAGGGACAACAGGTTTGCCGATTCCAAGACCGTAATGGTCAACGACAAACTGCGACTTATCAAGACCGCAGCCATAATCGGACCAAATGGTGCCGGCAAGAGTTCCTTTGTCAGGGCACTTGAATCAATCAAAAGCATTGTCTGTGCTCCAGCTGAGAGCGAGAATCCCATCCAGGTATTGTCGGGCACTGGATTCGCCTATTCGGAAGAAAAAGGTGAACCTTGTACTATCAAGTTGCGGATATTGCTGGACAAAGGCAATACGGAGGCTGGCAAACCATCGATTATAGCCGTCTATACGCTTCATTCTACCTATAAGCAAATAACGGGCGAATCCCTGTATTTTATCTATGACAGGAGCAAGAAGCTGATGTTCGAGCGGACGGTGAAGGAAGATCCCTTTGCTACAGATGATACACCAAAGACGTATGCATACCGATTCGGCAAGATGTACAGGGGTGACAAGAGACGGTTGATGAACAAGGTTGATGAAAAGCATACCTTCTTGGCTGCAGCTGCCGAACGGGGGGGAGAAACCGCTTCCTCTGTGCAGCAATGGTTCAAGGTCCGTTTGAATATCCTTCCCATGGGAGTTTCATCTCTCAGTGAGAAATATATCATCGAACAGATTACTGCACATCCGGCATGGGTACAGCAGCTTATCAATTTTCTCTGGTCTGTCGATATAACGGATATCAGGAACATCTTGGTAAAGAATGACCGGCTGATATTTGTTCATACGAACGTGACCATGCACTATGCTTCCTATTTCATGCAGGAAAGTCTGTCTTTACGAAGACTGACACTGATCGGAATTGCCTTTTTTGAAAGCTTTGTGGCGCAGCGGACTCTCGTCATCGATGACTTCGGCATGTTGCTCCATCCTGATGTGCTTACACATATCATAGAAATCTTTGAAGCCTGCAATGATAAGGCAGGTTCACAATTGTTGGCAGTTGATTGTAATCCGACTCTTCTGAGACCGGGATTGATGAGACGTGACGGTATCTATTTTGCCGAAAAAAACTGGGAAAGTTCCACAGTCTATTTCAGCTTGGCACAATTCAAATATTCCCGCAGAAGGGATTTGACCAGTCAGCAGTATCTGAACGGTGCTTTCGGTGCTTTGCCACTGCTCAGTGAGTTCAGCTTCCAGGATGCTGGAAAGGAGGATAAGTAACCATGGCTCGTAAAAGAATTACTACCGCTCCCAAGAAGACGATGCTGATTGTTACGGCAAGTGAAGAGGAATCACTCTTTTTTTCCCAGATGCGCAAGGATTGTCGATATACGAACCTGACGGTACAATGGGCTGAGGGAGTAAAAGATGAACTTGAAGCTCTTATTCTCTATACTGCAAGGAAACGAAGCCATGGTAAATTCAATGAGGCCTGGCTTTTGTTCGGATTTGAGGAATTGGGGATTACTGCCGTCGATGTCAAAGCTATTACATCGTTTGCAGAAAAGAAAAAAGTTAAGCTTGCATGGTGTAATCCAGGCATACAGCTTTGGTATATGTTACATATAATGGCTCCCAAGGGCTATGTCGATACAGCTGCTGCCATTGATGATGCATTGCCGCGTTATATTCCTGGATATTTTCCAGGAAAAGACTTTCTGCTTGGGGCCGATGGGTTGAATCTGCATCTTGCCTTGTATCCGAACAAGGCAAAGGCTGCCATAAATGCACGTTCGTACAACCAGATGGCTGAGGCGAAAACCAGTCTTCCTGCGACGAATCTTGTCTATATGCTCAATGCAATAACAGACAACTGCGGGCTGGCTGACATAACCCATAACCAAAAAATGATAGGTATGAAACGCTAGCATGACAAAACATAGGGGAGAATAAAGTTTTCTTTCTTTTTTATCAGGATACATGTATGTCTTTATTTTCATTTGATGTTACAGATTGGAATACCGGAAGTTATCGGGATGTGAAGAAACCGAGAAAATGCGCCCGCCCATGGAAATTGGTCCATGATAAGAAGCCTGACGTAGCTGTACTATGTTGTCATGGTTATACTGGCTATCCTGGTGAAATGGCTAGACCGGGAGTAGATCTCTTTTCCGCGGGTTTTGATGTTTTTTGTCCCCGGTATTCCGGGCATGGGACCAGCAGGGAGGATTTTTTGGCAACAACGGG
Organism: Spirochaetia bacterium; assembly: GCA_022482625.1. Lineage (NCBI taxonomy): Bacteria > Pseudomonadati > Spirochaetota > Spirochaetia > Spirochaetia bacterium. Next base: position 1,357,036 of record JAKVOU010000001.1, on the reverse strand, counting down.
CCAGGATTGGCTTGGAACTGCTGAATGTGCTGCCAAGGAACTTCCAAGGCAATACAAAGATATTTATTTGATCGGGCATTCAATGGGTGGACTTATTGCCTTGATCCTTGCCTCGCGTTTCCCTGTGAAGAAGATGGTATTGTTCGCTCCTGCATTGCTGTTGACCGGCTATGATGAGAAACAACTGGAAACAGCCGGCCGGCATGCTTTGACTCGCTCCAAACCTTGGCAGTCAGATCCTGGTTTTCAAGGGACTTGTGAACGGGATCCTGATGATGATGCGTATCTAGGCAGGGAATATTGGTCTTATGATGCTTTCAGACAGTTGCTTGAATTAGGAAGACTTGCCAAAGAGGCGAGAGGACTTTTACCTTCCATAGCTACCGATACCTTGACTATCTGTGGAGAACAAGATCTTGCAGTCAGTCCTGAGGTAGCCCATTTGATAGAGACTACAGGTACGGGAGAAAACAGTAGCCTGCTCATCCCTGCAGCTGGACATCTCATCCAATATGAAAAGAACAGGGATGCCCAGGACCTTTGCAACAAAGCCGCTGTAGATTGGTTGCTCAAAGGGTGAAACTGCAGTAAATCTTTCCTGTCTTAGTGCCGTTTTCAATTGTTGTCCTGACGTCATAAAGTGAGGTCAGGTTTGTTTCTGTGAGTACTTTGTCCGTAGGGCCGAAGGCAAGGGTTTTCCCTTCCTTGAGCAGAAGGGTCCGGCTACTGTATGAAAGTGCAATGTTGACTTCATGAAGGATGCAGCAGATGCATAATCCCTGTGCAGCTAGGTCGGCAAGCAATCCCATCAGATACTGCTGTTGCAGCGGGTCGAGATACGTAGTCGGTTCATCCAGAAGAAGCAGGCGGGGGTGTTGCATCAAAGCTCTGCCTATCATGACTTTTTGATATTCGCCGCCGCTTAGGCTGGTTACGGATCTATCTCTGAGTTCCGCGATACCTACCTTTTCCATAATGCTTTCGCGTTCTTGTACATTTGGCTGGACCAGATAGCTTCCCATTGAAACCATTTCATCAACGGTAAATTCAAAGTTTATCTGTTCTCTCTGGGGAACCCAGGCAATATTTTGGGCGATTTCTTTTCTGGAGAGCGTTCTTATATCCTTGGTTTGGAGTTCGATGATACCTTTTTGGGGTTTGCACAATCCAAGCATCAGGGAAAACAAAGTGGATTTTCCTGCGCCATTCGGTCCCAATATGGAAGTCAGGCAGCCACTTTCAAGCTGGAAGCTTACTGCTTTCAGCAATGGTTTTTCCTCTTGGTAACCAAACCAGACGTCTTTGCAGGAAAGCAAAGGTTCCATCATAGGCCTCCTTTCCTTTTTTTCCTGAGCAATGTCAGGAAAATCGGAGCCCCACAGAGAGAGGTGATGATACCGACAGGAATTTCAGTACCAGGGATTATGCCTCTTGCAATGGTATCGGCGACCAAGGTGAAGATGGCGCCGAAAATGAGCGTAGCCGGCAACAGACGTCTGTGTGAAGGTCCGACAAGCAATCGGCACAAGTGTGGTACTACCAGGCCTATGAAACCTATTATGCCGCAGAGAGCGACAGAAAGAGCCGCCAGCAGGGTCGCCAGGGCCAAGAGGATCGGGCGTTTTCTTTTTGTGTCCATTCCTATGGTCTGAGCTAAGTTTTCCCGGAGTAGCAGGAGGTCCAGGTCCTTGCGGAACAGGAAAACCAATGCAATCAACAGCAACAGGATGGGACCTGTACGGAGTATCTTGTCCCAACTGGAATAGCCGAAGGAACCCATTTGCCAGAATATGATGTCCTGCAATTTATCTCTACGGAAGAACAGCAGCAATGACAATACGGATGATAGGAGAAAATTCATAGCAACGCCGCTTAGCAGCAATGTATTTGAATCTGCTCTGCTTCTGCCTGCCATGAAATAAATTACCACACTTGCAGCAAGTGCACCAAAAAATGCCGAGCCGTCCAACAGTATTGCAGAGGCAATGCCGGCAGTCGAAGCTATTGCAATACCAAGAGCTGCCCCTGATGAAATGCCAAGGATATAAGGATCTGCAAGGGGATTGCAGAACAAGGATTGGAATATGACGCCTGAAACCGATATTGCCATACCGATGATCAGGGATGTTATGATTCGTGGCAGACGTAGGTTAAGCAGTATGTAGGCATGGGTTTTTGTGATGTCTTTCCCTGACAGGAAAAGCATTGTTTCCTTCCAGCTGAACTGTGCACTGCCGATTGACAGCGAACATACTATAAGACATGCCAACAATATCGTGGCGATCAGGTATGGATTTCTTCTAGAATGCATCGGGATGAAAGATCTTTGCCAATGCTTCCACGGCTTCTGCATTCCTGGGAGTCTGGCGGTCAAGTCTGTCGGTATCGACAGCATATACCTTATGATTTTTCACAGCACTCAAATCACTGTATGGAAAAGTACTGCTGAACTGTTGTACTACATTTCCTGACTTTGAGCAGAGCACCATATCAGGATCTTCTTCTATGAGTTTTTCTTGGCTGTAACTCCATCCCGATACACTCTGTGCGATATTCAAACCTCCTGCGATATCCAGCATGTTGCCGATAAAAGTATTTCCTCCTGCAGTAAAGTCACCCCACTGTCCGTAGCTGATCATATAGTAGACCGTTGGCTTGGCCAGGCCAGCAACTTTTTCTTGGACTGCTGTTATCTTGTCCTTCATGTCGCGGACAATTTTTTCTGCTTCCTGAGATTTGCCTGTTATGGCACCGACATCTTCTATCGACAGATACGTAGCTTCAAGATTCCCTTCGTGGTAAATGGCAAAGGCAGGAATACCTGCTTGCGATAAAGCATCAACGACTTTTTGCGGGCAATGTGTGGAAGCAAGGACTAGATCGGGTGACAATGCAATGATTTTCTCCAGGTCCGGAGAAGTAATTGAACCGATTTTTGTAACATGGGTAATGGTTGCCGGCCAATCGTCATAGTCCGTGACTCCTACTATTTTATCTTCCATTCCAAGGAAGGTGAGTATTTCAGTAAGGTTCGGACCTATGGTGACGATTTTCTGAGGATTTGCCGGTATGGTAACAGTCCGTCCATATGAATCAGTGAAACTATTACCTGTTTCGGCATGTTCCGTAGTTCCCATTGCAGCCAGCTGCAGGCAGCTGCAGAGGAGAAAAACAGGCAACAATATATATTTTCTCATTGTTTTGACTCCTATTTCAGAAAAGCACCGAGGAAGGGACCTCATGTTTGTCTGTTTTGCCTGACAGGAAGGATACATTCTTCAGCAATTGTATGCTTTATGATACTTATTCACTTGACCCATGTCCAGCTTTACCTATAGAGTACAAATATCGGCAAGGAATATTTCTCGCATTTATAGGCTCTTTCATTCCTTGGATTGTGTTTTGTGGTTTTATATAACAAATGTAACGAAAAATTTACCATACTGTTTTTGAATGTAGATGGAACATCCATTTAGGATGAAGCATAAGGAGAAAGAAATGAAAAAGAAAATGTTATTGGTTGCCTTGGTGGCATGTTTGCTGGCTCCGGCTACGGTTTTTGCAAATGATGCTTTTGATATCAGCCTTGGTGCAACTGCCCAGTACCAGGAAAAACCAAGCGATGCTGTTGATTCTGATTTCAGTGATTTGAGTAACTACAAATTTGGAGCTGATGCCAGAGTCAGAATTGCCATTCTGGAAGTAACGGGATCCGCGGTGATGAGTTCTTCAGATGATGGTGATTATCTGTTCGATACGTTGTTGACAGCTGGCGTTTCCTTTGATGTGCTCAAGCTGGTACGCGTCGGTGTCGGTATCGGTCCTACCTTTACTACTGGCTATGTAGATGATGAAGTGACTTACTATGGTGCAAATGGTGAAACTCCAGATAATTTTGGTGATTTTTTGCTTTCTGCACCACTTACCTACCGTGCATCGGCTGATGTCATGCTTGGTAACATAATGGCTGGTATTTCCTATTCAGTTCCGACTGACATGAGCTTCAATGATTTTGATGCTTCAAAGATGGAACCAGTATGGGACAATGGTAAATTCGGAGTTTCCGTATTGTTCAATCTGATCTGAATTCCATTCGATTGATTATGGAAGAACGTCTTTCCTTGGGCAGGGGAGGCGTTCTTTTTTACCTTGGCTGATGTATGGACGTTTCATGCTTCTGTACAAAAGTATGTTTCCAGACTTATTGTGTTAGGTTTTGAAAGATCTCGGTCAGCTGACATTTTTATGTACTGTCTCGCAGATACTGCATTGCCTGCTGTTGCAAGGCTGTTGTTTTGTCAGGTTGCTATTCCTGTTGATTTACTGTACAACATACAATATGTAATTTTTACAAGGAGTCTTTGAGTTCCATGGAAGTGAGAGTACGTTATGCTCCGTCTCCGACGGGATTGCAGCATATCGGTGGGGTAAGGACGGCACTGTTCAATTATTTTTTTGCCAAGAGCCAAGGCGGCAAGTTTATCCTCCGTGTTGAAGATACAGATAGGGAACGTTACAGCGACGACAGCCTTCAGGACTTATACGATACGTTGGAATGGCTTGGAATCAAGTGGGATGAAGGTCCGGTCGTCGGTGGTCCATATGGTCCATACATACAAAGCCAACGATACGCAATATATCAGAAATATGCACACTGGCTTATCGAGCAAGGACAGGCCTATTATTGTTATTGCACTCCTGAACGGCTTGAAGAAGTCAGGAAAGAACAGATTGCTTCGAAAAGTCCTGTACAGGGATATGATCGTCATTGCAGGAACCTGACGGCCGAGCAGAGGGCTATGTATGAAGCCCGAGGTATAAAGCCTGTGATACGGCTTAAAGTGCCTCTTGATGGCAAGACGACTTTTCATGATGTATTGATGGGAGACATCACGAGGAGAAACCGTGATGTTTCTCCGGATCCCATCCTTCTGAAGAGTGATGGGTATCCTACCTATCATCTTGCAAATGTCATCGATGACCATCTTATGGGGATTACCCATATTATGCGGGCCCAGGAGTGGATTCCTTCCGGTCCCTTGCATGTCCTGCTGTACAAGGCCTTTGGCTGGGAACCTCCTGTCTATTGCCATCTTCCGATGGTGATGGGAAAAGATGGACAGAAATTGTCCAAGCGTCATGGTTCTACCAGTGTGAGGGATTTCAGACAGGCCGGTTATTTGCCGGAAGCTTTGCTGAACTATGTCAGTTTGGTCGGTTGGTCCTATGATGGACAACGTGAGTTCTTTTCCAGGGAAGACTTGGAAAAGCTGTTTGACATTGCCAAGATCAACAAGGCTCCGGGAGTCTTTGACTATAAGAAACTTGATTGGTTCAATGGTCAGTATATCAGGGAATGTGATGATGAACGGTTGCGTTTGCTTCTTATACCATTCTTGGCGAAAGCTGGTTTTATCAATGATCCGCCGACTGAGGCAGAGGACAAGAAAATCCAGCAGATGCTTCCGTCCGTAAAGGTTCGGATGAAAGTTCTCTCTGATGTCGTTGAACTGACACGTTTCTTCTTTACTGATGTACCTTTGGCCGCTACTGAACTGTTCATAGCAAAGAAAATGGATCTGAAGTCTTCCCTGGAAGCCCTCGAGGCTGATTATAGGATTATCAAGGAAGGTTTTGCTTCTGGCCGTCCTTTCAGTGAAAGCGAGGCCGCAATCAATGAGATGGCAAAAGAAAAGGGACTGAAAGCCAATGGGGTATTTACTCCTTTGCGTGTAGCTCTTGCCAGCAGCAATGTAACTCTTCCGATGCAGGATATGATTGCATTGCTTGGCAAGGACAGAACCTGTGAAAGAATTGAAAGAGCGATAGAAAAGCTCAAGAGTGAGGTTAGATAGTATGGTTGATGTAACAATGGACAAGATCGTCTCCCTGTGCAAGAGGCGTGGCTTTATCTTTCAGTCAAGTGAAATCTACGGCGGTTTGAACGGTGCGTATGACTACGGTCCGTTGGGGGTACAGCTAAAAAACAATATCCGTGATTTATGGTGGAAGGAGATGACCCAGTTACATGACAACATCGTCGGGTTGGATGCATCTATTCTTATGGCTTCAAAAGTCTGGGAAGCATCAGGCCATGTGTCGAACTTCAGTGATCCGATGGTAGACTGCAAGGTCTGCAAGAGTAGGTTCCGGGCAGATCAGATTGACCTCAATGCTCCCTGTCCGGTTTGCGGGAACAAGAATTCCTTTACTGAGCCGAAGAACTTCAACCTTATGTTTGCCACTCATATCGGAGCAAACAGTGATGCTGCATCAGTTGTGTATCTTAGACCTGAAACTGCACAGGGCATCTATGTCAATTTCAGGAACGTTGTCGATTCTTCACGTGTCAAGATTCCTTTTGGCATTGCACAGATCGGCAAATCATTCCGTAACGAGATTACTACGAAGAATTTTATTTTCCGGTCCTGTGAATTTGAACAGATGGAAATGCAGTTCTTCTGCCAGCCGGGTAGCGATGACAAATGGTTCCCCTACTGGAGAGAACAGCGAATGAGTTTTTATGACAAGATGGGCATCAGGATGGACCACCTCAGATGGCATCAGCATGGGCCTGATGAACTGGCTTTCTATGCAAAGGATGCTTATGACATTCAGTTCCTTTTCCCGATGGGTTGGCAGGAGTTGGAAGGTGTTCATGACCGGACTGACTATGATCTTACCCAACATTCGAAGTTCTGTGGCAAACCACAGGATTACCTTGATCCTGTTACCCATGAAAAGTATGTTCCGTATGTCGTAGAGACCAGTGCTGGCCTTACCCGCAATGTGTTGATGGCACTGTGTGATGCCTATGATGAAGAAGAAGTAGATGGAGATACACGTGTCGTGTTGCATTTCCATCCCACGATTGCACCGATTACGGTAGCTGTGCTTCCTTTGGTAAAGAAAGATGGGCTTGCTGAAAAGGCAAAGGCTCTTGAAGAGAGCCTTAGGGAAGAGTTTACTACTTTCTATGACCAGGGTGGTGCGATTGGAAGAAGATACAGAAGGATGGATGAAGTCGGGACTCCATACTGCATTACGCTTGATTATGATACCTTGAAGGATAATACCGTGACCTTGCGATATAGGGATTCCATGCAGCAGATAAGGGTTCCTATGGATGATATCGTTGCAACTATCCGCAAAGCTACGAAGGATTACAAGAGGGCGTAAGGATGAACAGTGCACTACAGACATTGATTGACCGGGGATTCTTCAAGGCTTGTACGGATATAGATGCCTTGAGTGATCTTATGGACGAACAGAAGGTGACTCTTTATGCCGGGGTCGATCCTACTGGTAAATCGATACATGTCGGCCATATGGTCCCGATTTTTGCCATGCATCATCTTCAGGAGGCAGGACACAATCCGATTATTCTTGTCGGTGGAGGTACTGCGATGATCGGGGATCCTTCAGGAAAGACTGAAATGAGGAAGATGCTTACACCCGAGCAAGTAGCCGAGAACTCCAAGAGCTTACGTGCCCAGCTGGGGACGGTCGTAGATCTTTCTGATCATCCTGGAAAGGGAATGGGGCATGCCAAGATGCTGAACAATGCAGATTGGCTTACTAACCTGAACTATATTGATTTTCTCCGTACCATCGGCAGGCATTTTTCTGTCAACCGAATGTTGACTTTTGAATCCTATAAGCAAAGGTTGGAACGTGGCCTTTCTTTCATTGAGTTCAATTATCAGTTGCTCCAATCGTATGATTTCCTGACGCTTTACCGTAATCAGGGATGTCGGCTTCAGATAGGAGGAGATGACCAGTGGGGAAATATCGTTGCCGGCATTGATCTGATCAGGAAACTGGAAGGGACAGAATGCTATGGCCTTACGTTCAATCTCATTACCCGTGCAGATGGGAAGAAAATGGGAAAGAGCGAAAACGGAGCAGTTTTCCTTGATCCTGAGATGTTCAGTCCATACGATTACTATCAATACTGGCGGAATGTCAATGATGCAGATGTGATTCGCTTCATGAAGCTTTTTACCTTTCTTCCTCTTGAGGAAATCAAGGGTTATGACAAGCCTTCTGTCAATATCAATGAGGCCAAGGAACGTCTTGCCTATGAACAGACAAAGATCATACATGGGGAAGAGGAAGCCGAAAAGGCAAGGACTGCAGCAAAAGCCATGTTCGGTGGAGCTGGAACATCCGTTGCAGCGCGGGATGGTATGCCTTCAAAGGAAATCTCTAAAGCAGAACTTGATGAAGGGCTGCCGGTACTCAACTTGTTCAGTTCTGTAGGGCTTTGTGCAAGCAACAGTGATGCCAGACGGCTTGTTGTCGGCGGAGGAGCATCAATCAACGATGTGAAGATTTCTGATCCAAAATTCATAGTTGATGCTTCATTGCTGGATGCTCACGGCGAGCTGTTGCTGAAAGCCGGGAAAAAGAGATATTTCCGAATCATTGTAAAATAACAGCAATAACAAAGCATATTGCAGAAAGAATCTCCCCTATGTCAAACAGGGGAGATTCGATTTTCTGTTGAGGTTGTCTCTTTTCAACCTATTTGATTTCTGCTTTCCAAAGCCCGTGGAGATTGCAGTATGCATAAGCAGCTACAGCCTTGTCGCCTGCTGCAAGTGAGAATGTAGCATGTGGCTTGTCACCGGCCTTGAGTATCTTTCTCTGTCCACCCTGTTCGGTCTGGATATAAATCCACTGGATAAGATGTGCCTCGGTCATCGGATGGTCAACTGAACCGACATTTACTTCAATGGTATTGCCATTGACCGTTACAACTGGTACATGTTTCTCTCCGGCAGCGTCAGTTGAATTCGGAATCAACCGGGTCATTTCATCTCCACAACAGACGACACGGGGACCTGCACTGTGTACCATAGCTATAAGGTTGCCACAATGCTTGCAAAGATAAAATTCTTGTTCTTTCATTTTTTTCTCCTTGTCTTTAATATACCACCATCTTTGCTGTTAGGCTAGAGAAAATTAATGAAAATAAGAATTATTATCATTAATTTTTCTTTCCAGACTACATTCTATGATTTTGATAAAAAAAGATGCAACCGATTGGATTGCATCTTGTCGAAAACCCTTACAGAGAAATTCCGGCTTGAAGTTTTTCAATGTTTTCCTTGAAGGGAGGATATACGATTCCTTTTTCAGTGATTATTCCCGTGACATTGCCATGGGGTGTAACGTCAAAACTTGGGTTATAGACATCCATTTCCAATGGTGCTACTTGCGTTTTTCCGACGAACCTTACCTCGTCTGCACTTCGTTCTTCAATGGGAATCTGGGAACCGTCCTCAATGCTGAAATCGATGGTTGAGAGAGGAGCTGCTGAATAGAATGGCACTCCATAGTGTTTGCAGATGACAGAAAGCGCAAAAGTACCGAGCTTGTTGCAGACATCACCGTTTTTCGCAATCCTGTCGGCACCAAGCACGACAAGATCTATCTTGCCGTCCCTGATAAGTGTTGCGGCAGCACTGTCAGGGATAAGCTTGCTAGGAATCTTTGCCTGTGTCAGTTCCCAAGCTGTCAATCTTGCTCCCTGCAATCTAGGTCTGGTTTCATCTGCATAGACAAAAATATTTTTCTTTGCATAGAAAGCGCTTTTTATTACCCCTAAGGCTGTACCCCATCCTGAAGTTGCAAGTGCGCCTGCATTGCAATGGGTCAATATCGTAGCATTCTGCGGCACTACCTTGAGGCCGTTTTCTCCGATCATCTTATTGACTGCAATATCTTCAGCTTCTATTTTTCTTGCTTCTTCAAGTAGGATATTGTCCAAGTCATTGTCATGTCTGTGTGTCTCATAGCATACGAGCATCCTGTCTACGGCCCATTTGAGATTGACTGCAGTCGGCCGTGCTTCGACAAGGAATGTACAGGCTTCCTTGAAATCCTGTTCATCGGTTCCCAGTTCCCGGAAAGCCATGTATACACCGTAGGCTGCACTGGTGCCGATGGCTGGTGCTCCTCGGACGACCATGTCCTTGATGGCAAAACGGACATCCCTGTATGTCTTGCAGGTATAGTATGTGAAGGTTGCCGGCAACTGTCTTTGGTCAATAAGTTTCAATTCGCCGTCAGTAAATTCCAATGTCTTGAATGGTTCGTCCATATATTGCCTCATTTCCTGTTCTGTATGGAAGCCCAGCAGGCTTCCGTCTGTTTCATGATTTCATTTACATTGATGGTAGTGAAATTCCTGTTTTCCATCAGTATCTTGCCTCTGCAAAGTACGGTATCGACATCTGATCCCTGTGCCGCAAAGACCAATGCAGAGAATGGATCATTGAGTGGTGTCAGGTGTGGCTTATGGGTATCGACAAGGATAATGTCGGCATCTTTTCCTTCTTCCAGAGTCCCGATTTTATCAGCAAGGCCAAGGGCCTTTGCTCCCCCTGTTGTTGCCATTGAAAGGATATCGTAAGGAGTATTTGCTATGGGATCCATTGTACTTACAGAACTTAGAAGGGCCGCCACATGCATTTCCTCAAACATATCAAGGTTATTGTTACTGCTTGAACCATCCGTACCAAGAGCCATGGTGATGCCGGCCTTGCGGAATTTTGATACCGGTGCAATACCGCTGGCAAGCTTACAGTTGCTGCTGGGATTATGCACTATGGAGAAGTCTCGTTCCTTGCAGAGCTTCACTTCATCATTGGTCAGATAGACTCCATGGGCGAGAACGACATTGATGTCTTCAAGTGCTCCTTCTTTTTCAAGATACATCAACGGAGTAGTCTTATGCTGAGTTAGACAATCCTTGACTTCTGTCTGTGTCTCGCTCATATGGGTATGCATCCTCAGATGTCTTTCCTTGATCCAGTCATGTGCATACAGGTAACTGGCAGCCGTCGTCGTATAAATGGCATGGGGAGCTATCATGAAGGTAATCAAATCTTCCTGGGAATATTTTGGTAAGAATTCATCGAATTTGCTGATTCTTTGCTTCGTATCATCGATGTCACCGAAAAGGGTAAGTCCGATACTTCCTCGGATGCCTGATTCCAAGGTCGCCTTTATTGTGTTTTCCTGCATGAAATACATGTCGTTGAAAACCGTACAGCCTGTTGAAATCATTTCTGCTGTTGCCAATTTCGAGGCCCAGTAGATATCCTCATCAGTCAAGCGGGCTTCGATAGGAAATATCTGGCTTAACCATGACATGAGGTCAGGAGCAGTATCCTTGTAGTTTCTCATCAGTTCCATGGCAGCATGTGTATGGGCATTGACCAGGGACGGCATGGCAATCATGTGGGAAGCATCTATGATCTTGTCAGCCTTGAAATCCTTGCCGTCGGAAATCTTTCCTTCCTTGATATACAGATTCCCCTTGTAACTATAATTTCTTTTGGTCATAGGAATGATCAATGCATTCCTGATCAGGATATTCATCTTCGTGTGACCTCTCTTCAGTTGACAAGATTTCTCTTGATTTTTCTTGTGCTCGTAGTAACCATCGGCTTGTCTATGATGGTTACTTTACCGATTTTCTTGTAACCGGACAGTTCTTTGTTTACAGAAGAAATAACTGATGCAATTGCGGAATCTATTGTATTTTCCTTACCCTTGAAATATTCCGGTGAAGGATAGATGACCGCCTCGATACACTCTGCAGGATAATCCTTCTTTGCCTGATAACCCCTGATAAGTACTTGTTCTATTTCCGGCTGGAGCTGGAACATATCCTCGATTTCTTCAGGGAAGACATTTTTTCCGCCTTCTGTGACAATGATATTTTTTGCCCTTCCCATGAGGTAAAGGTAATTCTCCTTATCGAGATATCCTAGGTCACCTGTCCTAAGGTAACCATCTTCTGTAAACAATGTTTCCGTATTCTTTGGGTCCTTATAGTAACCTGAAGTCGTTATCGGACCTTTGACTACCAGTTCTCCTATGTTCCTTTCGTCTTTGTCAATGATCTTTGCATCGACAAGAGGAAGTATTTTCCCGACTGATTTGACCTTGAAATGCTGGGTCGGATTAAGGGCTATGATCGGACTGGTTTCGGTCAGTCCATAGCCTTGGATGAAGTCCAGTCCGAGCTGTTGGTATTGTCTGAAGACCTTAGGCGAAAGGGGACCTGCTCCGCAAATGAGAATCCTGTTGTGGGCAAATCCTATTTTTGAAAGCAGTATTTTGTTGAAGTAAGGTCTCAGGGGATTTTTTCTGAAGTATTTTTTGAAAAAACCGTTGATCCACATTAGGGTGTGGATATAAGCATTGACCAGCGGTCCTTTTTTCCTTATTTCCTTCATCATACCGGAAAGCAACTTGTTGAATAAAAGAGGGATTCCCATGAAGAAGGTTATTTGTCCCTGCTTGAGATCGTTGATCATTTTTGAAATGACGATACCATGGCCAAAGACACATTCACATCCGATCAGTACTGTTTCAATCAGAACTGCCGTACAGCAATAACTATGATGGAGCGGCAGCAGGGCATAGAGGACATCAGTCTCATCTACAGGAAGAAATTCCGGTTCACAGGCTTGGAAGGCATCACTTACGATGTTCTTTTGAGTCAGTATTGCACCTTTTTCCATGCCTGTAGTGCCGCTTGTAAACAAAATGGCTGCAATGTCATTTTCATTTCCTTCTTCCGGAGTCATGATGGCCGAAGGTTCCAGATTCATTATCGAAGGAAACCTTTCATCTTTTCCCTGCAATGTAAAAATTCCTTGCATGGAAGAAAGGAGTTTCGGAGCTTCTTTTTCAATGGACAATAAGACATTTTTATCTGCAAATATAAAACTGGCATCGCTGAACTGGCATAACTGTACTATCCGTTGTGTATGAAGTTGGTTGTCCAATGGTACGACAACGCCACCTGCAAAATTGATAGCTAGGTAGCTTAATGCCCATTCGATGCTGTTTTTGCCATTTATAACGACTTTGTCACCTTTTTTTAATCCATGTTCCCGCAAGTATGAGCTGATTTTCAGCAGGCGTTGATAGATTTCATCAAATGTATAGCTGATCCTGTCAGGGCTGAAGGTTGTGAAGCAGGGTTTATCTGGGAATTTACTGTGGGTAATAAGGAATGCCTGGGTAATAGTAGGCCATTCACCTTCAAAGAATGTGCCTCTGTAATCGGCAAGTTTTTCATTCCACATATGTTCCATTCGGTTTTTTTCCTAAATATTCTGTTGTGCCAATCGACACACTGGCATTCCGACAGAAAATAATCTTTTTCCATTTTCCCATTTCACTTCTCAAATGTCAACATTCATGTTTTTGGGGAAAAGTACCGGATCCTTGCCAATTCCATAGATATCCGGATAGATTGCATTGCATGTCTTTTCGAGACTTTTTCTGTCTCCTGCTCCCCAGAGAATGCCGATTTTATAACCGGCCTTTGCATTTTCTGCAAATTCCATGTCGCTTTGGGAATCACCTACCAATGCTACCTCATCATTTGACAGATTGAATTTTTTGCAGAAAACATGGAAAGCCTTCGGATTTGGCTTTTCCGGAAGCTTGTCATCCCTGGTACTTATGAAATCGAGTTTATCGGCAATGCCCATATAGCGAAGAAAAAGGTCTACTGATGCTTTTTTGTCTTGGGTAATCATGCCGAGCAGATATTTCTGCTGTTTGAGTGCAGAAAACAATTGACGCAATTGGATGAAGTCGATTTCTTGTAGTCGCTTTTCCAAATGGATATCGCAACGGTCATAGATATAATGTGCCAATTTTATATATGTATTGATGGAAATCCGATATTTTATGCAAAAAAACAAAGACCGGAAAAATATATTCCGTTTCTTGTGATTAAATACAATACCCTTTGACAAAGGTTTGCCTGTGCTGTCAATTCCGAGGACAGACAAAAGTCCTTTTTCGATATCATCGGTGGCAGTCAACCCGAAGAACGCCAGGCCTTCATTTATGGAAAGTGTGAATATGCTGTTCCATATTTCAGCATAATCATAGAGTGTTCCGTCCTTATCAAAGATTACTGCCTTGATTTTGTGAGTGCCATTTTCCATAATATGGATAATAGGCGAGAAGGTCGGTTTTGCCTAGTGGGGAAGGAAGAGCAGGATGATAAATAAAGTAACTTTTGAATTGGTCGAGAGGACTCGTGCCTTTGCCATGGAAACTGATGGATTAATCGCCCAATTGCCTGGAAATGCTGTTACCGTGTACAATCCGCTTGACTATGCATGGGACCTTCATCGGCAATATCTGGAGACTTTTGGACAGGAGCATGTTGAAATTTTTTTATTAGGCATGAACCCAGGACCCTTTGGTATGGTCCAGGACGGGGTTCCATTCGGAGAAGTCAATTTTGTCAAGCAGTTTCTGAAAATTGACGGTAAAGTAGACAAACCTGAAAACGAACATCCTTCGCGACCTGTACTTGGCCTTTCCTGTCCCAGAAGTGAAATATCAGGAAAAAGACTATGGACATTGATGCAGAGCCATTATGGAAACAAGGAAGCCATGGAGGGTAAGCTCTTTGTATCCAACTATTGTCCTCTTGCGTTCATCAGCAATGAGAAAAATGGCAGGAATATAACACCGGACAAGCTTCCTCTTGAGTTCCGGAAGAAGCTGGAAGTTGTCTGTGATGCCTACCTGACGGATATACTTGTCCTTTTGTCTCCCCTGCATGTGGGAGGAATAGGCAATTATGCTGCAAAGAAGCTGAAGCATATCTGTAAAGACGGTCAGGATGTCATTACCTTGCTGCATCCTTCTCCTGCCAATCCTTTGGCGAACAAAGATTGGGCTGGTATCTGTACAGCTCAGATAAAAGCCGCTGGTCTATGGAACTGAAATTGTCATCCGGCCATTGGCTGAGTGGGACAGCCCTTGCTCCTGCAAAAATAAACCTTCACTTGGCGGTAGGTAAGAAGAGAAATGACGGTTTCCATGATTTGGAATCCATTTTCGTGCGTCTTCCATCTCTTTCTGATGTCATAGAACTTTCCTGTAGAAAGGCGGAAAAAGCCAGTTGTGTGGTTTTGGGGTTGGAAGGGCTGTGTCCTGCAGGAACGGATACATTGACAAAGACAGTGAGGCTTTGGTGCAAACGTTCGGGAATTGCACTAGAAACCCGAGTGTCAATAACCAAGCATATTCCTGTAAAATCAGGACTTGGCGGTGGTTCTGCTGATGCTGCGGCTTTGTTGTCCTTGCTTGATTCATTTTTTCCTGAGTCACATCTGATGAAGAATGATTTGTTGGCTTTGGCATTGGAGATAGGTTCAGATGTTCCATTTTTCCTCTGGGATGTTCCTGTTGCCTATGTTACCGGACGAGGAGAAAATGTCATACCGGTTGAAACAATGCTTGATGGTTGTTTTTTGCTTGCCATGCCAGACCATGGTATCGTAACGGAACACGCGTTTTCGCTTCTTGATGTGCTTCCACGGGCAGGATTTCTGGGGAAAGACCGACTTGTTGCTGCTCTTTCAGCACCTTTTTCCCTGTGGGATGGTTTGTTCAGGAATGATTTCTGTATGGTTTCTGGCCAAGTAGCATTGCAACAATTCCGGGATGCTGTAGCACGGGTCGGCTTGGATGGCTATGTGTCAATGAGCGGCAGTGGGTCCTGTTGCTATGCTTTTATGGGTTCTCAAGTACCTGAAAGAAAAGAAAAAATTGAATTAATCAAGGAAAGTCTCTCTAGTTTCACGTTTTTCTGTTGCAAAATGTAGTTTCGCGTATGTAGAATAATACAGTGTTAATTTTTTTGTTGTATTGGAAAAAGGAGGAGAGTCTTATGGAAATTACTGACATTCGTGTTCGGACGGTCGGCGATGAAGGCAAGTTGAAAGCGTATGCGACAGTTACGTTTGACGGTGTGTTTGTTGTTCACAATATTAAGGTCATCAGGAGTGATGACAATCTTTTCATTGCCATGCCGACCCGATTGACCAGCAATCATGAATACAAGGATGTTGCCCATCCTATAACAACAGAATTCAGGAATCTTCTCCAGAAGAAAGTGATTGCTGCCTATTTGGATGCTTTGGAGCGTCCGGCTCCATAAGCCTTCAAAACTGCTTGGTGATCTTTTTGTTTCTCTGACCATACTAGACAAAGAAGTTGCAATCTTATATATTTTTCCAACGTAAGATTTGGGAAGTCGCCAAGTGGTTAAGGCTCTGGTTTTTGGTGCCGGCATCGTGGGTTCGAATCCCGCCTTCCCAGTTTGATCCGCTCAGGCGGATCATTTTTTTTCTCTTTTTTTATTTTCCTTTGTATCGAGTCTTGCAACAGCTGATGTTTCTCCTGTATGATGACGGACTGTGGATTCGTATGAATCCGTATCCCATGGTAATTGGACCTATATCCAATGAGAGTAGTAGGAGAAAGCAATGTCTGAAATGACTTTTAATGCTCATCGCCGTACTTCAGATTTCGGAAGTGCCGGCTCTCGTCGTCTTGTTCGTGCTGGAAAGATTCCAGCAGTAATCTATGGACATGTCGCTCCGCAGCATATCGTGCTTGATGCACATGAGTTTGAAATTGCTGTTGGCAAGCTTACTGAATCCACATTGATAGTTCTGGACGTGGATGGAGAGAAGTATGAAGTCCTTCTGAAGGAGTTCCAGGATGATCTGTTGTCAGATACCATCCGTCATATAGATTTCTATGCAGTCAAGCGTGGTGAAAAGCTACGTGCATATGTACCTATCATAGCAAAGGGCAACCCTGTAGGATGTCGCGAGGGTGGTGTTCTGGATGTCGTATTGCATGAAATTGAAGTTGAATGTCTGCCGAAGGACTTGCCTTCGGAGATTATCGTTGATGTAAGTGGCTTGGGAATTAACCAACATCTGGCTGTCAAGGATCTGCAATTGGGTGCAGGGATTACGATTCATCATAATCTTGCTGATACAGTTGCTTCCGTCAAGACGGTAAAGGCTGAGGTTGAACCTGCTACGCCTGAGTCTGCAAATGCAGAAGCTGAGGTAATAGGAGCTGCTCCTGCAGATGGAACGGCACCAGCTGAGGAATAAGGATTTATGAGACTCGTGCTTGGATTAGGAAATCCAGGCGTCAAGTATGAATCTACGAGACATAACAGTGGTTTTGATACCATTGGTCAGGTTACAGCGTTTCTTCAGTTGAAACTGAGGAAACGCTGTTTCCGTCCATATCGTTATGCCTTGGCGGAAGGAAAGCAGGAACAGTTTCTGCTGGTGACGCCTTTGACATATATGAATGATAGCGGGGATGTCCTGTCTTATTTTCCCCAGATTGAGGCAAAGGATCTGATTGTCGTTTGCGATCAGATGGATTTGCCGGTCGGTATGATACGGATAAAGACAGGTGGAGGAGATGCCGGTCACAATGGTCTCAAAAGCATTATTGCGGCTTTGCATGGTAACCGTGGTTTCGTCCGACTCTATGTCGGTATCGGAAGACCTGGGAATGGTACCAGTGTCGTTGACCATGTTTTAGGAAAAGAACCGGATGAAAGGAGCAGGAAACAGGGAATCGGACGGGCTGCAGAAGCACTGGAAGATATTATCGGTGGAATGGATCTTCAGGAAGTCATGCGGAAATATAATCGTACCAATTCAATCGGCTGATTCAGATTTTTGCTTGCTTTTTTGCGGTATCTTGCTATCTTTTTTACGTGACTTTCTGCAGGAGGTACCGTTTTGGAAAAAATTCGGACATTTTTTCTTTCCCATGGCATTGATGGAAATGAAAGACTTGCCATTGCCTTTTCTGGTGGCAGTGATAGTCTAGCTTTGCTGCTGTCGTGCAGTTGCTATTTCAAGCCAGATCATCTGATTGCCCTGTATGTCAATCATCGGTTGAGGGACAAGGCCGAATTGGAAAATGAATCTGTACTGAATGCAGAGAACTGCCGGAGAATCGGAGTTGCCTATAAGGAGCTATGGCTTGATGAGGGGCAGATTGAGCAGCTTTCAAAAAGTGATGACTGTGGCATTGAGGCTGCGGCACGTCACATGCGCTATGATCTTCTGTTGAAATATTGTGAGGAACATGGTTATCCGATGCTTGCCACCGCCCATACCGGCGATGACCAGCTTGAAACGATGGTCATGAGGACATTCAATGGTTCCTCTCCTCTTTCGCTGACATGTATCAGAGATGATTGGACTATGGACGGAATCCGTGTGATACGCCCGGTGTTAGGCTATAGCAAAGAGGAACTTAGGTTGCAGCTCAAAGTCAACGGATTGACTTGGAGCGAAGATTCGACCAATGGTGAAACTGCTTATCTGCGCAACAAGATACGTACTGAAATCATACCGGTCATCAGAAGGATATTTCCCGAGGCAAAGCAAATAGTTGCTCGCAAAACCTATTTGGCTTCGGGTATTTCCAATTTGGTTGATGAAAAAGTTGCACAGGTGTATGACGGTTCAAAAAAAATCCATATTGATGCATATAAGCATCAGATACCGATTGTGCGCTACCGTATTCTCCTTTTCTTACTGAAAAACCATAGTCCTGTTCCTTATGCCAGGTTGCAGTATATTGATGATTTTCTTCTTGGTAGCAAAGAAGGAACCCAACATTTTGATACCTATGACATCCAATTGTCTGATGGAGTGGCAACATACCATGCCGTATGTCCTCTTTCCCATCAATGTTATCCTGTCCCATATGGGAAAGACGCTGATATACATCTTGATAATGGACTTGAACTGAAAATTAACAGTGACTTATCGGAAGACGATGGTAGGATACTCCGTATAGCTGATGAGGATTTGAAACCTCCTCTGGTGCTGAGAAGTCCTGAACCAGGGGATATGTTGCTTACGGATGGTGGCAAAGTGGCTGTAAGCAAATTGATTGCATCATGGAAAGTCGGTCCGGCTGAGAGACAAAAATGTTTTGTCTTGGAAGATGGGAAAGGTGTGAAGGCCCTTTTCCTACGGCATGCGGGAGGACGCGACAGACTGTCCCGTACCCTGAAGAAAAGCCTTGTATCAAAGACGGTTAGACTATATAGTATCATAAACAAGGAAAATAAAAGTGAATGACGAAACAATGCTAAGTATATACCCTTGGGCTCTTTCAAATGATGAGGGAAACCGAAATACCGATGATGACAAAAAAAAGAAGGATGACCGCGATTTTTGGAATGGATTGCGCAGTGGCGGCAACCCCAAGAATGGCGGAGGCTCCGGCAAGAATCCAAGAAACATGTTTTCGTTGGGCCTGTTTGTCTTTTTGCTCATAATGCTTGCCTTTATGTTCTTTGACACTTCTTCATCGGGCAAAGGGCAGGAAGTTCCATATTCTTCCTTCCTGCAGTCTGTGGACGCTGGACAGGTCGTTTCTGTAACCATTGAGGCAAATACTGAAATTACATTTACTACGGCCAACAATATACAGTTCAGGACTAGGATTCCCTATACGGACAGTACATTGTTGCAGAAGCTGATGGACAAACATGTCACCGTTACAGGTGTTGCCCAGCATGTAAGCTACGTAGCATTGTTGCTGCAATTGATTCCATGGATTATTTTCATAGGATTTACCATCATGCTTTGGAAGCAGACATCCGGTATGAATTCACGCATGATGGGTGGTGGACTTGGCAAGAATTTGGCCAAGGAATATAAACCGGACGAAAACAAGATAAACTTTTCTGATGTTGCAGGGCAAGAAGAAGCCAAGACCGAACTATCCGAAGTCGTTGATTTTCTCAAACATCCTAATCGGTTCCACGCCATCGGGGCTAAGATTCCCAAGGGTGTGTTGCTGGTGGGTCCTCCTGGTACCGGCAAGACTTTGCTTGCAAAAGCCGTAGCAGGTGAATCCGGTGTATCATTCCTGCATACCAGTGGTTCTGATTTTGTTGAAATGTTTGTCGGAATGGGTGCATCACGTGTCAGGGATCTTTTTGAACAGGCGCGCAAAGCCGCACCTTGTATTATTTTTATTGATGAGTTGGATGCTGTCGGCCGTGCACGTGGAAGTGGCCTTGGCGGCGGCAATGATGAAAGAGAGCAGACACTTAACCAGATTCTGGTTGAGATGGATGGTTTCGACACCAAGTCAAATGTTATTGTCATGGCAGCGACAAACAGACCGGATATTCTTGATAAGGCCTTGCTTCGTCCCGGTCGTTTTGACCGGCAGGTTGTCGTAGATCTTCCTGATGTACATGAAAGAGAAGCAATCCTGAAGATTCATTGCAAGAAAGTACAGCTTGAAGGCTCCATTGATCTGAGCCGTATCGCCAGGGCTACTCCAGGCTGTAGCGGAGCCGATTTGGCAAATATCGTCAATGAGGCAGCCCTGTTGGCAGCACGTGCAAACAGGAGCGCTGTGTCAATGGATGATATTGATCAAGCGAGAGATAAGGTAACTATTGGCGTAGCAAGGAAAAGTAGATTCATGACGGAAGAGGATAAAAAAGCTACGGCATACCATGAAGCAGGGCATACGCTTCTGCATTATTATCTTAAGCATGTCGATCCGCTTAATAAAGTAACGATCATACCTCATGGCCGGGCATTGGGGTTGACGATCAGCTTGCCTGAAAAAGATGATTATACCATGACGAAGTCAAAGTTGGTTGACCGTATAAAAATCTGTATGGGTGGATATGTCGCGGAAGAACTTGTATATGGGGAAACCACGACGGGAACGAGCAATGATATTCAGCAGGCAACGAATATTGCAAAGAGAATGGTCACCGAATTTGGCATGAGTGAGCTTGGATTTATAAATCTAGGGGATGAAGATGAACCGTTGTTCCTTGGCAGGGATATTCAGCAACATAAGAATTTTTCAGATCAGACAGCTAGGCTGATTGATGTTGAGATGAGCAAGATATTGGATACGGCTCTTGAGGAAACAAGACAGATTCTCAGTGAGCACCGGGACCAGTTGGATCGCCTGACGGAGGAGCTTGTGGTACGGGAGACCATGGACGATGCTGAAATCAGGGAGTTGCTTGGCTTTGAGGCTACGGACGGACATCTGAGCCTCAAGGGGTAAGAATGGGAAAAGATTCTTCACTGACAAGAAATTTTTGTATCATAGCGCATATAGATCATGGCAAGTCAACGTTGGCTGACCGTTTCATTGAGAAAGCGAAACTGGGCAATCAACATGGTCCTAAGGTAGACCAGGTGCTTGACAGTATGGATATCGAAAGGGAACGGGGCATTACCATAAAGAGCCAGGCAGTGACTGTTCCTTATGTTGCCAAGGATGGTCGGCAGTATGAACTGAATTTGGTTGATACGCCGGGACATGTTGATTTCAGCTATGAGGTTTCCAGGGCAATCAGCAGCTGCGAAGGTGCTGTGCTATTGATTGATGCAACCCAAGGTGTGGAGGCACAGACGCTTGCCAACATGTATATGGCGTTGGAACATGACTTGGAAATCATACCAGTAATCAACAAAGTGGATTTGCCGTCCGCGGACATCGATATGTGTCTGAAACAAATAGACAATGACCTGGGATTGGATCCTGATCTTACGGTCAAGGTAAGTGCCAAGACTGGTTTCGGAGTTGATGATCTGATGGAACAGATCGTACGGTTGATTCCACCTCCGAAGGGTTGTGATACAGATCCTTTGCAAGCTTTGATTTTTGATTCCCACTACGATCCATATAGGGGAATTGTTGTCAATTGCCGTTTGTTTGATGGTAGCCTGAAGGTCGGTGATCAGATTCGGTTTATGCATGGGAATGTTGAGTATACAGTTGAGGAAGTAGGCATATTCAAGCTGGTACTTTCTCCTGTAGAAGAACTGCATGCCGGTGATGTCGGTTATTTCATTGCGGGTATCAAGACGATTGGAGATATCAGGGTCGGTGATACGGTGACTAGGACTGATAATCCTGCCAAGGCACCTCTTTCAGGTTTCAAAGAAGTCCAGCCTGTAGTCTTTTCCTCCATTTATCCGGTTGATTCCAATGATTATGAAGAGTTGTCTTCTGCAATGGAGAAACTGAAACTGAATGATGCCTCGCTGGTCTATGAAAAAGATTCATCTGCGGCTTTAGGTTTCGGCTTCAGGTGTGGGTTCCTTGGTTTGCTTCACTTGGAAGTCGTACAGGAAAGGATTGAAAGAGAATTCAATCTGTCAATTGTGTTTACCAGTCCTTCCGTAAAATACAAGGTCCATATGAGAAATGGGGAATTATTGATTATTGACAATCCTCTTGAGTATCCGGAGCCGATGCAAGTTGACTTTGTCGAAGAACCTTATATAGAGGCCCATGTGATTACTCCGTCTGAATTCATA
Source organism: Spirochaetia bacterium (assembly GCA_022482625.1). NCBI lineage: Bacteria > Pseudomonadati > Spirochaetota > Spirochaetia > Spirochaetia bacterium. Next base: position 1,334,825 of record JAKVOU010000001.1, on the reverse strand, counting down.
GGCCCCATCATGTCCCTTGCTATGGAAAAACGGGGTACACAGACCGGTATGCAGTATTTGGATCAGAAAAGGGTTGAACTTACTTATGATATGCCGTTGGCTGAAATACTTTTTGAGTTCTATGATCGGCTGAAATCCATTTCAAGAGGGTATGCTTCCTTTGATTATGAGGTCAAGGGTTTCAGGCAGACGGATTTGGTTCGGTTGGATATCCTTGTCAATGGTGAACAGGTCGATGCACTTTCTCAGCTCGTTTTCCGAGACAACGCAGTTTCCCGTGGACGTGTGGTTTGTGAAAGACTAAAAAAAGAAATTCATCGCCAACAGTATAAAATAGCGATACAGGCGGCAATAGGCGGCCAGGTCATTGCAAGGGAGACCGTCAATGCTTTCCGCAAAGACGTTACTGCAAAATGTTATGGCGGTGATATATCCAGGAAGAGAAAGTTGCTGGAGAAACAGAAGGAAGGCAAGAAGCGGATGAAGATGGTCGGCAATGTCGAGATTCCTCAGCAGGCTTTTCTCGCTGTGCTGAAGAGTGACGAAACCGATTCATGATAGTAAAATTGGGTGTTGCCACTGACAAAGGAGGAAAGGGAATTGATTAAAGTTACTGATTTCGGAACCTATGGTGATGGCTCTCCTGTCAAGAGTATTACCATCGAGTCCGGTTTGTTTTCTGTGGAACTTCTTACTTTGGGAGCTACCATACGGCGGTTGATGGTGCCTGATCGGAATGGAAATGTTGCAGATGTCGTACTTGGGCATGACAGTGTCAAGGAATATATGCAAGGTACGACTTATTTTGGCATGACAATCGGGCCTTTTGCAAATCGTATCGGCAAAGCCCGTTTTTTTATCGATGGCAAAGAATATCATCTGGAAGCCAATATCAATGATGGTACGGATTCTCTCCATAGCGGGAGTTCCAGTCTTTGTTGGAAAAACTGGGCTTATGCTATCAGCGAGATTGACGGCACTCCTACGGTTGTTTTTACTTCAGGACTGCAGGATGGTGAAGGTAACTGGCCGGGGCCGATCAATGCCAGTGTCTTTTTTTCACTTTCTTCTGAAGGAAAACTGAGAATACGTTATCAGGTAATCAGCAAGAAGAAAACGTATTTGAATTTCACCAATCATAGTTATTTCAATCTTACAGGAGATGTCAGGCAGGGAATTCTTGGACATGAAGTCTTGTTGCCCAGCAAAGGTTATGTTGAAGTAGATGGCAAACTTATTCCGACGGGCAGGATACTGCCATGTCAGCATACTCCCTTTGATTTTTCTTTCTTCCATGAAATTGGCGAAAGAATTGCTCTTGCTGGGGGCTATGATCATTGTTTTGCGTTTGCAGATGTTGATGGAAAATTGCAACATAGGGTTACGGTAAGGGAGAAAAACAGCGGGCGCCAGCTGGATATATCCACTACGATGCCTGCCATTCAGATGTATACGTCGAATACTCTTTCATCGGAAACGCTTACAAAGGAAGGAATACCGTGTTGCCAATATGGGGGCCTTGCCTTGGAAACAGAATTTTATCCAGATTCTCCGAATCAGCCGACTTTCCCTTCCTGCCTGTATGGTGCTGGAAAAGTGTATGAGGAAGTAACTGAATATACTTTTTCCGTTTGTTGATTTTATTTCCGTTTCCGTCTGAAGACTTTTCGATCATAACGGAACCTACTCCAGCTGAAAGTATCCGGTACCGGATCATTACCGCCAAGATAATGGCGGCTGCAGCGAGTAATGCGGGCGATACCCATGATAGTTCCCCGTATTATCCCATGTTTTGCAACTGCATTGACAAAATATGTCGAACAGGTCGGTGAGTAAATACAGGATCCACCCATATAAGGGGATAGCAATCCCTTGTATAAATAGACTGGAATAAGATATACTTGGCGTAGTATGTTACGCAGGTTTTGCATACTTTGAATTTAGCCCGTTTTTAAGGTTTATGCAATAAATGAAGTAAGGGATTTGACTTTTGCCTATGAACATGTTAAGTTGGCCTGAGTCTTTAGTAATGTCAATGGAGGAATATCAATATGGCAGGTACTGTATCCAAGAATGCACGTCGTGCCGGAGCTTCGGTTTTGACCAGCCGCTGGGGCGGACAGATCAAGATGAAGTCCGTTTTTGAGAATGGCAAGTTGCGACATGTAGCTTACTGCGAGAAGACTGGCAACACAGCCCGTAAAGCCAAGGACCTGATGTAGGTGTCTCATGGCTCTTGTAGTAATGTCTATGGATTTGATTCCATAGGCATTTTTTTAGCTTAACAAAACCAAAGTGTGTTTTTTCTTGAAAGTAAAGTCACTGAAATTGTTTTTTGTTAATAAAATGATAAAAAATGGGATGTTTGTAAGATAAACCAGCTAGTTGCTTGAAATTCTAACAATTGCCAATTGACGACTTGGATATCTAATGTCTATAATAAAGGGCGGTATGAGAGAGTCCGAGGGGTAATATAAGGAAAAGGATGAAGTACGACTGTGCCCATCCGTATGGGAAGTTGAGGAAACTTTATTATCGTGTTCTTGGAGTCTGCTATGATTGAAAAACACACTGATACTGCATTGACCGCCACCCGAATGATTTGACCAACGGTACAATTGAAAATTGGCATATCAGGGGGGCAGTTTTGTTTGTCAGAGTAAGGAATTTTGTATATATACTTTTTAATTTGTGTTATAATAGTCGTAATTGATTATTTAAAATAGCAATTCATATGATTTTCGTTGAGGAGGAAGACTCGTGAAGCGTTTGTCCAGTAAAATTATGACATCGGTGCTTACGGCATCGCTGATCATATCCCTTGTAGGTTGTGCTTCTACTGCGACTAAGGTCGAACAGGTTCCAAGCACACCAGTTGCAGAGGCACCTGTGCCAGCTGAAAAGACTGCTGCTGAAAAAGCTGCCGCCGAGAAGGCTGCCGCTGAGAAGGCTGCTGCCGAGAAGGCCGCTGCCCAGAAGGCTGCTGCCGAGAAGGCTGCCGCTGAGAAAGCCGCTGCCGAGAAAGCCGCTGCCCAGAAGGCTGCTGCTGAGAAACTTGCCGCCAAGAAGACTACTGAATATCCCTATAATGTCTCGACTATCGTGAAGAGCGACAAGGCGGTTTCTGACTTTGATTTGTACATTGCCGCTACCGGGAACGTGAAGGGCGCGCTTGATGGCATAGACTATGCCAAGCTCGCTACTTTGCTGAAGGCTGGCAGGAGTCTTACTGCCGATACCTTGCTCCTTGATGCGGGCAATGCGACCAGTGGCAGTGCATTGGTCGAGAGTTTCGGCGGGGAGCCTGCAGGCGTGCTGATGGCGATGCTGGGCTATGATGCCGTGGCTCCTGGTGCCGGTGACTTTGCCTATGGTACCGCTCGTCTGGAGCAGGCTGCTTCCTATGCCTACCAGAACACGAGCCTGAAGGTCCTTTCGGCCAATACGCTCACGAAGAAGGGGAACCCTGTGTTCCAGCCGTATCAGGTCTACTATTTCAACGGCAAGACCGTGCTGGTTGCCGGGCTGACTTCTCCTGCGGCTGCAAAGAATGACACTGAGGGGCTCAGCTTTACTGATCCTGTCATCATAAAGAACGCACAGGCGGCAGTTGACATGGCGAAGTCGATGGTTGACTACGTCGTGGTGCTTGGCAACGTCGACGACAGCCAGTATACGGCTAAGCTGATTTGCCAGAACATCAAGGGCATTGACCTGTTCGTTGAGGCGTCGGACAAGCCGTATACCGAAATGGTGAACGGGACGACGTTGGTAGGGACCGGAGCCGGGCTGCAGCAGATTGGTCTGGTGGATGTGTCCGTGAAGGGTGACAGGATGTCCACGAAGGTCCTTGGTTTTGTATCGGCCTCTGACATCAACGATCCTGCCCACAGTGCGCTGGCAAAACAATATGGTATAGCTTCCATTCCTGCGGATAATGATGTTGCTTGTTATCTTGCCAAGGTAAGTGCGGCATATGCAGAAAAAATGATGACACCAGTCCAGAAGGCTGCCGCTGAGAAGGCTGCTGCCGAGAAGGCCGCTGCCCAGAAGGCCGCTGCCCAGAAGGCCGCTGCCCAGAAGGCCGCTGCCGAGAAGGCTGCCGCTGAGAAAGCCGCTGCCGAGAAAGCCGCTGCCCAGAAGGCTGCTGCTGAGAAACTTGCCGCCAAGAAGACTACTGAATATCCCTATAATGTCTCGACTATCGTGAAGAGCGACAAGGCGGTTTCTGACTTTGATTTGTACATTGCCGCTACCGGGAACGTGAAGGGCGCGCTTGATGGCATAGACTATGCCAAGCTCGCTACTTTGCTGAAGGCTGGCAGGAGTCTTACTGCCGATACCTTGCTCCTTGATGCGGGCAATGCGACCAGTGGCAGTGCATTGGTCGAGAGTTTCGGCGGGGAGCCTGCAGGCGTGCTGATGGCGATGCTGGGCTATGATGCCGTGGCTCCTGGTGCCGGTGACTTTGCCTATGGTACCGCTCGTCTGGAGCAGGCTGCTTCCTATGCCTACCAGAACACGAGCCTGAAGGTCCTTTCGGCCAATACGCTCACGAAGAAGGGGAACCCTGTGTTCCAGCCGTATCAGGTCTACTATTTCAACGGCAAGACCGTGCTGGTTGCCGGGCTGACTTCTCCTGCGGCTGCAAAGAATGACACTGAGGGGCTCAGCTTTACTGATCCTGTCATCATAAAGAACGCACAGGCGGCAGTTGACATGGCGAAGTCGATGGTTGACTACGTCGTGGTGCTTGGCAACGTCGACGACAGCCAGTATACGGCTAAGCTGATTTGCCAGAACATCAAGGGCATTGACCTGTTCGTTGAGGCGTCGGACAAGCCGTATACCGAAATGGTGAACGGGACGACGTTGGTAGGGACCGGAGCCGGGCTGCAGCAGATTGGTCTGGTGGATGTGTCCGTGAAGGGTGACAGGATGTCCACGAAGGTCCTTGGTTTTGTATCGGCCTCTGACATCAACGATCCTGCCCACAGTGCGCTGGCAAAACAATATGGTATAGCTTCCATTCCTGCGGATAATGATGTTGCTTGTTACCTTGCCAAGGTAAGTGCGGCATATACGGCTAAAATGAATATGTCTGCCCAGAAGGCTGCCGCCGAGAAGGCTGCCGCTGAGAAGGCTGCCGCTGAGAAGGCCGCTGCCGAGAAGGCTGCTGCCGAAAAGGCTGCTGTCAAATATCCGTATGGTGTGACTCCGATAATTAAAGCCAAGGGTTCTAATCCTAATTTCGATTTGTTTATTGTTCATACCAATGATGTGCATGGACGGCTCGCTTCTGATGGAAAGGCCACAATTGGTTATCCAAAACTTTCTACCATGTTGCAGGTTGCAAGGAGTTTGACTGACAATATCTTGGTTTTGGATGCAGGTGATGTAAGCCAAGGCACTAATATTGTCAACATGTTCCAGGGTGAGACTGCCGGTGTAATGCTTGATATGCTGGGCTATGATGCAGTTGCACCAGGAAATCATGATTTTGACTTTGGACAGGATAGACTTATCCAAGCTGCCAAATATGCTGACCAGTACACCAATATTAAGGTGTTGAGTGCCAACATTCTCGATAGCAAGGGCAATTTCCTGTTGCAGCCATATCAAATTTATGAATTCAATGGATTCAAAGTGGCTGTCATTGGTCTCACTACTCCTGATACCATGACTTCTACCAATCCAAAGAATGTTGTCGGTCTTAAGTTCGTGAATCCTTTGGATGTACTTGATGAGGCGCAAGCTGCAGTCAACATGGCTCATAAGTATGCTGATTATGTAGTGGTACTTGGTCACGTCGGCATCAATCCGAATGTTACCAGTGGCTTGACAAGCATTGACATTTGCAAACATATCAATGGTATTGATCTGTTTATAGACGGACATAGCCATGATGCTATCGAAGGTGGCAAGGTTGTAAACGGGGCTTTGATTGTACAGGCCGGGGAATACATGAAGAATGTAGGTGTTGTCGATGTGTCAGTTCGCAACGACAAGGCCGTAGGTCAGACAGAGACTCTTGTCAAGGCTTCTGATGTGTTGGATCCTGCTGAGAGCAAGCTTGCACAGAAATATGGAATTACTGAGGTCCCAGATGATCCTGAAGTTGCATCCTTTATTGCAGACAAGCAGGCTGCGCTTGATAAGGAATATGGCACGGTCATTGCCAAACTGCCAGTATGGTTGGATGGTGAAAGGGCTGATGTCCGTACAAGGCCTACTGACCTTTCAAGGATGATCTGTACTGCAATGACTGAAGCTACAGGCGCTGATTTCTCAATCACCAACGGTGGTGGTATCAGAGCTAGCCTTGCTGCAGGCGATGTTACGATCAATGATGTAATGACTGTGTTGCCGTTTGGTAATACCATGACAGTCTGCGAATTGACTGGTGAACAGGTCTATGCAGCTTTGGAGCATGGCTATTCTGGATTGCCTGAACCTGCAGGTTCATATAGCCAGACAGATCTCAGGGTTGTGTACAATAAGTACGGAAAGCCTGGCAAGCGGATTCTGAGAGTCTTGGTTGGTGACAAGATTATCAAGAAGGATTCTACTCCATATAAAGTCTGTACCAATGACTTCATGGTTGCTGGTGGTGATGGCTACACGATGTTTACCAAGGTGATCGGCACATATGGTATGCTTAGCGATGCCTTGATGGATTATCTCAAAGCTAATTATCCAGTTAGGTAAAGGCTTTGGTTGATAAGTAAAATTATGTGGGGAAGCAGCTTCGGATGCTTCCCCACTTCTGTACTTTTTTTGCAAAAATATTTATTAGGTAGAAATTCTTTATGTGCTGTTGGCAAATGGTTTTAGACAGTTGTATTTTATTCTGTTTTTTCTATTTATTTGTCATTGTTTTTTTGATAGAAAAATGTTTGAAAAAAAAGTTGGGATATATTGACAGAAAAAGGCTGATAGGGTAATGTTCCTATCGTTCGCATGATATTCGCCTGTAGCTCAGTTGGCAGAGCAGGTGGCTGTTAACCACCCTGTCGGGGGTTCAAATCCCTCCGGGCGAGCAACTGTGGCTTCCTGAGGTAACGACGGAAGTCATTTTTTGTCTTAAGGTACGAGAGACGAAGTTACGTACCACACAATTGAAGTCTGAACATGCTGGTTCATGCTGGAATTGTATCTGACTTTCTTAAAGGAATTGACGATGGCAACTAGAAGAGGTCCCCGTTTTAAAGAATGTCGTAGACTTGGTGTGAATACTTGTGGTCACCCCAAGGCTATGGATCGAGCAAATGATCCTGCTTTTCGAAAGAAACACAAAGTATCTGATTATGGTATGCAGCTCACTGAGAAGCAAAAAGTCAAATCATATTATGGTATCTTTGAAAGGCAGCTTCGCAATTATTATGAGCAGGCTTCCAAGTCTACAACTATGAGAACTGGTGATGCATTGATCACGACTCTGGAATGCAGGCTTGACAACCTTGTATATCGTATCGGTTTTGGTAATTCCATCAGACTTTCACGTCAGTTGGTTTCACATGGTCATATCTTGGTCAACGGGAAGAAGGTTGATATTCCTTCCTATCGTTGCAGACCTGGTGATGTTATTTCCATGAAAGAGAAATCTACCAAGAACGAACAGTTTAGAAAAAATTTCCTAGGTGCAGCTCATTTTAAGCTGGCATATATCGAAAAGAATGAGGAAGCTTTTTCAGGCACTTTGCTGAGACTTCCTGAACGTAGCGAAGTACCTGTAGAAATCAATGATCAGTTGGTCGTTGAATTCTACTCAAAGTAGATTTTTCAATATATTTTCAGGATAAAATCCCCATGGCAGCATACATGGGGCTTTTTATCTCATTGTAATTGGGTCTTGAATTGTTTTGTATCGAGAAGTTCAAAGCAATGGGCACTACCGTCCTTGAGTTTGACAATGGTAACGACTTTCCTAAATATTTTATCGAATTTTCCAATTTTCTTTGCTTGCTCAATGCGTAGTCGTCCTTCAGCGATATCCAATGCTGATTTTTGTGAAATCTGAAAGACATCTGCAACATCTCCTATCGTGAAAGATCTTTCCATTTTTATGAACTTTTTTTCATTTTTCTTTTTTGGTAAAGGAATGCCGAAGATTGTTGATTCCCGATAGAAGTCCTCAAAATGAAAGGTATTGTTGATCTTGAACAAGAAAACACCATACTCTCTGAGAGTTCCATCGGAACAGCAATACCACGTGGCGAAAGTTTTCCATGAAATAGTGCCTTGCCATTTGTTTTCTAGTTCATGTAGAAACTCTGTTGCTTCAGTGTCTTCCATGTTGTTTCTCCTTGAAATAATCTTGTTATTACTGTATCATAGTCAGCAGATTATTGAAAGTTTTTTCAGAGAAAGGGACTGAGAATTGACGGAATTGGAATATTCATACAAGGATTTTGGAAAGATACTCAAACATAATTCTCTGGCGATGAGGCGCATTGTACTCAATGAGAATACGGATTGCATGAGGGTATATGACCGAAATCTTGGCTTACTCCCTGTTGCTGTTGATTTATATGGTCTCTATGCAAGGGTAACTGATTATAGTCCTGAGGGATTGGCTGATGACGTCATATCTGATTGCTGTGATATTGTTCGTCGTATGTGCTATATTCAGTCAGATCATGTTGTTTTTATGCATCGTCTGAAAAGAGAAGGCCGACAACAGCATGGTCTTCAGGCTATGGAAAGCCTGAAAGTACCGGTAAAGGAAAGTGGCTATTCCTTTACAGTTGATTTGACCAGTCATATTGATACCGGCTTGTTTCTTGACCATATGAGGACCAGACAGATGGTTGGCGAGATGAGCAAAGGGCTCAAAGTACTGAATTTGTTTTCTTATACTGGTGCATTTTCTGTGTATGCTGCCGGTGGTGGTGCCAGGGAGGTTGTTTCTGTTGATTTGAGTGGGCCTTCTACTGCATGGGCCAGACAGAACCTGGGTGCCAATGGGTTTATAGGTGATATGTACCGATGCATCCAGTCTGATGCATTGAAATTTATCATTGAAGCATTGAAGAACAATGAAATATATGATTTGATTATTTTTGATCCACCAAGTTTTTCAAATAGCCACAGAATGGATGAGGATTTTGATGTTAGGCGAGATTATGTACGTTATTTCGATTTATTGAACAATTTGTTGTCTCCTGAAGGTACCATGGTTTTTTCGACGAATCTGAGTACTTTTCAAATGGACAGTGGGAGAGTAAGAGGTTTTGATTTGGAGCAGATTACTAAGTCGGTAGCCGCTCCTGGCTTTACAAAGAACAAGGGTACCAGCCGTACCTGGATATTGAAAAAGATAAGGAATATTACTCTTAGGAAGAAAGACTGGGTTGGATATAAAAGAGTGCCCAGCAGTGAAAATGGGTCCGATGACAGGATCCTGCGGAATGCAAAGGAATTTGAAAGAATGGATACTGAAGAAAAGAAAGATGAAAATTTTGAATTGAATGATCAGCAGGAGATTGATGCTTCTCCGGTAGAAAAAACTGATCAAGATGCTGCCTTGGAAGGTAAATCAGAACAAGAAGATGCCGTACAGACCAAGGAATCTGACGAAAGTCAGGGATCGGAAAGTTCGGAGACGGAAGCAACAGAAGTAACTGCAGAATCCACCGAAGAAAATAATTACGATAATATTATCAAGTCCCTTGATTCAGATCAGGAAACTGATTCTGACAACGGCATGCTTAGCCTACGTTGGGATGATTCTGAACCGGTCAAAGTTGCTACAAGTGAACCAAAACCGATTGAAAGCCTCAAGGATAGGAAAAAAGATTCTGATATGGATGATCAGAAGAAGAGGGATTTGGATAAAGTCTTTTCATCGCATGGTTCTCGCCGTGACGATGGAAGTGCTGGCCGAGGTGATCGTGACAGACGTGACTTTGGAGATAATCGCCGTGACGACAGAAGGAGTCCTGGTCGTTTCTCTGATGGAGATAGATCCCGCAGGTCCCGTGATGATGACCGTGGTGGCTATGGTAGCCGTAGGTTCCGTGATGACGACCGTGGCGGATATGGTAGCCGCAGGTCCCGTGATGACGACCGCGGTGGATACGGCAGCAGGTCTCGTGATAATGATCGTGGCTATGGCAGTCGTGGGTCTCGTGATGATGACCGCGGTGGATATGGTAGCCGCAGGTCCCGTGATGACGACCGCGGTGGATACGGCAGCAGGTCTCGTGATAATGATCGAGGCTATGGCAGTCGTGGGTCTCGTGATGATGATCGCGGTGGCTATGGCAGCAGATCTCGTGATAATGATCGTGGCTATGGCAGTCGTGGGTATCGTGATGATGATCGCGGTGGCTATGGCAGCAGATCTCGTGATAATGATCGTGGCTATGGCAGTCGTGGGTATCGTGATGATGACCGCGGTGGCTATGGTAGCCGAAGATATCATGATGATGACCGCGGATACGGCAGCAGGTCTCGTGATAACGATCGTGGTTATGGCAGTCGTGGGTATCGTGATGATGACCGCGGTGGCTATGGTAGCCGAAGATATCATGATGATGACCGTGGTGGATACGACCGCCGATCTCGGGATGATTCCGGATATCGAGGGGATAGGGAACGCAGGGAGAGCCGCTATGATATGGATAGGCGGAAAAAGAAAAATACTCGCTCTGTAATTTCCCGTGATGGTGGTGTCAAGCCATATGGTTTTGAAAAGTTTGAAAAGACCCATACCAGGGGCGAAGATGAAAGTCAGTTCTTCTGGTTGGATGAGAAAAAAGAATCATAAGTTATTGCAGGTCATGTCCTGCAGGAAAGGGGGAATCCTGCAGGACATGGAAATAAAAGGCGGTGTATATGAAGAAGTATGAAGATGATAGGAGAGTACTTTTATTGCCATATTGCTTCAATATATACTTAACTAAGTTTTGTTTGTGAGGAGTTGTGTATGAGAGAACAATGTGCATCAAGAGAGCTACGGAAGCTTTCGAACCATTTGAGACGGAGGTTGATGACCTTCAGGACTGAGTATAGTGAAACGACGCAGACGTCATCTCACTTTTATATCATCAATTTTATTGATTCGAAGGGTGATACTCCTGTATATCAACGGGACATTGACACCATGTTTTCTCTTCGGAGACCTACTACTACTGAAATTCTGAAGCTGATGGAAAAGAATGGTCTGGTCAAGAAAGAGCGTGTCAGCTCGGACAAGCGTCTGAAGAGAGTAGTGATTACTGAGAAAGCGAAGAAGATGGACATGGAATTTGATATATTCCTTGAACAACTTGAAAATGATTTGACCAAGAATCTAAGTGATGAGGAAATGCAGATCTTTTTCAAGGTAATTGAACAGATGCGAAAGAATCTGGTGGAGACCGAAAAGAGTTGATCAAGACGCTTCTTGGAAGGGTCAGGGAATACCGCAAGGTGAGTGTCCTGACCCCTTTTTTAGTATTTTTTGAAACGTTGATGATGTCTGTGCTGCCATATTTGATGTCTATGTTGATTGACCAGGGTCTACAGGTCCATAATATGACACAGGTTTGGCGTGTGGGTTTTTATATCATTATTGCAACGTTATTTATGGGACTATTTGGTGTTCTTGGAGGATGGACTGCTGCGAAAGCTTCTGCTGGTTTTGCCAAGAACCTTCGTCATGATTTGTTTTATGCTATCCAAGGATATTCAGCCAAGAATATTGATAAATATAGCACAAGTAGCTTAGTCGTCAGGTTGACGACAGATGTCCAACGGCTTCAAATGGCATTTCAAATGTCGATACGTTTAGCCGTCAGGGCACCATTCAGCCTTATATTTTCAATGTGCATGGCATTCTATGTGGACTGGCATCTTGCTTTGCTGTTTGTCTATATGATTCCGATCATAGCCTTGATAATGATTATAACCATCAAGATTGCCTTTCCCCTATTTGAAAAAGTCTTTGCCCAGTATGACCGTCTCAATACAGTCGTTGAAGAAAATGTTGACGGTATCCGTGCTGTAAAAGCGTACGTCAATGAACGGAGAGAAATCAATAAATTTAAGAAAGAAAGCAATACGCTTTGCGGCCAATACACAAAAGTCGGTAAACTTGCAATCAATATCATGCCTCTGATGCTGCTGAGTATTTTTTCTCTTGATGTCCTTATCATGTGGCTGGGAGCAAAACAGGTTGTCCTTGGTTCCCTGACTACGGGTGAATTGGTAAGTTTGGTCAGCTATGTTTCTATGGCTATGATGGGCCTCATGATGCTTTCTTCTTTCTTCGTGATGATGACTATTAGCAGCGCTTCTGCAAAAAGGGTCTGTGATGTACTCAATGAAAAAGTAGACTTGCGGGATCCTGAGCATCCTATTATGAACGTAGAAAATGGTGACATTGTCTTTGACCATGTTGCTTTTAGTTATTCCTCTTCATCTGACAAATTATGTTTGTCGGATATTGACCTGAACATTACCAGCGGAGAACGAATTGGCATAATCGGAGGGACCGGTAGCTCCAAGACGACGTTGGTTTCTCTCATTCCTCGCCTTTATGACACTACCGAAGGACATGTACTGGTCGGCGGCGTCGATGTAAGGAATTATAGTTTGAAAATTCTTAGGCATAATGTGGCCTTTGTCCCGCAGGAAAGCCGATTGTTCAGTGGTACGATAAAAGAAAACCTGAGATGGGGCAATGAGACCGCTTCTGATGCACAGATGGAACGGGTTTGTCGTATAGCCCAAGCAGATGCATTCATTCGTACTTTTCCTGATGGGTATGATACCCATATTGAACAGGGAGGACGAAATGTATCCGGTGGCCAACGGCAGCGTCTCTGTATTGCACGGGCTTTGCTGACTGAACCTAGAATTATCATCTTTGATGATTCTACCAGTGCCGTTGATATGAGTACGGAGGCATCTATCAGGTTGGCACTGCATGATGAGCTTCCCTCCGTTACTCAATTGATCATTGCCCAAAGGGTTTCGACTGTACAGGAGTGTGACCGCATTTTGGTACTGGACGAGGGTAGGATCAGTGGATTTGGAACTCATGCAGAGCTTCTGGCTGGCAATGCCATCTATAGGGAAGTCTATGAATCCCAGACCAGGGAGGTGCAGCTTGCCTAGGCCGAACAGAGGGAAACCCTCCGAAAAACCAAAGAATATTAAGAAAACGATAAAGCGTACATTTCATTATCTCAGACCGTATAGAGGTACTTTGGTACTTGTCGTAGCTGCCATAATAGTTTCATCTGTGATGACAGTTGCCATCGGTGTTTTTCTCAAGTACCTGGTCGATGATGGAATTATGCCCTTGATTGGTGCCCAGAATCCAGATTTCAGCTATATCCTGCACCTGATCAGCGAGCTGGCATTGATTATTGCGGTAGGCATTGCCGGTATGTTCTATTATTCCAGGACGATGGTTGTCATATCGCAGGAAGTGCTCAGGACGCTGAGGAATGAAATGTTTGTCCATATGCAGAGCCTTCCTATCGGTTATTTCGATGCAAATGGACATGGCGATATCATGAGCCGGTATACCAATGATATCGATGCAATGGTCAATATGCTGAACCAAAGCCTTCCCCAGATGTTTTCTGGAAGTATCCAGGTCATTGGGGTCTTTGTTGCCATGATCGTTACCAGTTGGCAACTGACTATCGTGGTGATCCTTTCAATCCTGCTCATGCTATTTGTTACTGGCAAAGTAGGCAGTCTGTCTGGGAAATATTTTTCCAAACAGCAGGCTTCCTTGGGGGCTGAGAATGCCTACATAGAAGAATTGGTCAGCGGACAACAGGTTGTAAAGGTCTTTACTCGGGAAAAAGAAGTAGAAGCAGCATTTGATAAACTCAATGAACAATTGTGTGCCAATACAACCAATGCGAACAAATTTGCAAATATCTTTATGCCATTGGTCCAGATGTTGAGTAACTTTCAATATGCTGTAATTGCAATTGCGGGTGGATTCATGGAAATCCATGGCTTGGCAGGACTTACGTTGGGAATGATTGTAAGCTTCTTGCAATTGTCCCAGACCTTGGCAAGACCTCTTGGGCAGATGAGTCAGCAAATAAATGCAGTTGTTCAAGCGCTTGCAGGCGCTGAAAGGATTTTTGCACTTTTGGATGAAAAGGCGGAACCTGACAACGGCACGGTAATATTGGAGAATGTCTGTAAAGGCCAGTCTGGTGCTTTTCAGGCGTGTGATGAACATACTGGCCATTGGGCTTGGAAAAAGACTGAAAATGGAAAAGAATCGTTCAGACTTCTTCAGGGTGATGTAAAACTTGATGATGTATCATTTTCTTATGTACCTGGCAAACCGGTGCTCCGTCATGTAGATGTCTATGCCCATCCTGGGCAAGTTGTGGCTTTTGTCGGTTCAACAGGAGCAGGCAAGACTACCATAACCAATTTGCTTAACCGATTCTATGAGATTGAGCAGGGAGAAATTACCATAGACGGGATAGATGTCAAGGACATCAGCAAAAAGGATCTTCGACATTCTCTTGGTATGGTATTGCAGGATACAAGTTTGTTTACTGCTTCGGTCAGGGAAAATATCAGATATGGAAGGCCTGATGCTACCGATGCAGAAGTTGAGGTCGCTGCAAGACTGGCAGGGGCCGACCATTTTATCAAATTGCTTCCCCTGGGATATGAAACCATTATTTCTGGAAAGGAAAGCAATATTTCCACAGGACAGAGACAATTGTTGGCTATTGCACGGGCAGCTGTTGCCGATCCTCCCATCATGGTCTTGGACGAAGCAACAAGTAGCATAGATACTCGGACTGAAGCATTGATCCAAGCTGGTATGAACCGTCTTATGGATGGGAGGACAGTCTTTGTCATTGCCCATAGACTGTCGACTGTGCGAGGCAGTGATGTCATTATGGTCTTGGAGAATGGTCAGATCATTGAAAAGGGTACCCATGGGCAATTATTGGAAAAGAGGGGAAAATACTATCAGCTGTATACAGGGAAAGCTGTACTGACTTGATGTATGGATCTGATTATCCGCGGGGCCTGTAGTTGAAAAGTTATAAAAGATATTGACAATTATTATCAATACGGTCATTATGAAATGGTCAAGTGCGCTATGTTATAGCTGGGAGTAAATATGATTGAACGACGTCAGACAATTCAAAGGGATTTAGTGTATAAAGCCGTGATGGTTTTACATAACCATCCTACAGCCCAAGAAGTCTTCAACCATGTCAAAGTTGCACATCCAAGGATAGGAATGGCAACTGTTTATCGGAATCTGAACTTGTTGGTTGAAGAAGGGCGTCTGCTGAAAATCCCTGTTGAAGGCGGCCCTGACCGTTTTGATGCAACGGTTTTTGAACATTGCCATATGATGTGCAGAATTTGTAAGCGTGTGGTGGATATCGATTTCAAACCAGACCAGATTGCATTGGCAAAGGCTTGCAATGCCACAGGCTTCCGGCATATTGACCCAAATTTGGTAGTAAGCGGGATTTGTCCCGATTGTTATGAAAAGACCCAGGACAAGGGATAAGGAGTAAGGTAAGAAAATGGAATTGAAGGGATCAAAAACTGAAAAGAATCTGAGGGATGCCTTTGCGGGAGAATCCCAGGCACGGAACAAGTATACGTATTATGCTTCCAGGGCTCGCAAGGACGGATATGAGCAGATTGCAAGTCTTTTTGAAGAGACTGCCAACAATGAAAAAGAACATGCCAAACTTTGGTTCAAGGCTCTGCAGGAAAATGGGGAAGTTGCGGATACTGCAACAAACCTCAAGGATGCTGCAGCAGGGGAGAACTATGAATGGACTTCTATGTACAAGCAGATGTCTGAAGAAGCAGCAGAGGAAGGTTTCTCAAAGATTTCCAAGCTGTTTGCTCTTGTCGGTGACATCGAAAAGACACATGAGGAACGCTATCTTACTTTGCTGAAGAACCTTGATGAAGGTATTGTATTTTCACGTGAGGGAGACATGGTATGGAAATGTGCAAATTGCGGGCATATACATGTAGGGAAAAAAGCTCCTGCCATTTGCCCTGTATGTGGACATCCGCAGTCTTTCTTTGAATTGCAATCCAAGAACTATTAGACCATATTTATGAATTGCATGCCGAGGAGTATCATCCTCGGTTTTTTTATTTGTTTTTCATTCTTTTCTTAGAATTAAGTCGCTTAGGATTTGATAGCTATGGAGAATCAGTAGTAAAGCACTCTCTCAATAGCAGTGGAATCGAGCGATACTTAGTGAATCTTGATTTACATGAATTTATGTTTAGCTTATCTTATGTCATATTATTCAGTAGCTATGTATGCAATAATTAAGATTAATTATGGATAAAATATGTATTTATTGAGATGGATATGTTGTGTTGCACGATTTTTAGAGTAAATGTCAAAAAATAATATATCTATTGACATAAGTTGCAAACATTTATATTATTGCTATAAGTAGTTTGCAGTGTAATTTGTTTTCTAAATGGTGTCAGGGAGAAAAATATGAGAAAAAAACTTGCTATTGGAATAACGTTGCTGGTTATCGCTGATAGTTCGTTATCTGCATCAGCTGATTACACATATACTGCTGTCAATGGTTCTTCTACTTACCTTACTGATTCTTTTACGACCTATCAGGCACTTGCAGAGGATTCTGATACCAGCAAGACCTACCAGGAGGGTAGCAGTACACCGGTCTCTCTTGGAAGTTCACCTCGCAATGCCTTTTCACTTGCCGATAGCCAGACTTCGTTGGCTTCTGCACCTGAAAATTCCTATGATGCTGTCAATCTGGTCGGTGAAGTTGCTACTGTCGATTTGACAACTTCCCTGTACTATGAAGGCGTTGACGTGACTGATTCTGCAGTTACATCTGCAACAACTTCTGATGCATCTACCACTGTTTCTACGAAAACGTTGTACAGTTCTTCGTGGAATGTTCAGAGTGGGTTCGATACGGGAGTCTTTACCATAGCTGTAACAGGTTCTACCGGTTATGTGTCTCAGTCCCTCAGCATTGAAATTTCAACGGAACCCTTTGCGTTGCTGGACAACAACGGTGATCAATCTGATTCGGTACATGGTGGAGCGGTAGCTGTCTATGAAAATGAAAGTGTCTCCGCTTGGGACAAGAAAGTAGGTGAGTCTTCCGTCTACGAAAGTGGAATTGCTGAGCTTGCAACCAATACATATTTTGATGGCTACAGTGATGCGACAGTTTCGTCATCTACCGAATCAGGACATGCCTCTGGTAATGTTGACTCTTTCTTTTTCAGGATTTCTCCTGCTTCAACGACCTTGCCTACAGGCAGGTATGAGAGCCGGGTAGTCATTTCTTATGCCATTCAATGACAGCTTGAGCCTTTTATTATGATGCCGCAAAATCGGAGACAATTTCTCTTTGATCCATTAATTTCAGATGATGCTGGACAGGATCCAGGCCTCTACATGGCCTTGCTATTTGTTTTCTCTTGTGTTGGATGCCTCCTGAAGCGTATGGGTCGTTGTTTTTACGATAGATTTTATCTTGTTCCTGAGCCTATATGGATGCCTCAGTTCCATGACAATCTGTACCAGCTACGGCATAAAATTGTTTTTTCTCGGTCGGGGAGTTGAAAACTCTATTTTACTCTAAGTTTTATCAGTTGTAGCAATTTTTTTTGTTAAGAAATTTGTTGTATTCTATGTCATATCATAAACTGAAGATGTTTGATATTGTTAATTATATATTGTAATTTAAATGATATAATAAAAGGTATGTAATTTACATGAAAAACAGTATTTAAAATTAATTTGTTTATCTATAATAAATTATTATAAAAATTATTTATTTATACTTTAATAATTTATTAATATGGTATGAAATAATTTTGTTTAAACTATTGACATATGTATAGATTTCTGATATATTAACTATACTTAGAAAAAAATTCAACAAGGGTGGATGTTTATGAGCATAAAAAGGGTTCTGCTTGCCAGCATGGCAATGCTTTCTGTGGGTATGATGGCATTTGCGACATCAACGGCTATCGTGGACGATGATGGCACTGCTAATTCAACATATGAAGAAAATACATATAGCCTTTATAAAAAAGATGCTGCATCTGATAGTGAAGATTCCATTGCCTTTACTGAGAAAGCAGCCCTTGCAACTACGACCGGCAACGAAACAGATACTCTTATGCTTGTCAGTGAGGTTCCTGTTGAACCTATCGTGACTGCATTGTACTATGAAGGTACTGATGTGACTACAACGACCAAGGCAAAAGTATTGTTTGATAAGGACTGGAATGTAGAAGATGGCTTTAAGACCGGCACTTTTGCAGTGGCTGTTTCAGGTTCGACGGCAAATAGCAAACAGAAAGTTTATGTCGGTATTACTGCATCGCCATTCTATCTTAACAGTGGTTCGACTGTCTATGGAGGTGCTGTATCCATTATCGTGTCTTCTGCAAGTCAGGGAAAGGGCAAGTATTCTGCATCGTCGGAAGATTCAAATGCCTCGACTTTTTCCGCTGGAAGTACTAAAACAGAAGACTCAAATGTCTTTTTTAATCTTGCTAAAAATACCTACTATGATGGATACAACGGTGTCGACTATGACGCAACTGCCAATAACGGCGGTATTGTAGGGCATATGAATGGTACTGTAGTAACATTTGCCATTAAAGCTGCAGTTCCTGATAACAAGAGAAAATTGCCTTCCGGACGTTATATCAGTACGGTGACGCTGGCTTATGCTGTTGATTGATAACTTTTCAGTTTTGAATGACAGGGCTGTTACAAAAGTAAGTTTTGGATAGTCCGAAAACAGATGAAAGAGCAGACCATGAATACGATTGATGTGTGATGGCCTGCTTTTTTTGTTTTCTGATAGTCTGCCGTATAAGGAAGGCAAACCTGTGTTGACGGTCTGTGTGGAAGAAACTTCCTCGATGGCCTCCGCGTTCTGTCTGATGAGCCTGTTCGCGGTTACATAAAAAGGTGTTGTTCAACAAGTCTTGTTTTCTGAGACCTTTGAAACAGTCCTATGTTTTTTCTGTTTGGTACTTGGCATAAAACAGAGTCGTTGCCACTTTCGCGACAACGACCTTGTCATTATCTTGTTTATGTAAAAAGATGCATATATTGTACAATACTTATTTGATACCCATCTTTTTCTTCATCTTTGCCCAAGTATCCTTCAATGTCACGGTTCTGTTGAACACCGGGTGCTCAGGTGAAAAATCCTTGCTGTCACAGCAGAAGTAGCCGTTTCTGACAAACTGCAGATAATCTCCGACTTTTGCCTTGAGGCATTCAGGTTCAACTTTCGCATGAGGGATGACGATAAGGGAATCCGGGTTGAGGTCATCCAGATAATTTCCTGTTTCTCCGCCAGGGTATTCACTCTTGAACAATTTGTCATAGAGCCTTACTTCAGCATCGACGGCCTGTGCTGCCGAAACCCAATGGCTGGTCCCTTTGACCTTGCGACCGTCAGGAGTCGTACCGCCGCGGCTTTCAGGATCATAGGTACAATGTACGGTTGTGACCTTTCCATCAGCATCTTTTTCGAAACTTGTCGCCGTTACATAGTAAGTATACTTCAACCTTATTTCATTCCCAGGATAAAGTCTGTGATATTTTCTGGGAGGTACTTCCATGAAGTCTTCCCGTTCTATATACACTTCCCGGCTGAATGGCATCAGATGTGTACCATCTGCAGGATTTTCAGGGTTGTTTTCTGCTTCGAAATACTCTACCTTGTCTACTGGATAGTTGTCGATGACCAACTTGATGGGATCAAGGATTGCCATCAGGCGCTTTGCACGTTTGTTCAGGTCCTCCCGGACGCAGAATTCCATCAAGGAGTAGTCTACGACACCCTCGACTTTCGCAACTCCAACCCGAGAGACAAAATCCTTCATTGATTCAGGAGAATAGCCCCTTCTTCGTACGCCGCTGATCGTCGGCATCCTTGGGTCATCCCAACCTGAGACGATACCAAGCTTGACGAGATTCAGCAACCGTCTTTTGCTCATCAGCATGTAGTTGATGTTGAGACGGGCAAATTCATACTGGTGAGGTGTATGGTCGATTCCGTCGATTGACGTAGCCCAATCATAGGCTGGCCTGTGGTCCTCGAATTCGAGTGTGCAGATTGAATGGGTAATACCCTCAATGGCGTCACTGATAGGATGGGTGAAGTCATACATGGGGTAGATACACCATTTGTCACCCGTCCTGGGATGTGTGGCAAACTTGATTCTATAGAGGGCAGGATCACGCAGGTTGATGTTCGGACTTGCCATGTCAATCTTTGCCCGCAGTGTATAACTGCCTTCCGGATGCTTGCCGTCTTTCATTTCCTGGAAGAGACGAAGGTTTTCTTCGATGCTTCTGTCTCTGTCAGGACTGTTTTTCCCAGGTTCAGTCAGCGTACCTCTGTATTCTTTCATCTGTTCAGGGGACAGGGAATCTACGTATGCTTTTCCTTCTTCTATCAATCTGACTGCAATTTCGTAAAGTTGCTGGTAGTAGTCGGATGCATAGTACTCATGTTCCTTCCAATCAAAGCCAAGCCAATGAATGTCGTCCTTGATTGACTGGATATATTCATTGTCTTCTTTACTTGGGTTCGTGTCATCAAGCCGCAGATGGCATATGCCACCATATTTCTCTGCCAAGCCAAAATTCAGACATATTGATTTGATATGTCCGATGTGAAGATAACCGTTTGGCTCAGGAGGGAACCTGGTGACAATCTTATTGTCCGGGACCCTACCGTTTGCAAGATCATCCTCAATGATCTTTTCGATGAAGTTCAAAGGTCTTTCCTTTTTCTCTTCCCCTTCCATATTGACCGTCCTTCGCCCTTTCAAAGGGGCATGAAACTTATAATGCACAAGTATACCATAGTGGGGCATCTGGATAAAGAATGTTCGCTATGGTTTGTATGACAAATTTGTGCATGGAATTGACTATTGATGCAATCCTTTTGATATATTGGCTTGTTTTAGGGAAATGGACCGGCTGAAAAGAAAGTTTTATGATTATCAGCAGAGCATACGGATGGATTGTTTTCTGTCTTGGCATATCAAAATTCGTGCAAATATGAGGTTCTGTCATGACCGGTAGGATGGCAAATACCTGTTTATTTTCGGCTATAGGAAAAGTCTTCCATTGCAAAGAAGCGGTTTTGTGTGTAGAAGAGACCGAACGCAACGGCATCCTTACAACCAGGAAGAGAACAGTCGACAAGTTTTGCTTTTTCGGTAGCAATGGAGATATCTTTGCCGATTCTTTCAATGATGCAGTGCTCAAATTTATCATCTGAAGATCTTGGTATCATCACGCAGGAACCGAATCCCCTGATGCTCGTCCTGATGATTATGGTATCTTGGATATCTACCTTGATGAAAGTTGCCTCTGACTGACTGATGACCAACCCGTGCGGGAAATTCCCTGCTTCTATTCTACAGGTTACCTTGAAATCTTCATCACTGACAGCAAGCAGCAGGGCGTCCTGGGCCCTTGCCGTGATGGAACGGTAATCCCTGTTTTTCCATTCGCCTTTTCCGATCCATTCCATTTCTCTTACAGTTGGTTTTTTCATGTCTGAAGTATATCGTTTGAATCGTTTGCATGAAAAGCATCTTCCTTTACTTTCTCTGGATGTTTTTCTATCATATAAGTATGAAATCACCTAAGGAAAATGTTCTTGAAAAGAAGATTTTGGGGAAATTGGAAACGGGGAGCAATAGTCGCCGACTTTGTCAGCTTCTCTTGTCTGATGATAAATTGCAGGCTATGCAGGAATACGGCAACAGCGTATCCATCAAGCGTATGAACTATAATGATCATGGTCCTGTCCATATGAGACAAGTGTGCTACAACGCATTGAAAATGCTTGATCTGCTCCATAGGTGCAGGCCTTGAAACCTCACTTGAGACCGAAGAGATGGGCAGTTATGATGACAGTCGTTGCGGCGTAGTCATTGCAAGTCTCTGCCATGATCTGGGCATGGGAATTTCAAGGCAGGACCATGAACTCGTTTCCATGGTATTGGCACGACCGATGTGTGAGAAATGGTTGGAACAAACATTCTCGAATAATCTTCAGAAACGTGTATCAATCGGAGAAATAGCCTTGGAAGGCATCTATGGACATATGGGCAACAGAAAGATAACCAGTATGGAAGCAGGAATTATTCTGGTTGCTGATGGATGTGATATGGAAAAGGGCCGCAGTAGGATACCATTGGCACTCCATACAGAACCACAGGTGGGTGACATCCACAAATACAGCGCCAATGCAATTGAAAAGGTACGCATCACCAAAGGGGACGAAAAACCTATCAGGATTGATATAGAGATGAGTGCTGAGATAGGGATGTTCCAGATAGAAGAAGTCTTGTTGCAGAAAATCAGCAAGAGTACTATCCGTGATTATCTTGAAGTCGTTGCAAAAGTGCCTGGGTTGAAGGATAAGCATTACCTGTAGGAGGAACGTATGGTCGTCGTAATCGGAGGCTATTGCTATCATATGGAAGAACAGATCCGTGAGGACAGCAAATCTTCGTCTTTTTTCAAGACAAGTCTGACAGGCCGGGGATTGCAGATTGCCTGTAGCCTTGCAGACCGGCAGGTCCCTGTTGAATTTCTGTGCCCGATATCTTCCGATGGGTTCGGATTGAGACTCCTTGATATGCTCATTGACAAGGATGTGCTTTTTGAGCCTCATCTGTGCAACAGCCCCTTGCCATCTCCCATAAGTATTTCATTGCAGTCAACAGCGGTTCCTTATCATGTGATTGGCGGGACTGCACCGACTTCACTAACTGCGAGGCAGTTGCTTGATGCATTTGCTGTCAATTCAGACATCAAGGTCGTGTATATTGAAGGAAGTCTTTTGACGTTTCCTGACGAAATGGATGCCATTGTCAAAGCTATTGGACAGCAGGACCCGAAGCCTATCATTTATCTGGATACTTGTGTGGCCAAGGATAGCCTACTGAAAAGTGAAAAAGTTGAGACTTTGGCAGGAATTGCTGATATCATACAGGTCGATGATGCTATTGACGAAAGTATCCTGCCGTTACCGCAGATGACAGTGCGTCTTTCTCCCTATCGGATTACCTTTGCTACATCGTCAGGTATCCGTGAGGAGGTGGTCAATCCATCAGCTGTAGACAGCTTGGAGCAGACTGTGAATATCATCAGCGGGCTATATAAACACGATGCCTTTGGTTTGGACGGGGAAGAGCCCCATCTGCAACTTTCTGAGAAACTTTGTAGCAACGTTTTGTCTTCCATCTGATATTTTCTGCATAGATACATAATTGATACATATTGATAGGGTAGTCTGGAAACAGAGGAATGCACGATGGAGTATAATGTTTTAGTAGTTGAAGACAATGAAGAGATTCGGTCAATAGTAGAGAAATATTTAGTTCGGAACGGCTATCATTGTACTGTGGCTGAAGATGGTTTTGTTGCATTGGAAAAGTTCAGCAGTGGAGAATTCCATCTGATCATCCTTGATGTCATGATGCCCGGTATAGATGGTTTTGAAGTTCTGAAACGGATTCGTATGACCAGTGATGTCCCGGCTCTTTTCCTGACTGCAAAGGAACTGGAAACTGACCGTCTCAGGGGCTTTGATTTGGGTGCCGATGACTATGTCGTGAAACCTTTCAGTCCCAGGGAACTGATGAAGAGGGTATCCGTCATATTAAAACGGGTATACAAGGAAAAAGCAGAGGAAGTATTGAAATATAAGGATCTTGTACTAGATCGGAAAAGTCTCAGTGCTTCAAAAGGGGGGAAACCCATTGTGCTGACTAGTACCGAATTCAAGCTTCTTGAAACATTTATGACTCATGTAGGGTATGTACTTTCCCGGGAACAGCTGATAAGGGATGCTTTTGGTTCTTCCTATGATGCCTATGATCGTAATATTGATACCTATGTCAAGAAATTGAGAAAAAAGATAGGAGATGATTCCAAAGCTCCTTCCTTTATTTATACCCGATATGGGGCAGGGTATCAATTTGGAGGTGAAGCTTGACGATACGTCACCTGCTGGATAGAAGTTTTGCCATGGTTGCTGTGGTTGCCGTGACCCTTACAACCATTCTTCTGATTGTACTTACGGATACCTATATGGAGAAAGAACGCCAGCAGCAGCTTCAGCAGGCTGAAACCCAATTGGTGAATGCTCTCAAGAATGACAAGGGCGATCCTTTGGAGCTGAAACGGCAGGAATATGCCAGGATCCTTTCAGGGTTTGTCCGTATGCCGATTAAGTCAATTGCATACTACGATAATGCAGGTATATTGATTGCCAGGGTGGATGCACCTCCTGGGCAGATAGGACCACATCAGCCTCCTGTCAATGAACAGAGAATCCAGATCAAGGATGCAAAAGGTAAGCTATCAGGTATGATTGAGCTAGGTGTACTGGCTTATCATAAAGTACCATTGCTGAAACGTTTGGCACAATCTTCACTTTTCATGAGCTATTTCATAGCTATGGCAATTGTACTGGCGCTTGCTTTGTCTTTGAGCTGGCTGTTTAGCCGTCGTATTACCGATCCCCTGGAAGATACTGCAAAGTTAGCCGGTGACTTGTTGGTGGATATCAAGGAACTGCCTCCTCCAAGCAATATAGAAGAAGTTTCGACCATACGAGACACGCTTACGGACCTTGATTCGCGCCTCAGGCTGAAAAGGCAGGGGCGAAAGCTTTTGCTTGATGAACTGGTCCATCAGACCAGGACTCCTCTGACGGTACTGAAAACGCATCTTGAGGCTCTTGAAGATGGACTGATACCTTATGATGAAAGGGAAAAAGGCATTCTCTATAAGGAAATTGACAGCCTGACAGTAATGATTTCCAATATGAGTTCCATGATTGATGCAAGCAGTGAAACTGAAAATCTCCAGCTGAAGGAATTCAACCTTCCGGCTCGGTTGCAGACAATCGCTGCAGGACTTCGTCCTCAATTTGAGAAGAAAGGGTTGCAACTTGACTTGGATCTTGTTGAGAAGCTTCATATAACAAGTGACCCTAATGTATTGAGCCAAATAGTCTACAACTTGCTTACAAATTCACAGAAATATACTTCCTCAGGTGGAAAAGTTGAACTCGGATGCAAAAAAGAAGCAGATGCGGCTGTTATCTGGGTCAGAGACAATGGCATAGGCATCAGCAAGGAAGACCAGACTCATATTTTTGAAGCATATTTCAGAAGTGCAAGGGTAGCAGGCCTGCCCGGAGAAGGTATAGGCCTGTATCTGGTAGGTGACCAGATCAAGCGCCTCCATGGAAAGTTGGATGTTGTTTCCGAACTTGATGAAGGCTCCTGCTTTACATTGAAGTTACCGTTGACTCTGGCTGAGGATGGGATCTTTCCTAAGAATGTTGCGGTACATCCACAGGGAAATAAAGACTGAGGCGATATCTGCAGCGGGCTGTGCAAGTATGATGCCATTGAGGCCTGCCAGAGCCTTTGCAACAAACAGTACAGGGATGAATACGAATCCTTGACGGCTGATTGAAAGCAACAGTGATTCCTTTGCCTTGCCCATGGCCTGGAAAGCAAATTCATTGACAAACATGATACCGAGGAATGTCGGTGAAATCATCAAGGCCCTGAGCATGAGCGTACCGAAGGAAATAACCTCGTCATTATTGATGAAAACACTGATTATGGTGGGTGCTACGAACATATACACGATGGAAAGAACAAAGCCGATAAGTACATTTGCCTTCATTGTATATTTTGCAGTGGCTTGCAACCTTTCTTTATTTCCTGCTCCGTAGCTGTAGCCAAGTAGTGGCTGTACACCTGCAGAAAGCCCTATCTGTATGAATATCACAAGCATGTTGGCTTTCATGGCGACACCCATGGCAGCTATAGCGATATCTCCATAGGAAACAAGTACGTTGTTAAGCAGGATATTACTCATGCTCATCAATACACTGTTGAGGGAAGCCGGCAGACCTATCAGGAAAACTCCGGAAAAAATACCATTGCGCATTTTGAATTCCTTCAGTGAAAGAGACATGATAGATTTGTCGCTTACTGCGAAGACAATGTAGTAGATGACCGAAAAGACATTACCGAGTACAGTTGCAAAGGCAGCTCCTTCGACTCCCCATCCGATCAACGGGATTGTTATTTTTCCAATGGTAAAGGAGGGTAAGATGAATATCGGGTCGAGTATGATGTTGGCAAAGGTACCCAGCAACATGCCGCGCATGGAAGTCTTTGCTGCACCTTCACCTCTGACCAAGTTTGAAAAAGTATTTGAGATGACGACAAGAGGAGCTCCCCATGCAATGATCCTCAGGTATCCCGAGGCATATCCTATCGTATAGTCGCTTGCTCCTGCAGTCCTCAATATCGGTTCTCCAAGGAGAAGGAAAATGAGGGAACCTGCCAGACCGGTTACTATACCGGCATAGAAGCAAAAGGAACTGATATGCTTGACTTTGTCCATTTCTTTCTTACCCAATGCCCGGGAAATGAAAGTTGAACCGCCTACTCCGAATATATTGCCTGCAGCCATGAGAAACAGGAATACAGGGGTGGCAACTGCAACTGCTGCCACTTTATTCGGATCCTGTAGCTGTCCGACGAAAAATGTATCTACCATGTTGTAGAGCACGACGACAAGCATGCTTACGATGGTTGGGAATGACAGCTCCCATACAGATTTTTTTATCGGTGCTTTTTCAAATAAAAACAAACGTTCCTTGTCAATCATCTGTCAATTCCTTGTAGATTAGCCAGCAATATTTCCAGCAATCGGGCCAGTTCCGCAGCTTCTGTCTTGCTCATGTGTTCAACCATCAGTGCATCCAGCTGCTTGCGATACGTGCTCATTGCTTCATATTTTTCTGTGGCTTTCTGTGTACAGCTTACCTGTGTACAACGACGATCCTTCTTGTCTTTTCCGACCAGTACGAATCCTTTCTGTTCCAGACGCTTTACCAATCCGACGACCGTAGAATGCTGGAGATGGAAATGTGCTTCCAAATCTTTTATCCGAGCTGTTTTTCCTCTTTTTTCCATTATAAGGAAATCCAGTATGTTGTCCTGGGAAAGCGTAAGATCAAGTTCTTTCAGCTGCTTGTTTGCGAAACGCTGAAGTGAATCGTGAATCAGCTTCAGAGTGAATCCGATTGGTTTGTCTTCTGGTCGCATGCCTGTATATTAGTCGCATGCGACGTTTAGGTCAATCAGTTGTTTAAAAAAATGATTATTATTTATAATTAGTTACACATAAAGTAATAATAAATTAAAAAAATTATAAAAGATACTATATTTACCAAAAATACTTCCTGTGAATCATGATTTTGTCTCTACGTAGTTTGAAGAATATGGTAGTAACATCTATAGGTATATTTTGACTGCAATCTCCAGCATTATCTATCAATAGTCGGTTGAATAACTCAAATGTTTTCTATAGACTTTTCCCCATGAAATCACAGCAAGCTGTAGTGTATGGTATTGGCAATACACTGGTAGATATCATTACCCGGGTAGCAGAGGAAGATCTCATGACTTTGGGGTTGTCAAAGGGCGCAATGCAGTTGATAGATGGAAGCTTTCGTGAAAAATTGCTCCGATTCATAGAAGGCAAACCGGTTACCTATTCCTGCGGAGGTTCAGCGGCAAACACACTGATTGCACTTTCCCAGTTCAATGTATGTACCATACTTGCAGGAAAGGTCGGCAGGGATACACACGGAAATCTTTATCATGACCGATTGGGACAATTCAATATCATAGACCAGCTGAGAGACTGTAACCAATCTACCGGCAGTTCCATCATTCTTGATACACCGGATTCAGAACGTACCATGAATACCTATCTATGCGCCAACCGTGAGTTCAATGAAACTGATGTGGATTTTGACAGTGTACGAAGGGCTGATTATTTCTATTTTACAGGCTATATGTGGGATACGGACAACCAGAAGAAAGCTATCCAGAAAGTGCTCGATTATTGCAAAACGGAGGGAACAGCCATTGTATTTGATGTTGCCGATCCTTTTGCTGTTCAAAGATATAAGGAAGAGTTCCTCTATCTGATTGACCATTATTGTGATGTAGTGTTTGCAAATAGGGACGAAAGTAGAATTCTTTTAGGCTGTGATGATGTCGTAGGATGCTGCAGCAGACTTGGACAGTTATGTCCGACAGCTGTAGTAAAAAATGGAGTCCATGGTTCGGTCATCTGTGATAAAGGTAAGATATACCAGATTCCTGTTGCAGGTTCGATACATCCTGTTGATACCACTGGAGCAGGGGATATGTATGCAGCAGGCTTCCTGCTTGGACTATGTCGGAACTGCACGATTGAAGCCTGCGGAAACATTGCTTCCCTACTTGCGGGCCAAATCATTTCCCAAACAGGTGCCCAGTTTACTGAAGTGAATCTTGAGGTTGCAAAGGAAAAGCTTACAGAATTGTCTTTAATCTGACATATATTCTTCAATTTCCCAGACATAGAGAAAACTATATTTTTGAATAAGCAAAGGGATTGCCGCAGCAACTGCGGCAATCCCAATATTTCAACTGCTATGGCAGCTAGTATATTCTAATACCGTCCATTCGGATATTTATCATCAAAAGCTAACAGCTGATTGTTCAATGTCTTCGGATCTTCATAATGCTTTTCCTTTCTTGCATTCAGAATGGAATACAAGACGGGGGAGAGGAACAGCGTCAGGAAAGCTCCTGTACACAGGCCACCTACGAAAGTAAGGGCAATCGGCTGCATCATTTCGGCTCCGCTTCCAGGGAAGAAAGCCAAAGGAATCATGCCGAGGACAGTAGTAAGTGTCGTCATAAGTATTGGCCGCAGACGAGTCTTTGCTGCTGTGATACAGGCTTGCTTTACCGGCATCTTTTTTCTTACCAACTGGTTGATTGTATCAACCATGACAATGCCATTGTTGACGACAACTCCTATGAGGGCAATGATACCGACTATTGAATACAACGTGAAGTCCTGTCCCATCCAGATATGAATCCAAATGACACCGATAAGCAGCAGCGGTACGGTTGCAAAGATAATGAAAGGATCAATCAATGATTCAAACTGGGCTGCCATTACGGCAAAGACAAGGAACAGAGCCAACAATATAATCAGTATCAAGGTAGGGGCATAGGAAGTAAATGTTGCCATATCACCTTCCTGTGACAATGTTACTCCATCTGGTAACAGCAGATATTTGTCAAGGGCAGTCTGTACGCTGGACAATGCCTGGCTGGAACTGTAGCCATCGGCAGCATCGGCAGTGACATGGTTGACACGGACCTTATCAACCCTGGTAATGGAAGCCGGTGCAGTGGTCTTCTTGAATGTTACGAAAGTCCCGAGGGTAACAGCTCCTTCCGAAGTCTGTATTGTCAAGTTTTCCAGGTCACTGATAGAAGTGAACTTGTCGCTGTCCAAAGTTACATAGAAATCATAACTGTCATCCGGATCCAATGAAGTCAAACTTGTTGCTTCTATGCCGTCCAGGGCAAATTCCAGTTCGGTATAGATATCATCAGCAGTTACTCCAAGTTCATTGGCAAGGTCAAGGTTTACTTCAGCTTCAATCTTAGGAGCTCCGTTATCCAAGTCACTTGCAATGTTCTGGACCGTAGGAACATGATCGGCAAGTATTGTCTTGATATTGTCGATTGTTTCCTGTATGGCATCCATATCCTTGCTGGATATGGCGATATCTATGGCTGAATTGCTTGTTGGTCCTCTGCCTGAGTCAAATGTCCATGTGGCATTCGGATTGTCGTTGAGCAAAGCCCTGATTTTTGATTTCAGGTCAAGTATGCTATATTTCTGCTTTGAAATATCCGGCAGTGAAATATCGAGTGAACCGGTATTGGAAGCACCGACTTCTGCCATAATCTCGGTATAGCTGTCTTTCGGCAATGTAGCCTGGATTTTCTCCTGTATTGCGAAAAGTTCTTGTTTCGTGTATTTCTTGTTGGTACCTGACGGCATAGTCAGAGATAATGAAATCTCATCGTCGCTATTCATCGTTGGTGTCAGGCTCATCCCGATGTTTGATACCTTTGACAGGGAGAATAACGTAAGCAGAACCAACAGGATGATAAGCAGCAACCGCCGATGCAGAAAATATTTCAGAGCCGTAGCATAGGCATTGGTCATTTTTTCTTCAAACCGTGCCAGTGCGTTGTCAATTGTTCTCAGCACCCTGCTTTTCAGTGGCTTGTCTTTCCTTGTATGCAATTTCAGGATACTGCCGGAAAGGGCTGGTACCAGTGTCATTGCCACGAACAAGGAAGCAAGCAAGGCGATACAGACGGTAATGATCAGATCCTGGAACATCATGCCGATCATTTCAAGCTTTGTTTTGTATAGGATAAGCGGGATGAATACACATAGGGTTGTCAAAGTAGAGGCAACTATGGCATTTCCCATGTTGTTGCTGCCCAATATTGCAGATTCTACGCTGAGCATACCGGATTCCCTGTATCGGTAGGTATTTTCAAGGATAACAATTGACGAGTCGACTATCATGCCTATACCCAATATCAGTCCGCTCATACTCATCATGTTGAGTGAAATATCAAAGGCATACATGAACATCAACGTAATCAATAGGGATATCGGCATGGAAAGCATAATGATAAAGGTCGATTTGAAGCCTCTGAGAAACAGGAATATAATAAGGCCTGCTAGGAGGATCCCTTCTATTGCATTTTGGTATACTTCACTTAACGTAGTGGAAATCATTTTTGTTTCGTCACGTTCAATCGTCAGTTTCACGCCTTTCGGCAGTTGTTTCTGAATTGAAGGCAATGCTGCCTTTACTGCCTTTGCTACAGTGGATTCATTGCTATCACTGTCATTTGATACACTGAGGCTGATGACTGAAGTACCATCCAAATAACTTTCTTTATAGCTGGTTTCCTTTTTAAGTGTGACAGTACCTATGTCCTTTACCCGGACAGCATATCCATCCAATGTCGTAACGATTGTATTCAGTATTTCATCTGCGCTGGTATACTGCGTATTGATGTTGACATTGTAATTCAGCGTTCCTTGGGTAAAAGTACCGCCGGTACCTTCAAGGTTCTGGTCATCCAGTGCTGATACTACATCTGAATAGGACAAGCCCAAAGCTTCCATTCTGTTTTTGTCAAGTTCGACATGATAGACACTGTCACCGCCTCTTACTTCAACTTCTGAAACACCACTGATTCTTGAAATAAGAGGTGAAATGGTATTGTCTGCCAAATCCAGCAACTTTTTCTGGTTTTCATCACCACTCAGGACCAACCGCATGAAAACCGTATTGCTGGACATATCCATTTTCATCACTGACGGAGTAGCACACCAATCAGGCAAACTGTCTGACACACGGGTGATGATATCAGAAACATCGCTGGAAGCATCATCCAAGTCAGTACCGTAGTTATATTCGAGAACAATAAAACAACGGTCACTTTCAGAGTAACTTGTCATTTTCTTGAGGTTTTCGAGCGAGCTGAAGCCATCTTCCAATACTTCTGCTACTTGGCTTTCGATTTCATCCGGACCTGCATTCGTACAATCCGCATATACGGATATGACTGGCATGTCAACATCAGGAAAGAGGGATTGTTTCAGGTTTTTGACGCTCAAGGCTGCAATGATGCAGATGAGCAGGTAGATCATCGTCATCATGACAGGACGACGAACTGAAAATTCACTAAGTTTCATCTATATGTTTAGGCAAGGATACTTCGGGAATTACCTGAAGGGAATTGCCATCCTCCTGTTGATTGTACAGACATGTCGTAAGACATGCTGTTCTTGGATGAGACAAGTGCTGGAGCTTGATGTACCTGCACTTGTACAGATAAGGGAAACCTATTGTTTCCCAATTCCGGTTGGTACACATCTCTTGCAGAGATATCTGCCGAATGGCTACTCTATCCATCAGATGAGATGTTATTGCAATATTGATCATCTGCATTGCCTGTTCATTTGACGATATTGACTTTTGTCTGATCCGTGACAGATCCCGCAGTTACTACTTCGTCTCCGGCCTGCAGACCCTCAGTAATGACGGTAACTGTTGCATTGGAAGAGCCTGTTGTGACGGTTTGCCTTGTCGCTACATTATCCTTGACGATGTATACCACGTTCTTGTCCAGATAACTGGAAATGGCATCATTCGGAACGGTCAGGCAGTTGTCTACTTCTTCTGTAATAAGTTTTAATGAAACGAACATACCTGCGAGCAATTTACTTGAGTCTTTCGGTTTGAGCTTTATGGTTACCGTACGATTGGTCGTGTTGACTTCATCTCCGATTTCTGTAAGGGTTGCTTCTATAGGATCATCTGGCCAGGCTTGTGTAGTGAAGGTTGCTTCCATACCCTGTTTCAATATTGACAGATACTTTTCAGGAAGTTGAGCGCTGACCCTCAGATCCGGTGTGGGCTGTACGGTGATGGTAGTGGAGGTTTCCGAGAGCGTCTCTCCGACATAGATTGGTACATCTTCGACCTTTCCGTCTATTACCGACTTGATATCTGTGGCCTTATATTGATTGCCTGGTGTAGAATTATCCAAGGTGCAGATGATATCTCCTTTGTGGATTTCATCATTCTCCTTTACATAAATCTTTGTAACCTTGCCGGCATACTCACTCTTGAGATCGGTTTCATCACTTTCATCTATGATATCAGCGCCGATAGTCGTGTATTTTATGAAGTCCCCTTCTGCTACCTTGGTCACAGAAACGTTTGTTGCAGTTTCATTTTTATTCTGCTGTGCTGTAAGGCCGGATTTGCCAGCATCTGTCTTGTTTGACAAATTGTTTCTGATGGTCACTGTCGCCAGCACGACGCAGATTGCCAGCAAAATGATCGTGACTATATGGTCAAAGTTTTTCTCTTTCATGTCCCATTGCTCCTATTTCAATATATTGTCAACGCTCGCTTCAAGATAACATGCGAGGTCGTGGAGATACAAAGTATAATTGAGTTGATTCTGCAGTATAGCTATGTT
Source organism: Spirochaetia bacterium (assembly GCA_022482625.1). Lineage (NCBI taxonomy): Bacteria > Pseudomonadati > Spirochaetota > Spirochaetia > Spirochaetia bacterium. The sequence continues at coordinate 1,301,822 of JAKVOU010000001.1, read as the reverse complement.
GCTGTTTTCCCTGTCAAGAATAGCATCTTGGTAGTCACTGTAACTGGAAATACCTGCATCGTATGATTCTTTTTGCTGTGTTTCCAAGTACGTATACAGTTCAAGTTGCTTTTCAAGGGAATCTTTCTTGGACAGGTAGCTTTGGATTGAAGTAAGGTAGGAGGTAACCTGCTGTTGCATGGTCGTCAATTCAGCCTGATAGTTATACGATGCAACATCGATGCTTCTCTTGTCATTTTCCAATGAAATGGCTGTACTTGAGTTTTTAAAATAGGCATCCAGTGGCACAGAGACTGTCAAAGAAACGGAAGAACTGTCTGCTGCAGTATTTTCTGAATCTGAGTCAATCTTACTGCTCAGTCCTACAGAGGCAGAAGTTGTCATAGTCGGCACCTTTGCATCATAGTTGTCGCTCTTGTATTCAATATTGCTCAGGGCAATGGCATTCTGCAAGGACTGCATGGCGCTGGTTTTCGGAATCAGGGTATACAGATCCTTTTCTCCCTTCGGTTCCTTCATTTCCATAAGATCTTCCAGTTGGTCAGGGTCGATATCCTTGCCGATTTCCTTTTCAAGTGTTTTGGTTGCCGCTTCCAAGCTGGCTTTGTCACTGTCTACAGTCTGCTTTGCCTGTACAAGGGCCAATTCACTTTCACTTAGGGAAACTTTGCCAAGTGACCCATCATCGTATTTCGCCTGATTCGAATCTTGGATTTCCTGCTGGTTTGCCAAAGCCTTCTGTGCTTCTTCAAGGGAAAGCCTGCAAGAGACCACATTCCAATAATCGGCTGTCACCGTACTTCTTACTGTTTGCTTTTCCGTCAATACTGACAAATCGGCAGAGATGGAATTCAATTGTTCGGTTTTCTTCGTATAGGGGGTACTGTCGGCAGTTGAAAAGCTGGCAGACGCCGAAAGAGAGGTTGACAATGAGTAACTTTGGCTGGTTGACAAGTTTGCCAAGTCAAACAATTGCCCTGTGGCTGTTGCACTGCCATCTACGGAAAATGAAGGCAACAGATGGTTGATCTGTGTTGTCCTCTTACTGCTTGCAGCATCAAGCTGTGAGGCCGCAACAGCATCGCTTTTTGCTGTTGCCAGCTGTATCGCTTCGTCCAGACTCAGCGTTTCCGCTGTGAGTGAAGGAATGAACAGCAGGAGCAGGCATGGCAGTACCTTGAGTATTTTTCTTTGCATAATAAACTCCCAACTTTCGTTTCAATCTAATCCAACACTAGAGTACAAATATGGACATATTATGTATATCCATGGAAGGAATAGCCACAAAAGGTTTCAATTTATGATCTGTGCAAAATTGAACTAGAAAGTATTTTTGACCTTGATATAAGCTGAAATTATTTTTTCGAAATATAATTTCTTTTTGGATAATGATTTTTTATACATATTTGTGCCTGATTCTCTCAATTGCTGTCCTGCAGGGACTTGTTGTGGCAAAAATATGGTATTTCGGTGCAACTACATCCAAACTACATACTCCTATAAAGAGAAAAATGTCCTTGGTCGGTATATAGCCTCCTATCGCTTCGGCAACGGTATCTTTTGTTTGTATCATATGTCCTTTTATGATACTATGGACGGGATAGGAAGACGGCATGACCTGCTGCATTTTCCATGTCATACGGAGTAGATAATGTTTGACGGTTTTATAAAGGTAGCGACCTGCAGTCCTGTGATCCATCCTGCAGATGTCAGTGAAAGCGAAAATAAAATTGCGCGGGCGATGCTCCGTGCTGCGGCAGGGTCTGTAAAGGTGTTGGTATTGCCTGAACTTTGCCTTACCGGCTATACAGCCGCTGATTTGTTTCTTCAACAGACGTTACAGTCCCGGGCTTTGGGAGCTCTTTCCAATTTGCTGGAACTGAGCAGGCAGACGGACGATATGGTGACGTTGATAGGGAGTCCCCTTGTTGTCGAGGGGAGACTTTATAATTGTGCGATTTTGCTGCAGGCAGGAAAGATCCTGGGAATCGTACCTAAGCAGAATTTGCCGAACTATCAGGAATTCTATGAAAAACGGTGGTTCAGTGTTCCTGCTCCAGGAAACCGACAGATCAACTTGTTGGGTCAGGATGTACCTTTTGGTACAAAACTGGTGTTTGCCTGTCAGCAGATAAAGGATCTGGTACTTGGCATCGAAATCTGTGAGGACCTATGGGTACCTCTCAGTCCTAGTCTTACCCATGTAATGGCGGGGGCAACCATGATATTGAATCCTTCTGCAACCGATGATCTGGTCAGCAAGGATGAGTACCGACGTAAGCTTGTATGCATGCAGAGTGCCAAATGCATATCCGGCTATGTCTATGCAGGGGCTGGTTGCGGCGAGTCTTCTACCGATTTGGTGTTTACCGGTCATTCACTGATCTGTGAGAACGGAACGTTGCTTGCAGAAAGCATGGACCAGGGTGAAGAGTTGACTGTTTCAGTCATAGACGTGCAGAAACTGGCATTGGAAAGAAGACGTATGACTACCTTCTTCCATGATGTCGAAGGTTACAGGACTGTAAGTTTTGATATGTCCGTAGAACAGACCGATTTGTCTTGCAGGGCCATTGCGACTGATCCTTTTGTCCCTGATGATGATGCTGTCCGGCAACAGCGCTGTGAAAAGATCCTTGGCCTGCAGGCACAGGGACTGTGTACCAGATTGCAAGGTGCACATTGTTCACATGCAGTGATAGGGTTGTCCGGGGGATTGGATTCGACTCTTGCTTTGCTTGTTACGGTCCGGGCTTTCAGACGTGCTGGTTTCGATTTGAAGGGAATTCATGCGGTTTCCATGCCATGTTTCGGTACAACAGGAAGGACAAGAACAAATTCCATGAAGCTAGCAACGGCCTTGGGTGTTGATTTCAGGGAAATTGACATTACGAAAGCCGTCCGACAGCATTTCAAGGATATCGGGCAGGATGAACAGCGGCATGATGTCACCTATGAAAATTGCCAGGCAAGGGAACGGACCCAAGTGCTTATGGATCTTTCCAACAAAGTGGGGGGACTGGTTGTAGGTACCGGTGATCTTTCAGAGCTTGCATTAGGATGGGCAACCTACAACGGTGACCACATGTCAATGTATGGAGTCAATGCCTCTGTCCCTAAGACCTTGGTCCGCCATTTGGTCAGTTACGTAGCTTCCATTGAAACATCGGAAATTTCCCAAATATTGCTGGATATCATTGATACGCCCGTGAGTCCTGAATTGCTTCCGCCTACAGGCGAAGGAACCATTTCCCAGAAGACAGAGGACTTGGTGGGACCGTATATACTCCATGACTTTTTTCTGTACTATTTTGTCAGATGGGGTTTTTCCCTTTCAAAGATCAGCCGGCTTGCAACACAGGCTTTTGAAGGACAGTATGCACCAGCGGTGGTCAATCATTGGCTTTCTGTATTCATAAAGAGGTTTTTCCAGCAGCAGTTCAAGCGTTCCGCATTGCCTGATGGGCCTAAAGTCGGTTCAGTCACATTGAGTCCCCGTGGCGATTGGAGGATGCCTAGTGATGCCCCGCTTGCAGACTGGAAGAATTTCCGACATTGGGGAGAAGATCAGTGAATATCATGATTGATATAGTATGGCCGTGTGGTTGGAGGGGCTGAAAGATGAAGAAGTTCATAGTCTTTTGTCTGTTCATAGGTATTGCCATGCAGCTTTATGCAAGTATCGGTGATATAGAAATCGGAAGCACTGCCATGTACAAAGAAAAGCTTTCTGGAGTTGACGGTGATATGTCTCTGCTGAAACATATTGGTAATTATGATTTCGGTGCTTCCTGTGATGTAAGGCTTTTAGGACTTCGCTTGGATACGGATGTCATCTATACCTGTGAGAATTCCCAAGCTTCCCAAGAAGGAGCCTTGAATGTATTTGTTGCTGCCGGATTGGCTTTTAATATTAACAAATTGTTGGTATTGTCAGGTGGACTTGGCCCTCAGGTTGACTTCGCCATTGCTGATGATGGTACTGTTTCTGATGGTGATGGATCGATTGATTTCTGCAAAGATTTTTCCCGTGCTCCTTTCAGCTATAGGTTTTCTGCTATGCTGCTGTTGCGGCAATTGCGGCTTGAAGTGTGGTATCGCTTGCCGACGGAAGGCTTTACTATAGATGATCCGCAATTGGATCGGTTGAAACCATCAAACCCTGCCCATGGGAAAGTCGGAATTTCGTTGAAGTTTTCATTGCTGTAACCTCATAGGTACAGACTTTCAGGAGGAGAAATTATGTCGAAGATTTCAAGGTCTTTCTTTGCCCCGCTTCTTGTTGCTGTCATTTCTTTTTTTACACTTTATTTCTTTTTCCCCTCTCTTGCTACGAAGTATCTTGGATTTGCATATGATAAAAAAACAGAAAGAAGTGCCGATACTGAGCAGATGAAACAGAAAGTAGAAGAGGCTACTGGAGCATCCTTGGATAAGCTGAAGGACAAGCTGAATCTTGACAGTGTACAGGATCTGCTTGGCAATGATGCCTCGGAAGGCAGCTCAAAGTGAGTCTGAGAATTACTTTTCTCGGTACGGGTACCAGTCATGGAGTTCCTATGATCGGTTGCACTTGCAGTACATGCAGATCCAAGGACCCTAGGGACAAGAGGCTGAGAAGCAGCCTTTTGCTTGAAAAGGACGGGAAAAGAATCATAATTGACACAGGCCCAGAATTTCGGCTGCAAGCATTGCGTGTAGGATTGGATAGCCTGGATGCCATTCTTTACACACATGCTCATGCAGATCATCTCAACGGCATCGATGACATACGGCCTCTTTCACGCTATCATGTATTGCCGCTGTATGGCAATGAGACTACCATAGCTCAGATCCGCTACCGTTTTTCCTATGCTGTTGACAATGCGGAAAAGTATGGGGCCCTGCCTCATCTCCAGACGCATGTGCTTAGACCTTACGAAATATGTAACATCTGTGGTTTTCCTGTACAGCCGGTGGTCTTGTTTCATGGTAATATCGAGGATTTTGGTTATAGGATAGGAAAAATGGCTTATCTGACGGATTGCAGCAGGATCCCACCTGAGACCTATCCTTACTTGCATGATTTGGATCTGCTTGTACTTGACGCCTTGCAGCATCATGATCATCCGACACATTTCAACATTTTCCAGGCTATTGAAGAAGCAAGGAAGATAGGAGCAAGGCAGACGCTGTTTACGCATATCAGCCATGGGCTGATGCATGGCAGGGACAGTGTGCTTCTGCCGCGAAATATGGCTTTTGCCTATGATATGCTCAGTCTTGAACTGAGTGAAGAGGATGGAGAACATGAGTAAGGAACCCTCTTTGTTTGATGAGGAAGACTTGGATCAGGAAAAGCTTGCACAGGAAAAGACCCCTTCGGTCAAGATTGTGCATACACCTGTCGTAGTCGAAGAATCCCAGATGAAACAGGCTATGAAGACCGTATTGGATGAGGGAGGCGAAGCGCAGCTACGGAAAAAGCTTTATATCATAGATGGCTTTGGTCTCATATTCAGATCATATTTTGCCTTTATTACCCATCCCATATTTGATCTTGAAGGCAATAACTTTTCTGCAGTATTTGGTTTTTTCCATTCATTGTCCCTTGTGTTGAGAGAGTATGCACCGGATTATCTTGTTGTCGCCTTGGATTCCAAGGGGCCGACTTTCAGACATGGAATGTATCCCCAATACAAGGCAAACAGAGAAGCAGCTCCCGAAGAACTGTTGGAACAGATTCCGAAGGTAATTGACCTGCTTGGTACCATGGGTATCCCTACATTGGCAAAGCAGGGACTTGAGGCTGACGATATCATAGCGACCCTTTGCCAAGAGGCTGATGACCATGGTCTTGACAGCGTATTGTTTACTTCTGACAAGGACCTGCTGCAGTTGGTTGATGCGCATGTGACTGCTCTCAGACCGGCCAAGAAGGTACAGGGACAATATCAGCTGTTTACGGAAAAGGAAGTATATGAAGAATTCGGTGTCAGAGTTGACCAGATTGTCGATTACCTGTCTTTGGTCGGTGATACCGCTGACAATGTACCGGGAGTCAAGGGCATCGGAGCAAAGGGAGCTGTCAAGCTGCTGGGAGCGTTCGATACTTTGGAAAACTTATATGCTAATCTGCCGAAACTTACAAAGGCACAGCGGGCACGGCTTGAAGAGGGGCGTGAGGCTGCTTTTCTCAGCAAACAGCTGATTACGCTCAGAAGGGATCCTGAGCTTGCCGGTTGCTTTGATGCTGCGTCCTATAGCCTTGATTCCTGTGATTTCGGTGCAGTATTGCCCGTATTCGAAAAAGCAGGTGCAAAATCACTTGTACAATCGTATGCGAACCTTCTTAACAATGGCGCCCGTCAGGTAGCAAAAAACAAGATTGAGCAGTCCCGGGACAAGATATTGGATGAACTGCAGGAATCTGCTTCTGTTGCCTGCCCAGACCGTTTGCAGGGACCTGGGATGCTGCATCCTGTTACCAGCCTTGAAGAACTGGATGCTCTGCTGTCCTCAATTGCCGGCAGAGGTGGGTTGATGGCTTTCGATACGGAGACGACTTCACCTGATGATATGGCGGCTACTCTTGTCGGTTTCTCTTTTACCGACCACAGCAAGGAGGCTTGGTATTTTCCTTTGGTTTGCGGTGGAGTTCGGGTGCAGCAGGACGATGGTGTCAGAAAAGTACTCAAGACCTATCTGGAAGGGGGGAAGATTGCTGTCATAGGGCAGAATATAAAGTATGATTATAAGGTACTTAAACGTTTCGGAGTGACTATCAGGACAATTGCCTATGATACACTTATTGCTGCTTGGCTGTTGGATTCCACGGCCAATGTCTACAATATGGATGCATTGGCAGCAAAGTATCTCCATTACCAGACCGTTGCCTTTTCCGATGTCGTTCCTGACGGCGGCCTGTTCAGTGATGTGCCGCTTGAATCCGCAGTGAGATATGCTGCAGAAGACAGTGACGTTACCTACAGGCTCTATGAATATCTTGAACTTGCTTTGCCTGAAAAGCAGAAGAAGGTCTTCAATGAGATGGAACTCCCACTTATCAGGTTGCTGGCAGAAATGGAACTGGCTGGCATACGGCTTGATCCTCAGAGGCTGGAAAGACTGTCAAAATCCTATGCGGAAAAGATTGCCATTCTTGAAAAAAAGATTTTTGGTCTCTGTGGACATGAATTCAACCTCAACTCAACCCAACAGCTTTCTGTAGTTCTGTTTGAAGAAAGAAAACTGCAGCCAGGGAAGAAAACGAGAGGCGGTTATTCTACGGCGACAGGAGTATTGGAAAAACTGAAAAATGTAGACCCGCTCATCCCTTTGATTTTGGATTATCGTACTCTTACGAAATTGAAAAGTACTTATCTTGATGCCTTGCCTAAGTTGGTGAATGAACAGACTGGCAGGATCCATACTTCATTCCTACAGTTTGGAACTGCAACCGGCAGGTTGTCTTCCCGTAATCCGAATCTTCAGAATATTCCGATCAGAAGTGAAGAGGGAAGGCGTGTCCGCAGTGCTTTCCGTCCTGAGGAAGGATGTCTGTTCCTTTCAGCGGATTATGCCCAGATTGAACTGGTGGTCCTTGCTCATTTGAGTGGTGATCCGGCATTATGCAAGGCTTTCAACGACGGGGTCGATGTCCATAGGTTTACGGCTTCCTTGATCTTTGGCAAATCCATGGAAGAGATAACTTCCGGTGAAAGAAGAATTGCCAAGACCATTAATTTTGGCGTCATGTATGGTATGAGTGCATTTCGTCTTGCAGGGGAACTGGAAATAAAAAGAAGTGAGGCCGCAGCTTTCATAGAGGCTTATTTCAAGCGTTACAGCAGGGTTGCCCTTTTTATAAACAAGACTGTGGAACAGGCTAGGAAAACCGGTAAGGTTGAGACGATGGGAGGACATGTCCGGCATATATCGACGATCAACAGCAAGAACAGCGTTGAGCGGGCTGCTGCAGAAAGAATAGCAGTCAATACTGTCATTCAGGGTACTGCCGCAGAAATCATGAAGAAGGGTATGCTACGGTTAGCTGGTACCTTGAAAGAACATGAACTTGCTTCCAGAATATTGCTGCAGGTCCATGACGAGGTAATCCTTGAAGTTCCTGCCGTTGAAGTGGAGATCGTACAACCATTGGTCAAGGAAGCCCTTGAGGGCGCTGCCAGATTGTCCATACCTCTCCGTGCAAGCATAGAAGTCGGAGATGATTGGGGTGATTTCCATTGAAAGTAACTGTCATAGGACTGACTGGCAAAGCCTGTGCAGGAAAGAACCAATATGGCCGTTGCTTGCAGGAACATGGCCTGTTGGTCATAGATGTTGACAAGCTGGGACATGAAGCCCTGGATGAAAGAAGAGCCGAAGTAGGCCGGCTGTTTCCTTCTGTCGTGACCTCTGAGGGACAGATTGACAGACGATTGCTTGGAAATATTGTGTTCAAGGATAAAGCGGCATTGGAAAGGCTTGATGCAGTCATTCATCCTGTAGTCAAGCAACGTTGCAGGCAACTGATTCAGGAAGAACAGGAAACTTCAAGAAGGGTTGTCGTGCTGAATGCCGCATTGCTGAAAAGAGGAGGATTGGACGAACTGTGTGATGAAATAATTTTTGTTTCTGCCTTGCTATGGGTACGTTGTCGCCGATCTCTTGCAAGGGATAGGAGAGGCATCATGTGGTTCCTGCATCGGGAGTGGTCGCAGAAAGATATTTCAAAAAACTCATTTCATGGGAAAATACCTGTCATTGTCTTCAATAATAACAGTGGAGTACTGAATATTTGTCGACAAGTTGACGACTATTGTGCTATACTGACCAAAAAGAATGGATTTAGGTAGGGCAGAGGATAAAGTGTTACATTCTGCGGGTGTTTTTGTTCATTAAGATGAGAAGTTATGAGGCAGGACGTGTTTCGTGCCTGTAAATTTTCTAAGGTGAACATCAGAATGTCAGAGAGAGTTGGCACGATTGCCTGATATGGGGTAAGGTTCAGCAACGTCTGGGTGAAGATGGAGACATCTGTACCTGTGTTGTTATGGGCTGTTCCTTGGTCGTGATTCATTTTGATGGGGTTGGTCAAAGGCTTTTTTCCGTTGCCTTATGTCCTAACGCTGCAGACATCAGGATGTATATCCTGAATGGAAGATAGAGGAGGATGGCAAATCCTCCCCGGCTTGTGTTAGCTGGGGTATCCTTGCCGAATTTTGATGAAAAAGAAGACTCGAGTTTCATTGCTGGTAGTTACCATAGTTGCAGCACTGTTTGCCTTCGGTGCCCTTTGGTATTTGAGACCGGGAACTCCAAGCTATATTTTGGATGAAGCAAAGGATAGGCAGTCGGTTCCTTTGCTTGAGATTACAGAACCAGCAAAGAGAGCGCCAGAAGTTTCTCTGACTGATGATGAAATTGCCAGGCTTGCGAATAAAGTAGCTCCAAAGGTCAAAGAACAGTTGGCAGGTGATGATGACTTCATTGCAACTGTGTCCGACAAAGTTGAAGTTGCTTTGAAGAAACATATTGATGAGCAGATCAATTCTGTGCTTAAGCCACAGCTTGAGGCTGAACTTAAGACGGAAATGGATGGTTTTGTTTCAAAGGAAAACCTGAGCGCCTATCTGCCTCAGCTGGTTGATGCCCTGTTACCTGATGTCGTCAAGGGTGTTTATGATTTGCTTAAGGCTGACAGTGACAAGTATGTCAAGCAGATTGCCCAACAGATCAATTTGCCTGAAGATGAGGTCTTGAAGCTTTATCAGGCGAACAGGTCTGCCCTGATCAAGGATTTGGCGCCGAGTATCTTGGATGCAATCGAGCAGGATGCCAGGATGAAGCTTGTACCTGTTGCACCGAGGGTACATTCCTTGAAAGTTACTGTCGTTCCTCAGCAGGTATATAATCAGCGCAATGCTGTAGTTGAAGCTGTACCGGCCACCTCTGCTGAGAGTGGAACTGCAGCAACCAGTGAAACGGTATCGCCGGCAGCCAGTAGTGACGGGACTATTCTTCTGGACCCCGCACAATATAAGACGCAGCGTGATGAAATCCGAACCAATGCCATCCAGGATATACTTGATAAAATTGAATCAACAGGTAAGTAATATTTCCTAAATTTTATATCAGATAAGTTCCCTTATATTGATGTCAACCGAAAAAGCTCAGTGAGCGTAAGGCTTGGCATCTTTTTTTTGTCTGGTTGTTGCCTGAACTGATTGTTCCTGTAATGTAGGGATATAGAGTAAGTTTTCAATGGCAATTTGCTCTTTTCCCCAAATTTTTTTCTATATGTTTTGATATTCTGTGACCTGCATTTTTTGGTCAATTTCTACTGAAATTACGACAGATTTTCCCGTATTGTCGTGCCTTGTATCTGCTGTACTCAAAAACTCGTTTTTTCCTTTCTGAGGAAGGTTGCCGGTGATTAAGCTCCTGATGAAAAAAAACATATTCCAATAGGTAGAAAAATATAATTATGTATTCAAGCTATCTGTTTCCAATATAAATAATTATAATCTTAAATTTTTTTGTATACATAAACAATTTATTCAAATAAAAATTTTTTGAAATTTTCACAAAAAAAGACTAGCACTGATTGAATGATGGTGATAGACTCCGCTCTAGAAATAGGGTTTTTGATTTCCTTTTTTCTTAGGATTGAAGGGAGTGTTTTTTAATACTTTATATTCTGAGGTGTGGCTATGGTTTCTATGGCTGGACTTGCAGCTTCGGGAGAAGAATCACCTGCTCCCAAGCAAAAACAGAAAAAGGCGAATCATGCTGATGAGCATGTTCCCTACAACAATCGGGTTGCTCTTTCTTTCAGGAACCGCAACATAACTTCTTTCGTGCAGAAGTATTTTCCCGGCACGTCAATGGAAGAGTGGAATGACTGGAAATGGCAGATTTCCCACAGGGTCACCACTCTTAAGGAAATTTCACGCTTCATTACTCCGACATCAGATGAAAAATTGGCCTTGGAATCAAATTTCCGCCAGTTCCCTTTCTCAATTACCCCCTACTATCTTTCAGTATTTGATCTAGATGATCTTGACGATCCGCTCAGGAAGACCGTTATTCCTTCAATCAAGGAATCGTATTCCAGTCCTGGCGAAAGTGATGATCCATTGCATGAGGACGGAACCAGTCCTGTCCCCGGTATCGTACATCGTTATCCTGACCGGGTACTTTTCCTTACGACCAGTTTTTGTTCCACCTATTGTAGATATTGTACTCGCAGCAGGCTTGTCGGAGGTCATACAGAGGCATTGGAACAGAATTGGAGTGCGGCAATTGAGTATATAAGGAAAACGCCTCAAGTCCGTGATGTCATCATTTCTGGTGGTGATCCATTGACTTTGTGCGATGAGAAAATTGATTGGTTGCTCAATGAGCTGACCAGTATACCACATATCGAAATGATTCGTATCGGTACGAAGGTGCCGATGGTGTTGCCTCAGAGAATTACTCCTAGGTTGCTCGATATACTCAAACGTTACAAGCCGTTGTATATGAGTATCCATTGTACTCATCCAGATGAGATTACCGAAGAGTCCGCATATGCTGCCAACAGTCTTGCTGATGCAGGAGTCGTGATGGGGAGCCAGACCGTACTGCTCAAGGGTGTCAATGATTCTGTACCGGTAATGCTGGAACTCATGCATAAGCTGTTGCAGATACGCATACGTCCATACTATCTTTTCCAATGTGATCCGATTACCGGTTCCCAGCATTTCAGGACTACGGTAGATAAAGGCAAGCAGATCATCCATGGACTAAGAGGTTTTACAAGTGGCTATGCAGTGCCCCAATATGTAATTGATACCCCGGGTGGTGGTGGCAAGGTACCAATCATTCCTGATTACAATGCAGGATGTGATAAAGACAACATTTATCTTTACAACTATGAAGGCCGAAAATTTGCTTATCCTCTGCCGCAGACAAAGAGAGCTGCCAGATGATCATCGGTATGACATATGATCTGAAAGATGACTATCGCAAGGCCGGCTATCCAGAACAGCTTATCGCTGAGTTTGACAACCTTCAGACGATAGAGGCATTGGAAGCTGTCTTTGAGAAAGAAGGTCATCAGGTAATCAGGATAGGTGGTATCAGGTCTTTGGTAGCATTTCTCGCAAAAGGCAGCAGGTGTGATATTGTATTCAATATCTGTGAAGGATTGCATGGAATGGCGCGGGAAGCACAGGTACCGGCATTGCTTGAAGCCTATGGGATACCCTGTGTATTTTCTGATGCCATGGTCCTTGCGTTGTGCCTGCATAAAGGAATGACCAAGGCCGTAGTTGCAAGAAGCGGGGTCCCTACTCCTGATTATTATATGATTGCGGAAGAAAAGGATATTGCGGCTGTTGATTTGCCATTTCCTTTGTTTCTGAAGCCCGTCGGCGGAGGGACAGGAATGGGGATCAGCAGCAAGTCCATAGTCCATGACAGAGACTCCTTGGAAAAAGAGGCAAGATATCAGCTGAAGACATTTGATCAGCCTGTCATTGCGGAGACTGTCTTGGAAGGACGTGAATTTACCACAGGAATCCTAGGCACCGGTACAAGTGCCCGCTGTATTGCAAGTATGGAAATTGTCGTTGATCATAAAAGTGACGATGGTATCTATTCCTATAAGACAAAGCAGGACTATAAGGAATGCACTACCTATCATCTTGTGGAAGATGCACAGGTAAATGAACAGTGTGAAAAAGTTGCTTTGGGTGCTTGGCGTGCACTTGGATGCCGAGATGGCGGAAGAGTCGACTTGAAGATGGATTGCAAGGGAAGGGTACAGTTCCTTGAAGTAAATCCTCTTGCAGGACTAAATCCGATTGATTCTGATCTTCCGATGCTGGCTCGTTTCGTCGGAATGGATTATGATCATCTGATCCGTGAAATCTTCTCAAGTGCCTTGGACAGATTAGGCATGAAGGCAAGATAATAGCTGTGAAAGTACTGATTTTTCCATGAAAGTTTTGCCGGCAGTACTTCTGCTGATGTTGCAGATACACAGATTGAAGTCAATCTGGTTACCAAGGCTTTGAAACATGCCGGGCATACCTGCATGGATGAAGAATTTACCTTGGATCTTATAAGAGACAAGGCTTTGCTTGACCGACTGGCACCCGATAAAGTCTTCAATTTGGTCGAAACCCTAGATGGTAGCCGCCTGCTTCATCTGGCACCGGCCGTTTTTGAAGATTGCATGGTGCCATATACCGGTGGGAACCAATTGGGTATGTTGCTTTCTTCTGATAAACTGTTAGGTAAAGAAGCAATGAAGCTGGCTGGCATACCTTCACCGGCCTATGCTGACTGTAGGGAAATTGACCCGACGCTTGTAGGGATTCCTGTAATTGTCAAACCAAGGTGTGAAGATGCATCTGTCGGTATCGACGGCAACCTGCAGACTTTTTCCACCAGGGAAGAAATGCAGACTTTTCTGGTTGATCATCCGCAGCTTTTCTGTGAAAAATACATTGATGGCCGTGAATTCAATGTGTCATTGCTGTCCCACGGCAACGAGGTCAAGATATTTCCTTTTGCTGAACTGAGATTCATTGACTATCCTTCAGGCAAGCCGAGGATTCTGGACTATGATGCAAAATGGACCAAAGATTCCTTTTCGTACCGCCATACGGTCAGGACTTTCAAACTTGAAGATTTCGGACAGCCAATGCTTGACAGAATGCGCAGGATCAGTCTCTCTTGCTGGAAACTTTTTGGAGCGAAAGGCTACATGAGGGTAGATTTCAGAGTTGACGGAAACGACATCCATGTGCTTGAAGTAAATGTCAATCCCTGTATTGCAGATGACAGTGGTTTTGTAGCAGCAGCTGCTGAAGCAGGAATAGCATATGGCGATTTGGTTTCTGCTTTGTTAGGGGAATAAGATGGATGTTGCATTGACCTATCGTACCGACGTCATAACCATGGACAAAGGGGCTGTACGAAGCATTCTGGAAAGCAGCGGTTTCTTCAATAAGGAAGAGATTGACATGGGTGTAAGCTTGGTTGCGGAACGGTTGGAAAAAGGTCTTGCCAGTGGGTATCTTTTCCTTTTTTGTGAAAAAGAAGAACGCGCTGTCGGCTACACCTGTTATGGACATATTGACGGAACTGCCTCAAGTTTTGACCTTTTTTGGATTGCCGTTGACCAGAGCCTACGGGGAAACGGTATCGGCAGGGAACTGATGCGACAGACCTTGGAAGATATACAGCGGCAGGGCGGAACACGTGTGTATGTAGAGACATCTTCGACCGATCTGTATCAACCGACCCGTTTGTTTTATGAAAAGCAGGGCTACATCTGTGAAGGAATGCAGACCGATTACTATGGCCCTGGTGATAGCAAGATGCTTTATGTCAAGGTCCTTTCCTAGTCTGGGTAACTTCGTGTACTACCGTCAAGGGTATTGAAATGCCAGATGTCATTGTCATGACCTGCAACAAAACTGTCGGTAATGGGTACTTTTCCTCCGCCCTTTGGCAGATCAATCATGAAATTCGGCATTGCAAGACCGGAAAGCCGGTCTCTCATTTCACGTTCCAATGCTCTTGAAGTACTGAGCGGCACCCTTAGATGTGCTGTTCCACTGACAAGGTCTCCTTGGAAGACATAGTATGGCTTGACTCTGACAGCAAGCAGGTCATTGCATAGCTGCTCCATGACATCTGCATTGTCATTGACTCCTTTCAGCAGGACAGTCTGATTGAATGCAGGGATACCTGCGTCGACGAAAAGTGAAACTGCTTTTCTTGAGACTTCGCAGATTTCACGGGGATGATTGAATTGTGTAAGCAGGTAGAATGGTGCACTGCTATGCCGGTGAAGCATAGTGATCAGGGAAGGTGAAAAACGACTTGGCTGTGTGACGATCATTCTTGTGCATAGCCTGATAATGAGTTTTGGACTGTGTTCCCTGAAAATGGTAATCATCCGGTCAATCTTTGCGTCACTGAGTGTAAACATATCGCCGCCGGTCAGAAGTATTTCTGTGATTTCATGATGGGTGCCGATATATACGGCGGCTTCTTCGATTTCTTTTTCGCTTGCAGGACCGACCATATTGCCAGTGAAACGTCTTCTGAAGCAGTGTCTGCAATACATGGGACAGATATCGGTAGTCAGGAAAGCTACCCTGCTTCGATAGCGATGCACCAGACGCGGTGTAACGGAATAATCAATTTCTGCCAAAGGATCAAGGGTCTCAAGGTTTTCTGTTTCTTCTTCCTTGCAATTGGGAAATACCTGCCTGCGCAGAGGGTCGTCAGGATCATCAGGATCAATCAAGGAAAGGTAATGACTTGTTATGGAAACAGGCAAGCTTTCATTGCCTCCTTTGAAGGCTGCCTCATCTTTGCTCAGGGCAAATCTCGCCTTGAGTTCTTGTAAACTATGTATATCGTCTTTCATAGAATCTGGTGTACACGATTCTTCATTTTTGGTCTATATGTATCAATATCCTGGAAAAATTTTCAGAAAGCCTATCCGACGCGCTTATGGTAAGGGCAACATTGGTTATGTTTTTTTATAATTTGATGGAATCTTCATATTTGTGTGGTAAGATAAACGGCAGGAGGGTTGGGATGGACACTACGGCAACTAAGCAGAAGGGAAGTCTGAAGGGATATTATCTGATTACCTTTCTCATCGGATTAGGTTTCTTTACCATGGGACTGATGGATCCTCTGTATGACAACTACATACCTATTTTCCTGAAACAGTATATTAGCTCTACTGGAATCATCGGGATAATCATGACATTGGACAATGTACTTGCTATTTTTCTCATTCCTATCTTCAGTGCGCTAAGTGACCGGACCCGTACCAGGATAGGTAGACGTATGCCCTACATAGTCATTCTCCTACCTCTTTCAGCCATTGTATTCGGCTTGATTCCTTTTGCGGCACTCAGGTCACTCTGGCTGTTGATCATCACTATCTTTTTCCTGAATATCTTCAAACAGGCTGTCCGAGGGCCCGTTGTAGCCTTGATGCCCGATATGATTCCTGGAAATCTCAGGAGTGAAGCCAACGGTGTCATCAATACGATGGGTGGCCTTGCTACTATCCTGGGAACGGTATTGCTTGCAAGGCTTATGGATGTAAAACTCAACATAAGTGGCACACTTCATGACAATATCCTTGCTTACCCTGTTGCAAGCCTCTTTGTCCTTGTTGCCACATTGCTTCTTTTCCTCTTTGTAAAAGAAAAGAACGGAAGCTATACCGAGGAAGAAAAAAAAGAAGAAAAGGTTCCTATCAGACAATCGTTGAAAGTTATCTTTGCCGAAGAAGACAAAAGTGCCATGCGTATCCTGTTTTCCCTGCTGTTCTGGTTCATTGCCTATCAGGGAGTACTTCCTTTTATCGGACTGTACAGTGAAGAAGTGCTGAAGACTTCACATGGCACTGCAGCGTTGGCAGCAGGTATGGTCGGCATTGCCTATGCCATTTTTGCCATTCCTTCCGGTTCCTTTGCCCATAAGCATGGCAGGAAAAAAACCATCAGAGGTTCTTTGCTTGCCCTGGTGGTTATTCTTATTGCCATTTTCCTGCACAATGGATTGACAAGCGGCATAAGCAGAAGCATGCGGCAGTATACATTCTGGGCTTTGCTTTTCCTGTTTGGCATCTTTTGGGTTGCCGTCGTCACGAATAGTTTTCCTATGCTTTGGCAGATGGCAGATTATAAGACCATGGGTATCTATACCGGCCTTTATTATTTCTTTTCACAGTTGGCATCCATAATCGCACCGCCTATTACCGGTTTCTTCATGGATATTTTCGGCTATGGCAGCCTGTTTCTCTTTGCTGCCGTCAATATGTTCATTGCTTTCATGCTGATGCGCAAAGTTGACCGAGGGGAACCGGAGGACGATAGCCTTCCTGATGCTTGATGCGTTTTTGAGAAAATGAAAACGTGTCTTGAAGGAGATGAAGAGAGCCAGTTGACACGTGTTATACCGAACGGTATAGTACGTGTATGGATAACAGGGAACAACTGAAACAGGTTGCTTTGGAACTATTCTATGAACGGGAATATGACGGAGTCGGCATACAGCAGATAGTCGATATTGCAAAACTGACGAAACCGACACTCTATTACTATTTTGGCAGCAAGCAAGGCCTGTATGCCAGCCTGTTCAGGGATGTACTTGAAGAAGATTTCCGTCTGTTGAAGGATGCTGGAAACTATTCAGGAAATTTTTCCAATTCATTGCAGAACCTTGTGTTTGCATTTGCACGTTGTTTTGAGGCCAATCCGAAATTGTATTCAATCTTGTTCCGTTTTTATCTTGCAGGAAGCAGTGGTGAAGCCTATGCAGTTGCCAGACCATATCTTGACAGGCTCTTTGGGATATTCCTTGGCCTATTCCAAGCCGCACGTGCACAACTTGGCAATATGCATGGCAGGGAAGAGCAGTTTGCCCATACTTGCCTTGCTGTCGTCGTAGATTATCTGTTCCGTAACAAAGATTCCATCAGTGAAGGAAACTTGTATGAGTTGCTGAGGCAGTACCAGTTTGGTATCTATTCTTAAGGCAACGAAAAAATTTTTGACTATGTTATATACCGTACGGTATACTAGGAGGTACCATGGGACGATGGTATAAGGAAGCATTATTCTATCAGTTTTATCCGTTGGCATTTGCGAGAGGACCTTATAGCCTTGCAGAATTGGAAAAATGGGCAGACCATCTGGTCAGCCTAGGCATAGATGCCGTCTATCTTGGCCCGGTATTTCAAAGTGAAAGTCATGGGTACGATACGGATGACTACTTGAAGGTAGACAGAAGGCTGGGAGATAACCAGACGCTCAGGAATCTTGTCCATGTCTATCACTGCCATGGTATCAAGGTCATATTGGATGCAGTATTCAACCATACAGGGCGAGGATTCCATGCTTTCAGGGATCTGCAGGAGAAAGGCCGTGGCTCCTTATATGCAGCATGGTACAAAGGCGTGGACTTTTCAAAGGACAATCACTTCGGTGATGGTTTCTGCTACCAAGGATGGGAAGGTTGTGATGATTTGGCATTGTTGGATCTGACAAACCCGCAGGTGTCCGATTATCTTATCCAAGTTGCCAAGTTCTGGAAGACTGAGTTCCATATAGACGGACTCAGGCTTGATTGTGCCTATAGCTTGCCAAAGTCATTTCTTTCCCGTCTCAATAGGGAACTGAAAGAGAGCGACCCTGATTTTTTTCTGCTGGGAGAAGTCATCCATGGCAACTATGCAGACTATGTAGGTAAGGGTATGTTGGATAGCGTAACGGACTATGAACTTCATCAAGGCCTGTTCCACAGCCACGTCAGCAGCAACTACTTTGAATTGGCCCATACGCTTACGCGTCAATTCATTGAAGAGGGGAGTGTAGGCTACAGGCTGTACAATTTTACTGATAACCATGATGTGGACCGCCTTGCTTCCAAAGTGACGGATTCCCGTGACTTGTATCTGATTTATGCACTGCTGTACTATTTGCCTGGGCTTCCTTCCTTATACTATGGGGATGAATGGGGAGCTGAAGGGAAGAAAGTCGGCGGCGATGATGCTTCTCTTCGGCCTTGGTTCGATATCATGCACCTGCCGATCAAAGACCGGCAGCTTCTGAACCACATACGTACATTTGCTTTCCTACGGCGGAAAGACAAGCATTTCTTTGCTTGTGCAGACCTTTCCGTTGAAGTGTTGGAAAACCAGTTCCTTGTTCTTCGCCGCACTTTGGGCGAGAAAAGTCTTTTCCTTATGCTTAACATTGATGAAAAGGACAGGAATATTACTCTTCCGCAAGGAGGAAAGGTACTGTATGGCTGTTCTGCAATGGGAAGTGAAGGTGGATTGGATCTGAAATCCCATGGGTTCTCGCTGATTGATGTCAGCAGAAAGCCTGTTTAGGAACAAAAGCATCGGTCCCTGTCGGGACCGATGCTCTGCACTCTTCCAGGGTATAAGACTTTTTTAGTCATTGACCCTTTCAAGATATTCCTTGGTTTCTGTATTGATTCTGATTTTTTCACCTTTCTTGATGAAAATCGGTACTCTTACCTTGAGGCCACATTCAGTTGTTACATACTTTGTAGCACCTTGGACTGTATCACCTTTGATGGCTTCTTCAGCATCAACGACCTTGTAGACAACCTTGCTTGGAATCTGGAGGTCAAGCAGCTGATCTTCCCAGAAAGTACAGCGGTAAGTCTCTCCTTCCTTCATCAGGTACTGGTAATCAGGGAAATTGCCCATCGGCACTTCAATCTGATCATATGTATCTGTAAGCATCAAGTGGAAGTTTTCGCTGTCATTGTACAGATACTGTACGTCGCGGTCTTCTACCGTAATTTCTTCTGCATTGTCTTGGGATTTCATGGTTTCTGAAAGAATCTGTCCGGTAGCAGGGCTCTTCAGCTTGAGACGGACGAATGCCGAGCCTTTGCCTGGATTGACGAATTCGCGGTCAATGCAGACGAAAGCCTGGCCCTTGATCAGAAGAGCTGTACCCTTGTCAATCTGACCTGCTTTAATCATGTTTATATACCTCTGAATTTATTAGATTTGTTGTTATGCTCTGTTTTTCAGCACTACACACAAAGACACTATATCATAGCAGAAAAAGGAAAAAGAATCACCCCCCTGATGTCTTCTATTTCCAACTGGCACATCAGCAGTCGATCCATGCCGATGGCAACGCCGCTGCATTGTGGAAATGTAGCAAAGATATCCGCAAAGGAAGGATCTGTATCTGGAAGGACACTGCCGCTTGCAAGCCGATGCTGTGCCAGCACTGCAGATTCCTTTCGATAGTAGGCTCTGATTTTCTCAACATTCCGCATTTCATCATAGCAATTGGCAACTTCATTTCCTGCAATGTACATTTCCCATCGTTTCTTATAAGGGCCATCGGTACAGTCGGCTGCCAGACAATCAATCTGCATGGGATAACGGTCAAGCACAAGCGGCTTGTCCTTCGGGAGATTCGGTTCTACCAGTGAAAGAAAAATCCTATTGAAACTTTCTTCCCAGCTTTCACCCTCAGGATTTCCTTCCAAGCCCAACCGTTTGATTTCCTTGACCAGATCAGACTGTCTCTGGCAATGATCCAAGTCGACACCGGCATATGTCTTCATGGCTTCTTCCATGGTGAGATGCCGAAAAGGAGGCAGTGTATATTCCGGTGCCTGGGGAAGATGAGTCTTTGCAAGCAGTTCCTCTGTCAGGGAAATGGAATCCTGTTCATCCATTCCGACACTGTAGTATTCAAGCATCGAAAATTCGATGTTATGTTCCCTGCCGAGTTGTTCACTGTTCCTGAAGCAATGGGAGAACTGATATATGGAACCTGAACCCTGTGCAATCAGTTTTTTCATGAATATTTCTGGAGAGGGAATAAGGTAAAGTTCTCTGCTTCCCTCGAAGAGAGAGGAGAACTGCGTGGCAAAATTTTCAATCGTTGGTTCTGGTATAAGATCACCGGACAAGGTCGGGGTGTCGACTTCCAGGTAATCCTTGTCATTGAAGAAATTCCTTATTGAAGTGTACAGGTTGCTGCGGGCTCTGGACACAGTTTTCATATCCGTTTTTTCCATATCGACAGATAATATCTGTATATCGGAAAAAATAACAGAGGGGGCTGCAGGAAAGCAGTCTGATTGTTGCTCTTTTTGTGCTCTTAACTTATAATTCGCGCCATGGACGAATATAGTACAGGCGATATTATCTATGCACTTGCCACTGGATGGCAACAAAGTGCCCTTGCCATCATCAGGATCAGCGGCAAAGGGTGCATTTCTATGCTGGCACAGGTGTTTTCACGGCCTGAAACTTTGAAAAAGGCTCTGAATGCCACGCAGGTGCATGGGTACCTTGTTGACAAAGATGAAAAAATTGATGAAGTGGTACTTTCTGTGAGTAGGGAAGGCCATGGATATACCAAGGAAGAAGCTCTCGAAATTACCTGTCATGGGTCAACGGCTGTAATCAGCAGGATACTTTCACTGTTGGGAAAACTTGGCATGAGGGCTGCACAAGGTGGTGAATTTACCCTACGTGCATTTCTTGCCGGCAGCATGGATCTTACACAAGCCGAGGCTGTACAGGAATTGGTGGCAAGTCAAAGCCAAAGAGAACGTAGTCTGGCACTGGGAAGGCTTGGCGGTAACCTGAGGAATCGGATAGAACAGCTGAAACAGCAGCTTCTTTCCGTTCAGGCGTCAATCGAAATCCAGCTTGACTATGCAGAGGATGAAATAGATGACTTCAGCTTCCCTAGAGAAAAGCTGAATCAGATTCGTGAGGGTATACAGTCTCTTGTTTTGACCTATGGTATGGGAAGACTATATGGGCAAGGAGCAAAAGTTGTTCTTGCAGGTAATACCAATGCAGGAAAGAGCTCCTTGTTCAATCTGTTGCTCAAGCAACAACGGGCTATCGTTTCTCCGATAAAGGGGACTACCCGTGATTATCTTGAAGCACAGACTTCACTGCAAGGGATCCCGATCCTTCTTTATGATACCGCGGGTTTGAGGGAAAATGCTGATGAAGTGGAAAGCGAAGGGATAAGAAGGACAAGGCAGTTGCTCGAAGAAGCAGATGTAATCATTTACCTTGTTGACGGTACTTCTGAAACTATGCCGGAAACTGCTTTGCTTTCGGATGTCAGGTGCATCAGGGTCTTTACGAAGAAGGACTTGATGCCGAAGGATGGCCTATGTATAAGCTGTCTGACAGGAGATGGCATAAAGGATTTGCTTGACGAACTTTATCAACATCTTACGGCAGGCCTTCCTGAACCGGACGATGCAGCTTTGGTCATTGAGTCAGATAGGCAGTTACGCCAGCTGACGGAAGCCCGTGAGGCAATTGATGCAGCATTGGATGCAGAAAAAATGTCTTTGGATGTAGTTGCCCTTGAGCTTAACCGAGCTCTTGCAGCCTTAGGTTCCCTTACCGGGGAAGTAACCAGTGATGATATACTGCATCAGATATTCAGTGGATTCTGTGTAGGAAAATAGGTGAAATATGCGAGATTATGATGCAATCGTGGTCGGAGGAGGCCATGCAGGGATAGAAGCGGCACTTGCAGTAAGCCGCATGGGATTTGAGACGTTGATGATTACCCAGAGTCTGGATGCCATCGGCAGACTTTCCTGCAACCCTGCTATCGGCGGACTTGCCAAAGGCAATATTGTCCGGGAGATTGATGCTCTTGGCGGTGAGATGGGACATCTCATAGACAAGTCTATGATACAATACAGGATACTCAACCGTAGTCGGGGGCCTGCTGTCCAAGCGCCAAGAGCCCAAGCTGACAAGTTTACCTATTCCCGGCTTGCAAAAGAAACACTTGAGCATCAGACACATCTGTCGCTGTTCATGGATACTGTCGTTGATTTCATTTCTGAAGAGAACAAAATCATCGCAGTTGTTACCCAACGGGGGCATAGGATCAGCTGCAAGGTCGTTGTGCTTACTACGGGTACTTTCATGGAAGGCCGTATTTTCATCGGTAGTTATGATGCTCCATGCGGTCGGCTTGGAGAGGTTGCTGCAATAGGACTTGGTACTAACCTGCGGAAGATGGGATTTGATGTAGGACGGTTGAAAACAGGAACTCCTGCCAGAGTGCGCAAGTCTACTTTGGATTTTGAGGAGCTTGAGATACAGCCTGGCGATGACCCGATGCAACCTTTTTCTTTCGATTATGATACCGTCAATAGGGTTTCAGTCCCTTGTTATATTACATGGACCAACGAAACTACGCATGCCATCATTCGAGCCAATATCGACAAATCACCGCTGTATGGAGGAAAAATAACAGGGAAAGGTCCCAGGTATTGTCCATCCATAGAAGATAAGGTCGTCCGTTTCCCTGATCGTGATCGGCATCAGATTTTCATTGAGCCGGAAGGTCTTGGCACCGAAGAAATGTACCTGAACGGTCTTTCTTCCTCTTTGCCTGAGGACGTCTATGAAAAGTTCATGCGTACGCTTCCCGGGCTTCGCCATGCCCAGATTACCAGACCGGCGTATGCTGTCGAATATGACTATCTCAATCCTCAGCAACTGTTGCCTTCATTGGAAACAAAACGGTTGGAAGGACTGTTTATTGCAGGCCAGACCAATGGTACCAGCGGATATGAGGAAGCTGGTTGCCAGGGACTTATGGCAGGGATCAACGCAGCCCAGAAACTGAAGGGAGAAGAGCCGATAATCCTTTCCAGAGCTGAGAGTTATACAGGAGTCCTTATCGATGACCTTGTAACAAAGGGAACGAAGGAACCGTATAGGATGTTTACTTCCAGGGCAGAATACAGGCTCAATATGCGGCATGATTCCTGTGACCAGCGTCTGACTCCCATCGGTTATGGAATCGGACTTCAGCCAAAGGAAAAGATGGAGAGGCTCCAGGAAAAAATAAGACAGTGTGAAACTGTAAGGGAGTTGATACATCAGCATTCCTACGATGGGAAAAATGCCCTGCATGCTCTGAAGATGCCGGAAGTGACTATCGATATACTCCAACAATCCATCCCAGAACTTGCATCCTATCCCCGACAGATAAAGGATAAGGTGCAGTTGGATGTCAAGTATGAGGGGTATGTGGCTCGTCAGCAACTTGAAGTCAATCGCTTCAATTCAATGGAACATATCCATATTCCTGCTGGCTTTGACTATGACAAAGTCCAAGGGCTTAGTGCTGAGGGCAGGGAAAAACTCAAATTGATTCGGCCTGTAAGCCTTGGCCAGGCAAATCGTATCAGTGGCCTGAGAACAAGCGATATAGCCATCCTTATGGTCTATGTAAAGGAGAGACGCAATGAAAAGTAGCAATGGTCGGGAAGCTTTGCTGCGTGACTGCCTATTGCAACTCGACATAGATCTTAGTGATGAGCAAATAGACAAATTGCTTCGTTATGTTGCTGAAATTGAACTTTTTAATCCTGTCTATAAACTTGTAGGTGCAAGTGGTGATGATCTGATCATACGGCATGTCGTGGACAGTTTGGCTGCCTATCACCAATTTACCACGTTGATAAAAGCTCGGCCGGCAGCTACTTTCTGTGATGTCGGCAGTGGTGCTGGATTACCAGGTATTCCGCTTGCAATTGTTTTCCCTGATAACCATTTTACATTGGTAGAACGCATGGGCAGAAGGGTTGGTTTCTTGGAAAATGAACTTGTCTTGCTTGGCTTGCGGGGACATGTTGAGATTTTTCCTCATGATCTGAAACAATTGAAATCTCGTTTTGACATTGTAACATTCAGAGCTTTCCATCCGCTTGTAGCCATCCTTGATGACATCGATGCTATAACTGATGAGAATTCGGTAGTCTGTGCCTACAAGGGGAAGGCAGATACACTTGACCAAGAGCTCCATGATATTGATCTGAAGTGTGCTGGGAAATGGAATTGCAGCGTGGAAAAACTGTCTGTTCCGTATCTTGAGGCAGAAAGAAGGCTTTGCGTCCTTACAAAACAGAAATTACATTGATACGTGGTAGACGTTTTTGTGTTTTGCTTGGCAGAGGGTTATTGAACTTCTTTGAATTATGTTTGTAAAGAAACTTGTTTTTCTTTATTTGGCAAGAATGTTTTCAATATTTATGCTATACTCAAAAGGGTATCTTATGTTGGAAAACAATCTGATGTCCATGATATTTGTTATAATGAGAGAAAATAGTGAAAAAACATACAGGTGATCATATAAAAACAAAAGATATCCAGAAAGAAAAAAAGGATGCTGACAGGAAACAGGGAGCTGAAAAAATTCAGAAGCAGCCTGTCAGATACGGAAAATTTTCTTTTATGATAGGATTGATACTTCTGCTGTTTGGCATTGTCCTTGGCACTGCTACTATAGTCGTGTCTCTGGAGGCTCCTGTGAGCCTGATGCCGATTGCAAGCCAGCTCACCCGCATGGCACTACCTTATCTGAGTTTTTCGTCTACTTCTGCCCTTGGTTTGTTCCCTACTGCAGTCATCATACTTATTGTCTCTGTGGAAATATTCCGTAACCGCCGTGGTCGTCCTTGGTCGTACCTGAGGACGTTCATGTTCCTTTTGCTGAGTGCGACGCTGTTCCTTTTGATTTCTGTCGGTATTGGGCAATATAGGCCATCTGTTTTCTTTTCATGGTTGTCCTCGGTCGGTATCGGAAAGGAGACAGTTGTCTATTATCTCTTACTTGCGATTATTGTGGAAATCTTTCTGCTGGCCCTGTTTGTTTTCCTTTGTGACAAACTTGATCGGCGTCATAAGGAAAAGATGCTGAAAAAGCTTGATAGGCAGAAGCAGAAAGCTACTGAAAGTCCGGCTGCTCATCCAACGGTCCATGAAGTCCCGATTTCTGAGCATCATACTGCAACAGGCCCGACCGGTAGTTTTGGGGTACCCCTTCCTACTGACGTTCCTGACCTTACTTTTCTCGGAAAGGACAATCGGAAAAAATCCGCTATATCTTTCCCTGATGCTACTGATGATGCGCGACTGACCCATGCATCTATCGATGTATCTGAAAAAACTAAGGAATGTCCTGTTTCTGCAGCTATCAGACGACCCACTGTAGGTGTCCCTTCCAACGGGGGAGCACAGCTTGTTTCTCTTGCGACCTTGGAAGAAGCCAAGAGGAAAGTCGAACAGCAGCTTCTGAACGAGAAGATGACCATGGAACAGTCAAAGAAAAAAACTATCCAGAATCCTTTACATACCGATACGGCAACTGCTGGCAGCCTGCTTGCCAAGGCTACTGCAAGGATACAGAAAAACAAAGAGGAGACGATATTTCAATCTCCATCGCCATTGGCGAGGAAAAAAGAGGATCTTACTGTCGATTCCCTCTCATCTCCTTATAAATATAAAGATCCTACTGAGCAGGAAGTTGATTCTGCCCATGAGCTTACTGAACGTCTGTTCTTGGGAGGAGAGACGATACGCCATGCAGATTCCTCTGATTCTGATAAAAAATCCGAGGATGGACTTGCTGCAATCATGAAAGCCGGTCATTTGGCAAGAGCAACTGAAGCACATAAGAAAATCAAGGTCTGATTTCCCTGCAGAACCTTTACCTGCTGACGATACCCATGTTCCCGATGCGGCAGCAACTGCCGGAGGTGTCCCTTCTGGGAGCTATCAGATTCCCGATGGATCTTCGGCTGTAGAAGAATCTATGATACATCCTTCTGCAGAAACTGTCCTTTCTTCCCAATTGCCTAGCAATGGTGCTGCTTCTGTTTCATATGATGCTCCTTCTACGTCGGTGAAAGATATGTTGTCCCAAAGTACGGCAAAAGGTGTCGGTGGGGGAGAATTGGTCGATGAGGGAACAGCCCCTGCAGTTTTGGATGATGATGACGATGAAGATCTTGTATCATCGATCGGCTGTCTGAGCAGCAGGGAAAGCGGCAGTTATGGGAATTTTTTGCATCCTGAACGATTTGCCTATAAATTTCCGCCACGTAGCCTTTTGAGAGAATATCCTGCCTTGGATAGTGAAATTGATGAAAGGACCAAAGTGAAAGGCAGGATTCTTGTGGACACCTTGTCACAGTTCAAGTATTTTGTTACTTTGCGCCAAATTATCAAGGGACCTACTATCACGATGTTTGAAATCGTACCAGAACCGAAGATAAGGGTCAGCGCGATAAACGGATTGGCTGACAACATTGCCATGAACCTAGAGGCAAAGAAGGTCAGGATCTTGGCACCTATTCCAGGCGAATCTGCAGTCGGCGTGGAAATTCCCAATGATGTACGTCAGACGGTCGGTTTCAAGGAAATCCTCAGTGAAATAGAAGAAACACAGATGGCCGTACCGATGGCTATGGGCAAGACACTGAAAGGAGCCAGAAGATGCTTTGATGTTGCTACGGCTCCCCATATGCTTATTGCCGGATCTACCGGTTCAGGCAAGAGTGTCTGTATCAACAGTCTTATTTGTTCCATACTCTATACGAAGAGCCCGAAACAGGTCCGCTTGATTATGGTTGACCCGAAGGTCGTTGAGTTGACTGTCTACGATGGAATCCCTCATTTGCTGACTCCTGTGATCAGCGAGACAAAAAGGGCTCTCAAAGCCCTGGATTTCTGTATTGAGGAAATGCAACGCAGAAACAAGATGCTTTCCAAGATGGGGGTAAGGAACATCAAGGGATTTAACAAAAAGATTCATGCAAGTCATATTGCAAGGGAAGAATTGCCATACATCGTGGTCATCATCGATGAATTTGCCAATCTGATGAGTACGGCTGGCAAAGATCTTGACGACAAGATCTCTCAACTGACAGCAATGGGGCGTGCCGTAGGCATTCACTTGGTTTTTGCAACGCAACGGCCGAGTGTTGATATCATCACCGGTGTCATCAAGAACAATCTTCCTTCACGAATTGCCTTTGCTGTTACCAGCGTACAGGATTCCAGGACTATACTGGGAACTGCAGGTGCAGAAAACCTGCTAGGGAAAGGTGATATGCTTTTCAGTGAGAATGGTAAGCCGGTGACTAGGATGCAAGGCGTGTTCCTGAGCGATGAGGAAGTGGAGGCTATTGTCAGTTTTGCCAAGCAACAAGGTGAGCCTGATTATATTGACGAGGCTTATTTTGAAGATGACGATGATACTTCCGATGTTTCTTATGGCAACGGCGAAGATTCCGATACGGATGATGCATTGTGGGATGCGGCTCTCAAGATTGTCGTAGAAAGACAGGGAGCGTCTGCCTCCTTCTTGCAAAGACGGCTCAAGATTGGGTATAACAGAGCCGCCAGATTGGTGGAGATGATGGAAGCCCAGGGTATCGTAGGGCCGGCAAACGGCAGCAAACCCAGGGAACTGCTGCGTTATCCTGACCTGGGGACGGAGGATTCAATATGATAGGTGCTAAGGCAATTAGGAATGGACAACTGATAGATGTCAATGCTGCGGTCGTCAGCGTTACTTCGAGGCCTGTACAGTATAGTTTTTCGGTGTATGAAAGCCTGCGTGTCTTGGGTGGCAAACCTGTCTTTCTTGCAGACCATCTTGCCAGGCTTGCTGCTTCAGCGGCAGGTATCGGGCTTGCCTATGAGTTTGATGACAAGACACTTGCAGAATGGATTGATATGTTGATTGTTGCAGAGGGTATCGTGGATTGTACTCTGCGGATACTTATCATAGGTGGACAGGAACCGATTTGTTTCATTACCGATTCTCCTTTGCTTACGTACCCGAAATCTTACTATGTCGACGGCATAGGTCTTTCCAGCTACAGTGGGGAACGGCTTTTCCCTACACTTAAGACAAGTAACCTGCTGATGAGTTATATTGCCTTGGAAAAAGCAAAGGCAAAAGGTGACTTTGAAGCAGTGCTGGTGGATCGCCATGGCAGGATTCTTGAAGGAACAAGGAGCAATTTCTTCGGATTCAGGGATGGCCGGCTATATACAGCCCCTGATGAACTTGTTCTTAGCGGGATTACCCGGATGAGGGTGGCAAAGGCTGCTTCAGAGATGAAGATGGATGTCATCTATGAAGCTCCGCTTCTTAATGATGTGCTTGCAGGTATCTATGATGAGGTATTCATCAGTTCGACCAGTATGGCAGCTATGCCTGTAGCCCATGTCGATAAGAAAGTTTTTTCCTGTAACCATGACAGGACTTTAGCCATAATGGAAAGGATCCGAGTTTGGGAAAAACAGGACAGGTGTTGAGATTTACCTTGGCTTGATGCCCGTTGCCTTTTGCTTTGATTTGATGTATCTTGGAAAAAGAAAAATGCTGTTTGTTTGATTTTGTTGAGAAATTAATTCCAATCAAGGTTGTAATATATGAAATTTACAGAATTGCCTTTCGAAAAAATAGTATTGAAAGGCGTCGAAGCCGCGGGCTTTGAAACCTGTACTGAAGTGCAGGAAAAGGTATTACCTGTCAGCTTGGCAGGAAAGGATCTGATGGTTCAGTCAAAGACAGGATCCGGAAAAACGGCAGTATATGCCCTGACTATCCTACAACGCTTTGCATTGGCTGAAAAACAAGGGAAACCTAAAACCTGTGCTTTGGTCGTTGCTCCTACAAGGGAACTGGCTGTACAGATTGAAAAAGATGTCAAGCTTTTAGGGTCTGGTTTTGAATCCTTGGTAGTCGGGTGCTTCTATGGCGGAGTAGGGTACGAAGAACAAAAGCAGATATTACAGCAGGGCTGTGATATTTATGTCGGTACTCCAGGTAGGTTGCTTGATTTTCAGAAAAGCGGAAAGATTGATTTTCGTCTGTTTGATATCTTTGTACTGGATGAGGCTGATAGGATGTTTGACATGGGATTCTATCCTGATGTACAGGAAATGTTTGCCAAGCTCAGGCCATGCAAGGATCGCCAGACCATGCTTTTTTCTGCAACGCTCAGTACCAGGGTAAGGAATCTGGCTTGGTCCTATATGAATGAGGCTGAAGAAATCGAGATAGAACCGGAAGAAATCTGTGTTGATAAGATTACACAGGAACTCTACCATGTGGCAAAGAGTGACAAATTTCAGCTATTTCTTCAGCTGATGACAAAATATCATCCTGAAAATGCATTGATTTTTACCAATACCAAGGCAATGGCCGTAGAAGTAGCCAAGAGGCTTACACTCAACGGATTTCTTGCCAAATATCTGATGGGTGATATGCCGCAATCAAAACGTCTGGCTACGCTTGACAAGATGAAGGAAGGCAAACTGAAATTTTTGGTTGCTACCGATGTCGCTGCCAGGGGATTGCAGATTGATGATTTGGAATTGGTCGTCAACTACGATATTCCTGAAGACTTTGAAAACTATGTACATCGTATCGGACGTACCGCAAGGGCTGGCAATACAGGCAAGGCTGTGACGTTGGCCTGTGAGCAGTATATCTATGGACTTGAGCCGATTGAAAATTATATCCATATGAAGATTCCCGTAATTTGGCCGGAAGAAGGGTCCCTTCCTGAAGTAGAGGATAAGAGTAAAGGGTATTCATTCCGTGATCTGGTTTCTGAAAGGGAATATGCGTCACATGGCAACCATGACCGTCGCAAAGGTGATGGCAGAGGATCTGCCCATAAGAGAAATCGGTCTGCTTCAGTCCGTAGGACCGGAAGGAATGGACATTCCCATGACAAGGATCATGCTGCCCACGCCGGTGCTACCGCAACATCTAAGCGGCCGACACGTCCGCAGCAGCAGCGTCCTTACTCGGCGCCAGGCAAGGAAGACTATAAGAAGATTCAGTCAATGTCATTGGAAGAACGTCTTGATTATTATAAAAGGCAATATGTCAAGGAAGGCGGATCTTTTTCACATACTGACGGCAACCGAGTAAAAGGCAAAGCTCCTCTTCAGGAAGGCCAAAGGCTTTGTCAGGACCAGGAAACTGCTGCCCCTGTCGGAAAGGCCCGACGTCCTGAAAGAAAGCCAAAGTCGTCCGGTACTCAGAAGAGTGCCCATGGCAATGTTCGCAATACAAAAGCTCCTGTCCGAAAGAAGGCTCCTGCTGGTAGTAAGGCTGCTGTACCGGCAAAAGTTCCTGTTTCCCAATCCCATTCGCAGAAAAAAGGACTTTTTGCCAGGATTTTCGGACGATAGGTGAGTTGTGAGGACAGCTATACTATTTGATGTGGCTGTCCTGTTGAAAAATTGAAGAACGATAGCTATAGTATGTGACTAGGTTGACGACTGGGAGGTGTAGTATGCTTAAGTTCTTCAATTACCTGTTCGGGGGAATTATCTTCCTTTGTGGTGTTTTGCTTGAATCGTTGTTCTGCATTTTTCCAGCGTGGATATTGCGGCTTTTTCACAAGGATGATGCTTCCTTTAAAATGTTTTGGAAATCAATTCCTCTGATGGGTAACTTCGTCTGTTTTCTCCTGTGGATAAAAGTACATGTTGAAGGCAAGGAACATCTGCCGAAAGAAGGAACTGCCAACATCTGTTACGTATCCAACCATGAGTCAATCATCGAATTCATTACCTATGTAGGTCCGATGCATCTCAAGATGATTCCGATTGCCAAAGCAGAGATAGCCCGTATTCCGTTTATTGCCAGTCTGACCCGCGGAGCTCATACAATCCTGATTGAACGTAGCAACATGCGCTCTTCGATCAAGGCAATACAGCAAGGCGTCTCTACATTGAAAAGCGGCCAGCCTGTCATTATCTTCCCTTCCGGGACACGGAGCAAGGATGGCAGCTTCGGGGTCATGAAAGAAGGAAGCTTCAAGATGCCATTCCGGGCAGAGAGTACCATTGTACCTTTGGTGGTACGTGGTAGCCGCCAGTGTCTTGAGGATAAGAAAGGCTGGCATCGTAATGATGTATATGTAAAAGTGCTTCCGCCCATAGAAACGAAAGGTTTGGACCGTGAAGGACAGAAGGCAACCTACCAGAAAATCGTATCGGATATGGAAACGGCATTCTATTCTTTGCCAAAGCCGAGGAACTGAGGCTGTGGATATGCCGTTTCTTACAGTTTCTGGTCTTTCCTTTACGTACCATAGCTGGACCGATGAAACGAATGTCCCGGTACTTAGGGGCCTTGATCTCATTCTTGAAGAAGGCGAACATGCACTTGTGCTTGCCACCCCTGATAGTGGCAAGACGACATTTTCCTTGGCATGTCTAGGCTTCATTCCCAAGTTCTATAGCGGGCAGTTGTCTGGTACCGTGGTGCTGAGAGGTCATAATATAGATGATGTACAGCCGTATGACCTGTTGCCTGAGGCTTGCTATGTATCACCGGATCCAAGTGGCATGTTTGTTTCGACTTCTGTTGAGGATGAGGTGGCTTTTCCCCTTGAATCCTTTGGACTTGAAAGATCCCAGATGATCAAACGTGTGAGGCAGGCTTTGGAAGCATGGGATATGGAAGGCTATGCGAAAGTCAGTCCATTTGAGCTTTCTGGTGGAGAAAAGAAACGGCTGAGTCTTGCCATAGCAGATGCAATAGATCCTGCAGGTCTTGTGCTGGATGAAGCTTTCGATGACCTTGATGATACTTGGAGAAGTGCGCTTGCAGAACGGATTGCGGCTTCATCCAAATCGATACTTTGCCTTTCTGCCAGGTTCCTGCCACAGTTTATAGATAAATTTGATAAGATTTACATTATGGAAGAAGGAAGACTACAAGCCTGTACCCAGCAGGAAGCGGAGAGTCGTTTTACCCATGGAGAAGGAACCGGGTACATGCATAAGTTTGAAGATCAGAAACAGGCACTGTCCGGTTATCATCTGCTTGCCAGCCTACATACTGAGGATGTTCATGAGCTTTCAGTCCATGGCTTGTCTGCCATAAGGAAGCGCAGAGGTGATGGGGGTGATAGGTCCTTTCGTTTGGATGTCAGTGATTTCAGGGTAAGAAAAGGAGAAATAGTACGGTTGATGGGAGCAAATGGTTCTGGAAAAAGTTCATTGGCCAGGATCCTTTGTGGCCTTGATGGTTTTGAATGTGGACAGATTTGCTTTGATGGGCATTCCGTTGATGCTTTCCATTTGCAGGCTAAAGTCGGTTATCTTTTCCAGAATCCTGATTTTCAGATATTCTTACCTACGGTCCGTGAGGAAATTGCTTGGGGACCGTTGCATACAGGGATGGATAGGGATGATGTCGATGAACTTGTCAGCCAATGCTGCAGCCTTTATCATCTTCAAGCTTCTGAGACACCTTCGACTATGAGTTTCCCTGACCGTAAATTGCTTCAGGCTGCAGTGTACCAAGGCCTATGCCGTGATTTTTTTATCCTTGATGAGCTGGAAGGCTCTCTTTCTTATGAAGCGGCATATGCCGTACTGGGAAGGCTGTCTGCTACCGGTGCCGGCATTATAGTCGTGACCCATGACCGAGCCTTTGCCCGTAGCCTTGCTGTCAGGACATATGTGTTTTCCCATGGAACATTGGAGGCGATTCCTTGAATACTGTCATGTATGTCAGAGGAAAAGGTCTCCTATATAAGCTTGATCCACGAAGCAAGGTCATTGCCACGTTGCTATGTTCAATCTTTGTGTTCTTGCCGGTACGGTTGTCAGGGGTAACCTGTATGGCCGCAATACTAGTGGTTGCTTCATTGCTATCTGTCGGGAAAAAGCCTACTTTCAATGTTTTTCTCACATTGCTGCCGATGCTTGTCATCATGTTGCTGTTCCTGCCCATGTACCATAGTGATGGGACACCCATGTTTTCAGTTTTTGGCTTTACGTTGGCTACACGGGAAGGCCTTCTGCAGGTTGCACTGATAGACTTGAGATTCATCAGCCTTGCTTATGTCTGCACACTATTGCTGGCAACAACGAAAATGTATGATTTTATGCTTGCATTGCAATTCTTCAGGATTCCTTTTTCTGTGTGTCTGACGATAAGCTTGGTATTCAGGTCCATACCTGCCATAGCAGATGCATTTCTTCAGATTCAGGATTCCCATAAACTCAGACGTGCAGCTGATGCTCCTCGTAAGAAACATCGGTTCAGGGATTTTCTCCCGACACTGACAAGTGCCATGGTCGTTTCACTACGTTCCATTCCGACTTTGGCCATGGGATTGGAGGCTAGAGGATTCGGAAGGGCAGCAAAGCGTTCTTCTTTCCATAGTCTTGATAGCTATCGGCATGCCTTCGGATCATCCTTGCTCATAGTCCTGATATTTGCTATTGTGTGTCTATTATTCAAGTCATGAATCGGAGGCTTCTCGATGAAAAATTCCAGGATGCATAGTTCGTTAGGTATTGCAACGATTGCAGTGTTGACTGCGGTTGTAGCAGTCTTTACGTTGGTAGTCAGGATTCCCACACCTGGCAAAGGTATCTGAATCTTGGTGATGTAGCTATTTGCTTTGTTGCTTTTACTTTCAATCCCTTTGTTGCCTTTTTGGCCGGCGGTATCGGTACTGCTGTAGCCGATATCATATCTTCTTATCCTCAATGGGCACCTATTTCCTTCTGTGTCCATGGACTCGAAGGGCTGTGTGTGGCGCTGCTTGTACGGAAGGGTGGAATGATTCGGCAGGTATTCGGCATCATAAGTGCCGTGTTGATCGTAGCAGGAGGATATTTTGCCTGTTCCGGTATCTTTATGACGACTTTTGAAGCTGCTGCCACAGAAATTCCTGGAAATATCGGACAGGCAGCCGTAGGAGGAGTCCTTGGACTTTTGTTGTCCAAGGCCGTGATCAAGGCATATCCACCTGTCAAACAGTTGCTTTAGAATTTTTGTGGGCAAGGATTATCATGATGCAAGGAGCTTTTAATGAAACAGAACCAAAATGACATGATTGTGGTACTTGATTTCGGTGCCCAATATTCCCAACTGATAGCCAGACGGGTACGGGAGCACCATGTCTATAGCCAGATCCTTCCATTTGGCAGCAGTATAGAAGAGATTGAAAAGCTTCATCCTAGGGGCATCATCTTTTCCGGAGGACCTGCGAGTGTCGGAGATGCTGGATCTCCCCGGCCGGATGCAGGAGTCTATGCCTTGGGCATCCCTATCCTTGGAATCTGCTACGGGCTGCAGGCCATGACTATCCAGAACGGCGGAAAGGTAAATTGTCCTGAAAAGAAAGAATATGGATTTGCAAAACTGCATATAACAGCTTCTTCGCAGCTTTTTGAGGGAGTGGAAGAAGGCAGCCAGATTTGGATGAGCCATGGCGATTCTGTTTCGTGTCCGGCACCGGGGTTCACGGTCTGTGCCAGTACCCCTAATTGCCGATATACAGCAGTACAGGATAAAGAGCGCAAGTTCTATGGAGTCCAGTTCCATCCTGAAGTCGTCCATACGGTAGAAGGAAACAAGATACTTGCTAATTTTGTCCTGAATATCTGTGGTTGTAAGCCTACTTGGAGCATGGGGTCATTTATTGATGATGCGGTGAAGGAAATCAAGGAACGGGTAGGGGACCGTCAGGTCCTGTGTGGTTTGTCCGGAGGTGTAGACTCTTCTGTTGCTGCTGTGCTGATACACCGTGCAATAGGTGACAGGCTTGTCTGCGTATTTGTAAACAATGGGTTGCTACGCAAAGGCGAAGCTGAAATGGTTCAGAAAATTTTCCGTGATCATTATGCGATAAGACTACAGTATGCGGATGCAGAGGATGATTTCCTTACAGCATTGAAGGGCATTACGGAGCCAGAGGCAAAGCGTAAGATCATCGGTAAGCTTTTTGTTGATACCTTCTACAAGGAGGCAAGGAAAGCTGGGAATATTTCATTCCTTGCCCAGGGAACACTGTATCCTGATGTCATCGAATCAAAGAGTGCTTTCGGTGGTCCCTCTTCGACCATCAAGAGTCATCATAATGTCGGAGGACTTCCGAAGGATCTCAAATGGGAACTTTTGGAACCACTCAAGTCTTTGTTCAAAGATGAGGTGCGACAGCTAGGGAGAGAACTTGGCCTACCGGAGGAAATGGTTTCACGTCATCCTTTCCCCGGGCCTGGCTTAGGGGTTCGCTGTGTTGGGGAATGTACCAAGGAGCGGCTTGATACCTTGCGTGAAGTTGATGCAATTTTCATTGAGGAAATAAGAAAAGCCGGCTTGTACAATGATATTTGGCAGGCACTTGCTTGTCTGCTTCCTGTTAAAAGCGTAGGCGTGCAGGGTGATCATCGGACCTATCGTGAAGTCTGTTCCTTGAGAGCCGTGACCAGTGAGGACGCCATGACCGCAGATTGGTATCGTATGCCGCCTGAAGTCCTGCAGAGAGCTGCCTCAAGGATCTGCAATGAGGTTCCGGGAGTCAACAGGGTGCTATATGATATCACAAGCAAACCACCAGGGACGATTGAATGGGAATAAAACATCAAATCCCTGCAAACCGTTTATTTAAGCGGTTTGCAGGGATTTTATATTTTGCGCTGAGTACAATTTGAGTACAGATTTTTATTCTGTTGAAATTTGACCCGGTAATTTAATCCTGATTTTTAGGATTCAGGCCAATCTGATCCATGAATTGGTCATGCTGTTTCTACATTTGGAGTTTTTCTCTCCAGGGTTCGGATTCCGGATAGATATCCATCCAGAGATTAAAATCTTCTTCCGCTTTCAGAAGAGCATTTGCTCTTTCTGTTACATCTTTTATCATTTCGCATTTTTTAATATCGTCCTGATATTTCTCATATCGATCAAACCAGGAACTCATAAGCATGAGACTTCCGAAACCGACGGCAATCTGATCATTGCCATCTTTATCTTTGTACTCTACAAGCTCCCCACTATATTGTCTGAAAACCTGAAAAAGCTTATGCATTGCTTTCACGCCATCAAAATCAGCACCGGTTAGTGCCTCTACATTTACATGCAGAGCCTTGGCAAGTGCTTCGAGAGATTGCTGCTTAGGGTTTCTCCTTCCGGTTTCGTAAGCACGAATATAAGCCTCGCTGACACCAACTTCATCACCGAGCTGTTTTAATGTGAGTCCGCGTTCTTTACGGATTCGACGAATGTTTTCTCCAATAGTCATGGAAACACGCTCCTTTCGATGTACATGATAGGCATAGTTGAACCTTGCGTATCTTTTGAACTAATTTTATATCTTTTGATACGAAAATGCAATCAAAAGATATTGACACGTATCAAATAATACGGCTTGAATAACGAATCCTCAGCCGGATTTGAATGAACCTTGAAAATTGAATAAGACGCAGTCGGTTACGGAGGCTAGCAGCGATACGGATTCTCGCGATGATATCAAAAATGATGGAGCGGTAAAAGGACAATTCCCAAATGAAGGTATGGAACCTTCAATCGCAGTAACGGCCACAAATGATACTCCTTCCCAGCCACAACTTGAACGGTGAAAAACCGTCGCACGTAATGGGGAAAGCTTGGGGGAACTAATTCTCGGAGATACGGAAAGCGACGTATGTGTGATGGTGATCCAGCTATCAGATCGGCTGTTGGTAAAGAAACTTACAAAAATGAAAAAAGAAAGGAACGAAAAGTATGGATGAAAAACTTTATTACAAGGCGTCGGAAGTTTCAAAGATGATCGGCGTTGGAAGAACTAAGAGCTACACCATCGTGAAACAGATGAACCAGGAACTGGCAAAGCAGGGATATCTGGTAGTGGATGGCAAGATCCCTAAGGATTACTTTGATGAGAAGTATTTCGGAAGCTCACACAGGGAGGTGGCAATAGCATAATGGCAAATAGTGCAAAAAGAGATTCCAACGGAACCTGGTATATACAGTTCAGATATACGGATTGGACCGGAACCAAAAGGAAATCTTCTAAGAGAGGTTTTCGAACCAAGAAAGAAGCAGAAGACTGGCTGAGTCATTTCCTGTTACAGCAGGCATCGGATCCAAGTATGACGCTCTCGGATTTCTGGGATATCTACAAAACGGATATGAGTAAGCGACTGAAAGAAACAACGATGGATAACAAGGAATACCTGATGAATCAGAAAATCCTTCCGTATTTCGGAACTACTCCGATCAATGAAATTACTCCGGCAAAGATTCGAAAGTGGCAAGGTGAAATGATGGGAATGGGATTCAAGCCAACGTATCTGAGAACCATCAATAATCAGCTCTCCGCAATATTGAATTATGTAGTTAGCTTCTATGATTTCAAATCGAATCCATGTAAGAAAGCAGGAAGTATGGGAAAGGGGCGAGCAGATGAAAGACCTTATTGGACACTAGAGGAATTCAGACAATTCCTGGATGCCGTCAGTGATAAGCATGAGTCGTGGATTGGCTTTCAGATTCTCTTTTGGACCGGAATCCGTGTAGGAGAATTACTGGCCCTGAAGGTAGAAGATATCGATTTGGAAAACAAAGTAATTACAATCGATGAATCTTATACAAGGCTGAAACAAAAAGGCATCATTTCTACACCCAAGACGGAGAACTCAATCCGACAGATCACGATACACGATGAACTCGCACTGGCTTTGCAGGAATATATGGCCTGTTTGTATAAGCCAAGGCCCGGATCAAGACTTTTTCCTGAAAGGACCAAGCGGTTCTTTGAGCATGAGATGGAACGAGGGATTGAACTGTCCGGTGTAAAGAAAATTACGGTGCATTGTTTAAGACATTCTCATGCATCCCTGTTGGTGGATATGGGAATCAGCCCTCTGGCAATTTCCAAGCGACTGGGTCATGAAAAAGTGACCACAACCATTGAAACATACTGTCATCCATCGGCAGATGCACAGTTTAAGATTGCAGATGCTCTTGGAAAAGTGAATCGAGGTGAAGAAGATGCCTTGCGAGAGAAAAGCAAGAAAACGCCATAATACAATCGCCTTTTGGCTTAGCGATGAAGAAAAGAAGCTGGTTGAAGCCCGCATCAAAGTGGCCGGAATACAAAAAGGGGAATATTACAGGGCGGCCATTCTTGGTCAACAGATCAATATCGTAGCCGGCATGTATCAATCAGACCGGTTGGCATTGGTTTTGGAAGATATCAACGAAAAAATGGAAAGGGGTGATGCCTATGATTCCGAAGAGTTGCAGATGATTCTGCAGGAATTATTGAAACTGATGAAACGATAAAATCCTCTGCTGGTAACAGAGGATTTTAAGTGAAAAGCCCGTAAGGAGCTTTCGATTACTAAATTTTGCAAGTTCAGTATATCAAAGCTCCTGGGTACAAACAACAAAAAAATGAAATTCAGGAGGACACTATTTGAATATTTTTGAAGAAGTAAAGGCCCGCGTTTCTGCAAAAGATGTGGCAATGCATTATGGTCTAAAGTTGAACAGGAATGGAATGGCATGTTGTCCCTTCCATGATGATAAGCATCCAAGTATGAAGGTTGATATTGATCATTATCACTGCTTCGGATACGAAGCGCACGGTGATGCGATTAGTTATGTTGCAGCGTTCTTTGGCATTGGACAATATGAAGCAGCCTGTAAGATCAACGAAGATTTTGCGCTAGGAGTTGAAACTGACCATAGGCTTTCAGATCAGGAAAGACAAGTTATCGAGAGGCAGCGTACAGACCGTGCAAGAATCACTGATATTAAGGGGCACTTTCAGGAGTGGAAGAGAAAAGAAATTGATGAACTGCTGGAATGTGAGCAGTTGATTGAACAGTCCGAAGAGCATCTTATGAATGCAGATCCGCATGTGGTGTATGTATCAAATGGATTTGCCTATATGATGCATGTTAAGGCGATCATCGGATACTGGTTGGATATCCTTTGTATGGGTTCGGAAGAGGAAGCCAGAGACTTCTTTCTGACAGATGGGAAGGAGGTGAGCCGTATTGTCGCAAATGTTAAGCGAGCAGGAGAAACGATCCTGGGAAGAAACAGCAAGAGTGCTTAATGAAAGACCTTTCTATACTACGGAAGATGTTAAGAACATGCTTCAGACAAACGAGAAGGGTCAGATCTGTCAAAGCATCGATAACTGTATGACAGCACTTCAGTATGATCCGGCACTTGCCGGAGCCATTTGTCATAACGATCTCACAAACAAGATGGACATTATTAAAAATCTTGGGTGGGATATGCCAACCGGTGGAATTCGCGATGTAGATATTGATCAGATTGATTGGCTACTGGAACGAACTTATGGATTGAAGAATTACAAGATGATTTGAAAGGCAATGAATATCATTGCAAGCCAAAATCATTTTCATCCCATAAAGGATTATCTGGAGAATTTAAAGTGGGACGGTATCAGCAGAGTTGGAGATCTTCTGCCAAAGTATCTTGGCGTAGAAAAGTCAGAGTACGAAACAGAGATTATGACACTGTTGATGCAGGCAGCGATTCACAGAATCTATGATCCGGGATGCAAATTTGAAATTATGGTATGCCTTATCGGAGGTCAGGGAGCCGGAAAGTCTACACTCTTCCGGCTCCTTGCAATCAAGGATGAATGGTTTTCAGACGACCTTTGAAGGCTGGATGATGATAATGTGTACCGTAAGCTTCAAGGACACTGGATCATCGAAATGCCGGAGATGCTTGCTACAGTTAATGCAAAGACTGTGGAGGAGATCAAGTCCTTCCTCAGCAAGCAAAAGGACAATTATAAGATTCCTTATGAAGTGCATCCTGAGGACAGGCCAAGACAATGCGTTTTTGTGGGAACCAGCAATATGCTGGATTTTCTTCCCTTGGATCGTACCGGAAATCGTAGATTTGCTCCCATCACTGTGAATATGGAAATGGCTGAAAAACACATTCTGGAGAATGAGCTAGAGTCCAGAGAGTACATCATTCAGGTCTGGGCTGAGATAATGGATTTCTATCGGAGGAATAAAGACTTTAAACTTAAGCTTTCCAGAAAAACGGCTGAGTATATTAAGAAATTGCAAAAAGAGCATATGCCGGAAGATACAAATGTCGGAATCATTCAGGTCTGGCTCGATAGCTATCATGATGATTATGTCTGTAGCAGGATGATCTACCGAGATGCGTTGAGGCGAGATTCTGATAATCCGAAGCAGTGGGAGCTTCAGGAAATCGGAAATATTATGAACAATAGCATCGAAGCTCTCCGCAGGAGTCCTGCTGAAGGCAACCTTCGGTAGAGCGACTTATGTTTTGATACGCAGTGTCAAAACTAATAAAACGTTACTTCCGACACTTCGTGCTTGCAAATTTCGCGCATGTGCTAATGTACATGATTTTCAAGAGTAACAGAACCCCGCCGGTATGCGGCGGGCCCGCTTAGGCGGGAAAAGATAAGCGCAGAAAAGGAGGTATGGATGAATGGCAAAAACATTATCTTTTGTAAAAGGCAAAGGAAGTCTTCGTCATAACAACAGAGAGTTCATTGCCAGTAATATAGATAAGGATTGAGTCTCCTGGAATATGTATTATCTTCAGCAGTCATTGCAATCTGCTTACGAAGAGATCTTTGGGCAGGCAGTGGCAGAATATAATGCCAAGCAAAAGCGCAGTGATCGTAAGATTGATGACTATCTGGCGAAGATAAAAAATTCCGGGAATAAAGAAAAACAATTTTACGAGACCTTGGTTCAGATTGGAAAGAAAGATGATACTGGAGTATTGGATGAGAATGGAGTGCTGTCAGAGGATGCAAAGCAGGCCAAGGAAGTTCTGAATGAGTATGTTAGGACATTTCAGGAAAGGAATCCTAATTTGATTCTATTCAATGCAGTTTTTCATATGGATGAGGCAACACCTCATCTGCATCTGGATTATATTCCGGTTGCTCATGGTTATAAGACCGGACTAAAAACGAGGAATAGCCTGACGAAGGCTTTGCAGGAAATGGGA
Source organism: Spirochaetia bacterium (assembly GCA_022482625.1). Taxonomy (NCBI): domain Bacteria; kingdom Pseudomonadati; phylum Spirochaetota; class Spirochaetia; species Spirochaetia bacterium. Next base: position 1,260,624 of record JAKVOU010000001.1, on the reverse strand, counting down.
ATCGCTCCGGCTGTTGCCAAGACAGATAACGAGACCATGCATTGGCAGGAACGAGAGCGAAACTATCTCATGGAACTATGTTACGATAGAGGAATTGAGATGGAGATTCTCGGCGTAGATTGTGATAGTTATAGCATCCCGGAATATAAACAAGCCATGAGGGAGAAAGAAGCTACAGAAGCAGAAATTGAGATTCTGAACTCTGAGAAGATTGAAATTACCGAAGCAATGGCTGATATCGATGCGGAGATTTCAAAGCAACAGGAAACGCTGCATGAAATCAATGAGCGAATTTCTGAAGCTGAGAAAAAAGTTGAAGTAAAGGCAAAGACTCTCGATAAAATCTTGGATGCAGGCAAACCGGTAGATAAGGAAATCTCAGAAATCAGGGAAATGGCCACTGTGACAACTCCGATTTTTGGAGGAGAACCTATGGTAAAGATTCCAAAGAAAATCTTTGATTAGATGATTGCAAGATACAGAGCTGCCGGCACATTTGAAAATTTGAATAGGCAGTATGGCCGGGCATTGGATTCCAAGGAAAAGAAGATTGCTGAACTGACCGGAGAACTCCAAAAATGGAAGGACAAGTACAAACAATGTACAGAATTTCTTAAGAGTCATAATCTGCTGGATCTCTTTAAGGAATTCATCCGACCAAAGACTCTTCGTGAGAAGCTAGAACTCAGTAAACAGAAAGCATCGGAGCAGGATCAGCAGAAAAGTGAGTTAGAGATTGTAAAAGATAAAAAACATGATATCGCAATTTGATTGTGAGAAAGAAGGTAAATATGAATATGTATGGTGTACTTACAACGCCAGATGAATTTGAACAGCGGGATGATCGCTCCTATGAAACCTTGAAAGAGGAAGGTGTATATGATCTTAAGCTGATATTCAGAGGATGGTATCGGAAATCATTTTCGATGGGGCTGATATGTTATTTTGAAACAGCTGATGGAAATAGATTTAAACTGTTTTGCTTCCGGCATACCAGGAATGGCGAAGACAAATATAGTCCTAAGCAGTGTGAGGTTGATTTTGAAAAGGTAGAGGATGAAACATGGTGGCGATGTACCGTAAAGAAAAATGAGAAGGGTAAATATGCCTGGGTAGATGCAGAAGCAATTGGATAATATGAAAAATGGCGAGAGAGTCAATTCTCCCGCCAGATTTTTTAATTACATCATTAATTGCTTAACTACATCATTTTTAAAAAAATGATGTAGTTAATGTTGACAATGAGTATATTGCGTATTATCATTTAATTGCATCATTATATCCGCTTATGAGTGAATTGATATTTGAATGAGGATATTGAATTGAGAAATTTTGATTATAGTAAAAAAATGGAAAAGCTACTGACACCTGAGATTGTGGCATTGCTTACACAGATCCATGAGTATAAAGGCGAACAGTCACTTTTTATTGAAGCGAAGGCAGATACACTGACACAGCTTGTAGAGATAGCCAAGATTCAGAGTACTGAGGCATCCAACAAGATTGAAGGTATCTATACTTCTGATGCCAGATTAAAAGCACTTGTTAAGGATAAGACCACACCTAAGACGAGAAATGAGCGAGAAATCGCCGGGTACAGAGATGTTCTTAATACAATTCATGAAAGTCATGATTATATTTCGATAAGGCCGAATATGATCCTTCAGCTTCATAGAGGTCTATATAAATTTGAAGGTTATGATATCGGCGGAAAGTATAAAGCTGCGGACAATATCATTGAGGAAGAAGATGAGCAGGGTAACAAGTTCGTAAGATTCAGACCAGTTCCTGCATGGGAAACGCCTGAAGCAATCGAGAACCTTTGTAATGAATTTGATAAAGCTCTTGGAACTGGAACGATAGATCCGCTTCTTTTGATACCAATGTTCATATTGGATTTCTTATGTATCCATCCGTTTAATGACGGTAACGGAAGAATGAGCAGGCTACTTACATTGCTTTTATTATATAGAGCTGGATATATCGTAGGAAAGTATATCAGTATCGAGCATCTTATAGAAAAGACCAAGGCTTCATACTATGAATGCCTACAGGAAAGCTCTATTAACTGGCATGAAGAAGAAAATAATTATGTGCCGTTTGTACAGTATATGCTTGGCGTTGTAGTTGCCGCATACAGAGATTTTTCTGACAGGGTTAAGACTCTGGTTGTCAGCGGTCTTTCGAAACCGGAACGTGTAGCTGAACTAATTAAGAACACATACGGTGAAATCACAAAGTCGCAGATTATGGAGAAATGCCCTGACATCAGTCGTATAACAGTTGAAAGAGCATTGGCCGAACTATTGTCATCGGAAAACATCATAAAGATCGGTGGCGGCAGATATACAAAATATGTTTGGAACAGAGATAAGGAATAAAGGAGAACTATAATGACCGGAGAACTTGGTAATAAGATTGATAGTTTGTGGGAGATCTTTTGGAACGGTGGAATTACAAATCCGCTTGATGTTGTTGAGCAGATGACGTATCTCATGTTCATAAAGGATTTGGATGATACAGACAATCTCCGTGCAAAGGAAGCTGCTATGCTTGGACTTCCTTACAAGAGTATATTTGCAGATGGAGTCGAGATTGGAGACCGCAAGGTTGACGGTAATCAGCTTAAGTGGTCTACATTCCATGATTTCCCGGCGCAGAGAATGTACTCCGTTGTCCAGGAGTGGGTATTCCCTTTTATAAAGAATCTTCACGGAGACAAGGATTCTGCATATAGCAAATATATGGATGACGCGATCTTTAAGGTAAATACTCCTTTGATGCTTTCCAAGATTGTGGATGCAATGGACGAGATTTACTCCATGATGGAAGCGCTTCATCAGACAGATATCCGAGGCGATGTATATGAGTACCTTCTTTCCAAGATTGCTCAGTCTGGTGTTAACGGCCATTTTAGAACTCCGAGACATATTATTCGTATGATGGTAGAGATGATGGATCCGAAACCGACAGACAGTATCTGTGATCCTGCTTGCGGAACTTCCGGATTCCTTGTTACCAGTGGTGACTACTTAAGAGAGAAATACAAGAAAGAAGTTCTTCTTGATAAACAGAACAGAAATCATTTCATGAATGATATGTTCCACGGATATGACATGGACAGAACCATGCTTCGTATCGGTGCCATGAATATGATGACTCATGGTGTTGAGAATCCATTTATCGAGTATCGTGACAGCTTATCAGATCAGAACCCTGATAAGGATATGTACTCCCTTATTTTGGCTAATCCACCCTTTAAGGGCAACCATGATGCAGATACTGTATCAACAGATCTTCAGAAGGTATGTAAGACCAAGAAAACAGAACTTTTATTCCTGGCATTGTTTGTAAGAATGCTTAAGATTGGAGGAAGATGTGCATGTATCGTTCCTGATGGTGTGCTCTTTGGATCTTCCAAAGCACATCAGGCTATCAGAAAAGAAATTGTAGAGAACCAGCGACTTGAAGCAGTTATCTCCATGCCTTCCGGTGTGTTTAAACCTTATGCTGGAGTTTCAACAGGAATACTCATCTTTACCAAGACCGGTCACGGCGGAACAGATGATGTATGGTTCTATGATATGACCGCAGACGGTTTCAGCCTTGATGATAAGCGCTCTGAAATCAAGGATAATGATATCCCTGATATTATCAGCCGATTCAAGAGCCTTGAGATTGAAAAGGACAGAAAACGCACAGAAAAGTCCTTCATGGTATCTAAGAAGGAAATTGCTGATAACGGTTATGATCTCTCAATCAATAAATACAAAGAGGTTGAATATGTTGCGGTAGAGTATCCACCGACATCAGAGATCATGGCAAATATCAGAGATATTGAGAAGCAGATCAGCCAGGAAATGGATGAGCTTGAAAAGCTTCTAAATGAGTAACTGTTGCGTCCTTCGGGACGTATTAACATAAATTCGGATTTGTAGGGATGATATTAGATGAGAAGATTGTTAAAAGATATTGCCGTAATAGGCGCTGGGCAAGGAGCACCACAAGGTGATAGCAATTATTGTGATAATGGAACACCTTTTATTAAGGCAGGTAATCTTCAAGAATTGATTGAAGGAAAAGACATCAATGATATTCAGCAAGTATCAGAGAATGTTGCTAAAGAGCATAGGTTGAAAATATATCCGAGAGGAACAATTTTATTTGCTAAAAGTGGAATGTCTTGTATGAAAGGGTATGTATATGTTTTGCCACAGGATGCGTATGTAGTAAGCCATTTGGCATGCATTACCCCAAACGAAGATTGCTCTGAATATTTAAGATATTATTTTACTTTTCATAAACCTAATCAGCTAGTCAAGGATGCTGCTTATCCATCTATAAGTTTGTCTGATATTGGTGATTTGGAAATTGATATGAAATCTGTATCAGAGAGAACAGATATTGTAAATCAGTTGAAGCATATTGAGTCCATTATTTCATTAAGACAGGAAGAATTATCTGCTTTAGACGAACTCATTAAAGCCCGATTTGTCGAGTTATTTGGAGATGCAAGGGTGAATCCTAATAAGTACGATACTATACCTTTTATTGATATCGTTGATTATATGGGAGATATCGGTTCCAATGGTGCAAATAAGGTAGTGGTTGATCATCTTGATATGAAAGATGAAGAAGATTATGCAATGATGGTTCGTTTTACGAATTTCACAAAGAATGATTTTACTAACGATGTCAAATATGTTTCAAAAGAGGCATATGACTTCTTTAAAAAATCACAGATATTTGGTGGCGAGTTGATTATATGCAAGATAGGTAGTGCTGGTCAAAACTACGTTATGCCATATTTGAATAGACCAGTTTCACTAGGACTTAATCAGATTATGGTAAGAATAAAAGAAAATATTCTTATGCCATATTTATATCAGTATCTACATACCAATTATGGTGAGTTTCTGATTTCTGGATGTGTCAATGGAGCTGTTACCAAGACTATTACCAAAACAGAGTTAAAGAAAATACCTGTGATGTTACCACCAATGGAACTACAGAAAGAGTTCGCAGACTTCGTCAAACAAGTCGACAAATCAAAAGTTGTTGTTCAAAAGGCACAAGAAGAAACGCAAATGCTTTTTGATAGTTTGATGCAAGAATATTTTGGTTAGGAGAGGCTATGCAAGAATATTTACCCTACATGGTTTCTGTGTTATGTGCATTGATATCTGGAATATCAGTTATGCTATAGCCCGGAAACAGGCAAAGAATGATATAAATGTTATTTTAAAGCAGCACGAAGTTGATTTGGATGCATTGGAACGAAAGCCCCAAATGGAACTTGAAAAATTGAATCTGGAGCATGCACACCAGTTAGAGCTTCAAGGGAAAGATTTTGAAGCGAAGCTTAGTCCGTCGTTGTTGACAGAAGCAATGAAAATGCCAGAAGTAAGACAGCAGATTTCACAAGGAATAAAGAAAGGTAAGCGATAGATGAGTGTATCAGTTGATAGCATAGCGGAGAAAACATTTGATAATTTCAAAAAATAACGCCTGCTTTAGTTGCTGTAGCAATTCTGACAGGTTTACTGCTTTTTCTTCTGGATAATCTTTTAAAGGAAATGAGTCTCGGTGAATTACCTGTTTTGTGGAATCGGGTCATTGGCATAGTGTTTTTATTGAGCGTGGCTCTAATTTCAACGATGATTGTTTTTTTTCGGTGATTTCAATTATTACAGATAGAAGAAGAAATAAGCGAATCAGGGCGAATTTAAAGAAAAAACTTCAGACACTCAGCCCAAGACAAAAAGCTATTATTTTACAGGTTTTGAGAAGTAAAGATAAGACAATCACTTTGGATAAGAATTCTGGAGATACGATTTACTTAGTAAATAACCTGTTTCTACACATGCCAGAACAAGCATTTACATTGGGCTGGAATAACGAAATGATACTGACGTATGTTTCGCAACCTTGGTTGTTGGATTTATATAATGAAGAGTCTGAATTATTTAAATAGGATATGCCATAAGTTTTGTTCGAAATAGAGCGAAACGTTTGAATTATACGATGGCAAGGAGGTAGTATTATGACCAATTTCGATTATTTGAAAAATGAGCCGAAATTTAACACATTTTCTGATATTGCGATTGCGGCTGAGAAAATTTTATATATAGATGCTACCTCCTGCATCATCAACTGCCGTAGGGCGATGGAGTTTGCAATAAAGTGGATGTATTCCGTTGATGCATCACTTACCATGCCTTATCAGGATAATCTGATAAGTCTAATGAGCACGGAGGAATTCAGGGATATCATCGACGAAAATCTTATGAAGCGCATGGACTTTATTCGTAAGATGGGAAACAATGCTGCTCATTCCGGCAAGAAGATTACGGAGGATCAGGTGATTCTTTGTCTTGAGAACCTTCAGATCTTCTTTGATTTCGTATGTTACTGCTATGCTGATAAATATGAGGAGCATACCTTTGACAAGTCTCTGCTGGTCAAGGACGAAAACGAACAGGTAAAAAAGGATTTCCCTGACGTTGATATAGAAAAACTAATTGCAGAGAATTTTGCATTAAAGAAAGAACTGACATCTCGGCGTGAAGAGCAGGCAGAGACTTATGTTACGAAACCACTGGATCTTTCTGAGTATAAAACACGAAAGATTTATATTGATGCTATGCTCATGGATGCCGGATGGAAAGAAGGTTCCGACTGGATCAATGAAGTGGAACTCCCGGGTATGCCTAACAAATCTGAAGTTGGCTATGTAGATTATGTTCTTTATGACAATACACATAAACCACTTGCAGTTATAGAGGCAAAAAGAACTTGTGTCGATGTATCAAAGGGACGCCAGCAGGCAAAGCTTTATGCGGATATTTTGGAAAAAAAGTACAAGAGAAGACCTTGTATTTTCCTAACCAATGGTTTTGAAACAAGAATAATAGATGGACAGTATCCGGAGAGGAAGGTTGCCTGCATATATTCTAAGGCTGACCTTGAGAAGATGTTCAATCTCAGAAGGATGCGGACGTCCCTTGATCATATAAACGTAGATAAGAAGATTGCCGGTCGTTACTACCAGGAAGCCGCAATTAAAGCTGTATGTGACAGCTTTGATAAAAAGAACCGACGTAAAGCGCTACTTGTCATGGCAACAGGTTCTGGTAAGACAAGAACTGTAATTGAGTTATGTCATGTGCTCCTTGATGCTGGATGGATTCAAAATATCCTTTTCCTTGCTGACAGAACATCACTTGTAACTCAGGCAAAGAGAGCGTTTGTAAATAATTACTCGTCACTTTCAGTGACAAACCTTTGTGAGGAGAAAGATAACTATACAGCACACTGCGTTTTCTCTACCTATCAGACAATGATGAACTGCATTGATTCTGTAAAGGTTGAGGAGCAGAAGCTTTTTACCAGCGGACATTTCGATCTCGTAATATGTGATGAGGCCCATAGATCCATTTATAACAAATATAGAGATATCTTTTCCTACTTCGATGCACCGCTTGTAGGTCTTACGGCTACGCCTAAGGATGATATCGATAAGAACACGTATGAGATATTTGAATTAGAACCCGGTGTTCCTACTTATGGATATGAGCTGGGACAGGCTGTAACCAACGGATACCTTGTAGATTTCCTGTCTGTAGAAACAAAGCTAAAGTTCATTGAGCAGGGAATTGTATATGCGGATCTTTCCGATGAGGATAAAGCAATATATGAAAGCACTTTTGAAATGGAAGACGGAGATGTTCCGGAGGCCATCAGCTCATCAGCACTCAATTCGTGGATTTTCAATGAAGATACAATTTGTCAGGTACTTCATACTGTTATGACCGAAGGTATCAAGGTAGACTACGGTCAGAAACTTGGAAAGACAATTATCTTTGCTAAGAATCATGATCATGCGGAAAAGATTATTGAGATCTTTGAGGTTTTTGCAAAACTCGAAACTGATGGGTCAGTGTGCATAAATATGCAGTTTTCTCAGCAGGATTCCCGGCCTGTGCCCGGAAGGGAAAGAAAGGGGAGAAACTGAGGGGAAGGCTGCACCGGCATGCCATGGTGCCGGGAGGACAGCCCCGCCCCGTACGGCAAAGGACAGGTGTACCGTCATCTTTTTCTTGAAAAACAATTCTTTTTAGGGTATGAAAAAAGGCTCGCTTTTGATATACTTTGATTGTAAAAAAGAATAAAAGGAGCCTTTACCATGGATAGTACACCGAACCGCCTTTCACTGCAACCCCTCCTCTTCGACCGGCAGGACCTGTGCGGCTGCTTCTTCCTTGAGCCCACCCCGAAGGAGGTGGAGTTCCTGCGCTACTGGCAGGCACTGGTTGCCCTGGTCCCCACGCGGCTTTCACGGCCTGCGGGAGGGCGTACCGGGCGCAGGGGCTACAGCCTGATGGACATACTGGCGGTGCGTGCGGTGCTGCTCTTCTTCCGCCTGGACACCGTCACGGCTGCGGTTGCCCTGCTGCAGTCGAGCCCGAACCTGAGGACGGTGACACAGCTGGGGCGGGTACCCAGCCCGTCGTCGGTGAGCAGGCGGACGTCACGGCTGCTGGAGGAGATGGACTTCCGGGGGATCCATGACCGGCTGTGCAGGCAGTTCTATGCAGGCAGGACGGTGTGCCACCTGAGCCTTGACAGCACGCCCGTGGATGCACGGGAGAAGCCTGCGGTGAGGGCGAAGCGGCAGAAGGGCCGGAGGGGCCGCCCGAAGGCCGGCAGCGCAGAGGAGAAGGCGGTGCAGGAAAGGAAGGGGCAGGAGGCACGCCTGGTGCAGCTGCGCGACAGCGGGGACCCCCATGCCTACCTGGCCACGCTGGAACAGCGGTGCACGGTCACGGGGAAGCGGAACAGCAGGGGGCACATGCAGTGGCGCGTGGGCTACAAGGTACACCTGGCAGTGGACGACAGCGGCATCCCGGTGGCCAGTGCGGTGACGGGGGCGTGCGTGCATGACACGCAGCCGGCGATCCCCCTGCTGCGCATCGCCGCAGGGCGGTGCACCTGGCTGTATGCCCTCATGGACGGTGGCTACAGCAGCGGGGCGATCAGGGACAGGGTGCTTGCCATGGGCAGGGTGCCGCTCATCGACTTCAAGGCCGACCGCAACGGGGCCAAGGAGGAGATGGACCCTGCGGGACGCGCCAGGTACCGGGCACGGACCACGGTGGAGCGTACCAACAGCGAGCTGAAGGAGTGTTTCCTGCCGAAGGCGCTGTACGGCCGGGGGCCGAGGGCACGTTTCGACCTGCGGCTTGCGGTGCTGCTGCTGACCGTCAAGCGGATGGGCAAGGTGCTGGAAGCACGGCAGCAGGCGGCAAGGAAGAAGAGCGCATAGCAGGAAGGAATGGAAATGATGGCAGAGTGCAGGCACCCGGGAGGGCGTCCGTCCTGCGTGTGCGCGCAGGCCTGCGGCAGGCCATGAAGGCTACGTGATGCGGCCGGTTTCCATCCCCTGCAGCTGTCAGGCATGGCTTCTGCATGGATATGCATCATCCGTGAATATTTATTCAGGCATTCGTGAGTTTTGCAAAAACCTCCTTTAATAAGGATTACCCGCATTTGAACGGATTTGCGCAGGTGATCGACAATAGAATTAACTATGCTCAGACTTTGATAGATGAGTTCTCTGAGCCTAATAAGCTACCTCAGATAGCAATATCTGTAGATATGATGGATACCGGTATCGATGTACCGGAAGTATTGAACCTTGTTTTCTTTAAGAAGGTAATGAGTTATGCCAAGTTCTGGCAGATGATCGGACGTGGTACCAGACTTTGCCCGGGACTCATCGACGGAGAAGACAAGAGCAAGTTTTACATCTTTGATTTCTGCGGTAACTTTGAGTTCTTCCGTATGAGCAAGGGAAAACCTACTGCAAATATGATCGCGCTTCAAGGAGCTATCTTTAATCTCCAGTTTGAGATTGCATATAAGTTGCAGGACTTTGACCAGGTGGATAGGCTTATAGCTTATCGTAACGCATTGGTAGAAACGATGACTGGTAAAGTGCAGGAGCTTCCTCGTGAAAACTTTGCGGTAAGGCAGCACTTGAAATATGTTGACTTGTATTCCCAAGAGGCAAATTATCAATCACTGACATATGAAGATACATTGATTGTCCGAGAAGAGCTTGCTCTGCTGATCCTTCCAAATGATGACGAAGCAAGTGCCGTGCGTTTTGATGCGCTTATGTATGGTATTGAACTTGCTTATCTTGTGGGTAAGAAATACGGTAAAGCCCGTAGCGATTTATTTAAACGAGTTAGTAGTATCGCAAGAGTGGCCAATATCCCGGAAATAAAGGTGCAAGCGGAACTTATCGATAAGATCCTTCATACAGATTATATCGACAACTGCGGTATTAACGAGTTCGAGGAAATCAGAGAAAAACTCCGTAATCTCATGAAGTATATTCCTCATACCAAGCTTCGTTACGATACGAACTTTGAGGATGATATCCTTGATGTTACTTGGAATGAATCAGAGCTTGAAAATGATGATCTGAAGAATTATAAGGCAAAAGCGGAATACTATATCCGTGAACATCAGGACAATGAGGCAATCAAGAAGCTTAAGTCCAATATTCCATTGTCTCATAGTGATATAGAGGCACTGGAAAAGGTTCTTTGGTCTGAACTTGGCACCAAAGAAGAATATGAGCAGGAATATGGTTCTAAGCCTTTGGGGGAACTTGTCCGTGAAATCATTGGACTTGATATGAATGCAGCGAAGGCAGCATTTTCAAAGTACTTGGAGAATAACAACCTTGATAGCCGACAGATATACTTTGTTAACCAGATTGTTGAGTATATCGTTCATAACGGCATGATGAAAGATCTGTCTGTGCTTCAAGAATCTCCGTTTACGGATCAGGGAAGTGTGGTTGAGATATTTACAGATCTTAATATCTGGATGGGAATTAGAAAGGTAATAGAACGCATAAATGATAACGCGATAGCAGCGTAAACAATTGGGGGAGACTAGAATGATTTCAAAAATTGTTTTAAAAGGGGTGGCAAGTTATAGAAAAGAGGCAGTGCTTGATACTGACAAAAAAGTAAACTTGTTATATGGGTTAAATGGAACGGGAAAGAGTACTTTCTCAGAATTTCTTTATGATCAGACTGCACCGAGGTTTTCACAATGTAGGATAGAGGGACTCGAAGACAACGATGCGATATTAGTTTATAATCAAAAATTTGTTCAGGATACCTTTTATGAACCGGAGGGAATACATGGTATATTCACCTTATCAAAGGGAAATGCTAAAGCTCAAAAAGTAATTGATACTGCAAGTTCTGAAGTAAAAAAGCTGACTGAGCAAAAGAAGAAAATTGAAGAGAAAAAGACAGAAGATGAGCAAAAACATTTAAGCGAGATTGAAGAATACAAGAAACAAATATGGAAAATTAAGACGGAATACACTGGCGGTGATAGGGTCTTAGAGTTTTGCTTAGATGGACTAAAAGGTAATAAAGATACCCTTTTTAAACATCTTATTTCCTTAGAAAAGCCGGAAGGAGAGATTGATTATTCCGTAGATGATTTAAAGATAGAAGCGCAGCAACTTCAAGGTGAAGCTCAGAGCAGACAACTCTTATCAAAAGTCTTGATTAATGTTGAAGATATTGAACAATCTGAATTGCTTTCTAAAGTCATAGTTGGAAATAAGAACAGTTCTGTAGCCACGTTAATTGAAGAGTTGGGAAATTCAGATTGGGTTAATTCAGGAATTAAATATGTTCATATAGATGGAGAAAAAGGAGTATGTCCTTTCTGTCAGCAGAAAACTATTACACAGAATTTCCTTGATCAAATCAGTGCTTATTTTGATGAGAGTTATAATCGTGACAAATCTCAGATTGAGCAGATGATTTTAAGATATGATGAAGAAATAAAAAAATCAACGGATTTTTTGAATGTTATTAAAGAAGATGCTTTTCTCGAAAAAAAGAAAACAGATATAGAAAAACTTAGTGAGAATCTTATATCTGTATCAGAGCAAAATCTAAACACTCTGAGGGAGAAGTCAAAGACCCCTAGCATTCAGGTTTCGCTGCAGCCGATTAAAGAAATAATAGCATCTATAAACAGTATTATTGAAAACGCTAACGGTGAAATTGCTCTCTATAATCAAAGAATAACTGATATAAAAGGGTCTAAGGGAAAAATCAGGGATAGATTTTGGCAGCTTATGCGTAAAGAGTATAATGCTGTAATTGAGTTATATACAGCAAATGAAAAGACTTATGAGCAATCAGTAAAAAATGCCCAAAAAGATTTACAGACAAAATCATCTGAGATTAAAACTAATACGTTACTGATAGAGGAAAACCGAAAGAAAACGGTAAATATCGATGAAGCAGTAGAGAATATAAAGAATGGCTTGATAGATATTGGGATTACAGATTTTACTATAGAGAAGTATTCTGAGGAGGAAGCACTATATAAACTAAAGCGTGATGATTCAGATGAAAATGTCTTTAAAACCTTGAGCGAAGGCGAGAAAATGGTAATTAGTTTTCTTTATTTTATAGAATTGTGCAAGGGAGAATCAATTGCTGAGAAGGCTTCAAATAAGAAGATTGTAGTGATTGATGATCCTATATCCAGTTTGTCACATATTTATGTTTTCAATATTGGTAGGCTAATTCATAATGAGTTTTTAAGGACTGAAAAATATGATCAACTTTTTATTTTAACTCACAGTCTTTATTTCTTTTATGAACTGACCAATACAAATCATAAGGAGCGAAAGGAAACTCAAAAACTCTTTAGAATATGTAAGAACACAGAGAGTAGCTATTTTGAGAACATGAAATATGAGGATATTCAAAATGATTATCAGGCATATTGGCATATTATAAAAGACGAAAAGCAGGCTCCAGCATTGATAGCGAATTGCATGAGAAATGTAATGGAATATTTTTTCAATTTTGTAGAAAAGCAGGACTTTGCTCAAATATTCCAAAGACCGGAATTACAAAAAACGAGTTATATGGCCTTTAACAGATACATGAATAGAGAATCTCATTCTAAAGGTCAAAACATTTTTGATATCAAGGAGTTTGACTATTGTAGTTTCCGTTCCGCATTTAAAAAAGTGTTCGAAATTGAGGGCTATATAGATCATTATAATAAGATGATGAGTATATAATCCTTTTGAGTACAAAATGAGTACAGCAGATTTTGTACGATATGAATATGACGAAAAGCGTATCATATGATACGCCATAAAATCACGAAATGAATAGGTTGGAACGGTTTGCAGAAAACGAGCAGTCGAATGGGGGAATAGGTGCTTGCCTGCATGGAATACATGATACTTTTTCGTTGATTCCATTGACAATTTGCCAAGAAATGTACTATTGTATCCCAGTCGGCCGAGTGCGCTGATATGGGGCTGTAGCTCATCTGGCTAGAGCGCTTGAATGGCATTCAAGAGGTGGTCGGTTCGAGTCCGATCAGCTCCACAGGAAGAGAGGGTTGTCTGTTAAACAGGCGACCCTTTTTTTGATAAATGACAGATCTTATGGACATTTTGGGCTGGTTGCTGTAACTATGTCGGCTGGAAGATTGATGATTTATAGGATAAATCTGTTTCAGAATTCAAAGGGACTTATAGTATTTTAAAGATGAAAGATTTTCTTCTTAATGTTGACAGTTCAGACGAAATAAATGGATATATCCTATCTTATGGTGTATACTAAAAGCATGGAAGATTACAAATACCAAAAAGTATTGGATATATTACGTAGGGATATTCATGCAAAGAAATGGAACCCAGGCGAGCAAATTCCATCCGAAAGGGAACTTGCGGATCAATATCAGGTAAGCAGGATAACAATAAAGAAAGCTATGCAGCTTTTGGTAGCAGACAAGACACTTGAAAGGATTCCCCACAAAAGGGGAACGTTTGTACATTGTCTTGAAGAAAAACAGAATGAAACAAATCTTGTCGGAGTTGCCATTGACGATGTAACGGATAGATTCGGTTCTACTTTGCTTCGTGGTATTGAGGATTTCCTTTGGAAAGAAGGTATGCATACCATTATCTGTAACGGAGACCGTGATTTCAAGAAAACCAAAGCTTATTTCCTCTCCCTGCTGGAAACAAATGTGAGCGGTGTCATTTATGCGCCTGTAATAAGCAGTGAAGGTGATTATGTAAGGCAGAATCAGGAAATTATTTCTTTGCTTCAGGAAAAACATGTCCCTTTTGTCCTAATGGATCGTACTGTACCAGGTATGCAGGCCAATGCAGTTACTTCTGGCCATTTTGAAAGTGCTTATGAACTGACGGGGTTTTTGCTTGAACATGGTTATAAGAGGATTATATTGCTTACCGGATTGTTTTGCTCAAGTCTTGATGAGCGGGAAAAGGGATATTTGGCTGCCATGCATGAGCATGGGATTACCGTATCTGACAAATGGATTGTCAGACTCAATGATAATCTCCTGACGCCGCAGTTACTTGATCCTGAAGAAATTCATAAGCTTTCTGAAGCATTGAATTCCATGCCGGATTATGATGCAATAGTTGCATTGAACAATCGGTTGCTTTCGGCACTCGATGTAATAGTCAGGGATAGTATTTCAATACTTCCTGACAACTGTGCAATTGCACTTCATGATAAACTTTCTGTCCCATTGACGCGGCTTCGACTTTTTTGTCAGATTGTGCAACCTGACTATGAAGTAGGACAAGAAGCTGCGCAGCTTTTGATGCGTAATATCCGAGACCCCCATATGCTACCACGGCAAATTAGACTTTCGTCCCAGCTAATTCCTGGAGATTCTGTCTGAGCCCTGTCGAAATCTTAATGTGAGTTTCTCTCAGTGCTCTGTATTGGATATATCCATTTTTGCCAATCTAAAGACTATTTTTGATTTTATATTGTTTTTTTTCATTTATATGACAATAAATACTCTCTATTAAATAAGGAAAAACTTTTTGTTGACAGTTGTAGAAAGTGATAGTACCATTAATAGTACCAAAACTAAAAATGGATATATCTATATGGAGGTATTGTTGTGAAAAAATTTGGAAAAATTGCTGCATTGATGTTTTGTGTCGGAGGCCTTGTCTTTGCAAATGGACAAGGAGAAAACACAGAAGCTAGCCCTGCACAAAAATCAAGTGGTTCCTTGCAGGGGACCGTTACTGTCTATACACCTAGTGGTCCTGAGATTACTGATCCTATTTTTGATGCTTTCAAACAAAAATATCCTGGTGTGAATGTCCAGATCGTAAAAGCGGGTAGCGGAGAGATATTTTCCAGACTTGAGGCTGAAAAAGGAAATCCTGCCGCTGATATAATGTTTGGCGGCGATACAGTTTCATATGATTCCTATTCAGATTTGTTTGCTTCCTATGAATCGTCTGAAGATGGTGCAATGATAACCAATGATCCTACACACAAGTGGCATCCCTTTACGATTATGTGCCAACCGATCATGGTGAATACCGGTATGCTGAAACCTGCTGATTACCCAAAAACGGCCAAGGAACTTTCTGATCCAAAATGGAAAAAGGGTGGCATAGCTTTATCGAATCCTAACCAATCTGGAACAGGTTATACCATTGTATCCGGTTTGGTGAATGCATATGGTTGGGATTTTGTAAAGGTACTTCTGACGAACTGTGTGATCACTTCCAGTTCTGATGCAATGTTCAAGGCTGTGAAGGATGGTGAAGTTCCTGTAGGCTTTATCAATGAAGACCTTGGCGTAAAATGGGAGCAACAAGGACTTCCTGTCAAGCTCATCTACGAACCAGATGCTGTGACCGTACAGATGGATGCTCTTGGTCTGGTCAAAGGCTGTCCACATCCTGAGCTTGGCAAAGCATTGATTGATTTCATTTGCTCAAAGGAAGCTCATGAAATTGCAGTCGAGAAAATACAACGTCGCTCTGCAAGGAAAGACGTGGATCCACCGGCAAGTTTGCCTAAGCTCGGTGATCTCAAGTTGTTCACGGCAAGTGAACCCAGAGATGTCGTAAGCGCCAAGTTTGATGCATTGACAATAAAATAAGACATGCCTTTCTGATTTAGTTTGGATATCCCGTTTCTTTGTACACGGTTGACCGTTTACAGGAAACGGAGATTTTTCTTTGGCATGACAGGAGGGCAAATTGCCAAATCTGAAAAAAATAGGCAGAGATCCTTGGAAAATCTTTACGATTTTTACCATTGTTCTATTTTCTCTGCTTATCATTTGCTCACAAATCTGGATATTGAAGTCATCCTTCAAGACAGACGGTGGAAGTTTTACGGTAAAAAGCGATGCCGTCAATGGCTCATTGCTTCCTGAAAATGAAACCATCGAACGTCTGAAGGTCAACAGTGACGATAGTGGCAAAATAATTACAATAGAAGAAACATCTTCAAAACAGTCATATACTGCAACAACTGTTTCCCCTGGGGCGTTTGCATTGTCTATGGGACAGAAAGAGGCGAAGGTGTCGACATTGTCCCATGATGAACTCAAGGTGGAGTCAGGAGGACATGCCCTTTGGATCTCACAGAAGGTATTTTCAAATCCTTTTGCAGGACAAAGCAATGCAACAGTTCCTATGGCAGCGGAAGTAAGCGGCAATAAGGTAGTGATTTCCTATACACCTGGAGCATTCATTTCATTCGTTGACAAGCACACCCATGCCACATGGGAAAATTATAGGACATTCTTAGGAAGGTCCGACTATGCTGATGCAATAAAAAACAGTTTCATCATCATGGTGCTTTCGACGTTGTTTGCATCCATATTCGGGGTAGGACTTGCGTACCTGTTTGCGCGTTACCGTATTCCTGGGACAAGTATGGTCATTACGATCATAACCATGGCATCGGTTGCTCCTCCGTTTCTTGGGGCTTATGCCTGGAGAATGCTGTTGGGCCGTACTGGCATCATTACAAGAGCTTTGCATCTCGATTGGACAATTGTCGGGCTCCATGGAATTATCTGGGTCATCACTTGGTTGGTTTTTCCTATTATCTTCTTGCTTACCTATGATGCTTTTACCTCAGTAGATCATTCCATGAGAGAAGCCTCCATGAGCCTTGGCGGTGGCCTTCGGCGGACTTTTTGGAAGGTCGAGTTGCCTCTGGCTGTCCCAGGGATTGTCAATGGCCTATATCTGGCTATGATGACTGCATTTACTGATTTCGGAACACCATATATCATTTCCATCCATCTTGATGTGTTGCCAGTGCTGATTTACAAACAGTATATGAGTGAAGTCGGCGGGAACCTTTCACTTGCCAGTACCGGGAGTATGCTGATGGTTCTCTTTTCTTCTGTATTGCTGATGGCTGAGCGAATTTATCTTGCTCGCCGTTCATATGCCTCAGTAAAAACACATCAGCCATCAGTGAGGGCTGCAGGAAGGCAAAGGATATTCTTTACTTACCTGTTGACCGGAATTGTACTACTGTTTGCCTTTACGCCACATGTGACGGTTGCAATATCTGCCTTTGTCAAATGGAAATCTGGAATTCCGACTTCTGAATGGACTTTGGGTAACTTTACCCGTCTGTTCCATACAAACCTATATTCGATCGGTGTAACATTATTGACAGGGCTAAGTGCTACGTTGTTGGATTTCATCTTTGGCATCGGCATCGCCTATGTAGTGGTGAAAAAACGATATCCGTTCTTTTCCAATGCGCTTAACCAACTGGTGATGATTCCCTATATCATTCCTGGTACTGTACTTGGCATCGGATTTATTCTGCTTTTCAACCAGAAACCCTTGCTGTTGACAGGTACATGGGTCATCCTTATGCTTGCTTATTTCATCAGGAAGCTTCCCTATGCCGTGAAAAGTGCAGAATCATCGCTTTATCAGGTACATCCTGCCTTGGGTGAGGCTGCAGAAAGCCTAGGAGCAAAGCCTTTGAGAAGCTTCAGGGAGATAACGTTTCCGCTTATGCTCAGCGGTGTAGTGAGTGGTATGACGTTGGCTTTCCTGCAAATCATGACGGAGATAAGCGCTACGATTATTCTGTATCGTCCGCCATGGAAACCAATGACTGCGGTCATATTCGAAAATACAATTGATGCCGGCGCAGATTTCGGGGTTGCATCTTCCATGACTGTCCTTTTGATGATCATGCTGTATGTTCCTTTGTATATCATTACAGTAAAAGCCCGGCGGCCGAAGGAGGCTAGGATTGAAAGTATCTGAACAGAGCAAGCAGGCAACTACCGTAAAGATTGTCGATGCAAGAAAAAATTTTGGGAAATTGCAGGCATTGGGAGGTATTTCCCTTGAGATCGGCGGAGGGGAATTCTTTACATTGCTTGGCCCTTCCGGCTGTGGCAAGACTACATTGTTACGAAGTGTTTCCGGTTTTGAGAAATTGACATCGGGTCATATCTTTTTCAATGGTGAAGATACTACAGCTTTGCCTCCGTGGGAAAAGAACATAGGATTTGTATTCCAGAACTATGCCTTATGGCCAAACAAATCCATTTTCAATAATATTTCGTATGGCCTTGAAATACGTAACTATGACGCTTCTGCTATTCATGAAAAAGTCAAGTGGGCTCTCGACTTGGTTGAACTTCCAGGAATTGAACACAAGTATCCTGAAGAACTCAGCGGAGGACAGCAGCAACGGGTTGCAATTGCCAGGGCTTTGGTTATTGACCCTCGTCTGCTGTTGCTTGATGAACCACTGTCAAACTTGGATGCAAAACTTCGGATTATCCTGCGGCAGCAGATAAAGTCAATCCAACAGAAACTGGGGGTTACTGCCATCTACGTGACACATGACCAGGAAGAAGCGCTTGAGATATCGGACCGTATTGCAGTCATACGTTCAGGCTGCATACAACAAATCGGGACGCCTAAGGAAATCTATCAGGAACCAGCCAACAGTTTTGTTGCAGATTTCATCGGCAAGGCAAATCTGCTTCCTGGGACTCTCAGGGGTGGAAAATCTTTTGTCCTGGCTGATGGCTTTTTGATTCCGCTTCCATCTGTTTCCAAAGAATCAGCAGGGACGATCCTGTTTATGCGTCCTGAAGACATATCTTTGGTTGCTGTATCAGAACCAGAAAGTTTTTGCGGCCTTGTGACAAAATGTTATTTCTTGGGAAATATCTACAGATATCAGATTACTCTAGGTAATTCAGGAACTTTTGTTTTGGTGGAGATACACGAAGAGTTGCACTTGAATGAAAAAGTTTACCTGAAGGTAAGGAAATATGGGTTGTTCAATGAATAGAAAGAAATTCTTTTCTCTTTTGCCTGATATGTCAGCATATTTTGGCAATTTACTGACGGTAGAACAGGCTGAAAAAGAGACAAGTCTGGGTATATCCCATGGATATTGGGCTTCTTTGATGCAGTTCCAACCATTGTTTGAAGTTGCCATATACAAAGGAAAACTACCTGTTGCTATGGAACTTGTGGAAAGGTCTTCGTCTCCCATTGAGGAAATTAAAAAGTATACGGGAAATGGTTTGACCTATGTACAAAAAATTGCAGTGATTGATGACAGGGTCCTGTTGGATATTTCTTTGGCGGCGTCAAGTGACTTGCCAAGAGAAGACCTGCAGTTAGGTATATCCGGTGCTTGCCTGTTTTCACCGGAAGGTATTCCCTATCATTGGTTGGAAGAAGCTTTTGTGCATGCAGCAGTTCCTGATACTTCACATATTGAAGGCGTGTGGGAAGATGAATCTTTTGTCCTGAGCCTTTCTCAACCGGCTGAACATATTGGATTGCGGCCTGTCTTGGAGACAGAAGTAGAACGGCAACAGTATTTTTCCAGCTTTAACTTGAAAAAAAGATTCCGGTATTGGGTTGCTCTTGAAGCACGTAAGGAAAACAACTGTTTGCTATCGACACTTGCGGCACGGAATTTTGCCTATCATATGACAATGATACCGAATTTTGAAAAAAACGGTGAAGCTCATTTTTCAGTTGAGTTGTCAATACATACTTCCAAAGACCGTCAATCCCATAGTTGTTGCTATGGAGAAGTTTCACGGGAACTTGAGAACCGATGGGATCATTTAGTTGAAGAACTTCCTGTGTTTTCCTGTGTCGACACGGATCTTGAACGTATATATGCTACCAGTTGGTATGTTTTGCATTCAAGCCGAATTTCCTGTACAAGGAAACATTTGCCGTATCCTTTCACCTCAGTCAACAAATTCCATTATTTCAATCAGTTTTTCTGGGACTCTGCGTTTGAGAACATTGCATTGCTTTGGTATAACAAACCCGGTCCGGCTGAAGATGAAATGAAGAATTTTGTGAAAAACCAATGGCGTTGCGGCATGTTGCCTTATGAATTGTTTATGTATCCGACAAATGGAAGGGAGTGGATGGATGGAGATTTCCATACATCTGGTACAACCCAACCACCTGTCATCGGTATTTCCCTCTGGCAAGTATATTGCAAATATGGCCATAAGGATTACCTGCAGTATTTCTATGATTCTTTGGTTGCTTATGAACGATGGCTTGGTGTCTATCGGGATTTAGGGAAAAGAGGGCTTTCCTGTTATGTGAATATCTGGGAGTCAGGATGGGATAACAGCCCTCGGTTTGATGCTGTGACCCGGAACAGAGTGCTTGACCCCTATGTTGAAAGTGTTGATTTCAATGTGTATGTCTATATCTTACGCGGTACCATTCTGAGGATAGCAAAATTACTTGGGAAAACGGAACCGGAGGGGATTCGGACCCGTATGGAAAAGGAAAAGCAAAGTATGAATGCTGTAATGTACTGTCCGGAGGATGGTTTTTATTACGATGTCATTGCAGGAACATCTGAACAGATCAAAGTCCGTACCGCTGCAGGGCTTCTTCCCCTCCTTACTGATATTCCCACCAAGGCACAGAAGGATTGTCTCATCAACGACTATCTTCTATCTGACAAGGAATTCTTGTCGGAGGTTCCTGTACCATCGGTAAGCAGGATAGAAAAATGCTATGATCCCAAGGATTTCTGGCGTGGCGCAAATTGGCCTCAGATAACTTGGTCTTTGATTTATGGTATCAGTGAGGAATATCCTAGGGAAGCTGGTATTTTACTTGATCGGTTTCTGCAACATACGGTACAGAATCAAAATTGCTATGAATATTATCATTCAGAGACAGGAGAAGGGGCTGGCCTTCCTTTCCAAGGATGGGGGTCCCTCTACATTGATTTGATTATACGTTTTGTTGCTGGTATCAGTCCTTGTGAGCATGGCTTTTGTTTTAATCCAGTATCACAGGAATATACAGATTTTTCTCTAAGCAATATCCGTTTGAAAGAATGTGCTGTTTCTGTAAAGAGATCTGGCAGACATTGGTGCATTTCTTTGTCTTCTTTGGGAACAATTCAGTTTGATGAACCTGATTTGGTTTTTCACGTTGAGAAGCAAAGTGATAGCTTTGTCTTTACTTTTTCGAAAAAGCCTGATTCCTTGGAAATTTCTTTTCCCCATAGTTGGAAGGATGGCTTGGTGGTTTATTCGAAGTAATTCTATTTCGAGATAGGAATTTACTCTATGACGCATACATATGCGTCGGACACTGCGGGATCTGCAAATATTTGCAGATCCTATTCTTTTTGCGGCTTAATTCCTTTTTACCATACATGTGGAAAGCAGATTTGTTACCAAAATAATATGTAAGAGGAGAAAAAAGAAGATAGATGTTGTATAAGAAATGCTTTTCCGTGTTGAAAAGACATTATTTGAAGATTTTTGCATGTTGTTGCTACATTTTGCTGTATCCAGTTTGTTTCAAAAATAATTAATGACTTATAGTTATAATAAAAAATACTATATTTTGTTTATATTTACCTTGTTGGGCCATTGAAGAAATATGTGGTTTGATAAATGGAGAGATTTAATAATATAAGCAAATTTAAGGAATAATTTAGATAAAATTTTTATCTATAAATTGACAAGCCAAAGTCATTATTGATATCTTCATCACATGGAGTGGTAAAATTCTCATACTTTTTTAACATACAGGCATAGAAGGAGATTCAATTGCATGGCTGATGCTTTCGGCATTATATTTGGCTTATTGGGTGGTCTTGCCATATTCCTCTATGGTATGAATCTTATGAGTGAAGGCCTGCAGAAAGTTGCCGGCGAAAGGATGAAACAAGTCCTTGGTATCCTGACAAAGAATGTATTCTTCGGAGTTCTTGCCGGTACGGTTACCACCATGGTGCTGCAGAGTTCAAGCGCAACGACGGTCATGGTCATAGGGTTTGTCAGTGCCGGTCTGATGGATCTTCCCCAGGCAATTTCTGTTATCTTCGGTGCAAATATCGGTACGACGATGACAGCTCAGCTGATAGCCTTCAAGTTGTCAGATTATATCTGGCCGATATTATTTGCCGGTTTTCTCCTTTATTTTGTCGGCAAGAATGAGAAAAGAAAGAACATTGGGCTTACTATCTTTGCTTTTGGATTGCTGTTCGTAGGAATAGAGACGATGGGATCAATGATGAAACCATTGGCCCATTCAGCAGTGTTCATACGTTTGATCGGAAAGGTTTCACATGTTCCTTTCCTTGGGGTACTTACAGGTGCATTGATGACAATCGTCGTACAAAGCTCTTCGGCGACTATTGCCGTGCTGCAGAACTTTGCAAGTACTCCTGGCCCTGATGGTGTCCATTCGATTATAGGACTTACGGGCGCTATTCCTATCCTGCTTGGTGATAATATAGGTACTACCATTACTGCTTTGCTTGCAAGCATCGGACAAAGCCGCAATGCCAAGCGGACTGCAGTTGCCCATAGCATCTTCAATGTCGTCGGCAGTCTCCTGTTTGTCTGCCTGATGCATCCGTTCGCACAGTTGGTTCAGTTCATTTCTCCGAAGGGACCCGAACTTGAAGTGATTTCCAGGCAGATTGCCAATGCCCATACTTCATTCAATGTCATCAATACCCTGCTGTGGATACCTTTTGTATGGTTGATGGTAAAGATTGTGATGACGATTGTTCCACCTTCTGCAGAAGAAGTGCAGCATCATGAACAGGTTTCCTCAAAGGTATTCCTAGATGAAAAACTGCTTAACCAACCAGTGTTTGCACTCCATATGTGCCAGCAGGAAGTATTGCAGAGCTGCGATGTATTCTATTCAACGTTGAAGGATACGAAGCAGGCTGTCGTACCTTTTGAACCGGGACAAGTCCGCTTGCTGAAGGCAAAGTGGAAAGAGCTATGTGATTTGCAGCGGGAAGTGCAACATTACCTTTCCAGGCTGATCAGCGTCGGGACTTCTACTGAAGCCCAGACAGATACAGTGACCGAGCTGTTGCTCGTTGCATCAGGATTGGAAAGAATTGCCATTCAGATTCGCAGGATGCTTGAGGAATTGGAAGAAATGCATGCCAAGGGATTGGAATTTTCAGATGCCGGAGAACGTGAAGTACGACATTTGTTATCCGGAGTTGTTGAAATGAGTCGAAATGCATTCCAGACATTGAAAAGTGGTGACGATTTGAGCATCATGATGGTAATCAGGGAAAAAGAACAACTCGGTGATATGGAAGAGGCAATGAAGGCAAACCATATGGTACGGTTGGACAGCGGCATATGTAATCCTATGATGACACCATATTTCAATTCAATCATGGGGGACGTGATGAATGTAGGTACATATCTTATGGATATCTGTTCCTCTCTTTCCTATGGATTGGATGTAAGCGTCGAAGAGAGAAAACAAAAAAAGGCTTGACTACTTGTCAAACCGGCAATGATTTGGAATATTGTATGCATGCATACAGAAGACGAATTTCAGTTTTTGCTCATACGCCATGGCTATTCATTGGGAAACCGTCTTTCCACACTCAGCGGACAGAGCAATGTCCCTTTGTTGGAGAAAGGAAGGAAGGAGCTTGAAAGGCTGAGCCAAGAGCGATTATATCCTGTTTGTGATAGGAATTATTCTTCGGATATGGACCGTTGCGTCGATACATTCAATACTCTCTATGCTGGTAGGGCCACGCTTGACGGGACGAGTTCCTCTCTTAGGGAAATCAATTTCGGTAAATTTGAAAACTTGCCACAGGGTGGGGGCAACCTACAGCACTTTTTTTCCAATTGGTTAGCTGACAAGCGATTGGCTGATGAAGAAAGTTTTATCCAGATAGCTCAGAGAATGTCTGATTTTCTGACTTCCAGCCTTAGGGAATTACACGAGGATGGTTTGCATAGCTTGTGCTTTGTTTCCCATAGTGTCGCTTCACGGGTTTTGCTTGTTACTTTGGGAGCTTTTGAAAGATCCCAATTTTCACAGATACATATGGACAATGGACAGGGATATGCCCTGAGACTTTCTTTTGATGGGCATGCCGCAGTACTTCGGGAGATCAAACCACTGCCCTTTGCACGTAGGATGTAAGAAAAGTACTGTCTGTTGTCAATTGCCATTGTTTTTGATTGCTGGTATGCTGAAACAGGGGCTGTTGCCTCAGGGAGGGCCATATGGAAACCAGGATAGCGATACTGGCAATAATCATTGAAAGCGGCGATTCCGTAGAGCAAGTCAACGAATGCCTGCATGAGGCTGCTTCTTATATCATCGGGAGGATGGGGTTGCCATATCCGAAAAAACATCTTTCCGTCATTTCCATTGTACTTGATGCTCCTCAGGATTTCATCAGTTCTTTGGCTGGCAGACTGGGCCAGATTCCTTCGGTGAGTATCAAGGCGACTTATTCCAAAGTATGAATGATAGTATTGCTGACTATGCTTTTTAAATGCTTTTGTTTGTGCTATTATGAAATGAAGAATCTCATGATGGATATGGTATGCTGGCTAACCATGTCGGGAATAAGGAAAACAATTGGATGAATGATAAGCAGATGGATCAATTGGTCATGCAACATTTGGAAGAGTGCAAGGGAGGAAAGGTTCTTGTCATCCACCCAGTGGAAGAAAATTCGGTGGGTATATATGACAATATCGATGAAATTCCGCAGCCAGATTTGTCTGAAACGATATCACCTATGTTGGTTGTTATTTATAGTGACAGTACTGATAGTATTGCTTCTTTGAAAGGAATTGAACGATTTGCTCACCTTGTTGCACAGGTCTATATAATTGTCTATGTCCCGGTACCTCTTGCCGAGGGAATGAAACTCAAGCTTTATCAATCCGGTGTCAAAGCTGTTGCCGAAGGACTTGGGCAGATGCGCAAGAGTCTCCTTGATTTTCATGAATATCAAATTTCGTACCAACATGTACTTGTCAGCTTGTTTGATTCTCTTGCAGAAGTGTTTCCTGGTGGTCTCATTATTCTTCGCTCTACAACAGATGGAAAATCTTTGCATGTAATAAAATACAATAAAAAATTATTGGATTTGGGCGGTTGGTCAAAGATGCCTGATATCATTGATATTGATTGTCTGACCTCCTTTATTCCTGCACCGGATGTCAATCGCTTTGTTTTCCAACTTTCACGGGTGTTGGATGGTGAACTAAGTTCTTTCTCAATTGAGCATAGGATACAATGTTACAATGGTTCAGAAGAACGTTGGGTCAATTCCAGATTGTCCAAGCTTGAAGGTCTTAAAGGTTATTTTGCTTATTCCATGGAAGATATTTCCAAAGTAAGGCAGCAATGGAAAAAATTGGAATCGCGGAGAGCCTTGCTTCGACGCAAGGCTCGGCATGACCTGCTTACAGGATTATACAACAGGGAGACGTTTGTCAGCTGTACCTCGAAGCTGCTCAGGATGAATCCTCATACTGACTATGTCATGATTTATCTAGATGTCAGTAAGTTCCGGATGGTAAATGAAGTATTCGGGCACAGCAGCGGCAATGTCCTTCTTGTGGAAATTGCTTCTGTTCTGTCTGACAAGACGAAATTCGTAGGGACATATGGAAGATTGGAAAACGATTCGTTCGTCCTCTGTGTCGAGAAGGAACAGTTTGATGCAGAAAAGCTTTCTCAGTTGCTTTCTATCGATCTTTCCGAACAGGGCATCCTTTTCAGGCCGTTGATCAATTTCGGTGTATACGAAATTGTTGACCATACGTTAGGTGTGGAGACTATGCTGGCGAGGGCTTATCTGGCTTTGCAATCTGTCAAAGGTGACTGTATCTGTACCTATGCATACTATGACCCTTCGATGAGCCATGCAGTCAAGGAAGAACAGCAGATCCATGGCGAGATGGAACTTGCCCTTAAGACCGGACAGTTTGTCCTTTATTATCAGCCGGTATTTTCTTTGGAACAGAACAAAGCTGTCAGTGCCGAAGTGCTGGTGAGATGGAAACATCCTGTAAAGGGTCTGCTGGCACCGGCACAGTTCCTTCCTGTCTTTGAGCAGAATGGTTTCATTATCAAACTTGACCAATATGTTCTCGAACATGCCTGTATCTACCTTGCAGAGAGGAAGGCCCATGGACTTCCATTGTTTCCGATTTCTGTCAATCTGAGCAGACGTAGCATTTCAAGTGAAACCCTGGGCCAGCAACAGGAAGAGACTGTGCGATCCTATGGTCTTGATCCCAGCATGGTCAAGATAGAGATTACCGAAAGCGCCTATATGGTCAATACCGGTGAATTGATTGCCATGGTCAATGATTTGCGAAAGCGTGGTTTCGTTGTCATGATGGATGATTTTGGATCCGGCTATTCCAGTTTGAACATTCTCAAGGATTTGCCGGTAGATTATCTGAAGATAGATATGAGATTTCTTTCAAGTTTCAAATCCAGTGAGAAAAGCAGGGATATCATCAATTTTGTCGTCAGGATGGCTAAGTGGATGGGACTGAAAGTCATTGCTGAAGGTGTTGAAACTTTGCCGCAGCTTTCTTTCCTGAGAGGAATCGGCTGTGACTTGGTACAGGGGTATTATTATGCAAAACCGATGCCTCCGCAGGAGCTGGATGACTTCATTGAAAAAAATGGCTTAGCTATAGGATCCCCTTTACCTTTGAATATTCCGGACAAGGATTTTCAGGACTGTAATCTGGCATATGTAACAGACTTGTTGGAAGAAATCAAGGGGGCTGTTGCTTTTGTGCTTGTTTCTCCTGATGGACGTCTTGAGCTACTTACTGCGAACAGGTATTACATTGACCGTTTCTCTGATGAGGATATCTTACTTGATGATTTGGGAAAACTTGGCCTTTTTGGCGAAGACCATAAAATTTTCTGTAATTTGATTAACAGGGTGCTGAACTCACACAGGATACTGGAGGAAAAAGTACATCTGCAAAAGCCGGATGGTACGATTGAAAAAGTCCAGATGATAGCTGCATATCTTGGCACTGGAATGAAAAGTCCGATTATCTACCTGTCTTTGGTCCGTCAGTAGGTAAAGAAGCACTGATATATTGGATATAGGAAATCTGACCATTCCAATCAATCATCTTGGTTTTTATCTGCTGATATAAGGTACGGCTGTTTCTACAGATCTTTTTATTTTTCCAACCTGTCAGATTGCAGTCAGGACAAGGGCCTGAGTTTCCTTTCAGAGACTGGAAGCAGAGTTGCCCGCAGATATTGGTGTTCCTATCTATTTTGAAAAGTTCTCTTGCTTTTTCGTTGATATAGAGGACACGATAGCTTTCAGCTTCGATGACGACTATTCCTATAGCCAAATCATCAAGGACCAGCTCAAGAAGGGCTGTGGAAGATCCGTTTTTCTGTCCCTGACGTTCCTGTTGATAAGAAAGCTCAAGGGAATTGGTGCTTTCTTCACTGAAAAGCCTATATTGATTTTTCCCTTTTGCTTTTGCTTCATACAATGCAAGGTCCGCCAGATGTTCCAACATGTCTGGATCTTCTGAATGTTCAGGAAACAGAGAAATTCCGATTGAAATTGAAACTTTGACGTATGCAGAAGGAAATTCAATCATTGAAACAGCTTTACATAAGTCTGCTGCCTTTCTGCATGCAGTATCAGCGGAAGGGTTCCCATCCATCAGGACAATGAATTCATCACCTCCACATCTGCAGATAATATCCGTTTCCTTGAATTGCTTTCGGATTTTGTCTGCAACTACCTTGAGTACCTGATCTCCGAATTGATGACCATGGGTGTCGTTGATTTGCTTGAAATAGTCAATATCGATAAAAAACAATGCTAATTTCTGTTGATAGATAATTGCATGGGCAAGGACACTTCCGCTGAGATAATCAAAACCAAATCTGTTGATCAGATTTGTCAGGGGATCTCTTTGTCCACTTTTTATTACGCGTACTTCATTTTCCTTTTCCATAGTTATGTCACGTGAAATGATGTATCCATGTAGATGCCCATGCACATCCCTTCGATAGATGCATTTTATGGCGGACCACTTGGATTTAATATTGTCCTGGATATCTGTAAACCTAAGTTCGACAAACTGTGGGGTAAGATTGCCGGTTGCTACAGCGGTAGTAATACTGTGCATGAAATTCCTTGCAGCTGTCTTATGGCTTAGCGGCACGTTTTCTCCGAACTTTGTGATAAAGAATTCATAGGTCAACCCATCTGGAATTTCCTGAATGTTTGAGATGGACTGTACTATTTCTTTTTCAGTCAAGTCAACATCCAATATATAATTGAACTCTTTTAATACCAAATTGAACAAAAAGCCGGAATCATCCTTGGCTGGTTGATAATCCATATGCATGTAAAACCCCTTTTGATGATACTAATAGTATAATAATTTTGTGCTTAATAAAAGGATATCATCCGTGGCATATTTTTGAAAAGCTATGAATTAAATTAATTTGATAAATTTATCTATTAATATTTGTCATAAGTTTCTAATTTTTTATTTGCTTGATATTGTTATTTTACCTAACAATATAGTGAAGAAAATAAGTGGAAAAATCTAATAAACCCAATAGAAGCAGGAAATGTATTTTTTTACTACATATATTTTTTACTATATAGTAAAACAACAGGACAAAATTTATCATGTCTGTTGACATAAGTAGTAAATTATGATATTTTCAAATTGTCTGGCAGTGGGTCGGTTGATTATATCCCGTACATAGACTTTTTAGTTTTTTTGTTCTGCCCACTGTTCTATCGCCATTGTTGTTTTCCCCCTCATTTTTGAGGTAATAATGGTGATGCCTTTTGCCGTATTAACGGCAACCTCTCTAGGATTGCAA
The DNA here is from genome assembly GCA_022482625.1 of Spirochaetia bacterium. Lineage (NCBI taxonomy): Bacteria > Pseudomonadati > Spirochaetota > Spirochaetia > Spirochaetia bacterium. The sequence goes on along the minus strand of JAKVOU010000001.1, from coordinate 1,231,535 downwards.
GCCTGGGGAGGTTTTTTTTGCTATGTCATTCAGCCCGTATGAATACATACAGGCGGGAAGACTGATCATCAAGTACGCGTGTCAGATGTCCGTCATAACCGGTACCCCCGAAAGTCTGTGTCAGATGAATTCCTGCCTTTGCAAGAAATTCCCCTGTCACGGAATAATGTACGGTTTCACTGTCAATATAAGCAGTTTCCTTTCTCTTTATTTTTCCGTATGATATATCATCAATCAGGCAATCTGCCAGTTTTCCAAAGACTTCCATTGGAATTCGCTGGGGGCGAGGGTAGACTTCATAGCGAGTCTTCGGCGCAGCGACAGGAAACTTAAGGACGTCAAGGCCTGGATTCGGCTTATTGAACAATCGGAAATCAAGAAGCAACATTTCTGTCTTGTCGGGATTCATCACTGCCCATCTTACTGTATTCGTATCATGAAGGAGGCGAATGAATGTTCCATATTGGAATAGGTTGCGATGTGCCTTATAGAAAGCAATCTGTTCTGCAATTATTTCAAGTTCTGAAGCAGATAATTCCGTCAGATCAAGTTCATAGCCTAGGTTCCCGAAAGCTGCAATATTGAACCGGGTCTCGATGTTGCTTTTTCGCAATGTCTGATGGTTCGGTACAGACGAAACATGGCAACACATAGCAGAGAGCGGATAACCATAACTGGTTCCTTCCTGGATATAGATTCGTTCCAAGGCATCGGTATCATCACTGGTCCATGTCTGGGGCATGAAACAGAGCATGCCTAAGTCAAAGCGATTGCCGCCAGATGCACAGGATTCGAAAAGGATTTTCGGAAAACGTCTTGTAAGTTTATCCAACAGGTCATATAGACCCAGTACATAGCGATGGTTGAATTCACCCATGTCCCTGATATCATTATTTCTCGAAGCAATGTCACTGAAGACCCTGTTCATATCCCATTTGACATAGTCTACTTGTCCAAGTGCAAAAATCTTAGTAAGCGCCTCAAGGAGATAATCCCTGACATCTTCCCGTGTCAGATCAAGAATGAACTGATGACGTCCGACACTGGGTGCTCTGCCTGGTATCATGATTGCCCAATCTGGATGTGTATCAAAAAGATTGCTGTTGCGACTGACCATTTCCGGTTCGACCCAAAGTCCAAACATCAGACCTAACTGGTGAATTTTGAAAGAAAAAGCTCCTAGGCCTGAGGACAATTTACTGGTATTGACGACCCAATCGCCCAAGCTGCTTGTATCATCGTCCCGTGCTCCGAACCAACCATCGTCAAGTACGAAAAGTTCCGCACCGACTTTTTTTGCCGTTTTTGCCAAGCTCAGCAATTTGTCCTCGTTGAAGTTGAAGTATGTAGCTTCCCAGTTGTTGACTACTACAGGGCGTTGCCTGTTTTGCCAGTAACCTCTTACGATGTGGTTGTTGATGAAATAATGCAAATTGCGGCTGGCAGTATCCAGACCCGCTCCGCTATAGGTCATGATTGCTTCAGGAGTTGCAAAGTGTTCTCCTGGTGCGAGTTCCCAGTTGAAGCTATAGCTGTTTATTCCTGTAAGGATCCGTGTCTGACCATAGGGGCTGACTTCGATGCTTTCCCTATGGTTGCCGCTGTAGACCAGATTCGTTGCAAGACATTCCCCATGCAGTTCATCACAGTCTTTTCTTGCAAGAAAAATACAGGGGTTGTGTTCGGCACCAGAAACTCCGGTCTTGCTGTCATTTATCCTGATTCCAGGTGACAGGGGACTACGGTCAATATGGCGTTCTCTTGCCCATGCTCCGTTGAAAGTGATCAAATCCCAGTTGCTGTCATCCAGATCAAGCTGAAGGGAACTGAGGTTCTTGACCATGACAGAAGCCGTTGCATCATTGCAGATGTATGCTTTTCTAGTAATTACATCACAGTTTGTGTAGACTGTATAGGTAAGAATCAATCTCAGTGGCAGCTTCTTTTCTGCAAGGGTTACTTGCAGGCTATCACATTCTTCCCTGGCTCCATATGACTCGGGGAGACCTGTAAATGTCCTAGGTTTGCCATGGAACAGCTGATGGTTTTGATAAAGAAAATCAAGTGTATCCATACCGTTATCATAAGTAAGTCGTATGCAGCTTTCCCTGAAGTCTCCTTTTCCTGGAGTAGAGATTTCTTGTTTTGTAATCTCCAGCATTGTCGGATCTTCTTCGGTATAAGCGACACCTGTTCCTATCGGGTTTGTCAGTATCGGGAACAATGCATCGGAGGAAATCGAATCTCTGTCAAGATGCTGTCCATAGTACAGATGTTCAAGATGTCTGCTGGAATTGATACAGAAAAGGTAGGTGCTACCTGTCGTGCTGAGATTGAAGATGCCATCTTTCAGTTCTATCACTTGAAAACGCTCCTTTGCAGGTTGCACAACTGCATGAAATTTAGGATAGTATATAACGTTAGGAAATAATTTGCATCATTTTTTTTATAGGTAGGGGGAATCTGATGGATATTCGTAGGGTTCGTCTGAATGATGAGCGTACTGCAACAGTATTGAGTAATGATTTGATACGTGCCGTAATCGAAGACAAAAGCGGACGATTGGTTGCCTTCAGTGCCATGGATATCCACGGTGGTTGGGTCAATGCCAACAAGTTGCATCAGTTTCCTTTTTCACGTGAGACGGCACTTCAGAACCAGCTTACCCTGCCGATGACTTGTGAGTTGCTTGACCAACTCAATGGTTATCGCCTGCAGGTAGAGCCCGTGGAAGAAGCGGATAGAGAGCATACTGGACCTGACTCCGATTCTGATACTGCACATGTTGCAACGGGACCTGAGAATTCTACCGGGCAGAAAGATGGGCAGATACCAGGACCGAAAGAGAATCAGTCATATGACCAGCTTCTGCTTGGACATGAAGATACAGCAGCAAAGGAAACAAAGGAGACTGATGCTCAAGCAACTCTTCTTGACAAGTTATATGATCGCCATAGGGCTTCGTGGGTTGTCGAACGGTATGGTTCGGATTTCAAAACCGGGGCTGTCTGGATGCTGTCCCGGAGCGGTGTATTCAAAAAATCAGACAACTGGCGTGCAGAACGCCTTGATACTGTGTTTCCAAACCAACCGGTGATTTATTCTGTGCTCTATATAACCAATGTTTCCCTGGGGCGTCTCTATTGTGATATCGGCTATGACAATGCCATTGCTCCTCCGTTCCTTGAATCCGGTTGCCAGCTCAATTCCAGCTGCAATCTCTGGCATGTTACCAAACATGAACGCTGCTTCGGATGCAATGGACATATCATTGCGGATGAAAAGGGCTTTCCCCTTGATAAGGTGCCTTTGGCAACAAATATGACTATGGACTTCAAGACTGTTCCCGGTATGCTCGGTACCACTGATGCTATCTATGCAGAAAATGACCTTGAAGCTGATGAACCAATATGGTCAAGTGTTATAAATCCAAGATTACAGATGATTTATCTTTCTTTTACCTTGGGTAAGGCTGATCGGACGGCCATGGATATACCTCTCCATGATGCGACTATGTTGTTTGATTATGGGGGAAGGACACTGCCGCCTTGGGCTTTGTATGAAGGTGGAACAAGCAATGAATTCTGTCTGCATACCGGAGCCTGTACTTCCAGCATGGGAAGAAGGCATGGGGTGGTCATAGGTAGCGGAGAAACCCGGAGGATGATGTTTGCCAGAGCCCTTACCAGTTATGACAACATGAGAATGAATGGTAATTTCTCATCATTTGAGGCCTTCAAACATAATATAGTTCTCAAGAGAACGAGGTCGACGATTTTGATTCCTTCGGATCCACATTTCACACAGGTACAGGAACTCGCTGCCAGATTATTGGCTTTTCCTACAGATAAATAGGCTTGATGGGCCATTTGCCGATACCTAAAGATAGAGCTGCGGCATAGGGTGAGCTTTGTTCTTCATATAAAATACGGCGTGCAATACAGGTCTGAAGCGAAGTGAGACCGTACGGGCTTTTGTGGGACAAGTGGTTACACAAGCATAACATCTGATACACGTTGCTGCATTTGTTTGCATTGTCTTTTTGTCAATTGCTCCTGCAGGACAGTTTCGTACACAGGAAAGACAACCGGTACATAGCGTGGGGTCGAACTTAGAAGGTCCGGCAACAATTCGTGCCAGATGTGTAGGGTTTGTCATTGCCTTCTTAGAATATTTGCTATCGGCAAATGTAAGCGGTAGTATTGGTCCTGGCTGTACTAGTTTATGGACAATATCTTTTCCGAATTTTTCTGCAATCTGCAGGTCCTTTTTATCGGGACGGTCGGAAGCGAGAGGTGCCTGTGGAGAAGAAAAGGAATGCCTGCCGATAAAAATACCTCCTCCGGTTACCATGAAATGTCTTGCAGTGCAGAGACTGGCCAGATTTGTCAGTGCATGCCCTGCACTCATGTTGCCATAGACTGTAACTAAAATCACCGGCTTCCCTTTCCCTTCCAGCTGATTCAGACATGGATAGACGGTACTAGGAATCGTAAAAGCGTAGACAGGGATTCCTATGATGACGATATCTGCCTTCAGCTCGATTACAGACTCCCGTACCTGTGGGGCTGTGAGGTCAATATCCTGCAATATCTGCAATCCTGATCCTTTGCCGATGGCCTGTACGATTTCCCTGGTTGTTTTCGTTGGAGAAAAATAAAGCAGTGAAATTGTTTTTGCATCCATATGCAAAGCATACTCAGGAAACAAAAGACAGACAACAGCCGATGCCTGGGTATCCTTGTAAGGAGCAGTTCAACAGGGGGTGATATACAGTTAAGAAAGGCAGTATGTAAGACAGGCCAAATACCAGAATACTCCTGTCTATAGGGTAGATGGCAGATCCAATTCCGAGAGGTTGACTGAGGTCCCGTTTTTCTTGAGATACCATTGCCTTTTTCCTACTTTTTCTGAAAAATCCCTGTCATGGGGAACTGCAATGACTGCACCAGCGAATTCCTGCAAGGCGTCTGTCCAAGCTGCTATTGACGGAATGTCAAGGAAGTTGGTTGGCTCATCCAACAGAAGCAACGGTATTTGGTCAAGTACTGCAATGCCATAAAGGAGTTTTTGGGTTTCTCCGGGGCTTGGTAATTCCGTATCCATTATTGCCTGTGGTTCTGAACCGAGACGATATACGGTAGAAAGTACTTTCCCTTGTTCGTCTGCATCCATGGCAAGGACTTTTGTCTTGATCATCTGCCGTTGTCGAGGTGAAAATTCCTGGAAAAGATACAAGAATCCTGTATGCATTTCTGTGAATGTTTTTCTTAGGGCCATTAGTAACAAAAAGATTTTAGAAGAAAGTCAGTAAGTAGTTTTTCCTATTTCAGAGTTTTTTGCAGAACTCATGAATGTCATGCAAGTGCATACTTTTTTTTCACCCACTTTCAGCAAAAAACGGCAAAACTGTTGCCAAAACTGCATATTATGCATCTGGATTAACCATTTTCGGGGTTTGCAAAAACCTCGTGAATATAAACAGCAATATATGATTACATCATCAATTCTTAGGAATAGCTATCATACAAAAAATAGAAAAGCTGATGGATTATTTTCTAACTTAATTTCTTAAAATTATGATTAGGTATGAGGGACCTGAAATCAGTACCAAAATAGGATTTTAAGTGACGATGCAAACATTTTCTGTATTACCGATTACGTGCAAAAATGAAAGTAGCATGTAACGTTTTTCTCGTCTATGTCGAGTGTAATTAATAATTGTTTTATATGGTTTTTCAAGATGTCCGAGTAAAAGGAGGCTTTGGCAATATTTTTCTGCCATGGCCCGTGATGCCTTGCCAGTGGAAAAACACCTGTGTTTGGTCTTGCCGTTTTCTGTTATGGGCTTGTTGTAGTACCAGATTTTGCCATGCTTATATAAGTTATAATTATTACGCATTTTCCCTCATGGGAAGAATCGTTGTCAAATCGTTACAGTTGATCCGATTTTTCGATTTGCAGAAGGAATAAAGTAAAAAAATAACCTGTTACCACATAAGCAATAACAGGCAATATTTTTAGGTTTGATGATTGAGGTGCCAATCGGATTCGAACCGATGCATCAAGGTTTTGCAGACCTTTCCCTTACCACTTGGGTATGGCACCAAGCAAATGCATATGTGAACTTAACAGACTTTTTAAGAATAATCAAGTACCGCAGATGACTTCCGTTCATTGTTTGCTTATAAGTGGTATTCTTTTCCATTTTCCGGTCCGATAGTAAGAAAATGATACGATAAAATTGATGCTCCAACCAAGAGGTACAGCCATCCAGACTGCCTGTATGCCGATGATAGGTGCAAATATATTGGCGGCTGCTACCCTGATTGTCAGGTTAAGGAGATTTGCACAGGTAAAGACCAACATGTCTCCTGCACCCCTAAGTAATCCATCCGTACTCATTTTAAGCCCAATCAACACATAGAAAAAGGATTGGAACCGTGTGTAGGAACGGGCAACTGTGATAGTTGCATGGGAAGGTGAGGCATCAAGGAAGAAAGAAATGAACCAATTATCAAAAAATTGAAACAACAGACAGATGGTGATTGCAAAGCTTCCGATAAGCCAAAAACTGGCATGATAACCTTTTCGTACTCTTTGTAAGTCTTTTGCACCTATATTTTGAGCAGTGAAAGTTGACACGGCGTTTCCGATACCGACCATCGGCACAATGCATAATGATTCGTAACGCATGCCGATTGAATACCCGGCAAGCATGTCGGCTCCAAATCCGTTTACTACTGATTGGACCAGTAGCATACCTATATTGACAATCGATTGTTGAAGAATTGAAGGAATTGAGATTTTCAGCATATTTCTGCAGATATGAGAATTGAAGAATTCCGATGATACAGCAGTGTCAGCAGTACTGTTGCTATGTAGCCGTTTATGGAGAATATACAATGCAATACAGGAAGCACAGCATTGGGCAATAAGCGTAGCATAGGCGACAGAGCGAACTCCTCTGTGGAATTTTGTGACAAACAGGATATCCAGGCTGATGTTTAACAACGAAGAACCTATCAGCAGTTTCAAGGGTGTGTTTGAATCTCCCAAGGCTGTAAAGACAGAAGAACTTCCATTATAAAGGAAGAGGAAGGCTAAACCACTGAAATAGATTGAAAGGTAATTGTTTGCATCGGGTAGTACTGAAAAAGGTGTCTTTAGCTTTTCAAGGAGAATCCGACTGCTGGCAAAACCTAATCCGCCGAGAAAAATTCCGAGTACCGTGATGATAACCAGCGCCGTTGTGATAGCACTTCTTGTCTTTTTCAATTGTCCTGATCCGAAGTATTGTGCAATTACAATACTACTGCCTATACTCGCGCCTATGGCTATGGCAATAAATACATTGGTTATTGCGTAACTGGCTCCAACGGCTGCCAGTGCCTTTTCACCAATGAATTTTCCTACAACGATACTATCGACCAACAAGTAAAATTGTTGGAATAGATTACCAAGGATCAGCGGAAGGGCAAAACGAAATAGGACCGTTGCCGGTTTACCGGAGGTCAGTGTCTTTTTCTGAAGTGTTCTGTTCATATGATCTGTCCATGCAATTTTGTTCAATTTTCTGTAGGAATTCGAAAATGGCTTTGGTTTGTTCTTTTGTAAACGAACCAATGCTATCGGCAATCCAATTGTTGATTTCTGCATGAAACTGCCTGTGTCGGTAAAAAGCAACCATTCCTTCCTTTGTAAGGCATAAAGGATGTCGGGTTCTGTTTGTCGGGCTGATGCTATATTGTAGCATTTGTTCTTTTGAAAGTTTTCTGATTATCTGGGAAACTGCACCTTTTGTTATTGAAAAATAACCGACGAGGTCATTTGCGAGGCAATTCGGATGTGTCCCAATATATGCAATGATATGTATTTCTGTCAGAGAAAAGAAATAAGGCGTACCAAAATTACGTTTTTTTCTTTCGAAGTAGGAGAAGGCTGTCATGGCATCAAGAAATTGTGCTGAAAGCAAGTCCATGAAATTATTCATACAACAAATAGTATAGTTACTAAACTTTTTTGTCAAGTTTCCTTTGATATAATATTCTCCCGTTGCAAGGAGCCCGTTATCTCGGCAAGGAAAGTATAAGATATTTCAACAGATTGCGAAAATTAAAAATTGACAAGACAGACGCGAAGCCTCTGTACTGGTTTCCTTTAGTTTGCAAAAATTGCCCTGTCTTTTGGAACGATGGACCTAAATGTGAATTGAGGCAGATAACTTTACGATTGAAAGCAATCGAATATATCCCATGTGCTATGCCAGTAACATAAACGACTTTATTTTTTGATATTTGCCAAACAAGTGAAATTTCAGTCATTTGTTTATAGACGAAAAACCATAATCATTCATAAATATTAAGGTTTTTTGAATGTTTGTGATTGACTTCTGGCTTTAAATCAAATATAGTGGAATAAAAGAACAGAAACGTTCAGGAGATTCCAACAAGATGCTACCTGCTGAAAGACAAAAATTAATTCAGGAAGAAGCTACCAAAAACGGTAGTGTAAGCGTCAGTGAACTGGCCCTTTGAGCTTGGAGTAAGCGAACTTACGATAAGACGGGATTTGGATCTTCTTAGCGAAAAGGGTGTGTTGGAAAGGACCCATGGCGGAGCTACGCTCAGGCGGGTACTCAATATAGAGCCGGATTATCTGCAGAAAGCGGCAAAGTTTCCTGAGCAGAAGAAAGCAATCGGGAAAATGGCTGCTGACCTTGTCGATGAGAATGACATCGTCTTTGTCAACAGTGGTTCTACGACTTTGGAAGTTATCAGGGCATTGTTGGATAGGGATCTGCACATAACCTTGGTGACGAACAACATAGACGCCATGTGGTTGTACAAAAGTGGTAGCAATGTGTCATTGGTCCTGGCTGGAGGCTATTACCGTCCGATTTCACATTCTGTTTCGGGTATGGTATCTGCTTCCGTCATTGAGCAAGTCTTTGCGAACAAGGCAATCATAGGTGTTGATGGGTTTTCAATGGAAGCAGGGCTTTCTACTCCTGTCTTTGATGAAGCAGAAACGACACGGGCAATGATAAAGAACTGCGTCGGTACGACAATCGTCGTGGCAGCCGGTGATAAAATAGGCGTAGTGTCAAACTATAAGACTATTTCCTTGGATGGAGTAGATATACTTGTCACAGATGAAATGGGTGGCAAGCTGATGAAAGCGGCTGATGCCGGAAGATCCGACATCCAGATTATGATAGCAACAATGTAGGAGGAAGCGTAGTATGAAATTTCTAGATGAGTATGCCAGCCATTATGCCGACTGTGCGTGGGTTCCCTTTGAAGAAATGGAAAAATTCATGGATGATGCACTTCGCCATGCAGGTATACCTGCCGAAGATGCCAAGACTATCGGTAAAGTGCTCATTGAATCAGACAAGCGTGGCATAGACAGCCATGGTATCGGAAGACTCAAACCGATTTACATCGATAGAATTGACAAAGGTATCCTGAATCCTGAGACTCATATAGAGGTTGTCAAGGATAAGGATGCTACGGCGGTCCTTGATGGACACAATGGCATGGGACACGTAGTTGCTACCCGCGCTATGGAAATGGCTATTGAAAAAGCTAAGAAATATGGTATCGGCATGGTTGTGGTCCGCAATTCAACCCATTATGGAATTGCAGGTTACTATGCCTTGATGGCTACCAAGCAGAATATGCTCGGTATTACGGGTACGAATGCACGGCCTTCCATTGCTCCTACACATGGGGTTGAGAACATGATGGGCACAAATCCTCTGACATTCGGATTCCCGACAGATGAAGAATTCCCGTTTGTCCTTGACTGTGCGACCAGTGTATCTCAGCGGGGTAAGATTGAAGTTTATGGGCGTGCCGGCAAACAGCTTCCTCCTGGATGGGTCATCGGTCTTGATGGCAAGACTAGGACTGATACTGCCCAGGTACTTGTTGATCTTACCAAAGGCAAGGCTGCCTTGGCTCCGCTGGGTGGAATCGGAGAAGATACCGGAGGATACAAAGGTTATGGCTATGCGGCTGTAGTTGAGATCCTCTGTGCTGCTCTGCAGGATGGTTCATGGATGAAGGCTCTCAATGGATTTGATGAAAACCACAAGCCTATTCCGTATCCACTCGGGCATTTCTTCATTGCGATTGATCCTGACCATTTCATGGGAGTCGAGACTTTCAAACGGATTGCCGGAACAATTTGCCGTCAGCTTCGGTCAAGCAAACTGGCTCCTGGACAGGACCATATCTTTACTGCAGGTGAAAAGGAGTACTTGGCTTGGCAGTTCAGGAAAGAACATGGTTGTCCGGTCCCACCATCATTGCAGAAAGTCATGGTGGAACTTAGGGATAGATGGAATTTGGATTATAAATGGGATTTCGAAAAAGAAAGCAAATAAGATGCATGTTGCTCCGGCATTTTTACTGAAAAGCCGGGGCAAGTATCTTTTTGACTATTAAGATAAAAAGTATTTAAAACAAGGAGAAATATACGATGGTGACTTTGAAGGAAAGGGCATTGGCCTATCATACTATGGATGGAGTTCCAGGCAAGGTGAGTGTCGTTCCCACCAAACCCTGTGTTACTGCTGATGATCTTGGACTTGCATATACTCCCGGAGTAGCGCAGCCTGTGTTGGAAATTGATAAGGATCCGGAATGTGCCTATACCTATACGGCAAAGGGTAATCTTGTAGCAGTAATTTCCAATGGTACTGCTATTTTGGGATTAGGTAACCGTGGTGCACTTGCCAGCAAGCCTGTAATGGAAGGAAAAGGTGTCCTTTTCAAGAGATTTGCTGATATTGATGTCTTTGACATTGAAATCAATGAAAAAGATCCGAAGAAATTTATTGAAATCGTACGTTCCCTTACTCCAACTTTCGGTGGAGTAAACCTGGAAGATATCAGGGGCCCTGAATGCTTTGAAATTGAAACAGAACTGAAGAAGACCTGTGATATTCCAATTTTCCACGATGACCAACATGGAACGGCTATCATTGCAACTGCCGGTCTGATGAATGCAGCGGAAATAGTCAACAAGAAACTTTCTGATATCAAAGTTGTCGTAAATGGTGCTGGAGCTGCTGGTATTTCTTGTGCCAAGATGTTCCTCGCTGCAGGTGTCAAGAAAGAAAATCTGGTAATCTGTGATAGCAAAGGTGTCATCTATGAAGGCCGTCCGAATGGTATGACTCCCCAGAAAGCTGAATTGGCAACTACTTGTTCGGCTCGGACGCTTGCAGAAGCAATGGTCGGTGCGGATTTCTTCATGGGATTGTCTGTTGCCAATTGTGTTACTCCTGAGATGTTGAAGTCTATGGCCAAGGATCCTGTGGTCTTTGCAATGAGTAATCCGAATCCTGAGATTGACTATCAATTGGCAATTTCGACACGTGACGATCTGATTATGGCAACCGGACGGAGTGATTATCCTAATCAGATCAACAATGTCCTTGGTTTCCCGTTCATCTTCCGTGGTGCTTTGGATGTCAGGGCATCTCAGATTACAGAAGGTATGAAGATGGCAGCTGCAAAAGCATTGGCTCAGTTGGCCAAACAGCCCTGCGTGAAAGAAGTAACCCGGGCATATGGCAGGGAATTCTCTTTTGGAAGAGATTATATTGTTCCTAAGCCGTTTGATCCCCGTGTCATTGAGTATGAAGCTGTGGCTGTAGCTAAAGCTGCCTGTGAAGAAGGTGTTGCTGCTCATCCTATTACGGATTGGGACGCCTATCGGGCTTCTTTGGTAAAGCGAATGGCCAAATACTGGAAATAAGTCTGTTGTTGCCCTATGAGGGACTGGTTTGTTTGAGACGGTGGCTGACGGAGCCGCCGTCTCATCTTTTATCTACATAGAGACAGACACATAAACTTCACATAAAAACAGTAGCTTTTTTTATCATATGTAGTTACATTTATGGTAGTCTACAAGGAGAAATGCTATGGATACAGAAAAAGAAAACAAAACAGATGCGGAAAATAAGGCAACTTATGAAGCTGAAACAAGTAGTGAAGAATACGTCCATCCTTACCAAGCTGACTCTGAGAAAAAAAACGTAAAGGACATTTCTAGCCAAGGGACCATAGCATTAGTGCTGGGAATACTGGCTTTGATCCTGTCCTTGCGCCCGGTGTTGGCATTTGCTGGGCTTGTCCTTGCAATACTTGCAGTGGTAAAGGGTGCTCCGATACGGGAATTCAGTACATCGGCAAAAGCCGGTTGGGTACTTGGCATCATTGCCCTGGTACTTTTTGGCCTAGGATTGATTTTATTCCTTGGTTTCTTTAGCCTTCCGTTCTTTATGCCGCCTCATTTCATGTGGTGCTTCTGATAACGCTTGGTAGGTACGTATCGTATCTGCTTTGACTGGATTTCAGAGAATATTTACAAAAAGGACTGTTGCAATAGATTTTGTAACAGTCTTTTTTGTAATGTTCTATACTATATAGTTTTGTTTCTGTTTCTATCAATCGGTATGGAAAACTACAGGCTGGCTTCCAGTTGTTTCTTGAAATTGTCAAGTGTCTGTTGATACTGCTGTTGCAGACGTTTGAATTGCTGCTGGACAAGTTTCATGAAATCTGGATCCTGTTCAGCTGTCATGGTGAAATTATCTCCATATTGACGTTTCAGTTGTGCTTCTTTCTGCTTGAGCTGAGGTTCAAATTGTTCCTTCAATCGATCAAGTAGCTGATCCTGGTTGTCAATATATTGTTGATAGAAGCCATTGAGTTGGTCGATCATGGACTGGGATGTTTCAGCATCTTTTGAAACAAGACCTGCTAACTCTTTTAACCTGTCATTTTTTTCTTTGTAGATATCATTCGAGGGTAGGCTGATATTTACCAAGATAATGGCTGTTATACCCTCTTTTATTAATGTTTTGTCTGTGGATTTCTCATAGGCTTTCTGCAAGTCCTCCAAATGAAAGCTGACGTCATTGAGAAATTTACCTGCCAATTGGCGACCTTCCTTGACTAATTCGTCCTTCCTTATTTTTTCTGAATCAACTTTCAAGTCAGCTGTCTTTTCCATGGCAATTTCCCATGCTGATTTTATTTTTGACATTTCTGATGCATCTCCTTCACTATCTATTAAAGATACACATAAAACTTCTCTTTAACAAGTTGGACCTTGGTGGTAGAGTAGGATGCATGGAATCTGTGACCAACATCATTTATGTGTTTGATCTTTTCGGTACGTTGATTTTTGCCATTACAGGGGCATTGAGAGGTGTACAGAAAGAGCTTGATTTTCTAGGAGTAATCGTCTTTGCCTGCACGGTAGGATGTGGCGGAGGCATGCTGAGGGATTCGCTTATCGGAGCTACACCGGCAGCAGCCTTGACCGATTGGGCATATCTGGTTATCTGTGTCATTGTAGGAGTCGTTATTTTCTTTGTCGGACCTCATATGGATTCACGTAAGAAGGTACTTATCTATTGTGATGCTTTGGGCCTTGGGGTCTTTACCTCAATAGGTGTCGCGAAAGGTGGATTATATGGTTGTTCACTTGCCGGGCAATTGCTTTGCGGTGTCATTACTGCTGTAGGCGGAGGTATGATCAGGGATGTATTGTCGAAGGAGATTCCTGCCGTACTTACCAGTGACATCTATGCAACGGCTTCCTTGGCAGGGGGTATCGTATATCTTTTGCTTGAACATTTCGGATTGCCTCTTGGATGGCTATATGCTTGCTGTACGCTGACGGTAGTCTTACTGAGAGCTTGGGCAATCAAATTTCATCTTCGGCTTCCCCGGAGCAACACACATGTGTCATGAAAAATCTGATGCAATGCAATTTCGAATTGAGAGGATGCAAAGGATATGAAAACAGAACCTGTATATTATAAGGATACATACCAGAAAACCTGCAAGGCAACAGTGCTTGCTATCAAGGATGAGGGCATCATACTTGATAAGACTGTCTTTTATCCCGAATGCGGCGGGCAACCGGGGGATCAAGGTACTTTCGGTACATGGAAAGTTACGGATACTACAAAAGACAAGGACGGTACTGTATTTCATCATATACCTGGATTTGACGGAAAAATCGGTGACAGCTATGACTTGGTCCTTGATTGGGACCATCGATATGCCTATATGAAGGTCCATGCAGCACAGCATCTGCTGAGCGGATTGCTGTACCATGCATTTTCCATCGGTACGTTGTCCGTTCATCAGGGACGCAGGTTGCTGACCATTGAGATTGACAAGAATGAATTCGGTGAAGATCAGTGCTGGCATCTTGAGGACTTGGCAAGGAAAGCAATCCTTGACGGGCATCCTATCCATTATCTGGAAATGCCTAGGCATGAAGCAGAGGAACTGGGCATGCGCAGGTCTATCAAGGTCGATTCCGATACTGTCAGGATTGTGGTCATTGACCAGGTGGATGAGATTGCCTGTGGCGGACTTCATGTTGCGAATACCCGTGAAATAGAGCAGATAGCCTACGTAGGACAGGAAATGATCAGGGGACATGTACGTCTGCAGTTCTTGGTAGCTGATGAGGTTACGTCTTCTGTTCATCGTTGGCAACAGACTATTATGCAACTATGTACACTTCATAGTGCAAAGGAAGACGAACTGGTTGAAAAGTCCCGTTTGCTTGTTTCCCGGCTTGGTGATTTGGAACATAAATGCACTGAACTTGAAGAACAGCTTGCAGTATCTTATCTTGTCCAGAAAGGAAAAGGTCGCAATGTCATTGCTTTGGACATCAGTAGTGCACCGGTATCACTCAAAGCTTTTGCCTCAGGGCTCAAGGAAGAAGGTGACGGTGCTGTCTGTCTTGTCGAAAAAACTGACAGTTTGCTGAGATGGCTTGTTTTTCTTTCAGGACGGTATGCTGTCCTTGATTTTGCAGAATTCAAAAAGAACATAATGCCATTGATACATGGCAAGGGAGGTGGGCGTCCTCCTCTTTGGCAGGGTAAGGGTGATTTGCTTCCTTGTGAAACTTTCTTGGATGCCTTTGTCCATTGGGTGACACCCTTGGAACAGAAACCATGAATGATAAAGTGGTTTTTATGCCTTATCCGAAGGCAACAGGACATCGTGATACTGGAAATAGCTGGACTGACTTGGTGCTTACCCTATGCTGAGAGATAAAAATGACCCGAAAAAGAGACAGAAATGAAGATGTGCAACATCAGCCCCTCTTCAGAGAAGATGGAACTGTAGACTGGAAGAAACTTATACTCAGATCCTTGGTGATCTTTTTAGTTGTCCTTGCCATTATCGTTGCTTACCAGCAGTTCATAAAAGGACATCAGAACTTTGATGTAGCTCGGAAACTGTACCGTAAGTTCGGCGAAAGAGGAGTGATGCTTTTTGTCTTTCTTGTTGATGCATTTATTGTCCCGATGACAGTTGATGTAATCTTTCCCTTGATTATTGCCTGGTCACCCTTGAAGGTAATGCTTATCCTTGGAACGGCATCCTGTGCGGGGGGATACTTTGGATATTGGATCGGGCGTTTTCTTTCTCATTTCCCATGGGTTCATCGCTTGATCGGGAAGATTGAAGGCAAGAACCGCAGTTTTATCTACAAGAACGGCGCTTGGGGCATTGTGCTTGCAGCTCTGACACCTATTCCTTATTCGACGATCTGCTGGGCTGCAGGTATGCTCTGTGTTGCCAGACGGCGGGCACTTTTGGCCTGTACAGCCCGTTATGCAAGAATGCTTATCTATTTCCTTCTACTGAAAGGTGGACTTCATCTTTTTACTTAATCAAAGCGGTATCATACCAGTTGGAGATAACCTCAGCCAAAGCTATTGCAAGGGCTTTGTTGCTGTCTAGGTCAAGATGTATCTGGTCTTCACCGACAGTTGCGACTGTTGAGGCATCAAAAAAGAGGCATCTTTGTTCCCTCGCAAGTTTTTCCAGAACCGAGGACAATCCGATGATCCTCTGGCGGGAAGCTTCCGTAAAATCTGCATAGGGACAAGCTTCCAGATTGTCACCTATATGGACCGGCGAGACCAGCAATAACTTGGGCATCGGATTACCTTTGATATATTCAGTACCTTTGATGATATCAATGAGCGTCTGAAAACCTTCAGCAATGCCTCTGGCTGTAGTCGCAAAACGGCATTTCGCATCATTGGTACCCAGCATGATGATAATCATATCCAAAGGATGATGGCTGCCTAAGGCTACATGCATGCCAAGTTTACCATTACGGTAGATATCTTTTCCGTCGTCAAATATGGTAGTCCTGCCGTTGTACCCCTCTTCTATGATATGGTAGTCATTTCCGAGAAGCTTCTGTAGCTTCATTGTCCAGCGTTCATAGCCTGTCCATCTGCCTTCGCAGTCAGGTCTCTGTCCGAATGTATTGGAATCACCGAAGCACATGATTTCTTTCATTTTCATTCTCCTTTTTCGCTAGCTCTTCCTATAGACAAGATACTGCTGAACAAGGAGAAAGTAAAATGAAGAAATGGCTAAAGCATTTCCTTTGCTCTGTCGATGACCATCTGGCATCGCTTGGGTGCATCACCGATATAATCATCTGCCTGCAGGAGACCGAGTATGGTTTTCTCAGGTAAATAAGCAAGAATCCTTTTGTCTGAAGCAAGTCCTTGGGCCAAGGTGTTCGGTTTGCCTTCCTGGACTTCCTGCCATGCTTCAAGGCTATGTTCCCTTATTACTTCATGCATATCCTGCCTGTTTGCACCTTTTCTCCCCAATTCCATCAGGAGCTTTTCTGTTGCTGCAAAGATACCGTAGTCCCGGAGGTTACGTTTGATTGCTGTCTGATGGATCTGCATACCGGAAATAATTTTAGTAGCTGTCTTGAGTACTTCGTCGGTTGCAAGGAAAACTTCAGGAAGCATTATCCTTCTGTTTGCGCTGTCATCCAGGGTCCTTTCAAGAAGCGTTGAAGCTGCATTTTGCCATGCAGTGTTTGACTGGGAGCTGACAAACCGACACAACGAATCGATTTTTTCGTTGTTGATAGGATTGCGCTTGAAAGGCATTGCACTTGAACCTACTTGCTTGGAACCGAATGGCTCAGACCATTCTCCGATAGGAGGCGACTGAAGGATTCTGAAATCAATGGAAAACTTGTAGAGCGTACAACATAGTGAAGAAAGTACATCGATGACTCTGAGGTCCTGCTTGCGGGTATATATCTGAGTCGATGCATCAAAAGCCTTTATGCCAAGTTCATCCATTACATGGGCTTCCATTTGAATGGGTGTCATACTGGTTCCTCTAAGCAATTCCGCATAGCTTGCTGCCGTGCCGACAGCACCTTTCATGCCTTTTCCCCTGATTCTGTCCTTTGTCTGCACAAGATCGGCAAGGTCATCTGTCAAGTCCTGTGCTGTTTGGGCCAGCCTATAACCGACTGTGGTCGGTTCAGCTGGCTGTATATGGGTAAAAGCCATGCAGGGAACATCCTTGAGCTTTTCCATTTTTCCCACGAACAATCCAAGCAATTCCTGTGTTTTTGCAATGGTAAGTGTCAATGCTTCCTTTATACGGATGGCATCCATATTGTCCAGTATGTCCATGCTGGTTGCTCCCATATGGATAATGGGTGCAGCTGTAGGACATTGTTCAGCGTACGTCTTGATTTCAGCCATGAGGTCATGGTGTATGGCATTTTCAATTTCCGTAGCACGGTCCACATCAATGTCATCTTTATGCAAGATCAATTCGCTGACTTGGGCATCCGTAACCAAACCTGCATCCCTTTGGGCATTTGCCAAGGCTATCCAGATTTTTCTGAGCAACGTCCGCTTGTGGATTTCACTGAAAATATGCTTCATGTCGTCAGAACCATAGCGCCAAGTAAAGGGTGAAATGAACGTATCATGGGTGAATGTAGTCATAGTGTTACCTCTGGAAAAAGCAGGGGGCTGCCAGATTCCGACAGTCCCCTTGGATGATTGATCACCTTCCTAAAGAATGATGATCTGGTCTCTTTCGGGACCTACTGAAATAAACTTGAGCGGAGCTCCGACCAATTCAGCAATCCTTGTGCAATAGTGCTGGGCCTTTGGTGGGAGATCTTCCCACTTGCGGGCCTTTGAAGTATCACACATCCAACCGTCAAATTCTTCATAGATAGGTTTTGCAATTTCTTGTTCAGCGGTCTCTGGAAGCTGTTTGACAATCTTACCGTTGATTTCATAAGCCGTACAGACTTTGATTTTTTCAAAATCGTCAAGGATATCGAGCTTGGTCAGTGCAATGCCAGTGAAACCGTTGATCCAGCAGGAGTAATCAGCAGCCACGGTATCAAGCCATCCGCAGCGTCTGGGACGTCCTGTGGTTGCGCCGAATTCGTTACCCTTTTTCCTTAGCTTCTCACCATCGGCATCGAAAAGCTCGCTCATGAATGGGCCTCCTCCTACACTTGTTGCGTAGGCTTTCATGACCCCAAAGACCTGATTGATGCGGCTGGGAGCAATACCTGCACCGTTGCATGCCCCTGCTGCCGTAGGATTGCTGCTGGTCGTGTAGGGATAAATGCCCCAGTCAAGGTCCCTCATGATACCTAACTGACCTTCAAGAAGGATATCTTTGTCATCTCCGATAGCCTTCCTGACCAGAGGAACGCTGTCAATGATCTGAGAACCGAATTCTTCTTTCCACTGACGGCATTTGTCAAGCATGGCTTCCAAAGTTACCTCTGGCATACCGAAGAATGCCAGTTCCCTGTTCTTTCTTGGAAGCAACATCCTGAGCCGTGTGGTGAGACGGTTTTCATCAAGGAGATCTGCGGCACGGATGCCATTTCTTGCTGCTTTGTCACTGTAACAGGGGCCTATGCCCCTTTTTGTGGTACCGATTTTCTGAGTGTTGCTTCTTGCTGCTTCTTCCGCCCCGTCAAGCATGCAATGGAACGGCATGATCAGATGTGCTCTTTTGTCGATGAAAAGATTGTCGCAGGAAACCCCGGCTGCCTTTATGTTGGTCAGTTCTTCCTTCATCGTATCGAAGTTGATTACGGTACCTGCGCTGACAATGTTTATGGTCTTTGGATTAAAAATCCCGGACGGAATGATATGCAGGGCAAATTTCCCTTTGTCATTGATTACCGTATGGCCTGCATTGTCACCGCCTTGGAAACGAATGCAGATATCTGCCTTTGTTGCAAGGTAATCAACGATCCTGCCTTTGCCCTCATCGCCCCATTGGGCCCCTACGATTGCACTTATGCTCATACTATTGGCTCCTTGCCCTGTTTTTTCATCTCTTCGATCATCTGCTCTTCCAACTTACAGTGAGCATCGATATCCTCGGCATCCCAAGGGTATTTTATCCAGATGTCTCCGATTTCCATTGCAGGGAAATATCTTTTTATCTCGGGCGGAAACTCGAGATCTTTTTTCTTGAGTTTGTTATGGAGAACAAGGACCGCTATTTCTTCTGGCTTGTACTTGAGCAGTTCACCGACACAGTAGGCCAAAGTGGCACGGGTATCATCGACTTCATCAATAAGCAGTACTTTCTTTGCCCTCAGCTGTTCCTGGACTTCATCGATCCATTGTATTTTTTGCGGATGATCACGATGTTTTCTATCAACTCCATAGTAGGAAATACCAACTGCATAGATCGGTCGATTGATAAAAGTCTTCATGATTCTTGCCGGGATGAATCCTCCTGAACCGATGGCGACGATGACATCAGGATCAAAGCCAGAATCTTCAATCCGCCCTGCGAGCTTCTTGACAAGCTTGTGCACTGTGTTGTAGCTCACATAATACTTTTTTTCTTCCATTACAACTTACTCCAAATAGCATGATTGACGTATATTCGTCAGTTTTTCTGTGGGTACATT
This sequence comes from Spirochaetia bacterium, assembly GCA_022482625.1. Lineage (NCBI taxonomy): Bacteria > Pseudomonadati > Spirochaetota > Spirochaetia > Spirochaetia bacterium. The sequence continues at coordinate 1,211,732 of JAKVOU010000001.1, read as the reverse complement.
TCTGCTATATATGGCAATGTCCTGTGTTGCTCCTTGTAATCCAGGCCGTAGCCGACGACCCAGACATCAGGGATGGTGAAACCTGAATAATCGATTTCAACCGGCAGTACATGACGGTCAGGTTTGTCTAGCATGACGACAGTCCTGACGCTGAGAGGCTTACGAGACTTGAAGTTCCTGATCAGATAGTCAAGGGTATAGCCAGAATCAAGTATATCTTCGATGATGAGTACGTGTTTTCCCTCCATGTTTTCCCTGGTATCCATCAGCAGGCGTACGTTTCCGGTCGTTTTGTCTCCCTGATAGGAGGACAGGGCAATGAAATCTACTACATGGGGAATGACAAGTTTTCTGCACAGGTCCGCTGTGAAAATAAATGAACCCTTCAATACTCCTACAAGTATCAAGGGCTCAGTGATATCTGCGTAGTCCGTGTTTATCTGGTGTGCCAGTTCGTCTACCCTCCGGGAAATCGAATCTGCATCTATCAGAACCCGGGCGAGGTCGGGAGTCAAGGCCGGTATTGCCAATGATGAATTCATTGTTCCTCCTATTGTCATCGAATGATGGTTTCTGTCCAATCGGGCCGGTACCATATTTCTGTTACAAAGTAAGCGTACGTTTTTCGACAACAGACCTTTTATATCACAACGGGAAAAAGATGGCAACAATGTCTGGGGGATGCAAGGTAGGTTTTCATAGAGACTGAAGATCATATAGGCAAGTTCTGTGTATTTGGTATTTGTTTTGTATCCTCTTCTTGACCTGCAATGTGTTTAATGGGAAACTGTCAATACAAGGAGGAAATGGTATGTTTGCTGAAATCAGTGTTGATATGCTTGAACTGAATCCTTTCAGCCTGATTGGGAAGGACAATTTCCTGCTGACTGTCGGCGGAGAAGGCCGATGGAATACAATGACAGGTGGTTGGGGAAGCATGGGATTCTATTGGGGAAAGCCTTCTTTTACCGTTGCTGTGCGCCAGAGCAGATATACATGGCAGTTCATGGAAGAAAACGACAGCTTTACTGTCAGTTTCCTCCCGTCTGATTATGCTTGGGTACTGTCTTTCTGCGGTTCCCATTCAGGAAGGGAGACTGACAAAGCCCGCCAGATGGGCATCGAGCCGATTGCCCTTGACAACGGAATGATTACTTTCGATAAGGCAAATCTGGTATTCTGCTGCACTAAAGTTTATCAATCTACAATTGATTCCAATGGATTTTCTCCATTGTGGGTCAATGACAAATGGTATGGAGAAGGAGATTACCATACCCTTTATACTGGTTCAATTGACAAGGTGTTCTGTTCAGATTGAACTGCTGGTATGCAAATTAACTGTATGGAGGGTTCTGGGAAGGAGCCTTCCATGTTTTTTCACTGATAGATTCTATTACTGTTATATTTGATTCCCATATACTTGCATAAACGGGCTTATAGCTATAAGGTACCTACTGTTTAGCTTTTTTTTGAGGAATAGGTCTAGGCATCTTTGGCTTCCAGCGGTATACATTGTACTAATGTGGCTTCTTGTATGTTATAAGGATTGCGCGGGATATCAAGTGGGGGTGATTGATCTGACTGATGAATTGATTTTGAAGGGATTGGAAATAATGCTGAAATCCCGTTTGTTTGAGCGGGAGATAGCTTTGCTTTTTTCAAAGGGAGAATTGCATGGTACGACCCACCTGAACATTGGGCAGGAAGCAACCGAAGCAGGACTTTCCTTGGCTTTGCAGCCAGGTGATTGGTTTGTGCCGACACATCGTTGCCATGGCTATACGGTATCGACAGGAAGTGACCTGAGCCGGATGTTCAGTGAAATGTTCGGTTCTCGCAATGGGCTGAGCAAAGGTCTCGGTGGAAGCATGCATATGAGTGATCGGGCGCATGGGAATCCCGGTTCTTCCGCTGTGGTAGGCAGTGGCGTACCTATTGCCACTGGTCTTGGCTTTGCTCTCAAGCATTTCGGAAAAGACAATATCAGTGTTGCCATTTTCGGTGATGGGGCTTCAAGCCGAGGTGCCGTCCATGAATCAATGAACCAGGCCTCGGTGGAACATCTGCCTGTACTGTTTTTCTGTGAGAACAATGGTTATGGTATGAGTGTCAAGGCTGACCGTGTCGTGTCAGTAGCACGTATTGCCGACAGGGGTGCAGCTTATTCAATTCCGAGTGTCAGGGTTGACGGAAATGATTTGGTGGCTGTATATGAAGCTGTCGTAACGGCCCGCAGGCTTATCCTGAAGACACATAAGCCTTATCTCATTGAGTGTATGACCTATCGTCTCAATGGCCATTCAAAAAGTGATGATTGTCGGTATCGGTCCCGTGAAGAAGAGGAAGTCTGGTCTTCAAGATGTCCCATAAAACGATGCAGGCGACTGTTGGAAAAACAGGGGGTCTTGGATGGTAAAAGATATGAACAATTATATGCCCGGGTACATGAAGAGGTCCTGCAGGCCCTTGAAAAAGCAAAAGCGACCCGAGAAGAAGTGTTGGGACTTGATGAGGCTTTCAGCTATACGTATGCACCTCCTGTGAGTTATATGCCTGCTTTTGCCAGCATGCATCGGGCAACAGGGCGTGAGGCCCTGCGTGAAGCTTTGCGGGAAGAAGCCTTGCGAGACAGGAATGTCGTCCTTTTGGGAGAGGACATCGGACTCTATGGTGGATGTTTCAAGGTAACAGGGGATCTGTATCTCAACATACCGAAAGACCAGCTGATTGAAACTCCTGTCAGTGAAGAAGGTTTTGCAGGTGTTGCCGTAGGGGCTTCCCTGCTTGGACTGCGGCCTGTAGTAGAGATCATGTATGGTGATTTCCTGACGCTTGTCAGTGATGCTTTGGTAAACCATGCCAGTAAGATCAGGTTCATGAGTGCGGGACAATTCAACTGTCCCTTGGTAGTTCGTCTGCCCATGGGCAGCGGTACCGGACACGGGGCCCAACATTCGCAGAGCCTTGAGGCAATGGTCCTGAATGTCCCTGGCCTTAAAGTCGTTGCACCTTCGTGTCCCAGATATGCAAAAGCCCTGCTTAAGGCAGCTATCCGCGATGATGATCCTGTGGTATTCATTGAACAAAAAAAGTTCTATGGTATGGAAGGAAACGTAGGTACGGAAGATGACCTGATGAGTTTGGGGAAGGCCATGGTTACACCCGGAGATGATGTTACTGTGATCAGCTACGGATATCAGGCCCATCTATGCAGAATTGCTGCAGAGAAGCTTGCAGAAGAAGGCATCAGCTGTGAAGTAGTGGATTTATGTACCCTGAAACCTTTGGATAAGGAAGCAATCATTACTTCTGCAATCAAGACCGGTAGGGTCGTCATCGTACAGGAAGCTCCGCTCTGCTATGGAGCGGACAGCGAAATTGCTGCCACTATCTGTGAAAACCAAGAGGCTTTTTCTGCCCTGCAGGTTCCGATTGTCAGATTGGGTGGATTGGAACTTCCTGTTCCGTTTTCAAAAGAACTGGAAAGAGCAAGCTGTCCTGGTTTGGAACAGATCCTGACTGCTATACGAAAGACGTGTGGCAAGTAGCAGCAGGAGAAAGGGGAAAACTTCTGTTGCCCTTTGTCCTGCTGATGTATTGCGGTATGTCAGTTTTTTGCTTTCATGATAGCCATTGCTTCATAAGGGGAAAGTTCCAGTTCTTTGTCTAACTTGATCCTATCCATATTTGAAATCATGATTCTACCATCTACGAATTCATCAGGGAGACCGTATGGTTGCTTCTGGTTTGTGAAATTGGCGATGACCAACATCTTTTCTTCTTCAAGTTCCCTTGTATAGACAAATAGGTTCCTGTCCTCTTTTTCGAGAAGCGTGAATTTCCCATAGCAGACCAACCTGCTGTTATGTCTGAAGTTTATCAGCAACCTGTAGAACTGAAGTATTGAAGATGGGTCACTGAGCTGTTGCTTGACATTTATTTTTTCCCAATTCTCGTTGATACCTATCCATGTTTTGTCACCTGTGGTAAAACCGGCCTGTTTTCCATCAGTCCATTGCATCGGTGTCCGTGCATTGTCTCTTGACATCTTCGCTACAAGAGCAAGGGCTTCCGTTTCACTGTAGCCTGCCTGCTGCAGATATGTATAACCGTTCAAGGCGGCTACATCTCTGAATTGGTTCATGTCCTTCCATCTTCTGTTGGTCATACCGATTTCCTCTCCCTGATAGATGTAAGGGGTTCCTTTCATCATATGGAGTACCAAAGCAAGCATTTTTGCACTTGCCTGCCAATATTTCGGATCATCATTCCCGAATCGGGAAACGCTGCGTGGCTGGTCATGGTTCTGCAGATAAAGTGAATTCCATCCGGTTCCTTCCAGTCCGATTTGCCATTTTTCCCAGATTTTTTTCCATTCCACGAGGTCAAGAGGTTCGAGGTCATAATCATTTCCTGGTTTGTCTTTTCCGATGTTGACATGATCGAATCCAAAAATCATGTTCAGTTCATGACGGTCAGATCCTGTATATCTTTGAGCATCAAAGACAGAAGCTCCCGGGCCTTCTCCGACAGTCATCCAGTCGAACTTGGAAATTACCTTGCCGTTCATTTCCTTGAGAAATTCATGAATTCTCGGACCATTTACGGAATAAGGGTAAAAATCTCCATATTTTCCTTTTGGTTCACCGTCCGGCAGACTTTGCTTTTTGCTGATCATGGTGATGACATCCATCCTGAATCCATCGATACCTTTGTTGCCCCACCAGGTCATCATCTTATATACTGCATTCCTGACCTGTCTGTTCTCCCAGTTCAAGTCAGGTTGCTGCGGTGTGAAAAGATGGAGATAGTATTGTCCGGTCTGTTGGTCATATTGCCATGCTGGACCGCCGAATTCACTGCCCCAGTTGTTCGGTGGAACCCTGTTGCCATCTGCATCCTCCTTGCCGTCTCGCCATATGTAAAAATCCCTCTTGTCATTGTCTTTGGAACTCTTGCTTTCAATAAACCATTCGTGTTCACTGCTGGTGTGGTTTACTACCAAGTCCATGATTATCCTAAGCTTTCGTGCATGGGCTTCTTTCAGCAGGTGATTGAAATCATTCATGTTGCCGAATTCATCCATGATAGCTTGATAATCACTGATATCGTAGCCGTTGTCATAGTTCGGGCTTTTGTAGATAGGGCATAACCAGATGATATCGATACCAAGATATTTCAGGTAGTCGAGCTTTGAGGTGATCCCGTTCAGGTCTCCGATACCGTCACCATCGGAATCCATGAAACTACGTGGATAAATCTGATAGACAATGCCTTCTTTCCACCATTTTCTTTCTTCCATAATTATTACCTCAGTTATCCGTTCTTTGATAAACTATACTTGGTTGTGCCAATTACGGCAATTGTTTTTTATTTATATCACTGTAAATCATGAAGTCAGATGAGAGGTCTTTTTCCAGAAGGCCTTGTACGGCCTGCTTTTTTTCTGTTCCTCCTGTCAGATACCCTTTTCATTTTATTGTGGTTCTACTAGTATAAGGTGAAATATCGGCTTACTTGTGCAGTGAGCCGGAGATGGAGTGAACAATGGACATTGATGTAAAGAAATTGCATCCCCTTGAAGTCCGTCTGCTCAGACATGTATGTCCGGGTGAACCGATTACCTCGGACAGAATCATTGCAGAACTGGGTTACAATGTGGGGCAATGCAACCAAGCTTTCAGCTGGCTTGGTGCGAAAGGCTACGTGGCGGAAATGAGTCGAAAGACCCGCATTCTCTTTGAGTTGACAGAACTTGGTCGTGAACAACAGAAGACAGGTACCCCTTCCCGACGCATCTTTACATACTTGGGTGAGCATGGCGCTGCCACGCTTCCCGAAATTGCTGAAGCCCTAGGATTGGAAAAGAGTACTGTAGGGTCAGCTTTCGGTGCACTTTCCAAGGCGAGAGTTGCAAAGATGAATGAGCAGAAGCAGGCTTTGCTTGTCAGTGACAAGCTCCCTGAAGAAGAGCAGATGCTTGCCGATTTACTGGGAAAAGGCCTTGCAAACCCTATCGACAAGGAAGACCTGCAACCTGTCCAACAGAAATTGCTTGATAGGAATTCAAAGAAACGAGGTATAGGCAGTGTTCCCTTCAGGATGACTGAAAAGGAAGAAATTGTCTATGAATTGACAAAAGAGGGTGCAGCGGCCAAGGAAGCTGTGCTTGCAGCACATCTGAGCGGTGAAGAGCTGGGTGCAGTTACCCAGGATATCCTGTCTTCCGGCAGTTGGAAGGAGGCTTCCTTCCGTCCATATGGACTCAATGCCCCGACTTCACGGTTGATTCCTGGCAGGCACAATCCTTATGGTGCTTATCTGCAATGGGTAAAGGACAAATTGATTTCCTTGGGATTCGAGGAATTTGACGGTCCTCTGGTAGAAAACGAGTTCTGGAACGGTGATGCACTTTTCATGCCGCAGTTCCACAGTGCGCGTGATATCCATGATGTGTATTATATCAAGGAACCTCGCCATTGCAAGGAAATTGAGGAACCTTGGCTGACCAATGTCGCACAGACCCATATGAATGGCGGTAACACGGGTTCAAGAGGCTGGGGATATGCCTTTGACCATGAGTTCACGCGACGTCAGGTAATGCGAAGCCAGGGGACGGTACTTTCTGCCCATCAGCTGACCAAGGCAAAAGTTCCAGGAAAGTATTTCGGCATTGTCCGTTGCTTCCGTTATGATCAGGTTGATGCGACCCATGGTGCAGATTTTTATCAGACTGAGGGTATCGTGCTTGGCAAGGATGTCAATCTCAAGACTTTGCTTGGCTTGCTCAAGCTTTTTGCTGAAGAGATTGCGGGAGCCGAGGAAGTCAAATATGTACCTGGCTATTTCCCATTTACGGAACCTTCCATTGAGGTACACATCAAGCATCCTGTGCTGGGATGGTTCGAGTTGGGAGGAAGTGGCATCTTCCGCCCAGAAGTAACCAAACCGTTGGGCATTGATGTGCCGGTCCTCGCTTGGGGACTTGGCATTGACAGAATGGCGCTTATGCATCTTGGACTCAATGATCTGCGGGAACTTTTTACGCCTGATATCGAAAGTGTGCGTAACAGGAGGGGGAACTGATGCCTAAGATTGAAACCACAGAAAAGAATTTTTTCAGATTGCTCGGCAAACCTTATACGGACGAAGAACTTGAGGCAATATTTCCTGTCGCGAAGGCCGAACTTGACGGACATAGCGATGGAATCATAAAGATTGAACTGAATGATACCAACAGGCCTGACCTTTGGTCTGCGGCCGGTGTAGCAAGGCAGATTAACTGTTACAAGACTTCAGAAGTCCCCCTGTATGATTTTTTCTCAACGATACAGGAAACCATGGACAATGAGGGCCGGTGCATGTATGTGAAGCATGCTCCCGAGAAAAGGAAGTACTCGATTGGCTTTGCTGTTACCGGACATAAAGTCACTGAGGATGATTTGCTGACCTTGATTCAGAGTCAGGAAAAGCTCTGTACCAACTATGGAAGGAAGCGCAAGACCATTGCCATGGGTATTTACCGCAGTGATCTGATTAACTATCCGGTCCACTATGAGGCGGCCGATCCTGATCAGACAAAATTTATCCCGTTGGGGATGGATGAGGAATTGACGCTTCGGCAGATATGCAAGAAACATCCGAAAGGTATCGAGTATGGTCCCTTGGTTGAAAATGATCCGCTTTATCCTTACTTGTTCGATGACAAGGGCGAGACATTGTCTTTTCCTCCGGTAATCAATAGTGCAAGGATAGGAGCCGTGAAAGTGGGAGATGAGAACCTGTTCATTGAAATGAGCGGTCCTATCCTCAGGAATTTGCTTTTGGTTGCAGCTATCATGTCCTGTGACATGGTTGATATGGGATTCACCATTCTACCGGTAAAAGTCTTTTTTGATGAAGAAACTGAATTTGGTAAGGAAATTACCGTCCCGTTTTACTATCAGTCACCGATCAAGTGTACCATGGAAGAGGTGCATAGGACATTAGGTGAGCCGCTTACAGGCAAACAGGTCATCGCTTCTTTGCGGAAGATGGGAATCTATGCAATACAGGAAGGTGATGAAATTTATGCCACAGTGCCTGAATACCGTGATGATTTCCTTCATGCGGCAGATTTAGTCGAAGATGTCATCATCGGCTACGGGCTTGAAAATTTTATTCCGGAGCTGCCGCATGACTTTACCATGGGGCGTCTTTCTCCCGTAGAAGAGCTTTCAAGGAAAATCAGAGATATCATGGTTGGCTTTGGCTTCCAGGAAATGATGTATAACTACCTCGGTTCCAAGAAGGAATTCATTGACAACATGTGCGTCGATGGCAAGGACTATATACAGATTGCGAACCCAATGAGTGAAAACTACGGCTATGTAAGGCCGTCGGTACTGCCAAGCTTGCTTGAGAGCGAAGGTGTCAGTGCCAGTGCTTCATTCCCTCATAAGATTTTTGAAGTAGGGAAGATTGCTTATCTGTATCCGGAAGATAACAGTGGTACCATTACCCGGGATTCTTTGGGATTATTGGCAGCTGATTCCGTCATGGGCTACAATGAGATAAGCTCTTTGGTCTATAATTTGATGTATTTCCTTAAAGTTGATTATACTTTGGCTCCATTGGATGGTGATTCCCGTTTCATCGAAGGTCGTTGTGCAAAGGTTGTTTCCGGTGATAAAGTCATTGGTTGTTTCGGTGAAGTCCATCCCCAGGTCTTGGAGAATTGGGGATGTGGAATGCCTACGGTTGCATGTGAACTGGACGTAGATGACTTGCTGGAAATCCATGGATAATCTGTAGTTGTAACCAGAATTGCCAGGAAGAGGAAGTGTTTTTCTTCTTCCTGTGCGGAGGCTTATATGATCAAAGAAATTCCATATGAAGAGGCTGCTCCTGAACTGATCAGGCAGCTTGGCAACGGCGGTGCCTTCCTTACGGTCAGGAATGGCAAGGCAGTCAATGCCATGACAATCGGATGGGCTGAAATCGGGCGGATCTGGAATTGCCCTATTTTGACGGTTATGGTCCGCTATTCCCGTTTTTCCTATTCTCTGATAGATCAGTCTTGTTGCTTTACTGTCAGTGTTCCTGCAGATGGTTGCCTGAAGAAAGAACTTGCCTTCTTCGGGACAAAGTCCGGCAGGGATATGGATAAGTTTGCACGGACAGGACTTGAAACTGAACCGGCACAGTCAATTGACTGTCCTGTTCTTTCCGCTTGTCACTTGTTTTTTGAATGCAAGACAGTTTATCGGCAAGCAATGGAACCTGCAACTCTTCTTGCAGACATCAAGGAAAAGAGCTATGCAGACAACGATTATCATGTACTTTTTTTCGGTGAAATAGAAAAAGCATACAGGAAGATATGATTGATATTTATTCATGCGGCAGGAAACAGCAGGCAGATGGACTGTCTGTGTTTTCTACCATGGGAAAGTTTCAGAACTTAAGCTGGGCACCCAGCTTCTGCATTTCATTGTTGTCCTTGTAGCTTTCATGAGGGAAGGTGATTTTTGTCCCTGCAGAAAAGCGAGGAATTACATGTATATGCAGATGAGGTATTGCCTGCCCTGCAGCAGCACCGTTGTTGATGACGATATTGGTTCCTTCACAGCCTGTTGTCTTCCTCAGTTTCTTGTCTACTGACTTTGCTATTTCCATCATATGGCTGAGCTGGGCTGTAGGACAATCAGTGAAATTGGGGTAACTTATGCGACTTATCACAAGGCAATGGCCTTTGACAACCGGATTGATATCCATGATGACTACGCATGACTCGTCTTCATGAATTTTTACTGAGGGAATTTCACCCTTTATGATTTTATCGAATACTGTATCCATACTTTGTCATTATATCATCGTAGACCATGAATAAAAAGACTTAAAAGCTTTCCTGTAGGGGATTGCATAAAAAGAATCTTTGTTTTATTATCCATCCGGTATGCGTTCCTTGTTGCATAGGCATAGGCCATATGACATGGAACAGTAGCTGAAAATATTCTACTGGAAACCAATAGCCTTGGTTTTGCATAATTCGAAATGATGTCACAGGTGCTACCTGGGACTGAAACATATTCTATTACAAGAGGTTTATTTATGAGCAACCTGGCAGACATGAGAAACATAGGTATCAGCGCCCATATCGATTCGGGAAAGACAACTCTTACCGAACGTATCCTTTATTATTGCAATAAAATTCATGCAATTCACGAAGTCCGTGGCAAGGATGGTGTCGGAGCTACCATGGATAGTATGGAATTGGAAAAGGAACGTGGCATTACCATTGCATCTGCTGCAACCAACGTAATGTGGAAAAACCATGAAATCAATATTATCGACACTCCGGGACACGTTGACTTTACGATTGAGGTTGAAAGGTCCCTTCGAGTCCTTGATGGAGCAATCCTTGTCCTTTGTTCTGTAGCTGGTGTCCAGTCACAGTCAATTACCGTTGACCGCCAGATGAAGCGTTATCATGTTCCTCGGATTGCATTCGTAAACAAGTGTGATAGAACGGGAGCCAACCCCTATCGTGTAAAGCAGCAGTTGATTGACAAACTTGGTCTCAATGCAGTACTTCTGCAGATTCCTATTGGTTTGGAAGACAAGTTGCAGGGTGTGGTTGACCTGATAACCATGAAGGCGCTTTACTTTGATGCCGACCCTGATGGTATCCACCAACGTGAGGCCGAGATTCCTGCTGAGCTTTTGGATGAAGCCAAGGAAAAAAGGGAAGAAATGCTTGATGTCATCTCAATGGTAGATGATGACCTGATGGAAGCCATGCTGGAAGAGAATGTAACCAATGACCTCATTGTCAAGGCTATACGGAAAGCAACCATCGCCTTGAAGCTTTGTCCCGTACTCATCGGTTCAGCTTACAAGAACAAGGGCATTCCTCCTTTGATGGATGCTGTCAATGCATATTTGCCGAATCCTACAGAGGTTACCAACAAGGCTCTTGATTTGGACAAGAATGAAGAAGAGGTTGTCCTTAAGTCGGATGATACACTCCCGGCTGTTGTCCTGGCTTTCAAGCTTGAGGATGGACAGTATGGACAGTTGACCTATATCCGTATTTATCAGGGTAAGGTCAAGAAAGGTGATGAACTGTACAACACCCGTAGCCGCAAGAAGTTCAAGGTCGGACGTCTCATCCGTATGCATGCCAATACCATGGAAGATCTCCAGGAAGCCGGCTGCGGTGAAATTGCTGCCTTGTTTGGCATTGACTGTGCTTCAGGTGATACGTTCTGTTCTCCGGAGCTCAACTATTCCATGTCTTCCATGTTTGTCCCGAAGCCTGTCATTTCCCTTTCAATTACACCAAAGGATAAAAAAGCTGCTGACAATATGGCCAAGGCACTCAACCGCTTTACCAAGGAAGACCCGACGTTCCGTACTTATGTTGACCCTGAATCAAACCAGACCATCATCCAGGGAATGGGTGAATTGCATCTGGATGTCTACATCGAGAGAATGAAGAGGGAATACAATGCCGAGGTGACTCCTGGTAAGCCTGAGGTAGCCTATCGTGAAGCAATCAGCCAGAGAGCTGACTTCAACTATACGCATAAGAAGCAGACTGGTGGTTCCGGTCAGTATGCCCGTGTCGCAGGATACATAGAACCTCTTCCGGCTCCTGCTGAAGGTGAGGAAGTCAAGGACTATGAGTTCGTTGACGAGGTCAAGGGCGGAGCTATTCCTACCGAATACATTCCTTCCTGTGACAAGGGATTCCAGTTGGCTCTCAAGCGTGGTACACAGGTAGGCTTCCCGATTGTCAATGTCCGTGCAGTTGTCAATGATGGCGCATGGCACCCCGTTGACTCTTCCGATATGGCATTCCAGACTGCAGCACTCGGTGCATTCCGTGAGGCTTTTGAGAAAGCCAAGCCTGTTATTCTTGAGCCGATCATGCATGTGGAAATTCAGGGACCTTCTGAATTCCAAGGCAATATCTTCGGTGCCATCAACCAACGGCGTGGTATGATCATTTCTTCAACCGAGGATGATAACGTCAACTGCACTGTTGAAGCTGAAGTACCTCTTTCAGAGATGTTCGGTTTCTCTACAGTGCTCCGTTCCCTTACACAGGGTAAGGCGGAATTCACCATGGAACTAGCAAAGTATGGTAAGGTTCCGGCCAGCATATCTGATGAGCTGAAGCTTGCTTATCAGAAAAAGCGGCGTGAAGAACAGAAATAGTTCTCTGTTATATCAGTGCTTAGAAGATCGGGTGCCTGTATTGGCAGCCGGTCTTTTTTTGAATTTTTTGTTATTGGACAGTAGGTGTACAAGCTTGGATAATATAATAGTATACGAATTAAAATCCCCGATTATATCACGCTATGGGCTGCTTTCGGAAAATCATAAAACAATTTCTACCACATTTTCACTTATGTGGTATAATGCAATTGAGAATATTCATCTCGGAGGTGCAATACATGGAAATAGAAGAATTGACAAAAATCAGTCCTCTCAGGGTTTTTGAAGAGTCCATAGGCGGCGGCCTGGGACGCGGAAACCTCGGTGTACTGGTTTCAAGACATGGTGTCGGAAAAACTGCTTGCCTGGTACACCTTGCAACGGACAAACTGTTCAGGGGTGAGCATGTCATCCATGTTTCATTCAGCGGAAATGTTGAACATGTCATCAATTGGTACAAGGAGGTGTTCAAAGAGGTAGCCGAGGGCAAGAGCCTGGAGGATGCCTCTTCTGTTTATAATAACATCCTATCAAATCGTGTAGTCATGAATTTTTCTCAGGATTCAGTATCAACTGACAAGATACTTGCAAGTTTGGAGACGCTGATTCGGCATGGCTCATTCCAGGCCGATGCAATCCTCTTTGATGGATATAAGCTTACGACTGCCAATCTGGAAGATGTACGGAAAATCAAGGCCTTTGCCCAAGCACTTAACGTTGAGGTTTGGTTCAGTGTCTCACCTGTACGTGCCGATGTGAAGGTTGACCAATTCGGTGTACCTGAGACAATGGGACCGTATCTGGATGTAATTGATTTGTTGGTTGGGCTTCGTTTCAACGATGCCAATGACAAGGTCCTTATGACTCTGGTGAAGGGTCCTCAAGGAATCATGAAGAAACCTTTGGGGGTCAATCTTGATCCAAAGACAATGTTGATAACCAAATAAGATATTCTTTCTGATAGTAATTGGCAGGAGAGCAAAAAAGCGCTTTCCTGCTTTTTATTTGCTTTCCAAAAGGATGACAGCCTTTGCAATGATAGCATCGCCGGCACCTACGGCCCCTATGTGTTCTGCTGTCTTGGCTTTTACGGAAATTGAAGACGTCGGCACTTTCAGCGCAGTTGCTAGCTTTTGTCGGATAGAAAGGATGAAAGGCTGTAGTTTCGGCTCCTGCAGGAGGATTGTACAGTCGAGATTAGCTAGAACAAAAGGATGCAGTGCCAATGTTTTGTAGAGAAGGACCATGCTGTTGCAATCCTTATAGCTAGGATCAGTATCCGGAAAATGGGAACCGATATCACCGTCTGCAAAGGCACCGAAGATTGCATCGATGATTGCATGCAGCAATACATCGCCGTCACTGTGCGCAGATTCTCCCTTGGCGGACGGAACAGTAATCCCTCCGATTTTCAGAGGAGCACCCTGTACCAGCTTATGTATATCCCATCCTTCACCGATTCTAAGCATTGCTTTCCGGTTCCTTTCTTTGGTTGAGGTACCTGCGGAATTCCTGGTCTATCTTACTTTGCTTGAGGCCTTCTTCCTTTGCCTTTGCATATGCAGCAATCTGTGCGTTTGCATCGGGAATGTCATCTAGGAATGTGATCTTGCGATTGTCTGGATTACCTTCAAATACTCCGACTTCTTGGTTGAAATCTGCATAGATTTCTGTATCGTCTACATAAATCTTGCCATTGTTTCTTGCCTGCTCATGAGCGAGAAGAATCTTTTGGAAATCAAAAATCTGAGGAGTTTGGACACAAACCAGACCCGTTCGGTTTTCATGGCTTGTTATGGTTCCGTTGTTATCTATCCTCTTGACGGCATCGGTTATTGCCGTAGCAGGTGTACTTCCTCCGTACACACAGGCCGTTGCCAGTCCTCGGATGATAAGGTCACTTTCCAAAAATGGTCTTGCGCCATCATGGATGGCAACATAAGAAACCTGCTGTTCAAGTCTCTGTAGCATCTGCAAGGCAAGGAAAACCGATTCTTGACGTGTTTTACCCCCATTGCATAGTACTACAGGTACGGGACAGTGTTCATAAATTTCCTCCAAGGCTATGGCACATTCCTCTTTTTGCCCAGGAGGGCAGATGACTATGATGCTTTTGAGGCTAGGGACTTCCAGGAATGGTCTTGTCGCCCTGTAGAGAATCGTATGTTCTCCGATTTTCAAATATTCTTTTTTGACAGAAACAGAAGCATTCCCATTGAATCTTTCACTATTGCCCGCTGCTGCGATGATGGCAGAAAAACTTGGAATTGACATCGACTACTCCATCTTTGAGAATATAAGCAACTGGATTTCTTCCTTGTCTCTTCCCAGGGAATAGGCCGTTTCGTCAATAAGTATTCTCAGTGCACTGTCATACAAGCGCCTTTCCTGTACTGGCAATTCCTTTATCTTGCTTCTGTGGTACAATGTCTGTACTACTTTTGCAATTGAAGCAATGGAACCTTCCTTCAGCAAGTCGACGTTCATCTGATAACGGGCTTTCCAGTCGACAGGCGTGGGTTTGTAGTCTTTTGTAATCGAATTTATGGCAGCTTCTGCTTCTGCGGGTTTGACAATAGGACGGATGCCCATTTCTTTGCTTTTTTCAATAGGAATCCTGACCGTCATATCGGAGATGTCAAGATAGATGACATAGTATTGAATAACTTTTCCTCTGAATGTACGTTCCTCAATATTCTTGATGATTCCCACTCCTTGCAAAGGGTAGACGACATGTTCACCAATGGAAAAAATAGTTTCTTTTTTTGCTGCACTCATGTTGATAATTATACTCTTTTTTTTGATTAATAACAACTGTAGTGCCACAAGCAAGGAGCACTTGTAATAGCTGTTTCTTGTTAGAAAAGACATGGACCAGTAGGCAAGAGACAAACAATTTGGTACTGTACAAGCATGAAAATATACAGACGCAACTGCGGTATTTTGATGCATCCTTCTTCCTTGCCTTCTGTACATGGAATCGGAAGCCTTGGTGATGATGCTTTGAAGTTCATAGATTTGCTTTCATGCATGCATGTCACCTTGTGGCAGGTGTTGCCGCTTGGGCCTACAGGTTTCGGAGACAGCCCATATGCAGTCAGGAGTACCTTTGCTGGGAATGAATTGCTTATAGATCTCAACGAACTTGCTGCCGAGGGGTTCCTTGGTTTGGAAGATGTCCTGCAGGTTTCTGGGATGTTTTTCCCCCAGCGTATTGACTACGGACGCGTGAGGAGTGTCAAGGAACCGTTGCTTGATAAGGCTGCCGTTGCTTTTCTTGCAGAGGGTGGAAGCACTGAAAAGCAATTTGTGGCTTTCTGTAGGGAAAACAGTTTTTGGCTGGATGATTATGCCCTGTATGTCATCCTGTGCCGGCTTTATGGCGATTCCCGTTGGTTTTCCAAATGGCCTGAGGATATCAAACGACGTAAAGACAGCACACTTGCATCCCTGCAGAAGAAATATAGGGATGCAATACTGAATGTAAAGGTAATACAGTATTTCTTTTTCCGGCAATGGGCCAAGGTGAAAGCCTATGCCAATGAACATGGCATAAGAATCATCGGAGACATTCCTATTTTCGTAGCTTCTGACAGTGTCGATGCATGGTGCAATGTCAAGTTGCTGAAAATGGATGACGACCTGCAGCAGACCGCTTCAAGCGGTGTCCCTCCTGATGCGTTCTCTGCTGATGGACAACTTTGGGGCAATCCCGTCTATGACTGGGATAACCATATCAAGACAAATTTTGCATGGTGGACTGATCGGATACGCAATACCCTGAAGCTATGTGACAGTATCAGGATTGACCATTTTCGTGGACTCAGTGCATATTGGGAAATCCCGCAGGGTGAGAAAACGGCTATCCATGGCAAGTGGGTACAGGCACCGGGACAGTTGCTGCTTGACCATCTTCGGGAGACACTCGGACCTGACCTTCCTTTCATTGCCGAGGATTTGGGTGTAATTACCGATGATGTAGAGGAGCTGAGAGACAACAACCGGCTACCGGGCATGAAGATCCTCCAGTTTGCCTTTGGATTCAGCAAGGATGGGGCCTTTGATGCTTCCAATGCCTATTTGCCGCATAACTGTATTGAAAATTCCGCCGTTTATACGGGAACACATGACAATGATACGACACGTGGTTGGTATGACAAGCTGGATGGACGGACAAAAGATGCAATACGACGTTATCTGGAATGTCCTGATGACCAAATTGTCTGGGAGATGCTAAGGGCCATGTTGATGAGCAACAGCCGTTGGGCAATATTGCCGATACAGGATCTGCTTGAACTTGGCAGTGAAGGGAGGATGAATGTACCTTCGACCTGCGGTACATCCAACTGGAGCTGGAGGATGCCGCGTCTACAGGTGGATCAATGGCGGATGGAACGGTTGAAAGATATGATTGACCGGTATGGACGATACGACGGCAAAGCTTAGCTTGCCATTTCCCTTTTTCTCCTGTTCAGTCAGTCTGGGAAATTGACTTGATGAAGGAAATAAGGACAGAGAGTGCATTTTCATTGTGTCCGCCTTCAGGAATGATGATGTCAGCGTATTCCTTCGTGGGTTCGATGAAATTGAAATGACCTGGCCTGACTACTTCTTCATATTGGGTGATGACACTCTCAAGAGTCCTGCCTCGTTCTGCAATATCCCTGCGTAACCTGCGGATAAAACGTATGTCAGCCGGAGTATCGACAAATATCTTCAAGTTCAGCAAGTCTCTGATCTTTTTGTCATAGAGGACCATCAGCCCTTCGACAATAACCAGAGGCTGTGGTTCAATATGGACTTTTTCGTCCCTCCGCCTGTGATGGACAAAATCATAGAGTGGCATATCAATGGGTTTTCCTTCTTTCAGCCTGTTGAGATGTGCATGGAGCAATTCCATATCAAAGGCATCAGGGTGATCGAAGTTGAAAGCCGTAATGTTCTCATTGTTGATGAATGAGGCACTTTTGTAGTAATTATCCTGAGGAATAAAGACAAAATCAGAACATACCTCACTGATTTTTCTTACGATTGTAGATTTCCCTGAACCTGATCCACCTGTAATTCCGATGATTTTGACATCCATGACTGCTGCCTCCGGCAGGTATCCATGATAACGCAACCTGTGCTGTATGAAAACTACACTACAGGGAAATATGTACCTTCAAGGCAAAATATGTTATCGTCTGGCCATGAACATCATACTGTTTGAACAGTTGGAACAGACTAACCATCTCCCTGCTGATGATTCACGGTCAAGACATATCAGGAAGATATTGCATCTTGGCATAGGTGATTGTTTTTCCTGTGGAATTGTCAACGGTCCTGCAGGAACGGCCACGATTTCCTGTATGGATGACGGGATTGACTTTACCTTTGAGCCTGAAGACGAACATTCATCTGTACTTTATCCTGTGATGTTGTTGGTAAGTCAGGTGCGTCCTATCTGTATGAAAAGGATTCTTCGGGAAGCTGTTTCCCTAGGAGTATCAACCATTATGATCAACGGTGCCGACTTAAGTGAGAAATCTTATGCGAAAGCATCGTTTTATCTTGATGGGACTTATAAATCCGTACTTCTTGATGGGGCCATGCAAGCTGCAAAAACAGGAGTCAGCAAGGTTGTCTTTGCCGATAGCCTGGATGTGGCTGTGCATCAGTTGCCTTCCTGCGGGAACCTGATTATGCTGGACAATGTCATAGGCGCTGCGCCGTTGAGCCAATGGAAAAACAAGGAAGATCATCAGCCGGTTGTATTGGCAATCGGACCTGAAAGAGGTTACAGTGAGAGAGAAAGGCAACTGTTGCTTCAGAAAGGATTCCAACCGAAAACCTTGGGCAGCAGGGTGCTGAGAACCGAAACTGCCTGCAGTGCCGGAATAGCCGTGCTGCTAGGAAGACTCGGGTATCTATGATGTTTCAAAGCAAGGAGCAATAAGAATGGCACATTGTGTAGTGGAAGCAGCGGAAGCAATTCTTGACAAGGAATATCCTGTCCTTGATCATGGTTTTGTCAGATTGGTTGATTATCTTGGCGGTGACGACAGAATTGTCCAGAGTGCAAGGATTTCGTATGGAGCTGGTACAAAAAGCTACCGCAAGGATAAGGGATTGATCAACTATCTGATGAGGAATGACCACTCCTCTCCGTTCGAACAGGTCAATTTTACCTTTCACCTCAAGATGCCTATTTTTGTTGCCAGACAGTGGGTACGTCATAGGACAGGCAGGATCAACGAAATCTCAGGACGGTACAGTGTGATGGCTGATGAATGCTATCGTCCTGACCGTGAGCATATAAATCTCCAGAGCGAGGATAACAAACAAGGGCGGAAGAATGAGTGTGTCGATGATGAAACTGCTGATTTTGTCTTGGCCCGGATGGAAGAAGATGAGCAGCAGATATTCAAAAATTACCACCAGATGCTGGACAAAGGAATAGCAAGGGAATTGTCAAGGATTGATTTGCCGCTTTCCATGTATACGCAATGGTATTGGCAGATGGATCTGCGCAATTTGTTCCATTTCCTGAAACTTAGGCTGGATGACCATGCCCAATATGAAATCCGCGCTTATGCCCAGCAGATCCTTGAGATCGTAAGACTCGTCTGTCCTATTGCTACCGAAGCATTTGAACAGCATGTACTGGGTGCCGAGACCTTTTCCATGGATGAGCGCAAGGCTCTCTCTCTGATGCTTGATGGGAAAGAGTGCCCTCTTAAGGGACGTGCCAAGGAGATATTCGAGACAAAGCTGCTATAGGTTCCGTGTAATTTTTCAGTGCTTTGAGGCGGCAATCGTCTGTACCTTTTCCGTATAAGCTGTCCTCATTGCCTGTTCGAAAACACTGTTGTTCCTGTAACTGTAGCCGAAGGTCGGCATCCATAAGGAAGGATCTTCCATGCAGAGGTAGTAGAAAGGCTTCGTATGTTCCTGTTTCCAGCTCTCAGGGAACAGTGAATAGATGAATGGAAAGAATATTTCCTTCGTTTGGAGCGGGTAAGAATATTTGCCGGCAACTTCACTTAATTCCATTTGCAGTATCCTGCTTGGGCGCCCTTCTTGGCGAAGCTTGCGAAGCACGCTTTTCGTAAAGGTGAGTGTGCCGAGGGATACCATGACTACTTCTTCCGGAGCAAAGTTTTCTGTGATTGTTTCTACCAATTTGCCATATTCTTCCTGCCATCCCTTGAACATGACAATCGGGTGCAAGTGAAATCCTATAGGTATGTGATGGTCCGCAGCTTTTCTTGCTGCTTTCAGTCTTTCTATTACAGGGGAAGCAAGCCGTTCTTCCTTCTTCGCAATTGTCTCAGCATTAAGTGACCATGAGGCAACAATATGATCATCAAGCCTGATTGTATCCATCCAATCGGTCCTTGCACTTTTCGTCTTAAGCTCGATGATCAGCTGAGGATAACGTCGGCAGAGAATATTGAGGGCATCAAGCGTACCATAATCATTGCCCCATAACAGGGAATCAGATGACTGTCCTGTTCCGATATGCCAAGTGCCTTCATCAAGCTCAAGTTTTTCCAAGCGTTCCTTCAGGTTGCCTACGACCCGTATTTCGTGGCTTTGGTAGAACGACTGAATGGAACAATAGCTGCAGGCAAAGGCACATTGCTGTACGGCATCAAGGGTCTTGAGGTTGCAGCAGCGGGTCAATTCCCCGTCCTTAGGACAAGGACAACTGCCGAGAAGCTTTATATGGTCGTCCATGTCCATGATGTCTTTGTATTTGTCAGGATGTATTTCAGGTGGGATGAAATTACTATAGTCTGTCGGTTCTTTTCGCAGTCTGTCGATGCTTTTCTGTAACAGTCTGCAGAAATTGCCTGCTTTCTGCTTGCCTTCGCCTTTTGCCTGTTCCATGTCGGCATGGTCACCAAGCAAGCCCTGTTGCCACAAAGCCAGGTCGGCTGAACTGTCTGCAAGGAATTTTTCCTGCTGATAGGTAAAATGATATGTTTGGACAAGCCTGTCAATTTCCTTTTTCCTATCCTCAGGGAGTGAAAGGTAAACAGGATATGTGCTGATTGAATTCATTGCTACAGTGTAGCAAGCTTGCCCACTGTTGTCAAAATGACTATGCTTTGGAGTATGAAGTATGTCAGGGAAAACAATGCTGAGGTTGCCAGCTTGGGAGAAAGCGTCGCTGAACAGTTCCTCAAGCCTGCAGATCAGGCAAAGGCCTTGCCTGGAAACAGCGGGGTATACTTGATGCTGGACAAGGATGGGACCGTCATCTATGTCGGCAAGGCAAAAAATCTCAGAAAACGTGTAATGAGCTACTTCCTTTCGGGACGAAATGCAAAGACTGCCGCACTGGTAGAGAAAATCCATCGTATTGAGCACATCATTACCGGTAATGAGTATGAAGCATTGGTGTTGGAAAACAACCTGATAAAGAAGTATAATCCGCATTATAATATAGATCTCAAGGATGGCAAGAGTTATCCGATGATTAGGATTACCAAAGAGGATTTTCCGAAAGTCTTCAAGACCCGTCGGCTGATAAAAGATGGGTCGCTGTATTTCGGGCCCTATCCAGGCGTTGGGAGCCTTGATACCTACCTTGAACTTGTCAATACTATGTTCAGGCTCCGTAAGTGTGCTTCACCGATGAAGCGGCGTGACCATCCCTGTCTGTATTATCATATCGGTCGCTGTTCTGCTCCTTGTTGTGGGATGATCAGCAAGGAGGCCTATGCCCAATCCGTAGAGAAGGTAAAGAAATTCCTTAACGGGGACAATGACCGGCTTATCAGGGAAACCGAAAAGGAAATGCTGAGTCTTGGTAAAGAGCTGAAGTTTGAAGAGGCTGCCAAGAAAAGGGATCTTTTACGGGCCTTGGTTACCATGGCAACGAATCAGACAGTGGAGGATCAGCAGCAGGAAGCAAGGGATTATGCGGCAATCGAAATGAGAGGCCCATTATATTCCATTTCCTTGATGCAAGTGAGAGATGGTGCCTTGATGGGACGTGCCTTGTATCGAGGGGAGACGCTTGGTGATGAGACTGAAACTTTACAAGGGTTCCTTCTTCGGTACTATGCGGATGGTCAGCGACTTCCTAAACAGCTTTATGTTTCACATGATATTGACAGTATGTCGATAGCAAGATTCTTTGATGAGCAATTGGGAGGGAAGCTTCAGGTACTGAAGCCGGTTGATGGCAAGCACTATCGTATCCTTCGAATGGCGGGTGAGAATGCAACCAGGGATGTTGAAAAGCGGCTACGCAGTACAGACAACAGCGTTGCACTTGAGGCTTTGCAGCAGGCACTTGACTTGCCTTCATTGCCTGTATTGATCGAAGGTTTTGATATTGCACAATTGTCTGGCAAGTACACCGTTGCTTCCCTTATTTCCTTTAGGGACGGGAAACCGGACAAGCAGGGCTACCGAAGATTCAATATAAGAAGTTTAGGTGGCAAGATTGATGATTTCCAGTCGATGAGGGAAGCTGCAACCAGAAGGTACCAAGATATACTGAATGAAGGATTACAATGGCCTTCCCTGGTAGTCATTGACGGCGGAAAGGGGCAGGTGAACGCTGTAGTAGGTGTCTTGGATGATTTAGGTATGAGCGAGATACCGGTCATTGGCCTTGCAAAGCGTTTGGAAGAAATCGTTTTTCCCGGTGAGGGAGAGAGCCTGTTGCTTCCGGAACATTCCCCGGCTTTGCAACTGCTTATTGCAATCCGTGATGAGTGCCATCGTTTTGCGACCTCTGCCAACCAGAATTTGCGGAGCAAGGAAGTTGCTTTTACCTTGCTTGAAAGCATAAAAGGCGTAGGAGAACAACGTAGTCGGAAACTTATGCAGGTCTATGGAAGTGTCGATGCCATATTGGCAAGTTCGCCTGAGGAAATTGCTTCACAGGCAGGTATCCCCGTTCCTGTAGCAAAAAGATTGATTGACAAGCTGAGCTTGTGAAGATGCTTCTGCTACAAGACAGCAAAAGTCGCCCCTCGTAGCTCAGGGATTTTCTTGCCTTTGTTTACCATTATATCTATGACAAGTTTTTCTAATTCCAATTTTTGCAGGTCACCTGTTTCTTTTCTGAGTATGACATCTGCGGAAAAGAGCAGGGCAAGTATTCTTCTGCATGCTGCTGCATCGTAGCGGTTCAGCGCTGCTGTGTAAATCTTGAAATCAGAAGGACGGCGAATACTTGATCTTTTTCCCAAGACTGTAGCTTCTTGGAATGCCTCCCGTTGGTTGCTCCCTGTTTCAAGTTGTTCCGCAATGCTCTGCAACCGTCTCCAGCACCATATCAGACCACCGATGAGGGTATACTGGGCATTGTTTGACCGTTCCAAGATAACATCAGCTATACCGATGGCTTCACTGAGTGAGCCGCTTGCCATGGCCGCGAACAAGGTAAAGGCATTTTCTTCCCTTGTATGATGGACATAGGTTTCAATATCATTTTCAGTGATGCTGTTGCCTTTTTCGTTGACTTGCCAGAAGAATGCCAACTGTCTGCAGGTAACTTTCAGTTCCATGGTATTGTTGTCTACCAGATCAAGCAGCAACTCTGTTGCTGGTTGGTCTATAAGCAGTCCTTGCTGGGCAAAGAAAGTATTTACCCAGCCTGCAAGTTGTTCCTCTTTCAGTTCCCAGAAAACAGCAAAGGATTCCGGTGGGAACTGCTGCTTGATCTGGTTTTGTATCCTGGTCATTGTTGCTGATGGCAATTTGGTTTCATCACTGAGGATGATGAGCGTTGAGGATGGAGAAGGGGCCTGCACATAGGCAAGCAAATCCTTTGCCTGCTGTTCGTTCATCGTTTCTGCCTGGCTTAGGATGACAAGACTATGTGGGCTGAACAGATCGATATTGTTCAACTCGATGTACAACTCATTGTCCTTTCCTTCGAAAGGATAGAATTTATATACCTGAGGCTGTAGTTTCAGCTCTTTTGTAAGCTGGTTCTTGATTTGCCATACACGCTCTGCCTTTTCTCCAGCTTCCGGACCTAGCAACAGATAGACTCTTTGACTCATGAGAGGTCCCTGAATTGTCTGAACAGAAGGGAAAGCGTACCCTTGATTTCAATGTCTGCAGTCAAAGGGATGGATGAAAGCGATATGTTCGATACGGTCAGATATGGAATACCTTTTTCTTCATGGTAGAACCGAACAAGAGGGCCAAGTTGCTTGCTTTCTGCCAAAACGATTTGTCCTTCATGAATTTTATCAGTAAGCTTGATTGCTGCAACATCACCATAGTAGATGCCTTCATCTGAAAGTGCATCATCCTTGATCATCGTGATGATGTACTCGCATGAATCCTCTTCAGGCAATAGTTTCTTGGAAAGGTAAAGGAGATTTTTCCCGTTTTTCTTTGTTTCATGTAGTTCGCTGTCTGTGATCGGAATGGACATGACATCCTCATATGGAGAAAACTGGGGATCAATGATTTTTACCGACCTGGAAATACCTGGTATTGAGGAAATCAAGCTTTTGCTTTCCAGTGCCTGCAGATGATCATATGCAGCCTTCACTGAAAAATGAAAATGTTCACTTATGTCCCTGGTTGAGGGACTGAATTCATTTTCTCTAATGAAATCCCTTATGTATTCAAGGATTTCCTTTTGTCTTGGAGTAATCTGTTTCATTGGTTACCCTTATTCCTCAAAACGGTTCTTGAAGAGCTTTTCCAAGGCGTCAGCCATTGCAGCCTCATCTTTTCCATCACAGGTAATCTTGATCTTGCTTTTATAACCTGCACCAAGTGTAATTA
This sequence comes from Spirochaetia bacterium, assembly GCA_022482625.1. Taxonomy (NCBI): domain Bacteria; kingdom Pseudomonadati; phylum Spirochaetota; class Spirochaetia; species Spirochaetia bacterium. The sequence continues at coordinate 1,187,777 of JAKVOU010000001.1, read as the reverse complement.
CTCCCATGATTGATTTTCCGTTGATCTTCATGTCTTCTTTTTCCATATAAAGGTTGCTTGCAAATTTGTTTGCAACCTTTACAATCATGGCAGCCGGTCTGGCGTGGATGCCTGCCCTGTTGCAGACTTCCAGATTGCGTGTAACCATGTCAGATGCTCTCCTCGTTTATGTAGTACATTTTTTTTGCAGTTTCACTTTCAAACCATTTAAGCACACTCTGGTCAAATTCTTTTGCGCTGTGATAACCAAGTTTCTTCAGACGTTCATTTCTGGCAGCCGTTTCGATGATAATCGGGATATTTCGGCCTGGTTTGACAGGTATAATTAATTTGGGTATGGAAATGCCTAGGAAAGTTTCACTCATGGTGTCTTCCCCGACCCTATCATAGTCTTTTGTTGCGTCCCATTCTTCAAGATGGACGACGAGCTGTACTTGTTTTTTATCTCGTATTGCTCCTACTCCGAAGATATTAGCCAAGTTTATGATTCCGATTCCTCGGATTTCCATGTGATGGGCAAGCATTGGATTTTCACCGCTTCCGATGAGGAATGTATTGCTGATATTGCGTAGCTTGACTGTATCATCGCTGATGATACGATGTCCTCTTTCGATCAGTTCAAGAGCAGTTTCGCTTTTGCCGACTCCACTGTCTCCAAGAATAAGTACACCAATGCCATAGACTTCAACAAATACCCCATGGATCGTTTCTGTAGGGGCAAATATCTCATCCAGCATCTGGTATAGGTTCCTGGAAAAATCTGAGGAATAAAGCGGTGTACGCAGGATAGGGATGCCTGCATCTTCTGCCATCTTGATGAATTTGTCGCTCGGTGTGTAGCCATGGCAGAATATGCAGCAGGGAATTTCATAGGAAAACATTTTTTCAATGCTTTTGTAGTCGCCTTTTTTTTCAAGCATATCAAGGTATCGTTGTTCGCCATGTCCAAAGACTTGGACAGCACTTTCTGCAAATGCTTCGAAGAAACCGGCAAGCGGCAGGCCGGGACGGCTTATCTTGCTTGAAGTAAGTTTTCTGGACAAGCCACTTCTGCCTGCTATGCAGGAAAGTTCCAGTTTGTTTTTTTCTTTCAGGTCAATGTCAAGTAATTCTAAGATTGAACAAGTTGTCATATATACCCTCCAGTTTCCAAGCAGTATGGACCTCAGTATAGCAAAAAAAAACTTGCCTGTGAAGTTTAAACTTAACATTTGTTTTCTTCCACATGGAAAACAGGCTTATGAAAGTTTATTTGACAGAAATCGCAAGAGGCCGTATCTTTTATATAGAAGCAGTTGTGGCAGGTAAAATACCTGCAGTTGTTTCTATCGGGCGCAGCGGCTGGCCTCCAGTCAGTAAGTTGCTCTTGGTACAGATTGGCCGTTTGGCCTTTTGAATATTGACCTGCATGGCAGAAAAGGGAGCGTGAGTGAAGAAGTAATGTCTTGATGGCGCCGATGTGAAATTCTTTTTATCGGCAGAGGACGGGATCCGTTGGATCCTTGGTAAAAAACTTATGCAATGGAGGAAAGCCTGCTTGCCATATCCAATGGCAACATCAATGGCAATTGAGCGTATGAACATTACAGTAAGAGGCGTGAGATACAATCCGAGTGAAGAAACACAGAAATTTCTGGACAAGAAACTTACCAAGTTGGATTTTGCAAAGGATTACCTTCATGACTTGGAATTTGTCATGACTCGTGAAAAAATCGGACAAGGTTATCATATCGATGCCAAAATGCATTTCTCCTGGGGAACGGTGAAAATTATCGGAGTAGATTGCTATGAGCTCTACGAGGGTATTGAAAACATCGTCGATAAGTTGGTTATTACCGTCAAGCGTGAAAAGGGTCGGGTCAAGGGCAAGAAGGGTGAACGCCTGCCTATGGAGGAACTTGCAACCCAGGCCTAGCTACATCTGCTTAATCGGGAATCATTGAAATATTGCAGGAGGGGGCTCGGCTTTCTCCTGCTTTTTATCAAATAGGGAAATTTTCCATCAAACGGCCTTTTGAGGGTGATAGTTGTATTTACAATTTGTTTGTCGATGTTTAATATAAAGTTTGTAAAGGGATTATCATGTAATTGTGACTGTGAGTTATTTTACTGGGAAACCGGAAAGGAGCTTATGAATGAGTAGGCATGCTATGAGTGAAGAAGATAGAATAGTAAAATCAAATAAAATAAAATCTGTTGCACGTCTCTATATCGCACGGGATGACTACGCCAAGGTCCGTATGATTGACATAGCAAAGGAAGTCGGTATTTCCAACGGCAATCTTTTCCAGTATTTCCCTACGAAAGAATCATTGTTCCTTGCTTTGCTGGATGATGCATATATTGCAAGACTTGATCAATTGGAAAAACTAGTCAAAACTACTGTAATCAAAAGTCATCAGGATTTCTGTATGCTTGTTGAGAAAGATATGTTTCAGTTGCTCCAACCCGATTCCCTTTTGCTCAAGTTGCTGTCGATGAGGCCGATGTTGCTGGAAAGGGAAGGATGCAGCCCCTGGTATGTTCCTTTGCGGGAGGCTGAAGAGCAAAAGGAAGACACCATAATTGATGAAATGCTTGCTTCGGACCTGAATGGTCTGGACAAGCAGGCGGTAAAGGATATATTCAGTTTCCAACGTAACTTGGCTGTCAGTTATCATGCCTTGGTCAAGGTTGAAGAAGCATTGCACAGAAGTCTGTCTGAAGAAGACATGAATGAAAAAAGAATTGAAATCAGACAACAAATTCTCAATCAGTTAAGATATTATCTTGCTGGCTTTTCTCAAGCCATTGCTTCCGGAAAGTCCGGAACCGTTTCCTCATCGGAATCGGAAGAAAATATTGCTGATGTCTTGAAAGAGAAAAAAGGAAAGGGTAAAAAGGACAAGAAGTCAAAGGAAGCAAAGGACAAGGAAGAGAAAAAGAAAGGTAAAAAGGGAAAGAAGAAGAAATAAGATTAACCCGTTGTAACAACTTTCGGAACATTTATGCATTGTAATAAGAAAAAAGTAATTAAAAAAAACATTCTATAATGGAGTGGTAAAATCAGCCAAGTGATAGAAATTTTATCAAATTCTGGCATGCCTTGGAAATGATTTTAATAATTTCTTACCTAATTTAGAAATCAATATGAAGTTGCTTTTTTGAAAAAAGAAATGAGATTGACTTTGCTGTAGAATGTCGAACGGGGATATTGCTATCTTTGTGGGTATTGTTGTAAGGTCTATGAGAGAATAAGTATAAAATTTTTCTTAGAATGAATTGGAATAATATTGTCCATGGAGATACAGATATCTTGATTGGGCAAGTTGCTTTTTATCGTATTTGTGCCTGTGTATTATGAATCCAAAATTTGTCAGCTACCGTAATTTATATGAAATATAAGACATAACATGAAGATAATAGTAGCTGACTATTAATTTACTACAAAATAAAATTTGTCGTTTTTGCTGAAAATAAAACAGCAGTACCTATATAGACCCTAATTTATCGTTATTTATATGTTTTTTTACTTGATTGGCAATTGATAACTGAGCTACAATTACTATATTACATAATTTTGGCTAGGTTGCTGATGAAAAAAACACGAAATGATGCTATGACGTATACTAATCGTATTATCTATATAGTGGCAGCATTTACTATTGCTGTAGGTATCTGTGGCATTCTTAAATTGAATAAAGCTTTCAATTCATATTTTACATGGGAAAATTCATTGGAAGAATTCAGGATTTCTGCCTCTAAAGAAAAAACTTCTTTCGAAAATGAAATGAAGCAATTGGAAACTTCTGAAAATGATAAAATTGCTATGTTAAAGAAACAGATTGCCCAATTGGATGACCAGATTGCAACAAGACAAAAAAATTTGACTGAAAGCCAAGAAAAAGCTGATGAATATGCAGCTTTTCAGAAAAAAATTGATGCACTCAAAAAACAATATGATCAAAAAAATATTGATTATGTTGATCTTCAAAACCAAATAGCTACACTTCTAGAACGAGAAACAAACTTAAAAGGGAAAAATGATGAGATTGCATCGGACATTAAAAGCTTAAATGATAGAAAAAGTGAGTTAGACGATGAGGTTGCCAAACTACTACAGGATCAAAATGCATACAAGGTATCCATTTCAACTTTGATTGAAAATAAAAAAATTTTGACTGATCAAATTTCATCTCTGAGAACAGAATTAAATACTCTAAAAGAACAACAGGATAAGTTTTTGACATCCCTTCCCAGTTTGACAAAGCAGGCAACCCAGTTGCAGGACCAACAGGATGCATTACTATCTGATAACACAAAAGTTCAACAGGATATAGCTGAAATGAAGCAAACGAAAACTTTGTTGGAAACTCAAATTACAAAATTGACAAATCAACAACAAACTCTCTCGAAGCAGATTATAGATTCAACGACTTCACTTTCAGATCTTAATGGACAAATAGGCAGCTTGCAACTTCGTAACCAAAGCTTATTGACTCAGGTTCAAGATAAAAATACAAATCTTACAAGTCTTGCAGAAAAAGCAGGGAAACTAGAAGCTGAAATTGCGCAATATAACAAGAATATTTCTGATTTATCTTCTCAACAAAAAGATTTGCAAGCAGCAAATACTACTTTAGTGAAACAAAATGAGACCTTAGAAGATAAAAATAAAAAAGAAAATGCTACATATGCTGTGCTTAATGAAAAAATACAGGGTTTGCAAGACAAGCTTACTCAACTTTCATCTCAGAAAGGTATCTCACAGGATGTGAGTGAAGAAGCAGGAAATGTAGGACAAAGTGTTTCTCCTGTACAAGAAAGTGAAGGGGAGCATAACTGATGTCAGTATCTTTACTTTTTAACATTGCGATGACCTGTATGTTTATCTTGGTAGCTATTGTTCTTTTTGTCATTGTTGTTTATCACAGCGAGATAAAGAAACTTCCGGATTATGCCAAACGCGACATGCTTAAAGAACAAATTGGAGCAGCTAATCGGACACTCTTGGACCTTGAGGAACAGAAAAAAAACATGGAAGCTGAAATAGTTCAGGCAAACAGCTTAATTGCTCAAGGAGAGTTCCAACGAAAATGGATGACAGATAATGCTGATACCTATGAGGAAATGAAACGACAAATTACTCAGGCTAAACTTGATTTGAGCCAAGTGGCCGATGATACAAAGAATGCGGAGACCAAACTTGATGAAGTCAAGGAACAACTGGAAGAAATTGACAAACGTTTGCTTGAAAAAACCAATGAAAAAAATGCTGTAGAGTTGGAAAGAAATCGTTTAAAAGTTGAATCAAGTGATCTTATGTCAACTATTGTCCGTCAGAGGCAAGATACGAAATTGCTTGCTGATAGACTTGAGGATTTACACAAGGATATTAATGAACTGGAACACAAAAAAGCCGATTTAGAAAATCAATGTAAGCAATTGGAAAGACAGGATCAGAACTTGACCAAGCATATTGCGGAGAGACAGGCTGAATTAGAGACGATGCATACTCAACATGATGATCTGACGAAGAAGGTTACTTCGCTGGAAACTGAATTTGCAGGTTTTGCGGGTAAACAAGAAGCAGAAAGCAAGGTCTGGGAAGATCTGGACCGACCATATATTACTGATGATTACAAGAAAAAAGAAGAAAGAGCGTTTCAACAGGAGGAATTATGGCTGGAAGAATTTATGCAAAGGCTAGGTGACAGCCATATTATTTTTAATGAACGGACAATCAAGGCTTTCCATACGAGCCTTAAGGTTGCCGATAGTTCTCCGTTGACTGTCTTAGCTGGAATATCTGGTACAGGCAAAAGCTTGCTGCCTATGCTATACGCGAAGGCAGCTGGCATGAATTTTATCCAAATTGCTGTTCAGCCGAGATGGGATAGTCCCCAGGATTTGCTTGGCTTCTATAATTATATGCAGAAAAAATTCAAAGCTACTGAATTATCCCGATTGTTATGGCAATTTGATGTTTATAACAATAAAGGATGTTCCTTTAAGGGTAAAGAACAAACTTTACCTATGAATATCGTTTTGCTCGATGAAATGAATCTTGCACGAATTGAATATTATTTTAGTGATTTACTGAGCAAGCTTGAAGTGCGAAGAGCTGTCGATGATGATTTTGGAAAATCAATGGAAGAAAACGAAAAATCATTTAACCGGAGAGCAGCTGAAATAGAAATTGAATGCGGTGCTTTGAAAGATTCTATGAATTCACGGCATTTGTTTATCGGAAGAAATACTCTGTTCATTGGAACGATGAATGAAGATGAAACGACACAGATTCTTTCGGATAAGGTAATTGACCGTTCCAATGTGCTGAGGTTCGGTAAACCTGATAAGCTTACAGGGGATGCTGATATCAGCGGCTTTGAAAAAAAATATCACGAAAATACTTATTTAAGCCTTGCGGCTTGGAAACAATGGCAGTCCAATACTATGGGTGCAATTCCAGAAAGGATAGGAACTGAAATGGAACAAATCAATAATGAACTGAACAAAGTCGGACGTCCTTTTGGCCATAGGGTCTGGCAGGCAATTACTAAGTACATTATTGCTTATCCTGCTGAAAATTCCAGTGCTAAATATCAATATGCCCTTGCAGATCAAATTGAAATGAAAATTCTGCCGAAATTGAATGGGTTGGAAAAAGATGAAGGAAATGTCAGGGATGTTTTGGATAATGTAGCTCGTATTGTGGAAAATGCAACAAAGGATAACGATCTAATACAAGCATTTGAGACTGCCAAAAAAGATACATCAACAGCATTTTTCCAGTGGAAAGGGGTAATTCGGTAAATGTTGCTTTCCGAATATGTCCTTGATGCATCATCTGATTCGGCGACAGATACAATTTTGCTTTGTCAGGAACGTGAACAGCTACATGCGTACCTCAGTGCCCATTCATCTATGCAAATTACAGAAGCTTTGAAAGATGAATTTGATTTTTTTATAAATTTGGTTGATCGGTATAGTCAAGTGCGTGCTTATGCTGAAAGTTTTTGTAACAGTGACACTATCAATAGAAATAAGGCACTTCCTCTTTCGTGGGAAAATGTCTATACCCATCTCTATGATATGGATAATAGTATTCCGCCTCAGCGTCAGATTACTGTCATAGCCCAAAGGTATGTAAGAAATATTGATGTAGTGCTGAATAATCTGCACAAGGTATTGCATAGGAAGCGTAGTAAGATTTTTCTTGGAAAAGCCCAGCAGATTGATGCCCAATGTATCCGTTGGCTTACTAGACAACCAGGTTATACCGTAGGACAAAAAGCCGGAGATAGACAAAAGGTGTTGGCTGTTATTAGGGAAGAAACAGTAGATACTGTAGAAAACCGAGTTGTCAAAGCTTTTCTTCAGCTTTGTAGAAATGAATGTGAACGTTACATTGACTTGGTAACGAAACTTGCACGTAAAAGGCCTTCTTTGCTTAACCATGAGCGTGTCATAGCAGTGAGAAAACTTCTATCAATTTGTCAATATTACCTTTCTATGTCATATTTTGAAACCATCAGTGAACTACGGGGATTACCGCATCCGAACTATATATTGCAGAATAACCCAAACTATCGGTGTATTTGGCAACAATATGTGCTCTTATTGAAAAAAACAAAACTGGTTGAGACTATCTGGGAACATCGTACGGCTTTCCTTTCTGATATTCTGGAACTTGCGATATTCTCATTCTATGGTTATAAGTTAAGGGAGCCTATTTGGCATCGTATGTTTTTTTCGGAGGTATGGCTTTTTCCACAGCCACAGCAGAAGACGCTGATTTATCATTCCAAATATTTTGAAGAGAAGATTGCTTTTACAGGCCGGGGTATCGTGTCTATTGCCAGACAGGGAGCTGAATGGAGTATTAGGTATAACAATAAAGTCATAGATTCTCTAGTGTTTTGTTTTATACCATCTGGAAAATCTTGTATTGAGATAAACAGGAACGGAACTATGGTAATATGTGATGTTTTGACAAAACTGATTCCTCAATGTTGTAATGCGGAGAGAATAGATTTTGGAGATGACTTCTTTGAAAAGATATTTGCTAGGTTGCACACACAATATACTTCTCTTCTACGGGAGATTCAATAATGAAGGTCGTAGACGTATATGATATTTTTAGTTCGGTCCATTTCTATCGCTATAATCTGTCAGAATATGATAACCAAAGCAATCTATTGTTTGACTCTGCCTTACGACATGGTTTTGTTGCTTGCCCGGCTGTCAAAAACAAACAACAATATTTGATTGATCCTGATGCTCCTGTTTTGGAAGAATTCTTCATCCTATCGCCATGGACGTGGACTGTTGATACAGAAGGAGTGGAGACTATTGAAGAGATGGCTACTGCCTTAATAAATCTCAAGGAAGATGAAAACTTTTCCTATGTGAATAAATTATCATCATATCTTCATAAGTATTTTGAAAAACAAAAGTTATTATTACCTGAAATTACCGACAATGCATTGACTGTTTTGCCTGTTCCGGATGCCTTATGTGAAAACGGACAGGAACTTTTACTCTTTGAATTTGGTAATCGCATGCATACCAAGTTGCTTTGGCGTTCAATTGCCATTTTTTTGGGCCTTGAAAAAAAACTGCAAAAGCTAGGGTTGAAAAAGGGAGATTTGATTGCTATAGCTGACTGCTTTCATGGAAGTGTACTCGTTACTTGTTTGGAACTTGAAGATATTGATGGACGGTTGGTGCCTTGTAGAAAAAACTTTAGAAATGCACACGGAAAAATAAATGAAGATGCGTATCCAGGACAGTATACTTTTAATCTTTCCAATTCCTTTAGATTCCAAGATACAAGTTTATCTGCTGCTGAGAAAAAACTAGCAGTAAAGGTATTACAAGGAGGAAAAATAGATCAGCTTGTAACCAAACAAGAAGGAAAATATAAGCTGAAATCATTCGTGATAAATCAGAAAAAAATACCTGATGCAATTCAAGAGAAGGTCAATGATTTGCTTGGTGGTTCATTGCAGGAAAAGGTAAGCTTATGTGTCATATTCGGAAATCAGTGGTCTAGGACTTTTTTCAGAAACAGCAAGAATTTATTGTTTGTAGAGGATGAATCTATTCTTTCCAGAGGCTGTACTAGATTTGTTTCATACCTTGAAAGGAACATGGTACCATATTTTGATGAGTGCGGTGCGCTCAATCTTGTAACACAGCATAATGGAGAACTTATATATACGACTTTGATTAAGGCAAATAACCGTTGTCCCGGAGGTAAGGAAGTATATTATAAGGATGACAAAGATGCCTACATAGATGGCATAAGCATCGGCAAAGGAGAAAAATCTGTTAAGTTTTTTCTTCATATGGGAGATAATGCGGATGTTGACCAACAGTTGAAACAACTGGAACAACATTTCAATATGAAAGAAGATACGCATCAAGACTGGCCATTAAAGCTCTATCCCAAAATGATTCCTGGACAAGGAAGAGCTCAGGTAAATATTATTTGTGGTCTTGTAAATGGGAAAAGACCTTTTTCTCAAGTGTCCCTCGATTGGAAAGAACTTGCATTGGCTTATGATGACAACGAAGGCATAATTACATTGAACAGTCTGAGAAGTCAGATGAAACGGGGCTATCCTCCTGAAGTATCCCTTGTGCGGTCAAAAGGATATATTGATGATTATATTCTTAAAGAATGGGAACTTAACACAGCCTCTTGCAAAAAACGAATCTGGAATTACCAATTCAATAGATCAAGGTGGCCTAATAAAAACAACATAGGTGTCGATCGATTTGTCAGAGAAAACTTGTTCGGAAATGATCCATACTATCGATATCCTCATGGAATAGGGTATTCTGAAAAAGAAAGTCAGGAAATTATTGAGAGATTTTTTACTCAACTTGCTGCATGGTATGATGATTACCCAGAATATAAAGATCAGATTGTTTCCATTATTGCGTGGACTTATCAAGGAACTGATCAGCCGTTTTTTAGAAATATTATCTATGAACTATTGAAGGAAGTTGAATCGGCTGCAGAAAAAAGATGTCCGATTAAAGCTCAGTATCTATCTTTATGTATCAATTTGTTGGAAAAGGAAGAGGACTTGGTTCGCTTTTTTAAGTTGTTAGTGAACAGATTGGAATATCATGATAGTCTCAACAATTGGCTCAGAAGTCTTTATCAATTGCTGATGTATCATAGGAATTTCTTGGGTGCAAAAGAAATTTCGCTTTCTTTGTGTGAAAAATGTATGAATAGTTTGATTGACTGTCTTATTATTTATTTGCAGAACAGAGAACCTATTAATATCAGATATACTTTGCTGAGTATGTTGTTTTTGTTAAAGCGTAGATTTTGGGATCCTGAGTTCTGCAAGAAAGATTCTACCGATGGTTTATATAAAAAGATAGTTTGCATAGATAATGGCTATTTTGCTTATTTTTACAATAATAAAATATTATATAAAACGCTTTTGGATTACTTGGACAACCAAGGAACTATTGAAGGAATTCCACTGGAGGATTGAAAAAGTATGGAGGGAGAAGATTTAACTAATTATCTACAATACTGGAATGAAGATAAAAAAGGCTTTTGCCAATCGGTCAGCTTAGATGAACTAAAAAAGATTATTCTTCAGGTAACACCTGTGGCTTCAATCCTTACTGTGGTCAGATCTCTTGAAGCGGAAAATCTTATTGAAAATGATGTATATGGAAAATATCAACTGACAGAAAAGGGCCTTGAACATTGGCAAAAGCTTAGCCATAGGAAATTAAATGAAGTTGTGATAGATGAAAGACATTGTGTTTCCGATAATGAATGGATAAATTTTAAGAATCTTTTATCTTTTTATATTCAATGTGTTCAATCAGAGGAATTACCAAATCATTTACTTTTCCCGGATAATCGTGATATTAGTTTTTTCCTGCCTGAACGTATGGAAAGAAATTGGCTACGTCCTTTGGATGAAATAGGCGACACAAAGGAACTTACAATTCCATTCAAAAGAAAGGATCGCAATGCAATTCACAGGTTTTATTCTAAATTGGATGAAAATCAAGAAGTATATTTGGGTTATCCATTGCTACTGGATATAAGTAGAAAAGAAAAGCCTCTTATTGTACCGGTAGGGGTTATTCCTGTAAAAGTAAAAAGTCCCGACAAGCCAAATGCAATTACCTTTGAATTGCAGATGAAACATTGTGCTATTAACAATTTCTGGTTAGAGTGTAAGCTGAATAAGAAAAGAAAAAAAGGATTTCTGCATACAATTAGTACGTATGGACATAAAGAAGAGAATAGAGGACTTGTTGATCTTTTTTATGCTGTGCAGGATATATATGCTGAATCTGACATATCTAAGTTACATAGCTTTGATCCTAATCTATTGGATCAAATTTTGCCCGATACCATACTTACGGGAAAATCGAGTCTGTCAAATACCGTTGTCTTTTATGTGATTTCAGAAACCAGGTATACGAAGTCTCTTATAAGGGAACTTAAATATATCAGTAGTCTTCCTGGCAAGGTATTGGATCAGACTGCTCTTGCATATGTCTATCGAAAAACTCCATTGGTTTGTTCTGCACGATCAGAAAAAAATGCCATACCATTCATTGAGAGCAACCAAGAACAGATTGAAGCCGTCGAAGGTGCTCTTAATAATTCTATTTTCAAGATTTGTGGTCCTCCCGGTACAGGCAAATCACAAGTTGCAACAAATTTGATTGCAAATTGCCAATTTTATGGGGAATCTGTGCTTTTTACTAGCAAAAATCATAAAGCAGTCGATGCAATTCGAGACAGAGCTGATTCGCTATTTGCACATAAGATTCCACTGATTCAGTTCTGTTCTGTAGAAACTGATAAATTTCCTTCAAATCCTTGGTATGGTAAGGACACTGAAATCGAAAAAGCAACTTTGTCTTTGCTTAATGATTATGCATATGCCAAGGATTTGCAATTATTAAACAATACATTGCAAGCTTATACAGAAATCAAGGAACGTTTTGCTTTGGAAGATGCAGCGTCAAGGAGGCTATGTCTTGCATTACAGGCTGAAAGTCAATCTTGCCAAAAATTTTTAGATGCACTAAAAGAACCTAATATTGATACTTTGAATCTTTCATATGAGACCAGTGTAATTAAACAACACTCCAAAAATCTTTCATTTTCTAAGCATAATGGTATTTTTTTTCTTATCTGGCATTTATTCCGACAAAAAAAGCATGACAAAGCAGTTGCTTTTTTTAAAGCAGCATATCCACAATTTTATACAGCATGTATTGAAGGGAAAAGCAAAGAAACAATAAGGATAGCTATTGATAACTGCATAGGACTTTATACTCAATATAGAAAAGATATAATTGAGCGTCAATCTGCATGGCAACAAGTTGAAATCCAAAATAAAGATACCGCAACAGAAAAGAATGGACTGAAACAGATTTTGATGCAGTTGAATAAGAGTGCAACAGGCGCATATCTTGAGAAAAGACATGAAGATGGAGAACGTATTACAGAAGAAGAGATGTCAAGTATTTCTTCTTTACAGGCCAAGTTTAGAAACAAGGAGGAATTATATTTATTACAATCTTCAAAACCAACTGATATTGCAATAATGAAGGGTACTTTTTCTAAATTTCAGGAAATTTGCCCCGCGTGGGCAATGAGTCTTTTGTCTTTGAAATATACAGCGCCATGTTTACCTGCAATTTTTGACCAAGTAGTAATTGATGAAGCTGCTCAGTGTGATGTAGTATCTATTATTCCCGCTTTATTCCGCGCCAAACGTGCTTGTTTTATGGGAGATACGAAACAATTGCAGCCTATTCTTAATATGTCACAGGAACAACATGACTATTTATTTTGTCATGAACGATTGCAATCATTGGAAAAATTTCAATATTTACATAATAGTGCTTACCAAGCAATGCCTGGTAAAAGTATTATGTTGAAAGAACATTTTCGCTGTAATGAGGATATTGTAAACTTTGAAAATGATATGTTTTATGCAAATCAACTAAGAGGTAGGACGGCCAACAAAGTTTTTCATTATCCTTCTAATCTTGGTTTTAAGAGAGGAATTGAATGGCTTGATGTTAAGAATAACTATGAAAAAGAATTGCTTAAAGCAGTTAGTTACGTACAATTGCTTGTGTCGAATAAATATGAAGGAATGGTTGGTATTTTAAGTCCTTTAAGACGAGTAGTCGATGAGCTAAAGGAAATGCTTCAGCAGAAAAAACTTGATGGTGATACAATTACTTGTAATACAATAAGTTCTTTTCAAGGTGGCGAATGTGATGTCATTATTTTTGTTCTGGCATATAATGATGAAATTATTTGTACACGTGGCAAGGCATGGTATATTACTGATTCCAGTAATTGGTATTTATACAATGTAGCAATTAGCCGTGCAAAAGCGTTGTTATTGGTGGTAGGCGATAGGGAGAGATGTCGAAATTCCAATATAAAAGTTTTAGAAAAACTTGCTGAATATCCTAAAACAAAGACTATATCAAATATCTCACGCCCTCGTTTTGAATCTATATGGGAAGAACGTTTCTTCAATGTTCTAAAAAACAATGGTATAACTTGCTTGACACAATACGAGGTACCAAGTGTTGGTCGTCGTTTGGATTTAGCTTATATTGACACAATAAAAATTGATATTGAAATCGATGGAGCTAAGTTTCATCAAGATTCTTTTGGAAACCGTAAGATTGATGATTATATGAGAGATGCACAATTAGAAGCCTGTGGATGGCAAATATGTCGTTTCTGGGTTTCTGAACTTATGGAGGATATAGAAGGCTGTGCAAAAGAAGTAGTAAAAAGAATCCAAAAGGACAACTCTAGAGGTTTGCATTCCTGATATATGCAGTGTCGATATTCAATTCTTTCCTATACTTGGCAACTGTCCTGCGTGCAATCTTTATACCTTGTTCTTCTAGCTTATTGGCAATTTTCTGGTCACTGAGTGCCTTCTTGCCCTCATTGGCCTCGAGTATCTGCTTGATTACTTCCTTGATGGCTGTCTTGCTCATTTCGTTGCTGCCGGGGGTATCTCCTGTTGCTACTGCGACGGAAAAAAGTGATTTGACCGGAACTATGCCCCAATCACAGTCAATCCACTTGGAATTTGCCAGCCGGGAGACTGTCGTTTCGTGTACATCCATCTGCTGAGCAACTTCTTTTTGGGTCAGTGGCTTAAGATAAAGCGGTCCTTTGAGAAAGTATTCGCTCTGCCGTTCCAAGAGAATAAGTCCCAGCTTATAGATGTTGCCGTTTCGCATTTTGATTTGAGTAATCAATTCCTTCGCAGCTGCCAGTTGGTCCTTGATATACTTTTTGGTTTCTTTATCTGTGATGTCCCTTCCTAATTCTATGAAGTCACGGCTGATCTCAAGGTCCGGAAGATTGGCTGCACTGGTGGTCATTTCCAGTTTTCCGTCTTTTGCATGAATTGATATGTCCGGGATGATGAAAGAATCAGGGGCACTGTCGTATGCATTTCCTGGATAAGGGGTAAGGCTTTTCAGTAGTTCCAAATAATCATCAAGCTGTGTTTCTGTGATATCCAGTTTCTTGCAGACCTGTACCCTTTTTCCTTCCCTGATTTTTTCAAGGAAAAAATGCACCAGCATATCGAACGTTTCCAATTGTGAACCTTGCAGTCCTTTTTCTTCTGCTTGGATAACAACTGATTGTCTCCAATCGGAAGTTGCACATCCAATCGGTTCGTAACGCTGTACCTTTTTCAATATCCGTTCTATCGTTTGCCTTTGCTGCTCAGTAGGTTCTTCAGATTTCGTAACCGAGACTGGAGAAAGCAAACTGTAAGGATCGGTCCTGTTGAAACCATGTCCATCGAGATTGCTTATGATAAGTTCACCTACATGGTTTTCTTCTTCCGTGAGATGATCAGTATGCAACTGCTCAAGGAGATGCTCCATCAAAGTTTCGCCCGAGGCAAGGGCATTTTCCATAAAGCTTTGCTTGCGATCTGAAGCTTCACGGTCATATGTTGCTGAGGTGGCAAGGTCGCTGCCGTAGGCAGAAGAATCAGAATAGTCGTCTCCTTGCACCTTTGCAGGCAATGTATCGGTAATCCTGTCGAGGGATTTTTCGAAATTGGCAGGGATCTCAAGGGCAGGATTCGATTCAACTGCTTCTTGGATCTTTGCCTGCAGGTCCTGCAGTGGAAGGGCCATGAGTTCCAGGCGCTGCAGCATCAATGGAGACAACGTCAGTGATTGCTTCGTTGCCAGTTCCAATGTCAATGCCATGCCTAGTCCTCCTCAAAAGCTGTACCGAAGTATATGTCCCTTGCAACCTCATCGGCAAGCAGTTCTTCCTTGCCGCCGCTTACCAAGATGGTACCCTCGTTTATTATATGTGAACAAGTGGTTATTGCAAGGGCATCCCTGACATTGTGGTCAGTAAGCAGGATACCGATGCCACGTTGGGAAAGTTGGCGCACAATTCTTTTTATATCACTTACTGCTTTGGGGTCAATTCCTGCAAAAGGCTCATCAAGGAGCAGGAAATGGGGATTTATGGCCAAAGCCCGTGCAATTTCAGTCCTACGACGTTCTCCTCCTGAAAGTGTGTCACCGTACTGCTTGCGCAAATCCTGCAAGCCGAAATTTTCAAGCAGTCTTTCTTCTGCTTCTTTTTTTTCTGCTTTGCTGAGATCGGTCCGTGTCTGGATGACAAGGCGAAGATTGTCTTCTACTGTCAACTTTCGGAAAATACTCGGTTCCTGTGGCAGATATGATATGCCTCGTTGTGAACGTTGGTACATCTGCAGTTTGGTAATGTCTTCTCCATCTATCCGAATCTGCCCGCCTTGGGCTTTCAGAAAACCTACGACCATATAGAAGGTAGTTGTTTTTCCTGCTCCATTGGGACCAAGCAGACCTATGATCTCGCCGCTTCTGACAGAAAAGGAAATACCTTTGACTACTTGTTTTTTCCCATAGCTTTTCTTCAGATTTTTAATTTCAAGCAAATGTGAAAATTTCTGCGGTCTAGTCATTGACAGTCCCCCTGATGGAACCATCCATCGTAATCCTGTTGTCCTTGAGATCTACGCTGATGGCTTGGGCATCATAAATATCCTTTGCATAGGTTACCTTTGCATTGCCCAGCAATGCAAGATTGTTCTGTTCTGTATCGAAGGAAAGGTAGTCAGCATTACATTTCATCAACTTGCCATCTGCATCATGATAAAGCTTTACGGCAACCTGCAGGTCAATCTTCCCAGACCCGCGGTTATAGCTGAGCCCTGAAGCGGTTGCATGCAAGGCATCGGAAGTGTCGTCAAGTTCAATGAAACTGTTGACTCTGATTATCTGGGAAGACCTGTCGTAGGAAATCTCATTGCATCTGATGGTCAGCCCTTTGTCACTATCCTTGACCAGAACGGTACCGCTGCAGGTAAGCAGGGCATAGTCTTTTCCGCTTATCTCTATGGTATCTGCATCGATTGAAAGGGACCCGATAGTGACATGGGCTCCTTCCTTCAATTGGATGACCTGGTGGTCCTGCTGCATCTTGAGCTGCGTATAGCCACCCGAAAAGGAGATAGGTTCAGCAAAAAGCCGCATGATGCACATGCTCAGCAGTATGGCAGAAACCAGCAGCTTATTCTTCATGCAATTCTCCTTTCTCAAGTGTCGCAAATTCAAATGTCCTTGTTGCAAGATTACCTGAAAAACCAGTACCTGTTATCGTATCATTTCCGTTGAATGTTACCGATACTTTGCCTTTTGTGCTGGAGAGCACTTTAGAGGAGTTGTCCCAATCCAACGATGAACAATCTATTGAAAATTTTCTTTCAGGCAATTCAAGAAAAATGTTGCCATCCAGCTGCGCACTGTAGCTGTCTGTATCGAGACTACAGTAATCAGCCTTACCTTGCATTTTCAAGACGCCGTCACTATCATATTGCGTGAAGCTGAGGTTGTCCATCAAGGCTTTATGTGCCTTCCCATAGATTTCTATATTTTTGGCTACTACAGTTACAGGTGCTGTTCCTGCTTGCGAAAGTGTATAACTGCCGTCAGTAAGCTGAAGGTCCGGATGCTGTGCCGGTTTTGGCCTTGCATCTGTGTCTTGGGCAACAAAGGAGCAGGACGCAGACAAGACAAGAGCCATGGCACAAAGCATTACCAGAGAAATCCACCGGACCTTGCACCTTCTTGCCATTTTTCAAATCCTGTCATCTTCTCGGGAAATGACATGAGGGTAGTATCTTTTCTTTCTGAGATGAAAATAGATGCCGACTCCAGCAAAACCTACACCAACGCCTCCTACCGAAACAAGGAACCTCGCAAAATCTGCCTTGAGTGGGAACAGAAAATAGAATAGTGGGAACATCATCAAAGGTATCATCAGGGTGATGAAAGTCGTTCTTATTGTCTTTGCAGGCGGGAGGTATACGTTGACTTTGTCCCCTGGCTTTATTTCCGCCTGTAGTTGTTTATCAATCATGGCTTGAAAAGTCTTGCCTTTGACGTTGCAGAATGAGTTGCCTTTACATCCTTTGCAGGCACTTGTAGGGCAGGCCACTTCGACCGTACCGTCATTGTTCTTTTGTTTTACTTCTACTTTTTCATACATCGTTGCTACCACTACCTTCATGGACATCTGTTCTGAGGGTTTCTATTCCCTCTGCTTTTCCATCTTCACCTAATGTTACGATAACTCCCTGCAATTGGAGGGAATCCCAACATTCCTTGCTTCGTCTTGGTACCGCAGTGATGAACTGATCAATTTCATTGGTCGCTTCAAAACCTCCTACGGAAAGAGTTGACCCACACATTCCGTTGTCTGTAATGAAGGCGGTACCTCCTTCAAGGATTCTTGCATCACTGGTCAGTGCTTTTGAGTGTGTCCCGACGACAGCACCTGCTTTTCCTGCCAGCAGATAGCCCATTGTATTTTTTTCAGCCGTCGTTGAAGCATGGAACTGTACCAATATATAAGGCGTACTTTCTTTTGCTTTGTCTACCATGTATTGTGCCAGTGAAAAGGGGTTGCCAAGATGGAGGCGCGGAAAATCAGAAAGGCCGAGCAGATTGATGATTGCGAGCTTTGTTTCTCCGACTTCAAGGTATTTGATACCTTTTCCCGGCACATTCGGCGGATAGTTTGCCGGACGGAGTACATAGCCTGTTTTGCTGATAAAGTCGACCATATCAATCTTATAGAAGATTTTTTCCCCACCGGTAATGATGTCAATGCCACTTTTCAACAGCTTGATTGCATGATTTTTACCAAGTCCGAACCCATTGGTCATGCCCTCGCCATTTGCTATTGTTACATCTATATGCCGTTTAGCCTTGAGTTTTCTGAGTTGGCTTTTAATTACCGTTGCTCCCGGTTTGCCTACGATTTCACCCAGGCATAATATTCTCATTTTCATACTTTGAAGAGTACAATGCATCTGTCATTCAATCAAGGGCAACATGGTTGTCAGTCTAGCCATCCTTGTATCAAAAATGGATGAAACCCAGATGCTGGAGTAGGATTTTCAGTCCTATGAGTACCAATAGGATTCCCCCCGCAGTTTCTGCCTTGTTTTTGAAACGCGTACCGAATCTGTTGCCTATCATGACACCGACGAAAGAGATGGCGAAAGTAATGAATCCGATGACAAGGATTGCCCGTGTTATATCCATACCAGGGAGCAGGGCTAATCCTATGCCGACGGCAAGGGCATCTATGCTTGTTGCTATTGCAAGCATAAGGAGCTCTTTCAGGTCAAGTCTGACAGTACAGTTTTCTTCCTTGTCTTTTGCCAATGATTCCCTGATCATCCTGATACCTATGAAGGACAGCAGTGCAAATACCACCCAATGGTCATAGGTGGAAATGATGGATTGCAGCCGGCTTCCAAGGAACCAACCAAGCAGGGGCATGAGGGCTTGGAACCCTCCGAAGAACAGGGCTATGATAAAAGTCTGTCCATAATTAATCTTTTTCATGCATAGGCCCTTGCAGATTGAGGTTGCGAAAGCATCCATTGACAAGCCTATGGCAATCAGAATAAGTTCAGTCGTTCCCATGACAGGTAAAATTCCTCCCTGTATGTCATATCATATCAGTCTCGATAATGCATGAAGCAGGTAACTACATACTTATTCCCTGTTGAGAAAAAAACACGCAATCCACTTCTGTGGATTACGTGCAATGTCGTTGCTCACACATATGCCCAGAACAAGATTTGAACTTGCACGTCCTTTAACAGACACTAGGACCTGAACCTAGCGCGTCTACCAATTCCGCCATCTGGGCAGGCTATCTGAAATCTCGGATTTTGTCCAAAATACCAGCCTGTGACCCTAAAAATATCTTCAATTTCAGATTGAGTCAAGTAAGATTTTGTTTTCTTTTGTCTGATTGATTTTGTGAGTGACACAATGATATTGCCCGATTGTTGAAATAAAACAGAAGAAACGGGACTGGTCATGGCAATCAAAAAGTCTTTATGTAATTTTTTTGGGGAAAGAAAAGATGCTGATAGAAAAAACCCCGTCAATAATGATGGGGCCTCTTCGGTACGCTTGTCAGTTTATGTCAGGCACTAATTAAGTGCATAGGCGAAAGTAATGGTACCTGTATATATATCTGGAATTACGGAGGAATATTCCTCTGCAAGTTGTACTTTGATGAGATATCTGGTCCGTGCATAATCACTTGATGAAGTCCTGGTGGGAACATCGAGGGTAGTCGATGATGTCGAAGAAGTATCAATCGTTCCAGTTGCTAAACTATTAGCAGTACTTCCTGAATTAGGAACATAGTAGAAATTTGCCGTATAGTTGATATAACTTGATGTGTTGTGGGTACCGCCTTGTAGAGCCGTGCCAGAAACGGTGACCGTTGCTCCGTTCATGTAATTGGTGAGCACATTTAGGTAAGCAACATCCTGTTCCTCATCTGTCAAACTGAGTTTTACTGTTAAATCTGAACTGTTTTCATTTTCAAAATCTGTCGGTGAATACTTATAGAATAAATTCGTGCTAAGTCCCATGTAACTGAAACCGGGAATCTTTGATTCCAAGGTCAGTTTTGCTTCGTCTGGCAAATGGCCGGTTGCGTTGTCTGCTGCATATATACCTGTAACCATCATGGCACCGGCTAGTAGCAATGCAATTAGTTTTTTCATATGTATACCTCTTCCGTTCTAAATTAAATTATCTTTCTATAGCTATTTATATATACAATAAATCTGTGTGCAACTTATGTCAATAGTTTTTTTTATTTATTGTATTTTAATTAGGTTGATACTGTTAGTTCTTGGCAATTTGAGAAGTATACCTAGCAATACTAACGTACATAATTCAATTATACCTAGAATTGCGTATTGTGTTATTTTGATGTACTCTATTGTGCTAGTACTATATTCTCTAAAATATAATTATCAGCTTATGACATTTGAATATGTATTTTTTGATAGTATTATAGAAAATTTCAAAACACTATTTGTCTTTTTAGTTAAGAAATCAGGCTATGGACAGGGAAATTATAAACCTTTCAGGAAATTATAGGTCAGTTGAGCCATCGTCTCAGGAGATTCTATAAAGTTGTTTTCGGTCCATATCAAAACTAGAAAGCAGATGGTGGAAGCAATGAAGCCTATTACATATTTTTCCAACCCAAGATTGCCTGGTACAGAAAATTGTCCTATAGCAATGAGCTTTGTTATGTTTGAAGTGATTGCCCTGCTGATCATGAAAAACAGGTTATTCTAAGAAGAAGTACGTGTTGCAAAGATGAAAGGGGAAAAGCTAACGATGTTCCATGCAATGCGTATTTCCCCGTTTGATACCGTCGGATTGGCTAGGATCGGCTAGGATCGGCAAATTCATGAAGAAGATGCTGCACATGCCGGAAAAAGAGATACAGCAGCTTGACATGACTCCGGTTCCTTAATTCATTGATAGGTCTGGACCTTTCCCTGGTATGTTCCGTACACAGATATTGCATCTGTGTGAAGGGGCTTTTGAAATGACTGCAGATCTTGTGCCTGCATCGGTTGGTTACCGGTGGTTCCTTGATGACTGTGTACCTGGACATCCGATGACAGTAATATTTTCCGAAGGTGGTTTTGGTTTCTATGAAGAATTCAAGGCAAAGTCCGAAGGTACAGACGGAGAATTCCATAATTATGTATATCTAGGGACGACATCATTGTACCCGAATACAGCGCCGCCAGGTAAGCAGCTTGTGTATGCAGTCATGTCTTGCTATCCGAATCCCGATATAGACGTACGGACGCATCTTGCATATGTATGTATCAGCTGTCGGCCATAAGATAAAACCAGATCTGTTTGACCATATCTACAGGACCGAATTGGTAACACCTGCCAATGTGTTGCGGTAGATACGGATGCAATGGGAACCGTGGGGGGTGAATCATATGGTGTAGCCAACTGTAAGGCCAGTGCGAGACCTACATCCCAAGCAGATAGCCCCGATAGGGCATCTATATTATGTCGGCAATGATGCAGGAGGCTTTGGTCTTGGTACACAGCAAGCTGTTGATTCTGCCATATATCTTGCAGACATGATCCTGAGCTTGCATGTAACAAAAAGAGGATATCCTGTGAAAAAACTTGGATATGATCCTGATAATCATGGAAGCTTTGATCAGGCATGGGGAATTCATAGGAAATGCAAGGAATGGTGGTATGTCACAGGTACGCTTACAGATGAAGACGGTAACCTGTATTCCTGCCAGTTTACCTTACTTCATCTTTGTTTCAAATGACCCCTAAGGTCGTGATGGTGGCTTTCACGGATATGCAGACAGGATGCCATCATTATCTGCAGCAAATGCAGTTGTTTCCTTCCGATATTACGATAACGGACAAACAGGTGGCTTATAAAGGCATCGCTTCCGTGACAAAGAAGAAGGATCATATGCAGGTTGACCTTTCCCATAAGGATTTTAGCTTGCATATGAAATCATGGTATGGCAAAGGAGCAATCTGGCAGTGTGATGACGGTAAGCTACAGATGGGATTGCCAGGAGAAAGAGAGATCACATTCTATTATTCCTATACCAATATGCCGACATCTGGTGAATTGACGTACGACGGGAAGACGATTCCAGTGAAAGGCAAGCTGTGGTTTGATAAACAAGGTGGTACCTGTTCCATCCTGAAACGGGAAACGAATTGGGAATGGTTTTCCTTGCGGTTCTATGATGATGAAGAGATGATGCTGTTTACATTTCCTCAGAGCAATTATCAGGATAGAACGTATATGCCTGCTGATGGAAAGATCATACGGCTTACTGACTATGAGATAAAGACGACAAGATACATTGAGAAAATCGGCATGAAATCATCATCGGGATGGTCATTGCATGTATATGGGAAAAAGAAAGAATGCTACACCATTGTACTGGTTGTTGAAGGAAATATAAATTTTGCCTATTTCGGGGAATTGTGCTGGGTCAAGAATGCAGAAGAAACTGCAGTAGGGGTATGTTTTGCCGAGCTGTTGGGTGGAGTGCTTAACGAAAAAAGTAAGCAGGGTATATCGAACCTGTTCAAGGCCCTTGTATAGTAAACTGAAAATCCAGAGGATCTTTTTTTTGAGGTGAATCGACTTTGTCTGGAAAAGAAGAGATATATATCTGAATCTTGTTGCAGGCGAATGTAATAAAAAAGGCAAGTGATTCCTTGGACTGTCATCACTTGCCTTGTCTAGCGAAAGACGGGACTTGAACCCGCGACATCCACCTTGGCAAGGTGGAGCTCTACCACTGAGCTACTTTCGCATATAATAGATGAGCTGCAAAGGGATCGAACCTTTGACCCACAGATTAAGAGTCTGTTGCTCTACCAGCTGAGCTAGCAGCCCAAATAAATAGCCAGACAATGCCGACAAACATTTGCCTGTGAAGGTGGAAGAAGGGGCTCGAACCCTCAACAACCAGATCCACAATCTGGCGCTCTACCATTGAACTACTTCCACCACGAAATGGCTTATATCATTCAACCCGTATGAATATGCCGTATTCATATGGTTTTGTCTAGCCCTTTGGATACAAAAACCCAAAAATACCTGCGAAGGCCCTCAGTGTGTTTTTTTGTGTACTTCTTGCCATTCATCCGTATTTTTGTTTTTATCTTGAGATTTCCCTTGTTTGACAGCTACTTTTTCAAAAACAGGAAACATTTTCTTTCTCAGTAAGTGATAATATCTTTTTTATATTTTTTAGGTGTAGATTAATTGTACACACAGGGGACTCTTGCATAAACATGGGGAATCTGCCATACTTCCCGTTGTACCAGACCAAACAAGAAGGAAGGGCTTTGTATGTATCTGTCCGTAATTCCACAAAAACGTTCCAACAAACACCGGATGTACATACGGGAATCGTATCGGGTGCATGGGGTCCAAAAGAAAAGGATCGTTGAAGATCTGGGGTTCGTTGAAGATTATCTGGATGTGTATGATGATCCGGTAGCTCACTTCAAGGAGATTGCAAGGAAGAAAACCTCTGAGAAGAATTATCTGGACGAAGAAGTCGAGGTCAAAATCAGGATCCATGATTTCCTTGACAAACAGCAAATAGAAAAAACTGACTTCAGCAACAGAAAGAATCTGGGATACATCATCATTTCCCATTTCTACCACAAGTTGAAACTCGACAAGTTCATCAACAGCAGAAAGAGGTCAACCGATATCACATTCAACATGGACAAGGTTTTCCAGATGCTCATCTATGCAAGGATCATAAACCCGGATTCCAAGCTGGGGACCTTCAGCAGCAGGGAAACCTTCTTCGAACCGATGGATTTTGAACTGCAGCATGTGTACAGGACCTTGGATTATCTGTTCCGGTGGAGGTCAG
Organism: Spirochaetia bacterium; assembly: GCA_022482625.1. Taxonomy (NCBI): domain Bacteria; kingdom Pseudomonadati; phylum Spirochaetota; class Spirochaetia; species Spirochaetia bacterium. The sequence goes on along the minus strand of JAKVOU010000001.1, from coordinate 1,163,922 downwards.
GCCTGGTAAGGCATCTGAACAATCAGATGAAGAAGCAGTTCAAGAGGGATACCACGTTGATGTACTATGATGTCACCAATTACTACTTTGAGATCGACGATCCCAAGGGGATGAAGCAAGGGGGCGTCTCCAAGGAGCATCGTCCCGGCCCGATAATCCAGATGGGCCTTTTCATGGATGACATGGGCGTGCCTGTAAGTTACCGGCTCTTTGATGGGAATACCAATGATTGCCTGACACTCCAGCCCAATATGGAAACGATCAGGGATGACCTTCAAATGGAAGACATTGTCGTCGTTGCAGACAAAGGCATGATGACGGGTGACAACAGGGGGAACATCCTCCTTGATCATAACGGCTATGTAATAAGCCATACGGTAAGGGGTGCTGATGCAGAGATGAAAGGCTGGGTAAAGGACCAGGATGATTACATCTGCCTTGATGTCCCGGAGAAGGAACAGCGGTATGAGAAGATAAGGAAAGGGAGGACGCCGGGAACAGGCAGTACTCCCCGGGTAAAAATGAAGGCGAGGTTTCATCCTGCAAGGATCAATGTCAAGGACAAGGAGACCGGGAAAACAAGCAAGGTATCAATCAATGAAAGGCAGATCGTCTATTATAGTCAAAAATTTGCAGACAAGGCGAAGAAGGACAGGGAAGATGCGATAAACAAGGCCATGAGATTCGTTGACAGCGGAAGTACTGCGGTCATGAACAACTATGGCAGCAATAAGTATATCAAGACTGATATCGTTGCAGCCGACGGGGAATCCCTTTCAAAGGCAGATTGCATAAGACCCTACTTCAACGAACAGAAACTGGAAGAAGATGAAATGCTTGACGGGTATTATGTCATCTGCACAAATGTAATCGGCCTGGAGCCGGGTGACAGACCGCTGAATGCGAAAAGCAGGTTCTTGAAGGATAATTACTTCCAGTTGAACAAGACTGTAAGTGACCTTGATATCATTGAAATGTACCGGGGCTTATGGGAAATAGAAGAGACCTTCAAGATAACAAAGAGCTATTTGAACTTCAGGCCTGTCTTCCATAGCAAGGAAGAGCGCATAGAGGCCCATTTCCTCTCGTGTTTTGTGTCTTTGGTAATCACACGACTGATTGAACAGGCAGTTGAATCAAGATGGTCGACACTGCAAATCATTGAAAGTCTTCAAAAGGCTTCAGGGACTGAATTCGAAAACAACATGTATGTCTTTGATTATTATGATGACATCCTGGAAGCATTTGATAAAAAGCTGGGAACCCAATTCAAACGAAAATATATGACAAAAGGTGACTTGAAAAATATCATAGGAAAGATGAAAAAGGGTTAAAGTGCCCACAACTTTTCTACATTTGTCAAAGGGCCATAGATACTTACAGCAGTAGTATTTATAGCCTTCTTTAAGCCCCTGTAGCTGTTAAAGACAGGATATGGTTTTGTCTAGCCCTTTGGATACAAAAACCCAAAAATACCTGCGAAGGCCCTCAGTGTGTTTTTTTGTGTACTTCTTGCCATTCATCCGTATTTTTGTTTTTATCTTGAGATTTCAATAGGTTTTCTTTTTTTGTTGCTGATTCAAGAATCAGTATATGATGGTTCCATTTCAGATTTTTATCTGCAATGTAGGTCACCAGTTCCTTGGTTACTGCTTCAAGGTCGATTTCAATACCTGCACAGTGCCATGCCTCTGCATAGGTTCCGCTTATCCAACGTGCTATGTCACTTTGCAGAACATGCCGTAATTCTGATTGATCAATGGCCTTTGCCGTACAGTACAGGCCTTTTTCTGTGAACGCCGCAGACAGATCCTGGTCATTCCATCCTGATAACCCTGACTGATCATGCTTGAAGATCACTTGTTCAGCCTGTTTGAGCAATGCCTGCAATTTACTATTGTCGGTGACAAAATCTGATAGGCGAGACCCTTCTCCTGGAACCGTCTGGGCAAAAGCCATGACACCGCCAGCAGCAAGTTTGCCTTTCAGCAATGGCAGCAACTGTTCAGTTTCTTCGAACTTGTTGAAGATGTTTCTGCCTATTATCTTTTCAAACTTCAAGGCAGGGTCAAGGGTAGCAAGAAAATGTTCCTTGCTATCCATGGCTACGAAAGGCCGGAGCACCTTGTCCAACGTGCTTGCATAGTGAGTAATATGATCAAGCTGTTCCTTTGTCTGGACTTGGGCACAGACATAGCCTTCTGGAGTTTTCCTGAAGGCTTCCCACAGAAGCAGTCCATGCCCTGCACCGAGTACAAGGACCCGGTCACTTCTGGTAAAATGAAGGTTTTGGTAAAGCAACTGCTTCGTAAGTTCAATCAGACGTCCCCTTTCACTGGTAGTACGGGACAACCATTGCTGTCTGGCCTTGTCCCCAGGTGAATAGGTGAGGTTTTCAGGGAAAGCATCCGTCTGTGTCGCTTCCAGTTGTGCTTCCCTATGGGAAAGCACCCTGTCCCTGACTTCTGCTTCATACCCTAGGTTGCCCGGTGTATAGAAAACCTTGCCCTGCAGGGATGTGGGAAGATACTGTTGGGCTACCCAATGGTCCTTATAGGCATGAGGGTACAGATAACCTTCTCCATGCCCGAACCCCTTGCTGTCACGGCTTGCGTCCCTGAGATGGTTCGGTACTTCGTCGGCCTGTTTTTCTTCCCGTACTGTTGCCAATGCATCAAATAGAGAAAGGGTTGTATTGCTTTTCAGGCAGGTCGCAAGGTAGAGTGCTGCATGTCCAAGATGGAATCTGCCTTCAGGCATGCCTATCCGGTCGAATGCCGCGGCATCGGCTTCGACGACTTGAATTGCCCTAGGATCGGCAAGCCCGACATCTTCTGCGGCACTGATCAACATACGACGGAAAATGAAACGCGGGTCTTCTCCTGCATCAATCATCTTTGCTAGCCAATAAAGAGCAGCATCAGGATCGGAGCCTCTCAGGCTTTTTATGAAGGCAGAGATGACATCAAAATGATAATCTCCCTCTTTATCGTAGAGCACCGCTTTCTGCTGTATGCTTTGCTCTGCAGCATCCTTTGAAATGTAGATCTTTGTTCCGACCGGAGGAGGAAATGGCTCGACTGAAGTTTCTACTGCCAGCTGAAGTGCGTTGAGCAGGGACCTTGCGTCGCCTTTTGCTACTTTGACCAAATGCTCGAATGCTCCGGCTTCAAAGCTGACAGCATAGTTTCCATAGCCACGTTCCTTGTCTGTCAGTGCTTGATGTCCGATTTTCTCCAGGTCTGTATCAGTCAGACTTTTCAATTGGAAGATCCTGGAACGGGAAACCAAGGCTGCATTGACTTCAAAGAAAGGGTTCTCGGTAGTGGCGCCGATCAGTATGAATGTGCCGTTTTCTACCCAGGGTAACAGTGCATCCTGCTGGCTTTTGTTCCAACGGTGGACTTCATCGACGAAAAGGATTGTTTTCTTGCCATATAATGCAAGTCTTTCCTTTGCGTCGGTAATTTCCTTGCGAAGCTCAGATACACCGGACAAGACGGCATTCAATGTAGAAAAATGACTTTTTGTAGTGTTTGCTATTACCCTGGCAAGAGTGGTTTTCCCTGTGCCTGGAGGGCCATAGAAGATGACCGAAGAAAGCTGGTCCGCTTTGATTGCCCTTCTCAGCAATCGTCCTTCACCTACAATGTGTTCCTGCCCTATGTATTCATCCAATGTCCTTGGACGCATGCGGTAGGCAAGCGGCTGGGCAGAGGATGTAGCATGTGCTTCAAACAGATCCAATTTACTTTCCATACTGTTTCCTCATTCTATCGGCAATTTTCCACCGGATTGTTGCAGTAATTCCTGTTCATTGGCTTTTGCCTTGCTGTAGTAGATTGATTCAAACAAAGTTTTCGTAGTGGTTCTGAATGTTTTCTTCAAGGGGGCCAGTGTCTGCCTGCCTAGTTGCCCTATTGAATCAGAGTAGATGTCATATTGCTTTGTCATTTCTTGGAAAAGAGTATAGGCAGGCTTGAGTTTTTCATCAAGGATTGCATCCAGAAGCGTATCTACTTTGTCCTTGTGTTGTTTGACCAGCAGTTCTATACCTGTTTGCTTCGGTACGTAGCTTCCGCTCAGCTGTGGAGAGAGAGAGGGAAAATCAATGAGGGATGCTGTTGCCTGCAACTGTGTATCGGCTTCTATTACAGCCTGTCTGAACCCTGTATAGGTCAACTGGCTGAGTGTCTCGATGTCCTGTAATCCTGGGATTTGTGTTTTCATTAAGTCAAGCTGATTGCTGTCTCCGTCTGTCAGGAGAGAAATATCCTCATTGTCCATGAGGCTGCCGTTGACCATCCACAAGGAATTACGGAAAAAAGTAATCCTTGTTTGTCTGATTTCCTCCTGTCTTTCGGCTTCATTGACTGAGGTAGTCATGCATCCTGTCAAGACGGACAGACAAAAGGGAATAAGCAGAAACAGGGATAAGCATCTTGCACGTTTTCTTTCCATATCTCCAGTATAACATTGCTGTATGGGATTGGCTAGCTTTCGGCGGATATGTGCATTTGTCACAGACTTAGAAATGCCTTTTCTGTAGTATCACAACAGACGTTGATTTTGTTCCAGGAGGAAATAAGTGAGTATCAGAATCAGGAAAGGGCTATGCCCTCAGAACCATCCTTGTCCGGCTGTAAGGGTGTGTCCTTCACATGCTATCAAACAACAGGGTTTTTCCCAGCCGACAGTAGATGCTGAAAAATGTATTAACTGCGGCAGATGCCTGCACTACTGTCCCTACGGGGTTTTCACCAGATAGGAATATGGCTTTGGTGTGAAGATTTGCCATAACCCTTGACGAAATGATTGGAAAGTATGAAATTATAAGGAGTGTACGGAGGATAAAATATGTCACAGGATAGAAATTTGGCTTCAATGCTCGGTAATATCCAGGCGAGAGAACGGAGTATTGTCAGAAACGTATATCTATGGATGACTGCAGGGCTGGCAGTGACAGGGGTGACTGCTTATGGAATAGCAGCCAATCAGAGATTGATGACCCTGTTCCTGCGTAATCCCTTCTTTCTCATATTCCTGTTCATTGCGCAGTTCGGATTGGTCTTCTATCTGTCAGCGCGCATTCAGGACATGAGTCGCAACAGGGCTACCTTTACGTTCCTGGGCTATGCATTTGTAACAGGAGTGACGTTCAGTACACTGTTCTATGCATTTTCAGTGCCTACGATTTTCAAGGCCTTTCTCGTGGCTGCTTTGATGTTCGGCGGAATGTCATTCTATGCTACGACGACGCATAAGGACCTTAGTGGAATCGGCTATTATTCAGGTATGGCGCTTTGGGGATTGATTGTTGCCATGTTGGTCAATTTCCTCTTCAGGTCAACGATGTTTGATTTGCTGATCAGTGTCATCGGCGTATTTGTCTTCCTTGGTCTTACTGCGTGGGACGTACAGAAGATCAAGAGGACCAATGATGAATATGGCTATAGCATGAGTGAACTTGATTATCATAGGGCGAGCATCTATGGAGCTCTTACCCTTTATCTTGATTTCATCAATATTTTCCTGTATCTGCTGAGGATTTTCGGACGTTCTGACAGTTGATTATGAAAAAGGGTATCAATAAAAGGACCTTCTTCATGGAAGAAGGCCTTTTTTTGCCTAAAAAGTATAAGGAGGCTTTTGCCTGATGGTGCTGTCTGCAGGTATCTTGTACAAGGCTATAGCATCGGTTGAATCAGCATTTCTGTAAATTCAGGTAGCTTTTTCTGTACTTTCCTGTTGAAAATCGCCTTTATAAAAGACATGTCCATCCAGAAGCCCCTGCTTGAGGCCTTCCCAGTCAATGGATGGCAATTCCAGTTGGCATGCTCTTCTTCCTACATGCTGCAGGTAATGGGCATCAGATCCTGTCAGAATTGTTTGCTTGTAGATATCTTTGTGTTTCTTCGGTTGTATTGCTTCAAGGGCAGAGAACGGAAGATCAGGCAGAAAACCCAAATTGCAAAGGATGCTGTTTGCACCTTTGTCTATATGGGCCGGTATGACAAGGCCGTCTCTGCTGAGCACTTCACTGACCAGGTCCTCAATTGAAATACCACAGGTCGTCAGAAGCGATTTTTTATAGGTTTCTTTGATATTGCCTTCGATATCAACGACGAGTTGGTTGCCGAAGAGCTTCGGGTCGTTGTTGATCTCAGGCAACAAGGTTTCTATGAAGGTACCGAATTCCATGGCATCGTCCAGATTCCCGAACAGGGCCAGGATATGGGTATCTTCAATCGTGTTGACTTCCATGCCGAAGACCGGCATGATCGAACAAAGTTCGCATGCTTCCTTGAAGGTGGGCAGGTTCCTGCAACAGTTATGGTCAGAAAGGGCAAGTATGTTGATGCCCTGTTCCATTGCTTCTACGGCAAGCAAAGCTGGTGTCAGGTCATCGCTGCCACAAGGAGAAAGACAACTGTGGTTGTGCAGATCCAGGACAGCTAGCATCCAAGGGCCTTGGCTATCTTTGCAGATACATTGAATTGATTTTCATCGGTCGTGAACAATGAAATCTCTTCTTTCTTTGCAGCTTCGATCATATCCTGGGGACATTCCCTGCCATTGCAGGTGATTATGGCAGGCATGGAAGAAAGGGAAGCCACTGCTATAGTGTTCTTGTGAGCCTGCACTGTTATGAGTACACATCCTTCTTCTGCATTTCCCATTACATCGCTGAGCAGGTCACCTGTATATGCGGTGGTGACTTCTGCATCCTTGTTACCCATGTATACGGTTTCGATACCTTTGATTGCTGAAATGTCTGCTACGGTCATGCTATTTGTCCTCCTTGGACGCTGTCTTGGGCGTAAGATTGATGACGCAGGTCACCTTTGTACCTTTCTGCCCGCTTTCAATTGCGAAGTCATCACTGACGTTCTTTACATTCGGAAGTCCCATGCCTGCACCGAATCCTAAGGATCTGATCCAATCCGTGGCTGTGGAGAAACCTGGAGTAAGTGCTTTTTCCAGGTCCGGTATCCCTGGTCCTCTGTCCATTGCTGTAATGGTAAGTTTGTCAGGCGTATAGTTTGCCAGCAGTTCGCCACCGTCAGAATGGACAACGATATTCATTTCCAGCTCATAGGAAGCAATTGCAGCTCTTCTGATTATTGCACTTGCCACGCCTGCCTTCTTGAGCTTTTTCTTTATCTGTGTGCTTGCGTAACCGGCATTTTCGAAATCATGCTTCATTATGGCATAGGAGTGAAGTTCTCCGTCTATGGAACCTGGGTTTGAAGGGAAATTGTTGCTGTTTTTTCTTTCCAGGTCTTCAACTTCCCTGTTGATTTCGACCAGCAACGTAGAGGTGATGTCCCTGCTTGTAATCATCCCGATCAGTTCCTTCTGCTTGTTCAGTACTGGAAAACGATGGAAGGAAAAGCGATCAAAATAACTTATTGCGAAAGATATGGGCATATCATCTTCGAGAACAATCAGATTGCGGGACATATGGTCGAAGCAGGGGTCTTCAATGTAACCCTTGTCCAGCGCTTGGATAATATCATCCATTGAAATAAGGCCGATCAGACGTTTCCCTTGTACGATGGGGACTCCTGTGATTTTCTTTTCCCTCATCAGTTTCTGTATTTCCCTCAGACTGGTTTCCTTCCCGGCTGTTTCCAGATCCTTGGACATGACATCTTTGACTTTTAATCTGTAGATGAGGTCAAGGATAACCGTCGGGGAGGAGTAGGTATTGATAGGTATTTCTTGCATGGGACAAGTATACACCAGAAATTGATGGTTTGAAACAAAAAAATCGTTTCGGAACTTTATCACTGACTGCTTGCAATGGTCATGGTATCATAACTCCACGGAGAAATTTAATGGATGCAACGAAAGGTAAAAAACTCTATGGCCCCTCGGAGGGGTTTCGTAATCTCTACAAGGCTATTATTTCATTGCCTGATTTCAAAGCTGGCAAACGGTCTGGAGCCCTTGATTTGAAATTCCAAGAGCGGATTATGCTTGCTGTTACGGAAGTAAATGGCTGTCCGCTCTGTACCTATGTACATACACGGATTGCTCTGGAAGCAGGACTTGCTGATGGTGAGGTAGTACAATTGCTTGAGGGAGCACTTTCTCATGCCCCTGACCAGGAGAAAGAAGCTTTGTTGTTTGCCCAGCATTATGCCGATAGCAGGGGAAAATATTCAAAAAAGGCATTTGACAGGATTGTAGAAACGTATGGTCGGAAAAATGCCCGTGCCATATTAGGGGCAATACGACTTATTATGGTCGGTAATACTTATGGTATTCCCATGGGGTCCTTTTCCAGTCGCTTCGGCGGTGATAAGTCCAAAAAGGATTCCAGAAGTACATTCGGCTATGAGCTTGCCATGTTGCTGACATTTGTCCCTTTTGGAATTATTGCTTTTTTTTCTGCCCATGTGGCAAGACTCTTTGGTAGCAATCCCGAATGACAAAAACCATAGGGTCTGTTACTATCTTTGATAGGATTGTTTTAATTTTTGTATGGATGATCGGATGTTTACTGTAGTATATGAAGATAATGACCTGCTTGTCGTGGATAAACCTGCGGGTCTCAGGACCGTTCCTTTGAAACATGACGGATCGCAGGCAGATACTCTCCTTGGTCACGTCAGCCGACGCTATCCTGAGGTCTGCTCCTTTTCTGGCTATAATGCCTGGGAAAACGGGGTATTGCATCGCTTGGATACTGATACAAGCGGACTTGTGGTGATAGCCCGGAACAAGGAATGCTTTGATAAGCTGGCCTATGCACAGAAGGCTGGGCTTTTTTGGAAGGAATATGTTGCCATCTGTTCTACTGAAGAAAAGAAACCTGTTCCTGAGGGCTTTCCAAGCTATGACCTGGAAGATCCAAAGGAATCAGGAGGTGTTGAAGTTATTGTCGGCAGTATGTTCCGTCCGTACGGGAAAGGGCGTCAGAGAGTTGCTCCTGTAACTTCGGGATGTTCTCGGATAATAGGGAGGAAAGCTTCTGGACGATGGTATGAGACCCGTATTGTATATTTGGGAAACAATCGCTACAGCTGTAGGTTGAACAATGGGTACCGTCATCAGATAAGAGCTCATCTTGCATGGAGCGGGCATCCTCTCGATGGAGACCTGCTGTATGGAGGGAAGCCCGGGACCCAGCTTGGCTTACGTGCTACGGAGGTAAAATTTCGGCATCCGATAAGTGAAGAATTGGTTGATATCTGTGTGGGATAATGTCAAATTTGTTGTGTTCTGTTGCAGATGGCCCTTTTGACCAGTTTATTAGTTAGCCAAGGTTTGTAGAAAATGATAAAATTTAATTATTTATATTGTAATAAAATATAAAATAAATTTATATATTTTTATTATTTTTTGTATCAGATTGATTGACAAAAACGGTCAAAAGATAGTATGAATAGCGCATACATCAAAGGCGATGTGAGTTCAAATGGCTCACGTCGCCTTTTTTATTTTACCAGAAGAAACACCTCGGGTGGGGTGTAGGGATGAGCACAAAGACGTGCGGGTTGTTTGAAGCCTGCGCGTCCTTTTATTCAGGAGGGAAGAAATGTTTTCTTCAGTTGACACTATTTGGGTATTGTTGGGAGCTGCATTGGTATTTTTCATGCAAGCTGGGTTTGCCATGGTTGAAACAGGGTTCACAAGGGCAAAGAATAGTGGGAATATCATCATGAAGAATCTCATGGACTTCTCGCTTGGAACACCGGTTTTCTGGATCCTTGGCTTTGGATTGATGTTCGGTGTAACAAAAGATGGTAGTTCATTGCCATTCATCGGTGTCCCGGATTTCTTTGTACGCGGAAACTATGACAGCAGTTTCCCGACATATGCTTTCCTGATTTTCCAGACTGTCTTCTGTGCAACTGCTGCTACGATTGTATCAGGAGCCATGGCTGAAAGGACAAAGTTTTCTGCTTACTGTATCTATTCTGTGATTATCAGTGCTCTTATCTATCCTGTCAGTGGTCACTGGATTTGGGGTGGCGGTTGGCTTTCTTCTCTTGGTTTCCACGATTTTGCAGGTTCTACTGCTGTCCATATGGTCGGTGGTGTGGCTGCTCTTGTCGGCGCAATCAAATTGGGACCACGGCTTGGAAAATTTGATGAAAACGGCAAACCTCAGGCCATTCCCGGTCATAGTTTGACCCTAGGCGCCTTGGGTGTATTCATCCTCTGGTTTGCATGGTTCGGTTTCAACGGATGTTCTACCGTTTCCATGACCGGTGATGCAACAATCGAAAGTGCCAGCCATATCTTTGTTACGACTAACCTTGCGGCTGCTGTGGCTGCCTGTACCACTATGTTGTTTACATGGGTTCGCTATAAGAAGCCTGATGTATCGATGACTTTGAACGGTGCTCTTGCTGGCCTTGTCGGTATAACTGCTGGCTGTGATGCAGTTTCTCCTGTAGGAGCAGCTATCGTCGGTATCGTCTGTGGTATCCTTGTTGTACTCGGCGTAGAAGTCATTGAAAAGAAATTTAAGATTGATGATCCTGTCGGTGCTGTTGCCGTACATGGTGTCTGTGGTGCAGCAGGAACCTTGCTGACTGGGTTGCTGGCTGTAGACGGTGGTCTTTTCTACGGCGGTGGTGTTCATTTCTTTCTGATACAGCTGCTGGGTGTCGTCAGTGTCATGATCTGGGTTGTGGTTACGATGACTATCATCTTCACTATCATTGACAAGACGATCGGACTTCGTGTTTCACCTGAAGAAGAAATTGCAGGTCTTGACCTTGAAGAGCATGGACTTGAAAGTGCTTATGCAGATTTTATGCCGATGGTCAATGGCCTTGGCTATCCTTCAGAAGTTGAAAATGGCTTCAAGACTGGTGATGTTCCTCCCGCTGCTGCTGTTTCCGTCAAGGACGTGAGCACTGGTGCGAAGTTGACCAAGGTTGTCATTGTTACCAAACAGTCTAAGTTCCAGGCCTTGAAAAAGGCATTGAACGATATAGAAGTAACTGGTATCACTTTGACCCATGTAATGGGCTGTGGTATGCAGAAAGGACGTAATGAATACTATCGTGGTGTCCCTGTTGAGATGAACCTCCTGCCTAAGATCAAGGTCGAGGTAGTGGTTTCAAAGGTTCCTGTACAAACGGTGGTTGATACAGCCAAATCCGTGTTGTACACCGGGCACTATGGTGATGGAAAAATCTTCATCTATGATGTTGAGGATGTCATAAAGGTCAGAACTGGCGAAACAGGCTATGATGCCTTGCAGGATGACTGATTGATTTACTGACCTTCAATATTGTTACTTGGCCGCTTCTGGTAAACTGCTAGCCGGAAGCGGCTTTTTTTACCCTTTTGCTTGGATCCCTGCTTGCTGTCAAATTTGTCATGGAGTATCCTTGGACCATGAAAATATTGATTTCAAGATGCTTGTTGGGAATCGCTTGCCGATACGACGGCAAAGGAGCTGCTGATACAGCTGTCTGCCGGTTCATGGAAGAAATAGGTCAAGACAGTTTTGTGTCTGTCTGCCCTGAAACTGCGGCTGGTCTCGCTATTCCTCGTTCTCCTGCTGAATTGTGCGATGGTCGCGTCATTGATAAGAATGGAAGGGATATGACTTCGGATTTTGAACTGGGTGCAAGGCTGGCATTGGAATGTGCAGAGAAGAACAGTTGTAACTGTGCTTTGCTGAAAAGCCGGTCACCTTCCTGTGGCAACGGGACTGTCTATGATGGTACGTTCTCAGGCACTCTGATAAGGGCAGATGGTATTACAGCCTCATTGCTGAAAGCACATGGAATCGCTGTTTTCTCAGAACTCCAGCTGGACGGACTGAGAAAATACCTCAATGCTGGGCATTGAAGACAATTGTTCTGTTCTTATAGATGATGATCCGCGATTCAAGGTGTGCCTGGACAGCTTTTGCCAAAGCTCTGGTTTCGGCATCCTTGCCAGCTTCCTTGAGGCCATCTGGGGTCAGTTCATGGTTGACTCTCAGTACTTCCTGTTCGATGATAGGCCCTTGGTCAAGGTCGCGGCTGGCATAGTGGGCTGTGGCTCCTATGATTTTTACGCCTCGTTGGTAAGCCTTGAGGTATGGATTCGCTCCTTGGAACGCAGGGAGGAATGCGTGGTGTATATTGATGATCTTGCCTTGCCATTCATCGATGAATTCTTCACTGAGTATCTGCATGTACCGTGCAAGGACGACAAGGTCAATGTCGAATTTTTCAAGCAGCTGTCTTACTTTGGCCTCTTGTTGGCCTTTTGTATTTCCTGTTACCGGAAGGTAATAGTATGGGATTCTGAAGCTGGATGCCAATCCTTCCAGATTTGGATGGTTTGAAATGATCAGGGGAATCTCACAATGGAGTTGCCCTTGGTTTTTACGTGCAATAAGATCGTAGACGCAATGGCTTGTCTTGCTGCAGAGAATTGCCATCCGTGGAACATAATCACTGTAATGGCAGGACCAGTGGAAGCCGTTTTCCACTGCAAATGCACTGAAATCTGTTTCAAGCTGGGCTCTGGTCGTCTTCAGGTCATCCATATCCAGTTCCATTCGCATGAAATACATGTTTTCATAGCTGTCCGTATACTGCTGACAATGAAGGATATTGAAATCCCTGTCATAGAAAAAGTTTACAGTTCTGGCCAATATACCTTTTTTATCCTCACAGCTGATGAGAAAGATGATTTTATTTTTCTTTTCCTTGGAAAGCAAATTCGTTATCTCCTTCTTTATCTGATTTCATATCCTTTTCTTCAATACCGCCTTCATTGTCCTGCATGATAAGTTTGACTTTTCTTTTTGCTTCTTCAAGCCGCTTTTCCAGGTCATGTGAGAGTTTCATGCCTTCTTCAAACAATTTGAGGCTATCTTCCAGACTGGTGTTGTCTGACCTGAGCGCAGTTGCAATCTTTTCCATGCGTTCCAAGTCTTTTTCAAATGTCATTTACCTGTCCTCCTTTACCTGTATTTGCCGACTTCCGTCACTGAGTTTCAGTGTCAGGTTCGTTCCTGGTTTTGCCTGACGGCAGGATTTGACAATCTGTCCTTTATGGTCACTGACAATTGCGTATCCTTTGTCCAACAAGCCTTGGGGGCCTAGTGAACTGATTATTCCGGCAGACAGCCTTATTCTGTGTTCCAAAGATTTTAGCAGATTTTGTTCTGTTTCTGCAATGCTGGCTGCAGTCAGCTTGCAACGGGCCTGTTGTCCTTCAAGCTGTGCAAGCAGTGCTTTTGCAAGATTTCTGCAGTCATACTGTTGGAGCTTGGATTGACGTGTATTGAAATAACGTTCCATATACAGTTCCATGTCCCGTTCCAGTCCTGCACTTATCAGCTGGCAGCTGTCAAGTCTGGAACGTATAGTCGTGCTGAGGGATTGACGGTCATAGGCGTGCAGTTTCTGTTCTGTCAGCAGCAATTTGTTCTGTATGGAATGCTTCAGGTCTTCTTCCACTGATTCTCTCTGTTGCCTTGCTTCAAAGATGCCTTTCGTTGCAAGTTCAGCGGCCGCGGAGGGAGTAGGGGCTCTCATATCTGCCACATAATCACACAACGCCCAGTCTATTTCATGTCCTACGCCGGTAATGACAGGAATGGTACATGCAAGGATAGCCTGCAGTACCGTTTCGTCACTGAAGGGCAGTAAGTCTTCGACGGAACCTCCTCCTCTGGCTATGATCAGTTGATCACAGAGCTTCAGGTCTTCTGCAATGTGGATAGCATTGGTAATCGACGCTGCTGCTTCTTTTCCTTGTACGGTTGCCGGAATTATGATGATATCCAGATCAGGAGCACGCCGTGCAGTTACCTGCAGAATATCCTGCAATGCAGCCGCCGTTGGGCTGGTAATGACGCCTAGGCGTTGCGGGAAACGACAGATTGGTTGTTTGCGGTCTTGATCGAACCAGCCTAGCTGGCTATAACGTTGCTTTCGCTCTTCAAGTTGCCTGAGAATATCGCCCAGGCCGGTCTGGACAATTGAGTCTACTTTTATCTGATATGTTCCTCGTGGGGCATAGACGGAGATACTTCCTGTCACAGTTATTTCGTCGCCATCTTTCGGAGGTACGGTTACCCGAAAAGTATTGCCTCTGAACATGACAGCATCAATAGATGCTTTGTTGTCTTTGAGCTTGAAATACCAATGCCCTGTGGAAGATGGTCGGAAACCGGAAACCTCTCCTGTTACCTGCAGATTGTAGAAGCCCCCTTCCAAGGTCTGTTTGATCAGTTCAGTAAGCTCCGAGACACTCAGCATACCTTGAAGCAACAGATTGTCATTGTTGATCACCTTGCGGTTCCTCCGATGGGTCAATTGTGGTACTCTTGGCCCTTTTTTTTCAAGGGGTATTATTATTCCAACGTAAAGCTCAGACGGACAGGCTGATGGTCACTGTAGGCAAAGTCATTGCTTATGTTGTGTGCCGTAGCGCTGATACCAGGGGAAAGCAGGAAACCATCTATGACTGTAGAATAATTTATGCCTTTCGTATATGGCAGGTCAGAACTTCTACAGGTGGGTATTTCAAACTCATTGTCTGCCTTGCAGATATGCATGGAAGAGGCCAAGTCACTATCTTCAAGTACATTTGCCCACATGGGAACCTTTTCCTGTGACGGAAAGCAGGTAAGGACTTCCTTTCCCAGTGCATGGTTGAAATCTCCTCCTGCAATTACATAATTACCTTTGTCACATTCCGCCTGCATGAAGGAATTGAGCTTTTCGAGCTGTAATTTTCTGATTTTTCCTCCCTTGTCGTATGCACTCATATGGGAATTGATCAAGACAAGTTCCTTGCCGCCTTTCACCGGTAGTCGTTGTACTGAAAAACACCGATCCAAATCCATGTATCGCTGTGGAAAAGAATTGTCGATAGGATAACTCATGCGTACCGCTTCTTCGATGTGCCATCTTGAATAGGTTGCGATACCAGCCAACGAGGCTCCATGTGGATCATACAGCGGAAACATGAGATAAGCAGTATGGAAATTGATTGCATAGTCTGATGAGTAATCACTCAATGCAGTATCAAAGATTGCCTTTTGGTCAACATGATAACTGCGCGTACTGTCTCTGTCCATTTCTTGGATCAGTACGAAATCGGGGCTGAGGGCTTGTACGGTTTCTGCACAGCCGTTGGTATCTTTCAGGATCGTTTCCTTGTCTTTGCCTTTGCCGTATTTCCCTTTTGTTTTCTGTCCGTTGTCCATAGTCCCTGTTTCCATGAAGAAACTATATTCAGGATCATAGGCTCCGAACCCTATATTATAGGTAACAGCTGTATATGCCTTTCCTTTTTCCAAAGGGGCCGTAGCAACGGGGTTGTAGATTTCAAGCGGCTGTTTATCAGGAATCCTGTAATATTGGTGCATGACATACAGAAAATAACCTGCAATGATAAGAAGGAGGACAATTACAATTCCTCCGATTACTGAAAGTATCCGCTTTATCTTCATGGGGCAAGTCTATCATTTGGATAGAAATAGAGCAATTGTATTTTTACAAAATAAGTTTTTTGCCATCTAAGGTAACATCATCTGGAGCTCTTTTGTGGGAAGAGCTGATAGTTTCTATTCCTGACTATATAAGAAGGGGACCTAGTCTATTCCAGGTTCCCTTCCTTTTTTTCTGTCGTTGCAGATAAGAAGCTTAGTTGTCTTCTACGATTGCACCGGTAGGACATACCTCAGCGCAGGTTCCGCAGCTGATGCATGTATCTGGATCAATCTTATAGATATCACCTTCAGAAATAGCACCGACGGGGCATTCTGAAGCGCAGGTTCCACAAGCAACGCAGGTATCAGTAATTTTGTAGGCCATGATAGATACTCCTCAATAAATTATTTGCATTAAGTATATGAGCGAGCCTTGTCCAAGTCAAGTTCTAAATAAAAGAGAAAACCATTAATCGGGTTGTTTGCTACCGGAAGAAGCCTGAAGGAAATCTTTTGCTTTTACCTGTCCGCTTTCTGCTGCTTTTTCCATCAGCTCCCTTGCCTTTGCCTCGTCTTTTTCGACTCCGATACCTTGAAGATAGCAACAAGCCAGATTGTACTGCGCATCAGGATAGTTGTTCTGGCTTGCGATTTCCCACATCTTGATACCCTGCTGTATGTCCTGCTTGCAGCCGATGCCATTCAGGTGGCAATATCCAGATATATTCATTGCATGGAGCAAGCCCCGTACGGCTGCCATATCATAATAGCTGACAGCCTTTTCTTGGTCTTTCTGTACCTGTGTGCCGTTGAAAAGCAGATCTCCCATACGGTCCATTGCCAGCACATTGCCAAGTTTTGCAGCATTGTCATACCAAAAGACAGCTTTTTCCATGTCCTGTTCCATATTGTGGCCGGCTTCAAAACATCGTCCAAGATTAAACTGTGCATTTGCATCGCCTCGTTTTGCCGCTTCAGCCAGCCAATAGGCCGCTTTCTGTGGTTCCTTCTGAAGAATTCTGCCTTCGTCAAAGAAACGGGACATCTGGAACATCGATGGTGCATAGCCAAGTTTTGCCGCATCGCTGAACAAGGTCATGGCCTGCCTGACTTGATTTATGTCCGGCGTGCCGGACAGCAAATAGGTTCCCATGTTGTGGTAGGCTCTTATATTCTTCTGGTTGACGGCTTTCTGTGTATACTGTATGCCTTTTTCCTTGTCCTTTTCAACAAATTTTCCCGTGTAGTAGCAGACACCGAGATTTACCTGTGCATCAGTGTTTCCATTGTCAGCACTCTTTTTCAGATAATCGATGCCTTTGCGGATGTTTTCTTTGTCCTCAATATGTGACAGATAGTAGTTGCTTAGTTCAAGCATAGCCTCGGCGTCACCGCTTTCAGCCTTTTCCATGAACTGTTGCAGGTTATCTTTTGTCGGGTGTATTTTCTTGTTTTCTTCTTCTGCTTTTTTCAATTGTGTGAGAATCGTGTTGGCATCACTGATGCCTGCATCAGCTGCTTCATGGAGCAATTGTATGGCGAGTCCTTTGTCTGCAGCTACACCATCTGCATTGAAATAGCACAGGGCAAGATGGAAGGTTCCTTTCGCTGATCCGTGTTCATGGGCTTCCTTGAACCATTGGAAGGCCATAGGTATGCTCTTGCTGCAGCCTTGTCCTTGATGGTACATGTAGGCAAGGCTGTCCATGGCGTCAGCAAGTCCACCTGTAGAGGCATCTGTAAACAGATTGAATGCTTTCTGCATGTTTTTTTCTACGCCTTCTCCGCTGTAATACAGATTTGCAAGACGGTATTGGGCAAGGCTATGGTCGTCTTCCGTTGCCTTCTGATAATAAGCAGCTGCCTTTGCTTCGTCCCTTTTTACCGTATCATTGCTTTCGTAGATGGTACCGAGCGTGTACGCTGCATTGGCGTTGCCTTCTGTCGCGGCAATATCCAAGTGTTCTATTGCCTTGACGATGTCTTTTTCCGTACCGTCTCCGTAGTAGTAGCATAATCCCAGGTAGTATTCTGCTTCCTTGATACCGTGTCCGGTGGCGAAGGTGAGCAGTTCCATTGCCTTGGTAAGGTCTTCCGTACAGCCGTCTCCGTCATAAAGACAACGTCCCAGTTTCCATGAGGCTTCCGGATTACCCTTCTTTGCTAGCTGGCTGTAGATTTCAACGGCCTGGCTGATACTCTTTTCGTCTTTTTCAAGAATTGTAGCCAAAAGGTACTGTGATGCATCTTCAGTACAGGATGCAAGCAAGTCCTTGGCTTCCGTAGTCTTTTCCTGTCCGATCAGCAAGTCTGCAAGTTTCCTTGTTGCTTCCTCATTTCCCTGTCTGCAGAGTTTTTTCAATATTGCTTCGGCTTTTTCTGTGTTGCCTTGGCTGATCAGTGAATCTGTTTCTGTCAGGAACTTCGTATCTTTGTCTTTGTTTGTATGTATAGGCATCGTAGCCTTCCTTTATATATATGGATATCAGGTGGTCTGTCAGCAAGAGGGTAGCATCCTTTACTGCCCTTTGCAAGGAGAGTACTTGAAAAACGGCAGACGGCAGACTAAAGTTCAGCAAGGAAGATAGGGATTATCCGAGGAGAAAAGAAGATGAAGCTTGTATTGGCTGAGAAACCAAGCGTCGGGCGGACACTTGCAGCAGCATTGGGATGCAGAAGCAGGGCGAATGGCTATATCGAAGGCAATGGGTACGTCGTTACCTGGGCCTTGGGGCACTTGATTGAGTTGGCTCCGCCTGCAAGCTATGGAACACAATATAAGAGGTGGAGTCTGGCTTCTTTGCCTATTTTGCCGCAGGAATTGAAAAAAGAACCGATTGAGGATTCCCGCCAGCAGTTTGACGTAGTAAAGGCATTGATGCAGAGAAGTGACATAGACGGCTTGATCATAGCCACGGATGCCGGCAGGGAAGGCGAGCTTGTCGCCCGCTGGATCATGGAAGAGGCCGGATGGAAAGGAAAGACAGAACGTCTGTGGATCAGTAGCCAGACCGATGCAGCGATCAAGGAAGGATTCGCAAACCTCAAGGACGGTGACGGTTTTCTTGATCTTTTCCATGCCGCAGAAAGCCGCAGCGCGGCGGATTGGTATGTGGGTATGAATGTCAGCAGGGCCCTGACTTGCCGGTTCGATGCCAGGATGAGTGCCGGACGTGTCCAGACACCTACGCTGAAGATACTCTGTGACAGGGAAGAAGAAATTGAAAAGTTCGAGGGTTCATTCTATTGGACGCTCAAAGGTGATTTCGACTCTTTCCAGGCAAGTCTTTATCCGACGGAGGACAGTGTAAGGATCACAGAAGAGAATGAAGCCCGCAGGCTGATGAAGGAGTTGGAAGGCAAGGCAGGTAAAGTTACCAAAATCGATCATCAGGAAAGACGTGAGGCTCCTCCCTTGGCCTATGATTTGACAGAGTTGCAGCGTGATGCAAATACTGGCTTGGGATTCAGTGCCAAAAAGACGCTTGATGTACTGCAGCGTTTGTATGAAGTCCATAAGATCGTGACTTATCCAAGAACTGACAGCCGCTATCTGACCCATGACATCGTACCGACTTTCCCTGATCGTCTGCTTGCGCTTTCCAATACCGAACTGGGACCTGCGGCAATCAAGCTTCTTCATGGCAAGGTCCGTGAGGATCTTTCCCGGCTTATACAGGATGACAAGGTCTCTGACCACCATGCGCTGCTGCCTACTGAGCAAAAAGTTGATCTTTCGCGCTTTAGTGAAGATGAAAAGGCTCTTTGGAAGCTTGTTGCTGTACGTTTCCTTGAAGTACTGCTTCCTGATTATGTCTATGTGACGACGACAGCCGAGATAACCGTGGGAGGATATCGCTTTGTTGCACGGTCAACTGATCCTGTTGCATTAGGTTGGAAGCAGGTAAGTAGTAACACCAAGGATGAGCATAATGAAGATGGCATGCTTGCAAAGCTTGCCGAGGGGGATGCTGTACAGCTTGGAAAACTGAAACTCAGACGAATGGCTGTTGAGGCGCCCCATCGTTATAGTGATGCTACCTTGCTTTCTGCCATGGAGCATGCCGGTCGTTTCGTAGAGGATGAACAGGCCAAGAAATATCTTGGAGCTGGTCTTGGTACTCCCGCAACACGTGCAGATATCATCGAGAAGCTTATTTCCAACCATTATGTCGATAGAAACGGACAGAATGAACTTGTTCCGACTGCACGGGGTAGGGAAACTGTGCGTCTTGCCCCGCAGCTGCTTCGTTCTCCTGAGCTTACCGGCAAGTGGGAGGATCGCCTTGCTGCCATCAGCAAAGGTAAGGACGACTGGAACCTTTTCGTAGAAGATATCAAGGAAGTGACTCGTACGCTGGTTGGTCAGATCAAGGTTTCCCATGACCGATATGCTCCGGACTTCAAGGAAAGCAAGGAATGTCCTTATTGCCATAGCCTGATGATGAAGATTATTGATGAACAGGGTGCTGTGCATTTTGTCTGCCAGAAGCTTTCCTGTGGATATGAAGAAAAGATAGTCAGCCGAAGAGTCCCTCTTTCTGAAGATCAGCTGGCCCAGAAACGGGCTATGTTGAAGAAAGAAGGAAAAGTCATGACGATACACAAGGTTTCTGATGTCCGTGTGCCGGCTCCTCTGAGCGAAGAAGTGAAGATTGCGGCATCGGTTTCGTCCTCGGCTGCATATTTTTCAAATCTTGGCAGACAGCAACCGAAACCTGTGACCTCCCAGCCTGTTGCTCGCGTTGCAGGAAAAGTCACTGTCCATCGAAAGACAAATTCAGAAACTGCGGTCCATCGCAAGGTGGTCGTACGATCCACGGTTACACCGGTCAATACGGTGTATGTGGATCCTTTTGAGACCAGACAGGAGACGGAAGTCGTAAGACAGAGTCGTCTTGACCGTTCGAGACCCATGAGAAAGTCCGGCTTGCAGATTTCACTCCCAAAAGACAGTATCCATCGGTATCATGCAGAAGAGGAACAGGCGACTTTTGCGGATTACATCCGTGTAAGTGAGAAAAGGGACCATAAAAAACGAAAATGATGTTATGATTTGCTTATTCCGTGTTATTAAAAAAACATTTTGTTATTGCTAGACATTGTTGTTGTAGTCTGCTACTATAACCTCCAACGAGGTATACAATGAAAATAGCAATTGTAGGTTTCGGTCGTATGGGCAAACAAATCATGCAGTTGGCAAAAGATGAGGGGCACGAAATTGTTGCGGTCGTCGACCCGTGGTCTCCCAGTCCGCTTGTCACAGGTTTGGATCTTGCCTCCGGAGCCCTCAGTAACAAAGCAGATGTCATCATTGATTTTTCAAATCCTGCTTCCGTGGAAGAACATATCAACTACTATGCACGTGAAGGTATTCCTGCAGTAATAGGAACTACCGGTTGGTATGACAGACTTCCTGAAGTGGAGGCATTCCTTTCTGCCTATCCTGAATGTTCGCTTATCTATAGCAGCAACTTTTCAGTAGGAGTTGCACTTTATAGACAAGTGGTTGCCTATGCAGCCAAGTTGTTCGGTAATTTAGGAACTTACGATGTTTCGCTTCATGAAAGTCATCATATGGAAAAAAAGGACAGTCCTTCAGGAACAGCATTGCTATTGGGACAGACTTTGCTGGACAATTTCAAAGGCAAGGATTCCCTTGTTACCGAAAGATTGGATCGAAAACGTGAACAGGGAGAGATCCATGTATCCTCAACTAGAGGCGGATGGGATCCTGGGACACATACGGTAACGTTTGATTCACCTTTTGATACGGTTGAATTGATACATCGGGCCAGGACCCGTGAAGGTTTTGCAAAAGGCGCTCTGGTCGCTGCAGAATGGATCATAGAAAAGAAAGGACTTTATACATTGGATGATCTTGTTGCCAGTCTGGTAGAAGAGAATACCACGGAATAAATCAAAGCTTAGGATTATATCCAGGAGGAAGCCACAGATGATAAAAACCATACCACATGGTGTCTACACAGCAATGGTGACACCTTTTACGGAAAAGAATAATGTTGATACCGATTCCCTCAAGAGAATGATTGATTATCAGATTGAGAGTGGAATTGACGGATTGGTTCCCTGCGGGACTTCCGGCGAAAGCCCGACGCTTTCCCATGAGGAACATGACAGGGTCATCCAGCTTACAGTGGAATACGTCAACGGCAGGGTACCGGTCATTGCCGGTACGGGAAGCAATGCCACTTCAGAGGCAATCAGGCTTTCGCGTCATGCACAGAACCACGGTGCAGATGCTGTTTTGCTGGTCAATCCGTATTATAACAAACCGACTCAGAAAGGTCTGTATCTTCATTTCAAGGCAATTGCAGATGCTGTGGATATTCCCTGCATCGTCTACAACATCAAAGGAAGGACCGGTGTCAATGTCGAAACGCAGACACTTGTCCGGCTTGCACAGGATTGCAGCAATATCGTTGCAGTCAAGGAAGCAAGCGGTAATTTGGAGCAGATGAAGGATGTCATTGTCCGGACGGAAGGCAAGGACTTTACCGTACTAAGCGGTGATGACAACATCTGTCTTGATCTTATCAAGGCCGGAGGCCATGGTGTCGTTTCCGTTGCTTCAAACCTTTTCCCGAAGCAGATGAGCGATATGATACATGCTGCCCTTGCCGGTGACTGGCAGAAGGCCCAGGCTATCAATGATCTGCTTGCTCCTTTCTTCAAGGCATGTTTCGTTGAAACGAACCCGATTCCTATAAAGACTGCCCTTGCGCATTTCGGATGGTGCCTTGAAAGCTTCAGGCTTCCTCTGTGCACATTGGATGAGCAGACTGATCATCGGCAGCAGCTTTTCAAGGTTATCGATGATCTGAAGGACAGGCTTCCTGGTATAGGAGAGGGCAGGTAGTATGGCGCATCTCAATACAAATTTCGGCCTGCTCGCTGCTGGCTATCTTTTTCCTGAAGTCAGCAGACGGTGCAATGCATGGCAAGAAAAACATCCTGGGGTGGAATTGCTGAAACTCGGTATCGGCAATACGACTGAGGCTTTGCCTCCTGCACTGGTAGCTGCTATGAAGCATAAGCTTGATTTGCTTTCAGACCGTGCAACTTATACCGGCTATGGTGATGAGCAGGGTGATACTTCCCTGCGGCTGGCCTTGAGGGAAATGTATACCGACCGTTATGGTGTTGAACTTGAGGAAACGGAGTTCTTCGTCTCTGACGGAGCCAAGTCTGATGCCGCAAATATCCAGGAGCTTTTTGCCAAGGATGCCATCGTTGCAGTAGCCGATCCTGCCTATCCTGTCTATGTCGATTCCAATGTGGTCGGGGGAAGAAGCGGAGTATATGACAAGGCCATCGGTGGTTATAGCAACTTCGTCTACCTTCCCTGTAATGTGGAAAACGGATTTATTCCACAGGTTCCCGATTGCCATGTCGATCTCATCTACCTTTGTTCTCCGAACAATCCTACAGGAGCCGTCATGACAAAGGTCCAGATGAAGCAGTTCGTCGACTATGCCCGCCGGGAAAAGGCCGTGATTATTTTTGACGGAGCCTACAGCGAATATATAAGTAATCAGGAATTGCCACATACAATCTTTGAGATTGAAGGGTCACAGGAATGTGCCATAGAGATCAACAGCTTCAGCAAGAGTGCAGGTTTTACCGGTGTGCGTCTTGGTTGGTCAATCGTACCAAAAGCCTTGGTCGTGGAAGATTCTGTACCAGGACAGCTCAATGGTATGTGGAATAGGCGTCAATGTACTTTCTTCAATGGTGCCAGCAACATAGCGCAGGCGGGAGGATTGGCTGCTCTCAAGGGAGAGGGATTGGCCCAATGTCAGGCGCTGGTTGGCTATTATCTGGAGAATGCCAGGATTATCAGGGAAGGACTTGAATCGGTCGGCTTAGTCTGTTTCGGCGGAGACAACAGTCCCTACATATGGGCTAGGACTCCGAATGAAATGGATAGTTGGGCGTTCTTTGACTATCTGCTTGATACCTGCCATGTCGTTGTTACTCCTGGGGGTGGTTTCGGACCATCGGGAGAGCACTACGTAAGGGTTTCTTCCTATGGGCATCAGGAAAATGTTAAAAAGGCAATTGCCTCAATCAAGGAGCATATGGAATGAGTCATCTTGATCTTCCCTGCAGCGACGAAAAACTGCTGTCATTGGCACAGCAGATTCAGACTCCGTTTTACCTCTATGATGAAAAGGCCATCATTGACAATGCAAAAGCATTCTTGGATGCTTTTGCTTGGGCGCCTTCCTTCAGAAATTATTATGCAGTGAAAGCTTGCCCGAATCCTTCCATTCTCAAACGTTTGTTTGACCTTGGGTATGGAGCAGATTGTTCATCGCTTCCTGAATTGCTCTTGAGCCATAAGTGTGGCCTTTCCGGTGAGAGGATCATGATGACCAGCAACGATACCCCTGATGAGGAATTCGTCAAGGCCTATGAACTGGGGGCTGTGATCAACTTGGATGATATTACCCATATAGAGGCAATGGAACATGCTTTGGGACGTGTGCCTTCTACTATCTGTTTCCGTTACAACCCAGGAGCGGAACGGACAGGCAATGCCATCATAGGTAATCCTGTCGAATCAAAATATGGTCTTACAAGCAAACAGATCACCGAAGCTTATCGGATCATGAAAAAAAAGGGATGCCAGCGATTTGGGTTGCATACCATGGTAGCTTCAAATGAACTGAATCCTGAATATATCGTTGAAACTGCGCATATGATATTTTCACTTTGCCTTAAAATAAAGGAAGAGACAGGTGTGAGGATTTCATTCGTGGACTTAGGAGGCGGGGTAGGGATCCCTTATAAAGTCGATGACAAACCTATGGACATCGGCTATGTCAGTGAAAAAATCCACCAGCTGTACGATGATATTATCATTCCTGCCGGTTTGGCTCCGCTTGAAATTGCCTTTGAACTCGGCCGATATATTACCGGTCCTTATGGATACTTGGTAAGCCGGGTCCGCCATGTGACTTCAAAATACAAGCAGTATGTCGGTTTGGATGCTTCTATGGCTGACCTTATGCGACCGGCCCTTTATGGTGCATATCACCATATTACCGTAGTGGGAAAGGAAAAACTGCCGAAGGACCATGTGTATGATGTGACAGGCAGCCTCTGTGAAAACAATGATAAGTTTGCCATTGACAGGCAGTTGTGCAAGATTGAGAAAGGCGACATACTTGTTCTGCATGATGCCGGCGCCCATGGGCATTCAATGGGCTTCAACTACAATGCGAAACTCCGTCCTGCAGAATATCTGCTTGCTGGTGACGGTACGGTCCGAATGATCAGACGGCGTCAGACAATCGATGATTATTTTGCTACGCTCCGCTTTGACGGAGCAGAGGTGGAGGTCTGATGGAACATGTTTTTCCTGTTACTGTATATTTCAGTGATACTGATTGTGGAGGTGTGGTCTACCACCCCCATTATCTGGATTTTGCTGAGCATGCACGCAGCGAAATGGTAAATGAATATTTTAGTCTGAATGACTTGCTGAAAGAAAAATTCAGCTTTGTTGTCAGAAAACTTGAAGTAAGTTATGATCATCCGGGAAAACTGGGTGATCATCTGACTGTCCGTACGACAGTGTTTTCTATGAAGCGGTTTTCGATGACCGTACATCAGAGAATAATGCGGGAAGAACTATTGCTTGCTGATCTTATAGTAAGACTTGCCTGCATTGATCCTGATACAGGGAAAATTCAATCTATTCCTTCTGCTGTGCAGGAAAGTCTTTCTGGGTATATGGAAAAGAGTAGTCCGAATGAATGAAAAAATAGAGCGCAAGGTTTTGCAATTCGAAGGTTTTGCGCGGGCCAATGCCTCTACCTTTGATACGGAAGATACTATTGCGTTCAAAGTCAACCGTTATCGCAAGATGATTGAGGCGACGGGATTCGGAACCCAAACCAAGGCCGAGGCTTTTCTGGCAAAGGCTCAGGAAGCACTCCGGAACAATGAAGATGTTGAACTGATCAGGCACTATGCCCGCAAGGCTCTCAAGCTTGATCCGTATGATAGTGAGATTGTCGATTTCCGTGCCAGTTTGGAAGATGAAGAAACGCAGATTGACTTGTATCGCAGTTATAGAAAACGACTTGAACAGAGAATGAGGGATGGTGGTGCCTTTGCTCCAGGATCAGATCCTACGTCATATTTTGATGCAACAAAACTTGCAGGGTGTCTGGAGCGGTTGTTCTTTTTGCTGAATCGCAGGCACGATGAGGCTGATACAAAGGAAATTGTTACTACCGCTGAATATTTATTTGGTAGCAGTAGTGACCTTAGCCGACGGCTTCATCTGAAATTCTTTGCCTGTCAGGAAGACGAGATAGCGTTTGGCAAGTCTGTGGAGGCCTATGGAGGCCAACCCCCGTTCGAGACATCATTCTACCAGGCTTATCTACAGTTCAGGCATGGACAACGTCAACGCAGTGCATTATCAATCAAAAGGTTGCTTTCCGATCATCATCCAGTCATACGTAATATTGATGAACTGAAAAGCTATCTTGAGAAGGTGGTAGAAAACCCTTCGCTTGGTATGTTTGATGCGGGGCTCCTACGTAATTTTGATTTTCTTGTGGACAACAAGGAATTTGCGGATTTCTTTTTTTTTCTGTTGGAATCATAAGATAATTAAAACTAGAAAGTAATGACAAAATGCTGAATAAGCCGACAATGTATTCTGATTGTTGGCTTATTATTTATTTACTCTTTCGGGATTTATTTTATTAACCGAATTTTTCTTGTCCTGTGTATTTCTTATAGGATTTTATATCCATTTTATAATGAATATGTTATGACATAATGAATAAAATACTATTTCACAAATAGCAAGTTACATCTTACTGTTTTACGAGTGAGTAAGAAGGAAAAACTATATTTTTTCTTTTATCCATTCGTTATTCGTAAGGTATTGATGTGTGATGAGGTTTTCATGATTCTTATTTATCAAATATATAATACCTAATAAGGAATAAAATTCTATTAATCTATGGGAGGAGATCAGTCCAATCTTATGACGATTGCTGGTCAGGGAAAATGGTAATAGGGATTCTAGGCATTTTGTTTTCATTGGTATTTTTGATTTATTTCGTCATCAAAGGATGGCCGTTGCTCATTATCGGAGCCGTAGCAAGTATGATTGTCTGTATTTTCAACGGTATTTCTGTAACTGATGGCTACTTGACTACTTACATGAATGGTGTCGGTGGTTTTCTTATCGGACAATTGCCGATTTTCTTATGGGGCGCTGTATTTGGAGAAATCTATGGAACCAGCGGTGCTGCTTCCAGCATTGCAAGAGGAGTTTCCAATATATTCAGGGGAAAACATGATAAGCTGACACCTCTTGCGACTATTCTGATTGTTTTCATTTCTGGCCTTTTGCTTTCCTATGGCGGTGTAAGTGCAATAGTCCTTATGTTTGTCATGACACCTCTTACCTTGGAACTTTGCAGAGAATCAGATATTCCGCGCTATATGGTACCTGGTATGATCTTGGGATGCATAGCTACGTCAGCTCTTGCAATGCCTGGTTCTCCTCAAATCCAGAATGTTCAGGCAATGTGGTACCTTGGTACTTCGTCGATGGCTGCTGCCTTGCCTGGTTTCATTGCCGGTACGTTGATCCTGTTCCTGAATGTGATGTATCTGAATACTGCTGCGAAAAAAGAGATTGCAGGTGGGCATACCTTTGAAACCACAGTCGGTGCCGAAGCTGCTTCTACTGACAAGGAACTTCCGAATCCGCTTATTGCCCTCATTCCGATGGTAGTAGTATTTGTACTGTTCAATGCCTTCAAGATCAATGTCAACTTTGCTCTTATGGTCGGAAGTATCCTTGCGATTGCCATTTTTGCCAAACAGCTGAAGGGACTCAAAGACATTCTCAAAGCGTTGGAGAATGCATGTACAAATGCTTGTGTCGTTTCTTGTCAGGCAGGGGCGGTTGCTGGTTTCGGTTCTGTTGTGGCCATAACAAATTCCTTTGCTATATTTTCGAAGAAACTGACCCTGATCAACGGCCCGGCGTTGCTGATAGCAATGTTCGCCCTGATGGTCATGACTCTGATCTGTGGTTCTGGCCCTGCAGGTCTTGGTGCAGGACTTCCGATGTTTACTCCTACGTTCCAGAGTCTGGGCGTAAACATGAATGCATTCCACAGGATTGCATCTTTCTCTGCTACTACATTTGACACATTGCCTACGAATGCAGGATATATCGCTGCAAATGAGATTGCAAAGACGAATGCCCGGCAGTCATATAAGTATGTCGGCATATGCACGGTGCTGAACACTACGATAGGTACTTTGGTACTGACCTTGCTCTGCATCAAATTCCCCGGATTGTGCTGAGATACACACAGGGGAATAGCCCAGTTGCAGCAGGCAGCCCGATGTGCTTTCTCTGATGATGTTTTGACTGTTCAATTGCAATTGCCCTATGGAATCTCAGTCCTGTCTGACAGTCCATAGGGCTTTTTCTGTAGCCAGAAGCAATATCTTTCTGGTCCAGGACCATCGTTTTGCCTGTACCATGCTGCCTATAATGTTTTTGTTATGCTACTATGCCGCAATTGATATTTCACAATTTCAGAGGCCTGACTTAAAATTGAATCATGGAATGTTGTTTTCCTTTTGATGAAGAAGGAAAGAGAATCTGTAGATGAAAAGAGGACTAACATGAAAGAATTGATGAGTGGTAACGAAGCCATAGCCCGGGGAATCTGGGAAGCCGGTGTGCAGTTCGCCTCCGGTTACCCTGGGACTCCCAGTACTGAAATTCTGGAAAACGTCTCGGGTAAATACCCTGAAGTGACCAGTGAGTGGGCTCCCAATGAGAAAACCGCAGTTGAAGCCGCAATCGGTGCAAGCGTCGGTGGTGCCAGGTCTATCGCAACCATGAAACATGTCGGAGTAAATGTTGCTGCCGATCCTATTTTTACAGTGGCATATACAGGAGTAACAGGAGGGCTTGCCATCGTATCCGCAGACGATCCCTCCTGCCATTCCTCACAGAATGAACAGGATAACCGCTATTATGCAACGGCAGCAAACCTTGCTATGCTTGAGCCATCGAACTCACAGGAAGCAAAGGATTTTGTACGGCAGGCAATGGAGATCAGCGAAACATACAATGTACCGGTAATGATCAGAATGACTACCAGGGTCTGCCATAGCAAAAGCTTGGTAGAGACAGATGAAAGGAAGGAAGTTCCTTACGTCCCATATGTCAAGCAGAGAAGGTACAATCCCGTACCGGCGGTTTCCTATGGATTGCATGCTGATGTCATGGAACGTTTCAAGAAACTTGAAGAGCTGTCCAATGACTGCCCGCTGAATACCGTCGAATGGAATACCGGAGATGTCGGCATCGTTACATCGGGAGTGTCATACCAGTATGCAAAGGAAGTCTTCGGTGACGCTGCTTCTTATTTGAAGATCGGCTTGACGAATCCTCTTCCGATGGCAAAAATCAAGGATTTTTCCTCAAAAGTCAAGACTCTCTATGTCATTGAAGAACTTGAACCTTATATGGAAAATCAGATGAAAGCTGCAGGCCTCAGCTGTATCGGCAAGGAAAAGGTGCCTAGGCTCTATGAACTTAACCCAGATATTCTCCGAAGTGCTTTGCTGGGGGTTGAACCCAAGCCCATTTCCCATGAAGATTTCGGAACGGTTGAGCGGCCACCTGTACTTTGTGCAGGATGCCCCCATCGGGGAATTTATGTTGAGATGCTCAAACTGAAGAATATAGTATTTTCCAGCGATATCGGTTGCTATGCTCTTGGAAGGGCCAAAGATTTTGCATTCTGTATGGGGTCTGGCTTTTCTGCAGCACACGGCATGGCAAAGATGTTTAAGAAAAGTGGAAGTGACAAACGTGTGGTCGGCATAATGGGTGATTCAACTTTCTTCCATTCAGGCATGACCAGTATGCTGGAATGCGTCTATAACAACAGCAATGTGCTTCTGGTGGTAATGGACAACCGTATTACTGCTATGACAGGACATCAGGAAAACCCAGGTACAGGTTATAATATCATGGGTGAAGAGGCTCCTCTGACTGATATAGCAAAAGTGGCAGAAGCTCTTGGTGTGAAGCATATCAAGACTATCAATCCCTTGCATCTTGGTGACTGCCGCAAGGCCCTGCAGTGGGGCTTGGGCTTTGATGAACCGGCTTTGATCATCACAAAGTACCCTTGTGCCTTGAAGAAATTCAGCGAGATTGACAAGCAGGAATTCGGCAGTTCGGTGAAAAAAAACTATGTTGATACAGAAACATGCATCGGATGCAGAACCTGCGTGAGGACCGGATGTCCGGCATTGGTCTATGACAAGGCAACCAAGAAAGTAAGTATTGACTTAAGCCAATGTACTGGTTGTGATATTTGTATGCAGGTCTGTCCGACGCATGCAATAAGGAAAGTGGAGGGCTGAGTATGGAAAACGTACAGAACATCATCCTTTGTGGTGTCGGAGGGCAGGGAACAATCCTTGCTAGCAAGGTGTTGTCTGCTGCATTGGTAGCCGGTGGCTATGATGTCAAGATGAGTGAAATACATGGTATGTCCCAACGTGGCGGAAGTGTTACGACCCAGGTCAGGTTTGGCAAAAAGGTATATTCGCCTATCATCGGAAAAGGTTCTGCAGATATCCTTGTTTCATTTGAAATCATGGAAGCAGCCAGATATCTTGACGATTTGAAGGAAAATGGCCATGTGGTTGTCAACAATTTCAAGATTGATACTGCTACGACTGCCAGTGGAAAGGATGTATATCCCGATGATATCATAGGAAAGCTGTCAAAAGTTGCAACGACCTATGTCGTCGATGCCGGCAAGATTGCCGGAGACCTTGGCAACAAGAAGGCGATGAACATCGTTCTGCTGGGAGCCCTTGTGAAACTGATGCAGCTACAGCAGCTTGATTGGGATGCAGCCTTGAAGAAATGTGTCAAGCCGAAGTTCATTGATTTGAATCTGAAAGCATTCCAGGCTGGATTGGATTCAGTCGGTTAGAAAGGGAAATATATGATCGTCAGGACATTTGATGAATTGATTGCCCGCATGAAGCTCAGTGCTACATGCAGGAAAATGGCTGTGGCGGCTGCAGGGGATGAACACACCCTGCAAGCCGTCTGCAGGGCCAAGGATACAGGACTTGTGGAACCGATTCTTGTCGGTGATGCAGGTGTAATCGAGCAGATACTAAAGGATCTTGGGCATGTTGCAGACTTCTCGATTGTCGATGCTGCGGATTCCGTTGAAGCCAGCCGGAAGGCTGTTGCATTGGTAAGGGAAGGCAAAGCGGACTTCCTTATGAAAGGCAAGACCGATACGAAGGTCGTGCTGAAGGCCGTAGTGGACAAGGAACATGGACTTGGTACAGGAAAGCTCATGAGCCATGTAGCCTTGTTTGAAGTACCAGGCTATCATAAGCTTCTTGCTCCTGTGGACGGAGGTATGGTACCTTATCCGACTCTGGAACAAAAAAAAGAGATTATTGAAAATACAGTAGCTGTGTTCAACAAGATGGGATATGAATGTCCCAAGGTTGGAGTGCTTGCCTGTGTTGAGAAAGTGAACCCGAAGATGATCGAGACTGTCGATGCACATGCACTCAAGGAAATGAACCAGAAAGGTGAGATACAGAACTGTATCGTCGATGGTCCGATTTCCTATGACTGTGCCATGGATAAGGAAATCGCTGACATGAAGGGTTTCAGCAGTCCTGTGGCTGGTGATGTCGATATCCTGTTGGCGCCGAACATCCATACGGGAAACATCATGGGCAAGATGCTTTCAGTAACCTGCAAGGCAAGGATGGCCGGCTTCGTCGTCGGTGCCAGTTGCCCGGTGGTACTGAGTTCACGCGGAGCTTCAGCAGAAGAAAAGTATCTGTCGATACTTATTTCTTCCCTTGCGGTCTAGGAGTTGGCGATGTATAGGCTTTTGATTTTGAATCCTGGTTCTACTTCAACGAAAATTGCAGTCTATGATGATGAGAAACCCGTTTTTACTGAAAATGTTTCCCATAGTCTCGCGGAACTGGGACGTTACAGGAATGTAATGGATCAGCTTCCGATGAGAGAGAAGGTCGTTGCAACGACACTTGCAGAACACGGTATACCATATGCATCCCTTTCTGCCGTAATATCGAGGGGTGGCCTGCTTCCACCTGTAAAATCCGGGGCTTATAAGGTCAATGAGGATATGGTCTGGCAGCTGACGCATGCACCTGTGAACGAGCATGCATCGAATATGGGTGCCGTGATTGCCGACCGCATTGCCCGACAATATGGCATTCCTGCATATATCTATGATGCCGTGACCGTTGATGAAATGACTGATCTGGCCAAGGTAACCGGCTTCCCTGGAACGAGAAGAAGGGGCATGGGCCATAATCTCAACATGAGGGCTGCGGCCATACGTTATGCAAAGGAACAGGGAAAGGCCTACAGGGACTGTACTCTGATCGTTGCACATATGGGCGGAGGCATCACATTGAGCCTGCACCATAATGGTACGATAGAAGATTTTGTTTCTGATGAGAACGGTCCATACTCTCCTGAACGTGCCGGTGATATCCCATCTTACCAGCTTGTGGATATCTGCTATAGCGGCAAGTATACGCATGATGAGTTGTTGAAACTATTGCATGGAAAAGGTGGCCTGTTGCTTGATATCGGATTGACTGATGGCCGGGAAATTGAGAAAAAGATAGCGGCCGGCGATGCGAAGGCAAAGTTGTTCTACGATGGCATGGCATTGAACATTGCAAGGTATGTCGGATTACTCAGTATCTATGTCAGCGGAAAGGTTGACGGCATCATACTGACAGGTGGTATTGCCTATTCCCACTATATCGTAGACTTCATTACACAGCATGTACGATTCATAGCTCCTGTGGTGGTCTATCCTGGTGAAAAGGAGATGGAAAGTCTTGCATATGGTGGTCTGAGAGTCCTTAGAGGCGAAGAAAAAGCCTATGAGTTCGTAAAAAGTGTGAATTCACACTGATTTTTGGTTAGTTTTATGGCTGGCAGGGAACAAGGATGGTTTGTTGTTGTCCATATCGACTTTTCCCTATGATGTTTTCTGCCTGCCAGATTATTTTTTTTCTAAACCTGCTAGACAAAAGATCATGTTGTTTATTTGCTCTTTTTCTGCAGAAAGGCATTCTTGTTTATGATCTGTACAAGGTCATCGATTACCCTGTAGTTGTCGACCCTTGCAAAGGACAGCATGACGGAATGGCTAGGTTCCAGCGGCATGGAATGGAAACCTCCCATCTTGAGGTTTCGGCTCCATGCATCGAACATGGTTACACCGCTTCCGTTCTCTACCAAAGTGGTGATATTGTCCATGTTTGAATGAAATTCAATGATGGAATCAATGCCATTCTTTTCCATGACATTTTTTATATCCTCTGCCATGCTCTCGGTATTGCAGGCACTTGGGATAAGGAACGGGATACCGCTGAAATCACTTGGCTTGGTGAAATTCCCATACTTTTCGATACAAACGTCCGAATAAAGGACCAGTCGTGGCAGATCTACGATCTTGCGGGATGATACGCTTTTCGTTTCCCTGATATAACTGTTGAAGCAAAGGATGAAATCCAAATCTCCCGAAAGCAACTTTTCCTTGAGCAGGTTCAAATCATAGCTTATTATTTCAATGGCACTGTCAGGATGAAGCTGGTGGAATTGATTGACGACACCATCATAAAAATTTGTAATACTCCAGCCTGAGGGATAGCCAAGCTGATATATACGTACTTTTTTCCCATTTTCCATACTGTACTCAGAAAGCAATTTCTTGAATTCCATCATGAACTTGTTGAAAAATGAATAGAAATCTTTTCCGGCAGGAGTAAGTGCAATAGGTTTGTCCTTGTTCCTTTCAAACAGTCTGATTCCCAGTTCATTTTCCATGGCTGTAATTATCCTGCTGATTGCCGGTTGGCTGAGATTAAGGGCTTCAGAGGCCCGTGTGAAGCTTTTGAGTTCTGCCACTTCCAAAAAGCAATGTATCTGGTGGTATGTCATCGGTCTGGACTCCTCATGTTCCTTGCTTCATAGTGAGGATTTTTCTTACTTCTGTCTAGTGGAATAATTATATCCGATATGATTCGATTCTGTAGAATGTATGATTTTCGGTATTTATGGCAAAGTCATAATGCTAATGTTATGAATATATGTTGCATTTGCTATTTCACAGCAAACAGAACAAGGCTTACACTCATCATAGAGGATGAAATGTAGCTATGAGCAAAAGAGACACAATACTTGCGAAGAATATTGAATTTGTCGGATTTGATGATCTGAATGGGAAACCTGGATTCCAGATGGCTCTGCAGAAAGCCAATGGAAAATACTATCTATATGCGGCCTGCTTCCGCCACAACGGGTTCAATATATTGGATGTCACTGACCCATCAAAACCACGGAAGGTCAAATGGGTAGAAGGCTTTTTCCTGCCAGGGATGACAGACGGGCAGAGCCTTCCGAAGATACAGCTGGCCGATGGCCTGCTGATTACTGCACACGGCGGTACCATGAAGGAATTGCACGGTACTGCGCCAAGTTTGCCTTTCTGGGGTGGAATTTCCATTTGGGATGTCAAGACTGACCCCGAAAATCCTAAGCTTCTTTCCAAATTTGCCTGCAATGGAAGCGGCGGTGTGCATCGTTTCTGCTATAATGGCGGACGGTATGTCTATGTGGTCGGGGCCTGTGAGGGATACAACGGTTTCATACTGAGAATCGTCGATATCAAGGATCCTACGAAGCCTACGGAAGTCGGGCGTTGGTGGGCAGATGAACAATATCTGAACAATAAGGTTTCTGCCGGCAATACCCGCTATGGTTCGGCTGAATCACTTTCTGCCCCATTCCTTCATGCATGTGTATGCAAGGGTGATGTTGTCTATATGGCGTATGCAAACAAAGGGTTCATTACACTTGATGTGTCAGATCATACCAATCCAAAAATGATGGGACTTCTTCCGCTCAATCCTCCATTCGGTGGCGGTGCAGCAGGAGCACCTGTCCATACAGCCCTTCCGCTGGGAGACCGTCCCTACGCTGTCGTTACGACGGAGGGAGAACGGGTAAGGTATTTCTGCAACGAAGCAACAGAAGGCCTTTTCAAGAAAATCGTGACACAGCCGATGAACATGATGGGAATCGTGGAACTGACGGATATGGCTCACCCGAGTCTGGTATCTGTCTTTCCGTACCCACAGGTACCTGAAGGCTATACCCAT
Source organism: Spirochaetia bacterium (assembly GCA_022482625.1). Lineage (NCBI taxonomy): Bacteria > Pseudomonadati > Spirochaetota > Spirochaetia > Spirochaetia bacterium. The sequence goes on along the minus strand of JAKVOU010000001.1, from coordinate 1,129,214 downwards.
GGCAGCAACTTCAATATCGTAGATGGTGTACGTTGTCCCTTTGGTCCACACAATGTCTTTGATGTAATCGGACCTGATGTCTATGAGAAAAGAGACGACCGGGTATATGACTGTTATTTCAACGCAGGCCTAAGGATTTACGATGTATCCGATCCTTTTGTGCCTAAGGAAATTGCCTATTTTATGCCACCTGATCCTAAGAAAAAGCTTTTTGATAATGCAGAGGGGAATCTGGTCCCTGGACCCGAAGTGGCAATTACGGAAGATGTATTGGTAGATGACCGAGGATTTATTTATCTCGATACCTACATGGATGGCCTTTACATCGTAAAGTGCACGATTTGAACAGATTGAATGGATTAGGGAGAAACAACAATGAAGGTTTTAGGAATTTCATTTGGCACGCGGAATGGCAGCAATGACTGTATGTGCAAGGAAGCATTGAAAGGAGCTAAGGAAAAGGGTGCAGAAGTCTCTTTCATCCATATCCAGGATCTCAATATAAAGCAATGCACAGGTTGTGTTACTTGCGTGAATAGTCTTTTTTCAGGAAAAGGAAACCGCTGTGCCCTGAAGGATGATTTCGAATGGCTTCTGGATAAGATGCTCGATGCAGACGGTATTGTCATAACGACGCCGATTTTTGAAAAAGGTACCTGTGGAACTTTCCATGATATCGTCGACCGTTTTGGTCCACGGATGGATAGGGGAAACAATACCATGGCTACCGAGATTGCAGGAAAAATGAATGGCATCAAACCGGATCCGAGGATTCTCAAGGATAAGGTTATTTCCTTTATGGGCATAGGTGGGTCCGATTGGATGACCCAGGTGCAGACCGATATGGCAATGCTTGCCCTTACACCGATGTGGAAGGTCATTGACAATGATGTATTCAGCTGGTCATTGGGTATCCTTTCTGATAGGTGTAAGGTACATCGGGCTCATAAAATCGGTGAAAATCTTGCAGAAGCGGCAAAAGATATCGCCAATGCCCAGTACTGTGGAGAAGCCGGTATCTGTCCTCATTGCCATAGCCGACAGTTCTTTATCAGGGATGACGGCAAGGTTGTCTGCTGCCTCTGCGGTGTGGTCGGAGAGCTCAAGAGGGATGGGGAAAAGTATACCTTTGATTTTCCCTCTGAACAACTGGAACATGCCCATGATTCGCTTAGCGGCAAGCTGATGCATGGAAATGATATCAATACCAACAACAGTCGTATGAATGCAACAGTAAAAACTGAACAGTATAAGAACTGGGTCAAGGAATACAAAGACTTTATTGTACCTTTGAAGCCGGCAAGGGAGATGTAATCATGGCATTTGATTTTAATATCATGAGGTCATTGATCTATGTCGATGTGGTAAAGGAAGAGTATCGGGTCAAATTACTTCATTGGCTTTATGCTCACCATGTGCCGGAAAGTATCTCTCAATTTTCTCCTTATGTAACGAAATATGCATTCTACAATGCACTTCCCAGCCCAGACAAGGAAGGCCGTTTCGGTACTGTAAGGATGCAGCTGACAGAGCACTATTGGCTGGTCGATGAGAATCTCCCTGAGATGTCATGCCGTACCATCAAGGAGTATTTCCCTACTGATGTCCTCAAATGGCAGGGTAATATCCCTGAGAATGCTGCCGAAGGCAATCCTACAGGTGACGAGGCAAGGAGAAGCAAGGGAAATGGTACTACTGCCCACCCGTTTGTATTTGCCTTCGTTCCTCTTTGTTGGGAAAGTGATCTGAAAGGTAAAGGCCGTACCATCGAGGATGGACCGAACTACAGATGGCAGTTTTTGATTTCCTACCCTGAGGGCATTTCAAAAGAATGTGGGGACAAATGGTTCTTTGAAGAAGTGGTTCCCTATTTTCAGAAAGATACTAGGGTAAACCGTTTGCTTTCCAGTGCTGTCAAGCAGGACATCAATGATTGCCGTTATGTCCGGGCAGTGGAAATCTGGTTTGATGGTCCGGAAGAATGGGAAGAAGTCGTTGAAAAGGGTGCTTCTGTGATAAAGAAACCTGATTGGGCACAGACTCCTGATTTTCCCTATCTTTTGCCTTATCAGAACATTACTGGCATTTTTCTTGCTGATTATGTGACATCGGATAATCTGACGCAGTATCATGGCTATCAGACACTTCGTTAATTCTAGGTTTTCTGCCTGTCGTGAGGAAGGCGGAAAATTATGCCCGGATCCGAAAGAAAGCATGCATAGGGATGGGATGTCCATCAAATCTACTGCGATTTTCAATATAGTGGAGAATGTACCCTTGGGTGTTGTCATGACTACTTCCTCCTGTTTGTTTGCCGGCACGCCGATGTGGACTGCAAACTTCTGGATCAATATTGTCATTGCTGCTTTTACAGGAACCCTTGTCAACCTGGTTTTTCCCATCCAGGGGTGGATGAGACGGTTTGCCACCAAGTGTCATTGTCATCCGAGCAGCCTGGCCGGTCATCTGGTGGGTAATCTTCCTGCTGCACTTGTATCGGTTTCCATTGTCGGATCGGTGCTTTCTGCCTACAATGTGCGTGCTTTTCCTGCTTTCCTGTTTTCGTTTTTACATACATTCATACTCCTGTATGTGATTTTATATCTTGCTTCACTTGTACTTGTTCCTGTTGCCATGAAGGTAGCTTGCATGGCAGACAAAAGCTAGCAAGGTTGATAGGAAAATCCTTTGTTTTTTGTATTCTTCCTTTCCTGTGAAATAACCAGGAAAGGATTGTTTTTTTACAGGGGAGGAGTTCGCCCAATTGTCTATCAGATCTTAATGGGGAAAGGGCTGTGATACGAGAAAAGTAGCAGCGCCTATGCAGCCTATACCTTGAACTGTGACAATGACATCATACCTTTGTGTCCCTGGTTCCGGAGTAATAGTACAGCAGTTTTCTTTGCCTTGCATAAGAAGTTTACCTTCGTGGTACCAACTGTATGTAAAGGCGGTTGTACTTATTGTATTGCCGAAGGGTTCTGGCATGAATTCTAAGTTTACATTTTCTCCTTTTTTTGGTCTGATAGGGAAATACATCAAGGTACCATTGAGGGGCATCAGATTGTTGATGGAACTGCGGACCGTGAATTGCTCTGATGGGTTCCCGATAAACATTTTTATGCCTGGACAGGAACTTTGTGTTCCTTCGATGATTCTGACCGGTACTACGGAAGTACTGATGCATATCCCATTGTCCTCAAGCTTTGCATGCAGGAGGTAGCTGCCTGCAGCTAGCTTATCTACGTTGACGGTTGCTGTTCCACAAATGGAATTCTTGCATGCAGGAGACAAGTCTTTGATTCTTGTCCCATCTACTGCAGTAAGAATAAGGGAGAAATCTGGAATGTCCGTAGAAAGAGGTTTCCAAGAAAAGGAAGCAGACAAACTGCCTGTTCCTGGAAACGTGTTGAGTTCTACTTCCATTTCTGTAATTTTCCCTTTGACTATGGTAGTAGCCTTTCCTTGTGAAAGGATCTTTCCTTCTTCGTTCAGAGCTTGGACCGTTATATCCCATCTTCCCATGGACAGATGTGCTACTGATGGATTTTCTTCAACGGTATCAATGGAAAAAACATCTGTAGGGTCAGGTCCATTGCCTTCCATGTGATAGCTTGCAATTTTCATGGCTTGATCGGCAGGTCGGATATCCTTTGTCATGAATGTATTGCAGACAAAACGCAACTTTAGCGTACCCCATTTTACCGCAGATTGGGATTCGTCACATGAGGTAAGGAGTATACATAACCCCAGCAGTAGTACTGTTGCCAGACGTTGTTTTTTCATCGGACACCCATTCTCCTTTTGTCTGAAGTGGCAGATAGTTTTCAGGACTCCTGCTACTTCTGTATGGAACGAAAATGGGATTTCGGTTTGTTTCTAGACTGCTTGGATAAAATGACAAGATAAGGCACAATGGGCAAAGGAGGAAGAATGGAAGAATATTTGGTCAGGAAAGGAACCTTGGAACAAATGTTGCCGTGTCAGTTGCTTCCTTGTGAAGGTTCCATACAAGCGTCTCTCAGACTTTGTCATGAAAGGGACAGATTGTCGTTTAGGTTTGTGGTAAGAGAACCTGTCCTAAAACGTATGTGCTGTCATCACAATGATCAGGTTTTTGAAGACAGCCATGTAGGAATGTGTCTTGCCGGCATGCATGATGATGCTAGCTTGACACTTGGTTTTTCCGCTGCCGGGTGGGCCATGGGCATACTCAGGAGAGATGGTGGAGTGTCACTTGTGGAAGAGACATTGCTTGCAGGCATTCCCAGAAAACTGGAGATATTGGAAAACCATCTGGGAGGATGCAAATGGAGCCTGACGGGTTCCTTGGATCTGGCTCAATGGGAATTGGTCACATCGGCAGATGCTCCGTTTGCACTTAGAGGTAATTTTGTTGCAGAAGGATTGTTGCTTTTTGAACCTGCAGTTCCGAGACATTTTGAGAACCCTTCTGGTTGGGGCGTATTGCGTTTTGAATGAGCAGTCGTCTTTACTTTTGTCCGTGCATCGAAGGCTGCTTCTCCTGTGAATATTTCAGGGCAAGTAAGCTTTGACAAGGCTAGGTGTGCCAGGTTCAGTCCAAAGATGCCGGTAACCGTGGGTAGAGAGCCGAGGACATTCCTTGTTCTTCCGTTGCCCGGTGACTGTTCATTGTATGCTACCTGTGTTTCTTCTTCCGGCGTCTTATAAGTAAAACGGGGAATTTCAGGAGAAAAGACTACCGAAATACCTTTTCCGACATTTCTTCTGCGCAACCTGTTCCTTACTTGCTTTGCAAGGGGACAGCCATATGTATCGAACAGGTCAGCAGTCCTGACAAGGAAAGGGTTCCTTCTCAAAGCAGCTCCCATGCTGCTTACAATCGGGATATCATGCACATAACAATACTGGAGCAGGTCGCATTTTGGATTAAGGGAATCTATAGCATCGATGACGAGGTCATACTGCTCAGAAAAGATTTCAGGTAGAGTTTCTTTATTGCAGAATAGGTCAAGTGCCTTTACTTTGCATTCTGGATTTATATCCATGACACGTTGCATTGCAACGAGGCTTTTCTTTTTGCCTAAGGTCTGATGGGTTGCCAGGATCTGACGTCCGAGGTTCGTGATGGATATGATGTCAAAGTCGACCAAGGTAATTGTGCCTATGCCGCTTCTTGCCAGGCTTTCGAGACACATGCCACCTACTGCTCCCAAACCGACGACAAGAATTTTTCTTGTCTGCAACTGTGCTACGTATTCATCTCCGATCAGCCTGGATATCCTCAAGAATTGTTCTGATTGCATTGCATTTCTCCTCAAGATGTCCGTCATGGGAAAGTTCGGACATTAATGCCAGATGTGTTTCAAGCCTGTTGAGATACCCCTTGTCATCTGGCCCTTCCCAATCTGTTTCTATGACGAAACCTATGGATGCAAGTGTCTTCAGGTGCTCTTTAAGCTTTGTTTTCAATACTTGCGGCCCGATGCTCAGGACGATACCGAGTCGAGCCGCCTGCTTTGCTGTTTCAATGCTACCGGTGAAACCATGCCAAATGACAAGCGGTGGCAAGTCTTTCTCTTCCAGCAGGGAAAGCAGTAAACCTGTTTCCCTTACACAATGAAGCGTAAGGAAACGTCTGTGGCGGACTGCCAGTTCAAGGCAGGCACAAAAAAGTGAAACTTGGTTGTCTATGTCAGGGAAGCGCCGGTCAATGCCTACTTCTCCGATACCAAGGTCCGAATGGCTTGCCAGCAGATGTTCCATCTTTGTCAATAAGCCTTGCTTGTCTGCCGGTTTCCCATCCGGCAGCAATCCGAGACTGTAGTAAGGCGCTGAAAACTTCCATTGTGTTGTCGTACTGCTGCAATAGAGTGCATCTTTTCTGGGTGCTGTTGCGGTAAGGTGTCTGTGACAGTCAAACATCAGAGGATCTCCTTTTCTTCATTGCAGGTTCCTTCTGAATATATGTTTGGGAGAACCTGAAAATGCACATTCCATTCCATTGCAAGATATGGTACAGGCATTTATGGTTTTCATCAACTGTTGCCTATGCTATAGTAATGCAGCCTGAGGAGGGAAGAAGATGGGAATGTTCCTGGATAGTCTGGGATTGAAAGAATGGGAATCAGATCCGCTTGCCATATATAGCCTATTGCTCCAGGCTGAACAGGAAGAAGGAGCTGATTATCTCTATAAGACATGCAAGATGGACAACGGTTTGGAATTTGTAGGAAGATTGGATAAAAAGGGCGGTGCTGCCGCCGTCATTGGGGTAGATGCCCATATGACCGGTACCTGCATATGGGAGGGCTATCCTGTGATGAGCTTGGGAAATACTGCGGAACTTCCGGCCTTTTTGTGTTCTTCAGCAGATGGGCATGGTGCTTTCATCGTAAATATGATACATCTGGGATTGTATCCGGGAAAAATTACTGAGAAGACATTGCTGAAGATGCAAGTCTGTGGTTTTCCTCGTCAGATGGATATATATAAAGACCGGAAGGACTTTGAACAGAGAACCCGACCTCCCTATCCCGTAGATAAGACAGTATATCCATATGCCTATTTGCGTTCGTTGGATACTTCTGCTCCTTCTGCTGTCCGCAAGAAATATGATGAAGTAAAACTGTTCAATTCCTGTTGTGGTGTGATTGGGAAGGTAAGGGATTTTACCATCGGTAGCTCTGCTACTGTATGTCATGCTGCCATGATGGATACTATGTTCGGTTCCATTGAACTGATTTATAGTGATGCAAACATCACTTCCGGGCCACAACCAGGGAACTATGTTTCTGCGTCCGTATTTGTCAGTGCCGATGTATTGTTCTAAAGTTTCCTGCGTGCAATCCTGTAGATGTTCGTAGTCAGTTCATAAAGTGCACAGCACTTGTCTGAAATGCTTACAAGAAAACTTTCTCGATATCGGGGAGGGACCGGCGTCATCGGGAACATATGCTTGCGGATGATATCTGCTTCCCTCTTGCTCAGCATCATCTCTTCTTCGCTGTTGTACAGGGCTTTGCCTGGATGTCTGAATATGTGGAACCTTTTGTCGGGATTTCCTTTTTCATGGCAGTCGTAAAGATAATAATCGTGCAGAAGGGCCCCTCTGATAAGTTCCTGATCGTGGATCCTTATATGCAGAATCAGGGCAAGTGCATAGCTCAGGTAAGCTACATTGATGCTGTGGCGCAATACTGACGTTCCAAGATGATGATAGTAAGCCCTTGTGTCCATCAGCCGTGTCTGCCTGCACAGATAAAATACCTGATCCCTGAAATAGGCTTTTTCTTCTGGTGTACGTTTCAGATATAACACGGTCCCATTCTAACGACCTGTCAAAAACTTTACAAGACTGGCTTGTTCTGTTACTTTTTATGTCAAGCTTTTTCTGCAGACAAAAAACTTTGATTGTTGACATATTCCAAGACCCCCATTAAGATGTAATCCATGGCTAATAATTTGTTGACGAAGACGGCAATTGCCAACTGCATGAAGGATTTGATGGCAACGAAATCCTTCAGTAAGATTTCAGTTTCTGATATTTGCCGAGCCTGTCAAATCAATAGGAAGACGTTCTATTATCATTTTGCAGATAAATATGAACTGCTCAACTGGATATTCCAAACCGATGTCGTTGACCCCGTTCTCGAGAAATGGGGAACCTTTGCGAACTTTGAGGCAGCAGAGTATTTCCTGCAATATATGTATGACCATCAGAATTTCTATACCAAGGCTTTTGAAATTACCGGGCCGCATAGCTTGCGCGATTATTTGTCAAAAGTGTTGCAGCCGACGATAATCTCAGCATTCGGTGATGACTTTGACGGCGATGCCTATCCGTTTTCCGATGCTCTTGCCGATTTCATTGTCTCGGCCTTGCTGAGATGGCTTTCCCACTATCCGGTTGCGCCTCCTGATGAATTTTTCCAACAGCTTATCGGGGTAGGTACGATGCTTTCCATCAGGCTTGCCCAGTTGCTTCATTTCCCAGGAGCCTGAAGCTTCCAGAAATATAAAAGAAAAGGCTCTGTTTTCCGAGTGTATTGCAGGGCTAGCCAACAGTGGGAAAAGGCAAGGGAGGCTTGTGAAATATCCCCCAATAGGTTGAACATGTTCCGATTGTCCGCATCTTGTCCAGCAATACGGTTTTCAGATCCAGGCGATTCGATCCGGGGGTCTCGACCTCGAAGCCATTCCAGGCAAGATAGTTGTCAAGATATTTCGTGGAGACACCCCTGAATCCAGCCAGCAGCCCCCGAAGACGGCTATGCAGGCTGTTGACCTTCTGCAAGTTGTATCGCCCTCGTACCGGGCATCCCTGTATGCCCGTCTTCAGCTGTACCACCGGCAGGCCATCCGAGGCGCAGAATTCCCGGCTTGCCCGGCTCTTGTCGGTCACCATCACCACGTCATCGCCCAGGTGCGAGGCCAGGACAAAGGAAAGGTAGCGGGGTTGCACCATCCCCCTGCCGGCAGCCTTCGCCAGGGTCTTCCCCTGCTCGTCGATGGCGCACGGCACGCAGACCTTCTGGTTGCTCAAGCCCCTCGTATGGGTCGCTTTCCCTCTCTCATGACGATGGCCCGTCACCCTATGGGTCTTGTATGCCGGGCTCCGATGCCGCTTCCCCCTGGTTCCCAAGTTGTTTTCCGCATCGCAGTTGCCTTTGTAGTTGTCCTGGATGTACGTCTCGTCCTCCTGTACCCGGCCGCTGAGCAAGTTCCCCGTGGATCCCGCCGCCAGTGCATCGAGGATCTTGTGCCGCCAGAAGAACGAGGTGCTCAGCGCTATGCCGCACTTGCGTGCGGCCTCCCGCAGGGGAAGCCTCAGGGCGAATGCCTCCAGGTAGGCCTCCCAGGTTTCCTTGCCGTGCTTGCTCTTGTATCGCACAGAACCGGTGGTCGCCCCGAACGTACGCCCGCAATCCCCGCAGAGATACCGCTGCCTGCCCCTGACGAAGCCGTTGCGACGGACATGGACACCGGAGCAGTGGGGACAACGCGGCATGTCCTCGTGACTGTCCCGATGCTTGTCGGGAGCATCCGTTGCCAGTTCGGCCAATGCAATGACCCTCTGGCGGTCCTGTTCCGATAGATTCCCGAGCATTTCCGCCAATGTTTCAAGGCTGATGGTTTCTTTGTCTTTACATAACATATGTTGAGTATATTACAAAAAGACGGTCGCTTCAAGCGCTTAGCAATACACTTGGAAAACAGAGCCAAAGAAAAAAAAGAACGGCTTGCAATTGCAGGCCTTCTTTTTTGGTTTGCCCGGCATGGGTGTTATCCAGATGGTGAAAGTCCGTTGTATGTTGCGATACAGGAGGAAGGAAACAGACCTGAACTGCTAGCCAGAGGCAAGGGCGTACCAGCGGTGGTGGGTCTGAAGGAAGCCCGAGGCAAAGTCCCGAGCCAACGGACAGGAATTTCATACAAGGCAAGACTGCCGGACAAATCTGCCAAATAAGACGAAGTCCGACCGCGAGGCAGGAGTGCAGATGAAGTGGCTGCTTGGGATGTGCAGGCCCAAGGTGAAGAAGGCCGGGGAATTCGAGCGGAGGGTCAAGGAGATTACCGGAAGGAGCAGGGGGATTTCAGTCAGGACGATGACAAAGGAGCTCAACGCCTACGTCAGAGGATGGATAAGCTACTATGCAGGAGGGTCCATCAAAGGATACCTTGAGGACAAGATAGTCCCATGGATCCACAGGAGAATCCGCCAATGTCTATGGAAGCAATGGAAGAAGCCTGGGAGAAGGGAGGAGATGCTGAAGAAGCTCTGTCTGCCTCAGGACAGGTGGAAGCTGAACGACTTCCATGCCTATTCCAGCAACAGGCACTGGTATTTCAGCAAGGCAGTGCTCAATGCATTCATTCCGAAATCGACGATAATCCAAGAGTACGGATTGCTTGACATCGAAGCCGCGCATGCCAGGAGAATGGAGACAGACAGACGTGTACGTGAAAGTTGCCAGCTAACGCTGGGATTCGAATCTGGTTGAACCACCGTATACCAGGCCGGTACATACGGTGGTGTGAGAGGAAAGGTTCTCCGGTTATCCGGAGAACCCGACCTAGATCTATGGCAGTGAAGGCTTAAAGATAAGTCTTGCCCAATGCATCTGCTGCAAGCAGGGCATCATATAGCTGGTCTTCCGTTACATCAGGAAGCATGTTATGGATAGATTCCCCAGCAGCGCATGCCTTGTGTGTTGCAAGGTGTACTCTTGCTACATCCTTAACGCCGACTTCTTCCAAGGTCACAGGAAGGCCTACAGAAATGCAGAACTTTACCACTTGATCTATTTCTTCCATCGGGGCATCTTCGATGAGCAGTTGGGCAATGGTACCGAATGCTACTAGGTTGCCATGCATCGTATGCTCACATTCTTCCAAGGATGTGAAACCATTATAGACAGAGTGGGAGACAGCGAGGCCTCCATTGTCAGCACCGACACCGCTCAGATAGGTGTTGGCTTCAATGATTGCTTCAACGGCAGGAGTGAGCAGCTGTTTTTCAACAGCTGATTTCGCTTTTACACCATCTTCCAATAGCGTTTGGTAACACAGTTTGCACAGTGCCATAGCTGATTTTGTAATGCCACCGTTTTCCAGGCTCGGGGCATTTGCACGCAGGCATGCCCGTGCTTCAAAGTAAGTTCCCAGCGCGTCGCCCATACCTGCGATCAGAAACTTTACAGGAGCTTGTGAAATAATTGATGAATCAACAATGACTGCATCAGGATTCTTGGGGTAGAAGATATACTTCAGGAATGAACCGTCATCGTTGTAGATTACTGACAAGCCGGTACAAGGCGCATCAGTTGCGGCGACGGTCGGCATGATCAGTACGGGAAGTTTTTCATAGTATGCAGTTGCCTTTGCCGTATCTATGGCACTGCCACCTCCGATACCGGCAACGACCTCAATGCCGTTGCTTTTGACGATTTCCTGCATACGCTTGATTTCGCCGATGGAACTTTTTCCATGGAATACTTCGAAGATAAGCTTTGCATCACTGCCTTCGAAGCTCTTTTCAATTTTTGGTTTTCCCTGTTTGTAGCCGCTGCGGCTGCAGATGAAAAGAAAAGATGAACCCATGTCTTTTGTCAGTTCATGAGTATGAAGGAATGCATCCTTGCCCTGCACGTATTTTGATGGTGCACGCATCAGTTTTAACATATCGGTATGCTCCTCTTACTAAATTTTTATAGATAAAAAAATATCTTTATTTTTCCTGTCAGTCAATCCTTTTTTTGTAATTTTCCTTTCAATTGAAGGAAATCAGAGAAAAAAACATATACAGATAAGGAGAACATGATTCAGGTCGTTGGAGGATAGATAAAATCATATGAACAGATAGTTTGTAAAAAGACAAAAAAAAGTAGCCTTAATGAAAAGGCTACCAAAGTCGGGCTGGGCGGATTTCTATAAAATGCGGTAAAATATTTAAGCTGAACGTATCGATAAATTTGCCAGAAATATAACAAATTTAACGGCAACGGTTTTTGTATCAGTACTTTCTTTGTCTTGATGTTAAAACAAATCTGAGAATATTGTCCGTCTAATGACTTTCAATATTGTGCCACTTGTGTTACCTATATCGGTTTTATTGTTGACTCAATAAAATCAATTTCCTCTTGTGTTAATCCATATTTTTTATAAAGGTCTTTATCAGTCCATGGATTAGAAAAATTTTGTACTGGCACAAATTCAAATATTCCTTTTGCTGCATTCTGAGAAATTTTCAAAATTGATACCATTAAATGAAAAAACTTGGTGTTTATATATGATACTGCATTTTCAGCTTCTATTTTTTCTTTGAATGGACCAACTACAAGATATGTTTCTGTACAAACAGAATGCGGTCCTACAACAAAGGGATGAAGCCAGTCCTTTCTTTCGTTTCCTGTTCCCCAAGCTTTGGGAATTAGCACTTTATAAAAATCAATCCATTGACTGTTTGATCCAATACTATTGAGACTGACATAGCCTACTCCATTATTTCGCCAACCATTGTAATAAAACTCAACTGTATTGATTGAGTCTTTTTGCAAAGAATACTTATGCTCAGCAATTTTATAACTTCCAGGAAGTCGAATATCATACCCAAAAGGATCCCTTGAACTAACAATCAAAGAAAAAGGATCTTCTTTCTTTTCTCTAACTTTTTTAAGTATTGGAATTACTCTACTATCACGAACGAAACTGTCTATTCCAGGTTCAAGAAGAGGCCGTTTCGATTTAAACACTTTTCCATCAGTGTAATGAGAAGTAATATTGCAATCGCCATGATAATTAATATCCCATAAAAAATATTGTATGCCTCCTTTAATTTCGACATTTTGGAAACAATATGTTGCATCTATGTAATCATATAATTCGATAATTCTATTATCATGTAACATTTCGTTACGAAATTCGTCTAAACCTGTTCCTGCATTAAACCATCTTGCAGGTGTAATCATTGAGATATATCGTGGTTTAAGCCTTTTTGCTTGGTTTACAAAATAATGATAAATTGGAAGAGGACTTGCGCCTCCCAAAAATGCCTGATACGGTGGATTCCCTACAATAGCATCAAATTTCATTTCCCCTCCTGATACTTTTCCCCAGTATGTAGCGCTTATGATTTTCCTGGTAGCATGATCTGATTTATTTTTGAACTGATTAACTAGATCTTCAAAGTAGTGAGCATTAATTTTTCCTTCTTTATATCCTAAGAGAGTTCTTTTAGTGATATATTTTGCCATCTCTGTCTTGCAGATAACAAAAACATTTTCCTCTATTGTTTGGCGCCAGAACTTGTCTTGTATTTCTTCAGTTCGCCCATTTTCTGAAACACTTTCTAATCGCTTCCTGTAAATGCTATAAGCAACATACAAAGGATAAAGACCAGATTTGGAATTAATTTCCAGAATCTGTGCATTGGTGTTGTTCAATGTATTTGTAGTAATTTCACCATGGTCAACGAACCTAGGTTCAGGAATCATTTCCACATGTTTATTATCAAAGAAATCATATCCACCTAAGCAATCACTTATGTGCATGTTGACCACACGCCATGGAGTAAGGACCGTTTCTTTGTCAGGGTTCTTGAAGGTTGCAAATATCTGGGCAAGTTTTTTTACTCGTTCAGTTGGATTAAGTTTATCAGCTGCCTTTACCTTTCTTCTTATCTGGTTTCCTGCTTCAATAAAAATATCCTTATCATAATACTCACAGAATCCATTAAATTTTTCTTTTGTCACATCCTTTGGCATGAATTCTTGCCAAGACTCCTCATCGATAAAGTCGGCAAACTGGTCTATGGTAATATTTTCATCTATATCTTTTTCGGTTCCATAGATAAGAAGAGGAATTCTAATGGAAATTGCTCTGAGAATCGATATAGCTTTACTTTTTGCTTCTTTAGCCTCCTTAAGCTTCTTCAAAGCCTCTTTATCCTCTTCAGTCAGTTCCTTCTTTTGGCGTTTTTTCTTTTCAGCTTCTTCCGCTGCTTCCTGTTCCTCCGGGCCCAAGCCTGATTCAGAAATGATGATTGTTTTTTTGATATCGGTAGCTTTTGATTGACCTACTATTTTCTTAAGTTCCTCGAACTTGTTTTTATCATAGTCAGTCATCTTGAGCAACTTATCATTATAGAGCTTTATATCATCAAATCCATTCTGAACAACTCGAGTCGCATAATATCGTTTAAGTTGTCGAAGCAGAGAATTAACATCATAGTTCTTCATCTTTGAGCCCTGAATTGAGATTACAGGACAGAAATTAAGGAATTCCCGCATCTTTGCTTCGTCGGTATTGGTACCTGGCCTTGTTCCAAGTTTTCCCGCCTCTGCAACCATCTGAAGTGTTCTGTCCGGTGCAAAGTCGAATACATAGCAACGATCTTTAATTTTGCCATCGATATTAGCTGGAGACTGTACCCTAAATATTGTTTGAAGGTACATTGAAGCTGCTGTAGAAGTAGTTCCTGAAAGCATTAAAACTGCTGTCCACGGTTTAACAGTAACACCTGTAGTAAGGCGACCACAAGAAAGAGTAATCGTTCTGGTTTGTTCTGGATGTTCAGAGATTGCGTTGTTCAATCGCTCTAAGGCATTCTCGCTCTCTCCTGATGGAGAATTTCCTGCAACATTCACTATCTGGAAATTGCCAAAGACCTTGTCTTCCTTCAGCAATTGTTCCATAGCAGAAGCTTCCTTCACGCCGGGAAGCATCCACAAAGTATGTCTGAAGTACTCCCGATAAGTATCCTTGGAAAATGGATAGTTAGAATTATCATTTTTCAAACGCAACAGAGTTATAAAACTCTTTACATCATTTTCATGGATAAATCGCCCAATGGCAGATTCCTGCGGAACAAGTTTACCATCAACTTGAACAATTCCTGTCCAGACACGGAAGAATTCTCGAAAATTAAAAGCCTTATTCTCAATATCCTCGTATCCTGGAATTGCATCAGCAATGTCATAGGTGAATATACTGAGTTTCGGAAGTCCTTCATAAGGGTTATAGTCAAGGCAATGAATGATATCCCACTCAGACTTAGCCTTTTGTTCCATGACATAGTCCCATGTGTATACTTCATCCTCATTGAAGTCATTGACCAAATTGAAAGGAGTACCAGAAAGATAAATTTGCTTGGTTTTGCCATAAGATTTTTCTTTAATTATTTCTTGTAATACTTCATCACCAAGAAATGTCTTGGTCCCTTCATGTGCTTCATCAATGACAACACAATCCCAGTTAGTCTTAAAAAAAATATCATTCTTATCAAATTTTCCACCAACTTTCATAGAACCTCTTAAATCCTGAATGGAAGCAAAAAGCACAAAAGGAACATCTTCCAATATGTACTGCTGAATGGAGGCTTCTTTAGTTCCTTTTTCAAAATAAGTATAATTTGAATCCCAAAATATTTTGTTGAAATCTTCATGCCATCCTTCATCAACAACTGGCCTATGAGTAAGAATTAAAGTCTTCTTGAAATTTTCTTCTTTTATGACCTCCAAGGTACTAAGCGTTTTCCCAAAACGCATTTTGGCGTTCCAAAGTATCTTATTCCCCTTTCTGAATCGAGCAATGGTCATATTGATGGCTTCCTTTTGTTCCGGACGAAATTCAATTGGAATATGGTCTGTTGTAATTTCAGCACTTGTGAGAGATTTTCGACCTTCTTTTACAGCCTTAATGGCGTTCTTTACTGTATCAAGATCTGTCCGGAACCACTCTTTACTACCATCGAATTGGGCATTTTTTATACCTGAATTCTTCAATACCTCGTGAACCTTATGATCCTCAAAGTATTTCAAATAAATACCATCATGCTCATTTATTTGCCTTTCAGCAAGTTCAGTATAGAGTAATTGATAGTTAATTCCTGCTGTCTTTGTATAGGAATTAATCCTCTGTTTAGCAGCCTTATTGAGCAGTGAAGAGTTTGGAGTACGAAGGGATGCATATTGCGAATCATCATCAAGTTTAAGAGAAGCTTTCCCTATTTTGAGGCAACCTCTATGATTCTCATCATTAATTGTAAAAACATAGATAAGTAGATAAGAGAAAGCAGCTTCAAATCCTTTTGCCATAATTCTACCTCCTAAGCATGGAAAGTGCAGAAAAGGTTTCATTTTTTTGCCAATCCTTTATTTTGCAATATATACCATTATGTTTGTGAATATCCCCGGAAGTACATCCTTCACAGGCTGTTTTAGTTACTCGTTCACCAAAGAGTTCCATTTCAATTGTAACATTTTCATGGCATGAGCAAGGAATAACGAATTTAAGGCCGTCCATTTGCCACAGATTCCATGAAACGATTTCAGCTACCTCTGTGAGAATGGACAAAGGAGGCAATTGCCCATCAAAACGGGCTTTATAATAGTCAATATAAGTAAAAACAATATTCTCACGAGCAAGCAATAAATTATCTCCCTGCCATTCATACCCATAAATGCTTTGTACAGCCTTCATTGACCATAAAAGCCAAATATCACGTCTCGTGGTATTTTCAGATACTACCCGAAGCTTCCTGTCCAAAAGTCCGATCCGCTGTTTTACATGAATCATTTTGCCGGTAGTCGTGTCGTAACGGCTTACTAGATAGGGTGCTTCTCCACAGGAAACTTCAAGTCTAGGAGCTAGTACATAATTTCTCCATGTTTTTTCCCCTTCTGTTGCAAATGGTATAGGGACTGTGGTAACTGACCAGCCATTATCATCTTCGATATTAAAAATATTTGATCTTCCAAACCATGCATTATCAATAAGATTATTCTGTTTATTGCAAATCCAAGATGGGGTAAAAACTTCAGCCTTATCCCTGATTCTATGGAACTGTTCCAGCTTGGATTTGCTAATTCGGGGTTTAATTATGTTGTGGTTTTTGCCAGTTATCGATGGTATTGTTATCTCAGAATTTTCTTCATACCCAGCTCCGTGACTTGCATAATTGTTGGTCATCCACAGAATATTCTTTCCAGATGATCGATCCTTGAGTAGGATAGAAATTAGTTCTGGGTTCATTCTTAGAATACTGTTTTCATTTATATCAGGATTTTCCCCTAGTTGGTGTTCCAATATTTTCGTTTTCAATCTCTATTCCTGTTTAACATTATTCAGTGTAACTCAGAAATATCCTTTTCTTTTATGAAATAGAAATAGTTGTATAAAATCTATTTCCAAATCAACAAGATTTTTTGCATATTGATGCAGGACTGATTTCTGCTTTAGTATTAAGCTTTTGCTAGTATATCATGAAAAACCAGCATTGCATATTATTCAAAATGGTACAATTTTCATTTTTTCTTTCTCTGTCCATTTTAGATAACCTTTCTGAACTTTAAACATGGAATCCCATCCTTTTTCCGTTAACTTTACGTTTTATGTTGGAGTAGATAATGAATCTGTCCTTTCAGGCAATATGAAGAAATCTTTTTGTTGGTTTTCAAGTGTTAGTTCATATGATATGGGCAAATTAACACATACAAGAAGAGATTGCTATGCATACAATGGTTTATATTGGATTGGAGTTGATGTTATCAAGAATATGGATAATATAAGTCTACGCAACAGGAATAAGAGCTAGAGTTGTATTTTGGTAACTAAAAGTACTAATAGTATAATTTGAATCAGGGATTGCTATTTGGGTTCATGTTTACAAATCTGGTCACGAAAGGATAAAAAAGTAGCCTCGCTGAAAAGGCTACCAAAGTCGGGCTGGGCGGATTTGAACCGCCGACCCCAAGTCCCCCAGACTTGTACGCTAAACCCCTGCGCTACAGCCCGTCCGACTCATGGAGAAGTACCATAATCAGAGATTTTTGTCAACGGGCAAAACAAAATGTCCGGTTCGAATTTGCAGGCAAGGTTTTACTAAGTAAGCTTGCAATACTGATATCTGTGTGTTACCATACTTACCGTTAGCAAACAACTATAGGACTTAGGGGGAAACTAAACTATGGGTACTAAAACAAAGGAATTATTGGCGAATACGTTGGTAAATCTGATGGAAAATGAGTATCTGGACAAGATCAAGGTGACCGCACTCGCCAAGGCTTGTGGAATCAATCGGCAGACATTCTACTACCATTTCAACGATATGTATGAACTGGTCTATTGGATGCTCAATAATGAAAGTGAACAGCTTTTGGCATCAGTACAGGACCAAGCTGATATCGTCCAGATTTTTTTAGTATTTGAAACCTATATGAGCAAGAACAGCAAGACTATCCAGAATGTCTACTACAGTCTCAGTAGGGATGTGTTACAACGTTTCTTGCTGGACAAGACCAGTGATATATTAAGGCGATATATCGTTCTTCAAGGTTACGCAAGGGATATAGATGCTACGGTTGTTGAAAGAGTCGTGCAATTCTATAAACATGCTTATGTCGGTTATGTCCTGGAATGGATTCGCTGTGGTATGACGGTCGATACCAGTCTGCCGAAAGATAAGATTGCATTGCTTCTCGGTGAATCCTTGAGAAGGGAGGTCTTAGGGCTGGAAGGAATACTCCAATCCAATAGGCATTACCAATCGAAGCGTGAAGCATAGTTACTTGACCAAACATATGATTTGACATCAGTTGCATATTATTTTCTTGGGCAAAATCCAATAATTTAATATTGGAAAAAGGATTTTTAACTTTTTTTACTATTTTTACTTGAATAATATTCTTAATAAGCATAAAATATGTCATAAGTTACAAGATGATTTATGTGCCTAGGATTCTGAATGTCAGGTATTTTTCTTGTAAAAAACCGGGTTGTCCACTAGAATAAAAGAAAAACGGATGGAAAATTCAATGGATAGAAGAATAGTAAGAAGGTTGGTGTCTACGATAGTCGTGGCATTGGTTTCAAGCGTGATGTTGTCCGCGTTTCAGTTTTCTCCGATGGAACAGACTTTTTCGCCTACGGGGGCAGGAAACACAAAGACATATACCATCGTCAATGACAGTGAGGATACGATAGCTGTTCAGATTTCAGCATTGACTCGTTCCCATAATATCAACGGAGAAGAAGTCAATGCTCCGGCTGATGCCTATTTTTCCATTACTCCTAACAAGTGTCTGATTCCTCCACAGACATCCCAAGTGGTCAGAGTCCAGTATCGTGGTACATCTACGGTAACAAGAGAGTTGTCATTCAGGATCAAGGCGGAACAGATATTATATTCAAAAGGTAAGGCAGCTGATAACCAGAGTATGTTCAATTTCCTTTATATCTTTTCAACAAGTGCTTATGTCGAGCCCTCTCAGAAAATTGAACGTATTGCTTTGCGAAAAGTAGCTCCGTCTACAAAAGAAGTGACAGTTACTGATAAAGATGGAAAGGCCTCTCAACATCTTGAGAATACCATGGCAATTACGATTTCCAACCTTGGTACCGTGCATCAAAAAATGATTAATCCGACTTTTGCAGTTATGGATAGCAAGGGCAATAAGGTCTTGTTGTCCGGAGATGAGGCGACTGCGGGACTTTCAGGTTCTAACATACTTGCAGGAGAAACTGTTACGTTGCAGATACCTTGGCCGATTGTTTTGTCTAGGGACTCCGGTACAACATATAAGTTTTCGAATATCAAGTATGGCGAAGACTGATTGGTCGCAGATATAAGGTAGTACATGGAGCATGCCCAAGAGACGATTCAAAAAACGACACGTCGGGAGAACTATATTCCTTGTTTGTTTATTGACAGCCATGGGTGTACTTTCTGTTCAATATAGTAAGTATCTACCGATTGCTTCGCCTTCAGAAAAACCTATTTTTCCTACAGAATCACGTTCTTTTGGAACTGATGGTCATGTAAATATTGATGACAGGTTGCGGCCATCTTCATTGCCATTGGTTGAGTTCAGCCGATCCGATAATACTGTAGAACAGGTTGTTGCCAAGACTGTTGTGGTGCCAGAGATGCCTCCGGAACAGAAGATAAAAGAACCTGAACCTGTTGTGCAGGAAGAATTACCTGCAGTTTCTTCACAGAAAACTGTCGAAGGAAATTTTCCTGCTTCACCGTCATCGGATACAGATTTTGATTTCAGTTTCGGTGATACTGCACCTTCTGGGATACCTGATGTTCCTACCATGTTGGAGGCTGGTGTACAGAGTCAAGCCGAATACGACAGGTTGCATCCTGTACGTAACAGCTTGTTTGAACGTGATGCCAGTTTCTTTGATGATTTTTATGTTGCAGGTCAGGATACCTCTCCGCTGATTGATGATGGTACCTATTACATGGCTCTCTATGTAAACGACCTGAATGTCGGAGATGTCGAAGTAAAGGTTGCTGATTCAGTTGCATCCATAAACAAAAAGGGCATGCTTGCCTTGATTTCTGGGAAGATAACAGACGAAGCCGCAGCGAGGCTTTCAGCTTTTGACAATGCCTATTTTACTGTCGACGGCCTTGCCGGTCTCGGTGTCAAGGCGAAGATAGATGTCATACAGTTTACCGTGCATTTGACTTTTGATGTTGCTGATATGCCTTTGCAGATAATCTCGCTTACCAATAGATCCAATATGCTTACTAGGAACGATTCCTTTGGTATCTATGATGCAAAGGTACTTAAACCGGAGCCTTTCAGTGATTCCATGAACCTGTATCTGAGTACATATAGGGACATCAGCGAAGATTCGCCTCTCTTTGCTGATTCTCCATGGGATATAAACCTGAACGTACATCATGCAATCGGCATAAAGGGTATTGCCTTTGATCTTTCCAATCAGTTCGTCTATACATTCTTTTCGGAAGATTCAGGTCCCTTCTCTGCATCGGTCAGTGATTGGGTCGGATATTTCGACATACCGGACAAATCTCTGCGGGTTACATTCGGACAGACAGGCGGTTATCTTTCCACAACAGGTACTCCTATCGGTTTCTCTGTGGAGAAATCCTATTCCTATGGTAAGGAAAGGGACCTCGGGCCTCAATTCGTAAAAGATTTTGTTCTCAAGCATGATGCTAAAGTGACTGTGACAATCAATGGCAAAAAGGTCTATTCGGCCGTAAAGAAGAAAGGCGAGTACAAGTTCATTGATCTGCCGCTCATTACAGGCAACAACTATGTCAAGTTTACTTTTGAACCTCTCGATGACAGCTTTGAGACTACATATGACGAATATACCATCCCGTATGATACAAGGTTGTTGGGAAGGGGTGATTATCTATATGGATTCAGTGCCGCAATAGACAAGACAGAGGTAACCAGCAGTACGGATTCTTTGCTTAAGTTGCCCTATCTTGACGGCACATGGTATGAATACCATCCTGATGATTTCCAGGCAAGATTCTATCTCAATGCAGGATTGACACATTGGTTTACGCTTAATACGTCGTTTGCTTTCAAGTCCGGGATCATGCAGGTAAATCTTTCTGAATTGTTGGCTACTTACGCGGGTTCTTTTCAGGGGTCGACGATAGTGAAAATCCTGGATGGCTATACTCCTACATTCGAACAGCATCTGAATCATACGTTCGTGACTCCGATCGGCAATCTCTTGGCTTCGGCGCAGGTCACGTTGCCGATATATGATCTTGATACCATGGAGGTCTATAGCCCGGTCAGCTATTATGGCAGCCTCAGTTATACCCTTGACTATGGAAACATCCCTCCGATTTCGACCTCAGCTTCCTTTACGTATGAATCGGACGTGTTTTCATGGACAGGAAACATGAACGTTTCGTATACTCCTCAGACAGGCCTTGACCTGGTCGGTTCAATGGTAGTGTCAGCCTCGACCCCTGAACTGTCGTCTCCTGATATCAGCTTCCAGGTCGGTGTGTCAATGTCATACGGTGACAAGATGTCTTCAAGTGCCAGTTACAATTCAAGTGGAGACGCTGCTGTTTCCGTGAACTGGACTCCGCGTACAGAGGATTCCGTCCAGATGAGCTTGGGTGGCCTGCAATTGCTTGATGCTGATTCTACTGCACCGACGCTGAGCCTTTCCTGGTCACATATAAGTGATTTCTATTCCTTGGCTTTGAAAGACAGCATGAGTGACAGTTTCGGTACACATGCAACCAGTCTTTCCCTCGGTACGGCTATCTTGGTTGCTGGTCCTCATTTTGCCATCAATAGGACGGGAGCTTCCAATTTCTTGTTGATAAAGCCTGCTGGGAAACTTGCAGGACATTCTGTTTCTGTGGGAAAGACAAATACGGCCTCTCCTGCGCAGCTGGCATCGTTGCTTGGACGTTCTGCCTATACTTCGCTTACTGCAAATACGGCTAATAATCTGATTATCTATGCAAATGCTGATTCGCTGATGACCGGTAGTGGGACTTTTGCTTATAAGCTTGAACCGAAACTGAGGGAAAGTTATTATATTGAACTTTCACTTCCTGTTTCCTTTACCGTCAGCGGCGTGCTGAATAACAGTGACGGAACTCCACTGAAGCAATATTCTGCTCCTGTTTACTTTGCCAAGACCGGAGATGACGGTAAAAAGACAATGACCAAGGATGCGAAACTCTATCTCTTTACTGATGACAATGGGAGATATATGCTTACTGACGTACCTGTGGGTGACTACATGTTTGATGCAAAGGGTACGGATGGTTGGTATGCAGTATGCTTCTCCGTAAGGGAAAAGAAACCTGACGACAATTCCGTCATAGAACTTGAATCTTTCAGTATTCCCAAAGATACAGGCAAGGATCTGCTCGCACTTGATACTATGGTTACGACCTCGGATTTGTCTACTCAGAATGCCAATCTGAAGGTATTCGGTGATATTGCCGTGAGTGATTACAAAAAGGCATTTGTCCTTAAGGAAGTCAAGAGAACTACCGAACAGGCATTTTTGGATTTCCTTTATCCTGCAGGACAATCGGGGGCTTCGGCTGCCAGTGAGACTGGGACTGCTTCAGAAAGTGATCTCGGGCCAGTACCCGAATATTTGGATCTGAGCAAGTTCTGAGCTGATGTGCAGACGGAGGAATTTGTTAAAAAAAACAGATAATGTATGTAGGGTCATTTGGGCAGTTGCCATGATACAGGACAAGTCGTTGTAAGAAGTTTTGAGTGACATTTGTTGACATAAAACGGTTAAAGCAGAATAATTTGACAGTAAGGAGTTTTCCATGCAAAGTGAAATCATCAATGAGATCCTTTCGGTTGAAGACGACGCAGACAAAATTGTCGACGATGCACAGAAGAAAGCCAGTGGCATAGTCAGTGATGCAGAAGCTAAGGCTGCCGCATTGGTCAAGGACGCATTGAAAAAAGAAAGGGAGAAGAACCAGGCAGCACTTAAGATCTTGATGAACGACAATGCAGAGAAACTTGCGGCTTATCAGAAAGAGCTGGAAAAGCAGATTGTAGATGAACCTGATTTGATCAACAAGCTTTCTGGTGAACTGGCAGATAAAATCTGCAATTCATCAGTGTACTAGGACAAGGTATGAAGAGTGCAATAAACAACTATAGTTATATCAACGCAAAACTTCGGGCACGTATTGGTGTTATCAGGCAGAGTAGTCTGGAAAGTGACCTGCAGAAGGCTGGTGGATTGGTGGAAGCAATAGGCGTACTCAAGGACCATGGCTATGATGAAGCTGCTACTGCATATGATAAAACCGGAGATCTCCAGATGGTTGAATTGGCACTTGCCAAGCAACTGGTAGCAGACTATAGGGATATCGGTAGGCAAGTAAGTGACAAGCCAAGGGATGTAGTTCTCTGTATGATATCCCGTCTGGAATTGGATAATATAAAGAATGCCATGAGGTTGTGGTATTCATCGGCGGTACACCATCGTCCTATTACATACAGGACCTCATATCTCATCAAGGAAAAATTCGTCAATGACATAAACCTGCTGGGAATTGTCAATGCAATGACTTATGACCAGATTGTCGCAAGCGTTGCACATACATGGTATGAACCTATTTTCAAGGAATATGATTTCGATATCATTGAACGGGATGGCCTGTTTGATTTGGAATCAGCTCTTGACAGGGGATGGTATGCCCAGATGAATAAAGCTGACAAGGCCCTTGATGGTAATGACAAGACCGTTGCCGTGCAATTGTTCAATATGGAAGTGGATTTGAAGAATTTGCTGATGCTTGTCCGATATGGTTGGTTTCATCAGATGGAAGCTGAAAAATTGCGTAGTTTGCTTTATCCTTATGGCACGGTTTACAGAGATAAGGGTGTGCAGAACTATATAGATCAAAAGAAAGATGCACGGGATGCCCAGGCTCTGTTGCAGGGACGTTATCCTGATTTGGCAAAGACTGTCCAGGAAAAAGGTGTCGTCGACAACAAGCTTGTTCCTTTGATTGAGCAGACACGGATGGTAGAGCATTTTCTTGTAGAAAGGAGGAAAGCCTTGGCTATCAGATGCCTGGAAGGCAATCCTTTTACCATTGGGGTTGCACTGGCCTATTTTTACTTCAAGGAAGCACAATACAGTATGGTCTGTGGCATTTTGGGTGCAAAATACTATGGCATTGCCGATGATGGCAACAAGGGGAATGCATCATGAGTCTCTTTACCGAAGATATGCGGATGATTACGGCTGTGGTTTTGGAAGAGTGTAGCGACGAAGTCATCAAGGCTCTGTTGGAACTGGGTGCCTTGGATTTCGTCCAGATAAAGAATCTTCCCCCCAGTCAACTGGCAAAGCTTTCTCACAGGAATCCCAATGTCAGCAAGGCTGGTATCATTGATACACGTCACAGGATCGGCAACCTGCTCAGGCAAGGAGGACGGCCTGTCCCGAGCAGTTCCCAATTGGATGTCAAGGAAATGACATCATTGGATCTGAAGGACTACCGTGCCCAGCTTGACAAGCTTTCCCGTTCACTTGGTACATTGAAAGACCAACAGAAAACGTACAGCCAACTTGAGCAGAGCCTTACGGAAATGCGCAGGTACCTCCAGGAAGGGCAGAATGATTATGTTGATATCAGAGTCGGAACCATTACTGGCAATCTTGATGCCTTGAAGAAACGACTGGGCGAATATGGGGCAGTCATCAGTGAAAAGGATGGACATATTGCCACGATGACTTTACGCCGGGATGCGCAGAATGTTTCAGATGCCATGGAAGTCTTCGGTTGGACTGAATCTGCTGACCGCATTGTGCAGCAGGAAGGCGATGAGAGGGTCAAAGCCAATCTGGACAAGCGTATTGAGGATGCCATTGCAAAGAAAACGGAACTGGAACAGCAGGTCGCAGATAAGATCGGAGAGCATGAGCAGGAACTGACAGTCATGTGGTGCAACCTTCGTCTGCATGAGTTGAGTGACCAGATCCGTTCTTATTTTTCCTATACCAAGAATACGACTCTTTTTTCCGGCTGGGTCCCTTCATACCTGGCAGATAAGGTTGAGGCTGCAATTGAGACGTCCAGCAACGGACAATGCATCATTGATTGGACGGAAGTGAATGAAGTTCCTCGGGAAACGGTTCCTGTTGCAATGAAAAGCCCTGCAGTCCTTCGGCCGTTTGAGAGAATTGTAAGGAACTATGGTACACCGGAATATGGCACGGTCAATCCGACACCTTTCGTTGCTGTAGCCTACATGACGATGTTCCTGTTGATGTTTGCTGATATCGGGCAAGGCATAGTCATACTGCTGATCGGGTGGCTGACCGGACGTCTCTACAGCAAGCATCCTGAGATGAAGGATGGTATCATCCCCCGCAGCGTATGTACGCTGATTGAATATGTCGGTATTGCTTCTATTATCGGAGGAATACTTTTTGGATCGAATTTCGGATTTCCGGTCCCGGCCTTGTGGTTCAATTACCATTCGGTGGTCATGGGACATCCTTTGCCAGGTACACCTGTACAGAATATCTATGATATCCTGGGAATTTCAATTTACTATGGACTTATTGTCATTTTTGTCGGATTAGGCATCAACTGGACCAATCTCATAAGGAAAAAGAATTGGATTAAACTTTTCTTTGACCGTCAGGGCTTCAGTGGTGTGGCTATCTACATAGTCGGGCTTTATATTGGTTTCAGTTATACCTACAGTGGCTTCAAGTCATTCCCATCAGATCCATGGATTGCATGGGTTCTGCTTGCCGCAGCCTTGGGTATGTTGGCCAGAAGGCCTCTTGAATATATCCTTGACAGGAAAGCTGGGAAGGTAGTACAGCCCTTCGGGCCGTTCCTTGCCAATGCCCTGATGATGTGGCTCATCGAATTGCTGGAGACATTTACCGGCTATCTGTCAAATACCCTTTCGTTTTTCCGTGTGGCAGGGCTAGGTATTGCCCATGTCAGTCTGATGGGTGCCTTTGAAAGCCTGGCAGAAATACCAGGGCTTCATTCCATAGGTGGTATTGCCATATTGGTGGCCGGCAATGCGCTGGTCATCGCTTTGGAGGGGCTGAGCACAGGCATTCAAGCCTTGAGGCTCAACTACTACGAATTCTTTACTAAGTTTTTCAACGGTACTGGGATTGCATACTCACCGGTTAGCTTGCGGTCCAAGGATCGATCATAGTAATGACAGGAGGGTCAATCATGACCAAAATTGCTTTTAAGAGAAAAGTTTCACTTTCATTCATTGCCACTTTCCTTATGCTGATTGCATCAGGATTTCTCTTTGCCCCTGGTGCGTTTGCAGCTGGAACTACAACCGCAGCTGCATCAAGCAGTGTCGGTATAGTCTGTCTGGCTGCAGCTATTTCATTCGGCTGTGGCGCTATTGCTGCAGGTTTTGCCATTGCACATGTCGGAGCAGCTGCTATGGGTGCAATCAGCGAGAAACCTGAGATTGCCTCACAGGCTTTGATCTTCATCGCACTGGCCGAAGGTCTTGTCATCTTCGGTTTCATCATTGCGTTGATGATTCTGGGACACGTATAACTTCCATGCAGTATTTTGTCATCGGTGACGAAGACACCGTACTTGGCTTTTCTTTGGTCGGAGTCTTCGGCATGCAGGCGACTGATCCTACGCAGGCCAAGGCTGCTTGGGACAAAGCCATCAGCGATACGAACAATGGGATAATCATCATTACGCAACCGGTAGCGGATATGATCAGTTCCATCGTCGACAAATATCTTTTTACCGAGACATTTCCTCTGGTGGTTGTCATTCCGGGACCTGGCGGGGAGAAGAGCAAAGATCTGCGTTCGCTTGTGAATGATGCAATTGGCATAAGTTTATGAATGGAGAAATGTTGTGAACACGGACAATGGATTGTTGGGAGGCATAACTGCACAAGCCCAGAAAAAGGCTGAAAAAATCATACAGAATGCCCAAGTACGCTCTGACCAGATCATTGCAGATGCAGTGGAAAAGTCAAAGCACGATGTAATGTTGGAAGAAAAGTCCTATACAGGTAGAGTTGCAACCGAAGGGTTGAAGCTTGAAGCTTCAAAAAGAAGTATTGCCCGGAAAGTGCAGCTTGAGATTCTCAATCGAAGGTATACCCAGCTTTTGGAAAATGTGCGGGAAAAAGTACTCAGCACGCTGCAAGGGAAAGAAGGCGAAGCAGTGCTTTGCTCATGGATTCTGGAGGCAGTACTTGGCCTTGGTCTTGACAAGGCTAAGATTTCCTTTTGTATCTCGACACCGGTGAATGAGGAAATGCTCAGAAAAGTTGAGAAAATGGCTTTGGACAAATATGATCTGACAATTGCATTGCAACTTGATTCCCGACGTTTGCTTGCTCCAGGGGTTGTGGCTACTTCCCTTAATGGCAAGATTTCGTTCAACAACCAGGTCGATGTGCGTATGCGTCGCTTCGACCGCGATCTGAAAGTAGCCGTGCAGGAGGGCTCATGCCCACAAGAGTAATTGGACACATTAAACGCGTCAATGGTCCTGTCATCACTGTTACTGACGTTACGGATGCTGAAATGCTTGAATTGGTCAGGGTCGGTGAACAACGCTTGATCGGTGAAGTCGTCAAGCTGTTTGATACTGAAGCAACCATCCAAGTATATGAAGATGCAACGGGAATTTGTCCCGGCGATAATGTCTATGGTTCAGGTATGCCGCTGTGTGCAGAACTCGGGCCTGGGATTATCGGTTCAATCTATGATGGCATACAGAGACCACTTGAGAAGCTTGAGGAAGCCAGCGGTACGTTTATTTCCCGAGGACTTTCCTTTGATGGTATCGACCATAAGAAAAAATGGCATTTTGTACCTGTTGCCAAGCCTGGTGATGCCATTGCTGCTGGACATATGCTGGGAACCGTACAGGAAACTACGACGATTGTCCACAAGATCATGGTACCGCCTACGGCATCTGATGGGATCGTTACCGACATCGTAGAAGAAGGTGATTATACCGTCGAGGATATCATTGCTACCATTTCTCAGACCAAAGGTACCGATTTCAAGGTAACCATGATACAGAAATGGCCCATACGAAAGCCTAGGCCTGTAAAGAATAGGTTGCCGTTCCATGCACCGTTGATAACAGGTCAAAGGGTAATCGATACCCTGTTCCCGCTTGCAAAAGGTGGTACGGTCGCCATTCCCGGCGGATTCGGAACTGGAAAAACGATGACCCAACATGCTATTGCACAGTGGTGTGATGCTGACCTCATCGTATATATCGGTTGTGGAGAACGCGGGAATGAAATGACAGATGTCCTGCGTGAGTTTCCACAGCTTATTGATCCGAAAAATGGCAAAAGCCTGATGGAACGCACAATTCTTATAGCAAATACATCCAATATGCCGGTGTCAGCACGTGAAGCTTCCATTTATACGGGAATTACCATGGCTGAATACTACAGGGACATGGGTTATGCCGTGGCAGTCATGGCAGATTCTACCTCACGATGGGCAGAAGCTCTCCGTGAACTTTCCGGACGTATGGAAGAGATGCCTGCAGAAGAAGGCTTCCCTGCTTACCTTGCAACGAGGATTGCAGAGTTCTATGAACGTGCAGGTCTGATGAAGACGCTCGGTGAAGAAGAGGGATCCGTTTCCGTAATTGGAGCAGTCTCTCCTCCTGGCGGTGATTTCAGTGAACCTGTTACTATGCATACCAAGCGCTTTGTGCGTTGTTTCTGGGGGTTGGACCGTGCTTTGGCTTCTGCAAGGCATTATCCGGCTATCAGCTGGATTGACAGCTACAGTGAATATCTGCTTGATGTGAAAGACTGGTGGAATTCTCACAGTGATGATACGTGGCAGAAAAACCGTCAGATTATCATGGAATTGCTCCAGAGGGAAGTCCGGCTGCAGCAGATCGTCAAGCTGGTCGGTGCAGATGCCCTGCCGGATTCCCAGAACTTCATCATTGAAGTGTGCAGTGTATTCAAGAATGCTTTCCTGCAGCAGAATGCCTTTGATAAGATTGACCGGTATTGTGTTGTTGCGAAGCAGGTCAAGATGCTGCAGTGCATCGTTACGTACTGGGAGAAGGGCAGTGAGGCCATCAAGAAGGGTGTTCCTTTGATCAAGCTGAGAAGACTGCAGGCTGTGCAGGATATCCAGAAGATGAAATCCGTTGTTCCCAATGATGATGTTTCCCAGATAGACAAGTTGGAACTGAAACTTGAACGTAGCATTGACAAGCTTGGAGGCATTTATGAAGAAGAATGAAAGTCTTGATAAGGCTTTGCTGGCCGGCAGGGAGTATCTGGGAGCCAGTAAGATCGACGGCCCCCTTGTGTATATGAGGAATACCCATCCTATCGGATATGGGGAACTTGTTGAGGTCATTGCTCCTGATGGGTCAAGAAGGTCAGGACAAGTACTTGATACCAGTGATGATGTAGTATGTGTACAGGTGTTTGAGGGGACCAGTGGACTGACCATGCCGGGGACAGGCATGCATTTCATGGGACATCCGCTTACATTGCCGGTGTCAGAGGGTATGCTTGGAAGAGTCATGAACGGCTTGGGACAGAGCAGGGATGGTTCTCCCATTCCCCAAGGTGCCGAGGACAGAAGTGTCAACGGCGAGCCGATCAACCCAACGGCCCGTCTCTATCCGAGGAATTTCATCCAGACAGGTATTTCTGTCATTGATGGTATGACTACTTTGATTCAGGGACAGAAACTGCCGATCTTCAGTGGCAATGGCATGGAACACAATGAGCTTGCAGCTCAGATTGTACGTCAAGCTACCGTACGGGGCAGTGACAATGATTTTTCCATTGTCTTTGCCGCCATGGGAGTCAAGTATGATGTAGCCAGATACTTCATTTCTTCCTTTGAGGATAGCGGGGTAATCGGTAATGTGGCACTTTTCCTTTCACTGGCAGATGATCCTTCCATTGAAAGGACAATTACACCACGTACAGCTCTGACATTGGCAGAGTATCTTGCGTTTGAGAAAAACAAGCAGGTGCTTGTCATCATGACCGACATGACGAACTACTGTGAATCAATCCGTGAAATTTCGACACTCAGAGGCGAAATCCCATCAAGGAAAGGTTATCCCGGATACTTGTATTCTGATTTGGCTGAGTTGTACGAACGGTCAGGTAAGGTAGAAGGTAGTACCGGTTCCATTACCCAATTGCCTATCCTTTCCATGCCTAATGATGATATTTCGCATCCTATTCCCGATTTGACCGGATATATTACCGAGGGACAGATCGTATTTGACAGATCGATGCATGCTGCAGAGATTTATCCGCCGATCAATCCTCTTCCG
Organism: Spirochaetia bacterium; assembly: GCA_022482625.1. NCBI lineage: Bacteria > Pseudomonadati > Spirochaetota > Spirochaetia > Spirochaetia bacterium. The sequence continues at coordinate 1,099,117 of JAKVOU010000001.1, read as the reverse complement.
TCACTTTCTCGACTTATGAAAGACGGTATCGGAGAAGGAATGACTAGGGCTGACCATCCCCATCTGTCAAACCAGCTCTTTGCCTCGTATTCCCATGTGCAGGATGTCAGGAACCTGGCTTCTGTCATCGGTGAAGAAGAACTGACTCCGATTGACAAGCAGTATATCAAGTTCGGTGATTATTTTGAGAAGCATTTCATCAACCAGGGATTTGATGAAAACCGTTCGATTGAGGAAACTCTGGACATCGGCTGGAAGGCCCTTGGCTATTTGCCTGCTGAAGAATTGCAGCGATTGAGTGAAGATGAGATCGAAGAACACTGGGTGGAGGCAGAAGAGTAGATGGACAACAAGTTAGCTCCTACTCGGAGCAATCTGATGAAACTGGAAGGTAACCTGAAGTTTGCAAAACTCGGCTATGAGTTGCTTGACCAGAAACGGCAGATTCTTGTGTCTGAACTACTGGCGCTGGTTGACCAAGCTGTTGACTACCAGACCCGTGTCGACAAGTCCCTTGATACTGCGTGGGATACCTTACGACGGGCTATCATGGAGATGGGAAGGCTGAAAGTAGGCAATCTCAGTGGTGCTACCAACATTGAATATACCATTGAAGTAAAAAGCCGCAAGGTGATGGGTGTGTCTGTTCCTGTCGTGGATACGACTTTTGAGGATCATGGGCCCTATTTTTCCGAAGAGAGTGCCACTTTGCTTGCTGAACTGGGTATCCAGCGGTTTTCTGAAAGCCTTGAACTGATGGGACGCCTTGCTGAACTGAAGGTCTCAATCATGCGGCTGAGCAGGGAAGTCAAGAAGACGATCAGGAAGGTAAATGCGCTTGACAAGATTTCAATTCCTGAGACAGAAGAAACCATCAAATACATGAAGGGTAGGATTGAGGAAAGTGAGAGGGAAAGTTTCATTCTTCTCAAGAATGTCAAGGATCGGATGGAAAAGGAACGTCTGGCTGCCGATCGCAGAAAAAGCGGAAAGAAGCTGACCATGGCAAAAGTCGTGGAACCTGTTCCAAGGGAGGTTGGAAAATGAGCGTACCGTTCAAGCACATCATGGTTTATGTTGATGGATCCGAAGATTCCTTGTCGGCTGTCATGTATGCCATTTTGCTAGCTAAGCAAGATGCCTCAAAGCTTGATGCCATGTATGTCGTCAATACTCGGGCATTGTCAGAACTGGTTAAATCCGGTATTTTTATTGACTCAGAGCGATCTGCCTATCAAAGGGATTTGCATAAGGATGCAGAAAGATATCTGAAGCATGCAACAAAGCTTGCAAAAATGAAGAATGTTGCTATATCATGTATCACTGAAGAGGGGTCGGCGCATAGGATTGTCCGTGATTATATCAAGGAAAACGGAATAGATCTTCTGGTCCTTGGTGGTATGTCAACTATCCGTAGCCGACTTGATGATCTCAATAGTGAAACTGACCGTATGGTAAGGACCGTAACGTGTCCTGTCATGCTTGTCAGGGATGAAGAAGATGTCTGGAATAGCTTTGACGAATAAGACTGGGAAGGAGCATACAAAATGAATTTGGTGGATATTCTGAGAGAGGATTTGATCAAGGTACCTCTTTCAGCTACTGACAAGGCCGGTGTCCTTGAAGAACTTGTGGGTGTCCTTGCGGCAGGGAAGGGTCTTGATGCAAAACAGAAAGATGCTGTCCTGCAATCGGTATTGGATAGGGAATCCTTAGGTTCTACTGGCATTGGGAAAGGGATCTGTATTCCACATGCCCAGAGTGAGGCAGTTGATTCAATCTGTCTTGCCGTTGGGGTCTCAAGGGTGCCGATTGACTTTGATTCTCCTGACAACCTGAAAAGCAGGCTCTTCTTTCTGGTAGTGGCGCCAGTAAGTGCTGCCTCTGCCCATGTTGAAGTTTTGGCTGCGATAGCACGTAGTTGTTCCAGTCAGGTCTTCAGACGTATGCTTGAGCAATGCAAGAGTGCCAAAGAAGTCTTGCAATTGTTTTCAGAGTAATTGTGTATGTAAGATATAGGGACAGACATGAGGGTAAAGCGTTACCTCATGTCTGTTTTTTTAGGTGTACCAGAGATGAATGACGAACGGCAATGTTGCTGTGCAAAATGTGGTCTTACACAGCAGGAACTGGATGCCCAAGGTATCAGGACAAGCAAGGGTGAAAAAGCTGTCCTTTCTTTCTATGATCCGAAAGATGGGCTGATCCCTGAGAATTGGCAGGCGGATTATTATTGTTCTGCTTGTGTCGAGACCTCTTTTGATCCCTTCTGGGGACAGTTTGATACCTATTGGGATGATGAAGAATGATTTTTCGACTATCATATGGTCAAGGAGCATAAGTTGAAATATGTATTTAAAGACGGTGTCTGCTTTGTCCGGGTCAAGGGTGTTGTCTATGATAAGACAATGCAGGTACTTGTCAAATATCCTAAGGATGGAAATGACAAGGTCTTTACTATTCCTCCTGATATTACCAGCATTGAACCCGGTGCTTTCAAGAAAAACAAGACACTTAAAGAAGTAAAGTTCAATGGAAGTGTGGATATCATAAAGGAGAAAGCATTCAAGAAATCAAAGCTGAAAAATATCATTATTCCCAAGGAAGTGAAATGCATAGAAAAGGCTGCATTTGAAAAATGCACGAAACTCAAGCGGGTGGATATGGAGGATGGGCTGTCCGAGGTCGGAAGTTCCGTATTTGCAGGATGTACATCTCTTTCCCAAATCAGTTTACCATCTTCCTTGCATCAGCTTTCTTCTTTGATGTTTGCCTATTGTTCTAAACTTGAACAAGTTGTCCTTCCTGAGACATTGGAAGAAATAGGAGAGAGTTGCTTCGCAGAGTGTACGGAACTGAAGAAACTCAAATTGCCGTCGACTCTCCGCACGATAGGCGAAACGGCTTTTGTAAATTGTCTGTCACTTGAAGAAATTGAGATACCGCAGGGCTGTATGACTATAGGAAAAGCAGCCTTCAGAGGCTGTGCAACCTTGAAGTCGGTACGTATGCCAGATGGACTGCATCTGATGGGTGATGATATGTTTACAGATTGTGCTGCACTTACGGAAGTACGGTTGCCTGATGACCTGAGGGATCTTGCTGAAATGACTTTCCATGGTTGTTCGTCATTGGCGTCCGTTATCATGCCACCTGAATTGGAATCAATTGGAAACTTTGCTTTTTCTTCCTGCATCTCTTTGCGTGATTTAAAGTTGCCAGGGAGTCTGAAGACAATAGGTGAGGGGGCTTTCATGGAATGTAGTTCCGTGCAGAATCTTGAACTGCCTGAAGGGGTGGAATCAATCGGTGACAAAGCCCTCAAGAACTGCAAAAGCTTGAAGACCATAGCCTTGCCGGCTTCAGTCAAAGCTATCGGCAGTAACTTTCTTGATGGATGTGAACGGCTTCAGTCAGTTTTTGTGTCGAAGGATAGTTTTTGTGAGAGCTATATACGTCAGTCTCCCTACAAGGACCTGGTAAAATACCTGTAGTTTTCCTTGTCAGCAGGCTGACTGTTTCCTGAGTGCTATAGTTGATACGTGAAGATGAGATATAAGGGAAAATATATCTGCAAGAGATTTGACCTTTGAGTGTTATCTTGAGTACTATCTAGACAGGAGGAAGTGGAACATGAAAGTAAGATGGGTTGGCTTGCTTGTGGTCCTTATATTATCAACTGTTTGCTTCGAAGCCTGCGCAGGAAAGGAAATTCAAGAACTGAACAAGACCGTAGACGCGAAGGCATCGAAAGTGACCAAGGAAGAAAAAAAACCTGAAGCCTTTGTCAATCCGTTCAGTAATTCATTTTCCGTCTATTCTTCTGCAAATTTGAATTCGCAGCGGCAGCTGGCTGAGGAGGTTGCGCTACAGCATAATGAAGAAAAAGCCGACCTTGTCGGCACTGGAAATGACTGAGGGAGAGTACTTTTTACTTTGCTATAAGTAAGGAAATGGAGGAAACATATATGAAAAGGTTATGTACAAGATGTGGTACTGAACTTGTCGAGGGATATGAACTGAAAGGACAGGATAAGAATAGCCTCTTTATCCAAAAGGAAGGTATCTGTGGCTTGTCTTTGAATTATGTCAAGGCAGCCGTCTGCCCCCAATGTGGTAAAGTCGAAATTTATGTTGACCCGGAGAAATTGGAAAGTAACTTCTGATATGCCTGCACGATTTTGGACAAAACGAAGGCCCCTCAACAGGGCCTTTGTTCGTCTGTGTTCATCTGGCAGAACGATAGATGGATCTGATGTCTTCCTTATCCAGTTTCTTGATATTTCCAATGGTCCTCGTCCCATTAAACGAACACCGTTCACTTAGCAATTCGATTTCCTCATCAGTCGGGGTCTTGCCTAGCAGATGATGCAGGTCTGTCGGCAAGCCGATACTTTCGATGACATGTTTCATTTCTTTGATCGTATTGCGTGCATCTTCCTCTATGTCTCCTGAAGGAGCAATGGAAAAGGTGCGATTACCGAGCTGTGCAAAAGCTTTGGGGTTTTCCTTGTACACATAGGATGCCCAGTGTGTCCAGACTGCTGCAATGGATGCTCCATGGGCACTGTCAAACATACCGCTTAGTTCATGGGAGAACTGATGGCAGGCCCAGTCACCTCTTGTACCGTTGCCACATTGCATCAAATCGTTATGAGCAAGGGATGAGGCCCACATCAGGTTGCCCCGGGCATCCAGGTCTTTCGGGTTGTCAAGGACTTGTCTGATGGCCTTGAAGACTGATCGGATCAGGCCTTCTGCCAACTCATCGGTAAGACTGGTTCTCGGTCCATTGAAGAAGTATCTCTCAAGGGTATGCATGACTATGTCAAAGGCGCCGCTGGCACTTTGGTAAGGAGGTACGGTAACTGTCAGTGCCGGATTTTCCAAAGCGAACCTGCATCTGGCATATTGGCTGCTATAGCCTCTTTTCAGATGCAGATGGTCATTGGTAATGACGCTGCTGTCACTCATTTCGCTACCTGCTGCCGCAATGGTCAGCACCGTACCGATGGGAATACATCCCTTCGGTGTCCGTGTCTTTGCATAGAAATCCCAGACATTTCCTTTTTCATTGTCTGCAAGGCTATACCCGATTGCTTTTGCGGAATCTATGACAGATCCTCCACCGATGGCCAGAATGAAGTCAACATTATGTTTTCGAGCAAATTCAGTTGCCTCTGTTACCAGTGATAGCTTTGGATTTGCGGTGACACCACCGAATACCACAGTCTTGATTCCTTCTTTGCGGATACTTTCCAGCACTCGGTCCATGAGTCCGTTCTTTACAATCCGTTCGGAACCATAGTGTACCAGGACTATTTTTGCCCCGAATGCTTTCAGCTGTGCCCCTGCCTGTAATTCCACGTCTTTGCCGAATATGACTTTTGTGGGAGCATAGTAGATGAAGTCTTTCATTTTTTCCTCCTGTCTCAATAACCTAACTGTTCACCGACAATGATGACTTTGATCCTGCCTGCATGCAACTGGTGGGAAAAGACCGTACTGATTGAACAGATGCTGTCAGGACAACTGCCTGCAGACAAAGCCATCAGATTATGTGCGTCACAGTATGGGCTGATACAATGTCCATGCTTCATGCAGAAAGTATCAACTTTGAGCCGTCTGGTATTTGAAGGGGTCGCAATATTCTTGACCCGTTCTACCGCACTGCTCAGGTCCTGTGTAATTTTGTTTATGCCGACGACAAGGATAACCTGTTTCGGACCCCATGTAATTGCTGCGACTCTATTGCCGTTGCCATCGACTTCAAGTATTTCACCATGCCTTGTCACGGCATTTGCACTGGCAAGGTATGTGTCAGCATAGAAACTTTTCCTATAGATTTCGTTCACTTGGTCTTTTGTCAGTCCTTTTTCATAACGGTCAAGGAATTTATAGGTTCCATTGCGCAGCAGATCGATGATTCCTGTTTCAAATAATGTCATCGACCCTCCGACACTGACGGTTTCTCCTGCTTTCAGCAATGATGTGACTTTTTGTACTGCCTGTTGCTTGTCTTCAACATAGTAAGCAGTAATTTGATTTTTTTTCAGGTTTTCAATCGTTTCCATGGCGTTTGCCTTGAAGCACGCCTTGTTGTGCTCGTCCATTGTCGTTCCTCCTGCATGGGTAGTCACTGTGGATCTACTTTTTCATGATAACCTGCAAGCCAAGAGCTTGCAAGCGAATTATCAGGATAGATTCTTGTCCTTGGACACAGGATGTTCTTTCTGTAGACAGGCTAAGTTCCTTCTTGTCAGAGAAAAAGGATTTTTAGATGAAATGTATATGCTGAAGTAATTTGTGTATGTACGATATGACCAGTGTACTCTTATGCTGGCAGGAAAAACTATTGTTGTCAGTGCCGTGATAATGAATCAGATAGCATAGCTATGGACAACGCAAAAGTACGACCTATCTCTGCTATAAATGAATTGTCTATAGCGGTAATTTTTACAAAAGTATCTTTGATCTGGTTGGGCCTATGCCCGGATAATATTCTTCCATGATTTCTATCCATATTCCATCAGGATCCGTAATGAAGATGACACCTGATGATTCTTTCGGATCTGCTGTGGCCGGCAGTGGTTCGATCAAATCTCCAAACTGGTCATTGGGCCAGCGTGTATCAACTACAATATTGGCACCTTCGGCTTTCAGATGTGCTTTCAGATTGAGGAAATCCTCGTGCCTTACATATAAACCGATATGTTTTGTTCCCAGCGTGCCGAAATAGTTTTCCATGGTAAACGGTTTCAGCCCGTCATATTGGAACAGTTCGAGATAACATGAGTGATTCGGGTTCTCAATCCATGCAATGGATACGATACCCTGTCCTGGAAGTCTATTGTTGCCTTTTTTTACCAGTGAAAAACCAAACATGCGTTTCCACCATGAGATGCTTGTATCCAAGTCGGAGACAAACATCCCTACGTGGTGCATATATAAAGAAATAGTATTCATCTTGTTTTTTCCCGATGGTGTGCTTTCGTACACCGTTTTTATGTTGCCAGTCAGGCTTTTGTCTGTGAGACTGTCCTTGATTTTTTCAGTAAGAAAGAACAGATAAAACCCAGCAGACCAAGTACTCCGAAAATCAGGAGGGTAGCAGTGTAGCTACCGTTGCTGTTGAGAAGCAGAGCTCCGATTGAAATGCCTATTGGTGCACCGAGTATACCACCTCCCTGCACCAATCCACCGGTCTTGCCCATGACATTGGCAGGGAAACACTCAGTCAGATAAGCAAATGTCATTACATTGGCCCATGCAAGGAAGAAGCCTGCAATTATCAGGAATATGCTCAGACGAACAGAGTGGGAGCCGATATCCGGGAGCAGTACGGAAATGTTGAAGAGTCCTGACAGGATATAGGCAAAAGCTATGCCGATTTTCAATTTGTTCTTGAAAAGCAGACTGCTTGCAAATCCACCGACCAAGCCCCCGACAGTAAAGGCCAATGAATAATAGGAGAAAAGCTGTCCTCCTGTCTGTGAACCCAAGCCTAGTCCCATGGGTTGCTTTACTGCAAGGTAGCCGGGGATAAAGCTGCTGTAACCTTGCTGGATCCATGAGAAGATGAATGTTATGACCAGGAAAATCCAGAAAGAGGATTCCCTGAGAATTTTCTTGAAGGTTTCATTACCATCAGCAATTGTGGCTGCTTGTGCATCTGTTGTCTTGTCTTGTTTCTTTTGCCTTGATACCTGGGGTCCGAAGAAAAAGACCAAGGAAAGGATCAATGCACATATCGTAGCAACACCGCTCCATGCTATCGTTGCTGTCCAGCTTCCTACTGAATTGAAGATTGCAGGGAAGATACTTGATCCGATGGCAGTACCTATGCCTATGCTGGCTCCGAATATTCCCATGACAATGCCTCTTTGGTCAGGTGAAAACCATTCACTGGACAATTGTGCAGGGGTGGCCATGCAAAGTCCGGCTCCAAGGCCTTGCAGAAGCCTCAGGAAAAGGATTCCTCCCAATGAGTTCCCCATTGTCGGCATAAGGACTGCCCCTACCGTCGTCAGGGCAGAAGCGATGATAAAGACTTTTGCAACTCCGATCTTATCAATCAGAAAAGCTGATGAAATACAACCTAGGAAAACAAAAAAGGTAAATGAAGACATCATTACGGATGTTACCGTTCCGATTGGAATTTGTGTTGCCTTTGATATTTCTCCTACCAATGGGGCCGGGCCGATAAGAACAAGCCCGGCATTTACAGCTATGACAATAAACATTACAAAGCAGACAAACCATCTGTACCTAGGATACATTGTTTTTTCTTCTGCCATAATTCATACTTCTCCTTACTTATGTCAGTTTGTTATGCTGATTATCAACATATTTCTTGGCTGAGCCATATTCTGTTGAATTGTTCAGCCCGATTGTTAGAAATAAAGGCTGCTTCTTTCTTTGATGAAATCATTGTCTGGTTTTTCAAGGATGAACGTTGAAATGAATTCACTGCCGGGGATAATGAACGGATAGTTACCGTCTGTTGCCCAGGAAGGTCTTGTCAGCTTCGGAAGATTGCCGATGATACCATTCTTCCAGCTATTGCTGTCATCGAACCAAAGTTCAGTTACCCTATGCCACTGTCGATAGAACAGGTCCATGTGTTTTTTGAATGAGTCACCCTGCGGCAACGGTGATTTTTCAGAAATATAAGCCTTTGTACTGAAGTATCGGTTAAGGCCAGGGGTTTTCTTCATTTCAGGTACATGTACGTTCAGGTACCAATCATCTGCCTTGTCAATGTCGGCCCCGTCAGGATAACGGAATACGCATACCCAACGAAGAATCGTATGGTCATCGAAATGTAAGTCAGAACCCAGGAAGTCATCTGTAGGTTCTGCCGGCATGTTTACAACAATGGCATCCATTGCATCAGGATAAGGTTGCTGTGTCATGGAAAGCAGTCCTCTTTCTCCACGACGGCTTTCACTTCCAGTAACCCAGTTTTCATGTACGCGATAGTTGAAAAATCCAAATCTTTCTGCTCCGTCCGGTTCTGGAATGACTCGGTAGAGAAGATATCTGTTTGTCCAAGGGTATTGAGTAAGTACTTCTGGTACGTGATAACGCCTGAACCAGCGTTCAAGTGCCGGCAATGCATTGAAATCCTTGAGATTATGTATGATCAGTAACTTTGACATAGCCATAGTGATAATTCCTCCCTGTATCTATCTAGGTGATGAAAACTCCTGAATATGACCTGCATAGGTAAGTCGGTATACCTTACAGAAGCCTGTGTTGTCTGATTTTTCCCCTCTGTAGCAAATTGCTTGGAAGTTGTGGCCGAGGGAGAAAAAACTGGTGTATGATTATTCTTGTTGACTGTCTGCGAGAAAATTTTCTGATATCAGGAGATACTTCTTCCAAGAAATCAAAAGAAATATCTCCTGGCTTTTCTAGCGTAGGGTCAGATACCCATGATATTGCGTCAGATTGTCGGAACTTACATAATCTGCCAGGAATATACCGGTGAAGTTCAGGAACGGATGAAGATAAGGGAAACTTGTCGTCTGGGCCCATTCAGGTTTCCTGATGCATTTGGAACCATCTACTGCTACGGCTTTCCATTCTTCCGGACCATCAAACCAAATCTCAGTAACACGTGAATAAGGACAGTTGTCGATTTCCTGCCTGACTGAACTTGACAATATCCTATTTGCTTTGTTGCTTTTTTGGAAATAAGGAATGACTTCATCGAAGAACCATTTGTCCCCTTCTTGCTTTGTCGTCCCTTCCGGATAAGAAAGCATGAACTGCCATCTGTAATTTGGCCCATCTTCAATAGTACGTCCTTTACCTTTCAAATCATTTTCCCAACAGACGGGGACGAAAGCAAAGACAAACGGATGTGCCGTACCCTTGCCTGATCTTCTGGCTTCATCACCTGTGAGATTTTCTTCGGGAGTATCTTCGGGAACAGTTCCTTGCCATTTCAGGACATCGATAGGGAAGTATTCCTTCAGAGTCCGACAGGCCATTTCAGGAAGATTCTCATCGACAAGCCAATAATGTTCTGTCATCTGCATTCTTACAGTCCCGAATCTTTCTTCTTTGTCAGGACTGGGAAGTGCATTGTAGAATGCATATTTCGTCACATATGGAGAAAAGTGTGAAATGCTTTCCGGGATATGGTGTGCATAAAGCCAGTGTTGCAATTTTACCCGATACTCTTCCTTGACGACATCCACGTAAATCAATGACCTCATTATATTGAAATCAAAAGCCATACAAAGCCTCCTTATCATTGAAACATCAAGAACAAGGATTTCAAACAGGAACCCTTTGCTTTTAAGTACTATTACTTTTGCAATCTTGTCAAAAAACTTTCCGTTGGAATCGGATAGGTAAAATGGAAGAATTACATATGTTCCGGACTGTGGCTGTACTCTTTTGGATGAAGAAATCGATCGGACTTCTTGCCATCTCTCTATCCTTTCTGCTAATAAGTGTAGGTCGCGTTTTGCTTGCTGTGTAATATCAATTACAGCATATATTCATAATGGTAATGTTATGTGTATAGGAGAAAGTACTGTCATGATGCCGTTTGTTTTTGCATCCTGCTGTGTAGTTCCATCATGGCTATGGAATTTGTTTTCTGATGGCAGAAAGAGGAAACGTGGATCGTATTGTCTATGCTTCGGACGTTTGTGGAGAATGTAGCGGTAAGAAGGATCTTCTGTTTCCAAATTGTCTGCATACGGCGGACTAAGGAGCTTTCTCCTATTTGAAAAAGTTGTTCATATGTTTGATTTGTTATCATTTATTTTATATGTTATAGGTAATTATTTTGTGGATATAGCCAGCGTGTAATCGTTTCTTAACTATTGGCTGACATCGGGTCTTCATCTGCTACAAGCAGTAACTCTCAGTAAAAAATAGGTATGTTGTTCAGAGAATATTTTGTTTTTCTGATTGCCAGGGACCTTTTGTGGCGATGGCAGAAAGTGGTAATTCCTTAATATCCTGTAGAGGTTGTTTTCTTATGCTTTGATTTTGGAACAGTGTAATTTTGCAGTCCTGTGTCTTAAAACTATATTGTCATTGGATACAATATGATCTGATTGGTATTCTAGACATCAGAATTGATTGTACATACACTGTCTTCCATGTCGGATGGGGACTGCCTGTAATCTGGAAAGTAGCGGCAGCTGGTGCTTTCTGGATTTACTGTTGCTGTTCATCGGGGACTCGGCAAATGGTAAAATAATCTGTTGCAAGTACGAAATTTTTCCGAAAAAGTTGCAGAAACTTCTGCTTGCAGGGGGAAAATTAGCTTTACCTGTTTGTATATCTACTACTGTTTCCCTGATCTTTCTGGAATGTTCGGTATGTTGTGCGAAGGAAGAACATATACAGCACAGAGGTGCTGAAAAAACGTAGAGGATGTAAGGAAAATATGGAAAGAACTTCTGCAAAACGGTGGGTATACCTGACGGTAGGTACGGTTATGCTTCTGTGCTTGGGATTGTTGTATGCGTGGTCTATTTTCAGGATACCGCTGAAAGCTATGTTCCCGGGGTGGACTGCTACACAGATTTCAATGACATTTACGATATCGATGATTTTTTTCTGCTTGGGGGGATCCTTCAGCGGCAAGCTGAGGAATATTCTGCAGGGAAGATATATCGTATTGATAGCGGCAGGGTTGCTGCTTGTCGGTTTCTGGATGGTTTCGACGATAGATGCGACTGTTCCGGGGACAAGTTTGCAAAAACTGTATGTTTTCTATGGAATATGCTGTGGAACAGGCGTCGGCATGGCGTATAATTCGATCATCAGCACCGTGACAAAATGGTTTCCTGACAATATGGGTCTTGCTTCAGGAATACTATTGATGGGATTTGGCCTTGGTGGTCTGTTGCTTGGAAGTGTGGTAAATGCTGTGATCGGGATAATCGGGCTTACTGCTACCTTCTTTAGGCTGGCTATCCTGATTGCAATTGTCCTTGCAATCGGATCTTTTTTCATTCGGATGCCTGCTGCAGTATCTGCTGAAGTTTCTGATGCTGCTAGTGGATCGGAAAATGGCTGTAAGGAGAAACGGAGGGAATATACGGTAGGCCAAATGTTGCAAACACCTGCCTTTTGGGTTGCATTCCTTTGGTTCACCATCATAAGTGCAGCAGGACTTATGATAATCAACAGTGCTGCCACCATTGCAGTAGCTTTCGGGGCTTCTGCTGTATTTGGGCTGGCAGTTTCCATATTCAATGGTGCAGGACGCGTAACCATGGGAACTTTATTTGACAAAATAGGCCGTCATAAGTCGATGATGTGCAACAGCCTTATTATGCTTCTTGGTGGATCCGTATTGTTCTGTGGTGCGATGACTACTGGCATCTTGCTTATTTTCCTTGGGTTGATGCTGATAGGAATCGGCTATGGTGGGTCTCCTGCGTTGACTTCGGCCGTAATAAATGGTTTCTTTGGTTCAGAGAATTATCCTGTAAATTTCAGCGTAGCTAATTTCTGCCTTATTCCTGCGGCTCTGTTCGGCCCTCTGATTTCCAGTAAGCTTCAGGATTTGTCCGGTGGTTCTTATGGCAGTACATTTGTCATGATAATGGTCTTTGGGCTTATTGCTTTTATTTTGAATCTTGTGCTGAGAGGCTTGAGCAAGGAGTTGGAATGACATTTCTGTTGCCGATATGTGTAACCAATGCTGAAAAAATACATTTTGAGGGTTGAACTGAAAAATCTTGACGGCAATCCTGTATGGTTGCAACTATAAGGTAACTTTCTTTTGAGATGTGCTTCCTGCTGAGGAGAGGAAAGAGGTATCGTCTGCAGGAAATAGTGATGGGTATGTTTTTTCTGCCCCGGAGTAAACATTGTTGCCTATATGGCTATGTAGGTAATATGGGTACATCTTATTCCATATATTGTTGCTGCCATATTGTATTCTCTTTGCTTTCTGGAAAAGTAAAGGATGAAATTTGGTTCACAGCATGACTTTTTAGGGGTATACTTGAGGAAAGGAGATGTTATGGAGATCACATTTTATGGGGCAGCCAGACATGTTACTGGAAGCTGTACCTTGGTGCGTTGCCATGGGTTGGCCTTGCTTATTGACTGCGGCATGCCACAGGGAAACGATGAGAGGGATATGGGAGATGATTTTCTATTTGATCCGGCTCTCATTGACATCGTACTGCTGACTCACGCCCATATAGATCATACAGGAAGGATTCCTCAGCTTGTCAAGGAAGGTTTCAAGGGCGAGATCTGGTGTACCAAGGCTACGGAAAGACTTTGTGAGATCATGCTTGCCGATAGCGGACATATCCAGGAAATGGAAGCCGAATGGAAAAGCCGCAAGCAGATCCGAGCAGGCAAAGGGCCCGTGGAACCTCTCTACACTGCTGAAGATGCACAGAACAGCATGCAGTATTTCAATTCCGTTGATTATGAAAAAGTGGTCGATTTAGGCAAAGGTGTCCAATGCCGGTTTGTCGATGCCGGACATCTTCTGGGCTCTTCTTCAATAGAGCTATGGCTTGAGGAAGACGGTGTCCGACGCAAGCTGGTATTCAGCGGGGATATCGGCAATTTCGATCAACCGATAATCAAAGATCCGAACTATCTTGATGATGCTGATGTAGTGGTTATTGAATCTACCTATGGTAATCGGTTGCATAAACTGCCTGAAGGTGCAGTAGGACACAATGTACCGACATCGGTCCGTGCTGCTGAACTTGCGAAGATGATCAAACGGACATTCGATAGAGGCGGCAATGTGATTATACCTGCTTTTTCGGTTGGCAGGACACAGGAAATCCTTTACCTGATCAGATATATTATAGATAACAAGCTGTTGCCGGAGTATAGTAATCTGCCGGTATTCGTAGATTCTCCTCTGTCCGTAAAGGCAACGGAAATCTTTGCTTCATGTGTGCAGGGCTATTATGATAAGGAAGCCATGGACATGGTCAACAAAGGGATCAATCCTATCATCTTTCCTTCCTTGACTACTATTACGGACGTGGAGCAGTCAAAGGCTCTGAACCGGAGGACAAAACCTTCTGTCATTATTTCCAGCAGTGGGATGTGTGAAGCCGGACGAATCAAACATCATCTGAAACATAACCTGTGGAGAAAAGAATGCATGGTCATCTTTTCGGGCTATCAGGCAGGTGGTACCTTGGGCAATTCCATTCTCAATGGTGCACGCCATGTGACAATTTTCGGAGAGCAGATTGATGTCAAATGTGAAATCTGTGAGCTTGAAGGTATTTCCGGTCATGCCGACCAAGCTGGACTGATAACTTGGCTCAAGGCTTTCCATAAAGAACCTCAGCAAGTCTTTGTCAACCATGGTGAAGAAGATGTTGCCCAATGGTTTGCTGCATATGTCTGCAAGGAACTTGGACTCAAGGCTTATGCGCCTGATATGATGGAAACTTTCTCGCTGGCAGATCTTGCCAAGCTGCCGAAGCAGAGCGAAGCTCCTCTGCCTTCTTCTGTGATGAGACAATTGGAAGAAGCACTGAAGGAACTGAGTACTGGGCGAGGACAATTGGAAAATGTCATTGTCCGGATGATCAAGGCAAGCAGGAACAAGAAGTTGGAAGAAAAAGATGCTGCCCGTCTGACGAATGCGGTCGAACGTCTTGCAAGCGATTTGGATTTCCTGCAGAAGAAGTGGGGCGGAGATGCCGACCTTGGTTCAGACAAGGAACAGCAGAATTGATGCAAGGGAAGGCGGCAGGAATGCCGCCTCCCTTTTAAGTGCAGGAGTCCCATTTTCTGTAGATTGGCAAGGGTAACCGATTGAGAGCTATAAAGCTTTATATCCAAGAGTTCACAATCCTGATAATGCAACAGCAAAAGGTAATTTTTCTCTATTTTGGACATGTGCTTGAGTATGGGAAGATACAGTTCAGATATTTGTTTTGGCTATTTGGACAAAAAGATGAGATATTCCTTTGTTATCGGATTTGAATTGTTTCCATTATTATCAACAGTTTGTTGAACAGAAAAATGACTATGATTATACTGATGGCATGAAATACAAGGAAAGGCTTAAAAGGTTGTTGTCATTCCTTGGTCCCGGATTCCTGGTTACCGTAGGCTTCATTGATCCCGGTAACTGGGCAACCAATATTGAAGGGGGATCAAGGTTCGGTTACGCATTGCTCTGGGTAATTACGTTGAGCACAGTCATGCTCATGGTTATCCAGCAGGCTGCTGCAAAAATGGGAATTGCAACAGGTAAGTCTCTGGCGGTGAACATCAGGGAAAGGTTTCCTGGGCCGATTGTGGCAATCATTGGTGTTACTGTCGTGGCTGCCTGTGTTGCTACTGACGTAGCCGAATTGTTGGGTGGAGCCATAGGTTTCCAACTGTTGTTTCATTTTCCCTTATGGCTTGGGGCATTGATTACAGTTTTTCTTGAAGTATTCCTTATTGTCGGACAGCGTTATCATAAACTGGAACGGACCATCATTGCATTTCTTGGTATCATAGCTTTATGCTATGTAGCCGAACTTGTCATTGTCCATCCTGACTGGCATGAAGCCTTGCCGTCATTCTTCAATCCGCGTCTCAGCAGTTCCAGTATCTACATAGCTATGGGTATGATCGGAGCTGTCGTCATGCCTCACAATATATTTCTTCATTCCAATGTCATCCATTCAAGGCAATGGGGCATAGATGACAAGCAGAAGAAATCGTTGCTTAGATATGAAAGGATTGATACGGTAACTTCTTTGCTGCTTGGTCTTTTGGTCAATGGTGCTATGATTATTGTCGCAGCAAGGGTCTTCCATGCAAACGGAAAAGTAGTAACCAGCATTGCAGATGCATCAAAGACCTTGGTACCTTTGGCTGGGCCTGTTGCTGGTTTCCTTTTTGCCATAGCATTGGTATTTTCTGGTGTCGGTTCTTCCGTGACCTCATCCATGGCTGAGGTCAATGTCATTACCGGTTTCCTTGGAAAACCAGAAGATCCCCGGACGTTGCTCTATCGTCTGGCTACCTTCATAACTGCAATTCCATCTTTTCTTATTATCCTGCTTGGTGTCGATACCTATAAGATATTGATTTTCAGTCAGGTAGTGTTGAGCATACAATTGCCGTTTACACTTATTCCACTTCTGATACTTTGCCGTAGCAAGAAGCTTATGGGTGTTTTTCGCAGTAGAAACGGTGAATTCCTGGCATTGATTGCCATATCAGCTCTTATCATTGCTTTGAATCTATTTTTGCTTAAGTCTGTATAGGAGGTGCGTGATGTCGCCATTTTCACATATTCTTGTCCTTGTTGATTGTTCATCAGCCGATGATGCGATATTTGATCTTGTCATCAGACTTGCTGATGGGTCTCCGACGAAAGTAACGCTTGTCCATGTCGTTCACTCCCATACCCTTGACCAGGACCGGGCCCTGAAGAAGCAAGCCGTTGATTGTTTGGGAAAAGTCCTCGAAAAATTTGATGGAGCAGGTATCGAAGCTGACAAGCTTTTGCTTAGCGGAGAACCTGAGACAGAGTTGGAAAAGGAGATAAACAAGGGAGATTATGATCTGATTGCTATGGGAACCCATGGTCACAAGGGCTTTACCGATGCTCTCTATGGCAGTGTCTCCAGGTATCTCAAGCATGCTGTAGCTGTACCTTTGCTTATGGTTAAGAATTCAAAGAGCAATGATTGATATCGGGATACCTTTTTGCATGTTATGACCATTTTGGATACATAGTTGCATTTTCCCCTAAGTTTGTTTTGATTGTTCTTTTGATATCAACAATATAAGTGCCTTGGGTAGTTTTCCTGCCTGAAAAGAAAAGATAGTTTTTTAATGGAGCTGGTAAGTTTTGATTTTAACCTGTCCTGCAGAAAGCAAACACCGGGCTGAATCAGGGTAAGACAAAATTCTTATTTTTCTTTTTCTATGATCGCATATGATGTGCTTCGCCCCCCGGCAGCTTCCTTTCTCATGATGCCGGCTTCAATGAGTTTGTTGATGTCCCGAGATGCAGTATCCTGGGAGCAGCCGCAGATTGATGCCCATTTTGAAGTTGTCAGTTTTCCTTGCCAGTTTGCAAGCAGTTTGTCGAGCATCGTGCGCTGACGTTCATTGAGCGATATTTTTTCATTTACGGCTTTCCAGAATACTATCCGATCTCCCGTTTTCTGTATTTCTTTCATTGCTTCATCGGCAGCAGCGGTCATGCAAGTAAGGTACCATGTAATCCAGTCGGTTATATCAAGGTCACCATGCTGTGTTTTTTCAAGTTCAGCATAGTAAGCGGCTCGGTTTTTCTGAAGTTGTGCCGACATGCTGAAAAGACAATCGTCTCCCCGTTGTGAAAGAATCATATCAGCGAGAATTCGGGCAAGACGTCCGTTACCGTCGTCAAACGGATGGATACTTACAAAATATAGATGGGCGACAGCGCTTTTTACAGCATATCCACCGGCTACTGATGCAGGTTTATTGAACCAATTGAGAAAACGATGCATCTCTTTGTTCAGTGTAACTGCAGGGGGAGCTATATAATGAACGGTTTCTTTTCCCATATTTCCGGAGATGATACGCATCGGTCCGTATTCATCAAGACGGTATCTGCCTGTCGTAATTTTATAACCGCCTGATATCCCGGAAGGGAAAAGGCGTGATTGCCATAAGCAGAGCCGTTCTTTCGTCAACGGCGCCGTAGAGTTTTTTATGGCATCAAGTACTATTTTGACTATATAGTCGGTTCTTTCTGGAATCTTACCTATATTAAGACGGTGTACTGCTTCCGCTGTCAGAATATTTTCTGCTCCAAGATGACGGGCAACGGACGAACGTATATCTTCCTGCGGGATGTGCTCGCCTTCAATCTGAGCTGATTTTTCTATCTCGCTACTTATTGCAGAAATATTGCTTTCCTGGCGTACAGAAAAACCGAGTGCTGCCATTGCTCCTTCAAGTTCTGCCTGTTTGCGTTCAGTAGCTTCAGATACCGTATGTATTTCATCGGTATTCCATGTAAAATTTGGCCAGCTTTTATTCTGCCAGATATATGCTTCCATACTCAAGATACTATCAGAAAATGCGGAGTATAACCAGATATAGTCCGCATCTTTTGCGGAGAATAGAGCTCTTATTCTCCGCACATTTATTTCTGATTGCAATGGAATGCTATATTTATAAGAAATAACCGATACCTTCTGTGTAGTAGCTCCAGATATTTCAATTATGCTGTGGAT
This sequence comes from Spirochaetia bacterium, assembly GCA_022482625.1. Classification (NCBI taxonomy): domain Bacteria; kingdom Pseudomonadati; phylum Spirochaetota; class Spirochaetia; species Spirochaetia bacterium. The sequence goes on along the minus strand of JAKVOU010000001.1, from coordinate 1,080,905 downwards.
GTATTATTGCCTATGGTAAAGAACTCGAAAGGTAATGTAGTGTCAGGATAGTTTCGTGAAAGGATGTAATATGCCTCAGGTGAAATGGTAATACTTCAATGCAATTTCTCTTTACTGTTCTTGTTCGTTGATGACTATAATCTGAATCAGAGGATATCACAGTCTTTGAAGATAGTCTCAACAACAGTCTGGACCTTCAATGAAGGATTGTCGATATAGAAACTATAACCTTCACAGGTATGGATCTTACCCTGATTTTGGCTGTTGATTGATTGGATTGTTTTTGCCCTTGTTATGGCTGACCTGACATCATCCAATGTAAGTGTGGCAAGTATCTTTTGGAATTTTTTTTTCTTCTTTGTAGTCAGACAATGATCTGAACTGCATACCATAACCTTTGTTGATTAAGGCAAGGTATGAATTTTTGTTTGGCATATGGTTATTGCAATTCATTTTGTGGAGGATAATCCATAATTCAAAACAATAATTGGAATAGCCGAAGATATAGGAAACTTTTTTTGTTTTTTGAGATTTTTTAAGATCTATAAGCAGCTTGTCTATTTTTTGTATGTCTGTACTGCTTGGTCCTCCGATATCAGCGATATGAGCAATAGATGTAGGTTTCCCGCCTGCAAGTGATAGTTTTTTGACAAAGCTTGTAGGTTTTGTTTTTACTCCGATAGAAAATGAAACATTTGCAGATGCTTCATTTGTGGCATTGATTGTTTTTTGCAGCCACGTCAGGTATCGTTTCTCTGTTTCTCCTTCAACTGTAAAGTAATATTTTCTAGTTGTCTCCATTATCGTTTTCCTGGTTTGCGAATAGTGGTGAAAGGTCTATGTCTTCTAGTGCGCCATACTTGCTGATGAAATAATTCCTAAGATAATCTTCTCCTTTCCTTACTCCGTTTTTGCCATTGGTCTTGAAATCAGAAAGGGCATAGAGCATACTTTCTTTTGAAGTATGATTGCGTTCGACGAATTTGATTTCATCCCTTCTGAACAAGTTGCTATTCAGAAAAATTGGATTCTGGGTATTGAAGATGAGCTGTGCTCCGTGGGTATTGATTTCATCATTATGAAAAACATTGATGAGACTCATTACAGCCATAGGATGCAATGAGGCATCAAATTCATCAATCAAGAGGGTAATCCCATCTTGAATGGTTTTCCATAAAATGGGGAAAAGGTTCATGAACCTGACCGTTCCATAGGATTCAAACTGCTCTGCATTGATCAGTAGCTTCCTTTTTGGAAAGAGTGAAACCAATTTCGGTTGTTGCTCTCCATCCTTTGTAAAATAGCCGATATCTCCAAAACCGGCACCAAACTTTTTAGCAACATCATTTGTCTGTTTTAATATATAGCAGGTATTTCCTTTTGCATCTTTTATGTTCGGGCTTGTCTTGATACTGTTGGAACGGTATACGACCAAAAGTTTGTCAGAGAACCAAGTGACCATTGAGGCTACAAGTTGGGGTTCAAAGATAGACTTGAATCCATTGGTCAGAAAAAGTTCCTGTGCTACGAGACCCTTTGTCGCAAGTGTTTCCAGCAAAGGCATTTCCTTTGCAATGCCTTTCCCCTTATGTAGTGAAAATGATTGGACAGTAACAGTATTTTTGCTTCGTGTAAAACAATGGTGCTGATCAATGGAAAGCGTCTCTTCCTTGATGTTTCTGTCATAATCCTGATTGCCAAAATCTCCGAAATCAATCGTCAGACTATAATCAAATATATGGTTGTCCTGGGTAAAGGAAATTGAAAACCGGACCGGTTTTTGTTTTTTGAGACAACAATTAGGAATCAGTTCAAGATGTGCAGAAGCTGGATCAGGATTATTGCCTTCTTCGATGTTCCTTATATTTCCTCGGAGGACAATTTTCTTCAATACATCCATAGCTCCGATGACATTTGATTTTCCTGCTGCATTAGGCCCATAGATGACAGAAGTACAGATTGCTTTGATTTCCTTGTTCTTTATGGTTTCTTTTAAGATGCTGTAGGAAAGATCAACTTGTTTCGAGGCTGGGTGCATTGAAAATGTCATTTGGGATACAAATGATTTGAAATTTTCTACGGAAAAAGAAAGTAACATAATTGTTTCCTCCTATATGCGAGTATAACGCATATAAGTATTATTTCAAGTGATAATTTTAAATATTTATTCATGTATTTGCAATTTTATTGCAAAATTGTGTAGATAATTTATCTCAGTCAATGAAATGTTCGAGACAACATAAAATTATCGGTTCAAATCGGTCGGTCTTTATTTTATGCATTTGGACACTGTTGGTTATTCTGTATCAATTTCAACTGTCTTTGTCGGAACTGTAAGTAGAGATACTTCTTGTAGTCTTTTATCGGAAGAACTTATCGTCGGGGAGCAGAGTCCCTTTCGATGAGCTGTGTATCCAGATATATTCTTTTCAGTTCATTTCTACCTTCAATTCGCTCTTCCAAAAGTCGTAATGCTTCCGAGGCAAACAGTCGCTTGTCAATATTCATGCTGGTGAGCGGAGGCTTTGTCGACGCAGCCAGTTCCGTATTGTCGATGCTGACGATGGCAACCTGACCAGGAATAGAAATTCCCAAACTCTTCAACCGTTCCATGAAATAATATGCTGCCCTGTCACAATGGCAGATGAAGACCTCTGGCAATTCCTTTGGCAGCGGGATGTCTATCAGATAGTTGTCAGTGTCTTTGTCGTAGTTGTCGATGAGCCATGATTCATCATTGGGCAGGTGATGGTAGTACTGTACTTTTCTATAACCGAGGATCCTGTCTGCTATGTTTGATGACTGAAGATAAGAGCCTACGAATCCGATTTTTCTGTAACCACGTCGGACCAGATATTCAGCAAGTATGGTCCCGATACGGAAGTTGTCGATGCTGACGCAGTCTGAATGGTCGTCCATAGGATCATAGTCAACTACGACATGCGGAATTGAAATTCCATTTATGGCATTCATGATTGTACGAGAAATCTCTCCACCGACAATGATTCCGTCATAGTGGTCCAGCCCATCAGGCAGGGAACCTTTTTCCTCATCTTCTTTTTCCATAATGAAAAGATCTAGTTTCATTTCCCTTTCATTGCAGATGGTATTCAAATGGTAGTAGATGACATGATAAAAAGAGTCCGTAAACAAATAGAAACGTTTCGGTGTAAGAAAAGCAACACGAATCTGGTGTCCCCCTGTGTGTAGTCTTTTTTGTTCATACCCAAGATCAGATGCAACCTGTCGGATTTGCTTTCGGAGTGTATCTCCTACACCTTCCTGGCCTTTCAAAGCACGGGAAACCGTAATCTTGCTGGTCCCGACCTTTTGTGCAATTTGCTGAAGTGTAGTCTTTTTACCCATACCGGCTCCTTTGCCACCACTATAGCACAGTAACGTAATTCTGTAACGTTACTTTTTGAAATTTTATTCTATTCTTAACTGAAATCTTTTTAATTTTATGAGGTAACTTAGGAAAAAATAAGATTGTATTATTTGTAACGTATTTAATAACGTTAAAATATTGTTTGACAACTTAACAAATCTGATATATACCATCTATGTAAAGTACTTTTTTATTTATTAAAGGAGGTAATCTATGAAGAAGATAGGTGTATCGATATTGGTTTTGATTTTGCTGGGTTCCTTTGCGTTTGCAAATGGTAGCTCGGAAGAAAAGAATCCGACCTCTGATACTTTGACCGTAAGTTTCTGGACTGCGCCTAACCAGGGACAGTATAATTTCTGGGATGCAATAATTCAGCAGTTCAATGCTGCTGGTGTGAAGGTAGATGGGAAGACAGTTCAGATCAGTGCACAGATGATGCCTGAGACTCCTTCTTCAGAAGCCGGTATACAGAATGCGCTGGCCACCAATACGGCTCCTGCATTGTCGACGAACATCAACAGGGGATTTGCTGCGACTTTAGCAACTTCTGGTCGTGTATACGATATCCAGGACGAACAGTTCTTCGAGGATATCATTGCCAACCGGAAGATGGAAAGCATTATCCCTAGCTGGAAGATTGACGGTAAGCAGTATGTCATTCCGATTTACGCAAATGCCATGAGTTATCACTGGAATGCAAATGCACTCCGGGCATTGGGTTTTGCTGATCGTGTGCCTGAAACTACTGCTGACATAAAGACTTTGCTGACCAACTTTGAGAAGCTCAAAGATACAAAGATGAAAGAGATGGGTATTTCCCATGTATTCCTTAGGTCTGAACTTGGAAGGCCAGAGCTTTGGTGGAACCGCTGGTATGATTTCGAAATGGAATATGATGCATTTTCCGGAGGAAAGAGTTTGGTTGAGGACAACAAGCTTGTCATGGATCCTGCGGTAGCCAAACAAGTATTTGAATTCCTTGGCATGTTCGGTGATACCATACAGATGTCTGAGGATACGACGGCATTTGAGAAAAAAAAGGTACCTTATGTCTTCCAGATCAGTGCACCTTGGGATGTGTCAAAATATGAAGCCGCTGGCTTGAAGTATGGACTTGATGGTGACTACGTCTATGGTGCACCGATTGTCTTGAAAAAAGGCGATATTCCTTATACGTTTGCTGATGCAAAAGGACTGGTTTTCTATAAAGGCGGAAATGTCACTGAAGAAATGCACAAAGGTGCAATTGCCTTTGTGTCCTGGGTATATGCGAAAGACCGTAGTGCACAGACGGATCTTGATTGGCTGAAGACGACAGGTATGCTTCCGATGCGTGGTGATACGACGACAAATGCCACGTTGGCGGCCTATATTGCCGATAAACCCGTACTTCAGGACCAGGCGAAGCTGATTCCACATTCCATTCCTGCCATGGCCAATGGTGCAATGTCTGATATCCTTACAGCACTCGGCGAAGATGGCTTGTGTGATTATATCCTACAGACTTCAAAACAGGCACCTTTCACAGCACCTGATGCCAGCAATGCCGTACAGGCTGCCATGGATGGCATGAAGACTGCCGGTTCATTGCAGTAAATAAGTAAGGAGGTCAACCTGACATGAACAGACACTATCATGCAAAGGAAAATGCTACCGGGTGGATATTTGTATCTCCCTATGTGCTCTATGCGGCATTACTTTTCGCATTGCCGCTGATCTGGGCTTTTTGGCTGGCTGGTACAGATTGGAACTTGATGGCGCTTTCCTGGAATTGGGTTGGCCTCGGTAATTTGAAGACGGCATTGAAAGATCCCAATGTCAGCAAGGTTTTCTTCAATGGATTGAAATATCTGGTTGCCATCGTTCCTTTGGTCTGCTTGCTTTCCATGGGAATTGCTTCGGTACTGCACAACTTGCCGGCAAGTCTCAAAGGAATATTTTCGGTCATATTTTTTGTTCCTTACTTGACCAGCGGAGTGGCAACCTCAGTATTCGTTCGATATTTCTTCAGCTATAGTTCTGTCTTCAATACTTGGCTCCGTTCGGCATGGAACCTGAATGTAGGATGGTTCACTGACCCTAAAGTTGCTTTCTGGGTGATTGTCTTCATCATCGTATGGAAAGTCAGCGGTTACTACTCCCTGTTCCTGTTTGCTTCCTATGAAGCGATACAGTCGGAAATCCTTGAAGCGGCTGAAATAGATGGGGCAGGAAGTGTGCGGCGGTTCTGGAAGATTGTCATGCCGATCATTGCATCTTCCATGCAAAGTGTCATCATTTTGGCAACCGGATTGGTCTATAGTATTTTTACCGAGCCGTATCTGCTCACTGGCGGTGGACCTTCAAAATCGACTTTGTCATGGCAGCTTTTACTGTACAATACTTCGTTTGTCAGCTTCAAATCCGGTTATGGTGCCATGATTGCCATTCTGCTGGGACTTTGTATTTTTATTACTTTGCGATTGGTCATTGCCATTTCCAACCGCTATGTCACTGAAGCCGAATAGGGAGGAAGACGGTCATGTATCTACGGAAACGGAAATCCCGCACTATAGCAATTGCTGTTGCGCTGCTTCTGGCAGTTGTGTCATTGTTTCCTTATTATTATATCCTGCTGCAGTCATTTACTCCTTGGGCTGAGGTTGATACATCTATGGTTCCCCATCATCTGGTTGCTGACAGTTATAGCTATCTCATGACCAATGGTGGTGCAGACAATCGTCTGATGTGGATCAGGTCGATGTTCAATTCAGTGTTTGTCAGTACTGTTTCTACGGGTATAGCGTTGGTGACAGGCCTTTTGATTGCCTATGCTATGACAAAGATTCGTTTCAGCGGTGGCAAAGCTATCTATGACATCCTTTTGTTCCAGATGTTTTTCCCTACCATTATCCTGCTTGTACCGCAGTATATGTTGCTGAGACCTCTAGTCAACAATTACCTTGGTATGATCATCCCTTTCACCATATCGGCCTGGGCTATCCTGATGTATTATAATTATTTCAAGACTCTTTCTTCTTCGATATTTGAATCTGCAAGAATTGATGGGGCAAGCGAGGTCCGTATAGCCTTTACCATTGCCTTTCCGATTTGCAAGACTATTTCAATCATCGTGTTCCTTTCAATTTTCCTAGGCCGTTGGTCGGAATTGATGTGGGATATGCTGATGGCGCCCAAACTGCAGATGCAGACATTGAACGTACTGATTACGACGCAGTTCAAACCGATGGGTAATCTGCCGGGACCTTTGTATGCAGCCTCGGTGATACTTACGTTTCCTGTACTTATACTTTTCCTGGCTTTTTCAAAATATTTCAAGCAAGGCATAGCCATGCAATTCAAATAAAAGATTTCAGAGAAGGAAGATCCTTTTATGGATTTCCTTCCGGGAGCACATATGGACAGCACTGTTTTGCATAGATATGAAGGAAACCCTGTCATTTCCATAGATGACGTCAAGCCTACTGCAGAAGGAATGCAGGTTGTCGGCATATTCAATTGTGGAGGAGTACTTCGGAACGGCAGGGTATACTTGGTCTGCCGTACTGCAGAGAGAATGATATCCCAAGAGGAAGACAAGCTCATTGTTCCTTTTTGGGATAGGAATGGGTTTTCTTCTTTGTCATTTGACCGTGATGATTCTCATCTGGATCTGTCGGATTCCCGACTCGTACGGGACCGTCGTTCGGGAAAAGTGGTGGCACTGACAAGCTTTTCCAGCTTCAGGTTGGCAATATCTGATGACGGATATCATTTTCAGGTCGCAGACACGCCTTGTATATTGCCCGATCCTGTGACGGAAGCCTGGGGGATGGAAGATCCTCGGGTTACGGAACTTGAAGGTAAGTATTATCTTACGTATTCATCTGTAAGCAGAGATGGAGTGGGGGTTTCCCTTGCCGTTACCGATGATTTCAAGACCTATGCGTCACTGGGAATGATCCTTCCTCCGACAAATAAGGATACAGTCCTGTTTCCTGAACGCATAGACGGCAGGTACTACTTGTTGCACAGGCCCTCTCCTTCAGGCGATATCGGGAGCTCTGATATTTGGTTGGCTGATTCTGTGGATCTGGTCCATTGGGGTAACCATAGGCATCTATGCAGCAGCAGGGAAGGCAATTCCTGGGAATGGGGGAAAATAGGTGCCGGAACTCCTCCGATACATATACCGGAAGGATGGTTGCTTCTTTACCATGGAGTGGATATGCAGGAAAGGTATGCAATGGGTGCCTTGTTGCTTGATGGTAAGGATCCTTCTGTCATCCTGTCACGGTCGGTAAAGCCAGTGATGTTGCCTGAGATGCCATATGAAAAGTCAGGTTTCTTTTCTGAGACCGTTTTCCCTTGCACAGCAATCCTATCTGGTGATAAGGTCATAGTATTCTATGGTGCTGCAGACAACAGTATCTGCAGAGTCGATATTACATTGGATGGTTTGCTGGTATAGGGATTATGGCTCATACGTATACTGTGGCTTCTTTGCTGAAAGCTTATCGTTCAAGTTCCAGGATGGCCTTATGTGATGACAGATACCTGGAATTTCTTTCTGTCGGTGATGCGGATGTCTACAATCCGTCTTTTCCTCTGTTGCTTGACAATCGGAAGATCCTTCCCGCACGGGTTGAACCAAGGAACAGTGAAAGATCGAAGATCGTATTGTTTGAGCAGGTCGACAATGGGGTAACATGGAAACCTGCCTTTGAATATCCTTCTTTGCCTTTGCAGGATCCGTTTTGGACCATCAATGGTTCCAAACTCCTGTTAGGAGGGGTGGATGTTGATTTTGCTGCAGACGGCAGGGCTTTGGGTTGGAAAACTGCTTGCTATGAAATTGCAGGAAAGGGTACCTATGTCCCTTTCTTCTCAGGTCCTGCGGTCATGAAGGATCTGAGGTTCTGTACTATAGGAGACGGACGGATTGCCGTATTTACCCGACCCCAGGGCGGCAGGATTGCAGGGCGGGGACAAATAGGTTTCATGTTGCTGTCTTCATGGAACGAGCTTTCGCAGGAATCCATTTTACAGGCTCCTTTGCTCGGGTTGTTTGAATCCGATGAATGGGGCGGGGTGAACCATGTCCAGGTCTTGTCCGATGGATCACTTGGAGTCCTTGGACATATTGCCTGTTATTCTTCGGGGAACAGGAGACATTATTATCCGATGACCTTTGTCCTCGATCCGATGACCGGTAAGCTTGTCCGGGAGCCACAGATTATATTGGAACGTAACCGACTGCTTCCCGGGCCTTCCAAGCGTCCTGATTTGGAAGATGTCATTTTTCCCGGAGGATGTGTACAGGAAGATGATGGTTCTACGCTTTATCTGGGAGTCAGTGATGCCAGGGTACAGGTGGTCAGGATGAAAAATCTGTTTGCCTGATCTGTGGAAATGGTTTTTCGGCTGCAGCTATGGGGGTGCCGATTGTTTTTGCTTTGCTGTTGCCCTGATCTGGGGAATCCATGATGCTAGCCAATAAAAAATCAGATTTTTATGTCAGGTATCCGTTTGAGGTAGTGACTTTTTATGTGTTATAGGCTGTGATATGCAATCATAGATAAGGAGAATTTCCCTATGATCCAGCCTGTAATCAATGCTGCTGATTTCCTGATGCCGCATCCTGAGCATATTCAAAACGGATGCGGCATGTTTGATTTGCGTAAAAACTATCATTTTACGGTTGATCCGTTTTTTACTGAGCTTGTTCCTCTCATCGGACAATTGCTTTCCGTCAATCAACATGGTGAGGACTTGTTTTTTGGCAAAGCAAAAGGACAGATGGCCGAAGAGGCCTATACCCTTGAGATAAGTGAGTCACAAATTGTCGCTTTGGCCTCTTCCGTACCTGGCCTGCACCATGCAATTGAGACCCTCAGGCAACTGAATCTGGCAACTGAGGGTAGAATTCCTTGCTGCAGCATTTCTGATAAACCTACATATCGTTGGCGGGGATTCATGCTTGACTGCAGTAGGCATTTTTTTTCTGTAAAAGAAATAAAAAAACTTATTGATGTTGCGGCAATGCATCATCTCAATGTGTTCCATTGGCATCTTACCGATGACCAGGGATGGCGTTTCCCTGTCCGAGGGTATGAACTCCTGGAAACTGTTGCATCAAAACGTTGTGATATCCGATATCCTGACTACAAGGTTTCCTATGGTGGTTTCTATACAAGGGAGGATATCCATGATGTAGTTGCCTTTGCCCATGAACGGCAGATGACCGTTGTTCCTGAAGTGGACAGCCCGGGTCATGTAAGTGCCTTGCTTGCTGCTTATCCTGAACTTGGTTGTAGTGGAGGTCCCTATCAAGTACGTGATCAATGGGGCGTGTTTCCTGAGGTGCTTTGTGTGGGAAATGAAGCATCATTTGCCTTTATGCAAGCGGTCATTTATTCCCTGTGTGAGCTGTTCCCTGATCCATACATACATATCGGCGGTGATGAATGCCCTTCAGTAGCATGGGAAAACTGTCCACGATGCCAGGCCAAGGCAAAGGAACTTGGAATTGTACCTTCTGTCCTGCAGGGCTGGTATACGATGAAGATAGTCAAAATGGTCAAAGATGCCGGTAAGGTTCCTCTCGGATGGGATGAGCTTTTGGATTTCCATGATGGTTTCCCATTGCCGGAAGGCCTTGTCATTCTTTCATGGAGAGGAACTTCAGCCATTGCAAAGGCAATTGGTTGTGGACATCAAGTGATTGCCTGTCCCAATACCGAAGGCTACTATTTGGATTACAAGCAGGCAGATGATCCTGAAGAACCTGGTAATCTTGGTGTGTCAACTATATGTCAGGAAACTGATTTCAGGCCATGGACAGAAAATATGGGCCCTGATGCGCAAAAATTGATACTTGGAGGTCAGGCGAATCTCTGGACTGAAATGGTGTGTTTCGGGCGTCATGCGGAATACCAGATGTATCCTCGCCTTGCTGTCATCGCAGAACAGCTTTGGCAACGTCAGGGTTATCATAGCATAGTAGGACGCCTGCCGTTGGAATACCGTAAGTTGGAAAGGCTTGACGTTGCCTGTTGCAGAAGCCCAATGTAGATGCCGGAATTTGTACTATTGAGGCAAAATTCCTAGTCCGATAGACAAATACATTGTATAAGGAGAGCCGAAACTTGATGATGATACAGTAGCTTGGATATACTGGAAGAAAATGAGGTAAGTCCTATGAAAAATGACAGGCTCTTCCAGATACTCTATATCCTGCTTGGGAAACATCAGGTGACGGCTCCAGAATTGGCTAGGCAACTGGAAGTCTTAGTCCGTACTGTGTATAGGGATGTCGATGCCCTGTCCATGGCTGGAATTCCGATCTGTACGGTTGCTGGAAAAGGCGGTGGCATTTCCCTTATGTCAGGCTATACGTTTGACAAAGCCCTGTTGTCTGACAAGGAACAGGACCAAGTCCTTTTTGCCCTGCAAAGCCTGCAGGCGGCAGGGCAGGGAATGGATACCCAGGACTTGATGGATCAGTTCCATCATCCGCTTATCAGCGCAACCATTTCAGATTTCTGCACCAAGGAATCAAGGGCTGTATCATTCATTGTAAGCTACGAAAACTTCAGTTCAGGTGACGGAGGCATTTTCCACGGAGGATCCCGTGCAATGGCCTTTCGGATGAAAAGACGCTATGAAGAGCTTGGCGGTAACTTTCACGTTTCTTCACCGTAGGGCTGATTATCATGGAAAATGGTAAAGTGATCCGGTTGTCTTTATCCGATGGCAGACAGATTCCTGTCGATTCCTGTATTGTCTGCTGTGATATTCCTTATGCTTTTACACATCTCCTTGACAATTCCTACCTTGATCCAACTATCAGGGAATATCTGGAATATCCTGTGACTTATCCTGTCTATGGCATGTTTCAGGCTGCTTGGGGCGGTGGATAGCCCTGTCAACTTGCTGCCTTATGAGATAACCTATGATGTTTCTGATTTGACGAAAGACAAAAGGATGAACAACAGAATCAACCTGAAGATCTATGCCTATGAACCCGATTTTGCTCCCGAGGACAAGCAAGTCATCCAAGTATTATGGGGGATGCAGGCAGAAGGTTGGGACTATTGGAAAAATTTGGACAGCAAATCTTATAAAACAGAAAAAAGCAAGCTTGCTGAACAGGTTAAACAGAAGATTGAAGCTGCCTACAAAGGTAAACTGATCCTGTTCGATACTTGGACACCAGGTACGTATCATCGGTATTGCAATGCATAACGTAGATATAACCAGACTTGTGTGATCGGCAAGGGAGGTACAAGGAAATCACCCAGTGCCTATGTGAAGGGAGTGGATAATCTGGTGGTCGCGGGGCAATGGCTTGCTCCTCCCGGTGGAATTCCAGGGGCCTGTACCACAGGCAAATGGGCGGCTTACCGTCTTGATCATCTGCTGCACAAGACGCGTGACCGGTTCAGACAGATTGCAGAAAAAATCTTTCTACTGGTTGCAATACTCGTAGCATCGAAGATTATCTTGCCGTGATTTTTTTCTAAAAATTTCTATTTTTCCCATATTTTCCCCACATCCGACAGATATGATTCAATTGTAAAAAGGAAACGGAAACGTTTCTTGACGAAAATACTGTACAGGAATAACAAGGTCTTCCTGCCCGTATGATAGATTGAATTGAAGGAGAATAGACATGAAAAAAGGATTTCTTGCATTGTTGATGGTCGTTATGGTTTCTGCTGGCATGGTTTTTGCCCAAGCAAATATGGAGATGCCGGCCGATGGAACTGCTGCTGTTGTTGCTACCAATGATTCTGCTACCGCATGGGGTGCCGCAGCTGCACAGGCTGCCCAGAATCCATCGGTTGAAGATATGCTTCGTTATGCAATCGAGGATGAATATCTTGCACATGCTGAATATGAGGCAATCCTTGCCCAGTTCGGCACGCAACGTCCGTTTTCCAACATCGTCCAGTCAGAAGTACAACACATTTCGATGCTTACGGATGTCTATGATGCACATGGCATTGCAGTCCCGGAAGATAAGGGAGCGGAACATGTAGTCATGCCGGCAGATATCAAAGAAGCACTTGAAACAGGTGTACAGGCAGAAATAGACAATATAGCCATGTATGAAAAGTTCTTGGACAGCGAACTCCTGTCAGGATCTGAATATGCTGATGTAAAAGATCTTTTCATTCAGCTTCGGGATGCTTCAAAGAATCATCTGAGCGCTTTCCAGAATGCTCTGAAACGCTATCAGTAAGTAGCGAAAAACATATGAAACAGGAAAAGGATGGCTTGACCATCCTTTTCCCCTATTCTGATGCCTTTTGCTGTAGAAAGGTATAGAAGTGAACGGTATTCATGTCACAAGGTCTGTTTATTCCATGGCTACCGAGGAATTTATGTATTTCATGGCATCCATGGTCCGGAGCGAATGCAAGGGTCGTATCGTGAGATGTCCAATGCTTGTTCGATGCTTTCATATATGCTATGGAATGTTTCGATATCTTCTGCAAGTGCTTTGAGTGCCCTGTTTCCAGTAGGTGAACAACGATGCATATAGTGGTCATAGTCCCCATTGTACAACGTAATGAAATCATATTGATCATTTTCAATAAGTTCCATGGCTTTTTCATTGCAGGCTTCTTTTGTCTTGTAGATATAGTAATCGACAGGGCGTTTGAGAAAAATCATGGATATGCTGTCATTTGCCGTTGAGATAATTGCTACTTTTTTCCCGAGCCTTGGCAGTATGTCAAATATGGTCTGTACTGAGAGCACGGGTTTTTCATATTTTGTGATTCCGTGTTTGTCAGGAGAAAGTCCGCTGTACATTGAAGCAAAGCAAACCGGGGTAACCGGAGGATAGATGGATAGCATTGGTAGGGAAAGGGGATTGAGATCATGTATCGGTGCAAACATATCCCGATATTTTTCGTAGATCCATTGGGCGATTGCATCAGGATTATAGAAGAAGATTCGATCACAGGGATGATTATCGAATGCTATTTTTGCTGCAGACATGACTGGCGTGAGTGGTTGTGCCATATCTTTGCTTGGAATGTTGCCAAAAAGTGAAATGATGGTTGCAGCCGTCTGTGAAATACAATCAGTATTGAAACTTTTCATGAAATTTCTCCTTAAGCTATCATTGGATTTTTATGACTGAACCGATACTTGCCAACAGGGAACCCGCAACAACCATGATTTGAAAAGGGAGTGTACCGAATTTTCCACATATAGGACTTCCTTTTGCATGTTTTCGTGATCGACTGTAAGCAATGATGATAGCAATGCCGGTGAGTACTTGAATGATGCCGGCAAGTCGGATGAATCCAACGAAACTCTGGATGCCGAGAAGAGCAAGAACAAAGCTTGGCAATGAAGCGGTGAGCCAACTTGTTTTCAGTCCCAACGATGTCTGTTCATGTACGATATCCCTTAGATTTAGTGTATTGGCCCAGAGTGAAGTGGAAAGTGCGAGCAATGAAAAGACATAACCTATGACGGCAACCCAACCGCCGAGATGTGCAGAAAGGTCAACCAAGGCACCTCGTTGTGTAATTGAAGAGCCTGCTCCCAGTAATGTCATGAATGTAACGAGAACCAGAAGGGAAGTATTGATGGCGGTTCCTGCAAGGATGGAAAGACGGATTTTCCTTGGGTCTCCGTCCAGACCTTTTACTACTTGAGGGACTGACATGACTGCTGAAAGGGAGAAAGCGATCATACCATAGAGAGCCAGTATGTCTGCCTGTGCTATGGAATGAGTGGGAAGCGGGTTCATTGGTGAAAGCAATGTTGCAACAAAGAGTATGCCGATGACTGCAGTCATTGCTGCTACTGAAATCTTTTCACAGATACCGACAGCTTTCATTCCGAAGAAAACGACACTTCCGGCAAGAACATAGTATAGCAGCATGGCTGCCCGTTCAGGTATGTCCAGCCAAGAGGTAAAGACTGCTGCAGATCCTGCAATGAATCCACTGACATTCATAAGAACAGACAGACCCAGCAGTGCAAAGGCAATCCATGTGAAAAGCATTTTCAGTTTTCCTGTGAACAGTTCGGATTCAAAGCATTTGATAAATTGCTGGCCACCATTGCTCAGTGAGAGTTCTGCAATCATGAAATGCATCAGTAAGTTGATGGCATAGACTACTATGATGACCCATATGATATCTGTCCATGCGGTACGTGAAGCCAGATAGGGTACAGCTAGGATACCGCTTCCTACGCCATGTCCGATGATAATGCTGGTTGCTTCAAAAAAAGTCAATCGTGATTCACTCTGCATAGGTTGCCTCTGGTATTTTTCTTTCTGTTTGGAAGTAACGATATATGAGAACCATTGTATAGGCAGGCCAGCATTGAAACAAGATGCTTGCTGATTTTATGCATGTGGAAATGTCTTTCCAATAAATTCAAGTAGGTAAGTACAGAATGATAAAAAGGTGTATCCTGAGCCGAGAATATCGGCAGGGATACACCTTCTTGTGTTTTCCTATCAGAATGTCAGATTGCTGTCCATCCTCCATCTACCGAGAGCAACTGTCCCGTGGTATAGGATGAAGCATCAGAGGCAAAATAAACGATTGCACCATCAAGTTCACCAGGCTTTCCTGCACGCCCCATAGGGCAGGACATTTCGATGACTTGCTTGAATTCCGGTTCATCAATGATTCCGCCTGTCATTTCACTTGGGAAGTAAGCCGGACCGATGGCATTGACGGTAATGCCTTGCTGAGCCCATTCGGTTGCCAAGGCTTTTGTCATCATTTCAACTCCGCCTTTTGTCGTGCAATATGCAGACAGTGGCAAACCGCGCATTGCTACATTACTATGGATGGAACCGACATTGATAATCTTGCCATAATGCTGCTTGAGCATGACTTTACCGACTTCCCTGGCAAAGAAATAAACTCCGTTGAGGTTAGTGTTTATCATCGTGGTCCATAGTTCATCTGTTTGTTGTTCTGCTGGTCCGAAGAGGGCAATACCTGCATTGTTTACCAGGATGTCAATTCTACCGAATTGTTTCGCAACTTCCTGTACGGTCTTTGCAATTTCATCGGTTTTCGTTACATCGCATTTAAGAGCCAGGCATTTGACTCCGAGTGCTTCAATCTTTTTCTTTGTCTCTTCAAGTTTATTGACTCTACGTGCTACGATAGCAACATCGGCTCCTTGTTTGGCCAATGCCAAAGCAAATTGTACGCCGAGGCCGGAAGAAGCTCCGGTTACCAACGCTTTTTTCCCTGTTAGTGTAAATAAATCCATTATGTTCTCCTTTCGGAATAGTTGTTATACATCCCTTACATATATAGATAATAATAAATCGATAAAAATATGTCAATATAACATTGGGAAATTGACATGATTGTATTAGATAAGGAATGTTTGAAGCTGAAAGGAGAAGTAATTCATTTGAAAGGAACAGAATTTCATATCGTTCATACAAAAAGTAACAGGGTCACTGTTAGTATGATTGGGAATACGATTGGCGCTTTCTTCACAGCGGAACAACTGAGGATAGGGTAGGAAAACTTTTTTCCCGTTGGTATAGCCAGCTTCGGATATAAGAGAGAATCTGTTTTTATGAATGCTGACTTCTTGTGAAATCTGTACATAGGTTTTAGCTGGGAATCCTGCGGTTTTAAGTTGTATAAAATCTCTATGGTGCAACAAACTCATGTATGTTGACCAAACTGACAACTTTATTTTATAATAAGGTTGTCAGTAGAAAACGGTCATAATCACTGTTCCAAGTATCTGTATGTGTAAAACAAAATGGGAAACATCGATTGTAATGTATGCATATGTATATGGTCTGCACTGATGACAGTGAAGATTCCAATATATATATATTGATACTGGAGAATTGTCATGTTTGTGGGAAAAGTGGCTGTGACAAAGCCGTGACTACACGAATGCCTGGCTGGTTTGTTGAACCAATGTATGGGGGAAAACCTGGCAATAGGAAAAGTATCCGCAATAGGGACAGAATCCAACTTGGCCAAGGTACTGGTACTATCTAGAAATATTGGGCTATTTCCCAGTGGACTGTTGCAGGGGATGTTACTACCAATCATCAAGGATATTTTTCCTGATGTTACAGTGTTGATCCTGCAAATATTGATGCAACGAGAAGAATGGGATTCCCCAAGGATAAATTCTACCTAGAAATGTACGAATTTTGTTATCCGTTACGATTGTGTCATGTATTGACATGGTTATGGGGATTGGTGCGATGAGGATAGTAATTCTTATCGTTGTAATAGGTCTGCATGCCCTGAAGGTTTTTTACCGAAGTAATACTTCCCTATTCTTTGTGGGAGGTATTTGCAGGCTCTCACCCCGGACTGTTGGAAAAAATTTGACTTCGAAAATGCTTTGTGCCCGAAATGTTTTCTACGCCTAGAGGACAGTTGTGTATGTTTCATGCACAAATATAAAACGGAGGCAAAATGCCTGAAGGAATTGAATTATGAAGAAAAAACTGAAACTTTTGTTGGAGACCAGTATGATTTTTCTGGTTTTTGCTGGAATGCCGGTCTTTGCGAATGGACAAACTGAAGATACTGTCACAATCGTGCATGAAAGCTTTACCGAGCAACGACTCCTTGGAGAAATGCTCGGGCAATACCTGGAAAGCAAAGGCTATAAAACAAAGGTAAAGGAACTTGGTGGGTCATTGCTCTGTTTCAATGCAATCCAAAACGGAGAGGCCGATGTTTTTGCTGAATATACAGGTACCATGTACAGTGTCATGCTTCACCAGACAAAACATCTCGGTGAACAGGAAACCTTTGACTATGTAAAGAAGGCATTTGAGGAGCAATATGGGATTACATGTCTTAATCCTATGGGATTCAACAACACCTATGCTCTTTCGGTAACACAGGAAACGGCGAAAAAATATCATTTGAAGAAGATTTCTGATCTTGCTCCATATGCAAAGGATTTTCTTATAGGTGGAGATTCTGAGTTTCCTGTCAGGGAAAACGATGGTCTGCCTGCAGTCGAGAAAGCATACGGATTCAAGTTCAAAGACTACAAGACAATGGATCAGGGGCTTACGTATATTGCTCTTGTAAACGGAAAGATTGATGTTGATGCTGCCTATGCTACCGACGGACGTATAAGAAAGTATAATTTGGTCAATCTTGTTGATGATCGTGAGATATTTCCACCATATTACTGTGCGCCTATCATGAAAACAGAATTTGCCAAGAAACATCCTGATGTAACTGATGCCTTGAATGCCCTTAATGGTGAATTCAGCGATGCAGATATGCAGAAATATAATCTGATGGTTGATGAAGGACAGGATGTTGATGCTGTAGCAAAGCAGATGCTGCAGGAGAAAGGGTTAATCTAGTGTACCGTTTCAATGATATTTATCATTTAGTAGATGCATAGCCTGAGTCTGTCCTTCTTATGGGATACAGGGACTTGAGCTTCACCCGTGCATCCTTTGTCGTGAACTGCCACTTGATCGTTGCTTTCAGTTGCTTCCTCTCCCTTTCCCAGCAGGCAAGTTCTGCGGCTATCTGCGTAAGGCTTTCCAGACGACGGGAACACTGGCTGATCATCACATTCAGTTTAATCTCGGCCATGTTGAGCCCCAGCTGCCATGCCTGGCCTGGGGGTGTAGTGCAGTTCCAGTTTCCTGAGGATCCTCCTTGCCTCCTTGGGAGGGAATGCCTTGTACAGGGAGGCGGGGGCATGGGTGTTGAGGTTGTCCATGACAAGGATGACGGTTTCTGCTTCCGGGGAGATTACATCGACAAGGAACCTGATCTGATGCGCCCAGTCGACGGCTGTCCGCCGGGCCTTCACATCGCAGTGATGGTTCCCGCCCAGAGGTTCGACGAATGCAAAGATGCTGCACGTGCCCTTCCTGATATATTCCGAATCCGTCTTCCGGTCGCTCCCGGGCTTCATGGGCAGCACCGGCCTTTTCGGGTCATATGGCCGTTCATGGACGTCAAGGACGTCTTCCATACAGGCTACGGACTGTACGTCCGCCTTCTTCGGGATGCACCAGTATGCATTGCGGTGAGGTCGAATCCAGTTTTTTTTAGCGTCCTTGCGATGGTGCTCCTGCTTACGGGCACATCCAGCTCAGCCCTTGCCTTGGCTTCCAGCAGTCGGAGCGTCCACCTTGCATGCCCTTCGGGGACCGGACCGCACGCGACCCTGATGATCTCCGCTTCTGTCCTGCCGTCCATCTTCCGCCTTGCATTGTCGGAATTCTCGTGGCGCTTGTAGCTCATGACCCCGGCAAAGCCTTCTTCGGCATAGTGTGTGTCCTGACCCCGGAAGGCTGGATGAAGTTCCTCTTTACTCCAGTACCTCCGACGATACGGGACAGGACTCAGGTCTCCTAGGCCGGCCTTGATCCGTACGTTGTTATAATACCCGATGTATTCTTCCAGTGCAACCTTCAGTTCTTCCCTTGTCCTGTATGGTTTCCTTCCATAGAACATTTCGTTCTTGACGATGCTGAAGAAGTTCTCTGCCATGGCGTTGTCCAGGCAGTTGCCCTTCCGTGACATGCTCTGTACCAGCCCGTGTTCTGACAGCATGGTAGTGAAGGCATCCATCTGGTATTGCCAGCCTTGGTCCGTATGGAAGATCGGGTGCTTGCCGTTGCCCAGCCTGTCGAATGACCGTTCAAGCATCCTGGTCACCTGTTCGAAGTCAGGCCTGAAGGAGATGTCCCAGCTGACCATCTCCTGGTTGAAGAGGTCTATGATCGGGGACAGGTAGACCTTTCCTTCACGGCTCTTGAACTCGCTTATGTCGGAGACCCACTTCTCGTCCGGCCCCGTAGCCCTGAACTCACGGTGCAGCAGGTTGTCTGCAACCGTGCCCACTGCACCCCGGTAAGACCTGTACTTCCTGGCCTTGTGGCTTTTCCCATGGAGGTGCAGTACCTGCATGAGCCGCTGCACGGCCTTCCTGTTTACCTTCCATCCGTTGTTGCACAGCTGGAGATGGATCCTCCTGTAGCCGTACAGGCCGTTGTTCTCATGGTAGATTGCCTTTATCTCATCCTTGAGTACCCTGTCCCTGTCAGGCCTGTCCTGGCAGGCAAGGTCATAGTAGTAGGTGCTCGGACTCAGGCCCGTAAGACGGAGGAGGTCTGCGAGCCTGTACAGAGGCCTCAGTTCCGTGACGATCTGCACCAGCCTGGGGCGCAGGGTCACTTTTTCTCGGGGACTGAGGCGCTGAGTTTTTTTAGCACGGCAAGCTCCGTCCTCAGCAGTTCGTTCTCCCTCTCCAGTTTCCTTATCTTCCTCAGCCGCTTCGTCTCGGCTGAATCCATGGGCACTGAGGCCAGCCTGGTACCTTCTTCATGCAGTTCCTGCCGCCATGTATACAGCGTGGGCTTGCTGATGCCAAGCTGGCGGGCCGTACCGTTGATGGAGTGCTTGCCGTCCCATACCTGGCGTACGGCATCGGTCTTCGAATCGAACGGGAGATATTGCCCTGCATATCGGCATTTCTGGATACCGCAGCCATAACGGCAACATATACGGATCTTTCCATTTCATTTGCCATGCTGATGATTACGGCAGCGGCAGCATTTCGTTTCGGTAACGATTCTACGGGAGTGTTGCAGTATCGTATCGTCCCTCATCTCACCTGTATGATCAGGCCGGAAGCCACGGGCCTTGCCGTCGGACTCGGCTTTACCATGCGGGCTCTGGGGAGGACCAGAAAATGAAGCATCGGTGGCCGTTCCTTCTGGGCATGCTTTTCTGTCTCTTCAGTTGCTCCGTGGAGCCGATATCCAAACCGAAGATGTATTTCCTGGCCGCCGGCTGTGACTATGCCAATTCCCCGGTACAGACACTTCGGGGAACCATTCCGGACGTGAAGGAAATGGCAGCATGCATGCAGAACCTTGCATGGAGCTCGGGAACAGACATGTCCGAAACGGTCATGATGCAGGAAGGTCCGGACAGGGAACAAACGAATCTGTATCCGGATGCCGTCACTCTTCGAACCCGATTGCAGGAATTCGCAGCGCAAACATCTTCAAGCGCCATATTCGTGCTGTACTTCAGCGGCCATGGGACAAGCAACAACGGAGACGTTTCTCTGGCACTCGCCGCCACCGATGAGGTAGCGTACACAACGTTTCCCGTTTCCGCTGTATGAATATGACTCCGGAGTTTCCGATAACGCCTGGCAACGATTTTTCGCTCCAGGCGCTGCGGAAAACTATCAGGATATTCATGTACTGACGGCATCCAGAGCCAACGAATACTCCTATGACAATCATACAAACGGGGAATACCACGGAGTCATGACCCGCGTTCTGCTGGAAGGCATGGGATGGGTACATGACAGCTCCAGGACGACAACCGTCTCATTGGAAGGAATTTCGTTTGATGCAAAGGGCTATCGGAAAGGCGGAATTTCGCCGGCGGGCCGGCAAAGAGCCGTACTGACCCTCGATAATCTTGCCGTATGGGTGCAGAATCATTCAGCAAAGGCAAAACAACACACCATGGTTTCGTCAGGATATTCGGACAGCAGCATGTCTTCATGGTAAGTATTGGACACAATTTCTGCTAAACGCTCTGAAAACAGAGCTGTAAAACAAACACAATGTAGGATACTGTATGCTATCAAATGCTACAGAATGCTATTTCAATTGACTGTTTTATGCATCCTGCTTATACTCTATGTGTAGGGCAAGAGTCCTACTCATTGCTGGCATGATCAGTAGTGATTGCGATGATGCAGGGATTGGGCCAAGATACAGTGCCTGCTGAGCTGTGAAGGGTTTGTACGTACCGCACCTTGGTTGTAAGCAGTATTGCCATGAGGTGGTGCTGACTGAAAGAAACGTACTTCTTTAAAAAACCTGAAGCTCCGTCTTCAGGTTTTTTTTGAATTGTTGGGGGTCTCTGAATTGGATGCGTTGAATTGCTGTTATCGGGCGTATTCAAAGATGGCCTCCTCATGTACCTACTATTTTATCGTTGCAAAGAAAGGGAAAAAATACTCCATCAACATCCAATTTGAAATGGAACAGTTTATTCATCTCACAGGAATCCCAGATCATCTTTCCGATCTTCCGTTTGCACGAAACAATCCCGGGGATTTGAGAAAAGCAATAGAAGAAGGCAAACTTACGATGAAAGATCTGGCGAAAAGCCAAAACTTCGATAGATTACTTAGGTCGTCACGACCCTCGATCGAGACTAACAGCAGATTGGCTTATTCGAGGGGAAGCAGACGGAGAATTATGCTATCTGTTTCTCATGCCAAAATCCAGGAAGGAGATCTCCAAGGATCGTTCGTCAGGTCATTATATATGCCGTTCAATTTTTCCATATAGAGGGATTGTTCATGGCCAGCATGGCAGGCCAATGACAATCCTACTTAAACAAAGAAATAATACAATCGACGGAAACAAAGAAATTCTCTATTGCCATCCGAATTTCTCACCTAAGCTGTAAGTTATTGCCTTTGCCGAAAAATATGTCATCAGACAAGTAACCAGCATCCCATAAGCTAGTGTGATGCCTCAATGATATTTATGCTTTATTGACACTTGCCAGACACCTCAAATAAGATATGGACAGAGGTGGATATGGCAAGGAAACGGACACGGAAATACCAAGTCAGGCTGACCGATGATCAGGTCACCACGATCGGAAAGATGCTCAAGGGCAGGAAAGTGTCCAACACCATCATTGCCAGGGGGAGGCAGCTCCTCCTGCTTGATGAGAATCACGGGGAACGATATTCACATGAGCAGGTCGCAGACAGTGCAGGTGTCTGCCTTGCGACAGTGACCAATGTGTCAAGGCTCTATGCCGAAGAAGGCTTTGCCGGGGTTTTCTCGACAAGCGGCCTGACGGATTTGCAGGGATTCCGTCTGATGATTTCCAGACGTTCTGCCTCTTCCAACATGACAGAAAGGATCGAAAGGATATTATTCGCCGATTTTGGGGCAAGACCCTGCCGTTCCAGGAGAGCACGCAGCCATCGTTCGACATCGATTACCTTAATCCGGCATAGCTGCATCTGCCCGAAAGCGGGAATGATGTACCGGTCGAGCAGTTTCCTGTTCGTATCGCAATATTGCTGGTTGAGGACACAGCCTTGAAACTGTTTCCCTTGGATATACTGGTATTGTCTCCAAATCCACCAATTCAGGGAATAGTCAAGAATGGTTACGGTTCCCTGGATATTATTGTTCAACAAGCCTTTACCGTACCAGGCAGTAGCTCTATTCATTACAGTGGATTTTGAAATGCAACCATTGGATACTGTTTTGCGAATTTCCAAAGTATCCTAATAGCGAATGTACCCATATTTTGAATTGTGTTTGACAAGCGTGAAAGGAAGGCGATTACGTTCCATTTTCTCCCCGTAAAAAATCATTTAGGTATCAATAGAGGTCATACTCCACCTTTTTGTCCTTGATTTTCGGAGAAAAAAAGGAGCTACCTACTTCAGCAAAGATATATGCCAGAAATAGTTAGCTCTATCTGCCCAGAACAAGATTTGAACTTGCACATCCTTTAACAGACACTAGGACCTGAACCTAGCGCGTCTACCAATTCCGCCATCTGGGCATGCGTGCTAATATATCGTGATGAATTCCGTCTGTCAAGATAGAGGAATTCTGGAGATTTTTGATTTTACAAAACTGCTATGTAAGTTGAGATTTTCCTTTTTTGTCTTGATTTCTTTTCTTGTTTCGTTTATCTTCCTATCTGTATGCGCTGGTGAGGAGCATATTGTCTGCGACAGTCGTATAGTGGTTATTACCCCAGCTTCCCAAGCTGGAGATGCGGGTTCGATTCCCGTCTGTCGCTGGTTGTTGCTGCCTGTTGTAGGATTATCTGCAACAGGCAGTATCTATATATATGCAGTTGCATGTACGGAATACTTGATCTGGTGTTGCCTTCCTTGAAAGAGGCTACAAAAGGATTCTGATTCAATAGCAACAAAAAGAGTTGATTACATTCTTACTTTGTTTTCTGTAATGAAAGCAAGGCTATCTGATGCTGTTATATTTTCTTTTGAGGGAATCCCTGTCTGGATTTTTCTTTTTACCTCTGTCGTGTACTTAGGAAATAAAGTAGAGTTATGCTTTCTCTTCGATTTTTGATACTGTACCACGGATAGGCAAACCTAACAGACGGCGGATCATATTGAGTTCGTCTTCTGAAGCTCTGGACAGCCTTGTGATGATATCCTGGATTGCAGCAGGAATGACAAATTTATTTTTTCCTGTCAGGAGGTACTCGACACTTACTCCAAGGACTGTGGCAATAGCATATGCATCTTCCAGTTTTGGAAGGCGGTCCAAGGAACGTTGGTCCTTCATGTTCTTGTATGAAATACCTGCAGCTTCCGAAAGGGATTTCAAAGAAATCACTTTTTCCGTGTCTACTCTTTTCCAGAATCGATATGCATTAGTCTCCATGATCTTACGATAACATTAGGTACGGGAAAAAGAACTAAAAAAATGATTATATGTTAATAAATACGTTTTTAGAGACTTTGCGTATTGTTATAGTCCGTAAAAACAGATTAAATCTTAACGTAGACTTATGTCTTTGGCTGTAAAAGCGGACCAAAGTATAAATGTTTTTTTGAGTTCTAAGAGTGAATGCTCAAAACTGGGATAAAGACAAAGAAATACTGTTGTCCCAGCTGATGCAAAAGCTGGCAGATCCGATATCCTTTTTTGTTTTGAACGGGGAGAAAAGGAGTAGTTTCAGGGGAAAAATTCGCTTGTGCCCTGAATGTAAACTTGTATTGATGTGTGTATGAACCATCCGATTTTGATATTGAAAGATTGAAAAATTGATGTTTCATTAATCCACATTCTGTATGTTTTATGGTAATTAATTAATATATGTTAACTAGGTAATGAAATAGGTAAATAATGTATTGATTCCATCTAATTTGGTTGTAATTATAGATCAGTAAATAATATTTTCTTTCAATATTTATCTTTTCAAATTTTTTATTATAGTGTATAATACATTTATCTAATAGTAAACTTTTAATTAATTTTAACAGGATATATATAGACTTTACAAATAGAATATTTTGTCTAGCATATGCTTTATATAATATCGTAAAAAACTGTAGACTATATGAGAGGAATGGAAATTTTTACATTTTATGGTGAACATGTCGTAGTTAACAGGCTTGCCAGTGTTGACCTGCTTGCCTAAATGGAGGTTGCCGAATGAAAACGAAGAAAATGTTTTTAGCAGCAATAGCTTGTGCTTTGGTGAGTGCTATGCCTACCTTTGCAACGAGTGACCTGTCACAATCTTCACTGAATTCTACGGAGTATACTTGGGTAACAGATCCGTATGAACGAATCAGCACCCATTCCCTTGCAATGGGTGGTGCAACGTTGGCAGACAGTGAGTTCTTTGACAGTTGGCTGGATAACCCTGCAATGATTTCAAAGACAGGATTCCGTCTGGTATTTCCATCTGTAACGGTTGCTGTCAATAATCCGAGCAAGTTGCTTGTAGATGGCAATCAGAATAACGAACCGGATATTGTCGAAGCTGCTGAAGGTTCTTCTCCTCTCCCCGATATTTCTACTATCTTGCTTTCTGCGATTGATGGAAGGAATGCTGATATTGTTACGACCCAGGCAATGGTAGGTCTGAAATTCCGTCATCTGGCAACTGCTTTGGAAGTTCAACAGAATATAGCCTACTATTCTACAGGGAACGGAGAGACTGGATATGACGGTACGAACCCTGATGTTCTCAGTGAAACAAATGCCGTTGCAACTGCAGGTCTCGGATTTTCCATGCTCAATGGGTTCATTGATGTAGGTGCTTCCGGCAGTTTCGTCTATCGGGTGTATAGCTCCGGTGTCACTTACGATAATTTGTATAACATGATTGATGATGATACCTATTCGAACACATTGCTCTATCAGACACCGTTTGCCAGTGGCTATGCAATTCCTGTCAGTGTCGGTGCCAATGTCAACCTGCCGATGGGCCTGACTGTCAGTGCCGTCATGAAGAACATCAACGGTACCTATACCTTTACTGCCTATGATTCATTGAAGACTTTGCTTGATGAGGACCCTATCCTCAGTAAGTATACCGAAGATTTGATCCCTGATGATGCCGGATATACGGGGAAGGATCCTTCTGCAAGCTATACGGTTACTTCTGATTCTTCCCTTTCGCTTGGTGCTGCCTGGAAGTTGGATTCCTTGCCGTTCAGGCCGGTCATCACTGCTGATTTGGATGATTGTCTTGATTACTTTGAGGCAGAGACCGAGGAAGAAAAGCAGGATGCATTGATGAGCAGCCTGCATCTGGGTGCCAAGGCAAACTTGCTTGGATTCATTGATCTCAGGGCTGGGTGGAGTGAAAATACTAGAAGTTTCGGGGTTGGATTGGATCTTCTTCTGTTCCATATTGATGCAGCCTACTATACGGTCGAGTATGGCGATAGGGTAGGTGATCATCCCGTTGAGGGTGTTTCCGTCAGATTTTCTTTGCTGAACAGATAGTATTATAAATTCTTCATATTCTTTTTATTGAGCTGAAGGGCTAGTGCATTTTGGTGCAGTAGCTCTTCTTTTCTTTTTTGTCCGGCATTACCCCTTGAGCTATTTCCCATGGTCTGCAACAATGCAGTAAGCAAGGGGAATGGATTATGATAGAAAAAATCATACGGCTACAACCTCGGATTATGGAATATGACTGGGGAGATACAGATTTTATACCTGATTTGTTGGGAAAGATTCCTGATGGTAAGCCGAAGGCGGAACTGTGGATGGGTGCCCATGAAGCAGCACCTGCATTGGTAATCGACCAGGGAGGTGACCTGAAATCCTATATTTCTGACCATTACCAATGCCTTGGTGAGAAAAGCATCAGCAGGTTTGGTAAGGAACTTCCTTTGCTTTTCAAGGTGCTTGCCATAGCAAAGCCACTGTCCATCCAATGCCATCCCTCAACAGAACTTGCAAGGGAAGGATGGGCAAAGGAAACTGCATATCGTAAGACTGTCCCTAGAAGTCAATGGAACTATAAGGATCCTAATCGGAAAGCTGAAATAATCTATGCATTGACTCCGATTACTGCTATGTGCGGATTCAGACCGGTGCAGGAAAGTCTGCCTTTGCTCCAGAATCTTATCCCACAAGGCTATGAAACCTTTTTCTTACCGCTCATGGCTCATTACGAGGGAGATGCCTTGCTTGCCAAGGTATTTGAGCAGTTGTATACGATGGAAAAAGTACAGCTGAGAAATTTGATCGGGGAAATGATCTCAAGGCTTTCCAGCAATCCCTCGCTGTTGCCTGCTGCATCCAAAGATGCAGTATTCCTTGAGAGCCGTGATATCATCATTTCCTGTCATAAAGAGTATCCTGAGGACCCAGGGCTCTTTTGCCCTGTGTTGCTCAATATTGTACATCTTTGTCCTGGAGAAGCCCTATATCTTGCACCGCGGACATTGCATGCATATGTGTATGGTAATGGAATGGAACTCATGAGTGCTTCAGACAATGTGCTCAGGGGAGGGTTGACGCATAAGAAGATGGATGTGCCTGAATTGCTGAAAGTCCTTTCTGTGAAGAGTGAGATACCATCCAAAGCTGGAGAACATTACGATTCCTTTGGTCGTACTGTAGTGGAGAGTCCTGCAGAAGAATTTTCACTTGTCGTCATGCCTGCGGGGAAGTATGAAGTTTTTTGTCCTGCCTTTGAAATCCTGTTCGTTGAACAAGGTTCAGGAAGCCTGCGAGCCAATGAATCTGTGCATGAACTGCATCAGGGGGACTGTTTGCTGATTGCTTCCGGAACACAATATGCCATTGAGCTGACGGGCAGGGTCTTTTGTGCAACAATTAAGTCATATTGATAAATGTGTAGTATGTATATATTTGTGAAAATATAAGTAATTGATATGTATTATTATCTTTACGTGATTTTTTACTATAATAAATTATGATATGTAAAATTATGGCAATGAGAATATTGGCATCTGCCAATGTGTTGTGGTAGTATTGGTACCATGGAAAAAGAAAAATTCGTAGAACTGTTGAATCAGGAATTGGTCATTGCCATGGGATGTACCGAACCAGCTGCCTGTGCCTTGGCTGGAGCCAAGGCAAAAAGTCTTTTTGATGGTACCGCTTCTATGATTGATGTGCTGACCAGCCGTGATATGGTCAAGAATGCCATGGGTGTCGGTATTCCCAACTGCAAGATGAAAGGAGTCCAGGCTGCCGTTGCCTTGGGAGTTGCCCTGGGAGATGATTCCAAAGGTTTGGAAATCCTGTCTGATGTCAACGAAATGCAGCGGGCACTTGCAGCTTCTTATACGGTCAATCTGCACATTTCAGAGGAATTGCCATCTCTTTTCGTCAAGGTCAGCCTCAAGGATTGCCGACATGATGCGGTTGCCGTGATAAGTGGGTCACATTCACATTTTTCTTATTTGGAACAGGATGGAAAAGTATTGTTGGATGAGCCTCTTGGCAATACCTGCAGTCCTACCGGTGACACTGCATTCATGGCGAGTGTCGTGTTGGCAGATATCATTGGTTTTGCATGTACCATGCCGGAGCGCACTTCTTCGTTATTGCTTCAGGCTGCAAAGACTAATCTCAGCCTTGCCCGTCATGCATTGAAAGGCGAGTATGGCCTGTCGGTGGGGAAAGTGACGTATGCAGGCCAGAAGGAACCACCCCGTTCGCTTGATGATGCATTTTGTTTGGCAGCTAGCTTGGCTGCAGCTGCGAGTGATGCCAGGATGGCTGGTTGTCCTCTTCCTGTGGTAATCAACAGCGGAAGCGGAAACCAGGGTATAACCATTACGGTACCTATCGCTGTAGTAGCCCGATATCTTGGAAAGGATGATGATGAGTTGGCAAAAGCCTTATGTATCAGTGAGCTGGTCGGCCTGTCCCTGACAGCAAGGAAAGATCGTCTGTCAGCGCTCTGCGGTGCCTTTACTGCCTCGATAGGGACTGCCTGTGGTCTGGTATACCTTTTGGGAGGGGACCGTGCCTGCATGGACCGTGCTGTCAATGTCATGGTAGGAGATTTGACTGGAATTATCTGTGACGGAGCGAAGATGACCTGTGCCCTTAAGATATACTCTTGTGTACAAAGTGCAATACTTGCCTGTAAACTCGCTTTCAGTGGACATGCTCCCGATGAGGAAAGCGGAATTGTCGGTATGGACAGTATACAGAGCTTTGATTACCTCTCACGAATCAGCCATGAGGGAATGGAACAGACGGACAGGACTATCCTTTCGATTATGCTGGAAAAGCAGAAAGATGGTAGGAAATAAGAGGGTTTTTATCTGAAATGTTCAGCTATAATCCATCATTTTTTGCATTTGAAGACAAATGGAATTGATATCCATTGACAAGAAGAGAAAAATTATGTAAGTTCCTTCTGTCATGAGGGCGTAGCGAAGCTGGTTATCGCGTCGGCCTGTCACGCCGAAGATCGCGGGTTCGATACCCGTCGCTCTCGTTTAAAAAAGGTTCCTTCGAAAACGAAGGGACCTTTTTTTACTCTCTGTAATCTGTATATGACAATAATGGCTATCTACGGCATATGGTTAGATGACCATATTCATTGCTTTCCGAACTTCTGAAAGCGTGCTGATAGCCATTTCCCTGGCTTTCTGGGCACCGTCAAGCAGGACATTGCGGATATACTGCGGATCTTTTTCCAACTGGGCTCTTCTTGCTCTCAAAGGTCGCAGTTCTTCGTTGAGTGCTTCGGTAAGCTGCTTCTTGAGCAGGCCAGCTCCACCTTCACCGATGTGTTCTGCAATTGCTGAAGGATTTTCTCCTGTACATAGGGAAATCAGCTGGAGCAAGTTTGCTATTTCCGGTCTGTTTTCAGGATCATAGGTGATCAACCGCTGCGAATCTGTCTTGGCTTTTTTAATCAGCTTTGCTGTTTCATCTTCGCTGGCACTGAGGAAGATAGCATTGCCACGGCTCTTGCTCATCTTTTGGCTTCCGTCCAAACCTAAGATGTTCGGTGTTTTGCTCAGCAGCGCTTCCGGTTCGGGGAAGATTTGTTTACCATTGCCGAATTTGTTATTGAATCTGCTTGCAATCAATCTGGTCATTTCTATGTGCGGCAGCTGATCTTTACCGACAGGGACAATATCTCCTTTGCAGAAGAGGATATCACAAGCCTGATGTACCGGATAGGTATACATACCTGCATTGACTTTCTTGAGGCCTGCAACCTGAATTTCTTCTT
Source organism: Spirochaetia bacterium (assembly GCA_022482625.1). Lineage (NCBI taxonomy): Bacteria > Pseudomonadati > Spirochaetota > Spirochaetia > Spirochaetia bacterium. Next base: position 1,051,271 of record JAKVOU010000001.1, on the reverse strand, counting down.
TTACGGTAGGGTTGCGGCTCAGTTCTGCATTGGTGACCAAGGTCAGGAAAGGGATCATCAGTTGGTTTGCTTCCGGTACATAGCTGTGGGGGAAGATGATTACATTCTTTCCCGGTTCAATTCCTGCAGCAAGATAATCGATGGTCAGTTGTTTGGTATTCTGGGCTATTTCCTGATAGGCGTCGTGATCTGTCAATACCTGATAGTCTGCAATGAGGATACAAGTGGGAACCCCTAGCCTTGACAGCCTGACCCGGTTCTGCAATGAGCCGAAATAGTGTCCGATGTGCAGCCTTCCTGTGGGACGGTCACCGGTAAGCACCCTGTGCTTTTCCGGGTTGTGCTGAATGTCTTCTTCAATCTTTTTGCTTCTTTCCACTGCTGCAAGATAGGTATCCATGGTCTGACTTCCTTTTCTTTCCAAGTTTCCCGACAACTTTATCAAAAAGGAGGTAACTTCTCAAGTGCTGATTGCCTGTTGTCCGTTTGGCCTGTAATTGCTATAGTGCACCTATACTGATTATGGACGGATAGGATTCCTATCTGTTTCCTTTAATAAGAGTTGAGTTTTTACAAGGAGCATTACATTGAAGGTAGTGGTCGGAATGAGCGGCGGGATTGACTCGACCGTAGTTGCCTATCTGCTGAAGCAAAAAGGATATGATGTCATCGGGGTAACGATGTTGCTATGGTCACAGCGGTCCAATCTTACAGGTAAGGCTTCCAAAGGGAACTTTTGTTTTTCTGCTGATAAGTCGCAGGATATTGATAGGATACAACAGCTGTGCAGTATGATCGGAATTGAACACCATGTACTGAATCTTTCAAGGAATTTTGAAGATGTCGTACTTAGGAATTTCAAGGACGAATATCTGGATGGCAGGACTCCGAATCCTTGTGTCTGGTGTAATCCTACCATCAAATTCGGTGCTATGTGGGATGAACTTGAGTCACAGGGAATTACATTTGACGCCTTTGCAACCGGGCATTATGCCCGTATCGAATATGAGAATGGACGCTATTGCCTGAAAAGGGGAATAGATGATCTGAAGGATCAGAGCTATTTTCTCTATCGGCTTGGACAGCGTCAACTTTCCAAGATTTTATTTCCCCTGGGAGGTATGCATAAGGATGACGTAAGGAAAATCGATGTTGCCCAAGGTTTTCATCCTGAAGCACAGCAAGAAAGCCAGGATTTCTATGATGGTGATTATGCTGATCTGCTGGGAGTCGGTGACCAGCAGGGTGACATTGTTGACGAAGATGGGCATAAGCTTGGAACCCATCATGGTATCTTTCACTATACGCTGGGACAACGGAGAGGACTAGGAATCTCTTCCAAGGAGCCTCTGTATGTCATTGCACTTGACCCTGCACATAATCAGGTAATCGTAGGCAATGAGGCATCAACTTACAGCACTGCAGTCATGGCGGACCATGTAGTCTGGGGAAGTCAGCTGGATTTTTCTACGGAAGGTCTGCAGGCAAAGATCAGGTCGACAGGAAAACCTGTCAATGTTTCGGCTGAGAAGATTTCAGATGATCAGATACGTGCTACGTTTACTGCTCCTGTCAAGGCCGCGACTCCTGGGCAGTCTTTGGTTATTTACCAGGGTGATACGGTTGTAGCCGGCGGGATAATCAGCTCGGTCGGCTAGGAACACTTGCTATTGTACAAGTTGTATTGTACTGTTGTCCTTGTTTCAAGTGATACGGAGGTATATATCAAGTGAGAGTATTGATAGAAGAAGATTATCATCTGATGTCCATGTGGGCAGCGAAATACATTGCCAGTCAGATCAGGCATGCAATGGAAGACGGTAAAAAACCATATGTATTGGGATTGCCGACAGGTTCCACACCTCTGGGAACATACCAGGAACTGATCAAGTTGCATAAGGCTGGGAGTGTATCATTCAGTGATGTAGTTACGTTCAATATGGATGAATATGTAGGGTTGCCTGCTGCACATCCGGAAAGCTATCACTCTTTTATGAAGAATAACTTTTTTTCACAGATAGATATCCGGGAAGAAAACATCCATATTCTCAATGGCATGGCTGAGGACTTGGAACAGGAATGCCGGAACTATGAAGATGAAATTGCATCTTATGGTGGTATCGACTTGTTCCTTGGTGGTATCGGAGCCGATGGGCATATTGCCTTCAATGAACCTTTTTCAAGCTTATCTTCCCATACACGGGTAAAGGACCTTACCTATGACACGAAAGTAATGAACAGCCGTTTCTTCGGCAATGATGTAAGCAAGGTGCCTTCACAGGCCCTGACTGTCGGCGTACAGACAGTCTGCAATGCCAGGACGGTAGTCCTGTTGGTCAACGGGCATGCCAAGGCGAAAGCTTTGCAGGGATGTGTTGAAGGTCCTGTGACGCAGTACTGTACGGCAAGTGCCCTGCAGATGCATCCCCATGCTTTGGTAGTCTGTGACGAGAGTGCCTGTGATGAACTGAAGGTCGGTACCTACCGATATTTCAAGGATATCGAGGCTGCCAATCTGGATGCTGAGTCGATCAGGTAGTTTATGCTGTCAGGGAGGATATGATGGATATCGTTTGCTTGGATTTGGAAGGAGTACTGGTTCCTGAAATCTGGATTGCTTTTTCACAGGAAACAGGTATAGAAGAGTTGAAGCTTACCACGAGGGATGAACCTGATTATGACAAGCTGATGCGCTATCGTCTGGATATCCTTGGTAAAAGAGGCCTGGGCCTTGCTGATATCCAAGGTACTATTGCAAAGATCGCACCTTTGGAAGGTGCAAGACAGTTCCTTGATGATCTGAGATCCCTGACCCAGGTCATTATCCTTTCTGATACTTTTACACAGTTTGCTGCACCGTTGATGAAACAGCTGGGTTATCCGACTTTATTCTGCAATGAGCTTGAAGTCGGAGATAACGGTATGATCACAGGTTATACCATGCGGCAGCATGATGGCAAATACAAGGCTATCGAGGCTTTGAAAAGCTTGAATTTCAGGACTTTTGCTGCTGGCGATTCCTACAATGACCTTACCATGATCCGCCATGCCGATGGGGGATGCCTGTTCAGGGCACCGCAGAAAATATTGGAAGAAGAACCACAGCTTAAGATTGCTACTACATATTCCCAATTTCTTGCCATTATCAAGGAGTTCTTGCAACCATGAGTGACGACGACGGGTTTTCTCCTTTCAAGATTGAGATGGCGATGGCCATTGTCGTAATCAGTTTGCTTGTCGGTTTCATTGCCCTTGGCCTCGTGTGGCATGGCAGTTTTGTCATCAAGCTGGTAGTCGGAATAATTGTTGCCGCCGTCATTATCATGCTCTGTTATCTTATCTATAAATTTGACAAGGAGTTCTCCGATTCTGATGATGAGTGAGTCTGTTCTTGACTGAACAGGCAAACATTTTTGCCCAGTAAGTATCAATATTTGTTTTTTTCCTGTTAATTGAAGAAATTCGAGGGGGTATCCTCTTGACTTGCCCGTACCTTTTCAGCATCTTTTCAGAAAAAGAAAATTCGCTGTGACAGAGCGATGCTAGGAGAAGCGAATGAGCCAGGAATTCATCAAGGAAATGGAGCAGGCATTGCTTCAGCAGAAAAGGGAGTTGTTGGAACGATTGGCAAAGGAAGATGAGGATTTCAGATCCTTGCTCTCGGAAAAGACAATTAAGGACAGCATTGATTCCGCAACCGATGAGATTGCCTTCAAGAAGATGCAGATGAATGCAACAAAGGAAGCGAATAGGCTACAAGCCATTGACAATGCATTGGCTCGGATCCACAACAATGTGTATGGCCGTTGTCTTAAATGTGGCAAGAAGATACCTGAGGATCGGCTTCGTGCAATTCCATATGCAGTTCTTTGTGTAGAATGCAAAAGCGGAGAGGAACGTCCGGGATTGAAGAAATCCAGGGCATAAAGGTACACAAAAGGAGGAGGAATCTGTGATTCCTCCTTTTCCAATTATTGGAAAATATACTTTTTGATGGCTTTTGCTATCCCAGCCTCATCGTTTGATGCCGTAACGGCAAAGGCTGTTTTTTTAATTTCTTCGGGGGCATTTGCCATTGCAATGCCATAGGCGGCTTTACGCAGCATGCCTAGGTCATTGACATAATCGCCGAAGGCCATGATGTTTTTGCATCCTATTCCCAGATAACGGGCCAATATGCTGACGGTGTTACCTTTGTCTGTGCCTTTCGGTACCAATTCAAGTATCTGAGGCGAAGAGGGAAAGCAATCTATGTCTTCCAGATGCATTGACTGTAGCTTTTGCCATGTAGCGTCGATTCGTCTTGGGTCTAAATTCTTGATGATTGCTTTATATGGCCTTATAGCCGGTGATTTCTGTCTCAGCAAAACAGGAAGGTCTTGGAAATATCCGTTGAAACCACATTTCTTTCGTTGTACTTCCGCCCAATAGCCATTGCTTTCCATATACCAGTCATTCAGGGTGAAAACAAGAGGTGTATTGCCTTTGTCTTTGACCAACGGCAGGAGACCAAGGATTGTTTCTGATGACAACGGGGTGTCATTGAGGACTTTTGTTCCGTAGGAAATATATGTTCCGTTGAAACAAGAAAGAAAACAAGGAATACCGAGAGCCTTTGCCAACGGTTGTATGCCACCCTTGAAACGTCCGGAGACCAAGGCAAAGGCAACATGTCTTTCATACCAAGCTTTACGTATCCATAGGATATTTTCTTCGCTCAACATTCCTTTGCTGTCAAGCAAGGTTCCGTCTATGTCTGAACAAATCAGCTGTATATCCATTGAAGTCTCAGACAAAGGAAAGCTCCTTCTGTGGCAGGGTATGGGACATTGCCATCAGACATTGCCCTGACAATATGGGTTGTATCTTCTTTCTCTGCCGATGGTAGTCTGCGGCCCATGGCCTGGCAGTACCTGTACGTCATCTTCAAGATCCATCAGTGTCATACAGCTTCTCAGCATTGCCTGATAATCACCCCCGTATAGGTCCGTCCGACCGATACTGCCGGCAAAAAGAGTGTCACCTGTAAAAATAAACTGACCCTCTTCGCTGTAGTAACAAAATCCTCCGGGGGTATGCCCAGGTGATGGAATGGCAAGCAGACGGCAATCCTGAAGAAACTGACGACCTGAGAGGAGTGTCGTGGGGTCCGGTAGCATGGAAAGCTGTTTGTCAAACATATTCAGGAAAGAATTGTCATTGCAGGCTTTCTTGATGAAGGCATAGCTGCCTTTGCCAAGGTAATTCCTGTCATTTTCCCCGACAAAAATTTCCAGTTCGCCATACTCTTTGACCAATGCCGGAAGAGCAGTGATATGGTCCCAATGTGCATGGGTAAGGAGTACTGCCACCGGCAGTACTTCCCTTTCCTCTATCTTTGATATGATAGCTTCGGCTTCAGCTCCAGGATCGATGATCCAGGCACTTTTTGTCTTTTCTTCCCCAAGTATGTAGCAATTTGTCTGATATGGTCCCACGACCAACTGTTCGATGAACATATCTCAACCCTTGTTCGAGTAGGTTACCTGTGCGGTCCTTCCTTTGATTTCCTTGCCATTGAACAATGCTATTGCCTTTTCACAGTTTGCTTCGTCCATTGTGATGAAGGAATACTTGTCATGTACTCTTATGGCATAGATATCGTCCCTGGTAATGGACAGATTTTCCTGAAGCATCTGGGAAATTTCCCTGGCATACAACTTTCTGATCTTGCCGATGTTCAGATAAAGTGTCTTTGCTCCTTCCGGCAATGCTTTTTCCTTGCGTTCAGGCCTTGCAACCTTTGCTGTTGCGTCTGTTCCGTTCTGTGCCTGGCTTGTTGGTGTGGTATTGCCCGCTGCGGCTGAAAGACGGGGCTTGGCGCCATTGTTGCCATTGTTTCGTTGCTGGTGTTGCCTGCTACGGTTGCCGGTCTTGCTGTTTTCCTGTGACAACAATTCCCTTACTACGTAGGCAAGAAAGTAGCCCCGAAGAGTAAAAGGAACATTTTTCTTGATAAGTTTCTTGAGGGATTCAAGTTCTTCCGGGTGCGGGTCAGCTTTTGTCTTTCCTGCGAGTAACTGGATCCTGGATGCAAATACATCGGTATCAGTAGGTACGCTTTTGCTGTTGTCCATGTGCAATTCTCTCCTTACATGAAATGAAACGGTAGTTCTGTTTGTTCCTGACCGTCTCTATGCGCCTTTGTCATCAGCATCCTGCTCTTTTTCAGTGTTGAAAAACACTACCTGACTGAATGACAAAGGGACTGGCATGTTATATCAGGCTCCGCCTGATTGTATCGATGAGGATACATATACTTTGAGAATATAAGAGAGTCAAAGCCTTTGTCAAGGAAACGTATTTCTGCTAGTATGGAATTATGGCTATGACTGCACAGGTTGCTATAAGCGCAAAGATACATCAGAGAGATGATACGTTGAAAGATATGGATCTTCTATATGAGGAACTTGGCCGTAGTGTTGCCTTGCAGTGCGATTCTGACAATTTCGATTGGTGTCGAAAACGTATGGGTGAGTACTTGGAGCAGAAGCAGAAACTGCAGACGCTTGCGGATCATCGTGACATGTTGCAGTCGAAACTTGAAGCCTTGGCGGACCAAGACCAACGAAGGGCAACATGCAGAAAGGAAAAACAGCTTGCAGATGGCAAATTGAACGAATTGCTTTCGCGATATGGAGCCTGTTGCTTTGAAGCCTATGTTTCAGGCTCCTTGGACAGTAAAGTCGCTGCAGTCGTCCAGCCTGTTTTTGGCAAGATGCCCGTTTCACATGATGTATCCGATACTGGAAAAAGTTCGAAACTTTTCAGCAAATTCCATCAAAGGCATCTGCAGAACCAGAGAAAAACGCTATTCAAGGCCTTTATGGCTGCAGGCTTTCTTTTGGAAAAGGAAGAGTTGCTTTCAAAGGTTCCTTCTCAGAACTATGAGGACATGTCAGCAGCTTATGAAAAACTACATGGTCAGAAACTTGATGTGGAAAACCGTCTCAAAGAATTGGATGATATGAAGGAGTTGCTGAAAGGTGAAGGACGTGAACATCTGACCAGTGAAATAGACCAGTATGTCCGTCTGGTTGCTGATGCCGAAGCAGCACTGAAGGATACTGCAAGAAAACTCGGAGAAGAACTTTATGCATCCTTGCCTGATACCATAACCGGTGCCCAGGTGGGAAATGAGGCGATTACGGTAATTGACCAGATAACTCTTCATCGCCGTCAATGTGAAGAAATTGATCGGGATATAGAAAAATTGAAGAATGAAATAAGGATAGGAGAAATTTCTGCCAAGATTACCTATGAACGGCAAAAAGTCGAAGCTTTGCAGAAACAGATCAATTCATGCAAGACTCAGATTGAAAAGATCAACAGTTCCATCGATGACAAGAGACGCCAGATAATCCAGCTGAAATCGAAAGGCATATACAATATGGCCGATACGTTGGAACAGGATAATGACAGATTGGGTGGACCCTATGCCAATTAAGAAAACAAAGGATAGCTCTGATCCGTATCTCGGGGAAGAAAGGACCAGGCAGCATCCTGCGCAAAAAAAGACAACAAGCGGAAAAGGAACGAAAGAAAAGGCATCTTCTAACTCGGTGGAAAAAAATCGGAAAGTTTCTGCAGCCAAGAAGGTTACGAAGAGCCAAGGTCAGCATACAGGTTCACAGAAAAAAATCAGTCCATCAGTGGCAAAGGCTGAACGCATATTCTCAACCAAGGGCAAAGAAACTTCCTTACCTCAGAAAAAAAATGGAGAAAAAGTACAAGCTGCCGGTAACCGTTCTCAGGCGAGAAAGAAGCAGCATACAGCAGCTTCCCATGGCAATCCAAATGCAACGTTGACATTGTTTGAGGCCATTGAACGCCAGCAGGCACAGAAGCAAGGCAAGAATGATAAAAAAGCTATGGCAGCTCATCCGTCTGTGGAAAAGAAAAGCCGGCCGGAAAAGGCTGAGCTGAAGCAACAGAAAGCTCGCCTTGCTACCGACAGCGACAAAGGTATATCCCACCAGACAGCTACGCTGCATAAGGATGCAATACCTGTTTTGCCAGCTTCTTCCGTATCTAGGGCAAAGCATAACGCCCTGGATGGTAAGAAACGGGAGAAACATGCCAGGCATGTTTCTTCGCTGGATATGAAGCTGATCTTCAGTATTCTGTTTGTAATCATCGGTATCTTGGTCATCTGGATCATAGGGCTGCTGCATAACCGTAATCCATTGGGAGGGTATGTGCATCCACAGGCTGAACTTGCCTCCGTCGTGCCTGTCAAGGCTGCTTCACCTGCAAGTCTGGAAACTGACAGCAAATCCGTACAAGTTACCATACTTCCGGGGACAGGAGCTGCAGCTATCTGTGATATGCTGGATAAGCAAGGAGTCTGTGACGGAGCTGCATTGCTTGCCTATATTCTTTCCAACGATTTGTCCGGAAAATTGGTAAGCGGCGATTATACCATTTTGAAAGGAACCAGCATTGAAAAGATTGCTTCATTGATAAGTAGCCCCAGTGAAGTGGGATTGACCGTTTTCCCTGGTATGACCATAGCAACAATCGATGCAAACCTTGTCCGACGGGGATATGGAAACAAGGGTGATTTCATTGCTGCCTGCAATGCCATTTGTTCCCGTTATGGGCTATCCTTTACTGAGGGCTGGTTTGAATCAGGTACTTACAAAGTCAACCGTGACAAGGCTGCTGAAAATTTGGCAAGGCAGATGTTTACGCATCTGCTTGAGGCCGTATCACCAGAACTTGGTGGGAATATGGTGCAGCAGTACAGCTTGGAAGATATCCTGATCATTGCTACTCTTATCCAGGCGGAAACCCAGGATACATCCCAAATGGTTGCTATTGCATCGGTTATCTATAATAGGCTTGCCAAGGACATGCCGCTGGGCATTGATGCAACGACACGATATGAAACGGGACAGTGGACGGGAGAGCTGAGTCGTGAAGTGCTGGACAAAAAGACGCCGTACAATACAAGGCGAAAGAAAGGGCTTGTTCCAAGCGGTATCTGCTGCCCAGGACCCAATGCCTTGGCTGCTGCTTTTGCGCCTGGCGAAGGTGATTACCTTTACTACCTGCATCGCAAGGATGGTAGTATTGCCTTGGCAAAGACTTATGCTGAACATCTTGAAAATATCAAAGAAAGAGATATGCAATGACTTATAGATTCGGATCATACAATCTCCATACGCATTCCTACTATTGTGGACATGGCGTAGGAGAACCCATTGATTATGTCAGGGAAGCAAGAAAAAACGGTATTTCCCTGCTAGGATTCAGTGAACATTGTCCGGTGAAGGAAAACCGTTGGGCAAGTAGCAGGATGGCTTTCGGTTCCTTGCCGGATTATCTGCAGGACATAAAGGCAGCTCAGCAAGTGGAAGATATCAAGGTCCTGGCAGGCTTTGAATGTGATTTTTATCCTGCCTATCGTTCTTATTTCCAAGAATTGAAAGAACAGACTGATTTTTTGCTATTCGGAGTCCATTATCTTGATACACCGCAGCAGGCTGATTTTCCGATTCATTGCCTGCCGATAGGCAAGAAGGAACTTGCCATATATGGGCAGCAGTATGTCAGAGCCTTGGAGAGCGGACTGTTTGCTTTTGGTGCCCATCCTGATCTTTTTGGCATACAGTATCCTCGATGGGATGCCGAGGCAATTGCCGTCAGCAAGGAAATATTGAGCTGTGCTGCAAGTTATGATATTCCTTTGGAAGTAAATGCCAATGGGTTACTGAAGGAAAAGGTACTTGATTCAAAAGGGTTTCGGTATCCTTATCCGCTTGACCCGTTCTGGAATCTTGCAAAGGAGCAGTTTCCCAAGGTCAAGATAATCTGCAATGGGGACTTGCATGATCCCCTGAATTTTTCTTCTTTCCTTGAAAATGGCAGGCAGTGGAGCAAACGTATGGGGATTGCTTTTGGTTCTGTAATATGGGATGAGAAAACAAAGAAACTATCGGTTGTTCCTTCTGCTTAGAAAGGCGCAGGGCAGTCAATTGTCACTTTGCGATGATTGACAGGATGGGTAAAGCTGATCTTTGATGCATGGAGTAACATGCGGGGTTCTGTGTCAGATCGATATCCATAAAGTCTGTCTGCTACGATAGGGAACAGCATTTCCTTACAATGGACGCGGAGCTGATGTGTCCGTCCTGTTGCCGGAATCAGTTGCAGACGGGTCCAAAGCTGCCCGTCCGGTTGCCGTTCGACTGACAGCCTTTTGAAGACTGTCATTGCCGGTTTCCCTTGGTCCAGGTCGACAAGCTGCAGAGGTCGATGGTCTTTGTCCGCACATAAGGGTAGTGTAATCTTTCCGCTTTCTTTTCGTACGACACCTCTGACCATTGCTTCATAGACTTTGTTGATCTTTTTCTGCTGGAATTGTCGTGAGAGAATACTGAAGCATTGTCTGTTTCTTGCCATCAGCACAATGCCGGATGTGTCCATATCAAGCCGATGTACGGCACTGACAGGCAGGGAAGAGGGAAAAAGCCTTAGTAATCTGCTGTTGAGATTATCTTCAACTTGTTTGCCTGGCAGTGTCTGTAATCCTGCAGGTTTGTTCAGGACAGTAAGGAAATCATCGCAGTAGAGGATATCCAATCCCAGCATTGCAGGCAATATCAAGGCACATTTTTCCTTGCAGGGTGGATATAAATGACGATGTTTCTTCCCTTCACTTTCTTTTCCGAAAAAACCTTCGACAAGACTGACTGGAGTCAGTCCTTCTCTGAAAGCCTGTGCCAGCAGCTTCGGGGCACAGCAGTCACCGGTTCCGGTAGGAGGGTGTTCCAGACCAAGTTGGCTGAAATTCAGTTGTCCGCCATCAATACAAGGAAAAATATAGAGATCCTGCAACTTTTTCAGTGTGACGGCAGACAGGGCCTGTCCTTCCTCTTTGTTCATTTCTTTGATTGCCTTTGCATGGTTTGTATTGATTGCATCAAAGGCAACAGCGTCATAGAGAGGTGGAGCAAAACCTTCGACAATCGATCGGCCGTCCATACATCCAGAGAAGGCCTTGAGAATATGAATTGCGCCGGTTTGGCTCTTTGCAATGAGAATGCCGAACATCCTTCCTTTCTGTGAAAAAAGGGATTCTGTAGATATACCCGAGGCTATGAAGCCTGTTCTTTCCATGTCATCAAAGAAATCGTTGAGCTTGTGTGCAGCTTCCGACCATGGAAGCAGACTTCCATAAGCTGGTGTATCATCGTAATCAGGATCATAGATTGTCAGATCTCTTCTGTTTTTGCTGGAACTCATCTGTTACCCCGATATCAGGAAGTATGGGCACCCAAGGCTTCCATTCATGCTGAAAGCTTACTGATGATCAAGGATATTTCCTATTTTTCTCATCAGAAAAGCAAAGTTGGCGATTTCGTCACTGCTGAGCTGTCTCAGCAGATTATCGAAAATAGACTGTGATGCTATTCGTAGTTCCTTTATGGTCTTGTTTCCTTTTCCAGTCAGGCTGATGCGTAGTTTTCGCTTATCCATGTTGTCTGTGGAAAAAGCAATCAATCCTTTGCTCTCAAGGTTGTTCAGCATGATCCTTAGATTTTGATGACTGGTTCCCAACAATGAAGATAGACGCCCGAGCGTAGGTGGTACCGGAAGTTCACTTATCAATGTGAGGACTTCTGTCTGCCGCTCAGATAGGGCAGATGCATCTTGTCCTGCGTTCCTTCCGTTGTTTTCCATCTGTCCGACTTTTCTTGCAAGCATAGACATTTTTCTCATTGAGACGATGAGTATATCCCTGTCATCCTCGCGGCTGTAATTGTTCACTTGTCCTCATTCCCAGGGAAAATTTCAGGGAGGACGAAGTCATCTTGGTTGAGGGAATTCTTGGCTTTCTCATCTGCCTGTTTCTCCAAGTCCTCTGAACTGGTTTTCTGTCCTTTTCCATAACTGCGTTTTGCTGATCTACGTAGCCAGCTTTCTTCTTTTTGGCGGCGTTTATATGGTTTCCCGCTTCCTAGGATGATAGCGAAGGGACGCAATGAAGGAATGTTGATGCAGACGACCTGTATCCCACTGGTAATAGGAACAGCAAGGAACATACCTGGGATTCCCCAGATAAAGCCCCACAGGGAGAGTGAGACCAGCAGCATAAGCGGGGAAAGTCCCAATTGGATACCTTGTAGTCTCGGGTCAATGATGTTGCCCAGTACGGTCTGTATTGCAATGGACAGGACCGCTACATAGAAGATTGGGATCCAATTCGGTGCAAACTGAAGTACTGCCATCAGGATGATGGCTATCGTAGAAATCAAGGAACCTATTGTCGGAATAAAGTTGAGCACGAAGGCCATGATGCCCCAAAGAAGCGCAAAATCAAGTCCTACTGCTTCTGCGGTTATAAAGAACAACAGTCCTGTTGCAGCACTTATGATTACCTTGATGACAAGGTAGCGGGAAATCTGCTTGGTTATCCGTTCAGAAATTACCTTGACCCGTTTGCTTTGGTCTTTTGATGCTGCGTCAATCAACTTGGGAATGAACGTTGTCCTTTCCAACAGGATGAAAAGGGTAAAGACAGCTACCAACAGTACATTCGCGATGATATTGGCAAACTGGGAAGAAATATTGGTGAGACTGGTAAGCAGGATATTTACCCAATCAACATCCAGTTTTGACAAAATAGTCTGGCCTATCGGAATATTGATGAACGGTCTCAGCTTGTCCGTAAGCATATTGTCAAAGATTGAAATTCTGCTGGCATAAGGAGGAAGTCCTACAATCAGTTTTTGTATGGTTATGAACATCAACCATCCTGCTGCTGCCAGGAAAGCTATGAAAAGTGTCATACCTAGCAAGGTTGTGCACCATAGAGGAAAATGCAGTGAATCGAGTTTTGCTAAAAGCGGATTGAGGATGAGTACGACAAAAACCGCAAATACAATAGGCACGACTACTGCACTGGTTGCCTTCAAGGCTGCGAAAACCAGAAAGATAATGATGACTGTTGCCAATGGCTTGAACAATCCCTGTACATCATCCTTGGTGGAATCGCCTAAGAAAATATGCTTCCCTTTCATGTTTTATACTATATCGGAGGTAGGAAAAACCTTCAATATCTGTTAGCATCGTTGCTATGGAACGAAGTAAGAATCTCGATCGTATTCAGATCGTGTTGGTCGATACCCAGGACGGTGCCAATATCGGCAGCGTCTGCAGGGCTATGAAGACCATGGGACTATCACATCTTGTTCTGGTGACCGACAGCAAGTATGACGAAGACAGGGTACGGACACTTGCGTTGCATGCAAGTGACCTGTGGGAGCATGCACAGAGATTTGCAACATTGGAAGAGGCTCTTGCTTCCAGTATCTACACAGTCGGTGCCACAAGGCGAAGGGGAAAGTTCAGGAAAGCCGATGCCCTGTCTCCCCAGCAGTTATGTGACAAGGTTTCCGTTCTGGGCGAAGGCCCTGTATCGATAGTCTTTGGCAGGGAAAGTGACGGACTGACTGATGATGAGGTCAATGCATGTAGCCAGATCGTGACCATTCCTACCAGTGATGCTTTTCCTTCCCTTAACCTTTCACAGGCTGTCCAGGTTATCTGTTATTGTCTGTATGACCGTCTGAAGCCTTGGCCTGTCGAGGCTACTCCTGTGGACAAGACGAGAATAAAGCAGGGAGTCAGCAACTGTGTAAAGAATCTTGATGACATAGGTTATTTCAAGCTCGATCAGGAGCAGATGTGGACATCTAGGTTTCTTGATGATGTCTTTGAAAGAGCTCAACTTACCGAAAGTGAGCTGAAAAGGCTTGAAAAGCTGTTTTCAAAGATGAGCAAAATAGCATTTTACAAGGAGCATTGAAGACTAGGATGGCTGCTGCAGATTTCCTGAATCCTTTTCCAAGGGCCATAGCCCATCGTGGAGATAGCCGTAACTATCCGGGTAATACGTTGTTTGCCTTTTTGTCCGCCGTAGCGATGGGTGTTGATGTCATTGAAACTGATATTCATCTTTCACGGGATGGTATTCCTGTTGTTTGGCATGACGCTACCTTGGACCATATGACCGATGGGAAAGGGAGGATCAACGAGTATACAGTACGTCAACTAAAGGAGTTTGATGCCGGATATAATTTTACGAAGGATGGGGGGCAGACATTTCCTTTCAGAGGCAAAGGTGTGCAACTGTGTACGCTCGAAGAGGCTTTGACAGCTTGTCCGAAACAGCGTTTCAATGTGGATATGAAGGATTGTGGCACTGAAATGGTCGAGGCATTTATCAGTGCCGTCAGGCATTGCAATGCTGAGTCCAGAGTGTGCGGTGCTTCATTCCATATGAATTCGATTAGGAACTTAAGGAGAAGATGCCCAAGTATCCAGACAAGTGCTTCAACAATTGAAGTGGTGCCCTTGCTTTTCTGTCAGAAACTGCATATTCTACCAAAAGGAATAAAAAAACTGGCGGTTGGGATTCTTCAGATACCAATGGAGGTTCGGGGTTTTCCTATCGTTACTGAAGAGTTTGTGGCAAGTATGCATAGCAGAAATATAATTGTGATGGTATGGACCATCAATGATGCACGACAGGTCCATAAGCTCTTTTCCTTCGGCGTTGATTCAATAATAAGTGACAATCCTGCAATGGTGATACGGATTGCCGAGGAAATGGGATTGAGAAGCTGAAGCATAGATCTTTTCCTGCGGAGGCTGGAAAGAGATAGGAGAACCGATGTTGAAGAAAAACATGTTTTTTGCCCGTGCCTTTACTGTAGCGGCAATCATGGTTTCATTGACTTTGCAATATGCCTTCGCCGCTGCAGATGTAGCAACGGAGGGGTTCATTGTAAAATCTACCCACTTATCGGCAGTAGCTGACATGCTGCCATCTGCATCTCCATCTCCATCTGGTATCCAGAGCTTTGCTGACCAGCTATCCATTCAGCCCCCGATGCAGGTAGATGCTGCATCCTTGATGGCAAATGAAGTCCTTCAGGCAATAAGCAGCGGTTATTACCCCATTACACCTGGTGATACCTTCTCCCTTGTGTATCTTGATGGTTCGCAGCAAGTTCAGTTCAAGCTTCAGGTCGGCAGTGACTACAAGGTCGTTATTCCTGGTCTGGGCAACCTCAATGCAAAAGGCTTGGAATTGCCGCAGTTCATCAATCAGATTTCCCAGTTGGTACTTAATTATCATTCCTATTCGAATCCTCAGATTACACTTGTCGGTGTCGGTCAGTTTACTGTGAAAGTGACCAGTGCCGTCGGGGGTACAACTTATGTTTCTGCATGGGGACTCTCCCGACTTTCACAGTTGGTGAGGAACTCGTCCCCTTATGCTGACAGCAGGGACATCTCTGTCATTGACGCCGTAGGCAAAGAAACGCATTATGACTTGTACAGAGGGCTGAGAAGGGGAATGGCAGGACAGGATCCGTTGATTTCCTGCGGAGATTCCATCAGATTGGGGAAGGCCAAGGTCCTTGTTACGCTTTCGGGTGCCGTCCTTGAGCCAGGGACCTACCAGCTCAAGCAAGGAGATACTGTTGCCCAATTGCTTGATGGCAATTATGGTTCTGCGCTTGCCGCGGAAGCTGACAAGTCAGCCATAAGGATTGAGCGCTATAACTCGAAGACTGCTTCGTATGACTTGATTGTCTGCAAGGCTGATGATGCTTTGCAGCTACAGGATATGGATAGGATCACCGTTTCGAAAGTCCTTCCGAATTTCGGAACGGTTTCTGTTGTAGGGGCCGTTTCTGTTTCGGATAAGATTACCGATTCAAATGCGACTACCGCTATCCTTGCAACAACCAGCGGACAGTTGCTTTATCAGCTTTATCCCGGAGATACTGTCAGGGAAATGATTGAAGCCATCTCGTCAAGGTTGCTGTCAAGTGCTGATTTGTCTTCCTGTTACCTTGTGCGAGGTGGCAAGAAGACCGAGATCGATGTATTGTCCTTGCTGTCTGACAAGTCTGCCAAAGACAATCTGCAGGTCAAGGATGGTGACCAGTTCTTCATTCCGTTCAATAATAAGTTTGTTGCAGTCCAGGGGGCTGTAACCGATGGTGGTGTCTTTGCGTATCTCCCTGGCAAAGATGCACAGTATTACATAAACCTTGCCGGAGGAAAGACGCAGGATGCTACCGGGCACGTCGACGTAATTGATAAGAACGGCAGACACATCAGTACGAAATCAGAAGTGCCTGCACAGGCTACCATCAAGGTTGAGAAGAGCCTGCTTAACAGGAATCTTGCACTTGTTGCGACTACAATCGGAATTGTATCAACGATTGTCAACATCGTCTATTATGCGCATGAGACAATAAAATAGGAATTTCTTATGAATGAGAATATACAACCAATACCATCAGTTGAAAACAATATAGAGGAAGAGGGCATCAGCCTTTCTGAGTTGTTTCATATATTCCGTGAACGTTTCCGTTGGTTTTTGCTTGTACTGATCCTGAGCATGGGAGCAGCTGTTGCCTACTTGTATTTTGTCATTCCGACATACCAGGCTACCGTTTCTGTTCTTGTTGATCCGGTGCAGAAATCATCATCCCTGGAAGACTTGATGAGCAGTTCCCTGACGGGAGGATCCTCAACGAAGATACAAACGGAAGTAGCCTTGCTTACCAGCAGGAAAACCTTGTCTTCTGCTTTGGCAACGCTTGATCTTTCTTCCTATACCAATGCTGATGGAGAAAGCTATGCTACGTTCTATAAACTTCCTGATGATGTCAGCCATATCATTTCAGTTTCGAATGCCTCTGATACCAATATCGTCAAGATAAGTGTTACAGATGAAAATCCTCAGTTTGCCAGGGATTTTGCCAATGCGATTGCAAAGAGCTATGATGACTTGCTGACCAGTATTGCAAAGAGTTCCAAGACGGTCCAAAGGGAATTTCTTGAAAAACAGATTCCTGCCAACGAGGCTGATTTGGAAACTGCGTCCGACAAGCTTGCAGCTTACAAGGAAAGCACCGGAATTGACCAGCTGACCCAACAGGCACAGACATTGGTCACTCAGATTGCTTATTTTGATTTGCGTAAGCATCCTCTTGAGTATCAGAAAACTCAGGCAAAGGATGAGATAGACAAGCTGGTCAAAGCTTACAGTTCAAAAGGTGTGACAGCCGATTTGCTGGGAAATGCTACGACAACGCAATCCTTCAAGGCTTTGGAAGAGAATTATCGTTCTGCTGACAGAGAACTGGTTATGTATGAAGTACTGGTATCGAACCAGACGACAGGGACAGCAGAGACTGCTGCTGTTTCTGATGTAATGACACGTTCTGCTACGTTGTCTGCTGCGGTAACTCAGTTCTACAATTCCATGCTTGACGATATACGCCATTTCGTAGATACAAAGACAACCGGAGTCCCAGAAGCAGACTTGAGGAATTATGTGACTGCTGTAGTCACGTATGCTACATGCCAGATCAAGCTTGAGGTCCTGGATGCAAATGGACAGCAGTACAAGGATAATCTTGACAGATTGCCTGCCATGGAAAGAGACTTGGCCAACCTGCAACGGAACGTAACGGTCCTGCAGACAGTAGGTGTCCAACTCAGACAGATGCTGGAGGAAGTCAAGCTTACTGAAGCTGCTGTAAATGGCAATGTCACCATCATTGACCAGGCAGTGCTTCCTGAACATCCCGTAAGTCCCAATAAATTGCTTGTTCTTGCTGTTGCATTTTTGTTGGGGTGTGCATTGGGACTTTTGCTTTGCCTGTTCATAGACCATGAAGACAATACAGTGAAAAACGTAGACCAGATCAAGGAAATCGTAGGAAACGAAATTCCTGTCCTTGGTTGGGTTCCGATGCTGAAGACTTTCCTCAATGAGGACAGTCTTGATCCTAAGACCGGCAAGCCCCATAAGTTTCCTTTGCTTTCCGTCTATAATGATCCGAACTCATTTGAATCAGAACGATACAAGACAATTGTTTCCAATCTGCTGTACGGTGGACATCAGCAGGGTAACAAGACACTTGCCGTAACAAGCTGCGGTATGAGCGAGGGTAAGACTACCCTGATGTTCAACTGTGCTCTCTGCCTTGCTCAGCTTGGTAAGAAAGTCCTGCTGATTGACGGCGACCTGAAGGCTCCCAAGGTAGAGAACAGCTTTAAGCTGAAACGTGTGAAAGTCGGTATGGTTGACTGTATCATGACCGGTGAAAACCTTGAGTACTCAATCATTCGACCTCTGGATGATGTACCGAACATGCATATTCTTCCGCCAGGGCGATTACCGTTGGTTACGACGACTGTCTTTTCCAATTCTAGGTTCGATAGCATGATCAAGGCACTTTCTTCTTACTATGATTACATTCTCATCGATGCACCTCCGCTTATAAACGCATCTGAGTTGCTATTGATTTCCAACAAGGTTGATTCTGTTATGATCAACGTCAGAGCCGGGATTTCGACGAAGGCCAGTCTCTATGACCTTATCGAGGCTCTGGAAGGTGTGTCATTCAAGATCCGTGGTGTTGTTCTCAATGCCTGTACCCCGGAAGCCGGACATTCATCCAGCAGGTATTCAAGGAGCTATGGCAATCGGTATGGGTATGGCAACTACGGGTATGGGAAATACGGTTCCAAGAAGTATGGGTATGGTGGCTATGGCTATGGTGGAAAAGGTGGTGAGCAAAACAATGTCATTACCACCAAGCATTATAGCAGATTTTATAAGATTGCATTGAAAAACAGAAAGGCAAGGGATGCCGAACATTTCTCAGAAACGGGCAAGGCAGCCTTTACTCTCGGCAATGCCCCACGGTTTACACAGATGATTGAAGTCTTTGAGACAGTCAAGTCTGAGCAGGTAAATCAGGAGCTTGCCGGAAAGAAGAAATCATTTGAAGCATTGCAGAAGAGCGTCATCAACGGGACGGGTTCAAAGACTTCTGAAGGACAGGATGACTCTGCAATGAATTCCCTTCTGGATAGTTTGGCAAACAACCAGGAGGCTTATGGCAAAAACTGATGTTGTACTTGCAGTATTCTGCTGAAAATGCAAAAAAGATATCAGAAGGGATTGAATAAACTGCTTGGTTTTGTTATGGTTGCCATTGTTCGCCGGCGTGGTGAAATTGGTAGACACAATAGACTCAAAATCTATCGGAGGCAACTCTGTATCGGTTCAAGTCCGATCGCCGGTAAGAAACTCAAGAAACAATTGATTGCAACGTAACGATTCGTTATGTTGCAATTTTTTTGCGTATACCAAAATGTTTACCATTTTGCTGTTTTGTTTCATTGAGATTGTGAGGGTGGGGAAGAATGCAGGGTAAAGCCACAGGCTTTGCCTATGGTGATTTGGACATTAGGCTGGTTTTGTTTGACTGTTGAAAACTTTTCTTTTGGTTTTGGATAATAAACTAACATCATGATGGTGCGAAACTTATAGGGTTTTCAGATGTATCAATTAGATTAGGAATTTATTCGCCTGCTCCAAGCCGTACGGATTCTCCAATGCAAAGAGAAGAGGGTACCAGCACTTGGAGTGAATCATAAGGTGTCCCCTCTACAAAGGAAATCAGCTTGTTGACGCTGAGAAAGGCCTGACGGTGGCAATGGACGTCTACGGAAGTAATTGATGGGATTGCAATCTTTCCGAGAGGACTGTTGTCTACGCCGACCAATGATATGTCTTTTGGCACAGAGATACCGAGATTATGGAATACTTTGATAGCAATGAGCCCAAGGTAATCATTTGCACAGAAAAAAGCTTCAGGAAGCTGTTGTATGGCTTTGAACATGCCGGTTGCTTTGTCAAGGCTGTTCATGATGCCTGGACGCATCTTTAAAAAGAGAAACTGTTCATCATAGGGCAAATCCAATGTCTTCAGGGCCCCGCAGTATCCCTGATACCTAGCCATGAAAGAGACGCTATAGAGAGGATCCCCGATAAACCCGATCTTGCGCAGTCCCTGGTCATACAAATATCGGACTGCCTGATATGCTACCTGGTCATTGTCTTCGATATAGGTACTGATATTTAAGCCGATATAACGGGTTCCGGTTGCAACGACAGGGACACTGCATTGCAGAATATGCAATGCAATCTTTTCTTCAATATCCCCGAGGATCAGCACGCCACAGATGGAGTTTGTATTAAGTCGTTGCCTGAGTTCTGCTTGGTCGGTATCAAAAAAGTCGTTGTCTTTTACTAGCATGTGATAACCACATTCCTGTGCATGGTCTACTATCAATTGCTGGAATGCCATATAAAAATAAGAGTCTTCCAAATGGGGACGTGTAGATACCAGGCAGAGGTTCTTCGGGTTCTTGAGTTTTTCTTTCGGAAAGACATAGCCTAACTGATTGGCAGCAGAAAAAATCTGTTCTTTTGTAGCGGCATTTACACCAGGCATGTTACGTAGGGCAAGTGACACTGTATTGACTGAAACGCCGACCTGTTCGGCAATTTGCTTTAGGGTAATGCGCACGGAATCTTCTTCCTTTCACCTTATCTGAATAATCTCTTCTATCGATATTATAGTCAAATATCACAAATTTCAAGAGTAAATAAATTTTTTTCAAATAAAATAATATTAATTAATATTATTTAATACTAAAAATTAAGATTTCGGAGTAATTCTACATAGTAGCAGATATTCTGTTTTACTGTAGTGAAATTTAAGCATTTTATATTATAAATATATTTATAATAATAAATTATAATTATAGATATATCCTATTGAAGTAAAGAGTGAATTTAAGAATAATGACAACTATGTTAATATTATTTCATTTAATATAATATATGAATTTTAATTATTTTATAGATATTTTACCAAATTTGAAACGTATCAGGACATATTTTTGATATATGAGTAATAAAATTAAAATATTTTCTTGACATCTAAAATAAACTGTAATAGTATTATTTTAAAAATTAATATTTTTAATATTAAATGGAGTGCAAAATAATGAAAAAAACTATTAAAATTGGTTCAATTGGTTTAGGGCGGCTAGGATATGAACATGCTTGCAATATTGCCAAGTACATACCTGGAGCAGAACTAGTCGCCATCTGTGATACAAATGAAAAGTTACTTGCCAAGGTAGCCAAAGAATTGGAAGTCAAAGATACCTATACGGATGTATCCAGGCTTTGCAGCAATCCTGATCTGGATGCAATAGTAATAGTATCACCGTCCATGTATCATGCAACCCAAATTAGAATTGCGCTGGACGCAGGAAAGCATGTTTTCTGTGAAAAGCCTCTGGATACTACGATTGAAAAGTGCAAGGAAGCGGAAAATGCCGTTGAAGCGCATCCTGATCAGATTTTTACATTGGGGTTCATGCGTCATTTTGACCAATCATATGCAGAAGCAAAGACTAGGGTCGATAATGGTGAGATCGGCAAAGTCGTACTTGTCCGTTCATATACGCAGGATCCACGTACAACTATTGAAGGTACGTTGAAATTTGCTCCGCATTCCGGTGGGCAATTCCTGGATATGTTTGTACATGACCTTGATTTGGTCCGCTGGTTTTCAGGTTCTGAAATCAAACGTGTCTGGGGTATGGGAGGTGTCTTTGAATTTCCGCTTTATAAGAAACTGAATGATGCAGACAATGCAGCAGCTACCGTACAGTGTGAAAACGGGGCAATGGGTTTTATGTTTACAAACCGTACGCATGGTGCAGGATGCAATGTCGAAACCGAAGTAATCGGTACCAATGGGACCTTGCGTATTGCGAATGTCGGCAGCAAGAATTTGCTTCAGATTGTCGACCGATATGGAGCCAGGGAAGAATATTATCCGGATTTTCTGGCCCGTTGGCATCAGGCCTATGTAGACGAAGTCGCGAATTTCGTTGACTGCGTACGTGAGAACCGTAAGCCGAAGATTACCGTCTATGATGGGACTGCAGCTTCTCGGGCAGCATATTGCTGCAAAGAATCTTTCGAAACAGGAAAACTGTTGGAAGTCAAATGAATTCGGAAGTGACAGGGAAAAGGAGTCTTGGAATGAAACAACTGCAGATCGGTATAATTGGTTGTGGCGCAATCGGTCATGAACATGTGCGCCGTATACAGGAATTGGTACCTGAAGGAAAAGTGGTTGCAGCCACAGATTATTTTCCAAAGGCAGCCAAAGAATTAGCGGACAGATATCAAGGAATCAAAGTATATCAGACGGGAGAAGAACTGATTGCTGCGCCGGAGGTTGAAGCAATTATCATTACGTCTTCTGATGAATCACATGCAACTTATGTATTGGATGGCATTGCACATAACAAGTTTGTATTTTGTGAAAAACCAATGGCACAGACGGTAGATGATTGCAAGAAAATCATGGAGGCAGAGCAGAAAGCTGGTCGCTGTCTGGTCCAGGTAGGTTTTATGCGTCGTTATGACCGCGGGTATATGGATATCAAGAAAAAGATTGATTCAGGCAAGTTCGGTAAGCCGTTGATCATCCATTGCTGCCATCGTAATGTTTCACAGGCATCTGGATTTACTACAGATTATGCTGTTACCCGTGTTGCAATACATGAGATTGATATCTCCCGATGGTTGTTGGATGACGAGTACGAATCTGTACAGATTCTTCCGGTCCATCAAAGCAGTGCAACGAAAGGCAATTGGCTGAATCCTCAGATTATGTTGCTCACGACAAAATCGGGACAGCAGATTGATGTTGAAGTGCAGACTGATGGTGCATATGCCTATGATATCCAGTGCCAGGTCGTTTGTGAAAACGGCACTGTCAGCCTACCGGATCCTGCTGCTGTCATTGCACGTTCTGATGCATGCATCCAGCAGGAACTTATGACTGATTGGTCCAAGCGTTTCATAGAAGCTTATGATACGGAATTGAAGCTGTGGACAAGATCTGTCTTGGAAGGAACTCTGACAGGCCCAACTGCTTGGGACGGGTATATGGCCTGTGCTACAGGGAATGCGCTGATCAAATCGCGTACTACAGGAAAAAGAGAGAAGGTACAGACAATTGAAAAACCGGCATTGTACTGCTGAATAGATAGTTGAGACGGACACTGATTGAATTTCCTATGGATGGTTCAATCAGTGTTTACTGAAAACTCCTGATATGGATTTTACATCATAAAATGTAGAATAGATGGGAAGTTTTGATTCATCCTGTCTTTATATTATTTAGCTATGGATATGTCATTGAGGTCTTATAGCTTCTGTACGTAAATCGATAGACTGGATTTGGTAGCCCTTGGTATCACTTATTGTTAGTAAAATATCTTATAAAACATATTAACCTTCTCAGGTCAGTGCACAACAAAAGTAGAAGATGGTGTTGCCTAAAGATACTTTGTCGTTTTTTTCAATTTTCAAAAGGCATGGGCAAAACACTGGATAGCAAACAATTTGAGATTTCGGTTCAATTGAGAAATTTCCAAGGCTTGATAACAAACAAAAGGATTCATGAAGCAAAGGGAGGACGTAAAGTGGATAACTGTAGAGAGGAAGTATTGTCTTGCAAAATTCAGATGCAGAAGGCAGATGAATTGTCATTTGGTACCCGTGTTGCCTATGGTTGCGGTGATTCTGCCTGCAATGTCGTGTATGGAATGATTTCGACGCTGCTGACATTGTTTTATACTGACTATGTCGGAGTTTCTGTTGCTGCTGTAGGCATTGTTATGCTGGTTTCAAGAGTCTTTGATGGTTCTTCGGACCTCCTTATGGGCATTATTGTCGGGAAAACACATTCTCGATGGGGTAGTTGCCGTCCTTGGCTGCTATGGATGGCAATTCCCTATGCAATTTCAGCAATTGCATTGTTCACCGTACCTCAGACTACGGCAGAACTGCAGTTCTGGTATATCTTCGTTACTTATAATCTGTGTACTACTGTCGTCTATACTGCAATCAATGTGCCTTATGGTGCCCTTTCTACGCATATGACACGTTCCTCGCACGAACGGGATATGCTGTCGATATATAGACTAGTACTTGCACGTTGCGGGCAGATTGTGACGGTCATGTCAACGATGCCTTTGGTCAAGCTTTTCGGTAATGATCAGATGGCATGGGTAAAAGCCATTACAATCTGGTCCATTATGGCTGTTATTTTGCTTCTGGTCTGCTTTGCAAGATGCAAGGAAACAGTCAATGTCGAAAAAGTAAGGTCATCGGTGAAAGTTCCTGCTGGGAAATCAGCAAGGGCTTTGGTAACAAATAAGTATTTTTGGGCTACGTTGTTTCTTTGGACTGCAACATGCATACATACGACTTTGATAGGTACTATTCTTCCTTATTATTGTAAATATATCTTTGGAAATGATACTTGGATGTATAGTATCCTGTTTGTGAGTGAGATCGGTACGCTTTGTATCGGTGCACTTTTTTGTCCCATGTTGCTGCGCCATATGGGTAAACGCGATTTGACACTGAGGGGATGTATTATCGTCATCGTAACCCAATGCCTTTTCTTGCTGAATCCCGATAATTTCTATTGGATGGTCGTGACAAGCATTCTTCGTGCTTTCGGAGAAGCACCTCTGTATGCTGTTATTTTCGGCATGATCGGTGATACTGTGGAGTATGGACAGTGGAAATCACATATACGTCAGGAAAGTCTGATTTTCGGTTGCGGGAGCATGGGGTTCAAGATCGGGACCGGCGTAGCCAGTGCCTTGATCAGCCTGTTGCTTACCATTGCCGGGTATGTTAGTTCTGACAATGGTGGTGCTATACAGAGCTTGGCGACAAAATCCATGATCATGGATATCTATAAGTATGGTCCTATCATTGTCTGGGGCATTGCCCTGTTCATATTGCTGTCATATAAGCTGGACAAGATATATCCTATCATTGTCAATGATCTGCGAAAAAGGGAAGAAGCTGGTCAGATGTAGAGGATTTGCCATCACTTCAGGATATTGGGTGTCCTTGACGGATGGTATAATCAGGCTCTGGGTGGATTGAGTCTTTTCCTGGAGCACAAGAAGACAATACATAATGGTAAGTCAATTGTCCGCTTGTGTGCTGGATGACTATGGCTGTGGATGTCGGAGATATGAGGACAAGAGTGTCTTTGGTCCTTGTCTCAAAGACGGTCAGACAGGGAAGCCTTTCTGACCGTCTTGTCTGTCGTGAGGGCTATAGCTGCATAGCTTTGGATGGGGGAAAGACAGGGATGCCTGGATCAGATTGATACCAGAAGCCTGGTTCTTTTTATGGAAAACAGTCGGATTTCCATACTGTAATTCTGAATTTATGCTACTATTGGAAGTACGCAGGGAAAAGGACAGACATAAAAGCTATATCGGTATCCGATGGAATCTGCCATATCTTCTTGTTTCCTGTTCTGCCAGGATAGGGAAAGTTTAATGCTGCAGCTAAGTAGGTAAATGAAATGGTTGAAATGATTAATCTGGAAAACCAGATGAAACAGCTTACGTATACACGTATATTTACAGATAATACTTTGCCGGTAGTTGATAATATTGTGATCATAGACAAAGAGTTCAGCAGCCACCATGCACATCTGGAACATAAGCATGACGATATGTTGGAACTGTTCTATGTGTTGTCAGGCAACAGTGAGTATTCTGTAGATAAGGTATTCTATACCATTACTGCCGGAGATTTGCTCATTTGCAATGCTGGGGTTCTGCATGGTGAGAGCCCTCGCCGTATACGTGGGCTGCATTCCATCTGCTGTGGCCTGACGAATGTAAAGATGACTGCCCTGCCACTCAACTGGTTGGTTGACAAAGACCAACTTCCGCTTTTGCATTGCCAGGACTATGCAAAGGAAATCGAAAGCCTTTTGTCTTTGCTTTGTAGATTTTCAAAGGAAAAAAAACTGGCCAATACCGTATGTTCCAGTCTTGCCGTATCCCTATTGGTCCTGCTTCATGAAATAGCTCGGAAGACGTACAGGCAAAATACGGAGGCAGGTGAAACTGATTTCCTTGCCAATCGCATCAGGGATTACTTGACTGAACATTTCAATGAGCCTTTGACTTTGTCAGGGGTTGCTGCAGCCTTGCATATCAACCCTTATTATTTGTCACATATCCTTAAATACAAGACAGGCTGTTCTCCTATGCAGTACGTTATCCAGATGCGTATGGGAGAAGCGCAGACCAAGCTTCGGTTTACCAATGTTCCGATAGCAGAAATTGCTGATAGTCTTGGGTTCAGTACACCTTCCCGTTTTGATGCAGCTTTTATGAAGAATGTCGGTATGTCACCCAGCGAGTATCGTCTTTCATTTCAGAAAAAAACTACAAAAAAGAATCCGAAGTAGCCTTTCTGCGTATGCCATGTGCATATGAGATCATATGACTGCTGATAGCATCGGACAGTCGGTTCCTTATATTTATCTGTAGCTGATCTTGGAGCCTCTGCTGCAAGCAATTTGCTTGCGAAGGGGAATATCATGCAGAGTCCTTGTCCTATGCCGTTTTCTGATAGGGTTTGCAGATATTTCCCTTGCGTTACCTATCCTGGTTTTTAGAAGAAACATGAGCAGAAGCAAGGTGCCCTTTGCCAGATGAAAAAGCAAAAATCATGGAGTGAAGAGAAAGAAATATCAGGAATTCACAGTTTCAGGGCCAGAGAAAAAGCAAGATTCGATTACCGTGTTTCTGAAGGTGAATGCTACAATTACTACTGTCAATTAAAGATGCCAGAATGTTCTGGATATGTTGATACAGTAAGAATTGGAGGCCTACGATGCAGGAAATCATCATGGAACCATCGTTGTACAAATTTGATACCTGTAGGGAGTTCGTGACAGCATTTCAATTGGGAAAAAAGGATTTGGTCCTTACGAACAAATATATCTTTGATCCTTATTTTGCAAAGTCGGGTGCACCTGTCCATGTCATTTACCAAGAAAAATATGGAGCCGGTGAACCTACGGATGTAATGGCAGATGCAATCTTGGCGGATGCTGCAAAAGTTGATTTTGACCGTGTGGTTGCAATCGGTGGCGGTACTATCATCGATCTTGCCAAAGTGCTTTCAGTGGCAGGAGAAAATTCAGTTGATGAGCTTTATGCACAGAAGACATTGTCAAAGAAAAAAGAGTTGGTTATCTTGCCGACTACCTGCGGCACAGGTAGCGAAGTGACGGATATTGCCATTCTCAAGCGTACACGTCTTGGTGTAAAAGTAGGGTTGACCGGCAAGGCTATGTTTGCTGATTATGCGGTCCTGGTTCCGGAACTTTTGGAAAGCCTGCCGGACTATGTATTTGCCACAAGTTCCATTGATGCATTGGTACATGCTGTTGAATCCAGCCTTTCTCCGAAGGCAACGGCCTATACAAGACTGTTTGGTTACAAGAGTATGGAAATGATCCTTACTGGCTATCTGAAAATCATTGCTGCTATCAGCAAAGGTATTCCAGCTAGAGAAGCCAGAAAACCACTTATGGATGATTTCTTGACTGCCAGTAATTTTGCAGGGTTGGCATTCGGAACGGCAGGCTGTGCCGCAGTCCATGCATTGAGCTATCCTCTTGGTGGTACCTACCATGTAGCTCATGGAGAAAGCAACTATGCCATGTTTACCGGCGTATTGAAAAATTACATGGAAATCAAATCAGACGGGGAGATTGCAAAGCTTAATGCCTTCCTTGCAAAAATCCTTGACTGCAGGATTGAGGTGGTATATGACCAGCTTGAAAAACTGTTGGATCAGCTTCTGCCAAAGAAAGCATTGCATGAGTATGGAATGAAAAGGGAAGATCTCAGGACTTTTACGGATGATGTCATGAAAACACAGGGGCGGTTGATGCGTAACAGCTTTGTACCGCTGGATGCTGCCCGCGTCTTGAAGATTTATGAAGAACTATATTGAGTTTCAATAACAGTAATGATTCTTTTTGCAATAGAAATTACATTTGTTATTTTTTTGGCAATTACTTTTCTTTTTCTGTATGGAGGGTTTTTGTTTTTTAATCAGTGAAAGAGATTTTTTGTAAAAAAATAAAAATATATCAATAAAATACGGAAAAATGACAATGACAATAGGAGGAAAAAATGAAGAAAAAGGTACGAATTGGTTTGATTGGTGCAGGAAGAATTGGAAGATTGCATGGAGAAAATTTAGCACAAGCAATACCAGATGCGGATTTGTGCGCCATAGCTGATCCATGTTTGAATGATGAAATGAAATCATGGGCTAGTTCGCTTAATATAACAGAATGTTATAAAGAAACAAAGAAAATTATGGCAGATTCTACTATTAAGGCTGTGTACATTTGTTCTTCTACCGGGACACATGCTGATTTAATTAAAGAAGCTGCAAAAAACGGTAAAGATATTTTTTGTGAAAAACCTATCCATTGGGATCTTGTAAAAATTCACGAAGCACTTGATGCTGTGCAAAAAGCAGGAGTAAAATTACAAGTTGGTTTTGTTCGCCGTTTTGATCATAATCATAAAAAAGTACACGATGTTGTTGCATCAGGCAGATTGGGTAATCCTTGTATTGTGAAAATTACTTCAAGAGATCCAGCTCATCAATCTATGGAGTATATTGCAACATCCGGCGGAATATTTATTGACATGACAATTCACGATTTTGATATGGCCCGATATTTGTCGGGTAGCGAGGTAACTGAGGTAACTGCGTACGGTGCTGTATGTGACAATCCAGACTATAAAAAATATGATGATGTCGATACAGCTATTGTGTTGTTAAAGTTTGAGAATGGAGCGCTTGGTGTAATCGACAACACAAGAGCTTCCTATTATGGTTATGATCAACGTACAGAAGTACAATGCCAGAAAGGATGTGTACAAGTTTCAAATGATTTGGAAAATACTGCACTTATTTCTTCTGCAGAGAATGTTCAACTTGCAAAACCTACTTGGTTTTTCTTGGAAAGGTATAAAGATGCTTTCCTTGCAGAAGATCGTGCGTTTGTTGAAGCCGTACAGTCTAACAAAGAGCCTCTTGTAAGTGGGATAGATGGCTTACGTCCCGTTGAAATTGCAATTGCAGCGCATAAGTCCTTAAAAGAAGGACGTTCTGTAAAGATTTCAGAAGTTCATTAATAATCAAGGCTCTTTTTGTATATTTTAGTTATTGGAGACTTTACACAGTATTGGTGTGAAAATTTTCGGTTTATAATTTGTTACACTGTAACCGGTCTCTTGCTGGGAACGACTAAGGCCTTGAGGATGCCTCGCTTTTTTGTCATGCCTTCCTATTATAGCAATAGTATCGGTTGCTGTGTAAATCCATTTTACTTAGTTACGGAAAAGAGCCGTAAGCAATTACTATAGTCAAGTAAAAGACATACTTATGGATTTTGAATAAAGATACTATGCTGTCTTATTTTTAGAACAATGTTTTTTTTCAGAGTCAAATATTAGGTAGAAGCAAATAGTGAAAGGAAACTAGGAGGAATATTATTTTGAAAAGGGAGGAGGAAAATATATCGCTGACTGGAGCTTCACGTCTAAGGTTTGGAACCAAAATGGCGTATGGTTGTGGTGACACGGCCTGCAATATTGTATTTGGGATGATTACAACTTTATTGACGTTGTTTTATACAGATTATGTTGGTATCAACCCAATAACAATTGGTTTGGTTATGTTGGTTTCTCGGGTGTTTGATGGTACGTCAGATGTAATTATGGGATTTTTCGTAGAAAAAACCCACTCAAAATATGGTAAGGCGCGTCCTTGGATTTTGTGGATGTCGGTTCCGTATGCAATTGCTGCAGTACTTCTTTTTGCAGTACCTCATACAACAGAATTTTTGCAAGGGATTTATATTTTTGTTACTTACAATCTTTGTACGACTGTTTTTTATACAGCGATTAATGTTCCATATGGTTCATTGTCTACATTGATGACGAATAGTTCTCATGAACAGGACTTGCTTTCAATTTTTCGTATGGGGCTTGCTCCAATGGGTCGTATTATAGCAGTTACCTTTACGATGCCTGTTGTTAAATTATTTGGAAATACACAAGTTGCATGGATTAAGGCAATGGGTATATGGGCAAGTATTGCACTCGTTTTGCTGCTTATTTGTTTTTTTAATTGCAAGGAAAAAGTACAGCCGACTGCACCATCAACAAAAAAAGTACCAATTGGAAAAAATCTTAAAGCATTGGCTAAAAATCAATACTTTTGGGTTGGCTTGGTTTTATGGACAATAACTTGTGTACATTCTACGATTGTGGGAACGGTTTTGCCATATTATTGTAAGTATATTTTTCATAATGATTCTTGGATGTACAGTTTATTATATTTACTTGAAACTGGTATATTGTGTTCTGGTGCTTTTGTTTGTCCGTTATTCTTGCATAGATTTACAAAGAGGACAATTTCATTGGTAGGGGCTGTCGTAGCAGTTGCTGGACAAGCTTTGGTAATAATAAATCCAAATAGTTTTGTATGGGTTGCTGGGACAAGTGTTATCCGTGCAATTGGAGAAGTTCCACTTACTGCTTTGATTTTTGGTATTTTGGGTGATGTTGTAGATTTCGGTGAATGGAAAACTGGATTTCGACAAGAGGGGTTAGTTTTTGGCGGTGGCAGTATGGGATTCAAACTCGGTACAGGTATTACAAGTGCTATAGTTACGGCAATGATGAGTTATGCTGGATATATAGCATCTGTAGGAGTACGGATACAACAACCAATCAGAGCGTTGAAAACTATTCAGAATATATATATATGGGGACCGCTTATAATTTGGATTTTTGCTGTTATTGTCCTTATATTTTATAAATTGGATGAAATTTATCCTCAAATTATACATGAATTAGTTCAACGGAAAAAGACATTTGAATAATAAAAATGGAGGTATCGTTTGGATATGCTTAAATTAGGTTATAATGAAGCAACCTGCATGGAAAATTCTTCAGTTATCAAAGATTTACAACTATGTGAAAAATATGGATATGATGCCATAGAACTTCGTTTGGATATGTTAAAGGATTACCTTAGAAATCATTCACTTAACAGTTTAAAAAGTTTTTTTGCAAAAAGCCATTTATGTCCATTTGCCTTGAACTCTATTGAAAATATTAACTTTACTACAGATAAACAATGGCAGGATTTAGTAAATTTATTTTTATTTGGTTGTAAAATTGCAAAAGAAATTAAAATCCCTTATCTAATCGTTGTACCAACCGTAGGAAAAGATATCAATAAAAAGAATGAAGAAGAAGTCCTCGGTGATTCCGTTGACGTCTTACGAAAACTTTCAGAGTTGGCAGCACCATATGGAGTGGGACTTTCTTTTGAACCAATCGGTGATCGACACTGGTGTTGTAACAGTTTACGCCAAGCATTGGAAATTATACAAGCAGTAAATAAGAAAAATGTTGGATTAACGGTGGATTGCATTAATTTTTATATGCATGACAAATGTGCTGATTTGGAATTTATTCGTCAAATTCCTAAAGAAAAGCTTTTTGTTTTTCATATCAATGATTGCGAGGATTTGCCACTTGGTTTACTTGAGCAATGTAATCGATTGATGCCTGGTGATGGATGCATTCCTGTTGCAGAAATTATACGTAGGGTGCAGGCAGTGGGATATGATGGACCTGCTTGTGTTGAACTGTTTCGCCCTGAATACTGGAAAATGGATGCTGAAAAAGTCATACAAATGGCAGCTATAAAAACTCGTAAATTTTTGTGAGTAGTTTGTTGTATATGCTATCTGAGGAGGAACTAAATAATGAATAGAACAAAGATGACGGTTGCACAGGCACTGGTCAAGTTCTTGAACCAGCAATATGTCGAGATGGATGGTAAGGAAGAGCCTTTTGTTGACGGGATTTTTGCTGTCTTTGGGCATGGTATGGTAGTAGGGCTTGGACAGGCCCTTGAGGAAAACCCTGGACATCTACGGGTGTACCAAGGACGTAACGAGCAAGGCATGGCACATGCCGCAATTGCATATGCAAAGCAGAACAATCGTCGAAAGATCATAGCCTGTACATCATCCATAGGCCCCGGAGCGACCAATATGGTGACTGCAGCATTGACTGCTTCCATCAACCAGCTGCCGTTGTTGCTGTTCCCATCTGATAGCTTTGCAACCCGTCAGCCCGATCCCGTGCTGCAGCAGATGGAACAACCTTATGATCTTTCAATGACTGCGAATGATTGTTTCAAGCCTGTATGCCGATATTGGGATCGTATTTCCCGTCCGGAACAACTGATGACTGCAATGATCAATGCAATGCGGGTATTGACTGATTCATCAAATTGCGGAACCGCCTGCATTGCCCTTCCTCAGGATGTGCAGGGTGAGAGCTTTGCCTATCCTGATTGTTTTTTCCAGAAACGAGTACATCATATTGCACGTCGCCTTGCAGATGCGTATGAAATTGACAAGGCCGTAGAAATGATTTGTGAATCCAAGAAACCGTTGGTAGTTTCCGGCGGTGGCGTCCGATATTCCGAAGCTGGGCAAACGGTAATGGATTTCTGCAAGTCTTTCAATATTCCTGTTTCCCAGACACAGGCAGGTCACTCTGCATTGCCTGATTCTTTTCCTCTTTGTGTAGGTGGAATCGGGGTTACCGGTGGTTTGGCTGCCAATCATCTGGCTGCAGATGCAGATCTGGTCATTGGTGTCGGAACCCGGTTCAATGATTTTGTCACTGGTTCCAAATGGGTGCTTTTCCGCAATCCCGATATACGGGTACTTGCCATCAATACATCTGAGTACCATGCCGAGAAGGTGGATGCGCAGCGGTGTGTCGGTGATGCAAAGGTAACCTTGGAAGCCATTGCTAAGAAACTGAAGATACGAGGGTACAGGTCCGGCTATACGGATGAAATCAGAAAAATCAAGACAGAATGGGAAAAGACCCGCAAAGCTGTATGTGATATGACATACACCGGCAAGGATTTTGTACCTTGCGTACCGAGCTGGACACCGAAGATTATCAACGACTATCTGGAAGATATCGGCGGGACCATTACGGAATCCAATGCAGTTGCGCTGATGAACCGTGAAATTGATGCCGATGCCATCGTCGTTGCCGCAGCAGGATCATTGCCTGCTGATATGGAACGGCTGTGGGTGACCGATGCGAAAGACAGCTATCATATGGAGTATGGAGCTTCCTGCATGGGATATGAGATTGCAGGGGCCTTCGGTGCAAAACTGGCTGAACCTGATAAGGAAGTATATGCATTGCTTGGCGACGGTTCCTTCATGATGCTGAATGCTGATATGGCAACTTCCATACAGGAAGGTGCAAAGATTACAGTCGTGGTCTTTGACAATGCAGCTTTCGGATGCATCAACAACCTGCAGATGGGCAATGGCATAAGTTCCCTTGCGACTGAAATGCGTTACCGCAATGAAAAGACTGGAAAGATGGATGGCCATTATGTGTATACAGATTTCGCAAGGATCGGTGAAGGCTATGGACTCAAAGGATTTGTTGCCAAGACTACTGATGAGTTCGTGCAGGCCTTGCATGAAGCCAAGAAGGAAAAATGTTCCTGTATCATCGACGTAAAGGTATTGCCGAAAACCATGGCAGAGGGCTTTGAGAGTTGGTGGCATATCGGCGTAGCTTCGTTTTCCAAGTCAAGGGATGTACAGGAAGCCCGTAAACGTATTGATGACAAACTGGCAGAAGCCAGGATGTATTAGAAGTATAGGATCTGATTTTATATCTGGTAGAAAAGGAAGGAAAAAATGCTTGATAAGAAAAAAGTCCATGTCGGTATTGCTCCGATTGCATGGACAGAGGATGATATGCCGGAAATGGGAGCAGAAAACAGCTTTCTACAAACCATCAGCGAGATTTCACTTGCCGGTTATACCGGAACGGAAATAGGTTGTCAGTTTCCCCATGATGCCAAAATCATGAACAAAGAGCTTGGCCGTCGTGGACTGTCTGCAATCACAGGTTGGATAAGTACCTATATCAATGAACGTCCGATGTGGTGGAATGAACGTGCATTTGTCGATCATATGAATTTCTTGAAATCAATCGGTGCTACGCTGATCAATACATCTGACCAGAGTTTTTCCGTACAGCATTGCTGGGATACACCTTTTACTGCAAAGCATGTCCTGAATGATGATCAGTGGGAAGTACTTGCAAAAGGGTTGGATCATCTGGGAAAGATTGCCTATGACAATGGTATGCATATTATCTATCACCCGCACATGACTACGACGGTACAGAAGACAGGGGAAATTGATCGGATGCTAGAGATGACTGATGCCAAGTATGTCAATATTATCTTTGATACGGGACATCTGGCGTTTTCCGGCGAGGATCCAGTGGAAATCTTGAGGAAACATCACGACCGGATCAAGCATGTCCATTTGAAGGATGTGCGGAAGAGCATCAGGGAAAAATGCTATGCCGATAAACTGAGTTTCCTTCATTCTATACCCGAGGGAGTATTCAATGTCCCTGGTGATAGCGGAGGAATGGTGGACTTTCCTACGGTTTTCCGCTTACTGGACCAATATCATTATGAGGGCTGGTTGGTCGTGGAAGCAGAACAGGATCCATCTGTTGCAAACCCGCTGGATTATGCAAGGTTGGCACGTGCATATGTGCGTGAACAGACAGGTCTGTAATCTTGTTTTGGGAATCGGTATAAGGCAATGATAAAAAACTGAAGATAAGTTGGAGGATAATAAAAAGGAATGAGTAGAAAACTGAAGATGGGAATCATCGGTGTAGGGCGCTTAGGGTATGAGCATGCGAACAACATTGCAAACAAAATTGGTAGTGCAGAACTTGTTGCCATATGTGATGCTGATAGAAAATGTGCTGAGAAAGTAGCCGGTGACCTAGGAGTGGATGCAGTATATACGGATGCCAGAAAACTGTGTGCCGATCAGAAGGTAGAAGCAGTGGCAATTGTTTCCAACACAGCATCACATACCGATCTGATTAAGATTGCAATGGATACTGGGAAGCATGTATTCTGTGAAAAACCACTGTGTGATACGGTTGAAAAATGCAAAGCGGCAGAAAAGGTCGTGGAAGCGCATCCTGAATTAACTTTCCAGCTTGGTTTCATGCGCCGCTATGACAATTCATACCGGCTTGCAAAGCAGAAGATTGACCATGGGGACATCGGTAAGGTCTTCCTTGTCCGTTGCTATTCCCAAGATCCTATTTCAATCATCAAAGGTACGTTGGAATATGCTCCTCGTTCGGGAGGACAGTTCATTGACATGAATATCCATGATATTGATTTGATCCGTTGGCTGACGGGATCTGAACCAAAAAAGCTTTGGTCGATCGGGGGGTGTTACGAATTCAAGCAATATAAGGATTGGGATGATGGAGACAATGTCTCAACGCTGATGCAATGTGAAAATGATGCAATGGCCTTCATGTATGCAGGTCGGGCTGCTGCACATGGTTCTCATGTGGAAACGGAAATCCTTGGAACGAGAGGCACTCTGCGTATCGGTTCAGTTCCTACAGATTCCCTTTTGGAAGTGATGAGTTCCCATGGAGTTTGCAGGGAATGCTACCAGGATTTCCTGACACGTTGGCACGATGCCTATGTTGCAGAGATGGAAGCTTTCATAGACTGTGTGCAGACCGGAAAGAAACCTGGCGTCGGTGTATATGACGGCACAAAGAGTACGAATATTGCATTTCGGTGCAAGGAATCGTTTCTGTCGGGTGAGATGCTGACGGTCCAGGATGTCTGATGACTTTGACAGAGGCAATTTGTTGGATAAGTTATGTGGACTGCTCACATTTCTTTTGGGTATCGGCCCTTCAACAGGTTGTTCCTCTGTCGTATTTTCGGCAGATGCCTTTTCTTAAGGTAGGATGCATCTGCCAACGGAGGGAATTTTATTGTGAAATATACAAACAGGAAATCCTTTGAAAAAGGATACAATGCAATTGTCTCATCTGTCTTGAACCCTGAGATGATGGGGCTGGATTTTGGAGTAGTTTCCATGACCAGCGGTGATAAGATGCGCTTCTGTTATGATCAGGAAGTCGTGTATGATCTGGTGATGGGAAGAATTACATTTTCATGGGAAGACAGAAGCGAAGAGGCTGAACGTAGTGATTGTTTCCATCATGGTGCAACTTTGCTTCATGTGCCGCATGGTACGACGGTCTATGTAGAATGTTGGTCCGAAAAGGCAGAGATTGCAGTCTGCCGTACTGAAAATGCCAAGGATTTCCAAGCACGCTTGCTCAAGCCTGACGATTGTCTCTGTGCCAATGAAGAACGTGGTGCCGGACAGATGAATGAATGCTCTACACGTATCGTCCGTACGTTCTTTGACCGTTCCAGTTGTCCAGATACAAATTTCTTTATCGGGGAAGTCGTACATTTTCCGGGGAAATGGTCGTCATATCCACCACATCAGCATGTGGAACCGGAAATGTATTTCTATAAGTTCTTGCCTGAGAATGGCTATGGTCTTGCTGAATATGGAGATGATGCCTACAAGATCCGTAACAATGATTTGATGGGCATGCCTGCAAATGTTACCCATTCCCAGGTTGCTGCCCCGGGATATGCTGAATATTACCTTTGGTGTATCCGTCTGCGTGATAAGGAAAATATCGTAACGACATTTGTTAAGGAACATCAATGGGTTACAGCTCCGGATGCAAAGTATTTTCCGGATATCTGAGCCTGGTTGGAGATGAGAGCATAGCGTATGGAAAAGACACTTGATGAACTTGATATTTTTGCCGCCCAGATTCGCAAGGCTGCCCTTGCTGCCATGAATTCATTTCATGGCGGCCATCTGGGTGGTTCCATGTCCATGGCGGATTTGCTGGCCGCTTTATATGGGAAGATAATGAGGATCAATCCTCAGGATCCACAATGGAACAAGCGGGATTGGCTGGTAGTTTCCAAGGGACACTGCGGACCTGCCGTATATGCTGTCCTTGCTTTGTGCGGCTATTTTCCTGAAAAGGAATTGCTGACATTGAACCAAGGTGGAACTTGTTTACCGTCACATTGTGACCGGAACAAGACACCGGGAATCGACATGACCACCGGTTCCTTAGGACAAGGATTTTCATCTGCCTGTGGTATCGCATGGGGAATGCAATATAAGGGTATGCCCAATTATGTGTATGCCATCCTAGGTGACGGAGAATGTGATGAAGGACAGGTCTGGGAAACTGCTTTGTTTGCAGCCAGCAAGAAGCTGAATCATTTTATTGCATTCATTGATCAGAATGGAAAGCAGTTGGATGGCTATACCAGGGATATCTGTGATTTGGGGGACCTAGGTGCAAAATTCAGGGATTTCGGCTGGTATGCCCAGGAAGTAAACGGGCATGACATTTCAGCAATCCTTTCTGCTGTCGATGCAGCAAAAGCCGTAGATGACCGTCCCTCTATGATTGTACTTCATACGATGAAGGGGCAGGATTGCTGTTTTGCAGAGCATATGTTCTATAATCACTTCATTCGGTTCACACAGGAGCAGTATGAGGAGGCAATTGCTTTCTTGGATAAGAAGATTGAAGCTCTGCAGAGCGAGGATGGAAAATGTATACAGTGACAAAAGAAATTCATCCTGAGAAAGAGGATATGAAGACTGTATTTGCACAGACAATGGAGGAACTGGTCAGGGAAGATCCCGCAGTCGTATACTTCGATTGTGACCTTATGAATTCCATTGGCATGGCAGATTTCGCCAAGAGACATCCTAGGAAAGCTGTAGACTGCGGTATACAGGAAGCAAATATGATTTCTGTTGCCGCTGGAGCTTCTGCTGTCGGCTTGAAGCCGTTTACACATACATTCGGGACATTTGCTTCCCGTCGTGTCATGGACCAGGTCTTTATTTCTGCTGCATATGCGAAACTGAATGTCCGTATGCTGGGATCGGATGAAGGGATAACAGCATCTTCCAATGGAGGGACCCATATGCCATTGGAAGATATTGCAATGATGCGCGCTGTACCAGGCATTACGATTATTGATGTAACGGACTGTGCCATGCTACGTGATGTCATTCGGCAGACGAAGGATATGTATGGTGTATTTTATATTCGTCTTGCACGGAAAAAGACTGACCATATCTTTGATGAAGGCTCTACGTTTGAAATCGGCAGGGTAGCCAAGTTGCGTAAGGGCAGTGATGTCACGCTGTTCTGTGCAGGTGCTTGTGTCGCAGAGACCTTGCGTGCAGCGGATTTGCTTGCTGAAAAAGGAATCTCAGCAGATGTGCAGAATATGTTTACGATAAAACCGATTGACCGTGATGCTATAGTTGAAGCTGCACGCAGGACCGGAGCAATCGTAACAGTGGAAAACCACAATATCATCAATGGTCTGGGGTCTGCTGTTGCGGAGGTCTTGGTGGAGACTATCCCGATACCGATGGAACGCATCGGTACACGGGACTTATTCGGACAGGTAGGGTCAGTGGATTACTTGAAAAAAGTATACCATATGACAGCCGTTGATATTGCAGAAGCTGCAAGAAAAGCTATTTCTAGGAAAAAATGACATTTTGCATGTATCTCTCCATGGAAAATTTCGTTTGTACTGAAGTTGCCGCCAAGCTACGGCAACTTCTTTTTTCCTAGAGGTCCAGAGCATTTTCGAATCAATTCCTATGATTCCAATCATCTACGGGTTCAGTCGTCAGAATGTTCCTCCAGCCATCGCTGGTCATCCTCGGTCAGATCTGTATTCGGCAGTTCTTGATCTGCAACTTTTTTTATTGCTCCTGCATTTTCTTCAGGGAGATCGTTTGCGGCAGACTTTTGGGCAAGGTGCTGTGTATCTATTGCAGCCTTCGGCTCTTTTGGGAAACCTTTCTTGATCAGTTTGCTGACTTGTGCCTCAGAAAGCTGTTTAGGCTCAGCTCCTCTTGCAACTTCTACAGGGCTTGCATTGAGCGTGACACAAAGCTGATCCCTCGTTGTCTCATCAGACAGGCCTTTGATATAAGTTTCAACTTTCTCTTTGTTCAGGAGAGTCGTAAAATTCCATTTTTTTGTCATGGCAATATTGAACATGGCAATTGCTTCATCTATTTTGCCATAATGAAGTTTGACTTGGGCAGCATGGACATACGGATCTGGAAAACGTGGTCTGCGTTCCATCATGTCACTGTAGACCTCTTCGGCTTTTTTCCAATCTTCCCGGACGATTGCCAGCCAACCTTCGTTGTCTGCCATCCCGGCACTTTCATTGATATATTTCCTGCCTTCTTTCAGGCAAATCCCAGCTTCTTCATACTTGCCGGCATACAAGTAATAGCTGCTGAGGTTGATGAACAGGAAGCGGTTGTCAAATCCTGATGCTCTTACTTCTTCAAGTATACTGATAGCCTCGTCCAGTTTGCCTGTAAGTTGCAGACCCATGCTTTTCTGTATCTTTGCAATCTGCAGGGTTTCATTGTCTTTTGTTCCTTCGATGACTTTGTCCAAGGCCTTGAGCCCGTATGCTGCATCTCCCTGTTGAATGAAGAAACTGGCTGCCGTAGTCATATACTTGTAGGAAAGCTTGCCAGATTCCATTGCCTTGCGATAATAATTCCAACTTTTGTCATGGTCTGCTTCCTTCTTGCTGGAGAGAAGCAGATTCCCTCTGATAAAATACAAAGTTGCCTTGTTGATAAAAAGGGCAATGGCTATGACAAGAACAATTACGATTAGCTTGTTCCAGATAGGAACAGGCAAAAAAGTAGCAATTATGGATAGAACAAGTGCAACAAGGAAAGAAACAGTACCTTTTGTCAGTTTCATGAGATTCTGGCAGGCTCTTTTCTCCTGATTTCGGAGCATGAAAAACCCACCGGCCTCCTTATTTCAATTCAGCAGTACCGCAACGATGGCAGTAAGCTGTTCACTGGGGTGACAGACCGGAGCGAGTTACGAAGCTCCGGGCAGGATGTACGGCAAAGCAATAGACGGACAATGCGACAATCCCTGAGGTGCCGACAAGTCATATTTTTCTCTTTGTCGCCATAACTGTACTTGTTTTTTTCCCTGAAGGCAAGGTAGAGTATGAGCATACTGACATCGTGAAGGGAGAATTGCAGACATATGGATATGCATCAGGAAAACAAGAAATTGCTTCTTCATTGCTGTTGTGGTCCCTGTAGCACGACCTGTATCAAGCGGTTGCTTGCAGAAGGATATGAACCTGTACTTTGGTATGGAAATGACAATATATATCCCGTTCAGGAATTTGAAAAACGCTATGACAACCTGAAGATTGTGGCAGCACATCATGGGCTGGAACTGATCAAGGGAACATATGACCATGATGCTTGGTTGCAGGCTATTTCAGGGCTTGAACGGGAGAGGGAAGGCGGTAGACGCTGTGAAGCCTGTTTTGCCTATAATCTTGCTATTGCTGCAGCCAAGGCGAAGGAACTAGACATACCTTATTTTACTACAACGCTGACAGTGAGCCGATATAAGGACAGTCATAAGATATTTGCTGTCGGTGAGAATCTGGAGGGTTTCCTTGCTTTTGATTTCAAGAAAAAAGGCGGATATGAGGAAAGTATCCGCCTGAGCAAGGAGCTCGGGCTGTATAGACAGCAATATTGTGGCTGTGAGTTTTCTTATGCGCAGGCAGCGGAACAGAAAAAAAAGCACAACTGTTGATTTAGCTTTGTACAAATGCCAACAATCGTATATACTACAAAGGAAGGAGTCGGGATATGATGGATAGAGATGCTTTCTTATTGATACTGAAGCAATACCAGAAGGAGGGGCCCACCAATCTTATTGCCCTTGCCCGGGAACTGCAGCTCGGTGTCTATTCTTCACCTATGCTCAACCCTGCCATTTCCGGTAAGCTGATTCGTATCAAGACGGAAGATGCAAAGAAATTTGACAAAGGGTCAGGCTGGTATCTGCTGATGAACCGAGACCGGCCGATGGGTGCCATCAAGGAAAGCCTTGCATATCTCATCGCAAAGTTTGTCCTGACGGATCTTAGCCATTATAATTTGCTCAGTGACAGTGTAAGGTTCAGGACTATGTCGGCCCTTGAAGATCCTCTTGAAAAACAGATAGATACATTGGCGTTGGAAATTCTTATTCCTGATACTTACTTTGCCCAAGCCATCAAGAAAGGCAAGTATATCCATGAAATTCCTGATTTGTTCAAGGTTGATGCAAGTACGCTTTCTGCAAAAGTCGGCTACACTGTCTATCCCCTTGATTTCTGGGTCAATGCCAGGAGTTCTACGCGCCTTTAGGGGGAAAAGTGGGTGACTGCCGCTGGAACTATATCGGATTGCCATGAAAAAGTTACTGAAGTTTCTACTGAGCAGGTTTTTTATTTCCCTTCTGTTGATTGCCATACAAATTGCAATTATCTTCAGGGTATTCAGCTATACCATCAGATACCCTCTTGTTTACCAGTTGTTTACCTATCTTTCATTTGGTGTATGTCTGTGGGTGCTGTTCAACAAACATGAACCTGAGTATGCCATAGGATGGGTCATGATTATCATGTTGGCGCCTGTCTATGGCAGTATCTTTTATCTGCTGTTCGGTAAGAAACGCCTGACAATCATAGGAAGACACCGTACTGAGTCCTACATGAACGAGTATTCAAAATACAGTACCCGTTTTCCGGCAACCATGAAAGAACATGCTTTGGAACTTGAACATGAAGACCGGGATTGCTATTGCATGAGCCAATATATTGCTCGGGCGGCATACAGCCCTGTGTGGGCACATACTGAGGCTGATTACTTTCCCTTGGGTGATGATTTCTTTTCCTGTTTTCTGGAAGAACTGAAGAAGGCAAGGTCTTTCATATTCTTGGAATATTTTCAGATTTCCGAAGGTCAGATGTGGAGCCAGGTACTTGCTATCTTGGAACAGAAGCTGAAAGAAGGAGTTGAGATCCGCATCCTCTATGATGATTTCGGCTCCCTTGGGCGGGTTTCTGACTACTATTACCGTGAACTCCAGGCGAAAGGTTTCAAAGCTCAGGCTTTTAATCGATTCAGACCTCATGTCAACATACGGCTGAATTATCGTGACCATAGGAAGATCTGTGTCATTGACGGGAACATCGGTTTCACAGGAGGACTTAACCTGTCTGATGAGTATATCAACAGGACCGTACGTTTTGGCCAATGGAAAGATTCTGCAGTGATGCTCAAGGGAGATGCCGTATGGAACCTTACTACTTGCTTCCTGTCAATGTGGGCATTGCAGACAGGAGAAGATGATGACCTTGTGCCCTTCAAGCCGACGTT
Organism: Spirochaetia bacterium; assembly: GCA_022482625.1. Classification (NCBI taxonomy): domain Bacteria; kingdom Pseudomonadati; phylum Spirochaetota; class Spirochaetia; species Spirochaetia bacterium. The sequence continues at coordinate 1,009,101 of JAKVOU010000001.1, read as the reverse complement.
GTCTTCCGTTGCCAGTGATGGGTTCGTACAGCCTTTTGCAGACAATCCGTTGGATGAAGTTGCACTTGCTGAGAATGCCTACACCCAGATAATCAACAGGGCAAAGGACTATGTATGGATTACGACACCTTACTTGGTCTTGGACCATACGATTGCCCGTACGTTGTGCCTGGCGGCAGAAAGTGGCATAGATGTACGTATCATCATGCCGGGTATTCCTGATAAAAAATCAATCTTTGAAGTTTCTCGTTCATATTACAAGGAACTTATTGCATGTGGCGTCAAGATTTATGAATACATTCCTGGGTTTGTGCATGCGAAGATGTTCGTTTCAGATGACAAGGTGTCCATTATCGGTACCATAAATATGGATTATCGTTCATTTTACCTTCACTTTGAATGCGGGGTAGCTTTCTACGGGACTTCAGTTATACGAAAAGTCAAAAAGGATATGCAGGATATGCTGATGCAGTCTACCCTCATTACTCAGGAAACTGTCAGAAACGTTTCTCTATCCAGGAGATTTGTCCGTGGAGTCCTGCGCTTCATTGCTCCGTTGATGTAAGTTTTCTTCGTCTCTGCCTGTTTTTGAATGCATCCAAGGCTACGATGGCTGCAGGAAGTATCAATATGGTTGCGAGCATGGAATCCATCAGTGCGATGCTCATCAGTATGCCAAAGAAACGTATAGGCGTGTAACTGCCGAAGGATAGCATCAGCATGCCCAAGACAATTGACAGTGTCGTAATGACAATGGCACGGCCAGTCTCTTCCATGGTGAGGCGGACGGTCTGTTTTACCGGAGATTGGGGATGCTCTTTCCTGTGCTGGGTATAATGAAGCAGGAAATGTATTGCATCGTCGACGCCTGCGCCTATGGCGACGCTTGCGAAACTTACAGTGACCATATCAAAAGGAATTCCGAGCAGGTACATGAAAATATAGTTTGCTGCAACGGCCGTAGCTACCGGAATCAGCGTCAGGAGTCCTCGTATGGCCGAGCAGAATGCGAAGGCAGCAAGAATGAAAACAAGCAGATAGGAGACCATCTGTGATGCCTGCTGGTCTTTCATCAGTTGCCTGCTGAAACTCAAGGCTTGTGCATTCGTACCTTTGAACTGGACTGAAACTCCTTTTGGCAATAAGGGGAGGGAAGATCTCAGGAGGGTTTCAATCCTTGCACTGCTGGAAGTCGTTGCAACATCTTTCTTGATGCTGTCATAGCTTTGAAGATAAATGTGCAAGGTATTTCCATCCTTGCTGATGACTTTGCCGATCAATCCGGCACCTTTGTCATGAAGCAATGTAACTAGTCTGCTGAAGAGATTGAGCAATGCCTTTTGTGAAGGGATATCTTCTTTTCCGCTATAGGTCTTGTTGAGGAATGCAACATAAGATGCAAATGAGATATCTTGGAGGATATCAGGGCTTTTTTCTACTTCTTGCTCAAATGCATAGACTTTTCCGAGGTTTACAGGGTCAAGGAAGAAGCCTGCAGATGTACTTGGAGCGGTCAAGACCACCTCAAAAGGCATGTCTCCGCCCAGTTCCTTTGCAATGAACCGTGTATCGGTACCGATTCGGTCAGATTCAGGGAAATAAGCCATGTAGTTGGTATCAACCATGACTTTGTCCTTTGTCAGGAAGAAACCGACGAATACGGCAACAAAGACCAGACAGAAAATCTTCCAATGTTCCGTAACCAAGGTAGCCAGTTTATGAATGGTGCGGGTGAGTATGCCATGCTCAAAGATTTCCTGTTGCTTTTGCTTCGGTGCATCAAGGAACGAAAGTGCTATCGGCAGAAAGGTAAGGGATAGGATTGCACAGTAGGCAATGCCTATAGAGACACTCAGACCGAATTCCCTGAGACCTGAAACCTTTGAGACCAGCAGGCTGAGGAATCCGATGATAGTGGTGATTGCAGCTAGGAATATTGTAGTATGGATGCGCTCTCCGGCTTTGAACGGTATGGCTTTTGCAGGAAAACCTTCGACATGCATCCGATAGTATTCACTGAGCAGATGAACAGCATAGGAACTGCCAAGGACAAGTACCATGCAGGGAGTAACTATGTTGATCAAGGTAATTTCATATCCAAGCAATGCCATGGTACCGAATGTCCATATCAGGCCGATAATCGAAAGCACAAATGGTAATAGCATGCTGCGTTTTGCCCTGAAAGAAAGGTAAAAGGTGATGAGGATGACAATAAGGCACAGCCCCAGCAGCAGTGTGAGATCATGGGTGAGGTAGTACATGATCCTGTAGGTAATGGGAGCTGATCCTGTTATGGAAAAAGTAGCTCCATATTGTTCCAATGGCTGCAGGTAGGTAAGGAGATCATATATTCTTTCTTCGCTCAGTTTTGCGGTGTCCAAATGAAATATGACCGACTGTAAATCGGCGCTGACCATATAACCGGTTACGGTTGGGTCAGTGCTGAGACGTTGTCTGAGCTCCATGACCTGTGCATCAGTCCATGGCGTACCTTCCTGGTGGGAAGACAGTGGTACCAAAGAGAGCCTTGAACCTTTTTTTATGACTGTAAAATAATTGAATACGGAGGTGTAATCATGGACATCCGGCTGCGCCTTTAGATTTTCCAGACAGATATCCAATGTATTGAGGAACACTGGTGTAAAGAATGATTTGCTATGAATCATCAGGAGCAGGTTTCCACTGCCTTTTGCATTCCCTTCGGAAGTTATTTTTGCAGGATAGGTTACATCAGCATGTTCATCCATGTCCGCCGGTATAGGCTGTGCCGCTATTGCTGTCGTATCAATCCGTGCAGAAGAAGGAAAACTATCCAATAGCTGCTGGGTTTCTTTGCTGTCGAAAGTGCCTTCTCCTCCCATATATGTCTTTGAAGGATATTGGTTGAACAGGACACTGAAATCAGCATTGACTTTTATCTTTGAAGCTTCGAAGGCAAAAAAGGCTGTCAGAATGAATATCACGGCAAGAATGCAAAGCCTATGCTTTTCTTGAAATTTGAAGAATGTAGTAAGATGTTTCATCAGTCTGTTTCAACCTTTTTTTTCTTTTTGTCCTTCAATTGAAAGGCATTGTGCCAAAGAAATCAAGGTACACTCAGATGGAAACATAGAATGACAGGCTGTTATGCCAGGACATGTCGATTTTTGAATTTTTTGCAAAATAATATCTTTGGTAAAACTGCAGATGGAATATGCCGAAGATGCGGTAATGTAGTTCATAGCCGATATAGCTGTCTGCAGCATGAATGGAATCAGATGGAACTCCATACTCAGGATTAACATTGTTCAGTTCTCCCCAGATGAACTTGTTGTACAGATTCAGGGCAATATATGGGTAAGTATCATCGGTCAAAGCGTGCGGCCCTTCTAACTTCAATGTGAGGACTTCATAGAGACCGTTTCGCAAATCATCATTTACCTGGACAAAGGCCGGGACAACAGTACCGTTGAGGTACTTATAACTCAGTGTATTGGAAAGAGACAGACGGTACTTTGTCATACGGGTTCCCGTAAATATGTCAGTATAATCATGGGAAAGCAATACCTTGCAATTAGAAAGAGTAAGGATATTCCTGAAGTAATTGACATCTGCTCCATTATATGCATCATCGCTGACTACAAAAGCAAAGGGATTTATGCTTGACATACCTGAGGGTGCAAAGGAAGCCGTTTCACTAATGTTGGATGTAATGCCCGCTATCTTGGGAAGATCAAGAAAGAATCCTGCATTGACAGCAGTAGCCAGCAGAAATCGGTTGCCCTGTAAGTCTGGAACGCCATACAGGGTAGCTTCCTCAGAGAGAGCTGAAATGGAAGGTGCATCAGCGGTATTCCTTTGGGTAAATAGATTGTCCATTGCCTGTTGCCAGCGTCCTCCGTACTCAGCAAAGAACTTTAGCTTGAAGTTGTCGGGGACAGGAACCGGCTGTTCGAAGCGCAGGTTCCAGATGGAGAATACCGTACCGAAGTAAGTATCTATATAGTCATCGTAGTCATCGTAGTCATCGTTTGAATCGCCATCTTGCAGGCCCGTTACTGGGTTCTGCAGGATTTCATAATCCATATATCCGCCACCGATGTCAAAATATGAAGCAAGCGGCATATCTTTGATAGTAGGGAATTTCCATAGGGAATAACGGGCAATGATATAGGTAGGGAAAGTATCAAGTCCCAGGTAGTCACTTGTGTCGTACTGGATGACAGTTCCTTTGGGAGAGATGGCAACGAGGGAAGCCATGCATAAGCCAGAACAGACGGCTACCATCATGATTACTTTTTTGAAATGCACTTGCTGTGTCTCCTAACCTATTGCAATGTAGACGAAAACCGTCTCTGTGATACCCTACATAACAAGTAAAAAGACAAAAGGATAAAAAACAAGCATAAAAAATTACACCATATATGCTCTTTTCCCTATAAAGTCTTACTGTTTCTGGTGTGATATCCTCTATTCACATTGTTGCAGGAACTATCTTAATATACTGTTTTGCCTTCTGTAAATCCATTGAAGAAGAAAAATCAAGCATTTTGGAAAATATATTGGTACCAAACCGATTTTCTTTGCCTATAAATATGGAATCACTGTCTATACAGAGGATCTGTCCCTTGCAATTCTTCTTTCATCTTTGTCTTTCGTTGATACATCAACAGGTCGGCCTTGCTGATAAGTTCATCCAGATTCATAGTCCCGTTGGCTATGACTGCAACACAACCGAAGCTGACGCTCCACGGAATAGGACACGCGTATGTCATGCCCTTTGCCTGTAGGATAGCATTCAATTGCCCTAGCTTGTCTTCTGCTTCTTCCGGCGTGCAATCCTTTATAAGAGCTAGGAACTCGTCACCACCCAACCTACAGATCAGCGATTCCTTTGGACAAATTCTTACAAGGCATGTTGCCAATGTCGTGATGAAAAGATCTCCCTGATCATGTCCTAGCTGATCATTTACAGCCTTAAGATTATTGAGATCAAAAAAGCAAAGAGATAGAGACTTTTGTTCTGATTCTTTGTTTTTGATGGCTTTTTCCATCAGTTCAAGACCAGCTTTTCTGTTATAGACTTTTGTGAGCGGGTCCTTTGTAGCATCCTCGACAAGTTGTTGATGTAACGATTTGTTCATATCATCTTTTTTTGCAAAACTATACCCTGTAATTACGATGATAGGCACTCCCAATAGTCCTATTACCAGCAGTATTTTTCTCAGCAGGTCGATATACTGTAGCCATTGTTGCTTGTTTACATCGGTGAGGAGGAACCACAAGGTATCTTGTCTGTCTGTGGCAATCAATTGGTTGTTTTTTTTGTTGCCGAGCGTGGTCATATGCTTTATTGCAGCCGTGGTTGGATCGACAGCTACAAAGAACTGCAGATGTCCATTTTTACTGAAGGAACCCTCGGGTGAATCTTGCATTTTGGCCCAAAGTTCAGGGTTTTCTGTTGCAAGGTTATGGGAAGCATGATCTGGAAGTTGAAATCCCCATAGTACGTTTGGATCCGGACCATATAAGTAGTATCCCTTGTCATCAAGTAAATAGAGGTCGCTGTTTTTTTGCTGTGCAAAATCGTCAAGCAATGCCAGTATGTGGTCAGCGAGGTAATTGATGATGACAAAACCGACTGGTTCGCTCTTTTCTTCTTCGTAGAGCCCTACTATATATCTGATCATCGGTTTGTAAGGAGTTTCCATTTTACCTTGTTCGACATTGAGGTCGAATGGTGATATGTATGTCTGGCCTTTCCTGAGGTTTTTGGTTTCATTGAAGTAATATCTGGCTGATTTGTCTTGCAATTCAGTATTTGTAATAACCTTTGGTACTCCTCCATTATAGTTGACTCGTATACGCTCTTTTCCTTTACAGTCCATGATACGGATCTGGTCATAGCAAGTACGAGAACGGAGGATCAGTGTTGCAACGTAGGAGACTAAATCCTTTGCTTTCTGATCTTCATGAAGGACAAGATTGGTTTCCTGCATATCTGTGAAAAGGAAGAGATCTTCTATTGTCTTGTTCTGTTCTTCGAGAAGCCGATTGCTGATGATCTCAAGTCCTGCTAGTTCTTTCTGACTGAAAACAGAGAGCTTTTCGTGGCTCAGAAAAAAGTATGTACCGCAAAGGACCACTGCAAGAATAGCCCAGCCGATGAGTACAAAGCGTATTGTCTGGATCAAGACTGTCTTTTTGTGCATGTTTTCCCCTGTACATCATGGAATAAAATAAATATGTATATCCCGATACATACATTATATTACCATATGGGAATTATTTTAGACTTGCAAGTCCTGTGAGTTGAAAAGTTTAAATAGAAAAACTTTTGCCTTGATATCAAGGAAGAGGAATTCTGATGAAAATTATTTGTTGGCGTTATTCTTTTTCAGCAATTTCATGTATTTCCTTGCGGATGCCGATGAGGGCATCAACAATAATTGGATCAAAATGTGTGTTGCTTTCATTTGCTATCAACTCAATTGCATCAGCCGATGGATAGGCTGGTTTATACGGACGTTTGCTGGTCAGTGCATCATAGACATCGATTACTGCCATCAATCTTCCTGCCAAGGGGATATCTTGACCTTTTTCAAAATATGGATAGCCTTTGCCGTCATACCATTGGTGATGAAAAAGGATGATGTCCTTTGCAACTGAGAGTTTTTGTATCATTGTCGGTATATCCCATTTATAAAGGAGTAGGAGGGCCATGCCACAGACAACGTGATGTTTCATTATTTCGAATTCTTCACAGGTCAACTTATCCGTTTTGTTGAGAATCGGTTCGGGGATGCAGAATTTCCCGATATCATGCAATGGGGCCATCATAGCAAGATTTTCTAATTGGACGGTTGACAGCCTGTAACCAGGCAGGTCCAATGAGCTTATTTTTGTAGCAAGCAATTCCATCATCGAAGAGGTCCTCTGCATGTGTGAGAACAAGTACATTGTATGGCTATTGACCAGATGGCTGAGGGCTTCAATGGAATTGCCTGTCCATGTCGTCATAAATTGAGGATGCCCTATGATGTCATGAGAGTAAATTTGGTTTTCGCTGATTCTGAGGTTATTGTATATATTGGCTTTGAGCCGGATGATGGTTTTATCGATAGGTCTGGCAACGGTATCAATGATTGTGAAATCCAGAGGATTTTGTTCAGGCGGGAGTCTATACTTTTGATCCAAGATAATTATACAGGGGAGGAAGGGTTTATGTCTTTTGAGCAACTCAGGTAGTATAGTAACTTTGAGTCGTAGAAATATGGGGTCAATAATAAGAAGAAAGATGTCTTTATCATTCAGTACAGACTGTAGCTCTGTGAATGAAGCAATGCATTGGGTATCATATGTATCCAGCAAATGCAAAAGTTTTGTCTGCTCCTCGGCAGTTACTCCAAGAATGATTCTTCCCATAGCATGTTCCTTTTTATATCGGTTAAAGATATTTCTAAGGTAACAGATGAATTCCGATTTTTCCCTATACACGGAAAACTCTGCAAATTACTTTAAAGTAACTGTATTTTATCAAAGGAACTGGATGTGGCCAACACCGAATGATTTATTTTTATGCTTAAAGACTGATGATAATGGAAAACCAGATGATAGGTTACTTAAAGATATAAATATAATAACATATTGTTGTGTAGGAAAATAACTTATAATTTTTGAAAAAATATAATATAATAAGCATAATAACTATATGGTGCAAATAATGGCTTATTAATATTAATCATATATTGAATTTTTTTTGAAAATAGGAATAGTCGCAACTGATTTATTTAAGTCCATAGATATGAGTAATTATGTGTCAGTTAATTATCTGTTTAAATTAGTTATTTACTAACTAAAATTCAATTGTTTTGAGCTTGTTTTATTGTTTTACAATTTTTATCAGAACAATAAAGTAACTTTTAATCACATAACTTAAGATTATTAATGTGCAAAATTTTGTTTTCATGCTATATTTGAGACTATAATGGATAATTTTCTATCACCACTTAGATACCCAGGAGGTAAATGTCGGCTCAGTGGGTATATCAAGGAACTTATGCTGGAGAACGATCTCTGTGGGGGCGTGTATGCAGAGCCGTATGCCGGTGGAGCTGGTGTTGCTCTTGATCTCCTTTTTTCTGGGTATGCCAAGCATATATACATAAATGACTTGGATCCGAATATTTATGCCTTTTGGTATTCTATGCTTCATGATACTAATGATTTTCTTTCATTGCTTGCGACTACAGAAGCAACTATTGAAAATTGGTATCTTCAGCGTGCAATACTTGCTGCTCCAGAAGATCATGCTTCCTTGTTGGAGCGAGGCTTTGCGACATTTTTTTTGAATAGATGCAACAGGTCCGGTATCATCAAGGCTGGCCCGATCGGTGGTAAAAAGCAGTCCGGACGATGGAAAATTGGTGCCAGGTATCATCATGCGAATCTTGCGCATCGTATTGAGGTGATAGCTAGCTACCGTGATGCCATTACTGTTACCAACGAGGACTGCTTGGATTTCCTCAGGGAGAAAGTTCCTGTCTTCAGAAAACAGAAAAGCCTTGTCTATCTTGATCCTCCATACTATGAAAAAGGTCGTAGCCTTTACCTGAATGCTTATGAACCGACGGACCATGCAGAAGTCTCCAGTTTCCTGCATACGGAATTCAGTGACTTGAACTGGATTATTTCCTATGATGTCTGCTATCCGATTGCTGTACTGTATGGTGATTTCAGATGTACTGAACAGATACTTAATTACAGTATTTCTGCCACGAGGCGAAAAGGGAAGGAATTTGTCTTCTATGCGCCGAGTCTCAAAGTCCCTTGCGGGATGCCGACGATTGATCCGTTGGATTACCTGACTGCACGAAATGAGAAATCCGTAGAAAATTCTTTGGTGAATTTCCATTCTTAAAAGGGAAAGATGTCCTTTTAAGGTAAAGGTTGTTGACAACTCTATAACTGGGATATATGATATTAGTATATTTTATACTAATAGGAGATGCCATCTATGTCTGCCATTGACCTTATGTTGCTTGGTTCCTTGATTGACCATCCGATGAATGCCTATGAACTGAAAAAGCAGATGGAAATTGCACGGGTCAGCAATTGGGTAAAGATAAGCTCTCCTGCAGTTTACAAGAACTTGGTTCAGCTTGCCGGACGCGGTTATCTCGATACCAAGGTAGTCAAGGAAGGTGAGATGCCTGAAAAGACCATCTATTCAGTCAATGGAAAAGGACAGAAACATTTTCAGGCATTGATGGAGACCTATAGCCAAAAACCGGGGTTCGTTTATATTGATTTTACGGCTTTCATCAGTAATCTGCACCATCTGGAAAAACCTGTAGCAGAACAAATGCTCCATGATTTGCAGGGAAAACTCTACGTGAAACTGAAATATATGGAGCTTGTATTGGAGCAGGAAGGCGGTAAATCCAACGAGGCCAAGGCAATCATTACGCTTTATGTCAGGATGTATGAGCTGTTCTATCGCTGGGCCTGTGATTTTCATCTGGATCAGTGAACTGCTGATTCGTTTTTTGCTCTTTATGGTATAATATATACTAATATAACAAATAGTAACAACTGAAACAATAGCAATACCATTTTATTTCAGGAAGGAAACAACGATGAATGGATTGATTGACAAGAAGAAAGTGGTGGGAATTTTCATTGGTCTGATGACAAGCCTTTTGCTTTACGCACTTGATACTACGGTCGTAAGTACTGCCATGAAACAAATTATAGGTGAGTTGCATGGCATGCAGTACTATGCATGGCCATTTACTGCCTATATGCTCGGATCGACGATAATCATTCCGATTTGTGGTGAGATTTCCGATGCCTATGGTGACAAACCGGTATTCCTTGCAGGAATCTTTGTATTTCTTTTTGGTTCTGTCTTCTGTGGTTGCTCTCGGAACCTGCTGTGGCTGGTAGTTGCCCGCAGTGTCCAGGGACTTGGAGGCGGTTGTATCGTCTCCAGTGTTTTTACTACCGTTGCATTGTTGTTTCCGCCGCAACAGCGTGGGAAGTATACAGGCTTGGTAACGTCCGGCGTTGCAAGCATCATCGGTCCTGTGGTCGGAGGATTGGTCACTGACTACTTGGGGTGGAGATGGATCTTTTTCCTGAATCTTCCGCTTGGCATTGTCGCCGCAGTATTCATCGCAGTGAATCTTCCTGATTGTAAGGAAGATAAGTCCAAGGATATTGACGGCAATGGCATTGTCTTGCTGGTTGTTTCCTTGTTGCCGTTTCTTCTTGCATTCAGTCTGGTGGAGACTTGCTTTCCATGGAATTCCTGGTTTTTCAAGGGGTTGTTGATATTTGCTGCTCTCGGATTTGTCCTGTTCGGATGGCATGAAACGAAGACTGCAGATCCTGTCATTTCTCTGTCTTGCCTTTCGGACAGAGCAGTCAGTATGTCGTTGGTCATGGCATTTCTCAATCAGGCACTTATGTTTGCCGTCATTCTTTTCCTGCCATACTTTGTCCAAGTGGTAATGGGGTCCTCGGCAACAGTGTCCGGCATTGCCATTACTCCTATGATGATCGGCCTATTGCTTGCAAGCAATCTTTCCGGGCAGTTGATTTCTCGGATCGGAAAATGCAAGTTGCTTTCCATCGGTGCCTTTCTCCTGTCGGCTGGGGGGATGTTCCTGCTGTCGACCTTGGGAGCGAATGCAACCTATGGAACCGTCGTGTTGTATGCAGTCTTGACGGGGTTTGCAATCGGAATCAACATGCCGATCAGCAATGTAAATGCCCAGAATGCTGTCCCACGTGAAAGAATCGGCAGTATTACTTCGTCTGTTATGTTCTGTAAGAACTTGGGGCGGACAGTAGGTTCTGCAGTCTATGGAGCAATCCTTGCGAATGCAATGCGCGTAGGACTGGCTCGGCTCGATATGGACCATCTGCCTGCTACCCTTCAGGCTTTTGTCCATAATCCTACCGGTTTGGTCAATGTCCGAGCTGTTGAAAAACTGCAGGCATATTTGCCACAGGATGTGTTGCAGCAGTTCAATGCATTGTTACAACAGGCAGATCATGTCCTGCTTGCTGCAGTGAAAGACGTATTTCTCGCCGGCATGCTGACTGCAATTGTCGGTGCATTCCTGATGATTTTCCTGAAGGAAGCCTTGTTCGAGAAAAAACAGTAAGATATCAACCGTTCGGTTGATTTGTTTTTTCTCCCTGTTGCATACGATGACTGCAGGAAGAAAAAAATGACAGAACTTTTAGAAGTAAAGCATCTTACGAAAAGTTTCGGCGATGCTGTTGTGCTCAATGATTTCAGCTTTGCCGTACATAGCAGGGAAATACTGTGTATCCTGGGACCAAATGGGGCCGGCAAGTCTACAACAATCAATATACTGACTGCTGCACTTGGCTATGACCGTGGTGATATTCGCTTTGAGGGACAACCTATAGGAAAAGAGCTGAAATCATATAGACAATCCTTAGGAATTGTTCCCCAGGATATAGCATTATATGAACAGCTGAGCGCAGAGCAGAATCTCCGTTTCTTTGCTGCACTTTATGGATTGCATGGACGTTTGCTCTTAGAAGCCGTGGACAAAGCCTTGATATTTGCCGGACTTGAGAAAAGACGGCATGACAAGGTCAAGACTTTTTCCGGTGGAATGAAACGAAGGCTCAACATTGCCTGTGCCATAGCACATTCACCGAAATTGGTAATCATGGATGAACCTACCGTCGGGATAGACCCCCAGAGCCGGAATTATATTCTGTCTTCCATTAGAAAACTGCGAGATGATGGCATGACGGTCATCTATACTACCCACTACTTGGAGGAAGTCGAGGCTATTTCCTCACGGATCATTATCCTGGACCATGGGATACTCATTGCAGAAGGGACCAAGGAAAGTCTCAAGGAGCATTTGGCAAACAAGAAAAAGTACACTATTGAAGTAGATGGGAACGGCAAGGTATCCCATGATGCATTCTTTGCCATAGAAGGGGTACAGGATGTCAGGATGAAAGGCAATGCTTTTGAAATTACTTCCCTTACGGGTGTAGAGAATCTTGACAAGATCATTGCACTGCTTGCTGATCATGGGGAGAAGATCCGAAACATTACCAGTGAAGATGCAAGTCTGGAGATGGTATTCCTTGAATTGACCGGCAGAAGGCTGAGGGACTGAGGAGGATACGTATGAGACGCTTTACCGTACTGTTTCGTATGGACCTGACCAACCTGTTGAAAAATCCGGTCCTGGTCTTTGCAAATACCTTGTTTGCAGCAATGCTGATCATCATCATGGGATTGCTTGCCGGAGGAAGTTATGCGAACATGCAGGATGCATACCAATATTACTTGGTTTCCATGCTTGTCTTTGCAATGCTGGACGGGGCAATGACAGCTTCCAACTGCTTTATGGAACGGGATATCAGGCGCCCGAATCTGCGTATAATCTTTTCACCTGCAGGCAGTTTTTCACTTTGGTTTTCCAAGATATTTTCATCGTTCGTGTTTGACTGGGGGCTCCACCTGCTTTTGCTTGCTGTATTATGTCCCCTGCTGCGGGTGAACCTTGGCAGTCATCCGGTGGCAGTAATCCTGCTTATGGGACCTGTTGAATTTGCTTCGGCTGCGTTGGGGGGGGTCTTTTGCTGTGTGTTGCATAGTGAAGAGTCGGCAAGTTCGCTGTTGAGCACGGTAATCACTTTGCTATGTATCATGGGGGGACCTTTTTCCCGACGGATGGCTTGGGATCTGCCATTGCGGCCATTTCCAGGGTATCCCCTGTGCGATGGATCAACGAGGGATTCTTTACTTTGGTCAGCGACGGTAGCTTACGCTATACATTTCCTATTTTTGGGATGGCTGCGCTTGTAGGTCTGCTGCTTGTAATCGGTTGTCAGCTGACATTCAGAACGGAGGATTACTTATGAAAAATTTTTTTGCCATATTGAAAAATGATTATCTGCATACCATACCGGAACTTGTTTCTTTCATTGTCATGACGGTGTTTGCCCTTTGCTCGATTCTGCTTGCTGTCTATCTGACTGAAAGTCCCCGGCCTGCAGCTCATGTTGCCTTTTCATCCGAAGCTGCACAGGCTATTCCCTTGTCGGAAAACCTAAAACAACTGTCAGTGACTGTCGTAGGGGAAAAACCACCCCGGTCACAGTTCATGGAACAGAAGTATGATGCCTATGTTACCGTCGATGCAGCAGGAGGTATCCATGTCGATACACTCTATGGCACATCCTTTCGTAACCAATTGCTTCAGTTGCTTGAAGACCCGGAAACGACGGTGACGATGGAGACCATGCGGAATGTTGGTGTGAATATCATCGGCTTCATGATGATGTTTTTGCTTATGCTCTCCTCTTCCTTTATGTTTGTCTTTGCTGATGACAATGAAACTGGTATCCTGAGACGAATTATAGCTGCTCCTGTTTCCTTCGGAGAGTATCTTGCTGCGCATTGTGTCTATTGCTTCTCACTGTTTTTTCCTGAATATTGTCTTTTGTGTATCCTGAAACTGGCTGGTATCAACATCGGTTTTTCCCTTGGTGCCTATGCAGGTTTCATGTTGGTCCTTGGTTTCCTGGGGCTTTCTTTTTCCCTGTTGCTTCATACATTGTTCAGGAAAGCTGACAATGCAAATATGCTTGGCAATGCCGTGACGGTCTTGGCTTCGATATTGGCCGGAGGGTTTTCAGCCAAGGCAACTTCCCATGCCGTACTTGATACGGTAACCAGATTTCTGCCACAGAAGGCATTGATGGATTTTGCAGGACAACTGGCCGGTGGTTTTCCTGTATCATGGATATCTATGGGATATGTCGTTGTCGTTTCCTGTACATTGTTTGGAATTTCTTGGTATATCCTTGGAAAATCGTACATAAAAGCTGATTAGGAACCATTGGGCCATGGGTACAGGTGTGGTATGCTGTCCGTATCAGGATTCCAAGGAGGAGACAGGATGGAAGGATCTTCACGGGCATTGCTTCTTTCGACAAAACTGACAGTGCCGGCTCCTCGTGAGGACTATATCGTAAGGACGTCATTGTTTTCCCAGCTTTCACACAACCTTGACAAGAGTGTGATCTTTATATGCAGTGGTACAGGTACAGGCAAAACGACATTGCTTTCTTCCTTTATCAAGGAAACAGGATTGGCACCGGTAGAATGGGTTTCTCTGGATGCTTCGAATACCAATGCCTATACGTTCTGGCTGTATATTACCGCTGCCGTCAGTGCTTTTTGGGAAGATGATGGGAATTTATTGGCATTGATGCGTGCCAATCCTGATGCTTCACATATGGAGAATCTGCTCACGCTTCTTATCAACAGGATTTGTGCAAATGACGTCGAATATTACCTCGTGCTGGATGATGTCCATTGTATTCATGATGCGACCTTGATCCGGATGCTTGAGTTTTTTTTCAGTGCCATGCCGCCTAACTTTCATCTGTTCATGCTGTCACGGGAAGATCCGCCGGTATATCTTGGGTCCTTGGCTATGTCCGGCAAGCTGTTTTTCATTGATGCAAAGAAAATGCAGTTTGCACCGGACGAAGGCATTGCTTTCCTGAAGCATACTCTGAAACTCCAGGCGGATGATGAAGAACTGACAAGACTCAATACCTATGCTGAAGGATGGGTGGGAGGTCTGCAGCTTGCTGCAGCTTCCGGTATTATCGGCTCTTCCTTCGGACATTTGCTTCGTGCAGGCGGAGGCATTGCGGCTTCCTATCTGACACGGGAGATGTTTACTATCCTTTTGTCAGGATGAAAAGAGCTTTCTGGTCAGGACAGGATTCCTTTCTTACTTTGATGCCGACCTTTGTGTCGCACTGTTGCCGCAGTTTACCGAAGCGGATATTGTCCAGATAGTAGACCAGCTTATCCATAAGAATCTTTTTATTGTCTGTGTAGATGTAAAAAAAGGCATTTATCGTTATCACAATATGCTTTCAGCTTATCTCGCACAGTTGTTCGGTAAATTGCCATGACAGGAACGTAGGGCACTGCGTTGCAATGCTGCAAGAAAGTTTGAAAAGCGGGGAGACAAGGAATCGGCTATGGATGAGTATTGTGAGGCTGAAGAATATGCAGATGTACTCCGCTTGGCACAGTCGATGGAAGGACAGACTGGGGCATGGAGCTATCTCAACAGGATTCCCCTTGATTTGCTCGTACAGCATACTGATCTTACGGTCCAGTGTTTCCTGTATAATCTTGCCAATCTGGACAGTGAACGTTGCAGGCAGATAAGCAGGAGATACCAGGAGGAATGCAATGACCCTGGCTTATTGCAGGTCATACAGGCTTTGGATGTGTATCTGAATGCAGAAAACGGCATTCAACCATCCATGCGTGTACTACCGGTGGATTTGCTCAAGAATGTTGGGCTCGGGCCTGTATCACAGGCAATGATATTGGTCGGTAATTCTACAATACAGATGGAGAAAATGCTTTATGACGAAGCAGAATATGGGATTGAGCTTGCTGTGCAGACTTGCTCCGGGGCCAATATGTTTGTTACGTTCTTTGCCTATAATCAGCTGGCACAGGTCTATGAAGAAACTGGAAATCTTAACAAAAGTCTGTCATGTTATGCCCAGACTTTCCGGTTCTGCAATGCCAAAGCAATGATTTCCGGTATCAAGATAAACTATTTCTTTGGATTGGCCGGGGTTCTGATGCGTAGGATGGAGCTCCTGGAGGCAGGCGAAAACATAGAAAAGGCTGCCTCGATATTACGGAACCAACGGTACCATCTGGATATTGCTGATATTACCTTGCAGTTCCATCAGTCAGAACTATTGTTGTTGTCCGGGAATATTGCAGAGGGACAGGCTGGATTTGAAAAACTGCTGAATACCTATCCTACGCTGTCATTGTTCAATCTTGGTCGTTTGGTTTGGGAATTTGCCTGTGAAGGATGTCTTGATCCTTCGATGTCTTCTACTTTTCTACGTGAACTAGGAACTGACCGACGTCAATACCTGCAGCCATTCCTGCGCCTTCTTCGTGCCCGTCTGCTTGCCGGTCAGGGCAAAGAAGCTGAAGCAATGGAAGAAGTTGATGATGTGTTGGCTATTTCTCGTCTGAAAAAAAACAAACTTCGCCTGGTAGAAGCCGGATTGCTCAAGATACATCTGCTGACAGTTGGGAAAAAGCTGACTAGCGAGCAACGTGAAGTGATGAACCTGCTCAGGGAAGCCATTCACTATGCAAGTGCAGATTGTATCCTTTTGCCATTTTATTTGGAAAGGTCAGTACTCTTGGTTCCATTGTCGGCCTTTTCATCAGCGGATCGCTCGATGTCGAAAGGTGAATTGACATTCCTAAGAAGGGTATGGCAAGTCTGTGGATACGATGGTATATGTGGACGGCTTCCTGAACAGCTGTCTGTAAGGGAACAGGAAGTACTGGAAGAACTGGCCTTGGGTATCACCAACAAAGAAATTGCGGATAGGCTTTGCATATCCTTGGCTACAGTGAAAACACATGTACTGAGTATCTTCGGAAAGCTTGGGGTGTCCTCCCGTCTTATGGCCGTGTAGGAAGCCCGCAGGAAAGGTCTTATTTCCTGACTGTTCCAGATGACATTATTTTTCGTGTGATTGTTTCTGAACTCTGAGTCGTTTTTATTTAGACTTAAAGAAGAGCTTTGATATATCTATAATATTAATATTCCTTAATAGGTACTATATTTTGAATTATGATACTATTTTTTGAGTGAAAAGATGAATTACACCTATTCTACTGACCTGCTTGTACAAAAAACAGGAAACAGGTATCATGCCTTTGTCAATCTTGGAGGCCGTGCCAGTAGCGATGGATTACTGTCATGTTCTGTCATCCGAATTACACTCATAATTTTACTACAGTACTAAGGAGCTTCGCATGGAAACCAAAAGAAAAACCAGCGGGCGGAAAGGGGTAGCTGACTATTTTGTCACGTTCCTCAATGGTATGGCTCAGGGATTGTTCGCGTCTCTCATCATCGGTCTTATCATCAAACAAATCGGAACCTATGCTTCGATTCCACTGCTTGTCCAATTCGGACAGGTTGCCCAGTATCTTACCGGTCCTGCTATCGGTGTCGGTGTCGCCATGAGCGTCGGGGCAAGCCCGCTCGGTGTATTTTGTTCTGCGGTAGCAGGGGCTATCGGTGCAGGGACTATTGTACTTTCTCCTTCCGGAGAGTTCATCAAACTGACTCTTGGGGAACCGGTCGGTGCCTTGTGTGCCTCATTGGCTGCTGCCGAAGCTTCCAAGCGAGTGGCCGGAAAAACGAAGGTAGATATCATCGTCGTACCTTTTGTCACTATCCTGACCGGAGGCTTGGTCGGCAAGTTTCTTTCTCCGTTTGTCTCTGCTATGATGAAGGCCTTGGGCATGTTCATCAATCAGCTTACTACACTCTATCCGCTTCCGATGGGTATCTTGGTTGCAACTGTGGTCGGTATGATCCTTACGCTTCCTATTTCATCGGCGGCTATCTGCATCAGTCTGAATCTTTCCGGGCTTGCTGCAGGTGCAGCTACGGTGGGGTGTTGCGCGCAGATGGTCGGTTTTGCCGTTTCTTCCTATAGGGAAAATGGTATTTCAGGCTTGATCAGCCAAGGACTGGGAACCAGCATGCTGCAGATACCGAATATTGTCCATAACTGGCGGATATGGATTCCACCGACATTGACTGCCGCTATCGTAGGACCGCTGTCTACGCTTGTTTTCAAGATGACGAACAATGCTGCCGGAGCAGGAATGGGAACAAGTGGACTGGTGGGACAGTTCAATACGATTGCTACTATGGGCATGTCGGCATTTGTCCCGATGGTATTGCTTCATTTTGTCCTTCCTGCGGCCCTTTCTTTTGTCTTCAGTGAAGCAATGCGGAAAAAGGGCTGGATACAACCTGGTGATCTGGCACTTGCCGCATAGCATAGTTCCATCGGAAGGTGGAAAAATCTTGCAAAAAGGTCAAGAATGGATAAAACAAGATATCCATGGAATCTTATACTTGGACAGAGAGATGAAAAGTGGATACGACAGGAAAGATATTACGTGCCATTGACTATATTGAAGACAACCTGACGCATAGGCTTGGCCTAGAGGCTGTTGCCGATTGTGTCGGCCTGTCGATGGCATACCTGGACAGAACTTTTTCCATGATGACCGGATTGCCACTCCATGTTTACTTGAAGCGGCGTCAGCTCACGGAAGCTGCCCGGTTGCTTTCGTTTTCTGACTTGCCGATCATGGACATAGCATTGTCAGCAGGGTATGAAAACCAGCAGGCATTCAGCAATGCATTCCGGTCGAGATATAAGTATGCGCCTGGGAGCTTCAGGAAAAGGCAGCTGTTTTATCCATTGCAGCAACGATGGGATTTTTCTGAGGAAATTGCCTTTCTGTCTGGGAAGGCAAATTCAGTTTCCTTGGAATTTGATAATGCAGAAATGACTGATATTTCCGGATGGCTGCGACTGGCTGGTTTAGCTGTCGATGGATATCCCTGTTTTGATGAAAGAGAACATATCAGTGCTGTTGAAAAATATATCAAAGCAGGGCAGGCGCTTCTTGCCTATAAGGGAAATATTCTTGTCGGGGCGCTATTGGTATCTCCAGACAGGGGATTCATAGATTTTCTCGGCATACATCCGTTATGCCGAAAGACTGAGCTTGCTTCCTTGCTTCTTTCAAAGGCTGTGCACGGACTGTTGCAGGGAAGCGATACCGTCTGTATGACGACGTACAGAGATGGTGACAGATCTGATACAGGCTATAGAAAGTTTCTTCTTGATTCCGGTTTTGTCCCTTCTGACTTGTCGGTTGAATTTGGCTATCCTACCCAGAAGTTTCTGTTTGACAGGAAACTCCATGAAGGATGCACTTGTCCTGTTTGCAGGTCCCCGGGGAAAAATGTCTGAGAAGGGTATCAATGTAGCTCATCGGACGATAGGTTCCCTTGTTGCCTTCGCTGCTCCGACAATATTCATGATGCTTTTTTCCGGTCTTTATACGCTCGTGGATACAATATGCATAGTTAGGCTTGTAGGGAGCGATGCCTTGTCTGCCGTCAATATCGTAACACCGGTGATCAACCTCATCGTGGGACTGGGATCAATGCTTGCTTCCGGTGGCAGTGCAATTGTTGCCCGTAAGTTCGGAGAAAGGAATGAGAAGGAAGCAAGGCAAGATTTTTCCTTTATTGTCTTTGTAGGTTTTGTTTTTGGGATAGCGATTGCTTTGTCAGGCAGTATGTTTATGGATAGCATCAGTCAGTTTTCTTGGAGCCTACAGGTGTATTGAAAGCTTATGCGGCCGCATATCTTCTCTTGCTTAGTCTGTTCTCTCCTGCAAATATACTGCAGACTCTTTTCAGCTTTTTTCTTTGTGACGGCCGGACGCCCGAAACTGGGTTTTTCATTGGTCGCTGTAGCTGGAACAATGAATGCCTGTTTGGATTTTTTGTTTATGGGACCGTTTGGGATGGGTATCAGAGGTGCTGCCCTGGCTACTGGGATCGGTTACCTCGTTCCTGCTGTAGGCGGGGTGGTCTTCTTTCTGCATGGTACCGGTTCTGAGTTATACATTACCCGTTTTCGTCGGGATTTCCGTCTCATTGCAGAAAGCTGTGGTAACGGAGCTTCCGAGCTGGTCGGACAACTTTCTGTTGCCGTTACTACCTTTCTTTTCAATGGGGCTATGCTCCGTCTGGTTGGAGTCGATGGTGTTGCTGCAATAACTATCATCATCTATGCACAGTTTTTGCTTGATACACTTTTCATCGGGTTTTCCATGGGAGTTGTTCCTCTTGTCAGTTATGCATTTGGGAAAAAGGCTTATGGGGAAGTGAAGCAGTTGGTATGGCACTGTATCGGTTTCATTGCGGTTGCATCGATTTCCGCATTTCTTCTGGCTCTGTGTTGCGGATCTTCTGTAACAGGTCTGTTCGTTCCTGAAGGGTCTGCTGTATATGGGATTGCAAAAACTGGATTCAGCCTCATTGCATGGGCTTTTCTTTTCAGTGGAGTGAATGTTTTTGCTTCGGTCTTTTTTACTGCACTTGGAGATGAGAAATGTTCCATGGTTATTTCCTTGCTGAGGAGCCTGGTACTTCTTGCTTTTGGTATTATAGTATTGCCACATTTGTCTGGCTTTGAGGGAATCTGGCTGTCACTGCCGTTTGCAGAAGCAGGAACATTTGTGGTTTCTGTCAGTTTTCTGAGGTGGAAAATGAAGGATTTGTCCTAGGGTCTTTTCGTTTTTCTTTGTTTTGGATGATTCCTCTACGACATTGGAAGTCAGCATATTATGGCATGGTGGCAGGTCTTTTATAAACGATTTAAAATAATAGGATGTTTGTGTTTTACGCAAAGTATGGTTTGTTTTTTTGAAATCATATAAAAAAGGTTGAATTGTATATGCTGATTATCTGGTGTCTGTAAGGATTAAAGGATTATTTGCCAAACAGACCTTTGTGAAAAGGCTTTGTTATGAACGTCGAATGGAAACCTATCTGATACATGTAAAACAAGTAGTATACAGAGCCAATGATGATGAGATTATGGGAAAAAAATTATTATCCTATTGCATTACAAAACAGAAATACAGGCCCAATAATAAGAAAAAATCTTTGCAGAATGAAAAGCGTGTTGCATTGCCAGCACCATGGGTTATCCTTTGATACACATGGAGGAACAATTTGGAACCCTTAAAAAGAGCAATTTGATATAAACAAGTAATTAATATAAGTTTACTATACTATTTGCCTATTAGTATAAATTTTTAAAAATGTTTTGTCACTGATTTTATGTAATCCTTGTGTCAATTTTTGACAATATTCTGGTTTTGTAAAAAAGCAAATTTCTTTTTTTGAGTAAAGATTTTTTTCTTTAACTTGTTTGTAAGTTTTGAGGAAATATATTTCATTCATTATGTAAGTTTATTTAATATTTGCTTTTAATTTTAACAAAATTCTATATTTTGTTTATTAATTTTAAATATTTTATTACTAAACAAATATTTATTTAAAAGAAATGCTAGTGATTGCGGTGTATGTCTATTCTCTTGAAGATTGACATAAACTAATTAGGTACGTAGTCTTTTCCTTTAAAAGGTAAATAATTATAAAATGAAACGCTTATTACTAATATTTAACATGGTGGCTATTGTTTTTCTTGCAAGTTGTAGCTTGGAATTGGGATCGAAATCTAGTAAAGAATACACCCTTACTTATTTTGACCGGGGATATTCTAGAAATTTGACCTATCATGCAGGCGATGAAGTCTCTGTCCTTGGTAGTGCTTTCCATAGTAATGTCGGTTATCACTTAGAAAATTGGAATACTGTGAGTAATGGTTCTGGAACTACATATGAACTTAATTCAACTTTTACAATGCCTGCTTCTGATTTAACATTGTATGCGATTTGGCTACAAACATATTCTGTTTATTATAAATCAAATAAGGCAACCAGTGGAACTGTGCCAACAGATACTACCAAATATTATACGGGTAATACTGTTTCTGTATTAGGTAACAGTGGAGAATTAGCCAGAGATGATTGTGAATTTTCTGGATGGAATACAAGTGCAGATGGAAATGGTACAAATTATAAAGAAGGTGACACCATAGCGATAGATGATTGTTCTGTAGTGCTTTATGCTCAGTGGAAAACTGTTGTAGCAACAGAATTTGCAGGGGGAGATGGCAGTGCAGAAAATCCATACAAAATAGCAACTGGTGCCCAACTCTGTCTGGCACGCAAGTATTTGGATTCTTATTTTATTCAGACAGCAGATATCAATATAAGTGTATTTTGTGAAAATGATGGTTGGGTACCTGTCGGAAAATATCTGGGAGATGGCTATGAGGATTATATGTTCCAAGGGCAGTATGATGGTAATGGCTATACGATTTCAGGCTTAAAATCAACCGGGTCAGGTTTATTTGGTGCAATAACGAAAGATGCAGTACTGAAAAATATTACACTTAAGTCATTAGATATTAAGAATGAACGCTGTACGGGAGCTATTGTCAATCAAAATAATGGCTTGATTAAAAACTGTTCTAGTTCTGGTTCAATTACAAATAGCAATTCACCCTGTGAAGCGCATATTGGAGGGCTTATTGGTATAAATTATGGTACAGTAATTGATTGTGATAGCTCTATGTTTATTTCTAATAATGGTTTGGGATGGGACGTTGGTGGTATCATAGGAGAAAATATTTCTAGTGAAAATGATAAAGGAAATTGTGGTATAATAAAAGATTGTACTTTTACAGGAATTATATATGGCTATAATACTACAGGAGGGATTGTTGGCAGTAGTAGTTACGGAACAATTTCAAATTGTACGTTTAGCGGATCAATAACCAATGGTTACGGAGGTACTAAGACTGGAGGAATTGTTGGAGAATCTACTAGTGATGAAATAAGTTCTTGTTTTTCTTCGGGTATTGTAAAAACTACGGATCCTTTTACCGGTGGATTGATTGGCTTTAGTGATGGGTCGACAATTTCAAATTGCTATGTCACTGGAAAAGTTAAAGGAGAAAGTTGTGTTGGAGGCCTTCTTGGTACAGGTTTTGGGAATACAACAGTTGATTGTTGTTATGTTACAGGGAATACTACAGGTTTAAAAGAAGATGTTGGAGGACTTATCGGCGAATGCTATGGAACCGTTGCTACCAAAGTAATGAATAGTTATGTATCTGGAAGTGTAGATGGAAATTCATATGTAGGAGGCTTAATTGGTAATGGTAAGATAGCCTCTCTCGTAAATTGCTATGCAGTCGGTGATGTGACAGGTAGTGAATATATAGGAGGACTGATTGGAAATGGTGATGATATTGCTGTTGAATACTGCTACGCAGCAGGCAAAGTGACAGGAGAAGAATATCTAGGTGGTCTGATTGGTATAAAATCAAGTAAAGCAACTATTACGGATTGCTATTATGATAGTGAAACCTCTGGACAAAATGATTCTATTAAGGGAACTCCCAAGACGACTGAACAGATGAAAGAAAAAAGTACATATTCTAGTTGGGATTTTATAGATATCTGGGATATTGATGAAGGAAATTCTTATCCTACCTTGCAGTGGGAAAAATAACGAAAACAAAATTAAAGAACTATTGATAATGAAAATCAAATTATTTTAGTAATATTTTATTTTTTGTTATGTGGATTTCATAAAATAGCATTATGCAGGCAGTAAAACAATGTGACCTTGCAAACATAGTTTCAAAGCAACATAATAGTTAGTTAAATGTTAAAAGTTAAATTAGCTTTGTGAATATATAAGTGAGTTGCGATGTATTTCTATGTTGAATATATTTTATAATTATGCTATTTGTTAATATAATTAATATATCTTGCTATAAAAATTGCAGCGCAGTGAATCTAATAGGAAAATATTATGTACTTGAAAAAGATAGTAATTAGAAATTTTCGTATTTTTGATGCAAAAGGTATAACTGTAAAGTTTAATAAAGGTGTTAATGCCATTATTGGAGAAAATAACACTGGAAAATCGGCAGTCATTGATGCAATCAGGATTGCCTTTGGTGCTGTACTCTATCGAAAAGATATTTTTTTCAGTAAAGCAGATTTTCATATTGATGCCCAAGGAAAACGTGCAGAAACTTCTCAGTTTGATGTTTATCTTGAAGATGTACCTAAGCAATTAATTGAAATTTGGGATCCTCAAGGTGAGTCTCTAGGTGAGTTCCATATTCACTTTTATATAGATTCTTCTTCTTATGGAAATAGAAAAGTGAAGTATAAGGCCTGGGGTGACAAAGAGGAAGGGAATCAACTTTCTGCAGAAACTTTTTATGCAATTAATTTAGCCTACTTAGGTGCCTTGCGTGATGCAGAAAATGAAATGAAGCCGTCTCGTTCAAGTAAGCTTGCTACTTTATTAGATACTGTTGTTGAAGATGATGATAAAAAAGCAGATTTAGTAAATATATTACAACAATCAAATACTCAATTATTGCAAGCAGAGCCAATTATACAAATTAAAGATATAATCAATGCTAATCTTCAGGAAATTGAACAAGAGCTGTTATCTCAGCAAATAGATATTGGTCTTGTAGAACCTCGTTTTGAGTCAATTACCTCTTCACTCCGATCTTGGATTCTTCCTAAATGGTATTTTATTCAAAAAGATTATGAGTATTATGATAGAATTATTTCAAAGTGTATTGATCCGAAGTTTTCGCGTCTTATTCAGCAAACAGATGACGGTATGTATTTGGCAATTGATGAATTTTTAAAGGTTTCTGAGGATTCAGACGATTCACTAAAGTCTTCATTGAGATTACTGAGGAATCATTCATTTGAGTTATATCAGAATGGTTTGGGATATAATAATATTTTATTTATGGCTACTGTATTAGGAGATATGTCACTGGAAAAATCAGGCGTATATTTAAATCTATTTGTAGTTGAAGAACCTGAGGCCCATTTACATCCCCAATTACAGGAACTTATACATAGTTTTTTTGAGAAACGTTACAATACCTCTTCTGTGATACAAGTAATTTATACTTCACATTCTCCGACCTTGGTATCTAGGATTGATATCAATGCTATTAATCTTTTATATGAGAAAAATCATGCAGTCTGTTGCTATCCTTTGGAAGATGCAAACTTAGAGGAAAAAGAGAAAGATTATTTAGAAAAATATATTGATGTTACTAAGTCTCAAATGTTCTTTGCTAAGGGTATTCTATTTGTTGAGGGAATTAGTGAGGCTATACTTCTTCCTGATTTCGCGGCTTTGTTAAATCGGCAATTTGATAAGTATGCAGTTGAATTAGTCAATATCAATGGAACTGCATTTACTCCTTTTGCTAAAATAGCAACTTTACCAGGGGAAAAGGGAAGTTTTGCAAAAACCGCAATTGTTACAGATGATGATCGATGTTCAGATGCTAATTCTTTGGATACTTATATCTCAAAAGATCTTGATTTTAAAACTGATTTTAAAACTGATTTAACTGATATTTTGAACAAGTTAGATAAAGGTACCTGTTCTGATAGATGTGCAAAAATTCAAGCATTGTGTTCAAATTATGGAATTGGCTTTTATCAGGCAAGAAAAACATTTGAATATGAATTGGCTTTGGAAAAGGATAATATTCAATACATGCTTGAAGCTATTGTTGATGTATTTCCTCAAGTTGGTGTTGAACTTAAAAAGGAAGTTGAACAAGATTCTTCTTTGGATAATAAGGCAATTATGATATGGCTATTTATACGTAAGAGGGATGCATCAAAAGCACAGATTGCACAATCATTAAGCAGAATAATCAAGCAGCAACTTAAAAAAATTGCAGAGGATGAAACTGTAACTTCTCCATTTGTTGTGCCTGAATATATCAAGAATGCCATTTATTCTGTAACAACAACTCGATAATGCTTATGTATAACTTTACAGAAGAACAAAATATTTTTCTTAAGGCTGAGGGCAATATTGTACTCCAAGCTTGCCCTGGTAGTGGCAAAACCACAAGTATTGCAAAAAAATTTGTACAGTATGTGGAAAATTGGAAACAACCTCACCAGGGGGTAGCAATTCTCTCTTTCACGAATGTTGCCAGCGAAGAAGTTAAGCAACAAGTACAAGAAATGATTTTACCAGGATTCGATACTGGCTATCCACATTATTTAGGGACCTTAGATAGTTTTATCAATAAATATATTTTACTAAGATTTGGATATTTGCTCTATCCTGAACCAAAACGTCCTATTATTTCTCTGGATGATTTGTTTTTGCTTCCCTTCTTCCAATGGAAATCTGAGTGTTATCGTAAAGGATGTGTTACTAACATAAGTAGCTTCAGATGGGATAAAAATGGCAGATTGTTATATAATAATGAGAATATTCGTTGTAAAAAAGAAAAAGGAGCTGCGCTTCCATGTGAACAATACAAAAAACTGTTGCTAAAAAAAGGACTTATATTTCAAAGTGAAACAGCAAGTTTTGCCTATTTATTACTAAAAAAACATCCTAATATTGCAGCGGCTATTGCAACACGTTTCCCTGTAATTATTGTTGATGAAGCACAAGATTCTTCTGCAGAACAGATGGCTGTATTGGATTTAATCAATCAGGCGGGAACAAAATCTATGTTTTTGATAGGTGACCCTGATCAATCAATTTATGAATGGAGAAATGCAACTCCGAAATGTTTTAGAGATAAAATCGATAGTGATAAGTGGCGTACATTACGGTTAACTGGCAATTTTCGAAGTTCACAATTGATCTGTAATGTTACGAGATTTTTTTCAAAATCTTTAGAGGGGACAGAACCAAGCAAAGCTATTGGTTCAGATGTTGCTTACTCTCAAGAACCTATATTGTTATTGTATGAAGGAAATATAAAAAATAATAAAGGGAAGATAATAGAAAAATTTAGAGAAATCTGTATTGAACATGCAATTACTATTGATGCTTCACATGTTGCCATTGTCACTCGTGGAAGAATTAGTTCTAATAGGGAAGTTTCTGGCCTTTGGAAAAGCCCTGAAGTCAAATTCTTTGCAAATGCTTCATATGAATGGATGGCAGGATCAAGGAAAAAAGCTTATGAATTTTGTGAAAAAGGTTTGTTTGGGCTAATTATTAAGGGATATAAAGATATTCAAGATGATTTTAGAGTAGAAATTGAAAATTGCATGCCTTATGAATTTTGGCACTCTATTGTAGTTGAATTATTAATAAAACTTCCATCTGCAAACTTACCACTATCAGATTGGGTTAAAAGACTAATAGAACAGATAAATAAATTATGTTGTCAATATAACCTTACATTGTTAAAAGATAAAACTATTCAAGGTGTTATAAAAATTAAGAAACGGGATCAAAAAGTTAAAGATTTCAAGACAATACCTTTGAAAAGTTATTTTGAAACTATAAATCAATCATCATATACAGAATCTTCTGTACATGGTGTAAAAGGACAAACTTATGATGCTTTGATGTTACTTGTAGGAAACAACAAAGGAAATACGATTACTTCACGATTTCTTTGTGAAGGCTCATTAGATACTGAATTAATGAGAATAGCCTATGTTGCAATGACAAGACCAAGAAAACTTCTTGTTATTGCTATGCCAAAAATAGAGAATCAATTTTTATTATCACGCTTTTCCATATCTAATTGGGAATATATCTATGTTTAAGTGCTGACTAATTTATTTTTCTTGAATATATGTTCTCTATGATATTGCAAAAAGACAAAATGTTCTGGCCTTAGTCTCCTTATCTGCAAGGAGGGATAGAGTCCGAGTAATTGCAATTGGGAAGGAGTAAGAACAGGAGAGATCAAAATGCGTCCATCGTTAGCAAATGAAATATAACCCTGATCAAAAAGCTTGTCAAAACGACTTTCCAAAAGTAAGCCGTTAAATACATTGAGCCGTTCTGTTGCGGTGGTACAATCAGCCCATGGTTTTGCATGACTAGCATAGAGCAATTCGGGAATATCTAAACCTGTAAGGGCGCATTTGCCATTCCAATATTTTATCAAGGCATCTCTGTAACATGTTTGGCCAATTCTTTGTGTAACTTCGTTCTTTATCGTTGTATCATCAATATTGAGATTCTTGATTTTTTCTAAATATATTTGTAATGGTGTATCTGGCAATACAGACGCCAAAACAGATGCTTTCTTTAGGATAAGCCGAAGAGTATCAATTCCATCAATTTGTGCAAGGGAACTCTCACTATATTGCTTTGCAAGTTCTTCTGACAGAGTAGAAGACGAAAATGATAACTTATATTGTTCCTTTTTGACTAATTGGATAAATCCTCTGAAATGATGTAAAGCAGAGGATATTTCAATGCATGTATTGTTGAGCTTGCTAACGTTTTCCCAACCTGATGTTATTGCAATATTATCTACAAGCATGAAGGTATAATAATCTATGTCCATAGGGCAGGGTCCTTTTCCAAGCGATTCCAAGCTTCAAGTGTGAGTCGTTTAGTTCGATATTCACCATATTGTTTTTCTTCGTCGGTTTTTAGCCCTGGAAAGGTTTGGGTCGGATAATCTTTGCCCATTATAGATTGGGGATCTAAAATATATTCTAGGTCTTTCTGTGATAAGCCATATTTTTTAGCATAAAAAGCATCTATTTCAGCTTGTAGTATTGCTCTTTCCTCTTCATTATATGGATGTAAATTACAATCCAGAGCTTTTGCCATTGCAGTTGAAGTTGCTAGCAATTTCTGAACTCTTGTTACAATAAATTGTTTTTGTATATCAGAAAAAGCCTTTGGGGGAATACAAGCAAGCTGTTTGAAAATAAAATATTTCATATCGGTTCCACCAACTTTTTTGCGTGCTATATAGTCGAAAATTAGGCTGTTTACACATGAAAGAAATATCATTGCTTGTGTGGTATCTAAATTCATAATCGATAGAAACTTATCGTTTGTTGCAGATCGTGGAATTATTGTAGCAATGGTGGTTCTCATATTTGTCGAATTAGTAATATCTCTCCATCCCATTAACCATTTAGGACTTTGCTGGTCCATAAATTGGTCCATATCTTGCCAGATCTGCGTAGAATCTCCTAGCTTGGAAAGAATAGCGTTGTTTGAATAAAGAAGTTCTTCCCTTAGCTGTGTTTCATCATGGTCAAGCCATGCCTTGATTACTTTTGAAGGTACGTTTTGTGCAATTCTTGCTAAAACTTGTCTTTTATCAACCCAATAACGAGGCTTGATTTCAAAACCGGGGTTTTGTTTTTCTTCAGGAGTAACATTTCTCGTAATCAGATTTCCTTTTTTATCGGTAGCACCATCAAAGGTTGCCCATCTGTGGTCATATCGGTGTATCATTTTTGCTTCATACAGGGGATAACAACTGGAATTTGCTTGTGTCTGGAAAAGTTTGGAATCATTGGACATATCAAATAATCGAGAAAAAGATAGATTCCAAGGATTTCCTGATTTTGTATCATTTTCATTCCAAATTACTTGCGAATGTCGGTACATTTGCTTTGTCAGTTCTGCATCTGCCTTGCTTCTGAACAGAGGAAGGGAATGCGTATTGGGATTTATTAGATCAAAATCAGAAGCTTCCATTTGGAAATGTCGTCGATCATCATCCAAATCCTGTATTGTGTGCAAGAAACAGGCAAAGTCTGCAGTTTTAGTCTTGGAAAGGGTAAGTAGGCAAAATTTATAACTTTTATGTACTGCTGGGAAAATATTTTGGTTTTCAAAATCATATAAGGATTGCAATTCTTCGTTATTAATAAAGGAAGCGAATAGTTCCTTTGTGGAATCATCAGTTGCAATTCCTGTTGGAACAATTATACCTGCAGATCCTTCCTTTTTCTTTAGTTTA
This sequence comes from Spirochaetia bacterium, assembly GCA_022482625.1. Taxonomy (NCBI): domain Bacteria; kingdom Pseudomonadati; phylum Spirochaetota; class Spirochaetia; species Spirochaetia bacterium. The sequence continues at coordinate 979,743 of JAKVOU010000001.1, read as the reverse complement.
GAAAATAGTTCGGTAAAAAGAGCATACAAATTGACATCGCCTTTACCTGAAAGTGGGTATTGACCTTGGTTTTTGTTATTGACATGGAAGAATGTACTTTGTGTTTCTGCTGTATGACAAGCTGATAAAAATTGCTGGTAGAGAAGTTGATCAGGGGTATTCACTTCTGATTTTCCTAACTTAGAGATTTTCTTTCTCCTTTGTGCAGCATTCATAGCATTTGCAATATCTGGTCTTCTCGATGCAAAGAATTCTTTCTCTTGCAGTGTTATACGTTCCCATGGGGGATTACCAAGGACGACATCAAATCCACCAGAAGAAAAGACATTTGGAAACATCAAAGGCCAATGAAAAGCTTTTGCTTCTCTTGCTGTTTTCCTGCTGGTTTCAATTGCATTTTTATCTTTTTCATCAATTTTCAGATTTTCCCTTATTTGTCGCAGTAGTCTTGTCGTAGGAACGATTGAAGAATTGTCTTTGACCGTCAGAAATGCACCTATATAAGTATCTGCAGCAATCATATCTACCATATCATTCAACTTAGTTAATTGTTCTTTATAACGTTTTGTTTTTGTTGTGATTTCTTCTAATGAATCTTCTGGTAAATTGGTGATTTCTGAAAGCGGGTTTTCTTCTTCTGTCTCATCAAATAAAGTTCCTTGTCGAATTGTTTTATCATTTTTATAAACTTGAAGATTTTTTTGTTCAGCACTATTACATTTTCGAAGTTCTTTGCAGATCTCGGTATCATCTTTTGTAAGTTTTTTATAAGCATCAGATGGAATACCATAATCCAATATGGAAAGATTAAAGACACCGAGCAATGAATTACCGCAAAGGATATGTGAATCTAGAAAACCAAGAGGTTTTTCAGGTTCAAATCCTTCCAACCAAAGGGACATTTTTGTCAATTCTACGGCCATTGGGTTAATATCTACTCCGAAGATACAGTTTTTGATTACTAACCGTAAAGCATCACGATAACCATCAGGGGTATTTGCATCACTTCTCAGTTTTGTTAGTCGTACGGCTATTGTACGAGCTGCAGCGAGAAGGAAATGCCCACTTCCACAAGCAGGGTCGACTACTTTCAATGACAAAATTGCGGTTTCAGGATCAGTAGAATTCTCCTTAATTTTCTTTTCAAGAACAGGTACAAGTGTTGTTTCTATCAAATGTTCAACGAGAAAGTGAGGTGTGTAATAGCTACCTGTTGTCTTTCGCAGATTACCTGCTGTATCTTCTTCATCTGAAATCCCGATGAAACGAAAAGATTTTGTATCCAAATCTACATGGGGAATCAGTTCAAGTAGACTTTCATATACAGAACCTAGTTCTTCAGTTCCCATATTACCATAATCTACCCAATGACTATAATTATCTTCTTGGGACCACCGCAAACAATATAAAGCAGATAGAAAAGCCTCGTTTGATAATTTTGCCGTATCTAAATCGAGGCACTGAGTGTGAAGAAATAATCCTCCGAGCGCTGGAAGAGCAAGTTTTCTTTCTCCTTTTTCCAAACAACGGAATACAATTTTCTGTGCTTCCCAGAGATCATTGTACGCATTGAAATTGGATATAGAATTCAAAATGATACGTAATCGGGCTTGACTATAACCTTTATCATATAGATCTCTTTCTTTCGTCAGTAAAGGATCCTGCAAAAAAATAAGCCTTAGTCCTTTGTCGCTTTTCCTTTCTTCTGTTGCAAATATAAACAAGAGTCTATAAATTAAATGAAGCAACTGTTGGTGATAAGTCTGTTCTGTCAATGATCCTGTGGCTAGTTTTTCATAAAGTAATGAATTTTTTGGATTGTTTAGGAAACCTGAACCAAGGATGCAGAGGGCTTCTGTAACACCTTTTCGTAATCTTTCTCTAATCCGTTCTCCACCTTCAATAGCTGTATTTCTCCATTCTTCCCAGATATGCAAAGGGATGTCATTAATTGCATCATGAATTCTTGAGACATGGAATATTCTCCAAAGGATTCCATATTCATTATAAGAATCAGCTTCAAGGATAGCTAGAAGATCAAATTCCAGATATTGGGGACGAGAAAGCGTTGGAGACGATCTAAGTAAACGAATTGACTTACCATTTGAAACTACCCCCCATCGTTCTCGTCCGACACTATCTAGATACTCTTGTACCATCTGGGTTACTGTAAGCTTTGAAGAACCTCCATTGCTTACAGAGAAAGCACTGTCAGAAAAATCAAGTGTAAGATTAGCAGGACAAACAGTCAGTGGTACCAAATCATATGCAATACGTTGTAATGGGTAACCATATTGTTCTATATGTTTTGATCTGACTGCTTGCAAATCCCAGCCAAGACACATAGTAAAGAATCTACGTACAAATTCTTGTGTAACCAGACGTATATTATTTTCTTTATTTGTTATTTTTATCTCAAATTGTTTGGAAAGAGCTCGAGCAATCTGGTATGATCGACCGATTTCATCAAGCAAGGATAATCCTGGAGGTATTTGATAATCCTCTTTTTTTTGTGCTATTGCGTTCTCACAAGAAATTGCTTCAAGCTGGTCATTTGAAAAAATTGTACCTTCGAGATGAATATTTTGCCATAAATGCGTAGTACTTCTTGCCATACTATAACTCCTTGTTGCTAGGAAGCAGAACATAGACTCCAAGTAAATCCGGTGGTATACATGGTTTTACACTCATTTGTCCTTTCCCTGCTGCTGCACTGCGTACTCTTCGGTTATCTTCAAGGAGGTCGCCAGAGTGTCTCATACAAATTTCAGTGATTGCATTTTTTTCTTTATGGTAGAAAGCCAAGGCGTGTTCAATTTGTGTTTTTTTTAATCTTTCGTTTAGATTTACTTCACTGTTGTGGTTAAGTAAAGGAAGTGCTGAATCTTCTTCTAACCATTGTGGGGATGTATAGCCTTTACAAGCGAGCAAAACTATTTCTTCGGCCATAACACAACGAATGGTTGTATTGAGTTGAGTGGTAACCTGATGCCGCAGACGAACGAGATACAAAGTATGCACTTCTTTCACTGCAGAGGTTTCGGCGACCGAACAACGCCCCGTAAAAAGGGCCTGTTGAGAATTTTCTGATAGAATCGATTCCATAAAATAAGTTGCTAGCAACTGTACTAAAGGATGACTGCGATGGATAAATGTACTTCCAAAAGGAGCAGGAAACTTAAAAGATATACTCATTGGTTTTTCTATTCCTATTGATTTGAACATTTTTCTAAGCGATTGTGGCATGTCGGTTGGATTGAATAGCCATCGGTTATTGCCTTCTTTTGTCAAACCACAACCTAAACGTTTAAGAATAAAGGAAACAAAATCTTCTATGTCTTCTATAGCAATTCCTAAAACTTTTTTCTGACGATCCCATTCTGGTAAAACATTTTCAGGATGCAAAGAATGTTGAGCGAAGATTGTTCTGTTTTTCTTGGCTTTTTCCATTGCATCTTCCCAAGGTGTCTCGAGAATCTTTGCTGCTTCATCAATTTCTCCGAAGTCAAATTCAAGTTGCTTGTCTGTCTGCATAGATTTTTTTAAAAACATCGCTCGAAGCAAGGCGTGACTGATAGCTGCATTATTTTCAGGAATTGGCACTAATACACCCAAAGTATCCTTAATAGTTTTTGCTTTCTTTACAATGACTCGAAGTATAAAACCGTCTATTGGGTTATCTTCACCATAAAGCATGAGACAACGTACTTGAGACGAGCTTTGTCCAAATCTGTCTATACGTCCTTCTCTTTGCTCATGTCGTGTCGGATTCCATGCCAAATCATAATGAATGACTGCATTAAAATTTTCTTGTAAATTAATTCCTTCAGATAGACAATCAGTCGATACAAGGATGGGATAAGATACATCCTTGAGAGTTTCAATTCGCTCTTGTCGTTCTGCAGGTGTAAGTTCTCCGGTAATGACGCTGATTTCATATTTTTTAGGTAAGTAGTCTTTTAGGGCGTTGCCTACATACTTGGCTGTTGAAATATACCGACAAAAAATAACAGGATGATAACCTTCATCCAATATATCATGTTTCAAGTTTTGTATGAGGCAATTTAATTTAGAATCTTCTTCACGTTTCAAAGCCTTTGCATCATGGAGCAGCGCCCTAATTGCAGAATCATTATTGCTGTAGAAACCAGATACATTGCCATCGTCTGCAACTTCATCCATATCAAGGACATCTTCATCAGCCAAAGGGACTTCTTCTTCATGCTGTTTTCTTGTTGTCAGTGCTTGTATAGCAGCATCAGGGCTCGATGCTGCACAACGGAAAAGTGCAAGCGTTGCATACCAAATCATGGTATTTTGCTTTCCCATTTCTTCATACTGTTTTCCTAGTTTTGCACAATATCTGCGTACACTTTCAAAAAAAGCTTCCCATTGAGTAGTCAGCTTATACGCAACTTCTTTTTGTACTTTCTGTGGGAATGACATATTTTCTTGATATTCTAGAATATCTTGCCGACGTCGTTGCACAAAATGCAATGCAAGATCAGATCTTAGTTCTATATGTTTTTTACCATCAGCCAACAGGTTATACTTTTCATCTAGTAAACCAAGCAGATTATAAAATGCTTCATCATCACCTGAATGAGGAGTTGCAGTAAGGAAAATCATATGTCTTGTCTTTTTTCTTGACAATTGTTGGAGTAATTCATATCGAAGATTACGTTCATTGCTTTTCAATGTACACGTATGGGCTTCATCGACTATAATGCAATCTGGTGCAGATGAAAGAAAATTGTTCAGATGCCGATTATTTTTTATATAATCTAAGGAAACAACCAAAACAGGATATTTGTCAGACAGTGATGCACCGACTGGCAGATTTCTTTCTAAGGCAAAAACGGATGAAGCTGTCAGACCTATGGCAGGGAGATGGAAATGTTCATTGAGTTCCTTTACCCATTGGCTGACAAGATGAGGGGGACACAGCACTGCAAGTTGAGTAATTTCAAAGCGATCCCATAATTCCCTTACAATTAAACCAGCTTCTATTGTTTTGCCAATTCCCACATCATCTGCAATCAATAATCTGATAGTATCCATCTTTAAGGCCATTAATAACGGAACTAACTGATAGGCGCGTGGTTCGATTGCAATATGCCCGAAACAGCGAAAAGGACCGGCTCCATTTATCAATTTTATCATTGTTGCTTCTCTGAATAATATTCCAGAACGCAGGCTGCCTATTTGGTCAGGAGAAGGATCAGGAAAAAATGCTTGTTGTATTTTTTCTGTTTCAAGTGCAGGTGAAAGAAATATTTCTTCATCCTCTGAACCGGTCAGAGGACGTAACCGAAGTTCTTGTATGTTTGAACCAGATTGTACTACCCAGTTTCTTCCTCTCGCACAGACAAGATTACCAGGTGTAAATAAATTTTCGTTCATTCGACTTTTTCTCCAACTGCGAATATGGTTTTATTATGCCGGATCTTTTCTTCCCAGTCATCAGGGTTGTTTCCAAGTATAATAACTAGCAATACTTTTTCTTTCAGATAGGAGATGATTTTTTCTTCTGGCGCAGTAAAAAAAAGACAAAGTCTTCTTGACGCATTATAAAGAGGAATTTCTGTACCATTATGTAATACTTTTCTTTTATATTCTTTTGAAGGATAACCAAGCGTTTCAAGAAGATGTAAAAAACTTGAAGACTGATTATTAAAACTATCAGATGTTTTTACGGATGTTTTCCTTGTTCCATTTATTAATGCAATAAGAATACGAAGAGTATCAGGGTCTTTTCGATTGATAAACTGGTGATCAGTTTGGTTTTGGTAAGATAGTAGGCAATGGTAACAACCTGTTTCACAGGGGGCATCTGCATCTGTTGACGCAATTTCTTTAACAGTAAGTTCGTTGCATAAATCTGGTTTATAGTGCATGATTTCCAATGCTTTCTTTGCAATATCAGATATTGCCTTATCATTACCTGCAATTTGACTAAGAACACCTGCACCTCCCTCTGAAGCTTCAAAGAACAAAATTTGTTTCCTTATATCTGCAGAAGGCAAGGGTTCCACTGCTAATTCAGATTCTTCTAATTGGAAGACTTCTTCAATACCTCGCTTTAAAGCCGCTTGCAATGTAACCATAGTAGTTTGAGAAAGTGGCTCCAGAGGTTCAAATAATAATATATTTTTGTAGTCTTCTACAAATGGGACAATTCGTTGCGATTCAACATGGTCAATGGCAGGGATTTCATTATTGGCATTGGATTCCAAACTGTTAGATTCACGTAGCCAAAGGCCTGTTTGTGGATCAATGAGAAATCCCATAATATTTTTATTAGTTCTACGTTTCCAACCTTTATTGATTTTATAAAGTGTAGCATCAGGGGCATAGAGAAATTGAACAAAATCTTTTCCTTCTTTTGATGTAACAGACCACTCTAAATGGCTTTTCGTCTGTTTGTTATCAAATGCAAATGTAATTTGCATATCATAACCTTGACGTTGTCGTTCTTCATCGTTGAGAGAGATACGTTCTGTAAGTTTTGTTTCCACCGTTTCAATACGATATAATGAGGTAATTAGGCCTAAGTCATCCAAAGGAGCATTACATCTAGGACAGCGATCAATGACGGTTTCCGTGCCGTTTGTAGAAAGAATTCCATAACCACATTTATTGCAAATGGTAATATTCGAAGTCGAAAGTTTAAAGTTGCCTGTAGAAGAAGAAGTTGTCTCTGTGGCATTGAATTTTACTTTTACAACCTTGAAGATTTTACCTTCATGGTAGATTAGACTATCTGGACCAAATTCGGATAAAGCAAGAAATCTTGGACGGCTTATTGTTATCGTGTTTTGATTATCTTTGTTATCTTCCTGAGTAGGGCTGGGTAACCAAGCGAGCAAAGGAAGTCTAGGGAAGTTATAGCCTGGTAGAAAACCTTGTCCGGCTAAATAACGGTAAATATAAAAATCTGAAGAAGGGCCATTAGCAGAATTCGATCCTAATAATAAATTTAACTGTTTGCTAGCATCTATGCTGATTCGTTGGTAAGTATCTCTTTTCTTCTTTGTCGTCATAGGATTTACCATTACTTTAGCGGCAGTTTCAATTTGTTTTTTAGTTGAGATATACAGATTTCTCCACATGTCAAAGGCATGGTCAAAGCGTTCAAAGGCTCCGTCAATTATGTGTTGGACGTAGACAGTATCCAACCAAGGTATTTGTTGATTGCTCAGAGTATCTTGTAGGTCTTTTGCTAAAGCAATGACCATAGATTTTGCATTTTTGATGGTTTGTGGATCCACTAATTTTGCTTTGATTTCTTCTTTGACTGGTAATCCTTGATCGACTTTTTCATTATCCAAGACTTCATTAACAGAAGAAATAATTGGACAGTTTGCACAGGCAAACCAAACAGCAAGGAAATGACTTTCAATGAGATTTCTATTTGAAAGATCTAAGGATGGTGTTTTTACGATTCCATGTATCATTTGTTCACTATGATGAAAAAACCATTGGTCATGAGGGCTTTGTGCTGCACAATATGTAATAACCAAAGCCGCTTGTCCTGATCTTCCTGCTCGTCCAGATCGTTGGGCATAATTTGCAGGTGTTGGCGGTACATTACGTAGATATACTGTATTTAGCGAGGAAATATCGATGCCAAGTTCCATTGTAGGAGAGCAGTATAACACTGGTAATGGCTTGAGGTGATTGCCCTGATGATGTGTTTCCCATGCAGTTTTATCAGTTTTTGAAAATCTGAAGCGTTGTTCTAATTCAATTCTTCGTTCTTGTTCTACTTGTGCTGTATGTTCTGCAGCTTCAAACCCAAATATCATATAATTTTTTTGTTGAAATTGATTAGCTAAGGTTCGATAAAGCGTAGAAAAGAAACGGTTAGCCCATTTTCCTTCATTACTTGGTTTTCCTAGATTCCAACTCATGGCAGTATCAGACAATTGCCAGCTGATAATTTCTTTTTTCTTTTGGAATTCTTTTTGTTTTATTACTAGTCCATATACTTCTGCTGTTTCCAAAAGTTCCCCAATAAGTTGCTTTGCTACTTTGTTGATTGTTGTTCCAGTCTCTCTGCTCCAGGGACTATCTTTCTCTGCAAGAACTTTTCTTAAACGTTGGCCTAATCGAGATGATGAACTTCCGCTATAGTATCTGAACAAAGCTCCTGTTTGCTGTGCCGAAGGTCGTTTCCCGCATACCAGTCGATTTCCTAAATGTAGTTTTTCTTGATTTTGTAATTCCCAACGATCAGTAACTCGATTATAGGTTTGGTTTTTACATTTTGTTAGTAAAATATTGTCAAGATATCTTGAACTTATACAGAAAGTTTCTCTTAGCGTATTAAATAGGATTAAAAATAGTTTTTTTCGGACAGTTGGGGCAAGTTTGCCAAGTAAAGGATAGTTACTAGTGAGATTTTCGTCTGTTATCAAAATATCTAGATTGTTGTAATTAATTTCCAATAATCCCAATTGTATAAGATTGGGATTACTGTATTTCCAGCCTCTTTCCAAATCATGTAACACGCGATAAGTAAGAATTCCTTCTGCAGCTTCTTCAATTCCTTCTTGAATATTCGGTGCAATATTTGGATTAAGTAAATATTCTGATAAAACTTCAGTATTGTCAGTATCCAAAAATCCCAAGACGCCAAACATCCTGTGAGCAATGTTGTCGATAGTTAAAGGCCCTTGTTCCTTTTCCAATGCTGCTAACAAAGCACTTCGTATCATTACAAGATAAACAAAGTCATTGAAATGTCCAGCTTGAAGAGCTGCATCCTGCCTGTTGTCAGTAAAACCCAATAATTTCCGCTTATCTCTATCTTGTTCTTCTGAAAATAATTGATAAAGAAGGTTAATGGTAATTACTGTGGTGGCTGTTGTTCTGCCTTCGCCTGATAAACCCACTAATTTGTTATTTTCATGTGCCCGAGGTTCAAATTCTATACCGCATGAAGGACAAAAGCGTGCTGGACCTTCAATAAACCAATATCGTGTTCCTGATGTGGAAATAGTTCCGTCTGGAGCAACAGTTCTATCTATTGGAATGAAATGTGTTTTATTATGTATAACGGATTCAGTGCCATTTGTTTTTGTTTCAAGCCAAGAATCAGGAAGACCATCTGTGGTTCCTTGAAAGAGCTGTTTGTCATCCCAAGGTATAAGATATCCGAAAGAAGGGCCGTCGTCTTGTGTCGGTTTTTCGTCAATTGGACGAGGTGTAAATTTATTCGAATGAGAATCAAACCAAACAGGAATGAATTCTTGTCCACAATCTCTGCAAAAATAGGTTCTGAACAATCTGATTTTATCTTTGGATTTTCCTGGAGCAAATTGTTGTTCTTCAACTGTAATAATTCGTTTACCTTGGGGTTCAAGGGTTGTAAGTAGAAAACCTGGTCCAGAAATGAATTGATGAAGTTTGAATGCAAAAAGGGGCTCATTGTCTTTTTTTACGTGTTCACAATGGGTAAGGAATTCGATTAATACTTTCTTTGCATGCTCTTCTGGAATTGATGCAGTTTTTGATAAACGTTTGGTAATTTCTGATAAAGATAAAGGAATTGCTCTTTTGGGAGCTTCTTTTGAACTTAAATTTATACTTAAAGTCAGTTCAATCCAGATTGATAATTCATCTTTTGCAAGGGTATCATAATTATTTGAAAAAGGTACGTTACTGATAATTCTATCATGTAGTTTTTGAGGATGAATTGATTGATTTTCCGGTGTAACCCGTTTTAATTTTTCCGTAATTATTTTTGAAGGGGGAATTGTTATGCCAAACAGCAGTGAAGCTACTTCCGCTACTGCTTTTTCTCTATCATTTCCTTCTCCAATTGTTGACATAGTGGCAGAAGTTCCAATGCATACCAAATCTGTAGCTTCAAGCCGTTGACGGACTCGTCTTATAAGCATTGCAACATCTGCGCCTTGTCTACCTCTGTAGGTATGCAATTCATCCAACACAAGAAATTCCAAATGTTTGCTGTGTTCTATGATATTTCTATCATTTGGTTCGGACCGTGTCAAAAGTAATTCTAACATCATGTAATTTGTCAATAGGATATCAGGTGGATTATTTGCAATTCTTGTTCGTTCTGCTGTGTTTTCCTGCCCGGTGTAACGGCAAACAGTAATATTGCATTGTGGATAATTGTGAAGGAATTTGTTGATTTCTCCTAATTGGCTGTTTGCTAAAGCATTCATTGGGTACACAATGATTGCTCTGGTTCTATTTGCCGCTTTATTTTTCTTTTCCCGAATGATTGTATCAATTATTGGGACAAAAAAGGCTAAACTTTTGCCAGAACCAGTTCCTGTAGTTACGACGAAACTTTCTTTATGTTCAGCAAAAAGTATAGCCTGTTCTTGATGAGCAAACAATTTTAGACTGATATTACCGAAGCGAAATATCTTATTACATTCAGGTTGTAGCATCCCTGATGTAACTAATTCTGCAATGGTGTGACCTTTCCTATAATGAGGATTGATTTGTATAAGTGGCTCCGGCCAAAACTTATTTGTTGTTTTACTATCATTAAGCTTTTTTCTGATATCTTCTGCTTTTACTTTTGTAAAGCTTGTTGAGAAGTTAGTAAAATTCTCTATTAATTGGTTTCGGAATTCAAATATACGTTTCATAGGAATATCCTTATAAATTTATGGATATTAGTATAATCCAAAATGTTGGAAAATACTATTTAAAAGGGAAAAGCTTAAACATATTATAATTAGCAAACATATGTAATTCCAAACTACACAGTGTTATTGACACTCTGCATATAGAAGTTCTATTCACAAAATTTTTTCCTATATTTGAGCGTTTTACGGAATTACATTGTCTTATTTACTAGTAGTTTGATTTTGCGAACTTATCATGAGACAAATTCTTGGTAAAGCAAGACAGGCTCAGAGAGTTCTGAAATATTATTCTTGATGAAATCTTTATGAGCCTTGAGAGACACTTGAAGTAAACTGAAGTATCCATTGATTAGGCCAAGCAGGTTCTCTTTGTCAGAAAAATTTTTTGTTTTCTTCAAATTGAACGTTTTACTGGCAAGACCGGGATTACTGATCAGTTTGTTATGAACATATTAGTCACAAAAACTCCTTGCACTTACATTATAAGGCTAACTTGAAAAGTATAATTTTCTTCTGAAAAGGTTTGATTTCATAGCTTTGTCATCTTTTCTATCAATTCTGTAATTTGATCCTCTTTTGCTTTGTTGGACCAGTTGATTACTCCTGTTGCAAAGATTGTGGCACCCTTTGCCATACAGAGAGATTTCATTTGCTTGATGGTGTGGTTTCCACCCATCCAAGCCTTTGAAAAATGCTGGGTGACGAAGCAACCGACCTTTTTGCCTTCCATGGAAGAGGCTTGGGATAGATATGCTTTCATTACAGAAGGTATGGAAAAAGCCCATACTGGACTACCGAAGATAAGGACATCATAAGGCTTTGTGTCAGGACAGTCTTTCAACTGTTTCCCTGCCGGAGTATTCGGATCATTACTCTCAGCGGTTATCTGTTCCAGGGATACTGTCTGTCCTTTTGCTGTGAAGCTATTCTTGAGCTTCTGGGCTACTGCCAATGTATTGCCAGTATTTGAAAGAATAATAATACCTACGTTCATGATTGCAATCTCCTTTCCTTAGAGGGGGACGACGATACATTTGTCCAATGTAATTCAAATTTAATATTCATGAAGCTTTTTTCTTGTTTCAAGTGTAGCATATAACTTGAATTAAGGAAACTGAATTCGATATGATAGCCGGTTCAACCAAAATGGCATGAAAATCTATCTTGTCATAATGAACTGATTCTATCATTGTACTGAAAATATCTTTCTTTACCTATTTACTAAAATAGGGGAGTAGATATCTCAGATTATACGATATGGATGGCAATGGTTTTGCAAAGATGTTTGAGAATTTACTTCTTCTCTTAAATTTGTTGTCTGTTATCTATAGGAAATGGCCTTGCAAGGATTCCCCGTATTCGGGTATCCTTGCCGCAAAGAGCATGTCGATTCGACAATTGCACTGAACGTTGCTTGAAAAACAGTACCATTGCTCGGAAAACATCGTTTATAGATTTCTTCTCACAGAATATGTGAAGAAATCACAAGAACGATATATTTGTCACGCTTTTTGTATTCTATGAACTGACAAAGGGAAAAATGCAATGCAGGATGAAATGACCATAGAAGAACAGGTAGCCGATGAAGCATTCAAAGATACATTGAAATACTTGGACCAAAGGGCAGCATCTCCCGATTTCCGTATTGAGGACATTGAAGAACAACTTTACTACTTGACTGTCTATGAAGGCCAGGACCAGACGGGACGTGGTGAAATCATGAACTCGGAAATTGATGGACAGATCGACGCTTTTACAGCGTTCATTGACCGATGGAAGAAACAACACCAAGCAAAGAATAAGAATTCCAATTAGCCTGAGCTGTGAAGTGATGTCGCTTTGTCTTGATAAACAGTAGAACAGAAGGGTGTAAGTTTCAAATTAAAAACAGAGTGCTATATCCTGATCTTTGAAATTTGACTGTGTGCAGGCAAACTGATTTTTGCAAATACTTTTTATACATGAATTATCTATCCTTGAAATATACTTGAGACTTACGGCACCGCAGTCTTTACTTGGCAAGGAGTACTTGTGCCAATAAAAAGGCTAATAATCAATTTTCTGGATTGATATCGCCTTCCTCAACCTGTATTTCAGTTGCAGTGGTTCCGATGAGAGGTCGTTCTGCTGTAGAGATTCTGTTTCGTCCTGCATTCTTTGCTGCATACAGAGCTTTATCTGTCCTTGTAATCCATGTATCTACCGTTTCCAAAGGTATGAATTGTGCCACTCCGATGCTGACAGTTACCGGCAGATCGGTATGAAAATCATTTTGGGCGATGAGTGACCGTAGGTTTTCCGCAAGGTCGAATGCATGCTCTTGGTCTGTTTCCGAAAGGATGACGATGAATTCTTCGCCTCCCCATCGAATGATGGAATCGGTAGCAGCGACATGATGCCTAAGCAGCGTTGCAAGCTCGACCAATACGGCATCACCTATCAAATGTCCGTAAGTATCATTGATTGCCTTGAAATGATCTATGTCCAGCAATAGCATTGAGAGATTCATCTGATGTCTGTTTGCCTTGCTGATTTTTTTGTTGATGATGGCAAAGAAATATCTACGGGTCCAAAGTTCGGTAAGTTGGTCCGTATAGACCATTTTCCCGAGACGCTTGTTCAGGTTTTCCAGCTTTTGTTCTGTTGATTTTCTTTCCTCTATCTCTTCTTTGAGGCGTTTTTCAGCTTCTTTCTGACTTGTAAGGTCCCGTACAAAACAACTTACCAAATAAACTTCGCCTCCTTTGTTGAGGATACTCATGGAAATTTCAACAGGAACAAGATGTCCGTCTTTGTGTTGCTGGGTCGTTTCCAAGTGTGTCGTTTGTTTTGAAAGGACCATACGTGGGATCCTGCCATCTGGGCCGAAATCTTCTTCCGTTACATTCGGATCGAAATCCCTTACTCTCATGTGCAGTAATTCTTCCTTGCTATAACCAAGCAATTTACAGGCAGCATCATTGACATAGACTGTTTGTCCATAGATATCGACCCAAAAAATTCCATCCGGGTCATGTTCGAGACTTAGCAATGCATTTTTAAGCAATGTTTCTTGTCGTGAAGTCATTTTTTTGCCTTCTCTTTTCCTTTGTGCCGATTACAACAATCCAGAAAGAGTAAAATCAGAATTATTTTCTGTTTTTCTATACATAGATTGCTTTCTGTTATCTATACTATATACCGAAAAGAGATAAAAGAAAATCTGGAAATAATTTTTCATGGACAAAAATATATGCTGACTCAACGTATATGTTTTTGTCCTATATATGTTATCATAAGTTTTGAAGCATATATAGCATTGTTATATATTTGTTTGTGAATCTAAAATTTTGTATTTTTTTGATACTCGCTGTTAGATCAAATGTTCAATTAGGATCAGTGCTGTAATATCCTGGCATAGGGGAAAGGTAAAATGTCCGATTATCAGCTATCTTTTCTCATCATACCATAGGCACCATAGTCAACAAAACCAATCTTATGATACATTTGTGCTGCATTGGGATTATCAAAGAACAGGCAGACAAGCTTGTCTTGTGCAAGCATATCCGCACAGAGACGACTTACCGTCTTGAGTGCATAATGTCTGCCACGGTAAGCTTCAAGGGTAAATACACTTACGATCATGGCAACACTCTTTGATTCTGCTGCTGTCATGGCACCGCTTACCAGTTTTCCTTCTGCTTTGCAACCATAGAAATGTGAGCAACCCTTGTCATAATCACTTTTCATTGTGTCTATATGTCCTGGACGGCCGAAAACTACAGAAGCGTCTATTTCAAACTCTTCAAGATCTGTTTTTTCCAGCAATGGCACTTCATCATAGTTACACAGGTGTCTCATATTGGTCAGGCTTGCAATGGTTGTTTTCTTAGTAGTGAAACCTTCCAGTTTTATCTGTTTGATTACCTCATAGTCACCGTTGATATCGGTGATGCCATGTTTTTCGACTATTGTCTTGATGAACTCATTGTCAATGGATTTCTTTTTTGAATTGATGACGAGATTGGTCCTATGTGCCAAGTAGACAGAACAGATGGAGCTTGCATCATCCTTGTCTGCATAGATGGTCTGGATACTGCTTGAAAAACCATATAGGTCTATGTCGCCGATGATAAACAGATTCATCGGTCTGTCTGCCGAGCAATATTCCAAAAGTGCCGTTCTGTCTGCTTCCGTACATGTGTATATCATATGAGCTCTCCATTGGCCGCTGATTCCAGTCAAAGACTTGCTTTGTCCTGATCCTAATTTCACGAATGGATGAATTTCAGCAAGTTTATCTGAAGTTCTTTCTTGTTGCAAGTCAGAAATAGAGACAGATGAATAATTTACAAGGGAAAAGCCAATCATGACGGATAATAGTGTAATCTTTATCTTAAATGTCTTTGAGTCAAAGATATTCTTTATTCTAATTGGTCAGGGGAGATTTTGTTCTATTTATGTGCATGAGTTTTGATTTTTATGATTTAGTCAAGCACTTGTGCTATGGGACAATTGTGTAATAACTGTATTGTAATTATAATAAACAGATATTTTACACAAACGTGAGGTAATGAAAAATGAAAAGGATTATTCTCTTGATGTAGCATTGTCTGCCTGCTCATCTGCACTGTTTGCCTTGCCATCCAATTACAGCATTGAAGCTCATGCAGGGTACGGATACGACAATTTTCGATTTGAACCCAATACGGACGTTGAAAAAGCTTCCATTGCAGAACAAGGCTTGCTTTTGGGAGCAAAGATAACAGCTGATTGTAGTAAGGCAACAAATGTAGAACTGTATGCCAGTGTGGATTTCGGGTTAGTACAAAAAAATTCTATAAAAAGATATCAGCATTCGGAATGGCAAGACAGTGAGGATTTGGAAACGGCTGCCAATTGGATCAATTGTTCCTTGGGAATTCAATATCCGTTTGTCCTTTCATCACACACGACGCTTGAATTATCACTGGGACCTGATGTTCTCTATCAGTATGGTTATTCTGGTGATGTTGGTATGGACGATTATGTAGCATATGGTATTCAAGGTAATCTCGGTTTGTCTTTCAAAGCATCCCGTTCCATTGATGTTGTTGCAAACTGCATGGTTGTTTATAATCCTTTCATTACCAATAGTTCTTTGGTTGATAAAAATAATTTTTTCTCCCATGCAGTTTTGTGGTATCTCCGACAATAGGAGTTGCATTTGAATTATAGACGTTATAGTCAATTTCTATGGGACTTGCCTGAGACAGGTCCTTTTTTAGCTTTAACTAGGCATTCGAGTAACAGACGATACAAAAGGAAACTTGTTGCAAAGTTCTAAGATAACAGTCCTTGTTGATTTTAAAAGTAGAAAAGTGCTCAGGGCAACTGTTCCATTGGATACTGTAGCTATGAATGGATTGATCAAACCACACATGACACCACACATGACACCACACATGACACCACACATGACACCACACATGACACCACACATGACACCACACATGACACCACACATGATGTTATATCTTGATACATTCAACAGGATTTCCAATTATTTTATTGGGTTATATCCAAAATAATACTGATACTTTCTGCTTCTTTGATAGATTTTTTCGTTTTACATACCAAGATTATATAGCTATATATAATGGTTACAGAATTTGGTATCCTCAATGGTATCCAATAGTTTCTAAGATTAATTTTAATTTAGTATATGGTAAGTAAATATCCTGTTACAAATTATACCGAAAACAGAGATTTGCTACCATTTTAAATATACGTAATATATTTAAATGACGAAAAAGGCAGAAATAATATACCTTTCTGCCTAATCTAGACTCTCCATATCTATGTAGACGATAATAGAACTGTAACAGAAAGTTTACTCATCGGAAAATTTGGTATAAGTAAAAGGAGTATTGCTTGTTGAAAAATAATAAGTTACAGTAACTAACATCTGTGTATCGCTTTTTTTTTCAAATGTATAATAATTGGCGAGGCCATCTTTGTTAACCTCTTCAAAACGATAGGCTGAAGAAGTATTTTCAATCTCTTTAAAATATCCATTTTTTCCTTTATATTTATTGTACCAATCAGCTTGATCTTGGAAAGAAATTCTTGTAGTTCCTGTACGGATTACATTGTTTTCTGTAAATATATAATATTTGATAGTACCGCCAGAGGAATAACTCCAAGTACCTTGTATCCATTGTGGCGGAGAAAATTCAGAATAGGCCCAAGAAGAATTGACATCTGATTGGTTGCTATCTTCATCTGAAGAATTTTCTGTATTATCCGTTGGCACATCTAATGAACAAGAAAAAAACAGAAGACAACAAAGGAAGCATATAAATATTTTTTTTATGATTATATAACTTTTGTTAGTATCATTGAAGTATCTCTTTTTTTATTAGATGAGTATAATTCAATTACATTATTTCTTTCTAATATAACTTGTATAATCCAAGCTGAAGAATTAAGATATTTTACCAAAATAAAATATTGAAATGTTTTATAGTCACAAGCATCTACAATATAACAATTTGCTTTTATGTTTCTATTGGAAGCTGAAATCATGCTTGAAAAATAAACAACATCAGATCCAGATGCAAGTTCCATGTCATTTTTTGTAAATGTAATAGTAAATAAAGGATCATTTGCATCCTTCCATGTCCCAATAAGCCATTCTGGTGGATTTATTTCAGAATATACAATATTGTCATATTGACTTGCAAAAATAGGATTCATACAGGCAATCATAAATAACAAAATTATCAATTTTGCTTTTTGTTTCACTGTTTGTTCCATTCCTTTATCCGATAGACTTTGTATGTTCCTTGTCCTTAGCCTGTCTCATAACAGGCATCAAGTCAACCATTCTTTTGACTATTATAAGGTTACTTTCTGATATTTTGCAAAGTTTATCTGAAATTTTTTGATTCTTTTCGGATATCCTTTTGAGTTAAACTTTCCTGTCATTAAATAATCTATAGTAGTTCTAAGAAATGTAACGATTTTCATACAATCATCAACTCGTGGCATTGTTCCTCTCGATTGCCACCCTTCAAATACATTTTTACTTGAACCAATTGATTCCTTTTCCATCGAATCAATTGTAATATTCTTTTCTTTTACCAATGATTTTATCCGATTATAAAACGTTTCTATTATTTCCTCTTGGACTTAGAAAGTATGGAAAAAAATGTATTTGTGTATATTTTTTTACTTGATGATATGCACATACAAAATATTCTGATTTTATGAATGTACAGAACGAAATAAAAATAACGAAAAAAGTTCGTCTTGTTATAACAAAAAAGTAACTAATTGTTTCGAAAAATGACTAAAAGAAAATGAAGCCCCAAAAACCACTCATAAGAACCTTAATTCTTAAACATATAAACGCCCTTTTTCCCATGCAGATTGACCTTGCGGCTAAGGACGATATCAAGACGCTGGAAACAAAGGCCAACCTCCTGTCGAGGATCGTTACAGCGAAGACATACATACCGAAAACGGGACTTGAACCCGTACGTCCTTGCGGACAAGGGATTTTAAGTCCCTTGTGTCTACCAATTCCACCATTTCGGCAACGAAGCATATTGTAGCAATGAAAGTGTTGACAGTCAACCAAGCAAAACCATGAATATACTTTCAAAAAATGCCCTTCTGCAGTATTGTCTTTGCATAAGATAGTAAGGAGAAACAACATGGCTTTACTGGAAATATCACTGCATTCACAGGCATTGAAAAGGACTGTCAATGTGACGGCAATCGTTCCTTCTGACAAGGAAGGCCTGATACCTGGACAAAAGTTCAAGACACTCTATTTGCTTCATGGCGTCTATGGCAACCAATATGATTGGCTTTCTGGAACCCGAATACAACGCTGGGCAGAAGAGAAAAATCTGGCGGTAATCATGCCGGCAGGAGAGAATAGCTTTTACGTCGATGGACCTGGCCCTTTTGATAAATACAGTACCTATATCGGAGCGGAACTGGTACAACAGACACGAGCCTTGCTGCCTCTTTCTGACAAATATGAAGATACCTTTATTGCTGGCCTTTCCATGGGAGGCTATGGAGCCATAGTGAATGGACTTAAGTACTGTACTACTTTCAGCCACATAGGATTGCTCAGTGCAGCCTTGATAATTGAAAAGGCCCTGAAGTCAACAGATGATGAGCCAAATCCATTGTCCCGTAGGAAAATGTTTATACGTGTCTTCGGCAATCTTGAAGCATTGAAAGGTAGTGACAAGGATTATGAAGCACTGATTCTCAAAGCTGACCCTATGCCGCAGATCTATATGGCCATAGGAACAAAAGATTCACTCTTGCCAGCAAACCGTAGTTATCACCAGTTCCTGCTCGCACACCATATCCCTGTCACCTATGAAGAAGGCGAGGGCGCCCATACCTGGGATTTCTGGGATACGTATGTCCAGCATCTGCTGGCTTGGCTTCCCCTTTAGATCCTTGTTCTCTCCCTTGCAAGAAGCAGTGCTCCTTCCAATGGCCCTCCAAGTGGTTGGTCCAGCATGTGGAGAGGAAGCTTCTCTGCTTTCAGAAAAGCATGGAAGCTTTCTTGTACGAAGGGGTCTTTTTTAACCACGGCTCCGCTGCAGGAAAGAAGTAGCTCTTCTTTTGCCTGCAGTCGGTTGTAGACTGAAAGTACCAGTTTGCCCAAATCAGTGCCAGCTTCTGTGAGAATATCTGCTGCCAATTGGTCACCTTGTGCGGCAAAGGCCGTTACCTGTGGGGCAAAGGCTGCAATCTGGGCTTTTTCTCGCTCATTTGCATTTGCATAGGAAATGATTTCTTCCAAGTTGTTCAGCTGGAAGAAAGGAATGATTGCCTTTTCCAATGAAGTAGGTAAGTCCCGGTCTTCCTTGCTTTTCAGCGTCCGTGCCAATGCACTGTTGGCTATGTACCAACCGGAACCTTCGTCCCCCAGACGCCATCCGAAACCACCTGAGCGAAGTAGTCGTTTGCCATCCGTTCCGTAGCAGACTGAACCAGTACCTGCGATGAGACAGATACCTGATTTCCCTGCGAGACTACCTGCAAGGAGGATCTCTCCGTCACTGCAGATGTAGACAGGAAGGTGAGGATATTTTTTCCTGAATGCATCTGTGAACAACTTCTTTTCATTTGTACGGCCAAGTCCGGCAGACCCGACACACAGGCATCTGCAGGCAGACAGATCAAGCTGCCAAGTCCTGCAGGCTTCATCCAACAGGTCTGTCATGGAGGCAAAGGCCCTTTCGAAGCCAATCGAATACATATTTGAAGCAGAACCCTGTATCTGATGGGCGATCCTGGCATCTTCAGTGCCTACTGCAAGCCTGCAGTTGGTGCCACCACCGTCGATACCCGCATAAAAGTATTCCATTCAACACATCCTTTTCTTGTATCTTGCCCCAAGATAGAGTATCTTGATAAGTATGGACGGAAGCATAAATTTACTCAAGCAAGCATTGTCAACACTCAAGCCCTCGGAGCAGAAGGCTGCTTCCTTTATCATTGCAGATCCCTCACAGGTAATCAATCTTACCATTACGCAGCTTGCCCAGAAAGCCAATACCAGTACTTCTGCCATCACAAGACTCTGCCAGAAGATCGGGGTGGAAAGCTTTTCAAAATTCAAGCTTGATCTTACCAAGGATCTGTATAGCAACAGCGGGGAAGACACCTCGTTGGATCTGTTCGACGAAAAGGCGCTTGAGAGTGCCAAGACCATTACCGATGCCATGGTCGACATGGTCAGGCAGAATGTATCGCTTATCGGGGCCGTCCTTGACCCGGATGCCATAGAGAAATCCTGCAAAGCTATCGAATCGGCACGGAAGATACTTCTGGTCGGGGTCGGAGCAAGCGGCCTTGTTGCCATGGACCTGCAGCAGAAACTCATACGGTTGGGTATCTTTCCCAGTTTTTCTACCGATACCGATGTGTCATTGGTACAGGCAGAGACCCTAGGACCAAAAGACCTGTGTATGGTCTTTTCATATTCAGGTGCCACTCCTTCGATCCTTCGCATAGCACAGGTTGCCTCCAAGCAAAAGTGTACGATCATTGCCGTTACCAAAATCGGAGACAACAGGCTGGCAAAACTTTCTGACCTTATCCTTGCAGTCCCCGAGTCCGAATCATTGTTCAGGCAGGGAGCAACCTTTTCCCGTATCAGCCAGCTGGTTATCGTCGACATACTCTATACAAACCTTATCGTACAGATTCCCCAAGGTAAGGAACTGCTTCGTTCTACTTGGGAAATCGTACACCATGATGCGTAGCTGTTCATGACTTCACGGCTCCTGCCGTCATGCCTTTGATGAAATACTTTGACATGAACAGGTAGAGGATGATCATCGGCAGGATGGCGACAGACAGTCCTGTGAAAAGCATTTCCCAGTTCGTGCTGTTTGTACCGAAGAATGAACTCAATCCGACAGGAAGCGTCTTGATGCTGTCTCTCTGGAGGAACACGAGAGGGAAGAAGAAATCATTCCATATGGGAACGGCGTTGTAGATGGTAACCAAGGCAATCGAAGATGCACACAGGGGCATGAATATCTGCCAATAGATGCGTACATCGCTGCAACCGTCGATTCTTCCTGCATATTCCAATTCTTTAGGAATACTTTTCATGAATCCTGCAAGGATAAAAACAGTGGATGGAAGTCCCATTCCGGTAAAGATGAGGATACAGGAAAGTCTGTTGTTTACCAGATTCAGTTTCTTGATCAACATAAACAGCGGAATGACGGCAGCCTTGAGGGGCAGCATGATACCGCTGAGGAATATCATATACAGCAGCATGTTTCCCTTGAAGGTGTAGCGGGAAATACCGAAAGATGCCATTGAACCGAAGAGAAGGACAAAGACCATGGCAACGACGGTAATAAGGAAACTGTTTGCAAAATATAGTCCGAAATGTTTGTCTATCCAGAGTATCCTGATGTTCTTGAAGCTGTAGGAAGAAGGCATGCTGAAAGGATGCTGCAGGATTTCCCTTGTTGTCTTGAATGATGATATGAACATATTGAAGATCGGATAGATGATAAGTACGACATAGATGCTCATGACGATGATGGAACAGATGATGAAAATCTTCTGGCCTATGGAAGCATGCCTGTAGCGCAGGTCTGTGATCATAGTTCGACCTCCTTGCTGCGGGTTGTGACGATGGATATGAGAGAAAAACAGAATGTGAGCAGGTAAATGACTACTGAAATCGCAGAGCCCATCCCAATCTCAGGATTTCCTGCATCAACGGAACCAAATGCAGTACGGTAGAAAAGGGTACCGATGGTATCGGTAGCAAAATTCGGTGACCCATCCAGCCCTGTCATACAATAGACTTGCTCAAATACGTTCAGACTTCCGATGATGGTCAATACGAAGACAATGGTAAGCGAAGGGATGATCAACGGGAAAATGACTTTCCAGAAAGTCTGCCAGGAATTTGCCCCGTCCAGGAGACTCGCCTCGATGGATTCTACCGGTACCATGTCAATTGCAGCCAGGAATACAAGGGAAGGGAAACCTACCCAACGCCAGATGTTGACCAAGATAAGTGCATTGTTTGCATATTTTGCATTTCCCAACCATGCCTGCTGCCATTCTGGTTTTCCTGTGGCCTTGAGTATGGCATTGAGCAAGCCATTGGGGGAAAGATACAATCCCCACAAAAAACCGACGGCTACAATGGAAAACAGGACAGGGAGGAAAAAGACCCTTTTGAAGAATTCTGAACCTGCGATACGGCGTGAAAGCAGATAGCCGAAAAGCAATCCGAAACCATTCTGGATGACCATAGTCATGACAAACCATTGTGCGTTGTTTTTCAAGGCATTGAAAAAACGTTCCTGGTACGGATACTTGGTGAACAATGCCTTGAAGTTGTCAAAACCTATGAAATCAAGACGGACCATCTGGTTCCAACTGAACAGGCTGTTGAACATGGACATAAGGAGCGGGGCCACGATCAAAGTAATGACGATGATCAGAGCCGGTAATACGAAAAACGAGACTGTCCCGAATTTTCTCAGGGTTTTCTTTTTGATTTGCATGGGCTTCCTTCAATGGCCTGTACGCGCATCCACGCATACAGGCCCGTGCTGGATCTGTGATGATGTACTATTTCTGGAAAGGTTTGTAGTACGATGCAATACCTTTCTGTACCTGTTCAGCGGTTTGTTCTGCAGTCAGGTCACCGGACATGAAGCCCTGTCCTGCTGCCTGCCAGAGAGAGGAACCTGTCGGCTGCTGATATCTGAAACCGACGAGGAACAGATACGGCGTGCTTGTTTTCTGCAGTTCAAGCACCTTGGAAATGAACGGTGAACTGCTTGCGTCGACTCCCGGTGTCCATGGTACCATCTGCAGCTTGTCGATGATTTGCTGTCCGACTTCCTTGCTTGCCAGGAACTTGATGAACTTCTTGTCTGCATCCATATGCTGGCTTGCGGCATTGACTACCCAGTTCATGTCTGCATAGACAGAGACAAGTTTCGGATCGGAAGCCTTTGTTCCAGGAATTGGAAAGATGTCGAAGTCGAGGTCAGGGTTCTGGGTCTTGAAGTAGCTTGCCTCATAGGAACCGCCCAGGAACATGGCGCTCATTTCGTTGATGAATGAGGTCTGCATGTCGGTGTAGGAAATACCGGTGTACATATCAGGCATGTAAGGAGTAAGTTCATGGATCTTGTTGATTGCTCCGATGAAACGTGGGTCAAGGAAGTTGGTCTTGCCTGCAACTACATCGTCAAAGAAGTCAGGTCCGTAGAACGCCGGTCCGATGACTCCCAGCAATGTCTCGACTGTCCAACCATCCTTGGTACCGTTGGCTATGGGCAGAATGCCTTTTGCCTTCAACGTCTTGCAGTCTGCCAGGAACTCGTCCCAGGTATCCGGTACGGTAATCCCATTCTCTTCGAATATCTTCTTGTTATAGTATACGCACAGTGTCTGTCCGACAGCAGGAAGTCCCCAGATGTTTCCATCGCTGTCAGAGGCTCCGCCCAAGGCTCCTTTGCTGTAGTTCTTTACTTCAGGATAGAGCTTGTCCATCGGTTCAAGATAACCGGACTGCACATAGGTGAGCAGACCGCCGTATGCTCTTCCCATGAAGATGTCGGGACCGCTTCCTCCGGAAAGCGAAGAGGCAAGTACCGTGTTGTACTCAGTGTTCTTGATGGCATTCTGCGTGACCTTGATATCTGGATTCGCAGCTTCAAACTGCTTGATCAGGCCATTGTAGAAATCCACATCCTCCGGTCTCCATGTCCATAGCTGCAGTTCCGTCACTTTCTGTTCTGTGGCCGGAGCTTCGGCAGAGCCGTTTGCAAACAAAGAACCGGAGCTTACAGCCAATAGGGCTGCGGCAACAAAAGCAATTACCTTTCTTTTCATTCTGACACTCCTTTCCCTTACGGGATTCTTTTATTCATAAAGCTGCAAAGCTTTATGCAAGTTCCAGTCTGAGTTTTCCAACTGCAGGCGGGCATGTTCATATTCGTCATGTTTCATAGCCATCAGTATGGCCACGGTGGTATCGTCATGACATTGGGACCATACCCTCTCTACTTCCTCGTCACTGCAGTCGGAGATTTTTTTTATCAGTTTCTTTGCCCGTTTGACTAATTTCCTATTGGTCGGGACCAGATTTACCATGTAGTTATCATAGACTTTTCCCATCTTTATCATCGTGATGGTCGTAATCATGTTGAGAGCCAGTTTCTGGGCTGTCCCACTTTTCATCCTGGTACTTCCCGCAATGATTTCAGGACCGACCGGTAGGTAGATCCTGTGTTTTGCAGCCTCAAACACGCGGGAAGAGGCATTGCAGCTGATAGCACCGACAACGGCACCCAAATCCCTGGCATATTTCAGGGCTTCAAGGACAAAAGCGGCTTCCCCTGAGGCTGTAATGCCTACCAATACGTCATCCGGGCAGAAAGCAAGGTCCCTGAGAGCTTGGATACCTGCCTGCCCATCGTCTTCTGCATGTTCGATGGCCCTTGTAAGGGCCGGTACGCCACCGGCAATGATGCCTTGGACAAGTTCAGGCGATACGCCGAAGGTCGGTGGGCATTCCGAAGCATCGAGAACTCCCAGACGTCCGCTGGTTCCGGCTCCTATGTATAGCAGCCTTCCGCCCTTTTTGAATGCTATGACTACGTCATCTACCAGTGCTGCAATATCAGGCAAGGCTTTTTCTACTGCATAAGGGACCGTCTTGTCTTCATCATTGATGATCCTGCAGATTTCCAGGGTGCTTTTTGTATCGATGCCGACCGATACCGGATTGTTTTCTTCAGTCGTCAATATTCTTTCCATGCTGAAATGGTACCTTGGTTTTGCGGTTCTTGCAATAACAATTTTTATGATATGTATCAATTATATGAAAATTTTGCCCAAAACATCAAAAGAATGCCAACACTAAGCAAAACAGTGTCTGTCTGGCAATCAAATTTTATTCGATATTTTTATAATTTTTTCTTGACATCTTGGCTGGATTGTTATAAGTTGTCAGTAGCAATAGTTGCTAGTAGCAAATATTGTTAGTAGCAAATATAAGGAAAACATAATGATTGATTTGTGCGCATTGCGAGTTTTATTGCGGGATCTCCAGCAGGTCGAGGACCACATGAAGAAAGAAGTAGGGTTGACCTTTACGGAAGCCTCCACGCTGTGTGCCATAGAAAAAGGCAATGATGCTCCTGCAGCCATTGCAGCGGCCATGGGCTTGTCGCCTTCAAGGGCGAGCCGCCTGATCATGTCCCTTGAAAACAAGGGCATGTTGATCCGGTGTCCTTCGATGGATGACAAGAGGGTAGTCAACCTTGGGCTTACGGCAAAAGGCAAGAACGTATTGGACAAATTTCACCATTGTGATACTTGTCTTCCCCGATATATCGAGGAAGCTTTGATAAAAGGACAGGAAAATGAGTAATAAGACGTATTTGGTAGTCGGTGGCGTTGCAGGTGGGGCTGGTGTTGCAGCCCGACTGAGGAGACTTGATGAAAATGCCAGGATCGTGATGTATGAGAGAGGACCCTATGTCAGTTTTGCAAACTGTGGTCTTCCATACTATGCCGGCGGTACCATAGCAGAAAGGGATCGGTTGCTTGTCACACCCGAATCGACATTCGTCAATGCTTTTGGTATCGAAGTCAAGAGCAATACGGAAGTACTGTCCATAGACCGGGAAGCCAAGAGCGTGGAAGTAAAGGACCTGAAGACCGGAAAGACATGGAAGGAAAAATATGACAACCTTGTCCTTAGTCCCGGTTGCAATCCGTTTGTGCCCCCTGTTCCTGGTGTAGATGACAAGGCTGTCTTTACAGTCAGGAACATTCCGGATATCGATAAAGTCGTTTCTGCTCTTGACGCAGGAGCACATAAGGCCGTTGTTGTCGGCGGTGGTTTCATCGGTATCGAAATGGCTGAGAATCTCAAGGAAAAGGGATTGGATGTCTCTCTGGTAGAGGCTGCTGACCAGGTGATGCTTACACTGGATACCGATATGGTGGCACCCGTACATCAGACTCTCAGGGCCAACGGCATCAAATTATATCTTTCACAGGCTCTCAAAGGTATTGAACGCAAAGGGACTACCGTCGCTGTGCAACTTCCCGATGCAGTCATTTCCAACGTGGATATGGTCATCCTTTCAATAGGTGTCAGACCTGAGAGCAAACTGGCAAAAGATGCAGGGTTGAAACTCGGCCCACGCGGACATATCGTCGTTGACCAGATGTGCAGGACAAGTGACCCTTCAATCTCTGCGATCGGTGATGCCATTGAGTATCCTTCTCCTATGGGTGAGGGAAGCAATGCAATTGCCTTGGCAGGACCTGTCAACAAGATGGCAAGGCTTTGTGCCGATGCAATTGTCACTGGAACCTGCAGGCCTTACAAAGGAACTTTCGGCAACAGCATTGCAAAAGTATTCGACTTGAGCTGCGGCAGTGTCGGCTGCAGTGAAAGAATGCTGAAGAAAAGCGGCAATACAGGCTATGGCGTTGCTATTACCCATGGGGTTGACCATGCAGGTTACTATCCTGGTGCCCTGCCGGTTTCCCTCAAGCTTATCTATGACAAAGAAAGTGGCAAGGTGCTCGGTGCCCAGGCTGTCGGCAGCAGGAGCGTAGACAAGAAGCTTGATGTCATCTCTGCTGTCATGGGACTTGGTGGAACTGTTGATGACCTGAGTGGATTTGAACAGGCTTATGCCCCACCGTTCAACAGCGCAAAGGACCTGGTCAACATGGTCGGTATGATTGCCCAGAACCAACGTGATGGACTTGATGAACTTGTCACGTACGATGAAGCGGAAAAGAAAATTAAGGAAGGTGCCGTACTTGTTGATGTCAGAACCAAGGATGAGTATGATTTGGGGCATATCGAAAACAGCCTTAATATTCCGCATGATCAATTCAGGGCAAATCTTGACAAATTTCCGAAGGATAAGCCGATTGTCCTTATGTGTGCGATAGGCCTGAGGGGCCATATAGGAGGCAGAATCCTCAGACAACGTGGATTTACCCAGGTCTATAATGTCACGGGTGGCTATAAGACATGGGCACCGGTACGTGCTGACCGTGAAGCAAGCAAGCAATTGCCTGCTGATAATGGAGATGCTCCCCGGCGTGAGCCAATAGCAGAGAACCAAGACCATACTGAAAAACAAAAAATAACGTTGACGCTTGATGCCTGCGGGCTGCAGTGTCCTGGACCGATCGTACAGCTCAAGAAAAAGATTGATACCATGTCTGACGGAGATTTGCTTGAGGTCAAGGCAACGGATCCTGGTTTCCAGCGTGATGTGGCTTCCTGGTGCAAAATGACCGGTTGTAAACTTGTCTCTCTTGACAAGGAAGATGGCATCATCAAGGCAGTCATTGAGAAAGGAGCCAAAGTGAGTGGGAATTCACAACAGATTGTCTCTTCAAAATCCGGAGCTTCCTTGATTGTCTTCTCCAATGACTTTGACAAAGCCCTTGCAGCATTTGTCTTGGCCAATGGGGCAGCGGCAAGCGGCAAGGATGTCACCATGTTCTTTACGTTCTGGGGATTGTCAGTACTTCGACGCAAACCTAACAAGAAAGTCCGCAAGGATTTCATGGGCAAGATGTTCGGGGCAATGCTTCCTGATGACATGGACCATCTGAAGCTTTCCCATATGAATTTCGCAGGTATGGGACCTAAGATGATGAAGTCTAGGATGAAGAAGAAACAAGTCGACCAGCTGAGGACCATGTTTGCACAAGCCAAGGCACAGGGCGTCCGGATGGTGGCTTGCCAGATGTCAATGGACATCATGGGAGTGACTGAAGCAGAACTTCTTGACGGAGTCGAAGTCGGTGGCGTAGCAACCTACATGGAAGCTGCCAGTAGCTGTGATGTCAATCTCTTTGTCTAACTGATCTTTCTTGATATAAGGGACCGTTGCAAGATCAAAGATGCAACGGTCCCTTTTCCTATGTTTCTGCTAAGGAAATTTTTGCCTGTATGACTGGTATGATCAAGGAGTCTCAGGTGGCGGCACCGGTTCTCCAGGTTTCTTATCTTTGTCCTTTTGTATTTCAGGTGGTTTGTTGTCGTCCTGGGGGTTTGCATTATCCCTTTGGATTTTGACAATATTTTGTGATAAAGGTTTGCCAGGATGTCCGGGCCCAGGACTTACCAACAGGATCCTACAGCTTGTCAAACTTAGAAGTGCTATTGCCAATAGGAAAAATTTCTTTGAATTTCTTTTCATGTTTTCCTCTCTGAAAATAGTTCATGATGGTGACGTATCTGTTTTCTATAAAGGTACATCATCTTTATGTAGCTTTTATGTAACTCCTAAAATATAATAAATTATTTCAAAATCGTTAATGACTGTTTGTTTTTAGACAATGGAAATCATTATATGGATTGTTTTTTCCTTGGATTGCAATAGGTAAACCAGGATAGCACAGGACCAGAAGTTAGTAAGAGATTGCGTAAAGGAACTTTTCGGGAAATATCCGATTATGAGTAAGAGACTACCTATGTCTTTGGCAGAATCAAGAAGAAGAACCTGAGTAAGTAATAGTCAGCGTATAGGTTCCTGTATCGGTAGCATCGACGGTATAAGAGAGGGAAATGGCCCCGTCAGCAACATCTGATGCATCTGCATCAGCGGCTTCATTATCATCCTCATCATAAAGTGTCACGGAAACATCGCTGAGGTATTCCTCATCAACATCAACGGAAACGGAAATATCACCGGGCGCCGCAGAAAGCGTCCAGCTGGTCGACTGGCTTTCTCCGCTGGTAAATGATATGGTTGCCGTGTCCGATACGTCATTGACATCGTTTTCTATTGCTGCCATTGGGTCGATAAGTCCGTATTTGCAACAGTCCATTGCCGTAGCTGTATCACAGATGAGAGATGAAAGTTCATCAGGAGTCCTTGAGGAATCCTTGGAAAGCAACAATGCAGCCAGAGCTGTTACATGCGGGGTTGCCATGGAAGTACCGACATAGTAATAGTATCCCCCGTTTTCTCCTGTTGCATCTGGATCAATCGTCCATTGGTAGATACCGTTTCTTGTAGTGCCATCTTCAATATAAGGAATAGTGTCATCGCTATCGACATCTCCGCCATAGGCCATGACATCTACCCAATCGCCATAGTTGGAATAACTTGCTTTTGCTGAAGTATCATATCCTACTGCACCGACAGCCAGGACTGAATCATACGCAGCTGGATATGTTTCATCTTCTGTATCGTCATTGCCTGCTGCAGCGACGACAAGTACGCCGTTTTCCCTGGCATTATCACAGGCTGTCTCGAGTGTCTTTGAAGTGCTTGAGCTCCCGAGGGAAAGGTTGATGATATCTGCTCCATTATTGACAGCATAGTCGATGGCATTACAGATATCGGAAGTGTAGCCTGAACCATCAGAATCCAAGGCTTTCAATGGCATGATCTTTACTCCCGGTGCTATGGAGGCAACACCGACTCCGTTATCAGTTTCTTCTGCAATCGTTCCAGTTACATGGGTACCATGTCCATTGTCGTCCGTGGTGTCTGTTGTCGTGGTCCCTGAGCCGGGAACTGAATGATCAGA
Organism: Spirochaetia bacterium; assembly: GCA_022482625.1. Taxonomy (NCBI): domain Bacteria; kingdom Pseudomonadati; phylum Spirochaetota; class Spirochaetia; species Spirochaetia bacterium. The sequence continues at coordinate 950,032 of JAKVOU010000001.1, read as the reverse complement.
TTGCGTGGTACTGCAAAAGTTATATCCAGTGACGAAGGTGTCAGATGAAAAGTCTTCTCCGTCTTCATAGACACCGGTATCGATGACTGCCACGGTGATGTCGGAACTTCCGGATGTAATTTCATGCAGGTCAGGTATATCCATATAATTATCCTGCATGTTCCATTGCATGTCATAGGATGGATCATCTGGTGCTGTGGAAAAGGCCTGTATGGTATAATCAGGTTCAACATAAGCTACCTCAGTGCCCGTACCACCTTGTTCCTTGAAGTTCTTGTTCATTTCCTGCGCAATATCTTCGGTTGAATTGAATTTTCCTGTAGGAACTTCCATACGGTCGAACGGGGCCGGATGGATCGTATTTTCTGGTTGTTGCCGTGTATACCGTGTAATCCCCATATTGTCCAGGAATTTGTTTTCCATGGTATGGAGGTCGCCAAGTCTGTCAGCAGAAAAAGATGAATTTTCATGGCTATAGCCTACGATGAATCTTGTGGAATCCTGTATTTCCGGGAATTTTGAACCTGTGACGAACGTGGTGACGGATCCTACGGCAGAACTTGCAGCATCGGCAGTTGAGTGACTTGATGAACTGACGGTATTGCCTGATGCTGTGGTAGTGCCAGCTGTTTCCAAATCAGTATCAGCCATATAGGATTTCCATGAGACTGTTACAGTATATGAAGGTGATTTTGTCGTTGACATGGAACAGCCGGTAAGAGAAAGCAAAAGGAGACATGGAAAAAGGAAAATCCTTTCGAATATTCCGCGTATCCTTGCCATAGAAATTTTATTCTCCTTTCTTGAATCAATAAAGCTATACTCATTTATAATGAAAATATTGATTTTGTCTATATGAAAACTTAAAAGAAATATAGGTTTTTAATGGAGAAATGTGGCAAGTTTATGGAGAATAGATTTGCTCATACTAACAAAACATATCTACATATAATATTTATTCATGTGCTATCCTTGTCATGGATTGTCAGTGTTTTTGTCATTTACTTGCCGATGCCTGTTTCCAAATACTGCTTTGCTGCTTGGAACAAGTGAATGGTGATACCTAGCGAAGCAGTAAAATCTGATGTACTGTCGTTAAGATTCAGGTCTTCATGGAGAAGTCCCGTGGCAGTGACAGCTTCGGTAAATTTGAGCTCACCCTTTCCTGAGAGCAGTATGTGAAGATCCGAATCTGCCAAGGAAAATTCCGACATCGTGCTTGAAGAAGAATATGGCTCATCTACTGATGCCTCGTCCTTCAGCAGGATGCCAAGCATCGCCTTTGTTTTTAGTGTCTTGTTCTCATATGTTATTATTGCCTGGGTCAAGAAAGCTCCCGGGCCATAGGGAAAACCAAGAAAATAGGCTGTACTGTCGCCATAAAGGGCACCGGCATAGGCAAATTGCTTCAATGGTGCGGTGAACGTGCCGGAAGCATTCGTACTGTTGTATAGACACAATCATCAAGGTTTTTACCAATATGACAGAAAGGGAAATACAGTAATTACTTGTAATTTTTGAAGATGGGTACTTGCAACAAGCAGGAATCAGCTGTATTGTATTAGGTATATTACCAATATGATATGGAGGCCATTATGCCCGGTTTTGCGGTTCCTGAGGAAATACGGCGCCTGAAGCCCTCCTCCGACAGTGTGGTCAAGGCCATCGGCGGGAAGTACTATGTGTACACCTACAAGGCCAGGAAGCTTGCGGACGGGAAATGGGGGACGAGTACCGGCAAGTGCATCGGCAAGATCATACCGGGCGTGGGGTTTGCCCCCAATGCGAACTATGGGACTTGCCATGACGATGAGCTGACCATCCTCGAATACGGGCAGTATGCGCTGCTCATGTCGCTTGCCGGGGAAACCTTCGCGGACCTGAAGGCGGCGTTCCCCCTCAGGAAGGCGGCACAGATCCTGGCATACTCGATGATCCTCTATGCGAACGGGTTCTCCCACATGGACCAGGTGGGGATGCTCTACGCCCAGAGCTGGCTCCCCCTCGCATACAGGGACTACTCCTTCGGCATGGGGCAGGCCGCAATATCTTCTCTTCTGGACGGGCTCGGGAGGAAGCGGAACGGCGTGGAGGCATTCGAACGTGCGCAGATCGCCAAGGGTTCGGGTACCGTCGGCATCGACGGCCATGTCATCCGTTCCTGTTCCGGAAGGAACGGCCTCGCCGAACCGGGGTACAAGGCCGGCGAACTGAAGGCGGACCAGGTGAACGTGCTGGTCGCCCTCGACCTTGCCAGCGAGCGGCCGCTGTGCACCCGGGTCTTCAGGGGATCGAGCGTCGACAAGGCGAGCGTGAAGGATTTCCTGGGGGACTACCGGTTCAGGGATACGCTCTTCGTCGTCGACAGGGGGTTCTTCTCCCGGGACAACCTTTCCCTCTTTTCCCGGGATGGGAACACCTACATCACACCGGAGCCATCGAACACGGCCGCATGCAGGAAGGCGACCGCGAACCTTTGCTTCGATGACGAATTCTGCTGTGCCCGGGGAAAGACCGTCACCGCGATGGTGCAGTACCGGCAGGTCGACCTGGAGGACGGTGTGAGGCTTTTCGTTTACCGCGACCTCCTGGAGAACGGGAAGGCACGGTACAACTATACCAGATGCCTGGAGGAAGGGAAAAGCGGATATACGGAGGAAGGCCTTGCTGCGAACAAGGAGCTGTGGGGCGTCTCGGTGCTCCGCACGGACACCGGGCTGTCGGCGCAGGAGGTCTACGACAGGTACAAGGACCGCTGGAAGATAGAGACCTATTACGACTACGTGAAGAATTACAGGAGGTTCACGAACCTCAGGATAGAGGGGTATTACCAGGAGCAGGGCTTTGCCTTCATCATGCTCGTGGTCGGGCTCCTGCATCAGAGCCTCAAGGCCGCAATCAAGAAAACGGGACGGACGACCTGCTCGACCCTCGACGCCATCATCGCCGCAAGGTACATGAAGCTATCGAAGCATGGCAAGACATGGCGGATAGACAACAAAAGAAAGAAGGACCTTGCCTATTTCAAGAAACTCGGATTCGAACCCGAGCTTACCCTGTGAGTTGAAGTTCGTTCACATTCATATTGGTAAAAACCTTGATGATTGTGTCTATATTACCGGTTCCAATGCCTTTTTACTTAGTTCTGATTTTGCTACGTTGTTTACTGGTCGTACCCACGAAATCAAGGTATATCCATTTTCCTTTGGTGAATACATGGACTATTTTTCCTATGATAATCCTTAGAAAGCTTTCGATAACTACATCAAGGAAGGTGGAATGGCCGGTTCTTACCTTTATAAGGAAGCAGAGGACCGATATGACTACGTAAGGGATGTTTTCGATATCCTTATTGTGAGAGACCTTAGGAAGAAATACAATATTCGGAATACGACCTTGATGGACCGGCTTGTGGATTATCTTTTGGATAATATCTCTAATATTTCTTCTACAAGAAGCATTGCGAATGCGCTTGGAAAGAGCGGTTACAAGGTCAATCACAGGACCGTGGGGAAGTACATACAATATCTGTGCAATGCCTATGCCTTTTACAAGATACGCCGGTATGACATCAGAGGCAAGCGATATCTTTCCAGTGATGACAAGTATTATCTTGTTGACCAGAGTTTTCGCTATGCAAAGCTTGGAACAAAGAACATGGATTGGGGAAGGGCCATAGAAAACATTGTTGCTATCGAACTTCTGAGGCAGGGATATGAGCTTTATGCAGGGATACTGTACAAGAAGGAGATTGATTTCGTTGCCATCAAACGTAACGAAAAGCTCTACATCCAAGTCTCTGATTCCATCGCGGAAGCGGATACCTTTCAAAGGGAAGTGGCTCCGCTTCTCAGTATCAAGGATGCTTACCCCCGATTGCTGATTGCCCGTACAGGTCATGAGGAATACCAATATGAAGGCATAAAAATCATGGATGTGGCGGATTGGATCCTCGGTTTCTATTCATAAATCAGAACACATCCGCACATGTAGCTGTTTGGTAGTAACACATTTGTTGGCCCGAATGCCGTTACATGGTGTGGATTCCTGTTTTTCTAGCAATTATTTTTCTTTCAGAGAAATTGACCTGTTTGGATTTGCAGTTTTCTATTTCCCAATTTTGAAAAAATCTTGATTTTGGGAAATAGAAAGTTCTAAGAAGCTATATACATCATGCGTATTCCTTTCCAAATCAGTCGTCGCTGGAAGAGCATCTTTTCCTATTGTTTTCCGATAGCTATAGCAATGCAGAAGGAAAACTTGCTCTTTCCAAGGCATTTGATCTTCAGTTTTCCGTGGTATATGGTTGCAGGATGCTTGACAGTACAGACAGGTAGCTGTTCTTATTTTTCTCAATCCGATATCAGTCTACCCGCTAGGGAAAAGGCTTTTCTTATGTTCTTTGGTATATCGGATTCACCATAGACCAGGAACCGGTAACTATTGGAAAGGATCTGCCTGAAGGAAAAAGGTCACTGAATGGATTCAGGCGAATCTGGATCTTCCTTTGCTCATAAACAAGTGTGTACGTTGTTTGTCTGGAAGGTATGCAGGCTCTTTCAATTTCCGTTTGGATCTTCCGGAATCTGGTTTATGACTGTGGCATCTGTCTTCAGAGGGATGATTTTCCTGATGAACGGCTGGATGCCGATATAGGTCTTTTGGAACTCGTCTTCACTTTCCTTCAAAGAAGCCTGCCATGCGGCACCGAAGCCAGGGGAGTTGAGCATCAGACGGTCTGCTGCAAGCTGATAGACATGCAGTCTGGAGATTTCTTTCCTTCCTGGTTTCTGAGAATAGGTTGCTACGGTAATCCTCAGGTTTTCATTCTGTTTCTTCAGGGTTTCATTTTCCTTTTTCAGTTTCTGTATGCCTTCATTTTCAAGATCCATCCTGTCGTTCAGCATGTTCTTGAGTTTATCTGTTTCTGTTTGCTTTTCCAAAAGTTTTTTATGGTTATTGACGGCCATGGCAATCAAGGTAACGATAGCGACTGCGATGCCGATACCAAGTCCGATGATGAAGTTCTGCATGGTGACCTCCGTAGCATTAAGGTACTTTATTTTTGTTTTACTGTCAAAATGTTTCGAGTTTCCAGATGGTCGTTTGGGCTACTATGTTGATAGAAGAGGCAGACATTTGGAAACAGTTGCTGAAAGATTTCCTTTTTGGCAGAAAAAAGGGACGGATGCTCAGGCATCCATCCCCTGCAATCATCTTGTCGATTTATTAGGAGAATCGTGCAATGACTGCTTCTTCACTGTTTTCAATGGCAGCAGGAATGGTGGCTCTTCCTTGGAATACCGCCATATCCTTGAAACCTGTTCCTGTAAGCAGGACACAGACGCTGACATCTGCACCGAATTTTTTCTTTAGGGACTCAGCATCTTTTTCCAATCCTGCCCAAGCACAGGCTGCTGCCGGTTCTGCAAAGATACCGGCTTTGCTGGTCAGTTCAAGTTGTGCAGCAAGGATATCTTTGTCTTCGACTTCAACAGCCCAGCCTTTGCTTTCATCTATATACTTTACAGCCATCCTGCCATTGGCAGGATTTTCAACACTAATGGAATCTGCACGGGTCGACGCTTTTTCTATGGCTTCCATTTCGTGTGTTCTCCAAGCCTTTGCAATAGCATTGCTCTGCTTGCTCTGCACAGCGACCAAATGTGGAATCCTATCAATCAATCCGGCTTTCTTCAAATCATAGAATCCTTTGAACACACCAGCGAAGATACAACCATCTCCTACCGGTACATACATGACATCGGGTACATTTCTTTCCATTTGTTCAAACAGTTCAATGGAAACTGATTTCTTGCCTTCGATAGTCATCGGATTGTAGGCAGTGTTTCTGTTGATACCTCCGAAATGCTTGGTGTAAGCAATGGAAAGGGCAAATGCATCATCATAGGTCCCTTTGACAGGGACAACCGTAGCTCCGTACAGGACACTCTGCATCAGTTTGTTGATCGGTGCTGTTTCAGGGACGAACAGGATGATATCAAGCCCATAGGCTGCTCCCGCACAACTCATAGCTGCTCCCGCATTACCTGTTGAAGCAAGTGCAATCTTTCTAGTGCCATAGTGGAGTGCCTGTGCAGCTACTAGCTGTGAAGCCCTGTCCTTGAATGAACCGGACAGGAGCTGGGTATCCAATTTGCAGGTAAGGTTAGGAAGCCCTAGCTTTTCTGCAAGTCTCCGTGGATGTGCTAGCGGTGTATTTCCGACAGGATAGCAGTCTTTGTCTGGTACGGGGAAGGGGAAGAAGTCATAGAACGTAACATGTTCTTTTTTGCGCAGTGCATCCAGATCTTCCTGGTTGAGTTCGACGATCAGATTGCCCTTTGGAAATGTGCCTTCGTCCTGGTGCTGGGAACAGTCAGGGCATTGGTACACGACCTCGTCACTGGCAAATTCTTTTCCACAGTCACAGCATCTGTAGGTATATCGCATGGTCTGGTCCTTTCTGCAGCCTTTGCCGCAGGTAAAAACGGGACATGCCGTAGCATGTCCCTCATGAATCCATCTTCAGATCAGATGGAACGGATCAAGTCGTTGAATTCTTCGATTCTCTTGTCTATTTCGGAAGTGAGCCTTGGCAACTCTTCCCAGTAATCCTTATCATACCACTGCCGTTTGATTTCCTCATAGGTCTTGCCCTGCTGCTCGACCCAAGTATAATACTTCAGGTTGTGTATACGCAGACGATCATAATAGGAAAGCTCAGCAACATTGTCGATGTCCTGTGCCATCAATGCTCCGCTATAGATTGCTACGGCATCATCATGGGTGAACTTTCCCTTCTTCTGCTCAAGTTCAGCAATCCTGGAGGTATACATGGCACTGGAATCGGTCAGTACGGTAAAGAGTACATCATCTTCATCCATTTCATAGTACTTGGCTGTCTTGATGGCTGCCAACAGGTTGCCTACGCCGCTGATGCCGAAGAGAGGAAGATTGTCGATGTCTTTCTTGCTTACGCCTTTGCTTGCAAGATATTCAGTTCCCAGTTTTTCGTTGAACAGTCTATAGACGTTCATGCAGTCTTCATCATCGACTGAAACGACCATGTCTGTATTCTTGACGTTATGTATCCATGGTACATGCTTGTCACCGATACCCTCAATCCTGTGACCGCCGAAACCATTCCTCTGCAAAGTGGGGCACTGCAATGCTTCTGCTGCGACAATCTTCATGTGCGGATATTCCTTCTTGAGATGGTCACCTGCTGCGAGTGTGCCGCCTGAACCGGTTGCAGAAATATAAGCTCTGAACGACTTGTCTTTGATGCCAAGCTTATGCAGGACTTCAATGATTGCCTGTCCTGTTACTTCATAATGCCACAGATAGTTTTCGAACTGGTCGAACTGGTTGAAAATGACGATGTGCTTGCCACGTTCAGCATCAAGCTCATGGCACTTGTCGAAGATTTCCTTTACGTTTGATTCACAACCTGGGGTTGCAATGACTTCTCCGGCAACTGTCTTCAGCCAATTGAAACGTTCCTGGCTCATTTCCTCCGGCAGGATTGCAATGGAATCGCAGTTGAGGAGTGCAGAATTGTAAGCACCGCCGCGGCAATAGTTTCCGGTAGAAGGCCATACCGCTTGTTGTGTGGTTGCATCAAAATTGCCACAAGCCAAAGCCGGAGCGAGGCATCCATAGGTCGCACCTACCTTATGACAACCGCAGGGGAACCACTTGCCGACCAAAGCAAATATCCTTGCTTTTGTACCGGTGATTTCATGAGGAACCTCAATGAAGTTGACTCCACCGTACTGGCCGCCTTTTTCCTTGGGCTCATTGTGCCATGTTATCCTGTACAGGTTTGTCGGATTGACATCCCACAGGCCTGTCGTGGAAAGTTTTTTCTTGATGTCGTCGGAGATCAGCTGAGGATTGATCATTTCCTTGAACGTCGGTAGAAGGATTCCCTTTTCCTTGCACCTTTTGGCGTTCTTTTCTCTGATTTCCGGATTGACTTGTAAGTTTATCAGCATATATGCTCCTCCAAATTGGTTCTTCTGTAATTTCAGAGTTCATTATTATTTGAAAAGATAAAAATGTAAAGCAAAAATTACAGTAAATTAATTTTTAAGTCAAAATAATTGTGATATACATTAATCTATGGTATCAAATATCAAAAATAAGGTTCGTCAGCCTCAAATATTGTCTACAATATTGCCTTTTCTTACTGTTTATGTCTATATATTCGGAAATTTTCCATATAGACTTTACTTTTCCTGTCGATTGCTTCTGAAGGTTTTGAGGTTTTGCTGGAAAGAAGAAACTGACGAAAGGTCCTTCATGAAACAAAACTGACAGCACGAAAGCAAAATTGTTTGCACAATGCCGATTTTAACTTTTACCTTTTTATTATATTGTTAGAAAATAGTAACTATGGCCATAAGTGTTGCATTTTGTTGCGAATAATATTGACAATAGGGAAAAACTCTTTACAATATAATTGACAATATGGCGATGGACCGCTTAGGCAGAAAGAAAATATTTCAAGGAGCAGAACATGTCAGATATCATGCGTCCCGTGCCGTTCGGGGAATTGCTGAACAGAATAATCGGTGAATACCGTAACCATCGTTCAATCTTCGGTTTTTCAGAGGATCAATTCTATCAAGATGAAAGCAAGCACCGTTGCAAGGTTTTTTCACAGACTTCCACAACGTGTGTCGGTCCTGCTGCAGGTCCACATACACAGCTTGCACAGAATATAGTGACCAGCTATCTTGCCGGTGCACGTTTCATTGAATTGAAGACTGTCCAGCAAATGGATCATCTGGATATTGCAAAACCATGTATCGACGCCAGGGATGAAGGATATAATACTGAATGGTCAACTGAATTTACGCTTTCCAAGGCCTGGGATGAGTATGCAAAGGCTTGGATTATCTGCCATGTGCTCGAGGCCTTGCATAAAGGGAAAAAAGAGGGGGAACCTGATTTTATTTTCAACATGAGCGTCGGCTATGACCTTGCAGGTATCAAGACAGAAAAGATGCAGCAGTTTATCGATTCCATGATGGACGGGCGCAAGGACGGACGTTTTGCAGAATACTTGGATGAACTCGACAGTTTCCTTGCTGAGGGTGATTTGTTTGAAGGAAGTCCTTGGGCAGGCCGAGAAGCAAGACTCTCGGGACTTTCAAAGCGGATTTCCCCGCAGATGGTGAAGAGTGTCACCCTGTCTACCATGCATGGATGTCCTCCGAAGGAAATCGAGGCTATCTGCAGCTATATGCTTACAGAAAAGAAAATCGATACTTTCGTCAAGTTGAACCCGACGTTGCTTGGCTATGACAAGGTACGGGACATCCTTGATGGACTTGGCTATGACTATACGCATCTGAAAAGGGAAAGCTTTGAGAAAGACCTGCAGTATGCTGATGCCGTTGCCATGCTTAGGCGTCTTTTGGCCTTGGCAAAGTCCAACGGCAGAGGTTTCGGTGTCAAATTGACCAATACCCTTGGGTCTGTCAATGACCAGGGACAGCTTCCTGGAGAGGAAATGTACATGAGCGGCAGGGCATTGATGCCGATCAGCATCAATGTGGCCGCAAAGCTTTCTGAGGAATTTGAAGGGAATTTGCCCATTTCCTATTCCGGCGGTGCCAATGCACTGAACATCACTGAGATATTTGAAACTGGCATCCGTCCTATAACAGTGGCAACGGATATGCTACATCCAGGTGGTTATGGACGTCTCGCACAGATGGCAAGGCTTTTGGAACGTTCAAGTGCCTGGAATATGAAGAAGATTGATGTAACCAAGCTGGATGAACTTGCAAGGAAAAGTACCGGAAGTGATTTCCAGAAGAAGTCTTTCAGAGGAACAGAAACCGTATCGGTGGATACGCCGCTTGAACTGTTTGACTGCTATGTGGCACCCTGTATCGAAGCATGCCCGATTCATCAGGATATTCCTGACTATATTGCATTGGTCGGGGAAGGGCAGTATGCAGAAGCGCTTGGCTTGATCTATTCAAAGAATCCTCTTCCCAATATTACCGGCAACATCTGTGACCATCAGTGCCAGTATCATTGTACCCGTATGGACTATGAAGGTGCAGTGCAGATCAGGGAGATGAAACGACTGGCGGCTGAAAACGGCTACAGACAGTTTATCACGTGAATATGGGAAAAACCGGGAGAACCTGCAGACAAGAGTGCTGCAGTCATAGGAGCAGGACCTGCCGGATTATCAGCGGCTCTGATGCTTGCAAGGGCAGGTTTCAAGGTGAAAGTCTTTGAACGTGAACAGGATGCCGGTGGGGTAGTCCGCCATGTAATCCCTCAGTTCCGTATTCCTGAAGAGGCTATCAAGGCCGATGTCGATTTCATCAAGGCCAATGGCGTGGAATTTGCCTTTGGCAGCAGCATGGAGTCGACGAAAATTGATGTGCTCAAGGCTGCTGGCTTCGATTATATCTTCTATGGCATAGGTACGGAGAAAGACAATAGCTTCAAGCTCAAAGGGGGAGAAGCCGTCGTAGAGGGCGCTTTACCTTTCTTGCGTAACTTCAGGAAGAACCCTGCATCTGCTGCTTTGAGTGGTCATGTGATTGTCGTCGGTGCCGGCGACGTTGCCATGGATACGGCCAGGTCTGCAATGAAGGTACCGGGTGTCACCGATGTTACGGTGGTGTATCGCAGGAGCATCAATGAAATGCCTGCAGAAAAAGAAGAATATGAACTGGCTATAGCGGAGGGAATCAATTTCAGGTTCCTTTCCAATCCGGTGAGTTGTGCAGATGGTACGCTGACAGTCATGAAAATGAAACTTGGTGAGCTTGATGCTTCAGGCAGAAAGCGTCCGGAGCCTACAGGAGAGACATACGACTTGCCTTGTGACCATGTGATTGCTGCCATTGCTTCACATGTTGATGCTGAGAGTGTCAATTTCTATGGACTTCCCTGTGACGAGAAGGGACGCATGCTTCACGATGGCAAGACCCTTGAAAGCAAGGTCTCAGATGTCTTTATACTCGGTGATATGGCAAGTGGTCCATCGACTGTCGTAAAGTGCATTGCTTCTGCGAGAACTGCGGTAGATGCCTGTATCGATAAGGTCTATGCAACTTATGAAGCAGAGGGCATTGCTGATGATGATGACGACGACGATGATGACGGATGTTGCTGCTGTGATGATCACGAGGAACACGAAGAAGAACTGAGCGATGAAGAAGCTGAAAACCTGACTGAAGAAGAGGATGCATACTTTGCTGATATCCGTTCCAAGAAAGACACGGTAAGGTTGCAGGTTTCCCTTCAAGATGATGAAGCTGCCTTTGCCGCAAATGAGGCAAAGCGTTGCCTTGAATGTTCCTATCTGTGCAACAAGTGTGTGGAAGTTTGCCCGAATCGTGCGAATGTTGCCATTGACATGAGGAATTCCGGTATGTTTGAGGATCCGTTCCAGATCCTGCATCTGGATGCCTACTGCAATGAATGCGGAAACTGCGCTACGTTCTGTCCTCATGTAGGAGCACCGTACAAAGACAAGTTTACACTCTTTTCTACAATGGAAGATTTCGAATCCAGTGAAAATCAAGGATTTTTTGCTGAAGGTGGAGACATTACGATAAGGGAAGGCGGTAAGATCATTCATGCAAATATGGATGGGGACGGCATACTTAACGGTGACGGTCCTGTCAGTGATGAAACTGCGGTCTTGATCGAAGAAGTTTATCAGTCCTATAGCTATCTGCTGGGACCTGTGGAGGAATGATGGATACACTGTTCAGACATGTCAGGATCATGCAGACCAGGCCTCCGTTCACCGTTCAGGATGATATGGATGTATTGGTGCACGGTGATGTGATTGCAAAGATTGCAAGAGGCATTGAAGCAGAAGGGGCACAGATCATAGATGGAAGGGGCAAGACACTTATTCCCGGCAATGTCTGTGCTCACCATCATTATTACAGTGGGCTTTCCCGAGGTATGTTGGTACAGGCTGGACCACAGCGGGACCTTATTCAGATCCTCAGGGAATGGTGGTGGCGGCTGGACCGTGCCTTGGACGAAGAGGCTACCTACTATTCGTCACTTATCTGCTCGATCGATGCCATAGCAAGCGGTACTACCAGTGTGGTTGACCATCATGCCAGTCCTTCCTTTATCAAGGGATCCCTAAGGACCATTGCCTCCGGGATGGAGAAAGTGGGAATCAGGGGTATGACCTGTTATGAAGTGACGGACAGAAACCGTGGTATGCAGGAAGTTGAGGAGGGCGTACAGGAGAATGTCGACTTTGCCATGGACGGTGCAAGTGATATGGTAAAGGCGATGATCGGCGGACATGCATCTTTTACACTTCCTGATGAAGCCCTGGATATGATGGGTGAAGCGGTCAGAAAGACCGGATGTGGCGTACATGTCCATGTTGCTGAAGGAGACTATGATGTTGCCCATGCTCATCATCACTATGGCAAGGATATAATCAGACGGCTGGATGAGCATGGCTTGCTTACGGAAAATGCACTTATGGTCCATGGAATCTACCTCAATGACGATGAGATCAAATTGATCAATCGCAGGCATTGTTTCCTTGCCCATAACCCGAGAAGCAACATGAATAACCAGGTTGGCTATGCAGACAAATTGCCCCAAATTGAAAAACTGGTGATGGGTACCGATGGGTGCGGCGGCAACATGTTCGAAGAACTCAAGATTGCTTTCTTCAAGCACCGTGATGCCAAGGGACCTTGGTGGCCGGCAGACTTCGTAGCAGCTATGAACAGGGGCAATGATCTTATCGGGATGTATTTCCCCGGAAAATTCGGCATGGTGGCTGAAGGATATAAGGCTGACCTTGCGCTTCTTGACTATCACTGTCCGACACCACTTGTCAGTGACAACGTTGCAGGACATTTTGTCTGGGGTATGAGCAGCAACTGCGTACAGTCGGTAATGGTAAACGGAAAAATGGTAATGATAGACCGTAGATTCCCTGGTTTGGACGTAGACTATATCTATGCGAAAGCTGCGGAAGTTGCCCGGAAAGTATGGGACAAAGTCGATACCTTGGCACCGTAGCTGGTGCAATATCAATTGGAATACTGCCCTCAGGGCAATGGAGAATAGAATGAGTATCAAGGAACAAATTACTGCAAAGGCAGCCGAGTATAGGGATTACACGGCCGAGAATCTTTCAAAGCTGGTCAAAACCAAGAGCTACAGTTCCAAGGAAAAGGATGTATGCAACCTTATCGTGAAACTATGCAAGGAAGCTGGTTTCGATGAAGTGTATATCGATGACCTTGGCTCGGTAGTCGGAAGAGTAGGCAATGGCCCTAAGAAACTGGCATTTGATGCACATATCGATACCGTTGAAGTCGGTAATATAGCCAACTGGACGTTCGATCCTTTCAGCGGAGAAATCAAGGACGGCAAGGTTCTTGGACGCGGGGCAAGTGACCAGAAGGGCGGAGCTGCTTCGATGATTACAGCCGGCCGGATACTGAAGGAACTTGGTTATGGCGGTACCTATACCTGCTATTTTACCTTTACGGTCATGGAAGAAGATTGTGACGGCATGTGCTGGAAGTATCTCATAGAAGAAGAACATTTCAAGCCCGATTTCATCGTATCTACAGAACCTACTTCCTGCCGCATTTACAGAGGCCATCGTGGCCGTATGGAAATCAGGATTATTCTCAAGGGAATTTCTTGCCATGGAAGTGCCCCTGAAAGAGGTGTCAGTGCAGCTTACAAAGCAAGCCGTGCAGCCCTTGCAATCGAGCAGCTCAACAAGGACCTCCAGCCTGACGATGATCATTTCCTCGGCAAGGGTACCATCACAGTCAGTCAGATGGATGTCAAGGGACCAAGCCAGTGTGCTGTGGCAGACTATGCAATGCTTTACTGCGACAGACGTTTGACTTGGGGCGAAGATGAGGAACTTGCCCTCAATCAGGTAAGGGAATATGTTTCCAAGGCTACCGGCGATGCTCCTGATGCTTTTGTCGTTGAAATGCCTAACTATGAGAAAACCGGTTGGACCAACAAACAATATTCCCAGGAACTTTACTTTCCGACTTGGAAGATTCCTGAAGGCCATAAGTTGGTACAGGCTGGCATCAAGGACTACGTAGACTTGTTTGGAAAACAACCTGTCGTTGACAAGTGGACTTTCTCTACCAACATGGTTGCGACTACCGGACGCCATAAGATTCCTGCAATCGGATTTGGTCCAGGAGATGAAGCTCAGGCTCATGCACCTAATGAAATCACAAGGGTGAAGGATCTTGAGATCTGTTCTGCTTTTTATGCAATGCTTCCATACGTGCTGGAAAAGTAAGTCTACGAAAAGGACATCTGTACCTGCCGTGTAGTTCAGCCGTAGTTAGCAATAACTGCGGCTGAATGGTTCTAGAGAAAGTCATTTTGTTTTTGAAAGTAGAATGGATTGATGTACGGAGAGGAGGAGAACCAAGTGAAGGATGCTGTCTTACTGAAAGACATACACTGTCTAGCAAAGAATTTTGAAGAAGAACCGCTTGAAGGTGCTGACCTGTTGATTGAACAGGGAAAGGTTGTAAAAATAGCACCGGAAGGTGGCTTGAAAGCCGAGGATGGCTGCAGAGTCATCGATTGCAGCAATTCAGTTGTCATACCAGGATTGGTAAACACCCATCATCATTTCTATCAGACATTGACTAGGAATCTTCCGGCTGTACAGGATGCCAAGCTTTTTGATTGGCTGACCTATCTCTATGATATCTGGAAACACATCGATGCCCAGTCGGTGTATATCAGCAGCTGTATGGCTATCGGTGAATTGCTTAAGACCGGTTGCACTTGTACCACTGACCATCACTATCTCTATCCGAGAGGTTTTGATGGAGATCTTATGGGATTGCAATTCAAGGCGGCAGACAGACTTGGTATCCGTTTTTCTCCCACACGCGGTTCAATGAGCCTTTCAAAGAAGGATGGAGGCCTTCCGCCCGATTCTGTGGTCCAGACTACGGAAGAAATCCTTGCAGACAGCGAACGCTGCATTCTCAAGTACCATCAGGCTGGTGAAGATGCAATGCATAAGATTGTCCTTGCCCCTTGTTCTCCTTTTTCTGTTACCAAGGATTTGATGAAACAGACCAGTGAGCTTGCCCGTAAGTATGGAGTAAGACTCCATACACATCTGTGTGAGACCGAAGACGAAGCTGATTTCTGCCAACAGGCCTATGGTATGCGTCCTCTTGACCTTATGGAAGAATGCGGCATGCTGGGACCTGATGTGTTCTTTGCCCATGGTATCCATTTCAATGATGCCGAATTGGACAGGCTTGCCGAAAACGGTTGCCAGATTGCCCATTGCCCTTCCAGCAACATGAGACTTGGCAGTGGCATCTGCCGTGTCCGTGATATGTTGGACCGAGGCATAACCGTTGGTATGGCCGTTGATGGATCGGCAAGCAATGACAGTTCGGATATGCTGGGTGAACTGCGGATGGCTTTGTTGCTTCAGAGAGTCAGATATGGTTCCTGTGCACTATCAAGTGATGAAGTATTTACGATGGGAACCATCAACGGAGCCAAGATGCTCGGATTTGAAAAAGTCGGCAAGCTGGAAGAAGGCTGGAAGGCTGATCTTGCCGTCTTTGATGTGTCGGCCTTGCCGTATGCCGGAAGCTATAGCGATAGTGTGGCTTCCTTGTTATTCTGCGGTACAAATCATGAAGCGAGTTATACGATCGTGGATGGCAAACTCGTCGTGGACGATGGCCATTTGGTGGGATATGATGAACATGAGCTTGCTGCTGACGGAAGAGCTGTCAGCCAGAGATTGCTCGAAGAAGCAGGGGTGATAGCATGAAAAAAGATTATTTGATTGCAACTGATGTAAAGGATGCCTTGTCAAAAATGAAGGACAATCCTTCCTATGCCTTCTTGGCAGGAGGAACTGAGATAAACAGGTTGGATTCTTCAATACAGTGTGAAGGTGTCATCAGCCTGAGTAAACTCGGACTCGATAAGATTGAAAAGGTAAACGGTGAAGTGAAGATCGGTGGTTGCGTGACATTTCAACAACTGATTGATAGTCCGCTGGTACCTGACTATCTTAAGAAGGCGGCACACTTCTGCGCTTCCAGGACTCGTAGGAATATGGCAACAGTCAGTGGGAATCTTGCCCTTGGCCGAGATGATTCTTATCTTATGCCGACACTCCTTGCTTCAAAATCAAGGCTCCTTACCTATGGACTGTCCAGTGAAGGGAGTCTATTCAAGTGACAATATTCCTATCCGGGAGTACCATGCCTATCACTCGCAATTCAGTTCTACGCTGCTGGTCGGCGTTCTGCTTCCTGATGAAGATCGTTTCGTGGATTCTTCGCGTTTTTCCAAGACTGCCCAGGCCCATGCTGCAGTTACGGTTTCCTTCGGTGCTGCTGTCAATGACGGAAAATTTGCTGATGTCAGGATTTTTGCAGCAGTGAAAGGTACGGGTATCTTGAGATTCGGTGATATCGAAAACGGCATTGAGAACGAGTCGTATGCTGATGCCGCTGACGTGCAGTTTGCTGTTTCAAGTGCATGCAGTGCAGTGGATGACCAATTCGGTTCGGCTGCCTATAAACGCTATGTTACTGGAATTGCCGTTGCACAGGCCTATCGCAGGGCCAAGGGAGAGATCAAATGAAGACCATCAAGTGCACCATAGACGGAAAAAACACTATACTGAAGTTTGAAGAAGGTATGACGCTTCAGAAGGCCCTTGTACTTGCTGGTTTTAACTTCGTCAGGGATGGGGATGATGGGGAAGGTTTCATCGGAGCCGATACCATACTTATAAACGACAAACCTGTCCTTGCTACATTGATGCTTGCAGATCAGGCTGAAGGGGCGGTAATCAGAACTCCTGGTTGCTTGGGAGACAGCAACCATCTTTCCTATGTACAGCAGGCAATGATTGATGCCGGTATTGTCCAAAGTGCCTATGATTCTCCTGCAGCGGCATTGCTGCTTACCTGGTTGCTTGAACATAAACCCCATCCTAAACGGGAGGAAATCAAGGATATACTCAGCGGCATATTCGTCAGGGACGCAGGATACGAGAACTACTATCTGGCAGTCCAGCTTGCCTGTGAACTGAGGGATGAAGGACATTATGTTACGCCGATCAGTCCGACTTTCCGACCGAACCTGGAGTTCGTCGGAAAACCGAAAGGAAAGATTGACGGACCGGCTTTGGTCACCGGAGAGAGGGTCTTTGTCGAAGACAAGGTAACCGCGAACAGTCATATTATGATTTTCCTACGTTCTCCGTATGCCCATGCCTATATCAAGAAACTCGATACCAGCAAGGCAGAAAAGATGAGCGGGGTCGATATCATCCTGACCTATAAGAATACTCCTGATATCTACTATACCCAAGCCGGGCAAGGTGCGCCGGAACCATCTCCGCATGACCGCAGAATGTTCAATGAGAAGGTCCGGCACGTCGGAGATAGGGTTGCTGCAATAGTTGCAACTGATGTGGAAAGTGCCATTGCTGCCAGAGATGCAATCAAGGTGGAATATGAAGTACTGAAGCCTGTAATGTCCGTAGAGGATGCTATGGCAAAAGACGCACCTTTGATTCATGACAGTCTGGTTGAGTATGTCGTAGGTGCTCCTGATGACCTTGATGCATACAACAAGCACTATGACAAGAGGGATGGTAAGGTAATCTATCAATTTCCATTGCATGGGGATGTACGGCATAACATTGCGTCGGAAGCCAAGGGCCATATCGGAGATGTCGACAAGGCTTTTGCACAATCTGATGTCGTAATCGAGCGGACATATCGAACCAATCAGATACAATGTACACCATTGGAACCACATTTGTGCTTCGGCTTGATAGAGATGGGCCGGCTCACGCTTCATTGTTCGACTCAGGTACCTTACCATGTACGCCGTGTGGTTGCCCGTCTGTGTTCCGTAAGTGAAAACAAAGTCCATGTCATCAAGGAAAGGGTAGGCGGCGGCTACGGCTCCAAGCAGGATATCCTGGTAGAGGATGTCGTTGGTTATGCTGTCTGGAAGACGGGACTCCCTATTTATTACAGGAATACCAGGGCGGAGGAATTCATTACGACAGCGACTCGTCATCCAATGAGAATTACGGTCAAGCTGGGAGCGAATAAGGATGGCAAGATTACTGCTGTTGACATGGATGTCAGAGCAAATACCGGGCCTTATGGCAATCATTGCCTGACTGTTCCGATGAATGCTTGTTCCAAGACTTTGCCGCTTCTTGCAGTAGACAATATGCGTTTTGATGTGACTACCTATTATTCCAATATAGCCTCTGTAGGTGCCTATCAGGGATATGGGGCTCCGAAAGGTGCTTTTGCACTGATGACCTGCATGGCAGAACTGAGTGAGAAACTCGGTATCGATTATCTGGAAGTAGCACGGAAGAATCATGTGCACAAAGGATATATGCTTGAAATTCTCAGAGGTTTGGGAGAAGGCAGGGAAGGTAATGTCGTTCCTGTCGGTTCCTGTGGGCTTGGTGAGGCATTGGAAAAAGGTGCCAAGATGATTGGATGGGGCAGGAAGGAGGTGTCTGCTGACCCTGATTGGAAGATAGGGAAAGGCTTTGCTATGATTCAGCAAGGATCGGGACTTCCCGGACTGGACCATGCCAATGCATGGGCAAAGCTGATGACTGACGGATCAGTACAGGTGTTTTCCGGTGGTGCCGATTTGGGAACCGGGCTGGACACAATCAGCTGCAAGCTTGCCTGTGAAATCCTTCGGGTACCGATGGACAGGGTTGCCGTGATCAGCGGAGATTCAGACAGCTGTCCCTTTGATACCGGGGCCTATGCTTCCAGCGGTACATATTTTTCCGGCAATGCATCACGGCTTGCCTGTGAAGATCTGAAGAAGGCAATTTTCAAGGAAGCTGCTTTTCAGATGAATGAGAAAGAAGAAGATCTCATTCTTGAACTACCCGGCAAGATAGTCAGTACCAAGAGCAACAAGGAATTGCCTTATGGTGAACTGTGCCATACTGCACTCAGTGGTACTGGCAATGGACAGCTGATGGGCAAGGCATCCTTTACTACCATGGTCAATTCCATTCCTTATGGGGCGCACTTTGCCCAGGTTGCTGTCAATGTCAAGACAGGCGAAGTAAAGGTGATGAAGTTCTATGCATTGCAGGATGCAGGGACTCCTATCAATCCCGAGATGGCGCAATGCCAGATGTATGCGGCTGCGCTCAAGGCAATCGGTCATTCGCTTTATGAAGGTTTGATCTTCAACAAGGAAGGAGTTCCTTTGAACACTAACCTTACCGATTATTGTCCTCCGATGATCAGTGAAATGCCTGAGGATTTCAAGGCAGTGCTCATTGATGTAAATGATGAGGAAGGGCCTTTCGGTGCAAAGTCAATCAGTGAGATTGCTACGAACGGAGCTGCTCCAGCCATTGCCATTGCCATTCATGATGCAGTAGGGGTATGGATGCGTTCGTGGCCGTTTACCAGTGAAAAGATTCTGCGTGCCATGGGTAAGATTGTATAGGTGATAAAAAAGTATCAAGTTTCCTGAGACCGTGCCACAGGTACGGTCCCAGTGATGAATGTACCGTGCACAAACACAACTACAGAATATGTTGCAACATACTGCAACATCTTTCTAGACAAGAATATCGGCTCATGCTATGATACGTGTATCCATAGTACCTATGTAGAGGAGAAAGTGTATATGAAGAAGGACAAGGCTGCGATAGAGCAGTTGATCAAGGTGCTCAAGTCCCTTGATACGCAGAATATGTATCTTAATGATTTCTATCACACTTGGAAGGAAAGTGATGATGAGATTAAAGCTGTCTTTACGGTAGCTGAGATTCTTCGCGGTCTAAGGGAGAATAATATTTCTTCCAAGGTCTTTGACAGTGGATTGGGAATCTCAATATTCAGGGATAATTCTACCAGGACTCGTTTCTCCTTTTCCAGTGCCTGCAATCTGCTGGGACTTGAAGTGCAGGATCTGGATGAAAAGAAAAGTCAGATTGCCCATGGTGAGACAGTCCGTGAGACCGCCAATATGATCAGCTTCATGGCTGATGTCATCGGTATCCGTGATGATATGTATATCGGCAAGGGACATACGTATCAGAAGACCGTAGCAGATGCTGTACAGGAAGGCTTTGATGATGGCGTACTTGAGCAGAGACCTACCTTGGTG
Source organism: Spirochaetia bacterium (assembly GCA_022482625.1). Lineage (NCBI taxonomy): Bacteria > Pseudomonadati > Spirochaetota > Spirochaetia > Spirochaetia bacterium. The sequence continues at coordinate 929,827 of JAKVOU010000001.1, read as the reverse complement.
AATCTTCAGTGTGATATAGACCATCCGACTCAGACAATGGCTGATATCCTTTCCGTAATCAATTACTTCGGTGGTGAAGACAAGCTGAAGGGTAAGAAAGTTGCAATGACATGGGCTTATAGCCCTTCATATGGCAAGCCTCTTTCTGTTCCTCAGGGAGTCATCGGTCTATTTACCCGTTTCGGCATGGATGTTGTCCTGGCTCATCCCGAAGGCTATGATGTGATGCCTGAGGTTGAGAAGATTGCAGCTGAAAATGCAAAGAAGAGCGGTGGTTCTTTCAAGAAGGTCAATTCTATGGAAGAAGCCTTCAGGGATGCTGACATCGTCTATCCGAAGAGCTGGGCTCCTTTCAGCATCATGGAAGAGCGAACCAAGCTTGTTGATGAAGCAAAATTTGATGAACTGGATACCCTTGAGAAAAAGTGTCTGGCCAACAATGCCAAGTTCAAGGATTGGACTTGTTCAGAAGAACTGATGAAGACTACAAAGGATGGCAAGGCCTTGTATCTGCATTGTCTTCCGGCTGACATTTCCGGCGTTTCCTGCAAGGAAGGTGAGGTCGATGCCTCTGTCTTTGATAGGTATCGTGTACCTCTTTACAAGCAGGCTAGCTACAAGCCTTACGTTATTGCTGCAATGATTTTCCTTTCCAAGTTCGAGAATCCAAGTGCAAAGCTTAAGGAACTGCTCGATGCAGGTGCCAAGCGTATAAAATAAAGAAATAGTGTTCCCTTCATGGTCGCGTTAGTTTACCGGAGCTTCTGCAGAAGAAGCTCCGGTTTGTCTTATTCTTATGAGGGGTATAGATATGTATTATCAAGTTTGAGTGAAAGTCTCACGGAGGCTTTGCTGGCAATTCCAATAGGGGCTTGCAAGTCTCATATTTCAAGGAGGAAGTAGCAATGGCAGAATTGTGGTTTTTGTTTACCCAATTATAGCTGTTCAATGATTCTGCCTTATGCTTTAATTGATTTTCTCCAGAAAGTACGATATAATCATACTTGCTGGAGAAAAAATGTTACAGGATACACGGATTATAAGAGCTTCATTAAAAGATTACAAATCGCCGAAATCAAAAATGACACAGATGGTCAAACATGGGGATTTGGTACAAATTCGGCGGGGTCTCTTTGAAACTGACAAGGATGCTCCTCCTTATGCCCTTGCATCTGCAATCTACGGGCCCTCCTATCTTTCGTTTGAATATGCACTTGCTTGGTATGGACTTATCCCTGAGCGTGTAGATGTATACACTTCGGCAGTGTTTAGGAAAAACAAGATAAAGACTTATCAGACTCCATTTGGAACATTCATCTATCGTACAATTCCTGAAACTGTTTTTCCTTGTGATGTTACCATATTGGAAGGGGGCAGCTATAGCTGGCAAATGGCTACGCCAGAAAAAGCACTCTGTGATATGTTATATAAAAGTCAGCCTGTACAGACTGTTGCACAATTAAGGACGCTTTTATTTATATCTTGGCGTATGGAACCAGAAAATGTGCTTTCATTGAACAGGAAAGATGTTGATTTTTTGGCTCCCAGATATCGGAAGAGAAACTTGATGCTTTTCTTGAAATTGCTTGAAGAAGGAGAAAAGAGTTGATATGACCAGTGCTGTAGCAACAATGCTGAAGAAATATAAGTGCAAGGATGTTGTTGATTATCGTAATGCCTTGAAGGAAATTATCCAAGAAATAGCTTTGTGTGGGTTAAGTAGGACAGATTTTTTTGATGGATCAGCTTTTTATGGTGGCTCAGCATTGCGGATTTTTTATGGACTGGATCGTTTTTCAGAAGATTTGGATTTTTCACTTAAGAAATCTGACGGTACGTTTGATTTGACTCGTTATTTTTCTTCCATAGAAGATGAACTTACTGCCAATGGATTCACAATGACTGTGGAATCAAAACAGAAAACTAAATCTTCTGCAGTTACTTCTGCTTTTATCAAAGGTACTACCTCGATACAGATTCTTAACATTATACCTTCTGAGGTTCCTATTTCAGGAATTGCTCCAAATGAGAAATTGAAAATTAAATTTGAAATAGACACAGATCCTCCAGACGGTGCTTCCTATGAAAACAAATATACACTTCTGCCTTCATCACATTCTGTATGTCTGTATGATGCTCCGTCACTGTTTGCAGGAAAAATACATGCTCTTTTGTGCCGAGGATGGCAAAATCGAGTAAAAGGTCGTGATTACTATGATTTCATTTGGTACCTTTCACAAGGGATTCCAGTAAATCTTTTTCATCTTCAGTGCCGTCTTATCCAAACCGGACAGCTAGATTGGAAAGACAGTTTTGGGCTATTGGACCTGAAGCATATGCTTAGAGAGAAATTCGAGAAAGTTGATTTCAAACAGGCAGTAGAAGATGTCCGACCTTTTGTCAAAGACCAAAATCAATTTTCAATTTGGGGGCAGGAATTCTTTACTTCCATCATTGATAAGCTTACTGTGGTATAAAAGTCGTTTCCTATCGTATTGCTTTTGTTAGTACATGCATGCTACGATGTATGTATGTCTGCTAGCATATATCCGAAAACTAAGATTTTGGATATCAGGGGAATACATATATGCATGGATATAACCGAAGTCAAAGGAAACATGGAGCAAACAACTGTCTGTTATTCTTAGCTACCATATTGGTATTCATGCTTTCATCCTGTGACCTTATCCTTCCCCATGATACAAATAAGGGTTATGGAAAGATTGTGTTGGTGGATGTGTCGCTGAATTATGATAAGATTGTTTATCCTGTTCGTAATCTAAACACACAACGAGTGGAGGAATATGGGCTAACATTGGAAGGGCCATTGAATGATGCTGCAGACGTGGCACATTCTTTTTCTGCTTTGGCTTCGAAGAACAATACACCCTTGTATATAATTCCTATGAACCAAAAAACTTTGGAAGAAACGAGTGAAGGAATCGGAGATGGCATACATGATTCAATTATTAATGATGCTTTGAGCCCTACGAAGAAGCATGTTAAAAATCTATTAAGAAATCTTGAAAAGCTTGATAATGTTTCGAATAGTACGGATATTTCTCAGTATTGTTATGTTGTAGGTGATGCATCAGAAGATTTGGATGATTTTCCCCTTGATCTTACACCTGTTGGTACGGACACGCCTATTACTGTAACTGATGACGATTTGGTCATTTTCTACTATAGCGGACATGGCACTGATGATGGTTCACTTTGTTTATGTCAGGAGTTTGTTTCTGTTACAGAACATTATAGATACTCATATAGAGATAATTTTTTAAAATGTAGCGACTTGCTTAATTGTATATCATCTATTCCAGGTAAGAAATTCATTATCCTTGACAGTTGCTTCAGTGGCGTTGCTGTTGATGAAGACACCTATACGACCAATACCCAGAATGATGAGTATGATGGCTCATCAATCTGGGACAAATTGTTTTCGTCGGCAACGGCAACGCAATATGATGATGTATACGTTATGACAGCCACGAATTCAACCCATAGAGCAGGTGATGATACGGATATCTCTCCTGCCCATGGATGCCTTACCAGAAGCATGGATGAGGCAATCGGCTGGGATTGGAAGACGTTCACAGGGCTTGCTGATGATATTCCCGCCAATGACGGAGGTGATATTACCGTTGACAGCCTATATGCGTCAACCTCAGCCAAGTTTGATTCCTGTTATGCTGAGTATTATGGTTTAGACAACTATTTGGTTGTTAACGGCGGTAGGGAAGATTTACTCCTGTTTACAGGGTTGTAACTCATCTTTTACAGCATCGTTCCGCAAGCTGTCTATATTCAGTTGTATCACACCAGTCGGCAAGTGACTTCAACCTGATGGTCAGGAATGAATTTGCTTCGGCAAGACGGGAGAAATTATGCTCTTCATGGCGCTGTTGCATGAATGAGGTAAAATCCTTTGCCTGGTATTGCAACTGGTCATAATCAATTGCAGTAACGACACCTGCCTTGTTGCCACCAGCTTCGATTACAAGGGATTGTTGGACCAGCTCGGGGTCATTCATTAATACCGCACAAACCCTGTCAGCCGTAGCTTCACTTATGTGATCCCAATAATTCAATGCTCTGAGAAGAGATGGAGTCAGATGCATATTTGTTCCGAATTGCCTGGCCAGCAAGGAAGATGTGAAATGTGCCATCGTTTTGTACATGGTATGACCACAGAGAATATGTCCACATTCCCTTGCTAGAAGTGCTTCTGTCTGCTCTTCAGTCAATTGATCTACCAGCCCTGAAGTTATTGTGATGGCAGGTTGTTCAAAGCCAAGGGTATAGATGGATGGCAATGTGCTGATCTCCAGGAAAAAATAAGGAACCTTGATGTCAAGGCGTTTGCATAAATCCTTAAGTATGACATAAAGGGTCGGTAATTGAGAATCAGAAAGTCTGATTTTACTGGACAGGGAAGAAGCCAGAAGTATGTCATCATTCAGTTCCATGGAGAAGCCGTAGCTGAAGTCCCGGAAGTTGGGAAGTGACTTTAAATCTTCAAGGGCTTGGCTGTCTAGAGGATGGACTAGGTTTTCTGTAGTAATCTGCATAAATATCTCCTTATTTACTAAGATAGTATATAAGTACGTCCTTGTGCAAGAACACAGATTTCTTACAAAATAATCAACAAATGGTTAAAAAGTAATTTTATGTTAAGTTGATATACAATCAAACTTGTGGTATCAAGGAAGAAGTGTAAGGGAAAAGGTTGCTGTTTGGATATTTTTTTCCATGCAGCAAGGATATTGTTGATACCAAGGAGGGGGGTTTTGTCTAATGCACATCTTGTGTTGATAGTAAGCAATGACCTTGAAAGAGGCCGCGAACTGTCACAAGTGTTGGGGGAAATATTTCAGACACATGTCGTACAGTATGAAAAAGAGTCTTTATCATTTCTTCAATGGCATTTGAAATATATTGCTGCCGTAGTGCTTGACTTGCGGAGTCCCTGTTCTGAAGTCTATGAATTCCTCGATAAAGTGGAAAAAGAGGGTGTAGGCGCCTTTATCCCTCTGACTACTTTGGAATCGACAGTGGGGGATTTGGAAAAATATCTGACAAAAACGCATGTGTTTCACCGTTGTCTCGATATGCATACATTGTCAGAAACTTTGACGATGTTGACCGCTGCTACTGAAAATGAGAAGACAGTCAATGATGGGCAACATGATGCTTTGACCGGTTTGCTCAATGAAGATGGATTTTACCAGCAAGCAAGGAAAGAATTGGATGCCAATTCCAGCGGATCCTATGATTTGATTTACTGTGATATTGTCAGGTTCAAGCTGATAAATAAAATATATGGAACAGATACGGGTGACCATGTATTGCAATGCCTGGCTGAACTGCTGAAACGAAACCTGCCATCAGCTGTCATGACGCGGTCATATGCAGATTGCTATTTTATTCTGATACGACACTGCAGCAATATAGAAAAAATCTTGGAAGATATTGCAAAGACTTGTCATCAGAAGGTGCTGTTGTCAATTCCAATGCATATACAGTTCGGTATCTATGGAATCAATGACGTGTCTCAGGAAATCAGTACCATGTGCGGTTTGGCAAAAATGGCACTGTCTGAAATCAAAGGCAAGTATGATGTGCATGTTGCACACTTCCTTCCGGAAATGTATGAACAGATGCTCCAGGAACAAGAAATTGTCCTGCAGATGGAAAATGCACTCAAAGAACATCAGTTTGTTGTATACTATCAGCCCAAATGGGAACTTTCGACAGGTACTGTCATCGGTGCAGAAGCCTTGGTCCGATGGGATAATCCTTCCAGAGGTTTTCTTTCTCCTGCAATGTTTATTCCATTGTTCGAAAAAAATGGTTTTATCATCGAACTGGATAAATATGTCTGGAAGGAAGCTTGCAGACAGTTGGCACAATGGAAGAAAGCAGGAATTCCTGTTGTTCCGATTTCAGTTAATATGTCCAGGCTTGACATCTATGAGGAAGGACTTTGTGACCAATTGACAGCATTGGTCAAACAGTATGGGATTGATCCGGATATGTTGCATATAGAAATCACTGAATCAGCTTATACGCAGAGCCAGACCCAATTGATTGAAGTCGTAAATGAACTTGGACATCGGGGATTCTATATTGAAATGGATGATTTCGGCTCTGGCTATTCGAGCCTCAATATGCTCAGTGAAGTACCTGTGGATGCATTGAAACTTGATATGCTTTTTGTCAACAACCGCAGGTCCAACTGGACGAGCAAAAGGGCTATTCTTCGCTTGATAATGGGCATTGCCAAGGAGCTTGACCTAGCTGTTATAGCGGAAGGTGTTGAGCTTGAGGAGGATGCAAAGTATCTTAATTCGATCGGTTGCCCTTATGCACAGGGCTATTATTTTTCCAAACCCCTGCCTGCTGCCAAATTTGAGGCATTCTTTGTAGATCAGATACATCAGAAGAATTGTACGGTGAAACATCTTTCTTTTTCGCCGACAAGTTCCAGTCTGCTTTGTGGTTCTTACTTGGCATCATTGATCTGCAAGGAATCAGTCTTCAATGTTACTTTGCCCGAAGAAAGAAAAAAAAACTTTTCTGCAACTGACAGGGAACTTGCCGTAGTTTCGTTTCCCGTGTATGCGGGGAGAGTTCCCTCTGTTTTTGCGGAATATCTGAAGGAACAGGCAAATTTCAAAGGCGCTGATGTGGCACTTGTGGCAACCTATGGCAACAGAGCCTTTGATGATGCGTTGATTGAAGCATCTGATCTTGTCAGTGCAAAAGGTGGCAGGGTAATTGGGGCTATAGCAATAGTTGCCGAACACAGTTTTACCAGCAAGGTCGGTACCTATCGTCCTTCTTCGGCTGATATGGCTGTTATCAGACAATTTGCAGAGAAAGTCAAAGAGCGTCGCAAAAGCGGTGAAATCGGTAAGATTCCAGGTAACAGGCCTTACCGTAAGGGCATTGCCCCTATGGAAGATCCCTATATGCCGGAAAAAAAACAGACACTTTGCATCAATTGTGGATCCTGTTATGTGGTCTGTCCTACCCATGCCTGGACAACAAAAGACAAGAGCAGTTGTATACACTGCTGTGCTTGTATAAAGAATTGTCCTACAGGAGCTTTGTTTATGCACGATGCCCGTTTTGACAAAACTGTCGCAAAGCTGGAAACAAACTGTAAGGAGCCACAGCAATCCCGGTGGTTCTGAAATGAAAAGGAGAAACAGATAAAGACATTATCTTGATTTCTGCTTCTCCTTCTATGCAATGTTTACGCCTCTTCAACAAGCATGCTCAATTCAAGCCACCGGTTTTCCATGGATTCAAGTTGGTCCTTTGCCTTTGCATAAGCTATAGTTCTTTCCTGTAATGTCCCTAATTCTGTTGTGTCTGCAGTGGCAAAACTCGCCTCTAAGTCTGCAACTAATTTTTCTTTTTCCGCAATGTTGCTTTCCAAATCCTTGAGTTCTAGCTTTTCTTTGTAAGTCAGGCCTTTCCTGCTTTTTTTGGTTTTTTCCGCATCAGATCTTTCTTGGGCTTTCTGCTGTGCCTTGATGGCTTGCCGTTCCTGTTGCTGCTTTTCTTCCTTCCTTGCATTTTCCTCAACTTTCCAACTTGAGTAATTGCCTTCGAATCGTTCGACATGCTGGTTTGAAAGTATGAGCAGATCTTGGCAAGTATGGTCTAGGAAAGCACGGTCATGGGAAACAATGAGGCAACACCCTTCGAAATCTGCGATGTAGCTTTCAAGATTTTCCATTGTCTTTACATCAAGATCATTCGTAGGCTCGTCCAAGACAAGAAAATTCGGATTGCTCAGCAATCTTGAGATCAGATAAAGCCTTCGTCTTTGTCCTCCCGACAAAGTTGAAATGGGTAGTCTGTGCAGTTTCGTAGGGAATGAGAACAATTCAAGGAATCTGGCGGCCGTTACCTGTTGCTCCGGAGCCAAAGTAATACGTTCGCTGATATCTTCCACATATTCAAGTACACTTTTGCTGCTGTTCAGGTTCCTTCCTTTCTGGTCATAATAACCGAAAACCGTATTGACGCCGATGTCAACGTTTCCTGCATCTGGGGATAGATGTCCTGTAAGTACATCAAGCAAAGTACTCTTGCCGCTTCCGTTCTTTCCTATGATGCCCATTCGCATGCCCTTCGTAAATGAAAATGAAAAATCCTTGAACAACGGTTGTCCTGCAAAACCTTTGCTGATGTCCCGTACTTCAAGGATTTTCTTACCTAAGCGTCTGGAAGCAGATGTGAATTGGTTCTGGGCAATATCCTGGACATTTTTCTGTTGTTCCTGCATGGAAACAATACGATCTTTTCTGCCTGAATCCTTACCTGTCCTTGCCTGTGGGCCACGCTTCAGCCATTCCAATTCCCGTCTCAGTATGGTTGCAAATCTATCCTGCTGCTTTTGGTTGTCATCGATCCGTTTTGCCCTGCGAAGCAAGTAACTGTCATAGTTGCCGGGATGGAAATAGACCTGCCCATCATCAAGTTCGATGATCCTTGTGCAGACTGCATTGAGAAAATATCGGTCATGTGTAACGATGATCATAGTCATGTTGCTTGTAGAGAGATAATCCTGGAGCCATTCGATGGTGTCGATGTCCAGATGGTTTGTCGGCTCATCAAGCAGCAGGATGGTCGGTTTCCCGCATAATACCCGTGCTATGGCAACTTTTTTCTGTTCTCCTCCTGATAGGGTTGCCATGCGTCGGTTCAAAACGTCCGAAAGTCCCAGTTCACCCAAGATAGAGGTAAAGTCCGAGACGATGTTCCATGTACCATCTTTTTCCATTTTGTCAGTCAGGTCTGCCAGTTGCTTTTGCGTGGCCGGTTCTGTGGCTTTGTCGAGTAATTTGTGGTAGCGTTCCAGAAGCTTGAACCGGGGGCTTTTTGCTTTGTAAAGATACTGTTCTACAGTATCGTCAGTTGCAAAGGAAACGGTTTGTTCAAGTATCAGTATCTGAGCTGCATTTGACATGCTTACTTTTCCGGTATCAGTCTCAAGCTTGCCGCTGAGTATGTTGAGCAGTGTGCTCTTGCCACATCCGTTGCTGCCTATCAAGCCGACATGTTCGCCGCTTTCCAAGCCAAATGTAACATTTTCAAACAAAGGTGCATCATTGAGGGTCTTGGAGATTTGCTCCACAGATAGAACATTCATGAGCCTATGGTAGCGCAAGAGCCCGGTGTTTGCAACTGAAAGGCTTGTTTCCGTTGACGCAGATAGTGTGAATAGCTACCATATGGACATGGTAAAAGATATACATCTGAGAATACTGCCGCAAGTTGCTTTCGTAAGGCAATCTTTGTTGAAAGAGTCTGCAGGCAGAGCCAAGGTACCTGTAGATGAAGTAACAGACATCCTGGTAAGACGACAGTCGATTGATGCCCGCAGGCATCCTGTCATGGTTGACATGGAAGTGAGGATATTTGTTTCCCAGGAACCATCGCTTCCTTATGAAAAAACTGAATACAAGGATGTGCGGAATTGCAAAAGGGTCATTGTCGTAGGTGAGGGCCCTGCAGGACTTTTTTGTGCTCTGAGGTTGCTGGAGCAGGGACTTTGTCCCATTGTCTTGGAACGAGGAGAACAGGTACATGGACGTAAGATCAGCATAGCGAAGATGATCAGGTCGAACCATGTGGATGAAAACTCCAATTTTTGCTTTGGGGAAGGAGGGGCAGGAACTTTTTCTGATGGCAAACTTTATACCCGGTCGAAGAAACGGGGAAATGTTGACAAAGTTCTTTTTCAGTTTTGCCAACATGGGGCTGATCCTGCTATCCTCGGACAATCTCATCCTCATCTTGGTACTGATAAGCTTCCCCGGATCATTGAACATATGCGAAACACCATCATTGAATATGGTGGAGAAGTCCATTTCAATACGGAAGTAGTCGGCTTAAAGGAAACAGATGGAAGGGTTTGCGGAGCCCTTTGTCGAGATGGTTCGACCTTTGATGGACCTATCGTACTTGCAACAGGCCATAGTGCAGAGTCTGTCTATAGGTTCCTGAAAGATGGTAGCTATGATCTTGAAGCAAAAGGGATAGCCATAGGAGTCAGGGTTGAACATCCTCAGCAATTGATTGATCGGATACAATACAAGGACCCCAAGGGACGTGGAAGTTATCTGCCTGCTGCTGAATATAGTTTTGTTACACAGGTACAAGGACGTGGTGTCTATTCCTTCTGCATGTGTCCTGGCGGATTAGTCATTCCTTCGCATACTGAGCAAGGCCGTACGGTTGTCAATGGCATGAGTCCAGCTTCGCGTACAGGCAGATGGGCCAACAGTGCCATGGTAGTGGAACTGCATCCTGAGGATATGCCTGTCCAATTCCAGGGGGCTCTTGGCATGCTTTCATTTCAGAAGGCAATGGAAATGCGTACATGGAAGGTCTTTGACAAAGGCCTTGTTGTGCCTGCCCAGAGAATGACGGATTTCTGTGCCGGCAAAATGAGTAATGACTTGCCGGAAACCAGCTATGTGCCTGGCGTAGCCAGTGCTGATTTGAGAACCTTGTTTCCGTCTTTTGTCAGCATGAGGCTTAAACTTGCTTTCGAACAATTCGGACAGAAAGCGAGGGGATTCCTTACCGATGAAGCGTTGTTGCTTGCCTGTGAGAGTCGGACCAGCAGTCCTGTACGGATAGTCAGGGATGATGTTTCCTTGATGTCCAAAGATGGATTGTTTCCCTGTGGCGAGGGCGCCGGTTATGCAGGAGGTATTGTCAGTTCTGCCATGGATGGCATCAACGTTGCTGATGCAGTGGTAAGGTACTTGGCATGATAGAAGCTTTTGATGCCATCATCGGGGCTGAGCCAAAACTGCTGATCCTGGGGTCAGCGCCAAGCGTGCGATCCCTTGCAAAATCAGAATACTATGGGCATGAGCGTAATGCTTTCTGGAAGATAATGGACATCCTTTACAATAAGAAGCGAGGCTTCTCGGACTATGAGGAGAAAAAACAACTGCTTAGGAACAATGGCATTGCCTTGTGGGATGTGGTCAGGCGATGTGAACGGAAGGGTTCCCTTGATACTGCAATAAGGAATGTAGAACCCCATGCAGTAGAGAAGCTCCTGCAGGGACAGCCTACCATAGTCAGAGTCCTTTTCAATGGCAAAACGGCTTGTAGCCTTTATCGGAAGGAAGTCGGTTATTATCCCGACATTGATTTTTTGGTGATGCCCTCGACCAGCCCTGCCTATACGCTGCCTTTTGAGGAAAAGCTTTTGCTTTGGCAAAAAGGTTTGAACCTAGGAGAAAAAGCTGAAAGGTGATACAATAATACATATACTACCATACCTAAATCAGGAGGGATATGATGGGTGCTTTCAAAGCATATGATATTCGCGGTATCTTCGGAGAAGATCTGGATGAAAAATTGGCATATAAGGTAGGTTATTTTCTGCCTAAGTTACTTTCGACTGACAGAATTGTCGTTGGAAGAGACATGCGTCTTTCAAGTGACAAGATGTTTGAAGGTCTGTCCCAAGGACTGATGGATGCCGGTTGTACTGTTGTTGACATCGGACTGGCCTCAACTCCAATGGTTTATTTTGCGACGGTTCATTTCCCCTGTGGCGGTAGTGTCCAGATTACAGCCAGCCATAATCCTGCAAAATACAATGGGTTGAAGATCAGCGCTGCCGGGGCAATTCCTGTCGGAGGTGATTCAGGGCTCAAGGATTTGGAAAAGATGTGCAACGAGGATGAAATTGTTGTTGCAAAGAAGAAGGGTACGATTGAAAAGGTAGATGCAAAGGCTCCATATCTGGAATTTCTCAAGCAATACTTGCCTGATGTGTCGAACCTGAAGCTTGCATTTGACTGTAGCAATGGCATGTCATCGATATTGGTCAAAGACTTATATGGTGCAGATCATATTTTCCTGAATGATACTTTGGATGGAAGTTTTCCAGCCCATGCACCGAATCCTCTTGATCCGACGACCTGCAGGCAACTGCAGGATACTGTTCTGAAGCATGGCTGTGATGTCGGTATTATCTTTGACGGTGATGCGGACAGGGTCATGTTCGTCGATGAAAAAGGCACGTATATCCAGGCAGATTATGCTATGGGTCTCATGGGGCAGAAAATGGTTCATATGCCGGGCAATAAAATTGCGGTGTGTGATATCAGAACCAGCAGGTCAACGACTGATTACCTTGCCAAGCTTGGATTTGAAGTAAAGATTTGGAAGGTCGGTCATGTCAATGCAAAGGCTATGCTAAGGAAAACCGGTGCTGTTTTCGGAGGAGAACTTGCCGGGCATTACTATTTCCATGAATTCAACAACTGTGACAGTGGTCTATTCTCTTCGATGATGGTGCTTTCCGTACTTGCAGATGCAAAAAAGCAAGGGAAGAGTTTCTCTCAGCTGATGGGTGAGATTGTCAAGTATTACAGCAGTGGGGAGGTCAACTTCAAGATTGAGCACAAGGATGAAGTAATGGAACAGTTGAAGGAGAACTATGCATCCAAGGCTGAGAAAGTCCTTGACTTCGACGGTTACAGGATTGAATATCCTACATGGTGGTTCAATATCAGGAAATCCAATACGGAGCCTTATCTTAGATTGGTCGTAGAAGCTTCTACGAAGAAGGAATTGGATGAAAGAGTTGCAGAACTCAAGCAGTTGATTCATGATTGATTATCCGTAAAAGACGGAGAAAGTATATGACAACGGCGGCACGGTTTGTGCCGCTGTTAATATATATGCCTTGATTTTTCCCGTTGTTTTCAGTTGAATAGCCAGCGGGGAGAAACAGACCTGAAGTTAAAGCCGATATGCGGTGCAATTCGATATCTGAAGTCTTTTCCTGTTGCCTCGGTGCTTTCATCTGATACCAGCCAAAGAGCTTCGCCATCTACGCCGGCATTGATAAAGAAAGAATGATTATCTGGAATCGGACTGAAATTGAAGCCTATGTCCATGCCAGGGACCGATGAAAAGGAAGGTTGACTTTGTTACTTCCTGAGTTCTGTCCTGTGTCATCATCATTGCTGCCGATTGCATTCATGGCAAATCCTATGCCCATGTAACCTTCTAGCTCAGAGGTAATAGTAAAACGGTATGCAGGCTCAAGAAGAAATGATACTGAGACAAGGTTATCGCCAAATGTACATGCAGCTTTCATCCCTAGTCCCAAGGGTTCTCCATAATCATAGATATAACAGTCAAAGTTGACTCCCATGGTAGTAAAAGCGTCATCTGATGATCCTTCGATGGCATGACTGCCATAGCTGTAAGTAAATCCAAGTGGAATGTAAGCTTCGTAGTAACCCACGATTGAATTCGGGACTATGTAAGCATATGGTGCCGGACCATGCGGTGTAACGAATGTAATCGGGTTACCTGATTTGTCATAGAGAATCTGATCAGAATCTGATGGCACCGACGTTGCAGGCTTTGCAGTCAGCAATGCTATGCTTGAACCTATGATAGCCAGGATGACCGCAATATGTTTTTTCTTCATGTTTTTCCCTTTCCGCATTTTCCGTTCTGTCTCTGATGTGACTACTATATCATAAATTATGATAGTTATGCAAAGCAAAGCTCTTGTTTCTGCAAAGAACGATTTCAAGTGTGGGCATATAAAGACTTATACAGTTGTATCTGAGTTTGTTGACATGGCTTTCTTCAGATTGTCTTTGCTGGTAGCTGATAATTCCTTATGTAATCTGAGTACCAGGATGATTGCTAGAATATCTGTTGCGGCATCAGCAACAGGTTGCGCCCAGATTATACCATTGACTCCAAAGAAATGGGGAAGTAGCAAAATGGCCGGGACAAAGAAAAGTCCTTGTCTGCTTATACTTAATATGCCTCCTTCTTTGCCTTTTCCCATAGCCAGGAACAATGCCATGGTAACCATTTGGAAACCAAAGAGAGGAAAAACCAAACCATTTGCCCAAAGCATATGGGCTCCTATGGTAGACAGATCCGCATCACCAGTCGTAAACAGATTGATAATTTGCTTTGGGATGATAAGCATGAGGCCTGCAGCAACTATGCAAAATACAGTTGACCAGAGAAGTGAGAGCTTTGTCGCTTGCCTGACACGGTCATTGCGCCCTGCGCCGTAATTGTATCCGACTACCGGTTGGTAACCCTTCATATATCCGAAGATAACATAGGTACCGAGAGTCAGTATCCTTGTGACAACACCTACGGCTGCAACGGCCGAATCACCATAAGTGGTGGCAGCAGTATTTGAAAGCCCCAAAGATATGCTTGTCAGTAGCTGGAATACAAGGATTGGGACACCTACCTTGAATATTTCCATGAATATGGTTTTGTCGAAGGAAAAAAGACTGGGTGCAAAACGCAGATATCCCTTTTTGCATCCAATGTACCAGAAATATAGACATGCAGTTGCTACCTGTGAAATGACAGTTGCAATTGCAGCTCCTCTGATACCAAAACCAAGAGGATAAATGAAAAGAGGATCTAGGACAACATTGAGTCCACCTCCTATGCACATGGATACCATGGTCAGTGTTGACCTGCCTTCAGCTGTAATGATGTTGTTCATGGTGATATTAAAGACATTGAGGATAGAGCCTGCAATATAGATGCTAGCATATGCTCTGGCATAGGGAAGTATGGTAGAAGTTGCTCCCAATGCGGTAAGTATACGGTCAAGATGGGCCAATGAGAGCAATATTGCAACGGCACCTACAGCAAGGCTTGTATACAATGCTGTTGCTGCCGTGTGGTTTGCTGCCTGGGCATCTCCTTTGCCGAGCATCCGTGCAATATATGAAGCTGCTCCGCTTCCGAAGGTCATTCCCAAGCCCACAATGACTTGTACCACGGGAAATACAACTGCGATGGCACCCATTTGGCTCGTTCCTAATCCACCGACGAAATAGGCGTCTACAACACTGTACAACGCTGATACCATCATTCCGACCATGGTCGGGATACCAAGTCTGGCAAGTACCTCTGGCATGTTGCCTGTTCTCATCAACTGTAGTTTCTGATCGTTCATTTTATTTTCCTCTTATATTGTTTAGGTGCTATACATGTATGCTGTGTTATAAACCCAAACGAATTTGTTACTACAAAAAGTATTTAGTAGCTATACTGTTTCACGAAATTTTCTTTTTCATAAGGAACTGATGTCAGTAAAGACAATGGTTAAAGTTGTATATGTCCATTGCTTTCATAAACATCGATTTCTGTTTCCATGCGATGGAGAAAGTCCTTGAGAAACTCTATGTTTTCTGGAGTGGCATTTGCCAATGTTTCCATGAAAACGGCATCAAATTCCTTATGCAGAGCCTCATGGCAATCATTTGCTGTTTCCCCGATATCCGTTAATCTTAGGATTTGTTTTGACAGGTTGTTTGGATCTGTACTTTTGGAAATCATATGTTTCCTTTCCAATTTTTTTGTGATTTGGGAAACTGCACCCTTTGTTACTCCAAGCAAAGCAGCCAGTTTCGTTACGTGACAATCATCAGTTTCCTTAATTGCCTTGATCATATGGATTTCAGCCATAGTGAGTTTCGTATCTGTCCCATAATTCTGTGTTACCTTATCGAATTCTGTCAATTTGACGGCAATTCTTAGGAACTGGTAACTGAGTTTGCCTCTGTTCTTGAAGTTGAGATATAACATATCTTAAAGTGTATATATACTAAACACATTTGTCAATAGACATTTCCTTTTCTGATGATTTGCTACTATCTTGGGAGCAACAGGCTTGAGAAAACACTTCTCTCTCTATTGTCTTTTTGCAGTAGCAAGGAAAAGGCAGGGGCCTGAAATAATAAACTGCCTGTCTTTATCGCTAGGCAGGCAGAACAGGAAAGGGCAAATCTGAGAGTCTTATCCAGCAGAAACTCCTTCCTGTACGAAATGGAAACAAGGTTTATCTGAAGGAATCATACGAATGGAGCCACACCGAAACAAAGGCAATCTTCATAAGATAGTTGTTTGTATCAATGAAGCAACTCATTCTTTTGACCTGGTCCCAGTATACCGGTCATAGACGGAAAAGGAAAACGAAGTTATATGGAGTTTTGTGAAGGATAGGTGTGGAAGTATAAATAATTCAATACAGAAGCAGGTATGCCATGTGCATTGTGGTGATGAAATAGGTACTATACCGTCGATAGATAAGTCAGGCTTTTTCTATCAAGGAAAGGCTGGCTGCTAGGGACCAAAAGGTTCTTGCTATTGACTTTTCCGATGCTTTTCTATATGGTCAGTTAATGTCTTTTCAATGGGTGTAGGTTCGCGTAAGAGTAGAACTTTGTGTTATCCCTTGGAAAAGAGGTTTCCCGAGACCGTAACTCAGTGGGAGAGTGCTACCTTCACACGGTAGAAGTCGTTGGTTCAAACCCAATCGGTCTCAAAATTTAATTATTTATAGTATAGTTACTTGCTAGAACTTCTGAATAGTCAGCGTTCATATAGATTTCTTCACTGTTACCGTTATTCACGGTACATGCGGTTTGGGAGACATTTATATGGCTAGGCCATGTCGGAAGTTTTCTTTGTATAAAAGAAAGAATAGTTCAAAGAGCTTTTTGCAAAACTCGAAACTGATTGGTCAGGGTGCATAAATATGCAGGAGTTAAAGACGTAATTATTAACAATGAAATTCAAAAATGGATTTTAAAGGAAAATTATACACCAAAAATGGCTGTTGAAAGTATGTTTAAACGCACTGCGGAATTATTTGACAAATAAGGTCAACCGCTTGAATTATGTTTTTGAAAAAGATTAATGGTGACCACCAGCTTCGTTGGTGGTCACTTTATAGGTCAGGTCAAAGCAACTTTGTGTATGAGCTAAATTAATAACAAGATGTAATCTTTTTCCAAGTGTTAATTGACACTTTTGATTTACAGTTTGTAAAAACTCATATCATATATACAATGGTTTTATTTAGTTTTGTCCATTATAAATGAAAACTTTTCCGTAAATATTCGGTATATTGTCAAAGTTTATGATAAAATAAATTCTGGTATAGTATTGTTAAGAATGACATGTTGATTGCCTGATATACTGAGTAATGGTTTTTTCATGCTATCAGAATAGAGGAACTATCGACGGAAATAACGCTAATTATCGTAGGCATTATGACGAATGCATTTAATAATTAGGAAATATATTGCATATTTATGAATTATATGAAAGACAATAGAGTTTTACCATGATATACTAAAAAGGTGCTTAAATACAGGTGGTTTTAGTCGGATAGATTATTTTGTGAATTTCTTTGATGTGAGAACGTATGAAAAAAATATCGGTATTTGTTATTAAGCGTACTTTTCTTCTTTTTATACTGTCATGGGGAATACTAATACTATGGTTGTTTGCCGTATATGTATTTACCAATCATGAAAAACGTATTGTATTTGAGCAGAATGAACTTCAACATTTACAGGTTCTCATTACCCGGATGTCAGAAAGAAAAGAAACAGTTATCGAAGATGTCTTTTTTCTTGCTAGTGTTGGGGGAAATGACCAAGTTTTCTATAATAACCCAAAGGCTATAAATGCTTTCAGTAACATTGCTACTTCATTACTTCAAAGTCATCAAGGTTATCGCTCCATACAATTGTTTGATACATCAGGTACAGAATTCCTGAGAATCAAAAGGGATGATTCGGGCATAAAAATTATATACAATGACGATATACAGAAAACAGCTGATAATTCTTTTTCTTTTTTTTCTTTATTCCAAAATTTCCAGAAAGATTACATCCATGTGTATCCGCAAAATCTCAATATGGTTTTGACCAGTCTAAATGAAACTTTTCCTGCAAACATTCGGTATATAGTTAAAGTTTATGATAAAACAACTTCAGACCCACTTGGTTTTCTCATTCTCGATTGGTCTGCCGATGATGTGGAAGCCTTGTTACACAAATTTGCCTATGAAGAAGAATGTATCATTCATGTGATAGATTCACATGGCAACTGCTTAGGTAGTGTAGTAGGTGAAGACAGCGAGTTGAAAAGTTTCATTGGGAAAAACATTGAACAGCAAAATCCCGATCTCTGGAAAATGATGGTGCAGAATTCTTCTGGACTTTATACCTATAGACATCGTCTAGACTTCTTTTCTTTGGTTGACTCCTCTAACCCTGTAGTATTCAAGATTCTTGAGTTAAATACGAATCCACAGTTCGAAACTTTTTCAATTGGTCATGACAGTCCAGAGTTATTTATACTTGCCGAACTTTCGCCGAACCGTTGGGCAAAATATATTTCCTTGGCTAAGCAAGTTTTTTTATTATTGGCTTTTGTGGCAATTCCAATCATATTACTATTGGCATATCTGTGGACTCGTAAGGAAGAACGAAACATAGAATTACATAAACAATTGTATCATGACGCTACTCGCGATATCATGACGGGAACTTACAACAGGAAAGCTGGATTCAAATTTATCCAACAAGCTATAGATAAAAGCCAGAATGCTGGGGCCTCGCCTATTCTTTGTTTTTTTGATTTGAACAACCTAAAAAGAATCAATGATCAGCTTGGACATGACAAAGGAGATTTGTTTATCAGTACATTTGTCAGGGTACTGCGACAATTTATGCATGGTAGTGACAGAATCGCTCGGTTTGGAGGAGATGAGTTTCTCGCTGTCTGTGAGGTGGAATCCCTTTCGATGGCTAAGGAACATCTTCTTGAGATCAACTCAATCCTTGGAGAAAAGGGTAGGGAAGTGAACTGTTCTATACCATGGAGTGTGAGTTATGGTTGTCTGGACATTAAGGAAAACAATGATATGGGTGTCGATGCATTG
The DNA here is from genome assembly GCA_022482625.1 of Spirochaetia bacterium. Classification (NCBI taxonomy): domain Bacteria; kingdom Pseudomonadati; phylum Spirochaetota; class Spirochaetia; species Spirochaetia bacterium. Next base: position 911,031 of record JAKVOU010000001.1, on the reverse strand, counting down.
GTACAGAAAGCTGACAAACTGATGTATCAGCATAAACAGCAAATGAAAAAAGAACAGGCAACTGCTTCTTTGAATAAACATTAGTTATTCAGAACTTCGGGGCAATATGAAAGCAAAGATTGATAGGACAGACGAATTCACTTGATTGCCATGATCCTTAAGCGTACATAGTCTGCAAACCACTGTCCATTCTTGAAATTTGTCGGTTTGACTTGTTTTTCGACATCAGCGAGGATGTTTTCAATAGTTGCATCATCCAGACCTTCAAAGAATGGTTTTCCGAACATACGGATCCAGTTCCTGATCCCATTGCTACCATCCAGTGGTGTTGCCCTGTCGAAATGAGTTGCAAATGTCACTCGAAAGCCATTTTTTTCGAGTAGAGAAGTATATCCCGATAAGGAAGGGTAGTACCAGATGACTTTATTTGCGGCTTCAAGGGCCTTGTGTTTTCTTAGGGAAATTCTCAATGCCGAAATTATATTGTTGACATTTCCCTTTCCTCCGAATTCCGAGACGAATCTTCCACCAGCTTTCAGACTGGCATAAATGGATTTTGCTGCTTTTTCTTTTTCCAGTACCCAATGAAGTGTTGCATTTGAAAAAAACAGCGTCAAATTTATTTTCATAGCCAAGGTTGTCTACGGATTTTATGGCTAATTTAAGCTGGAGATATTTCTTGTGGGCTTTTTTTATCATTTCTTCAGAATTGTCGATTCCGATGACATCAGCGCCTGAACCGCTTATTAGGTTGGTCAGATTACCGATACCGCAACCGGCATCCAAAATGTTTTCACCTTTTTGGGGAGCAAGTAAATTTACGACGTCTTCGCCGTATTTTGATACGAAGCCGTGCTTGTGGTCACAAAGTCCAGGATTCCATTCCATTGCCATACTTCCTTGTTTGCTTGTCTCCTTTTTTATATACTAGCAACTTGCTGTTCTTCTTTGTATAATCTCATCCAAGATTGTATCTGATTATGCTAGGCGATTCCCTGTAGTATCGTCCTGGGGATAGAAAAGATTTTATGATACAAATCTTCTCCAAAAGCTGTATCCAACGGTTTGCCAGGAACAATTTCAAAGGTTCGCTTTCCAGCTTCCAATCGCTGGGCCCTAAGATATTGTGTTTTTGTGTTTTCCATGAACGCAACGGCATACGTGTAAAGATGAGTCACGGAAAAAAACTTCTATGTCGTTTTCAATCAGAGCCTGTGTAATTTGTCGGCATATTTCTGAACCTTCACGTTCGTTTCGTTGACGCAAAGGACTCATTGAACAGCATCAGGTCTCCTTTTGCCAGATGGTCTGCCTGTTCGCTCATACGTGCCAGTTCCTCATCCAGTTTACCACTTTTCATCGTTGTATCCTCTTCTTTTTTGAAATGGGAAAAGACACCCTTGCGGAGAGGTAGTGAAGAACTGCTAGCTCCTACAAACATACCGCATTGTGCCATGAGCTGAGATTGTCCTACGCTACGTAGAAAAGTGGATTTACCGCCTTGATTGGCCCCCGTGATGATATACAACTGCTTGTCTTTTGCATCCAAATTGTTTTCTACAACAGCTTTATCCTTTGTAAGCGCGAGGCTTATATCATACAGCCCTTGCCAAGAGCGATCAGTACTTTCCATAGATTGCAGATCAGGGATACAGGTAGGCATACCAAGTTCATGAAGTTTATCGGCAAGGTTGAGACAGCCGATATAGAAGGCCAGCTCTCTGCGCAGCATAGCGAAGAAACATTCTATGTGTTCCGTAGCTTGTGCCAGTGCATTCGTTGCTTCATTGATGGCCCTGCCTCGCCGCATGCTCAAATCTGTTGCTCCGGAATCATCACGAGGTGCTATGGTATACGACGGAGCAACATGCCAACGCCACCAAAATCTTTTGGGAATCTTGCGACGAAGTACATAATTGACCCCTTGCATATAGTTGCCGAGTGAAGCACTGATCAATATGCTTTCATTATCCTCTTTCAATGCATCCAGATGAGATTGTACCTCTATAAAGTACTCATCATTCAATTCCTGCTGGAACATAGTGAACAGATTATGGAATCCCTCTGAATGGAAATAGGATAGATTGATATCTGCAATTTGGCGTAGCTCCATCAATACCTTGGTGTATAACTGTAAGAGATTGACGGCACTTGAGAATGTGCTGGAGAGGTAAGCTGAATGAAATAGCCATTGCAAGGAATTCCTTTTTTTCTGTTCTGTCTTGACTGTAATATCGTAAAGCTGTCGTATCACATCAGGATTCTGAAGTGCATCACGTAGATTTTCCTGACGGTAGTGGATTTCCTCTAGGGGCTGCAACGGACTGAATAATGCAGAACTGCAGGTAGTATGAACGACATCGTCTTTCTGTGACATTGCCGAAAGCATGCATGTCAGTGCAAGGTCCGTTTCCAGTGTGTCTTTACAGAAACACTGTTTCTGTTCTTCAAAATCCTTGTTACGGAACATGAGATGTACTTTCATTTTTTAAGCCTCTTATTGAGTTGCTTGTAGGTCAATCCATGTTTTTCTGCAATATAGAGAGCATAAGCCAGGCCGTCTGGTGGCTTTCTGATGATTTTATAGGTCCGTTGCTCAGGATTATCCTGCTGGACTGTACTCATCATGCTGACGGTATCAGTACCGTGATAGGCCAATTCGTCCAGAAATGTCACGACCACAGCAAGTGATCCCGATGAAGCAAATGCATCCATCATCTGTTTGCCTAAGTAAAGTGCATCTGAAAGTGTTGTAGAAGAGAAAATTTCATTGGCAATGATAATACTTTTTGAAGTGGTTTTTCCTAGCAGATCATGAAGCCTTATAAGGTCATCCTGCAGTTTTCCATTCAGGGTAGATATATCTTCTTCTTTACCGAAATGGGTGAATATATTATCGAAAAGATATGTTGCAGCTTTTTCCCCTGGCACACAGAGACCAAGTGAAGCAAGATGATGCAGTTGGCCGAAAGCCCTGGCAAAGGTGGTCTTTCCTCCTTGGTTAGGCCCTGTGATGACCAAAATATGTTCCGGTGTGTGCAATGAAAAATCATTTGTAATGGTTTTCCCTTCAAGTGAAAATGCCAGGGCAAGATCGAATCCTCCTTGGTTATATATGCAATCGGGAGTATCACAGATTGCTGGGTAGTTGAATGAGAGACCTGCTTTTCGAAGCGGACGGATTGCTTCAAGCCATACAAGATAGAATTGTAATTCTCTTGAAAAGCGAAGGAGTATTTTGTCATCAAAATGAAGAAATGTGGAACAAAAACCATCAAGGTCTGTAAATATATCTTTGTAAAGTCTTGCAACCAAATCCAATACAGCAGTTTCGACATGTACAGCAGAAGGTTCTTCGGTAAAAGTCTGCCGATAATCTTTTACGTTTCCTTGGCGGAATTTTTCAAAGATTGAAAGGATTTGTTTTGAATGGTCAGATTGATTTTCGTATTTACGGACACGGATGGTCCCGTTTTTGATTAACATGCAATAATGTACAGTAGAAAGTTCTTTGCGAAGTTTTTTTACTTGGGTCTTGAGCTGCATATAAGGCTCTGAACTTTCATAAGCAGAAAGATATTCGGTGAAGTGACACAGACCCTGTGAATGGATAGTTATGCTTGAAAGTTTCTGTGAAAGTGCGGAGACAATGTGGCAATATTCATCTGCAGTATCCAGCATATGTCCTTTGTCAAGATAACTGCTGTGCACATCTGTCTTGGATAATTCTTTTCGGAGGATTTCCATATAATAACCAAGGCCATAGATAGTTTTTGAAAACTCGGAAAGTAAAACTTGGAGATCAATATTTTCCATTTCCTGCATGATTTCCTGCCTATAGGCAATGATGGCTGGGTCATGCAGTACAGTGAAAAAGAATTCTTCCAGTTTGAATCTTTGCTTTGATTTCAGAATCGGCTCAAATATCTGATCAAGATTCAGGTCTTTGAAATAGTCTGGCATATCTGTACGACGTGGCTGGTCATACTGCTGCCGTGTAAGGAACAAGAGGCTACAAAACATAGTTACTCCCTTTTCAGGGCAGAATCACAATTCCGTTTTGTTATGGAGCACCTTTTGCAGATTATGTCTTTTTTATGACAAAGATAAAAAATGGACCTTACCAAACAAAAAAACTGACGATTCTGCCTGACACAGAAGTCATCAGCTTTGACAAGCGGTTTCGGCATAGCCGTGGGAGAACTTCTTTCCCTTTCTCCGATATACTACCATATATCCATGGTCTGCTTCAACTATATGGTAATCATACTTGCTGTTGCTCAAGAATTTTAAAGGAAATAGTTGGAGGTTCCTGCACGTTGATGTTTCAGCACGGATTCTTTTTCCCTGTATTCTCTACTTTGTCCAAATAGTAACGTAGGAAATTCTCTGCAAGGCTATTTTTCTTGATGACTTGCCTTGCTTCGCCAAAGGAATACCAACCGGCCTTGTCAACTTCTCTGTTCGTATGGTTCAGATCTTCAGATGCTGCAACATACGTATAGTTGAACAGAATTGTATTTGTCCGCGGATAGTATTCGCTTTTGTTGTAGCAAAGCATTTTGGCCTCAATGCCTATTTCTTCCATTATTTCACGATGGGAAGCATGCTCGGCATTTTCCCCTTTGCTGATATACCCTGCAACGAGAACATTCAAGGGTTGTCCATATTGTTGGATGAGCAATATCTTGTCCATGGTTGGATTCAGCACGACCATGGAGACTGCAGTTGAAAAAACCGGGAAACGGAACTGCTGGCAAGTAGGGCAATAAGGTACGTTGCCTTCTCCTTCGAGAAAGCGTTCTTCCAGCTTTGTACCGCATTCCATGCAATAGTCCATTATTTTTCCTCCAATTCCCTGCCATCATAGACCATACAGGAAAAAGTTACATCCTGTGGTTGTGGTAGTCTGGAAATTGTTGCCAGTACCTGCAAATTGGGGAAAAGTGACAGCAGCAAAGAAGGGAAAGATGGCTCTATGCCGAACATGAGGACTAAGCCTTCCTGTTCAAAAGGATGCTTGCAACCGATTCCTGCCAGGATAAAACGCCGTGCAAGATCCATGATGATGCAAAGTCTGTCCTTGCATTGTTCGTTCAGCAGATTCAGCCGAACACCATCAAGCAAACGTCCTGTCAGGGTAAGATCAGACTGCGAACTCTTTTTGGGGACCTGGAGATAGCAATGGGCAGGCATGGCTTTCTGTACGACGGGCCGCAAGAGAGACAACTGTGGCGCATTCTGTTCTTCTTCTTTTTTCCACCATGCAGTAAGTTCATCAAGCCGACATCCTGCAGATAAAGTATTGTCGAGGCAATCCAAGCTGTTGTTGCTTGATAAGAACAGCCTCGGATGGATTGCCTGTTTTTCTCTGTTTCCCTGATAGCAGGCAAACAGTTCCGTAGGCTGCTGTTCACGCAGGATAGGGATAATTGTGGCTGTTGCTGTCCGTAATGACTCCAAGTGCCATCCTTCGATATCATTGCAAGTCGTAATATGTCTTCCAGAGGCCAATACTGTAGCAAAGGAAGAAGCTGTGATCGTCGTCTCACTTTTCCTTTTGCCGCCATGCCCCAGTATTGCCTGCAGATAGGCAGAAAGATGAAATGCAATGATTTCAAGCGGAAGATCTGACAAAAAGAAGGTGACCTGTTGTCTCAGGTCGTATAGGCTTTTCCCTCCGTTTGAAGCTGATGTAAGTTCTAGGGTTTCTGCTTTCATGGCAAGACTATACCATCTGCAGGACAATAACCCAAGACTCGATTTTCTGTTCTATGGATTCGACATATCATAGGGAATATTCAACTCCTATTTTCCCGTAGACTGTATTGCCTATTGTATCCGTGGAAGGCATGAAGTCTTCTCCGATGCCGACCAGCAGTGAAAGTTTGTCTGCCATATGAAATGTGGTGCCTGTCTCAATGCCTAATACGACTGGGGTAGTTGCTGAAACGGAAGAAAAGAGATTGATTATAAAACCTGCACTTGCCTGTACGTATATTGGAATGGACAGTTGGAAATCCTTGCGTATGAATGCCCTGAGATTCATGCGTTGGTTATCATCGCTGGAATCATAGATGGTGCCATATGTATATCCGAGTGATATGCCTGTCTTCAGGTCTTTGTCCAGACGATAAGAAAATCCTACATTGACCGTACCCCCTATGCTTATGCCAAGGTCTTTCTGCCAGTATAAGTCAGGTTCCAGGTCTGCGGTCAGTGTCCATTGTGAGGGTGCTTCAATTTTTGTAGTCATTGCCATATCTGCAAAGATATCTTCGCCATCAGGTATATTATTTTCTTTAGGTGGTTGTGCAGCGACAGGTTCCTGTGAAGCGGTTTTGTCTTGTTCTATAGGAGCTTCTTCCTTTTCAGTTACAGGTTCGATGGTCGGTTCTGCAGGAACTTCAGGTTTTTGTATGATGATGTTGCCTTCCATATCGATGGTAGCTGTATCTTCCTTGTTTGTCACAATGGTGATTGTATTTGCAGAAGCATCGGCTGTTGCTTTTCCAAACGTCCCTTTGAGCTGGGCTTTTGTAGCCTTGTTGTTGATTTCCATGCTGTCAGAGGAAACATTCACTGTGTTTTCGTTGGAGAACGTATAGGTATAGTTTCCGTCTAAATCTGCTGAGATTTTGATTCCATCTGTGTAGGTGAGTACAAAGCCTTTGGTATTTGCCGTGAATGCCGCTACTTTTGAATTTTCCACCTGCATGGAATCAAAGTAGGTCGTTGCCGATTCTGCAGAAATAGCCATACTCAGTCTGCCAAACGTTACTGTCAATGATTCTGGGGCATCTTGCATTGACAGCTTGGAACCGTAAGAACAGTCATAGGCATTGTCTTTTGCTACGAATGAAGTTATAGGTGCATCGGTAATCAGCAAGGTACGAAAACTTGTCTGGAATGTCTGGAAAAGATGGTCTGTCTGTATGGTGATGTCATTTGGAAGCTTCGCCAGGATTGTTCCATCTGCTTTGGCAGAAAGGCTTGCACCGTCGTCAAGGACAAAGGTTTCTGAAGTAGCATCGGCAGTGTCTTGTGCTACCGGTGAATTACTGAGCAACAGATCATTAAGATAAAGCTTTCCATCCTTTATCTGGAATCCATAGACTGAGGCTTTGAAGAACTGTTGGGATTTCTGTTCCTTTTCGGGGGCGCTTTGTTGCGTTACTGCAGTTTGTGTGTCAGATTGCAATGTCTGTTCTGTTTGAGGTTTTGTAACTGATTCAGTAGCTGCCTTTTCCTGAGAAGTTGATTCTGCTGTTACTGGGACTGGTTCCTTCACGGCTGGTTGCACATCAATCTTTTCTTTTTGTACGACGGTCTGTGTGGCAGGAACCTCTGCTTCAGCCTGTTGTTTTTTCTTGCATCCTGTCAGACTGAACAAGACACTTGTAATAAGAATGGAAACATAGCATATTTTCTTTAGCTGTCGTCTGGTCATTTATGTTTGGCAAGTTGCAACTGGAAATATGTATCCATACTTGCCGTCCTCCTCTTGCAAAATCCAGGATTCCCCGAACCCTCTTTGTCAGCTCGTGGTATTGTCATCAGGCAGAATCTTGAAAAACTGTCAAGTCCCACATAGGTATAGAGACTGTTTTCCCATAAGTCAAAAAGATTGAATGCTATGTGCTGCCTGACCTTTGTAAGCTGGTAAATAATACAACACTACAAGTTTACATCTGTAAGCATAAACTTGAAACACGCTGTTTGCAACCTTTCTTTTGTGAACACATGAAAACGACAGACACAAGACAGGAAAAGATGCTATGTTTTCAGTGGGGGCTCTGTAACAGAAGCAGGGGGAAAGGAATCTGCATCATCGGGAATGGGAAATTGTTCCATCAGTTTTTCAATTCTGATGGTAGTAGGGTGCTTTGGTCTCAGCTGTTCCTTTGCTTTGGCCAAAGCCAATTCCATCAATTGTTTTGCAAGTTGAGGTTGCCCGTTTTTTGATAGGCAGTAAGCTCTTCTGGCTTCCAAGGAAATCCTTTCTTCTGCCGATAGTTCCAGTTTGTCGGCATCTCTTAGCAGAATGGTATAGTTATAGGTAGCATTCTGGAAATATCCCTGTTTTTCATAACAAAGGGCCAAGGCTGCCTGCAGGTTGCTGAGACGGGTGTTATTGCCACCGTGGTTCGCTACTGTAGTTTTGTATGCTTCAATATAGTGGGACAATTCCTTGTCCTTGCTTCCGTTGGCTTTTGCAAGCCGAGCCATCAGTTCGTGGTACTGTGGTTCTGTCTTCCCCGTGGTGTATAGATTCGCTTTTGCTGCTATGGCACCGGCTCTCATCACGTCATGCATATTGAGATAGGATTCTCCAAGATTGAGGAATGCTTCGACTACGCTGTCATTGCTTTGTTCTTTGGAATGTGAAAGTCCCTGGTAGATTGTCTTTGCTGATTGCAAAGCCGTGTCATATTCACCTTCAGCTGTGTAAAGGTCATAAAGTCGCCCTTCATAGACAAGGGCAGGGAGGGAGAAAGGGCCGAGTCTATTGAAAGCATCTCTTTTTTCTTTTTGGAATTTCGCAATGAGATCTTGTCTTCTGGCAAACTCCTTAAGATCCCGTATGTCTGGTTCCAATATCAATTGCTGGAAATAATCGGTCATTTTGTCTCCTGAAACAAATTTTCTTACCTATAAGATACGAAAAAAAAAGCTTTTCGTCAGCTATCGGTAGTTGTTTCAAAAAGAGACTATCGTAATAACGGCCGTAGTTCTGTTGCCATTTCTACAATGGCAGTCCTGGCGGGACAATCGATTTTTGCTATGGTTTCACCTCTGTTGATGGCTCTTGATACTTCCCTGTCATATGGGATATGACCGACCAACGGGAGCTTTTCTTGTCTGCAATAAGCTTCAATGCTCTTGCAACCTTCATCGTCCAAGTCATATTTGTTGATACAGACTGCCATGGATGTGGAAAAGATTCTGGCTGTATGTACGATTCTTTTCAAGTCACTTAATCCGCTTGCAGTCGGCTCGGTGACCAATAGTGCTAGATTTACACCTGAAAGTGAGGCTATGACGGGACAGCCGATGCCAGGGGAACCATCGATGATGGCATAACTGATGTCTTGGCATGCATCTTCAAGGTTTTTCTTTACCTGCGAGACGAGCTTTCCTGAGTTGCCGCTGCCTATGGTCAGCTGTGCCGTTGAAAAGATTGTATCATTTCCTTTATGGACACTGCAGGTACCACTTTGATTCTGTACATCGCTGATTGCTTTTTCAGGACAGACATACTGACAGACACCGCAACCTTCACAGGCATATGGGTCTACGGAATATGTATTTCCCCTTTTTGATTATTGCATCGAAACGACAGACTGGCAGGCAACGCCCGCAGCCTGTACATCTTGCAGTATCTATCTGTGATATCGGCATACCGAAGAAAGGAGTGTCTTTTTTCTCCCAATGATTGTCATCACAGACAAGGTGGAGGTTTGGTGCATCGACATCACAGTCAGCATAGGCCTTGATAGAGAGTAGGGTAATCAGGGCAGAGGTGATGGTTGTCTTTCCTGTGCCACCTTTCCCTGACAGTACCAATATCTTCTTCACTTTTTTGTCCTTTCTCTCAATTTGTCTGCAAGGGACATGAATGATTGCTTCATTGCTGCATTTTGCCGTACAGCTAGCTTTCCTCTTGCTGTATCCTGTGCTGTCTGTTTGTCAAAGGGAATTCTCAGCAATACTTCAATGTGTTCTTTTTTACAGAAGTCATCGATCAGGTTATAGTCGTCTTCACATTTGTTGATGACGATTCCATAGGGTTTGTGGAAAAGCTTGACCAAGGTATATACCATGTTGAGATTGTGAAGTCCGAAGATTGTGGGCTCGGCAACCATGACACAGTAATCACTTCCCTTGATGGATTCCATGACACTGCAGGCACTTCCTGGTGGGCAATCGATAATGGTATTTCCCTTTGCTTTTTTCAGGACAGCGCTGATCAAGGGAACGGCAGAAGCTTCTCCTATGGACAGGATGCCTGTTACGACTTCCATATTCCCTGAGGTACCAGTTTCAATTGTACCGATTTCATGGGGATGTGCTTCCATTGCCTTTGTCGGACAGACAAGGGTACATCCTCCGCAGCTATGGCATACTTCTGGGAATACCATAGGTTTCCCACCAAGAAATGCCAATGCTCCGAATCTGCAGATATCCACACAAGCCCTGCAACCTATGCATTTGTCTGCATTGACCTGAGGCATGGGTTTTGTTACTTTTTCTGTCTGTATGCTGACTGGGTGCAACAGCAATCTGCCGTCAGGCTCTTCAACGTCGCAATCCAAATAAGTCGAGTTTTCAATGACTGCTGCAAGGTTGGTTGAAACAAAGGTCTTTCCAGTTCCTCCCTTGCCACTGAGTACTGCTATCTGCATGGGTCAGGCGTGGTGGAAGCCAGGGTGGACTTCCTGTAATGGACTAAGTTCATTACTTTCGAGTTTTTCAATATTTTCCTTTACCGTCCCTTCTGTAGCCTTGTAACTTTTTACATTTGCATGTTCAAATACCTTGGCTGCGTTTTCACCGAATCGATAGGCGATTACGGTGTCGGCTCCTGTATCTATGACAACCTGTGCTGCTTGTATGCCTGCTCCGCCGGAGGCGTTCATTGCAGGATTGTCTATGTAGGTCTCTTTCTTTGTTTCTGTGTCGTAGATGAGGAAAAAGGGTGTCCTGCCGAATGTCGGATTGATTTTGGAGTCCAAGTCTTTTCCTGTTACTGCCATTGCTACTTTCATAGGTTACTCCTTATGTGATGATGGCATCATCATAGGTTTATTATTGGCATATGTCAATAACTTCCATGAAGTTTTCTTACGTGTGCTGAAGAGAGTGGGGATATGATATCCTGGTGGTGAAACCAATATCAGAGACAATCGAAAGAGATACCTATAGAACCTAAGATTTTTCCAATATTTCTCCATACTATCTTGACGTTAGCCCGTTCATCGTGTATTGTTCCAATCGTTCCGAATGGGACTGTCTGCGGTCGTGGTGGAATTTGGTAGACACGCTAGCTTGAGGTGCTAGTGGCAGAAATGCTGTGCTGGTTCAAGTCCAGTCGTCCGCAATTTATAATTTTGAGAGATTTCGATAATTTTTTTTCTTCTGATTACTACGGTGATTGGGAGTTTTTTTATTAGTGCATAGTTATTTTTATTGCGGTGGATATGCGTTGACCATATTCAATGGATTTTAAATATTAATGAACTATGTTTCTAAACATAGAAAATTTGTTACTTCATTGATTATCAAAGCTGATAAGAACATGTTAGCTTTTACATTTCATAGAAATTATTTGCAGGGTACAATCAGTAATGGATATTCCAAATTTTTTTATTGGGAAATAAATGCTGTTTAGTGAAAAATCCATTCAACCCTAGCTATGTGATACACTTTTATAGACCACATGGCAAGTTCATTATTTAGGTAGTTATTACCATTGTTCATTGTATAAGACATTTTGAGAAAAACAATGTTGATGTTGTTTTATTTGCTAGCTGTCCTTATGTTGGAATTGGGTTAGGTTTAACTGATTCGATAGAAATTAATAATAGAAATAATAGCAGACAAATTAAACTGGTAATGGAATGGTGTAAATGTTTCATATGAATATGTTATGTTATTAATTAGCTTATTGATTGTATTTGTATCAGTAGAAAGGGGTAGGTATGGCATTAGGAAGAAATGTCTATTGTGAAAGAAAAAATAAAAGAAAATATACATCTCAATGTCGAATTGCCCAGAAAGAAAAAGTAATCAAATGGAAAATTCGACATAGTCAATTTAAAAAGCGAATGCGGATTAAGCCCGATTTTTTTGTTTCTGTACCTGATAAGCTTTTTCTATCAGATGATAAAATTGCCAAGAATTTTATCGAAAAGCTTGATTATGTATTAAGAACTCCGAATTGTTCTCTTGATTTTTCTAATGTAACAACGATTTCTTTACGCGCTGGTTTGACATTGAAAGCTTTTAATGATCAGTTTTTGTTTACATACAAAAGGAAACCTTGGATTAAGAAACCAAAAAATGAAAAAACCCAAGCGGTGTTGCAATACTTAAAAATTAGAGAGTATGGTGTCAAATGCCAGAAATATCGAGATTTGACCTGCTGGCAATTATATGATTTTGACAAAGAATCAGAGAAGAATATTCCTTTGCTTTTAACCTTAGCTTCCCGCAATTTTTGACACTAAAAAGATTCTCCGGTCCGACATGGAGTAGATAATTCCTTGTAAAACAACAGATTTCCTTACGACAGCACTTGCGGTTTCAGCCTAATCGTGGTATATTTTTAGTGTTATTGAAACACTAAACACAGGGGGTTGCCATGTACCGGAAATTCACCGTACCCATACCCGATGTGAAAGGCAAGATGACCCGTAAGAAAGGCCGTGACGGAAGCCTCTACATCTACTTCGAATACGACAGGATCTACTACAAGGACAGGCAGTACACGATACCCAAGCGGGCATGCATAGGCAAGCAAGACCCGAAAGACGACACCCGGATGTACCCGAACGAGAAGTACCGGGAGTTCTTTCCGGATGCGACGACGGCGGAGGTTCCCGAATACACGGGAGGGCGAAGCAGCTGCCTCCGGTGCGGGACCTATGTGGTGATACGGAAGATACTGGAGAAACACCGGCTGCTCCAGTGGTTGCAGGACCGGTTCGGCTGCAAGGATGGGGGGCTGGTCATGGACCTTGCCGTCTATCTCCTCGTCTCCGGGCGGAATTCGGCACAGCATTATCCCGATCATGCATACGGCCATCCCCTCTTCACCCCGGAGATGCGGATCTACAGCGACAGCAAGGTCGGCCACCTGCTGAGAGAGACTATCGGCCGGGATGACACCATCGCCTTCACCGAATGGTGGAACGGCGACAAGGACCACCGGAAGAAGGTGTACATCTCCTACGACTCCTCCAACAAGCTCTGCCAGGCGGGGGACATCGCCATGGTTGAAGGAGGGCATTCGAAAAGCGGCATCAACGGCGAGCCGATCTTCGGCCTGTCGGTGGCCCTGGACGTCAAGGAGAAGCTCCCGCTCTTCTACGAGGACTACCCGGGTTCCATCGTCGATGTCTCGCAGCTGGTGCACATGGTCGACAAGGCGAGGGGGCTCGGCTACCGGAACCTCGGCTTCATCCTCGACCGGGGATATTTCAGCAAGGCCAACATCGAGTACCTGGACCGCTACGGCTACTCGTTCATCATCATGGCAAAGGGGAGGAAGAAACTGGTCTCCTCCATTGTCCTCGGAGTGAAGGGGACATTCGAGAACATACGGGCGAACCACCTCTGGGAATACTCGGTGAACGGGACCACCGTCGAGGCGAAGCTCTACGAAGGGGACAGGGAAAATCGTTTCTTCCATATCTACTATTCCCCGTTCCGCCATTCGGTCGAGCGTGCGAAGATCGAGATGCTGCTGAGGAAGCTGTCGTGCGAATTGGATGCCCTCGTCGGGAAGGATTGTGCCGAGCTGGACATGGAACGGTTCCAGGACTTCGAGCTCACCTTCTTCGGGGAGGGGAAGACCCTGGTCATGTACCGCGAGAGGACGGAAGTTACCGAACGGCTCATCGACCTGTGCGGATACTTCTGCATCATATCGTCCGACAGAATGAGTGCACGGGAGGCCTTGCTCCTGTACAAGGCCCGGGATAGCTCCGAAAAGCTGTTTGCAGCCGACAAGACCTTCATAGGAAGCAGGGCCGAACGGGTACAGTCCGAAGCCTCCCTCCGCTCAAGGCTTTTCATCGAGTTCTTCGCCCTGATTGTCCGCAGCCGGTTCCACGCCTGTATCTGCGATCATGTGCAGGCAACCGGGAGGAAACGCAACTACCTGAATGTCGTTTCGGTCATCACCGAGCTCGAGAAGATCGAGTTGATCAGGATCGGCGACGGCATATACCGTCTGGACCATGCCATTACCGCCAGGCAGAAGGAAATACTCTCGGTCTTCGGACTGAGTGCCGATGATATGAGAAGTGCCTGCATGGATCTCTCCAAGCATCTGGCCGCCATCGACACGGCAGACATCAGAAACGGGGCTCCCGATGACGACATCCGGAATGACACGACGGTCGAGGACGAGGAGGAACGCCAATGGCAAGAGCAAGCAGCATGGAAAGCCTGAACGGCAAGATCCTGAAGGCGGAGGAGAAAGCCAGAAGGTTGAAGAACCGGTACGACGAGGCCCTCAAGGAATTGAAGGATCTGCAAGACAAACGTCGCGAGATGCAGGTCGCCAAGCTTCTCGAAGCCATCGACAAAAGCGGCAAGACCATGGAAGAGGTGATGCGTCTGATCAAGCTATAAGCCGGAGTGTTTCCGACTTTTAGTGTCAAAATTCGTGGAAGCTAAGGTTTAATGGAGGATATTCTTCCTAAATGTTTATCTTTTTCAAATGAAGGCGAAAATAGTCTTATTGCAACTGCTATCTCTGAAGCTTTGTTTAACTGTCGAGAGCATGCATATGATGAAGATGCTAAATTTACAAAATGGTATTTGGGATTTGGATTATATCCACTAGATGATAAATATCAATTTTGTGTTTGCGATAAAGGGATAGGTTTTAGAGAAAGTTTAAAGAAAAAACAATTTTTTTCAGCCATAAAGGACCAAGTAACATCTGATTCTCAACTTATTCAATTAGCAGCAGGAGGACGATCGGGCATTGTTAATGGAGAAACTATAGGAAGAGGTTTGGGGTTGCCCAAAGCAACCCAGTCCTTAAAGGATGTTGATGGAACTATTGGTATAATGAGTGGGAGGGGATGGTATCGTGCAGGTATAGAGAATGACAGAGTTATAGATGAGGCTAAGCCTGATAGAGAAACATGCATTCAAGGATCAATCATTGATTTTTCTATTCCAATTTCCTATATTATAAATAAATCCAAGAGGTAGTAATTACTATGAAAGAAAATATATTAAAGATTTCTGAAGTAGCTCCTAATTATGTCTATCAAGGGCCACGTTTTAAAGATCTTGGTCCAAATTCAGGAGAAGAATTTCGTAAGAATATTTTAGAACCATGGCTAAAAAAAGTAAAAAATGACGAAGAAATTACCATTGATTTTGGAGGTACAAAGATGTTTTCCCCTTCCTTTTTGGAGGAGGCGTTTGGTGGAGCTGTTCGAGATGGTCTTGGAGAACAAATTGCGAATCTTAAGTTTGTGCATATTCCTGTGTCTTGGGAAAAAGATGTTACTGATTATATAAAAGAGGCTATGAGGGTTGAAAGAAAAAAATGAGGGAAGTAGCGATTAATTTACTTTCTGGATTCATAGGCGCTGTTATTGTCTACTTATTTTCCTTGCTGCATTTGAGGCGGCAGGAATGGCATCTGGCACGGGAAAATATTTTTTGTCGCTTTGCTTCGTTTTATTCAGAGATTGGTGAGATGGTAAGTAAACCTTGTAAAGCAAATCATTATACTTTTCAATTTGTATTTGAAAGAGAAAAAAATTTTCTCAAACATGAGGGGAAACAATTTCTTTGTAAAAAAAAGATGCTTAATCAGATTTCTGATGCTATGGAAAATAGTTATAAAGAGATTGTCTTGAAACCTGATAATGAGAGAATTCTTTTAAAAGATGGTGAAACAAATACGCATTATGGTGATTTTATTTCACATATCCAATTACTCATAAGTACTGCAGAAAATCAACTTATAAATTAGTATTAGCGAATGGATGTAGACCGATAAGTGAGTTTCTGCGGTGAAAAATAAATGTGAAAAGGATATAAAACCCTTCTCTGAAAAGATAATATGCGATACCATTGTGCAATTCAGAAAAGTTGAACCTAAAATCCAGCCTAATCTGAATTAAATATACACAGATTTTATTGTGTTTTGATACGTCCTTAAACAGTAAAAAGTAATTAACAAATGAGTTGATCAATAAGCTATAGTAATAATATTGTGTCATCGTTCTAATTTTGACTTTTCTTCTTCCACTGGGTTTTAAACTTTGTGTAATCAAATTCTCTGTTAGAGCAACACTTAAAATTCTCTGGCATTGATGATTTTATTAGGGCTGTAGTGCTCAAATGTACAGTAGCAGTAGCAGTAAAAGATGACTTCTTTAGGTTTAAAGATTAGTTTTAGATCTATAGTATGAATTTTGTTGAACATAAAATGTTTTACGGCTGCAAAAGTTTCTTCTTTCTGCGGTGGATCAATGAATGCGATTATTTTTTATTAGTTTCAATCTGCACTGTACGTCGTTGATGGCTAAAATCCATACATTTTGTGACTTACCGTATGGAAGCCTTAAACTTAGGATAAGTTGCGGGAGTTGCAAGAATAAGCAAAAGCGAGTGTTGATGCTTTTTTACATAGTATATCAGTTTGTGGAAAGTGTCGGGAAATATACGAATACAAGCGAGATAGCAGAGTATGTGAATAATCAAGGTAAGAAAAAAAGTGACTATAAGCAATTGTATCTTAATTTTAGAAGCTAAAGACATGTTGCCTTGGTTGGAAGTACTTTGGAACTTACTCAGAGGGGACTTTATATTCTGAGCTCCAAGGCATCAGTACCATAGAGGACAAATTTGTACAATCGACAGACGACTTTGTCACCTTTGAATTCCAATCATACTTTGGCGTTGCCTGCTATATCCAAGTTATAAGGAGTGACAAAATTTTAACAAAATACAAAGATTACCGATATGAACTGATGGCAACAGATATATACCATGATAATTTATTAGGTAAAAGAATGGATTGATAGTATTTCGATTTATTCTCATGTTATGTTGAAGGGAGTTACTTATGAAATTTTTCGGTGTCATATTTGCGATTATTTCTGTGGTTTTGTTTGCGCTTTGCCTAAATTGTTTGATAGGTTGTTCCAACAATACATCTGATCTTTTTGATGGGAATATGCTTAAATTAGTTGCTAGTTTCAAGATCTATTCATTCTTGGTCGGCGGTATTATTTCTGCCTTTATATCCGCGGTATTGTTTTGGATGGATTCCGTTGAGAAGGCCGTTGTATTATCCAGCAAGAAGCTGGAGTTGATCCAAATTCTAATGGAAGATATCAAGGACGATATATTCTTCCGATCAAGTAAAAATACAATACCAGCAGAACGGGAAGAATAAATCATAGAAAGTGAAAGGATTATTACAAACTTTGATAGAGTTAGCAGTGTTTCACCCGATACGGCCACTGTTCTGTCCTATTCCTTGATTAAGTCTTATTACACAAAGGAAGTTCCTGAAGCTTCAGCTTCTTGGGGTTTGTCTTCTGCTTTTTGATGAGAAGTATCGTCATAAAGAAGAAAACAAGCTTACAAATTATGTTTGGACACCATCTGAAGTTCCTTGTTGAGGGAAGTGCGAATTTGACTGGTGGTGTGCAAGTCTTCTTCATTTCATATGTCCTTGCCTGAGCCTATGACTAAGTTCTCCCGTATATTCGTTTCTGACGAATATCATGTTGTATTTGTCCTTTAGTAACACGCGTGCTTTTTATCCTAAGCAGCGTCTGTTAACAAATCCCTTGATGAAATAGTCAGAATGAAGAGAAAACTCTTGTTGTTAAGTTTTTGGGAAAGCTGATTTTTGAGTAAGTACAGGTTTATTGTAGACAAAATAAATTAAGATTTGATTATATGTCTTGTAGAAAAGTCATTTGCAACATAGTTATAGTATATTCCTTGATACTGGATTGTTTAGTTATGTCAGTAAAGAATAGCTGGATTAGGGCAGACAAATTTTTGTCATTTACACTTTTGAACAAAGCATAGCAGCTCTGTACTACACAAATTAGAAATTAGCCAATATCAAAAAATGACCCGAAAATAGAAGTGTTTTGATTGGGTGAAATGAATACAGATAAGGGAAAACGATATTTATCTGTTTTAATATACACAAGTTTTATACTGTAAACAACTTTGACTAAAAATTATGTTATTATGAAGGAGAGATAAACGGATTGGGGGAAGCTGCAATGGACAATCACGGAGAAATCGTAATATACCAAACAGAAGATGGTCTGACAAAAATAGATGTTAATATGCAGAATGAAACTGTATGGCTTTCCCTGGATCAGATGGCTGAATTGTTTCAACGTGATAAAAGTGTTATCGGAAAGCATGTGAGAAATATATTCAAGGAAGGAGAACTGGACAAAAATTCAGTGTGGGCAAAATTTGCCTACACTGCTTCTGACGGAAAAACATATCAGGTGGATTTCTACAATCTTGATGTAATTATTTCCGTGGGATACCGTGTGAAATCACAGCGAGGTGTACAGTTTCGTATCTGGGCAACAGGTGTCCTGAAAGAATACATAAAAAAGGGTTTTGCAATGGACGATGACCGCCTGAAGAAATTAGGCGGTGGAGGATATTTCAAAGAACTTCTGGAAAGAATTCGAGACATTCGGGCATCAGAGAAAGTGTTCTATCGCCAGGTGCTTGAAATTTATGCTACAAGTATTGATTACAATCCGAAGGCTGATGTCTCCATTCAGTTTTTCAAAAAGGTTCAGAATAAAATCCATTATGCCATTTCTGGTGAGACAGCAGCTGAAGTCATTTACCATCGTGCAGATGCTGAAAAAGATTACATGGGCTTGATGACTTTTTCAGGAACGCAACCGACATTGCGTGAGGCAAAAACTGCCAAGAACTATCTGAATGAAAAAGAACTGCGAGCAATGGGGCAACTTGTTTCTGGGTATCTGGATTTTGCCCAGAGACAGGCTGAAAGAGAAATTCCTATGAAAATGGAAGACTGGTCAAAGCATTTGGATGGTATTTTGACATCCACCGGAGAAAATCTATTGACTGGCAATGGAACAATCAGTCACTTTCAGGCGATGAATAAAGCTGAAACAGAATATAAGAAATATCAGGCGAAGACACTCAGCAGTGTAGAAAAAGACTATCTTGAAAGCATAAAGTTCCTAGAGCAAAAGTCCAAACAAAAAAATGAGTGGTTGTAACTTGGCTGCTTACCATATTTTTTCGGTAAGATCTTTTCTGTCCATATATGTTTCCTTCAGCAGTACAATACTACAATGTATGGGAGCTCCGATAGGATGGAAAAGCTGATACAATGAGGGAGAGAATGATACATACCCCGCCCAAGATATTGATAGATGAGAGTCGTTCTCCTAAAAACAGCATTGCACAGAGGACTGTAACCAAAGGTTCCAAAGTTGATACAAGTGACGTATCGGTAGGTCCGATACGTCCTAGTCCTGAGAAGAATGCCCAGAACGCAACTACGGTTGAGAAGAGGGCAATTGCAATTGTTGCAAGTATCCCTTTCCCTGTCTTTGGAAGTTGGAAACCCTTGCTGCAGCCAAGGATGACGGCAAAGGAAAAAGAGGCTGAAAGCATGATAATGGCCGAACACATGCTTGCTGTTTCCTTTTCTACGAACATGGAACTGCAGATGATATAGATTGCATAGATTGCTGCTGAAGCAAGTGCCAAGCCCATTCCTCTGGCATCTTTTTCTCCTTTGAAACCTAGGATGAGCATGCATCCGACCAAGGCACAGACCAAGGCTATCATTTTTGAGGAAGTAATTTTCTCATGCAGGAAAATTGCTGAAATGAAGATGACAAGTGCCGGATAAACATACAGCAACAAAGCCACAAGACTTGCAGATGCGAATTCCAATGCAGTGAAATAGCAGAAGGATTGGCCGGTATAGCCAAGGGCTCCAAGTAGGAAGAGTGCAAATATATTTTTCCTTGAAGGGGACTTTGCTTTCTTTGTCCGATTGAAAAAGAACAGTAAGGAACCTCCGATTCCAAAGCGGAGGAAGAGGAGTGTTGTAGTTCCTTCGCCAGAATTATAGGCTACCTTTGCAAGGACCGGCATAATGCCAAAACATATTGCCGAAAGGGCAACGAGTATATATCCGATTACCAAATCATTGACTTTGCCAGATTTTTTCATGGTTTGTTCCCTGAAAGAGATTCCTGTAATGGCTGGACTATAGCTTTTACTCTTCAGCTTGTCAAATAAAATGTAGAGCTAGATGCTTAGGATCAAATTCTTTTGCCTGTAATTCCTCATGCCTTTTTCAGAGATTTTTCCATGAAATACCGTGTGTTTCGTATTGGATAATTTTTCTGTGTATATACGACTGTATATCCATTCTTTTCATAAAAGGGACGGGCTTGAAAACTGAACGTATTGAGGAAAGACATTCGACATCCTTTTGAAACTGCAAATGATTCTGTTTTTTTGAGTAATTCCTTTCCATAGCCTTGATGACGTCTTGATGCATCTATCCAGAAGAAATCAAGTTCAAGCCATTCTCCGAAAATGGTAAATACGATACCTCCCACAAGAGCGGTTTCGTCTTTCAAGGTCAATACATACTTATATCTGTCTTCGACTTCCCAATATGGGTCGTTATAATCCTGTAATTTATGTCGGATTTCATTGATTGCTGTTTCATCGGGATTTTCATTCAGTTTGAATTCCATAGGTACCGGTTTCCTTTGATTTTGAATCAATCATGGTATTTTATATTTCAGCTTGTCCAGAATCTTCAGAGATGATCAGAAGATGACCTGAAATACCTTTTGTATATGTTGAATTTTCTATAAGAGATTGGAAATGATCCAAGTAACCATGTATCATGGAAAACCTAGAATTATATTCTTTTTGAATGATATTCTTTTTTGTTGAGAAATGAGGTGAAAAAGCTTGTGAAAATCCTAGCATTCAACGGAAGCCCCCGTCTTAAAGGAAATACGGCAACCATGCTTGATAACGCAATACAGGGGGCTCGTATAAAAGGAGCGGACGTCGAGGTTTTCAACTTATATAGAATGAAATTTTCCGGTTACCTCAGTTGTTTCTCATGCAAACGTCTGGATAAAGAACGTCCTATTGTCTGTGTAGTCAGGGACGATTTGCGGCCGATATTGGAAAAAATCCATGATGTCGATGCTATCCTGATCGGTACACCTGTCTATTATGGCAGTGAAACGGCAGCAACCCGTGCACTTATTGAACGGCTGTGTTTTCCATACCTGAGTTATGCAGATTATGCTCATAGCCATTTCCCTCGTCGGATTCCTGTGGGCCTTATCTATACCATGAATATTCCGATTGAACAATTTGAAAAGATTGGTTATGACGTGACTTTTGGACGTACGAAACAAACACTGGACAGGGAATTCGGCTCTTGCAAGATGATTTTAGCCAATAACACCACACAATATGACGATTACAGTTTATATGAAGCCAATGCTACAGGGGAAGCGAAGAAGGCTTATAAGGATGCACATTTTGATGAGGATTGTCAGAGTGCCTTTCAGCTGGGGGAACAACTGGCTTCTGGGAAACCGTTCAATCTCTGATCGTCTGACTTCCTGAAGACAAAACAAATGCCTGCAAGTCTTTATAAGAGAAAACATCTCAAAAGCGTAGAGTCCATCAGACCTTGATGGTTATTGCATGTAGCGAAGTTTGGATACTCTGTTGTAAGTTCAAAGTATATCCAGGCTTTTTTGCAATGAATCTGCCAATTTCCCTATATGGATACCATCTACGAAAGAATGATGGACCTGTACAGAAAAAGGCAAGACCCATTTCCCGTCTCTTTGAAAATATTTTCCCCAATCGAATAGGGGCGTAGCATTATCTTTTTTCCCGGAATTCGTATGTGAAATATGTGTATATGATACCCAAGGCAAAGAAGAAAACTGAAATACATCATTTCCCAGGGGATCTGTAAAGTATTCTTTCTGTTCTTTTATTTTCTTGGTTGCAGCGATGACATATTGTGCCAAGGTATCTTGCATTTCTACTCTGATTACTTTGAAAAGTTCGGTTTCTTTGTTTAGATACATAAAAGCTGTGTTGATCCTGTCATAGAGCACGACTTGCCCATCCAGGAAACGATAGCGGAATTCTTCAATTCTGTTTGCGCATGCTGAGACGGTGAATACAAAGGCTGGTGTAAATGAATATCCTTTTTCCCTTATTTTTTTAAGAAAATTCGTAATATCCAATTCAAAGGTAACGCAATACGACGGTTCGATGCAATTCCTGAATATCTGGCAGTGCATTGCTCGTTTCCAATTGTTCATATCAATTACTTGGTAGCCTTGGTTCATGTCTTTGTATTCCTTTGTCCTGTGTGTTTTTTGGAAAACAGAACCTCATGAATGAGATTTGAGATACATAAGTAACAGCTATAATACAGTTCATGCTGAAGTTGTGCAACTTTTGTTGTCCTGAAGTCCAATCCTTCCTCTGACATCAGCAGTTCACAGGCTGTGCCACCTATGATTACATATTGATGTTCAAACTTTTAGAACCAGTCTCTGAAGCTTGCGAATCCCTGTATCATTATCAATTCTCCCAAATTTGATTCAGTGTTTTGTCCAAAGCTTCCTTGACGCGTTCATCTTGGTTATCTTTTAATGCCATGGCAAGTGAAAGCGTATCGACGATACCGTTCTTTCCTAAGATACCGGGATCATATTTCCATAATTCAACTTGGACCTGAATGTCTGCATCCATTAATATATTGGTTTTTTCCCAGTTCTGTTCTTTTCTGGTTGCATAGCACTTCACCGCAGGTGGATTGAGCATGCTTTTTCCTGACAATGCTGATATGCCGGCAGAATATAATTTGGATAAATTGTTTTTCTTTTCTATGAAAATTGTCTTGTGCACAGGCGATATCAGATAAGGTAACATTTTTCTGAACAATTGTTGCCCATTATATCGACTGATCAGTATTTTTCTGAGGCCGTCTTTTTGTGTTCCAAACAATCCTGTTTGTTCCAGTTGTGATGCTGCCCTGCTGATTGTCATTGCCGAATATCCGAGCATATGTGCAACATCGTTCAGGTAAATCAAATTTTGTTTTTGATACAGGAAATGGAAAAACAAGACTTGTGTTGAAGGCTGTAATCGTATCATCGGGATCTTTTCAGTTTTGAATCTGTCTTGGAGAACTATTCCCATGAAGGGGAGGTAGATTTGATTATTTGGCACAATGAAAGGAATTTTTGCAGAGATCATATAAGTTCTGCGATTGCGATCAATGCTTTTGAGAACGAAGACAACCGGCAATGGTTCAATTTTCTGTATCCTGCTAATTTGCTTTTTTACCGAGCCCATTTGGTCCAAATTCATTTTTGGATAGACAAAAATAGTCTTTATATTGCCGATTGTCGCTTGTGAAAATTCATAACGATCTCGGAGATAGTAAGGTAGTTCTGATTCATGGGGCCATTGCTGATAGCTTGTTTTCATTCCTAATGTTGTTTCGATATAATCTATAGAAATTCCTTCTAACATTTCAAATATATTTTAACTCTTATTATGTTAAATATCAACTATTAAGTTAAAACATGAAATTATAATAATTATATTGTTTATAATTCGTGAAGTATACATTGAAAACTAAGATAAACATGAATGACAAAGCCATCAGTCATGAAGATTCTCAACGGTATGATTATGTTTGGCTTTAATAGGATACTATATACTATGATAGGTTATTAAACTGCCGAAGATTTTAGTTTTCATTACTGCAATTTGGCTTGCTATCTTGATATTTTTGAAATTTGGCCAGCTGTTTTTTTCCTTATGTTCATCACCGTAAGCATAGATGCTTATATCTCTTTTTTGTATAAGGATAGCAGTTTGCTTCCATGCTGTTGATAGTCTGTGATTTCCATAAGCTATATCCATTTCGCATAGTACTGGATGTGAATAATTTCTTGTAGACATCTCCGGTAGAGGGAAGTATGCTGAAGGTATCAGCTACAAACAGGAAACCAAGGAATAGAAATTTTCATGTGCTTGTTTTGCTTTGTTTCTTGTGTCGAGTGAAGTTGAAGCAATTGTCTTTTTATTTTAGGGTAGGCAATATCAGGAGGAACAAAGATGCGCTTATGGCATAAAGCTCTTATCGATGTCTTGCCACGGCAACAGCTCCTAGGACAAAACAGGGAGTGTGCCGCCATGGAAAGCGTATTGCTTTCAAAAGGACAGGTACGTAACCCTGTGATTGGTTTTGTCAATGACAGTTCGCCCTGTGAGTTGCTTGCATACCATAGGCTTGTCTTGGATGAATTCCTACGACGAGGATATATGGCCGGTCCTATGACGACAAACAGGATGGAACATTTTAGTCATCATTTTTCCTGCCATCCGGTTATGTATGAGGATATCTTTGCAGTAAAGATGAATGAGCGTTATTTACTGCAATGCCTTTTGAACCTGCAGGAAAAATTCGATTATGGCCGGATCCTGCCGCAGGAATGGGCATTGCTGACAGCAAAGTTTTCCATTCCATGGATATTCAGCTTGGAGGGCGAGGACATCCATCGGTTGACCCGATAGACGGACTTCGTTCTTTTCAGGACATTTCTTCCCGTGCCTTCCACTTCGTCATACAGCAACTGGAAATGGTGGTGTTTCCTTCTTTATCAGTCTTTTCAAGGTAGTGTTGGAAGGAATCCTGCTGCATTGTACCATCCTTGCTTGATGTGATGATCTTTATTACATCGCTGGAAAATGTCTGCTTGTTCCAGTTTATATCCATGAAACAGGCTTTGTGGGTATCCCTGAAGGTCTCAGGCATAGACTCAATGAACCACTTTACATAGGTAATGTTATTGACATGCATGTTGAAGTCCGTATCCTGGTACAGGATCGGTGGCATGAACACATTGGCCTGTGGGAGTTCTTCGTCTGGGACAAGGCGAGAAGGGAAGCCTGTCGGTCTGCTGAAATCTGTACTTTCAGGAACACCATAGATAGCAAGATAAGGTGCAGGCGGTACCGGACGGCCATGTCTGTTTCTATCCAGGAGCAACCAGTAGCTGTGGGACTCAAACAGTCTGTTTCCTGCTTCGTCAAAAGCCCTTACCATCCTTGGAAAATAGAGCTTGTAGATGCTGCCGGCCCATGTCTCGACCCTTACCGTCTGCGGCCACCTGACATATCTGTCAATTTCAATGATATTTCTGAAGGCAACCCATGCAAGACCCTTCTTTTCCAACTCTTCCCATCCCAAACCGACATGCTGTGAATGTTTCAGGCTGATTTCCTGGAGAATCTGAAAATACCAGACAAGATCTGCCTGGTTATGGCGGTCTGCATTGAAAGAATAAAAAGGAAAGTCCTGTCTATAGACTCTGTCTTTTCCCATACAGCCGCCAACGCAGCTTCCTGTCGTAGTACTATCCATGTTGTTGCTCCTTATTTTGTTTCTTTCTGATTGGCTTTGCCATAGGAAATCAATTGTATGTCCTGGACTATCACGAGGCCTTCCATGACCATTTCTTTTACTTTCGGCAATGCTGCGGTGATTTTTTCCTTGGTATCTACCGCTTCGATGATAATAGGCAGACTTGAACTCATTTCGATGAACCGGGTAGTATGAAGTACTTTGCCTTCACCATAGCCTGCAATGCCTCGATAGACGGTTACACCACAGATACCTTCTCCTTTCAGAAGGAATACTACTTCGTTGTATAGGCTGTGACCCTTATAGCGGGTATCTTCACTGACATATACTCGTAACAACTGACAAGAATCTGTGACTGTCATGAATTACCTCCTTGAATACTAGATAGCCTGCCCTATGGCAAACCCGGCGACAAATGCCACCGTACCGCATAGTATAGACCCAAAGACGTAAAGAAAACAGTAGTAATGTTCTCCCTTGAGCATCAATTGGAAAGCTCCATACGTAAAGGTGGAAAAAGTCGTGAAAGCGCCAAGGAACCCGTCTCCGAGGAGGGCATAGGAACTTCCATGTCCTATTACCGAAACGATGCCTAGCAGAAAGGCACCCAACAAGTTGATGGTAAAGGTTCCGAACGGAAAGACTGACATGACTTTGGAGGAAATTGCATGTTCCAATATATATCTTGATATGCTGCCGAAAAATCCGCCGATACCAATCAGGATAAGCATGTTCATTCCTTTGCCTCCTTTTCCAGCATACGTGGCTTTTCGACATGACGCTCTGCGAGTAAGTTGGCAAGATAGATGCCGGCAAGGCTCATCAGCAGTCCTATGGCAATGGAAAGACCAAGATAAAGACCTGCCTGTACCAATTTTCCTAGGGACAACAAATGGAACAACTCTTTCGTAAATGTTGAAAATGTAGTGAATGAACCGCAGAAGCCGACAGTCAGTGCATTGCGAAAATCTGGATCGGCCTGCCATAGTTCAAGGGTGACCGTCAGGATGAAGGCCAGAATAAACGAACCACTCAGATTGATAAGCAACGTTGCCAAAGGGAAAGAGCCGAAAGTTGCTGGCCAATCCAAACTTTTGACAGCGCCACGACAAAAAGCTCCCAGGAAACCGCCGCATCCGATTAACAGATATCTTTTCATGTACAAAATCCTTTCTGTAGTATTCAGAAGTCATCAGCAGCTGCGTTTCTGGCTATGCCAAGGGAGAACTTCATTCCCGACTCTCATGACTATATCGTATTTCTTTCTTTGCTTCCAGAGGAGTGACGGAAGTATGGCTTGCTTGCAATTGATGGCAATCAGAATTATTGTGTCAGTAGCATAGGATACAGCCTACCTGCAAAGGAGAATCATAGTGAGAGCAATTGCTACAGAAAACCTGGCTTCATTTGAGTCAGCGTTTGAAGATATGAAGAAAAATCGAGCATTGATGCATGCTACAGTCAACAATGGCATTTTTCCGACTTGCCTTGTCAAGGGGGATGAAGCCGCTGCAGTACATGAGTTTTCAACTCAGATTGAAGCTGGAAAAGTAACGAATCAGAAAAAATCAGGCAGATGCTGGATGTTTTCTGCATTGAATGTCATGCGGATAGAAGTGATGAAGAAACTCAATATTGAAAATTTCGAGCTTTCGCAATCCTATCCTTTGTTCTATGACAAATTGGAGAAATCCAATTATTTCTTGGAAAATATCATAGAGACCTTGGAAGAGCCTTTGTCCGGCAGAACTGTTGCTTTCTTGCTGACCGATCCGCTTGGAGACGGCGGGCAATGGGATATGTTTGCCAATCTGGTAAGAAAATATGGTGTCGTACCCAAACAATGCATGGGAGAGAGTAAATCATCTTCAGAAACCCGTACTATGGATGGCTTGCTAACCACGAAACTCCGAGGTTTTGCCTGTGAACTGCGTGAGGCTGCCAAGGACGGGGCCGATGAGGAAAAGCTTTATGCAATGAAGGGTGATATGATTGCAACTGTCTATCGGATGCTGTCTATCAGCCTTGGCAAGCCGCCGGTATCCTTTACCTTTGAAACCAGGGACAAGGATGACAAATTCATCAGGATAAAGGATATTACGCCACAGCAGTTCTACAAGGAATATGTCAGCATGGATCTTGATAGGTATATCAGCCTGATCAATGCTCCTACAGCTGACAAACCTTATGACAAGATGTATACCGTCAGGTTCTTGGGCAATGTCGTAGGTGGCAGGCCTGTGAGATATCTCAACCT
Organism: Spirochaetia bacterium; assembly: GCA_022482625.1. Taxonomy (NCBI): domain Bacteria; kingdom Pseudomonadati; phylum Spirochaetota; class Spirochaetia; species Spirochaetia bacterium. The sequence continues at coordinate 883,528 of JAKVOU010000001.1, read as the reverse complement.
TTCTGTTGATGCGCTGAAACAGGCGGCTTTGGCCCAGATGCGGGATGGCAAGGTGGTCTGGTTCGGTTCGGATGTCGGCAAGTGCAGTGATCGTGATACCGGCATCATGGATGTGGGCATACATGATATCTCAGGCTTGTTCTCCACTGATTTTCCGCTTACAAAAGCACAAAGGCTTGACTATGGTGACAGCCGCATGACCCATGCCATGGTCCTTACCGGCGTCAATCTTGATGAGAATGGCAAACCTGATCGTTGGAAAGTCGAGAACAGTTGGGGAGAAGAACCCGGTGACAAAGGATACTTTGTCATGTCTGACAGTTGGTTTGACCAGTTTGTATATCAAATTGTCATAGACAAGAAGTATCTGACTGCCGACCAGCAACAGATGCTTGCCTTGGAACCAATTGTTTTGGAACCATGGGATCCGATGGGAAGTCTGGCATTGTAATATATCAGCCCTGCTCCAACGATGGAGTGGGGCTGATTTTTCTGCATATATGATTTTTTTCTTTCGTGATGGCCTTTTTCTCCTCTATGATGAAGGAGAGAGTATATATCGAAAAGGAGCAAATATGGGAATGAAGATAGGTATCTTGACAAGCGGTGGTGATTGCCCGGGATTGAATGCGGTGATCAGAGGGTTCGGGAAGTTCGTCCTCAACCAGATGAACGGAGTGCGGCTTATCGGTATCACGGATGGATATTCCGGCCTTATCAACAATGAAACCAGGGTACTTGAGGCCAAGGACTTTTCAGGTATTCTCAATGTCGGCGGTACTATCCTTGGTACATCACGCCAACCATTCAAGCAGATGACCGTAGAAGATCGTAACGGGGTATCAAAGCTCGATATGATGGTAAAGACCTACAGGGACCTTGGACTGGATCTGTTGGTTACCTTGGGCGGGGCAGGAACCCATAAGACAGCTGGGTTGCTTTCACGTGCCGGTCTGAATGTCATTGGTCTGCCCAAGACGATAGACAATGATATCTGGGGGACTGATGTTACTTTTGGCTTCCATACGGCAGTTGATATTGCTACCGACTGCATCGATAAGATCCATACCACCGCAGCCAGCCATGGCCGGACCATGCTCATTGAGCTCATGGGTAACAAAGTCGGTTGGCTGACGCTCTATGCTGGTATTGCAGGTGGAGCAGATATCATCCTGCTTCCGGAATTTCCCTATGAACCGGAGGAGGTAGCAAAGGCAGTCAATCGCCGTATAGCAAAAGGCAGTGCCTTCAATATCATTGCCATAGCAGAAGGTGCAATGACAAAAGCTGAAAGCCAGATGAAGAAAGGCGAACGGTTGGCTTCCAGAAGAGGGGAGCTTACATCGACAAAATTCCTTGCACAGTATATCAGTGAAAACTGTGGAGTAGAAACCCGGATAGTCGTGCCTGGACATCTGCAGCGTGGCGGAAATCCAAGTGCCTACGATAGATTGCTTTCTTCTGAAATGGGCAGTTATGCCGGACGGCTGGCAATGGAAGGCAAGTTCGGTACTACAATTGCCATAAAAGATGACAAAATTACTTATAACCTGCTCAGTGATATTGCGGGAAAGACAAAATATATACCGACTGATCATCAGATGGTAAATATTGCCAGGGGAATCGGTATCAGCATCGGGGACGGCAAAGGCTTCAGACTTTGACCGGGCGATCAAATGTGACCAGCCAGCAAACCACCAAAGGGAAAGATTTCCCTGGCGGTCATTGCTGTTTGGTAAACATGCATTAAATCAATGCAGTGAATTGTTTCAGCAACTGTGCAAAATGTGCAATTGCTGCCTGCACAGGTTCCTTCTTGGACATGTCGACACCGGCAAGCCGCAGGGAATCCAGGGGATATCTGGAACCGCCGCTTTTCAGAAATGCCTTATAGTGCTCAAGGTCGTCCTGGCCTCCACCAAGCACCTTCTTGCTCAATGCAATAGCAGCACTGACACCCGTAGCATATTTATAGACATAGTAGGAAGAATAGAAGTGTGGGATCCGCAGTCCTTCCATGTCACTCAGATTCGAAAACTCCATCATCGGTCCGAAATAAGCTTCAAGCAGTTTCCTGTAGACGTCTCTGAGTACATCAACGGTCAGAGGATTACCTTCTTCTGCAATGCAATGTGCCTGATGTTCAAATTCGGCAAACATTGTCTGCCTGAACAATGTTGCTATGAGGTCATCCAGTTGCTTGCCCAGCAGATAGGCTTTTTCTGCTTTGTTTGTACTGTTATCCAGCAGATAGCCAGCAAGCAGCTGTTCATTGAAAGTTGAGGCAACTTCAGCTTCAAAGATCGTGTAGTCATAATCAAAGAATGTATTGTTGTGGGTGGCATACCAGCTGTGCATCGAGTGACCACCCTCGTGGGCTATGGTAAAGATATCCCTCATATCATCTTCCTTGTAGTTGAGAAGAATGTACGGGTATGACTCATAGGTTCCGCTTGAGAAGGCTCCATGCCGTTTGCCTTCATTTTCATACTTGTCGACCCAGCGGGCTGCCGTAAGACCGTTCTTCAGGGTATCGGTATATTCCTTGCCTAATGGTGACAAAGCCTTTTCAACAATTGCAACGGCTTCATCATATGTCGTGTGCCGTTCAAAACCTTCGACCAAAGGCGTATATACATCCCAATGATGCAATCTGTCTTTTCCCATCAGCTTTGCTCTGAGTGCATAATAATCATGTAGGACAGGAAAGCCTTCATGGATCTGTGCAATCAGGTTGTCATAGACACTCTCGTCAACATTGTCGTCATAAAGTTTCATGGCCCTGGTAGAAGCATAGCCTCTTGCCTTGCTCACGAAGATGTCCTGTTTGATCTGCATCTCATAGGTGTTGGCCAACGTATACTTATGGCTTTCATATTCACTGTACAGCTGGTTATATGCCTGTTTGCGCAACCCTTCATCTGAATCCTTGAGAAAGAGGGAGAATGTAGATTCTGACAGTGGTTTGCCATCAATTGTTCCGAAGTTGAAATCATTGGTGGTCAGGTCCTGGAATATCTTGGAGGCTTTGCTACCGACTTCCATCTGTCCGGCAAGGAGCCTTTCACCTTCTTCGTCAAGTATATGTTTTTTCTGTCTGAGCAGATCGGTAAGTGTCCTTTTCAAATCCTTGAAATCTTTGTCTGCGATATAGGCTTCAAGGTCCTTTTTCGTCGTTTGAAAGGATTTCCGTATCAAAGAAAGCCAGTTGCTGCATGTAGGAAGAAGCTGTCATCATGAGATAGGAAAGCATCTTTTGGTTTTCCATATCACTTGAATCGGCACTGTTTTTCAGTTGCGCATATTGGGCAAGACGTTCCAGAAGCAAAGATGAACGTCTTATGAAATCATACCCATCCAGGATGCCTTTTTTTGAACAGAGGGTACCTTTGATCGTTCCTGCCTTTGCAAGATAAGTCGTCTTGAAATTTTCCAGTGCAGCATAGAATGCTTCATTGCTTTCAAATAGTGGTGACAGGTCCCATGTATCACCTGCCTGTTGTTCATTTCTTTTCATCTTAGTTCTCCTCCAATGTAGCCAACAGCGTATTCATTGCCCTTGCTGCTTTTCCACGGTGACTATGCTGTCCTTTTTCTTCTTCGGTAAGTTGGGCCATTGCCTTGCCGATGTCATCAAGCACGAAGACAGGATCGTAACCGAAACCTCCTGCACCGATAGGTTTTTCTGCGATGCTGCCTTTGACTTCTTCACTTACCGTATAGATTCTGTAAGGAGAAATGTAAGCAACAATACAACAGACGAAACTTGCACTTCTGTCTGTAATTCCCTGCATGTTTTTCAGCAGATAGGCATTGCGTTCGCTGCTGTCCAGAAGCCTGTGCAGTACATCACTGCCATAACGGGCAGTAAACACTCCAGGTGCTCCTCCCAATGCGGAGACGCAGAGACCTGAGTCATCTGCAATCACCGGCATGTGGAACTGACGGTAGGCTGCTTCTGCTTTGATCAAGGCATTGCCGAGGAATGTCTTGGCATTTTCATTGACGTCTTCCAGACCTTCTGCCAGCTCCAAAGTCACGGATGGAAGCAGTGCGATCAGTTCCTGATACTTGTGTTTGTTTGAACTTGCCAATAGATATTTCATATTGAGTAAGATACCGCCGAAGTTCCATCAAGACAAGACTTGAGTATCTTTTTTGCTCTTACGATGTAACCGGCAATAGTACCTCTGCTGATATCAAGTACTTCTGCAAGCTGATTTTGTGATATTCGAATTTCCTTGTTTGCTTCATACGATTTTCTGAACAATGAACCTGTCGAACGTATCTGCTTATCTATTTGTTCTTTTTTAGGGACTGTCAGCTCAATATCCTTGCTTTTCTCGACATGCATGATCATGCTGTTGAGATGTTTCTGGCTCATGTTCCTTCTGTACTCATGGTCGAAGATTTTCTTGAGTGCCAAAGGCCTGAGAGACAGGAACTGAAGCTGCATGCAATCCTCATCGATATTGAAGAGGGAGGCAAGTGTCGGGATAAGATTTTCCATGGCATCATAGGTGAACGTAAGAAAATACAGCAGGATGGCTCTTCTGTCGGTTTTCTTTGCCAAATATTCATGGAGCCTTTGCTCTGTCGGGGAAAAATTACAGCTTGTTGTATCCAAGGGCTTATGTGTCGCTTTGACGATTCGCTTGAATGTTGATTTTGCTTGGACCTGCAGGTTGGTTTCAAGCAATGCATAGGATGAAAGTCCGTAGGCAGGTTCTGTTTCAAAGATTTTGTCCGAGGAGCTGATGATCAGCTCTTTTGTACCGTCGGGATTCGTAGATACCGCATAGTTGGATTGTTCGGTCCTTGTGTTATGCATCAGAAGAAAATAAGTTGATTCCTTTTGTTTGTCGGAATATTTCCTCAGATTGTGGAAACTTGCGAGCTTGTAGATTGAACCGATGAGATAATTCTTGAAGGTTCCCTTGCTACTGTTCCATTTGCTTAGGATCTTTTCTATATTCGGAAGCGTAGAAAGCAAGAATCCCGAAGCGTCATCTTCCGGCAGGATATGCCATTGGAGCGTCATGCTGTAGATGAGCAGCTGCAGTTCCCTTTGCAAAAGTGTTTCTTCTTTTTTGTTGAGAGGTGCAGCTTTCCGTTTCATTATGAGTCGTGTAAGAGGTGTCCAGTCATAGGATGCCAGATCAGGCATTGCCGTGTAGTAATTCATTGGTTTTCTCCTTTTTTCCCTTGAAGGAAGATGAGTAAACCAACGCAATTCTTATGCCAACGAAATATGGCGTTACTACCTGTTGTTTGTTAAGCTAATTTTTAAAATCTGGTATCTTGACTCCAATGATACCTGTGATTTTCCTAGGACTAGGTAAAAAAAAGAGGCCATAGCGCACTATGGTCTCTGAAACAAAAATTGACAAATCTGCAGGTGCTTACTTGAGATCTGCTGCAGTAAGACTTCTGTAATAAGGTACTTCAAGGATGCCGTCATTGACTTCCTGTACTGCCTTTTGATGCAAATCCTTATCCCAACTATAACCTATGAGTTTCCAGTTGTGGTCGACTTCAGGAGAAATCGTCTTATGTTTCTGCAGATAGGCGACAATCATATCCCTGATTGATGCCGAGCTTTCCCAATTCCTTGTACCGGCAACCAGGTGCTGTGCCTTCAAGGCAGAGGAATATCTGTAATTGTTGACAGCGAGGGTCAGTTTCTGGTCCATCTTGAGAGGTTTGCCCTTGAATGTCAGGTTTACGATTCGCTGACCTACCGGTTTGCTGATATCGACTTGGTAGTCTACACCTTGGAACATATCGTACAGATAACCTGGTATATCCTTGTCAAAGGAAATGGTAAGGTCGCCTGGTTTGAAGGTGTTGAGGTGCTTTACTGCCCATTCCATGTAGTTCTTTAACTCTTGCCCTGTGACGACTACCGTATATAACGTATTGTCATACTTGTAGATATCAAAGACATTCCCATAGTTGAGCGGTCCCTTCGGTAGGTCACTGGTATCCTTGAAGAGTGCTGCTGCCGAGACATCGGCTCCGCTTTCAGCCAATTGTATGTTGTTGATGAGATCCACTACTGCAGTATCTTCAAGCTTACCCTGTGGAATGCCTTTGATTTCATTTGCAGGTTGGAAATCTGCGGTTGCTTCTCCCAGTACGCCGCCTTTTGTTGATCCGTCTGCCAGCTTTATTCCCTTATGGATATAATCGACTGTCTCTTGCTGGGCTTTCTTGACGAACGGAAGGTTTCGTATTTCGTCAGAAGCCGGGTAATCCTTTGTGTTTGTCAGCGTAGCGGTCACTGAAGTGACTTTCTTGTCAGGTCCTACGTGGATATCAAACCTGGCAACGTCCTTGCCACCTTTTTGGCAGGATAGGATAGGAACTCCATTGACTACAGTATTTGCGTCAATATGATAGTGTCCAAGCATCAATGCAGACAGTTCCGGGCAGGTTTCAGCTATCTTGTCTCCGCTGTCCGAGCCGTTTTCGATATCATATTCAGGAGTTTCTTCCATATGGGCGAGGGCAATGTAGATGTCGGCTTTTCCCTTGAGTTCGTCCAATACCTTCCTGCAGCTGTCAGCTGCGGAAGTAAAAGTCAATGCAGCGACTTTGTCTCCGTCCCATCGTGGCGCATTCGGATTAGTCAAGCCGATGATGGCTATACGTAGTCCATTTCTTTCTAAGATGGTATATGGTTTTGCCAACGGTGTGCCATCTTTATAGGTGACATTTGCAGCCAGAATGGGGAAGTCTGCTTGGGCAATGAGCCTGTTTATGAGTCCAAGTCCGAAGTTGAACTCATGGTTGCCGAGAGTCATGGCATCGTATCCCATGTAGTTCATTGTCTGTACGACGGGATGTGGTCCGTCTGTCTTGTTGAAGATGTCATCCGTGAGGATAGTACCTTGCAGCATGTCACCGTCGTCCACAAGTATGGTTCCTGTAGGGTTTTCCTTTCGGACTTCCTGGACGAAAGGATAGACCCTGGCAAGTCCAGAATCCTTGGTTTCCTTGTTGTTTTCATAGGAAAAACCGTAAATATCCCCATGGACATCCGTCGTTGCTACTACGGAAATGGTAACAGGTTGTCTTTCAGCAACCTGTTCAATCTGCGCTTGTGCAAACAGGGAGCTGATTGCAGCCAGTAGCACCAACGGCAGCAATAAGAACCGTTTTTTCATATACTCTCCTTTGCAGGCTATGCCTGCGACCTCGTACCGAAGTATCGGCATACGAGTAGACTAACACGCACTTATGCTACCGTGCAAGCAAAATTATTATATCGGATAAGTCCTTGTTCATTGCTTGACATGTCTTGTCCCTATGGATAGTATTTAGATGATTATCTAATTAGATGTTTGTCTATTTTATCCCATATATTTTCCATAGGCTGGAAGAGCCTATGGTGGACAATGGAGGAAGAAGAACAATGAAAAAAAAGACATTTGCCTTTTTGGCCTTGCTGTTGGCGGCAATGGCACTGTGTTCTGCTGGACCTGCGGTTCAGTCGGGACCATCTCAGCAGGACAAAGGTGCAGTTTTGGAAAAACGGGTTGCAGCTTACATTTCACAGTTTTTTGCAGGAAATTTTACTACGTTCTACGGTGATGCGGCAGAGAAGCTGACTCAAAGTATCAGCAAAGCTCAATTGCAGCAGGGTTGGGTCATGCTTCAGCAACAGATAACCGGTTCTGCAGGAAACATCCTAAGCAGCCAGTATGTCAAGCAGGGGCAGTATGACAGTGTCGTGACTTCTATAGCGGGTACGCTTTTTGATTTCAGGATAACAATAAGCTTTGACAGTGAAGAGAAGCCTGCAGGTATACTGATCAGTCCCATTCCGAAGGAAGTACCTGAACCTCAGAGTACGGCTGCATGGGAAGAAGAAGCCGTGAAAGTCGGAGAAAAGGGATTACCAGGTCTGTTGACCCTGCCTAAGGGCATAAAGAAGCCACCTGTCGTACTTTTGGTGCAAGGTTCAGGTTCGTCTGATATGAATGAATCCATAGGAAAGGTTCCTGTCCAACCGTTCAAGGATATAGCCCGTGGATTAGCAGAGCAAGGGGTTGCTTCCTTACGATATAACAAGCGTACCTATCAGTATCCTTGGGCCACAGCAGGTATTACCGTGGAATATGAGGTCTTGGATGATGCAGAAGCTGCAGTAGACCTCCTGTATGCTGACGACAGGGTTGACGGGAGTGCTATCTATTTGCTTGGACATAGCCTTGGTGGCATGCTGGCTCCGAAGATTGCACAAGACAATCCTCATGTCAAGGGTATCATTTCCATGGCAGGTTCCCTGCGGAGCCTGCAGGATATAATGCTTGACCAGAACAAGGCTATGATCAACGCACAGCCTTCCTACTCAGCTCAACAGAAGAAAGCCTTGCTTGACCAAGCTGCGGCTGGATTGGAAAAGACGAAGACGCTGGATGATGGCGGAAGTGGCTATATCATGGGAACTCCTACGTCCTATTGGAAGAGTCTTGATGATATCCATGGTATGGATATCATCAAGAAAGTACATCTGCCGATGCTTATCCTGCAAGGCAACGAGGATTTCCAAGTTCCCTTTGACAAAGATTATAAACTGTGGCAGGTTGTCTTGATGGGACGGGACAATGTCACGTTCAGGCTTTATGATGGTTTGAGCCATCTGTTTATGCCTGGTCAGATATCACCGACTGGTACACCTGATGTTTCATTGTACAATACACCGCAGCATGTCGATCCCATGGTAATTACAGATATTGCAACATGGGTCAAGACAACAGAAAAATAAATTTGATTGTTTTCCTGCCGGATGGCCGGCAGGAAACTTGAAGAAAACGGAAGGGCATGGAGGACATGACATGTTGCAGGATACCATCAGGGCTCTTAGTGATCCTGTACGACGGAAAGTGTTGGAACTGCTCAGGGGAGGACCGAAATCCGTGGGTGAGATTTTATCTGACCTGGATATAACGGGTGCAACTCTTTCACATCATCTCAAGATCCTGAAACAGGCAGGACTTGTCAGTGACACACGGCAGGGAAACAGCCTTATCTATGAATTGAATACCTCTGTTATGGAAGATGTCATGGACTGGCTTGCCGGTTTCTTGGGAATTTCAGCATCGGATGAATTGCCTGATGAAGGTCAGGGAGGGAAAGATGAGGGATAAGAAGACTGTTCTCTTGATATGTTGCCTGCTTGTGGTAGCTTTCTTGGTATTGGCCATATCGTATGGAAAATTGCCGGCGACCATACCTACACATTGGGGAGTCGGAGGAAAAGTGGACGGCTACGGAAGCAAGAGGACCCTCTGGTATCTGTTTGCTTTGATCGTAGCCATAAACTTCCTTGTGCCTTTCATAGCAAGGATTGATCCGAAGAGTGAAAACTATGATCGCTTCAGGAGAGCCTTTGATATCTTCAGGGTTGCATTGACAGCCTTTTTTGTCCTGTTGCTTTTCCTGATGGTAGGTATTGCAAGCGGGCATGACTTGGATATGGTAAGGATTCTGTTTGCCGCACTAGGTTGTTTCCTTGCGCTTATCGGTAACTATATGCCGAAGTTCAAGCATAACTATACTATGGGTATCAAGACTCCATGGACACTTGCTGATGAGGATGTATGGAACCGAACCCATCGCATGGCGGCACCGATATGGGTGATAGGGGGCATAGGTGTCTTTGTCTCTTCTATCTTTTTTCCAAAGATGTTGCTGACCGCTACTTTCATCATAGTCATCCTTGCAATGACGCTGGTTCCTGTAGTCTATTCCTATGTTATATTCAGCAGGAAAAAAGCTGGAAAGTTTCAGGGCTAGGAACTGTCAAGGACTTACGGTTTCGTATGGCCAGTCTATGATACCGCCTAGGTCATAGATCTGTGTGTATCCCAGTTTGACCAGAGCTTTGGATGCGGTTTTGCTTCTGTTGCCCGAACGGCAATAGACAAAAATCGTAGCATCTTTGTTTGGTAATTGGGCCGATGCGACATCGCTCAGTTCCTGGAGTGGAATGTTCTTGGCTCCTGGAATGTGTCCTTGGGTAAATTCACTTTCTGTCCGTACATCAAGCAGGATTATGTCTTTGTCTGTATCCAGACGCTTTTTTGCTTCCTGAGGTGTAATAGTGTGATAAACTGCTTGGTTGTTTTCCTGTGGACTTTCTGTTTGCCCCTGGGCAAATGCAAAAGCTGGCAAAGCTGACAGGGCCAATAATACCAGTAAGATTCTTTTTGCTATATGTTTCATATTATACTCCGATTTAATCAACTATCTACTTGCAGTATAGATATGTGGAATGTAAATAACAGTAACTTGATCACAGAGACATTTTTAGATTTTGTCTTGATTGAGTTGCGGGGAGAACCTGGATACAGTTGTTATTTGCGTGTCCGTTGTGGTACCATGCAACCCATATAAGTTGTATTGGGGTGGATATGAAAAAAAATTTGGTTGTACAGATTCTGGTTGCGTTTGTACTTGGTCTTGCTGTCGGTATCGGGCTTTGGTTGTCCAAGCTTGATGTCAGTGGGTATCTTGCGTGGGTTTCTCCCTTCGGAAACGTTTTGGTTTCAATGTTGAAGATGATAGTCGTTCCAGTCATCCTGCTGTCCCTGATCAGTGGAGCTGCTTCACTTCCGACCGGACAGTTCGGTAGGGTAGGTATAAAGGTCATCGTATGGTATTTCCTTACTTCTGTATTGGCCGCTGTCGTTGGCTCTTTTCTAGCTACTTTGTTCAATCCTGGTGGCGGAGCAAGCATTTCAGCATGGAATTCCCTCGTGACAACCGGTACCGCAGTAAAATCAATTGATACAAGTACAGGTTCTGCGCTGGCAGATGTGTTTGTCGGCATGTTCAAGAATCCGTTCCAAGCATTGGCAAATGGTGATTTCCTGGCTATCATTGTTTTTTCAATTGCCTTTGGCCTAGCTTTGAAACTTGTAGCAGAAGATCCCAAGAAAGATGAAGGTCTCAAACATAATATCCAGTCGCTCCTAGGCTTGCTGGACGCTGCAAAAGAAGGAATATTCAAGATTGTGGATTGGATTCTTGCATATTCTCCTATAGGTGTATTTGCTTTGACTTCCTGTAATTTTGCAAGCTATGGATCAGCACTGTTCGGGCCATATGTATCACTTACTACAGGAGTTATAACAGGTATTGCTTTTATGGTGCTTGTTGTTTATCCGGTTTTGATTTTTCTTTCAGTTCGAAGGAATCCGTTTCGTTTCCTTTCTGCAATCAAGGAAGCACCCTTGACTGCTTTTGTTACAAGAAGTTCGGCTGCTACACTGCCGGTATCACTTCGGGTAAGCAGTGATGAGCTGGGGATAGACAGTCGCCTTTCTGCATTTTCGTTGCCATTGGGAGCAACTATCAACATGGATGGTGTCTGCGTACATCTGCCATTTTTCGCAATTCTTGCAGCCAATATGTTTTCTGTGCATCTTGGTTTCAGTGGTCTTGCAATCCTTGTGCTGACTACGGTCCTTGCTTCCATAGGGGCTGGTGGAGTTCCCGGTGGATCGTTGATGCTTCTGTTCATCATTCTGCAGAATATGGGGTTACCTTCAGATCAGATTGCTGTTATTGTCGGATTGGCTTTAGGAATCAATCCTATCCTTGATATGTTTGAGACAATGAATAATGTTGTCGGGGACTTGGTATGCACCTATGTAGTTGCTGTCAGTTCCAGAATGATAGGGACGGAACTTGCTGCAGGACAGAAATAGCAACGGAAAATAAAAGCATCCGATTGGATGTAACCGGGTGCTTTTTCATATATTCCTTTCATTATTTCCCATATTGGAGTTCAAGTTGGGCCAGGACCCGTTCCTTTGCTTCTTCCAAACTGCAGTCAAGGGTCGCTCCTGCAGCTTTTACATGACCTCCGCCTCCGAAAGTCAAAGCAAAGTGGGCTACATCAAAGGCACTGTCATAGCTGGATCGGAGTCCAAGCACGACAGTATGTACATCTGTTTCTTTCAGAAGGATGATGGATTTGATACCGTCAGTTTTGAATATCTGTTCATAATAGTTGTCACTTGGACATTCACCTTCATCCGTGCGGCAGAAGCAGCTCAGAGCAATTTCACCATTTTTCAGGAATATTGTCCTATTGATGAGCAAGGCAGTATTCTGGATGAATTTCCAGTCTTTGCCGCTACTCATCCTTGCATAGGTAATCTGAGGATCCGCTCCGATTTCTATGAGCTGTGCAGCCATTCTAACTGCTTCTCCGTTGCCCTTTGGAATGAATTTGAAAAAACCTGTGTCCGTTGCAAAACCAAAGAACAATGCAGTGGCAATTTCTTCAGTAAGCGGTACCCCGAGCTGCTTGTAAAGTTTCATGATGATCAAGGTCGTAGAAGCTGAAGCCGGAAGGATGTAACTTGGCCCAAGGTTTTTCCCAATGGAAGTCGTATGGTGGTCAAGAACAAGGAATTTCCTTCCTTGCAGTTTCTCAGCAAGGCTTCCGATCCTGCTCATTTCTCCACAGTCGACCATGACTATCAGAGGATCCGCTGCGAGCATATCGTCAGTTATCATTGCATGGAACCTGCTTTGCATTTCCTTTGCTTCAGCCCTTTCAAATGGCCCTGCGTTGGCAAGGAATACCTGTGTATACCCTATGGATTTCAGCAGGTGTTCCATGGCAATTTCACTTGAGAAGCAATCGCCGTCAGGGCTCATATGTCCGACTACAATAGCGTGTCTGAATGCATGCAGGGTATCGATGAATTCCTTGCTGAATGGTGGAAATGCAAAGTTGTCGTTCATGCGGTAATCTCTGGGGTCGCTTCCGCAAACTGCAGGAGTGAACCATCTTTCATGAATACTTTTGGTTTCCCATTTCCCAGTACGCAGTCTTTGTCCAGTATGACCTTTGTTACAGGACCTAGGGACGGAATCTCGTACATGATGGACATCATGATGCTTTCGATTATCGACCTCAGTCCTCTTGCTCCGGTTTTCTGCTCGACCGCTTTGTGTGCAATTGCTCGGATTGCTTCATCGTCAAATTCCAAGTCTACGTCATCAAGCTGGAATGAAGCTTTGTACTGCTTGACAATAGAGTTGTTCGGTTCGGTAATTATCCGTACCAGATCATCTTCGCTCAGATTGTCAAGGGAAACATGAATCGGAAGCCTGCCGATGAATTCAGGGATGAGACCGAACTTGATCAGGTCATCCGGGAGCAACTGGCTGTAAATCTGTGAAAGATCCTTTTCTTCAAGTGTCTGTATGGTAGCACCGAAGCCCATAGGTTGGGTTGCCACTCTCTTTTCGATGACTTTGTCCAATCCCACGAAGGCACCGCCGCAAATGAACAGGATGTTCCTTGTGTTTATCTTCAGCATTTCTTGGTTCGGATGCTTCCTTCCTCCCTGTGGAGGTACCGAAGCATCGGTTCCTTCGATGATCTTCAGCAGGGCCTGCTGTACGCCTTCACCTGATACATCTCTTGTAATGGAGACATTTTCACCTTTCTTTGCAATCTTATCAATTTCATCGACAAAAATGATGCCATGTTCTGCTGCAGAGATATTATCGTTTGCATTCTGTATCAGCTTGAGCAGGATGTTTTCTACATCCTCACCGACATAGCCTGCTTCCGTGAGTGTCGTTGCATCGGCAATGGCGAAGGGTACCTGCAGTTTCTTTGCAAGTGTCCTTGCCAAAAGTGTCTTGCCTGTACCGGTAGGGCCGATCATAAGTATGTTTGACTTGTCCAGCTCGACACCGTTTTCAGCAATTTTCTTCTGGAATTTTACTCTTTTGTAGTGGTTGTAGACAGCTACCGACAGGACGCGCTTTGCTTCATCCTGTCCGATGACATACTGGTCAAGATATGCCTTCATTTCCTGAGGAGTCGGAATTTTATCAGGAAGGGAGGCGGTACTTTCATCATCGATCGGATCTTCTGCCAATATCTTGTTGCAAGTCGCTATGCATTCGTCACAGATTGCGACGCCGGGGCCGGTAATCAACCTCTTGCACTTGTCAGCACTCTTTCCGCAGAAAGAACAGACTTTTGCTCCTCTCATTGTTATCTCCTCATAATTTGGTCGACAAGCCCGTAGGCCTGTGCTTCTTCCGCATTCAGGAAGTAGTCCCGTTCCACATCCTTCTGTATTGTTGCCAGATCCTTGCCTGTGCATTGAGAAAGGATATCAATCGTAAGTTTTTTGATGCGGAGCAGTTCCTTCGTGTGTATAACGATATCACTGGCTTGGCCTTGGACACCACCCCAAGGCTGATGGATCATGACCCTAGCAGAGGGAAGGATGAACCTCTTTCCCTTTGTTCCTGCAGTAAGCAGCAGTGCACCCATGCTTGCTGCCTGTCCCATACAGATTGTCTGGACATCAGGACGCACATACTGCATGGTATCATAGATTGCAAGGCCCGCTGTCACACTGCCGCCAGGACTGTTTATGTATATGCTTATGTCTTTGTTTGGATCTTGGCTTTCTAGGAATATCAGTTGTGCAACGACCAGATCTGCGGCTTCATCAGTGATTTCTCCGTCAAGGAATACAATCCTATCTTTGAGCAGACGGCTGAAGATGTCATAGGAACGTTCTCCGACGCCGGATTGTTCGACAACCATCGGGATCATGGTCTGCATTCTTGTCTTTGTATTGAAACTATCCATAAGAATTACTCCTCGATATTTTTGGGTGGAACATTCCCCGTGTATGCTAACCGTAAAGGGATTGCTCGCTTCTGTTCAGCTCCCGGTATTTTTTTTGGAGCAACAGCCCCCTTTCCAATATACTGGAAAAAAAGCAAAATAGAAAGGTTACTCAGTCATTTTATATCCCTGGCTTTGCAGAACCTCTGAAAATTCATTTGTTTTTATTGTTTTCTTAGGAAAAAAACAAGGGCTGTTGCCTGGCAACAACCCTTGTTTGCTCAAAAAAGGAACTTATTCAGCTTCAGAAGTTTCTTTTGCTTCTTCCGTTTCCTCTTCCGGTGCCTTCTTCGGAGCAGTCAGCTCAGCAAGGGATTTCTTTGCCTCTTCAGTGAAAGTATTATGTTCAAGTATGAAGTTCGCGGCTTTGTCGTTTTCAACTTCAAACTTGAGCTGCTGCTTCAGATAATCCAGCTGATTTTTCTGGTATTTGGAAGTATCAAGCTGTTCGTCGGCAATGACCTTGTTGATTTCCTCATCGGTAGCATCGAGCTTTTCGTTCTTTGCGATGGTTTCAAGTATGAGGGATGCCTTGAGATCCTTGATTGCCTGTGGACGGATTTCATCTGCAAATCCTTTCAGCTGTTCTTTTGTAAACATCTGGGAAATCTGCTGGGATGTAGCTCCCATCCGCTGGAAATAGGAATTCAATTGCTGTTCTACCTGTGCATTGATCATTGACTGGGGAAGGTCGATGGTATTTTCTTCGGTCATCTTGTCAAGTACAGCCTTGATCTTCTCATTCTTTACAATCTGTTCGATCTGTGTTTCAAGTTCACCCTTGATGCCTGCTCTCAGGTCAGCTACAGTCTTGTACTCTTCTTTGATATCCTGGGCAAATTCATCATCGACTTCAGGGATATCATTGTACTTCAGTTCCTTGAGCGTGACGGTCAGCTTCTTGGAAGTCCCGGCAAGGTCTTTGTCAGAGTAGTCTGCAGGGAAAGTCTTTTCGATTTCCTTGGTTTCTCCCATCTTCATGCCTGCCACGTCTTCCGTAAGTTCAAACGGTGCTGTGCCCTTGCCGATGGTAAAGGTATAGTCTTCACGTGCAGTTCCCTCGATCTTTTCACCCTTGTCGTCAATTTCGGCATAGTCGATGGTTGCGATGTCATCGGCCTTGGCTTCATCACCATTGCTTCTGGACATTATCATGGCATCCTTCTGCCTGTAATCTTCTACCTTGGCATCGATGTCAGCTTCACTGACTTCTGCGGTATCATAACCGTACTTGCCATCGGTATAACCCTTGATCTCCGGTTTCGGGGAGACGTCATACTTGACGGTAAAGGTCAGGTCAGAATTTGCCTTGAACGGCAGGAGCTTTTCTTCGTCAAGAAGTTCCGGTTGGCTGAACGGCAATGGTTTCTTTGTTTCGTCGAGTGCTTCAATTGCCTCTTTCATGCCGTTTTCAATTTCGTCGAAAGTTGCTTCATTACGTATTGACTCGCCATATTTCCGCTCAATGATGCTGTGTGGCACCTTGCCTTTCCTGAAACCGTTGATGGTCAGTTCTTTCGCATACTTGGTCAGCTTTGTCTGATAAGCCTGCTCTACGGAATCCGCTGTCAGCGTGATGGACAGCTCGACTGAGGAATTCTCTGTTTCCTTGATTTTTGTTTCAGCAATCATGCTATCTACTTCCTTTTCGGTCGTCGACCTGTAAGTATATATCTACATTCAAGCCGGGGGCTTGATAGTTTCAGAATGTCCGGACTTGAAAACGGGCAGTCAGCAGGCAACCTCTTTTCACAGGGGCAAACCCGGATGCCCATCATACTGAAAAGACAATGCAAAGTCAAATCGTTGCTGCGTTTCAATAAAACCAAGCTATCAATGCAGACTACGGGAAAAGATAGCAAATTGAGCAAGAACTTGCAACATGAAAGCAGCTGGTTTTCCATCAATGGTATGATTTTTGATTTTCCGGATGGGGATTTGTCGCATTACGATTACATATTCAATAAGTTTGCCAAGTTTACCAGCTCATCCTTGGTCTTTTCTTCAGTAGACAAGGTCCGATGGTCGGTATCACTCATGCAGACCGTGCCGAGGGAATCGACCCCCAAGGCCTTGAAGACATCGGCATATTGGATTTCGCATCCCTTGAACTGGTTCTCAAAGCTGGCAGCACCTCCCGCAAGCAGCAGTGCTCCTTTTTTCCTTTTCTCCCAAGGCTGCTTTTTCAGGCAGTTCTTTGCCCAGTAAGGCTGAAACCTGTCTATGATCAACTTCAGTGGAGCCGGAGCTGAAGAAAAATATACCGGAGCGGCTATGATGATACCCTGTGCACTTTCAACCAGACCATAGATATCCTGCATGCCGTCCTTGATGCAGCATGTGGGGTGGTTCCAGCAATATCTGCAGTCCCTGCAGGGAGAAATACCCTTTATCCGATAGGCATCGACGATTGTAACAGTACCTTCGAGCAATGGGACAAGATAGCTTACCATCTTGTGTGTTTCACCGTTTTTTCTTGCTGAACCGAAGAGTATCAACGTATCCATGGTTACTCCTTAGATAGAGTCAAGGAAACAGTAGGCCAAGGAAAAAGTCAAGGGCGAAACTGAAATTACTTTCTATGATAGCAAGTATTCAGGACGATATGGAAGGGTAGAAAAGGGTGGGTTGTCATTTCCATGGATTCCTGCAAGGACCATGCGTCTATAGTAACCATTCCTTTCCATAAGCTGGGTATGGTTTCCTGTTTCCATGATACAGCCATGTTTCATGACGATGATGACATCTGCATCCCGTATCGTGGAAAGCCTATGTGCAATGACCAATGTAGTTCTGTTTCGGGAAATGTTTTCTATGGCTTTTTGGATCAAAGCCTCAGTATGTGAATCAATGTTTGCAGTAGCCTCGTCAAGTACGATGATGGAAGGATCATGGGCGATTGCCCGTGCAAAGGAAAGCAACTGGCGTTGTCCTGCAGAAAAAGTGGAACCTTTTTCCATCACCGGTTCGTTGATTTTTCCCGGAAGTCCGTTGACGAAATCCTTAGCACCTAAAAACAACAGAGCATCCTCGATGGTAGAAACCGGGATTTTGTCATTCAAGGAAATGTTTTCTTCTATTGTTCCCGGAAAAAAGAAAAACATCCTGAAGTACGACTGCTATATTCTTTCTCAAACTGCCTTTCTGGATATTGTCGATGTTGATTCCGTCAATCAGAATTTCACCTTTCTGGATTTTATAGAAACCGTTGATGAGGTTGATGATTGTCGTTTTGCCAGCTCCTGTTTCTCCCGACAAAAGCTATTGTCTGACCTTTTTCGATGGAGAAGTTGATATCTTTGAGGACCCAATCTTTGTCATTGTAAGAGAAACCAGACATGCTTGAATTCAATGTTTCCACTCAGACGAGCTATGGGAGTACCCTTGGTAAGGTTTTCAAGGTTGTTTTTCTGATCCAGCAACTCAAAAATCCTGTCGGCGGAAACGAGAGCCGATTGAATGTTGGTATAATTGTCGGCAAGATCGGAAATAGGGGAGAGAAACTGTTTGATGTAAGAAGTAAAAGCATAAAGGATGCCGATCTGGAGTGTCTGGTTGGCTATTCTTCCCATTCCATACCAAATCAGAAGAGCAACTGCCAGATTTTCAAATACGATGGTTGCCGGCTTGAGAAAACTGTTCATCCAGACTTGATAGGAAGTTGACTTGTAATAGGCATCGTTCAATTTCACAAAGGCAGTTTTCTTTTCACGTTCTCCATGGAATATCTGTATGAGTTTCATACCTGCTATGTTTTCTGCCATGAGACCGTTGATTTTGCCGATGAGAGTTTTCATCTTTCTGAAATTCTGCTTTATTTTTTTCCTTAGCAGGAAGATGATCATGAACATTGCAGGGAGTACGGAAAGAGAGACAAGCGCAAGCCGCACATCCATGACCAGCATTGCTCCAACGATGCCTATGACCAGCAATATATCTTTGAAAAGACCTATCAACACGTCCGTATATAATTCGCTCAATGCTTCTACGTCATTGGTGGCCCTGGTGATAAGGTCACCGGAGGAGACCTTGTCCAGATAACGGAGTGGAAGAAGCTGGATTGTCTTGAAAACCTGATTGCGTAGGTTATGCATGATTTCCTGGCCAGCTCTATTGATCAGGTTTGTCTGGACAATGCTGAAGATGCCACTGCACGCAACTATGACAAAGTAAAGGATTCCCATTGCTGTCAGCGAATAAAATCCGCGTTGGACCACATGTTTCGTGAGAAAATCATCAATTACGATTTTCAAAATATAAGGTTTTGCAAGCAGTGCCCCATTTACCAAAAGTGCACAGATTGCTGCAGGAATGATCTTCTTCAGATGAGGACGGTTCAGTCTGAGAAGCCTTGAAAGTCCATGGACTTTATGAGAGGTAGGTTTCATTGCTGAACTGGTAGTCGTAGATTTCACGGTAAAGGCCTCCTTTTCCCAGCAATTGTTCATGGGTTCCTCTTTCGCAGATACGCCCCTTGTCAAAAACGATGATTTCGTCGGCTTCCATGATCGTGGAAATTCTGCTTGCAATGACAATCGTCGTCTTGCCTTTTCTTACTTCCTGAAGATTGTGGAGGATTTTGGTTTCCGTGACGGTATCTACTGCCGAGAGGGCATCATCAAGGATAAGTATCTCGGGATTACGTACCAGTGCCCTTGCAATTGAAATGCGTTGTTTCTGACCACCGGAGAGATTGACTCCGCGTTCTCCTACTTTTGTCTCAAACCCGTCGGGCATCATGATGATATCCTGATAGATGCAACTGTGCTTAGCGGCTTCTTCGATATCTGTATCACTATAAGTAGCCTCAAAGAAACTTATATTGTCAATGATAGATGCCTTGAATAAAAAATTGTCTTGAGGGACATATCCGAAACCACCTCGCAGTGTATTCAGCTTGAGCTCATTGATGTCTGTGTCTCCGATAAAAATCTTGTTGTCTTCTACATTGAATGTTTTCAATAGCAAATTGGCCAACGTGCTTTTCCCTGAACCCGTTTTCCCGATGATTCCCAATGTATGGCCTTCAGGAATCTCTATGTTTATATCATCCAAAGTCTTCTTTTGTGTCCCTGGATAGGTAAAGGAAAGATCTTGGATTTTTACTGAACCTGAAGACGGGAAAGTTTTGACCGTACCGTTGTCCTCGATCTGTGGCTTGATATCTAGTATTCCATTGAGCCTGTCAAGAGATGCAAAACCTCTTTGGAAAATGGTAATGACCTTGCCTATGGACAGCACCGGTGCCAGTATCATTGCAAGGTAACCATTGAAAGCAACGAAATCTCCCAAGGAAATCATACCTTTGAGGACCATGTTGCCTCCATAAATCAGATTCATCACGAAACTCATCGTAAAGCAAAGTTCAATCAGTGGAGAAAGGGACGCGGATACACGGACCATATCCATGTTTGCCTCTACCATCCGGTCATTCAGCTTGCTGAAGTTTTCCACCTCCTTGCTTTCTTGGACGTAGGACTTGATGACGCGGATACCGTTGATGTTTTCATTGACACGGTCTGAGATTGACGCAAAAGTTTCCTGGACTTTCTTGAATCTCCGTTTGACAGCTTTTCCGATGACATACATGATGTAGACGATCAGGGGCATGGGAAGAAGTGAGAGCAACGTAAGGCGCCAATCTATTGTGTTTGCCATGGAGTAGATTGACAATATGCATACGACTATGCCGTTGATTGACATGGATGCAGCGGGACCAAGGGTCCTGCGTACTGCGTTGATATCGTTGATTGCATAGGCAATCAGGTCACCTGTTTTTTCCTGGGTATAGAATTCGGGGGAAAGTTGCTGAAAATGCTCAAAGAGCTTTTCCCTGAGTTGGCACTCAAGTTTCCGTGCATTGCCAATGACAAGGTTTCTCCATAGGTAGGTAAAAGCGAAGGTGCCGATTGCAATCAGAAGGATATAATAAAGGTTTGTATAGACTACAGCAGGATTGAAGCCTTTTTCACCTAGGATATCAGCCGTGTTTCCTAAGACTTTTGGGAAAAGTGTCTGAACATAGGATGAAAACAGCATGAACACTATGCCGGCAATATAAGAAATCTTGTGTTCTTTGATAAAACGCAGCAAGATTCTTTCACCCGTTGGTGTTGCTTTGTTGCATGATTGTCTTGTCACTTCAGGGGCCGTACCGAATTCCGTTCGATGAATGAACTGTCAATCAGGATATGTTCTGCAGGCTTGTTCGGTTCGTCAAGTCTTTTCCTGAGGAGGGAAACCGATGTTTTGCAGGCAAAGTCAATATGCAGTCCCATTGTAGTAAGGGCCGGGATGCAGAACGATGACATCTCGGTATTCCCATAACCTACTACGGACACATCGTCCGGAATATGTATGTCCTGCTCGAAAAGATATTGGATTAGCCTGATGGCTGTGTAATCCCATTGACAAATAATAGCCGTGGGCCCTTTTCCTTTCTGGATGAGTTCAACCATCTGCTGCTCTGCAGTGTCTTTGCCATAGACAAAAAGCTCCTGGTCCACTGGAAGGCTATGCTCTTCCAGTGCTGTGACGATACCAAGAATCTTTTCTTTGCTAGCATAGCCGTTGGAGTTGCCTATATAACCTATCCGTCTATGCCCTTTGTCGAGCAGATACTTGCATTGAAGGTACCCGCTGTTGCTGAAGCTGTACCAGATGCTGTCACAGTCAGCAGAAGGGGCATAACCTGTATAGAGCACGCAATTCCGTAAACCTTGGGTGACCAGATTGATGTATGTATTGTTGAAATGGCCGATGAATATGAAACCGTCGTAACGGGAACCCCTTGTTATCTTTTGTGGGGGAGCCGATTTTGCTTGGGTTGCTTTATCTACAAATTCCATGTCGTATTCAAACCCAGCCATCTGCAATTCTTTTTCCATTCCTTGGATCATGGAACTGTAATTGCTGTTGTCTTGTACGAAGGGTTTTTGGTGAAGCAAGAGGATTTTATAGTCTTTTTGATTTCTTGATCTGCAGTAGCCCATTTCACTGGCTTTGAGCAGGACCTTTTTCTTCAGTTTGTCACTGACACCTTCCTGACCTGCAAGGGCTCTGCTGACGGAGATTGTAGATATACCAAGTGCCTGTGCGATATCAGCCATCTTTGTTTTCATTTGTCTTGCCTTTAAGTGAAGTGTATTGCATAACGTTAATATTGTCTAGAAAATATCGATAGATTTAATAAGATTATATACCAATAAATTATCGTTAATTAACGTTAATATTAACTTTAGTTATGAATTTCTCTAGTTTAGCAATGAACTTATTTTATTGATTTTTATTTTATCAGATTGCTTGGTAGAATTCTTATTTTCTTCTTTGAGCTTGAAAGAAGGTTTATGAGAACCTGTTGACTTGAATTTGGTATTGTTGGGTGTCCGAACTTACGGGTTGCATTGTTCTCTGCTTTGGCAGATACTTCTTTCCATGAACAATGTACAAGAAAAATATGCGGACCTTGTGCTGACCAGGGGGCTGGCCTTGAAAAGGGGTCAATCGCTTTTCATTACGTGTGCTCCGCAAGACTATGACTTTGCGAGGTTGGTTGCCTCCAGGGCCTACGCGAAGGGAGCTCTTCAAGTTGATTTTTCCATCAGGGATGACCAGTTGCTTCGGGTGCGGATGGACATCCAGAGTGAAAAAGAGTTTGCAAAGATTCCGGATTATCTTGAGGCAAGATATGCTGACCTCGATAAAAATGACTGGGCCATTCTGAGTATAGATACAGTCAATCATTTTATGGAAGGATGTGAGGTATCCAAAAGCGTGGCAAGACAGAAAGCTATCAGAGCCGTTTCCAAGGAATGGCATGACAACCTTGACTATGACAGACATGCATGGTGTATCATCTGTGTTCCAAGTCCGTCCTGGGCTGAGGAAGTCCTCGGCAAGGGCGCGACTGAAGAAGAACTTTGGCAATTGCTGATGCCGATTCTTAGGCTAGATACAGATGACCCCTGTGCGGCATGGGATAAGGAAACCGTAATCTTTGATAAAAGGTGTGCTTATCTGAATTCGCTGGGTATGGACCATCTGCACTATACAAGCAGTACTTGCGACCTGACTGTAGGTCTACATACTGATGCCATGTGGATGGGAGGACCTGGGATGCTTCCTGACGGACGTCGGTTCTATCCGAATTTCCCTACGGCTGAGGTGTTCTGTACGCCCGACAAGACCCGATGCAACGGCTATGTCACGTCCACGAAGCCTGTTCCCGTATACGGTATAATGACTGAAAACGTCAGGTTTACATTCAAGGATGGCAAAGTCGTGACTTTCTCTGCTAAAAAGGGTGCAGAGGCCATTGAAAGACTTTTGTCTGTCGATGAAGGATCTTCCCGAATAGGTGAAATTGCCCTTGTCGATGAAGACAGTCCCATCGCCAAGGCAAAAAGGCTTTTTTCTTCAATTCTCTATGATGAAAATGCTTCTTGCCATATGGCTATCGGTACAGGCTTCCCTTGCTTCAGGAATCTTGGAGATGCGGATTTTGCTACGAAGAATGGCAATAAGTCTTCCGTACATGTCGACTTTATGGTCGGTTCCCAGGATCTGGATATTGAGGCTGTGACGGCTACGGGAAAACATGTCATGATTATGGAAAAAGGGCACTTCATACAACAAATCTAAGTTGTGTTGTTCCTGCTTTTATGCTCAGTTCCATGCTTGTTTGTCCAGTGAGGCAAACAGCGGGAAACTGGGTTGTTTTTTTTTGAATCAGGCAGTGTCTTTGCTACTGGAATTGTTTTGTCATTGTCGCTAGAATGCGCGACATGGCTACACTTTGCGCGATGTATTTTTTTGTCCAGGCATCTTCGAGCATCATCCAGCCGTATCTGCAGATCATGCTCAGGAATTCTGGATTTATCTATGCACAGATTGGTGTTTTGCTTGCCCTTTTTGAGTGTGCCGGCATCATCGGTCCCATTGTGACAGGCTCCTTGGTTGACAAGACAGGGCGGCTTAAGATTGTCATGCTTTTATGCACGGTCATAATGGTCGTTGCTTTCTTTGCCATTGATTATCTGCCGGGAACTTTCATCATATTGCTGGCTATCGGCGTGGGTGGCTTTACTTATAAATCCTTGCTTTCCCTCTTGGATGTCTCGACGATGCGGCAGGTTGAAGGCGATACATACAGATATAGTCGTGTCAGGATCTATGGTACGGTCGGCTATATCCTTTTTGGCCTTTTGTGGACGGCTCTGAAACGTCCGTATGTAGATGACAACCATGATATCTTTATGTTCATCTTTATCGGGGCGATACTCTTCTTTGTTCCTTTGCTTATTGCAAAAAGGGATGAGATTCGTCCGAAGCAAAAGAAGATGAAAGGCGTACCGAATCCGAGAAAGAAATGGTGCAACAGTGTATTTTATTTCGGTTTGGTGATCATGGCATTGTCTCGGCTGGGGTTGTCTGCAAGCGGTTATCTTTCCTTGTATATGGTTGATAAGCTCCAGAATGATCAGATTACGCTGATGAACAGCCTTGCTGCGACGACTGAAATCTTCGGTATGGTACTTTCTGGTTATCTTATGTCGAAAAAGGATGTGGCTCCGGTCACCATGCTGATGATCAGTGCTCTTGCTACTGTCGTCAGATTGTTGCTCTATGCCTTGGTTCCTTCGATGACAGGAGTTATCTTGGGACAATGTACCCAATGCCTGAGCTATGGATTCTATATGCCGGCGACAATCATGTTTGTTGCAAAGTGGGTCAGCAAATCCCATCAGGCAGCAGGTGTATCCCTGTGCCAATCCTTCGGGTCAGGACTTCCGACCATGATCGGTGACATGGTAGGCGGAATAGTCATTCAGCATTTCGGTTACAGGACATTCTTCTTGCTTTTCTGTATTCCCGCTGCCATTGCCGCCTTGTTGGTAATCATCTTTTTCAAGCGTTTCCAGCAGCCTCGGTTTGAGGAAACTTAGAAGGCCCGATTGCTGAAATGGTGGGGGATTGGATTGTGATTGGCTGAAAACCGTGTCCTGCATATATTGTTTTGATAAAATCAAATACTATTATGATATGATATATTAAGTATAAATATGTATTAAGATATAGTTATATATAAAATATTATATCTGATTTATCTTCTGAGTATTATTGTAAGGCTTTCTTATTGCTTTCTTTACTCGCAGAATCGTGCAATGATAGAGAGGAAAACTACAATGTCCATGTGCATACTTGTATGTGTTCAGGAGGGTGGTGACCATGAAGGCATGGATTGTAAGGTTAAATGAGGCCGTCGATTATATTGAATCGCATCTGGATGGCGAAATATCCTATGATAAGGCTGCGAACATTGCCGGCTGTTCCACTTATCATTTTCTTCGTATGTTTGCCTATATTGCAGATGTATCCCTTTCCGAGTACATACGCAGACGGCGGCTTACGAAAGCTGCCTTCGATTTGAAAGAAGGCGGAAAGGTGATAGATGTTGCCTTGCGATATGGATATGAATCACCGACAGCGTTCAACCGGGCATTCCGTAGCATACATGGCATCGCTCCTTCTGCATCAAAACATGAGAGTGCGTTATTGAAGGCGTATCTCCCGATCAAATTTACCATGAACATACAAGGAGCACATGAGATGGATTATCGTATTGAAACAAGACCGGCATTTGAAATTGTGGGCATTTCTTTTACAGGAAAGAAAAGTTCCGATGAATTCTATGCCTGTATCCCAGGATTTTGGGATACGATTGAGGAAAATGGTGTATTGAAGAAATTGATAGGACTTATCCATGAGGATCCGACAGGCTTACTGGGTATTTGCAGGGAAACGGCCGAAGGTTCTGCGGAGTATGATATTGCAGTGGCCTGCAGTGGACCAGTTCCGCAAGGATTGGCGAAAATGTCAGTACCTTCCCAGACTTGGGCAATTTTCCCTGGAAGCGGTCCAATGCCTCAGACAATCCATGAGGCTTACAAACGTATAATGGGAGAATGGCTTCCCCTGTCAGGTTATGAGTTTGCTGATTCCCTCGATATTGAACGTTATACGGCATGGGGTGAGAAGACAAATGCATTTGAGATCTTGGTACCGGTACAGAAGAAAAATAAGACTGTATTCTGATTTATTTCAAAGAAAATTTTATTGGATATACCAAGGTAACAGGAACGGTCTTGCCGTCGATCAAGGCTGGCTGGCCCTTGAAGCCTAGGAAAGCTTTTCGTGCTGCTTCGGCAAGTCCGAATCCAGGGTCTTGTACTGTAGACACTTTCTCTACAAGTCCCGAATCGGAGACATAGAGCCGAAGCAGTACTGTTCCTTCTTTTCCTCTTCTTTTTGCCAATGCTGGATAGGAAATTCGTCTTGCTAGTTCCTGACGGTCAAATGTAGGTCCGGTATCGACTGCAGACAGTTCGTTGTAACCGTTTATCATTGTCTGTTTTTCTTGTTTGCTTTCTACTGAAGCAGCTTGGGTTGTAATTGCAGATACTGCTGGAGTAGTAGGTAGAGGTGGTTGCTTGTCTTTTTCTTCAGTGCTGCTGTTTACTGATGTCTTTTCTTTTTTATCTTGATTTTTGATGTCATTGGTTTCAATTTGTTTATTCTGTTGCTGTTCCGCAGGCTGTTGCTTTGAGGGTTGCTCTTCTGCAGGTTGCTGTTCTTCTGCAGGTTGCTCTTCTGCAGGTTGCTCTTCTGCAGGTTGTTCTTCTGCAGGTTGTTCTTCTGTAGGCTGCTCTTCTGTAGGCTGCTCTTCTGTAGGCTGCTCTTCTGTAGGCTGCTCTTCTGTAGGCTGCTCTTCTGTAGGCTGCTCTTCTGTAGGCTGCTCTTCTGTAGGCTGCTCTTCTGTAGGCTGCTCTTCTGTAGGCTGCTCTTCTGTAGGTTGTTCCTCTGTAGGTTGTTCCTCTGTAGGTTGTTCCTCTGTAGGTTGTTCTTCTGTGGGTTGTTCTTCTGTGGGTTGTTCTGCAGATGAGGCATTGCTTGCTACGCTGTTTGTCAGACTTATGGTAGCACCGGTTGAGGGAGCAACTGCTATCTCATGGACCGGTAATGGAATGAACAAGACAAGGATAAGTGTCACCGTAACGGCACAGGCAAGGATAATCGTATGCAGAGGTTTCATTTTTCCTCCTCAACTATGCAATGCAAGTGTTTCGTACCATTTTGTTGGAGTTTCTTGATGACTGGTGCAATAGCTGAGAAAGGAGTATCTCGGTCTGCGACAACAGATACTTCTTCAGCAGTGCTAGGAAGCTGGCCTCTTGTAATCTGTATATTGTCCTGATAAATGTCTCCGCCTTTCCCGATGACGATGACAGGCCCTTTTTGTTCTGTAGCTGTGGTTTCTGTTGCCGTTGCTTCTTTTAAAGAAATAGGAAGCAATGTAGTAGTGATGGAAATGATTAAGAAGAATAGCAATAAAATGAAGGCTATGTCTGTCATGGCTGCTTGCGGGGTATGTCGTTTCCTTCTCATGGAAGTTCCTCCAATGAAACTCCTTTTGTTTTTTCTGCAATAGAAAGTATGTCAACGACTTTTTGCCAAGTAGTCTCTGGCTCAATGAAAATATGGAGGGTGTCCTGAGGAGTTAGTTCTGATTCTAGTTGAGCCTCCGTAATCTGACCTTCACCGGTAGACAAGGTACCGTCTGCATGCAAGGTAAGCTCAACTTGTCTGGTCTGGGCTGTCGTAGACATACCTGTCTTCAAGTCGATGCTTCTACTTATATTTGAACCTGCAAGCAGAAGGAAGAAGATGATAAGCAGGAATGCGATATCGGTTGGCTGGACTAAGTCGTGTCTTCGTCTTCGCATAGTTTGTCCACAGCCATATCCAGAAAGAATCCTGAAACTGTTGCAATAATCGAGATGATCAGGCCGAAAGCAGTAGTAAAAAGAGCTTCGTACAAACCTGAGGCAACTATCTGCAGGTTGACGCTTGAAGCTTCCGATACTGCCCGGAATGCGTTGATCATTCCTGTGACGGTGCCGAGGAATCCAAGGACAGGACTTACCATTGCGATCATATCAAGGACGGAAAGAGGGGCTTCCAGTTTTTTTCTTGGCAATTGTTCCTTTCGTCTTGCAAGCAAAGTAAAGGAGATTGCTCTTTCTACTACAATGATGACAGTCAGAATAAAAAAGGCATAGAGCGGCCACATGACCGCTCCTCCTTTCTGAAGTAATGCAAACAGTGTTGTGTGCTTCATCTCTAATATTTCCAATTACCGCCGACACGGATCTTTGTTCCTGGCATCGGATAGCCACTTGACAGCTGATATGAAGCGTTCAAGAGGTTGTCCACAGCTACATAGGTCTTGAGATCATCGGTAAGCTGTACGTTGATGCTGAGGTTCATCAGGAAAACTGAATCAATGGTTGATCCATAGTATCCTGTGGTTTTCCCTAAATATTCACCGTCAATGGATGCAGTATACTTGTCTTTTGTATACTGCAAGGAAGCCTTTGCGGTATGTTTCCTGATGCCAGATACTTCAACATCATCCGATAATGTCTGCCCATCAGACAGGTCAAAGCTCTTGTTATACTGATAGCTGAGATTAAGTTCCAATCTATCTATGATAGCAATTTTAACAGATTGCTCGGTACCGAAGTACATGCTGTGGTCAATGTTGTCAGGTGAGTAATAAGAAGATGAGGAATTATAACTCCAGTTGATTGCATCGTACATATTCCTGGCAAATCCTGTTCCTTCATAGGAAATTGTCCCATTTTTCCATGAGAGTCCGGCTTCTCCGCTTATTCCTTTTTCAGGGATTAAGTCTGTGTTGCCTTTCATACCATCGCTGTCTGGCCAGTACAGATCGCTGAACGTAGGAGGATTCTCTGCATAATCAACCGTGGCTTTCAATGCTGTTTCATCCGACAGATTATAGATGATGCCAAGGGAAGCATTCGGTGCCACTTCACTAAGGTCACTGAGATAGGTGACATTGAGACACGGATGGACGGATACGGTACCATCCATCAGATAGATGCTGCCATCTGCATAGAGAGAAGGAGCTATCCTGGTGTGGGTACCGACCTCAGTACTGTCTATATAGTCA
The DNA here is from genome assembly GCA_022482625.1 of Spirochaetia bacterium. Taxonomy (NCBI): domain Bacteria; kingdom Pseudomonadati; phylum Spirochaetota; class Spirochaetia; species Spirochaetia bacterium. The sequence goes on along the minus strand of JAKVOU010000001.1, from coordinate 854,807 downwards.
ATGGAAGCAGAGATTCCTGAAGTAAGTGCATAATCTTCACCTAAGTTCCAAGTCTGTTCTGATTGGAGTGTTCCTTTGCTGTAGTTATGTGTACTGTCCTTGGTTATGTAGGTGGTTCCGTCCCATGATTTTGTATTGTGATAAAAAAGACTATTGTAGGTGAAATCAAAATTGCCAGTAAGCTTTGTCAATGGCCCTTGGTTAAAATCTTTCCTTATTGTATTGGCCGTTGACAGCAACAATGTATGTTGATAATTGTCTGGTGTTAAAGATGTGAGAGGACCTGGTACTCCCAAATTCTGGTAGGATGCCATGTTATTGGAAGATATTTCAAGTCCTTCTGCGACAGTTCCGCTGAGGTTGAGGCCTCCATGGAGGTTGTACATGCCTGCGTTGTCCCGGAGATAGGTCGTGCCGCTGTTTTCATAGGTATAGTCATTCTGGGCAATGATACCGCCTGCATTTGCCGCAATGTTCAGTCCATTGATGGAGTTGACATAGGAAAGGTCAAGCTTCTGGCTGTCTACCAAAGCTCTCCATGCATGCTTGCCTCCATCATAGGAAAGAGGAAGATATGATCCGTTTTCAAGTGAAACTGTAAGTGGCTTTTCTGTCTTTGTACCTTTCTTCGTGATGATATTGACCATGCCACCGATGGCATTGGTCCTTTCCTAGGTTACCGGTACCGCTTTTGATGATTTCAATGTGATCGATGATGCTCACCGGAATGGAAGAAAGATCTACTGTTCTCTGGTAGGCAGTAGATAGAGGGGGCTCCGTCAAGGTATACAGAAACCTTTGATGATCCGATGCCCCTGATCTGTACGTTCTGCAAGGATCCCAAGGCTCCATAGGAATTGAATGTCGTTCCTATTGCCTTGTTGACCAATTCTGCAGTTGTTCTCTGCATTGTAGCTTTCAATTTGCTTCCTGGTAATGACGGTTACCGTTGAAGCACTGTTTTTTTCTGCCTGCGAAAGTGCCTTGTCGCTGACGACAAGCTCATAGGCAGTTCCGATATCTGTGTAGTCCTGTGCGGCTGCCACAGATGGTATGGCAACCAAGACCAACAGAGCCAACGAGAAGATTCCACGCTTCTGCATATGCGGCCTCCGATGGATAAGCTGATACTTCAGAGACAGTCATGAGATTGCTTTATACCTCTGGAGTATTGATGGAATTGAAAGCGTCTCCTGACTTACGACTTATGCCTACTTACAGACCTTCTCATCCTAATCGGACAATGGTGTTTCTGCTTTCGTCATCGCTTACAGTGGCGGGACCGTCGGGGATTTTCACTCCGTTCCGTTTTTTCAAAATCCATTGTTACAATGTTAGAATGGGGAAAGAACTTGGTCAAGTGAAAGTAGAATAATTTTACAAGTATCGACTTGTTAGGCAAGTATTTATATTGCTTGTTTTGTTAGTTTCTAAGGTTTCTGACGTAAGACAGAAGATATTTGTTGTCGTAGGTATGTCTTTTACCATTACCTAAGCCAGCATCATGTGATCCTTGTACATGATAATTACGAAAAAATTCTACGGACTTAAATTATTTTACGACATTATTCGATTTCTGACAAAGGGAACTTACTATTTGCTTGTATTTCCCTCTACAGAACTTGTAACGGTAAATTAAAATCTGTACCGTACTGACTTATGCTTGCGTAGTATCCTTATTTTCATTTACTTGAAACTGTTGCAAACCTTGTGGCATTGGAAAAACAAGATTTGAGGATATTTGCAAGGACCTGATCTTTTATATCAATGTTTTAGGGGGGCAATGGAAAAGGGAAAAAGCAAACAGTTCTTTATACTTGTATTTTTTTGTATGTCTACATGCATATGGCTATTGACCGGTTGCTCATCGGATCAGGAAGTGAAAAGTGATCCTGTATGTCTTGGCATAACACAAGCTTCTGCAGATTATATGACTTCTCAGACCTTCTATTGGAAGGAGGGTACGTTTGCAAGTCTGGATGCTGATGATTCAACAACTACTGATATTGCAATTGATGGTACTGATATCTATATAGCCGGTGATATCGCTGACGCTGCTGATAATTCTATTTCTCATGCCTGTATATGGAAGAATGGTAAGGAAAAAAGTTTGGACACTAGCACTGATGACTCCGGGGCAAATGCAATCTTGCTGAATGGTGGGCATGTCCATGCTGTGGGATATAAGAAAGAAGGACGTAATGACAAAGCTTGCTATTGGTATGATGGTACACCGGATATCCTCCAGAAGGATTATTCCTATGCGTCTTATGCAAGCAATATTGCCATAAAGAATTCCTCATATATGTGGGAGGTTGCCAGTGTGTATACAATGATGAGAACAGTAGGTTTTATGAGGCCTGCTATTGGGAAAATAATGGCATAGCCCAATATCTGTCTTCTGTTGATTCTTCAGCAAAGGATATTGCGATTGCTGATTCAGGGGATATATACATAATTGGAAATATCGATTTAGGTGAAGATGAAACTCAAGCCTGTGTATGGAAAAAAAGAACCAAAATAGATTTGTGTGATACCTCTTGTGATTCTGAGGCGGATGCAATTGCAATAACAGCTGATGGGGATGTGTATATAGCCGGCGTACAGCAGATCAGTACTACTGGTTTTGAGGCCTGTTATTGGAAGAACGGTAGCAAGACACCGACGATTGTTGACAGTAATTCTTCTTATATTTCTCAAACTTCTGGAATTGTTGCCATTTGATACGTGGCTTATACAGTACGATTTGCGTCGCAATAACAACAAGAAAGAAAGTATTTTTATTGATTTTATGACAGTTGGTCAACTTGCAAGCAAAGGGGGTCAACTTCATATTGTCTGAACCAAATAAAATCAATCTGATTTTTTAAGAAACATTCAAAAAGGGAAATAGCAATGAAAGACAGTAGGAAAAAGACGTGGATGAGAGGAACGATGCTGGTTGCCGTGCTCGCATGTGTATTGCTGGGTATTGGGTGTTCAACGGAACCCGAAAAGGCAACGAAGTCGGTATGTGTGGCTGGATATCAGGACAATGGAACAATTGAACAAACCTGTTACTGGGTGAACGGGAAAACGACACCGACGATTGTCGGAGATGGCTCCATTGATTCAAAGGTGACTGCTATTGTCGTACGGTAAGACTTGAAAGAAAGCATTGCCTGCAAATGACCATATAGTCAACGGTAGCAATGAGACAATAACCGTAACATTCGATGGCACTGACTTATCCGTGAGCGGAAGCAATGCGCAAGAACGTGAGTTAGTTTAATTTGGACTATCAAAAGGATCCGGCAAAAAGTCCGGATCCCTTTTTTCTTGGCTTTAGCCTGTAGTGGCCGTGTAACGGGCGCTACAGAAAACCACCCGCTATGCGGGTGGAAGGCAAGGGCGTTGCACGCTTGAAAAGAAAACTCCGCACGGTCTGAGATTTCGTCGTTCACTCGAAAGCAAAGACCATACGGAGGAAATGATGGCAGAAAGAAGCGACAGCCTTGCGCATACCAAGTGGCTGTGCAGGTACCATATAGTATTTGCACCCAAGTATAGGCGAAAGGTAATCTACAATCAATATCGGAGGAGCCTGGGGGAGATACTCAGGCAGCTGTGTGACCACAAGGGCGTGGAGATCCTTGAGGGGCACCTGATGTTCGACCGGCATGCGAACCTGAAGTACAAGTTCGGGAACCGGCACTTCTGGGTGACAGGCTACCAGGTGGGCACGGTGGGGCTGAACGGGGCGAAGGTAAGGAAGTACATCCGCGAGCAGGAGCTGAAGGACATAGCCCAGGACCGGCTGAGCGTGAAGGAGTACGAGGATCCGTTGGGTAAGAATAAGTAAGCCGCTTGGAGCGGCAGCGCGCGGTAGGGGCACCGGGGGCGATGAGCGGAGTGAATGCCCGGCGTCTTGAGGCGCGAGTCGGAGGAAGAGGCTTATAGCCTCAGATCAAACCACCCCTTCTAGGGGTGGTGCTGATTTGTCTACGATTAGGGTATGCAATGGCTGTGAAGTTTGCACTGTTAGGATATCTAATTGTTATTGCAAGTTTCCAGAACTAATAGCCAGACAAAGCGTATCTTTATTGGTGGCTATACTTCCTGTACAAATAACAAATAAGTGACAAGGACTGTGGAAATTTATATTTCTTTCCGCTCATTTTCTTCTTGCATATTTTTCATTTTTTTTCAGTGCAATACAGCATTTCTTTCTGATGTAGATAATAACCAAGGGTAATTCTTTGATATAGAAGAGAAAATGCGTCTTTTGCATTGAGTGCTTAGTTCATCGTAATTCCAGTCAGTACCGAATAGTGTTTTCTCGTTGCAGTCCGATTGATTTGAATTGATACTGTCAATGTTCATTTTGAAGTTTCCAATGATAAAAAACAACTGATCGCTTAACCTGCAATCAGTTGTCTAAGAGCGAAAGACGGGACTTGAACCCGCGACATCCACCTTGGCAAGGTGGAGCTCTACCACTGAGCTACTTTCGCAATATTATCAGCTGCACAACTCCGCCTCTAAGTTCCAATGTCCTTATGCGAGAGAGGGGACTTGAACCCCTACACCTTGCGGCACCAGAACCTAAATCTGGCGTGTCTGCCAATTTCACCACTCTCGCGGTGCGCTGATGGGAATGAGCTGCAAAGGGATCGAACCTTTGACCCACAGATTAAGAGTCTGTTGCTCTACCAGCTGAGCTAGCAGCCCAATTTGTAAAAAAACATCGCGCCCAGAAGGATTCGAACCTTCGACCTACGGATTCGAAGTCCGGCGCTCTATCCAACTGAGCTACGGACGCTCGTAAAAAGCAAGGGTGGAAGAAGGGGCTCGAACCCTCAACAACCAGATCCACAATCTGGCGCTCTACCATTGAACTACTTCCACCATTATAAAGCCTTCAGTAGTCAATCTAGGACCCCATCGCGGCTCGACGTGGCATACAATGCCACAAATGCTATATTTTTGTCAATACTTCTCTATCAAAATTTCGGACAATTCCTTGTATACGTAACTAATTTTTTCTGCACTCTGCATATAGTATTAATATGAGTAGGAAAACTGACTTACTTGCAGGCTACTGGTCCATATGTAATCCTTGTACTGTCATAGAATTTCATGTGGTTTCCAATGTAGATAATATTACTTTGAAAATAGATCTTTCAAGAACTAAAAAAGAAAAGTATACCCACATTTTCTTTTTATTCTGTTTGAGCCATAAAGGAGAATATGGACAAGGGCTATTGTAGCAAACCTAGAGCTGTTGGACTGACAGATGTAGGGGATTGAAAAGAGTTGTCCGTAGATTCCATATAGTCTGGTCCTTTTATTGGTCCAGCCGTTTTCCTTTGTGGTATTTTCAACTTTCTTGTACTGAATGTAAACATGGAAACTGTTGGTATAATAGACGCATATTGGTATTTTTTACCATTAATTGATCCTTGTGTAGGTAGGATTACCATGAGGCATCAATTTAAAAAAAATCCATTCAAATAAAACATTGATTTGTAGAGGTTTTTGCAAAACTCGAAGCTGATGGGTCAGTGTGCATAAATATGCAGTTTCCTCAGCAGGATTCCCGGCCTGTGCCCGGAAGGGAAAGGAGAGGGAGAAACTGAGGGAAAGGCTGCACCGGCATGCCATGGTGCCGGGAGGACAGCCCCGCCCCGTACGGCAAAGGACAGGTACACCGACATCTTTTTTTTTGGGAAAAACAATTCTTTTTAGGGTATGAAAAAAGGCTCGCTTTTGATATACTTTGATTGTAAAAGAGAACAAAAGGAGCCTTTACCATGGACAGTACACCGAATCGCCTTTCACTGCAACCCCTCCTCTTCGACCGGCAGGACCTGTGCGGCTGCTTCTTCCTTGAGCCCACCCCGAAGGAGGTGGAGTTCCTGCGCTACTGGCAGGCACTGGTTGCCCTGGTCCCCACGCGGCTTTCCCGGCCTGCGGGAGGGCGTACCGGGCGCAGGGGCTACAGCCTGACGGACATACTGGCGGTGCGTGCGGTGCTGCTCTTCTTCCGCCTGGACACCGTCACGGCGGCGGTTGCCCTGCTGCAGTCGAGCCCGAACCTGAGGACGGTGACACAGCTGGGGCGGGTACCCAGCCCGTCGTCGGTGAGCAGGCGGACGGCACGGCTGCTGGAGGAGATGGACTTCCGGGGGATCCATGACCGGCTGTGCAGGCAGTTCTATGCAGGCAGGACGGTGTGCCACCTGAGCCTTGACAGCACGCCCGTGGATGCACGGGAGAGGCCTGCGGTGAGGACGAAGCGGCAGAAGGGCCGGAGGGGCCGCCCGAAGGCCGGCAGCGCAGGGGAGAAGGCGGTGCAGGAAAGGAAGGGGCAGGAGGCACGCCTGGTGCAGCTGCGCGACAGCGGGGACCCCCATGCCTACCTGGCCACGCTGGAACAGCGGTGCACGGTCACGGGGAAGCGGAACAGCAGGGGGCACATGCAGTGGCGCGTGGGCTACAAGGTGCACCTGGCAGTGGACGACAGCGGCATCCCGGTGGCCAGTGCGGTGACGGGGGCGTGCGTGCATGACACGCAGCCGGCGATCCCCCTGCTGCGCATCGCCGCAGGGCGGTGCACCTGGCTGTATGCCCTCATGGACGGCGGCTACAGCAGCGGGGCGGTCAGGGACAGGGTGCTTGCCATGGGCAGGGTGCCGCTCATCGACTTCAAGGCCGACCGCAACGGGGCCAAGGAGGAGATGGACCCTGCGGGACGCGCCAGGTACCGGGCACGGACCACGGTGGAGCGCACCAACAGCGAGCTGAAGGAGTGCTTCCTGCCGAAGGCGCTGTACGGCCGGGGGCCGAGGGCACGTTTCGACCTGCGGCTTGCGGTGCTGCTGCTGACCGTCAAGCGGATGGGCAAGGTGCTGGAAGCACGGCAGCAGGCGGCAAGGAAGAAGAGCGCATAGCAGGAAGGAACGGAAATGATGGCAGAGTGCAGGCACCCGGGAGGGCGTCCGTCCTGTGTGTGCGCGCAGGCCTGCGGCAGGCCATGAAGGCTACGTGATGCGGCCGGTTCCCATCCCCTGCAGCTGTCAGGCATGGCTTCTGCATGGATATGCATCATCCGTGAATATTTATTCAGGCACCCGTGAGTTTTGCAAAAACCTCTGTATAATATTTATATATAAGTAATTGATAGCTATGTATTATTTTTTTCATGCTCTTTATGCAACGATTTATAGTAGTTGGCATAAGTCATGCATGAAATAGAGCATAACAATTTAGCTTGCAATCGTTGCAGGCAAACAACTGTAGAGCTAAGGAGAAAGAGGTTACTGGCGGACACCTGTTTTTATGCATAGATTTTGTATTTCTGCTTAATTTGCTGTAATAAAACAACATAAATATTAAGTGATACTTATTCTATATTGGATGTAAGGGTGACATATATATTTCTATTTATCTCAGATGAGAAATATTATAAATTGCATCGTTATTTAAAATTTTTTTGCATTTATTTGCCATGATACCTATTGCAAAGAAAACAATAAATATGTAATAGTAACAGATATTTTTAGTAATTATTCTTAATTATATCTATTATAAATAAGAACTATTTTTGTAGAAGATATCGGGAGATAATCAAGTGGAGAATTCGAATTATCTATTCCTTAAAGTGGTGGCTGCTCACAAGTTGTGGCTTGGTCTGATACGTGAATCCCTCAGACAATACGGAATCAGTTTGAATGAATGTCAGCTGATTCTTTATTTGAATTGTGCAGATGCTATTCCAACTGCAGCAGCATTTGCTTCCCGTAGTGGAATGGCAAGATCGAATGTATCCAAGTTGGTTGATGGGCTTAGAAAGAAAGGTTTCCTAGGAGTCGAAACTTCCGAGATAGACAGACGGTACCAGAAAATATTTCTGTTGCCGCTCAGTCAGTCAATAGTCGAGATGATAGAAGAAAACCTTCATAAGATGACAGATTCGCTGATGTCTGGTTTTTCTGATGAAGAAAGACAAATTTCGAGGACCTTGTTAGCCAAGGTGGATATGAATTTGACAAAGTTCAGTGAAGAAGGAGCTATAGTAAATGAGTAAGAAGATATTGGCTCTGCTTGCAGCAGTATCCATACTGATGCCGACGCTTGCAGCACAGAAACTTACGGTGGACCAAGCTGTGGAAAATGCCTTGACACATAGCCTGACCATTCAGACAGATCAGCTTTCTGTGGAAGCCGCAAAAATAGCGCAGGATGATGGGGTTACCAACACGTTCTATCCGACACTGCAGGCGACGACTACTATAGGAAGGAGTAATTCTGGGACAAAAGCATTGAGTGGGATGCATTATATTGATCCATCTGATTCTTCTTCTGGGATGGCAGCAGATTATGCAACATATGGTCCTTATGTTTTTTTTAGTTCCGGCCTCAGTTTTAGTCTTTCACTACATCCCTCGATGTGGGAATCACTGAAACTGCTTAAGTATCAGATTGATACCAAGCAGATCAGCCTGCAGGCTGCAAAGAAGAGCCTTGCCTTGCAGATCAGGCAACTGTACTTCGGCATCGTCGTGCAGGAAGAGGCCTTGAAACTCCAGCAGCAGAGCCTTGCACAGGCAAAGGAAACACTTGCCAACATGCAGAAATCCTATGAAGCCGGATTGGTACCGGAAATCAATCTCTATCAGCTGAAGAATCAGATTGCCTCAAGCAACAGTTCGATCAACAGCAGTGAAGCCAACATTGCAAGCCAGAAACAGACACTGAATTTCCTCATGGGAACGGAGGACATTGATGCTCCGATTGAGTTTGTCGACGGACTTCCCGCTGTCACCGGCCATGAGCTTGATACCTTCAAGGTGGAAGAAGCCCTTGCCGCAGATACTGACCTGCAGAACCTGAACATAAATGAGCAGATGCTTGACAGCCAGGAATCAATGACGAAGTCCAGTATCTACTGTCCTTCTGTTACACTTTCTGCTTCGTATCAGCCTTTGGTATATGATGTGACCACTGATTGGTCGACCAGTACGAACCATACAGACCAAGGTTCTATTTCTGCTACTTTGGCCTTCAATGTTACCAATATGCTTCCTGGAAGCAGTTCAAGGACCAAACTCAAGACGATTGCCAATTCAAGGCAGAACCTTGAAGTCGGCAAAGATCAACTGGTACAGAACATACGGCTGACGTTCAGCAAGAACCTTGCTGATGCAAAGACGGCATTGGAACAGATGGATTTGGCAAAGACAAATATAGCACTGGCTCAGAAGACCCTTGATCTGACCAAGCAATCCTATGAGAACGGACTGACTGACTATGCCTCGTATCGGGATGCCCAGCTTAGCCATGACCAGGCAAAACTCAATCTCCTGCAGGCACAGTATACATATTTTTCTTCGGTACTGAAGTTGCAGTCCGAAGCCTCTGCCGCATATTGAACGGTAGAAAAAACAAGACTTTAACAAATAGGAAAGAAACGTATGAAGAAAATTAAATTTATAATGATGCTTATGCTGTTCCTTGTATTGGCGGTTGCTTGCAGCAAGACGACAACCAGTGGAACAACTGACGATAAGACTGCCGAAGAAACAGCAACGGCGACAACAACGGAGAAAACATCTGCTGATGAGAATCCGATTGTATCTGTATATCAGACGACGGTTACAAAAGATACCATCGAGTCTGCGATTACGGTTGATGGCGTGGTCGATGCCCAGACGCTTACCGGTATCAACAGTGAAGCTTCAGGCAAACTGAAGGACTTCAACCTGAAAGTGGGGGATATCGTCAAAAAAGACCAGATTGTTGCCGAAGTCGATCCTTCAAAACCTGGCATGAACTACATGCCTAGCCCGGTAAAATCACCTATTACAGGAACTGTAATCCAAGTAATGATGGAAGAAGGCGTACAGGTATCACCTGCGGTGACGCTTGCGTATATCAGGGACCTTTCAGATATCGAGATCAAGGCAAAGGTCATGGAAAAGTATATTTCCCGTCTTTCTGTCGGCGAAAAAGTCGACTTGGACTTCGAGGCTTATCCTGGCAAGACTTTCAAAGGTGTAGTTTCCAGACTGGACCCTGTAGTGGATTCCCAGACGAGAAGTCTTGGTGTTACCGTCAAGCTGACATCTCCATCGGACGGTATCCTTGCAGGAATGTATACCAAACTTCGAATAATTACTGAGGAGCGAAAAGACGTCCTTGTCATACCTACTACAGCTTTATTTTCCGAGGATGGCACAGATTTCGTCTATCGCATAGGAGCTGATGACATCATTTCCAAGGTACCGGTTACCGTCGGCCTTTCGACATATGAAAAGGTACAGGTGTCTGGTGACATAAAGATTGGTGACGAACTAGTTAATTCCAATTCCTCATTGTTGGGAGACGGAATCAAAGTCCTGGTCGTGGAGAACGGAGGAGCTGAATAATGAGCTTGAGTGACAGTTCGATCAAAAGGCCTAAGACCGTTTTGATCTTTACCTTGGTATTGATTGCCCTGGGACTATATACGACACGGACTTTACCGATCGATACCCTCCCGGATATGTCATTGCCATATGTCATTGTCATAACCAGTGACACCAATGCAAGTCCTGAGGAGATTGAATCCAGGGTGACCAAAGTACTCGAAGGAACCTTTTCGGGCATTTCAGGCCTGAAGAAGGTGTATTCTGATTCTTCTGCCGGTACTTCAATGATTATGCTGGAATTTACACAGTCCACGGACCTTGACCAAGCGACGAACATGGTTCGGGACAGACTTGATCTGGTTCGGAATTACCTGCCGGATGAGGCGAGTTCCCCGATGATCATCCAGATGGATCCGTCATTGATGCCGATCATGGGTATTACCCTTGTCGGTGAACGGTCACAGGATGAACTGTTGGATATTGCGCAGAACATCGTCCAACCTGGTCTGGAACAGCTGGATGGCGTGGCTCAGGCAAACATCAGTGGGGGTAGGGAAAAAGCCATTCTTATTGATGTACCTTTGTCGGTACTTGAGCAGTATAACCTTTCCTTGACCCAGATCTCACAGGCTTTGGCGGCACAGAACCTCAAGTCCGATGCCGGTCAGGTTACTGACCATGGACTTGAGTATACACTTTCATCCTTGGGTAGCTTCACTGACTTGCAGCAGCTTCGTGATACCGTCGTAACAGCAAAGACCAACAGCAATGGGGAGTCGGTACAGGTCAAGCTCGGAGATATTGCAGACATAAAGGAAGGTTACAAGGATGCTACTTCCTATTCATATATCAACGGACAAAGTGGCATCTTGTTTACGCTGCAGAAACAGAGCGGTACCAATTCCCTTAATATTGCAAAGGCCGTAAGGAACCAGCTCAAGACACTGGACAAGGCAATCCCGTCTGACTGTTCGCTTGAAGTTGCCTATGATACGACGGATATGGTCAGCACTTCGATCAACAATGTTGCACAGTCTGCCCTGACAGGTGCCCTATTGGCTGTCCTTGTCATATTCATCTTCCTCCGGAGTCTTTCGTCAACATTGACGATTTCCCTGACGATACCTATCTCATTGCTGATAACGCTTGGCATCATGTCGTTTACCGGGCATACGGTCAACATGCTTTCGTTGGCTGGACTTGCCTTGGGCGTCGGTATGTTGGTGGATAACTCGATAGTCATATTGGAAAATATCTTTTCATACAGGGAGCGTGGGGCGAAGCCTCACATAGCTGCAAAGCTGGGTGCAAATGAAATGAGCAGGGCAATAACCAGCTCGACATTGACGTCAATCTGTGTATTCCTGCCGTTGCTCCTTTTCCGAAACAGCATGAACGGCTTGATTACTATTTTTGAAGACTTGGCTTTTACTGTCATTGTCTCACTTACAGCTTCTCTGTTGGTTGCCTTGATTCTTGTTCCTACACTTTCAGCGTCATTCTTTAAAGGGCATAAGAAAATGCATGCTCAGAAGAAGGGTGTTGACCGTTTGCTTGAGAAAATGTTCAACGGCATAGAACGGGGGTATGGAAATTTTGTACGTTGGGCACTCCATCATAAGTTCCTGCTGATTGCGGTGATAGTCGCATTGTTTGTATTGTCTGTCATGCATATTCCTCAGATGGGATTTGAACTGTTCTCCGACAGCGAACAGGACCAGACGACATTTACGTTGGATTTTCCCCATGGGACTGATTTGGAGAGTTCAAATGCAATCACCAAGCAGTTTGAGAAAGAACTGATGGATCAGATACAAGGATACAAGACCATATCGACATCAGTGGGAAGCGGGGAGAACAGTTATTTCTCAGGTACTTCTGCTTCGACTGCAAAGATTGAGGTGACCATACGGGACAGCTCAGAAAGAAAACAGGGCGATATGACCTTGGATGAAGTAATTGCAAAGGCAAGAAAGATTGCTGCAGAGTATCCGCAGTTTACTTTGTCTGTTTCGACCCAGTCAGCGATGAGCATGTCCGGTTCTTCAAGCAGTGATATTGACATTACGGTCAAGTGCAATGACTTTGACCGGTTACGGAAGGTATCGGATCAGATTGCATTGTTGCTGAAGGAACAAGGAAGCAGTCTCGTCAGTGACGTTTCCAATTCCATTGTCAGCGGTAATCCTCAGCTTGATCTGGTGTTTGACCGTAGTAAACTGGCTTTGTTCAACTTGACTGCTGCAGGAGTTGCTACGGAACTGAAGGCTGATCTGTCAGGGACAGTCGTCGGTTCGTACAGTGACAAGGGTGATGATATAGATATGGTGCTCCGGCTCAAAGGAGCCAGGGACTATCATAGCATTAACCTGGATACACTGACGGTTACCAATAACTTGAATCAGAAGGTTCCATTGTCAGCATTTGCAAGTTTCAAGAAATCCCAGTCTCCGCTGACTATAGAAAGGGAGGACCAGTCCCGTGTTGCCCATGTTACTGCAACCCGGGTTTCCGGCCAGTCCATCAATACGGTAACGGAAAAGATTTCAGATTTGCTCAAAGCCAATGTCGTGACAGATGAAAATCTGACGTACAGTATCGGCGGTGAATGGGAAACGATGCAGGAAGGTATCCAGGTGTTCCTGCAGATTATCCTTATGGCAGCCATATTGGTCTTTGCAGTCATGGCGAGCCAGTTTGAATCGTTCAAGGATCCGTTTATCATTCTGTTTACACTTCCCTTGGCCCTCATAGGTGTTGTCGGCATAGAAACGCTGATGCATATGCCTATTTCGCTGATGACGCTTGTCGGTGCACTGGTACTTGTAGGAATTATCGTAAACAACGGCATTGTGCTCGTTGACTATACCAATTTGCTCCGTAAGCGGGGAGAGCCGTTGGAAGAGGCGTGCATCAATGCGGCACGGTCAAGGCTGAGACCTGTCAGCATGACCACACTGACCACCGTACTGGCCTTGGTTCCTATGGCTTTCTTCCCCCAGACAGGGGCAGAGCTTGTACAGCCGATCGGGCAAACGGTATTCGGAGGCTTGACGTTCGGAACACTCATGACACTGACGCTGATGCCTGTTGTCTATTATCTTTTCAATGTCCATGGCGAAAAGAAAAGATTGCAGAAGGAAAGGGAACGGAAAGAGAATGCCATTCAGGGAGGAACAGCTGAATGAAAAGGGTTGAAGTAATACTTTCACGGGCTCTTGACGAAGAGTTCCAGGATAGGCTGGCAGACAACCGTCTGCGGACGTATACGGCTGTCAGGCAAGTCATCGGCAGAGGGTACTCTGATCCGAAGATGGGTGATGATGTATGGCCGCAGGAGAACAAGCTTTATGTCTTTTATGCTGATGAAGCACAGGAGGCAACGCTTGCAAGGATTGTCAGACAGCTGAGAGAAGAATTTCCCGCAGAGGGAATAGCTGCATTCAGCTGCGAGGCCAAAGCCCTATAGCTGTAGGTCTGTCTGCAGAATAGAGTTTTTGTTTGGAAAAAATGTCTATGTAAGGGTTTTTTATTTTATACTATATAAGTATTTAAATTTGTTTTAAAATAAAGAATATAAAATTTTAAGATTTTACTGGACATAATTCTGAAGTCGTGATATAGTCTCTCCTTGTTCGGCACTGAGAGCTAGGGTACGAAAGCTACAGAACACGATGATGGGTTTTCATGGTTTGGTATCTTTTGTGTTGAATGTTTTTTCCACAGTTAAGAGCGAAGGGGAGACGAGAAATGGAAGGAAGCCGACCGGCCGGGCGCGAGCCTGGCCGGGGGGGCTCCCAGTCAATTCAAGGATGAGAGAACAGACAGATTGAAGAAGTCGGTCGTGAGTTCTTGGAGCGGCAGGAGAGGACGCCGGAAGAGATATCGAGCAGCGCGGGCTTCGGCCCGCGCGATATGATGACGGAGAGTTTGATCCTGGCTCAGAACGAACGCTGGCGGCGCGTTTTAAGCATGCAAGTCGAGCGGCAGGGGGGCTTCGGCCCCCCGAGAGCGGCGGACGGGTGAGTAACACGTGGACAACCTGCCCCCCGGAGCGGGATAGCCGGTGGAAACACCGGGTAATACCGCATGAGACGCGCGCGCCGGAAGGGCGCGAGCGGGAAAGGCGCCGAGGCGGCGCCGGGGGATGGGTCCGCGGCCCATTAGCTAGACGGCGGGGTAAAGGCCCACCGTGGCGACGATGGGTAGCCGGCCTGAGAGGGTGGACGGCCACATTGGGACTGAGACACGGCCCAGACTACTACGGTGGGCAGCAGCTAAGGATCTTCCGCAATGGGCGAAAGCCTGACGGAGCGACGCCGCGTGGACGATGGAGGCCGTGAGGTTGTAAAGTCCTTTTCGGGAGGGGGAACGACGCGGGCAGGGAATGGCCTGCGGATGACGTGAATCCCGGAAGAAGCCCCGGCTAACTACGTGCCAGCAGCCGCGGTAACACGTAGGGGGCGAGCGTTGTTCGGAATCATTGGGCGTAAAGGGCGTGCAGGCGGCGCTGCAAGTCCGGCGTGAAAGGCCCCGGCCCAACCGGGGGGACGCGCTGGAAACTGCGGTGCTTGAGTACAGGAAGGGGCATCGGAATTCCGGGTGTAGGGGTGAAATCTGTAGATATCCGGAAGAACACCGGTGGCGAAGGCGGATGCCTGGCCATGTACTGACGCTGAGACGCGAAGGTGCGGGGAGCGAACAGGTTTAGATACCCTGGTAGTCCGCACAGTAAACGATGTGCACCAGGCGTCGGGCCCTGAGGGTCCGGTGCCGAAGCCAACGCGATGAGTGCACCGCCTGGGGAGTATGCCCGCAAGGGTGAAACTCAAAGGAATTGACGGGGGCCCGCACAAGCGGTGGAGCATGTGGTTTAATTCGATGATACGCGAGGAACCTTACCAGGGCTTGACATGCGTCCGGCGGGCCGGGAGACCGGCCTTCCCTTCGGGGCGGGCGCACAGGTGCTGCATGGCTGTCGTCAGCTCGTGCTGTGAAGTGTTGGGTTAAGTCCCGCAACGAGCGCAACCCCTGCCGCCAGTTGCCAGCAAGTGAAGTTGGGCACTCAGGCGGGACTGCCGGTGACAAACCGGAGGAAGGTGGGGACGACGTCAAGTCATCACGGCCCTTATGTCCTGGGCCACACACGTGCTACAATGGCCGGTACAGGGCGCAGCGAGGCCGCGAGGCGGAGCGAATCGCGCAAAGCCGGCCCCAGTACGGATCGGAGCCTGCAACCCGGCTCCGTGAAGTTGGAATCGCTAGTAATCGCGCATCAGCATGGCGCGGTGAATACGTTCCCGGGCCTTGTACACACCGCCCGTCACACCATCCGAGTCGGGGGTACCCGAAGTCGCCAGCCCAACCTGCGAGGGGGGGCGGTGCCTAAGGTATGCCCGGTGAGGGGGGTGAAGTCGTAACAAGGTAGCCGTACCGGAAGGTGCGGCTGGATCACCTCCTTTCTGGAAAGAAAGGCAGGGGCATGCCCCGCTCACAGGCGGCGTGCCCCGCAGCAGGGGTGGTCCTTTCCAGGGGGCCCCCGGGGCTTCCTTCCGTTTCCCGTCTTCCCTGAGGCAGAGCCGGGGGCATGGCTCAGCTGGCTAGAGCATCGGCTTTGCAAGCCGAGGGTCGGGGGTTCGAGTCCCCCTGCCTCCAGTGGGATGAAGGTTTTTTTGACATAGAGAGCGAAGGGACAGCAAGGGCAATATGGTCAAGCAATGAACAGGGTCCACGGAGGATGCCTGGGAGCCGTCAGGCGACGAAGGACGCGGCAAGCTGCGAAAAGCCGCGGGGAGGGGCAAGCACCCTGTGATCCGCGGACGTCCGAATGGGGTAACCCGGCAGGCGGTGAGCCTGCCGCCCGCACGTGAGGAAAGACAGCGTGCGGGAGCCATACGCCGGGAAGTGAACCATCTGAGTACCGGCAGGAGAAGAAATCAAGCACGAGATTCCCCAAGTAGCGGCGAGCGAACGGGGAGGAGCCCAAACCGCGTGCCTTCGGGGACGCGGGGTTGTAGGCGCGCGCCTGGGGAGACCCGGGCAGTGAGAAACCCCCATGCCAGGCGAACGCACCTGGGAAGGGCGGCCGGAGCGGGTGAAAGCCCCGTAGCCGGCGGCATGGGGGCTGCCTTGGCGCGCAGCCTGAGTACGGCGGGGCACGAGGAACCCGGCCGGAAGCAGGGGGGACCACCCTCCAAGGCTGAATACTCGGCGGCTACCGATAGCGCACAGTACCGTGAGGGAAAGGTGAAAAGGACCCCGGGAGGGGAGTGAAAGAGAACCTGAAACCGTGGACCTGCAAGCGGTCAGAGCCCGAGAGGGTGATGGCGTGCCTTTTGTAGAATGAGCCTGCGAGTCGCCCTGTGCAGCGAGGTTAAGGGACAGGAGTCCCGGAGCCGTAGGGAAACCGAGCCTGAAGAGGGCGCGAGTTGCACGGGGCGGACCCGAAGCCAAGTGATCTAGCCATGGCCAGGCTGAAGCCGGAGTAAAGTCCGGTGGAGGGCCGAACGTAAATCCGCTGAAAAGGGTTGCGATGAGCTGTGGCTCGGAGTGAAAGGCTAAACAAACTTGGAGATAGCTGGCACTCCCCGAAATAGCTTTAGGGCTAGCGTCGCGTGGACTGCACCGGAGGTAAAGCACCGGATAGATGCGGGCCCTTCACCGGGTACCAAGTTTAACCGAACTCTGAATGCCGGTGTACAATGCGCGGCAGTCAGACGGCGACTGATAAGGGCCGTCGTCGAGAGGGGAACAGCCCGGACCGCCGGCCAAGGTCCCCAAGGCGTGCCGAGTGGGAAAGGAAGTGTGACTGCACAGACAGCCAGGAGGTTGGCTCAGAAGCAGCCATCCCTCCAAGGAGTGCGTAACAGCTCACTGGTCGAGTAGTCACGCGCCGACAATCCAACGGGGCTAAGCACGCCGCCGAAGCCGCGGCACAGCGCCATGTGCGCTGTGGGTAGGGGAGCATTCCGCGAACGGACGAAGCGGGCCCGGGAGGGCCCGTGGACGGGGCGGAAGAGAGGATGCAGGCATGAGTAACGGAAAGGGGGGTGGGATCCCCCCCCGCCGGAAGCCCGAGGTTTCCGGGGTAAAGGCAATCTGCCCGAGGGTCAGTCGGCCCCTAAGGCGAGGGCGAAGGCCGTAGCCGATGGGAAGCGGGTCAACATTCCCGCACCTCCCGGTGTTTCGACGGAGCGAAGCATGGGGCGGAGCACGGCAGGGCGACGGTAGTCCCTGTCCGGAAGGCGGGCCTATGACGGCCGGGAGGCAAACCCCCCGGCCCAGGTGAGCCGGCGGCGAGCCGCCGCAATGGCGGCGAAGCGTGCCGAGCCGCGGTGCCGAGAAACAACTTCTAAGGCAAGGCACCGGGAGACCGTACCGCAGACCGACACAGGTGGGCGAGCTGAGAATGCGAAGGCGCACGGACGAACTCACGCCAAGGAACTCGGCAAAATGCATACGTAACCTAGGGAGAAGTATGGCTCCCCGCAGGGGGAGCCGCAGAGAAATGGCCCATGCGACTGTTTACCAAAAACACAGGTCCATGCGAACCGGCGACGGGAAGTATATGGACTGACACCTGCCCGGTACTGGAAGGTCAAGGGGAGCCGTCAGCCGCAAGGCGAAGCGGCGAACCCAAGCCCCAGCAAACGGCGGCCGTAACTATAACGGTCCTAAGGTAGCGAAATTCCTTGTCGGGTAAGTTCCGACCCGCACGAATGGTGTAACGACATGGGCGCTGTCTCGGCGTGAGGTCCGGTGAAATTGAAGTCCAGGTGAAGATGCCTGGTACTCGTGGTTAGACGGAAAGACCCCGTGAACCTTTACTCCAACCCGGCATTGGGGGCTGGGCAGGGATGTGTAGGATAGGTGGGAGGCAAGGATGCCCGGGCGTCAGCCTGGGCGGAGCCGCCGGTGAAATACCACCCTTCCCTTTCCAGCCTCCTCACCCGCGCCGTGAACCGGCGCGGGGACCGTGCCAGGCGGGGAGTTTGACTGGGGCGGTCGCCTCCGAAAGCGTAACGGAGGCGCGCGAAGGTCGCCTTGGGATGGTCGGGAATCATCCTGCAAGTGCAAGGGCACAAGGCGGCTTGACTGCGAGGCGTACAGGCCGAGCAGGTACGAAAGTAGGTCCTAGTGATCTGGCGGCAGCGAGTGGAAGCGCCGTCACTTAACGGATAAAAGGTACTCCGGGGATAACAGGCTGATCTTGCCCAAGAGTTCATATCGACGGCAAGGTTTGGCACCTCGATGTCGGCTCATCGCATCCTGGGGCTGGAGCAGGTCCCAAGGGTTTGGCTGTTCGCCAATCAAAGCGGTACGCGAGCTGGGTTCAGAACGTCGTGAGACAGTTCGGTCCCTATCTGCCACGAGCGTAGGAAGTCTGGGGGGAGCTGCCTTCAGTACGAGAGGACCGAGGTGGACGGACCTCTGGTGTACCGGTTGTCGCGCCAGCGGCAGGTGCCGGGTAGCCACGTCCGGAAGGGATAACCGCTGAAAGCATCTAAGCGGGAAGCCCGCCCCGAGATGAGACTTCCCATCCCCCCCTGTGGGGGACTGAAGGAACCAGGGAGAATACCTGGTCGATAGGCCGGGGGTGGAAGCGCGGCGACGCGTGCAGCCCACCGGTACTAATCAGCCGTGAGGCTTGACCATATTGTCGTTGCGGTCCCCCGCAGGGCCAAGGCCGGGTGTACCAGGGACTCTCCTGGTGCCCCTGGGCGTTGGCCGGGTCCGGTGGCGATGGCGGGGCGGGCACACCCGTTCCCATCCCGAACACGGAAGTTAAGCGCCCCTGCGCCGATGGTACTGCCTTCTGGCGGGAGAGTAGGCAGCCGCCGGACCCCTTTCTTTTTCCCTTCCATGGCCCTTCGGGTCTTTTTTTTTTGTAATCCAGATTCCTTTTTTTTCTTTGGTTTTGTGATATGCTTAAGAACGGAGGATTTTCTTCTATCATGCTGACAGACCGTTACATGTAGGAAAAGGAGGTTTCAGGCTCATATACCTGGTTTTTATTATGGAAGAACAACAAATAAAGGCTCAAAGATATCAGTTGTACGATAGATGTGGTTACAGGATACTGGTAGCCTCCTATGCAGTAAAACTGACAGCTGAAGAAGTCCAGGAACGTCTTGCTCGTTTGCTGGCCTCCCAAATTTCAACTAAGAGCATTTTTGCTGTCATTGAGAACAGGACCTGTATAAGAAAAGAAACCGAAAAATCTTTATATGAATTTATAGAAACGACATCATCTGTACATGCATGGATAAAGAAAGAGATTGAAACGCATCCGTTTGACCCTTTCGTTGGTCCACTCTTCAGATGTTGCTATAATCCCAACGGACGACTGGTTCTGATGGCTCATCCTCTAGTCGCAGATGCACCTGCCTTGGTTGCCCTTGCAAAAGCAATGGTCATGGATGATGTGCTTACAGATTCAGATACTTTCCATCCTTGGCCGGTCATGAATAAATTGCCGTTGCTGCAGTCTTTGAAATTACATAAGATTCCTGCAATTACCTGTGATTTTCCTCAGGGGCCAGAACATCTGCAAGAGATAAAGGTAAGAAGTTTCTCAGTTGATGCAACGACGATTTTCAGTCTCTGTTCCAAAGAAAGGATTTCTGTACTTTCATTTTTTATCTGCATTGCATTGTCATTGAACCAAGGGCTGAGAATGAAGTTCAGTATTCCCCTCTCCCTGAGAGAATCAGATGATACATCTCTTGCTGATCTTTCTCCGACATTTCGATTTGTCCGAGGTTTTGATCACAAGATTACTTTTTATGATAATTGCCGGGGAATTGACAGAATATTGGCAAGGGCATTTCCTAGCAAGCAATATCTGCTCAGGTCTACTGAGCTTTCTTTGCCGTCCCTTTCTGTCTGTGCTGACCCTACTTGCAGCAAAGAAACAAAGACTTTGTTTCTTGATGATTTTCTGATAGACCGGGTATCGGATTTTGAAATTGAAAAACCTTTTAACTCCCTTGAATACTACACTTCCAGTTCTTATGTAAGGAATTCTTTCGGTATAACAGGGAATGGCGATAGCCTTACCATTTCTACCATTGTACATGACAAGGTCGGTGACAGCCTTGTAAGTTCTTATCAGAAGACTCTTGGTGTGGTTTCCAAGGGGATGCAACCTGCTATGTCCAAAGGGAAGCGATAGCATATGCTTCAGAGAAAAAAGAATACTTTGGAGGTTGCCTGTGCCCTTCTGGTCCATGATGGCAAGGTGCTGTTGGCCCAGAGAGATTCAGGACGATATAATGCGGGACTTTGGGAATTCCCAGGTGGCAAGCTTGAGAGCGGTGAGAATGCCGTCGACGCTCTCAAAAGGGAACTTGAAGAGGAACTTGCCCTTTCTGCTGTCGTACCGGATTATTTCTGCAGGATATTCCATGAGTATCCGACCTTCTTCCTCAATATGGATGCGTTTGTCGTCAAGGTACACCCTGAACAGATTATCCTGAAGGAACATGTAGCTTCACGTTGGGTGAGATTTGCTGATGTCTGGAAAGTCCCGCTCGCTCCTGCAGATGTCACGGTTGCGCAGGCCTTGCTGGAAAGTATTTTGCCAGACTGACAGCAATTCCTACATATCTATGATATAAAAAATGAAGAAACCTTTGTAGAGGTCTCGTACTTCATACGGTTCCTCTGATAAGATACAGGACAAGGTAACAGAAGATGAAAAGAAAGAATGAATCGATAAGAAATATTGCAATCATTGCACATGTTGACCATGGCAAGACCACGTTGGTCGATGCTATGTTCCGTCAATCAGGACTTGCCGGAGCCGAAGGCAAGGACCGGATCATGGACAGTGGAGCAATAGAGAGAGAAAGGGGCATTACGATCAATGCCAAGAACTGTGCCATCCATTGGAAAGGTGTCAAGATCAACATTATTGATACCCCTGGACACGCGGACTTCGGTGGAGAAGTCGAGCGTGGCCTTTCTATGGTAGATGGAGTCGTGCTTCTCTGTGATGCAGCCGAGGGACCGTTGCCCCAGACACGGTTCGTACTTGAGAAAGCATTGGCTCTCCACCTGCCACCCATCATTGTCATCAACAAGATAGACAGGGCAGATGCCCGGCCTGCAGAAGTACTTGATGAGGTCTACGACTTGCTTTTTGAGCTTAGTGACAATGAGCAGTTGCTGGAGGCTCCTGTTTTCTATGCAGTCGGCAGAGACGGGACTTGCGGGACTGATCCCGATCATCTTGAGCCGAATCTTTACAAGTTGCTTGACGCAATCGTTGATTCAATTCCTGCCCCTGTATATGATGATGAAGAGCCTTTCCAGATGCTGGTCAGTGATCTCAGCTACAGCGAATTCCTTGGCCGGCTTGCCATAGGAAAAATCATCAATGGGAATGCTACGGTCAATGAGCAGCTTGTCTGCATGGAAGCTGATGGAAGTGTCTCAAACCTGCGGGTTACGAAACTCTATGCCTATGATGGGCCTACGTACCATGATGTCACTGAAGTTGACAGCGGTGATATCGTTGTTTTGGCGGGCATTGACAATGTTACGATCGGAGATACTATCTGTACCAAGGATTATCCCAAGGCACTTCCTAGGATAACCATAGATGAGCCGACGGTTTCAATGCTGTTCAGCAAGAATATTTCTCCGCTTTCAGGAAAAGAGGGAAAGATACTTACCAGTGCCAAGATCGGTGAAAGACTCCGATTGGAAGCCTTGCGCAATGTCTCGATCAAAGTAGAGAAGAACGAGGATGACTCCTATACCGTAAAGGGACGTGGGGAATTCCAGATGGCCATCATCATTGAAGAAATGCGGCGTGAGGGGTTTGAACTTTGCGTCGGCCGTCCGCGGATTATCTTTCACAAGGATGAAAACGGCAAACGTACTGAGCCTGTTGAAGAACTGTTTATTGACTGCCCTGAGGAGTATTCAGGGACTGTAATGGAAAAACTTGCCACGAGAAAAGCCCAGATGAGTGATATCACTTACAAAGGTGACCGGGTGAAGATCAAATTCTCCATTCCCTCGCGTGGTTTGATAGGCTATAGGGATGAATTTCTTACTGATACCCATGGGTTCGGTATCATGAATTCTTATCTGAAGGGGTATGAACCATACAAAGGTGATTTCCCTGACAGACTTTCAGGTTCTCTTATCAGTGACAGGGCAGGTGTAGCTGTTGCTTACGCTCTGTGGCAGCTGGAAGACCGTGGAAAGTTATTCGTTGTTCCTGGTGATCCTGTGTATGAAGGAGAGATCGTCGGAGAAAGGAACCGTGATCTTGACCTTATGCTGAATCCTACAAGGACCAAGAAACTGACAAACCTGAGAGCTTCCGGAAAGGATGAAGCCGTTACGCTGACACCCATTACCAAGATGAGCCTTGAACAGGCCATCCAGTTCATCAAGGAAGATGAATTGGTCGAAGTTACTCCATTGTCGGTCAGGATGTGCAAGAAGGTATTGAATACCCAGCAGCGAAAGATCCTGGAATCAAGAGGTGAGATTCCACATTATCTGCATTGATTACCAAAATGATCGTTATGATGACAGAGCCCGATAATCTTATCGAGCTCTGTTTTACAGTGGAAATCAATGACTTGATATTATTCTGTTTGCTGTTTTTAATGATGTATATAATGATTTTTAGTCATTTTATTTTTACACCAGTGAAAAGCTTGGTTCTGAAAAAAATAAATCGGGTAATATGCTTTCACCCGATTTAGTTCAGTTGTAATAGAGCTTAAAAAGTACAAGTCACATATCAATCTTCAGATAAATAGGTGCATGGTCACTTCCCATTACGGTGTCATCGATTTCACTTTCCTTGATTTTGTCTTTGATCCTGTCAGACGTCAGCCAATAGTCGATTCTCCATCCTGCATTCTTTTCTCTTGCTTTGAACCGATAGCTCCACCAGCTATATCTGTGCTCGACTGTAGGGTACAGATACCTGAATGAATCACAGAAGCCTTCTTCTAGCAAAGTCGTGAAGCTGTCTCTTTCTTCCTTTGAGTAACCTGCATGACCTTCATTTGGTTTCGGATTCTTCAAGTCGATGGATGTATGGGCAACATTGAAGTCTCCGCAGGCAAGGATTGGCTTTGAATCATCAAGTTCCTTTAGTCTGTTCCTGAAGGCAGCATCCCACATAAGCCGTTGGTCAAGTCGTTTGAGCTCATCCTGGCTGTTTGGGGTATAGACGCAGATGACAAAGAAATGATCATATTCTGCAAGAATGGTACGGCCTTCATCGTCAAGGGGACTGCCTATGCCGTATGTCACTGAAAGGGGAGCTTCCTTTGAAAAGAGAGCAGTACCGCTGTAACCTTTCCTTGCTGTTGAATAGCTGTAGTAGCTATGGTAGCCTTCAGGATTGAAATCAAACTGACCTTCTGAAAGCTTTGTCTCCTGCAGACAGAATATATCAGCATTTTTTTGCTCAAAATATGTCCTGAACCCTTTCTTGTCTGCTGCTCTCAGCCCGTTGACATTCCATGATACCAAAGTCAATTCCGACATGTGCGCTCCTTGTCCATACTGCTGGGGCCGAAGGCAACTCCTGCCCCAGTTTCCATTACATGAAAGGAATTCCTTTCCCTTTTGCCTCTATCTTTACTGCCTCAGGCCATTCGGATGACTGTACTTCTCCTATGTGTGCCTTCTGGAGCAAAATCATGCAAAGCCTGCTTTGTCCGATGCCTCCACCTATGGTCAATGGGAATTCCCCGTTCAAAAGCCGTTTGTGCCAGTAGAAATCCTTTCTTTCTTCACACCCTCTAATTTTCAGCTGTCGCATCAATGCCGTTGCATCGACTCTGATACCCATTGAAGAAAGTTCCATGGAATCGTTTCTGACATAGTCCCAGACAATGATGTCCCCGTTCAGTCCCTGATGACCGTGACCTGTAGGAGTCGTCCAGTCATCATAGTCAGGAGCTCTTCCGCCATGGACCTGTCCGTCAGCAAGCTCAGCCCCGATGCCGATGATGAAAATTGCACCATATTCCTTGGCCAATGCCTTTTCGCGTTGGGATGGGTCCAATTTCGGATATCTGTGCAAGGCATCTTCACTATGAATGAACGTGATTTCCTCAGGAAGCTTCGGCAGCTGTGTCGGAAAAGATTCATTGACCAAGAATTGGGTCCTTCTCAGAGCTTCGTAAATCTTCCTTACCGTTTTCTTCAGGAAATCAAGATTGCGTTGTTCTTCGGTAATCACAAGCTCCCAATCCCACTGGTCTACATAAATTGAATGGATTGCGTCGATGTCATCATCTGGCCTCACGGCATTCATATCTGTATAGAGTCCTGTTCCCGGTGTGTAGCCATGGTCTGCAAGGGCCATCCTTTTCCATTTTGCCAAGGATTGGATGATTTCCATTTTCTTGTTGTCCATTTTCCCGATATCAAAACTTACCGGACGTTCCACACCGTTCAGATCATCATTGATACCTGAATGCTTAGGTACAAACAAAGGACTGGTTACTCTGCTGAGCATCAGTTCTCCTGCAAGTTCCCGTTCGAAGGTATCCTTGACAAATTTTATTCCCTTTTCAGTCTGTTTTTTGTCAAACAGTGAAACATATCCTTCTGGAAAATACGTACTCATTCGAGTTCTGCTCCTTAATGTAGCTTTCTTGAGGTAGGATACAACGGAAAACGTGAATTAACAACTGAAAAAGAAACAGATACATAAGAATTTCTATTGATTTTTATCATATCCATCATCGTTCTTCTCTAGAGTCGGGCAGACCGGTAATTTGCATTTCTCTAGGTGTCGTCGACAAATGTCCTTTGGTAAGGAACTGTTGCAAGGGAGTAGCTTTATCAAAGGTTTGGCCTTGCCAAGACGTTTCAGTATGGCTGTGCAACTGTAAGCTGCCATGTTGAGGGTGGTGAGGAATAGGACGGGATGATATCTTCAGCAAAAAAAGTATAGTCAGTTTGTCCAAGGTAAACAGTGTAGTCCATCATCTTACTATTGTGCATGGACTTGTCCTCAATGAGTCCGGGAAGGTGTGGAAGAAAAGACTGATCGGCATTTCGTTTGGGAGCTAGCTCTATTATCCTGCATCTGGCAGTGCTCAGACCGTAGGACCTGCAAGCTGTAGTGTAGCTTTGACTTGTTTCTGTTTCAGGGATATTACCCACAGGAATCTGTCCGTCATGGTTTTTACTAGCCCATGGACCGAAAGGTATGGATGTCATCCGCCAGCCGGTTGCTTCCCTTTGGTGAATTGTTAAAGTGAGAACAAATGACAGAAGTACGTGTATTGTGAACCTGGTTCATTTTGACAGAAAGTAAGAGGGAAGGGGTGGTCGGCAAAACTTCCATTGCTGATGAGAATGCTTCGTTAACTCGGGCATGTAAACGGTGACCTTGCTCTTTTTGTAGCGGAAACTGACTGCACATGCAAGGATATGTTGGCAGATGTCCATGTGTATAGTATGGAAAAAGCAGCAGACACCTGCAGAAGCATTTTCGTGCTTGCCGCCAGGCATTTGCAAAGGAAATCTATCTGAATGGGGACCATGTAAGCGTTTCTGGATAAGTTTGAATGAGCCTATGGCATAGCAAATGCCTTTGTGACCATCTGTCTCGACTACAACCATGGCTGCCTGTTATCTGAAGGGCAGTGCTTATTTTCTGCTCAAGGTAAGCAAGGCCCGCCGATACTGATAAATGGTATTTTTCTTCCAAACTTATGTGGCACGTTTGGAAAAAATGTAGTATACTGGTTCCGTCTGAGAGGCATATCGAAACAGACGAGCCATAAGTCATTGGCCTGAAACTTGCGATGGTCGGTATCGATTTTACCAGTAATACACATGATTGATGATACCTTAAATGATGTCACAGTGTGTTTTTTTATATGGAATTGTCCAGCTTTTGCTAGTGAAGCTGTACTGATACTGGGTAGAGGAATATAGAAATATCATAGTTTCTGTATTAGAATTGATTTTTTCTCCAGTATAGCTATAGAGTTTGGCAGAATTTTGACATGATAACTATAAAAAAAACTTATTGCTCTTGTAAGGAGAGAAATTTGATGGTATTACTTTATGAGTAGGGCGTGATTATGACGAAGACTATTGCATTTCATTTACAGAAAGGTGGCGTAGGCAAGACTACCATTTCAGGGACACTTGCCTGCCAGTCCGCGATGTCAGGGATTCCGACATTGCTTATCGATGTCGATCCTCAGGGGAATGCTTCCTCTTGGTTCCTAAGGGAAGCACCTGATTGGGAACTTTCTGATGTCGTACAGGGCAAATGTTTTCCTATGGATGCGGTTGTTCCTGTACAGCAGGTCCAGAACCTTTCGATCCTTCCTACCTTCGGTATCGGAGGTTCTCTCAAGCCCTATTCGGAAACAAAACTGGCTGATGAGCCATATGTCATCCAAGATTTGGTCAAGGAACTTGGGAAGAACTTTGAGAGGATTATTCTCGATCTTTCCCCTGGACTGGGTCGGCTGGAACGTTCTGCTCTTATTGCTGCCGATGAAGTCATTACACCTATGACACCTGAAACCTTCAGTCTTGACGGACTTGAGATATTCATAGACGAACTTGCTAAGTTGAAAAAAAATTTTCGGTCAAATATACTGCATGACAAAGTTGTCATAAATTCCTATGATAACAGGATCAAGCAGCATCGAGATATCTATGAGGCTGCCTGCAAGGGTGATTTTACCGTATACCAGATACCCGTGGATCCGATATTCAGGAAGGCACAGGAAGAAAAGACGGCACCCCAGCTTCTCAAGGAAAACGGCAAGGGGATGAAGGATCGTACCCGGGAAACTTTCCTGGAGATGGAAAAGGAAATTTGGAGATAGCATATGGCATTGAAGAGGACAAAGGCTGAAATAGAACCAGAAACAGCAGAAAACGTGAATGTGACGAAAGCCAGCAAATTATTTGCAGCAGAAAAGAAAGTCAAGTCATCAGGCAAAGAGAAGAAAATACTTACGACATTTTCCATAGAGCCGTCCTTTAAGGAAGACCTTGAAGAAATGTATGACCAGATGGGACTTGGCTGGGCTTCCGGGACACGTTTTGCCTTGAAGTATTTCCAAAGGAATTTCAAGTTTCAAAAAGAAGAGGATGAGGAAAATTGATTTTTTTCCTACAGATATCACGAAGCAGAAGAGGCAGCGCAGAGCTGCCTTATTTTTATGCTTTTATCCTTGTCAGAAGACCGCTAGAGCAATGATGTAATTATTTTAAAGTAGATATTATATACCGAATTAGGAATATATATTTTTATAAATATATTCTTGATACTAAGTAGGTTCCAACGACATACCTGAAATTGCAACAGTGCTCTGTTGTATTTTTCTTTCCCTCGGCCTTTTTTTTCAGTATACTGGCAAGGTGACTACAGGGAGGTAGCATGGTTCACGAGTGGTGGGAAACAGCTGTCATCTATCAGATATACGTCCGGAGTTTTCAAGACAGCAATGGTGACGGAATAGGGGATTTGTACGGCATAGTCCAACATCTGGACTATTTGACGGGACTTGGTGTAGGTGCCCTTCTGCTATCTCCCATCTTTCCCTCACCGAAGAATGATATGGGCTATGATATTTCGGATTATCGCTCTATAGATCCTGAATTGGGTACCATGGATGATTTCATGATGCTGTTGGATGCGGCACATAAACAGGGACTGAAAGTGATACTTGATATACAGCTTTCCAATACTTCCATCGAACATCCCTGGTTTCGGCAAAGCAGGGCTGGCAAGGACAATGACAAAAGTGATTTCTATATCTGGCAGGACAAAGTTCCCAACAATTGGAGATCTTTCTTCGGTGGGTCAGCGTGGACGTTTGACAGCAAGCGGGGCCAGTATTATCTCCACTCCTTCCTTCCTGAAGCCCCTGATCTCAATTGGAGGAACCAGGATATGGTTGATGCGGTACTTGCTGACCTTGCCTACTGGTTGGAGCTGGGAGTCGACGGATTTAGGCTTTCTGCCATAAATCTCATTGTAAAGGACCGTACTTTCAGAAATAATCCGCTTTATCCCGGACACTATACCCGCTATAACAAGCAGCGGCATATTTTTGATAGGAATCGTCCGTTTGCACATCGACGAATTCGGGCAATAAGGGACCTTGCAAACTCTTACGATGATAAAGTGCTCATCGGAGAGATAATTGTCGAACCTCCTGGGGAACCGGAAGTCGTTGCAAGTTATTATGGTACGTTCAATGATGAACTGAACCTCGCCTTTGACTATTCCCTGATCAACCTGCCATTCAAGTCCAATGTCTGGAAGACTGCGGCGCAACGCTGGTATGATGCAGTCGGCCGAAATTGGCCGGCCTGGGTGCTTTCAAACCATGACCACATCAGGATGGCAACTAAATTCAAAGGCAATGTGGATAAGATCAGGCTTGCTGCCATGTTCCTTTTTACTCAGCGAGGAACGATGTTCCTTTATTATGGACAGGAACTTGGATTGGAAAATTCACATGTCGGTACAAAGGAATCCCATGATGTGCTTGCCGGCAGATTCTTGTTCAGATATAAGAGCCGTGACGGAGAACGGGGACCGATGATCTGGAAGGCAATCGAACGTTTCGGAGGTTTTTCCGAGCATCAGCCATGGTTGCCTCTGGTAGCCCACAGGGAACGCTTCGCAGCAGACAGCCAGGCTCAGGCTGAAGTATCTACATATCATTACTATCAGAAATTCATTCGGCTGAGGAAGAAACATCCTGCCTTGATTGATGGATCGTGTTCATTCTTGCAGTCACCTGACAAGAATGTGCTTGCTTATCTTCGGAGTGCCGAAAACGAAACATTGCTTATGGTGCTTAATTTTTCTACCAGGACCAAGGATGTCCAGCTGAACATGCTTGGCATTCCGTTCAGTGCTGGCGATATGGTCTTTTCTACGAACAAACAGGCAAAACCTCCTGTCAGGGAAGGGAATACCCTTCATATGCATGGGCTTGAAGGCGCTATTTATTCTATGTTGCTCTGAGATCAGAAGCGCTCAGGAAGGAGTAGGTGCAAAACTGTCCAAGGCCCGTTCTTCGGCATTGACCAGACGCCTTTTGTTCTCTGGTTTTTCTTTTGATACTTTCAGCCCCAATGGTGCAAACAATTCTTCAGCAAGGGCCAATGAACGACCTCCGAAAGCTTTTATTGCCAGTGGTTTTCCATGCTCTGTCATGTATGTTGCCATGGCATAGAACAGTCCATCTTTTCCTGCTTCTGGAAAAAAGAAATGGAGGAATGGTTCTTCATTGCCCTTTTTCAGGTCCGTCAGGATCGCTGCATAGCAGTAACGCCAGTTGCTCTTGTAGTCTTCAATGGGAAAGCCTGGGCAGAAGATGTCAAAATAGGCGATTTGTCCTGGATTCTGCTTTGCGTGCCTGGCATCAGTCACAGCTTTTGAATCAGGAGAAAAAGGTCCTGGTATATCCAGCTCTTCAGCTTCGGCAATCCAGTCGACTTGAAGCGGTTGCCAGAGGAATCCCTTTTTCTCGCCTTTTGCAAAGGGAATGTAATCCAGTTGCTGTGAATCCT
The DNA here is from genome assembly GCA_022482625.1 of Spirochaetia bacterium. NCBI lineage: Bacteria > Pseudomonadati > Spirochaetota > Spirochaetia > Spirochaetia bacterium. The sequence goes on along the minus strand of JAKVOU010000001.1, from coordinate 824,862 downwards.
TTGCGCCAGTTTCCTCGAACCAAGTCTGGAAAGTTGAATTTTCCTTGTCCTTGCCATGGGCAGGAAAGTATGCTGTGGCATCCAGGACGACAGCCATGGCCTTCTTCAGGATATCCAAGCCATTTTCATCGTCTGATAGCTCTTGCTGGAATGACATCGGGTGTTGCCGCCGGAAGACAGGAAAGCGGGCATCGGACCATTTGTGGGAAGTCAGCAGTGAAAGTTCATCTTCCTGGAGTTCCTCTTCGCTGAGGAAGGAAAGGCAATAACAATCCTTTTTCAGTTCCTTTTCCAAATAATCAAAGCCGGAGGCATACGGAGGGATATCGAAGGACCTGCAGAGAGTCTTGAAGGCTTTTGAGCCTACGAAGACCTGCATCGAAAGGTCACGGCCTTCCTTCCCAAAGAAAATATAAGCCCTTTCATTTATTCCCGGCTGGAAACCAAGGACGTCAAGGGAACTGAAAAGTTTCCAAGGATCTGCAGCAAGCAGCTTTTCAGCCAGCTGCAGCACTTCAGTCATAGTCGTATCATCATTACTCATTATGCTGCTCCTTTGCCTTATGCTTTGAGAGGCGGGCAATCAGATCATTGAACTGGGCCTTTGCTTCTTCGGTGCCGATTATCCTGTTCGGATCTTCTTCATTGAACAATGCAACAGGAATTTCTTCAAGGAAACGGGAAGGTTGGCTCGGTACCATTTCATTGCCTCTTTTCCTGTTTTCGCAGGTACTGATGACAAGTATACGCTTGGCCCGGGTAATGGCAACATAGAAAAGCCTCCTTTCTTCCTCAAGATTCCTTGGATCTTCTTCAAGTGACCTTGCATTGGGAATGATATGGTCTTCGATGCCGGCAAGATACACAGTGTCCCATTCCAAGCCCTTTGCTGCGTGCATAGTCATGAGATTTAATTTTGCAGAACTGTCTTCTGTACCGTCATCCTTGCCGATCAGGCAGATGCGATTGATCCAATCAAACATCGAACGGTTTTCATTGAGAGGATTCCGTTCCCAACGTGCAAGCATCGTACACAGCAGTTCGATACCTTTCATCTTGTATTTGACGGCGGCTTCGCTGTTTTCATCTTCAATGAGGAAGTCCCTGTAGTTGATTTCATTGATCATGTTGCGGAGGACCATGTTACGTTGTCCTTCTTCATGTTCAAATCTATCACTGAAGGTCTCGATCAACGTATAGAACTTGGACAGGGATTTTTTTGTGCTTTCCCGTAGCCTTGGATCAGTACTGTTTGCCATCAAGGCAAGTGCTGAATAAAGTGATATGTGGTTGTTCTCGGCTACGCTCCGTATTTTCTCGACGGTCACCCGTCCGATGCCCCTTCTTGGCGTGTTGATGATCCGCAGAAAGTTGACATCATCATCAGGATTGGCAATGACCTTGAGGTAGCTGACGATATCCCTGATTTCTTTTCTATCAAAGAAACTTTGGCCGCCGCTGACCAAGCATGGTATGTCACGTTCCATCAAGGCTGTTTCAAAACGTGGTATCAGTGCATTTGTCCTGACGAGGATGGCAAAGTTACCCAAAGGGATGTTTTCCCTTTTCTGCTGTTCGATGATCCGACGTACGATGACCATTGCCTCCTGGTCGCCGTCGGTAGGATGGATGAGGTAGATGTTCGAACCCATGCCGCTTTTTGTCCAGAGTTTCTTTTGCTTGCGTTGTGTATTTTTGGCAATGAGCGTGTTTGCAGCCTCAAGGATTGTGCCTGTACTCCGATAGTTCCTTTCCAGCATGATCTGACGCCGTTCAGGGAAGTCTTGCTCGAAAAGTACGATGTTCTGGAAATTTGCACCTCTCCATGAATAGATGCTCTGATCATCATCTCCGACCACGCAGAGATTCCGATTCCTCTGTGCGATAAGCTTGACGAATTTATATTGGCAGAGGGATGTATCCTGAAATTCATCGACGAGGATATATTGATAACGGTCCTGGACTTTTGCGAGAATATCTGGAAATTGTGTAAATAAATCAATCGGCTTTGTAATCAAGTCATCGAAATCGACAGCATTGAAGGCTTTCAGATGCTTTTCATATTCATCATACAGTCCCTGCATGTTGCTTGAAATGGCTTGTGTTATCCTGCCTGTCTTTATATCTGAGATCATCTGGCCTATTTCCCTGAGGTCAAACAGGGAAAGGTCTCCGCCCCGTCCGATGATCACCTGCCTGATCAAGGCAGTCCTGTCGTTGGTATCATAGATGGTGAAATTGTTTTTCCATCCCAGATGTTGGATGAATTGCTTCAGCAGCCCCAGGCCGAAGGCATGGAATGTTGAGGTTCTGAGGTGTTGCAATGGCAACTCTGTAAGCTTCCTTACTCTGTCTGCCATTTCTGCTGCAGCCTTGTTCGTAAAGGTAAGGGCAAGTATGTTCTTTTCAGAAATTCCCAGGTCCAGCAGATGGGCAATCCTGTATGTTATCATCCTGGTCTTGCCGCTTCCTGCACCTGCTATGATAAGAAGCGGCCCCTCGGTCAGAGAAGCTGCTTCATACTGCTTGTCGTTCAATTCTGCTTTGAGATTCACGTGCACCTAAAATATCCTCATATGCCATTCGGGCTCTAAGAGAGCATAACGGTTCCCCTTGCAGAAATGCAAGGGGAAAGAGGAAGCTTCCGCTATCGCAGGCCTGTTGCAAGTTGCAGGTACCCCAGGTAGGCACCGTCAATGCTGGAAAGCTCTACGTGTTCATCATCCGTATGTGCCAGATATTCCTCACTTGGACCAAAACCGATGGTCGGTATTTTCAGTATACCGCATGAGGATGAGCCGTTCGTACAGAATGAATAGCTATGTAGCTCCGGTTCTTTTCCAAGGGCTGTGGCAAGTGCTTCTAGAGCTTTTTTGACCAGAGTACTGTCCTTGTTTACTACCCATGCAGGCGCAAAACGGATTGGGTTTACTTCGAATCCTGTATAGGTTTTGTCAGTAAATCCTTCAATCCTTGCAGTTGCCTTGAATTTCGGATCTTCTTTTTCAAGTTTTTCAATAAGTAACTGTATAGGTGCCAGTACACTTTCCTTTGTTTCTCCAGGAAGCAATCTCCTGTCGTAGGTTACCCTGCAGGCTGCAGGAACGACTGAAGCTCCCGGATAAGGGGATGAGATGATATCCGTCAAGACCAATTCACCTTTTCCTAGCAGGGGATGGGTTGGGACCGGCAGTTGATTGACTTGTGCAACCAACCTGAGCATAAGAAGCACGGCATTGATGCCGATAGAAGGATTTGCCGAGTGGGCAGGCTTACCTTGCGTTTCCATGACTATTTCTGCACGGCCTCTCTGTCCGATGTTCAGCCGAAGTCCTGTTGATTCTCCGATGACGACGTAGTCAGGATGCAGTTTCTGCAGGATGAAGGAGAGGGTATAACCTTCGGCTATTTCCTCAAAGATCGTACCGCTGACATACAGGTCGCCATGGGGCAATCCCAGTTGCTTCACCTTTGCAACAGCAAGGACCATTGCTGCGACGGCTCCTTTCATGTCGCTGATGCCACGGCCCCAGATCTTTCCGTCCTTGATGGTACCCCCGAAGGGATCTGTTGTCCAGCCGTTCTCCTTTGGAACTGCTACGGTATCGACATGTCCGTCAAAGAGTACGCTGGCTGCTCCTGCTTGGTTGGCATTGATTTTGCCGATGACATTGCCGACTTCATCAATCCAGACATCATCATAGCCGGCCTGTTCCATGGCCTGTTTCAAAAAATGGGTAATTTTTGTTTCCGTTCCGGTAACACTGGGAATCTGTACAAGTGATTGGCAGAGACTGTGCAGCTTCTGCTGGTCTTCATCACATAATGTTGTCATTTCTTATTCCTCTATTTCAATTGCTCCGGCCGGGCAGACTTCGTGGCAACAATAGCATCGGATGCATTTTTGTGCTGTCAGTCCAACATGCCCGTCCTTCAATTCCAAGGCTTTTGCAGGACAGATTTCTATGCATCGTCCGCATCGTATGCATTTGTCAGCGATAAATCTCGGAGGTTGACGTCTCAGGTTTTCTTCCCTGTCACTGCTGTCAAGGCTTTTTCCTCCGCAGCGGAGAAAATCCTTGATCATGATGTCAGATGGATGCAGGAGAGGATAGTGGATATCCTCTAAGTTACGAAGTCCCGTAAGGCCGTTTTTCAATGCAAAGGCATTTGTAGGGATGGAAAGGGGATCATATCCCATGATGGTTGATGCTGCAACATCTATTGCCACGCAGTCTTTTCCTCCTAGAAGAAGTCCGATTTGCCTTGGTTTGCCGTTTGCAGGGCCTGCACCTTCCATGCCGATGATACCGTCCATCAGGGCATAGTCCACATGTGCTTGGCTGAAGATGCCACAGAGCATCTTTGCGAAGGAACCTCTAGTCGGGTGATGGACATGCTGGGCACTTTTGTAGAGACTGGGAACAGTTCCGAACAAATTCTTTACTGCTCCCGTCATCAGCATGAGTTCATGTGTCTTGAACTTCGGGAGGTCAATGACTACATCCACTTCATCAAGGATCGCTGCCATAGGAATGGAATGGTGTACGTATGGAAGCTTCTTCTTTACCGGAAATTGAGTAAAATCAATCCATTCGATGCCTTTTTCTTCGCATACTTGATACAAACCGCATGCTGTGGGTTTTGAGTTTTTCTTCTGAATCGAGGGAGAATCTCCTGCGACGATTTTCTCAGCCCCTTTGTCTATGAGCAGTTCAATCATTGCCCTGAGGATTGCAGGATTTGTCGTAATAGCTCGGTCAGGGGTCGAATCCGAAAGTATGTTTGGTTTGAGCAGGACCTTTTTTCCCTTGACGATTGGAAAATCTGACTTTTCTATGACCAGTTCAATGGCTTTTTTCAATTTGTCTGCTTCGTAACTGTCACAAGGCACGATTGCAACATCAGTCATCTGTACTTACCTCCTGGCTCAGCTGAGTCTTTCAAGCTTGCAGAAGTACATGGGGCCTTGCCCCTGTGCTTTGTCAGGAAGGATGATTCTGCCATATTTGCATGGTTCGCTTCCTGCTTCATCAATTTCTACCAGTCTGAAACGTCCTGGCCTTTTTTTGAAAAGTTTTTCGATGATACCCTCATCTTCTTCTTTTGCGATTGCACATGTCGAATAGAGGATGGTACCGCCTATCTTTACGGCTTCCAGTGCAGCGGCCAGCATGGCAAACTGTTGGACCGAAAGCCGTTTTGGACGATTTGGTGTCCATTGTGCAAGATAATGGGCATCCTTGAGGACGTGGCGTTCACTGGAACACGGGGCATCCAGCAAAATCTTGTCATAGATCTGCTGCTCATACAGTCCCCACCGGGCAGCATCATGGGCTTGGATGGTAATATTGGTTCTCCAGACTTCTTTCAGATGTGTTTCTATGACCCTATGCAATCTGGCTCTTCTGGTACTGCTACGGTCATTGCATACCAATCGTCCTGTTCCTTTCAAGGTTGAGGCAATGACCAAGGTCTTTCCACCTGGGGCCGCACACATATCCAGTACGTAATCCTGTGCTTCTGTTCCAAGCAACCTTGCACATCGTATGGACGCAGAATCAAGGTAATAGGGAGTTTCCAGTCCTTCTTGAAAAGCTACAGGAGCATGCTCTTCAAGCATGGCAGTTTTCAAAGAGTCCCATCTGTCTGGGTATTGTTGCCTGTAGAAATCATTGAAGCGTTCTTCTGCATCTGTTTGCTTTCTTTGCCTGCTCATAGCAGAAGCATACTTCTTTTTCCTTGGTTTGGGTAGTTGGAAACAGATGAAGAAAAGTTTTATGGGTGACATTGTCACTGAATAAACAGGACTGTTAGCCTAAGTTTACAGTATGGCATATATAACGGCACTTCTTGAGGGACTGCTCAGTTTCATAAGTCCCTGTGTACTTCCTATGATACCATTATATATCGGCTATTTAGCCGGTGATGTAGCTACGGAAGGATCACAGAAAAAAAGGCAATGGGTAAATACGGTTTTCTTTATTCTCGGTTTTACCCTTTTCTTTGTTGCTTTGGGAGCTACGGCAACTGCATTGGGAGCATATCTTAGCCGGCACCTTGCTACGCTGAACAAAATTGGCGGTGGATTGATCATTTTGCTGTCCTTGGGCTTTCTTGGTGCCGGCTTTTTGCCTGTTTTGGGCAATACGTATAAACTGCAGTTCAAGAACCCTCGGTCACTTGGTGTACTTTCATCATTGCTTTTCGGGCTTGTATTCGCAATAGGATGGTCACCTTGTACAGGTCCGTTCCTTGGTTCTGCTCTGATGATGGCCGCCAATGCCGAAACAGTAGGCAAGGGCATGCTTTCTCTGTTTGCATATGCCATGGGTCTTGCAGTGCCCTTTGCCCTGTCCTCTTTGCTGTTGAATCAACTTGAGAGTGCGTTTTCATTCATCAAGAAGCACTATGTGGCAGTGGAAAGGATCAGTGGCATCCTGTTGCTGGCAATGGGAATCGTAATGGTACTGGGGTATTCCCCGGCAATGCTTTTCTAGGTTTAAGGAGATGGATCATAGTATGGAAGACAAAGACGATAAAGATAAGAAAGTGGCACCTTCCCATAAGGGCTTTATCATTTCGGCTATAGTCATCATAGCTGTATTTGTCATAGCGGCAGTTGTGTATCCGAGGCTTAAGGCTTCTGAGAGTCCTGAAATAACTCTCAGTCCTATCAACAGTACTGTTCCGATTAAGGCAGAAACGGAAAAGACAGTGACTGATAATAAGGCAGATTCTCAGCAAACGGAACAACCGGTGATCGATACCCAGGCACAACAGGCAGCATCTGTTGATACACAGGCTAGCAATTCACAGGCTAGCAATTCACAGGCTAGTAATTCACAGGCTAGTAATTCACAGGCTAGTAATTCACAGGCTAGTAATTCACAGGCTAGTAATACACAGGCTAGTAATACACAGGCTAGCGATACACAAGCTGAGACTGCTTCGCAGAAATTTCCAGATTTTCCCATTACCCGGCTTGACGGTACGACAGGAAACTTCAGTGATGAACTTGAACCAGGGCTCATTACTGTAATAAACAGCTTTGCATCATGGTGCCCGCCTTGCAAGATGGAGTTGCCTGATTTTATCCAAGCCAGCAAAGACTACAAGGGAAAGGTCAAGTTCCTGTTCTTTGACAACATGGATGGTACGAGGGAGACCAAGCAGACGATTACTGATTTTGCCGCCAAGACATTTCCCTCAGATGCCCATATCTATCTTGATCCGGGTTATGTCAATTACATCGTGAACAGTAATAGTTTGCCTACGACGGTTTTTCTTGATAAAGATGGAAATTATCTTGGTAAATCTGTCGGTGCTATGAGCAAGGAAAGTCTTTATTCAATATTGGACAAACTGTTGCCTAACTGACAGTTGGTTCCGTTTTGTTGGAAAAAGACAGGCTAAGCCTGTCTTTTTTTAGGTATTGACTAAGGAAAAACGGTTTTTTTTTGACATTAGTCAATTGATTTGTAAAGAAAAGCATGTAATAATCGAGATAGATTGACACTACAAGGTGTTACTGTAAGAAAAAATGGGGTTGATGCACTAATGTCGAAGAAAAAAGAGTTTTGCCCATGGGCGTTCCTGGATGCCTATCGTAATGACAAATGGTTTGAGGGTAAATGGCCTACTCTCCCACAGATGTTTGACATCAGTGTGGACCGCTATGGAGAACGTCCTTGCCTGCGGGAATTTGTTCCCGAGGACTGGAGATTGACATATGATCAAGCCAGACAGAAAATTGTTGGATTGGCAAATCATTTTGTATCAAGAGGTTATAAGAAAGGGGACAAAATTGCTGTCTGCGGTAGAAATAGCATAACATGGGTGATTACCTACTATGCTACAGTTTATGCAGGCTGTGTCATTGTCCCTTTGGATGCCAAGGCACTGGACAAGGACCTGGAAAAATTCATGGAGTTTGCCGAGGTCAAATGTCTTGTTGCTGATCTGGATAAACTTAAGCATCTGGAAAAGGACGGACAGCTTGAGCTGGATGAAAAACTTTGCTTGGAAAAGGGAAGTGCCTCTTATACGTATGTCTTGGATGTATTGGAGGGAACTGAGCTGTCAGAAAATGTGCCGAAAGTAGTTTCTGATGATATGGCGGCAATTCTGTTTACCAGCGGGACGACAGGAACTCCTCGTGGCGTGATGCTTACCAATGAAAACTTGGTCAGTGACTGTTATCAGGCACAGTCAAACATGGAATTGTTTCCTACTGACGTGTTCTATGCTATTCTTCCTATCCATCATGCTTATACAATGCAGTCTGTTATGATCGAAGCCCTCAGTGTCGGAGCTGAGGCCGTCATGGGAAAACGGCTTGTCATAAGCCAGGTACTGAAGGAACTCAAGCAGGGAAAAGTGACTATGTTCCTGGGCGTACCCATGCTTTTCAACAAGATGCTTTCAGGTTTGCTCGAAGGCGTAAAGAAGGAGAGCAAGATCGGCTATGTTTTCATCCGAATGGGTATGGGGCTTTCTGGTTTTGTAAAGAAGCTGACAGGAAAGAACATAGGACATCCGATGTTCAATGGACTATTGGCACATCTTTCGCTGGATACGAACAGGATCTGTATCTGTGGAGGAGGACCGCTTCCTTCTTCGACATTCAAGATGTTCAATGAATTGGGCATAGATTTTGTACAGGGGTATGGCCTGACTGAAACCAGTCCGATTACTCATCTGAATCCAATCTATGCCTATGTTGAAACCTCTGTCGGCAAGGTCTGTGCCGGCATAGAACAGAAGATCGTCGATCCTGATGAAAACGGCAATGGTCTGATCTACCTCAAAGGTTCCTGCGTGATGAAAGGGTATTACAAGAACGAGGAAGCTACCAGAGAAATCCTGACAGAGGATGGATGGCTCAATACCGGTGATGTCGGACATATAGACAAGAAAGGATATCTTTATCTGACAGGAAGAGCAAAGAATATCATTGTCACGGAAGGTGGCAAGAATGTATTTCCTGAAGAGATAGAGGACAAGTTCCAGTTGTTCGATGATATTGAACAGATCTGTATCATTCCGTATGTAAAGAATGAAAAGACGAAGGCTGAAGGTATCAAGGCCATTGTCTATCCGTCGGAAGTCTTAAGAAAGGGAGATCCCGAGGAATGTGAAAGCAAGATCAAACGCTATGTGGCTACCGTCAACAAGGATTTGCCTAGTTTCAAGAAGATAGAGAAAATTGTAATTGCCAAGGAAGAACTTGCAATGACCAGTACCCGTAAGATCCAGAGGTTTACAGTTCGAAAACAGTACAGCAACTAGAGGTTGCCGTACGATAGCGCAACATGCATCAGGGTGAAAATCTGTTACTGATGTATGTTGCTGCTGTATTTGCTCCACCTAATGCAAGCAATGAATTGGCAAGGGCTTTTGCATGCTTACGATAAGAATCATCATCAAGGAGACGTTTTGTTGCACTTGCTACTTCGGATGATCTGAAATGCTTCAGATCCAAGAAAATTCCTGCCCCATATTTTGCAATACTCTGCGCATTGTATTTCCGTTCGAAGACTTTTCCTGGGCAGACTAGCTGAGGTACGGAGTTGAGCAGACCGTCGATTATGCTGTTCTGTCCTCCATGGTTGATAAAAACCGCAGTCCTTGGCAACAGGTTCGCAAAATCAAACTTCTGAGCAATATGTATGTTCATGGCTGTCATTGGGGCAGTAGCTATGCCTGCAACATATACTTCAAGAGATGAATTTGCAAAAGCTTTTTCAATGGTCTGCAGTAGCTTACGCTGTGCAATGGCGCCATTGTCCATATAGACAAGTATACAGTTTCTCTTCTTTGCTGCGGGGTGTACTTCCTGTTTCAAGGAGCCTACGAAATACGTATTTGGGATATCCATTGGTTCCAGTTCCTGGCTGGTGGGAATAATCCTCATTGTTGCAGAAAGAAAGAGATCCAGTGTTGAAGAAACGGGATGGAGTTTCAATTCTGCCAGTACTCTGTTGACATCCTTTGCGTAGCGTGGCGTGCTTGCATATGAAGGTTGGGTCGAAAAACTGAAAGAAGCTATCGCTGGTTTGCCTTCTGCTTTTGCTGCAATAAGTGCCGGTATACTGAACTCTGCATAGAGGACATCTGTAGCAAAGTCTTTGATGGCTTGCTGGATTTCAATGATGCTATGTTTCAGATAAGCATAGGACGCTGTACCTGTGAGGTGAAGGGCTTCTTCGAAACTGTGTACGGATTTCTTGCCGATGACACCCAATCTGTCTGCCATGGCATAAATGTGTCTGCCAAGTAGCTCTGGCAATCCCAGTGGTACGGGATCGGAAAAGCTGTGTCGCTTTATTCCTGGCAAGTTGAAGTTGTCTTTTTCATCAGTACAGATAGCTACGTTCATTCCTTTCCTTTGGAAAGCTTCTGCAAATAACCTAGCCCGCGACGCAGGGCCTGAAGTTCCTGCTGTCGCTACCATCGGAACGATAAGTATGTTCATACGTCATGTACCTTCTTTCTAAGTCTAGTCATACAGGAAAGAATGTCTATGGGTAGTCTTGTGACTTTAGTTACTGGATGAATATCTACATTTCCGTTTTGTTTTGGATGGTGAGTAAAACAGTCGTAGAATTTTAGTGCAAGAATATAATATATGAATTTACTTACATTTTGGGATAAGTGTCTATTGCCAAGGCGATAAGGTTGTGACATATTTTACTAGTGCATGGTAAAGGCAGAAAAAAAATGCAAAGATCATGTGACTGTGTGGTTCTCCCCCTGAACCACACAGCGTTTATTAGGATTATTTATATTTCTGATAATAAATAAAACAATGAAATCAAATAACCTGAGTGTCGTTTTGTCTCTCCCCATGGGTTTCATAATACTGTTTTACTACTGACTAAGTATATGGATTTTACATGGGTACCATGCGACGTGAGATGTACAATGTTATGTCACTGCACCTGTGTCATTCTATGTGCTGTGTATATAGAAATGGTTTATGTGTAGATTCACCCTGTTAATTTGGAAAATTCGAGAATATATCCATGTATTTTCATATTTCTATAAGCAAAATAATGGGAATAAGCAAGTTTGGAATTTATCATAAAGGTGTGATTTTTCTTACACTTTATGATAGTTGTCTATTGTAAATAATGAAAGCTATGACATAATCAGAGCTAACAAAACAAGGTTTGGTTTTCTGCAATACCCTGCAGCCTTGTGGATAGCGCAGGAATATTTTATCTGCAGTCAGAAAGGGGTCATCATGCCCATAACCAAGAAATTGGAATCGGGTATACATCCATATAGATTATTGTTCGTTCTGTCTGTTGTCTTTCTAGTGTTGGCAGGCTGTCAGGAACCTGATCCCTACGGTGAACTGCAGTTTGGCTTAGACGAAGGTACCTCCAAGTCAATAACTCCCGGAAGCAGTGCCAAGGTCACCCAGGTGTCCTTCTGGGGGGAAGAGACAAACAGCAGCAAGACGCTTTCCAAGCAGACCTTGGTCCTCGGTGAAAAAAATACGGTCTCCAGCATTCCCGTAGGCACCTGGGACTTCCATGTGGAAGGGATGAACAGCGACGGGACGGTGATCACCGAACAGGCCGATGCGGATGCCGAGGTGAAGTCCGGGGCCACGAGTTCCATCAGCTTCACCCTGCATTACCTTACAAGTGACACCGGGACCTATAGCATAGGGATAAGCTGGCCGGAAGACCTTTCATCAACCTTTACCAAGGTTGAGGCAAGCCTTGGGGACAGCTGGTATGAAGGGACAGCAAGCGGGGGCAGTGCGACGGTGAGTGGCAGTGCCGCTGCAGGCGACTACATGGTAGGGGTGAGGTTTACCAATCCTTCCGGTACACAGCTCACTTTCTCAGGGATGGACATGGTGAACGTGTTCACGGGGCTGGAGTCGAGCGGGACGATAAGCTTCGAGGACGCTGACTTTACCAAGGCAGCACAGCCTACGATAAGCACAGGTGATGTTACCGGCGGCAAGCAGGTGACCATGGCAACCGATACAGCAGAAGCGGCAATCTACTACACGACAGATGGGACTGACCCTGCCACCAGCAGTACGAGAGAGAGCTATACGGCTCCGTTCACCTTGGCAGAGAGCAAGACGGTAGAGGCAGTTGCCGTGAAGGCTGACCTGCTGGATTCAGAGGGAGCCAGCCAAGTCGTCACGGTTTCTGCTGTTGCGACACCGACCTTCAGTCCTGCAGGTGGGACGACCTTTACCAGTACCCAGACAGTGACGATGACGAGTACCAGTGGTGCAACCATCTACTATACGACGGACGGTACGACACCGACAACCAGCAGCAGCCATATTACATCGGGAGGAAGCATTACCCTCAGTGCTACAACAACGGTAAAGGCCATGGCTGTGAAGAGTGGCATGACAGATTCATCAATTGGAACAAGTGGAACTTATACCTTAAAAATAACGTATACTGTAGGTGAAACAGGTCCTGCAGGAGGTTGTGTGTTTTACGATAAGGGTTCTTATTCAGATGGCTGGCGGTATCTAGAAGCAGCTCCTGCAGATGAAGACGGAATTTTTCGTTGGGGTGGTTACGGAACATATATTAATGGTACAGAGACTTCAGTTGGCTCTGGAGAATCAAATACGGAAAGGATTGTGTCAATGTTTGGAGACCAAGAGCCATATCAGAACTGTACAGATTATGCGGCAAAGGTTTGTTCTGAAAAAGTTTATAATGGTTATAATGATTGGTTTTTGCCGAGCAGAGGAGAGCTGTTGCTAATTTGGCATCAGTTATATACCCAAGGATTAGGTGGAGAATTTGTATCTGATGGAACATGCTATTATTGGAGTTCTTCAGAATATGATAAATTTGCCGCTAGTAGTGATTATATGGAAACTAATCATATTTATAATATTAATAAAACCTCTGGTGCACACATTCGTGCTATCCGTTCTTTTTGATTATCTATTTGTCAATTTGACTATTTTGAAAGAATGGTAGGAGTCCTACATATGGAAGCCAATGAACTGATGGCGTTGTACTCTGCTACCTGTTTCATTAGCTCGTTATACCTTGTTGGCTAGCTTCCATCATTTTCCTGCATTGCCCAAGGATGTAGGAAGAAGTAGTAAGAGAGAAAGAAACGTCCCTTTCCATTGACGCATCACCATTGCTGTAGGATTCATGGTACTCTTGGATCCACTTGGAAAAAGAACCGCAGAAATCAGTATAAGCAGGCGGAGTTATATGCTCCATGAGATTCTGAAACTGTTTTTTCAGTACCTTTTCATACGCCATATGCTCCCTGATCGTTCCCGTAAACCAACCATTGTGAGGATAGGTGAAAGAATCAACCAAATAGTGAATCAGTTTGCCTAGCTTGTAGAAATCAAAGACACTTGAAGGAACACTTTGATCTAAGTTTCCCGCCAATTTGGAAATGACGGTCCTCGCAGTTACGAAGTTATGGCCTCCAAGCCACTTAGTCGTAAGAGAACCTCTCAGGAATGTCCCGGGGTTAAAATCAGGTTCGACACAACCTAAAGAAAAAGCAACTTTTTGAAAACGACTGCAGACCGATAGTTGATCCTTGCAAAGTCTCTTGGCAAGTATCTTGTGACAAGCATATTTCATCCAAGCTTCTCCTTCGACCTGTCCTCTATTCTTTATTGTCCAGGACAGTTTCCAACCCCATGTTTTCATCTTTTTATAAAACAATGGCAAACATTGTGTTAGATTTCCGTTAATTCTGTAGTCTAACAGAATCCTGTGTTTTGCAAAAGCCAGTAATTGTAGTTATTCTATGTTGTCGAAAGATCATGTATCCATTTTTCTGATTTCATTCTTCTCAATCCCAGTATGGATTTTGCTATTTCCTCCAATGAGAGCAATGCATAGAGAATCGGAAGCTCCAAGGAAAACACCGTTGCACCGAGGAAGGCTATCGGTACTCCGAAAAGCCAGACAGTGCCTACATCATACAACATTGACTTGGTTGTATCGCCACCGCTTCTGAGTATTCCTATGATGATAGTTGCATCCATAGCCGTAAGAGGCATTCTGAATGCAACAGCTATGCAGGATTCATAGACCAGTTGTCTGACCATATCACTGACTTTGAAAAACGGTAACAGAGGGTAGGGAGCCAGAGCATTCAGCCCTCCTATGATACACCCCAACAACAGGCTGAAAATAATTGCCGCATGCGCATAATCGGAAGCCTTTTGCGGCTCTTTCCTGCCTATTTGCTGACCTACCAGGATTGCCGTAGCATTTGCAAGGCCAAAGATGGCAACCGTGCAGAGATTAAAGATGCCATCAATGATCGGCACTGCGCTCATTACTTCTACGCCGAGCCTTGAAAAGGCGACTTTATACATTGAAAAACCCAAGGCCCACAAAGTTTCGTTTGCAATGACAGGAAGTATCCGGACAAAGGTCTTGTGTGCAAAGTCCCTGGGAACAATCCAGTAGTGTGGTGAGTCAATCCATAAGGGACTGTCCTTGTGCAACAATAGATAACAGACAAAGGCTGACAGTTCAATGACTTTGCTGATGGTAGTAGCCAATGCAGCACCCTTGACACCAAGTTCCGGAAATGGACCTATGCCAAAGATAAGCAGGTAATTGCCAAGGATATCAGTAGCAAGGGCAATTGCGGAAACCACTAGGGGTAAGGTAGGTTTTCCGATTGAACGTAGACCCAATGACAGCACAAGGCTGATACCCATACAGATATAACTTGGAGCAACCATCCGAAGATAATCGCAACCATAGGTGATGACTTGGGTATCATCGGTAAAGATACCCATGACTTTCGGCGCAAAACTGCTTGAAAGAAGCGCTGTAGGAATGGATACGATCAGAGAAATAAGTAAGGAGAAAGCGATTACTTGTTTTATGCCATGTTTGTTTCCCGCTCCCCAATACTGGCTTACAAAAATGGAACATCCACTGGAAAGTCCAAAAAAGAACAATGTTACGATGAATGAGACTTGAGTTGCCATACCTACTGCGGCTACAGCTTTTCCACCCAGCTGTCCGATCATAGTGGTATCGACGAATGAAACTCCGTTGATCAATAGATTTTGCAGAATGATCGGGAGAGCAAAAGGCAATACCTTTTTCAAAAATTCAAGGTTATATTTGTTTTGTTCAGCAGGCATGAGCGCCAGTATAGTAGAAAAAATTCCTTGTGACAATCTGAGTAAACTCAGAAACAAAATACCACGGTCCCATTAGTCCTAGAAGCAGTAGATGGCAAATCCTACGTAGAATAAAATGCTTCCGGCAAGTACGAACAAATGCCAGATTGCGTGACCATGTGGAATTTTCTTGAAAGCGTAGAAAATCACTCCGATGGTATACGTGATACCTCCGGCAAGTATGTAGCGGAACAAGCCTGGTTTGAGATTCGGCACGATATCATTCCAAAAGAACACAATTATCCAACCCATGGTCAAATAAAGGACTACATGCAAAGGCTTGAGCCGTCCCCAAAAGATCAAGGTGAAAGCGACACCGGCCAGCGCAATGAACCAGACGAACAGGGTAAGCTTTACCATCATCGGATTTCCGATAGAAAGTAGTACCGCAGTGTAAGTGCCGGCGATCAGGAAATAGATATTGCTGTGATCTAAGATCCTGCAGAAACGTTTAGCATCGGATACCGGAAGCTTGTGATACAAGGCAGATGCCGTATAGAGTAGTATCATCGAGAAACAATACACCAACAAACCGACTTTCAATGTTGTGGTTTCTACATTGCTGAAATTGACAAGGAGATAAATCGTAGCAAATATGGACAGTGCAATGCCGATGGCATGCGTGACGAAATTTTCCCCTTCGGCCTCAGGATGTACCAACACTGGAAGTGTGATATGTTTTTCCAGCCAGCTCTGCCTATTCTTCTCCATCTGTGCACTCCTTGCTCTCAAAGTGTATGCACCAGCCTAATGCGATGCAATGCATCAATGGTAAAAACCGGGCAAAAACTAAAAAATGTTGGGAAAATTCATCATTGACGATATTGGCAGGCAATCAAAGGATATGGTCGAGAAAAGACTGTGTCCGTTCATTGTCCGGATTGTTGAAGATTTTTTCAGGTGTGCCCCTTTCCAAAATCTGTCCTTCATCCATGAATATGACTTTTGTAGCTGCAGCCTTTGCAAATCCCATTTCATGGGTTACCAGCAGCATCGTCATGCCGCTCTTTGCCAAATCCATCATGACATCAAGGACTTCTTTGATCATCTCTGGGTCAAGGGCAGATGTCGGTTCATCGAACAGCATTGCTTTTGGTTCCATTGCCAGAGAACGGGCAATGGCAACTCTTTGCTGCTGTCCACCTGACAGCTGACCAGGATATGAAGATGCCTTCTCTTCCAGTCCGACCTGCCTAAGCAACTTGAGCCCGAGTTCCTTGGCCGCATCAGGTTCCATTTTCTTGACTTTGATCGGAGAGAGCGTAATATTTTCCAAGACGGTCAGATGCGGGAACAAGTTGAAGGACTGAAAGACCATGCCGACTTCTTCCCTGATTTTCCTTATATCAACCGAAGCACTGGTTACTTCTTTGTCATCGACGAATATTTTTCCATCGGTAGGTATCTCAAGCCTGTTTATGCACCGGAGCAAGGTACTCTTGCCCGATCCTGATGGCCCGATGATAACGACTACTTCACGGTCATTTACTGACATCGAAGCATCTTTGACGGCTTCTACCTTCTTGCCGTTTCTCGTGACGAAAGTCTTGTAGAGATGTTCAATTCTGATGTTAGCCATTGTTCTTCATCCTTTCCTCGAGAATCCCGACAAGTCGGGAAAGTATAAGTGTTATGATCAGATAGATAAGAGCAACGATCAGCATGGTTTCAAGGGATAGGAACGTCCTTGCGATGTATTCACGTCCTTTTCTCAGGATATCGCTCAGAGCTATTGCGGAAACCAATGAGGAGTCCTTCAACATGGAAATAAACTCATTGCCTACGGCAGGAAGCACTACCTTGAGCGTCTGGGGAAGGATGATATACCTGAATGCCTGTGATCGGCTCATGCCCAAGGCTATTGCTGCTTCCATCTGTCCTTTTGGGATAGCCTGGATGCCGGCCCTGACTATTTCGCCCATGTAGGCTCCGAAACAGATTGCAAGTGCGATGATAGCTGCAATGTTGCCATCGATATGGAAAAACCTGCCCATGGCGTAGTAAATGAAAATCAACTGGACCAAAAGGGGAATACCCCTGATCAATTCAACATAGACTCCGCTTACCATATTGATCGCATAACTCTTGGATACAGAGCCAAGACCTGTAAAAGTCCCTATTAGGACCGCTCCGAGTATAGCGAAGACTGTACATTGGAAAGTTACCGGAGCGCCCTGGATGGTTACCTTGAAAATCTGCACATAAGGATCGGGCATGAAGACCATCAATCCTATCAGAAGCAGAATGGAACCGTAGAATGTTATTCTCCAGCTGTTCAGTACATGTCCGTTCTTTTTGTTCGGAATAAGTACACCATCGGTCATTTGGATAGTTACATTTTTCCGTTTGGAATTGTCATTGTCTTTTTGATCTTCCTTATTGTTGCCCTTCATCTTGTTCATCTGTCTTTAATCCATCAATTTGGCTTTGTTGCAGCCAATGGCGGCAACAGATAGATACGTTATTACATAATGATGCATTTTGGTCAAGATATACTGAATAAATATTCAACAATTTTCCTTTTTTATTGTATAATAATACTATCTCGTTTCTTTTTCAGATACAGAAAAGAAGCCTTTTATGTCAAAAAGGATGTACCCTGGGAATCTTGCCCAGGATCCTGCAATGTGCACCTTGGGAGATCAGTTCTTTCTGCTCCTTGTGAACAATCAAATAGGTATTCTTCCTGAACAGCAATTTACACAGCGGATCATTGTCCTCACAGGATTCCTGCTGCCAATGATCTGGCAAAGGATTTCCTGTATCACGCTCGGTGATGGTTGCCGTCCTGAAACCAGTGGCATGCACTTCACAGGGAATGCTATGAATAGTTCCGGACTTCAGTACGAATACAGCCCCCTTGGGCACATAGAATGCCTTGCATCTGTTGGATTCAAGCATGTAGCTTTCATCCATTTCTTCTAACCTTGCCAAGAAAAGTACATAGTCCGTTGCTGCAATCAATATCTGGGGACCATTATGCCATTCCAAGGAATCTGGTGTGCTATTATGTCCGACGTAGTAGCCGATCTGCACAGGCATTCCTGCAAAGAAAGGAGAAAGCCGCCGAAGCAGTTCTGTGCTTTCGATGTCATCTGTGCTGGTGACGTATTTAATCCCATTGGTAGGGATTCCCGGTCCTGTCTCAACATATTGCTCAATTTTTTTGGAACCATGAAAGTTGAGCAATCTACCATACGATGTGAATCCAGGCCCATTGAGGCTATATAACTGGAGGTTGCTGTTTGTCTCAAGCAATTTTCTTGGTATTTCAAGCATAGCATACTCCTTGTTTTCATTCTTGTTGTTATTAAGTATAGGATGTTTTTTGGGTTATGGGAATTTGTTATTGTATCGGAATTGATGCAGAAGAAAAAAATTAGTAACCCTGACATATGTTGTCTGGTTTCATCTGCTATCATAGAAGAAACAGTTCAGGTTTTTATAGTTGTCTGGATGATGGATATTACAGCAACTATGGGGAAAGTTCGTAGTTTATGGAGGTTCACCATATGCATTACCATGAGGCAAAGGGAATTTTATCTGCAAAGAATGTAATGAATATTTACCGAGGGTGTACGCATGGCTGTATATATTGTGATTCAAGAAGTAGCTGTTACCAGATGGGACATGATTTTGACGATATAGAAATCAAGGCAAATGCTCCTGCTTTGTTGGAACATACACTGAAATATGCACGCACAAAACGTATGGTGCATACAGGTTCCATGTCAGATCCATATCAGCCGGTTGAAATGGAAACTGGCCTTATGAGAAAGGCCCTGTCCATAATCCATGCATATGGTTTCGGAGTTACGATCCTGACGAAATCCAATTGTATCCTTAGAGACATTGATTTGCTGAGACAAATAAATGAAAGGACAAAATGTGTCGTACAGATGACATTGACTACCTTTGATGAGAATCTGTGCAGGAAAATTGAACCGAATGTCTGCACGACGAAGGAGCGTTTTGAAACGTTGCTCAGGATGCGGGAAGCTGGGATACCGACAGTCGTATGGCTTTGTCCTATTCTTCCTTTTATAAATGACACATCAGACAATCTATCAGGAATTCTGGAATATTGCGTAAGGGCTGGCGTATATGGAATTGTCTGTCCGGATATTGGCATGACATTGAGGGAGGGAAGCCGGGACTACTTTTACCAGCAACTGGATGGGTCTTTTCCTGGTTTGAAAGCAAAATATATGCAGATATATGGAGACAAGTATATGTTGGAAAGTCTTGATGCATCCAACCTGATGAGCTTGTTCCGTCAAAGATGTGCCCGAAATGGTATTGCCCATGATCATAGGCAGATATTTACATACCTTCGCACGTTTGAGGAAAAGCCCCAGGACAGACAACTGGAGTTGTTCTGAGATCAAAGTTTGGTTTCATAGTGTATGGTTTTGTGTAGCTATAAAAAGAAGGTTTTCGAATTTCCCTTTCGAAAACCTTCTCAGTTTGCAAGCTTTATCTTTACCTTACGATATTCTTCAATTCTAAGTGGCAGTCATCATAAATACTGAAGCATTCTTTGCATCAGTCAGATTGCCGTTTCCATCATAGAAGCCATAAGAAGCATTCTGTGTATTGACATTGACATCCACACCCTTGGAAGTCTGACTAATCGTCACTGTCTCAGGAACATAGGCAACGAGTCTGATGTGCACACTTTCGGCAGAAACTGCAACCAATGCCAGTGTCAGCATCAACATCATCGCTCCTATGAATTTCCTCATTTCTTTCTTTGTCCTCGTATTTATAGTGTATGGTCAAAGTTTGTATAAGTCAAGCTATTTTTTATAGATTTTTATACATATTTATAAAAATAGCCAATTTTAAGCTAAAATTAACGATTTTGCATGTGAAAATGTATGTTATAAGTTTGTATAAGTTGTGGTTTTTGCAATGGATTTTCCCTTTTCTTTATGTTTTTTGACAAAACTGGGTAGTTTGATAAAAGATGATGTGGGAAAAAGGACTAAGATGAAATTAAAAAGCAACCGGTATTATTTGCCGGTTGCTCTATATGATAAATGATTTGAAAGTTGTTATTCTTTTTTTAGTACAGACTTCCTTGCATGCAAGGAAGAAAAGTAGTTGATCAACAGGATAATTGCTCCGCCGATTAAGAAAGCCGTGATAGAGAAGGTTCCGAAAGACAAAGCAGGTTGCGGCGGGTTCAGGGTCATCGGCCCAAGGATGATGGAATAGATTGCTCCGATTACCATGCCAAGGATGAGGCTTATGGTACTGCTCCGATGGTTTTGGATACAATACTGTACAAGTTTTACAGTGGTGAGAAGCCCTGCAATGATGCCGCATCCGAAGCAGAACAGCGGAAGGAAAAATGCGATGTTACCTGACATCAAAGACCGTATACCTGTGATTACAGGGAGATATAGTCCCATGATCATGATAAGCGATGAACCAGAAATGCCGGGCAGTACCATTGCCGAAATCGCTCCCATACCTCCTAAAAACAGATAACAGGCAAGTGGGAACGTAAGTTTTGTCAATGCATATCTACTTTCTGAAGTAGGATTCGCTGCAGTAATCAATACAACGATGGCAATACCTAGAAGTAGCATTGCCACTCGCTTGATTCCTTCCTTTTTCTTGCCTATAAGCATCATATGCTCATTAATGCAGATTGTAGGAATCGAAAAAACCGTGAGGCCGATGAGTGCAGAACTCATAGGATAGATGTGGCGTTCAAACATAAGTGCAAGGAAAAAGATGCACAGAGACAATCCGATGACCCATCCGAGGCCGAGTTGCAGGAGAAAAGGGATTGCTTTTTTGCGTTTTTCGGCATTCCGACCGAAAAGCGCTGACAGGGAATCAATGAATAAATCATAGAAATCAAGGATATACGCTATCGTTCCGCCTGAAATTCCGGGAATACTATCTGCCAGAGCCATTGAAAAGCCTCTGGCCATATTTATTATGAGGGCAGTAAGTTTCTGCCGCTGTTTCAGTTCATATGATGGATTGTTCATCAACAACAGTATAGGAATTTGCGGCGACAGATTCAATCTTACTTTGGATATAGAAGTGAGAAAAATATTCTAATATAATTTTTTATTACTCATAAATAATTGAATTTTGTATATGTAAAACCATTTTATATAATGAATTTTAATAAAAAATAGCTACATATATTAATTGAAGTGTACAAAACAGACCGCTGCTTTATCTGCAAAAATGCTGTCGATTGATTCTGATTATACTTTTAAGTTGACATGAACTCTTTCATAAGTAAATCTACGGCTCCTTATTGAGTCCTGATCGATTTATAGCCAGTAGAAAAAACTTTCACCTGCGGGAAGAATCCTCTTTTGTCCATTTCCAATTTTTCTGTCACTGGATAATTGACCAATCCAGTTATTCCAGAATGATACGTAACTGCCTCCTTCTTTACATCTACTTGGACAAGGGGTTTCTGCAACTCCAAGGAATTTTTCAGGTATTTTGCTTTCTTGAGCAACTGCCAGACTTGGTTGCCAATGACATCCATTACATATTCAATATTACAATCTTACTGAAGAATCATTTCATCCTGACGTACTTCAACCCGGACTCAGGTTTTACAACCCATACGTTCAGGACGATCCTGTGGATGTTGCCGTTCCTGGCAGTCGGGATTGCCATAGGGGAAACAATCCATAAGAAGGCGGACCAGCGTACTTTTTCGATCATGGTCTTCGCATTGCTCTTTGTTACCGGCATCTTTATGTTGGTGCTCAGATAGTAAAGCAAATTTGACAGCAATTTCTGTCAAGACCGTATGAAGGGAACTTTATGATGTGTCCTTGCTTCCAAAATCAATTGGTTTTTGTTTATTCGCTTTATTCTTTTGGAAAAAATTATAGATATATTATCTTTTTTTCTTTTTTCGAGTATGCTTTGGCTATGGAAAGTCTCAGATATTTATATCGTATCGGTACCGGTCCCTCCAGTAGCCATACCATGGGGCCTCGGGCTGCGGCATTGGCTTATTTGGAAAAATATCCGGATGCCAAGGAATGCAAGGCACTTCTTTTTGGCTCTCTTGCTGCAACAGGGAAAGGCCATCTGACCGACCAGGCAATCAGGAAAGTATTTGCTGACGCGAAGAAACCTGTTGAGATTATCTGGCATCCTGACCAATTCAAACCTTTCCATCCAAATGCAGTGACCTTTGTCTCTGACCAAGGTGAAAAAACCTATTACAGTGTCGGCGGTGGCAGGATTGTTGAAGAGGGGCAACCTATGGAGCCGGAAAGTTCTCTATATCCTGCACAGTTGTGCTCAATGCAGGAAATACTTTCCTATTGTGACCAAGAAGGCCTGCAGCTATGGGAATTCGTGCTTCATGCCGAAGGTGCAGACATAATGGACTATATGAAAGAAGTCTGGGATGTGATGTGCAAAGCAGTAAAGGAAGGCCTTTCAAATGAAGGGGTACTTCCCGGCGGGTTGCGGTTGCAACGTAAGGCTGCCCAGTATCATGCAAAGGCCCAAAGACTTTCTGGTCGTGCAGGAAGAAGTGCTGAATTGATTTCTTATGCCCTCGCTGTAAGTGAACAGAATGCAAGCGGCGGGCAAATAGTGACCGCTCCTACCTGCGGTAGTTGCGGTGTGCTTCCAAGTATCCTGTATTACATGAAAAATAATCTACGAATTGCTGAGAGCCGTATTTTGCGGGCATTGCTGACGGCAGGACTTGTCGGCAACCTTGTGAAGACCAATGGCTCGATCAGCGGAGCTGAAGTAGGTTGCCAAGGGGAAATAGGTGTAGCCTGTGCCATGGGCGGTGCTGCTGCGACACAACTGCTTGGTGGTACCAACCATCAGATAGAATATGCAGCAGAAATGGGGCTGGAACATCACCTTGGCCTGACCTGTGATCCTATGCTGGGGCTTGTGCAGATTCCCTGTATCGAACGGAATGCCATGGCTGCCATGCGGGCTTTGGATATTTCGACTTATGCACAGCTAGGTGATGGACGGCACAAGGTTTCCTTTGACAATGTCATCAAGGTCATGATGGAAACGGGGCAGGCGATTCCGTCTCTCTATAGGGAAACCAGTCTTGCTGGCCTTGCTTCCCTCAGGGACAATGTACAATGAAAACAACAGGGGCCTTTCCCTCCTACTGCTATAGGTTTGTTTATGATAGGACAAAAAGTATAGCTTTGCTTTTGTTCAGTCGTCTTGTTTCCTTGGTAGACCATAGCGGTCTCCTGGGTCTTTGCAAAGGAGACCATCCTGGAGTAAGGTCCATAATGCTTTGCTGATCCTGGTAGTTTCCCACCCTTTTTCTGCGAGACACGTCAATAATTGTTTTGCCGTCTGGGGACCTTTGTCTATGATTTGTTGGAGTACTTGTCCTCGTAACTGGCGATCAGAACCCTTGAAAGGACTTTGGCTGTGATAGTGGCTGCTTCTTGCAGTATCTGGAGGAAGTTCCTTTTTCATTTGGGCACCGACGTCCAGCAGTGCATAGTACCATTGCTTTGTATCTGTAACAAATGGAAGGATGTTTTCCAGCAAGGATTTCAATTCCTTGTCACTTATGGTGGCTTTTTTACCATAAGTGAGTTGGTTTTCAGCTACTTTTTCATCCTTTTTTGTCTGTGGATAGAACAAGGTAAACAGAACGGTCCTGACATTTGTCTCGATATAGATTGAAGGATGTCCGAAGGCAAAGCTCAGCAGCGCTGCTGTTGTACTTGGGCCTACGGAAGGCAGCGAAGAAATGAATGTCGGGTCATCCGGGATTTGATATCCAAAATCTTCTGTCATCTTGGCAGCTTT
Organism: Spirochaetia bacterium; assembly: GCA_022482625.1. Classification (NCBI taxonomy): domain Bacteria; kingdom Pseudomonadati; phylum Spirochaetota; class Spirochaetia; species Spirochaetia bacterium. Next base: position 800,870 of record JAKVOU010000001.1, on the reverse strand, counting down.
GATGAGATTCAGGCAACGTCTGTTATATCCAAGACCTTTCCATAACGGCAGGACTTCGTCTACACCGGCCTTTGCCAATGATTCGAGTGTCGGCCAATGCTCCGTAAAGGCTTGATATTTTGCAACGACCCGTTCTGTCTGTGTCTGTTGCAGCATGATTTCAGAGACAAGTATCCTGTAAGGATCAAAAGTTTCCTGCCATGGGAAATGGCGTCCATGAGCCATTCGGAAAGCAAGGACCTTGTCTGCGAAACGTTTCAAATCTTCTGAATTTTCTTTGTCGAATTTGTCCTGCAGAAATGGAGAAAGAAGGGAAACTGTATCTTGCATGCCACTACCATAACCGATGTGCGTATGGCTTTCAAGAAAGTGGACCTAAAAAAGCAGGGGCATCCGTCCCTGCTTTCCTATAATGCAAAATAAAACCAATTGTTGCTTTCTTACAGCAATTTCCATTTTTCCTTGAGAGCCTTGAGCGTCCCGTCAGCTTTCAGTTTCTTGAGTCCTTCGTTGACGATCTGGGTATGGAAAGTATCGCCTTTCTGAAAGCACATTGCAATTGGCTCAGTAATATCACTTGCTATACCTGATACTTCAAGTTTGTCCTTATAATTCTTGTTCTGCAAGACATATTCACTTGCAACGACACTATCAGTGACGACACAGTCAAGATTGCCGTTCAGAAGGTCTTCTACTGCAAGGCCGATTGAATCATATCCTCTGATGGTGATATTGAGTCCGCTGTCATGCAGTGCGATGTCACCTGTCGTACCCATTTGGTCACCGACTCTTTTCCCGACCAGTCCCTGGATGTCCTTTGCTGCATCTTTTGCACCGATCGGAGAAATGATTGCCTGTGTGACATCAAGGATAGGATCAGTAAATTCCATCTTGGGTTTTCTTTCCTCTGTAATGGATACTCCGGAAGCTACACCATCATAAGCTCCGTTGGCAAGACCTGCAAAAATACCATCCCAAGCAACATTCTTGACGACAAAATTGTAACCTGTTACTTCTCCCAGTTTCTGCAGCAGTTCGATTTCAAAACCTGTTATTTTGCCGTTTTCGTCTACGAATTCCAAAGGAGGCCATTCGCAGTTTGATGCCATTACGATGGTTTTGTCATCCTTTTTCTGTTCCTTGGCGCCTTGGGCAAACACCTGGGTCGTTACCAAAGCAAGCAGCAGGATTGCTGCCAGTGTGATTTTTTTCATTGTTTCCATCTCCTTGCTTCTTTCCCTTGTTTTACAAGGGATTTGTGTCTTTCGATTTCTGCATAGATTATGTATAAAAATACATGTATTGTCAATCATATCCAAAACAAATTGATAAAATTGCATAAATATCAAAAAAAATACTGATAAAATACTAAAACAATGTATTGACTTGCCATAGTTGTAGCCTTGCATGTCGTTAAGTGGATTAAGTATATCCAGTACCAAGATTTTACTTGTGAAAAGAAAAAGGAGTACCTGCCTGTGAAGCTTCACAGACAGGTACTGGGTTCTACGTACTACAAACTACTCTATCAGGTTAATTTTCAGTAAGGGAAACCGTGACATCACTTTGGTAATCGCCTGCATCCGGATTGGGATTGTCCGCCCAAGAAAGATTGAAATCTGTGATGGGTGTCTTGTCCCGATAGCCAGCGGCTAGAGTAAGAGTACTTGGCGTAGTGATTTCATCTTCCGTTGCTGGGTCAAAGAACTGTACATTGACAGCCTGCTCATCGTGCTCTTCAATGTTTCCACCGGTAGTCCTGATAGTATAAAAGGGGGTTGCCGTTACATCGATATCAAAATCCGTATCAGTGGTTTGGTTTCCTGATGCCTTTATCACGAAATGGTTTGTATTTCCTGCTGTTGCAATCGCGTTATCATCCAAGGTAATCAGGTAGGGATTGGATGCATCATAGTCAGACAAATCAATCTCATCAGTATCACCCTCATAATACAAGGTAGTAGAAATCGGAGTCGATGTTACGGTAGTGTTGATTTCAATTTTGCTGGAAATATTTGCGGAAGTCTGGTTTGAATCAGTATTTCCCCAACCGAAGTAACTGTCAAATTCAACTGCAAAGGCAGCAGTTGCTGTTGTTGCTATGGCTAAAAACAGTGTTAAAAATCTCTTCATGTCGTAAGTCCTCCTTACTAAAAATATATTATTATGTATTACTTATTAACTACATCTTAAACATATAGCATAAAGAGGTATAAATCAAGGAAAATGTTATTGTTATGTGATAAAGTCACTCTTCGTTTGAATTCTTATAAATAGATTATTTTAAATATATCATATCTATATTTATGTATTGTATATAATTATATTGTTAAAAATGCTACTATTGATTAAAGGTATCTGGCAAAAAAGTCATCCAGTATCCAGCAGATACCGAATGACAAATTTATAAGAGCTGTGTTTTTAAGTCGCTATATTGGAAAGGAAGCGGTTCTCGGCGTCATAAGGAAAGCTTTATGTCGACTCTTTTCCTTTCTGCATTATGTCTGACAAGTTTTCCATGAACCCTTTCTCCGTCTACTGTCAGCTGATAACCTGAATGGGTGCTATTGTCAATTGATATTTCGTAGGTCGTCCCGCGGAACTGACGGATAATGCGGCAGAAGCCGATTGAGTCCGGCAGGCATGGATCAATGAGCAGCCCGTCCCAGTCCGGTTTGATACCGAAGATTCCCTGGCTGACTGCAACGAAGGACCATGCGGCTGTACCAGTAAGCCAACTGTTCTTCGCTTCACCGTATGTAGGCGCTTGCCTTCCTGCAATGGTTTGGCTATAGCAATAAGGTTCACTTCTATGTATATCACTTTTTTCTTCCGTAAAAGCCGGGCTGTTCCTGCAATAGAGGCTATAGGCTTCATTGCCATGTCCAAGTTTGCTTTCTGCAAGAATAACCCATGGGTTGTTATGGCAGAATACGGAACCGTTTTCCTTGTATCCTGGCGGATAACTTGATATTTCTCCCAGTTCTTCGTGATAAGTGGAATAGGGCGGTGCAATCAGTTCAATCCCGAAGTCATTTACCAGATATTGCCAGACTGAGGACATTGCCTTTTTCCCCAGTCCTTCGTCTTCTCCGATTCCTGCCATGGTACAGAACCCTTGGGGTTCTATGAAAATCTTTCCTTCGGCACAGTCCTTGCTGCCGACTTTACCACCGAGCGCATCATAGGCTCTGATAAACCAGTTTCCATCCCAGCCATAACGTATGCATTTTTTTTCCATTGCATCTGTTTCGTTCCTTGCTTCCTGGGCTTCCTTGCTTTTGCCCAATCTGTCAAGTAGCTGGGCATATGTCCGTCCGTAGAGAACGAACATGCCGGCAATGAAAACCGATTCGGCTTTGCCGCTGTCATAGTTGGAACAAGTCTGGAAAGACTCTCCCGGTTCTGTGGAAAAACAATTGAGATTAAGGCAGTCATTCCAGTCGGCTCTACCGATCAGGGGCAGTCCGTGAGGACCCTTGTGGCTGAGGGTAAAGCTGAAGCTTCTTTCCAAGTGCATGAGTAGGGTAGTCGTTCCTATGTTATTGTCTACGAAGGGAATAGACTCGTCAAGGATTGAAAAATCGCCGGTTTCCTTCAGATAGGCGATTGTGGAAGCAATGAGCCATAGCGGGTCATCGTTGAAACCACCTCCTATATCTGCATTTCCCTTTCCTGTGAGAGGCTGATATTGATGGAATGTACTGCCATCGGCAAACTGGACTGAGGCCAGGTCGAGAATCCTTTGCCGTGCCCTTTCCGGAGCCATATGTACGAAACCATAGATATCCTGACAGCTGTCACGGAATCCCATGCCTCGGCCAAGTCCGCTTTCATAGTAGCTTGTTGACCTGCTGAGATTGAAGGTTACCATGCATTGATATTGGTTCCAGATATTGACCATCCTGTCTACTTTTGGCTCGTCGGTAGTGATTTGGAAATGTCCAAGCATGCCATGCCAATATTTTTGCAACGATCCGAAAGCTTTTTGGACCTTTTCCTCACTGTCGTACGATTCGATGATTCTGTATGCCTTGTCTTTGTTGACCTTTCCTGGCGCAGAAAACTTTGTCGATTCTTTTTGCTCTACATACCCTAGGAGGAAGACAAAAGTCCTGCATTCTCCGGGGGCAAGGGAAATGTGTATGCAGTGGCTGGCAATGGGAGCCCATCCATGCGCAATGCTGCATGAATCTTCTCCTTTTTCTACTGAATCGGGTTTGTCCCATCCATTGTAGGTGCCAAGGAAATGGTCCCTGTCGGTATCGAAGCTTGAAATGCCGGAATTGACGGAAAAAAATGCATAGTGATTTCGTCTTTCCCTATATTCTGTGGTATGGTAGATGGTACTTCCCTCGACTTCAACTTCTGCAATGTTCCAGTTTCGCTGGAAGTTCGTTGCATCGTCCTCTGCATTGTAGAAACACCATTCCAGAGCCGAGAACAAGGTAATGTTCTTTTTTGTCGAGCTCTTGTTTTCCAATTTGACTTGGTTGATTTCAACTGCTTTATCCAGTGGATTGAACAGTTTGACGGAACACATGATTCCATTTTTCTTTGATTCAATGATTGAGTAGCCTAAGCCATGGCGGCACCGATAACTGTCAAGCGGGGTCTTGGAGGGGAGGAATCCGGGATTCCAGACGGTATTTCCGTCCTTTATGTAGTAGAGTCTTCCTCCGTTATCCCTAGGCACGTCATTATACCTATGGCGGGTAAGTCTTCTGAGTTTTGCATCTTTGTAGAAGGTGAATCCCCCCAATGTTTGGGAAACCAAGGAGAAAAAGTCCTTGTTGCCAAGATAATTTATCCATGGAAGCGGAGTCATCGGAGTCTCTATCACATATTCCCTTTTGCTGTCATCAAAGTGACCGTACTGCATTCCAATACCCCCTGAGTTTTTTTGTACCTATAGTACTACAACGATGTAGTAGTGATTGTCTAGATTATAAGTTCATTTTTTTTCCATGTAAAGTAGAATCTTATAATTTTGATATAGTAAAGAAAATATTAAAAAACAAAAAAATCTTGACATCTTGTTCAAACGATATATACTAAATTTACTACAACGATGTAGTAAGGAGAATCGGCAGATGGTCACGATGAAGGACATAGCCAGAGAATGTAATGTTTCATTTTCTACAGTAAGCAAAGCTCTCAACGACAGTCCCGAAATCGGCAGCGAAAAGAAGAAACTTGTAAAGGACACTGCCATGCGCATGGGCTATCGGCCGAATGCTGCTGCCCGTGCCCTGAAGACCAACCGTACCTATAGCATCGGAGTCGTGTTTGAGGATACGACAGGAAGTGGCTTGCAGCATGAGTTCTTTACAACGGTCTTTGAGAGCCTCAAGGTAACGGCTGAGGCAAAAGGGTATGATATTACGTTCATCAGCCGGAACCTGGGAGGAAAAAATGACTATTACGAACATACCCTCTATAGGAACTTGGATGGAGTGGCTATCGTCTCCGCTGATTTTACCCGTCCTGATGTACTCAAGCTTGTAAATAGTCCGATACCGACGGTGACATTAGACTTCCATTATGAAGGACATACGGTCGTCAGGAGTGACAATATCGAAGGGATGGCACAACTTACCAAGTATGTACTTGAGAGAGGACACCGTAAGATTGCCATAATCCATGGCGAAAGTACCATAGTTAATCAACGGCGGCTGGGATCTTTTCTTACTACTTGCAGGCAATGGGGAGTTGATATTCCTGATAATTTCATAGTTGATGGACGATATCACGACCCGAAGATATGTGAGGAAGCTACAGAAAATTTACTTGCCTTGCCTCAACCTCCAACCTGCATATTCTATCCTGATGATTTTGCCAGCTTGGGAGGGATCCGTTACCTGCAGAAATCTGGTTTTGAGATCGGCAAAGACATCAGTATAGTAGGCTATGACGGTATACTCCTTTCGACGTTGATGCATCCCACGCTTGTGACCTATAAGCAGGATAGCATGACGATGGGACGTGAAATGGCAGGGGAGTTGATTGGGCAGATAGAACATCCGAAAGGGTTTTTACCCAAGGAGATTTGGGTGAAGGGGCAGTTGCTGGAGGGGCATTCTGTCAGGAATTTGCTTGTTGATGCGTGACGCAAGGGGGGAATTGATAGCGGATGATAAAGTAGACAAGGTCCAGTCTGCAGCAGATGCGTCCTGTTTAGGTAAATTGGTTATTCCGATGACCATGGAGCCGGCATAACAGGGCTCGATGTTGTGGAATGAGTGCCGTTCAATCTCTCAGTAATGGTGGTCAGGAAATGTCGTTTCCTGATTACCAAGGGGACATAGGAGAAGCAGTTGATGCGGCTTCTGTGAGAAAACAAGAAAACTGCCGACAGTCCTTTATCAATACAGTACTGTTGGCTTTTATAGGAGGTTTATAATGAACAAAAGACTTACATGCACGTTTGGAATCCTGCTTGCATTGAGCCCTTGGTTGGCATTTGCCAATGGACAGCAAGAAACGGCAGCTCCGCAAGCTACAGCCAGTGGAACGTATTCAGGTGATATCAACATGATGCATTTTTCCACTGCTGAGGAAGAGTCGAACGGAAATGGTGGAGCAACCGGGTTTCGATACATGATCAAACAGTATCAGCAGAAGCATCCTGAAATCAATTTGGTTCAGAATGTTCTGGCAAACAACGAATACAAGGAGAAAATTGCAACACTTTCGGCTGCAAATGATCTTCCCGATGTATTTATGCTGCAAGGGATGAACACCGCTTCTTGGTCAAAGCAGGGATTGCTCACAGATCTGACCGATGCCATTGCTTCATCTCCGTATGCCGATAGATATGACCAAAGTAAGTTCTATACGTTTACCTCAGATGGCAAACGCTATGCAATTCCGGCTCTTACTGAAGGAACCTGTGCTGTAATTTGCTATGACAAGAGGGCTTGGAAAAAAGCCGGTTATGACAAGTTCCCTGAGACATGGAATGAACTGATCAAAGCAAAAGCCGCTCTTGAGAAACAGGGATACAAATATGTCATTACTTTTGGCAACAAGGATAAATGGCAGATAGACTCCTGCTTCCTTTCTACGATCGGTGATCGTTTTACCGGTTCTGACTGGACATATTCCCTGATTGAAAACAAGGGAGCTGCATTTACTGACAAGAAGTTTGTTGATGCCCTGCGCTTTACCCAGAACATTTTCCGCTCTGGTATTTTCAATCCTGACTTCAACGTTGTCAGCAACAATGATGCAAATGACTACTATATCCTTGGTCAGTCTGCAGCAGTAATCTGTGGTAACTGGGATGTATCTTACATCCAGGCAAACGCGGACCAGGACTTGGTGGACAACACCGGTTTTGCGGTTCTTCCGCAACCTGAAGGTGCCACTGCTTCCTACAGGACTCACGATACCGGGCAGGGATATGGTTTGGCTATCAACTCTAAAGTTGCTTCAGATCCGAAAAAACTGGCTGCCTGCATTGACTTGATCGAGTATCTGACAGGTACCGAGTATGCTGACTATGTCGCTCAGAACTTTGCGCTTAGCTGTGTTACCAAGGCTGATGCCGTTGATATGAGCAAACTTGATTCCTTTACTGTCGATTTCTATCACTATTATGAGAATCCTGGATGTGAAATCTATGATTCCTATATCAACAGTGCAGTCATCGATGTCTTGAATACCGATTTGCAGACAATGCTTAACGGTGATATGACTCCTGAGCAGGTTGCGGCTAATGCTCAGTCAAAGTATCAGGAAGTGTACAAATAACCTGACAGTTTTCCATTGGAAGCCGAAAGGTGTCTGTGGATTACGGATTATCCACAGACACCGCTTGTTGTCCTGGGAGGAGGGATCCATGCTCAATACCATGATACGACCGAAAAAATCAACGATATTCTTGCTACTGCTTGTACCGGTAGCTTGGTATATCTTTTCAGTTTTTATACCCTTGGTCGTTGCTGTATTCTACAGTTTCTTTGAATGGAAAGGGGGGCCTGCGAAGACGTTCATCGGATGGGGGAATTATATCTCCATGATTCATGACAAACTGTTCTGGCAGGCGTTCGGTCACAATATTTATCTGGTTGTAGTCTGTATCATAGGTCAGATTGGCCTTGCCTTTGTCTTTGTGCTGATGATTATGTCACGTTTTGTGAAACTGAAGGGTATCCATCGGACTCTGGCATTTTTTCCCAGTACTATTTCCGCAATTGCCATCGGATTTATTTGGTCCATGATATATAATTATCGGTATGGTCTTCTTAATTGGTTTCTAAAAGCCATCGGACGAAGTGATCTTGTGTCTGTCTGGCTTAATGAACCAAAATTTGCATTGATTTTGGTTTCCTTGCCGCTTATCTGGCAGTTCATCGGTTATTATATGGTAATTCTTTTTTCAGCAGTTGCTGCAATTCCCCAGGAAATATTTGAAAGTGCCGAACTTGACGGTGCGAGTGGTTTCCAGCGTGCTGTCCATATTGTGCTGCCGCTGACAAAAAACATGATTTTTGTCTGCATTACGCTTTGTATTGCCGGCAATATGAAAGCTTTTGACCATATTTATATTATGACGAACGGAGGTCCTGGTACGGCTTCAAACGTCATGGCACTTTATGCATATACCGTTTCTTTCCGTCAGTCCAATATGGGATATGGCAGTACGGTCTCTATTGGTATCTTTGTGCTGAGCCTTGCCATTATCCTTGGTTCCAGAGCATTGCTTAACTATTTTTCCAAAGAGGAGGCTGGATTATGAGCAGAAAGAATTCTCACTCCTCAAATGACATGCGTGTCGGTCGTGGTGTCGGAGCTTTTTTCATCAATGCCATACTTATTATCTTTTCGTTCAGTTGCATTTTTCCGTTGATTTGGATGTTCTATTCATCTCTCAAGGAAAAACGGGCATTCCAGCTCGATATCATCTCTCTTCCTGCCAAACCGACGTTTGATAATTACGTTGCTGTTGCAAATGACCGTGACGCACATATTTGGACAGCGCTTCTCAGCAGTTTCCGTACGACTGTCTTTGCTGTTCTTCTGATTATCGTGTTCGGTTATGTCCTTGGTTACCTTCTCGGGCGGCTGAAATTCCGAGGCAGCAAGATTTTTTCTTTGCTGTTGTTGCTTGGTTTGCTGATCCCTATCCATTCACTTTTGGTCCCTATCTATGTTGTGTTCAACAGGCTCGGTATCGGAGATAAATGGTATACGCTTATCATTCCCTATGTAGCATTCGGCTTGCCTATTGCCGTTTTCTTGATCCATGGATACGTGCTCAGTGTCCCGAAGGAATTCGAGGAAGCTGCAGCAATCGATGGGTACGGATTCGTCAGGACAATGTTTTCCATCCTGCTTCCGATCTGCATGCCGATTTTGGTGACCGTTGCCATCATCCAGACTTTTGCCTGCTGGAATGAATTCTCGTTTGCCTTGGTGCTGATCAACAACATCAATTACAAGACTGTTCCTCTTGCGATGACACAGTTCACCGGGCAATTCAATTCGAATTATCCGAAGATGATGGCTGCCATGCTCCTTACCATGGCACCGGTAGTTCTCTTCTATTTCCTGTTCAGTAAGAAAATAATTGAAGGAATGGTCGCTGGTGCGATCAAGGGGTAGCAAACAATGAGATTTAACAATGGATATTGGCTTCTGCGAAAGGGAGTCACTGCGAAATTTGCTGTTGAGGCAGTTGAGGCAGAACGTACCGATACGTCCCTGACTGTCTATGCAGCATCAAAGGCAATCCGATCCCGACGTGACTGCAATGATGTTTCCATGCTTACCATTACCTATACGGCTCCGTGCCGTGACGTCATACGGGTTTCTGTAACACATTTTGCCGGGACGAAGGAATGTGGACCGAATTTTTCCGTTGCTGCTGATACATCGATAAAACCGGAAATTGCCATAAACAATGCAGATGTGCACTTTTCGTCTGGTAACCTTAGTGTTGCCTTGGCCCTTTGCTCCTCGTGGAACGGCCACTGGTCCTATGCCGGACAGGCTCTGACTGACATCAGGGAGAAGTCTACGGCTTATATGGACGACGCAGAGAGAGGACAGTTCATCAAGGATGAGTTGACTCTCGGCGTCGGTGAATGCGTCTATGGCTTAGGAGAGCGTTTCGGCACGTTCATCAAGAACGGACAGAGTATCGACATTGACAATCAGGACGGAGGAACGGCAAGCGAACAGGCATACAAGAACATTCCGTTCTATCTGACCAATGCAGGCTATGGGGTGTTCGTTGACACTCCCGATAAGGTAGGGTTTGAAATCGGAAGTGAGAAGGTTTCCCGTATTCAATTCAGCGTTGCAGGAGAACGGCTTGTCTACTATATGATCGGTGGAAAGACACCGAAGGATATCATTGAACGCTATACTGCGCTGACCGGACGACCGACAAAGCCTCCCGAATGGTCGTTCGGTCTTTGGCTTTCGACTTCGTTTACTACTGACTATGATGAAAAGACCGTCATGGGGTTTCTCGATGGTATGGAAAAGCGTCATCTGCCTGTTTCCGTGTTTCATTTTGACTGTTTTTGGATGCGGGCATTTCACTGGACGGATTTTCTGTTCGATTCAGCTATGTTCCCTGATCCTAAAGGCTTGATCAGACGGATTCATGATAGGGGCATCAAGGTCTGTCTCTGGATCAATCCATATATTGCCCAACGGTCCCGGCTTTTTGAAGAAGGTAAAAAGAACGGCTATCTGCTTACTAAGGAAAATGGCGATGTCTGGCAGACAGATATGTGGCAACCAGGAATGGCTATCGTGGATTTCTCAGTTCCTGAGGCATGCCGATGGTATCAGCAAAAATTGGCTGAGTTGGTTGATCTTGGTGTTGATTGCTTCAAGACGGATTTCGGAGAACGAATTCCAAAACACGTAGTCTACCGTGATGGCAGTGATCCTGCTCGGATGCACAATTACTATACCTACTTGTACAACAAGACGGTATTTGAGTTGCTGGAGCAAAAGAAAGGCAAGGGTGAAGCCTGTGTCTTTGCGCGCAGTGCTACCGTAGGATGCCAGCAGTTTCCTGTCCACTGGGGTGGTGACTGCGAATCTACCTTTGAGGCGATGGCCGAATCTCTGAGAGGAGGATTGAGCCTTGGTCTATGTGGGTTCGGTTTCTGGAGCCATGATATCGGTGGATTCGAAGGGAAGCCAGATCCTGTGGTGTTCAAGCGATGGCTCCAATTCGGCTTGCTCAGTTCACATAGCCGCCTGCATGGCAGCAATTCCTATCGTGTGCCTTGGAGCATCGATGAAGAAGCGAGCGAGGTTGCTCGGATTTTCCTTTCATTGAAACGTAAAATGACAGATTATCTGATGCAATGTGCAGTCGAATCACATGAAACCGGCGTTCCTGTACTTCGCGCAATGATGTTGGAATATCCTGAAGATCCTACCTGTACCGGTCTTGACCGTCAGTATATGCTGGGGCCGGACGTGCTTGTTGCTCCTGTTTTTACCTATGACGGAACGGTAGAATATTATCTGCCTCAGGGAGTTTGGGTCCATGCCTTGGACAGGCGTACGGTAGAATCAGAAGGTCGGTGGTACCGTGAAACATATCCTGTGACCAGCTTGCCTGTTTGGATAAAAGCCGATAGAAAACAGTATGTATTAGGGTAAAATCCTGTCATTGGAATATAAAACATGCTGCAGGACACTAGGTGCTTGCAGCATGTTTCTCTTAATATGCAGTAATTCTTATATCCATTGCTTTACACAGTTGAACAAACAGTTGTCTATAGTGTTTTGTCTCCTGATAGGGGCCATGTACTTTTATTCCTTTTCCATTACCTTACCAACGATGCCAGATGGCGGGATATTCCTTTGTTTTCCTAACTTCTTCATATCTACTGACATCAGAATGATGGAGAGAAGGCCTGAGAGGAAGTCTGAAAGAGGAAAAGAGAGCCAGATACCTTCCAGTTGCAGGAACCTGGGAAGCAAAAGGATCAAAGGAATGAACGTCAGGATTTGCCTGGACATACTGAGCAACATTGCCTTGCCTCCTTTCCCTATGGCCTGGAAGTAAGTTGAACCGATTGTCTGCAATGCAACGAAAAGGTAGGCTGCAAAGATAATCCGTGATGCTGAACCTCCCAATGCCAGCAATTGGCTGTTGTTTGTAAAAAGGCGAAGCATCAGTGTGGGGAAGGGTATGCACAGGAACATGGTAATGAGCGCCAGCGTACCTGTTGCAACAATGCTGTACTGTACTCCCTTTTTCATCCTGTCGTACTTGCCTGCTCCGAAATTATAGCCGGCGAGAGGTTGCAGTCCTTGTGCTATGCCCATAAGAGGCATCGTAAAGAATGCTGTCAACCGGTTGATCATACCATAGGCCGCTATGGACATGTCTCCTCCATATCTGGCAAGGGAAAGATTGACTACCAGAGCAACAAGACTCATGCCGATTTGTCTGATGAAAGTTGCCATGCCGAGTGAGACGGTTTGTGTCAGGTTTTCCCATTTTACAATGAACGATGTCTTGTCAAGTTTCAATGATTTCTTTGCCGATACAAGGAAATATACTGCAAGCGCTGCACTGGAAAACTGACTGATGATAGTTGCCAGAGCTGCTCCTCTGATACCCATTTTCAGCCCGAATATAAAAATGGGATCAAGTGCTATGTTTATGAATGTACCCAGAAGCATGGTACTCATAGCGTCCTTTGCGTCACCCTGTGCCCGAAGCTGATTGTTGGTAATCATGGAGAAGGTGAGAGGTATACCTCCGATCATGATGATCGAAAGGTAGCTTTGTGTGTAAGGCGCAATCTGTTGGGATGCTCCCAGTATCCTCAGTATCGGATCCATGAACAGATATGTGCACAAGAGAAGAAGTACGGCAATTATCTCTCCGAATACGAAGGAATTGCCTGCAATCTGTTTTGCTGCCTTTTCATTGCCTTGTCCTAATCTGATGGACATCAATGAGGCACCGCCTACTCCGAAAGTAAGGGAAAAGGCCCCGATGAGCATCTGCATCGGAAACGCAATGCTCAAGGCTGCGATACCTGTCGCTCCCATTCCCCTTCCTACAAAAATGGTATCGACCAGGTTGTACAATGCATTGCTGCCCATGCCGATGAATGCCGGAAGCGAAAGTCGCCAAAGTAGTGATTTTACATCTTCCGTTCCAAGGAATGATGATTTGTCTTGTTCCATTTCATTCTCCGATTTTCTTGATAAGACGCTCAAGCGTCTCTATTGCTTGCCAGAAATCATCCTGTTCCTCGGCGCTTAACTTAGTTATTTTCTGTTTGAAGATTTCGTTGTTTTCTTTCCTGAGTTTCCATCCGATTTCAGTACCCTCTGCTGTAAGTTCTACCATCAATACCCTTTTGTCTTCGAATGAGTGGATTCTCCTTACTAGTTTTTTCTTTTCCAGACAATCGATGGCACTGGTCAGCGTGCTGGGAGGAACTGCAAGACGTTGTTGCAGGAGACTCATACGCGAAGGGCCATGGAACATCAGCATGAGTACCGCTGATGTCTGCAGTTTGCTTAATCCTTGTCTTTTATCTTGATCTTCCAAAAGAAACTTGTTGAGGTTCCGTTTTAGTTTTGGAAAAAGATAGATAAGCCTGTGTATTGATTTTTTGTCTATCTGTTCCATTGTCTGTATTTTGTTCTGTCCATTGTTTCTGTTGCTGACTAGTACGAATTCGTACTATATGATGTAGTATGAATATTACGAAATCGAAATAAATTGTCAAGGGGAATATTGCATTTATTTGAAAAAAACAGAGATATGGTACTTGCTGGATTCGCTTTTAGTACCAAGTCAAAGGAATGATTCCTTGAAAAACTATTGTTTTGATGAGTCGGCAAAGAGTAGCAGGATTATTACATCTCCTATGCTGTCAACTACATATCAGACAAGGCTGAAAAACCATCCGAACAAATGCGAGCTACGGTCGCGTTTCCGCAGGAAATCAAGTTTGGAGGAACACATGTCTGCTTCTGTTTGAATCTTCTGAGTCTTTTTTTATCCGAACGGCCAGAAGAAGGTAAGCAGGAAGCCGACGATCAGGCCGAGCACAGCTCCGAAAAATACCTGAGGGAGGGAATGTCCGAGCATGGTTTTCAGGTTTGCGGGGGTAAATGTACCATCTGTAAGGCTACTGAGCAGCTTGCTCCACTCGTTTATGACTTCTGCCTGTTTCCCTGCTGCCTGCCGTATACCCATTGCATCATGGATGACAATGGCTGCAAAGACACAGCTGATGGCAAACTCACTTGAAGCAATACCATTGGTCATGGCAACACTGGTTACCAAGCCAATGACTCCTGCAGTATGGCTGCTGGGCATACCACCGGTGGTAGTAAGCATCTTGCGGTCAAATTTTTCACCTGTCGCCATCAATACCAACGGCTTGAGCAACTGGGCCAATAGGCAAGCCACAAGAGCGCTGAAAAAAGGAGCATTGTGCAACAGATTGTTTTCCATGTTTCCAATCTATAGCTTTTGTTTTCGTTACACAAGGATGTTCTGATAATATGATATAGGAAATCTTTTATATTTTGCTGTACAAACCTGATTTTTGGTACTAAACTCCCTCTCTATCGGAGAGAATAATGGAACTTTCAAGACAGAGGATTGATACCGTACAATTGGGTACGCTCATGCTGCTTTCGGTAATAACTGAACTGGCCATCAACATGGTCAACTTGGATTTTGTTTACCATTTCAGGACTATGTTCAATATGCCGGCTGGCCTGATCGGCATTGCCGTAGGCCTTGCTGCAATTTCTTATTGTATTGCCTGTATTGCACTTGCTTCTTTTTATGAACGGCATAGACCCCGTAATGTCATTCTTGTTGGCCTGATAGGCCTGGTCGTTGTCATGCTTCTTATAGCATGGTGTACCAGCTTGCCGTTGATTTGGCCTCTTCTCGTGCTTTATGGATTTGCCCAGAGTATGATCTGGCCGAGCATAGAAGCGTGGCTGTCAAGAGGGAAGGAAGGAAAGCCCCTGAACCAAGCTATAAGCAAGTTCAATTTTTCATGGAGCCTGGGGGCTGGTATTGCTCCCTATGTCTGTACCTTGCTGGTAGAAAGAAACACGAAACTGCCGTTTTTTACAGCAGCAGCATTGTTTCTTTCAATTTCAATTTTCCTTTTCGTTGCTTCCATCATTGTGCCGCAGATCCGTACCTTTGACAGTGAAAAAGTTTATGTAGGCAAGGCGGCAATGCAGGACAGATCAACTATCCTACGTTACTTCTGCTGGGTGGGAGTATTTGTAGGTTATGTTGCCCTGACAGGTGTCCAGACGGTCTTTCCTCTCTATGCAGGAGAAGTCCTAGGATGGACAGAGAGTACTACCGGTATTCTTCTGCTGATCCGTGGCATAGTAAGCTGTGCAGTTTTTATGCTGCTGGGACAAACTGAGTTCTGGCATTTCAAGTTCAGGTATATCATTCTCAGCCAGATGGCGATTGCAGGTTTGCTTTTGGTGTTCAACGGGGTGACCTCATTTGGCCTGCTGATAGTTTTCTTCTTCCTTTTGGGTATCTTCTATGCTTTTCTTTATGTTGAATCAATTTTTCACGGAGCAAGTGGTTCCGTCAATCGGTCAAGAAGAATGGTTATCCATGAAGTCGTGCTTAATATAGGGATCATCGTAGGTGGCGCCTTGGGTGGTGATTTCTATGATCGGTTCGATTATCCTTCCATGATGCTGATTTTTTCGGCTATTCTTGCAATAGTCTGTATGGTACAGCTGGTTATCTTCTTGCTCAAACGGAAGAAAAAGGTATGATGGAAGGGACCTGTCTTTTTTTCCATATAGCATGGTCTGCTTGATTGGAGGATATGAAAAGGGGGTGCATATGTCCTTCTTGCGACGGAGTAAGGAGAAATGCCAGATACTTGATTTGGCACGTCAGGTTCCGACGATACGGGTAGGTGGTTGTACCGGGGAAAAGGAATTTGGCCTTACGGACAAGACAAACGGGCATTTCGTTCCGTATGGGATTATCCGGACTGAGAAAGATATTGCCGTGTTCTGTAAAAGATTTTGGTTTTCCGATATAGATATCAAGTGGGAATGTTGAGGTAAGTTGCATTATCAGTTGCTTATCCTGTATACTCCAGGCATAGGAGATTTCTAGAATGGCACAGACATTGACTGAAAAGATTCTGCGTGCACACCTTGAAGAAGGTGAACTTGTATGCGGAAAACCGATCGGCATCAGGATTGACCAGACACTGACTCAGGATGCAACAGGAACCATGGCATATCTTCAATTTGAATCCATGGGATTGGATAAAGTCAGAAATGAACTGGCCGTGAGCTATGTTGACCATAATACGGTTCAGGTAGGTTTTGAAAATGCCGATGACCACAGGTATCTGCAGAGCATTGCGGCAAATAAGGGTATCGTTTTTTCCAGGCCAGGCAACGGAATCTGCCATCAAGTACATCTTGAACGGTTCGGCGTGCCAGGAAAGACTTTGCTGGGAAGTGATTCCCATACGACGACAGGCGGTGGAATCGGGATGATTGCTATCGGAGCCGGTGGCCTTGACGTTGCTGTTGCCATGGCTGGCAAGCCTTTCCACATCATAGCTCCGAAAGTGATAGAGATCAGGCTCAAGGGCCAGCTTAGACCGTGGGTAAGTGCAAAAGATGTAATTCTCAAGGTACTTGAACACTTTACGGTCAAGGGTAATGTCAATTGTGTGTTTGAATATACAGGAGAAGGCGTATCGACTCTGGAAGTACCTCAACGTGCTACCATCTGCAATATGGGTGCCGAATGCGGAGTAACAACAAGTATCTTTCCGAGTGATGAAAAGACCCATGAATTCCTGAAGGCTCAGGGAAGGGAAGAAGCCTATACTCCTCTGTCTGCGGATAGCGGCGCTGTATATGACGGTCTGTTTGAGATTGACCTTTCTGCATTGGAGCCTTTGTGTGCCTGCCCGCATAGTCCTGGTAATATAGCCACCATCAAATCATTGGCTGGCAAGAAGGTTGACCAAGTACTTATCGGTTCCTGCACAAATTCCAGCTATGTGGATATAAGGCGGGTTGCAGATATCCTTGCAGGACATACGGTCCATCCGACGGTCAGCCTTGGTATTGCACCAGGGAGCCGTGAAGTCTTTGAGATGCTCAGTGAGGACGGGAGCCTGACAAAGTTGATTGCGAGTGGTGCTAGGATTCTTGAGTGTGCCTGTGGGTTCTGCATCGGTAACCACCAGAGTCCTCCTACCAATGGTGTTTCCCTTCGGACAAGCAACAGGAACTTCGAGGGACGCAGCGGTACCAAGAGTGGACAGCTTTATCTCGTCAGTCCTGAAGTAGCTGCCCTTGCTGCCCTTACCGGTCGTTTTACTGATCCTCTTGCGGTCACTGACATTGCCTATCCGAAAGCAGCAGAAGTGGAACAGTTCCACTACGATGATTCAATGTTCATCTTCCCTCCTGAGGACGGACACGATATTGAAATTCTTAGAGGACCGAATATCGGAGAGCCTCCGGCAAAAGGTCCGTTGGAAAAGGAACTTTCCGGCGTCGTGACGATCAAGGTAGGGGACAAGATAACCACCGATCATATAATGCCGGCTGGCCCAAGATTGAAATATCGTTCCAACATACCTGTATATGCGGGTTTTGTCTTCGAGGGTGTCGATCCTACTTTCAGTGACCGTTGCGGTGAAAACCGTGACAGCGGCATTGACAATTTCATTGTCGCAGGCCTTTCCTATGGGCAGGGATCCAGCAGGGAACATGCTGCAATCTGCCCGATGTATCTGGGAGTAAAGGCCGTATTGGCACTTTCAATCGAAAGGATACATCAGAACAACTTGTGCAATTTCGGTATTTTGCCGCTTACGTTCTTCTCTAAGGACGACTATGATGCGATCCAACAGGGTGAGACCATTGAGATTGACGACGTACAGGATCAGGTTACGATGGCTTGCTTGGAAGGAGCACCTTTTGTTGTTCGTATCGGAGACCGAAACGTAAAGATGAAATGTGAAATCACCCGTCCTCAGCTTGATATGCTGCTGGCCGGAGGATTGCTCAATGTCATCCGCAGTGATATGAAAGACAAATAAGCAGATTTGCTTGTCGGCCGTATGGCTGATCTTGCATAAGAAAGGAGCTGTTGCAGAAGTTTTGCATCGGCTCCTTTTATTATTGTCCTTCAAGATATTGGCCCAAGCCTATGTGCCTGGATTAGCTGAAACTTATAGATACGGTGAGGGCATTTCCAAGAAATGCCGCCTGCCTGTTGTATGTTTTGATTCTATGTTCATTCGTCTTGGACGTACCTTCGCTTTGCAAGCTTATCGAAAAAGATTTGATTCTCTTCTATGGCACTGTGGAAATACCAAAATATCGGGGTTGTTGCTTTGTCATCTGTGACTTTTGCAACAACCCCGTTCTGTATCAGACGTAACTAGTCTTTGTTCCTACTGCTTTTCATTGCTGCTGAACCGATCTTCAATAGGAATGACTTTCCTTGCAACCGGTCCGCAGTATACTTGGCGTGGACGTCCGATCTTCTGATATGGATCGTGCCTCCATTCCAACCAGTGGGCAATCCAGCCAGGGAGACGTCCCATGGCAAACAACACCGTGAACATGCTTGAGGGAATTCCCATGGCATGGAAAATGATGCCGGTGTAGAAGTCAACATTGGGATAAAGATGCCTTTCCTGGAAATAGGGATCGTTCAATGCCGCATCTTCAAGTTCCTGTGCAATCTTGAGCAAAGGATCTGTCTGAGCTTCTTCTCCGAGTACTTCATTGCAGAGTTTCTTTGCTATCTTTGCCCTTGGATCATAGGTCTTGTACACCCTGTGTCCGAATCCAGAAAGCCTGAAATTCGAATTCTTGTCCTTTGCCATGCTGATGACGTCTTTGATGGAAAGTCCGTTCTTGTTGATTCTTTCCAACATGTCAAGCACTGCCTGGTTTGCACCGCCGTGTCTGCTGCCCCACAGTGCACAGCAACCGGCTGCGACACTGGCATAGAGGTTTGCGCCACTTGAAGCAACCAATCTTACGGCACTTGTCGAGCAGTTCTGTTCATGGTCTGCATGGATGATCAACAGTTGGTTGAGGGCCTTTACATGTACAGGGTTTGGTGTGTAGTTTATCACGGGTGAAGCAAACATCATGTTGAGGAAGTTCGCACAGTAGGTGTACTTGTAGGAAGGTGGTATTGCATCCTGACCTTGCATCTGCCTGTAGGTAAAAGCGGCAATTGTCCTCATCTTTGACAGAAGTCTTGTCACCGTAAGGTCTATGTTCTCTTCAGGATCTACATCTCCGCTCATCTCAGGATAAAAAGCTGAAAGGGACGCGACCATAGAAGCCAAGATTGACATAGGATGGGCATTCTGTGGAAAATTTCTGAAAAACAGCTGCATATCCGTATGCAGCATGGAATGCTTGTTCAGCAATTCCTGATATTCGTGCCGCTGATGGAGGGTAGGCAATTCTCCTTTTACCAACAGATAGGCTACTTCGACGAAGTCACAGTGATCTACCAAGTCCTGAATGTCATAGCCTCTGTATCTGAGTATGCCTTTTTCACCATCTACATAGCAGATGGAACTCATGCAGCTGCCTGTATTCATGAATCCCGGATCATAGGTCAACAGTCCTGTATCTTTTCTCAGATTGGAGATATCAATTGCCTTGCCGCCCATGTTGTCTGTAATCAATCCAAGATCACATTCTTTCCCATCCCAACTAAGATGTGCGCCTTTTTCCTTCAGCTCCATTTATTTCTGCTCCTTCAGGCCAAACAGCCCTGATCCATTGAGATCATCCAAGGCAAGGACCAGGGCTTGTGTTCCCATCTTGCCTCTTCCGTGTCCTTGCATGGCAACATACAGTTGGTTTACCAATGCCAGCGTCGGTAAACTCAGTTTCATCCTTTTTGCCTCATCAAGGGCAATGCCCATATCCTTTACAAAATGATCCACATAGAAACCGGGATTATAATTCCCTGCAATTATCCTTGGTGCCAGGTTGTCCAAGGTCCAGCAACCGGCAGCTCCTGCTTTGATGGTATCGACCAGCCTTGTCAAATCAAGTCCGGCCTTTCTGCCATACAACAGGGCTTCACATACACCACCCATTGTTCCTGCAATGACGATTTGGTTGGCCATCTTTGTATGTTGTCCTGCACCTGACTTGCCTTCGAGGGTAATATTCTTTCCCATGACCTGCAGATAGGGAAGGGCTTCTCTGAAAGCACTTTCTTCACCGCCGACCATGATTGACAGGGTACCTTTCTGCGCGCCGATATCTCCACCTGATACAGGAGCATCCAGTGCTGCTGCGCCTATTGCACCTGCTTTTTCTGCAATCTTGATTGCCAAGGATGGTTCAGTAGTAGTCATGTCGACCAGTAACTGACCGGTTCTTGCAGTGCTGAAGATACCGTTGCTTCCAAAGTAAACTTCGTTGACATCCTTTGGATAACCTACCATGGTAAAAACAATATCTGCTGTTTCTGCTACTTCTGCAGGAGATACCGCAAGCCTTGCGCCTTTCTTTACCAAAGGCTGGGCTTTTGATGCCGTGCGGTTATATACGGTCAGCGCATAGCCAGCATCAAGCAATCGCATAGCCATGTTCAGTCCCATGACACCTGTTCCGATCCATCCGATATGTTTTTTCTCCATGCTTTGCATCCTCCATTGCGTTACTGTGTGCATCTTATCACAAACCGTGTGATTTTGAACATAAGACCCAAAAAAATAACATAATTGAAATAATGATTTCACAGAAGTTGAAAAAAAGGGCTGCCTTTTTTTTCGGCAGCCCTTTTCTGAAGTCGTTTGATTGTCAGTATCAGTCGACTTTGAACTGCTCCGGTGTGAAACCTCCGAAATTCGAAGCGGGAACGATTTTTCCACTCTTGACCAGCTGGTAAGCTGCGTCGAGCTTTTCTATCGTTGCTGCACTGAGCTGGTTATGTCCTGGGGTCTTTACGTAACCGGTAGAATCGCTATCTGCCTTCAACAGGTAATTTCCCCCTTTGAAAGTACCGTTGTTGATTTCAGTAAGGACTCGCTTTACATTCGGTCTCATGACTTTCAGTACGCTGGTAAGGATGATATTGCTGTCACCGTTTACTCCGTCATTCCACTGGTCTACGTCACATCCGATGACCTTGCAGGCTCCGTTGCTTTCCTTTGCTGCGGTGAATACACCGTTGCCGCTTCCGCCGGCTGCGACAAAGAGGATATCACAACCTTTTTCAATCAGCTGTTCGCCGACGACCTTGCCTGTTGCTTCGTCAGCAAAGGAACCGATGTAGTTACCACCCACATTTGCTCCTGTTACATCAGTGCCGGCCTGGGAAGCAAGTTCTACGCACTGAGTTTTTGTTTCATACTTGGCATTGGCATATTTTACGCCGCATTCGAAACCATACTGGTAGTTTACGTTTGAAGGATAGGCTACTCCATTGACTACGGCTACTTTTCCGGTCTTTGTTTCCAGGGCTGCAGCCATTCCTGCGAAGAAACCACTTTCCTGCTCAGCAAACTGCATTGCATAGATATTGTCAAGCACGATGTTCTTGCTTGGATCCTTCGGATCGGTAGGATAGGTGTCAACAAGGATGAACTTTGTGTCAGGATTATCAATTGCGAGCTGGCTTATACCTGCAAACTGGAATCCAGTGCATACTTCTACATCGTAATCGGCTACTACGTCTCCGGCGGCCTTCAGTGCCTTTGCTACGTCACCGCTGGGTTCTCTGATCGGTTTGACTGTTGCTCCCGGATTATCTTTGATGAAGTCCAGGATACCATTGTAGTTGTCTTCGTTGAAGGAGCCGTCATCTACACCGGATGGGGTGGTGATGATGGTAATCTTCAGACCTTTCTTTGCTGCCGGCTGTTCAGTGGTTCCGTTTGCAAAGACCAGACCAGCGCACATTGCTGTTGCCAGCAATACACTCAGTGCTTTTTTCATATGCTTATTTCTCCCTTGAACCGTTTTCACCATACATCGGTTCCAATACCTATAATCGTAAGACAAAACAGGCATGTTGTGCAACAGAGAAAGCTGAACAAAATGCACTCTCTCAAAAGGGGTGATGCATATCTGTCCGAAAAACGGTCATGCTACAGTTCAAGCCCGAAGTACTCACCACAAATCCATTGGTTTCCTATGCAAAACATCCTGGAAGTAGTACCTTCATGGCAGAAACCGAATTTCTTGTAGAGTCGGATAGCTTCTTGGTTGTCAGATCTTACGGTAAGATTCAGTTTCCTGATACCTGCGGCCTTTGCGTTCGCGATGACCCGTTCCAGCAAAGCACTGCCGATTCCCTGTCCCCAGTATTTTTTCTGGACGGCAATTCCCAGCTCTCCTACATGTCTGATCCTTTTTCTGCCTCCGATTGAAAAGTTGGCACTGCCGATGACCTCGTTGCCATCAACGGCAATAAGAAAGGATGCACGTTCTTGTTGGGATTTTAGAAAAGATGCTTCAGTCGCCACGGTGAGTCCTTCAAGAGCCTTTGAATCGAAAGTGAGGTTATCGGTCTCATCCCCTATCATTTTCATATGTGCGATGACTGCTTCTGCATCCTGTTCCGTAGCTGCTCTGATTATGATGTTTTCCTGCACTTTCCTGCTCCTTGTACGCTAGCATATGCTTCCTTTATAAGTTTCGTCAATAAGCGGCTCACCGTAGTTGCAATAGTGTGATATGTCAGAAGGAAGGGATGGCATTTGCCCTTTTTCTCTGTGGTGGTGCAGATGTTGTGTACCTTGATATCCATACCTCTTGGATAATTTTGGCTTATCGCATAGAATTTTTAAAAGTTATTATGGCAGGCTTTGTCTCGGTTTCCTATGGGAAATGCCTGTTGCAGATTATATGGATAAGGAGATTGCAATGGCAGAAAATCTAGTTGAATTGCGTCATATTACCAAGCGCTTTCCCAAGATCGTTGCCAACGACGACATTTCCCTTGAAGTTCGAAAAGGTGAGATATTCGCACTTTTGGGAGAAAACGGTGCAGGGAAATCCACACTGATGAGTGTACTCTTCGGTCTATATGAACCTGATGAGGGTGAAATCTATATCAGGGGTCAGAAAGTCAATATTGATTCTCCATTGGAAGCAAACCGTCTGAATATCGGTATGGTCCATCAGCATTTCAGACTGGTAGAAAACCAGACGGTTGCTGAGAACATCATCCTTGGCATTGAGCCCGTCAAGAAAAAGCTGGGACTCTTCAGCAAGGTAGACCTTGCCCGGGCAAATCGGGAA
The DNA here is from genome assembly GCA_022482625.1 of Spirochaetia bacterium. NCBI lineage: Bacteria > Pseudomonadati > Spirochaetota > Spirochaetia > Spirochaetia bacterium. The sequence goes on along the minus strand of JAKVOU010000001.1, from coordinate 777,584 downwards.
GTGAAGGAGCTTTCCCAGCGCTACAACCTGGAAGTAAATCCGATGGACATGATAGCAGACCTTCCTGTTTCTGCCAGACAAAGGGTAGAAATACTGAAAATGCTCTATCGCAATGCAGAAATCCTTATCTTTGATGAACCGACTGCAGTACTTACACCTCAGGAGATTGATTCTTTGCTTGATGTCATCAAGTCCTTGCGTGACGGGGGAAAGACTATCATTCTCATTACCCATAAATTGGATGAAATCAAAAAGATTGCAGACCGTTGTGCTATCCTGTGCAAAGGCAAGCTGATAGATGTCCTTGATGTGAAGACGACTTCCACGCAGACGATGGCAGCTCTGATGGTCGGCCATGAAGTTGTCCTGGATATAGAAAAGAAACCACTTGAAAGCGGAAGGGTAGTCTTGGATGTAAAGCATCTTTCCGTGCGTAACAGCGATGGCTATACGGTGGTTGATGATGTTTCCTTTACCGTACACGGGGGAGAAATCCTGGCAGTCGCAGGAGTTGCAGGAAACGGGCAGGTTGAAATTGCCGATGCCATTGCAGGTATGACAGACATGGCAGGCGGTTCGATTGAAATGAACGGAGAGGATATTTCTGGACTTGATATCCGCCAACGTAGCGAGAAAGGTATTTCCTACATTCCGGAAGATCGCCACAATGTAGGTCTGTTGCTGGACTTTGATCTTGCCGATAACCTTTGTCTCAAGCAATACTATCACAAGCCATACTGTTCCCCGCATGGAATCCTTGATTTTGATCAATTCAACAGGACCGGTGAACAGCTTATCAAAGAATACGATATCCGTTGCAGTGACGGAGTCCATACGTCAGTAAGGAGCATGAGCGGCGGCAACCAGCAGAAGGCAATCGTGGCCAGGGAGCTTTTCCTTGATTCCGATCTGTTCATATTCGTACAGCCTACGAGAGGGTTGGATATAGGGGCAATATCCACCATACACGAAAAAATCGAAAGCCTCAGAGACAAAGGCAAGGCTGTTTTGCTTATTTCCCTTGAACTCGATGAGATCATGGAACTGGCAGATACCATACTGGTAATGTACAACGGAAAGGTACAGACAATCCGAAAAGCCGGTGATCTTTCAAAGAACCAAGTCGGCGAATACATGATGGGGGCTCACCATGAGTAATGAGATCAAGATCAATCCGATGAAAAGGCTGATGGTCCGTTTCTGCGGTCCCGGTAAGCACCAGTTGCTGCGGACTTCACTTTTCTGCATTGTCCTCAGCTTGCTTGCAGGGGCCATATTGCTTCTGTCATTGGGCAAGAATCCCTTTGTTGCCTATGGGAGTATCCTTCAGGGAGCCGGTTGCCTTCCCAAGCTCCGGTATCCCGGTAGGAAAAACCAGCTGACGGATTTACTTTCCTTGCTGAACTATGCGACACCGATGGTCTTTGCTTCCCTTTCGGTAGCAATTGCTCTCAAATGTGGCTTGTTCAACATCTGCGTGTCAGGCATGATGGTCCTTTCAGGGGTGATGGCTACAGTCCTTGTCGGCTATAATCCGTCGATTTCAGCTCCTCTGGCGCGAATCTTGGTCGTGCTGATCGGTATTCTGTTCGGAGGTGCGCTCGGAGCCTTGATAGGCTGGCTTAAGTATCGGTTCAACATGAATGAAGTTGTCGTTGCCATCATGTTCAATTATATCATCAGCTATATCGTCAGTTTCTTCATTAGGACCGATTTCATTGATCCAGTTACCAGGCAATCGGTGGAAATCGGACAGAATGCCCGGCTGACGCTGATGGATGTACAGGCCTTTGGCCTCAGAATGAACATTACCTTGGTAATGCCGCTTGCCATCATCTGTATTTTTCTTATCCGTTTCCTTTTGCAGCGGACACGGCTAGGCTTTGAACTCAAGGCCGTAGGAAGCAACAGGAAAGCTTCCCGTTATGCAGGAATGAAAGTCGGCAGGACGATGATAATCACGATGGTGATCAGCGGAGCCCTTGCAGGTCTTGCCGGTGTTTCCTATTACCTTGGTAGTTATGCCTCCATACAGCCGAGGGTAGTTCCCTCTTTGGGCTTTGATGCCATAGCCGTTGCCTTGCTTGGAAATTCAACGCCGGTAGGTTGTTTCTTTGCTTCCTTGCTGGTGATGATATTCAATTCAGGAACTACCTATATGTCATCGAGACTGGGAGTGCTGAGAGAAATTGCTTCACTGATTACCAGTATCCTGCTGCTGTTCAGTGCCTGTGGCGTCTTCTTCAGATCGTTGGCAGGGCGCTACTATGGAGAAATCCTTGATTCGGAGGCAAAGCATGAATAATATCATCATTGACGGGCTGTCTTTTTCCCTTCCGTTGTTCATCATTGCAATCGGCGGTATCTATAGTGAAGGCAGCGGTATCACCAACCTTGCATTGGAAGGCTTGCTTGGCTTCGGTGCTTTCTGCGGTGGTTTCATGGTTGCTCTCCTTACACCGCACTTTGCTTCAAATCCCTTGGCTTTGATTTACCTTTCATTGCTCTTTGCAATGATAGGCGGAGCAATCTTTGCAATCATCCATGCAGTGCTGTGCATTACCTTCAAGGCTGACCAGGTGATCAGTGGCGTGGTGATCAACATGCTGGCTACGGCATTGACTGCATTCCTTGCCAACCAGCTCAATGCTTCCCTGTTCGGGCAGGCTTCCAACAAATTCATGCTGGAAGTTTTCCCTAAGGTGACTGTCCCTGGTATTTCAAAGATTCCGTTTGTCGGGGCATTCTTTACCGATATGTATACCTTCGAGTTCATCATCATAGGCGTGGCGCTTGTGATGTGGTATATCCTTTACCGTACACCTACGGGGATGCGGATCAGGGCCTGCGGTGACAACCCGCATGCCGTAGCGGCTGCCGGTGGGAATGTTGAGAAGATCCGTTTCGGGGCCGTGATGGTCAGCGGTGCCATGGCTGGGCTTGGAGGTATGTGCTTTGCTTATTCCATTTCAACCAATTTTTCTCCAAGCATCTATATGGGATTCGGTTATCTTGCCATTGCTTCCTACATCTTCGGCAACTGGAAGATCGGTCCGACATTCCTTGCCTGCATCATCTTTGGCTTTGCAAGGAGTGCTGGGTATGTGATCGTCCAGAAACTGGGACTTCCGAGCAGCTACAGTGATTTGGTACTGACACTGCCTTATATATTGACACTTGTGCTTCTGATTTTCTTTTCCCAGACCAACCATGCTCCCCGTGCCTTGGGTGAAATCTATGATCAGAGCAAGAGGTAGGCGATATTTGACCATATGGATGTCCTGTTTTTTTGAGCCTTGGCCTTGATATTGAGGAGAAATGACCATGTTATCCATTTTGGTCGTGGATGACGATCTGCATACGCGGATGTTGTTGACGACAATTCTTCAGAAACACGGATATGGTGCTCTTGAGGCTGGAGATGGCCTTGAAGCTTTGAAAGTCCTTAGGGCGAATTTTGTAGATCTTATTCTCCTTGACCAGATGTTGCCGAGGATGAATGGGTTGGATTTTTCCAACAAATTGCGCAGTGAACATTCGATGGTTCCTATCCTCATGGTGACCGCAAGAGGTGAGAAAACCTCTGTGAAGAAAGGTTTTATCTCCGGTATTGATGATTATATGGTAAAACCTGTTGATGAGGATGAACTGATCCTTCGGATCAAGGCTTTGCTCAGGCGATCAAGGATTGCCAGTGAAGCGTGCATCAAGATTGGGCAGGTCTCACTCCGGTACAATAGCTGTGAGGTAGAAAAGGATGGTGTCAGTACGGAACTTCCTCCCAAGGAATTCTTCCTGCTGTACAAGCTTCTGTCCTATCCTGGGCAGATTTTCACCAGGTTGCAGTTGCTTGATGAGATATGGGGCTTGGATTCTACTTCTGATGCATCGACGATAAACGTGCATATCAACCGGCTACGGCAACGCTTTGCAGGGTGGGATGAATTTGAAATCGTAACGGTACGGGGCCTAGGTTACAAAGGAGTCATCCATGGCTAGGAAACAGCATGAATTGGTTACGCAGCTTACGTTATATGCAGCAATCATGATGGCAATTCTCATTATCGGATTTTTTGTTTCCTTGCTTATATTGACACACGGTGGCCTTGATTTCAGTCTGATCTTGAATTTGATTTCTCAGCTTGCTTATTGGGAATGGTTGGATTTTTTTGTTTTATTGGTTTTTATTATTGTCGTAGTACTTTTCAGTTTTATGATCAGGGTAAGGCTCAAGCCGTTGCTGGAGATCAACGAGGGAATGAAGCAACTGGCGACAGGGAAGTTCGGACTGGAATGTAAAGAAGGGACAGGAAACATCATAGAAATCAGGGAATTGCAGCATAGTTTCAATCTTCTTTCAAGGGAACTAGAGAAAAAGACTGTGCTCAGCAATGACTTCATAGATAATTTTTCGCATGAATTCAAGACTCCGATTGTTTCCATTGCCGGATTTGCAAAGATATTGGAAGAAGGTGACCTTTCTGCTGACAAGGAGAAACAGTATCTTCGGATCATTGCAGAGGAATCGACTCGTCTTTCCGATTTGTCACAGAATATGCTGTTGCTTTCAAGGATTGAGAATACGGTGATCCTACCAGAGCGAAAAGCATGCGATGTCTCAGAAATCGCACGACGCGAGCTGTTGTTGCTGCAACCTCAGTGGGAAGCCCGGCATCTTGAACTTGACCTTGGATTGGATGACGAACTTATTGTCAGCGGCAATGAAGGCCTGCTGAAGGAAGCCATATTGAACCTTTTGACAAATGCGCTTAAATTCGCTCCTGATTATTCTGTACTTGCCGTGGGAACGGTAGGAAACAGTTGCTATGTTACCAATGAAGGTAGCCTGACGGAAGATGAACAGGAACACGTATTTGATAAGTTCTATCAAAGCGATGCAAGCCATACTTCGCAGGGCAATGGTATCGGCTTGTCAATTGTCAGCCGTGTCATGCAGCTGCATGGAGGCAGTATCCTGCTTGATTGCTCCCGTGAAGGCTATGTGAAGTTTTCCCTTGTCTTTCCTGAACAGAAATAAGATTTTTATCGGTTGCATCCATAATTACGTATTTTGTCGCTGTGTGATTGCATCAGATGCCATCCTTTGGGCGTGCATCTGATTTTTTGTCTTGTCAGGTATGCTTTTCCTTTCAGATTCCAATTATTTTTTCAAAGTTTATGTTCAGTTTATGTTTCTTCTGTAGGTTGTACCCGTAACCAAGATAGAGGAGAAACGACAATTGAACAGAAATATACTATCTATCATCCTTCTGACAGCAATTGGTTTGGGAAACCTTGCTGCCCTTTCCTTGGAAGATGCAAAGAAAGGCGCTGTCGGGACTGACCTTGCCTTGCATGTACAGCAACTGAAACTTGAAGAAAGCCAAGGCAATGCACAGGTCAATCCTCTTATTCCTGATATTTTCCTTGTCGGCAGTGCTACCGGTACCCTTGTTCCGTTGAGTGACAGTGGATCGGTTTCCGGCTTGTCTGTTGCCATGGGCTTGGAAGTGTCACTTTCCTTGGACAGTACCTTGGGATTGCAACAGGATATCAAGGACCTGAGTGTGGTTTCTTCTGCCTTGGCATTGGAAAGCCAGAGAATCGATGTTGAAACTACCTTGCTTCAGGATTATTGGACCGCAGCCGGCTATGTATTCCAAGCTCCTATTTTGGAACAGGCACTTGAAAATGCAAAGAAGCAATATACTGCCGCACAAGAACGTTTTACGGATGGAAAGATCACGAAGCTTTCAATGAAGCAATCTCAGTATAGCGTACAGAAAGCGCAGAAAGCCGTTGACGATGCAGAAATGGGAAAGCAGCAGGCTTTTGAAATACTTTCACAGGTTACGGGACTTGATGTAGACGGGAGCTTTGACGTCATGCTTGAAGTGCGGTCTCTGAAATCTGCAGAAGAACTTTTACCCTATGTCATGAAGACCTGCGGGGTGCGAACTGCGGCTAATGCCGTTGAAACGGCAGCATTGCAGGAAGAATTGACCAAGGCAAGTTCGATGGCACCTGTAGTTTCCTTCAGCTTCAGTTCAGGTAACCTTGGTTATGATGGGAGTTGGAGCAGCACTTCGGGTACTTCCTCGACATTCTTCGGTGATACGGCCAGCGGTACGGTCGCTGTCTCGATTCCACTCGGGGGGCATGTTGCTCACAGTACAGCAGCAAATTCGGCCAACAAGGCAGTGTTGGACCGGCAGATTGCACAGACGCAGTTGGATGCTGCAAAACAGTCTTCACTGAGCAGCTTACGCAGTACGCTTTACAAGATAGAAAGTTATGTGCGTGCATATGCACTGGAAAAAGACCAGCTCGATTTTGTTACTTACCAACGTGACATGGTCGAAAGTCAGTATCGGGATGGTAAATCAACATACTTGGATTACGAGGATGCACAGATGACTTTTGAAAAAACACAGCTGGCAATTCTTCAGGACCAGCTTAACTATACACTTTCAGTATATTCATTGTCAGCATTATTGGAAGTTACACCTGAAAAATTATACATGGAGATAAACTGAAATGAAGAAAAGACGTGTAGTTACACTAATTTTAATTGTTGCTATAATTGCTTTGATTGCCACTACTTATATTAATACATTCCAAAGAAAGACAGAAACTTCTTCTGTAAAGGCCGAAACAGAAATCGTAGTTCCTGTGAAAGGAATGAGAATTATAAGAAGTGATTTCAAGAAAATACTGACAAGCGGTGGGGAAATATACAACAGCGTACATGACTATAACCTTGCTGCCGTTGTCACTGGAACTGTCGGCAACATTGCCGTCAAGGAAGGGAATACGGTTACGAAGGGGGAACCTATCTGTGAAATTGATCCTTCTACCCCAGGCAATGAGTATGTGGTAACCCATGTGACTGCACCCATGGCCGGTATCGTATCGAGCGTTGGTGTGGTAGACGGCGGAAGGATTACTTCCGGTTCTACGATCATTGTCATTTCCCAAATAGGGGATCTCCAGCTGAAGACCTCCTATCCTGAGAAATATTACCTGACAGTCAAGAAAGGCATGGAGGCTTATTTCTATACCGAAGCCCAGCCTGATAGACCACAGACGGCTGTCTTGATCGGAAAGGATGAACAGATTTCTCCTGCAACAAGAACATTTTCCGTCTGGTTTTCTCTTGCTGATACCTCCGATCTTGCAAGCGGTATGTATGTGCAGATGAATCTGGTACTTGAAAGCAGTGAGGGACAGCTGTTGGTACCGAATGACCTGATTCTTACGGACAATGGCAAGCAATATGTGTACATCTACAAGGATGGCAGTGCCGTGAAGACTGAAGTCGTCCTGTCTGATGCAAATGAAAAGGACAGTATCGTTGTCTCTGGTATAGGCGAGGGAGATATGCTGCTGATGGATACCGGTCTTGCCGATGGAGAAAAAGTGGAGGTAGTAGAATGAGACTCGGTGAATTCTCTGTCAGGAAACCTGTTACGGTACTGATGGCCTTCCTGCTTGCAATGGTTTTGGTTGTTATGGCATTTCCACACCTTGCGACGTCACAGTTCCCCAAGGTAACACTTCCTGTCATTTCCGTCAGTGTGCCCTGTCCCTCTGCAGGTCCTGATGAGATTGAAGAACAAGTCGTAAAGCCACTTGAAGATTCCCTGGATTCCTTGGAGTCCCTTGATACCATGCATAGCCAGTCTGGCACTGGATATGCCTATATCATCCTGCAGTTTGACTATGGTACAGATTTGCATACAAAGATGATGGATGTAAACAATAAGGTCCAGGCTGTGGTATCAAGTCTTCCTTCTTGGGCCAATATGCCTTCGGTGCTGACCTACGATGTCGGCAGCAATGATGATATCATGAGCCTGATTGTTTCAGGAGAAGCCTCTGACACTGTCAAACTTGATGCAATAAACAATATCATCAAGCCTGCCTTGGGAAGAGTGGAAGGAGTATCAAAGGTAACGGAGGGTGGTCTTGATACCAAGGAATACCAGATCCAAGTTGATCCGAACAGACTTGCTGCACTTGGACTTACCCTGTCCCAGGTTGTTGCAGCCGTTGCACCCCGCACGCTTCTTGGCACGTTGGGGAGCATCGAGGATACTTCCTCCTATAAGTATTCGATCGTCATTGACACCCGTTATCAAAAACCGTCTCAGATACTGGATACGGCTATTGAAACGGTAGATGGGCATACCGTCCGTGTCAAGGATGTTGCAGGACTCGCCTATGTTTCGACAAATGACAGCAGCCATGTTACCATTGATGGAAAACCGGCTGTTGCCTTGGATATTGCCAATACCAGCGATTCCAATTCCATCCAGGTTGTCAAGGCAGTCAAGAAGGCACTTCCGTCTATACAGGCTCTCCTCCCTGGTGGTGTTACCCTGCAGACCTATTCGGATAATACCGCTTTTGTAGCTTCTACCATCAACAGCGTAGGTATCAATGCCATTGAGGGCATTTTGCTGGCTGCCCTGATTATTTTCATTTTTCTCAGGAACCGCAAGGCGGCTTTTATAATTTCGCTTTCCATGCCGATTTCAATATTTGGTACCATAGGTCTTATGAACATGATGGGATATACGATGAATGTCGTCAGCATGAGCGGCCTTATCCTTGGCATCGGCATGATTGTAGATGCGTCAATCGTAATCTTGGAAAATATCTACAAAAAAGAAGAAGCAGGGATGGAACCTCTTGCAGCGTCCATTGAAGGTAGCCATGAAATGACTTCTGCAGTATTTGCCTCAATGCTTACGTCTGTCTGTGTGTTCTTTCCTATGTATATGTACCATAACCAACTTGGTATCATAGGCGTTATGGTAGAAGGTTTCCTCTTTGCTATCATGAGCTGCCTGATCCTTTCCTTCATTGTTGCAACGACCTTGGTACCGGCACTTGCGGGACCTATCCTTAAGATGAAAACCCATAGGCAACAACCGCTGAAGAACCGTTTCCTTGCATATGTGGACCAGAAGATGTCAAACTTTGAGAGCAAAGTCACGACCTTTTACGGCCGGTCGATCAATTATGCACTTGACCATAGGTTGCTGCTTATTTCCCTGTTCGTTGCCTTGTTGCTTTTCTTTGTTTCATTTGTGCCGCATATGAACAAAAGCTTGCTTACACCGGTCAAAACCAGTGATTCCATGATAGCCTCCCTGACATATGCTGACGGTACCTCGCAGCATGTAGTAGAGAAAGAGCTTGACAGGGTAGAAAAGGAACTTTCTGCAAAGCTTGATTCTGCCGCATATACTTCAATCAGATGTACTGCAGAAGACAATGAGGGAACATTGACGATTTCACTTCCTCCAGCTGATGAGCAACCGCTTGATTTCCAGCAGCTTTCGGATGCGGTAAGACCTGTACTTGAGGGAAATCCATTGGCAAAATGGACCATCAGCCAAGCCGCGGCGTCGATGGCTTCCTCTGCGGTCGATGTTGAAATATTCAGCACTGATTCAAAATCTGCAAAGGTCGCTTCTGACCGTTTGATGGATGCCTTGAAACGCAAGGTACCGGATGTGACGAATTTGAAATCCGATGCAGTTGCCGGAGCTCCAAGGCTCAGGATAGTGCCTGATCAGAAACGGCTTGATGCACTTGGCATTACGGCCAGTCAGATAGAGGCAACGCTTTACACGGCTATCGGTGGTGCAAAAGCGGCTACGATTACTTCCTTTGATTCCAATGACAGCAGGGATCTGGTGGTTACCCTGGCTCCTAGGTTCGTAGATGACATTTCTGCGCTTGGCAGCCTGATGATAGATACATCAGTCGGCAAGGTCCGGCTTGATTCCATAGCTGCAATAGAAGACTCCGTAGGACCGACAATTATCTATAGGGAAGACAAGCGGCGAATCAACCATATTACCGCTGATGCCGTCGACGGTGTCAGTACCAGCCAAGTCAATGCAGAGGTACAGGAAGTCGTCAAGGCTGTAGTGTTGCCGGAAGGGGTGAATTTGAGTCTGGCAGGTCAGATGAGCGATTTTGCAGATGCAGATGCTACATTCCGCACGGTATTGCTGTTGGCATTGGCATTGGTATTTACCGTAATGGCCAGCCAGTTTGAATCTATCAAGGATCCGTTCATCATCTTTGTATCCATTCCGTTGCTGCTCATAGGTGTCATTGCAATCCATCTGATCATGGGCATGGATATTACCATGTTTTCTTTGATCGGTATCATTGCTCTTGTGGGTATCGTCGTCAACAATGGCATCGTATTGGTCGATGCCATCAATGGCCTTGTTGCCCGGAAAATCCCGGTAAAGCAGGCATGCCGTATGGCGGCTGAGAGCAGGCTTCGTCCGATCTTGATGACGACCCTGACTACAATCCTTGGTATGATTCCCCTTGGGTTTTTCCCTGGAGCCGGAAGTGAACTGATGCAACCAGTGGCAGTTACCATAATCGGAGGTATCATTTCGGGCGCTTTCCTTACTTTGTTTCTGACGCCGATAGTCTATTCCATCGTACAGAAGAACAAGCTGGAGAAAATGTTCAATGACAAGGACTCCAATGCAAATCAATTGATCCGTTATGATGTCCTGAAAAAAGAAAAAGAAAGGGCATAAGGATGGAAGTGACAGATTTTACTGTAGAATGAAGAATTTTCATAAGTCATTGCCGGAAGTTGCTTGCTGTCGGCAATGACTGTCTTTTATGCTGTTGATTCAAAATGCTATTGTTTTTATCATTGGTCCTATGGAACAACATACTATTATGTTTGCAGGAGCGGGCGTATTTGCCACTGCCATGGCAGAACGTCTTGCCTGGAACAAAAACAATACTGTATTTCTCTACAGCCGGGACAAGGCGGTAGTCAACGAAATAAATGACCTTCATCAAAACAAGAAATATTATCCGACTCGTTTCCTCAACAAATCGATCGTTGCCTTTGATGATTTGCCAAGATTTGCAGAGGCTGACTATATCTTCATTGCCATTCCTTCAAAGGCTGTCCTGCCTTTCTTCACATCTATCAGCAAATATATACGGCCTGATTGTCTGGTCATCAACCTTGCAAAGGGGATGAATGAAGACGGTACGTTCGTTACTTCCCAGATTCCTGCTGAACGCGTAGCCAGTATGAAAGGGCCGACTTTTGCCATAGAATTGATGAATGGCAGTCCTTCGGCTTTCACTTTCGGTGGCAGACGTAGGGATTATATTGAAACCAAGAAGGAAATATTGGATGATACCCTTATCCTGTTGGATTACAGTGACGATACCAGGGCAGTTGAACTGCTGAGCGTATTGAAGAACATGTATGCCATAGCCATAGGCCTGGTGTCAGGGAGATTCAATTCACCGAATGTTGATTTCCTGATCTACACCAAGGCTGTGAGGGAGATGCGTTCTTTCCTCAAGCTGTACGAAGCTGATCCCCATGTCATCTATACTTACTGCGGGGTAGGAGATCTCGGACTTACCGGTCTCAATGATCTTTCCCGGAATAGGACGTTGGGGCTTATGATGGGCAAGGGGTTCAGGATTGATACTTCACAGAAGAGTTCTACGGTCCTTGAAGGACTCCGGACTGTAAAACTCATGCAGGAAATCACGCAGGAGAAGAAACTTGAAGTGTATTTCCCTATCGTCAATGCCCTTTACAGCTTCTTGTATGAACATTCTACTATCCAAGAATATGAAAAGGCTGTCTTTGTCTGACAATCAAAAAAACAGCTGACTTTTTCTATGTGGCAAATTGCAGTCTAGTATTGTCTGTTTAAGATCAAAAACCACGGGTTGTCCGTGGTATGTCTCGATATGGGCAATCAGATCGGAGCCTATCATTTCCCGAAGTCTTTCTAGGTCCTGCATTTCTGTCTTCATCATTCAGCTCTTTAAAACTTCCACGAATGTATCTCCTGAAATTGCCTAAAAGTTTGATTTACGCCCAAATTTATGAGATAATTGGGTGAAAAAATAAGGAGCATCCTATGAGATCATTCGATTATTCTCGTCTTGCTGATTCAAAATTGGACAGCCAGACTATCTCCTACATTGCCCAGATCCACGAAGCCAAGGGAAAGCAGGAACTGTATGCAACCCAGAAAACTGAAATGCTCGATCGACTTGTCGAAGTCGCCAAGCGACAAAGCACGGAATCATCGAATGCAATCGAAGGCATCCGGACCACGACCTCACGTCTTGCCCAGATCTGTGCAGAGAAGACGACCCCGAGGAACCGAGATGAGAAAGAAATTGCTGGGTACCGTGATGTTCTGAATACAATCCACAGTAATTATGAGTTTATTCCCCTGAAACCTTCCTACATCCTCCAGCTTCACCGTGACCTGATGCAGTATGCTGACGTCGGTTTCGGAGGCAAGTTCAAAGACTCGCAGAATGAGATAAACACCTTCGATGCCGACGGAAAACGGTGGATTGCTTTTCTCCCAACTGCTCCATATGAGATTCCTGGTGCCATCGAGGCAATCTGTGAAAACTACAATAGGGCGGTAGGCAACCATATAGTCGAGCCTCTGATTCTCATCCCTGTCTTCATCCTTGATTTTCTCTGCATCCATCCATTCAATGACGGAAACGGGAGGATGAGCAGGTTACTCACCACGCTCCTTCTGTATAAGGCGGGATTCAATGTAGGAAGATACATTAGCTTGGAATCAAAAATTTCGAAGACCAAGGACGCCTATTACGACACGCTTTCAGCTTCGGACCAGGGTTGGAACATTGGTGAAAACAATCCTCTGCCATTCATCAAATACCTTCTTGGGACAATCCTTGCGGCTTACCGCGATCTGGATGACAGGATGACGCTTGCATCAGAGAAAACAAACAGCCTTGGGCAGGTACGGAGGGCCGTCGAAAGTGTGATTGGAAGATTTACCAAACGCCAGATTATGGACATAGTTCCTTCAGCCGGCAAGTCATCAATAGAAAACGCACTGAAATCACTTGTCGAGGAAGGCTTCATCATACGCTCGGGCGTTGGTAGAGCGACCTTTTATGTGAGAGCCGACAGCCAGGAATCGCCCAAGTAATCTTACTATAGCCCAAAATAAGTATGTTTTTGTGCGTATTCTATATTACTTGGGAGATACGACTCAGAGGTCTTTGTCTCTCAGGCTTGCAAAGCTGAAGATAGCAAATTTTTTCTGCTTCGATGATGGAGGTACCAGCCTCTGTTCCATATTCTCGGTGGTCACATTGTAAGGTAGGACAGTCTGAGTGCCTTCACTTTACTGTCCCAAGTGTCGGCAGGTCCTTCGACTTGTCTGTTATGGGATAAAAGTATCTGGATTGTTACATTTTTTACTAACTGGAAAAAGGTAATTTGACTTTGATTTTGTCGTTGTTTTGTTTGATTGCCCTGACTTTATGCCGAGATACAGTTGGAATTGGGTATATTTTATGTCAAATAATAAGGCTCTGTTTTCCGAGTGTATTGCAGGGCTAGCCAACAGTGGGAAAAGGCAAGGGAGGCTTGTGAAATATCCCCCAATAGGTTGAACATGTTCCGATTGTCCGCATCTTGTCCAGCAATACGGTTTTCAGATCCAGGCGATTCGATCCGGGGTTCTCGACCTCGAAGCCATTCCAGGCAAGATAGTCGTCAAGATATTTCGTGGAGACACCCCTGAATCCAGCCAGCAGCCCCCGAAGACGGCTATGCAGGCTGTTGACCTTCTGCAAGTTGTATCGCCCTCGTACCGGGCATCCCTGTATGCCCGCCTTCAGCTGTACCACCGGCAGGCCATCCGAGGCGCAGAATTCCCGGCTTGCCCGGCTCTTGTCGGTCACCATCACCACGTCATCGCCCAGGTGCGAGGCCAGGACAAAGGAAAGGTAGCGGGGTTGCACCATCCCCCTGCCGGCAGCCTTCGCCAGGGTCTTCCCCTGCTCGTCGATGGCGCACGGCACGCAGACCTTCTGGTTGCCCAAGCCCCTCGTATGGGTCGCTTTCCCTCTCTCATGACGATGGCCCGTCACCCTATGGGTCTTGTATGCCGGGCTCCGATGCCGCTTCCCCCTGGTTTTCCGCATCGCAGTTGCCTTTGTAGTTGTCCTGGATGTATGTCTCGTCCTCCTGTACCCGGCCGCTGAGCAAGTTCCCCGTGGATCCCGTCGCCAGTGCATCGAGGATCTTGTGCCGCCAGAAGAACGAGGTGCTCAGCGCTATGCCGCACTTGCGTGCGGCCTCCCGCAGGGGAAGCCTCAGGGCGAATGCCTCCAGGTAGGCCTCCCAGGTTTCCTTGCCGTGCTTGCTCTTGTATCGCACAGAACCGGTGGTCGCCCCGAACGTACGCCCGCAATCCCTGCAGAGATACCGCTGCTTGCCCCTGACGAAGCCGTTGCGACGGACATGGACACCGGAGCAGTGGGGACAACGCGGCATGTCCTCGGGACTGTCCCGATGCTTGTCGGGAGCATCCGTTGCCAGTTCGGCCAATGCAATGACCCTCTGGCGGTCCTGTTCCGATAGATTCCCGAGCATTTCCGCCAATGTTTCAAGGCTGATGGTTTCTTTGTCTTTACATAACATATGTTGAGTATATTACAAAAAGACGGTCGCTTCAAGCGCTTAGCAATACACTTGGAAAACAGAGCCAATAATAATGAAAATTGGGTTGACTTTGTATCTTAAAAGAGTGAAAATTGGGTTGACTTTGTGCAATAGGCGGTGGAAACAGATATGGAATTTTACCGTAATCTTCTTGGAAATCTCAGAGAATGGCGAAAGTCGCCATACCGGAAACCTCTGGTTATCCGTGGTGCGCGACAGACGGGTAAGACAACTGTTGTGAAGGAATTCGGAGCAGAATTCGACACATTCATCTATCTCAATATGGACATTGAGAGTGACCTCAGTTTATTCAGGAGCTCTCTTTCTGTAAAAGAATGGCTCTGTTTTCCAAGTGTATTGCAGGGCTAGCCAACAGTGGGAAAAGGCAAGGGAGGCTTGTGAAATATCCCCCAATAGGTTGAACATGTTCCGATTGTCCGCATCTTGTCCAGCAATACGGTTTTCAGATCCAGGCGATTCGATCCGGGGTTCTCGACCTCGAAGCCATTCCAGGCAAGATAGTCGTCAAGATATTTCGTGGAGACACCCCTGAATCCAGCCAGCAGCCCCCGAAGACGGCTATGCAGGCTGTTGACCTTCTGCAAGTTGTATCGCCCTCGTACCGGGCATCCCTGTATGCCCGCCTTCAGCTGTACCACCGGCAGGCCATCCGAGGCGCAGAATTCCCGGCTTGCCCGGCTCTTGTCGGTCACCATCACCACGTCATCGCCCAGGTGCGAGGCCAGGACAAAGGAAAGGTAGCGGGGTTGCACCATCCCCCTGCCGGCAGCCTTCGCCAGGGTCTTCCCCTGCTCGTCGATGGCGCACGGCACGCAGACCTTCTGGTTGCCCAAGCCCCTCGTATGGGTCGCTTTCCCTCTCTCATGACGATGGCCCGTCACCCTATGGGTCTTGTATGCCGGGCTCCGATGCCGCTTCCCCCTGGTTCCCAAGTTGTTTTCCGCATCGCAGTTGCCTTTGTAGTTGTCCTGGATGTACGTCTCGTCCTCCTGTACCCGGCCGCTGAGCAAGTTCCCCGTGGATCCCGTCGCCAGTGCATCGAGGATCTTGTGCCGCCAGAAGAACGAGGTGCTCAGCGCTATGCCGCACTTGCGTGCGGCCTCCCGCAGGGGAAGCCTCAGGGCGAATGCCTCCAGGTAGGCCTCCCAGGTTTCCTTGCCGTGCTTGCTCTTGTATCGCACAGAACCGGTGGTCGCCCCGAACGTACGCCCGCAATCCCCGCAGAGATACCGCTGCCTGCCCCTGACGAAGCCGTTGCGACGGACATGGACACCGGAGCAATGGGGACAACGCGGCATGTCCTCGTGACTGTCCCGATGCTTGTCGGGAGCATACGTTGCCAGTTCGGCCAATGCAATGACCCTCTGGCGGTCCTGTTCCGACAGATTCCCGAGCATTTCCGCCAATGTTTCAAGGCTGATGGTTTCTTTGTCTTTACATAACATATGTTGAGTATATTACAAAAAGACGGTCGCTTCAAGCGCTTAGCAATACACTTGGAAAACAGAGCCAAAAGAATTGATCCAGTATATCTGTCTTGAAAAGAACTGCAGGAGAAAGGGTGATACGCTTCTGTTCATTGATGAAATCCAAAACTCGCCGCAGGCTGTCATGCAGATGCGCTATTTCTATGAGGAGTTGCCGGATTTGTTTGTCATCGGTGCGGAGCCATTGCTTGAAATATCCATGGACAAGCGTCATGTCAACTTTCCTGTCGGGCGGGTTGAGTATCGTTACCTGTTTCCGATGACATTTGAAGAATTCCTTCAGGCATTAGGAGAAACACAGGCACTTGATGCTTTCCATACGATCCCTGTCCCTCGGTACGCAGAGCAGAAGCTCATGGAGCTATTCCGGCTTTATACATTTGTCGGAGGAATGCCAGAAGCCGTTGTGCGGTATGCCGAAACGAAAGATCTTTCACAGCTTTCGCCGGTATATGAGAGCCTGCTTACCGCATATAAGGATGATGTTTCAAAATACGCAAAGGGTGGCCATGAAACGGATATCATCAGGCATGTCATTGAAAGTACTCCGGCGGAGGTCGGGAACCGGATTGCTTTTGAACATTTTGGAAATTCAGGCTACAAATCGAAGGAAGTAGGAAATGCCTTGCGTACCTTGGAGCGAGCAATGCTACTGTACCTGCGATATCCTGTAACTGGCTATGCACTTCCTCTTGTACCGAATCTGAGGCGAAGGCCTCGGCTGCAATTTATTGATACCGGGTTGCTTGGTTATGCATTGGGGGGCCAGGCGGCATATTTTACCGAAGAATCTCTTGATGCTCTATATGCCGGTAAACTTGCTGAGCAGCTGGTTGCCCAGGAACTTATGGCTCGAAGCAATACCATATGTGAAAAACCCTTGTTTTGGATACGTGAAGAGAAACAATCGAATGCTGAAGTGGATTTCCTGACGGTAAATAAAGGCAAGGTATATCCTGTTGAAGTCAAATCAGGCAAGAATGGGACACTCCGTTCCCTTCATGAATTCATCAATGCATCAGGGAATAGCCTTGCCGTCCGGTTATACAGCGGTACATTTTCCGTGGAAGAGGCGAGGACACCTGTTACTTCTTCCAATGCTGCAAGACCGTATCGTCTGCTCAATCTGCCGCTTTTTCTTGCATCGCAGGTAAATTCTTACATCGAAGCATACTCGAAATGATTTTCTTTTCTGTATGGCTTCAGTTACAATGGGTTCCATAGGAGCAAATAAGAATGGACTTTCTATATAGGGAAGCAACAATTGAAGATTTGGGCCTGCTGACAGAAACTCGGATAAAGGTTTTGCGGGCTGCCAATGGGCTGGATGATTCAATGGATATGCCGGAAGTCAGGAAGCATACCTATGCATATTATAAGAAAGCCCTTGCTGATGGCAGTCATGTGGCTTATCTGGTGTTCGATGGTGATACTGTCATCGGTACCGGCGGAGTCAGTTTTTTCAGGGTGATGCCTACCTATCACAACCAGACCGGCTATAAAGCATATATCATGAACATGTATACTGACCAAAGGTACAGGAGAAAGGGAATAGCTTCCAAAGTCCTTGGCCTGTTGGTCAAAGCTTCCTTGGCAAAAGGGATACCAGCGATATCCCTTGAGGCTACGGATATGGGACGGTTCCTGTATAAAAAATTCGGTTTTCTGAAGATGGACAACGAGATGGAATTGCCGAATTGCCGCTGAGACCTTATGGAAGGAGAAAAGAGATTCAATGGCAAGACGATGCATTGCCTTTGCTGGAACAGTCCTTGAAATCTAGTATAATAAGGAGGATAGTATGACTATTCCTGAAAAGACAAGATATAGGGGATACCCAGACAGGCTATCTGAAGAATGTCGTGAATGAACCTTCCATAGAAATCGGTTCATAGATCACCTACAATGGCTTTGAACATAAACCAAGAGATTTCGTTGCCAACAATGTGCTATACCATTATCCGATTCTTCATGAAAAGCTGGTAATCGGAAAATTCTGATCACTTGCCTGTGGGGTGAAATTCCTGTTTCGCTTTGTGCAGCGCGTTATAAATATCCTCTATGAGATTGGGCTTGTATTTTGCGACAGCGGGCAACGCCCTGATCGTCTGCCTTGCTGTAATCGGCTTGTCGTCCATAATGTGCACAAGGTAACTGTCGCTTGTTACATTCACCGTCCTATATCATGATTTACAGTTAAGATGACCGGCAAATTCCGATTAAATGTTACCTATTGCACAGAGCTTCGAATATCTGTCCGTCTATGCTGATTATTTCATCAATGGGAATCGTCGTGCCATCGTCCATAACGACAATCCGTTTGTATCCGTCTATCTTTTTAACCGAACCAGTAGCGGTGATATAAGTACCGCCGCTTTTCTTTTTGTCCGGCTGAAAATAGGTAATCGTGATTTCCGGCTGTTCTTTTGTGCGGCCCGCTATGATCTGCAGTCTGTCGTTCAAGACTCCTTTCGTATATTCGTCTAATTCTATACGCTTATTTGTCAATCTTGCAGCTTCCTTGACGGCATCATCGTAACCGGTCAGCGCAGCGAAGGGAGAAAACTGAGCTGCCCGGTCAATTACTGTCATGTGAGGACGTGTCTCAGAGACATGGTGTGGCAGGTTGATGATGTCGTCATACGTTCCCGTCATGCTTTGTGTCCTCCGATCTGTTTGTTCCGGTCAACTGTGGTTGCGCCTTCTTCCAGATTCATTCCCCTTAGGATGGCATTCTTCCCGTGTTTCTTCTTGATCTCCAGCATTGCTTTCTGCATCTTTTTTTCCCGTACAAGCTTCACTCTTTCGGCCTCTTTCTTTTCCTGTGCCGCCGCGTAGTCCGTGAAGAGGTCAAGCTGTTCAAAGCTATCCTTTTTTTGAACGGTCCCTTCATCTACCACATGATTTGCTGTAAGATAGACTCTCCTGACCATAAGGTTTTTGTCAACAATGCACTCAAACAGTTCTGTAATCGCATTCATAATCAGCATTGTTGAGGCAGTTCGCCTACCGAGGTTTGTCGTACCGTGTGCGGATTTTGGAACATCGCGCCCATAACGGTCGGTCATGATTGCCCCGTGATAGAGTTTCTTGATCTTCGGATCGGTCAGATTTTCAATATCATAACCAACGGTCAACGCAAGCTGGTCGGTCACAAGCCTTTTATCCACCAAGTCGAGTGCCAGTAAATCGGCCATTTCCCGCACGATCAGCCTTGCTTTGGCAAAGGAGTAGGGGTGTTGCAGTACCTGCCCTGATCCGATGCTACTTGTACTCGGCTTATACGCTTTGATATCGGCGATGGTGCAGGGCTCCCATCCCCATGCGTGGTCAATCAGCAGCTCTGCGTTGATGCCGAACAGCTTGTACAGCAAATCCTCGTTATAATGATCGGCAGGATTACCAAGGGAGCACCGTGCGATATCTCCCATTGTAAAGAGACCGAGTTTTTCCAGCTTTTGGGCATATCCTCTGCCGACGCGCCAGAAATCTGTCAAAGGCCGATGCGCCCACAGCGAGCGACGGTAGCTTATTTCATCCAATTCGGCAATCCTCATACCGTTTTTGTCAGCAGGTATGTGCTTTGCCTCAATATCCATTGCGACCTTGGCCAGATACAGATTCGTACCGATTCCGGCAGTCGCCGTAACACCGGTGGTATCCAAAACATCCTGAATCATTTTCGTAGCAAAGTCACGGGCTGAGAGTTTGTAGGTGTTTAGGTAATCAGTGGTGTCAATGAAGACCTCGTCAATGGAATAGACGTGAATATCTTCGGGCGCTACATATTTTAAGTAAACCGTGTAAATCCGTGTGCTGCAAGACATGTAATGTGCCATTTGCGGCGGTGCAACAATATAATCCAGCGAAAGTCCCGACGAGGCTTTCAGTTCCGTATCGCTGAAGGATGCACCGGAAAAGACTTGTTCCGGCGCCATTCGTTGCCGGGCCGCGTTGATTTCCTTAACCTTCTGCACAACCTCGAATAATCTTGCCCTGCCGGGGATGCCGTAGGCTTTGAGGGAAGGGGAGACGGCGAGGCAGATGGTTTTTTCGGTACGGCTCGCATCGGCGACAACAAGATTGGTAGTCAGCGGATCAAGTCCTCGCTCTATACATTCGACTGAAGCATAGAAGGATTTCAGATCGATTGCGATATATGTTCTGTTCTTCACGCTTTCGGTCACCTCCCTGAAAAGTTATCTGCTTGGTAAATTAGAATTCGACTACTTTTTCTCCCAAAGAAGATAATATCGTCAGAACAGCTTACGATACACTTTCGCTTCTGACATTATCACATGTTTCTATTTCCCGTCAATTAAACGCGCGATTACCTGGAGGACGAAGAGAAGTCCTTTGTAGGGAAGAAAACACCGATAAAAAAGAAACCCGACCCAATCGGATCGGATTCCCTTTTTTGCTGAAAAGCTTTTTAGCCTTCCATGTGGTCTCTCTGTGCACTTGCCATCAACCTGATTGCATTGATGTTGATGAATCCTTTGCAATCAACAGGCTCGTAGCCGCCCTTGACTTCCATGGAACCCAGCTGTTCATTGTAGAGAGAACATGGGCTGGAAATTCCGGCCATCATGACATTGCCTTTATAGATGGCAACAGTAGACTTGCCGGTGACGTTCTTCTGGCTCTGTTCCATTGCCGCTTCCAGCATATTGAATTCCGGTGCGTGCCAGTAACCGTTATAGATAAGTTCTGCAAACTTGGGCATCAAAGAATCCCTCAAGTGCATTACTTCCTTGTCCATTGTCAGACCTTCAAGACTATGATGTGCCTTCCAGAGGATTTCACAGCCCGGGGTCTCATAGACGCCCCTGCTCTTGATACCGATGTAACGGTTCTCGACCATATCAACCCTGCCGACTCCATTGTCATGACCGACCTTGTTGAGATAATAGATCATCTCAAGAGGATCTGTGACCGTGGTGCCTTCTGTTTCATTGGTTACGGAAATCGGAGTGCCGTCCTTGAATTCGAAAGTCAGTATGGTTTCCTTATCCGGTGCCTGCTTCGGGCTTACAGTAAGACTGAAGACATCCTCAGGACATCTCTTGCCGGCATCTTCCAAGATGCCTGCTTCATGGCTGATATGGATGAGGTTTTCATCTTCGCTATATGGCTTTTTAGTAGATGCCTTGATTGGAATATTGTACTTCTTGGCATAGGCAATCATGTCAGAACGTCCTTCAAACTGTGAAAGCCATTCAGGATCTTTCCATGGAGAGATAATCTTGACATCATGCATGTGCATATAGTAACCGAATTCGAACCTTACCTGGTCATTGCCCTTGCCTGTAGCGCCGTGTGCTACATATTTGGTTCCTTCTTTCTTAGCTATTTCAATGTGTCGTTTTGCAATGATAGGACGGGCGATGGAGGTACCGAGCATGTACGTGCCCTCATAGATTGCATTTGCTTTCATAGCCGGAAAGATGTAGTCGGTGACAAGTTCCTTACGTAGGTCTTCGATATAGACCTTGCTGGCGCCTGTTGCATAGGCTTTCTTTTCGATTGCGTCAAAATCTTCGTTTTGTCCGACGTTTGCCACATAGGCAATTACATCGAATCCCTTGTTGCTCAGCCACTTAAGAATGACTGATGTGTCCAGACCGCCGCTATAGGCGAGAATGACCTTTTCTTTGCTCATTTTACTAGTCCTCCATTGACCTTGTTGAGTTTTCTCTTTATTGACGGTTTGGAGTATGTATATTTATGTAATTTATGTCAAGTGATTAATGAATAAATATTTAAAAAATATCATCTTTGGCTAGAATATCGAACCATTCCTGAATAAATATTTGTATATTCTGTATACTATCTACATGAAACTGCGCACTTATTCGCATAAATATTCAAGAGTTACCTTTTATTTGATGGCCTGTCGATTCTTGTTTTAGAAAGATTTTTCTTCACATTCTCATACATATATAGTTGTTTGAAATGTCGGGAAAAGATATATCATTGTGGTTTTTCTTGACAAACAGTATGTACATGGTAGTATTTTTAATAAAAAGGGAGTCCGAATTCCCTTTTGCAGGAGCACCGATGAAACTGAAACGAGATGTTTCTCTCGCTGGCGTATTCGCATTGGCTGTCGGAGCAATGATCAGTTCCGGCATTTTCATCCTTCCGTCCCTTGCTTTTGCCCAGAGCGGTCCATCAGCAATTGTTTCCTATGGCTTGGCTGGAATACTTGCTATGTTAGGGTCCCTGAGCATGATTGAACTGGCAACTGCCATGCCCCGTTCAGGCGGAGACTACTACTTTATCAACAGGAGCTTGGGGCCATTTGTCGGGACGTTTTCAGGTATCCTTGGATGGCTTGCACTGTCTTTGAAGAGTGCACTTGCCGTGTATGGTATAGGCGAGGTCCTATGGATGCTGTGGGGCATCAATCCACTTATTTCCTCTACTATCTGTATCGTTTTCTTCGTAGTCGTCAATCTCAGCGGAGCAAAGGAAGCTGCACGGTTGCAGTCGTTGCTTGTTGCATTCCTGCTTCTGCTGCTGGTAGTTTTCATAGTAGCCTCATTGGGAAAAGTCAATCCAGCTAATTATAAGCCTTTCTTCAAAGGCACTCCGACTGATATGCTGGTGACTTCAGGTTTTGTGTTCATTTCGTTCGGAGGATTGCTCAAGGTAGCCAATCTGGCAGAAGAGATCAAAGACCCAAAGAAGAATATCCCCAGGGGTATGCTCTCTTCGATCATTGTCGTTACCGTTCTCTATGTGTTGGTAATGGTCGGAGTCACGGGTCTTCTTGACCCTGAGGAATTTGCTGTTGCTCCGGCTCCGGTTGCCCAGGCAGCTTCGGTAAGCCTGGGAAGCATAGGCTTCATCCTTATGAACATTGCTTCTTCCCTGGCTTTTCTGACGACTGCAAATGCAGGGATCCTGGCAGCTTCCCGCTATCCGCTTTCCTTGTCACGGGATGGATTGTTACCATCTTTCTTCGTCCGGCTCAACAAGAGAGGAATGCCATATGTCGCAATCATAATTACCGGTCTCCTGATGTGGATATCATTGCTGCTTGATCTGAACTCATTGGTAAAAGCGGCATCGAGTGTCATACTTACTTCATACGTGCTTACCAATATTTCTGTCATTGTCTTGCGGGAAAGTCGCTTGGAATACTACCAGCCGTCCTTCAAGTCACCGTTCTATCCTTGGCTCCATATTGCCTGCATATTGCTGTTTACGTTCTTCGTCTTTGAGCTTGGAAGCCTGACGTTGGAAGTCGCATTGCTCCTAGGGCTTGGATGCCTGCTTCTTTATTTGTTCTATGGAAGCAAACATAGCAGTGGTGAATATGCCTTGCTGCACGTGCTCAAGCGCATTGCCGATGAAAGGCTGACGCAGGGATTGCTGGAAAAGGAATTGGAGGAAATCGTCGTGGAAAGGGACAGCAGGGAAAAATATTTCTATGAGCTGGTGGCGCGTTCAAAGGTCTATGAAATTCAGGAATCCTGTTCTTTCCCACAGTTGCTTGAACAGGTCATTGATGGAGATATGTTGCCATTTTCCTGTAATGACAAGCAGCATCTGATGGATGAATTCCTTCATAGGGAAGAAGAGGCAAGTACACAGTTGAGCAGTTTCCTTGCAGTGCCCCATGTAATTCTTGATGATTTGGACCAGATGGAAATGGTTGCACTAAGATGCAAGGAAGGGGTTTCTTTTTCTGATGATGAACCTCCTGTGAAAGCTGTGTTTCTCCTTTTCGGTCCGCTTGAAGCCAGACAGGATCATCTTATTGCATTGACTCATATCGCAAGGGCTGCAAGCAATGAGGATTTTCCTTCTATCTGGCTATCGACAGATCTTTCTGATCTGCTCGATAAGATTTTTCCTGCTTGAACCAGAATGCTGATTGCCCTATCATGTGTGCACATTGAGGAGCTGTATGTCCATTGAACTGTTTGAACAACTAGCAATCAACTTTTTCATCTATAGTGTGATAGGGTGGTGCTGTGAAGTCGTCTATTGTTCGGTACCTGCCGGGCATTTTATCAACCGTGGCTTTCTTCACGGTCCATACCTACCGATTTATGGTTTCGGTGCATTGATTATCATCTATGTGATCGTTCCTGTTGCTGGCAGGGCTGTCGGCCAACTGAGAGGCAATATCCTTTCAGTCTTCCTTGCCGGAGCGGTAAGTTCAAGTTTCCTTGAATATTTCGGTTCGTGGTTTTTGGAGAAATTGTTCCATATCAAGCTTTGGGATTACAGCAAACACCGTTTTAATCTCAATGGCAGGATATGTTTGCTGAATTCGGTATTGTTCGGTTTGCTCGGTGTGGTGATAACAAGGTTTTTCAGTATCGGCTGTACCAATACCATCCTGCGTCTGCCCCAGGATGTCCTTTATAGTTTGTCCATGACCATTGTGGTGGGTATGGGCGTCGATTTTACCGCTTCGTGCTTCAAGATGAAGGCATTCCAGAGACGGGTGGAGAATCTTCATCTGAAGACTCAGGAATTGAAAGAGCGTGCCATAGCTTTGCAGAAAGAGAGCCTTTCATCAGAGCTTATGTCCAAGCTGACTGCCAAGATGGAAGCTGAAATTGACAACATGAAGGGAGAGATCGGACGTACAGGCAGGAGGATCATCCTCTCCAATCCCTCGATGACCAGTCGTAACGAAGGCTTGCGTCTGCAGCTTGAGACTGCAAGGAACGAACTCAGAAGTTGGAGAGCAAGAGGCATGCAGGCAGCAAAGGAACGCAGGGACAAGATGATGTTACTTCTGGAAGATTCCAAGAAAAAAAGCAGAAAGTAGAATATAATACTCGGTCCTATTGCTTGACAAGGGATTTACTTTTGTCATAGAAATAGTATTATGATATTATCATGATATCATAATACTATATGAAACAAAACAGGATGCATGGAGGTCTGCAGATGATAGAACTCAAGGGATTGACCAAAAGATATGAGCCGGAAGGCAAGATTGCTGTTGATGGTTTGGACCTTACTGTTGAAGATGGTATGATCTTTGGTTTCCTTGGACCAAATGGTGCAGGCAAGAGTACAACGATAGGCATGCTGGTAGGCAGTCTGAAGCCGACAGCTGGAACTGTATCAATCTTTGGACATGACGCAGGCAAGGAT
The DNA here is from genome assembly GCA_022482625.1 of Spirochaetia bacterium. NCBI lineage: Bacteria > Pseudomonadati > Spirochaetota > Spirochaetia > Spirochaetia bacterium. Next base: position 752,414 of record JAKVOU010000001.1, on the reverse strand, counting down.
AGCCTGGCTTGCAAGAAGCTCATCGGGTATGTACCTGATGAACCTCTGTTCTATGAACATATGAGCGGAAGACGCTATATTGGCTTTATTTGTGATCTTTTCGGCATTCCCGCAAAAGAACGTAAGGAAGAAACTGCACGTCTTGCCGAGCTTTTTAGCTTGGAAGAAGCAATTGATACACCGATTTCAAGCTATAGCCATGGCATGAAACAGAAACTTGGTGTCATAGCCGCTTTGATACATCATCCACGGCTGTTGATTTTGGATGAACCTATGGTCGGACTTGACCCAAAGTCTTCCTACATCCTGAAGGATGTAATGAGGACATTCTGCAAGAAAGGCGGAACCGTTTTCTTTTCGACGCATGTTATGGAAGTTGCACAGAACCTGTGTACGGATATCGGTATCATTGACAAGGGTAAGCTTCTTTTCCACGGTAGTTTTGCTGACTTGAACCAAGGCAAGGGCGGAGATCTGGAACAGTTGTTCCTTCAGATGACCGGCGAGTCCGGCTTGGAAAACAAAGTAGAGGAAGCCCTGTCATGAGATTCGGAATCATATTGACACTTATAAAAGGGAATCTGTCAGGAAAGGACCTTCTCTCCAGCCGCTTTCGAATTGGGTCGAACAAAGCAAGACAGGGGACCGTGGGCAAAATTGTGACAAAACTTATCATTGTCCTTGTTGCTGCAAGTTTTATGTTCTTGTCTTTTTCCAATGCGTACGGTCTTGTCTTTGTTGCAAGGGAAGCAGGCAAGACACTGGATGGCATGACTTTTCTGTTTTTTGGCTATAGTATCCTGATTTTTCTGTTGGTCGGTCTGTTCATGGATGCTTTCCTCTATGGAGGCAAGGATGGCAAGTTGCTCATGACGTTGCCGGTAAGCAATGAAGAACTTTGTCTGAGCCGTTTCTGCTTTGCCTATGGCTATACGCTTCTGTTGGAAGTACTTCTGATAATTCCCCTGGCAATAGCTTTTTTCCTGCTTATAGGCTTCACTTCCTATATGCTCGTGGTATTCATCCTTATTTTCTTTCTTCTGCCGCTCGCTCCTCTGTCACTCGGTGTCCTTTTCAGTTTCATCAAGATTCGCTATATCAACGGTATTGCTTGGCTGGAAGGCTTTGTTGCGACTGCACCTCCGATTATCGCCGTACTTTTGCTTTCCAGAGGTGCAACATTGGCCGACCAGACCGATATCCAGATGTCCATGTATCTTCCACTGTTCAGGAAGACAGCTGATCTGTTTTATTTTTCCCAGATGTCGGGAGCCTTGGAACATGCTTTTCCTTGCCTGGTTGTCTTCGTTTCCGTTTCTTTGCTTTTCCCTTTGCTGGTCTTGCATTTTGCTTCAGGACGTTTTACCTACCAGGCTGAGTTGTATGCCCAAGGAAGGAAAAAGAAAAAATCAAAGTCATACAGACAAGCAACGGAGGCTTCTTCGCCTTTGAAAGCCTTGCTCAGAAGGGAAATGGAAATTATCCGAAGCGATAGGGGCCTGAGCTTTGAGTTCTTCGGTGAATTGCTGATACCTGTAATTCTTATTGCCGTTTGGCTGTTCATGGGGATTTCTTCGCAAATAACTTCATTCCTTTTTGCACAGCAGAATGCCAGTTGGTTCCCTGGCTTGCTGTTCTGCATCATCAGTCTGTTCAGCGGGTTGTGTTTTGTCTCAGCGACATCTGTCAGCCGGCAAGGGAAGCTTCTGAAACTTGACAAAGTACTTCCTATTGAACCTAAGCAAGTGCTCAGGGCAAAACTGTACTTCCATATGTTGCTTGTTGCTCTTCCATATCTCATCTATTTATCTGTATTTATAGGTGTTGCAGGTCTTTCGGCCAAGTGGTTTGTCATTTTTCCTCCGCTTCTTGTCATCAATACGTTTACCATCGGTTGCCTTGACCTCGCACTTGACTATAGCCGGCCGATGCTTGACTGGGATTTGCCTGTCAAGGCTATGAAAAGCAATCCCAATACACTCATTGCCCTGCTTGTCAATCTCATAGCTTTGCTCCCTTCCATGCTGATAGTCTGTCTGCTTCCTTCATTTGCTTGGCTTGCTTTTATTCCTGGATTGTGTTTTTCCCTAGCAGGATATAGAATTGCTGCAAAAGCTACAGCGAAAGCCCTCAGTGGAGACTGACGAGGAGAAATGCGATGGATGCTATACAGAAGATTGATGCGATCAGAAATGAACTTAAGGAAGGTATGATTACCGATGTCGATACATTGATGCATACGCTTCGGGTAGAAGCGCTGGCAATGGCACTGGCGACAAATGAAAGTGATGTTGATATGACTGTCCTTCATGCAAGTTGCCTGCTGCATGATATTGCCAGAGGTCCGATTGAGAAAACCGGTGGCTCGATGGGCGATCATGCAAAGGAAGGTTCCAAGCTGGCTGCGACCTATCTCAAGGGTAAGAACTGGTTCAGTGACAAGGTTTCTGACAGGATTGCACTATGCATTGCCCAACATAGCAGGAACAGCGGACCTAAACCGGATTCCATTGAAGCAAAGCTGCTCTTTGATGCTGATAAGCTTGATTTCTTTGATCCGTTCAGGCTCAGTCGATTCTGCAGACGTCTCGGCTACGATGCAACTGCAGGGGTATTGTCTGTACGGGTCTATTCAGGCAAGGGTTGGATGGAACAGCCGCTTGCTGGGTTCATTGGTTTTTTGCGTACAAAGTGTAGGTCAATTGAAAGCTGTCTGTTCTTGGAGAACTCAAGGCAAGAGGCAATCCGACGGTTGCCGAAAGCTTTGATCACCTTGCAGCAACTGGAAGAGAGCTGCCGATATCTGGATTCCGACAAGGTCAAATCAGCTTCAGACTAGTCTGATAATTTTGTGCAACCGGTTGAACAACGGACAAAAACATGTTGTTTGCATGTAACCCAAAACAAGCTGAATTTAAGAAAATAAATAGGGAATCAGGTATTTAGGTCTTTTTATTTAATTCACTCTTTATCGAAATATAATTTTTTAATTTGCCACTTTAGATGAAATATTTCATCGGTGGTAATTTTTCTATTAAAATAAATCTTGACAGATATATTGCTTATGATATACTTTCAATTGTTGAGCAAACGGTTGCACAACAATAGTAAACGGAGGTGCTGTGCATGGCTGTGACAATCAAGGATATTGCAAAACTTGCAGATGTAAGTACATCGACCGTTTCCCGTTGTCTCAATGATAACCCTCGGATTTCACAGACTACAAGGGACAGGGTCAAGAAATTGGCAGCTGAACTTGGTTTCGTTCCGAACAACAGTGCAAAGAGCCTTTCAACGCATAAGACAGGACTAGTTGGTTTGGTTTATCAGGAAAGTCTGGATGAAGATGGTTCGCATTCTTATGTAAATGCACTGTTCCTGAATTTACGTAGGGAATTGGAACGACTCCAGCTCGATACGATTCAGGTCGAAGCAATCAACCTGCATACGAAAGAGAGCAATGCAATCCGATTGATCAGGGAACATAAGGTAGATGGATTCCTTTTCCTGCATGCCCAGATTACCGAGGCCGATATCAATTGCCTCAACTGCTATCAGATTCCTGCGGTACAGGTCCACTTCCATCCTCAGTTCACTGATTTGAGGGCACTTGATTTTTTCATTACTGACAATGTATACGGAGGATATCTTGCTGGGAAGCATCTGTTTGGAAAAGGTTGCAAAAAGCCTCTGCAGGTCGGATGTGCTCCGAATATCGGTACAGAGTTCAACGATCGTACGAAGGGTTTCAATATGGCGATGAAGGAATATGGCCTTGAAGCAGATCCTGCACTTCATTTCCTCATTCCCAGTGATGTTTACAGTGCTTATCATTTTGTCCAGCAGCATTTTGATCTTGTATGCCGCTGTGATTCAATATTTGCCCAAGCTGATGTCGTTGCCGTGGGACTTATACAAGCACTGCAAAGCAAGGGTATACGGGTTCCCAAAGATATAAAAGTAGTAGGATTTGATGACAGCTACTACAGCAGGATACTGCCACCGTTTATCACGACCATCCATCAACCTCGTGAAGAGATAACGCGGAAAGCCAGCAAAAGGATTTTTGACCTCATCAAGACGGGGAGTGATGGAAGACATATCCAAGAGGAAATAAAACCCTATCTGATAGAAAGGGAAAGTACATAGTCAATCTATTTCGTAATTTGCAAAAGGAGGAAATTATGAACAGAGTGGTAAAGGTTGTCATAGGTACCTTGTTGGTCGGCTGTGCTTCGATCGGCATTTTTGCCAACGGGTCTTCTGAAGAGGCGGCTTCCGGTTCCCAGACGCAGGAACAGGGAAAGATCAAGCTTGTCGTTGCTGCAGGGGCTGTAGGCCAGGAACTCCAGCTTGCAAAAGATGGTGCTGCTGAATATATGAAGACTCACCCTGACATTGAAGTCGAGTGCCTGGAAACACCGGACTTGACTACGGACCGTCTTGGTTTGTATCTCCAATACTTCGAAGCAAAGTCCAGTGCGGTCGATCTCTACCAAATTGATGTCATCTGGCCCGGCGATATTGCTGAACATCTGCTTGACTTGAATCAATATGGTGGTGCTGATTATGCCAAGGATCACTTTCCGGCCATAGTGAAGAACAATACCGTAGATGGTAAATTGGTTGCCATGCCTTGGTTCACAGATGCAGGTCTGCTTTATTACAGGACTGACCTGCTGAAGAAATATGGTTATGATGCTCCTCCTTCAACATGGAAGGAACTTGACGAAATGGCCAAGAAGGTCCAAGCCGGTGAAAGAGCTGCAGGAAACCAGGATTTCTGGGGTTTTGTCTGGCAGGGCAATTCTTATGAAGGCCTTACCTGTGATGCCCTTGAATGGATCAATTCCAACGGTGGCGGCTCTATCGTGGAAAGTAACGGAAAGATTTCCATTGACAATGACAAGGCTGCAGAAGCGATTGCGATGGCAGCTGGTTGGGTAGGTACTATCTCACCGGAAGGTGTCCTTGGCTTCGGTGAAGAGGATGCCAGGAATATGTTCCAGGCCGGAAATGCCCTGTTCATGAGGAACTGGCCTTATGCATATGCACTTGGAAATTCTGATGATTCCGTCATCAAAGGCAAATTTGATGTAGCTCCGCTTCCTGCCGGTGCAAGCGGACATGGTGCAGCTGCCTTGGGTGGATGGCAGTTGGCTTGTTCCAAGTATAGCAAGCATCCTAAGGAAGCGACTGATCTCCTGTTCTATCTGACAGGTTATGAGCAGCAGAAACGTAGGGCAATCGTCGGTTCCTATAACCCGACCATCAAGGCTCTTTATCAGGACAAGGACGTACTCAAGGCAACACCGTTCTTTGGAAGTCTCTATGATGTGTTTACACAGGCAGTTGCCCGTCCGTCAACGGTTACGGCTCCTAGGTATGCTGAAGTATCCAAGGTGTTCTTTACTGAAGTCCATGACGTGCTCTCAAAGAAAGTGAGTGCAGAGAAGGCTGTCAAGAATATTTCTCTTGATATTGCTGATGTCATCGGCAAATAGTATTCCCAAGATATGTTTCGAGCGGTGCCTTTGCCTGGAGGTGAGGGTGCCGCCTGCTTCTGAAAAAAGGAGGCATGCAGATGAATTCTCACAGGCTGCAGAAAAAGGAACAGAAACTCGCAATGATATTGCTGCTTCCTTCCTTTGTCATTCTGTTTCTTATAGCTTTTTACCCATTGTTTACGGTATTTTCTACCAGTTTGACCGACAAGAAGTTTGCGAGTAGCCGGACCGTACGTTTTGTAGGTATGGACAACTATCAGAAACTGCTGTCCATGAAGGTTGCTGAATTGGAACCTCTTCTGGATGCCTCAGGAAAGCAGATGATAGATACTACGACCCAGAAACCTGCTTATCAAGATCCCATTGACATTTTGCCGAGGGAACCTTACCGCTATAAGGCCGTGTCACAGTTTGATTTCTTCGGTAGGCACTATGTCTTTGCCGCAACAGATCCTGAATTTATCCAGTCCATTGGTGATACCATCGTATTTACCGTACTTTCGGTATTGCTCGAGACGATTCTCGGGATGGTCATAGCCTTGGTCATGATAAAGAATTTTCCAGGAAGGGGAGGGCTACGTGTAGCCATGTTGGTACCGTGGGCGATTCCGACTGCTGTTTCTTCTCGTATGTGGGAATGGATGTTTGCTTCTACCCGTGTAGGAGTAATCAACGTCATCTGCCAATGGTTCGGCTGGACGAACGGGCAATTTCCTTTTCTGACTGCAGAATCGACCCAAGTATGGGCGATGATTGCAATCGATGTATGGAAGACGACCCCTTTCATGGCATTGCTGTTGATGGCTGGTCTTCAGACGATTCCGCCAGGTATCTATGAAGCTGCAAAGATAGATGGCTGCAATGCCGTACAGCGGTTCTGGAAGATGACTATGCCGTTGGTCAAGGATACACTTCTGGTTGCCTTGGTCTTCAGGACCTTGGATGCCTTGCGTGTGTTTGACTTGTTCCAGATTGTCTTTGCCCAGAAACGCTATTCAATGGCTTCCTTCGCGTATTATCAGTTGATTGACAACAAGATGATGGGATACTCTTCCGCTGCGAGTGTCGTAATATTCTTTATCATCTTGTTGTTCATCATTATCTATACCCGGATCTCAGGAGGTGTAGCAAATGAAAAGTAAATCAAAGACAATAGGCCATATTGCTTTCTGGATATTGGTTATAGTCATGTTTTTCTATCTGGTATTTCCATTCTATTGGACGATTGTTACTTCACTGAAGACAGAATCACAACTTATGATGACCCCGGCTACTTTTATACCAAGGGATCCTGTTACACATGAAGCCAAGGCTTCTTTGATCAATTACAAAGCTGTGTTCAGCAATGCTACGTTTCTCAGAGGTATCAAGAATTCCGCTATTGTCTCAATTTCAGTTACCTTGATCTGCCTTGTGGTCGGTGCCTTTGTTGCCTTTGCCTTGGGAAAGCTGCGATTCAAAGGCAAGACGTTCAGTCTGTATCTTATTCTTTCCATGACAATGTTTCCTCAGATTTCTGTTTTGACGGGACTGTACTCGGTCATCAACAGATTGCATATAGATGCAATTCCTGCAATGATCCTTTCCTATATGCTCTTTACATTGCCGTTTACAATTTGGGTCATGACATCATTCTTCAAGGGAATTCCTGATTCTCTCTTGCAAGCTGCAAATGTTGACGGTGCTACCAATTTTCAAGCCTTTTATATGATTTTGCTGCCATTGACTGTTCCTGCAATGGTAACGACAGGATTGCTGGCTTTTATTGCGGCTTGGAACGAGTATCTGTTTGCTTTGACGTTTACTTCCATTGAGAGTAGCGCCAGGACAGTTCCTGTTGCAATGGCACTGTTCAGCGGAACTGTTGCAAGGCAGGAACCTTTCGGAGAAATAATGGCTGCATCTGTCGTGGTTACCATTCCTCTGCTGGTGCTTATTTATATTTTTCAGAAAAGATTGGTCGAAGGACTTACAGCGGGAGCTGTCAAGGGATAAGGAGCCTTTGCTGGTTTTATCTGCCTGTAGCTGACTGCAGGGATTTTTCAATCGCAGAATCGATTTGAAAGATCACGGGCAGTCAGCATGTTTTTGCGTAATCATTGTCTATATGGAAAGTAATTGCATTGTTTCTTGCTAAGGAACGCAGTACTATTGAAAATAGAATTCAATATGTAAGGAGGTTCGTCTTATGCATGGTGTGTTGAAGGTATGGCTATGGATTTCTATTGTAACAGCAGTTGCCGGAGCGGTGCTTTTGTATCCGATCGGACCGGTATCGTTGAATGTCCTTTTTATTTTGATAAAGATCGGAATGGTCACAGGCTTGGTCATTTTCCTTCGCGGCAATAAGGATGGGTTTGTCATCTGGTGCTGTTTCAGTGCAGGTGCCGTACTTATGACGTTGTTCAAATGGATCGGTACAGGAAAAATGACGCCATTGTTCATCATTGCTATTGTTGCAGATATACTGATGCCGACTGTTGCCTATTTTTTGAAGAAAAGCAACTAAAGTAGGCAGTAGGCATAAGAAAAGCTGCATCCTTGGTCGGATGCAGCTTTTTGATGCAAATCGGATAGGTTTTATTTGCTGTCCGGTTGCCATGTCGGCGTATACATCAACTTGAAGTAGTCCATGTTCGTTGACAGGATCTTCTTCAGGTCAGGTATTGTCTTCTTGTAGGATTCAAGGGTTCTCCACAGCAGGAAGAACTTAGGATCCTGGTCATATGCATCAGCGTAAATCTGTGTAGCTTTTGCATCTGCAACACCTTTGATTTTTTCACTTTCAGCATAAGCCGTGGAAATGATGTTCTTCTGTTCGCTTTCTGTCTTGCCTTCCCATTGGGCCAGCTGGCCTTGCCCATAGGACCGGTATGCTTCAGCAATCTGATTCCTTTCCTTGATCATCCTCTGATAGACTGATTGGGTCAGATCATCACTGTAACGGATCTGTCTGATGATGATATCAATCACTTTGATGCCATAGGCGGAGGTGAATTCACTGGCCATCTTGTACATTTCCTGAGAGAGACCCTCACGTCCTATCTTGATGTTTTCCTGCAGTGATTTTGTTTGGGTAAGGGATCTGAGGTTTTCTGCATCCTGGAGGTTTTCCACATTCTGCACTGTCTCATCTACCTTGATGTCATTGATCTGGTTTGAATTCCTTACTGCCTCATTGAGGTAATTCTCACTGATGATGGTCCTGACTGTAGAGTCAAGGATATCATTCAGCTTTGAGATACCACCTGCCAGCGTAGTGACCGACTCATAGTATTTTGCTGGATTACTGATGATCCATCTGGCTGTTGTATCAACCCATATGAATTGGTTTTCCTTTGTCGGGATCCTCTGTGCTTCACCGTCCCAGCTCATGACTTTCTTAGGATAGACAACGACGTTGTCTATCATCGGCATCTTGAACTTGAGACCTGCTTCCGTTTGGGTATCGACAATCTTGCCGAATCTTGTCACAACTGACTGTTCACCTTCATTAAGGATGTAGAAAGGCCCGAGCAGAAGAAATATGATGACGATGACCGCAATGATTACGATGGTTGTTACTGCTTTTTTCATTTGTTTCCTCCTGCGGTGGCAGCCGTAGTTGCGTCAGTAGCAGTTGCAGCCGGTGCTGTAGCCGTACCAAGGTCAATTTGAGAAATCGGGAGGAAATTCTCAAGGTTCTTGTCAACCAACGTGATATTTCCTTTGTTTTCTGAAAGGATATCTTCCATGGTTTCTATGTACAGGCGATCTGCAGTGACCTCCTTGCTCTTTTCATATTCCTTTCTGACAGCATCGAACCTAGCCACGTCACCTTCGGCATTGTTTACTCTTTCTGCTGCATAGCCCTGTGCCTGCTGAATGACCTGCTTTGCTTCACCTTGTGCCTTTGGAATTACTGAGTTGTACTGTTCCTTGCCTTCGTTGATATATCGGTTCATGTCTTGGATGGCCTTGTTGACATCTTCGAAAGCATCCTGTACGTCACCTTCCGGTGGAACGATGTTCTGGAGCTTGACGGTTACTATCTTGACACCAAGCCCATAGGTATCGAACTTTTCCTGCATGAGTTGCTGGGCCTGTACTTCAATCTTTGTCCTTTCACTGGTCATGACGGAAAGGATGGGGAGGTCTCCTACCAGCATGTTCATGATGGATTGGCTGATATCCCTGATTGTCGTCTCCCTTTCCTTGACATTGAACAGCCAGTTCTTCGGGTTGTTGATCTGATACTGGACAATCCATTCTACATCAATGATATTGAGGTCCCCGGTCAACATGATTGATTCCTTCGGGTAGTCTGTACTGGCAATGAGCGGACTGGATGTTGTATTGCTTCTATAGCCGAAGGTCAATGTCTGTACTACCTGCGTGGGGACATTATAACTTTTCTCGATACCGAATGGAATCTTATAATGCAAGCCAGAACCAACGGTCCTGTTGTATTTTCCGAATCGGCAGATGACCGATTGCTCTGTTTGGTCAACGACGAAAAAACTCGTCAGAGCTGTTATTGCAACCACTATTATTACAATGATAGCCAGGAGCAATTTCGGAGTTAGGTTCAGAGGCTTGCTCGTCGGATGATCCGATTGCTGGAAATTGTCCATGAAAACTCCTTTTGCGGTAAGAAAACCGCAGAATCATGTACTTAGAATGTACTGGTGTTTGATTTATGCGTCAAGAGTAAAACCTTGCTGAGAGGCAAAGGTCTGTTAACCTTTGCCTTCAAGTCTTCAGATTGTATTGCCGTGTGTTTGCTTTCTGGACCTTTTGCAGTTGAACAAATAGGCTATCGAGGCTATGATTCCATCTATGAAAAAGAGACTTGTTACATCAGCACTTCCCTATGTGAACAATATTCCGCATCTGGGAAATTTAACTCAGGTATTGTCGGCAGATGTCTTTGCAAGATTCTGCCGTTCCAAGGGATATGAGACTCTGTATGTCTGTGGTACCGATGAGTATGGAACAGCAACGGAAACCAGGGCTCTCCAGCAGGGGGTGACGCCTCAGCAGTTGTGTGACCATTACCATGAGATCCACTGTAAGATATATGATTGGTTCAATATTGACTTTGACTATTTCGGTAGGACAAGTATGCCTCACCAGACTGAAATCGTGCAGAAACTGTTCAAGGAAGTCGATGCCAACGGGTATATCACGGAAGCAGAAATTGAGCAGCTTTATTGTCCCCACTGTGGGCGTTTCCTTGCAGACCGTTTCGTCAATGGGACCTGTCCACACTGTGGCTACGAAGGCGCGCGGGGGGATCAGTGTGACAACTGCCAGACACTACTCGAACCAAGTGAACTGATTGATCCGAAATGCAGTGTATGCGGAACTACTCCCATAATGAAAAAGACCAAGCATCTTTATCTGGATCTTCCGAAAGCCCGGCCATTGCTTGAAAAATGGATGGAGAAGGCTTCGGTGGATGGCTTCTGGTCAAACAATGCTATCCAGGTTACCAAGAGCTGGATCAGGGACGGACTGAAGGCAAGGGCAATCACGCGGGATTTGAAATGGGGGATACCAGTACCGAAGAAAGGTTTTGAAGACAAGGTCTTTTATGTGTGGTTCGATGCTCCGATAGGATATATTTCGATTTCCTCCTATGCGACCAAAGATTGGGAACGCTGGTGGAAGAGCCCTGATGATACGGAACTGTTCCAGTTCATAGGAAAGGACAATATTCCTTTCCATACGGTTATCTTTCCGTCTACGTTACTCGCAAGCGGAGAAAACTGGACGATGCTGCATCATATGAGTGCCACTGAGTATCTAAATTATGAGGGTGGTAAATTTTCCAAGAGCCTAGGCATAGGCATTTTCGGCAATGATGTCATCGAAACCGGTATTCCAAGCGATGTGTGGCGTTTCTATATGTTCTACAACAGGCCGGAGAAATCTGATGTCACGTTTACTTGGAGTGATTTCCAGGAAAAGGTAAACGGAGAACTTATCGGCAATATTTCAAACTTGGTCAACCGTACGCTTACATTCATCAACCGTTTCTACGACGGCAAGGTTCCTCAGGGGGAACTTGATGAAAAAGTGATTGCAGCTATCCATGAAAAAGAGCGACTTATTGATTCCCTGCTTGAAAGAGCAGAGGAGAGGGACGCCCTTCATCAGATATGTTTTCTTTCTTCGATCGGCAACAAGGCTTTCCAGGACGGTGAACCTTGGAGAACAAGGAAAGAAGAGCCTGACAAGGCCGCAGGTTTGCTACGTACCTTGGTTTATCTCATCAGGGATATCGGCATCTTGGTCGGACCGTATATGCCGGTGACCGGTAATTCTATCCTGAAGTTTGTCGGCAGGGAACATGACGATTGGAAGAATCTGGGCAGTTTCGAAGGAGTTGAAGTGATCAACCCGACAAATCTGCTTTTTGAAAAACTTGATGATGGGCTGATAGAGACACTGCGGGAAAAATACAGTGGTAGCCAGGCACAGCGGCAGCAAGCCGTAAAGGGTAATGACAGTGCTGTGTCCGATAATAAGAAGGAAGGTAGTGAAAAAATGGAAAAAGATGAAGAAACATTGACTGTCTCACAGCGATTTGCCCAGAAGGTGACCTTGCTTGTCAGCAAGATTGTGGAAGTAGTGAAGCACCCCAACGGTGACAAGCTTTATATCCTGACGCTTGACACGGGAGAGGAAGAAAAGCGGACAATCGTATCTTCCATCGTACCATTCTATAAAGCCGATGAACTGCTTGGGAGGAATATCATTCTCGTAAGCAATCTCAAGCCTGCGAATTTCCGTGGAGTCAAGAGCCGGGGAATGCTTCTGGCGGCCAGTGACCGGCAGGATGATGCACATGAAACCTGTGAAGTCCTTTTTGCAGACGAGCTTCCCGTAGGTACTGTACTCGAGCCAGAGGGTGAAACCAGGCCTGAGGAAAAGCAGACATACGTCAAAGCCGACCAATTCTTCTCCATGCCGATTTATACTGAAGATGGAATTGTAAAGATTGATGGGAAAAAACTTTGTTCTTTTGATGGAAAGGCGGTAAAGGCCCATGTCTATATTAATGGCAATGTCGGCTGAGGAATAGGCTGAAAATTGATATATCCACAGGGGGCAGGCAATTGACTGCCCTTCTTTTGTCTGTATGGGGGAGGCCGTTGCAATGTATGCTTTGATTCCTGCTTCTTTACATGACTTGACGGGTCTTGAACCCTTTCAAAGCGAACAGTGGGCTCGAGTAAAGCAGTACCTTGGTTGGAAAGGATATGCATTCTTTATCACTGATGAAAAAGGGAAGGAACTTGCCATCTTCCTTTGCTTGGTACGGCAGCTGTTTCCTGGATTTTCCCTCGCTTATATACCGTTGGGCCCTTTGTCATTGCAGGGCGTGAGGCTTCCCGAATGCATGGAATCGGATGCCAGCTGGCTGGAATCCATTTCACGGCAGTTGCATACCTATATCGGTACTGCGGTGTTCCAGATACAATGGGACCTGCCTTGGCATACGCAGTCAGCCGACATACAAAGTACCGCCAGAATCCATGTGTGCAAGGAAAGTACACAACCTACCGGTACATGGGTCGTGGATTTGCGGAGCGGTCTGGAAGAAGTGAGGAAGGATATAGGAAACGGGCTCGCCGACACCTGGCAAAAAACAAAGGTATTGTTGAGGTCAGGCCTTGGCAGGGAAATGAACAGGAATTGCTCAAGTGGTATGATATTTATTGCAAGACAGCACGGAATGACGGATTTACCCATCGGAGCTATGGATATATCAAAGCTGTACTGGAAGAATGCAAAGGCGGTGATGCCTCGTCATCTCTTGATTGCATGCTGCTGTTTGCTTATGTGGATGAAAAAATGGAAGGGGGAATCATAGTCCTTTACAGCCGATACAAAGGCCTGTATCTTTTCGGTGGAGCCGACAGGACTTGTGGATATAGTGTAAGCTACAGCCTCCAGGATAGTGCGATTGCAGAAGCTGTCCGACGGAAATGCAGCTGTTATGATTTCTATGGAGTACCTTCAGGCTCCGGGAACGGAAGCCATCTGTCCTCATTGCTGCTGTTCAAGCAGGCTTTCGGGGGTAACCTATGGGAACGGATGTTGACCGTCAACTATGCTGCAAGGCCAATGATATATGCAGTGGCCAGTTTTATGGAATCTGTCCGTTTCAGGATGCATCGCCACTGATCATTCAATTGAGCCATAGAATGCCTTGAACTGATTGCCTCTGTCAAATTCGTTTTGGAACAGATCAAAGGAAGCTGCACCCGGGGACAATAGGATCAACTGGCTTAGCCCCGTTTCCTTTGCCTTTTCCTTTGCTGCCTGATAGCATGAGGAAACGGCTTCCGGCATTGTGGTATATGGACCGGAAAAAGAAAGGTTGTTTGCTTCCAGAAGAGGTAGCAGTTTCTTGGAAGTGAAGCTTCCTGCCAGTACTGTGATGCTTGTGGCTTCCTTCAGGGCAGGAAGCATCGCATCTGGTTTGAGGTTTTTATCAGTGCCTCCTGTGATGAGATGCACCATTTCCTTTCTGAAATGATTGCTTGTGAAGCTGACTGCTTCAGGAATGGTTGCTGCACTGTCATTTACGAATGCTACGTTATGTTTCATGCCCAACCATTCGATACGATGGGGAACACCCTTGAATTTCGGCAGATCGACAAGTAATTTCTTTTTTGAAAGTCCCAGGATTCTCAAAGCTTGATAACCGATGAGCAGTTCCGGACGCTGCATGAGTTCCATCGGAACTGTTGCATTTATCTGAAGGACCTGTTTTTTTTTCAGTCCGGTAATTCCCATTACTTGGGCCCTGAGAGTTTTGGGTACCAGTGCATAACTACATCCCCCTTGGAATAATCCAAGTTTGTCATTGAGATAATCATGCATGGATCGATAGTAATTCTGATGGTCTTCCATGAAATTGGTGACGATGGCAAGATAGAAACAAGGAAGGTTTCCGCCTGTTGCAATCAGCGTGTCACGAATCTGCCAGGATGAGAATTCTATGACCAGATATTCAGGAGCTGGACGTTTCTTTCCCTTGCGTTGTTCAAGTCGGGAAAGGACGGAAAAAGCACTGATGCCCATATTCCCACACTGCATTATATCGTGTCCGTTTGATTTCAGGACATGGCTTATGAGACTTGATGTGGTGGTTTTCCCTTTGGTTCCCGTAATTGCTATGATCTTAGTGTTGTCAAGCAAATGGCTTTGGAACAGATATCCCAGGTCATTGGTAATCTTCCTGCATAGGCGCAGGTTAGGGTTGTCAGGACTTATTGCAGGATTTTTGACTACAATGTCCGCCCAAAGAAAATCCTCTTGGCGGTGTTCCCCCATAATACATCTGCAGCCTTTGCTTTCCAGGCGTTCAATTGCAGTACCGAATGTGTCTGCACTTTTCTGGTCTGTAACCCGCACTTCGTTGCCATGTTCCAAAAAATAATTTGCAGAAGCAAGGCCTCCACCTTTGAGTCCAAGTCCGTAGATCAAAACTTTCATAAGGTTGTCAGTATGTCTCCTATTCCATACTATATAGGAAATCATGAGTTCAGGCTATAGGTCTGGGCAGACTGAAGAAATGATTCCTGCTTGATGTAAGGCTGACCTCTTGACACCTCAGGGATGAATCGGCACAATAATCCAGTATGTTGGTTATCACCGAAGTGATATGTCTGACATTTGCTTTCGGAAATTATAGTTAAGGAGTTCTACAGTGCCTTGTGGAAGAAAAAGAAAGAAGCATAAGATTGCTACTCACAAGAGGAAAAAGCAACTGAGAAAGAACAGACATAAGAATAAGTAATCTGTTGTTTCATTGCTTCATGAAAAGGATTCCGCCGGTATCCCGGCGGATTCTTGTGTGGATTATCAATACCATGCTCGATGGTGAGCATTGGCTTTGTGTCAGGAGAAGCCGGAAGTAAGATTTTCGGCGATACAGAGAAACCCCCTTATCCACCTTGTGGTGGATCTTAACGTCCGTAAGGAGGAACCATGAGAAATTATGAGTTCACAATAATCTTCGACTCCAACGAAGAAAAGACCCAGAAAGGCTTGGCTCTTGTCGAAGGCGCATTTAAAGATGCCGGTGTGGAAATCACCAAAAAAGATGACATGGACATCAGGATGCTTGCCTATGAAATCAAGAAGCAGGACAAAGGTCATTATTTCTACTATGAGATTACAGCTGATCCTGCATCGATTTCTGAATTTGAAAAGAAATTTTTGCTTGCTAACTCAATATTGAAGTTTTTGTTCGTCAGCAAGGAAAAATAGAGATAATGGAGAGATAGCTGTATGGCAAGTGACTTGAACATGGTAGCATTGGTAGGCAGGCTTACGAAGGATTGTACCATCAGATCTACGAACAGTGGAAGGACGGTATGCAGTTTCTCGTTGGCTGTCAACAAGAGACGGAAATCGGCTGACGGGAATTGGGCTGATGAGGTAAATTACTTCAATTGTGTTTATTTCCTCGGTTCCAGCGCAGGTATTACCCAGTACCTCACAAAAGGTCAACAGGTTTCGGTAGCAGGAGAACTGCACCAGAATGTCTGGGAGCAGAATGGCCAAAAGCGCTATGATGTTGAAATCTATGTCAACGGTCTGTCATTGCTTTCAAGTTCCCGAACTTCCGCGGGCAATAACGGCCCGGGGAATCAATTCCAGGGAAGAAACGATCAATTCAGAAACAATGGATATGGTAATCAAGGATCACAGGGCAACAATGTTCGCCAAGTACCGAATGGCCAGGCTGGTGGGTATCAGCAAAATGCCCAGGCTACACCTCCCGCACAGCAATCGGCTCCATCCATGGGTGATATGGATGACTTGGGACTTGGCCCTGAAGGCTTTGATGACGAGATTCCATTTTAAAGATTCTAAGGAGACAAAGGGTTATGCGTGAAGAAACTGACGCAAAGAAAGATGCAGAGAAAACAACTCAGAGGGATAGGAGAAACAACAACAACCGAAGGAATAATTTTCGGAAGAAAGTCTGTCGTTTCTGCGCTCAGCACACTGAGCCTGATTACAAGAATCCTGATCAGCTGAGAAGGTATACCACGGAAAGAGGCAAGATTCTTCCTGCCCGCATCACTGGCAACTGTGCAAAACACCAGAGAGCTGTGACTGCGGAGATCAAGAAGGCTCGCGTTCTGGCCTATCTTCCTTTCGAGAAGAAATGAACGGGCGGATGCAGTGAGGGTAGAACGGAACTATTGGCCTAGAGTAGGCTTTGGCATCGGACTGGGTGCAGTTCTTTATGTTTTCGGTTTTACAGCGTTTTTGTTTGTATTGCCGCTCTTACTGCTGACCGACCAGCTGGTATCGCTGGAAGAAAAGCTTTTGCCGTTCGGTCTGTTGGCTATAGTCGTATTTCTTGTGGAACTGATTCCACAGTTGTCTACACTTGGTCAGCCGTTGGGGAAAGGGCTTCTGGCGATGGGATTGTTCCTGCCGGTTGCATTGATTGGCAGTTCGGTTATTTGGACGATATTGAAGAAAATCGATGTGTTGTCCCGTTTTTTGATATGCGCTTCCTTCATAGGGCTTGTCATTGTTATATTCGGAGTTTGGTTTATGAGGCATGATGCTTCAGTACAGGCTTTGGACAAGCAATACATTGACTTGTTGAACAGTATGTTCACTACTGTAGGTTCCGACGGGAACCAGAAGCTTGTGATGGGTGTTGAACCTGTTCAGCTTTACTACCTGCTTAAGCATGTGATTGCATCACTGCTGTTGCCGGTTGTGGCTGCTTTCTTTGGATTCAGTGCCTTTCTTCAGCTTGCTTCTCGGTTTCGTGATTCCATGGAATTTACTCGGAAGATTTCGGATTTCCACATTCCGTCGGATTACGTTTGGTTCTTTCTTTGTGCGTGGCTGGCATTTGTTGCAGTGGCCAAGTTCGGAAATAATCAGATACTGTCCATTGTAGTGTTGAATATTGCTTTGTTCTTCGCTCTGGTCTATGCAATCCAGGGTATGAGTATCGTGACCTACCGTATGGTGCATAAAGGAAAACAAGTCAGCGCAGTCAAGTTGTTTGTTATTACCGGATTGCTTGCTATTTTGCTTCCTGGCTTGAATATTGTGATAGTCTTTGTTTTTCCCCTGCTTGGGGTGATGGAGACTTGGTTTACTTTGAGAAAGTAACGAAGAAGGAGTTTTCGATATGAAGATCATTCTCAATCAGGATGTTGTGAACCTCGGAGAAGAGGGCGATGTCGTTACCGTCAAAGACGGATATGGCCGTAATTTTTTATTGCCGACCGGTGCTGCTGTTGCCTATAACAGAGCTAATGTAGCTTTGTTTGCCAGCCGTGCGGCTGCTATTGAATCAAGAAAGACTGAAAAGAGGAAGGCAGCTGCTTCTTTGAAGGAGCGTCTGGATGGACTTACCCTTAACCTTGTGGTTTCCGCAGGTGACAGTGGCAAGTTGTTTGGTAGCGTTACTTCCAGTATGGTGCAGGCGGCATTGGCCAAGGAAGGTATTGAAATTGAACGGAAACGTATTGAGGTTTCTTCCCATCTCATAAAGATGGTAGGTACATATAGTGTCCGTATCCGTTTGTATGAAAATGAATCCGCTACTGTGAAACTTATCGTTGAAAGCGAAGCAATCATCAGACAGAGGGAAGCTGAAGCCCGTAAGGCTGCTGAGGCTGCTGCAAAGGCAAAGGCCATTGCAGAAGCTGAAGAAGCTGCAAAGGCAAAGGCCGCTGCAGAAGCTGAAGAAGCTGCAAAAGCAAAAGCTGCTGCAGAAGCTGAGGCTGCTCCTGCAGAAGAAACTGCTGAAGTTGCTGCAGAAGAGAGTACCGCTGCTTCTGCTGAGGATACACAGTAGTGTCAACGGCATCGTCAGGTATTGGACTTGTTCCGCCCAATAATATTGAGGCGGAACGGGCTGTGTTAGGTGCTATCCTGTTGGATAGTACGGTACTTTTGGAAATTCAGCCTATATTGGCCAAAGAGGATTTCTATAAGCTCGGACACCAGACCATATACCAGGCGATGCTTGATTTCCATAATGAAAACAGTGCCCAGACCATTGATTTGATTACATTGGCTGATTATGTAAAATCACATGATTTGATTGAGAAGTGTGGTGGTCTGGCCTATATTTCGTCACTGACGGATGATGTCCCGTCAACAACGAATGCTACTTATTATGCCAGGATACTCAAGAGTCTGTCTCTGCGGCGTCAGTTGCTTGTGCTGACTTCTTCGTTGCGGGACAAAGCCTTTGATGAAGGTGAGAATATCCAGGATGTCGTTGATAAAGGTGAAGAACAGTTTTCCCGTCTCAATGACCTCAATATGGCAGAGAATGAATACAAGGAAGTCGATAAGCTTCTTCTTGATGCCGTTCAGAATATCCAGGACAGGATGAACAATGGCGGTAATCCTAGGGCTGTAAAAACGGACTTTACAAAACTTGATTCATTCATTTCCGGTGGGTTCAAACCTCAGGAATATATAATTATCGGTGCACGTCCTTCAATCGGAAAAACAGCCTTTGCACTTTCTCTTGCCCTGAATATGATTACCCGTGAAAAGAAATGTGTCGGATTCATGTCTCTTGAGATGCCGGCGACTTCCTTGGTGGAACGGATGATTGCCAGCATAAGCCGAGTGAACTTTGCCCATATCAGGTCTGGGGTTCTTACCCAGAATGAGCTTGATGCAATCATCAATGCAGCTGATATTCTCAACAATTGTAAACTTTATATCCAAGATACTCCGAATATGACTTTGGTTGAGTTGAGAAGCCAAGCAAGAAAGATGAAGAGGGAACGGCATATTGATGTCCTTTTCATTGACTATATTGGCTTGATCCAAGCAACTGATGTCAATAGCCAGACTCCTAGACACGAAGTAATTGCCGGTATTTCCAGGGCCCTGAAGCAACTTGCTCGAGAGCTTGATATTCCTATCATTGTCTTATCTCAGGTCGGTAGACAAAGTGATGGGGTCATGCCTAAGCTTGCCGATTTGAGGGAATCCGGTTCTATCGAACAAGATGCAGATGTAGTCATTTTTCTGCATCGTGACAAAATGGAAGACAATGCAGTGCAGAATACGGAAGTTGTTGTTGCAAAAAACCGTAATGGTGTCACTGATCGTCTGATGCTTGGTTTCAACAAGAGCTTGGTCAAATTCGAAGAGTTGGCAAATGATTATGTTCCTCCGGCTGCAAATAACCAGAACAAACAGGGTTATGCGAAGAAAAATCGACAGCAATAAAGTTATAATTGTCAGATTGATATTGAGAAATCCATGTAACAACTCTTTATGTAGTGTAATTCATACAAAAGTTATGACATATTTATTGCATGAAAAAAACTAGAAGATTCAAAGCATATCAAGGCTTATGAAGCCGATTGGTTATGTTCCCAGAAGCCTGGGCACTCTGTAGCAGTATTGTTGCTAAATGTAACAAGGCAAGCAACCTAAATGCTATTGGACTGAATTGCTTTGGGAAAACTGTATGATTTGCTACAATTATTTGTTTAGTTATTCTATGTTTTATAAATAGTTATATGATTTTTCCTAGGGAAAAAACATGTGATGTCCAATTTCAGTGACAATGATATTGCAGCAGGTTATTGCTTGCTGGCATGAAGAATTGTTAATTAATCTTTAATGGACTTTCGTCTATTTGATCTTGATAAAACTTAATCATGACCTTGTTTTTTTGATTTCAGCGAGAAAAGAATTATCAGAAGTAATACAAGATTTATTTAAGATATATGATTTTTCTTACATTTGTATAATAGTTGTCTATTGTAAATAATGAAAGTTATGACATAATCAGAACCGACAAAATGAAAATCTACTCAGAAAAGGTATCCTTGTATCCGCATAGAACCACAATCTTTGTAGAGCAAAAGGTGTCTGCTATGTCTGTAAACAAAAAACTTAGATTTCCTATATATTTATATGGACTTTTGTTCATTTTATTTTTTACCTTGCTATTACTTTCAGGTTGCAAGGAACCTGATCCCCATGGAAGCCTTCAGTTTAGCCTAAGTGAAAGTACCTCCAAGTCAATAACTCCCGGAAGCAGTGCCAAGGTCACCCAGGTGTCCTTCTGGGGCGAAGAGACGAACAGCAGCAAGACACTTTCCAAGCAGACCTTGATATTAGGTGAAAAGAATACGGTCTCCAGCATTCCCGTAGGCACCTGGGACTTCTATGTGGAAGGGATGAACAGCGACGGGACGGTGATCACCGAACAGGCCGATGCAACCGGAGTCGCAGTCAATTCAGGTAAGACGAGTTCCATCAGCTTCACCCTACATTACCTTACAAGTGATACCGGGACCTATAGCATAGGGATAAGCTGGCCGGAAGACCTAGGGGCATCCTTCAAGGAAGTAGGGGCAGACATAGGAGAAGACTATGTTGCCGGGACGATAAGTAGCAGCAGTGTGGCAGTAAGCGGCACTGCCGATGCCGGCGACTACATGGTAGGGGTGAGGTTTACCAATCCTTCCGGTACCCAGATTACTTTCTCAGGGATGGACATGGTGAACGTGTTCACGGGGCTGGAGTCGAGCGGGACGATAAGCTTCGAGGACGCTGACTTTTCCAAGGCAGCACAACCGACGATAAGCACAGGTGATGTTACCGGCGGCAAGCAGGTGACCATAGCAACCGATACAGCAGAAGCGGCAATCTACTACACGACAGATGGGACTGACCCTGCCACCAGCAGTACGAGAGAGAGCTATACGGCTCCGTTCACCTTGGCAGAGAGCAAGACGATAAAGGCAGTTGCCGTGAAGGCAGACCTGCTGGATTCAGAGGGAGCCAGCCAAGTCGTCACGGTTTCTGCCGTAGCAACACCGACCTTCAGTCCTGCAGGTGGGACGACCTTTACCAGTACCCAGACAGTGACAATGACAAGTACCAGTGGTGCAACCATCTACTATACGACGGACGGTACTACACCGACAACCAGCAGCAGCCATATTACATCGGGAGGAAGCATTCCCCTGAGTGCTACGACTACAATAAAAGCCATGGCAGTAAAGAGTGGTATGGCAAATAGCAGTGTCGCAAGTGCAACCTATACATTAGGAAAAACTTATTCCGTGGGAGATACAGGACCTGCTGGTGGCTTTGTGTTTTATTATAATGGCCAACGACTTGAAGCTGCTTCTGAGGATGAAGGAGAGTATAATTGGGATAAGGCGATAAGTGTGTGTGCTAGTAAGACAGTGTCCTGTAACGGTAAAACATATAGCAACTGGTTTTTGCCGACACTAGGCGAGTTGGTAGAAATATATAATCAATACAAAAAAGGTAACATCGGAGGAATCCTAAATGATTTTTGTTATTGGAGTTCTACTCAGGGAAACTCCGACAACCTTGCATTTATGGTTTATTTTGGCAGTTGCACCACGATGGCCCGCCTCAAGAGTTATTCCTACAGGGTTCGAGCTATACGGGCTTTCTGATTGCCTGTTTGTTTTTGACTATTTTGAAAGGAGTTGCAGAGACAGATTTTTCGGACACGGAGTCATTAGCGGTATTTCCTTGACTCTGAAGCAACTTGCATGGCAGCTTGATATTCCTCTTATTGTTTTGCCCATAAGTAAAACAATGGTGTCACTGATCGTCTGATGCTTGGTTTCAACAAGAGCTTGGTCAAATTCGAAGAGTTGGCAAATGATTATGTTTCTCCGGCTGCAAATAACCAGAACAAACAGGGGTATGCGAAGAAAAATCGACAGCAATAAGGCTTATATGTGGGTGAAGCAGTTATTGTTCTTCTAAAATCCTATTATATTGAAAAAAGGGTAAAAAAGGAGAAAAAATGAAATCATCCGTAAGACTACATGCCTCAGTAGTCATTGTCATAGTCTGTAGTCTATGTTGTATATCGTGTGTTGATGTCGTACAAAACGTTTCTGCAAATACCAAGGGTGGCTATTTTACCAATTACCGTATTACCATCTCCAAAGCCTTGCTGTCTATGTCTGACTTAGATTCAAAGGATAATGCAGTATCTACATCCACTGTCGAGAATGAGTCGTTGTCTGAATGCCTTGAGAACTGCAAAGATACGGAAACAGGCATCAATAATATTATTTCGAATATTCCCACAGATGCTCTTCCTGATTATCTTTACAATGTGCAGAAAATTGATACAGATACAGAAAGTGGAATAGCGTTTGGTATTGACACTAACGAACTTGCAGGATCTGCAGATGCGTCAGATCCCGATACGGCTATGTTCATACCATACAAATCTACAAAGTATCTGGTTGTTCCGTTGCTTGATTTTTTTGCTGAAGGTAATGATAATACGTCTTCTTCTGATGATGCAAATATGCAGGCAATCGTCGATGCAATGCTTTCCGATTTGAAATATCGCATTTATATTGACAAAAATGTAGTCTCTGATGTTTCAAGTGTATATTTATGTGCACAAAAAGCTGATGGAACAACGGCTATCATAGATGATCCTGTATTTTATGTGTTACCGGAAATGACCTGTATTGAAATACCGATGACTATCTTGATTAATACCAAGGAACCAGAACTTTATATCAAATAAAACAACTGTCAACGCAAAATTTGGATTTGCAATGGAATCATAGGGAAATCAATGGAAGTAGTCAAAATTTCTGATGATTACCTTGTCTATATATGCTAGATCAAAACAAGGCCTTCGATGAAAAAGAATAAGGTGACCTTTCTTGTGCCACCG
This sequence comes from Spirochaetia bacterium, assembly GCA_022482625.1. Classification (NCBI taxonomy): domain Bacteria; kingdom Pseudomonadati; phylum Spirochaetota; class Spirochaetia; species Spirochaetia bacterium. Next base: position 729,191 of record JAKVOU010000001.1, on the reverse strand, counting down.
TGACAGCATCACGATAACATGAACTTATGGTTTTTGTTACTTGCAGGAATCTCGTCTGATGACGAAAAAGCTGCCACTTTTTCAGTGGCAGCTTCAAGGCAATTGCTATATCTTTTCGGATGTTACAACTTACAGTTTTTCCACCGCATGTTATGCATCTTCTCTTTTAGCATTTTTCTGTGCAGTTTCTTTCAGCAAGACTGCCTTCTCAGCCTTTATTCTTGAAGTTTCAGGTACCTGTTCCCAGAGCCTGTCAGCTACAGGAGCCCATTCTTTTGCATATGTAGCACACTTTGCACAAAGATGATCCACATCCTCAGGCGCTTCCAAATCCGTGGAATGAGCACCGGCTTCCTTGACTAGCTTAGGCAGGAAATCGGGATTCTCCAGCATTGGGCAAGGCTTGTAGAGGTTTTTGTTGAAAGGTTGGTTACGATGGTATTCCATGAACAGAGGCTGTTTGAGCGCATCAAGCAAGCTGACATCATGAATATTTGCGCTGGAGTAATGGATGAAGACACAAGGTTCGACATCACCATTAGAATTTATGTGGAGGTAATGCTTTCCTCCTGCAATACAGCCACCTACGAATTCTCCGTCATCCTGGAAATCAAGGGGAACTATCAGCTTGTCACTATGTGCATTACGGACGGCTCTCAGATGCTTCATCATATATTCACGGTCTTCCGGAGTAGGAATAAGATCTGTTCCTGTATATTGTCCGACTGGCATGAAATGGAAATACCAAGCATAACGGCAACCTTTTTCAATGATCATGTCGATGAATTCATCACTGATGACTGTCTTGTAGTTCTTGCTGGTCCAACAGACGGAGGTACCGAAGCCCAGATGATGTGCATTAAGCAAATCCATGGCTTTCATGACTGCATCAAAGCTACCATCACCACGTCTGAAGTCATTCTCTTCCTTGAAACCTTCCAAGCTGATTGCAAGCAGGATATTCCCGCAATCCAACATATCCTGACAGAACTGTTCATCTACCAATGTTCCGTTTGTAAAGCAATGGAAGACACAGTCGTCATGTTTCTTTGCAAGTTTGACTATATCCTTTTTCCTTACCAGTGGTTCGCCTCCGGTCATCAGGAAAAAGTGAGCACCCAATTCCTTTGCCTGGGTAACGATGGAATCCATATCGTCAAAACTCAGGTTCTGCTTGGTTCCATATTCACCGGACCAGCAGCCTTTGCAATGCATGTTACAGGCACTTGTCGGGTCAAATATGATTGCCCAAGGGACATTGCAATCATTCTTTACGCTGGTTTCCCGGACCTTTGCAAGTCCTCTGTAACCTGCTTCATAGGCAAGGTTAAGAATGAGTGTCTTTGCAACCTTTGGATCAATTTCTTCAAACAGTCTGGAAATATATCGGACCCATTTTGAGTCAGGATCCTGTGCAAACTTGGCAATTCCGGAAAAAGCGTTGCCACCGGCTCCAACTTTCTCATCAGCTTTTGTAGGCGCAAAATACTTGGTGAAAAGATTCACTATGTCCCTTATGCCTTCTTCTTTGTTCTTTCTGGCATGTCTGATAGCTACATCAATGGCTGTTCCGATTGCTACTCTTGTTGCCTTATGTTGTAATTCCATACTATTCCTCCAGCATCTTGCCTAGATGCATTGAATTATTTACATATTATCATTGGAACCATATCGGGAACTTTTGTAAATAAACACGGTCAAAAGCCCTTCTGATGGTAAATAATGTAACAGATTACATGATTTGTTGGCCTGTCCATAGTGCCATTATATAGTTTATTATCTTTATCTTTTTGAGAATAACTGTAGGTCAGGGAAGAAGGTGCGTTGTATGACGCGAATTCCAGAAATACCTGATATCGACATAATACATAAGAATGAAAATCAGTATGATGCAGGCCAGACCTATCAACTGTATCCGCCAATAATTTTTTGGATTGATCCTATGTTTTGTTATGGCTTCGCCCAAGGCAATGAGTATCTGCCCGCCGTCAAAGCTCGGAAGTGGAATCAGGTTTGCAATTGCAAGAGAAACTGAAACCACACCCAACAGGTAGAGCAAGGCCTTGAAGGCTGAGTAAGCACTGTGTTCCCATCCTAGGGCCGTGATGTTTCCTATCATATAACTTGCGCGCATAGGACCTGTCAGCACCTGCCTTACGTCATCTTGTTTTCCTGTCAAAATACTGTATAAGCTATGGATTGTTTCTGTGAACAACCCAAAAGCCATAACTGTACCTTTTCCTATTGCCTTGCCCAGTTTTTTTCCTTCAATCCATCTTGTGGGAGCCGCAAGTGAGAACCCGTTCTGCAATTTGCTGTTGACAAAGATCGGCGTGTATGCAATGACCTGCTTTTTATCTGTTCCTGCATGCCGTATGGTCAGTTGTATATCGCCTGATGACGGTGTGACAGTCGCAAGAGCTGCAAGCAGGTCGAGATTGTTTGTTACTGCCTGTCCGTTGCAACCTATGATCCAATCTCCGGCCTTCAAACCAGCTTTTCTTTCCGGTGTCCATGGTTTGACCAAGGAAACGTGGGCAGGTATGAGATTTGTCAAGCCAAAACGATAGGTACCATTTCCGGTATCTTCTCCTTGTATGGTATATGTAGCTTCCTTGCCATTCCTACTGATTTTGACTGCAGCCTGTCCATTTTGCAATGTCTGTAGCACCGTAGAGGCCTGTTCCCAGTCTGTAATCGGTATCGAACCGATAGAAAGCAATATATCTCCTGTCCGCAGTCCTTGGTCATATGCGGGACTTGCCGATGTACCTGTAAAGAGCGTCGGGTAATCGTTGACTGTCGCAACTGTAGCGGGGAGGGAGAGTACTTGATAAGGTGTTGCTTGCAGCAGAATACATAAAATGATGGCCAGGAAGATATTCGCAAGAGGACCTGCAAGATAGGTCATTGCCCTGGGCAATGGATGTACTGAAAAGAGAGAGCCGTTTTCAACATGGGTAAATGTATCGCTTTTGTCATCAAGTGCCCTAAGCAGATCATCGGAACCTTTCATCCTGCAATAACCACCAAAAGGCAGAAGCGATATTCTGAATTCAGTATTTCCTTTCTGCCATCCTACAAGCCTAGGACCGAAACCGAAGGAAAATACCTCAACCTCAATGCCACAGATACCTGCAGCAAACAAATGTGCTGCTTCATGGAACAGTACGACACAGCCGATGCAGATGATACCCAGTGCATAATAGAGCAATGTCGCAGGAATATTCATGATATTTGTCTTATCAAGGCCTTGCAGGTTTTTCGCGCCAGTACGTCTGCTTCCAGTACGTCTGCATAGCAATGGACTGGTGATGAAAAATCCTGCTCCAGCACTTTTAGTGTCAGGGTACTGATATCCGTAAAGCTGATCCTGTGATTCAGAAAAGCGTTGACAGCCTCTTCATTGGCGCCATTGAAAGCCGTTGGATAACCGCCCTGTAATCTGATGACTTCGTAAGCAGCCTTAAGCAATGGAAAACGCGCAGTGTCAGGCTGTTCGAAGTGGAGGTCAAGATCGGTAAACGAGAGTGGAGAAACCAGTTCTTGCATCTGTCTGCCGAGAATGGCCTCGATGATCGGAAGGCTCATGTCAGGGGTTGCCATCTGGGCATATACTGCACCATCTTTCATCCTGACCATGGAATGGACAATGCTTTGTGGATGGACCACGACTTTGATTTTCTCGGGAGGGAATCCAAACAGATAGGATGCTTCTATGACTTCCAGGGCCTTGTTTGCCAAAGTTGCACTGTCAATGGTAATCTTCTTTCCCATTTTCCATGTTGGATGCTGCAGGGCCTGTTCCGGTGTAATTGAGCTGAACAGGGAGGCTTCCCATGTTCTGAATGGTCCACCGCTTGCAGTGACGAGCAAGGAATCTACCGATTTCCTGTCATGTGCGGCAATCAGATGATAGATTGCAGAATGTTCACTGTCTACCGGAATGATGGAGCAGGCTGATCGCTGTGCCATTTCGAAGATGAAATTACCTCCGGTGACGACACTTTCCTTGTTTGCCAATGCAATGTCCAGATGTCTTTCCAGACATGCCAAGGTTGCTTGCAATCCGTCAAACCCAGCTACTGCATTGAGTACGATGTCGCATTCGACTGTATCCAACAATGCAGGAATATTGTCATACCATGTCAATTCATCGGTATTTTCAGGAATTTTCGGCAAAGAAACATTTTCCACGTCAATGGTGCTCCTGTGTCTGGTCAATGCAACATGATGTACAGAAAATTCCTTTGCAATCTGTTCCAATTTACAATAGTTGCTGTTTGCAGAAATACCTACGATTTCAACTGGAAGAGAGAATCTGCGGATTGCAGAAAGACAAGTCGTCCCGATGCTTCCTGTAGCCCCTAGGATAACCAAGCGCTTCATGTGAGCAGGATCCTCAGGGCAAGATAGAAAAGCGGTGCAGCAACAACCAAGGAATCAAGATTGTCCAGAGCTCCGCCCCTCCCAGGTACCAGATGTCCGCTGTCCTTGACCTTTGCACTACGTTTGAATACTGACTCAAGCAGATCGCCCAATGAACCTGAAAATGCAAGGACAAATCCTAGGACCAAGGACATCGGAATACTGAGAAGAGCCCGTAGGCTGGGGAAAAGATAGACATAGAGTGTTGCGAAGAACATTGAGGCAACAGTGCCTCCTACAAAACCCGCGATTGACTTGTTGGGGCTTACTTTGATGAAACCTCTGTTATGGCGGCCAAAGGTCATTCCACAGAGGAAGGCAAATATGTCATTCGAAAAGACACAGATGAAGAACAATCCAAGAAAAAAAGGGCCATGAGGTAATTGATCGGCCGCCACAAGGAAAGTCAGCAGGAAACTTGGATAGAACACAAGTAGAGAAGAAGTTGCGATGCGAATGATACTTTTGCTGAAAGGATCTTCATCTTTTGTTCCGGTTCTCAATTCTGAGATGAAATTGCAGAAAAGCATCAGCACAAAGACAATTTCCATCAAACTTTCAAGATTGAAGTATACTTCAGCCCAACTTGCAAGCGGTAACAAGGTTCCGAACCAACAAGGAAAGAAAATGTGGATGTCAAGGGATTTTTCCATCATCTGTTTCATTTCGTATGTACCGAGAATACCTGCCACGGCAGCTAGCAAGGCAAATCCTAAGTGGGCAAACTGTGGTAGTGCAAAGACGATAATAGCCACAGCTGGAATGCCTACGAATGTGGTCAACAGACGTCCCTTGAGTGAAGTCATGTTGCTAAACCTCCGAATTTTCTGGTCCTTGAGCTGAAGTCGGCCATAATGCGTCGAATGTCGGTTTCGTCCCAATCCGGAAACAGTTTGTCATAAAAACCAAGTTCTGCATAGGCACTATCCCAAAGTAAGAAATTACTTAGTCTTTTTTCTCCTGCACTTCTGCAGATCATGTCGACTGGTGGGATATCCGGGTACTGCATATGAGCTCTCAATGCTATCGGGGAAATCGGCGGAACCATATTTTCCTTCAGAAGGGAATCGACAGCTTTGCAGATTTCATCTTGGCCACCATAATTGATTGCCAGGATACAAGTCAGCTGACGCATGGCTTTTGTGGCATCCATAGTGTCAACCACAGCATCCCGTGCTTCGACCGGAAGCTTGGAAATATCTCCCCGGACAAGAATCCTGATGCCATGCTTTACATAGAAAGAAAGTTCTCCATGAAGTTTGGAAGCAATCATTCCCATCAGATAATGTACTTCCTGTTGCGGACGTTTCCAGTTTTCGGTAGAAAAGGCATAGAGCGTCAGATAAGCAATGCCCAGGTCCCTGCAAGCTACGGTGATACGTTTTACAGCCTTTGAACCTTCGAGATGTCCGGCTGCCCTTGGCAGATTGTGCTGGTTAGCCCATCTGCCATTGCCGTCCATAATGATTCCTAGGTGCCTGAGCGATGCAGTCTCCATCGGTTAGATCTCCATGATTTCCTTTTCTTTACCAGTGGCGATGTCACTGGCCTGATTGATATACTTATCAGTCAGTTTCTGAACCTTATCTTCTCCGGTTTTCAGATCATCCTCACTGATGGTACTCTTCTTTTCCATTGCCTTGAGTTCATCAATGGCTTCTCTGCGGATGTTGCGGATAGCTACCTTTGTTTTTTCAGCTATCTGCTTGGCTTGTTTTGCAAGTTCCTTCCTCCTGTCTGAAGTAAGGGCAGGAAAATTGATGCGGATAAGCTTTCCATCATTGTTGGGAGTCAACCCGAGGTCACTTTTCAGGATTGCTTTTTCAATTTCGGGAAGCACACTTTTGTCCCACGGTTGGATGACTACCATTCGGGCTTCAGGGACACTTATGGAACCGACTTGGGAGAGCGGAGTGGGTGCACCGTAATACGTGACGGTAAGATTGCTGAAAAGAGCGGCACTGGCACGGCCGGTCCTCAATCCCTGATACTCCTTTTCCAAGGCCGTAATGGATTTTTGCATTTTGTTTTCACTGTTGGATAGTACAGTCTGCATTATGTTCCTCCTAAACAAATCAGCCCATCACTGTCTGACGACCGTGATGAGCCTATGGATTGATTATGACCCTATTCGCCGGTCGTATAGAGCTGGTAACCGACAATCTGCAGGTCGTAGCCTGCTGCTTTACCGATTTCCCGAGCCTTTGCCGCGACGGAACACTTGTCATCTTTAATGAAAGTCTGATTAAGGAAACAAATCTGGTCATAGTGTTTCTTAAGCATACCTTTGACGATATTCGGAATAATCTTTGCAGGTTTGCCCATGCCTTCAGCCTGTTTCGTGAAGATACCGGTAAGTTCTTCAACCTTTTCTGCAGGAATTTCTTCCGGCTTAAGGAAGGTTGGCGTATAGGCTGCTACATGCAAAGCACAGTCATGACAGAATTCCTTTATGGAAGCATCTTCAAAAGCTTCCTTCTTGTCTGCACTGAACTCTACCAGTACGCCTTTCTTGCCACCGTCATGAATATAAGTCGATGCATATCCATTTTCCGCCAGATCAATTACTTCGAATTTTCTGAGGAGCATGTTTTCCTTGATTGTGGCAATCAGGCCATTTACCATTTCAGTAAGTGCATCGTTGATTTCTGTGTAACCCTTTTCAAGGATTTCCGTGCAGATGTCATTCCCCAACTTCTGGAAGTCAGTATTCTGAGCAACGAAATCAGTCTCACAGGTCAATTCTACGATGACAGCCTTGGTTGCAGTAATTTTTGTAAAAATACTGCCGTTTTCTGTTGCTCTGTCAGCTCTTTTTGCGACTGCGGCCAATCCCATTTCCATCAGGATCTTGTTGGCAGCTTCAAAATCGCCGTCTGCCTGGACAAGTGCCTTCTTGCAGTCCATCATACCTGCTCCGGTTGAATCCCGAAGCTCCTTTACCAGTGATGCTGTAATCTTAGCCATGGTTTTTCTTCTCCTTAGTCCTGATAGAGTGTCTTTTCATCAACTTCAATACCAGCTGTGACGACGGTATCATCCTTTTCCTCTTCTGGGGCTTCTTTCTTTTCTTCGTCAGTATGCTCAAATTTGGAATAATCCTGATTTTCTGTGTCATCGGATGAGAATACGACATTTTCTTCACTCTCGTCGGCATCTTTCTTTTCTTCAGGTGCAGTCTCATCTACAGAGTCAAGGGACTCGATGATCTGGATACCTGCTTCATTGTCTGCATCAACTACAGCATTTGCAATGATTTCAACGAAAAGCTGAATTGCACGGATAGCATCATCGTTGCCAGGAATCGGATAGGTAATATCCGTAGGATCACAGTTTGTATCAACTACTGCAACAATAGGAATGCCAAGGCGTTTTGCTTCAGCGACGGCGATTGCTTCCTTCTTGGTGTCAATGACAAAAAGAGCACCCGGCAGGTCCTTCATTTCCTTGATGCCACCGAGGTTCTTTTCCAGTTTTGATTTCTGTTTGGTGAGTAGGGAAACTTCCTTCTTGGTAAGTGAATCGAAAGTGCCGTCACTTTCCATCTTTTCAATTTTCTTCAATGTTGCGATGGATTTCTTGATAGTAGTAAAGTTTGTCAACATACCGCCAAGCCATCGATTGTTCACATAGGGCATGCCGCATCGTTTTGCTTCGGTCTCTATTGCAAGCTGTGCTTGTTTCTTTGTGCCGACGAACAGGATGGTCTTGCCGTCCTTTACGATGTTGCGTACTGCATCATAAGCCTCAACGATGCAAGTTGAAGTTTTCTGCAGGTCAATGATATGGATTCCATTTCTCTGGGAGAAGATGTAACGAGCCATCTTTGGATTCCATCTTTTGGTCTGGTGACCAAAGTGCACACCTGACTCAAGCAGGCTCTTCATAGTAACTACGGACATAATATCCTCCTGTGCCGGCGACATAAGTAACTTCAAGCTTTTGCACACGTTGCAGTATAAAGCAGGGTCGCCACCCTTCGTATGTATCTCACTCCATAAGGAGCGGAAATTTCTTTGTCACAAGACAAAGTTCGAACCTATTAAAGCAGAAATCAGAAAGAGTGGCAACCCCACGACTGTGTGTATGTCGCCGATTGTCCGTTCAACCAGATGCTTTCCTTCCTTTTGTATCCTATAACCCCCTGCCGCACCTTTCCACTCTTCCGTTGCCAGATAATCTTTGATTTCCTGCAGGCCATAGGTCCTGAACTGTACCGTAGCATGGTCACAGCCCGATAGCAGGCATTTTCCTTCAAGCAGCAGTGCAAAACCTGTAACGACTGTCTGTTCCTTGCCACTGAAGGATTGCAGCAGTTGAAAGGCTTCATTGCTATCCTTCGGTTTGCCGATCAGACGGTCTTCAAAGACAACCATCGTATCACACGTCAATACCGATGGGCCCTTGAAGGGCCGTTGTGCACATTGAAGGAGGGAGGGGAAAAACCTGCCTTTCCCATCAATGGAAATATCAGTCCAGTCGTTGGTAGCCAAGGCATCATTCCTTTCTGTCATCTGCAGGTATGCATGCAGTTTCCTGCGGGCAAGGAGAGTGACCGAACTTGCAGGATCCTTTTCATCCGTCTGTTCATCACAGCCTGTCGGGGCTGTCTCGACTTTGATTCCAAGGTCTTCAAGTACCTTTTTCCTTGCCGGTGAAGCAGAGGCGAGGATGATATGTTCCGGCAATGATTTCATTGGAGCTCTGCCTGCAATTCTTCGATTTCCTCTTCCTGTTTCAACCAGAGGTCTTCTTTTTCCTTGAGTTCTTTTTCCAGTTTCTGTTTGTCTTCCATCAGTTTTGTGATCTTGGTTGCATCACTGTAATTTTCTGATTTGCTCATATCTTGGCTGACTTTGTCAATTTTCTGCTGAAGGACTTCGTCCTGCGAGAGCAACAGTTCGTTTTCCCTTTGGAGCTTTTTCATCCTGTTGTTCTTTTCCTTGGTTTCCTTGTAGCCGAGTGCCTGCTTGGTGCTTTGCTTGTCCGGTGTGTCTTCCTTTTCTTCCCACCGTTCCTTTTCATCCAATTTGCGGGCAAAATAACCATAATCTCCTTCAAAGAACTGAGGGGCGTCTTCACTGAGGTAGAGTATCCTTGTTGCCAACTGTTCAATGAAATAAGTATCGTGGCTGACGAATATCATCGTGCCTTCATAGCTGCGCAATGCCTCTGCAAGCATTTCCTTGGCGTTGATATCAAGATGGTTCGTCGGTTCATCCAAGATGAGCAGGTTGACAGGATGCAACAGGATCTTCAGCAGTGCCAGCCTGCTTCTTTCTCCACCGGAAAGTACCGAAATGGGCTTGAATACATCATCACCTTCAAACAGGAAAGCCCCTAGGTAATTCCTCAGTCGTGGAACATCCGCTGTAGTAGCGATACCTTCAAGCTCGCCGATTACCGTATTGGAAGGATCAAGCGTATGCTCAGTATCCTGGGCAAAGTAACCGATCCGTACTCCTGCACCCAGTTTGATTACTCCGCCATACTCCCTGTCCCGGCCGCAGAGCATCCTCAGCAGTGTACTTTTACCTTCGCCGTTCCTTCCTGTTACAGCCAGGCGGTCCTGCTTCCTTACGAGGAAAGAAAGACCATCAAAGATGACATTGTCACCCCAGCTTTTCTTCAGATTGCTGACAGTAAGCACGTCATTGCCGCTGTGTGGTGCAGGAGGAAAGGAAAAGTGCAGTTTCTTCAGGTGGGATGGGACTTGGATTTCCTCAACCTTATCCAGCATCTTGAGCCTGCTCTGTACCTGTTTGCTTTTCGTTGCCTTGTATCTGAACCGTTCGATGAACTGCTCTGTCTTGCCGATCATTGCCTGCTGCTGTTTCCACTTTTCTTCAAGTTGCTGCAGTTCTGCTTCCCGCTGTACAAGATAGGAAGAATAATTTCCGCTGTATCGGGTAAGTTGTCCTCTATAGAGCTCATATACTTCGTTGACTGTGGCATCAAGGAAGCCTTGGTCGTGGGACACGAGCATGAGTCCGCCTCTGAAAGCAGCCAGATAGTTCTTCAGCCAAGTCTTGGCTTCGATATCAAGATAATTGGTCGGTTCGTCCAGCAACAATATATCAGGAGATTCCAGCAATACCTTTGCCAGGGCAATGCGCATCTGCCAACCTCCCGAGAATTCACTGCAGGTACGTTCCAGGTCTTCTTGCTTGAATCCCAGCCCCTTGAGTATCTGTTCGCTCCTGCGCCGACGGTCATGCCAACCGCCGTTCAGCAGCTTTTCCTGTAGCTCATGCAATTCAAGCAACAGCGGGTCAAGCTGTTCTCCTTCGCTTGCATGGGCAAGTCTTGCCTCGATTTCCTTTATTCTTTTCACGGCCGGTAGGAATCTTTTGTATCCGTTTTCTGCTTCTTCGATTACGGTTCCGCTTTCCAAGACGATATCGCTTTGAGGCAGGTAGGAGACACGCAGGTCCTTTGTCATTGCAAGGTTCATGGAATCCGGGACCATGATATGACATATGCATTTGAGCATAGTGGACTTGCCGCAGCCGTTGCTGCCGGCGAGTGCACTCCTGGAATGCTCATCCAAAGTAAGACTGATGTTGTCCAAGATGTCCCTGTCCGCAAAAGCAAGGTTCAGGGAAGTAATCTGGAGCGTTCCCATAGGTCATTTCTCCGTTTATTGTTGAAACATGGCGTATTTGACGCTATGATGGAGTGTAGCATACTGCGTTTTTGATTACAACAAGGGTTTTCAAGGGGTTATAGCAATGATATGTCTTACTACGACTGCCAGTACGGTTTCCGATGCCTTGCGTCAGGTTGAAGAAAACAGAGGCTATATTGATCTTGTCGAACTGAGGCTTGACAAGCTGGAACCGCAGCAGTTGGATGAAGCCTCTGCTTTTCCAGAGGCCTGCCAGCTGCCGGTTATAGCGACGTTCCGCAGAAAGGTCGACGGCGGGCTGTGCGTGCTTTCCAACAAGACCCGGATTTCCTTGTTGCGCAAGGTTGTCCTTGCTGGAAAATTTGCTTATGTCGACTTGGAACAGGATCTGAAGAAATCAGATTTCAAGGTGAAGGACGAAAAGACAGCAGCAAAGGTCGATTTCGAAGAAGAATTACATGAGAAGGGAGTCAGGATAATCCGAAGTCTCCATGATTTTGAAAAAGTGCCGGCAGGACTCTATGCCCTCGTTGAAAAAATAGCGCGTAAAGGTGATATTCCCAAGGTTGCGGTTACCCCGAATACCATTGTCGATGTGGTGACCTTGTTCAGGATGGAAGAGGAACTTGTCGATGTAAAGGATAAGATCGTCATAGGAATGGGAGATTACGGTGTCTGTACACGGATTCTTTATCATCGTTTGGGTTCCATGCTGACTTTTGCCTGTGCTGAGGGCGATGCGGTAGCACCTGGGCAACTTTCTGCAAAGAAGCTCAAGATGCTCTACAGGGCCGACAAGGTCGATGGAAAGACAGCCATCTATGGTATCATCGGCAATCCTGTGCTCCATAGCTGTTCACCTGAGATCCATAACCCCGGTTTTGCCGGCATACATTACAATGCCATCTATGTACCGTTTCTTGTTGACAAAATCAGATCGTTCTTCCGGCTTGCAGAAATGATTCATATCCATGGTTTCTCAGTCACTGTTCCCTACAAAAGGGAAGTGCTTCCGTATCTTGGCAAAGTTACCAGGGAAGTACTTCAGATCGGTGCTTGCAATACCGTTACAAGGATCCAAGGTATGTGGAAGGGGACTAATACGGATTATTATGGATTCATTGCCCCGATCAATGATCTGCTGAAGGAAGGTAAGGTGAAGAAGGCCTTGGTCATCGGAGCCGGAGGTGCCGCACGTTCTGTCGTATGGGCTCTGGTCAACCATGGGGTCAAGGTAACGGTGCTCAACAGGACCATTGAAAGGGCAAGAGAGCTTGCAAAGGAATCGATGAGTGCTTTTGATAGCCTTGACCATGTTGCTTCCTATAGTGGAAAAGTGGATCTCGTAGTCCAGACTACAAGCGTGGGGATGGCTCCTCATTCCGATGCCGATCCTGCACCTGCCCTGCAATTTACAGGCAATGAGATCGTCTATGACCTGATCTATTCGCCTGAACATACACGTTTTCTTGACAGGGCAAAGGCGAGTGGATGTACTGTCTACAACGGCAAGCGGATGCTTCTGGAGCAGGGATTGCTCCAGTTTGAGGCTTTTACCGGTTATCACTATCCTTACTGGATCAAGCCTTCAATCTAGCCAAGCATTGTCTTTGTCAGTTCCACCTGGAACATTTTGGTAATGTCCAACTGTACTTCTTTGTATCCCGGAAGTTTCAGACCGATGAGGATTGCCTTTTCTTTTCCTTTGTCCAAGACCTTCTTGGCTGCAACCAGCATTTTCTTTCCCCTGTAGTTGAGAACCAACAGGGAAGAAGGATCCTTCGTAGCCATTTGGCAGATGTTCACTTTGCTTCTGTAAGCAAAACCGCTTGCTGATGGCCTTTGTTCCAGGACATTGGCTCCCAGTTGTGAAGCATCGACAATCATTTTTTCATCAAGTCGCTTCAGCAGGTCTTTCTTTTCATTTTGCTTGAAATCGGACAACTCAATCTGCTTGCGCAGGGAATCCGAATCAAAAGTCATTTGCTGGGGTTTCCTGTCCAACGGGCAGATTACTGCCGGTATTGCCTTGGGTTCTTCTGCAACCGGAATACAGATCCTGTCTGTATGGGGATGCTGTGGTTTCGGAACCAATATACCAGCACCCTGCAAGATGGCAGTCCATGCCTCTTCTTGGTTGCTGTCCATGAGAAATATGCCTGGGGCAAGCCGTGCAAGGATAAACTGCTGGATCTGTGGATGGTGTTCCATGATATTTGCAATCCGTTCATTTCCTTTCAGCACCGTTCCATGCAGCAGTGAGACCTGGCTGTATTCATCTTTGGTAAAACGGAGGAAATCCAGTAGGAAACCAAGGTTGTCCTGCTGTGTGTTTTCCTTGAGATAACAGACGAGTTGTTCCAAGGTGCATCCGGAGTCAAAAGCCCTGACAATATCCTTTTTGTCTACTTTGTAGATTGTCCGTAGGTCAAGGCGCTCTATATGGCTGAATTTCCACAGTAAATCGGAACCATTTCTTTTGCCGATGTAACTGATGCTCAGGTCAGAGTCAACCAAAAGGGTTCCCTGTCTTTCCTGCTCTGAGTCTATGAACAGTTCATTGGTGAGCAGATAATCTTTCTGCCGTCTTGCAATACCAAGTATTTCAAGTTTATCAAGAAGCTCTGCGCTGTCAGTCCTGAGCTTGTGGTATACAGCAAGCTGACGTAGCAGATAATCGGCCAGACCGAATTCCATGTTCCTGTTCTTGGACAGTAGGGCAAAAGCTTCCATATAGAATGCCTTTTCTTCCGGTTGCTGGGAAAGTAGCTGAGCCAGGAAGCTTTTGTCATCTTTGGCCATCAGGAGGTTTTCCAGATTACCGTATTCCCTTGCATAGGCATCGAGCAATGTCTGGAAGTAGTTGAGCTGTATGACTTCCAGTTGGGGAAATGAGTGTGGTGACAGGTTTCTGCCCCCGCAGCTGAGGAATGCCTTTAGGAATTCCTGATTGAGGTAGCCCGTACCGGTGATTCGTTCGACGGGCTCAGCAGAAGGAACATGTGTCGAAAAATAGGCGGAGAGGGGATAAAGGGTAGCTTTCTTTTTCAGATCATCCTCAAGCAATGGGTTTTCCTTGATCATGCCATTGTCAAAGATGAGGATAAGACGTTTCGCCATGGAAGAAAGATGGGCGACGAAATCGGGGTAGGTAATACCCGAAAACAAGTCATAGGAATGATAATCATTCTGTTCTTCGTCCCAACTTACTTTTTCAAAAGGTTCAAGCATGCCCAACAGATCGGCAAGTGTTGCCGAGGGCCGCAGCTGAAGCAAGGCAAGTATAAGACAGTCCAGAGGACCCAATGTAGAAAGCAATGCTTCTTTCTTTGATTCGTTGAGGAAGAAGGATGCAAGACGCTCGGCTACCAACTGTTTGTTGTATGGTGTCGTTGTCTCAGGCAGGAAATTCCTTGCAAGATAAAAGAATTTTTCCTCATCCATTTCAGTCAGATAGGCAATGAACTGCTCTAATTTCTGTTCCATCAATTTCTTGCCTGACCGTTAGCCTAGGCTTCCTCCTTTTCAGTTCTTTTCTTCATTCCAAATTTCCACATCATATTGGTATCCTTGTTCTGCAAGGAATTTCTGGCGGTTCATCGCAAAGTCTTCTTCCGTTGAATGCAGGGTTACCAATGAATAGAAATTGCTGTTCAGCTTTTTTGGCCGGAGTATCCTTCCCAACCGTTGGGCCTCTTCGCTTCTTGACCCGAACGTTCCTGATATCTGTATAGCTACGGAAGCATCAGGAAGGTCTATTGCAAAATTCGCTACTTTGCTGACCACCAGCACTTTCAGTTCCTTTTCCCTGAATTTCCTGTAGAGCTCATCCCGCTTCTTGTTGGCGGTCGAACCTGTGAGCAATGGTGCTCCTATCTGCTCTGCAACAAGCTTGAGCTGTTGCAGATATTGTCCGATGACCAGTATGCATTCTCCTTCATGTCTTTTCAACAGGCTCTCGACGATGGGAATCTTTGCAGGATTTTCACTTGCAATCCTGAACTGATCCTTTTTGCCGGCCAAGGCAAAAGGAAGCTCAAGGTAGACCGGAAGCGGTACCCTGATCTCATGGCAGAAAGCCTGGGCAATGAATCCCTTGGCCTCAAGTTCGCTCCATGGAATATCATAGCGTTTGGGGCCGACGAGGGAAAAGACTTCATCCTGTCGGCCGTCTTCCCTTACCAACGTGGCCGTCAGACCGACCCTGCATACACTTTGCAGTTCTGCAGTGACCTTGAAAACCGGAGCTGGGAGCATGTGTACTTCGTCATAGATTATCAATCCCCAGTTGCCCTTCTTGAGCAAGTCAAAGTGGGGGAAATTTCCTGCTGTGTCAGGCCGCCATGTGAGCACCTGGTAGGAACAGACCGTAATGTCTTTGATATCCTTCCTGTTGCCAGTGTATTCTCCTACTTCATCGGTAAAGCTCTTGTCCCTGATTTCATCTATCCATTGATGCACAGCTGCCACATTGGTCGTGATGATCAACGTACGTGTTTTCAGCCTTGCCAGGATTTCAAGTCCTATGATGGTTTTCCCCGAACCACAGGGCAATACCAACGTCCCATACCCACTGCCGCTGCCATCTGTGCTGTAAATGGCATTTGCAGCTGCTTCTTGGTATGACCGTATTGCAAAGTTTTCGCCTGACAAGGTAGTCTTCCTTAGCCTGAAATCTATGGGAAGTCCCCTGCTCAGCGGTATCCTGTCGTCCACTGGATAGCCAAGCTTGATTAACCGAAGCTTCAGTTCTCCTCTGTAAAGCTGTGGGACTGCATAGAGGCCCAGCTCTTCCGTATGGATCATGAGTGCTTCGATTTCCTTGTGGTTCTCAAGGATCATGGCAATGTTCCTGTCACTGACATGCAGATAGTAGTGCTCTTCCTGAAGGTCATCTTCAGCAACGGGAAAGTCTTCTGCTTCCTGCTGTTTTTTCTTTTCTTTCTTGTCCTGCAGCAGGTTCATGAGTGATTGGTTGAGCCGGTCGTTTTCCACTTGGTAGGAAGCAGCTTCCTGCTGACTTGAGACTTCAGGTAGGGGAGAAACTGTAGCCTGGGGAATTTCCAAGTCCCTTTCTTTCGTAAGTATGAGCTTGCCGAATCTTCCTGAGACATCGGTCACGAAGAAGCGTATGGCGTCCGTCAGGTCATAACGTGACCATTTCTCAAGGGAGTCAAGTACCTTGTCGCAGGTCAATCCGCAGGATGCGGCATTCCATAGTGAAATTGCTGTAAGTGCATAGGTGTGCATATGTTCAGGACTCTTGACCAAGTCACAGAATCGGCTGATATCAGCCCTGCATTGGTCTGCAAGCCGGTGGTGTACATCAAGGAGAAGTGTCCTGTCACTTTGTACGATCAAAGGTGAATCTTTCATTGCAATGGTCTCCTTGCCTGTTTTTCCAGAAGAAGGTCAAGGACTGTCAGTGCTGCCATTGCCTCAACGACGACGACGGCCCTGGGAACGATGCATGGATCATGCCGTCCGCTGATGGATATCTCTGTATCCATTCCTTCGTCAGTAATGGTTTTTTGTGGGATGGAAATCGACGGGGTAGGCTTGAAAGCTACCCGGAATATGACTTCTTCTCCTGTGGATATGCCTCCGAGGATGCCTCCTGCGTGGTTGGAAAGGAAACCTTTGTGAGCCATCTGGTCATTGTTCTGTGACCCGAATAGGCTTGCCGCTGCGAATCCTTCACCGACTTCAAAGCCTTTTGCTGCTCCTATGCTCAGCATTGCATGTGCAAGCATTGCATCCAATTTGTCGAATGCAGGTTCTCCTATGCCGCTCGGCAGACCGGTCATTCTGCATTCAACGATGCCTCCGACACTGTCACCACGCTTTTGGCAGTCGAGGATCAGTTCCTCCATCTGTGCTGCTGTTTCCTGCTGCGGGCAATAGAGCGGATTGTCTTTCCTTCCGTTCCAGTCATACCGTGGGTCATCCTTGCCGACGTGCAGTGTGCCGATCCTGACAGTCCCGGCTTCTATGCTGATGCCTTCCTTTTCAAGATACTGCATGGCAACGGCTCCTGCTGCTGTCCTTGCAAGCGTTTCACGGCCGCTGGCCCTCCCGCCGCCTCTGGGATCCCTTATGCCATATTTCTGCTGGTAGGTATAATCTGCATGCCCGGGGCGAAAACAATGGGCAATTGCTTCATAGTCCTTGCTGTGCTGGTTTTCATTTTCGACGATGAGTGTCAATGGCGTTCCTGTAATGATGCCTTCATATATCCCTGAAAGGATTTTTATTTTGTCTTTTTCATTCCGATGTGTACCAAGCTGATTTCCGCCAGGACGTCTTCTGTCCATCATGGCCTGAAGCTGCTCCACGTCGAGCTTCAGCCCTGGGCGCAGTCCATCGATGACGGCTCCAAGCGCCGGGCCGTGGCTCTCGCCGAATGTAGTGACGGTCAGTGCTTTTCCGAAGGAATTGCTTGCCATATCTCCTCCCTGTTCTTCAGTTCATTCCAGACTTTTTCAAAAGTTGCTTCCCTGCTGCTGCCACAGGGTATGTCGACGATGAGGTCCGCTTCCTTGCGGTAGAGGCCGTCTCTCATCAGGTAAAGCCCATGGAACGTATTCCTGGGATCTTCTGTTTCCAGAAAAGGTGGGATGCCATCCCTGATGATTCTTTCCCAAAGCGTCTGTTCTCCGACATTGAGATACAGGAGCAACCCGTAGCGATGGCACAGTTCCATGCAGGTCTTGTTTTCGCATGCGCCTCCGCCAAGGCTCACGATGCTGTCTGCATGTACTTCGGAAAGGTAGCATTCAAGCGTGTCTGCTTCCGTCTGTTGGAAGCATTCCTTTCCTACGTTCCTATAATACCCACGGACTGTCATAGGATGAATCTGCTGTAGCATCAGTGAATCTGCATCCACATAAGGTATATCCATGGCATTTGCCAGTCTTTCTGCCAGTGTCGTCTTGCCGCAATGTTTTATTCCTGCAATGAAAATATGCATGTCCTTCTCAGTCATAGAGATTTTCCCAGGATTTCGGATAACGGTCACCATGGGGGACCGTACATCTGTAATGACTGGCCATGCTATGTCGGAGGTCTGCGGTGCGTATTGCGTTGTTTTCCATCATCTGGACATACTGGACGGCAGCATAGTTTTTCATCATCATCTTTTTCCTTCGGCTGACCGGAGGTCTTCTTGCATCGACTGCGTGATGAAACGTGATGATCATGCACATGAAGAGTATGGAAAACAGAAGAGGAAAGGCCAACCTGGTTCTTGCAATGTCAGAAAACAGTCCGATAGGCAACTGGATGCGCAGTTGTTCCGGGACCGTACCGCCTACAGAAACAATGAGTGATTCGACTTGGCCTACAAGCAATGCCGCACTGATGATCAGAGGAAATATCCAATAAAGGAACGTCCTGGAAAATGCAAAGCGGATAAGCATGATCAGGCAGATGATGTAGACCAATGTCGTCAATGTAGCAATAAAGTACATATCATATCTCCTGTAGAAATTCTGATTCGTATATGATACCATATTTCACGGAGGTTGTAAAAGATGTCCAAGATTCTGCAGGACTTGTTGCCTGAAGACAGCCTCAGACATCGCATCCGGCCTAGATCGAGCGATGTCAGGGGAGATTATTACAGGGATACGACAGCTATCATCCATTCCTCTGCATTCCGCAGGATGAAGCACAAGACACAGGTTTTCTTTGCCCCGAGCAATGACCATATCTGTACCCGGATAGAGCATGCCTTGCATGTTTCTTCCATTGCTTCGACAATCTGCAAGGGCCTTGGCCTGGATGATGAGCTTTCATGGGCAATCGGTATGGGCCATGACCTTGGACACACCCCTTTCGGACATATCGGGGAAACCATTCTTAGTTCAATGATGGAAAAAGCCGGGGTCGGACCGTTCGAGCATGAGGTCCATAGTCTGAGGATTGTGGATTTCATTTCCAACCATGGGCAGGGCATGGACCTGACATATGCCGTGCGTGATGGTATCGTCTGCCACTGCGGAGAAAAATTCCTTCATCATCTGAAGCCGGAACAGGAAGTAAAGGACCTTGGTGCCATTACCTCAAAGGATGGCTTGGTACCAAGCACCTGGGAAGGAGTCGTCGTCCGTTTCTCCGATTCAATAGCCTATCTGGGAAGGGATTGGGAAGATGCCTGCAGACTTAGGCTCATACATCGTAATGAATTGCCGGAAACGGTTGCAAAAGTGTTGGGGAACAGCAACAGCAAGATCATTGATACGTTGGTAAAGGATGTCATCGAGAATTCCGATGAGCAGAGCGGTATCAGTTTCAGCGACAGGGTATATGAGGCCGTATGCCTGATGAAAGAGTATAACTACCAGCATATCTATCGATCTCCGATGCTTGGCGGCTATAGGAAGTACTATACCAGATTGCTTGATTTGATCGTCAGTTATCTCGGTGAGCTGTTGACCCAATATGGGAATGACATAAACGGTTACTGCAGTGAAAAGAATCTTCTTGCAGTGGGATTCGGCAGATACGTAAGGGAAATGGAGGAGCCATACCGAGACCATGACGGGACAACTGATCGTCTCATCTTTGACTATGTTGCGGGAATGAGTGATAATTTTGCGCAGTCATGCGCCAATGAAATACTGATTCCTGAACATCTGGATGACAGCATAGAATACTCTCTCAAGGGACGATGGATCGACGGCGACTAGTCTTTTTCTTCCTGTTTCCTGTTTTCTTTGCCTGCAGCATCAAGTCTTTCGATTTCCTGGATGAACTGGTCCAATGTATCGAAGGCTCTGTAAACGGAAGCAAACCTTACATAGGCAACGGTGCTTATCCTGGAAAGCTGTCTCAGTGCTTCTTCCCCAATTGCGGAGGAAGCTATCTCCCTTTTGCTGCCAGCTTGCTTGTCTACGTTGTCTTCTATGTCCTGCAGTAATTTTTCCAGTACATCTTCGCTGATCTTGAGCTTGTCTGTGCATGTACGTATGCCACGTTCGACTTTCTTGATATCAAAACGTTCCAGTCTGCCGTCTTTCTTTATGACGGTAATAGGTTTTTCTTCAATCCGCTCATAACTGGTAAAACGATAGCCACATCGTAGGCATTCCCTTCGTCGCCTTGTGGTGGAACCTGTAGAGTTCAATCGTGATTCAAGTACCTTGTCATGAGGATATCCACAATTCGGGCATCTCATTGTCTCTTCTCCCCGCATACTGGATAGTATGCCTTCTTTGGTAGGATAACGGGTCGTAATAAGTTTTTCTAGTGGTTTATGTGGGGATAAAATGTAATTTATATGAAAATTGACACTATGGACAATAGCCTCTCAGCAATTTGAGTTCAACTTGATAGGTCGGAAGCCCTCCTGGGGTTTCAAGGATGAAAGGCAGGTGGGAAAGGGCTGGGTTACAGGTAAGCGAGGCCAATGCATCAAAGCCTATGCAGCCTTTGCCGAGTTTCTGATGGCGGTCCTTATGACTTGCCAGAGGGTTCATGCTGTCATTGAGATGTATTGCATGGATATTTTCAAGGCCCAGGACCCTATCAAGGAGACTGATGAAGGAGCTGCCATCCCTGAGGTCATAGCCGGCATCCCAGACATGACAGGTATCCACCAGATAACCTATCTGGTTTTCGTGCTGGCTCAGGTGCCGTATCCTTGCCAATTCCTCCAAGGTACGTCCCAGCTCCGTTCCTTTGCCAGCCATCGTTTCAAGAAGAATCATTGAAGAACATCCTTGGTCGAGGATCTGGTCAAGCCCTTCGGCTACGAGACTTGTACCTTTCTCGCTTCCAGTGCCAAGATGACAGCCTGGATGAATGTTGTAGTAGGGGCAGTCTATCGACATGATCCTCTTTAGGTCGGATTGCATTGCTGAGATTGCTTTCTGTCTTTTTTCTGGGAAGGTACTGGCCAGATTCAGGATATAGGGTGCATGAGCCACGAACGGACGGTCCCAAGCAGATTTGAATGCTTCGATATCGGACTTGGCCCATTCTTTTCCTCTGGCACTTCTTGGATTGCTGCTGAAGAACTGAAAGGTTGTTGCTCCCAGGGAATGGGCGGTCTTTGCCATTGCAGCCAGTCCGCCGCTTATACTCAGGTGACAACCTAGCAATCTTTGTTCATGACAGTCCATATATCGTCCTACAGATCATCCGGCCCGTCCGGGTCCTGAAAAAAAGTGAATATGCTCTCTTTATGGCATCCATCGGATAATGGTCTTCGTACATGTTGACAAGGAAATCAGATTCAACGAGTATCCTGTAGTCCAGTCCGTCGACTCCGGTGTAGGTATGATGATGTCCTACCAGATAACATATCCTGTCAATCTGCTGGTCCGTGAGTTTATAAAGTGATTTTTGTTTCTCATTGACGGCTTGCACCAATCGATAAGCAAGTTCAGGGCCAAGCTTTTCCTGTAACTTGCCCGTGTTATGTCCGTAAGTTGTTTCTGCAGCCTTGATGCCGATATCATGTACCAAGGCTGCACATTCACAGACGACTCTTTGTTCTTCAGCAAGCTGTTCCTTCTTTGCAATGAATGCCGCAAAAGCATGGACTTTTATGAAATGCTGTATTCTCTGAGGGTCACCTGAAAAGTAGCTGATCATTTCTTGCTTAAGATTGTCTATGATGTTCATCATCCTGCTGTGTTTCCCCTTCGCATATGTCTGTAGGACCAGTATGGCACAGATAGCTGAACATTGCCATTGCCTTTGGTAATATTTATTCAGTCAGGTGGAGAATGTAACTATTTTTCTTGACAATTGCCCTGGCTTTTCAACTTTTAGGTGTAAATTGAATTAATTTCGTGTAAAAAAAACAATTCTTAGTTCATGTAGAGATTTAGTGCCTTTTCTGTTGAAATGTTTACAATTTGTGATTAATATAACACCTATAGAGAATTTGGAGGAATCCATGGCAGAATCGGTAAGCGGATGCGTCAAGCATATCATAGACAGGTCTCCTTTCATCCATGAAATGTTGGTAAGAGGTGTGCTTTCTTTCAGCAACTATGCTTCTTCCATCCAAGGTGAAGTGGAGAAGCTGTACGGAAGGGAAGTCAAGCACAGTGCAATCGTCATGGCTGTACGCCGCTATGGGGATGAGCTCAAGCTCAGGGAAGAAATGAACAGCCGTCCGAAGGTGGACTATGAGATTGTCATGAAGACCAATATCTATGATCTCAATGTAGTTCGGAATGACAGTTTCCTTTCCAAGCTTGGCCGCATTTATGCGACAGTGGCAACTGAAAAGGGAGACTTTCTCAATATTTCTCTTGGCTCACACGAGATTTCGGTTGCAGTGAGTGACAAATATCGTGACCTTGTAAAAGAAATTGCAGAAGGCGAGGATGTCCTCAATGAAATGAATGACCTTGTTGCCCTTACTCTTGTGTTTTCGGGTCGTTTTCTCCAGACACCAGGCATTGTCTATGAAGCTGTAAGAAAGCTTGCATGGGAAGTAATCAACGTCATAGAAATCGTATCGACAATGAACGAGCTGACGTTTGTCATACTTCGCGAAGACAGCATGAAAGCTTTTGCTGTGCTCCAGTCGTTTTTGGGCGAACACTGAGATGGGAAACCTGCTGGTTACTGCCCCATGGCATGGAGGCAAGACGACCAGATTACGGCAACTTGCAGCTCAAGAGACGGGTCCCTGTTTCGGTTTTCTTTCCATCGGAGGGAAAAACAAAAGTTTCTATACACTTCTTAGCTTGGCTACCGGCAGGCAATATCTCAGTCTTGCAGACTGCCCTCCGGGTCTCAGGCTTGGCCGTTACTATGTACGTGAAGAAGCTTTTGCTTCGGCGCAGGCTGAACTTTTGGACAGCCTGCAGCAGGCGGTGGGCCATGCAACTGTATTTCTCGATGAAATCGGTCGGCTTGAATTTTCTATGGGACTTGGATTTGACGGACTGTTACGTACTTTGTTGCGTAATGAACGCATAGAGCTTGTGCTTGCAGTCAGGGATGAATTTATGCCTGCCGTGATTGCTGCCTATGGATTGTCAGGCTGGTCCGTTGAACAGGTAGTACCCTGGAACGGAACGGAGAAATTGATGCTTTAATTATGTTAAGTATAATTCTGTTTGTGAAATAGGGTAAAGTGGCCCTTGCATATCATGCAGCCATCAGAACCAAGGTGGATGTGGCACGTCGGGAAACTGACAGCATCTTGGCGTAGGGGAGCGTTGCTCCTGGCTATTCTATCTGAGGGGGTATCAGCATGAATGAATTATATTGGTTCATCCTGCTTATTCTCAATTTTGCGGCTATTATGGTCGCCTTTCGTTTCTGGGGCAAGCTTGGCTTGTACCTATGGATTCCTATCTATGTGATTGTGGCAAACCTTCAGGTTGCAAAGACCGTCAACCTTTTCGGTATCGAGGCTACGCTTGGTAACATTGTCTATGCTACCGGCTTCCTTGCAACCGACATACTGTCCGAGTGCTATGGAAGAAAAGCCTCGTCCAAGGCAGTTCCGATGGGTTTCTTTGCCTTGATTGTCATGACAGTTTTCATGCAGATGGCGATTCTGTTCATTCCGGCACCTTCCGACTACATACAGCAGTCCATGAAGGAACTGTTCGGACTGATGCCTAGGATTGCTGCTGCGTCATTGATTGCCTACCTATGCAGCAATTCACATGATATCTGGGCGTTTGAGTTCTGGAAGGCACGTTTTCCAAGTACCCGGATGCTTTGGCTGCGCAACAATGCTTCGACGTTTGTCTCACAGTTGATTGATACGGTGATATTTACCTTAGGGGCTTTCCTTGGGGTCTATCCCTGGGATGTACTCATCCAGATCATGATTTCTACCTATCTGCTCAAATGGATCGTTGCTATCTGTGATACACCGTTCATTTACCTTGCACGCAGATGGTTTGACCAAGGAAAAATCAGCTGTACGCTTTAGCTCCTGAGGGGAAGAAGTTCCCTTAGGTTATGCCGGCATGTCTCGGTACCGCAGTAGATGGTGCCGTGGCAAGGCATCCTGTCTTCCAGCATCGAACGGTCATAGACAAAAGGTGTACCGTCGGCATATTCGATATCCATTCCTACAGCCCGTAGTACAGCATGGGCCGCAGCTATGTCCCATGCATATGCCGGTTGGTTGATGCATCCTTGGATATAGGGATAGATTGCGGGGGCAAGGATGTGTATGATTGACGATCCGAATGTCCTGACCTTGCCATGGAAGTGGCTGAAATCTACAAGTTTCTGACTTTTGCTGCTTAACGTAATCTGTGTAGGCATATCCTTTCCCTGTGGATATCTCAAAGGCTTTGAGTCGAGGATGGGCTTTTGTCCGGGATCAAGCCTTATGCTGAACCGTTCCTGTGCAATGCCGAAACGGGGTGCGATGACCATTGCTCCTACCGGTTGCCTGCAGCTGTCAAGGATACCCAGCGCTATGGCAAAGCAGGGCAGCCCTTGGGAATAGACATCAGTACCGTCAATCGGGTCCAAGATGAACGTATAAGGTGCATCTTCCTTGTAAGCGGACCTTTCTTCTTCGCTTATCCTGTTGCAGGTGGGAAACAGCCGGGAGAGCATTACCATTACTCTTCTGGAGATGGTGGTATCGGCTTTTGTCAGTACCGAACCGTCATCCTTGTATCCCCGTGCGATGTCAGCCTGCATTTCATAGGCAACAGTCGCACAGCTTTCCAGTTCTTCCATCAATATGTCTAATTTTTCGCCATCCAATACCATGTCTCATTGATTTCCTTTTTGCTCTATGCTACGTTGTAGCACGTCATGCAACTTTCAGATATTATCCAAGGATATATTAAAACTACACCTGCTTACAAGAGCTTGAGTGCCGGGATTGGTAATCTTAGGGTCTTTGGTATCGAAGGATATCCTCTGGCCCAGCTGGTCCGGTTGGCTTATCGGAGCCAAAAGGGCAAGATATGGGTGATCTGCCCGACGAAGGAAAGCTGTCTCCAGATGCTCAAGGATCTTGGCATTACGATTGATTCCTATGGGAATATTGCCAGGGACCTCAGCAGCAGTGAAGTGCCTGTCGTCTATTTCCCCGGTACGGACAAGAAGCTCTACTCCCCTTGGCAACCAGGGCCTCTGGAATATATGCAGCTTCAGGTCCTTACCCGAATCCGTGAGATCAAGGAAGCAATTATCGTCACGCATCTGCGGCCATTTGTAAGCTCTGTGGTTGCTTCAGGCACAATAGAGGCTTCCAGTCTCAAAATCAAGGTAGGGGGAACCTTTGACCCTGTCTCAATTGCGGCACGGCTTTCTTCTGCCGGCTATACCAGGGGTCCTTCCACCCAGCTTCCAGGTGATTTTTCGGTACGGGGAGAGGTACTGGATATCTTTCCGTTCAACCAAGACGAGCCGGTACGGATCTATTCGGCTTGGAATGAAGTTGAGAAAATTGCACCTTTCGATCCATTGACCCAGGAAACTTCCGGGAACCTCAGGAACTTTGCCGTCAGCCTTGTTGATGAGACAAGTCCTGTTGAGACCTGTCTGATCGACAGCTATGTCGGATCCCATGACTTCTTTTGTCTTCTGGGAGATCTGATGCTGGATACCAGTTACAAGAGCCTCCAGGCGGAAGCAAAAAGTCTGTACAGGACTGCGTTCCAGGAAGACAGGAACTGTCCCAGACCTGATGAGATATTGCTCGATTTTCCAGACTTTGTCAGCCGGCATCCGCATAGCCTGACGTTGGTCGACATCGACAATGACAAAGAATGCTATCGGTTCAATCTTGAGGGACCTCATTCTTATTTCGGCGATTTTTCAAGGCTGAAAGGTGAGCTGAAGAGTCTCTCTTCCGATGGGTGGCAGATTTTCATTTCCAGCGGAAATGCCCTGCAGACACAGCGGTTGAAGCAGATGCTGTCGTCTTTTCCTCAGATTCGCTATATGGATGTGGAGCTTTCAGGTGGTTTTTCCATTCCCGAGCGCAAGGTCATTGTCCTGTGTGAGCATGAGATTTTCGGCCGGCGAAAACAGGTGATAAAGACCCTTCGGACAACCAAGAGTTCTCCTTTGGATTCATTTGTCGATCTTCATGAAGGTGATTATGTAGTCCATGTCAACTATGGCGTGGGACGTTTCATCAAGATTGATCGTGTCAAATCATTTGACAGGGAACGGGATTACATAAAGATAGCATATGCTGGCGGCGATACCATCTATGTACCGATCGAACAGGCGAACCTGGTCCAGCGGTACATAGGCTCGTCCGGCAGTGCCCCGACGTTGGACCGGATCGGTACGGCGAGCTGGGAAAAGAAGAAAGCAAAAGCAAGGGCAAAAGCCGAAGACCTTGCAAAATATCTGATCGAGCTCTATGCGAGAAGAAAAGCTACGATTGGTTTTCCTTTTGAACCCGACAATGATATGCAGCTCCAGTTTGAGGCAATGTTTCCATATGAGGAGACACCGGACCAGTTGACCTGCATCGATGATGTCAAGGCAGATATGGAAAGTTCTACTGCGATGGACCGGCTTATCTGCGGTGATGTCGGCTTTGGGAAGACTGAAGTCGCCTTCAGGGCTGCTTTCAAGGCAGTGATGAGTGGAAAGCAGGTCGCATTCCTGGCGCCGACAACGATTCTGGCAGAACAGCATTATAACAATTTCATCCAGAGATGCCAGGATTTTCCGATCAACATCGGCTTGCTGTCACGTGTCGTTCCGAAGAAACAGCAGACGGAGGTCAAGAACCGGATTGCGGGAGGACAGATCGATGTATTGTTCGGTACCCATAGGATATTGCAGAAGGATATCCTTTTCCGGGACTTGGGATTGCTTGTAATTGATGAGGAACAGCGCTTCGGGGTCAAGGACAAGGAGAAAATAAAGAAGATGCGTACCAGTATCGATTCCCTTGCACTTTCTGCCACTCCGATTCCCCGGACCCTCTACATGTCACTGCTGAAGATCAGGGATATGTCACTGCTTACGACACCTCCTATGGCCCGACATGCCATTGCGACGAAGATTATTCCCTTCGATATCTCAGTTGCAGCCCAGGCAATCAGGGATGAGATTGCCCGTCATGGACAGGTGTTCTATCTCCATAACAGGATTGACAGCCTGGATGCAACGGTAAGGTTGCTGTCCCAGCTGTTGCCTGATGTCGCCATTGCCAGTGCCCATGGTCAGATGGAACCTGCGGACCTCGAGGATACCATGAGACGTTTCATCCATGAAGGCATACAGGTGTTGGTTTCTACGACGATAATCGAAAACGGCATCGATATTCCGAATGTCAATACGATCATCATTGACAGGGCTGATCTCTACGGGATATCGCAGCTCTATCAGCTGAGGGGGAGGGTAGGTAGAAGTGACCATCAGGCCTATGCATATCTGTTTTATCCCAATGAGCAGTCCCTGAGCGAGGTTGCCGTGAAACGGCTTAGGACAATCAGCGAGAATACCGGTCTGGGCGCCGGGTTCAAGGTCAGCATGAAGGATATGGAAATCCGTGGAGCGGGCAACCTGTTGGGAAGGGAACAGTCGGGACAGCTTGCAAGCGTGGGTCTGGATATGTACATAAGGATCCTGGATGAGGCGGTGAACAAGATCCGCAGTGAAGGAAAGGAAGAACTTGAACAGGAAGTATTCATGGAACTTGACTATACCGGGTTCATCCCTGATTCCTACATCAAGGAACCTTCGATCAAATTCGAAATCTATAAGAAGATTGCCAGTGTCCAGGACCGGCAGCAGTTGAATCTGCTTATCAGTGAACTGTCAGATAGATTTGGACCTCCTCCTGAAGAAGTGTCAAACCTTATCTATATCGCGCAATTGAAGATAGTCTGCCGTAAGCTTGGCATCATCCATCTCAAGGAAAAGAAGGGGACCGTGACGGTAACATATCGGTCCGTCAAGTATATCCATGCTGAGAAACTGCTTGCCTTGCTCAAGTATAGCAATGGAAACGTCAAGTTCGATACTGCCCATCCATGTGATGTCAAACTCAGGACTGGAGCCGTATCATTGAAGGACAAGAGCCTGTTCATCCTTGAGATGTTGGAAAGGCTTGCATAGGAAAGGATATGAAGGAAAGACCGAAAGTAGTTTTTGAAGATATACCTGAACTGCAGTTCGTGGAACCTGAGGCTGACGGAAACCGTAGGATACATTCATATGTACTCCGTACGGGAGCATTGCATACGTTTCAGGTAGAAGCTGTACGGAAATATTACAGCCACTACTGTGTCCCTTATGGAAAACAGCTGCTTGATTTCCAAGAGATCTTCGGCAATGACAGGCCGGTGATCATGGAAATAGGGTTCGGTATGGGACAGAGCACTGCCAGGATTGCAAAGGAACGTGAGCAGTTCAACTATCTGGGAGTTGAAGTCTTCCTCAGCGGTTTTACCAAGTTGCTTGCAACTGTCGGCGATACAGGGATAGAAAACATCAGGCTGATGCGATTCGATGCAGTCCGGATATTGGAAGATATGATCAGTGACGGGAGCCTTGCAGGTTTCCATATATTCTTCCCTGATCCCTGGCCAAAGAAAAAACACCGTAAACGGCGGTTGATCCAACCGGATTTTGCAGCGTTGCTGACAAGGAAGCTGAGAGCTGGAGGCTACATCTACTGTACGACTGATTGGCAGGACTATGCTGACCAGATGCTTTCGGTATTTTCAGCAACAAAGGGACTGCACAACCCCTATGGTGGTTTTGCTCCTACCAGACCATGGCGGCCTACGACAAAATATGAGCGACGGGGCAGGGACCTGGACTATGAAATCAGTGAAGTCTGGTTTGAAAAGGATCAGAGCTGACAGGAAAGCTGATCCTGGTCAGGATAGATGACTTCACTTTCAAACTGTGGGTGCCTCTTATACCATGTAAAGGCGTATGGACAGACAGGCCTGACCGTGTAGCCTTTATCGTGAAACGTAGCGGCTGCAAAGTCCATCAGTTTTCCTGCTATTCCCTGTCCTCTGTATTCAGGATTGACATAAACCTTTTTCAGACTGACCAGATGTTCGTTTTCCATGGAAAAGTCGATGAATCCGTACTGTTTGTCCTGCTGGTGCAGGGTGATGATGTTTTTCTCAATGGTAAAGTCCATGCATGGCTCCTTTTTCTGATATCATAGCAAAGGAATCTGTTTTCGGATAGCATGGATACTGGTTTGTTTTTCTTGGAATATCACTGGACAACAGGAGGTTCGGTAGCATGAGCGGGCAGGTACATATGGAAAAGCCGGTTGGACATATTGTCAGGGAACTTGCTGTACCTGCGAGCACCGGTCTGTTGTTCAATACCCTATACAATGTCGTCGATACTTATTTTGCCGGACGGCAGGTCGGCACGGCAGCCTTGTCAGGAATTACCATTGCATTTCCCATCTATTTCATTGTCACTGCTGTGTCCGGAGGACTTGGCAGCGGTACTACTGCCCTATGTTCGATTGCCTTGGGGAAGGATGACCGGACAAAGTTCCATCACTTTGCGGTCGGTTCCCTTTTGCTTTCTCTTGCAGCAGGTGTTCTGCTGGCTTGCATGGTACCTTTGCTTAGGTTCCTCATGTTGCTTGCGGGAGCAGAGGGACAGAGTTTGGTTGAAGGATTGAAGTACATAGATGTCATTTTCTTCGGTGCTGTCTTTTTTTGTCTCAATGCAGTCATGAACGGTTTTCTCAACAGCCAGGGTGACTCAAGGAGCTACCGTAATTTCCTGATACTCGGATTCTTCCTCAATGTCTTGCTTGATCCTCTGTTTGTCATGGGATGGGGAGGCCTGCCACGGCTGGGGGCTGTCGGCGTAGCACTGTCAACGGTATTGATCCAGGCGAGCGGAAGTATCTACCTGGCTTTCAGATGTATCCATAGCAAGAATTTTGACCGCTTGCTGTTTCTCAAGGCACGGGCAAGTCTACGGGAACTGGGGGAACTTTTGAGGCAGGGGGTTCCTGCAATGCTGAATATCGGAACAACTGCGCTTGGCATATTCGTGATAAATTATTTTATCCTGAAACTTGCTCCAGGTTCCCAGACCATTGCTGCCTATGGGGCTGCAATGCGGGTGGAACAACTTGCCTTGATCCCGACCATGGGACTCAATACAGCTGCATTGGCTATCTGCGGGCAAAGTTTTGGTGCAGGACGGATGGACAGGATTCACAAAGTAGTGCAGCACACCCTTGTCTGGGGTGTCTCGATGATCAGCATAGGCGGCATAATCATCTATCCTCTGGTTTCGTTCTTACTTGGTCTGTTTTCATCTGACAAGGCTGTAATTGCCGCCGGAGTCCAATATCTTCATATTGAGTTGTTTGCCTTTCCGACCTATGTCATCCTAGGGATACTGGTCAGCGCCCTGCAGGGAATCAAGAAACCGGATTTTGCTGTCTATATCGGACTGTATCGGCAGATATGCATGCCATGGTTTCTGTTTACTATCCTTGGACGATATATGGGCATCAGCGGCGTTTATGTCGGAATTGTCGTGGTAAACTGGAGTGCAGTACTTATTGCGTGCCTCTATTACAGGTCTGTCATTTCACATCTTGCTGGTCTGCAGAAAAGCTGAAAGCCCCACAACTACATGCTACTGTCAAGTTTCTTGACGTGCTTATTTCTTGCTGCAATGATACATGTCAGGGTTCCGAGGATTCCTGTGCAGAGGAACATAGCTCCCATTCCTGAACCTGGAGTCGAGCCAAGAAACTTTCTCAGCAGACTGGGAATGGAACCCTGCATGCCGATCAGAGGTTCGAATACAGAATCAGAAAGCCAGCCTCCCAAAAGGATGCCGATAGGAATCGTTGCATATTGGATTGCATTGCGGGCTGCAAATACTTTTCCTTGGAGCTGTTCCGGTACGGTCTGATAGAGCAGATATTGTTGGGTGGCTATGATGAAAGGAATAGGTATGCTGGCTGCAACTGCAGCTGGCAGCCAAAGCCATAGGCTCTTTCCGAAACCCATCAGCAGGTCTCCGAAAAGGAAAGAAAAGCCAGCGGCGACATAAAGCAATTTGACTTTATGCTTTGGAAGCGGAAACAGTGAGACCATCAAACCTCCCACGATTCCTCCGATGCCGATGACTCCTGTTACCCATGCAAGTACAGTGGAAGAGCCTGACCGTCCCAAGATCATTGCGGGAAGGATGTTCTCATAGGTCAGACGGGAAAAGAAATTCATGATGCACATACTGATGATGATTTGGAAGAGTCCTTTGTGTTGTAGGAGGAATAGATACCCGATTTTGCCCTCTTCAATATATGAACCTTGGTCCTTTCTTTCAGTAGGGGCTGGTTCTGGTACGTTGATGACAAACAGGAGGGCCGAAACGGCTACAAAAAAACTACACAGGTCTACTATAAGGATACCGCTCAAGCCCCAGATGCTGTAAAAGACCGTGGCAAATGCGGGGGTGCATGCCGCGGTCAGGGATGAGGAAAAAGATTTTAGGCCGCTGGCTTTTTCATAATTTCTCTGAGGGATGAGGCATCCTGCTACAATTGTCTGGATCGGAGCTGATACTGCATTTGTTGCTCCGACAATGACTGCAGCAGCAAAGACATACCCGGTATTCAGGTTGTGCTGAAGGGAAACGATGCAGATGAGAAGGGAACAGAGGGCTGCAATGGAATCGCAGAGGACCAGCGTCCGTTTCCGGTTGCCGCGGTCAATGAACGGTCCTGTAAGAAAACTGGCAATTATATATGAAATATAGGAATAGAAAGATAAAAGGGAAACGGGGAATGCCCGATGTGTCCTTTCGTATATCCAAAGGATCAGGGCATAACTGGTCATGGAACTGCCGAGGGTCGACACCATCTGTGTTGACCAGAACAGATAGAATCCTGTGCCGTTTTTCTTCACCTTGTGATTTCCCTGTCTGATAAGATGCTTGCTATGGTACTGCATTGACAGGAAAAAGGACAGGCAAGAGAAAAACGGCTTTCAGGGGAGGAATCCTTAGGCTTTTATCGGCAATGTTTCGCTTGGTCCCGGTACTTCATTGACTAGCTTCCATGCACACATTACCTTTTCGATCAACTGCAGTTGCAGGCTATTCGCCTTTGCCAGAGCCGATTTGTATTGCTTTCTGGCTTCACTGAGAGAATGGTTTGGCAGATTTGCCAATGACTGTGCATAGATTTGTCCGGCGGTTCTGGACTTGTTTTCCAATTCCTCATATTTTTCCCACAGGTTCCTGGTACTGCTTACCAGCTGTGCCAATCTCTGTGTTGCTTTTTTATGGGTTGCAATCCAATAACCGTTGCCAAGTTCCTGGAACAGGTCGGCTACAGGCACTATTTTATCTATAAGATATGCTTTCGCTCCTGCAAATACGTAGCCGCTGTCTATCATGCCTTTTCTGGCATTGTTGAGTGCAATTGAAATGCAATAGTTGGCTTCCTGTGCCTTGCAGTTTGCCAGACATTTCCATGCACATCGGAAAGCAGGGTGCCTGCCTTGCTCGCTGTTTTCAATGAATTTATTCCGTATGGCTCTTCCTGGCATACCTACGGGGCTTTTGATAAGGCCGATCTGGTCCTTTGTGCAGTTGACGTAAGCCTTCTTGAAGTGTATGTCAGCATCGCACTCGTCAGTAGCAACGAAACGTGTTGCCATCTGTACACCGGAGGCTCCGAGGCTGAGGATGGTGTGGATATCCTTTCCTGTAAATACACCCCCTCCTGCCACAATAGGAATTTCTCTCCCATATGTGTGTGAAAAGGGAACAAGGGAATCCCGTACCTGCGGTATGATGTTTTCCAGCTGGAATTCTTTTTTCTCTATCTGGTCAGCAGAAAAACCAAGATGGCCTCCTGCCATCGGCCCTTCGATGACTACTGCGTCGGGAATATCCTTATACAGTTTGTCCCACATCCTGAAGATCAGGCCGGCTGCCCTTGCGGAACTGACGATAGGGGCAACGGCGACGTTGTTTTCTCTTAGCTTCCGGATAGGAATTCCCTTGATGGGAAGGCCTGCACCCATGAAGATGACATCGACTTTTTCCTCAATTGCAACATCAAGCATCTGATGAAAATCATTGAGCGCTACCATGATATTGACGCCGATGATGCCTTTTGTCAGCTCCCTGGCTTTTCGTATTTCCTTTCTCAATGCCCGGAGGCCGGCATTCCTTCCCTCCTGGTAGTAGTCCTTTTCCAGAAGGCCGATACCATTGGCAGCAATGACACCGATGCCTCCTGCATTTGCTACTGCTGACGCAAGAGAAGAAAGTGATATACCTACTCCCATACCGCCTTGGACAATCGGGATGCGGGCTGTGTGGTTCCCTATGCGCAGGGGAGGCCATAGCTTCCCAAGGTGCTGCATGCTTTTGATGGAATCTGATATCCTGTCTGTCGGTAACTGTTCGACCAGTTTGCCTGATACTGATTTCAGTGAATCGATGATGTCAGTGAAGTGTGAGATGTCCATAGTTTTTTCCTTCATTGGTAAGTCTTTTGAGAAAGTCTTGGTGCACTTTCTCTTTTATTCTAACAAAATTACAAAAAATGTCAAAGTGTCAATAAAAATTATTCAAGTTGGCAACTTGCGGTATGAGAAAACTTTTCAATGAGATGCGAGGTCATCACATTTGTAAGAATAAATCCAATTATAATCAATACTTATACCTTATCTTGTGAAAATGGCAATAAAATAAGGAAGCTACCTTGGAGATTGAAAAACCTTATGCTGGCAAGGATGTTATATTTGTGTAGTTCTTAGGTATGAAGTTTCCTGTAGGCTCCGGGAGTAAGCCCAAATTTCTTTTTGAAGCAGCGGTGAAAATAGCTTTTATCCGTAAATCCGACGAGTTGTGTAATTCCTTCGATGGACTGTGAGGTCGTTGTCAGCAATGACTTTGCCTGTTCCAATTTCAGCTCCATAAGCTTTTCAGAAAAAGTAGTCCATACCATTTTCTTGAACAAGGTTGAGAAATACGCAGGAGTATATCCGAATTCCTTTGCCATGGAATTAAGTGTCACTGTCCTATAGTTGTCTGCCATATACTTGAGATATCTGCCGGCTTTGAAAGGATATGTAGTCATCATGGATGATTTGCTGATGAGCAGGTGATTCTGGTGTGTCCTATGCAATTGTGTAAGGAAAATGACCAGGCATGCAAGTATCGCCTTTTTTTTCCCGACATATTCCTTACTGGCTTCATAAAGCAGCAATCTGGAACTCCATGCAGGCAATTCATTTTCTGTATTGTCAAAAACCAGGTATTCCTTTTCACCGGACAACGGTCTGAAGAAATCATAAAATATAGGACAGTCAGAGATCTGTAAATAGTAAAGTTCGTCGAAGAAATCCTTGCTGAAATCAAGGATAAAGATACCGATCTCACCAGCTTTCAGCGGGAGTACCTGGGTACTGAACGGGCAACTTTCTTTCACCATGATGTAATTGCCTGCAGAAGCATTGAACTTGTTGCCATCCAGTACTATCCTGGCAGAACAATGGACAAAACATATGGTAAGGAACGTAGATTTATGGGAAATGATATTCTGTGAACTTTCACAGATCAGCCTATAACCACAATCTTCGGGTAGATTGGATTTTTTCAGATTGTCCAATATGGCCTGTTCAATGTTGAATCCCATTCCTGTCTCCTTATCAAGAGTGAACAATTATTAGAAAAGATTTATGTGACAATCATAATAATATAATGGATTAATTATCTGTCAATGCGTCAAGTTCCCGAATATGTACGGCGAATCTCAGCAAATTCTGATAATTTGTCTTTGATTTGTTGGACAATTTTAGATATCAGATGGAATCCAAAGTCTGAAATCAAAGAATAAACCACTTATTTCAATTTGTCATATACCTTGAGAAGCACAGATTTCCCATTACAATCTAAGTTATCAAAACGGTAAAAAAAGAGCGATTGTCTTTTTTCCGTAACAAAGAGGTAAATGATATATGGATACTAGAGTTGCTTTCAGGAAACGGACTATTCCTATCCTTGTCTTGGGTGTCTTCATGATGTACTTTTATTCAGGACTGCAGGCAGATCACCTGAATGTGCTGACACCTTACTATACGAAATTGGGCTGGAGTGCCGTAACGATTACCAACCCGGTTACATGGGCCGGTTTTGTTGTTATTCCTGCTACCTTGCTTGTCGGAACATTGTTGATCAAGTTCGGTGTAAAGAACGTAGTAGTACCTTCGACGATTATCGTCGGTATATCTACGATTGGATTGTCCCTTTCCGGTACCAACTTGGTCATGTATAGCATTTGTCTGTTCTGCATGAGACTTTTTATACTTCCGCTTCAGATGGGTGCCTTCATGCTCTGCACCAATTGGTTCATAAAGACCCGTGGACGGGCATTGGGAACGATGGTAATGGGAAGTCCATTGTGTACTGCAACTTTCATTGCCTTGTTGACTATTGGAGTCGACAGAATCGGTTTGAGGCTTACCTACTCGCTGACCGGAGGTATTATTCTGGTACTTGCCTTGCTTATCGCAATCTTTGTAGTTTCAAGCCCTGAGGATGTCGGTCTGTTCCCCGATGGCGCAACTGTGGCTCCTACCCATGAGAAAGATGAAGAGAAACTGTCCTTCAAAGCTGTTTTCAGCAAGTTGGATGCTTGGATGTTGGTTTTTTCGTTGGGGTGGCTCCAATTCTGTATCTGTTGTATCATGCCGTTTTTTGTCGTTCGCATGAATATGTCAGGATCAACACCGGCCCTTTATCTTTCCTTCCTTTCTGTCGCTGCTATCGGCGGTATGTTTTCTAGTAATTTCTTTGGTTTCCTTGATGATAAGTTCGGTACCGTAAAGGCGAGTCTGGCTCTTTGTATTGCCTATTTTCTTACTATCGTAGGTCTTTTGCTTATGACAAAAAACAATATTCCGATGTTGGTCGTCACTGCCATCGGTATTGCCGGTATCAGCGGTGGGACAGGTACGTTGCATCCTTCCATTACTACATATGTCTATGGCCGTAAGCAATATCAGGCAGCAAATCGTTGGATTATGACTGTGCAGTCGATTATCATGGCTTTCGGTATTTATTTCATGTCTTCCGTAATGGATGCTACAGGGAGCTTGGATCTGGCCTACGAGATTATGATCGGATTGGTCGTAATAGCTGTCATTTGTCTGCTTGTCATCGGTAGGAAACCCGATTTTGACCGTAGCCAACAAAAACCAATGAATTGATTTGGAGAAAGATATGGAAAAGAAATATGTTCATTTATTGGAACCGCTGACCGTTGGACGGACAACGTTCCGCAATCGTATTTTTGCAGCACCTACCGGTGTACATTCCCTCAATATGCCGGTACCGTACCCGACCGAGTCTGTGATTGCCTATTATGCAGACAAAGCAAAAGGTGGGGCAGCCTGTGTATCCTGCGTCGGGGCAAGCCTTTTCCCTTTGAAGGAAACGGACGGTATTCATTCTGACTTTGATATGTATCAGACCAATCACAAATATGGTTTGGCACAACTTGCCCATAGGCTCCATTTCTATGGAGCCAAGGCTTCGATGGAATTAGGAGTGTCAGGCGTCGTAGGTATGCCGTACGGTGTGAGTGACGGAGCCCCTTTGATGACAGGACAGCCTGCAAAGGAAATGCCTGAGGAAGTCATCCAGAAAATTGTCGATGGGTATGGACATGCTGCCAAAGTGCTGGTTGAAACAGGTTTTGACGTGGCTATGCTTCATTTCGGGCATGGTCTGTTGGTGGGATCATTTTTATCACCGCTTACCAACAAGAGGACTGACAGATTCGGTGGTTCCTTTGAAAACCGTGCACGTTTTGCTTGTATGATCATTGACCGGATCCGGGAGGAAGTAGGCCGTAGGCTGTTGATTTCTGTGCGAATCAGTGGTAGCGAGATAGCTCCGGGCGGTATTACTATCGACGAGGCCATCAAGTTTACCAAACTTATTGAGGATAAAATTGACATGATCCATGTCTCAGCCGGTATGATTGGGGAAAAGTATATGACAGTCACCCACCCGTGTGACTTTCTTCCTCCTATGCCAAATGTGTATCTGGCACAGGCCGTGAAAGCTTCTGGAGTCAAGATTCCTGTCATTGCTGTAGGAGGCATACAGGACCTTGATGGTGCAGATCAGATACTTGCTGACGGGAAAGCGGATATCGTTGCAGTAGGCCGTGGATTCATAGCTGATCCTGATCTGGGCGAAAAGGCCTATGAAGGACGAGGTGAAGACGTCAGACCTTGCATCAAGTGTATGCGTTGTCATGACAGTGCTTGTTTTGATGTGCGTTTTGCTTGTACCGTCAATCCAGAGATGGGCCTGCAGCATGTACTTCCTTCTCTTTGCCGTCCTGTGGAAAGAAAGAAAAAAGTACTTGTTGTCGGCGGTGGACCTGCAGGAATGGAGGCTGCCCTTGTGCTTGATCAAAGAGGGCATGAGGTTATCCTCTACGAAAAGGGAAAAGAATTGGGAGGTACTCTCCAGTTTTCTGAGAAAGTATCATTCAAGTATGATCTGGCCAAATTCAAACGGTATATGGTCGACCAAGTAGCAAAATCCGGTATTTCAGTCAAGTTGAACTGCACGGCAACTTCTGGGCTTCTGGCTAAGGAAAAAGCCGATGTATTGGTAGCTGCGGTGGGTGCAGAACCTGTACGTCCAAGGTTACCTGGTATGGATGGCAGCAATGTCCATATGGCTTTGCCTACCTACGGCAATGAAGCATCTCTTTCTGGTAAGATAGTTATTATCGGAGGAGGACAAGTAGGCTGTGAGACAGGTCTTCATCTTGCTATGATGGGCAAGAAAGTTACTATCATAGAGATGCAGGAACGGCTTGCTCCTGATGCTTCTCCGACTCATAGGACTGAGTTGCTCAATAAACTTGACGAGACGCTTGGTCTGGAGTATATCACTTCCTATAAGTGTACTTCCATTACGGACAAGGGTGTCAACTGTCTGGATGGGGAAGGTAATCCCCATTTGGTTGAGGGACAGGATATCATTGTCTCGGTTGGTATGCGGCCTAGGCGTCAGGAAGCTTCAGCTTTTACAGATGTCGCGAAACGCTACGTTCCTATCGGAGACTGTGCGGGGGTAGGGACCGTGGAGACGGCCATGGCTACGGCATATGCTGCTGCCATTCAAATCTGATGTAGAGTATGTAGTGAGCTTGTACTGCCCGATGAAGGAACTGTTGTCTTATCTGCAACAGTTCCTTTTTTTGACATAGCAGATGAGGACGATTCTTGATCTGTAAAGCCTGAAAGAGACTTGTTTGTAAGCTTTATGATGGTAGCGGAATCAACCTGGAGCCTATCGTGTTTTTGATTTGTATAGTTACATCCCTGCTTTGTTATTATCAGTTGTTACAAAAGAT
Source organism: Spirochaetia bacterium (assembly GCA_022482625.1). Taxonomy (NCBI): domain Bacteria; kingdom Pseudomonadati; phylum Spirochaetota; class Spirochaetia; species Spirochaetia bacterium. The sequence continues at coordinate 690,804 of JAKVOU010000001.1, read as the reverse complement.
CTGTTTCAATTTCTTTGCCTGTCGTAGTCTGGCTTTTTCCCAATGACTGCAAGGCAGATGATTGCGATGACTATGAGAATCACCATGATGTCATATGCAAGGTCCAGGCTTCCTGTCAAATCCAGTATCGATGACATAAAATAAAGGGAAAACGCCATTAGGATAGCTTGGACTGTCATAATCCAACGGTTTGCTGCTTGATATTGCTTTCTGCCGAAAACATAGGAAGTGATGGATGGATGTAAGGTAGGTGTACCACCTGTTACGCCGGCAATTCCGATTGCAGTGAGGGCAAGCATCCATGAGCAGTTTGCTTTCATATATCTGAGTCCCAGCAAAGACATTATGAACGTGAGGCAAAGAAAATACGAAGCTTTGATGGTTGAAAACCTGTCATCGATACAGCCAAAGAGGCAACTGAACGGGATTCCGAGAATGGCAGCAGCAGAAAGCCAGAAAAAGTAAAGTGAGGGAACTGTACCGACTTTCTGCAACCTGAAGACATAGAAAGACATGATGCCCACAATACAAAATTGCAGAAATCCATAGGAAATGACCAACAGCCAGGATTCTTTTTTTGAAAAAACTTCCCTGAATGTCAAATGGATGTCTGTATCCTTATCTTGGAAAGATGAGGGTACTGCCTTGCCGTCTGGGTGCATTCCAAGTTCTTCCGGTGCAGTGTGAATCAACAATTTGATTAGAAGAGCCAAGACAAGCAGTATGATACTGACCGTAGCATATGAGGCGGTGAAACCTCGGCGAGTGACTCCTCTTGACAGCAAATAGATGAACGAAGCTGTGCAGAGAGGGCTCCCGATGGTGACGATACCCAATGCTTTGCCTCTGTTCTCAATAAACCAGTTCGTACAGAGCATGAAGGCTCCCATCTGCAAGGGAAGGATGAATAACCGCATGCAAAAAAGGCAGATATCATACTGTAGGATGTGTGTGCCGGCAAAAGCCAGACCGATCATAGCCAGAGCTACAATGATTGTCGAAGGTACCACAACTTGTGGAATCCCTTTCTTCAGCAGAAGCGTACCTACCAGAAGTGTAGCTGGTATGACTGCAAAACCTGCCCATGTTACAGGATTCGTTATAGTTACAGCATCCCAACCGAGTTTTGTATAGTAAGGAGTCAATACGTTGAGATGATCTGTCTGAAGCCCTGAATAAAAGTACATCATGAAGATACCTAATACCAGTACCGGCATAGCTTTTGATTTGAATCGGATTGTATGTTGCATGGTAAACTTCCTGTATCAATTAAGATAAATATCTATCGAATGTATTATTACAGTATTAGGCCAGTTACTCCTGACTGCAAGATGTGTGGATTATGGGAAAGAGTTGCTTATTTATTGTTTTTGTTGGAAACGGACAGAATTACGGGGAAAAAAACGCAATGATGTTGATGTGTAGATCTTAAGAAATCTATGTTAGGACAGAAATCAAATCAGATTGTACCCGACCATGGTTACTGAAACCCGTGTGCTGTCTTCTTTTGTGACTATTGGCTGTACCAGTAAAAAGAAGGTGAGTGAGCTCTGTTGACAGCTGTTCCGGCTGATATTTTTTTTAAACGCTCTTGACCTAGAGTTGACTCTATGTTTTATGGTTATCCAAGAGTGTCCTTTCAGGGTAGGTATCCGATAAAACCATTGGATATATCCTGGGACATCAAGAGACTTTCCTGAACATGGATTGACTGTTGAAGAAAACGGGGAAGGAAAGTTGTTTCTTTTCATGTTATGTGCTGCAAGCACAATATGCCTGCAGCATTGCCAAGGACCCGCAGGATACGGGATAAATGTTGAAGGAGTACCGGACGATGGAAAAAGCAAAGGTATATTTTACTGATTTTCACACAAAACCTTTTGGAGATGGATTGCCGACGAAACTGAAGAAGTTGCTTAGAAAGGCTGGCATCGGACAGATTGACATGGACGGTAAATTCGTTGCCATCAAGATGCATTTCGGAGAAAAAGGAAATATCAGTTACCTGAGGCCTAACTATGCCAAGGCTGTCGTTGATGTAGTGAAGGAACTTGGCGGCAAACCGTTCCTTACTGATTGCAATACTATGTATCCTGGTAGTAGGAAAAATGCCTTGGAGCATCTGGAATGTGCATGGGAAAATGGGTTTACACCGTTGAGTGCCGGTTGCCCTGTCTTGATCGGTGATGGACTGAAAGGGACCGATGATGTTGCGGTTCCTGTGGTAAACGGTGAGTATGTCAAGGAAGCAAGAATCGGACGGACTATAATGGATGCGGATGTCTTTATCAGCCTGACACATTTCAAGGGACATGAGATGGTCGGCTTCGGTGGAACCATGAAGAACATCGGTATGGGCTGTGGTTCCCGGGCAGGAAAATCTGAACAGCATAGCAGTGGCAAACCACATGTAAAGGAAGATCTTTGCCGTGGTTGCCGCCGATGTCAGAAAGAGTGTGCCAACGAAGCCTTGGTCTTTGATGCAGCAACAAGGAAGATGAGGGTTGACCATCATAACTGTGTCGGTTGCGGCCGTTGCCTCGGAGCCTGTAATTTTGATGCCATCGTATTTGACAACAATGCTGCCAACACGTTGCTCAACTGCAGGATGGCAGAATATGCCAAGGCTGTAGTGGATGGGCGTCCGAACTTTCACATTTCTTTGGTTGTCGATGTTTCACCGAACTGTGACTGTCATGGTGAAAATGATGTGCCTATACTGCCTAATTTGGGAATGTTCGCATCGCTTGATCCTGTTGCGCTGGACCAAGCCTGTGTGGATGCTTGCCAGAAGGCGACTCCGCTTCCTGGAAGTCAGCTCTATGCCAATATGATGAAACCTGGTTTCGTTGATCATCATGATCATTTTACCAATTCGGCTCCTGAATCTGAATGGCAGACTTGCTTGGAACATGCCCAGAAGATAGGTTTAGGTTCCCGTACCTATGAGTTGATTACCGTCAAATAAGGGTCTATTTTAAATAACCGGGACCATATTGGAATATAGAATTGTCGTATTAAAATATGGAATACCGAAACTACTGTCGGTCTTCGGGTTACTCACGAAGGCCGATGTTTGATTGGGAGACAGGATATGACATATTCAATCGGTGAAGTTGCAGAAATGTTAGATCTTACGGTGTACACATTGCGGTATTACGACAAAGAAGGTTTGATGCCGATGGTAGGCAGGTCTGCATCAGGTACCCGGGTGTTCAGGGAATCGGATGTTGCTGCACTACGGGTAATCGAATGCCTGAAAGCTACAGGCATGCCCATCAGGGACATCAGGCATTTCATAGACTGGTGTGCTCAGGGAGATTGTACGTTGCAGCAACGTTACGACATGTTCGTTGAGCGGAAGAAAATCGTTGAAGAGCAGATGGAAGCATTGAAAAAAACGCTGTCTGTCATTGATTTCAAATGTCGGTATTATAAGAAGGCCCTGGAAGCTGGTACGGAAGCCATCTATAAAGATGGGAAAAACTGTATGATCTTTGATTGACCAGACTTTTCCTTATTATTGCAGGAACCTGTAGGATGGGATGTCAACTCTTGTTGCAGACTGTCTCCCATAGTATCCTTAAGGGAAAAGAAAGGGAGAACTACTGTTCATGAAACCCATACTTTATGTCTTTTCCGGGTTGCCGGGATCTGGCAAATCTACACTTGCATCCTTGCTGGCTCAAAAATTGTCCTGTACATATCTAAGGATTGATGTCATTAAGCAGGGATTGCGGGATTTGTGTTCTTTTGATGTCAAAGGCGAGGGGTATCGTCTTGCTTATCGCATTGCCGCAGATAATCTTCGTCTTGGCCTTGATGTAATAGCCGATTGTTGTAATCCGTGGAATCTGACAAGGAAAGAATGGGAAAATGTTGCAAAAAAAGAACAGGTTTCCTGTATCAACATTGAAGTGTCCTGTAGTGATGTCATTGAACATCGTAGGAGAGTCGAGGGGCGAACTACTGATATCGAAGGGCTTAAACTCCCAAGTTGGGCTGAGATTCTCAGCAGGGACTACCAACCTTGGGAAAACAGGACTGTAGTCCATGTCGATACTGCCGGATTGACAATTGAAGAATCTTTTGACCTGTTGCTGTTCAAGTTGCAGAAATGAGACCTGATTGGTATTTCAAGTTGAAATGTCTCCAATTTCAAAAGTTTATTTTCCATAGGATTTTCCCTATGTTGGTAATGTATTTCTGTTTATTTTTGGATTACCTTATCCCTTTACCATACCTACTGGTATCTTATTCATGACTTTTTCCTTGTATTTGCTGAACTGCCGCCATTCAATAATTTTTGCATGCTGTAATATTCCGAGGGCAACGGTAATCGGCACACCTGATTCTCTGCTTATCAGTTCAAGCCTGTCTGCGGACAGGTATTTTCCATAATGTTGCCCCAGTAAAATAACTTTTTTTGAATTCAGCATTTTCGAGGCGTTTTCATCAGCTTCCTGTTCACGCTTCGTTTCTGCATTTGAATCAAGATTGTCCAGCACGGGTTCACAAAGGTAGTCAAAATGCAGAAGAATGTGTGAAATCTCATGTGCAAGTACAAACCAGAAGTTGTCTATGCGGTCATAGCGTGCGGTATATACAATGAAAGGTTTACCATCCTGTAGGAAAGCTGCTCCGTCAAGATATGTCTTTGTAAGGTGGCTCAGCACAAAAAAGCCTACGCCGCAGTCAGTAAGAGCAGTGAGTACTTTCTCAATTCCATCTTTTGCAGCAAGGAACATACAGAAGTTTCCCGCTAGGTCTGCAAGTTTTTCTCTGTCATATGCCTGTCTTGGAGCGGCCGCGGGCGCATACAGCTTTGCATATTCAAACCATGTACGGCAATACCACATCGTATACTGAAAATCAAACCGCGTCTGCCGTGCGGCAAATTTCTTTTCTTGATTGTATTCTTCTGTTGGAATCTCCGGTTTTCCGAAAAGTCGCTGACATTCCTGCTCAATTCCTTTTGCGGTAGATACGTCATATAAAAGCCAGCCTTTCTTCTTTAGTTCTGCCACTGGCATATATTTACGCATCTGGGCTTTTTTTTCTGCAAGCGCTTCCTTTCCACAGGTATCTGTTTCCTGTTTACGCAGTTGGTATTTTGCATCAAGATTGAGCCACAGTTCTGCCGGAGTGGAAAAAGCTTTACCTAAGAGGATAGCTGTTTCTGGCGTAATCCCCTGTTTGTTATTGATTATTTTATTTATTGATTTTCCGGTCAGACCGGTAATGTCGGCCAAATCACTCTGTTGCCAGCCGAGTTCTTCCATGGCATCCCTGATAACATCACCTGGTCCTGGATTATAGAACGGACGTAATTTATCAAACATAATTAGCCTCCATAATGGTGTGTCAGATCAACAAGATTGATGACATCGATAGTTACTTTAGTATCATCAACCCATCGTACGGTTAATTCCAGACGCCATATTCTGTTTAAACGCATGGAATATCTTTCGTTACCTTGTAGCTTTTCGAATTTATATGCTGGAAATTTCCAGATGCCTTGAATACTGGTACTACTTTCAAGGACATCTACAGCACGAACTAATTTCCGCGCAACTTCAGGAGGAACTTTACTGAATCTTTTGGAAGTACCGTTTATATACAGTTCCTCCAAATCTTTGTTGATGAACTCTACATTCACAATTAACCTTACCAGTTGCACTATAATTACAAATTATACAAATGTCAAATAAAAAGAACTCTTGAGGTTATAATCTATATACAAATTTTCAGTAGCAGTTATTCATGAAGAGTTCTTTCTTTCCGTTGTTTTGTTGTGGTATCATTTTGATTTTGCAAAATTCACGGATATCTGATTGCTCGCTTGAAAATTTATCTGATGATATGTTACGAAAAAAACACATTATCGTGAAACTGTTTCGAAAACAATAGCAGTTTTCTTTCTTGCAGTGTATACTTGCCCCACAAATAAAAGGCTGTGAGGAAAAGATGCAAAACAATAGGGTAGGTAATTGGCGAACCAACTTTTTTTTCCAAGGGAAATATCATTCTTACCATAGGATTTTAGAAAAAAAAGTAAAGCTCTGGCACTTCTATCCTAAGTTAATATACAAAAATTGCTTATTTTTGGTAGTTATTTCGTTGTTTGCTACTGCGTATGCGACATCTCTTCCTGGACAGGATGTCCTTCCTCTTTCAAATGCCATTTATGCTGATATGGATGATTTGTATCTGGTACTTGGCATCGGTACTCCTTCTGATTCCCGACCATGGACAGTCAATGAAGCAAAAAAGCTTCTTTCCGTGGTAGATGCTTCTTCTTTGACTGGTACGGCGAAACAATTGTATGACAGTATCGATGGAGCACTTGCCAAACCGCTTCGCGTGCATACCTCCGATGGATTTTCTGCCAATGCTACTATGGATCTTTCGGCTGAAGCCTATGCACATACAAATACTGATGGTGATTTTTCTTCTTATGATGATTGGACCTATGGATTTATCGATCGACAGCCTCTGGCGAAACTGCGGGTGGAAATGGCTGTTGATCCGATGTTCTATACCTACTGTGACCTACAATACGGCTATGGCATCGTGACATATGATGATGTCGTATCCTCTCTAGGAGAGAAATCGGTGGGTGCACTTATTGACAATTCTGAAGGTGATTATGATGATTTGGATTATGTTGACAGTTTCTCTGTGCTCAACCAGTATGGCTCAAGTTTTGCTACCAACCTTATCACGGCTAGCAGGGACTTTGATTTCCAATGGCCTAAACGGGCAATCCTGTCATTCGGTGGGGATAACTGGAATTTCAATCTCAGCAGGGACCGGATCAACTGGGGCAATTCCCATATCGGGAATTTCATTATAGACAATCATGTTGACTACCATGATTATGCAAGATTTACTGTCTTTACCCGATATTTCAAATATGAGGCCCTCGGTGTATTTTTTGACAATTCTTATCTGAATGAAAGAAAAAGTGGCTCAATCATAAAGTTTGTGGGTTTTTAAGGATTTTATGTGACACTTGATTTCTCACATAACTTTTCCTACTTGCATCAAAGAGCTTTAGAAAGAAATATTCATCATCAGAATAGCCAAAAGCCTTGCGCCTGGCCGTCTTAATTTTGTTGTTAATTCCTTCTATCTTACCTGCAGATATATTATATGTAGCATGAGCTATTATACCTTCAAAGTGATTATCTAGAAGCCGATAAAACCAAAGAAAATGTTTATTTTTGGTATTGCTACAAATATCCATAATCTCAGATATTTCGTTTGCCATTTTAGCTTCATCTGTCATCTTATATGCATCTGAGAGCTTTTCTTTAATTATATCTAGAGTAAAGAGAAGTTTGTTTTGTTTAATTAATTCTTCGTATCTATCAACATAACCAGATTTTCTAACAACTTCTCCTTTATGAAAGAGCGTGCTGCCTTTTGATATTACTTTCCCATCTTCTGCTTCTTTGTCTTTCTTTTGAAGAGTTTGCACAGAAGATGTAAGAATATATCTGCTCTTCTTAAGAGAAGCTGCAGCCTTGTTATCTCCCTCTGCAATTAACCTTCGAAATTCATCCTTTCTAACTTCTCCTACAACTTTATCATTCAAATTTTTTTTAATATGAAAGAAATCGAATATAGGTTGTATATGAGGGCAACGATGCTCAAAAGCTTCTTCAAAGTCACTGTTCATGTCGCATGCTATAGCTTCAACTCCATCCATCCAATCAAGACCTACATGGTCTATAAATGCATATACAGTTGCTTTCTTCTTGCCATGCGCTAACCAGAGGATATGACCTGTTTCCATATCAATAATTACTACCGCATATTTATGACCATTATGTAGCTTAAATTCATCGATTCCAAGGAACCTTGCTTGCCTTTCTGGTTTGATGAGAGTTTTATCATCTATAGTATATTTTTCTTTCAATCGTTGTAAATCAATATCTTTAACAGTATTCTTTCCAAGGCCAGTAAGTTCTGCTATTTCTTTATTGGTAAAGCCATAAGCTAATAGATCTCTAGTGTATTGGCAGAGCTCACAACTAATCCTGTGCCCTTTTGCTTGGAAAGGGACTTCCTGCATCTGTGTATAGCTGCATTCAGGGCATCTATATCGAATCTTAGAAAATCTAATAGTACTTAATCTGCTTCCGAAACAAAGATGCTTTAAATTGACTTCATATTTATTATTAACATGCATTTTCTTATGACAATAAGGACAAATACAAGGCTTTTTATCTTTTTTTAGAGTCCCATGAAGAAGATACATCTCTTTATTTGATACTGTATTTACGATTTCCGTAGTTTGATTGTTAAAGCCTACCAATCTTGATGGTAATTTGATATATTTCATTTAGGGCAACTCTCTTATGTTTAATGTGTGGTAACTACAACATAAAGATGTTGCCCTTTTTTTACAACCTTTTAGAAAACACTATTTAGTAAATGTTAATTTAAAATCACACAAGAAAAGTGATTGAGCCGAAAAAGTAAAGCCAGTGATGACGATGAAGATGACGAAGACGATGAAGACGATGATAATTATGATGACGAATACTTCCGTGTTTTAATGGCTCATCGGTTGGAGTTCCGTCCATGGGACAAAATTACTTTTGCTGTCAGTGAAGATGTCATGTATAAGGATACGAGCTTTGATCCACAGGTGTTCAATCCATCCTTTATTTATCACAACTTGAATTCACGCAGTAAATTCAATGCTATTGCACATGTAGAATTAAGCTATACTTTCTTGCCTGGATGGAATATCTATGGGCAGTTTGTCCTGGATCAGGCTGTAGCTCCGAATGAAGATGCCGATGCTGAATCTACTGCATGGGGAGCACTTGTCGGATTTGACTATGCACGCATCCTTGGAAGTGGAGTATTGACCACTTCCCTTGAAGGAGCAATGACTCTTCCGTGTCTCTATCTGCGTGATAAAGTAGATTTCCTGATGGCCACCCGCTATGCTTCACTTCATTACTGGCAACTGCAAAAATTTGACTACATCGGATTTCCCTATGGCGGTGACGCAGTGGTAGTCAAATGGGATAACACCTACCGTGTTCCCGAGAAATGGGAAACGGAATTTGCTACGACATTGGCTTTGCATGGCCCGGTCAGTATGTATAGGTATGATAATGATGACGAGATAGTGAAGTACGGGACACAACTGTTCAAGGGCGGCTCTATTGATGCCAGCCTGACTGCCACGTTGAACGGAAGCATACAGCTTCCTGTACCCAAATGGATGACAAGTTGGAAATGCTATGGTGAAACCAGTTATATACAACGGGTTCATTATGATGCAGACTCAGATGTTTTCAGCGACTGGGAGGATGACTTGCAACTGACAGTTGGTACTACAATTTCTTTGTAGAGAGATGTCAGCTTTCAAAGAAGTTGTTGCCTGATTCAGGTTGAGAGGAATAATACGTAAATCTGCTAGACTGGAAATCTGTTTTGGATTTTCTGGTGTTATATTCCAGAGAGGGAAATAAAGTAGTATTCCATGCTGATACTGCCGGATTGACAATTGAAGAATCTTTTGATTTGTTGCTGTTCAAGTTGCAAAAATGAATGGGTGACTGGTATATCGATATAAAATGTTTTTCGTCTTGATAAGTTTTTTTGCTTTATTCAATTCTGACTGCATTGCAATTATTCTCTGTATCCTAAAGAATGAAACAGTTGTTTATGTATTATGTGTGTATTTATGACCTGGCAATGCTAGGATTTTCATGCAGTATGCTGCATGAAATGTTTTTTGCTCAAAAATTCTCACATTGCTGTCGGTCAGAGTATGTAAGATGATTATGCAGGAGGTACATGTCTGTTATGTTATTGAGGATCAAAGTTCCCATTGTTTCAGCTTTGCTGGTACTCGTGATGTCCTCGGTTTTTGCTACCGGCTTGACACAATCGGATTTACACTCATCACTTACAGTAAAGGATGAAAAAGGGGTAGATATCAGTGCCCTGTCTGAAGAACGTGGAACATCCGAAAATCTTCAGAAACTTACCAATATTTCTGATAATCAGATATATGAAGCAATAACAGCCTTATATCTTTCGCAGTCAAAGCCTTTGCCATCTTCTGCTGCTCCTTACAGCTATGCAGAACTGAAGGCAATGCTGAAGCGGCTTGACAGGTCGAAGATGAATGCCCATGAACTGGCTCTATATGATAAGCTTGTCAACCTTATCAATGGTGCCGTCCCGAAAGGGAAAGGCAAAGGTGTCAGCTATGATTTTAGTGGTGACATTGCTGCTGAGGGGTACTATAATTCCAATACCGATCAGTTCAGTGGCAGTATGTATTGGCAAAGACCGTACCGTGAACGGGAAAAACCTTTCAAACTGTCTCTTGAGACTTGGGCTGGCAACAATTTCTATGGGTACAGCGAGTTTACGTTAGGAAATACCGAGAATCTTGGTGATCTTCCTGGAGACAAATTTGCCTCTGTAACATACTCGACCAATATTCCGCTTCTTGCTCCGGCAGTTATGGATGACATTGATTTCAATATCCCTTACCGGGCTTTTCTGACTGCCGGTGGCAGCAACTGGAATCTGGAACTTGGAAGAGACAGTATGAGATGGGGCAACGGGGAAAGCGGTAGCCTTGACTGGGGTGCAACTATGCCATTTGAGAATTTACTCAAGTTCTCATGGTTCGACGGCAGGTCCAAGCTGGTCATAGTCAACTCTTATTATACTGATCCCAATGCTTACATTTCCGATGATGAAAGCGTCAGTGCTGACGATGACGTACCTTATGAAGGTGACAGCCAGAGTGATGAGATAAGAGGAGTCCTTGTCCATGGTGGTGTCAGGCTTGAAACCCAGCTAGGGAAGCTTGGCATTGCTTTTGCACCGACTTTCATGTATCTCTCCAGCGGAGGTACCGATGTCATCGAGGGTATCTACGATTCATATACTTCTGATGACGGTAAGTTCAATCCTATGCTGACATTGAGCATGGACTACACGGTGAAACCCCGTTGGACGATTTACTTTGAAGGAGCTCTCGACAGTCTTACTTCAGATGAAACGATGGCTTATGGACTTATCCTTGGCGCGAAACATATCAAGGCTTTGGGAGGCCTGAAGGTACTTAAGCTGTACGCTGAGGCTGCATACACAAATCCATATCTGTACTTGGCCAGTACCACCGGTGAATCTCAAAGCAAAGGGGATGTAGGTATCGGATTTGTTGCAGCTTCCAGATTTTTCCTTATTTCCAATGATACTATATATGACAGCAAGTTCCTTGGGTATAAATGGGGCAACGATGCCTTTGTCGGCAAGATCGGGGCCCAACTTCTTGGACTTGATTCATGGAAGCTCAACGCAAGCATGATGTATATGCTGCACGGCACCTATGATGCCTACACCTGCTATACAGCAGATGCCAGCCAGGTTTTTCTGACTTCTTCACATAGTGCAGCTTCTCAGCTTACTGATGGAGAAGCCACAGACCGAGGATACAGTGCTCCTTCATCACGCAATGCAATTTCACAGACACTCATTGCATCTCTCGGAGGTGAATGCACCCTTTTCAAAGGACTTTCAGTACTTACGGAAGCAGATTATCTTTACTGCATAAATTTCAGGAATGTCAGCGGGGTGACGGCTTCTGATCTTCAGCTTAATGTCAGCGTGAAGCTTGCTTTCTAAGGAGGATGTACATGCATAATATGAAAAGAAATATTTGTTTGGTAGTGATTGGTGCTGCATCTTGCCTTATGAGCCTGAACGCAGGGCAGAATATGCAGAAGATACGTTCACTTGACAGTAATCTCATCGATGCCATGGATGCGCTGTATGTAACGCAGGGTATGTCCTTGCCGTCACAGACAGCTCCATATAGCGATGCTGAGTTGGCTTTGATGCTTTCAAAGATCAATAAGAATTCACTTACCAAGGGACAGAAAGTACTTTACAAGCACATTGAAGACGCCCTTGACCTTAATCCGCTTGTGTCGCTTCCTGCTGTTGCATTGGAAGTTTCAGGGGAGGCGACAGCGGAAGCGTACGCGCAGACCAATCCGACCGATTACGATCTGCAGGGTGATTGGAAAGAAGGAACTCCCGCTCCGTTTGCAGATGCAACTGCAGGTCTCTGGCTGTTCAGAAATCTGTATATAGGCGTGGCATATCCCTTCGGCCTCAATACCAACTTTGCTGATGGTTCTGTTTGGGGAGACCAGCAGTACAGTACCAACATCCCTGGCATTGGGCAACAGGGTACCGTCGGTGATATCAGCATCATGGGTCCCAACCGAGCCTTTATTTCCCTTGGTGGAAATTATTGGAACCTCCAAATAGGCCGTGACAGGCTCAAGTGGGGTGCAGGTACGACCGGTAATCTGGTGCTGGGTGACAATCTGCCGTATCAGACTTTTGCAAAGGCAACGGCATTCGGTAGCAACTACAAGTATACCTTCCTGACTGCTTTCTATCCTTATCCAGAGGATTATATGGATGATGGTGACACTAACCCAACTACAGGACTTGAAGCCGAAGATGCTTCCGATGGCCTCTACATGTTCATGGGACATAGGCTTGAATGGCGGATGTTCCATGACAAGCTTGGTTTTGCCTTGAATGAGACAATTATGTTCCAAGATGCAAACGGGAATATTGATCCTAGGTATATCAGTCCGGCTGCTATTTTCCATGACTATTATATCAGAGCCAATGCAAATTCTCTCTTGGGATTTGAAATGGATACTACCTTGCTGAAGAATTTGAATTTCTATGGTCAGGTTGTGGTCGATGAGTTTGTGTTGCCGGGTGAAGATGAAGCTGGTGAAGATGGTTATCTTCCGCCTGCTCTTGGCTACTTGGCCGGAGCAACCTATTACAAGGTCAAGGACGATGGGGTCATCCTCAAGGCAAACGTTGAGTTTGCCTATACTGATCCTCTGCTTTACCTGAGATATGGTACCAGCCAAAGTGACTTTGATTATGGTATCAGCTATGTCGTGGCTTTTAGAGAATCGGCATCCAACAGGTCCGCAGTCTATGAAAACACCTTCCTTGGTTATCCCTATGGTGGAGATGCCATTGTCGGCAACCTGAACCTCAGTGCTCGGAAACTTGGTAAATGGGAGACAGATATTAACTTCATGTATATGCTCCATGGAGTCTTTGACCAGTATACAAAATGGGCTGGTGGAGCAGGTGATGATATTGCAAATCTGTCTACTCCGACAACCTCGTGGTCCGGATCATTTGCTGATGATGATTATGAAACTATTGGCGTGACCGATCCAGAAGATCGAAATGCTGTTATCAATATGTTTGACCTTGGTTTCAGCGGTAGCCGTTATTTCCTGAAGTTCATGAAAGTTTTTGCACAGACTGATGTCGTCTATACCATAAACAAGGGTAACATATCTGGTTCAAATGCTTTGGATATGCAGCTGACAGTCGGCTGTTCTGTCGGACTTTAGTAATCAGACAGGGATAAGAAAAACGTTTGTAGTGATGTTGTTGGTCAAAATGTCTGTTCAGTAACGTCGCTACAGTGCATGAAATCATTTTCCTTTTCAATGTTTTCTATAGATAGATTTGATGCATTTTCTCGATGGAAATTAGCCCTTCAAGGTTTTTCCTGAAGTTTTGAAAAAGCAGAAGGTATTTGTTGCGATGAAAGAATCACAACAGATACCTTTATAAAGATAAAGAAAATAGTCGTCGAGTTGAAAATCTTCTGCAACCTTGAGAGCAAGAAAGCAATCCTAATGGTAATGTCAATCTAAGTAAGGGCAAGCAACAGGCTTTCTCTTTCTTCCAGATGACAAAGAATGGCATCCGGCACTGCTTCTGCGCTGCCGCTTCCCATCAGTACAGCTGTTTTTTTCCCGTTCAGCTGGCAGGTCCTGAAGGAAAAGGACCTTGCCTTGCCCCTGTTGAGGATAAGAATAAGTGCTTGGTTTGTCGTGTAACGGGCAAAGACCATTGTCTTGCTGTCTGCAGCCAAGAAAGCAAATGAACCGTTCCCTAATACCTCTGCCCAGTCTCTGCGAAGTTTTCCGAGAACACAATAAAGATGGTGGATATCCATATCCCATTTGCTTCTGTCCCACTCCATCGGATAACGCCAGGCTTCTACGCTATGGACATCTCCTGCAAGTTGGATTTCATCTCCATAGTAGATGCTTGGCATCCCTGGAAGCAGATAAGTCAACATGACTATTCCTGCATAAAGTTTCTTGTCCATTGTCTCGGTATTGGTATGAAGTCTCGGTGTATCATGGGAATCGAAAAGGTTCATCTGAAGAAAACACATTTGGGTGGGCAGACTTTCCAACTGGGACTGAAGTGCTGTCCGAAGGTCTGTCCCTGAATAGGGGATGGTACTGCCAGGGTCGGTACCCCAACCTTCCATCTGGAAGCGGTCAATCTCTCCCATCCATCTTCTCAATGGTCTGCTGCAACCGACATAGTTCATCGTTGCATCCCACATGTCACCTTGAAGGTAAGCTGTAGCATCGACCCAGCATTCACCGACCATGTAGGCTTGGGAATTTTCTTCCTTTACTGCCTTATGGACTTCCTTCCATATTTCCTTGCAGAATTGATCACTGCCATGCCTGCCGACTACATTGGCTACGTCAAATCTCCAGCCATTCTGGCAATACGGTTCTTTTAGGAATTTCCTGAGGACACTGTCCTTGTCTTTGTAAATCAGCTGTCTTAGTTTTTCTGAACCATAATTGAGTTGTGGAAGCGTAGGAACACCTTCCCAATAGGACGGTTTACCGTTTTCATCAAAGTAGTAAAAGGAAGCCTCTTCACAGTTCTTGTCTGCAAGTGCTTTCTTGAACCAGAGATTCTCTGTTCCGGTATGGTTGATTGAAATATCTATGATGATCCTTATACCGTTCTTATGAAGTTCCTTGACCAGTTTTTCAAACATTTCATCGCCACCGAGTTTTGGATCGACGTGAAAAAAGTCACAGCAGTCATATCGGTGGGTAGTCCGGCTGTCTCCGATCGGGTTGAGATACAGGCAGGTAATGCCCAGCTCTTTGAAGTAGGGTATACTGTCGATGATCCCTTGTAGGTCTCCTCCATAAAAATCAAGACATCTTGCTTTGTCGAAAGGAAGCGGTGCCTCAGAAAATGATTTGTGCCGGACCTGTGCCCCGTCAAAGGTGTAGGCACCGTCCTTTCGGATCAAGGGCGGGATTACCATCTCTGAAACGGTCTGGAAAAATCTGATAGCAAGTTGCCTCTGCTACCCATGCAGCCGGTTGGAGATCTGCCTTCAGACAGAAAAAATCCCTCTGTGAGGGTAATGCCTCCGTAAGTCCGAGCTTGCTGAAATACCAACATCGATGCTCTGCCTGGAGGGAAAAATAATAAAATGCTTCTTTCCCTTTCATCGGGACAATGGTTTCTGCCATCGTGCCATGATTCTCGCAGGTAAATCTTTCAGTTTCTCCATCGAAGTCGGTGAATAACAAAACGTTTCTTACTTCTTTGCAATCTGCAAGCGGATGGTAACAGGAGTACCTGTCTTCGGATAGAGCGGAACTACATATGTCCCAGATACTTGTGAATCAATCTTTTCCTTCCAATCATACATAAGAGGCTACTCCTCATCATCTGAAAGTCGTAAAAATGATAGCAAATTGAAAAACAAGAGGCAATATAACGGAGTTGTTGAAAAAGCCAATTTTGTAATAGTCCCTTTTCCTGTAATAAAATTGTCAAGGTCATCAGTAAATCAGCATCTTTCTGTTACTGGTATAATTAGATTTGTACGATATTTAAAATTGCATAGAATCATTTTATTGTGGTACGGCAATCAACTTGGCTATCTTTGATTTGCCACGTCTGTCTGTTGCTATTGACTTGGATTTTACAGAAAACCTGCAAAAAGACGAAATGCTTGCCGAACGGAAGAAAGCAACAGGGCATATTGCAAAATTTATGGAGTCATCTGGTTATGCTTATAGTTCGAAGTCAAAGACTATCACACACTGGATTCGTTTGTCTATGAATACCAAGATGCCGGTGGCATGAAAGATAACCTGAAAATTGAAATTAACTAGATGCTGCGTTGTCACGTATTGCAAGGACCTTGAACGTATTTTCTGTCATCCAATGGCTATGTGGAAATGCCGCTAGAATTTTGATTTTTAATTGGCTAATCAATTTGTTTTAGAATTTGCATAAGGACAACAAAGAATTCAATGTCGTCTTTTTATCCAGAGAAATGGATATTTCTGATGAAAAGCGAAGCAAGAGATCAAGTCTCATGGTCGTGTTAATCTTATTAGCACAATGCAAAAAAAAGGAGTTATTACAAAATTGACTTTTGCAATAACCCCATGTGTTGATTTACCAGGAAAAGCTTACCTGCTTACTGTCATTCTGCTTCTTTTGCATCTTTTGCTGCTTGGATGACTAGGTCAGCATCTCTTCCCTTGAGTGGCTCGTAATGGGAAAATTCGACTTCAAAGCTACCGGTACCACTGGTAATACTCTTCAAGTCGATGGCATAGTTGAGCAATGCAGACTGGGGAACTTCGGCATTGACCTGTACAAGTTGTCCGAATTCTTCCTGACCGGTTACCCGTCCACGTTTACTTGAAAGGTCTGAAAGAATATCTCCCAGATACTGGTTTTCGATATAGACCGCAAGTTTCATGAACGGTTCCAGCAATACCACACCAGACTTTGCAAGGGCAAGCTCCATGGCTCCTTTTGCTGCTAGTCTGAATGCCATTTCCGAAGAATCAACAGGATGCTCCTTGCCATCGAGCAGCGTAATGCCGATATCTACCAATGGATAACCTGCAAGATATCCTTCTGACATCTTGTCGTGCAATCCTTTTTCGATACCTGGTATATAACCCTTTGATACAGAACCGCCTTTTATGGCATTGATGAACTCATATTGCTTGCCTCGTTCGATCGGGGCAATTTCAATGACTACCTTACCATACTGGCCATGTCCACCGCTTTGCTTCTTGTGTGCATACTCGATGATACCGCTCTTTTTCGTAATGGTTTCCCGATACGCGACTTTCGGAAGCTTGGTATGTACGACAATCTTTTGTTTTGTACAGATCTTGTCCAATATCATCTGCAGGTGGACATCTCCCATGCCCATGATGACACTTTCCTTGGTTTCTTCATTGTAGCCTGTCTTGAAGGTCAGATCTTCTTCACTCTGTCTGTGCAAGGCATCATTCAATTTGTCTTCACTTTTCTTGTCATCGGTACTGATGGCAAGAGCGTAAATCGGATAGGGAAGTGACAGAGGCCTGAAAGTGAAATCCTGTGTTGCAGGATCAGCAAGCAGGCTACAATTTGTACATGTGATGTTGCTTTTTGCAATGATACCGATATCTCCGGCCGAAAGGCCATCGGTTTCGATGAGCTTTTTCCCTATTGCCCTGTAGAGCTTGCCTATCCGCTCCTTTTTGCCCAAGGTCGGATTTGTCAATTCTGTATCAGTTGCAAGCATGCCAGTCACGGCTTTCACATAGCTCAGTTTTCCACTGAACTGATCAATCGTAGTCTTGAAGACATAAGCGCTTGGTGCCCCATCCTCACTGATAGGCATATCTTTGGGATTCCCATCCTTGTCAGTAATCCATTCCAGATGTCCGACGGGAGAAGGAAAATTATGCTGGATAAAATTGAGCAGGCTGATGATACCGCTTCCTTTCAATGTGGAACCGCAGAATACCGGTACGACCTTGTTTGCGGCAAGTCCTTCCCTCAGGCCTCTTCGGATGTCATCAGGAGCCAAGGTGTTGTTTTCAAAGTACTTCTCAATGAGATCATCTGCACCTTCAGCTGCAAATTCAATGAGCTGATCTCTGTATTTTGCTTCATGATCTTTATAGGTTGCAGGAATCGGTCCCTCTGTTTCAATTCCATCCTTACCGACGAAATATGCCTTGTCTTCGATGAGGTTGATGATCCCTTCAAAATTTTCACCTTCACCCATAGGAATGAAAGTCGGTACGAAAGTTGCCTTGAAATGTGCTCTCAGGTCTTCCAATACTGCTGTATAGTCAGCACGTTCCTTGTCCATCTTGTTGATGAACACGGCCCGTGGTTTATTTCTGTTGTCTAGGCGTCTCCAGAGCTTGATTGTCTCGATCTGAGCTCCTTCGCATGCATCCACTATCATAAGCGAAGCTTCGCAGGAACGGAAGCCACAGATAGCTTCACCGATGAACCCTGCATATCCGGGAGTGTCCAGGATGTTGAGGCATTTCCCGTTCCAGTCAAGGTTTGCCAGACTGGTATGGATAGAAATCTGTTTGCTGATCTCTTCATCTGTGTAATCGCTGGTTGTCTTACCGCTTTCGATTGTCTGGGGCTTGGAAATTACCTTTGCAGAGAACAGCATTTGTTCCATCAAAGAGGTCTTTCCAGTCCCATTGTGGCCCACGATGGCTACATTCCTTAGGTCTGTACTTGTAACGCTCATTGTTCCTCCTTTGGCTTGCTTACGCATAAACGCCTGTTGCGTATAGGAGTATGGTACGCCCCACAAGTACATATGTCAAATTATTTATCAGCAAGTATCGCCTTGCTGGTTGCCGTTCTCGTAAGTGAAACGTTGATTCTATATGTCTGGAAATACAAAAACCATGCGTATGCAATGAAAGCGTGAGGTAAAAACCATGTGTTCAAAAATTTTTTCTTTCTGTAATTATAGCAACAGTCTTCTCTTCATAAAGGCTGTAATCTTTTGATATCGTTGTTTGTATATAAGACTATCTGTAGTCTTTTTTTATTTTGTGTATTTTGGTAGATTTGAAATATGCGCAGGCAATCTGCTTCTGATGGAACAGTTGTTTTTTTGTGTACATCGTGACTGTGGGGAAGCTACTGAAAATACTTAAATTTGTTTAAACTATTGTTTATACTATTAAAGTAAGGAGACATCGTGGTTAGTTGCGAGACACTCTTTGCAACTACTGGAACGCTTTGGGAAATAAAAATAATCTAAATGATCATTCGCTATACTATATTTCAGATGATAGCATAATGCTTTAGGTTATTGGGAGTAAAAAATGAAAGTAGCAGTAAAAAATGGGGCAATAGTATTGGTATTCGGATTCCTGCAACTTTTGCGCATAACTTAGGTCTGGATATCGATTCCATTGTGGAACTATTACAAATTGAAGATGGAATAAAAATTGTACCAGTGCAAAAAAAACGACAGGAGAAACTTCAAGAGCTACTTGATCAAATTACTCCTGACAGTATGCATGCTGAGGATTTCTTTGGCAAAGAAACGGGCAAAGAGCAATGGTAAGCGAAGCCTATATTCCCGAAGAGGGCGATATCGTATGGCTGGATTTTACTCCTCGGGCTGGACATGAACAAAGAGGGCGTGTGCTGACACCCAATGATATATAATCGGATAGGTTTAGCACTCATTTGTCCAATCACAAACCAAAAGAAGGGATATCCATTTGAGGTTTCCATTCCTGCCTTCGGAAGTATGACGGGAATCGTTCTGGCAGATCAAGTCCGCTGTCTGGACTGGCAAGCCAGAAACGCTTCTCTTCGAGCAAAAGTTTCCCAGACTGTGCTCCGTGAGGTAAAAGACAAGCTATCACTGCTTTTGCAAATATAAGGCTTGGCACAAAAGCAGATGACTGTGTGGCATAGATTACAACTCGTATTGATTTTTCTATCGTTGTTTTTCCGCATAGTGGTCGAATTCCATTGAGAAACTGCCTCGTCCTTGGGTAGCAGAACGCAGGACGGTCGAGTAGCCGAACATGACCGACAGCGGTGCTTCGGCATTGATCTGGTCTGCATTCGGTCGTGATTCCATGCTGCTGACGATACCGCCTCTCATGGTAAGGCTTCCGATGACTTCTCCGACGAACTGGTTCGGTACGATGACCTGCAGCTTCATGATCGGTTCCATAAGTATGGGGCCAGCTTCCTTGCAAGTCTGGTCAAAGCACATTGCAGCACAGGCTTCAAAGGCAAAGTCACTGGCAGTAAGCTCGTTGTAGGTAATCTGAGTGACATCTACTTTGATTTCACATACTTCATAACCGAATTTGATACCTCCTTGCAGGGCACCTTCTATGCCTCGTCTGATGGCAGCAATGATGTCCTCTGGGATTCCCCTGGTCGGTGCACTGAATATAATCTGGTTATCGCTTCCCTGTGGAAGCCGTTCAATTGAAAGTCCTATGACTGCTTCATTGCTCTTGCCGGCAATCTGCTTGCTGAACTTGTAGCTTCCTGAAACTGCTGAGGTGATTGATTCTCGGTAGGTGACCTGCGGCTTGCCTACATGTGCGGCGATTTTCATTTCTTTTGTCAGCCTGGTGACAAGAACATCAAGATGAAGTTCACCCATGCCGCTGATGACCAGTTGTCCCTGTCTCTTCATTGTCCTTGTAGGTAAAGGTAGGGTCTTCCATCGAAAGCTGGGCGAGTGCAGCCTTGAGTTTGTCACTGTCACTTTGTGAATTCGGCTCGATGGCAACGGAGATTACGGGAGTGGGGAAGTGGATTTCTTCCAAGAGTATCTGGTTCCCTTCACTTGCCAATGTATCACCTGTCTGAGCATGTTTGAAACCTACGATGACCCCGATATCACCGGCCTCGAGTTCATTGAGGTCTTCGAACCGGTCTGCATGTGCCCTGAGAATTCTGCCGAGCCTTTCCTTTTTCTTCTTCGTGACATTGAAGATCATGGTACCTTTCTTGAGTTTGCCCCTATAGACCCGCACATAAGAGAGTGGGCCTGCTTCCCTGTCTACCTGAATCTTGAACACCAAAGCGAGGGCTGGTGCGTTTTCATCATGGAGTATCTGTATCTTCGTACCTTTCTTGGGATCGGTACCGTAGACTGTCGTAATTTCATCAGGACTCGGAAGATAGTCCACAACCCCATCAAGCAATGGTTGGACTCCGATATCCTTGAGGGATGATCCGACGAATACCGGCAGCAATTCCCTTTTCAGTGTACCGATTCTCATTGCCTGCTTGATAAGTTCTGAGGGGATTTCTTTTTCAGCAAAGAAGAAATCCATAATCTTTTCATCATAGGTTGAACTTGCATCGATGAGAGATTCTCTCCATGTTGCTGCAAGTTGCTGCATGTCGGCCGGAATCGGATGCTTTGAGACTGTAGCACCTAGGTCAGTGGGATCAAAAGTAAGCATTTCCATGGAAAGGAGGTCAATGATTCCTTTGAAATCACTTTCACTGCCTACGGGAATGTACAAAGGAACCGGGTGTGCTCCAAGTTTTTCCTTCAGTTCATCGAGAACATTGTAGAAATTAGCTCCCAGTCTGTCCATCTTGTTGATAAAAGCAATACGTGGAACTTTGTAATTGTCTGCCTGACGCCATACGGTTTCTGTCTGTGGCTCGACTCCTCCGACGGCACAGAGGACGGTAATGGCTCCGTCAAGGACCCTCAATGACCGTTCGACCTCAGCAGTGAAGTCAACATGACCGGGGGTATCGATGATGTTGATCTGATGATCTTTCCATCTGCAGGTCGTGGCTGCACTGACGATTGTTATACCGCGGTCCTGTTCCTGTTCCATCCAGTCCATCGTGGCATTTCCGTTGTCGACTTCTCCTATTTGATGATTCTCTCCTGTGTAGTAGAGAATCCGTTCAGTCGTAGTTGTCTTACCTGCATCTATATGGGCCATGATCCCTATGTTTCTTGTTGTCTTTGCGTTCATATATTATTCCGTCCTTGTAACCGGGTAAAAGATAATAACATACAGTAATCAGTTAATCAATAATCATTTTGCTCCTAGACCGGTGCTATCTGAGACTCAAATATTCTTCTGTTTCCGGATACGGAAAAGGCAATTACCGTTACCGCAAATAGATATACAAAATTTGCTGTACCAAACATTTCCAATCCTAGCAGGAAGCAGACCATAGGCAGTTTGCTGCCGCTGCTCAATAGCCCCATCGCTCCGAACATTGCCATACAGGCAGCCGGCATGTCAAGCAAATTTGCAAAGGTGGAGCCAAAAGTTGCACCGATGACAAGCAAGGGAACAATCTGGCCTCCTGTGAAACCTGCTGCAACTGTAACTGCAGTCAAAACCAACTTATATATAGGAGCCATAAGCGGGGTTTCTCCCTCTCCAGCGGTTTCAATCAGTGGGGTGGAAAGTCCGTTGTAGTCAAAATCATGGTTTATGAGATAGAAGATACCCGTCAGGACAACCAGCAAAATGCTTGCGTAGAACTCAGAATGTGTCTTTGTCTTGCTGATCTTCCTGAAGTATTCCCGAAGTTCATGGGTAAAAAAACAGAAGAAACGTCCGATGAGGCCGAAGATGACGCCTACCAGTACTACTTTCAGAGTAATGGCCGTGGAGAATTGCATGAGTCCTGGTGTAACCACTGCTATCTTTGGTATGCCCAGAGCTTGGCTGCTGAGTGCAGAAGACATCGATGTAGCCAGGCAAGGCAGGAATGTGTCATTTCTGTTTACCCTGGGATTTGCAAAAAACATACCGAACAGGCAACCTGAAAGAGGTGCGGAAAACAACGCTGCAAAGGCTCCTCCTGCACCGCAGATCAGGTATGCTTCCCTCAGTCGCGGGTCATAGCGTGTATGGAATACCCGACTTTCTGCCTTTGCTGCCATTGCAGAAACCGCGGAACCGATCTGTACGCCTGCACCTTCCTTGCCTCCTGACGCTCCGCATATATGGGTAAGAAATGTATTGACGAGCAGTATCGGTGCAAGGATTACGGGCGGCAAGCCTCTGTCATCAAGGAAAGTGGTATTTGATTCTTTCTTTTCTTCTATCGGATTGAATGTCTCATTTATGAGATTGATGATCTGGGCAGCACTGTTTTCGACTTTTTCTCCGCTACGGGACCGTATCAGCTGTTCCAGTACTGCAACAATCGGAATGGTCAACAGAAGCCAAGGGTGTGCAATCCTCAGATTTGTGCCAAAAAGGACCAAATCTGTCAGTAACGTAATTATAGGGCCAATGATCAAGCCCAGTGCAACTCCTCTGATACACCACGTCAAGTGAAAAAGTGTGTTTTTCCTTTGCATGTCCCTTATCGTACCAATAAATTTTCTAGGTTGCAATGACAGATAAAGGATCTTCCTGCTTTTTACAGAAGATTGTCCGTAGAAGAAATTATCACATAATATTTGAGGCTAGTTGGCATGAAATTATGGTAGCAAGCGCTTGAACTGTTTCATTTTTCCTTCATATGGTGGATAACGCAAGGCTATATCAATATGGTAACCTTTTTCAAGTATTGCCTTCTGATGGCTGAATGTGAGATAGCCGTATTGTCCATGGTAATTGCCCATGCCGCTTTGTCCGACTCCTCCGAAAGGAATATTCTGATTTGCCAGATGCAAGATGCAGTCATTGATGCACCCGCCACCGAACCTGAGTCTCTGTTCCATCAGTTTTATCTGCCCGTTATCTTTTGAGAAAAGGTAGAAGGCCAGAGGCGTTGGCTTCTTTTCAATGAAAGCCATGGCCTGGGCGAAATCATCGACTTTCAGCACCGGCAGGATAGGTCCGAATATTTCATCCTGCATAAGAGGCGAGTCAAGTTCCGGATTGACCAGCACAGTCGGTGCAATTTTCCTAGTCGTGGGATCATACTGCCCTCCGAGGTTAAGCTGTCCCATCCTGAGCAATGAGACGAGACGGTCAAAATGCTTCGGGTTTATTATCTTCGGATAATCTTTGTTATAAATGGGGCTTGGCGTATACATTTCCTGTATGTGTTTCTTGAGCAAGGCAAGGAAGGGCAGGAATACCTGTTTTTGGATAAGTACATAGTCAGGGGCCACACAGGTCTGTCCTGCGTTGAGGAACTTGCCCCATGCCAGTCTCTTTGCCGCTATGTCCAGATTGGCACTGGCATCGATGTATGCAGGGCTTTTCCCTCCCAGTTCCAATACCACGGGCGTCAGATGTTCACTGGCTTTTGACATGACCAGTTTCCCTACAGTCTTCGAACCTGTAAAGAAGATCAGATCCCATTCTTCTTCAAGCAAAGCTTGGTTTGCCTCATGCCCACCTTCGACTACTTGGACAATGTCGCTGGAAAAATTCTCACTGAGCATCTGTCTGAGTATTGTACTGGTGTTGGTACTGTACCGGGACGGCTTGAGTACGGCAACGTTTCCTGCGCACAGGGCATAAGTAAGCGGTGAGAGTGAAAGCAGGAGAGGGTAATTCCATGGACTCATGATCAGGCACAGTCCCCGCGGCTGGGTTACGGTCCTGCTTTTTGCAGGAAAAACCGTAAGGGGACTGGAAACTTTCTTGGGTTTCATCCAACCCTTCAGGTGTTTCATGCAGTCTTTGATCTCGCCGCGGACGACAGAAATCTCGCTCATGTAGCTTTCTTCCTTGCTTTTTCCAAGATCTTGGTACAAAGCCTGTGCCAACCTATCCTCATAGGTTTCGGTAAGGGAAAACAATTTCTCAAGATTTCTTTTTCTTACTTCATAAGGGAATGTATTTCCCTCGGCAAAATACGCACGCATCCGGTTCAGGTCGTACATGTCGGTCATTCATTCTCCATTTCTGTTTCCAAGGCCTGGGCATAGGCATCAATGTCTTGGGCATAGGTGTAGAATGTCTTGATATTTTCCAAATCAAGATACCTTGCTGTTATCCTACAGAGATATGAAGTATCAAGATTCTTGTTGAATTCATTGAGCATGGCCCATGACCGACCTTCCAACGGTTGGTTGCTTGTCGTGACAAGCGTCAGGGAGATGTGGTAATCCTTATCATGCAATGCCTTGTCGAACAATGCATTTTGGCTCATCTTCGGATGTTTTTCATGGAATACATCCGTAGGATAGCTGACGAAATCCTTGATGACTTGATCAGGAATGGTATAGTTTGCAGGTAAGAAATACGTTGCCAGCAGGATGATATGCTTTTCACTTTCACAATGGAGCATGGTAGTGAAAAATTTCATAGGGCAGACAAAACGAAGCTTTTCCAAGGGGTAGTCTGTCACATTGTCAATGCAGTGGGCTACAAACCAACTGGAAAGGAAAACATCATAGGATACCCTTGGCCTTTCCTTGTGCATTTCATACATTTCTTCTTCAATCATCTGATAAATCTGTGCTGTTGTCATCGAAAGTTCTGCTCAGGCATGTCGAAAGCCCTGCTTTCCTCCTGTTATGGTGTTGAGATCCTACGGATCCTCATTTATCCGGCTCAGAGGGCAAGCAAGATGGCCTGCCTCTACGGATGTACTTTTTTGACACTTCTACACTATAGCATAATCTGCAAAGTTTGCAATGTGATTCCTGTTTTGAAAATGGAACTTTGCCACACTTAGTACATATCAAAGGCTGTGTCATTGTAGGTTTAATTCGACAGTTGCAAAAAAAGTAAGGTTAGGGTAGCCTTTCCAGCAAGGAGAATCCTATGAAGAACCCTTTTGAAGAGCAACAGGATATGAAGCCCGTAGCGTGCATGGAATTCCGGGACGGGACCAAGCTTGCCGGCATGTATATCCCAGGGAAAAAAGAGAACGGCAAAGACGGGAAGATGTTTCGTCCGCTTGGTACGGTTGCCGGAAAACTGTTCATTCCTTTTGCTGAACTTGGTTCGATGGGAGATTCTTTCTTTGAAAGCTTGCTTTTTCCCGGCGATTGGGATGTTTCCTGCATCCCTGGTGGCGAAGGACTGAAGGGTGCAGATGACGAACAGTTCTATTCTCTGATGGTTGACCATCGGGTATATCCTTTCGGTAGCAGATACTTCATTTGGCAGGTGCTGAAGAAGGACCCTGGGTTCTTTGGCAATCTCAAGGAATATTTTCCAAGGAATGATTGCTTTGGGTGGATTGTTGCCTTCTGTCAGTTTCTCATAGTTGCCGCAGACGATGAGGAACCTTCCTTTTACACGTGGTTGTCAAAACAGCAGGGAGGGACTCAGCTGGTCGGCAGCGGTATCTGCGGCAATGATATGGACCAGTCCATTGCAAATTGGTTGTCTTCCTGCAACGGTGCAGACGGGCACCCATACCTGTTGGTTTCTGCTGGTTACGGAAAAGATGGCACTGAGGGCCTCTTCTGGGTAATGTATGACAGTGACGGCAATATACCGCTTACTTATTTCCTTACTGATACTGGCATCGATGGTGTCAGGCAGGTGCTTGATGCTTCTTCGGAAAAAAATTATGGATTGGTTTGTCTGTGCCTGGACGAACAACTTGCTGATACGCAGACCAGGCAACTTCTTGCTGAATTGGGGATCCCTTATACCCTGATAGGGAAGAGAGGTAAGATTCCTGAATCTTTGAGAAAAGATATCAAATCAAAAGTCAGCGGATATCCTTTGGGAACGGAATCTGTGGGTATCGTAGAAACGATGACCACTGAAGACTATTCCACTTATTTCGCCTTTTCCTTCGATAACCATTGTTTGGGTGATGACATACTGTCGGCAAAGGCTACAGAAGAGGAAGATGAGGCTTATGACTATCTTTTCCAAGGCTATACAAAAGATGAAATTGCTGACCTGGAGAAGCTTGAGATGCTGCTTGATCTGACATTCGATGACAAAGGTAAACTTGTTGATGTTGCTATTGACGACAAGAAGCTGCTTCTTGCTGGTTTTATAACATGGAGCGATGAATTGGTCATGTTGGAAGGACATGGCGTCAACGGCTATCTTTCTGCCGTGCAGTTCCATGACAGGAATGAACTGGACCTTTTCCTTGAGGTGGCCTTTCTGGAACCTGGTGAAACGCAGGAGCGGTCTGCCAGGTTTATGGGAATTTTCCTTGCATTGCGTTATCTGGCAACATTCAGGAAGCTTGAACATGCGTCGGGGATAAACTGGAAAAACTATGGACTGATGGGTGGTGGAGCCCATAATGGGCAACTTGAACTTTTCCTGGATCAGATGCTTTGTGTAGAAGATGATGGAAAACTATATGTAAGCGGGAAGGATGCCGTAAAACGTCAGTTCTTCCATGAATTCGGACTTGACCTGTAAGCATAACCGATATCGTTGGGGAAAAGGGTAGAATCTGCTTTATGAAAAACAGGACGCTGGCAAACTTGCAGCGTCCTGTAATCATCTCCTACGGGAATCGAACCCATATTGCAAGGATGAAAACCTTGAGTCCTAACCGTTAGACGAAGGAGACACGATTCTTCTCTTTGCCCTAAAAGCATTGAGCCGCACTGGGTTCGAACCAGTGACCCACGCCTTAAAAGGGCGTTGCTCTACCAGCTGAGCTAGCGGCCCACGCAACGACTTGGAATATAGCAGAACTGTAAATGTGCGTCAACCACTTTGCAAAAAAATGTTTGAGAATCATTGTAGAAGTTGAAGATTCTATGTTCAGCGAAAAGGGAAACGGCAGAAAGTTGTCATCAGGTGGCTGAGGAAAATCGTTGATGCGCAGGCCAAGGCCGTCATTTCTCACGTTTCCTACAATAACCTGCATGTGCATGATGAAATTGCCAGGATTGCCAAGACTGATTGATTAAGGATGGTAACATATTGTTCATTGACAATGGTACGACTTGCCCTGAACTTGCAAAAAGCCTGCTGAAGAAAAAGGATCTGACGGTAATTACCCATTCCCTGAAAGTTGCCCAGACTTTGGCCGATAATGAAACTGCAATGGTACTTGTCCTTGGTGGATAATTGCACGAGAGTGAACTTTCCATGGCGGGAGTCCTACCAAAAGATAACTTTAATAAGTCCTATGCAGACAAGTCCTTTTTGGGATGGTGAGTCTTGAAAGAAAAAGGGGTCAAGTTGTTCCTGGCTTGATTTTGATTACTATTGACCTACTGTTTTGTTACCAAAAATAACTGATGCATGGTCATTTTTGTTGTGGAAAATGATATTAGCATAAGAAGATAGTTCATCTATGTCATGACTTTGCAAACAGTAACTTTTACTATCACTAAGTTGATTTCCTTATGACGATTGCATATGTTTTTGTTGCAATTGGGAGGAAAACATAGTATACAGTTACTAAGGGTGTCGTAAATCGGGGGATGACATATGTGTAGGATAATACAAAAGTTCTTTGTTTTTGTTTTTTTCCTGATTAACTCCAGCATGTGTCTGATGGCTGAGGCTCCCGTGCTTTTCGTAGGGTCTCACTCGTTTGATGACGTGGAAATGACACGGCAGTTGTCTGGTTTTGAAGCTGGTTATCATTCCAATGATTTTGATTTGCTATGGATGGATAGTCTCAATCTAGGGGAAGCCCAGGCTACATCACGGCTGTATAAACTGCTTGGGGAGGAAACGGCGGCTGGAAAACAGTATGCATGTCTTTGCGTTGCCGGTGACGATGCCCTGAGCTTTTTCTTGAAATACAAGCAGGTTTTCTTTCCTGATACACCGGTTGTCTTCTTTGGCGTAAAGGACAATGAACTTGCGGCAAAGGCAAACAAGAAACCTGATTATGTCGGATATGCCGATGATCTGCGTGTTTCTTCCATACTCGATATAGCTACCCGATTCTTTCCGACAGCAGATATGGCTGTGGCGGTATGTGACGGAACTCTGTCCAGCCAAGGCATCGCCAAGCAATTCATACTGCCTCAGAAGGGTTTCCTTGCCTTGAAGCTGGTGACCATCAACAGTGATGCATATGATACGAATGCCCTGAAGAAGAAACTTGCTTCATATGATCAGAAACATACCATTTTTTTCTATGGGGGCATGCTGAGTACTGCAACTCAACATTTTTCGTTGGAGAGGGCCATTGATGTCATCTGTGATGCGGTCAGCGCCCCTGTGTTTTCAACATTGGGAATCGGAGTCAACTACAGATTGGCCGGTGGCATCGTCATAGCTCCTGAAAAACTTGGTCTTGCCGTTGCAAAACTGGTTACCAAGATACTGGAAGGTGCACAACCTGCAAAGCTGAGGCTGGGTTCCATCTCAAGCTATCCGATCATCAATATGACTGAGCTTGTTGCCCATAATGGTGATCTTTCGAAATTACCGGCAAATGCCTTTGTGCTTCAGACTTTTTTTTCTTCTAAATCCCCTGAAGCCGAAAATGGACCGTGGTGGCTGTATTTCGTCTTGATATTGGGTCTTGTCGTCGGTGTGGTCTGCTGCCTGCTGATTTTATGGAAAAAACGGTCTTCCTTGAAGAAGTTGAAAAAGAAAGTTGCACTTCAGGATATTATCCTTTCTGAGGAAAGCCAAGCGTTGCTTGTGGTACGGAACAATGGGAAAGGGAGAAAGCGGGAACCGCTTATTGTTTCTACATTGCTATGTAGCCTCCTTAGAAAAAGTCGGGAAGATATCATAGACCTGGTACAGCAGGGGGCTTTCTTTACACTTTTTAACGGACCTGATGGACGGAATCTTGGAAAATACATCTGCAGTATCCTTGAAAAGAGGGGAAGATACTATGATGTGTTGCAGACCATTGAAGGGCAATGGCTGCAGGTTCAGATTTCCTATGATGACAATACCTATATTCTGACGTGCAATGATGTGACAGAGCTTCAAAAGCTGCTGGACAAGGAGAAATCCCTCAGAAGCCTGATGCATCGTGTCCTGCTCCATGCAGAGTTGCATTATGTGGTGATAGATACCAATACAGGGATGGCCCATCCTGACATAAACCTGGTGGAACAGCTCGGGCTGAAAGAAAATATAAGTCTGCGTGACTTTACCAAGAAATTGCCTTGCTCGGAAAAGGATCTCCTGCGGCTTTGCAGTGCTTATGAAGAAATCATGGCAGATGGAAATGATGTTACCTGTGATATCCATGTTTCCTTGATGATGATGGCATTTCAGACGGGTTGGGTTCGCGTACGTTTCAGTCAGCTCGATGGCAATGGGAATATACTTGCCATGATTGATGACCTCAAGGAATTCAAGGATCTCGAACATCGGTATGTGGTTGCCTTGGAGCAATATGGCATTTCCTATTATTACTATGTCTTTTCTACCGATTCCTTTTATCATGGTGCGGATGAATACCCAAGGGAAAATTTCTGTGACGAACTTTTCGAGAAAACTGAAGACAGGCAATTGCTTGATGCTGCAATTTCCCGCATGAGAGCAGGAAGTACGTCGGAACAGTTTGTCTTCCAGCGCCATATGGATGATGGTTCGGCCCGGTGGAACAAGTGCATGCTGACATCGTTGGTGTACAGACGGGGGGAGAACATCGATGCTGTCATTACTTTGGAAGATGTACAGCAGCGGATGGAGGAAGAGGACCGTTACAAGAGCGTCAAGGACAACCTTGACGTGTTGTTGGCCGAGGCTTGCATTGCCTATCATTTCAATCTGGATCGGGATACGATTTCCACTGTTTGTGACGATGGTGATTATGAATTGCCGGCAATCACTTCGGTCCGTACATTCTTGGACGAGCTGATTCCGTATGAATTGGACGATGGGTATCCTGTACTTGACTTGGAGCAGATGCGGGCGGTGTCCAAGGAAGGTGCCCGTACGCTGACAAGCCATTACAAGTTGAAGACGAAGGAAGGCCAATACAAGGTCGTCGGTTTCAAGACTTACCTGATGCGCAATGGTGCAAATGATGAACTGGAAGCATATTTCATAGGAACTGATGAAAACCGTGCATATCTTGAGAAGAAAATAAAGAACTGGCTGATCAACCTGAATGTGGAATTCTTTGCCTATATAGATGTCAGTGCCCGTACCCTTACTGTCCTGAGCAGCAAGAATGACTTAGACAATTCGCATTATGGGGATACGTTCGATTATGACAGCCATAATGCCCGCTTCAATTCTTGCTTTCCTGAAGAGGAAAGGGAACGCATGCTGAAAGAACTTTCGTTGGATTTCCTTGTCGAGAAACTTTCCTCAAGTTCACTTTATACCAGCTATTTCTATGTCATTGCCGAAAGCGGCGAGAAGAAATACCAGAAGATTACTTCTCGGTATATTGATGATGCCCGAAACTATATCTCAAGTGTACGAGTAAACATTACCGGCGAAATTACTGAGTGGAAGGACATATAGAAGAATTCCTTGCCTACCGGCAGTAAATTTTACAAAACATTATCAGAAAAAAAGTATCTAAAAATGCTTTTTCCCTTGACTAGGAAAAGCAAATCTGCTATGTTGACCGAGCGCTTCGAGAGGAGCGCCTGAGGGCAGGATGCCGGGGAGACCCGGGGACTGCAGGTCTTTTTTAGAAGAAGAGCGAAGGGGAGACGAGAAATGGAAGGAAGCCGACCGGCCGGGCATGTGCCCGGCCGGGGGGGGCTCCCGAGTCAATTCAAGGATGAGAGAACAGACAGATTGAAGAAGTCGGTCGTGAGTTCTTGGAGCGGCAGGAGAGGACGCCGGAAATGATATCGAGCAGCGCGGGCTTCGGCCCGCGCGATATGATGACGGAGAGTTTGATCCTGGCTCAGAACGAACGCTGGCGGCGCGTTTTAAGCATGCAAGTCGAGCGGCAGGGGGGCTTCGGCCCCCCGAGAGCGGCGGACGGGTGAGTAACACGTGGACAACCTGCCCCCCGGAGCGGGATAGCCGGTGGAAACACCGGGTAATACCGCATGAGACGCCAGGGCCGGAAGGGCCCCGGCGGGAAAGGCGCCGAGGCGGCGCCGGGGGATGGGTCCGCGGCCCATTAGCTAGACGGCGGGGTAAAGGCCCACCGTGGCGACGATGGGTAGCCGGCCTGAGAGGGTGGACGGCCACATTGGGACTGAGACACGGCCCAGACTACTACGGTGGGCAGCAGCTAAGGATCTTCCGCAATGGGCGAAAGCCTGACGGAGCGACGCCGCGTGGACGATGGAGGCCGTGAGGTTGTAAAGTCCTTTTCGGGAGGGGGAACGACGCCGGCAGGGAATGGCCGGCGGATGACGTGAATCCCGGAAGAAGCCCCGGCTAACTACGTGCCAGCAGCCGCGGTAACACGTAGGGGGCGAGCGTTGTTCGGAATCATTGGGCGTAAAGGGCGTGCAGGCGGCGCTGCAAGTCCGGCGTGAAAGGCCCCGGCCCAACCGGGGGGACGCGCTGGAAACTGCGGTGCTTGAGTACAGGAAGGGGCATCGGAATTCCGGGTGTAGGGGTGAAATCTGTAGATATCCGGAAGAACACCGGTGGCGAAGGCGGATGCCTGGCCATGTACTGACGCTGAGACGCGAAGGTGCGGGGAGCGAACAGGTTTAGATACCCTGGTAGTCCGCACAGTAAACGATGTGCACCAGGCGTCGGGCCCTGAGGGTCCGGTGCCGAAGCCAACGCGATGAGTGCACCGCCTGGGGAGTATGCCCGCAAGGGTGAAACTCAAAGGAATTGACGGGGGCCCGCACAAGCGGTGGAGCATGTGGTTTAATTCGATGATACGCGAGGAACCTTACCAGGGCTTGACATGCGTCCGGCGGGCCGGGAGACCGGCCTTCCCTTCGGGGCGGGCGCACAGGTGCTGCATGGCTGTCGTCAGCTCGTGCTGTGAAGTGTTGGGTTAAGTCCCGCAACGAGCGCAACCCCTGCCGCCAGTTGCCAGCAAGTTAAGTTGGGCACTCAGGCGGGACTGCCGGTGACAAACCGGAGGAAGGTGGGGACGACGTCAAGTCATCACGGCCCTTATGTCCTGGGCCACACACGTGCTACAATGGCCGGTACAGGGCGCAGCGAGGCCGCGAGGCGGAGCGAATCGCGCAAAGCCGGCCCCAGTACGGATCGGAGCCTGCAACCCGGCTCCGTGAAGTTGGAATCGCTAGTAATCGCGCATCAGCATGGCGCGGTGAATACGTTCCCGGGCCTTGTACACACCGCCCGTCACACCATCCGAGTCGGGGGTACCCGAAGTCGCCGGTCCAACCTGCAAGGGGGGGCGGTGCCTAAGGTATGCCCGGTGAGGGGGGTGAAGTCGTAACAAGGTAGCCGTACCGGAAGGTGCGGCTGGATCACCTCCTTTCTGCAAAGAAAGGCATGGGGCGCGCCCCGCTCACAGGCGGCGTGCCCCGGAATGCATGGTGGTCCTTTTCCAGGGGGTCCCCCGGGGCTTCCTTCCGTTTCCCGTCTTCCCTGAGGCAGAGCCGGGGGCATGGCTCAGCTGGCTAGAGCATCGGCTTTGCAAGCCGAGGGTCGGGGGTTCGAGTCCCCCTGCCTCCAGTGGGATGATGATCTTTGTTATGAAGTTTAGAGCGAAGGGACAGCAAGGACAATATGGTCAAGCAATGAACAGGGTCCACGGAGGATGCCTGGGAGCCGTCAGGCGACGAAGGACGCGGCAAGCTGCGAAAAGCCGCGGGGAGGGGCAAGCACCCTGTGATCCGCGGGTGTCCGAATGGGGTAACCCGGCAGGCGCTGAGCCTGCCGCCCGCACGTGAGGAAAGACAGCGTGCGGGAGCCATACGCCGGGAAATGAACCATCTGAGTACCGGCAGGAGAAGAAATCAAGCACGAGATTCCCCAAGTAGCGGCGAGCGAACGGGGAGGAGCCCAAACCGCGCGCCTTCGGGCACGCGGGGTTGTAGGCGCGCGCCTGGGGAGACCCGGGCAGTAAGAAACCCCCATGCCAGGCGAACGCACCTGGGAAGGGCGGCCGGAGCGGGTGAAAGCCCCGTAGCCGGCGGCATGGGGGCTGCCTTGGCGCGCAGCCTGAGTACGGCGGGGCACGAGAAACCCTGCCGGAAGCAGGGGGGACCACCCTCCAAGGCTGAATACTCGGCGGCTACCGATAGCGCACAGTACCGTGAGGGAAAGGTGAAAAGGACCCCGGGAGGGGAGTGAAAGAGAACCTGAAACCGTGGACCTGCAAGCGGTCAGAGCCCGAGAGGGTGATGGCGTGCCTTTTGTAGAATGAGCCTGCGAGTCGTCCTGTGCAGCGAGGTTAAGGGACAGGAGTCCCGGAGCCGTAGGGAAACCGAGCCTGAAGAGGGCGCGAGTTGCACGGGGCGGACCCGAAGCCAAGTGATCTAGCCATGGCCAGGCTGAAGCCGGAGTAAAATCCGGTGGAGGGCCGAACGTAAATCCGCTGAAAAGGGTTGCGATGAGCTGTGGCTCGGAGTGAAAGGCTAAACAAACTTGGAGATAGCTGGCACTCCCCGAAATAGCTTTAGGGCTAGCGTCGCGTGGACTGCACCGGAGGTAAAGCACCGGATAGATGCGGGCCCTTCACCGGGTACCAAGTTTAACCGAACTCTGAATGCCGGTGTACAATGCGCGGCAGTCAGACGGCGACTGATAAGGGCCGTCGTCGAGAGGGGAACAGCCCGGACCGCCGGCCAAGGTCCCCAAGGCGTGCCGAGTGGGAAAGGAAGTGTGACTGCACAGACAGCCAGGAGGTTGGCTCAGAAGCAGCCATTCCTCCAAGGAGTGCGTAACAGCTCACTGGTCGAGTAGTCACGCGCCGACAATCCAACGGGGCTAAGCACGCCGCCGAAGCCGCGGCACAGCGCCTTGTGCGCTGTGGGTAGGGGAGCATTCCGCGAACGGACGAAGCGGGCCCGGGAGGGTCCGTGGACGGGGCGGAAGAGAGGATGCAGGCATGAGTAACGGAAAGGGGGGTGAGATCCCCCCCCGCCGGAAGCCCGAGGTTTCCGGGGTAAAGGCAATCTGCCCGAGGGTCAGTCGGCCCCTAAGGCGAGGGCGAAGGCCGTAGCCGATGGGAAGCGGGTCAACATTCCCGCACCTCCCGGTGTTTCGACGGAGCGAAGCATGGGGCGGAGCACGGCAGGGCGACGGTAGTCCCTGTCCGGAAGGCGGGCCTATGACGGCCGGGAGGCAAACCCCCCGGCCCAGGTGAGCCGGCGGCGAGCCGCCGCAATGGCGGCGAAGCGTGCCGAGCCGCGGTGCCGAGAAACAGCTTCTAAGGCAAGGCACCGGGAGACCGTACCGCAGACCGACACAGGTGGGCGAGCTGAGAATGCGAAGGCGTACGGACGAACTCACGCTAAGGAACTCGGCAAAATGCATACGTAACCTAGGGAGAAGTATGGCTCCCCGCAGGGGGAGCCGCAGAGAAATGGCCCATGCGACTGTTTACCAAAAACACAGGTCCATGCGAACCGGCGACGGGAAGTATATGGACTGACACCTGCCCGGTACTGGAAGGTCAAGGGGAGCCGTCAGCCTTCAGGGCGAAGCGGCGAACCCAAGCCCCAGCAAACGGCGGCCGTAACTATAACGGTCCTAAGGTAGCGAAATTCCTTGTCGGGTAAGTTCCGACCCGCACGAATGGTGTAACGACATGGGCGCTGTCTCGGCGTGAGGTCCGGTGAAATTGAAGTCCAGGTGAAGATGCCTGGTACTCGTGGTTAGACGGAAAGACCCCGTGAACCTTTACTCCAACCCGGCATTGGGGGCTGGGCAGGGATGTGTAGGATAGGTGGGAGGCAAGGATGCCCGGGCGTCAGCCTGGGCGGAGCCGCCGGTGAAATACCACCCTTCCCTTTCCAGCCTCCTCACCCGCGCCGTGAACCGGCGCGGGGACCGTGCCAGGCGGGGAGTTTGACTGGGGCGGTCGCCTCCGAAAGCGTAACGGAGGCGCGCGAAGGTCGCCTTGGGATGGTCGGGAATCATCCTGCAAGTGCAAGGGCACAAGGCGGCTTGACTGCGAGGCGTACAGGCCGAGCAGGTACGAAAGTAGGTCCTAGTGATCTGGCGGCAGCGAGTGGAAGCGCCGTCACTTAACGGATAAAAGGTACTCCGGGGATAACAGGCTGATCTTGCCCAAGAGTTCATATCGACGGCAAGGTTTGGCACCTCGATGTCGGCTCATCGCATCCTGGGGCTGGAGCAGGTCCCAAGGGTTTGGCTGTTCGCCAATCAAAGCGGTACGCGAGCTGGGTTCAGAACGTCGTGAGACAGTTCGGTCCCTATCTGCCACGAGCGTAGGAAGTCTGGGGGGAGCTGCCTTCAGTACGAGAGGACCGAGGTGGACGGACCTCTGGTGTACCGGTTGTCGCGCCAGCGGCAGGTGCCGGGTAGCCACGTCCGGAAGGGATAACCGCTGAAAGCATCTAAGCGGGAAGCCCGCCCCGAGATGAGACTTCCCATCCCCCCTGTGGGGGACTGAAGGAACCAGGGAGACTACCTGGTCGATAGGCCGGGGGTGGAAGCGCGGCGACGCGTGCAGCCCACCGGTACTAATCAGCCGTGAGGCTTGACCATATTGTCGTTGCGGTCCCCCGCAGGGCCAAGGCCGGGTGTACCAGGGACTCTCCTGGTGCCCCTGGGCGTTGGCCGGGTCCGGTGGCGATGGCGGGGCGGGCACACCCGTTCCCATCCCGAACACGGAAGTTAAGCGCCCCTGCGCCGATGGTACTGCCTTCTGGCGGGAGAGTAGGCAGCCGCCGGACCCCTTTCTTTTTCCCTTCCATGGCCCTTCGGGTCTTTTTTTTTGCCCTTTCGGGTATACCTATCGGCAGTATCGCTGCAGAATCTAATGGAAAAAATGAATAAAATCGCATATACTATTGCAGAGGTATGATGTGGCACAGTTAATCCAATTTGTAAAGCCTACGTTACGGCGCAAAGATATGCAGGCAGTCCTGCAGACCATGGTCGATGAACGGATAGGTCCAGGAGAAAGGAAAAAGGAATTTTTATCCCTGCTATGTACCCGCTTGGACATGAAGGGTGGTATGGCACTGCGGAGTTATTTCCAGGCGTTGCTGGCTGCACTGTCAGTCTGTGGGGTCCATGAAGGATCTGCCATCTTGACTTCTGTCCTTTCCCCTGCTGTATACGGTATTGCCGCAAGACGGTTGGGTGCAAAATTGGTACTCTGTGATATCAACCGGGAAAATGGCTGCCTGTCAACTTCAAGTGCCTTGGATGCACTTTCCAAGGAAAATGATGCCGTATTATTGGTTGATGAGCCATATTCTCAGATTCCTTCCGAGGAAAGCTACCATAGCCTTGGGATTCCTGTCATTGAGGATATTAGGGAGAGTCTTGCTTCTTCCTATGATGGGCTTACAGCTGGGAGCATCGGTGACATAGTCATCTGTGCATTTGAAGAGCAGCACATACTTTCCTGCGGAGGAGGGGCCGCAATTCTCTATAAGGAAGAAAGCTGGAAAAAACCGATCCATGATTGGTTTTGTGGCACCGAACCTTGGGAAGAGCTTCCTGATATGAATGCGGCGTTAGGTATCGTACAGCTGTCTACCCTTGATGCACAGCTGGAACGCAGAAGGGAACTTTATCGGCTGTTTCATGATGCACTTTTGAAAACTGACCATAAACCGTTTGGCAACGGGAGCCTTGATTTTGATACCAATGGTTGGAATTTTCCCGTTGTCTTGGATTCCAAAAGCGAGGATGTAATCAAATTTGCAGAGAAATATCATGTTTCCTGCAGAAAAATGTTTGACAAATCACTGGGAGCGGCGGTAAAGGATAAGCATGCCCTTTTCCCTCAGGCAATGCCTGCGCTTCTCCGTGCTGTATCTTTTCCCCTTTATCCATTTCTGAAAGGAAGCGAAGTTGATACACTGATAAAAGTGATTTCTCATTTGCCGTAAGGAGTGCATATTGAAAAAACCCAGATATATCGTAATTGTCGCCAATTGGAAAAAAGAACAGGTCAAGGCTGTGGCACAGGAGATTTCTGTTTACCTGCACTCTATTTCGATCCCGTGCATGGTATTCAAGACTTTCGAAGGCTATGAAGTCCTTGAATGCCCTAGCCAGACCGATCTGGTCATTTCCCTTGGAGGAGACGGTACCGTCCTATATTGCGTAAGGTACCTGCAGGATCTTGGTATTCCGATAATGGCAGTCAACATCGGGACCTTCGGCTATATAACAGAAATTTCTGCATCAGAATGGCGACCAGTGCTTGACAGCTACCTTGAAGGCAACGATACCGGCTACGCAATCCATCGCAGGCTTACGATAAAAGCCAATGTCGTGAGGGAGGGAAAGACCATTTTCAATGGTACGGCTCTCAATGAAGTCGCTGTCGGTTCCTATGGCATTACCAAGGTAGTGAGCCTTGGTATGTGCGTAGACGATACCTGCATAGGTTCCTTCCGTGCTGATGGGATGATAGTTGCTACGCCGACAGGAAGCACTGGCTATAACCTTGCTGCTGGTGGACCGATTGTCGATGTGAACCTTTCAGCTTTGATCATCACGCCAATCTGTCCGTTTACCCTTTCCAACCGGCCGCTGGTCGTTTCCGGCGATTCCAGCGTCTGTGTCAACGTCCTTTCCAACCAACGTACGGACTTGATGGTATCATTGGATGGACAGGTCAATTTCAATTTGGAAGAAGGTGATGAGATTGAAATTGAAAAATCCCGGAGCAAGGCCCTGCTTATTACTCCGGCTAAACGTACAGGCTTTGATATCATCAGGGACAAGCTGCATTGGTCGGGAGGAGGAATAACCCATGCTTGAGACCTTGGACATACATGACTATGCATTGATTGAAGATGCACATATAGAATTTGTCAAGGGCTTTACGGCCATAACGGGAGAGACAGGAGCAGGAAAGTCCATCATGCTCTCAGCTGTTTCCCTGCTGCTTGGCAGCAAGGGCGATGTCTCATCGATCCGTGTCGGCTGTGAAAGTGCAAGTGTCTGCGGATTGTTTGTCCTTGAGCAACAGTCAAGTGTCAACCAATTGCTCCAGTCTCTCAATTTGCCTGCTGAGGATGACCAGTTGATCATTCGCCGTGTCCTGAAATCAAACGGGCGGACATTGAGCTATATCAACAATACCCCGGTGAACCGGAGTGATCTGCTGCAGATTACCTCGCATCTGGTCGATATATCTGCCCAACATGCCCATCAGTCCCTGCTGAAGGAAGAGAAACAGCTCCAGCTTGTTGACAGCTATGCGGATGATGGGAAAGAGCTGTCTGCCTATCAGGCCTGCTTTACGGAGCATTCCCGGCTTGTGGCGGAACGTGAAGAAAAGATCAGGTTGATGGCAGAAGGCAAGAAGGAAGAAGATTATCTTGGTTTTGCCCTTCAGGAAATTGATCGCATTGCGCCTAAGGAAGGTGAGGATGAACAGCTTGCCGATGCAATCCATCGGTCGAGTCAGTTTGAGAACATACATGACAACCTGCAGCAGACGGTCGAGTTGCTCCGGTCCTATGAAGGTGGCGGTATCCTCAGTGAGCTTGGACAAGGCTCGGATTGCCTTGAGAAGGCTGCCGGACATGATAGTGGGCTTTCCAGCTATGCAACCCGGCTCAGCAGCGTGCAGATTGAGTGTGAGGATATCTATGAAAGTCTCAGGGATTATCTGACCCATATGACCTACAGCCAGGAAGAACTCGATGATATGCAGTCCCGGCTGGCCCAATTGCAACGATTGATGAGAAAGTATGGACCTACATTGTCACAGGTACTGTCCTTTCGTGATGAAACAAGGTCAAAAGTGGATTCCCTGACGAGCGGTGAGACGGATCTTGCAGACTTGGACAAAAGAATTGCATCTTCGACATCCGCCTGCGCCGAAGCAGGGCGCAAGCTTTCTGAAAAAAGAAAAAGGGGTTCCCTTGCCCTAGGCAAGGAAATTGTTTCAGTACTCCATGGTCTTGGTATGCCCCATGCCGTTCTTTCGATACAGCTTGAACCTTGCGGGATGTATGACAAGGGAAGTGAAAGAGTCAGCTTCATGTTCTGCGCGAATCCGGGACTCGAGATACGGCCTTTGGCTGAAATCGCCAGCGGTGGCGAACTTTCCAGGGTAATGCTTGCGATAAAGGCGACGCTACGGGAGAAAGATCCCGTTGCAACCCTCTGGTTCGATGAAGTCGATGCTGGGATAGGAGGTGTCGTTGCCTCAAATGTTGCAAAGGAACTCAAACATCTTTCCCTTTCTTCCCAGATTTTGGCAATTACACATCTTGCTTCGATAGCCAGCAAGGCTGACAGTCAGCTTGTCGTGCACAAGGAAGTCCGCGACAGCATGAGTTATTCCCTTGTCGTACCGGTGACCGGTGAAGCCCGGATAAAGGAAATAGCCAGGATGCTTTCAGGTGATTCAAACAGCAAAGTATCGCTTGAGCATGCAAAGGAGTTGCTTGACTGATATCGATTATATAGTATTTAACTGCATGTTTATAAGTGTTTTTATTATATAATTATATTGTAATTGTTTCTTTATTATATTGAAAATATAAATATCGGACAGTTTCTTATGGCAAAATGCCATCTGTCCGATATCTGTTCCTGCATCCTATGCAAAATCAAGCAATGTCTTCAGTTGGGCAAAATCATCCTTGCATTCATCTGGAAGAGGATTCTTACCGGTGACAAATGGGTAGCAGCTGTTCTGGAGATTCTTCATGTCGATGTCCAGCTGTTCATTCTTGGTCAACGCAAGGAAGCCGATGAGGTAGGTGACATTGCTTTTGTCAAGTCCATTTTCCTGGACCTGCAGTGCCAGCCGGTTTATTTCTTCGGTAAATATGCCGTTGATTGTTTCGATTTCACTGCGTCGTCCCTGTTTCTTGATGAACCCGATGAGTTGGTGTATGCTTTCTTCCTTTTTATCCCAAGGAAGGGTATTGGGGGTGATGAAAAGGCTTCTCAATGCTCTCAGGCAAGTACCGATGTTCTCTATGAACAGCGTTGCCATCGGCAGGTACTTGGAATTCTTTGAGAGCATCGAATAGTGATCTATGTCACGGGCAATCTGCATAAGCTCATCGTCGCCTACAATGCTCAGTGAATGCTCGATCCATGTATAGGCCTGGTCCAGCATCCTCGGGGGAATATTGGAATTATTCACAGAATAGCGCATGACATGGTTGTCAGCCTTGTCTTTGACAGCAATATAGAATTCAAAGCTTGAATATTCTTCTCCCTCGCCGATGATGGTCGATATGTTGAAATCACGTAAGGAAATGGTATCATAGAGCTCCAGTTCAGGGAAATCATCACCATAGCTGTAGCTGAGCAACTTGAACCTGCCATAGGTGGCCGTGATGAACTGTGGTTCCGCAATCCGTCGGTTCAGGATAAAAAACAAAGTTGCTTCGACTTCTCCGGGAAGCGCATTCAGTTCTTCCTGTGCAATCACCATGCCGTCTCCGTCAATCTTCCTGTTGCATTTTGCCTGCTTCAGTTCCCTGAGGAAGGGCGAAAGGAGGCTTGTCTGGCTGAAACGCTGGAACAGGCTGATCGCATAGAGCGCATAGGCAATGTTCTGTTTGGGTTCAAGACCTGCAAGGTCATTGAAGAACCATCCGCAGGATGTGAATGAGAAGTGCTTGTTCTTTATTCCTTCCAGCAAGGACGCCAGCTCAGCCCTGTTGTCCTGTGCCTGAGGATAATCTGTCGCAAGCCCGCTGAGAAAATCTTCCATCGAAAGTGCCTGGCCGGCAACTTCACCATAAAGGTCAAGCAGTCGGTCCGGAGGCAGCTGCCCATCGAATATTTCTCCCACGCGGGTATCAAAGATTGTTACCAGCCTGTCGGCATTATGCTGCAGTGCATCACGAAGTGGCGTACGCCACTTCTGGTTCCATCCTTCTTCGCCTCCTGTATGGCATCCGCAGTCCTTGTACCACCTGCTGACTCCATGGGAGCATGACCAGCTTGTACCTTTGTTTTCTTCCCCTGGGTGCAGCTGGGCATGCAGGACTGCAGGATGTCCTTCGAGGAATGTAGCGTAATTGGTGAAGGTGAAATCTTCTCTTTCGTTTACTTTTCTGATCAAAGCAGCCAATGCCATATCTCCGAACGGTTCATGATGTCCATAGATTTCTCCGTCCGTCGCCGTATGGATGAGCGCCGGTCCGTCCTGCTGCTTGATGGTTTCAAGGGTCTGATAGAGGTTGTCTGCATCCCGAAGCAGATGTCCGAAGCTGATGCCGTCAGCCAATTGCGGATTATAGAAGAAGGCACTGATGGTGTTTCCTTTCGTTCCTGTCAGGATATACGGCTTGTCATAGGGAGCTGGTTTTCCTTCCAGGTCCACCATCTTGCCTGGTTCGGTCTCTATGCTTTTGCATTGCCATGGAGAAAGGATGACGAACTTGATCCCTGATGCTACAAGCAGGTCTATGATATCCGGATTGATTGCAGCTTCTGGCAACCACATGCCTTCTGCTTCCCGTCCGAAACGTGAGGAAAAATCCTCAAGCCCCCAAAGGATCTGGTGTCTGGCTGCCCTTGGGCTGTCCAGCGGTAGGATCGTATGGTTGAATCCTTGGGCCATTGCATTGCCGTGACCCAGCCGAAGTATGCTGGATCTGTCTGCTTCGATGATCTTTTCGTAGGTACCGGGATGGTTTGCCTTTATCCATGTAAGAAGCGTCGGGCCGAAATTATATGATATATATTCAAAGTTATTGGTGATCGAAAGGATTCTTCCGTTTCCGTCAAGATAGCGGGAATTCGTATTGGCTGCATAACACTGACTGAAGATATGTTCATTCCAATCAGGAAACGGTTTTGCCGAAGGCTGCTTGGGGATGATCCCTGTCAGAGGATTTTCCCGAGGCGGCTGATAAAAATGACCATGAAGGATCAGAGCTGTTTTTTCTATGGGTTCCATGATTGCATGATACCAGAAACAAAGCTGAGTA
The DNA here is from genome assembly GCA_022482625.1 of Spirochaetia bacterium. Taxonomy (NCBI): domain Bacteria; kingdom Pseudomonadati; phylum Spirochaetota; class Spirochaetia; species Spirochaetia bacterium. Next base: position 648,299 of record JAKVOU010000001.1, on the reverse strand, counting down.
TCACTACTCTTTTCTTGCAATATTTGCATTTTGTTGCAGATGTTGCCGCAATAGGGCCTTTTGCATCCTTGTCTGTATGGTTGACCAAAACCAGCCTTTCCCTTAACATTGAATCCGTTATCATTAGAAAGGGGTTTATTGCATGATACTGGCGGACATTGATTCTTTGTCTCTGGTTGAATTGAGGAATCTGGCTCAGCAAGAAGGGCTGGAAGATGTCGATTCGATGAACAGGAACGAGCTGACCGATTCCTTGCTTGAACTCTTGGAAACTTCGGAAGCAGGTTTTCAGCGGCATACAGGTGCGGTTTCCCTCCATGGAGGACAACGCTACATCAGTGCCCTTTCCGATTGTCCCGGTCATGGAGAAAATCAAAAGATGCCCGGCGTGAGCGAACTGCCGGAATTATACAAGGAAACATCGATACATATCATGCTTCGGGATCCCCAATGGGCATATGTATATTGGTCTGTTGCTCCCCGGACGATGAACCGGCTCCTTGAATTGGATGCTACCTACCAAGAACATTTTTTTCTCCGTGTGACGGCAACGGATTGTGAAACAGAGAGGAATTCAATCTTTGAAGTAGAAGTAGACAAGACGGATACGACATGGTATGTCAACCTGCCCCAGCTGGGCTGTGCCTACCAGGTTGCCCTATGTTGCCGGAACAGCAAGGGAAGGATGATTGCCTTGGCACAGAGCATGGGAGTGAAAGTCGATATGCCATATTGGTATAGGCATCTTGATGAATTGGCGGACAATCCCATGTTGTTCAATGGGTTGTTTTCATCTATTGTGACAAAAAGCGGTAAATTCAAGGATACGGTTGTGGTCGAGCCTCTTTTCAAGATGCTCTCCCAAGGAGAAACGGACTGATGCCAAAGAACAATGTCAATTTGATATTGCATGCCCATATGCCTTTTGTAAGGCATCCGGAATACAAGAGGTTCCTTGAAGAGGATTGGCTTTTTGAATCGATCAATGAAAGTTACCTTCCATTGCTGAGGATGCTGAATTCCTTACGGAGCAAAGGCGTAAACTATCGGCTTACGATCTGTCTTTCTCCGACACTGATTACCATGCTTCAGGATACTCTCCTGCAGGAACGGTTCATAGGATATCTTGAACTTCACAGACAGTTGGGGGAACTGGAAGTTGAACGTTGTTCCAAGCAGCAGCCACAGGCCCTGCAGATGGCTCAATATTATTTGGAAAACATCAGACAGAACCTGGAAGATTTTGACAAGCTATACGACAGGAACATCCTGACTGGTTTCAAGGACCTGATGCTGAGCGGTTATCTTGAGTTGATTACTTCTGCAGCAACCAATGCTTTTCTTCCCCTGTATCAGGAGTATCCGATTGCCGTAAATGCGCAGATCATGCTTGGTATCCAGACATTCCATGAGGCGTTCGGACAGAAACCACAGGGATTCTGGTTGCCGGAATGCGGATATTATCCGGGCCTTGACAAATTGCTTAGCAGACATGGGATCAGATATTTCCCAGCTGCCAGCCAATCGATTCTTTTTTCACCGGACAGATGTGATACAGGGGTGTTCAGGCCTGTATATAGTGAAAATGACATTGCGGTATTCCCCAGGGACTACCAGCTGACCAGTCTTGTCTGGTCCGATGAAGGCTATCCCAGTGACCCTGCCTATCGGGAATTCTACAGGGATATCGGCTATGACCTTGACCTTGATTATATCCGGCCATTCATCCATGAGCCTGATGTGAGGGTGTTTACCGGTTTCAAATATTGGGCGATTACAGGGAAAGGTGCGGACAAGGTCTTCTATGATCCTGCCAAGGCAAAGGCAAAAGTAGAAGAACATGCTTCCAACTTCCTGTATAACCTGATGATGAAGGGGAGGCGGGTTCGTCCGAATCTGGATGGAAAAGATCCCTTGATTACTCTTTGTTTTGATGCGGAACTGTTCGGGCATTGGTGGTTCGAAGGTATTGACTGGCTTGAAACGTTCCTTACGAAATCCTGTCAGATGGATTCTCCGGTGGAACTGACGACTCCTAGCCAGGAACTTGCCTTGGAGCCTCGGCTTCAGAAAATCCGACCAGCATTCTCATCTTGGGGTGCAGGTGGTTTTGCGCAGGTCTGGCTGGATGGTTCCTATGCATGGGCGTATCGGCATATCCACAAGGGAATTGAACGGATGATAGAACTTGCGGATAGGTTCCCTTCCCAGCAGAGCCTGAAGAAGAGGTTCCTTGACCAGGCGACGCGGGAGCTGTTGCTTGCCATGAGCAGTGACTGGGCTTATCTGTTCTATAACCATAATAATATTGATTTTGCAAAGAACCAACTTGAGGATCATCTGCAGAATTTCAATCTGGTGTATGAAAACATGTGCAAGAATGCCGTCAATACGGAATGGTTGGTAAAGTGTGAAGACAGAGACAACATATTCCCGTCAATCAACTATAATATATTCAACCAGGAACTTTTTGAGAAACTGATATGACCGGCTGAAGGCTAGGTTGTAATGGAGCTGCATCGTCCTGATGCAGTTTTTTTTTATGCAGAAGATTTTGATCCTGTAGGATACCTGTATTGTCTTTCTTTCATTTTTTCCAGCCAATGTTTTGTTGGAATTCTCATAAGCATCGATAAACTTATTATATGTTTAGTTATAATATCTAAAAATTCTGTAAATTATCGGTCTCTACAAGAAAATACTTGCCAATATGTGAACTTTGTCTTAGGATTTGTGTATAACTGTGGATTTATATGGAAAATTATGGTAGAAGAGGGAGATATGGATACAGGTACATACGCCAACACCATCGATGACAAGGGTAGGTTTCTGGTTCCGATTCAAAAGCGATCGGAATTGGAAGGCAAGACCTTTGTGCTTACTTTGGGGATTGACAAATGCCTGTGGCTTCTCGACAGGGAAAAGTTCGAAAAGCTTCATGAAAGGATCCTCGGAACAGCTGAGCATCAGATGAACAAGGAAAATACGATTCTGCTGCGGCGTCTGGTTGCTCCTGCCCAGGAAATATCGATGGACAAGAGCGGTAGGATTGCCATTCCTGCAACGTTGAGGAAATTTGCCGGTATCGTAATAAAGGAAGAAGCCCTGCTGATTAAATTCCGGCCATGGTTTGAGATCTGGAATTCGAATGAATATGAGAAATGGATGCTTGACGTACGAGATGATGTTGCCCCGGCTGCAAATGACCTGGGTATCTATAGTGAACTGATGTAAAGAGGAATATCTTATGGAATATGTCCATTATCCGGTCATGAAGAAAGAAGTCTTCAGCCTGCTTATCCCACCTAGGGACAGGCTTGCCTATATGGTGGATTGCACTTGCGGCGAGGGTGGACATACCCAGATGATGTTGGATGCCTATGACCAGCTGACGGTGTTCGGCTTGGACTGTGATGTAGAAATACAGAAAAAGGCAATCTGCAGGATGCAGCCCTACGGCAATCGGTTTGTTCCTGTGCATACTTGGTTTGACGACTTTTTCAAGCAATATCATGGACCTTTGCTGGATCTCGTACTTTTTGACTTGGGGATCAGCAGCTTCCATTATGAAGAATCCGAACGAGGTTTCAGTTTCAAGGCACATGAAGCCTTGGACATGCGACTGGACAAAAGCCTTCCCATGAGTGCTGCCGATTTGGTAAATACGTTGGATGAAGACAGTTTGGCCGACTTGATTTACCAATATGGAGAAGAAAGGTATTCCCGTCGATTTGCCAGGGCAATTGTCGAACAACGTGCAAAACAGCCGTTCGTTACCAGTGATGAACTGGAACAAGTCATTTTCCAAAGTGCCCCTCGGGGATACCGGTATGGCAGGATCCATCCTGCTACCCGTACTTTCCAGGCGTTGAGAATTGCCGTCAACAAGGAACTGGACAGGATCGGACCGGCAATTCGCATGGCCGTGGATGCCTTGCAACCCGGTGGACGGCTGGCAGTCATCAGCTTCCATTCATTGGAGGATAGGATTGTCAAATGGTCATTCAGGGAGCTGGCCGGACAGACGGACAGTACAGTGGAGCCGAGGGTAAAGATACTGACGAAGAAACCTCTGGTGCCCGATGACGAGGAAACAGAACTGAATCCTCCCAGCAGAAGTGCAAAACTAAGGGTAATCGAGAAGCTACGGGTCACAGGGAAAACTGATCCGGAAGGAGGGCAGGAATGATTGAAAGAAACACAGAGCTAGAAGAGCGGAATGAGAAAGACAGCAGGATGCATCAGCATACCTACAGCAGGCCTAGGACGCTCATTTCCATTGCCGCGGGTTTCGCTGCCATATTTGCTGCCGTATGGCAGAGCAGTATCTATGATACCCTTGACCAGAAAATGGGTGATGTGGAAAGGGCAACCTCCGATATGGAAGAACAGTATCGGAGCCATCTGAGTTCTGTTGCTACCTTGATGACTCCTGAATCTCTCTATGGCAAGGCCATGGACATGAACCTCGTCCTGACGAGGATAGATGAAAGGAAGTGAGGATATTCCATGGGATTTGCTTCCTATAGATACGGTATTTATTCCATAGCTAATTTCAGTGGTGCAAGAGTAGTCCGGCAATGTTCGAAAAAAATTCTGGGAATCGGCATCGATACCAGAGTTGACCTGCAGGACAAGCTGTTCGTTGCCTTGCGGGGCAGCAGGGTCAATGGGCATCTGTTCCTTGACGAAGCTCTTGCAAAGGGCGCTTCTGCCTTGCTTGTCGATGGTGAGCACATTGCCTATGCCTGTGAGCTGGCAAATAAATGGAATGCCGGTGTCCTTGTCTGTGATGATACGCTCAGGACGTTGCAGACCCTGTCTGCCGCATACATAGCCCAGTTTCCTGATATCACCTATGTGGGTATTACCGGCTCATGTGGAAAAAGTACGACAAAACAGGCTTTGGCTGCAATTCTTTCTGCCAAGGGCAACGTAGCCATGACGCCAGGGAACCTCAACAGTGAAATAGGGTTGCCATTGTCTTTGCTTCAGGTTGATTCCTCTACCGATTATGGTGTATTCGAAATGGCTGTTGACCACAAGGGAGAGATGGACCGCCATCTTTCGATGTTGCCGCCGTCTTATGCAATAGTGACGAACATCAGCTATGCCCATGCCGGCAAGCTGGGAAGCCAACGCAACATAGCAAAAGAGAAAAGCAAGATATATCATGCTGACTTAATTGCCGGCTACGTAAGCCGTGACTGCAACCTCAGGCCATTGCTGCAGCATCGGTCTCCCGTCAGGTTGAAATCCTTCAGCAAGGATGACCTTGATGTGACCTATCTTGGACTGGATGGCTGTTCACTTAGCTTCGGCAAGGAAAAAGTCAGGTTGCCTTTGATTGCACCATATCAGATGGAAGATGTTTCCGCTGCCGTAGCAGTTGCCCGTGATATGGGTATCTCTGATGAACAGCTGTGTGATGGCCTGCGCTTTTTCCATCCTCTTCCAGGCAGAGGAACAGTCTCTGCGGGACCGATAACGGTAATTGAGGATTGCTACAATGCTTCTCCTTCATCGACTGCCGGTATCCTTGGATATCTGGGCAACCTGAAGTGGGGAGGCCGGAAAAAAGCTGTGCTTGGTTCCATGACGGAACTGGGCAAGTATTCAAAACCGGCACATAGGAAAATAGGCAGGCTGCTTGCTTCCCTTGGTTTGGATACGATTTTCCTGTTCGGAAGCAATATGGAAGCAGCCTATGCATTCCTGAAGGAAAGCAGATATCCTGGAAAACTGTTTTTCAGTGATGATTTCGGGAAGCTGAGCTATGCCGTAGAAGCCGATATGCATTGCGGTGACCTTTTCCTTCTCAAGGGTTCCCGGGTCATGGAAATGGAAAGGCTGATTCCATTGCTGAAGGGGGCCGTATGATCAACCTTGCATTGCAGATCATGCTCATGGCTCTCATGTCATTCTTCATTACGTATATCGTCTGTGATCTGTTGATACGGAAAGGCGGGGTATTGGTTGCGCATATCAAGCCGGAACTCATGGATGAACAGGAGGAAAAGCAAGGTACACCGAACATCGGTGGCGTAGCCATGCTGGCAGGTATCCTTGCTCCTGTTTTCCTGTTCATCGGGCTTACGCCGGAGATCCAATTTGCCTTGCTTGCCCTTGTCCTTTTTTCCCTGCTTGGATTCCTTGATGATGTATTGAAGACAAAGACGGTAAACGGCGATGGTATTTCACCGAAGAAGAAGCTGTTGCTTCAGTTTGCCTGTGCCTTTGTCCTGGTTGCCTTCGGCGGAACAAAAGGCCTGCTGCATACAGGTTTTGCCTGGTTGGATGCAATTCCATGGCTGCAGACAGCCGTACTTGTTTTTCTGTTGGTCTACTTTGTCAATGCATTCAATATCAGCGATGGATTGGATGGGTTGGCTGTAAACCTGATGTTTCCCATATTGGCATTCTTTTTTCTGGCCATGCTTATGGTTCCCCAGATGAAGCAGCTGCTTCTGCTGCTGTTGGCAGTATTCGTTGCCTGCTTGGCTTTTTTGGTTTTCAACCATTATCCTGCACGTTGCTTCATGGGAGACTGCGGATCCATGGGACTGGGGGCAATGCTTTTTGTCCTTTCTGTCATATTCAATGTCGTACCTTTCTTCCTTGTTGCCACATTGATGTTTTCCATTGAACTCTTTTCTTCATTGGTCCAGATCATTGCAATTCGCTTGTTCCACAGAAAGGTGTTTTCGATTGCACCGGTACATCACATGTATCAGAAAATGGGGCAGGACGAAGATACGATCGTACGGAGATTCACCATGTACAGTACGTTGTTTTCCATCGTTGCACTGCTGGTCTATCTCTGTCTGATCTAAGGATTGCCATGGAAATTCTGGACGAAGGAATCCGGCAGCAGGACGACCGGCTGCCCCTGGGACAGGATGACTGGTTCCGTTTCCTGTGTCTTGCAATCCTGCTGATTGGTACAGGGCTTGCCTCACTGTACAGTGCAAGCAGTTTCTTCGCAGTTTCAAAAGGGCTTCCTGCTGCATATTTCTTCAAGAAACAGGCAATCTTTGCCTTGGCAGGCCTTGTCCTCGGACTGATCATGCAGCCGCTGCCTTTTGAAAAGATTGCGAAACTATCGGCTTTTCCCCTTGTGGGCTGTGCGTATCTGCTGATGTTCCTGACGCTTTTTACACATTTCGGAGTCGAAAGCCTGGGAGCGCGGCGTTGGATAAGCCTGGGACCGATTCCTAGTTTCCAGCCTTCGGAAGTCGTGAAGCTTGCAACCATCTGTTTTATTCCTGCACTGATGGAATTGTCTCTGGAGAAATGGGTAAAAGACTATCTGGCTCTGTTTGTCGTCTTGTCTTTTTCAGTCCTTATCCTCATGCAACGGGATTATTCTACCTCCGTGCTGTATCTGGCAGTCAATCTGTTGCTCTGTATCATGATAGGTGTTTCATGGAAGAGGCTGCTGTCAGTACTTGTCTTTCTTCCTGTACCGGCAGCAGGACTTCTGTTATCAGAAAAATACAGGTTGCTTCGAGTCGTTTCATTTCTTTTTCCTTCTCTTGACCATCAGGGTATAAACTATCAGATGTCCAATTCCCTGAAAGCAATCGGCTCGGGAGGCTTGCTTGGCAAGGGGATAGGACAGGGAATATATAAGCTGGGAAGATTGCCTGAGGTCCACAATGATTTCATCATTTCCAACATAGGTGAAGAAACTGGTTTGATCGGGATAGCGTTTGTCTGCTTCTTGTTCCTTTGCTATGCTTACTTCGGTCTCAAGGCCTCAAGCCGGGAAGCTGACAATGAGAATTTGTTTTTTTCCCGCTTTCTTCTGGGAGTAACCCTGATGGTCGTGTTCCAGGCACTGGTCAACCTGATGGTCTGCACGGGCCTTCTGCCACCTACGGGAATTCCGCTTCCTTTTTTCAGCCAAGGCGGTACCAACCTGCTTATCGTCATCTTTGAATCTTCGTTCATCCTCAAGGGGTTGCGGGAAACAGAAGGTGCCTTATGAAAAAAAGTATCCTGTTGGCTCTTGTCCTGCTGATAGCATTGGCTATCCTGCTCTGTTTTCTGTTTTTCTTTCCTCCCTTCCAGATCAAGACAGTCGAGATATCATGGCAAGGTAAGCAGGATACTGCTTTGCCCGTGAGCCTGATTGATGAGGCAAATCATCTTGGAAGACACAGTTATCCCCTACAGTTGCTGGAAGGAAATATCAGCCGGTTTGCGGACAGTCCTTTCGTTGCAATGGTTGCCGGTAGTACTTTCAGTGGCAATGTGCTGAGGATCGTGCTTGAAAAGCAGCCTGTATTTGCTCACCTTGTTACCGATGGAACGGTCTGGGGTGTCATGAACGGAGAAGGAATCGTACGTATCGGCAAAGGCGATGGAAGGTATGCCGCTGGCCTGGGTCTTGAAGTTGTCCTTACTCCGACATTTGCAAAGCTTTTGGATACAGGGGATAGAATGTCTGGTCTTGAAGAGGCAATACGTATGGTTATGAGGATAAATGAAACTTCTTACTTGATATGCAGCCTGAAATGCGATAATAATATCAACTATGGGTCTGCTTTGTATACTTTGACCCTGGCTGATGGTTTTACACAAATATCCATTCGTCAGGAAGCTGACCTACCGAATCTGGAAAAGGCTGTCCGAAGAATCCTTGGACTTGGCTTGCAGAACGGGAAGCATGACAGGGAAATATATATATACCATGATGCCCTTGTAGTAAGAAGCGGCAAATTGGGAGGGTGCTAAGTTGGCTGGAGAAAAGATGATGATGGGGCTGGATATCGGGTCTGAGACGGTCAGGTGCGTCATTGGATCGGTCGGTAGGGATGACCAGCTGATGGTAGACAGCATCTGCGAAAGAGCCAGCGAAGGTGTCCTGCATGGGACGATCATCAACATAGAAAGTGCCGTCAGATCAATCAACAGCGTTATAAATGAAGCCCAGATGCTTGCAGGGACTGAGATCAACGATGTCATAATCGGAGTCGGCGGAGAATCCGTACAGGGAATCATGAGCCAGGGTGTCGTCAGCATCAGTGACCCTGATCAGGAAATCAAAAAAGAAGATGTATTCAGAAGTATGGAAGTCGCACGGGCCTTTGCATTGCCCAGTGACCGTGAGATCATCCATTCTCTGGTACAGGATTTCAAGATAGATGGGAGGAGTGGTATCAAAGACCCCATCGACATGCTCGGCCATCGACTTGAGACGAAGGTCCTTGTGGTAACTGCCAGTTCAGTGCTTTGCCAGACTCATAGGAAATGTGTGCAGCGTCTTGGCCTGGATGTACTTCGGACGACGCTGCAGAGCCTTGCCGATGCGGATGTAACTTTGTCTTCGGAAGACAAGGAGATGGGTACTATCCTGATCAACATCGGTGCCGGTACCACAGACATGATCGTCTACAGTGGCGGTACTCCCATGTATACCGGAGGAGTAAACCTTGGAGGGGAATCCGTAACTGAGGACATTGCACAGATCTTGGGCAAGACGAAGGCCATTGCAGAGCAACTGAAGCTTGAGTATGGGCATTGTTACGTTCCCTCGGTTTCCAGTGATGAAATGGTCCTCATTCCCCAGGCGGGCAATTTGCCTGCGATCAGATTGCCGAAGCGGGAACTGTCGAAGATCATCGAAGCCCGTATGGCTGAGATATTTTCCCGGTTGCAGAACAAGTTGCGCAGTGTCCCTGACCTAGGGAATATCGGCGGCGGCGTCGTCCTTGTCGGCGGCGGTGCCATGATGTCCGGTATTGCCGATCTTGCTACGGAAATCTTCAGGATGCCTTGCAGGGTAGGATTCCCTGAAGCCATCGGTGGTCTTGACAGGAATTATATCAGCCCTCAGTACACGACTGTCCTGGGGCTTTTGAAAAGCAATACCAAAAAGCATCTGGAATCCTCTTCCGATGTTCCACGGAGGAAGGGCAAGAAAGATGGCGGTGTGGTACGGAAGGTCTCGAACTTTTTCAGATCGATATTTTGACTATGATAAGGAAATGAGTAGCTATGGATGTAGGAATGTTTGAAGTGCAGGATATGATATCCGGCGAGCAGGCGGTTGAGACTACCATCAAGGTCATCGGAGTAGGCGGAGCCGGTGGCAATGCGGTCAACCGTATGATAGCCAGTGGATTGAAGAAGGTGAACTTTGTCGCAATGAATACCGATATGCAGGCACTGCAACGATCCAATGCACAGACACGTCTGACATTGGGAAAGGCTCTGACCGAAGGGCTGGGAGCCGGCGGCATTCCTGAGATAGGCGAAAAAGCTGCCATCGAAAGCAAAGAGGATATTCGTGCAGAAGTCGAGAACTGTGACATGGTCTTTGTCACTGCCGGCATGGGCGGCGGAACTGGGACCGGAGCGGCTCCTGTAGTCGCTGAGGTTGCCAAGAGTGCCAATGCACTGACGGTCGGCGTCGTCACTACTCCCTTTGCATTTGAGGGCAAGAAGAAAATGCAGCTTGCCGAGCAGGGCATAGAGAAGCTCCGTGCCCAGGTAGACACGTTGATTATCATACCCAACCAATATCTGCTCAATGTAGTGGAGAACAATACACCGATCAAACAGGCTTTCCTGATGGCTGATGAAGTGCTGTATATGGGCGTGCAGGGTATTTCGGAACTTATTACCGAACCCGGTGAAATCAACATCGACTTTGCCGATGTGCGGACGGTAATGAAAGGCAAGGGAGATGCCCTTATGGGCATCGGCTTCGGGGAAGGTGCCAACCGTGCCGTCGACGCTGCCCGCCAGGCCATTTCCAATCCGTTGCTTGCAAATGCTTCCATCCAGGGAGCAAAGAGCGTCTTGGTCAATCTTGCCGGTTCTGACTCCCTGACAATCCAGGAATATCAGGATGTAGTGGAACTGATTACCGAGAAATGTGCTGAAGATGCCTTGATCATTGCAGGACAGTCCTTCAATTCTGAACTTGGAGACAAAGTCAAGGTAACGGTTGTTGCCACTGGCTTTGAAGCCGGACCAGAGAGCGTAGGAGAACATCTGTTCCCTTCGGCTACGGCGGAGAAGACCAAGAAGGGGGTCGAGACTACTTCGGATGAAAGCGCTGAAAAGAAAGAAAAGGAAACTGGTGAAGATGGAGAAAAGAAAGCTCCGTCGGGAGTCGAGACAATAACAGTCAATCGTTGGCAGGATCTGCAGCAGCGTATCGGTGCCCAGGCAAATGGCGGTGAGCAGGATGACTACAATATACCGGCTGTACTGCGGTACCAGAAGGTGGACAAGAAATAAATGCCTCTCTCTATCTATCGGGACCAGATCCTCGAAGACTATCGTGATTATCTGGCATATCAGCGGCGGTTGCTTGACGTGACCGTCGCTGACTATCTGCGGGAAGTCTCTACGTTCCTTGCTTATCTAGTCTCAATCGGAAAAGATGTCGATGATTTTGCATCAAGGGATGTGGAAGGCTACATGGTCAGTTGCGACAACCAGCGACAGCTCTGTGACCGGACCAAGGCAAAGGATATGTCTGCCTTGCGAAGTTTTGCAGGTTTCCTGGTTTCCCATAGATATCGCACTGATAATCCCCTTGAATTGCTCGATGCCATCAAAGTACACCGGAAACTTCCTGAAGTTGCCTCAAAAGAAGAAATAGACCATCTGTTTGCCGTGATTCCCCTTACAGATTCCCTTTCTATCAGGGACAGGGCCTTGTTTGAGCTTATTTATAGCTGTGGACTGCGGATAAGCGAGGCTATCTCATTGCGATTGCCTGATTATCAGAAGAACGCCGTTACCATAGTAGGCAAAGGCAGGAAGATGCGGACGATACCGGTAGGTGAAGTAGCCCAGAAATATATGGATTTGTATTTCGCTGAATCCCGTCCCCTGCTGACCGGAGGGAAAAAGAACCCGCTTGTATTCCTTGGCAGGCGGGGAACAGGACTGACACGTCAGGCTGTAAGCAAGAGATTGGAAATGTATGCACTTCAGGCTGATCTTCCATTCCTGCATGTCCATACGCTCCGGCATTGCTTTGCAACTCACCTGCTGCAAGGCGGGGCTGACCTTCGGGTCGTCCAGGAACTGCTTGGCCATAGTGACATCCAGACGACGCAGATATATACTCACGTCGATGATACTGACAGGAAACAGGCGTATGCCAGATATCACAAGGACCTTGCATCTGATAAGCCTGTACGGGAGCACGAGTGAATGGATCCGAAGATGCTTATCATATTATGTCCTCTTATTTTCCTTGCCGGTTTCGTTGATTCAATTGCAGGCGGCGGCGGCTTGATTTCCCTTACTTCCTACATGGCATTGGGAATGCCGCCTCATCTGGCATTGGGAAACAACAAGTTTGCCTCTACCAGCGGTACGACGGTGGCTGCGATACGTTATATCAGAGCCGGACAAGTTGAGATGAAATTGGGAACCTTCGCTGTCATCTTCAGCCTTGTCGGTTCCGCTGTCGGAGCCCATGTGGCACTCCAGGCTTCAGATACGTTCCTGCGGTATCTGATGGTGGTGCTGGTCCCTGTCATAGCAGCCTTTACGCTGTTGAAAAAGGACTTCGGGGTTGCAAAGAGACGGATGGCAGATGGTCCGCTTACTTACTTCATATGCTGCATAGCCTGCCTGCTCATCGGATTCTATGACGGTTTTTTCGGACCTGGAACCGGTGTTTTCCTTACTTTCCTTTTTTCTGCCTTGATCGGACTTGATATCGTCACTTCCTGCGGTACGACAAAGATTGTCAACTTGGCCAGCAACGTTGCGGCTTTGGCAACATTCATCCTCAATGGCAACATTGATTATCTTATTGCAATCCCCTGTGCTGCATGCCAGATTGCCGGTTCATATCTGGGTGCTGGCATGGCAATCAGGAAAGGTGTTGCAATTGTCAAGCCGATCATGCTGATCGTAATGGCACTGTTGCTTTTGAAACTCATTTTCAGTTTCCTGGTCTGACACAACCGTTTTCCTGTCTTTTTTGTATAACAGGACATGGATAGGGAAAGAAAACTGCTGTTGTCGTTGCTTCCTTTTGAACAGGAACAGCTGAAGCCTGTATTTGAGAAACAGGATCTCTGTGTTGCTGAAATCGAGTCATTGATAGTCTCCCACCGATCATTTCCCGATATTTCTGCACGGTTGGACAGCTTTAGGAATTACAGGGTAGCTTTCTGCGGAGAGGATGGATATCCTGAAGGTCTCTACAGGCTTGCACATCCTCCGTATCGGCTTACATCTGACGCTCCGTTTCCGTCAACCTGCGGTATGGCTGTTGCCTTGACGTGCAGTGATACTGCCTATGATGACGTACTTTGCTGTGCCTATGGTTTCTCACGGGCCCTTTCTTTCAATGGAATTTCGGTAGTACTGACAGGAGAAGGGACCTGCGGTTCCCGGATGCTTGCCGGTATTGCTGCAGGGGGCACGGTGCCTGTCAGGGTCGCCGGTTGTGGATTGGACCATTGCAGACATCGATCTGGTGTTGCTACGGTATCGTGCATGGAACCTTGGATGGGGAACTCCCAGCCGGGGGCAAGGAGAAACGGGGCTACGTTGTTGGTCGGCTTGGCATCCTGTCTTGTCGTGCTGCAGGCATCGCAGCGAAGCGGATCCCTGTCCTGTGTGCAGGAAGCCTTGGATTCTGGCATTGAATGCTATGTCCATCAGTGTGGGGTCGACGGACGGATGTTCTGCAGAGGATCCAAGCAGTTGTTTGATGATGGTGCAATTATGGTACATGGCTATGAGGACTTGGCAAGATTGCAAGGTTTACCGATGAAAGAGACATGCCCTTCTGGCTTGTGAGAGTCCTTATGCAATGATAGAATGGAAAAATCATGGATGGGTATGGATTGCTTGGAGAATATCTTGATGTGCTGAAAGCTGTCGGCTCACGTAGTCCTAATACGCTGGAAGCCTATGGGAATGATATCAGACAGTTCTTGGCTTTTCTGGCTGATAAGCAGATTGATATTGCTGCCGTTGCTGACGGGGATGCCATACTGTATCTTGGACTGCTGGAGGGACAACATCTGTCAAAACGGAGCATAGCCAGAAAAATCAGTTGTCTGCGAGGGTTCTTTACCTATTGCCGCAAACATGGCTATACGGAACATAATCCGTTTTCTTCAGTATCAACCAGGGGGACAGGACGACCGCTTCCGACGGTCCTTACTGTCGAGGAAGTACATCGTCTGCTCAGTCAGCCGACAGATACCTTCCCGAAATTAAGGAACGTACTGCTGTTTACGATGCTCTACGACACCGGTTGCAGGATAGGGGAATTGCTGCCTCTCAACGTACGGGATGTTGACCTGGAAGCCGATGGTTTCCTTGTCATGGGAAAAGGAAGCAAGCAGAGAAAAGTTTACCTGACGGACCATTGCAGGGAACTTGCCCGGTACTACCTTTCCCAGAGAAGTGTCCTGCAAAGACTCAAGGGGATCAAGGGAAAGTCGGATCTGGACATTTTCTTTGTATCAGACAAAGGAAAAAGGTTGTCGATTTCAACTGTTGAGAGTATTTTTGAAGCACAGCGTCTTGCTTTTGGCTGGCAGAAGAGATTTACGCCGCATGTCCTGCGGCATACCTATGCTACCCATTTGCTTGACAACGGGGCATCCATAAGGGTTGTCCAGGAACTGTTGGGGCATGTGTCGCTTTCGACAACACAGATTTATACGCATGTCTCACAGAAAAAAATGAGGGAAGTCTATTTGGACAGTCATCCTCATGGAAGGGAAACATAATGGAACAATACAGAGGAACTACAATCGTAGCAGTGAAGAAAGACGGTAAGGTTGCATTGGCCGGTGACGGACAGGTAACTGCCGGAAACACTATTCTAAAGGGAAATGCACGGAAGGTCCGTCAGCTTTATGACGGACAGGTCGTTACCGGTTTTGCCGGTGGAACGGCTGATGCCTTTACCCTTTTTGAGCACTTTGAACAGAAACTGAAGAAATATTCCGGCGACTTGGTACGGTCGGCAGTGGAAATGGCAAAGCTATGGAGAGCTGACCAGCAACTGAGGCAGCTTGATGCACAGATGATCGTGGCGAACAATGACAAGATTCTCCTGCTTACCGGCGTCGGTGATGTCGTTGAACCGGAATACAATGTAATGGCTATCGGAAGCGGCGGAAACTTTGCGCTTTCTGCAGCTCTGGCATATATTGATGCAAAAGTGGATATGGATGCACGTGAGATTGCCTACAGAAGCGTCAAGATTGCATCGTCCCTGTGCATCTATACCGATGACAAGATTTTGGTTGAGGTTCCAGGTGAACCTGAAACCTTTATGGATGCTACAAAGAAAAATTAGTAGGGAACGTGGCTACGGTTCCCTTTATTATAGGAAAGCAAGAATGAAACAATTGCAGAATTTGGATGAAATGAAACCGTCACAGATTGTGGCTGAGTTGGACAAGTATATAATCGGACAGGAAAAAGCAAAGCGTACGATTGCTGTTGCTATCAGGAACCGCACCAGACGTAAGAGGCTTCCTCCTGAGATCAGGGATGAAGTATCTCCCAAGAACATGATACTCATCGGTCCTACAGGATGTGGAAAGACTGAATTGGCCAGACGGATAAGCCAGCTCAGCGGTGCCCCGTTCATCAAGGTCGAAGCTACCAAGTTTACTGAGGTGGGCTATGTCGGGCGCGATGTGGAATCTATGGTAAGGGATTTGATGGGGGTTTCCTTGCAGATGGTAAAGAAAGAAGCAAGTGAAAACAATGCTGACAAAGTGGATGCATTGGTCGAAGAACGGCTTCTTGATTTGCTTTTGCCGAAGCTGGATGCTTCACAGGGTGCCCTTGAAGAGGACAAGACGACAACCAGGGAGAAATTCAGGAAAATGCTCCATGAGGGTGCCTTTGAAGATAAGGAAGTCGAACTCAATGTCACTTCTTCCGGTTCTTCTCTCGGTGTCGAGATGTTCGGCGGTGGAAATATGGAAGATATACAGAATGCAATGAATTCTATTTCTTCCATGCTCCGTCAGCCCCAGAAGCGTGTCTGTTCCATCAAAAGGGCCAGGGAACTGCTCAGAGAGGAAGAACTTGACAAACTTGTCGACCCTGACAAGGCCAAGGACGAGGCAAAGGAACGTGTCGAGCAGATGGGCATCATCTTCATTGATGAGATAGATAAGATAGCCAATGCAGAGGGACAACGCAGCGGAGGACAGGATGTTTCCCGTGAAGGTGTCCAGCGTGATATTCTGCCCATCGTCGAAGGAACCAAGGTAAACACCAAGTGGGGTGTCATTGACACGACCCACATCCTTTTCATCGCAAGCGGTGCTTTCCATGTCTCAAAGCCCAGCGATCTCATACCTGAACTCCAAGGACGTTTCCCTCTCCGTGTGGAACTGGATGATCTTACTGTTGATGATTTCAAGAGAATCCTGGTTGAGCCGAAGAATGCAATTACCATGCAATACCATGAACTGCTCAAGACTGAGGGCGTGGATATTGTTTTCCGTGATGATGCCATCAGCAGGATCAGCGAGATTGCACATCAGGTAAATACTGCCAATGAGAACATCGGAGCCAGACGTTTATATACGATCATGGAGAAGCTGCTTGAGGAGCTGAGTTTCAGTGCGGATGAACTGACAGGACAGACAATTACGATAACATCTGATTATGTTGACCGCCGGCTTGGCGATGTAGTCGAGGACCAGGATCTTTCCCGGTTCATCCTGTAGGAGCTCGGTATGGAATTCCTGACATTCGTAGGAAAGGATTATGACGAGGCGGTGAAACTTGCCAGGCAGAAATTCGGCAGTGCTGTCAGGATTCATACCAGGACGACACTTGCCCCTTCGTTCCGTCGAAGGGGAGGATGTAGCATCCAATGCTATCTGGTCAAGGAAAAGGGGCCTGAGGCAGAGCAGGTGGCAAAAGCCAAAGCTCAGCCGCCGAAGTCGATAGAAGCGCCCAGCGAGGTCGTCAAGGATATGCGGCGGACCTTGCTGTCCAATGATTTTTCTGAGGAGCTGACAAGAGAAGTGATCGGCAATCTCGTATGGGCAGATGCCAAGGATCTGACGGAGATGGAACTGCGGTTGGTCAACCGGTTGGTAGATTCGGCCGGCATCGACCGTGATGACATGCTTCATCCTCCGAAATTCTTTGTCTTGCATGGACCGGTAGGTGTCGGTAAGACACTTGCCTTGCTGAAACTGGCAGCACTCTATTCGGAGGATGTCATTGACCTTTCAAAAAGGAAGGTCGCTTTCCTGACATTGGGTAGTGCCGGTACACTTGCTGAAGAAAAGCATCTGCCTGCAATGCATGTATTCCATGCAGCAGATCTCATTGCTTTTGACAAATTGGCAAAGGACTGCTTTGACGAATATGACCTGGTGCTTGTCGACCAAAGGGGTATCGACGATGAGCTTGCAGATGCTATGCTTGCTCATCTTCCCTTGGCCAAGGTCGGGCACTTCTATTGCATCGATGCCAGGCATAAGCTGCGACAGCTGGAAAGCGACTACGCAAAGTTTTCAGCATATGAGTTCAAGAGTGCTGTAGTGACAATGTGTGACCAGACTGCTACATTCGGAAACGTGCTTTCTTTTTGCCACGGGACAGGGCTTCCTTTGCTGTTCCTCAGCAATGGGCCAAATATCACAGGAGACCTGCAGCAGGCAAGCGGTGCCTATATCATGAGCCTGCTTACAGGATTCTCTTTGGATTTCAAGTCCATGTGGGAGAATGGGACATCGCTGGTTGCAGGAGAAGGTGATGCAAAATAAAATCCTTGTTGTCTGTCTTAATCCGACGCTTCAGAGAACGCTGTATTTTGAGGATTTCAAAGCCGGAGAAGTCAACAGAAGCAAACGGTCGTTGCTTTCTGTGGGTGGAAAAGGTGCTGATTGTGCCAGGATACTGACACAGCTGGGTGCCGAAGCCGTGCTTTTGAGTCATCAGGGCGGTGAAGAAGCCGAATTACATGCAAATTTATGCCACGAAGCAGGCTTTACGCTTTGTAGTGTCGATGCACAGGTTCCTGTCCGCTGTTGTACGACGGTCCTTCATGATGGCATGGCAACTGAACTGGTGGAAGAGGGAACGGCTGTGCCATCCGGTACTGAGGAAGGACTCAGAAAACTGTTCGGGCAGAGGATTGCAGAAAGTGATGCGCTTATCATTACCGGTAGCAGATGTGCCGGATATTCAGATTTTCTTTACAGGGATTTCTGCAGGGAAGCAAGGGACTTGGGTAAGACGGTGGTGCTTGATGTCAGAGGCGAAGACCTGAGACGTTGCCTTGAAGTAGAAGGCCTTGTCGTCAAGCCGAATCTCAGTGAGTTTGTTTCTACGTTCTTGCCTGACTGTACCGTGACAGAAGGGCATGAGGGTAGCAGGACCGTGGAACTTGCCAAACAGAAGATGGTTGAAGTGGGCAGGATGGCAAAAGCCCGGATATTGCTGACCCACGGCAGATGGCCGGCCTTGTGCTTCGACGGAGAGCAGCCTTATACGTTGCAGGTCCCTCCGGTAGACCGTGTGGTGAATACCATCGGATGTGGGGACGGCGTCTGCTCTGGGCTCTGCCTTGCATTGCTTGGGGGAGTATCGTTCCCTGATGCCTGTGCGTCTGCACTGTCTGTCGGCAGCAAGGTGGCACAGACCTTTGCTCCCGGTTCCATCATCTGAGGAGCTTTCCCTGTGCGACCAGGCCTCTGATCAGATTCCCGACGGCAGGGGCTGCAATATTGCTGCCCCATATCGAACCTTGGCTTGGTGCTTTTGCTGCTATGTAGATGATATATTTCGGGTCATCTTCTGGTACGATTGCCAGAGTCGATGCCATTGTCCTGCTATTGATGTAACTATGTGTCTTTTCGTTGAACAGCTGGGCAGTGCCTGTCTTTGCTGCTACCTTGAGGCCATCGACTGCACAGGCTATGGCAGTTCCGCCTTCTTTGGTTGCTTCAACCATTGCACCGAGGACAAAATCAGCTGTCTTCTTGCTGATGATGGGTTCCTTGCTCTTTTGTACCTGCCGTGTTTCCAGGATCTTTCCCTTTCCCGGATACAGGTCTCCTGCTTGTTTTTCCAGTATCAGATGCGGAGAAAGCAGATAACCGCCGTTGGCAAGTGCCGTTGCTGCTGAAACAATGTTGAGTGCCGTAGTGTCCATTTCCTGGCCGAAGGAAATGGTAGGTTTGGAACGGAAAGACCATGTGGACGGATCCGCAATTCTCGAACGTGCAATACCTGTTACAGGCAGGTCCTGCTTGGCATTGAAACCGAAACTGCATAACTTGTCGTAGAAAGGTCGGTCATCCGTCTGCAGCGCCCAGCAGGAAATTGCTCCATTGCAGCTTTTGGCAATCATCGTCGTCGGTGTAACGGTTCCATGTGCGTGTACACAGTTGACGGTGGCCGTCTGTCCACGGTTTGTGAAGGTGTAGCTCCCGGTACATTCAAAAGGCGTAGCCAGGTCTGCTTCCCCGATGTCCATGATTGCGGAAAAGGAAAAGACCTTGAAGACCGATCCTGGTTCATACAGCATGGAAAACGCCTTTTCCTGTCGTTCATCATCAGTTGAATCCGAAATATCGTTGGGATCGAACCAAGGGTAGCTGGTGACTGCCAGCAGGTCTCCTGTCTTTGCATCCATGACGATAGCCAAGGCACTTTCCGGCTTGAACTTGTTTCCTATTTTCTGGACTTCCAAGTCGCTGAGATATTGTATGTCCATGTCCAATGTCAAGGTTACGTCGGTACCTCTGGTAACTTTTTCGTCAAGCCCAGGGAGCGGTGAAAGCTGGGAATCAAGTGAATGTTCCAATCCTGCCAACCCTGTACCGTCCTGACCGATGAAACCAAGCAGCTGTGCAGCATGGAATGTGTAGGGATAATCTCTGCCGGTAAAAGTCTCCAGTTTTATTTTTCCCGTGTATTTCTGGGCTTGTATGGCGGCACGGAAGGCTTCTTCCTTTTTCTTGTCTATCCGTCGTTTGACCATAGCCTGGTATGTATGGCCCTTGCATGCCTCGATGATTTCGGAAGACTTCATATCCAGGTATGGAGCCGCAAAAGCAGCCGCTGCGGGCAGGTCTGTTATGGCATCCAATCTGAAACTGCAGCTGGTATACGTATTTTCTATTGCCAATATCCTGCCATTTCTGTCAAGGATAGCACCTCTTGTCACTTGGCTTGCAACCTCAGGATCATCATAACTTGTCCGTTTTGCTGCAAAGGTATGGTCTATGTTTCCTACACGGATCAGTACCAATAGGAAAAGAATGGCAATGATTGCTAGCAAGATGAGAAAATTTCTTGTTTTTTTAGTAGAATCCATAGCTTTTATATTGTACACTAGAGACAGGGTATTGTCGATATATGAGAGATAGCAGGGAAATATTTAACATGGACGGCACTCCCCCCGATGACTACGGAAGGGGAAAACGGAAGAATGAACACAAACACGGGACCAACACCCATCTGCTGGTCATTTTCCTGTGTGTGCTTGTTGTCCTTGGTAGCCTGTTTGTCTATGGTGTCTTCATTGCGCCTGCTCCGGCTTCTTCTGACAAGGCTACCGTACAAGAGACTCCTCAGCAGGTAGTCCAGCCATCCTCCTCTGCCGATTTGTCTTCGGCACCTGTAACTGTAGGTACGACGGTCGTACAGCCTGTAGCCGATACAGTTCCTTCCGATTCTACGGCACTTGCCGCTGGCGATGCTTCGGCTCCTACGGTGACAGCAAAGCAGGATTCGTCTACTACTGCACGTGATATTTCTACAATGAAGCAAGATAAAGCCGATTCCCTTGCTGTCCAGTTCCATCAGCATGTGGTACAGGAAAACCAAACCTTGCAGGATATTGCGACGTTATATGATCTGAAGATCCAGACACTTATCAGCGTCAATTCCATTGCAAATGTCAATGCGATCAAAGCCGGGGATATCCTTTCCATACCCGACAGGGATGGACATTATTACGTCGTGCAGAGCGGTGATATGCTTTCTACCATTGCGAAGCGGTATAGTCCTAATCTCGGATGGGAAACTTTGATGGAACTCAATGCATTGACATCAGAAAACATCAAAGTCGGGCAGAAACTGTTTATTCCTGATGTGGATGAAAATTCTTCTGCCGCTTCATATGCACGGCCGGCATCGACATTCATCCGTCCCTGTGACGGAAAGATAACTGCCATGTACGGTCAGTATCTGAAGGACAATCCCAACGGGGATACTCCCAACCTGGAGGGCCTCATGATGGAGGGCAAGGATGTGCATGCCAGTGCCGAAGGCAGCGTTGCAGATATCGGTTTTCAGGATGATGGCCTAGGCAGATACGTCAAGGTGACACACGAAGGTGGTTATGAAACGGTCTATGGGCATCTCGACGAAGTCAGTACTACAATCGGGGCCCATCTGGATGCCGGGCAGGCAATCGGAACCTGTGGTACAACCGGTGGCGGAAATCTGAAGAAGCCATCGCTTTATTTTGCCATCTATCAGAACGGTTTTTCTCTTGATCCGATGAATTTCTTTTCAAAGTGATCCTGCCACGTACTATCTGCTCTATTTTTATCATTCAATGAAAGTAGTTTTGTTGTATATTATTCTCTTGTAAATAAATATTTATAGGGATTAATTGTATTTTTCAAAAGGCTTGTTACACCTTTTAAGAAATTGAATTCTAGGTTGATGAACTTATAATTGTCCTGCAACTGTTTGCGCTGTTGGCGGCCTGCCTGCAATTCCTATGGGAACGGCAGGGCTCTTGCCGTTTTCTATATAGCAAACATAAGAGGAAAGAACTCCGTTCAAGTATTTCAGTCTGTATATGCTTGTAAAAATATTTTGATATTCAACTATTGTTGCCAGATATTGCAAATAAATATTCATTATAAATATTTCTATATCTATATGCCGCTTATATGGTATTTACAGAATGTATCTTATTACGGCAAAGGCAAATGAATATGTTCCATTTTTGATTTTCAGCTAAAATTTTACAAAGTGTCGTTGCATAGATAGAAAATTTTTCCTATCCTGTAAAACTAAGCAATAGGGTTCCACCCTGATAAAAGGAATATGTTTTGGAAGGACAGGTATCGGCCTTTATGAGAATCGGAAGCAATGATGTTGCTCGAGGGCTGAAGAAATTTATGAAGATATTTGTTTTCTTTGCTACAAGAAAGGTAAAGATGAATCAGTTGCACAAGCAACCTATGTATAAGGGATTTTAAGAACATGCAGAAAGTAAAGATTTCTTTTTTTCTCAACGGCGAACTTATTGAAAGGGAATTGGATCCGTCCATGCGCGTCCTTGATTTCCTGCGGGAGGACCTGTGGCTGACCGGCACCAAGGAAGGCTGTGGGGAAGGGGACTGCGGGGCCTGTACCGTTACCCTCGCGTCGGCCTGTCAGGGCAAGGTCAGCTACAGGTCGATGAATTCCTGCCTTATGCCCGTAGGCAAGCTGCAGGGGACTTCCCTCATTACAGTCGAGGGGATAGGCGGCGAGAATGGGGAACTGAACCTGATCCAGGAAGCCATGTTGGAAAAGCATGGGCTGCAGTGCGGCTTCTGCTCACCGGGATTCATCATGAGCATGTTTTCGCTTGCTGCCGAAGAAGGGACTCCTACCTATGAAGAACTGGTGCTTGCACTGGAAGGGAACATCTGCCGTTGTACCGGATATGAGGGAATCATGGAAACAGCCAGGCTGGTGGCTGATTCCCTCAAGGCCCATCCGCAGGCGGACGTCGTCCCAGCGAAGCTGCGTGCCATAGAACCGGAGCTTTCCAAGTTGCCGCAGGGGCTGCAGGCCGGAGACTACCTGATGCCGCTTGACTTCGGACAGCTGGACGGCATGCGGAAGGAGTTCCCTGATGCTGTCATCGTCAGCGGTTCCACGGACCTGTCGGTCAGGGCGCATGCGACAGATGCTTTTCCTCCGAGGGTGATAGACGTTTCCAGGGTCAGGGAGATGCTCGGCATCAGCCATGGGAAGGGCTGCATCGTGATCGGGGCCTCAGAGCCCCTGTCTCAGATTGCAGGGAATGAAATTGCCTCCAGGGAGCTGGCACCCTTGTGCAATATGCTGGGCATGATGGCCCATAGGGGGATCCGCAACTTCGCGACCTTGGCCGGGAACATCTGCAACGCGTCTCCCATTGCGGATTCTGTGGTGATGCTTTTCTGCTATGATGCCCGGCTGCTGGTGAGAGGACCTGCCGGAGAGCGCAGCGTTGCCATCAGGGAATTCTATCTTGATTATAAGAAGATGGCCCTTGCAAAGGATGAGATTGTGTGGGGGATATCCATACCTGATTCAGCATTGGAGAAATCCTACAGATTTGAGAAGACATCAAAAAGAAAGGCTGTTGATATTGCAAGTGTCAATTCTGCCGTTTCGTATACAGCGGATGCCGAGGGGAACATACAAAGCCTTGAGATTGCCTTCGGAGGGGTCGACAAGACAGTCCGCCTGGTCAGGCTGGGGGATATCCCGGCATCGATGGATGAAAAGGAACTTGCTGCCAAGGCGGCTTCCGTTGCCTCGTCGTTTGCCCCTTTGAGCGATGTCCGGGGCAGCGCTACCTATCGAAGCCAGTTGATCAGGAACCACATCATCAAGCATGTACTTGCAATCAGAGAGGTTGACTGAAATGAACAAAAGAATGGAAAACCTGAAGGAACTTGTAAAAGGAACCATGTCGTTTGACGGTGAAGCTGATTGTTTCAGGTCTTACTGGCATTGCTGTCTTGTGACCTCTCCGATTGTATCCGGCAAGCTGATCTCGGTCGATTTTTCTGCGTGTAAGCAGGTTGACGGTTTCATCAGAGGTGTCGTTGCTGCCGATATCCCTGGAGTGAACGGTCATGGATCTGCGAATCGTAAGGAAGAGCCCCTGCTTGCTGACAAGAATGTCCGCTACCTTGGACAACCGGTCGGATTTGTCATTGCCCGTACTCAGATGGCGGCAAGGAAGGCTGCACGGCTATGCAAGGTCAACACTGAAGACGATGGCTGCGGTATCGTGACCATTGAAGATGCCATAAATAAAAAGTCATTCTATACAAAACCTTTGATCATCAATTGTGGAGACGTCACCCAGGCATACAAAACAGCGAAGCACAGGATTGAAGGCAACTTTGTCTCAGGAGGGCAGGAACATGCCTATCTCGAGACCCAAAGGGCTTTTGCAAGTTATGATACCTATGGACGGAATATTGTCATCCAGTGCAGTACCCAGAGTATTTCTGATGCCCAGCAAGTCACTGCACTTGCCCTTGGATTGGAAGAATCCCAGGTGGAAGTCGATGTCTATCGCATAGGCGGGGCATTCGGAGGCAAGGAAAAGGGTGGCACCGTATGGGCTGCACTTGCGGCGTTGGGACTTTATCTGACACACCATCCCTGCTGCCTGGTCCTTGAAAGGAATGAGGATATACGGATTACAGGGAAACGTCATCCATACCTTTCCTATTACCATGTAGGATTTGATGATAGGGGGAAGATTACTTCTTTCCAAGTGGAACTTTATGCAAACGGTGGCTACTATGAGGATCTTAGTCTGGCGATTGTGGAAAGAGCAGTATTTGCCATATGCAATGCCTATTACCTTCCGAATGCCAAGATCACCGGTACCGGTTGCCGTACCAACCTTCCTCCCAATACTGCTTTCAGGGGATTCGGAGCTCCTCAGGCGACATTGGTCATGGAAGAGATTATCTTCCGGATTGCCGGTGAACTAGGCAAGGATGTAAGTGAAATACAGGAAGTCAATTTTCTGGAAGAAGGACAAAAATCTCCTTATGGCATGATCATGGAAGAGGTCAGGGTACCCGAGATCCATGCCCAGCTTTTGAAAAGTGCAGATTACATACGTCTGTGCAAAGAAAAGGCAGCATATAATGCGTCGCATCACTTTTCAAAGAAAGGGCTTGGTATCGTACCCATCAAGTATGGCATAGGATTTACTGCAACTTTCCTTAACCAAGGGAATGCCCTTATCAATATCTTTACTGATGGGTCGATTTCTGTATCGCACGGTGGTATCGAAATGGGCCAGGGGCTGTATACGAAAGTCGAGGAAATCGTTGCAAGGACACTTGGTGTTTCTGTGTCACGGGTACACAATGAATCGACCAATACACATCGGGTAGGAACTGTAACTTCAACGGCAGCGTCAACCGGGACTGATATCAACGGAGCTGCAGCAAGGAAAGCTGCCCTTACTATCCTCGCGTCTCTCAAGGAAGCCGCTTCCCATATGTTTGAGGATGATTTCGGTCTTCCTCCGGCTCTCCAATATGTCAGGATAGAAGACGATATGGCCTTTGACATACGGGCAAGCCAGAAGAAATATCCGTTTGAGAAACTGGTATCCTACTGCTATTTCCATAGGTATCGGCTCGGTGCCCAGGCTCATTTTGCTACGCCGGGGTTGCAGTATGACAAAAAGACGGGAAAAGGTACGCCCTTTTCATATTTTACCAATGGTGTTGCTCTTTCCGGGGTGACTATCGACGTACTTACCGGTACCTATACGGTTGACTTGGTACATATACGGCATGAGGGTGGCAACCTGATTGACTATGATATTGACCGAGGACAGGTTGTCGGTGGTTTTATCCAAGGACTTGGATATGTGACCATGGAGGATCTTCCTGTCAGTACCTCGGGTGTCCAGTTGGCTGATTCTTTTGCAAAATACAAAGTTCCTTTGATTACCGACTTCCCGACTGATTTTACCGTAGATCTTATACCTACTGATGACAAGATCTGCGGTGTTCTCGGCAATAAGGGCATCGGAGAACCTCCGTTCCTCTACGGTATTTCAGTATTCAATGCACTGCGTGATGCCGTTGCTGCTACGGCGCCGGGAAAGAAAGTATTTCTTAGACACCCTGCAACTGCCGAGCATGTATTGGCGGAGATCGAGAGACTGAGATCGTCAGATGCCGGCGGTAGTCCTGTGATAGGTGCATAGGAAAGAAATTTGATGGTATACTTGGCTAGAGAGTACCAAGTTCAACTACAGTCAGAATAGTACTGCTGGCTGAAATATTTTCATGATAGATGCAAGCCTTCCTAAAATCAGGAAGGCTTGCGTTTCCTTATGACTTTAGTTACAAGGAGCTATTTAACGCATGACTATCTATTATTCCTGTAATAGCCTAAGTATACTCAAGAAAATATAAGATCCATCAAAATAATTTTTGAAAGAGAATTTAATGAGTTTGTGCTTTTCTTTACATTTTATGTAAGTTGTCTATTGTAAATAATGAAAGTTATGACATAATACTGAACTTAATAGCTGGACATACGGTATCACAGTATACGGTCTCATTGTTTTCAATCCGACCACATGAAACTTCTTGTGTTGTGCCCAGGTCGGAGCATATCCTATGAAAAAAATGCAGAACATACTGAAATTTTTCTGCAAGTTGTCCTTACTGTTGTTGGTAATCTGTTTGCTGGTTTCCTGTGATCAACCTGACCTGCAGGTGGGGGAAGTCTCTCTGCAGATGGAGCACGCCAAGTCAATAACTCCCGGAAACAGTGCCAAGGTCACCCAGGTGTCCTTCTGGGGGGAAGAGACGAACAGCAGCAAGACGCTTTCCAAGCAGACCTTGGTCCTCGGTGAAAAGAATACGGTTTCCAGCATTCCCGTAGGCACCTGGGACTTCCATGTGGAAGGGATGAACAGCGACGGGACGGTGATCACCGAACAGGCTGATGCAACCGGAGTCGCAGTCAACTCAGGGAAGACGAGCTCCATCAGCTTCACCCTGCATTACCTTACAAGTGACACCGGGACCTATAGCATAGGGATAAGCTGGCCGGAAGACCTGTCATCGACCTTTACCAAGGTTGAGGCAAGCCTCGGGGACAGCTGGTATGAAGGGACAGCAAGCGGAAGCAGTGTGGCAGTGAGCGGCACTGCCGCTGCAGGCGACTACCTGGTAGGGGTGAGGTTTACCAATCCCTCTGGTACACAGCTCACTTTCTCAGGGATGGACATGGTGAACGTGTTCACGGGGCTGGAGTCGAGCGGGACGATCAGCTTCGAGGACGCTGACTTTTCCAAGGCAGCACAACCGACGATAAGCACAGGTGATGTTACCGGCGGCAAGCAGGTGACCATAGCAACCGATACAGCAGAAGCGGCAATCTACTACACGACAGATGGGACTGACCCTGCCACCAGCAGTACGAGAGAGAGCTATACAGCTCCGTTCACCTTGGCAGAGAGCAAGACGGTAGAGGCAGTTGCCGTGAAGGCAGACCTGCTGGACTCAGAGGAGACCAGCCAGGCCATCACGGTCTCTGCTGTAGCGACACCGACCTTCAGCCTGCGTTCAGGAGATTCGCAAGATGTTGCCATCAGCTGCAAGACTAGCGGAGCAACCATCCATTACCGGTATGCGGTAGGCAGTGCAAGCTATGGAAGCTGGACGACAGGGACAAGTATCCCGGTGACGCAGGGCAAGGAGCTCAAGGTGGAGGCCTATGCAGAAAAGGACGGGATGGTCAGGTCTGCCACAGGGACACAGGCCTACAGCGTTGCCACAGGACCAGACTTCAGCAAGACCACCGGAACCTACAGCAATACATTTACGCTGACACTGACTGGCGATACCATACGCTACAAGGTAGGAAGCGGAAGCTACCAGACCTACTCGTCAGGCATCAGCATCACCAGCACAGGAACAACGATCACGGCATTCAATGAAGCAAGCGGGGAAGTGAACTCTGCTGTTGTAGTCAACACCTATACCCTGCAGGCAGCGACGCCTGTCATTTCCCAGAGCGCAACCACAGGCGGGCAGAAGGTAAGCATCAGCTGTGGGACCAGCGGAGCAACTATCCACTATACGACAGACGGGAGTACTCCGACTGCATCGAGTACAATAGGGACAAGTTTTACTCTGACTTCCGGCAAGACGGTCAAGGCCATTGCAGTGAAGGACAACTTTGCCAGTTCTGGAGTGGCAAGTAAGGCAGTTACAGTTTCAACAGTAACGACACCGACTTTCAGTCCTGCAGGAGGAACGACCTTTACCGATAGCCAGACAGTGACAATGACGAGTACCAGTGGTGCAACCATCTACTACACGACAGATGGTACTACACCGACGACAAGCAGCAGCCATATTACGTCGGGAGGAAGCATTCCCCTGAGTGCTACGACTACAATAAAGGCCATGGCGGTGAAGAGTGGCATGGCAAATTCTGCGGTTGCAACAAGCGGAGAATATATGAAGCAAGCTGTTTATACGATCGGTAGTACTGGACCTGCGGGTGGCGTAATATTCTATGACAAAGGTTCCTATAGCAATGGCTGGCGGTATCTTGAGGCGGCACCTGCTGATGAAGGAACCTATGTCTGGGGAGGTTATAAGACTTCAGTCTCGGGAACAAGCACTGCAATCGAAACCGGAAAGGCAAACACTGAAGCAATTGTAGATACACTTGAAAAAAAGAGCATCACCGATACCTATGCGGCAAAGGTATGCTCTGACAAGACACTGAATGGGTACAGCGATTGGTTTCTGCCATCGCAGGATGAGTTATACGAAATGTACGAGCAAAGAAAGAGTATCGGAGGATTCAAGGATAGTTACTATTGGAGTTCTTCTCAGTCCAGCGCTGACAACGCGTACTACGTTTACTTCTACTTTGACAGCAAGTACGACGACATCAAGAGCAACAAGCACTATGTTCGGGCTGTGCGGGCTTTCTGATTACCTATTTGTCAATTTGACTAGTTTGAAAGGAGGTGCAGGAACCTGGGGCCCTGTACATGAAATACAAGGAGCTTTCTGTGGCATTATACTATGACTTGCCAGTATTCCATGATGTATACCATATGATTGTACACAAAGGCTTTTTTATGGAAATGTCTATCTATGTAGCAAAGAACATAAAATGAAAGTACATTTAGTGAGTCAGTATTTGGGACGATGGAATGATTAAAGAAGAAGAAAAAGCAACCAAAGATTATTGTTGTGTGTCAGCCGTTAAAGACACTGCTTTGGCCCATACAACGAAGCAAGCTGAAGAAGAACTACTTAGAAACTTAGACCGTGTTGAAATTTTCCCCAACGGCAAGAGTTACTTTGTCTATTGCAATGATGAATATTTCGAAACAAAAGGTGAAGACGAAGCAGACCTTTCTCATCTGGTAAAAGTAGACAACAACGGTAATATGATTTCGAAGAGGTTTTTTGATATCACAGAAGAATGAAAGAAAACCATTGATTATTCAAATGAGCGTTGCCTTTTCCGAAAACAACGGAAAGGTATAAAGAATCCATAGTATATGACTTTGAAACCCAACCAATAAAAGAACGTGCACAGATGACTTGCACCTGTGCACGTAGTCCACATATTCCTCTGAAGAGAGTTCTGATCTAACCAAAAGCATATGATCTGTTACATATGCCTTCCATGACAATTCTTATACTTCTTACCGGAACCGCAAGGACAGGGATCATTCCTTCCTACCTTCGGATAAGTCCTCCTGATAGTGACAGGTTTTGTCTGCCCTTGGTCGGACTGACGGTTTTTCTGCGTCTGCCGAGCCGCTTGGTCTGCCTTTTCCTGGAAGGCCGCACTTCTGGTATGGCGTTCAACCGTTTTAGCCGGTTTATGTTGCCTGTCATAGCTTTCATCCTTCTCTCTGATCCTGACATTGACAAGGGTAAAGGCCATGAAATCCTCTATATTTTCCAACATCTGGTTGAAAATGTCAAATCCTTCCAGCTTATATTCAACAAGAGGATTCTTCTGCGCATAGGAACGGAGGCCTACGGCTTCTCTTAGCTCTTCAAGCATGGAGAGATGATCCTGCCAACGGATATCAATCTGACGAAGGAAATGGAATCTCAGGAAATCATTGAACGGCTTTTCTGTCGTGATTGCCACCTTAGCCATGACTTCGTCATCAATCGTCTTATGCAGATACTCCTTCCATTCTTCCCGCGTAGCTTCCTGGGCGAGGGGAGAACATGCCAGGTGCATTTCACTGTCCATCCGTTCGACGATATTCCTACATTGGTTGTCATCTTTCAAGTCAAAGGCTTCGTCTACGTAGCCGTCTGTGAGCTTGTGGCAATATTCAAGCACCTTCTGCAGGATATGCTCTTCACCAAGGATATCATCCCTCTTCTGGTAGATGAAATTTCTCTGTTCATTGAGCACATCATCATACTCGAGCAGATGCTTTCTGATATCGAAGTTTCTTTCCTCGACTCGCTTCTGAGCACGTTCAATGGAACCTGTCAGCATCCTATGCTGGAGCGGCTCTCCATCTTTCATGCCGGCTTTGCCGAGCATTTCCTTGAGATTGTCCTTTGCGAACAGACGCATCAGGTTATCATCCAGGGATACATAGAAACGTGAGGAACCGGGGTCGCCCTGACGTCCGGAACGACCTCTGAGCTGATTGTCGATACGGCGGGCCTCATGTCGTTCTGTACCGATTATATACAGACCTCCGAGAGCCTTGACCTCATTGTATGCCTTGTTCCACTGTGGCCGGACCTTTTCTGTTGCCTCTGCCATTTCTTCAGGAGTCGCATCGGTACCGCAGAGTTTCCTCGCCATATTCTCGATGCTGCCGCCGAGTTTGATATCAGTACCACGTCCGGCCATATTGGTGGCAATGGTAACTGCACCCTTTGCACCGGCTTCCTCGATGATCAAAGCTTCTCTGGCATGGTTCTTGGCGTTGAGCACTTCATGCTTGATACCCATCTTCCGAAGCAACGTAGAGAGCACTTCACTCTTTTCAATTGATACTGTACCAACTAGAATCGGCTGTCCTGTAGCATGTATCCGCTTGATCTCTTCGCAGATTGCCTTGAACTTGAAGTTTTCATCATAGTAGATCAGGTCCTGCTCATCTTTTCTGATGATTGGGCGATTGGTAGGGATGACTACGACATCCAGCTCATATATCTTCATGAATTCAGTGCTTTCTGTTTCAGCAGTACCGGTCATACCGGAAAGCTTGTCGTACATCCTGAAGAAATTCTGGAACGTAATCGTCGCCAATGTCTTGTTCTGCCCAAGGACCTTGATATGTTCCTTTGCTTCAATTGCCTGGTGCAAGCCGTCACTGTAACGTCTTCCATATAGGATACGCCCGGTAAATTCATCGACGATCTGGATGGCATTGTCCTGGACGACATAATCAACATCTTTTTGGAAGAGGCGAAGGGCTTTGACTGCCTGGGTCACATAGTGCACATATTCAAAGTTGGCACCCTCATAGAGGCTTCCTGAGATGGTATGGTGTTTCTGAAGCAATTCCTCCATATGGGTAAGACCCTGGGAGGTAAATGAAACGGATTTCTTTTTCTCGTCAATCTTATAGTCACCCCGTTCATCGAATGGAGCACTGTCCTTGTCAAAACGTGCAAGAGGATCGACTTCATAGTAGTCATTTGTCGCAGGATCTTTTTCACATTCAACCAAAGAGCCTGCAATCTGTTCAGCACCCAGTACCTGTTCGGAATCATCTTCCGCCTGGCCGCTGATAATCAGAGGCGTACGGGCTTCATCGATAAGAATCGAGTCAATTTCATCGATGATGCAGTAATGGTGCTTCGGTTGTATCTTGTCTGCAAGAGACCATTTCATATTGTCTCTCAGATAGTCAAATCCGAATTCGTTGTTGGTACCATAGGTAATATCAGCCTGATATGCCTGTCTTCTTGAGTCATTGTCCATATCCGAGACAATGACACCTGTACTGAGCCCAAGAAAGTTGTATACAGGCCCCATCCAATGGGCATCACGGGAAGCCAGATAGTCGTTGACGGTGACTACATGTACACCTTTGCCCTCCAATGCATTCAGATAAGCAGCAGGAACACACGTCAGTGTTTTTCCTTCACCGGTTTTCATTTCCAATATCTTGCCTTTGTGCAAGACAATGGCGCCCATTATCTGCACATCGTAATGGCGCTGGCCCAAGACCCTGAATGCTGCCTCACGTGCTAGGGCAAAAGCCTGGGGGAGCAACGTATCCAACCCGGTGCCTTCTGCTACCTGTTTCTTGAATTCGGCCGTCTGTTTTGGGAAATCTTCATCCTTGAAGGCTTTTGCCCAAGATTCCTGGTCGTTTACAAGCTTGACGATTGGCTTGAGTTTCTTTATGTCACGGTCCTGCTTGGTTCCGAAAAGAACTCCGAAAATCGATTTTGCCATGTACTTCTCCACGTTGTCTGTTTCTTGGCACCGGATTGCTTCCAGTGAAAAGGAAACTGCATGATTACAATTATCCACTGAAAGTTACTATGAAACTACAATTTCTTCAAGGAAAAACGGAAACAAAGCGCTTTAAAGAGAGAAAAAACAGTCTAATTGCCCCAATATGTGTCATTTTGACTCTGTTGTTGCATTTTTACCACTGCTGTGGTACCATCGTTTCCATGCGGATTTGTTATTCGGGCGGAGGAACATTGGGGCATATATTGCCTGCTCTTTCCGTACATCAGAGGCTACAGGCTGAAAAAGGCTTGTCAGAACTGTGGATAGGCCGTGATGATTTTCGGGAACGGCAGGAGGTTGAAGCAATGGGAATAGCGTATGCCGTAGTTCCCAGCGGGAAACTGCGCCGTTATTTTTCATTGAGAAACCTTACGGATCTCGGCAGGTTGGCCATGGCCTTTTCCCGCTCTCTGTCAATTCTCCGTGGCTTTAAGCCTGATGTGTTGTTTTCTAAGGGCGGCTTTGTATCCGTACCGCCTGTCATGGCTGCATGGTTGCTTCATATACCTGTCCTTACCCATGAATCTGACAGCAGCATCGGGCTGGCAAACAGGATAAACTGTCATTTTGCAACAGTGCTGGCCACAGGCTTTGACCTCCATTTGGAAAAACTAGGGCACGCAAGGGTCGTATATACCGGGAATCCGGTCAGAAAAGACCTTGCAGATGCCATTCCTGCAGAAACTTTGGGGTTTTACAATGATGACAAGCCTCTGTTGCTGGTACTTGGGGGAAGCCAGGGAGCAAACGAACTCAATGCTCTGGTAACCGGCTCCCTTGACCGTCTCTGTCCTGTCTGCAATGTCTTTCACCAATGTGGAAAAGGAAAGACAAGCGGCATAGTGAAGGAAGGATATCGGGAAGAGGAATTCATAGGTACTCAGTTACCTGGCCTGTATCGTCGGGCAGACCTGGTAGTCTGCAGAAGTGGTGCAGGGACCTTGTCTGAGCTTGCTGCGCTAGGCAAGCCAGCCTTATTGTTGCCATTGCGCAGTGCAAGCCGAGGAGAGCAGGAAGCCAATGCAACTTTTTATGAAAAGAAGGGAGCTGCCGAAGTACTTGAAAAGGGTTGCTCTGCAGATATGTTTGCTGATATGGTGGTAAGTCTGCTTGGTGATGAGACAAAGCGGTCAACCATGTCACAGGCTATGAAGAAGATTTCCTCAGCAGATGCTGGGGAAAAGATTGTCTGCTTGCTGAAGGAACTTGCAGCAAAAAAGGAGAAATAAGATGGAATGGAGCATGGCCATCGGAAATGTCGTGATCAATGCACTGGATGTCATCATATTGGTCCTTGTACTTATAGGGGGGATCGGCGGAGCCTTGGAAGGCTTTGCTTCATCATTTGCCAGCAAAGCAGGTTATGTCGTTGCCTTATGCGTGGGCCTTATGTTTACCAAGTCTGTGGCTCCCTTGCTCATATCGACATTTTCTCTGTCTCCGTTCACTGCAGCGTTGGTCGCCTATATCTTGCTTTTTTATGTTGGCTTCTTGCTGACACAGGCATTCGGCAATTGGCTTACAAAAGTGCTCAATGGCATAGGCCTTGGACCGATAAATACTGTGCTTGGCTTTATCTGGGGATGTCTGCTTGCGCTTGTCGTCATCTGTGTGCTGTTGCTGTTGCTCAAGAGCCAGCAGCTCTTTGACATTTCTGGTTTTACAGATAAGTCATATTTCGTGCAGAAATTCCTTATCAAGTACCTGCCTGTGGTACAGCAGGGGATCAGCAACTATGTTTAAACGGTTGAGGGCCAGTCAGCCCGTTGTGGCAGATGAGCTTGAAAAAGATTTCCGTGCAGGAACGGTCAGCCGTTCCTCGTTGTTCTGTGGTCCCCGATATTCTTCAAGGATGACTGCCGCAATTGAACTTGCCCGCCAGCTTTCCTGCATGGAAAACGGTGAGGATTCCTGTACCTGTCCGTCTTGCAAAAGTTTCAAATATCTTACGATGTCCAATGTGGTCATCATTTCCAACCGTGATTTTTCGTTTCGTTTTCAAGCAGCATGTGATGCTTTCCTTCGTCTGAGGAATGATTTTTCCCGTACCTATCTGATCAGGACCGTCAGACTCTTGCTCCTGTCTTATCATCCTGCTCTTGCTGCTGACAAGGATTCAAAACTTTACGAAGGTGCAAGGGCTGCAAATGACGTGCTTATTGACTTGTTCAGGGAAAAACCCGATATGGACAAAAAGACAGCAGGCAAGCGGGTCAAGGAACTGCAGGTCGCAATGAAACCTTTGCTTGCCCAGGACAGCAAGAACCTGACTAATCTCAGCATCGCTTCAGTTCGCCAGCTGAGGCAATGGGTCGGTTCAACCATGGTCGGAGAACGGGCCCGTATCATCATCATCGAATCAATCGAAAGTGCCAATGATGCAGTCAGAAACAGTTTGCTGAAAATGCTCGAGGAACCGGAAAACGGTGTATACTTCATTCTTCTGAGCGAAAGGCCTGGACAGATAATCCAGACTATCCTTTCCAGGGTCAGGAAGATTTTCTTTCCACCGCTTCCAATAGAGGTGCAGCATCGGTTGCTGCAGCCATTTTTTCTTGGGCAGGATATGACGATAGAACAATTTTTTCTGCAAGGGGCAACAAAGGGTGGACTTTCCCAGCTTGACGGGCAGATCAAGCTTTTTGTCTCTTCTCTTCTTCCCCGTGCCCGTAGGCTTGATGCTGCTTCTCTGGCCGAATTGACAGGAGCCTTTGAACAGAGCCGTCTGGATGTGTATATCCTCTCACAGCTGTCAGAGGATATTTCATTGGCATTGGCAAGCGGACAGATGGATACCTACCATGCCCATCAGATGCTTCAGGTGCTTGACCGGAGTTTTCTCGTAAGTACCCGGTTCAATGTTACCAAAAGAAACATGTGGGAAGCAATTTATTATGATTTGTCTGAGGTGTAAGTGTGGATAAGTTTGTAAAAAGAGCATTGCATAAGATTGATCAGCTGGACTGTCGTCAGATTGTGCAGGTGATTGAACGGGAAAGTGCCGTAATCGATAAATTTGAACAGGTCTTGGATAGTTTGCCGCAGGGAGTCGTGCTTTGTGATGCCAACGGAAGGATACAGTATATCAACAGGACTGCCAGGTTATTGTCTCCTTTCAAGCGCCTGAAGTCTTATGACGGCTATGCTGTGAGTTATGTACTCAATGATACGGCCTTGAGAAATTATCTGATGGATTGTTTCCGGGGCAAGGATGAGAATACCGGTGAGTTTGCCTACCAATGGGGTCCTGAAACCAAGACATTGAGAGTCAATGTGACTCCCATGGAGCAGGACGACAGTGCGGCTCCATCTGCTTTCCTTGTCGTGTTTACCGATGCGACCCAGGAAAAAAGGGATGAGTCACGGCTTCGCAGGAGTGAGAGCTTGGCTTCGATGACGACAATGGCAGCAGGGGTTGCCCATGAGATCAAGAACCCTCTTGCTGCTATCGGTATCCATCTCCAGTTGCTTACCAAGGCTTTTGAAAGAAAGGGAACCCTGACGCTGGATGATGCTTCCCGTTATATCAACGTAATCGATGAAGAAATACAGAGGTTGAATTCCATCGTGGTGGATTTTCTCTTTGCTGTCCGTCCGATGGATTCTACGCTCAGGTTGACTGCACTGCCTCCGCTTCTTACTGAAATCTGTGATTTCGTTGAACCGGAACTGAAGGAAAATCATGTCAGTCTCGTACGTTCCTTTGCTTCTGTACCTCGGCTGATGATAGATTCCAATCTGCTTAAGCAGGCGTTGCTCAATATCATAAAGAACGGAATGATGGCTATGGAAGAAACTCCGGAAGGCATCATGACCATCGCCTGCAAACTGGATGGAAATTTTGTCGATATCCTTATTTCCGACAATGGGAAAGGAATGGATGAAAAGACTCTGGCGAAAATATTTGAGCCATATTTCACTACCAAGGCCAGTGGTACCGGACTGGGGCTGACCGTGGTATATAAGATATTCAAGGAACATAATGGTGATGTACAGGTCCATAGCATCTTGGGCAAGGGAACGACATTTACCATGAAGCTTCCAGTTCCGCATGGGCAACGGCTTGCACTTGGGGAAGTATATCATGCGGAAGTGAGCGAAGCCGGGAAGGAGCAGGAGAAATGAACAAGACGATCCTTGTCTGCGATGATGAGAAGAATATACGAGAGGGCCTGGGTATGGCCCTCGAATTGGATGGCTATCAGACTCTGTTGGCAGAGAATGGCCTGCAGGCATGGAAAATGCTGAATAAGAATGAAGTTGATCTTGTCATTACTGACCTGAGGATGGAAGGGATGGACGGCGAGGAACTCCTGAAGAAAATCGTTGCTTCCTATCCCAATATTCCCGTGGTGATCCTTACCGGTCATGGGACCATTGAAACTGCCGTCAATGCCATGAGGGACGGTGCCGTTGATTTCTTTACCAAGCCGGTAGACTTGGACAGGCTTTCCATCCTTGTCAAGAAGTCTTTGAAAAACAAGGACATGGCTGAGGAAATGGAACGGATGAGATCTGAACTGAATACGCTTCGTGCTCAGAACAGATACTCGAAGATGATAGGCAACAGTGCCAAGGTAAAGCAGCTTATGGAGACGATCAGCCAAGTGGCACCTTCCAGGGCTTCTGTCCTTGTGACCGGAGAATCCGGAGTCGGCAAGGAGCTGGTAGCCGATGCCATACATCAGCTGTCAGACCGTAGCAAAGGGCCCGTTTATCAAGGTCCATTGTGCTGCACTTAATGCCAATTTGCTTGAAAGTGAACTTTTCGGACATGAGAAGGGGGCTTTTACTGGAGCGGTCGGTCAGCAGAAAGGACGTTTTGAGCTTGCTGACGGCGGTACCATTTTCCTTGATGAGATCGGCGAAATTGATATGTCTACGCAGATCAAGATCCTGAGGGTACTGCAGGAAAGGCAGTTTGAGAGAGTCGGCGGCGAGAAGACGATTACCGTTGATGTGCGTATCGTTGCCGCGACGAACAGGAACCTGGAAGAAGAAATCAAGAAAGGTACATTCAGGGAGGATCTGTTCTATAGGTTGAATGTGGTCCATCTGGAAGTACCTCCGCTGAGGGAGCGTCGGGATGATATTCCCCTGCTTATGACTGCTTTCCTCGATCAGGCCAACAAGGAAAACAACCGGAATATCAAGGATATCTCCAGTGAAGCGAAGAATGCAATCTACAGCTATGACTGGCCTGGCAATATCAGGGAACTGAGAAACTGCATTGAGGCGGCGGTAGTCCTATGCCGTGGCAATGTCATTGAGCTAGGTGATCTGCCTCCTCAGGTACGGGGAAGTGGCAAGAATGCAAAAGTGGACCTCGATGTCGGCATTAGCTTGGCTGAAGGTGAACGCAGGCTGATTCTCAGTACCATCACGGCTTGCAAGGGAAACAAGACAAAGGCTGCCCAGATCCTTGGGATAGGACGGAAGACCTTGCACCGTAAGTTGCAGGAGTATCAGCTTGACTACGAGTGAGATTGAAGACATCTTCTGCAAAGGCGGACTGCTTGAAAAGAAGATGAGGGACTTTGAGGCCAGGGACGGCCAGGTTGAGATGTGCAAGCTGGTCGACAAAGCCTACAGGGAAGATGCAATCTGCGTGATTGAAGCCGGTACAGGGATAGGGAAAAGCTATGCATATCTTGTCCCTGCAATTTACAATGCCCTCTATGGTGCCCAGAGCCGGACGGTGATAGCGACGGCTACCATCAATCTG
The DNA here is from genome assembly GCA_022482625.1 of Spirochaetia bacterium. Classification (NCBI taxonomy): domain Bacteria; kingdom Pseudomonadati; phylum Spirochaetota; class Spirochaetia; species Spirochaetia bacterium. Next base: position 610,315 of record JAKVOU010000001.1, on the reverse strand, counting down.
CAGGACCAGCTGTACAACAGGGACATAAAGCAGCTTTTTGCTTTTCTCGGGGTCGATTGCAAGGTTGCCTTGGCAATAGGCCGGAGAAACTATGTCTGCCTGGAGCGTGCGCTCCAGTTCCTTGAAAAGGATCCTAAGTTGCTCAAGGATTCGATATCCCTGCAGTCACGGTTCAATAGTTGGTTGGTGACCACAGAAGACGGCCTGCTTTCAAACTGTAATCTGAAACTTGGGGCGATTACTGCAAAGGTAAACTGTGATCCGGACAACTGTCTGAAAGGAAAGTGTCCCTACTATCGCCAATGTTTTTTCATGAAGGCAAAGGAAGCGCAGCAACAGGCTGACATCATCATAACGAACCATCATATGCTTTTCACCGATTCAAAGAACCGCAGCGAGAAGGATATGGGATATGACGAGGATTCGGTCTTGCCTGCGTTTGCACACCTGGTGGTCGATGAGGCGCATAACATCGAACCTGTTGCCAGTGAATTCTATGCCAGGATCTTTGACGGTAGGGAAATCTTGCGTGTCATACAGAGGATCAGGCAGAAAAGGACCTATGGGACTGAAGAAGAAAGTGCCGGACCGGTACATGTCGATACACGTACCGGAGCCCGGTATCTGAATGTCTTGGAAATCCTGTCGAGGTTTGCCAAACAGGGCAATGATGTCTTTACTGTATTTGACAAGCTGCAGCAAATGGAAGATATGGTCCATTCTTTCCAGAGCTATATGGAAATTACCTTCGCAAGAAACAGATTCAGGCCGGTCTTGATTTCCGTACAGACTTTTCCCCGGCTTGCAAAGGATTTTGTACCTGCTGCAACAAAGGTCATAGAGGCTTGCAAGGCATTGCTGTCCGTTGCAGATGAATTTTTGGCACATCTGCAATTGGATGCAGAGGAAAAGACCTACTTGGTTGACCTGCAGAACATGCTCGGTGCAATCGGTGAAAGCTGTGCAAATCTTGCAGCCTTCCTTGATGTCGCAGGCTGGGGTGATGATATACATTGGTTTGAACCGCTGGTAGGATCTGATGGCAAGGTCGTGACGATCCGGGTGATCATTTCACCTCTGGAGGTGGCATCCTTGCTTGAGAAAAACCTGTATGGCAAGCTTTCTTCGATTATCTTTACCAGTGCGACGTTGAACCTTGGTGATGATTTTGCCTTCTGGTGCGGAAGGGTAGGCTTGCCGTTCGGGTCTGACCGTATGTTTCTTAAGAATTCCTTTCCTTCTCCCTTTGATTACCGGAACCACCTGCTGCTGCTTACGCCTTATGATGCGCCGGCCTTTGCGAGGGAGACTGAAAAACAGGACGCCTATCACCAGGCTTTGGCTGATGCGATATTCCCTGCTGTGGATTCTTCCGGTGGTGGAGCCTTGGTCCTTTTTACCAGCCGGGTCTCCATGCAGGCTGTACATGACAAGCTGAAGGAAAAGTTTGAAAAGGCACATCTGAGTCTGATGATGCAGGGAGAGAACCTGGGCAGACAGCAGCTGCTTGAAAAGTTTAGGGAGAATGGGAATGCAACGCTTTTTGCCTTGTCATCTTTCTGGGAGGGTATCGATGTCCCCGGCAGTGCATTGCGGTTGGTCATCATTGTCAAGTTGCCATTTCCTGTCCCAGATCATCCTGTACTGAGGGCCAAGGCCCAATATCTGGAACACCAGAATAAATCACCATTCATGTATATCCAGCTTCCTGATGCCATGATGAAGATGAAACAGGGGTTCGGACGACTCATCCGGAAAAGTGATGACCAAGGGGTTGTGCTTGTCCTTGATCCCCGTCTGGTTACCAAGCAGTATGGAAAACTTATCCTCAGGGCACTTCCTGAATGTGATTGGCAGCAATGTGAACTTGCTTCTGTTGCCGACAAGATAGAAAGGTTCCTTTTCAGCTGAAAAAACCAGCCCCGTATGGGCTGGTTGGAAAAGTTGAAGCTTTTTTGTCTATTCGACTACACCAAGGACGTCGTCCATGTTGATGATGAGGTATTCCTCGCCATCAATCTTGACCTGGGTGCCTGCATATTTGTCGTGGAGTACCTTGTCACCGACCTTTACCTTGATGGCATCCTTGTCATCGCCGACTGCCATAACGTTTGCAATCTGGGTTTTTTCCTGTGCTGACTGAGGGATATAGATGCCACTGGCTGTCTGTTTCTTGACTTCTTCCATCTTTACGAGAATTCTTGCTCCTAAAGGTCTGATCTTCATATTCTTCCTTCTCCTTGAATATATCAATAATATTAGGCGGATATCATCCGCCTGCTAGATTCTAATATACTCATAAGAATTCCAAGCGGCAACATCGAAGTTGAAAATCAAGAGAAATATTCGCTTGGAAAAATGTCGGCAATGAATAGGGGAGAAAGGCATTTCCCTTTGCCAAAGAGGGGTGGGGTGTTTCTAGCTAGGTAAAGGAAGGTTACCTGCAAAAATGAAAAGTAACTGGAATATTTCTCTTGCTGGTATGCTCTGGCAGCTTGTGGTCCTGTACATCTTCGGCAATAAGGAAGTTTTTTCTTGGCTGCTTCCTTATATGTAAGAGGTTGAGTGGCCGGGATGTCATGATATACTTCAGATGGACAGGATTTCCTTTCTATGCTGCTGTGTCTTCTGGTCAGGGATATCCGATTTTCAATATATCCGACGGCAGTTTTTATTTGCCTTATGGCTACTCTATGAGTATATTGATGAATGAAAGGAAATGATGGAAATGGAAGATTTGAGATACCCTATTCATATGCAGACAGGATGTCAGGAAAGCAAGGAAATGACTTGCTTGTGTTCATTCCGTCCTCCCATGCAGAAACTGGCAGAAGATTTCTACCGGCTGGGTGCCTTGTTTTCCAGGAAGAAGGAAATCGCAAAATCCTTGGATTGCTTCAGTGATACTTTCCTGTTGCGTAACCTTGATGTTGATGGGGCTGAGGATGATTTTATCGAATTCTTCCGTATCCAGTTTGCAATTTATCTTTTGGGGAGACGTTCCTTGGGTATCGATCTCTGCGAGGGTGATATGATTTTTGATTTGATTCGAAATGAATGGGAAGATCTATCACAGCAATTGGCTCATAGTGCATTTGACTTTGACAAGAGCAACCTCAGGCAGTGGTACAAGACTATCCGCATTGATTTTCCTTGGTGCTTTGAAGAAGCAGATTCCTTATAAAAGTTGCGTCATTCTCACACTGCTTGATGAAGGCCCTGTGTAGAGTGAGTCAAAATGATGCTTTTTTTCATCATATCAGATCCTGTGTGTCAATGTGACACTGCTTTCCTTTCTTTTGAAGTTGGCAGATGTCATTCTGAGCCCATAATCTTATGCTGTTTACCTGATTGATACATAAAATAATTTTATTTTGTATCATATCAGTATTTTTTACAGGGAAAATGACTTTTTTTTGCTTTGTATTGCACAGTCAATAGTGAATTGGCATGGATATTGCATTCTAATTGCCATACAGGAGGACGAGACAATGAGCAAAAGCAACAGTAGAATGCTGAATGACAATAAAGATTACCTGCAGGAAGATGCCAATGTGCTTTCCATCTATATGAAGGAAATCAACAAGGTCCCCCTTCTTTCCAGAGAACAGGAATATAACCTTAGCAAGAGGGCATTGCAGGGTGACCAGTTTGCCCGCAATCGTCTGGTTGAAGCAAATCTTCGTTTCGTAGTGAACATAGCAAAGAAATATCAGAACCAAGGGCTGCCTTTGGCAGATCTCATTGATGAAGGCAATATCGGCTTGATGACAGCCATTGATAAATTCGATCCTGACAAAGGCTACCATTTCATTTCCTATGCGGTATGGTGGATCAGACAGGCCATCATGAAGGCTATCAACGAAAAGGGCCGTGCGGTAAGATTGCCGCTCAACCGAAGCAATGAATTGCTTCAGATCCAGAAAGTCCAGAAGCAGCTTACACATGAGCTCAGCAATGAGCCTACCAATGAGATGATTGCTGAAGCTGCACATCTTGACAAAGAGGTCGTTGATGTGCTTCTTAAAGTATCACAAGACATGGTCAGCTTGGATTCTCCGGTCTATCGTGATGAATCAGAGAGCAGCATCGGGGATTTCATTCCTTCCGATGGTGAACTTCCTGACCAGCGTGTGATGGAAAGTGCAATGAAAGATGATATCAATGAGGCGCTTTCCCATCTGAGCGAAAAGGAACGGACTATCCTTGAATATCGTTTCGGTCTGAATGGCAAGAGCCAGATGTCCCTTAAGGAAGTAGGGGAACTGTACAACCTTACCAAGGAAAGGATCCGCCAGATTGAAAAACGTGCAATCAGCAAGCTTCAGGATGTAGAGACTCATCGGAGTCTGGAAGCCTATAGCGCTTGACAACGGCAGGGCAACCTGGACGTTGATTATCATATATCTTCTTATGAGAGCTGTTCCGTAGGGGACGGCTCGTTTTTTTTCTGCCTGCCCTTTGTATCGTTTCAGCATGAAATCGTTACTTTTTCAGATTTTTTGATTGACACCCGCTTGTCGTATAAAATAACCTATGGTCATGGACTGCTGTCCATGGAGGAAATAATGAGAGAGAATAATAAGTATGTGTATTCCTTCAGCAACGGAAAAGCTGAAGGAAATGCTTCAATGCGAGATTTACTTGGAGGCAAGGGGGCCAACTTGGCTGAAATGACTTCGATCGGTCTGCCGGTTCCCCCGGGATTTACGATTGGAACCAATGCCTGTGAGTATTTCAATGACCATGAGGGCCTGCTCCCTGCTGGTCTTGAAGAGGAAGTGCTTGAAGCGCTGTCACATCTGGAAGATGTCATGCATGCGAAACTTGGAGATGCTACTTCTCCGCTTTTGGTTTCCGTTAGGTCAGGTGCAGCCCAGTCCATGCCAGGAATGATGGATACTGTCTTGAATCTTGGTCTCAATCCCGATACCGTGCAGGCCTTGATCAAGAAAACAGGCAATGAGCGTTTCGCTTGGGACAGCTACAGAAGATTTATCCAGATGTTCGGTGATGTCGTCATGAAGGTTCCTCATCATGAATTCGAAAGTGCACTGCAGGATGTCAAGGATGAAAACAAGAAGGTATTTGATACCGAGCTTGACGTTGACAACCTCAAGGAAGTCATTGCCCGTTACAAGAGGTTGTACAGAAGGTATACAGGAGAAGATTTCCCCGTAGATCCGAAAGAGCAGCTCTTCAAGGCAATCCGTGCAGTCTTCGATTCTTGGAACAATGACCGAGCCATCAAGTATCGTCAGATGAATGACATACGTGGTTTGCTGGGAACAGCCGTAAATGTACAGTCCATGGTGTTCGGCAACATGGGTGATACTTCAGGAACCGGCGTTGCCTTTACCCGTGATCCTTCCACAGGTGAGAACAAGTTCTATGGTGAATATCTGATGAATGCCCAAGGCGAGGATGTCGTAGCCGGCATCAGGACGCCGAAACCGATCGAAACGTTGAACAAAGTCAACCCTGCAGTCTACAAGCAGCTTGTAGATATCCGGAAAAAGCTGGAAAAGCATTACCATGACATGCAGGACCTTGAATTTACTATCCAGGAAGGCAAGCTGTACATGCTGCAGACAAGGAATGGCAAGAGGACTATTTTCAGCTGGTTGAGATCACAGGTCGAAATGGTGGAAGAAGGTCTGATCACAAAGGAAACTGCTGTGACCAGGGTCCCTGCTGCCGAATTCAACAAGTTGTTTGCCCCTGTACTTGACTATTCTTTGATCAGTAAGGAAAAGATTTCTGAAATTGCCCATGGCCTCAATGCCTCACCCGGAGGTGCCTGCGGACAGGTCTGCTTTACGGCACAGAAAGCTGAGGAAATGGCAAAGATCGGTCATGATGTCATTCTTGTAAGAACCGAAACTTCACCCGAAGACATACAGGGCATGGCTATTTCCCGTGGTGTCGTTACCTGCAGGGGTGGTATGACCAGCCATGCGGCTGTAGTTGCCCGCGGCATGGGTTGCCCTTGTGTTTCGGGTGTCGGTGCCATAAAGGTAAACGAACCCAAGAAGTTCATGACAATCGGTGACAAGACTATCAAGGAAGGTGATTACATTTCCATCGATGGTTTTACCGGAGCAGTATTCGGGCAGAAAATTGAAGTCAAGCCCAGTGAAATAGTCCAGGTGCTCAACGGACAGATGGAGGAGAAGGACTCTTCCCTTTATCAGAACTATAAGACGTTCATGGGCTATGTGCAGAGTCTCAAGGAATTGGGCGTCAGGACCAATGCTGATACACCTCAGGATGTCAAGATGGCTATCAACCTTGGGGCCGAGGGTATCGGGTTGTGCCGTACAGAGCACATGTTCTTCGGTGGCAACCGTATCAAGAGCGTCCGCAAGATGATTTTGGCCGACAATACAGTGCAGAGAACCAGAGCCCTTGATGAACTGCTGCCTATCCAGCGGCAGGATTTCGTTGAGATTTTTACGGCTTTGGATGGCCGTCCTGCAACTATCCGTCTGCTGGATCCACCTTTGCATGAGTTCCTTCCCAATGACCACACTTCACGTCACGAGCTGGCACTTGACATGGGGGTAAGCGTCGAAGAAATTGCTGCAAAGATTTCTTCCTTGCAGGAATTCAACCCTATGCTTGGTTTCAGGGGATGCCGGCTTGCCATCATCTATCCTGAGATCCTTCGCATGCAGGTAAGGGCTATCATCGAAGCTGCCATACAGGTGAAGAAGAACGGAACCAATGTCTATCCGGAAATCATGATACCTCTGGTCGGAAACAGCAAGGAATTCCTGTTCTGCAAGAACCATGCAGTTGAGATCATCAATTCTGTCTTTACGTTGGAAGGCATGAAGGTCGATTATAAGATCGGTACGATGATCGAGGTGCCCAGGGCTGCCATAACTGCTGATGAAATTGCAAAGGATGCAGAATTCTTCAGTTTCGGAACAAACGATTTGACCCAGATGACCTGCGGATTCTCCCGTGATGATGCAGCTTCCTTCCTTGGTCATTATGTCAATGATCCGGACAAGATGTTCTATGACTATGATCCGTTTGCTACCATCGATATCGGTGGTGTGGGCAAGCTTGTCGAAATGGCCGCAAAGCTTGGAAGAAGCGTAAGACCTGATATCAAGCTGGGTATCTGCGGTGAACATGGCGGTGATCCCAAGACGATTGCTTTCTGTCAGAAGATCGGGCTGAACTATGTGTCCTGCTCTCCTTTCAGAGTGCCGATTGCCAGACTTGCTGCAGCACAGGCTGTGGTCAACGAAAAGAAATAAGAGCGCTATGCTGTTCTTGTAGGGGAGGGTACCGGAAACGGTACCCTTTCCTGTCCTTGCCCGAAAACAGCAAAGGTCCGGACAAAAAAATTTCCCCTCGTAATGAAGGGAAAGTACTGGAAGCCAAGGAAGGGAGTCGAACCCTTGACCTGCTCATTACGAGTGAGCTGCTCTACCCCTGAGCTACTTTGGCATGTCTGCGCTGACCGGATATCCTGCCGACTGACGAAAAGCACTCTACAGATTTTTCCTTATTCTGTCAATAGAATGGAAAATCTTGTGGGAAAGCCCCTTTGTAGGACGGCTGTATCACTTTTTGCCTGGCCTTAAGTTTTTTTGATTATCATTCTCAGTTCCTTGACCGTAGCCGCTGTTCTCAGTACTCTTAGGCTATGAGAAAAATGCAGAATATGGTCATACATGTCGGACGTCTTCCGATTACCAATGACTTGGTTCCTTTGCCGGCCGTAGAAAAAAAGAATATTGCAACGATCAGCGAGGCTTGGAGCAGTGAGGTCGGTTCCTTCCTGATTGATTTATATCCCACATTGCTGGACCAGGGGGCTTCTATTGCAGAACTCCAGATGCGGTCGGTCATCGAGGCCCTTTCCCATTCTGAGCCTTCATTAGGCAAGTTCCTTGATATGATGAATCATCTTGGTATCGATGCTGAGATTGTCGGCGGTGGAGATGATGAGGGATCATTATAAGGAAAGACTGTACTGTCTTTCTGTTCAGAAATTATGTAGGAGAATGGCAGTTCTTTGATAGGATCTGCCAAGTTGGAATCACTATGAATGTATTGGGAATTGAAACGTCCTGTGATGAGTGCAGTGCTGCAGTCGTCAAGGATGGAAATCAGATACTGAGCAATGTCATTGCAACCCAGATTGAGTTGCACAAGCCCTATGAGGGTGTCGTTCCTGAACTGGCCAGCCGGTTGCATACCGAGTGGATAGACCAGGTAGTGGCTGCTGCACTGAAGCAGGCTGGGTTGGATGCTACCGATGTAGATGCCGTAGCCGTGACCAGCAGGCCAGGGCTGATGGGCAGCCTTCTGGTGGGACTGAATTTTGCAAAGGGATTTGCAGCCAGCCTCGATGTACCGTTCATTACCATTGATCACATAAGGGCTCATCTCTATGCTTCCCAGATAGAACATTTCTTGGAGTACCCATATCTGGGAATCTTGGTATCAGGTGGGCATACGGTTATCTGCGAAGTAAAGGATTATGACAGGGTCGAGGTCCTTGGGACGACGATAGACGATGCAATCGGGGAAGCTTTTGACAAAGTGGCAAAGCATTATGGCATGGGATATCCCGGCGGGGTGGTAATTGACCGACTTTCCCAGAAAGGCAATGACAAGGCATTCCTGTTTCCTGGCCCGTCTTTGGGCGAGGGGCATCGGTACGATATTTCTTATTCCGGGCTCAAGACCGCGGTCATCAACCAAAGGGACCAGTTCTGGGATGGAAAGAGCGAAAAGAGCAACGGGAACATTGCAGCAAGTTTCCAGAGATCTGCCATTCAGATTCTGATGAAACGTGTGAGATTGGCTCTTGATGATACGGGGTACAAGAGGATCAGCGCCGGTGGCGGCGTGGCAGCCAACAGCTTGCTTCGCAGGGAATTAAAAGACCTTGAAAAGGGTGGATACACGGTGACTTTCCCATCTTTGAAGCTCTGTACGGACAATGGTGCAATGATAGCCGGTCTTGCTTACAGATACCTCCAGGATGGCTATCGTGACGGGTTTGATGCCAGTGCCAGTGCACGTGTCAAAGCCTTTAAAAATCAACAGTAATCTCTTTGTATATCTGTATATAATCGGAGTCTTGACAAAGGAGCCGTGACTGCTTTTCTAGCCTTTTTCCTGAGAAGACTGCCATGGCAAAGCAAAAAACTTTTTGAAAGTAATTGACAACTTGAGGACGATTACATATAGTACACAGGTAATTTGAGTTTGGGATGTGGTGTAACGGTAACACTGCAGATTCTGGTTCTGCCTTTGGGGGTTCGAGTCCCTCCATCCCAGCTATTGTCGGTCCCTTCGTCTAATGGTTAGGACGAGAGATTCTCAGTCTCCAAATAGGGGTTCGATTCCCCTAGGGACTACTAAAAGAACTGAAATGGGCAGCCGCTGGGGTTGCTCTTTTTTTTGCAATATTACCTCAGAGGAAACAAGCAATGATAACAGCGTCGAATATATCCCTGGCCTTTGGTACGCAAGTACTTTTCAAGGAAGTCAACATCAAGTTTACACCAGGCAACTGCTATGGCGTAATTGGTGCCAACGGAGCAGGAAAATCAACTTTTCTGAAAATTCTATCTGGAGAAATCGAACCTGATACAGGAGAGATCATCATAACCCCGGGCGAACGTATGACTATGCTTAGGCAGGATCATTTTGCTTTTCAGAGTCATACGGTCCTTGAAACGGTGATCATGGGATATGACCGGCTGTATACCATCATGAGGGAACGTGAGGCAATATATGCCAAGGAAGATTTTTCAGAAGAAGACGGCATAAGGGCTGCAGAACTGGAAGGCGAATTCAATGATCTTGGCGGATGGGAAGCCGAAGCTGAAGCAGCTCAGCTGCTGGATGGCCTTGGCATAACGACTGACAAGCATACGAAACTGATGGCTGAGGTTGAAGACAATGTCAAGGTCAGGGTCTTGCTTGCCCAGGCATTGTTCGGTAATCCTGATATCCTGCTCCTGGATGAACCGACAAACCACTTGGATCTGGAATCCATCCAATGGCTTGAAAACTTCCTCGAAAATTTCAATAACACGGTCATTGTAGTTTCCCATGACCGTCACTTTCTCAACAGTGTCTGTACTCATATTGCTGATATCGACTTTTCAAGGATACAGCTGTATGTCGGCAACTATGACTTCTGGTATTTCTCCAGTCAGCTTGCCGCAAAGCAGATGAAGGATGAAAAGAAGCGAAGGGAAGACAAGATTGCTGAGTTGAAGGACTTTATCCAACGGTTCAGTTCCAATGCTGCCAAGGCCAAGCAGGCGACCAGCAGGAAAAAGCTGATCGACAAACTGACCATCGATGATATCAAGCCAAGCAGCAGGAGATTCCCTTATGTGGCGTTCAAGCCTGTCAGGGAGTGCGGCAGGAACATCCTTGATGTCAGGGACCTTACCAAAAAATCAGATGGCGAGATGTTGCTCAATGATTTTTCCCTTACGGTGAACGCTGGGGACAAGATTGCCTTTGTCGGGCCCATGCATCAGGCCAAGACTGTCCTGTTTGATATACTCAGCGGAAAAGATACTGAGTTTGAAGGAACTTTTTCATGGGGAGTGACGACCAGTCTTTCCTATTATCCCAAGGACAATTCTTCAATGTTCAAGGAACATCTGTCTATTACAGATTGGCTCAGGCAATATTCACCTGAGATCAAGGACGATACCTATATCAGAAGTTTCCTGGGCCGCATGCTTTTCAGCGGCGATGAGGCACTGAAGGACTGTACTGTCCTTTCTGGGGGTGAAAAGGTACGTTGTGTGCTTTCGAAGCTGATGCTGGAAGGTGCCAATTGCCTGCTGATGGACGAGCCGACTTCGCATCTTGACTTGGAATCCATCACTGCATTGAACAATGGACTGATAGACTTTACCGGAGTACTCCTGTTCAACAGCCATGACCATCAGTTCGTCAATACCATAGCCAATCGGATCATTGAAATAACTCCGAACGGTATCATTGACCGGATGATGAGCTTTGACGAATATCTGGTTGACGAGGGGGTCAACGAACTGCGTGACAAGCTGTATAGTGATACTGCCCATACGGTTTCAATCTAAGGTGGCAGAGAATGTTGTGTGCAGTTGATATCGGAAATACGAATATTGTCATTGCTGTCCATGATGGTACATCATGGGTAGAGACCTGGCGTATACATACTGACGGAAGCAAGACAAGCGATGAATACTTTGTCATGCTGGAAAGTCTGATTGCACACAGCGAACGGCCTCGTCTTGTCAGCAAGGTTGACCAAGCGGTCATCTCATCTGTAGTACCGAATCTGTCCAGGGCGTTGCAGAAGAATATCATCCGCTTGTTCAATATCCAGCCATTGATGGTGACCCTTGATGTGAAGGCTGGCCTGGCAAGAGAGACGATTCCTCCGGAGCTCGGTACTGATATTCTCTGTAATTTGGCATGGGGGCATCATCTGCATCCTGATATGCCTGTTGCAATCGTTGATTTTGGGACTGCTTTGACTATAAGCTGTGTCGGTGCTGACGGCGATGTGATCGGTGCGGCGATTGCACCAGGACTGGTAACTGCCGTGAATGCTTTGTTCGGGCAGACTGCCCAGTTGCCGCAGGTAGAGCTCAAGATTCCGAAAGTGTCGATGGGGCGTACTACCGATGAATCAATACGTTCAGGAATCATGCTCGGTTATGCGGGCCTGGTCGAATCCATGATAGCAAGGACTGAGAAACAGATAGGTGGAAAGTTGCATGTCATGGCGACAGGTGGGCTTTCGAAGACCATTGCATCCCTGATTCCCTGCCTTGATGAGGTCGATCCTCTCCATACACTCAATGGGCTCAAGCTGATCAATGACCTCAACCAACGGCAGGTAAGCAAGTAAAACATCGACGGAACTGCTTTCTATGCTTCAAAGTTGCCATCCAACATGAGCATATGTTCGATTCCGTCTTCTTCTGTTACAGTTACCTTCATGTCTGGCGTGCCGATAGGCATGACCAGCCTGACCAGGCAACTTTTTATTTCATCCTGTTCCAGGTCATCCATATCTTTTTGCCCGAGAAGCGTATCGGTCTGTATTGCCCCGAAAGTCAGGCAGGCTGTCGATTCGATCGTGAAAACAGGATGGACACCTTTCCTGAGATGCAATGATTCGCTTGTCCCTTCGTCTGCCAGGCTCAATGTACTGGCGACGTTTGCATTCAGGTCGGCGCCGAAAAAAGCTGCCAAGGCATCCTTGCCTTCCTCGGCATCGAATGATACGACCCTGCCATGTTCCAACTTGAATGTAGCGTTCCTGACGAACTTTCCCAGGACAATGAATGGTCTGGATGCTGTTACCGTACCGTCTGCCGAACTGCCGTCCAACGTGGCATGAAGATGCTGGCAGGGAAGGGAAGGCAGGAATGTCCTGCCGCTTGCCAAAGTGATTTCTCCGCCTTGCCAGCAGGTCCTTTTTGCTTTCCTGCAGGTGAAATCCGTATCATTTCCCTGGATGTGGAACAGGGCTTGGGAACCAAAGCTGTCCAGTTGCTGCCGTCTTTGTGCAAGGAGCTGCTTCTGGTTGTCCCAGAACGTTCCGGGATTCTCCATGCTGAGCCGATACAGGATTTCCAATAACCTGATAGGATCTTCGCTGTCAGCATTTTCTTCCAGTGCAAGAAGCAGATTCATGCCAGGAACGGGAACTACTGCCCATGGTACAGCAACCCGTCGGTCAAGGACCAAAGGCTCTCCGAGCATGTTGTATCTGCTGAGTGAAGCAGCTTCCTTTGCAATCTTGAAGGGATCCTCATCATCAAACAACGGCTGGTTTTCCATGCTGAGGATGCGGCATAGGATAGGGGTCTTGCCATCCAGCTTGAGCATTTCAGGGATATCAGGTTCCATGGGAACAATTTCCTTGACTCGTCCTTTTTCGGTAACCACTATATTGACAGTGGTCCTGGTATATCCAGAAGCAAGTTTTGCCAAATCTCTTGCAAATGACAATGTGGCTTCCTCACTGTGGATGGAAAGCTTGTCTCCGGCTGTCAGCTGCAGCTGACGTGTACAGACCAAATCTGCATATCGAGTGAATAAATCTTCCATGCCGACCATGATACAGCAAAATTTCCTTTCTTCAAAGATGGCGATTCATTTTCCGATGGTTTCGGCTATGGAATTTTGAGTCTATCAGGAGGAAAGAACACAACTGGAGCAGGATATTTTCCTCGCCGATATAGCAGGAATGGTAATATCATTGCCAACGGCATTTTTATTTTGAATTGAACAAAAAGAATGAAAATGTGTTTGGATTCATATATTGATGGCTAATTATTGAAAAAATTGGACATATAATACCTATCTGGTTGCTTAAAAACGCTTTTGAAAGAAAAAAAATCAGAATATAGATAAAAATATATATTTATCTATTGACTCTACTGCGTCAGATTGCTATGTTATAGTCGAAAGAGAAAAGGAAGCAGCCATCGGAGATAAGCCGAAGGTAGTTCCAAAAGAAAATCGATGACAGCAGTTGCCTGTCTAAGGAGATGTAAGATGAGTATAATGAGCTATTCTGTTCCCCGTGAAATCTACTATGGAGAAGGTTCACTTGAAAAGCTTGCCGGGTTGAAAGGAAAGAAGGCAGCCTTGGTTACCGGTGGTAGTTCAATGAAGCGGTTCGGTTTCATCGACAAGGTCACGGCAATTCTGAAGAAAGGTGGCATAGAGGCTATTCTTATTGATGGTGTCGAACCAAACCCTTCGGTTGCAACTGTCAAACGTGGTGCAAAGGCAATGCTTGACTTCAAGCCTGATTGGATCATTGCCATCGGCGGTGGTTCTGCAATTGATGCGGCCAAGGTCATGTGGTGTTTCTATGAGCATCCGGAAGTGACTTTTGAACAGCTTCTTCCTGTAGGTTCCATGCCTGCACTCAGGAACAAGGCCAAATTCATTGCTATTCCGTCCACAAGCGGCACTGCAAGTGAGATTACTGCATTCTCCGTCATTACTGATCCTGAAAATCATATCAAATATCCTCTGGTATCTGGTGAGATGGTTCCTGATATGGCTATCCTTGATCCAGATTTACCCAGGACGATGCCCCCGCACATTACTGCCAATACCGGCATGGATGTCATGTGCCATGCATTGGAAGCACTTGTTTCTACTGCAGCAACTCCCTTTACGGATCCGTATGCATTGGAAGCAATCCGCCTTGTTACCGACAACCTGCCTACGGCATATGCAAAGGGCGACGACCTTGACGCAAGGTTGAAGATGCATGAAGCTTCTGCTCTGGCTGGCATGGCATTTACCAATGCTTCCTTGGGCCTGGTACATTCGCTTGCCCATAAGATCGGCGGGGAATTCGGTGTTACCCACGGACTTGCCAATGCAATCCTGCTTCCTTATATCATTGCTTACAACAAGCAGTTCACGGATAAGTACGCTTTCGGTGAAAAGCAGCTGCGCATTCCTGATTTTGCAAAGAATGTCGAGGAGATCAACGCAAAGGTCGGTATTCCTACAAACTTCAAGGACTGCAAGGAAGTTGCAATTACTCCCGAAAAGTTCGAGGCTGTGCTTGACAGAATGAGCCAGCATGCATTTGAAGATCCCTGCACGCTGACAAATCCGGGACATCCTACTGTTGCTGATGTGAAGATGATCTACAAGGCCGCCTACTATGGCACGCCTATCACCCTCCAGAAGTAATCATACGGCTGCAGGGAGACAAGCACCCGTTCTCCTTTTTGGAGGCGGGTGCTTTGATTTGATAAAAATCCAGGGAATTTTCCTGGTTCTACTTGACGTAATATTTCCAGTTTACTATTATCACCAATGTCGCGCGCCTTTCGTATAGCGGTATTACCCCAGCCTTCCAAGCTGGAGATGCGGGTTCGACCCCCGTAGGGCGCTTAGGCTGCTCTGCAGGCCTTATGTAGCTTGCAGAGCTTTTTTTCCCCTGTGATCCATTGAAAAGAATAAACTGACAGGGGCTCAGGCCGAGGATAGGCTGGTTTTTTATCAATTGCAAGTGAGGAAGCATATGGGACAGCGCGGAGAAGTTTTTTCGACCAGGTTGGTCAAGAATGACAGGACGTATTTTTTCAACGTCAAAGAAAACGTTTATGGTGAGTTGTATCTCAATATCGTAGAAAGCAAGGGTGATATAGAATCCAACAGATTCATTCGTCAATCAATTCTGGTTTATCAGGAAGATATGGGCGAATTCATCAGGGAATTCCAGAAATCACTTGACTACATCAAGATCCATGGCAAGGAACGCCGGTCCTATCGTAGGGAAGAAAACGACGACTATGATAACAACGGCGAGGAAGAATAGGACCAGATTCAGATGTCGGAAAACAGCTTCCCTTGTGCTTCGCTTTTAGGTGGCACAGTGCGGAAGCTTTTTCTTTGGATCGGCAACGGTCCCAGCAGTGCAATTGCTTTCCTGTGTGCCTTCGTAGGATAGCCCATATGTCTTTCAAGGCCGTAGCCTGGCCATTTCTCTGCACATAGCACCATTATCCGATCCCTTTCCTGTTTTGCAAGGATTGATGCTGCCATGATAGGCGGGTAGGTTGCATCTCCTTTTACGAAAGCCTTCGTTTCTACCGGTAGGTCGGGGCAACGGTTACCGTCTACCAAGGCAAGGTCTGCATGGAAGCCTTTTTCTTCCAGTTGCTGGCTGACTTTCATGAATGCACGCTTCATCGCCAGCATGCTGGCCTGCAATATATTGATATGGTCGATTTCCTCATGCGTTGCAAAGGCCGTAGCCCATGCCAGGGCTTTTTCCTTGATGATTGCCTCTGCTTCTGCCCGTTTTTCCTTTGACAGTTTCTTTGAATCGTTGAGACATCCTAGAGGAAAATCCTGGGGAAGGACTACGGCACCGGCATAGACCGGACCCACCAATGGCCCCCTGCCTGCTTCGTCTAGACCGACGATGATTGTTTTTGCTTCTTTTTCTGTTTGTATCTGAAATTGTGGCATTTCTGCAATTTCCTTTTTTTGACTAGCTTATCCCCATTGTCCTGTCACTTCAAGCCATGTTTAATTGACGCCGGCTTTATAAATCTGCTATGCTTTCCATGTGCTCTTCTTGGGGAGCCGAGCAGCCTCTGTATGCTTCCGGTCTTGCCGGAGAAGGAAATTATCTTGTTCTTAAAAAGTCTCGAGATCTTCGGATTCAAATCCTTTGCAGATAAGACACGCCTTGATTTCTCCGATGGGATTACCAGCCTTCTTGGCCCTAATGGATGTGGAAAAAGCAACATTGTAGATGCCATCAAATGGGTATTGGGAGAACAATCGACGAAGACACTCAGAGCCGGCAGGATGGAAGATGTCATCTTCAACGGGACCGATACCCGTAAGCCGATGACGATGGCTGAAGTAACTTTGGTTATAAGCAATGAGCAGCATTACCTTACTATTGATGATAGTGAGATTGAAATAAAAAGAAGGATATTCAGGAGCGGAGAGAGTGAATACTATCTCAACAGGGAAAAGGTCCTGCTCAAGAATATCCGGGAACTGTTCATGGATACCGGTGTCGGTAAAAGTGCCTATTCTATCCTTGAACAGGGTAAGATTGACCAGATACTTTCTACCAAGCCCGAAGACAGACGTTATATATTTGAGGAAGCAGCAGGAATTTCCCGCTATAAGGTACAAGGCAAGGAGGCTGAGCGGAAACTGATCAAGACCGACGAAAACATCGCACAGGTCGATACCATCCTTCAGGAAGTCAAGCGTACCTATGAACTGAAGAAGAATCAGGCTGAGCGATGCAGCAGGTACAATGCGTTGGTAAAGGAAAAGTTTTCCCTCGAAGTCGACGTGCAGCTTTCATCGGTGCAGACGTATGCTATGCTGAGCGATGCAAAGACAGAAGAACTGAAACAGAAGAAACAGGAATGGGAAAACAGCAATGTTTCCCTTTCCGGCATTGATACGGTCATTGAGGAGATGCAGGAAAATCTGAGGAATCAGATTGCATCCCGTGCTGGTATGCAGACCGAGCTCAAGCGTTTGGAAGAAGAGCACAGAGGAAAACAGAGCCTTTTGGATTTGCTTTCCGGGCGTCTCAAGGATTTTCTGCTGACCAAGGATTCTGCTTTGCAGAAAGCTGAAGCGATCAAGGAGAAACTGGAACGCAATGATCAGGAAATATCCTCCTATCAGGCGAAAGTTGCCGATCTCGTGCAGCAGAAAAAAGAGGTAAAGGACGAAATCGCCTCAATGGAACTGTCGTTGCGAAAGGCTCAGCAGCTCATCATTGACCAGAACAAGGAGATAACGGACCAGGAACAGGCGGCCCGGGATCTTGAGGATGCCTATGGAAAACTTGCCCATGAGCTGGAAGAGCTGACGGATTCCATCGTACTCCAGCTTGATGAGAAGCTTCGCCAAAGTGACTACAGTGTCGATAAGAGGGTTGCCGCAAGAGAAGAATTAAGGCAGACCCTTGATCATTTCGTCCAGTCTGTCAAAGAACAGCAGCAGCGCCTTTCCCGACTTGAAGGGCTGGATGCCTCTGCCTTGGTCTCCATGGTCAGTAAAGATCTTGACAGCAATCTGAAGAATCTGCTGCGAGTGGAAAAATTGCTTGCCTCCTATGATGCAGTCATTCCTACCTTTGTCGATGATTTTGTTACCTCAGACGGTATAGTGACCCGAAAGAGAACTGTTGACAGCAACATGAAAGACAACAGGAAAGCAGTCAACCTGGCGAGGGAACGCATTTCATTCCTTCGGGACAAAAACAGCAAGCTTGGGGTGCAATGCGATGATTACAGGGATAACATCTATGACCTTAATCTGACGGACAAGGATATCGAGGGTAGGATTGAGGCACAGAACATTGCAATTGAAAAGACGAAACGGGCTTCTGAGGAACTGAAGCTTGACTACAGCGACAGGATGCATGAAAGTCAGGATGCCCTGCAACGTGTTGATGAAACCCAGACGAGCATCAGGGAATGCGAAGCCGAAATGGACCAGATTGCAGCAAAGGGCGTAACCCTTTCCGAGCAGCTTGGCCAGAAGATTGAAGATATCAACAACCTAACTGAAGCTGTCAAGATGAAGCAGAACCAGAAGAATGATTCCTATCAGCGGCTGGAACAGCTTCGCAGGGATAATGACCGGCTGGAACTGCAGATTGAACAGCTGGGAGAAATGATCAAGAAGATCTATACGGATTTCTTTGATAATTATGGGAAAAGCCTCAATGAGTATGAAGAAAGGTTGAAGGATGACCTTGGAGATACCACGATACTGAAAAACAGACTTGAGGAAGTCAAGAAAGACCTGGGCAAGCTTGGCTACATAAACCAGATGGCTGAAGATGAATTCAATGAGGCAAAGCAACAGTATGACTTCCTTACTACGCAGATGAATGATCTGCTGAAAGCAAAGGGGGATCTGCAGGAAGTCCTAGGTGACATTACAAAGGAAAGTACTGACCTGTTCCAATCTACCTACCAGCAGATTTCACAGAACTTCCAGTTGATATTCAAGAGACTTTTCGGTGGTGGCCGTGCAGAACTGCAGCTCAGCGACCCTGACAATGTCCTGGAAAGTGGTATTGAAATCCTTGCCCAACCTCCTGGCAAGAAGCTGACTGCACTGTCACTTCTTTCCGGCGGTGAGCGCTCCATGACGGCAGTTGCACTGCTGTTTGCAACCTATCAGGTCAAGCCAAGTCCTTTCTGTATCCTTGATGAGATTGATGCGGCTTTGGACGACAGGAACATCGGATTCTTCCTTTCGGTCCTTGATGATTTTTCGAAGGACAGCCAGTTTATCATCATTACCCATAACAAGCATACGGTCATCGGCAGTACTACCTTGCTTGGGGTGACTCAGGTAGAAGCTGGTGTCTCCAAGACAGTAAGTTATAAGTTGGGGGCATTGGAAGGGGAACCGGTTATATTGAATGATAAGAATGAAAGTGTGGAATTTGAATAACCGAAAGGAAAAAAACTTGTTCCAGCCTTGACAACGGGTGTTTTCTTGGGGTATAAGTGGCACTTGAGCTTAGAAAAAATTGAGATAGGTAATGTTTGATTCAATAAGTGAGAAATTTTCAGGAATACTGAGGAATTTTGCCGGAAAAGGCAAGATTACCGAAAGAAATATTGAAGATGCCGTAGAGCAGATAAAGGTTGCCCTGCTTGATGCAGATGTCAACCTCCGTGTGGTGCGTCGTTTTGTCAATGCAACACGTGAGGAAGCTTTGGGTGAGAAGGTACTCAAGGCCGTTGACCCAGGGCAGCAGTTTACGAAAATCGTCTATGACAAGATGGTTGCTCTCCTTAGTGATGAAGGCAACCAGGATCTGAAGCTCAAAGGTCCAGACACGACCAGTGTACTGCTTATGATGGGACTCCAGGGAAGCGGCAAGACGACGACCAGTGCAAAGCTTGCATTGAAGCTGAAGCAGTCAGGTAGGCGTCCGCTCATGGTTGCTGCTGATTTGGTCCGTCCTGCTGCAATCACACAGCTGCAGGTACTGGGTGAAAAGGTTGAAGTCCCTGTCTTTACCATAGAAGGTGAAAAAAATCCCGTGACCGTTGCACGGCGCGGGCTTGAATATGCCAGGAAGAATCAATTTGATGTGATGATCATCGATACATCAGGACGTATGCATCTTGATGAGATACTGATGAAGGAAATTACAGACATCGCAGCAGCTGTACATCCGGATGAGACGCTTTTCGTTGCTGATGCAATGACTGGACAGAATGCTGTTGCCATTGCAAAGGAATTTGAGCAGCATGTAGGTATTTCAGGAGTCATCCTTTCCAAATTTGATTCAGATACCCGTGGTGGTGCAGCTCTTTCCCTGAAGTCGGTTGTCGGCAAACCCATCAAGTTCATCGGTGTCGGTGAAAAAATGGAAGACCTCAACCAGTTCTATCCTGACAGGATTGCCAGCAGGATCCTGGGAATGGGTGATATCGTCTCCTTGGTCGAAAAGGCACAGGAGGTCGTTGATCAGGAAGAAGCTGCAAAGCTTGAGAAGAAGATCAAGAACAAGACCTTTGACCTGCAGGATTATCTGGAACAGATCAAGCAGATGGAGAAGATGGGGTCGATGGACAAGATCCTTGATATGGTCCCGGGTGTCGCAGGCAATGTAGACACCAGCAAGCTCGATTTGGACCAGTTCAAGCGTGACAAGGCAATCATACTTTCGATGACAAAGAAAGAAAGATCTAATTTCATGATTATAGGACCTGCCCGGCGCAGGAGAATTGCCAAGGGAAGTGGGACGCGTGTATCTGATGTTGACAGGCTCTTGAAAAAATTTCAGAAAATGCGTAATACCATGCGTAAGATTACAAAGAATAAAAAATATCTGAACAAGCTACAGCAGCAGTTCGGATAAGGAAATACAAACTCAAATCGTAGCTATTGAAGTTCGAGTAGGAGGAAACAGCGTGAGCACAAGTATGAGACTGAAGCGTTTTGGATCCAAGAAGCGTCCTTATTATAGGATCGTTGTCCAGGATTCCAGGGTCGCAACCAAGGGTAAGACACTTGCAGAAGTCGGTCAGTATCATCCCGTCGAAAACAAAGAAAACCAAGTGGTTCTCAATGTTGAGGCAGTGAAAGATTGGCTTGCAAAGGGTGCACAACCCAGTGCGACTGTCCGTTCCTTGCTTAATAAGCAGGGAATTACAGTTTCCAGAACTGTCCAGGAATAAGAGGAAAGTTGTGGAAAAAGATCTTGTTGAATACATTGTAAAGTCCCTTGTAGATGTCCCCGAGGAAGTATCCGTGACTATGATCGAAGGCGAGAAGTCAACGATTTTGGAACTCAGGGTTGCCCCGGATGATGTCGGCAAGGTGATCGGCAAGCAGGGCCGCATTGCCAAGGCAATCAGAACCATCCTGAGTGCTTCTGCGACAAAGAGCGGCAAGCGTGCTGTTTTGGAGATTTTGGATTAGGTATGGATATGCTCGCAACGGCTATCATCCAGACTTCTTTCGGAGTCAAGGGTGAGGTAAAGGTCCGCCCATTCAACGATGATTGCTCCTACTTGGGACAACTCAAGGAGGGAATTATCCTCTTGAAGGATGGCCGCGAGCTTCCATGTCATATCGATGGATTCCGCATGTCGGGCAGTCAGGCACTGATGAAAATTCGGGGTATTGATACTCCGGAAGAAGCAAAAAAGCTTTCAGGTGCTACACTTCAGGTTCCAAGAAGTGAGGCTGCCCCGCTTGAGGATGGGGAATACTATGTCGCCGACTTGATCGGGTGCACACTCGTTCATGGCGGTTTGCCAATGGCTACAGTGGTTAATGTCTTCGAGGGTTCACAGTCCCTTATGCTGGAAGCAGCAGATGGAAAAGGGGAAAAATACCTTGTTCCCAAGATGGACAGGTATGTTGCAAATGTAAATCTTGAGGCAAAGACCATTGAACTGTTGACGCCTTGGTTGTTGGCATGAATATAGATGTAGTAACCTTGTTTCCAGAGATGCTCCAGGGTTTCTTTACGAATTCAATCATGAAGAGAGCTGTCCAGGCGGGTAGAATCTCTTATAACTTGATTGATTTTCGTCACTTCGCTACTGATTGTCATCATACCTGTGATGATACGCCTTATGGAGGCGGTGCAGGGATGGTGATCAAGCCCCAGCCGTTGTGCGATGCGTTGGAGTCAATCGGTGCCAGTGAAAAGAGGGTCATTTATGCTTCACCGTCCGGCAAGCCCTTTTCCCAGGCCTACGCCCAGGAACTGAGCAAGGAAAAAGACTTGGTCTTTATCTGCGGACATTACGAAGGAATTGACCAACGGGCAATTGACCTGTATGTTGATGACGAGATTAGTATCGGTGAGTACGTGATTTCCAGTGGTGAGGTGGCAAGCCTTGTGATCATAGATGCTGTCTATCGTCTGGTAGACGGTGTGATCAACGGTGAGTCTCTCAAAGAGGAAAGCTTTACCGGCAATTTGCTGGAGTATCCACAGTATACCCGGCCTGAGTTGTATAAGGATATGCAGGTTCCCCCTGTATTGTTGGGTGGCAACCATGCAGAAATTGAAGCTTGGCGCTTGGGTAAGCGGCTGGAAAAGACATTGTTGAACCGGCCGGAGCTTTTGGAAGAGGCATCGTTGGATGTCAAGACCAGAAAAGCTTTGCAAGAAATCAGAAACAAGGCAAAGAGGACCTAAAATGGACGTAATTAAAGCAATTGAAGAAGAGCAGATGAGGGAAAACGCTGAGAATTTCAGAGTTGGTGATACAATCAAGGTTTACTTCAAGATTATTGAAGGTACAACGGAAAGAGTCCAGGTTTTTGAAGGCTTGGTCATTGCCAAGAACAACAGTGGACTCCGTCGCTCTTTCGTCGTAAGAAAAATTTCCTATGGTGTGGGTGTAGAAAGGATTTTCCCGCTTCATTCTCCCCGTATCGAAAAAATTGAAGTCGTTCGCAAAGGACGTGTCAGAAGGGCAAAGCTCTATTATATCAGGAAAAGGGTTGGGAAAGCGGCCAAGGTCAAAGAGCTTATTGTCAGCAAGAACCGCTAAGTCATCATCGATTGCGGAACTACAGGAAGGGTGGCGTTTTGCCACCCTTCTGCAGTCTGTGAAGACATGTTCGTGTGTTCCTTGTCAATATCATCAGAAATATACTATCATGATCAGGGCTGTGTCTGCATGACTGTCGGAGGATACATGGAAAAGAATAATTTTCCTGAAATGGATGTACGGAAAAAGAAGAGGGGCGAGAAAAGGCGCAGGAAGAAAAAAGGAGCCCTGAGAAAAGATGGACACGAACGCAGTGACCAAGGGCGAAAACTTCTGCCATCACAGGATAGGAAGCAATTTCATGGTACCTTACCTGATACGCCTATAAAATCTGTAGTGGAGCCCCGTCCTGACTGCCTGCTCTGTGGAAAGACAATTGAGAATATTGCTGAGGCTGTCAGTGCAGGAGAAAATGGATTCTATCATTTTGACTGTATCATGGACAAGATAAAGGAAGAAGAACATCTCGGTGCTGATGAGAAGCTTAGCTATATCGGTGAGGGAAACTTTGGTATCTTCACGACCGATGCAGAAGGTAAATTGATACTGCAAAAAAAAATCAACGTGGAATCTCCTGAAACTTACCAGCAGATGAAACAGTATGTGGAGAATCAAAAACAATGAATGCCATGCTTCCCGGTTCCTTTGATCCACCTACGCTCGGACATATAGATATCATTGAACGGAGTGCACGTTTGTATGAACATCTGTATGTCGTCGTAGCTGCAAATATCAACAAGCAGTGTCTTTTTTCCCCTGAAGAGCGGAAGGATATGCTGACGCAGATTCTCAGCAGCCATGACAATATTGAAGTCGTCATCTATAATGGACTTGTCGTGGATTTTGCAAAGAAGCATGATATAAGGGTCATGATCAGAGGCGTGCGTGCCTTGGTCGATTTTGGCTATGAATTTGAATTGGCCATGACCAACAAGCAGCTGTATGACAAACTTGAAGTCCTGTTTATGCCTACCAGTCCCAATTATTTCTTGCTGAGGTCATCCCAGATAAGGGAATTGGCTTTCTATCATGCCGATATCTCTACGATGGTCCCTCCTCTTGTGGCTAGGAAAATAAGAGATCGGTATGAAAAAAAGTAAGGGAAGTGTATTATCACGCCAGCAACTAGCTGAATTGCCGCAGATACTCAATGAATGGAATCTGCAGATCGTGCGTATTGCCGGGCGTATTGCAGTTCTTATACTCTTTTTTCTTTTTTTCTTGGTTGTTTTCCAGAGTTTTGACAAGATGAGGATTCTTTTTGTCCTCTTTTCATTGGTCTCGATGGGGATATATCAGTTTATCCTTGAACGGAAACTCAAATTGCATACGGAATGGGCTACGGCAGCAGCCTATGTGTTCTGGGGCCTTGTCATGGTTTTCTTCATGATTTCCAACTGTTATCTCTACCCTTATGTTCCGGCATATTTCTATGGCATCGTTTCGGTCTTGCTGATATTGATTTTTCATTTTTCTCTCTCGGTTTCTATTTTTCTCAGCGGGACTGCCTGTGTCTGTTTCCTGCTTACGTCTTGGTTTTTCAAACCTCATTTCTTCTTTACGACTGATTTCATCATCGGCATGACGGCCCTGTTGGGTTCCATCCTTGGGGCATTCTTTTCTGATCAGACAAAAAAAATCGAACTGTCAAGCCTGCTTGAAATCTATCAGATGTCTACCATTGACAGCCTGACAGGAGTCTGCAACCGGAAATCAGTAGAATATCTTGTCAATGATGCCTTGAAACAGAAAGCATATGGTTGCTTTTTTGTCATTGACATTGATAAGTTCAAGATGATCAACGATACACAGGGGCATCAGATCGGCGATATGGTACTGCAGAACTTCGGCAAACAGTTGCTTGAAATGTTCTGTAGGAATGAGGTGATAGGCAGGATAGGGGGAGATGAATTCGTTTTGTTCCTCCCTGACGCAGACCGTGCATATGCGACGAAAATTGCCAACATGCTTCAGGAGCATGTTGAACATGTTTTTTCTTACATGAATTGTTTTATTTCGCTTTCAATAGGGATTTCTACGGCACATTATGGAGATACTTACCATACTTTGTTTGCTAGGGCAGATATGGCTTTGTATGATGCAAAACAGATGGGGAGAGCCTGCCATTGCTTCTATGCAGGGGACGAGACAATGCATGAACAACGGACAGTCCTTGTCGTTGACGGGACACAGATGACTAGGAAGACACTTACTACCTATCTTACCGGTGAGTGTAAGGTTCTCCAGGCAGCAACTGGTAAGGAAGCTTCTCAGTTGCTTCATAGTCATCATGGGGAAATTTCGTTGATTCTTCTTGATATGCACCTGCCGGATATGGAAAGTCTGGAGTTCCTCTCATTGCTGAAAAAGGATGCACAATTGTCTTCCATTCCAGTCATTCTGATAGCAGACGGTGACACGAACGTGGAAAAGGCTTTGGAGCTTGGTGCAGCTGATGTGATAATGAAGCCGTTCAACGCAAGTGTCGTCAAATTACGGGTCCGGAATGTGTTTGTCCATGCATGAACGAATGAACAAGATAGCTTTTTCAGCTTAAGGTAAATTACCTGGGTTTGTTGTTGACGCTTCACGCAGTTTTTGTTATGCTTGCCTAAGCGTCAACAGGTAATAACTAAATCGTACAAGAGGTATATATAATGGCAACACCGAAATATAAGACATCAAAGTCAAGGGCTGCTTCCCGTAAGGCTGCCAACATGAAGCTCAAAGCTCCTACGTTGGTGGAATGTTCTACTTGCGGTAACCTTATCCTGCCTCACAGAGTATGCCCTAATTGTGGGTATTACAAGGGTGAGCAGATTATTGACACAAGCAGCAAATAACAGAAGAGGTAATTATAGATGAACAATGAAATGTTTGAACAGGTAAAGGCATTGATTGCTGAGAAACTTGATGTGGATCCCGAAAAGGTCACCATGGATGCCTCTTTCCGCAAGGATTTAGGGGCAGACAGCTTGGATACCTATGAACTGATTTATGCCATTGAAGAAGAAATGGGCATTGCCATTCCTGATGAGAAGGCCAATGAGTTCGAAACTGTCAAGGATGCGGTCGATTACCTTTCTTCTCAAAAAAACTGAGGCTCCTTCATTCTGATGATTAATGCCAAAGTTGGACAAGCTCCCCCTGTCTCTGCTGAGAGAACGCGGGAGCTTGTAAGTTTTCAAAGGAAACTGGGTGTTCAGGTCGAGGATGTCAATATGTTCAACCTTGCCTTTACACACAGGTCCTATACCAATGAATGTCCGGACGCGACTGACAACAATGAACGTCTGGAATTCCTAGGGGATTCCGTGCTTAGCCTTTCGGTAAGTGATTGGCTGTTTCTCAACCTTCCTGCAAAGCATGAAGGTGATTTTTCCCGTATAAGAAGCGCTGTCGTCAGTGAAGATTCACTGTACGAAGTAGCCGTACAGCTTGGTGTCGGTGAATTGCTTTTGGTCGGCAAGGGGGAACGGATTACCGGAGGGAAGAAAAAGAAAGCTATCCTTTCGGACTGCATGGAAGCCATCTTCGGATGCGTATATCTTGACCAAGGGTTCTTTGTTGCAAAGGAACTGATTGAAAGATTGATGGTAGGTCAGATACAGGCATATTTTTCCCATAAGCTTGTAAGGGATTATAAGACTGCTGTCCAGGAGTATTCCCAGAAAGAATGGAAATGTGTACCTGAATATGAACTGGTCAAGACGGAAGGTCCTGATCACAAGCGTGTCTTTTTCATGAACATCAAGCTCAATGGAACAGTCTTCGGACCTGCTTCCGGCCAAAACAAGAAGCAAGCCCAGCAGAATGCTGCGAAATTAGCTTTCGAGGCTCTTACAGCAGAGGGACACCAGCTGGATTGCTGATGCCAGCCTATCATGCCAGATAAGTGGCATAGTAGGCGGTAGCAATTCCAAGCAGTGTTCCCTTTGTGTTTTGTGCAGGGTCATCAAGGACTGTCTCCAGCAATTGCTGGAGTACTTGTCCCATTGCTGGTCCTGCAGGGATACCTGCTTCCATGAGATCCTTGCCATTGACTGCAAGGTCGCTGAGCGTAAGTGCCTCATTTCTTTCCAGCAGTGCAGAAACCCGTTGTTCCAATTCTCCGATGCAACTCCAGTTGGCCCTATTGTCAATGGCTTTTGCATCACACATGCGCAGCTGGTACAGGTAGTCCAGGTTGCTTCTGCCTACTCTGTTGATGAATCGTCGGACGGCTCCATCACTCCAGTCCGGTGTGTAATGGAACATGTGGTTCCTGACAAGATTGCATACCAAGTCTATTTGTTCGTTGGAGTCCTTCAACCTACGAAGGATAGTATGTGCCTTCCGTTCAGAAACCAGCTCATGTCCATGGAAGGAATAGGCTTTCCTGCCATCTTCCTGGCTACGTGCAGCATCTTCCTGCTGTGTTTCTTTTTTGCCTATGTCATGCAACAGGGCCGCGATTCGTACAGGAAGCGGATAATCAAGTTGTGTTGCAACATCCACGGCAGACAGTGTGTGTTCCAGGACATCCTCATGATGGAAGCCTCCCTGTTCAATACCGGCCAGTTCTGCAATTTCAGGCAATACCTGATTCATGACATGGCTATCCAGCATGAGCTGCAGACCCTTTCTGGCTTGTTTTCCCATCAACAGCTTGTAGAATTCTTCTCTGATCCGTTCCTTTGATACGTTTTTGAGATTATCCCTGCAGGCTTCCATTGCATTGAAAGTCCCTTGCTCTATGTCAAAGCCAAGACAAGATGCAAAACGGCAGGCTCTCATGATCCTCAGCCCGTCTTCGGTAAAGCGTTGCCTGCTCTCTCCGATTGCCCGTATGCTTTTCCTCTTCAGATCCTGTATACCCTCATGGAGGTCAATGATTTTTCCAGATTCCATATCAGCGGCGAGAGCGTTGATCGTGAAGTCTCTTCTCTTTAGGTCTTCTTCGAGGCTGGGAACGAAACTGACCTTGTCAGGGTGACGGCCATCTGAATAGCCTTCGTCGGTACGGAACGTAGTGACTTCATATGAATGCCCATGGAACAGGACGGTGACCGTCCCGTGCTTGAGGCCGGTCGGAATAGTCCTGGAGAACAGGCGCATCACTTGCTGCGGTTTTGCGTCGGTCGTAAAGTCAAAATCCTGTATCTTGTTTCCAAGCAAGAAATCACGGACGGCACCACCAACTATGTAAAGGCTATACCCATTGATCTTGAATATGTGGGAGAGAGCCCTGACATCTGCGTTGAGAGGAAAAGTTTTCATGGTCACAAGGATATAGGCTTGCCTTGTGCGCGTCAATTACGGAAACAGTGGGAATAGGGGTATTTCTTCTCTGTCTGCGTGGTTGTCAAGTGTTGCCATTGATGTAATTTTTACGTATTATTGTTGGAAATGAGTTTTCATTCTTAGGAGTTGAAATGTTTCGTCCAGTCAGTACGAGAGTCGACTTTCCGAAAGTCGAAGAAAAGATCCTGAAGTTCTGGGACGAGGAAGATGTCTTTTCCAAATCCGTCGAACAACGCCCTGCAGACAATGAGTTTGTCTTTTATGATGGCCCTCCTTTTGCGACGGGGCTTCCCCATTTCGGACATATGGTTCCGGGTACCATAAAAGACGCCATTCCACGTTACCAGTCCATGAAGGGCAAGCGTGTCTACAGACGGTGGGGATGGGATTGCCATGGACTTCCCGTTGAATATGAAATGGAAAAGACGCTGGGTATCAGCGGACATAGTGCAATAGAGGATTATGGGGTTGCCAAGTTCAACGACAACTGCAAGTCCATCGTATTGCGTTTTACCAGCCAATGGAAACAGACGATCAAACGTATGGGACGATGGGTTGATTTCGAACATGGCTATCGTACCATGGACAAAGACTATATGGAATCGATCTGGTGGGTCTTCAAGTCATTGTATGACAAGGGCCTGATCTATGAAGGATACAACATCCTTCCGTATAGCCCGAAACTTGCCTGTCCACTTTCGAATTTTGAAGTCAACTTGGGTGGCTATCGCGATGTGGTCGACCAGGCTGTAACCGTCAGGTTCCTTGTGGATGGGACAACGGATACCTATTTCCTTGCATGGACGACTACGCCATGGACACTTCCCAGCAACCTGGCCCTTGCACTTGGTCCCGATATCGATTATGTGAAGGTCAAGGACGGCAATGAGTATTACATCCTGGGCAAGGATCGCCTGTCACATTACTACAAGGATGAAAGTGACTATGAAATAGTTGCAACCTATAAAGGCCGTGACCTGAAAGGTATCGGCTACACTCCTCTGTTCCCTTACTTTGCAAATCTGAAGGAAAGTGCCGGAGCCTTTGTGACGGTGCTTGGTGACTATGTCACTACTGAGGATGGCTGCGGCATCGTACATACGGCAAGCGGCTTCGGTGAAGATGACTACAATGTGCTGAAAGGAACTGGAATCCCGGTTGTCTGTCCTGTGGATGATGAGTGCAAGTTCACCGATGAAGTTCCTGATTTCAAGGGACGTTTCGTCAAGGATTGCGACAAAGACGTCATCGATATGCTCAAGAAGAACGGCCAGCTGGTCAAGCGTGAGAATTACCTGCACTCATATCCTTTCTGCTATCGTACCAAGATGCCATTGATCTACAGGGCAATGTCCTGCTGGTTTGTCGATGTGCAGAAGATCAAGCAGACTATGCTTGACTGCAATGAGGAGATTACTTGGGTGCCTTCTCATCTCAAGCATGGAAGATTCGGCAAGTGGCTTGAAGGTGCACGGGATTGGGCTATTTCCAGGAATAGGTTCTGGGGCAACCCGATACCGGTGTGGAAATGTGATGGTTCTGATCATATCGAAGTGATCGGTTCCGTAGCTGAACTTGAAAAGAAATGCGGACGTCATGTCGAGGATCTGCACAAGCAGTATGTTGATGAGCTTACATGGCCTAGCCCTGATGGGAAAGGCACGATGCGGCGTATCAGCGATGTCCTTGACTGTTGGTTTGAATCAGGTTCCATGCCTTATGCCCAGCAGCACTATCCGTTTGAACATAAGGAACGTTTCGAAGGAAACTTCCCGGCTGATTTCATCTGTGAAGGACTGGACCAGACCCGTGGTTGGTTCTATACGCTCACTATCATTGCGGCTGCACTTTTTGAGAAACCGGCTTTCCTTCATTGTGTCACCAACGGTATCGTGCTCAATGCCGAAGGCAAGAAGATGAGCAAGAGCGAGAGGAACTATACCGATCCTATGGAGCTGATCAACACCTACGGTGCCGATGCGCTTCGTTTTGCCCTTATGGACAGTTCGGTAGTCAAGGCGGATGATTTGAAATTCAGTGATGAATCCGTAAAAGATGTCATCAAGACGTTCATCCTTCCTCTTTGGAATGCCTATTCGTTCTTTGTTACCTATGCGAACATAGATGGGTATGTCCCTGGAGAAACGCCGTTCGAAAAGCTGGAAAATTCCCTTGACCGTTGGGTCATCAGTACGTGCCAGGGATTTGTCAAGGATGTTACTGAGGCATTTGACAACTATGATATCCAGCGGGCTTGTGCGACGATGGTGGCTTTCATTGACAATCTCAACAACTGGTATATCAGGAGAAGCCGCAGGAGATTCTGGCGCAGTGAGAATGACAGTGACAAGAAGATGGCTTATGATACGCTTTACAGCGTGCTGATGACAGTGGTGAAGGCCTGTGCCCCGATAGTACCGTTCGTAACTGAAGAGATCTATCGCAATCTCAGGACTGAGGCAATGCCTTCTTCTGTCCACCTTTGTGACTATCCTGCCTATGATGAGAAAGAGAGAGATCCTGAACTTGAGAAACAGATGGGATTGGCAATGAAGTCAATCGTCATGGGAAGAAGCCTGAGAAGCAGCCATAACCTGAAGATACGCCAGCCGCTCAGTACCCTTTACTTGGTTGACCGCAGTGACGATGACCGCCGGATCCTTTCTTCGATGACTGATATCATCTGTGAAGAACTCAATGTCAAACAGGTGCATATCCAGGCTGATGAAAGCAATCTTGTAAGTTATCAGGCAAAGGCAAACTTCAAGCTTCTTGGTAAGAAACTGGGCAAGTATATGAAGGAAGTAGCAAATCAGATCCAGCAATTGGACAGCAGTGCAATTGCCGGTATCCTTGATGGTGGGACTGTTTCCATATCTTATACCGATGGGACGATTGAGCTCGGTGAGGCCGATCTGGTTATCCAGAGGACGGAACTTGAAGATGTCAAGGTGCTGAATGAGGGTGAGCTGACAGTTGCTTTTGATACGAAACTGACAGATGCGCTTATCAAGGAAGGTGTTGCCAGAGACATCATCAGGGTTGTCCAGAACATGAGGAAGGATGCCGGGTTTGATGTTGCCGACCATATCACGCTTGAGTGGGATGGCGATGCTGTCCTTGACGGAGTCTTTGAGGATTTTGGTTCTTATATTGCGCATGAGACCCTATGCAACAAGTTGCAGAAGAAAAGCGTAGAGGGCCAGGAGTATGAAGTCGGAGACACGAAGATCAAGCTTTCAGTCAGTCGGGTAGATGCCTGATGACAGATAAGAGATGGAGGGATAGACGATGAAGATATCAAAGCTGATCGGTTATGTCATTGGATCGGCTCTTGTTTCGCTGATGCTCATCGGCTGTCGCTCCTCCCTGTTTGTTTCACCTGAATCCGGTATAGTACCTTTGCAGAAACTGGCTGGTGCCGGGAACATCATGTTGATCATGGATGTTCCCAAGCAGCCGGAGCTGGCAAGGTCCCTTGTAGGAAAGGAAATTGCTTCACGGGCAAAGAAGATTACCGTTGAACTTATTCCTGATGACAGGGATGTCTTTCCTCTACAGAGTGCGGATACTCGGTACAATGCCGTCTTGGAGGGTGATTTCCCTTCATGGTTGTTTTCTTCTGCCATGAATGTCTCGGGCCGTTTTACCAAGAAAAAAGACTCAGGTATCACTTTCTATCGGGATGGTTCCTTCGATGTGGGACTTCTTGGGTCGAACATGATCGGAGCTTCAGATACTTCTTTTCCTGATTTGAAACGGAAAATGGAGTCTTCCGATTATAGTTTCTATAATGATGTAGCTGTGTTGAAGCTGTATGCTTCAGACCTTGGCCTGATGGCAATGGAACCTACGACTATGTTTGACCTTGGCATGGGAATTACCCAGCCGATGTACCAGAAAATGGATTTTCTATTGCTTTGCATACATTCCTCTGCTGAAGGGGCGAAGAGTGTCGAGGGAGAGTTTGACATGAAGAGCCAGGAATATGCTGATACCATGTTGAAAGCTCTCAAGACTGGTTATGTTGCTATGTTGAGAAAACAGGGAGAAAAACTCGATTTCTCTGCATTACGTGAAATGTTTGCCCAGGATGGTTCTGTGGTATCTTTCCATGATATGCCGCTGAGTGAAGAGCAATTTACACAGTTGACCGACTCCGTCGCGTCTTCTGTGAAGATATAGGATGATAACATATGGCAGTTTACGAATTTCAATGCACAAAATGTAAAAAACAGTTTACCGTTGAGCAATCAATGAAGGATCCGCTTCCTACTGACTGCCCATATTGCAAGGCAAAGAATTCTTTGCATCAGAAGTATGAACCGGCACCCGTATTTTTCCATGGATCGGGTTTTTACTGTACTGATTGTAAGAAGGCAAGCGGTTCAAGCAAGTGATGTAAGCGAACGGTCCCTTTCAAAGGGGACCGTTTCTGTCTGGTTTCAAGTTTGCTCTCAGCCTTTTCCAGTGATTGCAGAGAATGGCTATCTTATGACGCCAGTTGTCGCAACATGTTTATGATTTCTTTGACAAAATTTTATTCTCGACAAAAAAGATTTCATTATTCTTATAATTCTTCACCAAAATATTAGACTTTGGGATATTGTAATTAAAATTCACAGAACAAAAAATCATTTTTCTTACAGTTTGCGTTAGTTGTCTATTGTAAATAATGAAAGCTATGACATAATCAGAACCGACAAAATGAAAATCTACTCAGAAAAGGTATCCTTGTATCCGCATAGAACCACAATCTTTGTAGAGCAAAAGGTGTCTGCTATGTCTGTAAACAAAAAACTTAGATTTCCTATATATTTATATGGACTTTTGTTCATTTTATTTTTTACCTTGCTATTACTTTCAGGTTGTCAGGACCCTGATCCCTACGGTGAACTGCAGTTTGGCTTAGACGAAGGTACGTCCAAGTCGATAACTCCCGGAAGCAGTGCCAAGGTCACCCAGGTGTCCTTCTGGGGCGAAGAGACGAACAGCAGCAAGACGCTCTCCAAGCAGACCTTGATCCTCGGTGAAAAGAATACGGTCTCCAGCATTCCCGTAGGCACCTGGGACTTCCATGTGGAAGGGATGAACAGCGACGGGACGGTGATCACCGAACAGGCCGATGCAACCGGAGTCGCAGTCAACTCAGGGAAGACGAGCTCCATCAGCTTCACCCTGCATTACCTTACAAGTGACACCGGAACCTATAGCATAGGGATAAGCTGGCCGGAAGACCTAGGAGCATCCTTCAAAGGAGTAGGGGCAGACATAGGAGAAGACTATGTTGCCGGGACGATAAGTAGCAGCAGTGTGGCAGTAAGCGGCACTGCCGCTGCAGGCGACTACATGGTAGGGGTGAGGTTTACCAATCCCTCCGGTACCCAGATTACTTTCTCAGGGATGGACATGGTGAACGTGTTCACGGGGCTGGAGTCGAGCGGGACGATCAGCTTCGAGGACGCTGACTTTTCCAAGGCAGCACAGCCTACGATAAGCACAGGTGATGTTACCGGCGGCAAGCAGGTGACCATGGCAACCGATACTGCAGAAGCGACGATCTACTACACGACAGATGGGACTGACCCTGCCACCAGCAGTACGAGAGAGAGCTATACAGCTCCGTTCACCTTGACAGAGAGCAAGACGGTAGAGGCAGTTGCCGTGAAGGCTGACCTGCTGGACTCAGAGGAAGCCAGCCAAGCTGTTACGGTTTCTGCTGCAGTGACCCCGACCTTCAGCCTGAGTTCAGGAGATACGCAAGATGTTGCCATCAGCTGCAAGACTAGCGGAGCAACCATCCATTACCGGTATGCGGTAGGCAGTGCAAGCTATGGAAGCTGGACGACAGGGACAAGTATCCCGGTGACGCAGGGCAAGGAGCTCAAGGTGGAGGCCTATGCAGAAAAGGACGGGATGGTCAGGTCTGCCACAGGGACACAGGCCTACAGCGTTGCCACAGGACCAGACTTCAGCAAGACCACCGGAACCTACAGCAATACATTTACGCTGACACTGACCGGCGATACCATACGCTACAAGGCAGGAAGCGGTACCTACCAGACCTACTTGTCAGGCATCAGCATCGCAAGTACGGGGACGACCATTACGGCATTCAACGAGGAAAGCGGGAAGGTGAACTCTGCTGCGGCGAGCAGGACCTACACGCTGAGGGCGGCGATGCCTGAGATAGACGGCAGCCTGAGTGCGCCGGGAGGGAAGGCCATAACGATCAGCAGTGCTACCAGTGGAGCAACCATCTACTACACGACGGACGGGAGCACGCCGAGCACCTCGAGCCACCAATATGTCGGGGCGGTCACGGTGACGGCGAGCGTGACGGTGAGGGCCATAGCGGTGAAGGACGGATTTGCCGATTCCTCCACTGCGGTGCTGGCAGTGACGGTCAGCCAGGTGGCGACGCCGGTGATCAGCCCGACGGGAGGTACCTTCGAGGGGACCCAGAGCGTGACGGTCAGCTGTGGGACCGACGGTGCGACCATCTACTGTACGACGGACGACAGTATGCCGACCACGCTGAGCAACATCTATGACGGAGCCATTACACTGGATGCCACGGTGACAGTAAGGGCGATGGCGGTGAAGAGCGGCATGGCGGACAGCAGTGTGGCAAGTGCAACCTATACGTGGAAAAAAACTTATTCTGTGGGAGACACTGGACCTGCAGGAGGAATAATTTTCTATGACTGCGATGCAGACAATATGCTTAGTGATCCTGATGGAGCAGATAATATGGAATCGAGTGTCTGTGGCTGGCGATATCTTGAAGCAGCTCCTGCTGATGAAGGATATTATGTCTGGGGAGGCTATGGTACATCAATCTCGGGGACGTATAGAGAAATCGGAGACGGAAAGGCAAACACGGAGGCGATAGTAGCGAAATTTGGTACTGCAGAACCATACGAGGGTAGAACCGATTATGCTGCAAAAGTATGTTACGACAAAATACTGAACGGGTATAGCGATTGGTTCCTGCCGTCTCTGGATGAATTGCGCAAAATGTACGATCAAATATACACTGAAGGAGGATTCAAAAAGGATTACTATTGGAGTTCTTATTCTTCCGAGGGCGATTCTGATCGTGCATACTTTGTAAAGTTTACTTTTGGCGCTCGCAGTTGCCATGATAAGGATAATTGTTACTGTGTTCGGGCTGTGCGGGCTTTCTGATTACCTATTTGGCCATTTGATTATTTCAAAAGAAGTGCAGGAGCTTGGGGTCCTGCACATGAAATACAAGGAGCTTTCCGTAGCATTATACTATGACTTGCTGGTATTTTATGATGTGTACCATATGATTCTGTTGCTTTTCCATGCAGAAAAGTAATTGTCGGTACACAAGTTTACATGCCAGGGAATGTAAAGGATTAACCCTGTCAGAGGGTATCAGCTTATTTTTCCTTGTTTACTGGTTCCCATAATCTTCTACACATTGCCCAAGGATGTAAAAGAAGTATTGAGCGAGAGAAGAATATGTCTCTTTCAATTGAAATAGTGCCACTGTTGTAGTACTGCGCACGAAAGTTTAACTCTTACTAATGTTAGTTTTATTCTCGTGTGTGAGAAAGGCTTTCTTTGGAGCAAAAGGCCTACAATATTTGCTTTTATATGAGATTTCTTATTAGTGTAAAAAGAAAATTTCAAATTGGTTTTATATGAAAATAGAAAAAATTTATATTGTTTTATCAAATAAATATTATCTTATTTCATCATATGAATATAAATTATAGTATAATTCGATATAATTTACTATGCCATTGATGTTGCATTCTGCAAGACAATTAAAGCTTTCTAAAGCACTTAAGTACTTTTTTTACTTTACTAAGGGCCAACATGTCTCTTTTTACTGAATGAGTTTATATTTTCTTTGTCATGGTTATATCAGTTTTATTTGGAGTTTTTTTCTGTTGCTACTTGACTGCAATGGCTCCTTTGGATAAGATACGATTATTAGCATATGCTAACATTTTGCTGATTCAATGAAATTTCCTTTAGCTAGTCTGCACAAGTGAAAGGAATGCCAGTTGACTCGGTCTCAGCAAGATCGGATATCATATGCCATTCGTTGACAGGTGGGAAGTCCATACACGGATTCTTGTCCAAATGCTCCATTCCGTAGAATCTCCACCATTGGCCCCCGATAGTTTTCGGGGGCTCTTTTTTCCTTAACTGAGGATTTACAGGACATGTTGCTACTGTTTTACGACAGTAAGTAATGCACATAACATGAAATTAATTCATAAAGAGTGTTGTGTGAAGTCCATATATGCCTTTGTAAATTGATTCCCAGTATTTCTGGATTATCCATTTTCAGGTTTTAATTTTGTAGATTTGGGAATTTCCCCTTGACAAAGTGTTAGCTTTAGCTTACAAAGTTAGCAATAACTAATTAGTTAAATTTGTGGAGGTGTTATGAAACATACGGGATGGAAGTTTCTGTTAGTTCTTTCTGCCATGGTACTGGTTGGAAGTGCTTTGTTTGCTGAGGGAGTTGAAGAAGTCAATGAACCTGATGAAAAAATAACCGCTTATATTTCCGGCCCTTCTGCCATGTTGCAGGAACTGGAACAGGCATTTGAAAAGGATAGGGGTGATGTCTTGGATATTGTCGGACTGGGGTGTGGCCCATTGCGTCAACGGGTCTGGACTGAATTCAAGACAGGTGGCATCCGTGCGGATGTGTTCTGGGGATCTGACCCTTTGCTTTACATTGCCCTTGATGAAGCGGGAGCTTTGGATCCATATGTTCCGCAAGGGATTGAACAACTGAAACCCATATACAGGACAAAAGGCAATTATACTTTGGTCAATGAACGGTATGGTGTCATTTTATATAACACAGACTTGATGCCTGCTGACCAGGTTCCGACTTCTTTTGCGGATTTGACAAAACCAGAATATGATCATGCTGTTCTGCAGGCAGATCCTGAGCAGTCTTCTACTGCCTTGGCGTTGGTAGCAACTTTATATGACATGAAAGGAAGGAATTGGGATTACTACAAGTCTTTGGTCAATAATCACCTGTATCTGGCAAAGAAAAACAGTGCAGTTCCTTCCAAGATTATGGAAAAGGAATTCTTACTGGGTATAGCGCCTGATGACGAAGCTTTACGCCTTCAAAAAAAAGCCAGGAAAGGTGGTTATCCTTCCTCTATCGGCATTGTTTGGCCTTCAGAGGGTGCATTGGCAATAGAAAGACCGATTGCAATCAGCAACAATCCTGAACGTTCTCAGAAAAAAGAACAGCTTGCCCGTGCATTTGAAGACTTTATGATCTCAAAGGAAGCTCAGGAAATAACATTGAAGTATGAATTCATCAGCGTGCGTTCAGATCTTTCTCTCCCTGCCGGAATTCCTGACAATTTTTCGGTGCATCGCGTTGACTGGAAGTATCTGTCTGAGCATCAGGACGAAATAAAGACTCAATTCAATGCACTTTTCTAGAACTACACATTCCCCTGTACTTGTAGGTCTATGGATAGCTGCAGGACTTTTTGTGGCATATCCGCTTGCTTCTCTGTTTGTCAGTGCATTCAATGGAAGTTTGAATTCTGATGGCAGGATATTGCCGATTATCAACCTTCTTATAGATTCCCGTACATGGAAAGCTGTGGTTACATCCATCAGCATGGCAATCATTTCGACTTGCCTTACCGTATTTGTTGCCCTTGTCCTTGCCGTGCTGGTAGCAAGGACGGACATGCCAGGAAAAAGGTTTGTCCATATTTTTATTTTCATTGCTTTTGCCATACCATCTTATGTGTTGGCCTTGTCGTGGATACAGCTTGCTGGCCGGAATGGATATATCGACAGATTGTGGAACCATCTGGGATGGCATTATGGGATGACCATGATGCCATATTCGGTATTTTCCGTAGGGTTGGTATTGTCTGTCCATATGCTGCCGATTACGTATTTTGCATTGTACAATGCATTGCTTGACTATGATAGGAGTCTTGAAGAGGCAGCTTTGCTTTCAGGTGCCGGTAAATGGCATACTCTTGTAGACGTAACTGTTCCTTTGCTGCTTCCGCAGCTGGTTTCGATAAGCAGTTTGGTTTTCGGAAGGATCATTGCCAATTTTGATGTACCTGCAGCGTTGGGACTTCCAGTCGGCAAACGATTTCTTTCAACCCAGATATATGCATCGCTTTCTTCTTTGAAACTTGGGGAGGCTGCAGGCTTGTCACTCCTGCTGGTCATTACGGTAACAGCAATTTGTAGTTTCGGAAGGAAAAGGCTTATTGGAAAAAGCTTTGAGGTACACCATTCGAGTCAAAATGTTTCTGTCTGTTTTTCCTTGGGGCGTTGGCGCTTCATTGTAATGGCCGTAGTCTTGTTCGTCCTTGTCTGCCTCATAGCAGTTCCTTTGGTCTGCATGGTTGCTTCATCGTTTCTCAAGCGATGGGGATTGCCGTTTAAGTCTGAATACCTTACATTTTCCAATTATATTGAGCTGTTTTCTGACCAACAAGCTAAAGTTGCTTTTCGCAACAGTTTCTTGTATGGGGCAACCGGTATCGGTATTGCTTCGTTTATTGCTTTGCATATTTCCCTTTTGCCTGCTGATGCTTTTGGAAGAAAATACTTGGTCCGGCTTGTTTCTTTTCCTCTTTCCATTCCTAATCTTGTACTTGCTGTAGCTGCCATAACAGCATGGAACAGGAAACCGATAAGATTGTATGGTTCTGCATGGGCGATAATAGTGACTTATGCGGTACTCTTTACTCCTATTATCTTGAATAATATCAATGGCTTGGTTGCAAAAATAGATTGGGACAAGATTGCTGCAGCACGACTTGCAGGAGCTTCGCAAAGAAAAAGCATGAGGGATATTGTCTGGCCATTGCTTGAAAAAGGAATAAGAAGTGGATCTGTCCTTTGTTTCATCATAGCGTTACGGGAAATTCCCATATCGTTGCTTCTCTATGCAGCCGGTCAACAGACTGTAGGGGTCTTGCTGTTTGGCATGCAGTCCCAGTCCTATGGATTGGAAATGACTTCGACTTTGGCTGTCGTCTTGATTGGTTGCATCATGTTGTTGCGTTTTTTGATAATTTTTATCGGTAAAAGGAGCTGATCCAGGAATGTCTTTGGAAATTGACGATGTTTCGGTTACGTATGATACACAACTTGCCGTAGATAAGTTTTCTGCCAAGATAAAGAACCGGGAATTGATTGCTATCCTCGGGCCGAGCGGCTGTGGAAAAACTTCACTCCTGCGTGCAGTTGCTGGAATAGGGAAGACAGTCACAGGTGAAATTATTTTGGATGGTAGGGTCTTGTTTTCCAGCAAACGGCATATTTCAATAGTGCCGAATGATAGGAATATCGGTTTTGTTTTTCAGAATTATGCCTTATGGCCTCATATGACCATAATGCAAAATATTGCATATCCCTTGAAGTGCAAGAAGAAGAGTGTTGCAGAAATTGAAAAATCTGTAAAGGATTGTCTGGAATTGTTTCATTTGACACATAAGGGCCTGGCTTATCCTGAAGAGCTTAGCGGGGGAGAACAGCAGCGGGTATCATTGGCCAGGGCAATCGTGATGGAACCTCAATTGCTTTTGATGGATGAGCCGCTTTCAAATCTTGACGCTAAGCTCCGGATCCAAATGAGATCGCAGATTTTTACAATACAACGTAAATTTGGCATTGCATGTCTTTATGTGACACATGACCAGCAGGAGGCGCTTTCTATTGCTGACAGGATCATCGTCATGGACAGAGGAAGAATAAAACAAATCGGTACCCCTGAGGAAATCTATAACTTTCCGCAG
Source organism: Spirochaetia bacterium (assembly GCA_022482625.1). Lineage (NCBI taxonomy): Bacteria > Pseudomonadati > Spirochaetota > Spirochaetia > Spirochaetia bacterium. Next base: position 570,663 of record JAKVOU010000001.1, on the reverse strand, counting down.
TCAATGTTTGTGGCGGACTTTATAGGCCAGGCAAATCTTATTCACCTGACAGTGCAGCAGGCAGAAGGAAACATCATAACGGTCCTGCTGCCAGGAAATATTCCATTCAGAATTGACAGACAGGATTGTCGGTCGCTCAAGAAAGGAGAGCCTGTTGCTTTGATGCTAAGACCAGAGTATATCGCTATAGGAAAAGTAAAAGTAGGCAAGCCCAGGGCACGGATTGTTTCCAAACAATTTTTGGGAAGTTACATACGGTATGAATTGGAAATCAGCATATCCATGACTATCTACGTCCATGTCCCTTTTGCTTCCTCTTGTAGGAATCTTGTACTTGGAACAATGGTCTCTTATGTTCCGGATACCCGTTTCGCTAGGATTATTCCTCGTTGAAACTTCTTCTATCTTCATTTCTGTGAAATGATTATGGAAGATAAAGGAATTGGTGACCTTTTGAATTTGTAGACCGGAAGTACCAAAGAAATCTTACAGAGAAAAATCTTGGTTTTTTTATATTGCCTACTTGACTGCCATGAAATTTTTCCATAGTATAAAGCCGATATGATTATTAGCAATGGCTAACATTTTGGTATTTGCAAGTTAGATGCGATTAGTGAAATGAGTACTGCCAACCGACGAGGCAATACGTATTGGCTCACTGTATAAGCATCATATCATTGATGGGCAAGGGGCCATGCATAGATTCTTGTCCAATATTCCATTTTTTATCCTTGCCTTTGGCCCCCGATAGTTTTCGGGGGCTCTTTTTGCTGTTGTTAGCTTTGGCTGAAAAACTGGAAGAAGTCTTGGCTTTTGGCTTGCTGAGGATTTTTATCAGTGTTGACTTTCTTTTGCGGAAGTGTTAGATTATGCGTACAAGTTAGCAGAGACAAACAATATTGCTTCTTGTGAGTTTCTTATTGACAGGAGGGAACTATGATAAACTGGGTTATCGGAGCCATTGTATTCGGGTGTATCATCCTAGCGCTTGTCAGCGTGGTAAAGAGGGCAAAGAACGGTAAGTCCTGTGATGGTTGCTGCAGCGGTTGCAGTGCGTGTTCTGCTTGCCATTCCTGCCATATTGATAAATCCTGATTTGTTGTTTTCCGCTTTATCTCCACGGTAAAGCGGAGGGGGTATGTTTTCATTTGCCGGTCAAAGCCTTTCTATCTTTGACCGGCTTCTTTTCAATTGGCAGCCGTCAGTACCAGAATGCAGGACAGGAGACTTTCTGACATTGTCTTGAAATCAAGGCAAAGGTCCAAAGAGAACCAATCCTATATTTCTATTCTTCTTTTATTTCTTGTTTGACGTGGTTGCAGATGGCATCGAATGTTTCCTTGCTGAGGTCATGTTCAATCTTGCAGGCGTCCGTCTCTGCAATCTTGCGGTCGACTCCAAGCCTGGCAATGAATTCGGTAAGGAGCTTATGCCGACGGTAGGTCCCTGAGGCAATTTCCATTCCTGAAGCAGTCAGGCTGATTGATCCGTTAGGATCCATTGTTATATATTTTTTTTCTTTCAGCTGCTTTGTGGCATAGGTTACGCTTGGTTTCGTGACACTCAGCTTTTCTGCAACATCTACGGATCTTATATATCCATGTTCTTCCTTGAGCATCAACATCGCTTCAAGGTAGTCTTCTGTAGTTTTCTTCAATGACATTTTTGATCCTTTGGTTTCTGTATACCGACAAAATATCAATTAATTATACACAAAAATAACATTTTTCCGTTTGTTTGGTGCATTCAAGGGACATGTGCCTGCTGAAGCCAATTTTCTAGCTCTAAAAGCGACTTCTTGGATTCAATATACAATAGGTAACTGTAAAAAGCAAATTGCAAGTTACCGACAAGGCATGGTTTTTTCTTGAATTATTTTTTTCATAGGCTTGACAGGAAAAGTTAGAGGCGTTAAACTCACTTTAAGTTAGAGACGTCTAACAAACCTGAAGTGTGAACTTGGCATGCCGTTCAAAGAAGATTTCCGAGTAATCTTTAGGAGGAAAAATGATGCCATTGACTATGTCAAAGGCCGGTGAAACCGTAACGATTCATAAAATTACGGGCAATGATGCAATACGGCAACATCTGTCGGAATTGGGCTTTGTCGTAGATGGTTCTGTCACGGTGATTTCGGAGTTGTCCGGTAACCTGATACTGCAGGTAAAGGACAGCAGGATTGCATTGGGCAAGAGTATGGCAAACCGAATCATGGTATAGGAGAAGTTTATGATAAAGACATTGAAGGATGCTGGAGTAGGGGAAACGGTCAAGGTGAAAAAGCTTCTTGGAGAAGGTGCAACCAAGCGCAGGATCATGGATATGGGAATTATCAAGGGAACTGATGTATATATCAGGAAGGTAGCTCCCCTTGGAGATCCTATCGAGATCCAGATCAGAGGATATGAGTTGTCCCTGCGTCAAAATGATGCACAGCAAATTGAAGTGTTTTGAACCGACTTTATGAAAAAGTACCCTCGCTGAGGAGTGGAATGAGGAATCTGTAGAATGGAAATTAAAATTGCACTTGCCGGAAATCCTAATTGCGGCAAGACTACATTGTTCAATGATTTGACGGGTAGCACCCAGTATATCGGTAACTGGCCGGGTGTAACCGTAGAGAAAAAAGACGGCAGGTTAAGGAATCATAAGGATGTGATCATCCAGGATTTGCCCGGGATTTATTCCCTGTCACCCTATTCATTGGAAGAAGTGGTGACGAGAAGGTATCTGGTCAATGAAAAGCCTGATGCAATCATCAACATAATTGATGGGACGAACATCGAGCGTAACCTGTACCTGACGACCCAGTTGCTTGAATTGGGAATTCCTATGGTAATCGCCTTGAATATGGTCGATCTTGTCCGAAAGAACGGAGACAAGATAGATTTGGCAAAATTAGGAGAAACCTTAGGTTGTGAAATTATCGAAATGAGTGCATTGAAGGGCGAGGGTAGCCTCAAGGCTGCTGAAAAGGCGATTGAAATTGCCAAGACCCGCCAGATCAAGGAAAGGCCCCATGTATTTACTGGAAGCGTCGAACATGCAATCGCACATATCGAAGAATCAATTTCTCCTTTTGTAGATAAGAAGAATATCCGTTGGTATGCAATCAAGGTATTTGAGAAAGACGAAAAAGTCCTTGAAAGCCTGCATTTGGACCCGAAGCTTATGGCTCATCTGTCGACTCATATCACCGATTGTGAAAAAGAAATGGATGACGATGCCGAAAGCATCATTACCAACCAGAGATATGCCTATATCCAAAAAATTGTTTCAATGACAATCCGTAAGAAACGACCTGCAGGTAATCTTTCGGTTTCAGACAAGATTGACCGTATAGTGACAAACAGGATACTGGCTCTTCCTATTTTCGCTGCTGTCATGTGGTTCGTATATTATATTTCCGTTACTACCTTGGGTGGATTCCTTACTGACTGGGTCAATGATACTCTTTTCGGTGGTATTATTACCAATGGAGTATCCACTTTCCTGGAAAATGCAGGAGCTGCTTCTTGGCTTGAAAGCCTTTTGGTGGACGGTATCATCGGAGGTGTCGGTACAGTCCTTGGATTTGTTCCGCAGATGCTGCTGATTTTCTTCTTCCTTGCAATCCTTGAAGATTCTGGCTACATGGCAAGGATTGCATTCATCATGGACAGGATTTTCAGACGGTTTGGACTCTCTGGCAAATCGTTCATTCCTATCCTTATCGGTACAGGTTGTGGAGTTCCTGCCATCATGGCGGCCCGGACGATTGAGAATGAGAAAGACCGACGCATGACCATCATGCTGTGTACATTCATTCCCTGTTCTGCCAAGACTGTCATCATCGGTATGATTACGGCAGTTTTCTTCCCGCATTCAGTATGGATTGCTCCGTCTATGTATTTCTTGAGCATTGCTGTCATAGTCCTTTCCGGTATTGCCTTGAAGAAGACCAAGGCATTCAGCGGAGATCCGGCACCATTCGTCATGGAACTTCCAGCATACCATATGCCGGCATTGAAAGGAGTGCTGATACATATGTGGGAAAGATCCCGTGCGTTCATCATCAAGGCCGGTACGATAATCTTTACGGCTTGTGTAGTCATTTGGGCGCTGTCCACGTTCAGTTGGACATTCCAGATGGTTGATATCGAAAGCAGTATGCTTGCTGCAATCGGACATGCTTTTGCCTGGCTGTTTGCTCCATTAGGCTTTGGTACATGGAAAGGTGCCGTTGCTGTCATCTCGGCAGAAATGGCAAAGGAACAGGCAATCGGTACATTGGCCGTCCTGAATAAGATTGCAGCTGATGCCTCAGATGCTGCTGTTATGCAGGGTATTGCTGGAATGTTTACCACAATGGGTGCCTTCTCATTTATGATCATAAATCTTTTTGATCCACCTTGCATCGTAGCAATAGCAACGATCATCAGGGAAATGGGCAACAAGGCGTGGAGTACATTTGCAATCCTATACCAAGTGATTCTTGGTTATGCGCTTGCATTCGTTTGCTACCAGCTCGGCAGTTGGCTGTTCTTTGGTGCTTCGTTTGGCATAGGGCCGGCAATTGCTCTGGCCTTGATTATATGGGCCATATGGCTGGTCGGAAGACCTTCATATGAGAAGCGGCATCATGATAGTGCAGCGCGCATAGCCTTGGATGCCGGGAAAGCCTAAAAAGGCGCCACTTCCTATTATTGATATTTGTCTGGAAAGATGTCTCTGGCGCCGAGTATCCTCTTCAGTCAGATATATTATTTTCCATTTCAATTGCCGTCTATCGTGCCTGGCCGATGGACGGCTTTTTCAAAATTGTTCTATTGTTAGTTCATTGTTTAGTATGATATCTTAGCATATCTGTAGTATTACTAAATAATATTTATATTTTTTTACTATATAAACATTAGTTAAAAGTATAAATTAATCAATATATAATATAATTTTAATAAATTATAATAGTTATTTTATAGAATTTTATAGTAAAATATTTGTATATAACTATTTTTTTTGCTTGGTTTGTATTTGTTTTTTCAAAAAAACTTACAGATTTGATACATGAATGGCTTTTTTTCTGTATAAACTGACCGACGTGGCATATGTAAACTTGTTGCTTTGCAAATGGAACGGAACTGTTGAAGAATGAAATCAAGAGGTAAAGAAAACAGCAACTGTAACCCGCAGTCCTTGTTGTGTTGACTGGTTACCTGTATTTATCCTATACAGGAAGCTTTTCCTTTTTGAGGGAAATACACATGCCTGGGGATGCAACTTGTCTGATTCTTTTTTGAAAACAATGACAGCAGACGCTGACCTTGGATACTGTCTGCCATGATTTACAGTCATATATTTTTCCTCAGTCTGCTTTGTTTTTGAAATATTAGGGAAAATATACTCCTGTTTGCTTATCAGAAAATTTCCTATGCTGGAAGCAAGATTTCGTCGGAAACTGACTGAATCAGGACAACACCGATGCAGATTCAATTGCTTTTATCTTGTTTCAGTCCTAAGAAAGCTGATCAGGGAAGCGGTAGCTACCTTTGTTGAAATCATCAAGGAACTGATCTTCCAGCTCAAAGGCATCATCCAGTGTAGAGTATTGGGAAAGTTCGATGTCCAGTTGGTCGCAGAGCTCAGAAAACAAGCAGTATGCCCTGTCGCTTGTTACGTTCAAGGAAGAGGGCAGGCCCCGTTGCTCAATCTGGTGAAGGACATCATCAAGGATCTTATGATAGTCGTTGGAAAAGTCAATGACGAAACCGCTGCAGAGTACAGTGGCGTCTCCTTCCTCAATCAGTACATAGGCTATGGGGAATTTGCGTATGCCAAGTTTTTCAGCATAGATGTTTGCATCAGGAATGATGAACATGTGCAGATCCCAGTCAGTACTTTTCAGCTTCTTTGCATGGAGAAAAAGGTTTTGTGATTTTCCCTGGAGCCTTGGACTGGGAAATCTGTTGAACTCTTCGGGAATCTGAATGGAAGAGACCGAAAAGCTTCCACCGGACGGTGTCAGACATTTCAGCTGATCCTCGTCGCAGTCAATGCATAGCTTGTTCTGTACTGCATAGGCAAAGGCATCGAGGACGGTAGCTATAAGTCTTGCAGTCTTTTCTGTGAAGGAAAGTTGCAACGGCATGCATAGTTCCAGATGTTTGTTGAAAGTCGGGAATATGTCAGCTGGCAAAATACCTGTATCTGCTGCTTCTTCCATCTGTTTTGCCGTAGCCTCATCATTCGGAATGAAATCAATCGAGTAGCCGTACCTCATGTATTCCTTTTCAAGTGCAGCAAGGTCGCCTGTCTCATCATCCTGGTCAAGCAGGTCTACCCAGCTTTCAAAACCTCTGGCACCTTCATAAATGAAAATTGAAGAATCTTCGATGACACAGTAATGGATATCGCCATCATGTGGAATTCTCACGGCCATGACCGATCCCATGTCATAGAGTCCGAAGATTCCTTGTCCATACAGTTCCTGTGCTTTTTTATATAAGTCAGAATACATATGCCACTCCCTCAAATCCATCTGGCTTATCCTATCAGAAACCTTTGAACATTCATATTGCAGAAGTCCTGTTCCTGATAAACAATTTGCCTGTGATGGGTAAAAAACGGACACTTTCAGAAGAAGAGGGCTAATGATATGACATAAGGAAGATATCAGCGGCTCTGGATTGCCACCGGTCCTAGGGATTCCCTCATAGCCAGTTCGAAGGGTATATAGGCCTGCTTTATTTCACTCGATTTTCCTTCAAGGTAATCGAACAGCATCATAGCGGCGAGTTTTCCCTTTTCAATACCCGGCTGGCTGACTGTGGTAAGCTTCGGATAACTCAGTGCAGCCTCAGGAATATCATCAAATCCGACGACGGAAAGCTGGGATGGGACTTGGATGCCCTGTTCCTTCAGACCATAGAGTATGCCCAGGGCAACGATGTCACTCATTGCAATGACTGCGGTAATCTTCTGTCTTAGTCCAAGCAGTTTGCTGACAAGGTCCCTTCCGTCCTGGAAGGTGCATTCACAGACAAGGACGGAAACGTCAGGGGTAGCAAGGTCCAGGCCATATTGCTTCAAAGCTTCTTCATATCCCTGTCTTCTGAGGTAGGGAGCAGTCAAAGGATTTTCTGCATCAGCGGCCGTAAACAGGTCTTCGGTGAGACTGACGATGGCAAGTCGTCTGTGTCCCTTGTCCAGGACTTCTTTCATGATTTGAAAAGCTGCAAGCCTGTCATCGATATTGACCGAAGGAAGGTTCGGCGCAGCTTTGCCATCAATCGTTACGAAAGGTACTTTCCTTTTGTTCAGGAAATCGGTGACTCCAGGGTCAACATCCATGCCAAGGGCGATGAGTCCATCAACGGCAGCCAGTTTTACAGCATCCAATGCACTGGAATGAAAAGGAGGAATAATGGTAAGGGTATGTCCCTTTTGTTGGCAGACTGTAGCTATTCCTTGGATTACAAGGGAAATATAAGGGTTCCCTAATGTCGAACCTATATCCTGAGGGAGGAGAAATCCAATTGAATTGTGTTTGCGAAGAGAGAGGTTACGAGCCAAGGGATCGGGAAAATATCCTAGGCGCTCAGCCGTTTTCAATATATTTTCCCGCGTCTGGACACTGAGTCTGCCCGGATCGTTGAAAGCAAAGGAAACAGAAGTCTTTGATACGCCACATTCCTGCGCAATATCGTTGATGGTAATTCTTTTTTTGTTTTGGTTCATTGTTACTTGCTGTTGCCTTACTCCTTGTTTTTTGGATCGAGAAACTGATCTGACAAGCCACGGAAAAATTCCTGATCGGCTGGCACGGAACGTCCCCATAGCAGCTGCGCCATAGGTATGGACGGAGCAGGAACGCGGACAAAGCATGACGTGAGAATCTATTTCCGCCTGATAATCATTTCAAAAAAAAGGATTACTGTCAAGGAAATATAGAGTGAATCTAAGCATGTAGGTTGACAGGTAAGGAAAGGATGGAGTCGACAGGACCTTCAAGATCCATGCGGTCAGTGAGCAAGCCCAATTGTTTTCCTTGCCGAAGGGCCTGTACATAGTCCTTGATACTTTTCCAGCGTCTGTCGGAGACAACCCCGTAAAAATTTGATTTTCCCCTTACATCATGGATGTCAGTACCTGCGGTCATAGGAAGATGATAGGTCTGTGCATACCTGAATGCCCGTCTGTCGTTTTCTTCCATATTTCCAGCATTGGCCACTTCCACCCCATGTACGGCATAAGGGTAAAGTTCAATTGAACTTATATAGTCCCGTGTCCTGAAGGGATGGGCCTGTACCATGGCTCCTCCTGCTGCCTGGACTTCTGAAAACAATTGCTCATGTGAAAAGCCCATGATCTGCGGATGGTTTTCCAACCATGCCTTGTCCAAGCCATAGACCAGGTACTCATCATTGCCAAAACAATGTTCCCAGCCGAAAAAGACGTCAAGTCCAAGTTTTGAACCGGCTTCCTTTGTCTTTTCATAACTGCTGCAGAATGCTTCGACACGCGCTTTCCATGGCAACGTCTTGTCTATTGATGAGTTTCCATTGAAGAAGTGATCGGTGACAATGATACCTGCAAATCCTGCATCAAGGTAAGGCTGGATATACTCTTCCGGTGCAGATATTGCACAGGCGCTGGCAACATTCGTATGCAGATGCGTTTCGTAACGGTAGGCCATTCTTTTCCTCCCGGCAACCGACGAAGCTGTTGCCGTCGCCTATGGATAGCACATTCCGAGTTTTTTTTCAATGAAGTCGTACAGAACGATTTATTCTGGTTGACCGATTTAGAAAACCGATTTACTATGTGTCCTGGAAGTTGAAAATTTGTATTTCAACGAAATTGAAAACAACACATACAAAGGAGAAGATGATGAGAAAAACATTTACTGTCATTGCTGCCGGACTGTTGCTGCTGTCAAGTTGCCTGTGGGCGAACGGACAGTCGGAGACACCCTCTGACGGAGTCTATTTCTTGAATTTTAAATCAGAAATAACGAAGGTCTATGAAAATCAGGTTATTCCTGCTTTTGAAAAGGAAACCGGTATCGACTTGAAAGTCGTAACTGCTGGTTCAGGTACCTATGCTCAGACTCTGAAGAGTGAAATGGCAAAGAGTGTCCCTCCGACTGTTTTTCAGACGAACGGTCCTGTAGGACTTGCAACGGACAAAGACAATGCAATGGATCTCAAGGACACTGATTTCTATAAATTGCTAGCAGACAAGTCGATGGCTCTGACTGCCGATGGCAAGATTGCCGCAGTACCCTATGCAGTGGAAGGCTATGGCATCATTTATAATGATAAGATCATGAGGGCATATTTTGCCTTGCCTGACAAAAAAACGGCTGTTTCAAGTGTCGATCAGATCAACAATTTTGTTACTTTGAAAGCTGTAGTCGAGGATATGACCGCCCATAAAGCTGAACTTGGCATAAAGGGTGTCTTTGCTTCTACTTCAATGGCAGCAGGTACCCAATGGAGATGGCAGACCCATTTGGTCAATATCCCGCTTTACTATGAATTTGCCGAGAAGAAGGGATATGACGATCCTGTGCTTGCCGGACTTGCTTCTCCGACCATTACCTTCAAATATGGGCCGCAGATGAAGCAGATCTTTGATCTGTATATCAATAACAGTTGCACTCCTGCCAGTTTGCTTGGCTCAAAGTCCGTGGATGATTCCATGGCTGAATTTGCTCTCGGGCAATGTGCCATGGTACAGAACGGCAACTGGGCAGCCAGCCAGATCCTTGGTGTTGATGGGAACACCGTTGCAAATGATGATATCAGGTTCATGCCTATATACATGGGAATTCCAGGAGAAGAAAAACGTGGCCTGTGCATCGGAACGGAGAACTATCTGTGCATCAACAGCCATGTCTCTGCCCAGGCTCAGAAGAATTCGGACAAATTCCTGAGTTGGCTGTTCTCCTCCAAGACCGGCAAGCAGCTTTGCATCGGTTCCTTGGGCTTCATTACACCGTTCAACTCATTCTCAAAGGATGAACTTCCGGCAGATCCCCTTGGCAAGGAAATCGTCAACTGGATGAACAAACCTGGTCTTACTTCAGTTCCATGGGCTTTCCAGGCTATTCCGAGTGAGAACTGGAAAAATGATTTTGGAGCAGCCTTGCTCAGTTATGCACAGGGACAGGCTTCATGGGATCAGGTCATGAAAACGGCTGTCAATGATTGGGCAAGTGAATACAAGCTTACCCATACCAACTGATTGCCTTCAGATCAGTTTTCATCTTGCATGCCGTCCTCTGGCAACTGAGGATGGCATGCACATGTCATGGAGGAGTATACATGCAGAAAAGCTTACAGAAATACTTTGCTTTGTTTGCCTTGCCAGGTCTGATTTGCTTTTGCCTGGCTTTTTTTATCCCTTTTATCATGGGAGTCGTACTGTCATTTTGTAAATTTACGACAGTAACCGATGCTCACTTCGTAGGCCTTGACAATTTCAGGAAGATGTTTGTCGATGATACTTTCATGAACTCTCTCTGGTTTACCGTCAAATATGCCGTTGTCTGTACGGTCAGTGTAAATTTCTTTGCTTTCGGGCTTGCACTTCTGCTTACCAGGAAGATAAAAGGGACCAATGTCTTCAGGACCATCCTGTTTATGCCCAACCTGATCGGTGGCATTGTCCTCGGGTGGATCTGGCAGGTCATCATCAACGGTGTCCTGCTCAAATACAATGCGACGATCGTTACTGATCCCAAATATGGATTCTGGGGCCTTGTCTGCGTCATGAACTGGCAAAGCATCGGTTATAATATGATCATTTATATTGCCGGGATACAGAACATATCCAGTGACCTCCTTGAAGCTGCTGAAATCGACGGAGCCGGGAAATGGGTTACGCTGAAGGATGTCATCATTCCTTCAATGATGAGTACTTTCACCATCTGCCTTTTCCTTTCAGTTACGAATGGGTTCAAGCTCTTTGACCAGAACCTTGCCTTGACTGCAGGAGATCCAGGCAGGCAGACTGAAATGCTGGCTTTGAATATTGTCAATACATTCTACGGCAGGAGCGGCTTTGAAGGAGTAGGACAAGCCAAGGCTTTGGTATTCACTGTCTTGGTAGCTGTCATTGCTTTCTCTCAGCTTAAGCTTACACGAAGCAGGGAGGTTGAAGCCTGATGTCAAAAAAAAGAAATCCGACGGTAGAAGCCATACTGTTCCTTGTACTTCTGATAATCTGCATCCTGTTCCTGGTTCCGATTTTCATTGTACTGATCAATTCTTTCAAGAGCAGGTTCTTCATATCCAGCAGTCCTTTTTCCTTGCCGCAGGCCAAGACTTACGTAGGGATGAAGAACTATGTGAACGGGGTAGAGAAGATTGATTTCTTTTCCGCATTCAGATACTCACTGTTCATCACGGTCTTTTCCGTATTGGCCATTGATTTGGTCACCAGCATGCTTGGTTGGTATCTGACGAGGGTGAAGACGAAGTTTACGTCCGTTATGTACCTGTTGCTTGTCACTTCCATGATCGTACCGTTCCAGATGGTCATGTTCACCATGAGCAAAACGGCGAACATGCTGCATCTGGATAATCCTGTAGGGATAATCGTCCTGTATGTAGGATTCGGTGCCGGGCTTTCGACCTTCATGTTCAGCGGGTTCATAAAAAGTGTACCCCTTGCCTTGGAAGAGGCTGCCATGATCGACGGCGCTACGCCGATAGTGACTTTTTTCCAAATCGTGCTGCCCATGCTCAAGCCGACGGCAATTACCGTTTCCATTCTCAATACCATGTGGGTATGGAATGATTACCTGCTTCCTTACCTTACGATCGGTACCGATTACAAGACCATTCCTATTGCAATTCAATATCTTCGCGGAGGTTACGGTTCAGTGGACATGGGGGCAATGATGGCCATGCTGATCCTTGCTATGATTCCGGTGATTTTCTTTTACTTCTTTTCGCAGAAGTTCATCATCGAAGGTGTCATTGCAGGAGCCGTGAAAGGTTGAGTGATCCAGATATGGTTTCGGCTATGTTACATGTTTTGAGAAAGGAGTCGTAATGGATACCAAAAACAGAAGGTTCTGCGGCATACTGCTGCATCCTACTTCTCTTTTTACTCCCTATGGCATCGGGGATATCGGACCTGGGTGCAGAAAGTTCATACGCCTGCTGGCTGAAGACGGCATACGTATCTGGCAGGTCCTGCCATTGGGACCGACAGGTTATGGAAACAGCCCATATGCAGCCAGATCTTCATTTGCTGGCAATGAATTGCTGCTGTCCCTTGATGACCTGAAGGACCAGGGATTGCTGTTAGCTTCAGAGCTTGTCACTGACAGGCCTCCTTTTCCATGGGGACGGGTAGCCTATGATATGGTCATGCCTTGGAAGATCGGGTTGCTGAAACGGGCAGCTGAACGTTTTCTCTATGGTGCTGCTGATAAAGGGGCCTATGAAGCATTCTGTGCCGACAACAGCTATTGGCTTGATGACTATGCGCTTTTCATGGTCCTGTATGAGCGTTTTGGAGATGCACGATGGCATTCGATATGGCCGGAAGCCTTGGGTAGAAGGAATAGCAAAACTCTTGCAGCTGTCCGTAAGGAACAGGCAAAGATGATTGAAGTCTGGAAAGTGCTCCAGTTTTTCTTTGACGTACAATGGCACCGTCTGAAGGAAACGGCCAATTCTCTTGGTATCAGCATCGTCGGTGACATCCCTATCTTTGTTGCTCCTGACAGCGTGGATTCATGGAGCCATATCGAATTGTTCAAAACCGATGAGGCAGGGCGCTATTCCTTTGTCTCAGGTGTGCCTCCTGATTATTTCAGCGTAACCGGGCAACTGTGGGGAAATCCTGTCTATGATTGGAAGGTCATGCAAGAAAACGGTTACGAGTGGTGGTTGCAGCGTCTGAAACGGCTTCAGGAACTGACTGATATCATCAGGATTGATCATTTCAGGGGATTTCAGGCCTATTGGAGTGTGCCGTATGGAAATCCTACTGCTGAAATCGGCACATGGGAAAAAGCCCCCGGTATGGATTTCTTCTGCAAGGTGAAGGAAAGATTCCCGGCGATAAGGATTTTTGCAGAAGACCTTGGTGTGATCACGCCTGACGTCGAAGCCCTCAGGGACAGCAATGGCTTTCCTGGGATGCGGATAGCCCAGTTCGGCTTTACCTTTGATGCCGGAGGAAAACTGCATCCCTATGACACTTTCCTGCCCCATAACTATGGGGAACGATGTGTCGCCTATACGGGAACGCATGATAACCAGACGGTGAAAGGCTGGTTTGAAGACTTGAAGGAGAAGGAAAAGAAACAGGTGTGCAGTTATCTTGGATGTACAAAGCAGGATGTGTGTGCCGGTATGGTCAAGGCTGTCATGCAAAGCCATGCCAGATATGCAATTTTCCCCTTGCAGGATATCCTTGGATTGGGAGATGAAGCGAGGATGAATACTCCGGCAACCTGCGGGGGACACAATTGGGCTTGGCAGCTGATGCCGGAAGCTGACCTTACTCCTGTACTCTCCGATCTTCGTGAGAAGATTTTCCTTTATGGCAGGATGTGAATCCTTGTAATTTTGCTTTCTGCAGATTGTGTTGCTCAGCCATCCTGGGAAAATTCCCTGGATGGCTGTACTTTTGTTGCATAGTAGTGCTAAGCTGTTGCAAAATTGTTGAAAAGAAGCGTGTCTTGTATTGAACCAACCTCTTTTTTCCTTCATCATACTTTGTCAAAAAGACAGGAGGCCTCTATGGCATACTACTATGATACTCCCTCACATACCTTCAGTGAGTACCTGCTGATTCCTGGTTATTCAAGCGAACAGTGTATTCCCCGCAATGTTTCACTGAAGACTCCGTTGGTCAAATACAGGAAAGGTGAACAACCTGGATTGACCCTTAATATTCCCTTGGTAAGTGCCATCATGCAGTCTGTCAGCGGTGTAAGGATGGGCGAGGCCTTGGCCAGGGAAGGTGGCTGTTCCTTTATCTACGGGTCACAGTCAATCGAAGACGAAGCTGCTATGATCCGTGCAGTCAAGGCCTTCAAGGCAGGATTTGTACCATCTGATTCAAATATCATGCCGGACCAGACGCTTGCAGATGTCGTCGAATTGAAGAAACGTCTCGGTCACTCTACCATAGCTGTTACTGATGACGGTAGTCCCAACGGCCTTTTGATGGGTGTCGTGACGAGCAGAGACTGGCGGCTGAGCCGGATGTCCCTTGACACCAAGGTCAGGACATTCATGACTCCTAAGGAAAAACTGATCTTTGCGGAGGATGGCATAACCTTGTCCCAGGCCAATGACATGCTCTGGGATAACAAGCTCAATTCCCTACCGGTCGTCGATGCGGACGGGAAGCTCTGTTATTTTGTATTCCGCAAGGATTATGATAGCCATAAGGATAATCCGAATGAATTGCTTGACTGCCATAAGCGATATGTCGTAGGTGCAGGTATCAATACCCGTGACTATGAAGAGCGGGTACCGGCTCTGGTCGACGCGGGAGCTGATGTGCTATGCATCGATTCATCCGAAGGATACTCCCAATGGCAGGCCGATACCCTGGCCTGGATCCGTGGAAAATATGGGGATTCAGTAAAGGTCGGAGCCGGAAATGTGGTTGACCGCGAAGGTTTCCTGTTTTTGGTAAAAGCCGGTGCTGATTTCGTCAAGGTAGGCATAGGAGGCGGTTCCATCTGCATTACAAGGGAAACAAAGGGTATCGGAAGAGGCCAGGCTACGGCAATGATTGAAGTCTCCAAGGCAAGGGACGATTATTTTGAGCAGACCGGTACCTATGTGCCTATTTGTTCTGATGGTGGTATCGTCCATGATTACCATCTCACTTTGGCTTTGGCTATGGGAGCTGATTTCGTCATGTTGGGTCGTTATTTTGCCCGCTTCGATGAAAGTCCTACCCAGAAGGTCAATGTAAACGGAAGTTACATGAAAGAGTACTGGGGAGAAGGAAGTGCAAGGGCCCGGAACTGGCAGCGCTATGATTTGGGTGGAGACAGGAAACTTTCTTTTGTAGAAGGTGTCGATTCCTATGTTCCCTATGCAGGTGCCCTGAAAGACAATGTTGAGATGACGTTGAGCAAAGTCAGAAGTACGATGTGCAACTGTGGTTGCCTGACTATTTCCCAGTTGCAGAAACAGGCAAAGCTGACACTTGTCTCAGCAACTTCAATCGTAGAGGGTGGGGCACATGATGTGCTGTTGAAAGACAATAATTCAAATACATCGAAATAGAAGTATCTTTTCTGTTGCAAAGGGCGGCATAGCCCTTTCGCAGTGGCAGGAAGATAAAAAAAGGCAGGTCTCTGAAGACCTGCTTTTTCTATGAGCGGAGAGGGATTTGAACCCCCGACCAGTTGCGTGTAAGGCAACCGCTCTCCCACTGAGCTATCCGCCCTTTCGTATCACTTGAGTGAAGTTAGCACAGCCGACGAAAAGTGTCAACAGAATCAGAAGAAAAAACAAGAGTACGTGCTGTTGAAACAATCTGGATGAGACTGTATCGTTAGACTGATTTAGCCAAGGAGATTATCATGAAGAAAATACTGACATTGCTGCTGAGTCTGTTGCTTGCGCTTCCGCTGGCTGTTGCTTCTGGGAAAAGTGAAGAAGCACAGGCTCCTGTGAAGAGGGATGTCGTACGGATGTGCATGACCAGTGACATTGATTCTCTTGATCCTTTCAAAGCTGCCGCCTTTGATACGTTGTCATTGCTGAAAAATATCTATGAAGGACTTCTGACCTTTGATACCGATGGTAGCCTGCAGCCTAGCCTTGCTACATCCTATACGGTAAGCCCTGATGGATTGACCTATACGTTCAATCTGCGGAAGGATGTCACGTTCCATGATGGTACTCCTTTTACAAGCAAGGATGTGCTCTATACCTATGATAGGTATGCAGGTCTGGATGGAAACAGCAGGCTGTTGGATGAGTTTTCAATCATCAGTGCCATTTCTGCTCCCGATCCCTATACGGTGAAGGTTACCCTGGACCATCCTTCGTCGACGTTTCTGCCACTTGCCATCCAGCCGATCGTGAAAGCCGGTTACACGGAAAATGCCACGGCTCCGATAGGTACCGGGCCGTATCGTTTCAAAGCTTATGTCCCCGGTCAGCAGGTAGATCTCGTACGGAATGATTCCTATTGGGGCAAAGAGCCTGCAATAGCCCGTGTCGAGGTATATATCATGACGGATTCAGCGGCCATGGTTTCTGCATTCCAGTCCGGACAGCTTGATTTCGGCCTTGTCTCGGCAGACCTCTTTGCTCCGTTGCAGCAGGATTTTGTCCTGGAAGCGGATCCGATGAACATGGCTGATCTCATTGCACTCAACAACAAGCGCAAACCGTTTGATGATCCACGGGTAAGACAAGCCATCTACTATGGTATTGATCGGAAAGAAATCATTGACGGGGTCTTTTCAAGCAAGGCAGTACCGATGTATACCAATGTCAGCCCCGCCATGGATGCATACTGCAATACGGAATTGGCAGAGTCTTATCCCCATGATCTTGCAAAAGCACGGGCGTTGCTGACCCAGGCCGGTTATCCTGATGGTTTCAGGATGACGCTTACCGTTCCTGCAAACTACTTCCAGCATGTTGATACTGCCCAGATATTGGTCAGCCAATTGGCAAAGCTCGGCATTGATGTCACCATTGACAGCGTTGAATGGGGTACATGGCTTCAGAATGTCTACACGGACAGGAACTACCAGGCGACTGTCATCGGACTTACGGGAAAGGTTGACCCTTATGCAGTCATGTTCCGCTACACCTCAGGCTACAAGAAAAATTTCTTCAATTATACAGACGATGCTTATGATGCCTTGCTGAAGCAGGCATCAGTTGCTACAGACCAGACGAAATATGTCTCTTTGCTGAAGCAGGCACAGCAGCTTGCGACAAAAGATGCTGCGGCAATTTGGATCTGTGATCCTGAGATGACCGTGGCGGTAAGGAAAAACCTGAAGGGATATAAGTTCTATTTCGCAGGTTACTATGATTTTGCTTCGCTTTACTTCGAATAGGACGGGCCTTTTCCGTTTTCATGAATTGCTGTACCATGCCAGCAGATGAGGGCTGCCCATGCGCTATGTGCTACGAAAGCTTACAAGTACGCTTCTGACAATCATATTGGTTGCCTTGATTACTTTCCTTGTATTTCAGATATTGCCGGGAGACCCGGCCTTGGTCATGCTTGGCCCTGATGCCGATCCTGCACAGGTTGCGCAGCTCCACCAGAGCATGGGGCTTGACGGCAATACCGCGTTGCGATTTTTCAAGTGGTTGAAGGCTGCAGCGAAAGGGGATTTCGGTACAAGCTACCGTTATGGGCTCCCTATAAGTTCTTTGATCTGGAATGCATTTTCTGTTTCACTGTCCATAGGCTTGCTTGGCCTTGGCTTGTCGGTCCTCATCGGCATTCCGCTTGGTGTCCTTTTGGCCAGCCGGAAATCGCATGGCAAAGGAATGGTACTTACCTTCTTGTCCCAGATGGGACTTTCTGTACCTGCTTTCCTTGTAGGTATCCTTCTCATTTCCCTGCTTGCTGTCAGGATTCCTCTTTTTCCTTCCATGGGGTATGTCAGGTTTTCCCAGTCCCATTCGCGTTGGTTTGCTTCCATATTTCTTCCTTCGCTGTCCCTGGCAATCGGCTGTGCATCCGTCCTGTCCCAATACCTCAGTTCAAGTATCTTGGAACAGCAGAAAAAGGACTATGTACGTACGGTACGTTCGGAAGGTGCCGGCGAATCCCGTATCCTGTATCTGCATGTGCTGAGAAATTCCCTTGTTCCTGTGGTAACGATATTCGGCATGCTGGTTGCCGATGTGCTGGGGGGAAGCATCATCATTGAAAATGTCTTTTCACTGCCAGGAATAGGCAAGTTGCTTACTTCCAGCATTACCAGCCGGGACTTGCCTTTGCTCCAGGCCCTTGTCCTTTATCTTTCCTTCATCGTCATCGTGTGTAATTTTGCAGTTGATGTCGTCTATCGCTTGATCGATCCAAGGATCAGGTTGGAGTAGGCCATGGGAATATATTTCAGGAACAAAAGCTTTACCATAGGTTTCTGCTGCATTGCAAGCATTGTCCTGCTGATGCTGGTCGGATTGATATACCTGCCGTATGATCCCAATACCGTTGATATTTCCAGCAAGTTGCAAGGTCTCAGCCGTGCCCATCTGCTGGGGTGTGATCATCTTGGCAGGGATATCCTTTCCCGCCTGATGGTCGGAGCCCGGATTTCCCTTTCACTGGGATGTGTGGTCGTTGCTCTCAGTTTTGTCGTCGGTACTCCGCTGGGAGCTTTCGCCGGTTACTTCGGGGGCAAGGTGGATGCAGCAGTCACGAAGGTCATAGATACGCTGATGTCTTTTCCTGGCATTCTGCTGGCCCTTATGTTCGTTGCAGTCCTATCAGCAAATTACTCAAGTATGGTCATGGCATTGTCTTTGATGGGGCTTCCTCGTTTTGCCAGGGTCGCCAGAGGAGGTTTCATGGCACACAGGAACCAGACTTATGTCCTTTCGGCAAAAGCAAGAGGAGCAGGTAGCCTCAGGATCATGGTGTTCCATATACTTCCGCATATCAAGGCAGACATACTCAATACATGTTCCATTTCATTTGCTTCTGCCGTAATGAGCGAGGCCGGGCTGAGCTATCTGGGGCTAGGTATACAGCCGCCGACTCCAAGCTTTGGGAAAATGCTCAGTGATGCCCAGCCATATATCCTTGTTGCCCCTCATTATATCCTTGCTCCTGCTGTAGTACTCGTCATACTTGTCCTGGGATTCAACCTGCTGGGGAGTGGCTTGCGGGAGGTACAGGGATGAACTACGTACTGCAGATCCAAGGATATTCGCTCGGTATTCCTGTCGAAGGTCGGATGATTTCTGCCGTTACCCAGCTTGACCTTGAAGTCGGGAAAGGTGAAGCCGTAGCCTTGGTAGGAGAGAGCGGCTGTGGCAAAAGCCTGACGGCACTTTCCATAGCAGGGCTTGCTCCTGCAGGTTCAAAGCCTTTGGAGGGCAGGATCTTGCTGGAAGGCGAAGATGTACTTTCATACTCTCCACGGCAATGGATGAAAGCAAGGGGTACGAAGGTGTCGATGATCTTCCAGGAACCACTTACTGCCCTTGATCCCCTTGTCCGTGTCGGCAGACAGATTGAGGAAGCTTCCGTTTGCCATGGGATCAAGAGGAAAGAAGCTTCAATTCTGGCCCATGAGATGATGGAAAAGGTCGGCTTCGTTGATATTGACCGCTTGTATCGTTGCTATCCGCATCAGCTTTCCGGTGGTATGAGACAGCGGATCATGATTTGCATTGCATTGATGGGGCATCCATCCTTGCTTGTTGCCGACGAACCTACCACGGCTCTCGATTCCAGGATCCAACGTCAGGTGATTGAGACGATGAAGGGTATTTATTCATTGTCGGATACTTCCTTGCTTTTCATTTCCCATGACCTTATGCTCGTTTCGACAGTCTGCAGCAGGGTATATGTCATGTATGCAGGCAGGATAGTTGAAACTGGCAGTAGCAGTGCAGTCTTGCAGGCACCAGCCCATCCTTATACCCAGGACCTTCTTGCTTCCTTGCCTTCCGTTGACAAGCGTGGGGCCAGCTTGCCTTCGATACAAGGAACGGTTCCTTCCCTGGAAGGACGTATTGCCGAAGGGTGTCCTTTTGCCCCCCGGTGCAAAAGGGCCTTGCCTATCTGCAGCCGTCAGCTGCCACCTCTTGTCTGCAGGGATGATCAGAAGGCCCTATGCCATTTGCTCAGGGAGGAGGACGGATGGAGCCGATGCTAGAATTCAGGGATGTCTGTTTCTCCTACAGGATCGGGAGACGACAGAAGAAGTCCGTCCTGCATGACATTGACCTGTCCATCAGGAAGGGGGAAACCTTTGCTTTGATAGGTGAAAGCGGCTGCGGTAAATCAACGCTTGCACAGGTTGCTTCACATCTGTTGGTCCCCGACAGCGGCACAGTCCTGTTCAACGGGGAAGATATGAATGTACTGTGCCAGCGGGATTACAAGAGTTTCCGAAGGAATGTCCAGATCGTATTCCAGGATCCCTACAGCAGCCTTGATGACCTCAAGACAGTCCGGTACCTCATAGAGGAGCCGCTTGTCATACATGGAAACACTGACCAGTCAGACAGGCTTTCCATGGTCAAGGAAATGATGGCTGCTGTCGGACTGGACCTGATGTATCTTGACAGCCGGCCTTCCCGCTTGTCCGGAGGACTGCGCCAGAGGCTGGCATTGGCCGTGGCCTTGGTACTCCGTCCATCTTTCCTTATTCTTGATGAGAGTGTTTCTGCCTTGGATGTCTCTGTACAGGCACAGGTCCTGAACCTGCTTTCTGCCTTGCAGAAGAAATTGAATCTAACCTATCTTTTTATTTCACATGACCTGGATGTCGTTTCCTATATGGCAGATCGGATTGCCGTCATGTATATGGGAAGGATAGTTGAGGTGGGCCCCGCCGTTGCCGTGGTCAGGAATCCCCTTCATTTCTATACAAGGCAACTTCTTGCTGCCAGTGGCAGTGGCTTTGCAGGTTTGATGGAGGATTCTTCTGGAAGAGAGGATGGAAGATGCCCGTTTGCCTCGGCCTGTACAGACCATATGCCTTCCTGTGACAATGGCGTTCCGAAGCTCAGGCTGGTCGGGGACGACCATTGGATAGCCTGTCCCGAAGTTTCCGGAACCTAGGATTTTTTGATCGTGTGTGGTATGGTTATACGCAGAGGTGACTCTGATGAAAGAAGCATTGAATGAAATACATAGACAGATCGAGGAATGTGGAAGGGAAGGGAAAACCAGGCTGATGGCTGTCAGCAAGACCCATCCCTGGGAAGCGGTAATGGAGGCCTATGACCTTGGACAAAGGTTGTTCGGAGAGAACCGTGTACAGGAAGTGCTGATGAAATTTCCTCCGAAGGGTGCAAGACCGGAGGGGATGGAGCTGCACTTGATCGGACACCTGCAGTCCAACAAAGTCAAGAAGGCGGTTTCCTATGTTGATGCAATTGACAGTGTCGACAGCATGAAGGTAGCACGTTTGATCAATAGCTCCGCAGCTGATTTCGGCATCATCATGCCTGTGCTTCTTGAATACAATACCAGCGGAGAGAAAAACAAGAGCGGATTCGGCTCCTATGCTGAGATCCTGGAACTTTGCCAGCATGCCGGCGATTTTCCTCATATCAGGATTGACGGACTGATGACGATCGGACCATTGGGAGACGACCATGCAAAGACCAAGCAGGCTTTCGAGCATCTGGTTGAAATCCAGTCCAGACTTGCAAGTGATGTTCCCTCTCTCAACTTGCATGAACTGAGCATGGGTATGAGCGGTGATTACCTTCTTGCCCTGCAGTGTGGTTCAACGCTCATCAGAGTCGGAACGAAGATATTCGGAAAGCGTGACTACGGGAACAAGGATGCATAAGGTGAAACATAAGCTTCCTTTGCTGCTTCTGGTAGTCCTGTGCCTGTCCTGTGCTTCTTTGTTTGCTACAGACAGCAGTAGCAGCGATACTACTGATGACAGCCAGGACTTTACGTTTGAGCCCTACAAGGCTGAGGAATTCCCGTCATGGGCAGTAAAGTTGCGGAGAGGCGAATCACTTTTCTTCGGTTCGCTTGCTTTTTCAATGCCGGTAGTTACGCTTGGCTACGGAGTAGGAGTAAGCGCAGGATTGCTTTCCTATCCTGATGACGATCTGCAGCTGCTGAAGCAGGAGCTTGTCGTTGCGGCGACAATTTCCCTGTTCATTGCCGTCACAGACTATATCATAGGAGAATTCAATTGATGTCCCTGGACAAAGGACTGATAGAACTGACTGTCGGAGAAATCGCACAGCCTGTGAGGGTGGACAAATATGTCGCTTCCTGTCGGGATGATGTTTCCCGTTCCCTTGTCGCCGATGCAGAGATTACCATAAACGGGAAACCGGCAAAGAACAGCAGCAAGGTTTCCTGTGGCGACCGGATAGTCGTCTCATATAGCCAGGAGTGCTTCGGAGAAATAGAGGGAGAAGATCTGCCGCTTCATATCCTGTATGAGGATGCTGACTTGCTTGTCGTTGACAAAGCCCAAGGAATGGTTGTACATCCTGGGGCGGGAAACCTGCATCATACGCTTGTAAATGCATTGGTATTCAGGTATGGCAGGGATTTTGAAAGCGGTGATCCAGCTTCTTCCAAAAATGCCGATTCAGCTGCTGATATCGACGAGGACGAGGCCTGGCAGCTTGATCCGCTGAGGCCTGGCATCGTGCATCGCCTGGATAAGGACACAAGCGGCACAATGGTCATTGCCTTGAACAGGGAAAGCCATCGGAAGCTTGCTGCCCAATTCAAGGAACACACGGTCAGTAAAGTATATATAGCTATCTGCAAGGGTTTTTTCACAAACAAACGGGGCAGGATCCAGACCAATCTGGTCCGGGACCGGAAAGACAGGAAGAAATTTACCATCT
Source organism: Spirochaetia bacterium (assembly GCA_022482625.1). Classification (NCBI taxonomy): domain Bacteria; kingdom Pseudomonadati; phylum Spirochaetota; class Spirochaetia; species Spirochaetia bacterium. The sequence goes on along the minus strand of JAKVOU010000001.1, from coordinate 548,143 downwards.
GCCAACCTCCCAAGGGAAAGTCTGCAGATACTTCTTTTGTGGTCCTGCGGCAGTTTGAAGGCTATGCTTTGGTACGCATCAGCATCCATACAGGACGCACCCATCAGATCCGTGTCCATATGGCATCGATAGGGCATCCTCTTCTGGGAGATCCGATCTATGCCCGTCCTGACAGGACTTTTCCCCAAGCGACATTGATGCTCCATTCCTTTTCCCTTGAACTTGATCATCCGCGTGATGGCAGGCGGCTCAACTTCCGCTCTCCTATGCCACAGCGGTTCAAGCAGATTATCCGACAGCTGTAGCCTGCCATATTCCTTCGGTAACCTTATCTTATGTCCTGTCCTATGAATGATGTGAGCTTTGAATCCACTGTGAGGCGGTCCTTTCTGACAGATCGGGGTTGAACAGCCGTTCGTTGTTGATGGTGCTCGGAGCTCCGTGTCCTGGAAACAGAAGGAAATTGCCGTCCAGGCACATCAGTTTCTTTTCAATCTGGTCTGCAAGGATAGACCGTTCCATATAGCCTGGAGTTGAACTGGTTCTGCCGGCATTGAGCGTGTCCCCTGTGAACAGTGCATGGCTTATCTTGAAGACCAAGGAATCGACGCTGTGTCCAGGTACATGTATGGTTTCTACTTTGATACCGCCGCAGTCAATGGTCTCATCCCCATGTATCCTGGTCACGGGGAAGTCATAGACCTTTTCTGCATAGGCATATATCTTCGGACTGTAGATCTTGAGCAAGGTCCCTACGCCTTGGGTGTGGGCCTTGTGACGGTGGGTAAGCAGGATCGTTCCCAACGTATAATGGTTCCGTTCGATTATTGCAATCAGCTCATTGTCTACATGTCCGGGGTCAATGAGGATGGCCTGTCCGCCTTCAGGACCTCCGATGATATAGGTATTGCAGAACCCTACTACGGAAAAATGCTGGTATATTTTCATTCTATTTCCTCCCTTTTCACAGTACGGCCATGGAACTGCCGTTTGCTGATTCAAGGTTCGAGTAGCGGAAATTAAGCCTGCGTTGCACGGTCATCCGGAAATCTGATTTCTTCAGATTGGTATCTTCGAAGGAAACATCCCTGAGCTGCGAACTGCAGAAAGTCGTGAAGTAGAGATCACTGCTGCTGAAGTCACAGTTCCATGCGTCGATTCCCATGAAATTGTCATGGATAAGAAGCGAACCTGAAAAGTCACAGCCAATGATCTTGCTTCCTGAAAAGACGGAATACCTTATGTCGACATCCTTGAACCTACAGGTGTCAAAAATACAGAAGCTGAAGAAACTTGAGTTGATCGTACAGCCTGAAAAATCAATGTTCCGGAATACGCACCATGAAAGGTTGCTGCTGGTCAATCTTTTTTTCTTTATGACGAAATCTTCAAATTCTCCATGGGTAAAGCAAAGGTCAGCAATCCTGTCCTGGTCGCTTTCCAGCAGGTCCCGCAGTCTCTGCCGTAGCTTTTCCCTGTCTGGGGCATGCCTGTAGCAGTACTCGCCATCCATGCAGACAAAGGCATTGCATCCTTCTTTTTTGCAGGTTTGAAATGTGAACATGCATCCAGCGTATCAGAAATCTGATGCTTGTCAAGCCTTTCTCTTTTCTCTAACATGCAAAGCATGGTCGGAATGATTACCAGAGGTATCAACAACATTTTTTCAGCAAAGTGTGAAGGGACAGTCTACTCTTGTCGTATCAAGGGAAAGCAGCTTGAAGCTGTCAGTGGTGAATATAATCCTCTCTCTGTGGGAGACTTGGTGGAATTTACCGTTACAGGTACCCAGGAGGGGCTTGTCACCCGTCGCCTTCCTCGAAGGAATTGTTTCCAGAGATGGAATGTAAAGGGGCAATGTAACCAGACGGTAGTTGCCAATATGGATTTGCTTGTCTGCGTATGCAGCTGCGGGGTACCGCCTTTTCGGCCTAGGTTCATCGATCGTGTCATAGCCAGCAGCCAAGGAATTCCGGTCATCATTGTACTTAACAAGATGGAACTGGATATGACGGAACAGGAACAGGAACGGCTCGAACTTTTTGGCCGCCTGGGCTACCCTGTGTTCAGGACCAGTGCATTGGAGGAAAGAGGCATCGAGGAATTGTCGGACTATCTCAGGGGTAAGCTCGCCGCATTCGTAGGGCAGAGCGGCGTAGGCAAATCGACGCTTGTCAATGTGCTGCTCGGCAGTGGGCAAAGGACGGGTGATGTTTCCCTCAAATACAACAGGGGAAGACATACGACCAACTATGCACTCTTGCTGGAACAGGGAGACCTGCATATCGTAGATACTCCGGGAGTACGTGAGCTGATCGTTCCCCATCGTGATCCTATTGAGATTGCAAACAGCTTTCCTGAGTTCAGGGAACCTGCTTCCAGATGTGCCTATGACGGCTGCCTGCATGACAGTGAGCCTGACTGCGAAGTCAAACGTCAAGTTGAAGAAGGATTGATAGATGCTGACCGGTATGAGAGCTACTTGAGGATATTGCAGAGCTTGGAAGAACAGGGTCCCTGCTGGAAGGGCAGTACGGGATCAACAAGCAAGGCCAGGTACAAGATGCCGGATAAGAAGATGAACCAGAAGGAAAAGATACTATGACCGTCAGCAAGAAGACTTTGGAAGACCTTGGTTTCCCCCAGGTCAGGCAGATGATTGCCTCGCATTGCCTGACATGCGAAGGAAAGGCAAGGCTTGGATTTGATGATTTCATAGGTGACCGGACCTTGCTTTTGGAACGCCAGCATATAGTTGATAGGTTGCGTGCGTTGCTGCAACGTCCACATACGGAAAAGCCTGAGGCTTTTCCTTCACTGGAACCTGTGTTGGAAGAATTTGACCGCACCTATCAGTCTCTGGATGGCATATGCCTGCTTGCATCTGCCGAGTATGTGGACAGCAGCAGGAAACTTCTTGATTTCTTGTGCCTTGATGAATCTGAACCTTCGTTGGGCTCATCCCTTTCCGAACATCTGATCCCTGAACTTCTGCAATATGCAGAAAAAGCTACCCAGGTCCTGGACGGGGACGGCAAGGTAAAGGAGTCATATCCTTCAATCCGCAAGCTGCTTGAAGCTGCGGATGCGTCCAGACACAGCAGGACCGACTATGCCAGGAAATTCATCAAAGGCCATGTCGATGCCATGCGTGACCAACCGGAAACCGTCCGTGACGGCAGGCTGGTCCTTCCTGTCCGCAGTGATGCCAAGTCAAGGGTTGATGGTTTTGTCCACAGTGCTTCTGCAAGTGGCAATACCATATTCATGGAACCCTACAAGTTGGTTGAGTACAACAACCAGGTAGTGCTGGCAGAACAGCAGGTACAAATAGAGATTGCAAGGATCCTGAGTGAGCTTTCACAGCAGCTGAAGTCGTTGGAAACGGAGCTGAGGGTGCTTTCTTCCGTCGTGACGCAGATAGATTGCCTTTATGCCATGGCTGTATGGTCCGTTGACCAGCATTGCACGCAGACGCTGCTGGAAGAGGCTCCTTCACCGGTAAGATTGCTCAAGGCCCGCCACCCGTTGCTGGGGCAGAAGGCTGTTCCCATTACCATTGACCTGAAGGAGAATATCAGGGCCGTGGTCCTTTCCGGTCCGAATGCAGGCGGAAAGACGGTAACCATAAAGACGGTAGGACTTTTTGTATTGCTTAATCAGCTGACTGGTTTCATTCCTTGCAGTGAAGGTTCTGCATTGCCTCTTTTCAGCGGCCTGTACACTGATATCGGGGACGAACAGAGCATCAGCGATGAACTGAGTACGTTTTCAGGCCATATGCATAACCTTGCGCAGATACTCCGTGGCTGTACTGACAGTTCCTTGGTCATCCTTGATGAACTTGGATCGGGCACCGATCCTGCCGAGGGTGGTGCCATTGCCTGCGGTGTCCTGGACTACCTGGCTGTCCATGCCGGTCTCAGCCTCATTACATCTCACCAGGTATCCCTGAAGCACAAGGCTTATATTTCGCCGTCGATGATGAATGCCAGCATGGAGTTCAATGAAGACAGCCATTTGCCTACGTTCAATGTCATACAGGGGTTGCCGGGAGACAGCCATGCCCTTGATACGGCAATTCGCATGAAGCTTCCTGATGAGGTGATTGAAGCCGCGCGCCGTTACCTTGGGTCTGACAACCTGCAGATGGGCAAGATCATCAAAGAATTGGAAAGCAGGCAGCGCGAGGCTGCCTGGAAGGCAAAGGAACTTGAGGAGCGGGAGCGGCAGCTGTCCGAACTGCGTCGTCAGATTGACCTGCATGAGCTTCAGGTCCGGCAGAAAGAGCATATGCTCAAGGTCAGCCAGTCGACTGAACTTTCAAGATATGTGAGGGAAAGCAGATCAAGGCTGGAAAAACTTGTATCGGATGTTGCCACGGGAAAACTGACGAAAGAAAAGACCCAGGCTGTAAAGACATTCATTGCGGATATCGGAGAGAAGCAGGCGGATTTTTCAGACCAGCTGGACAAGGAAGAGACGGAACTGCATGCAAGGAACATGAAAGGATCGAAACCTGTGCTTTCTGTAGGATGCCATGTCCTGTGCGGTTCCCTGAAGAAGGAAGGTATCATCCTTTCTGCTGCAGGCCGGGACAAATGGGAAGTAGGTATCGGTTCTATGCGCATTACGCTCAAGGAAAAGGACTTGGAGCCCATCGACAAGCAGGAACCTCAATCCCAGAAAGTCAATGTCAGCTATCTGTCTTCTTCTCCGAGGCCGAAGCTGTGCATCGATGTCCGTGGTCTGACCCTGGAACAGGCTTTGGATGCATTGCAGCGTCAGATTGAAGCCTGCATGGTCCATGGTCTGTCTTCTTTCCAAGTAATCCATGGCCTGGGCAACGGCATCCTTCAGACCGGTATTACGCGGTATCTGAAACAAGACCAGAACATAAAGGACTTTCATTTTGCCAAACCGGATGACGGAGGCATGGGCAAGACCTATGTGGAACTGTAAGGAAAACTGTTCCCGTCACGGTCTTGCCACCGGATGCTTACTTTTGGTTGCTATCGGACGTTGAGAGCGATTTCCATCATTCTGCCGAAGGCAGTCTGGCGTTCGCCGCTGGTAGTTTTCCTGCCGCTTTCAATTTCGTCAGATACTGTCAGCAGGCAGGCAGCTTGCCGTCCGAGGGCCTGTGCATTGGCAAATAGTCCGAATGATTCCATTTCAACGACTTTGCATCCTATTTCATCCCGCATCTTCAGATAATGCTTGGGGTCATTTGTATAGAAGGCATCTTCGCTGTTTACCCGTGCAGGATGCAGGGGAATATCCAGTCCTGCTGCAGATTCCATAAGCGCCTTGTTGAGTTCCATGGAAGGCTCGATGATGTTGCGTGTATCACCGTTCAGGACCTGTGCATAAGTTGATGTACTGAAGGCATCGCTTGCCAGTACAACATCATACAGTTTCAGCTGGGGGCCATAAGAGCCGCAGGAGCCGATACGGATTATACGTTCCACGTTGTAGAAACTGAACAGTTCATAGGAATAGATGCCTATGCTCGGTATTCCCATGCCTGAGGCAAAGACGGTGATTTTCTTCTTCTTATAATAACCTGTGTAGCCGAACATGTTGCGGACTTCATTGATCCTGACATAGTCCTCAAGATACGTTTCTGCAATGTACTTTGCCCGCAAAGGGTCACCTGGCATAAGTACGGTTGTTGCCACAAGCGCGGGATCCGTCACCTGAATGTGCGGAGTAGGAATGTTCATATTGGCACCTCCTGTGCTAGTGGGAACCAGTATATCATGGATTGCAGGGAACTGGACACCCTCTTCCGATAATCATTTTAGTTATCTCTGTTGCGGTTTTTGTGGTTCTGGGATATGCTTGCCCATACGCACTCTTTTACAGTTGCGTAACAAGGAGTCCAGTATGTCAGATTATATGGGAGGCACCGGTATCCAGTATCATCTGCGGATACAGAAGGGTGATGTAGGCAGGTATGTGATTCTTCCCGGGGATCCAAAACGGGTAAAGAAAATTGCAAAATATCTGGATGATCCTGTACTTGTGGCGGATAGCAGGGAATTTGTTACTTATACGGGAATGCTCGAAGGCGAAAAGGTTTCTGTTACCAGTACGGGTATAGGCGGCCCATCGGCTGCAATTGCCGTTGAGGAACTGTACACCTGTGGCGCAGATACCTTCGTAAGGATGGGAACCTGTGGCGGGATTGCGCTTCCTGTCGTCGGAGGCGATGTAGTCATTGCCACGGCTGCGGTGCGGATGGAAGGTACGAGCCGTGAGTACGCACCTATCGAATTTCCTGCCGTTGCAACTTTCGATGTTGCCCTTTGCCTCAGGGAAGCTGCCAAGTCCCTTGGTTATCGCCATCATATGGGAGTGGTCCAGTGCAAGGATTCCTTCTATGGACAGCATTCACCGCAGATCATGCCTGTCAGCTATGAACTGACTGAAAAATGGGAGGCTTGGAAGCGTCTTGGTGTCTTGGCTTCGGAAATGGAGAGTGCTGCCATATTTACCGTCTGCGCCAGACTCGGAGCAAGGTGCGGCAGCGAATTCTTTGTCGTCGGCAACCAGGAACGGGAAAAACTCGGCATGGACAATCCTATCCTGCATGATACTGAGGCAGCGATCAAGGTTGCGGTCGAAGGGGTAAGGAACCTCATCAAAGCCGACAGGGAAAAAGATGGCAATGACCAGCAGGCACACGAGGCAAGACAGTGATATCTGATGATTCACTGTCTTCTCTTTGTTTCCTGGCTGATGGGCCAAAGAGAGGCATCCTGAGAATCTATAACCAACAGACTGACAGAAGCCTGCTGGTGGAGAGCAACGACGTGGTGAAGGACATGGGCAGGATACGTTTCAGCCTGGACATGGGCCTGTACACCAATGCTTGCCTGCAGGAGGAATATGCAAGGATAGGTCTTGAACTCTTTGCAATTGAACCGGTTGCCCTTGCCGAAGACAAGGAGGACTTGGCGAAGCTTCTTGCCTTGCAGAAAGCAAGGTTCAAGGCAGAAGGCATTGCCCTGTATGAGGAGGCCTGAGGGTTTTCCTGATGGTATGTTCTTGTTTTTCCATCGGTATCGCACTTGCAGCCAGATGCCATATCGATAGAAGATATGTTCATTTCCAATATGGAAAACAGATGAAGTTTGTCTTGCAATGGCAGAAGTACCGTTGTTTTGGATGAAAACCATGCAATGCATTGGACACAATTTGTGGTTTTTTGTATAGTTGTCAATGTTGGAATTTTTTTGACAACGGCCAAAGCATGGAAATCAATCATAAGGTAGGTAGTACAGTATGGCACAACAGATTCAGGATTTGGTTGCTTCCATTCAGAAAGAAGGCATTGACAAGGCCAATGCCGAAGCAGCCAAGATCATTGCCGATGCCAAGGAGCAGGCGGCAAAGATCGTTGCCGACGGCAAGAAGGAAGCAGACAAGTTGGTTACCGATGCCCAAAGGGACATTGAACTGAGGGACCAGAGTGCGAAAGCTGGTCTCAAGCAGGCAGCCAGAGATGTGCAGCTTTCTCTGAGAAATGCACTGGAAAAGCAGCTGAATGGTTTGCTTGAAACCAAGATTGCAAAGGCATATTCGTCTGACAACTTGGTAAAACTCATCAAGGAAATCCTCCTCCAGGATATAGTTGATCCGAGCAAGACTGAACTTCAGCTGTCCCAGAAGGATTTCGATGCGCTTGGCAAGACGCTTGTCAAAGAGTTGGGAGATGCCGTCCGCAATGGGTTGGAGATCAAACCAGTCAAGTCTGTTTCTGTCGGATTCAGGCTCAGTGACAAAGATGGATCGGGATACTACGATTTCAGCGATGAAGATGTAGCCAAGCTTATGCTCCCGTTCCTTTCACCTGCAATCGCAGAAATCATCGGCGAATAGGAGAGCGGCAGAGTGGCTTCATATTACTATCTGGCAGCTTCCCTTCCTATGCTTCGCTGGGAGGATCCGGCACCGATGAGTGTCGTAAAGTTCCTCGAAGACTGCCAGGGAAACATGAAGGGAAAGGACTACACGACCATGACGAAGGCTCTGGCCGGTGAACCCTGTGCCAATGGGTTTGTCCGTCAGTGGGAAGAATTCCAGCAGATGGTCCGCATGGAGTTGTCCGAGCAGCGGAGCAAGAAGCTCAATCTCCGTGGAGACAAGTACAGGAATTCGGGTGACAGGGAATTTCAGATCAGTGAGGCCGTGAGGAATGCCATCGGGGCACAGAATCCTCTGGAAGGTGAACTGATCCTACTCCGGTTGTTCTGGGAATATCTGGATGATGCCAGCGTCAACCATATGTTTGATCTGACCGGCCTATTGGCCTATAGTCTCAAGCTTCGGTTGCTTGAAAGAAAGAGCGAGTTTGATACGGCGGATGGAAATAAGGAATTTGATGGTTTGCTGGGCAATCTGAAGTCGATGATGAAAGGCAATTAATGTGGAGAATGCTATGGAAAAGATGAGCGGGCGTGTCACCGGTGTCAATGGAAACATGGTCACTGTTGAATTCGACACAGCCATTTCAAAGAATGAGGTCGGATACATTCATGTAGGCAATATCCGGCTGAAAAGTGAAGTGATCAAGATCAGTGGGAAAGCAGCTTCCCTGCAGGTCTTTGAGTCAACCAATGGTGTTGCCGTGGGCGATGAGGTGGAATTCACCGGGGAGATGCTTTCCGTTGAACTTGGGCCAGGCCTGCTCACGCAAATCTATGATGGCCTGCAGAATCCGCTTCCGGATCTTGCAGAGCAGTGCGGCTTCTTCCTGCAGAGAGGCGTGTACATGGATCCTATCCCGAACAAGGACTGGGACCTTACTCCTGTTGCAAAGGTCGGAGATATCCTGCATGTCGGTGATACGTTTGCGACTGTACCGGAAGGGCTGTTTACCCATCAGATCATGGTTCCGTTCAATTTTGCCGATGTGGAGTGGAAGGTTGTTTCCATAGTCCCTGCAGGCAAATACAATGTCAGGGCAAAGATTGCCACGGTCGAGGATCCGAAAGGAAACAAAAAGGATCTGACCATGGTATTCTCCTGGCCGGTAAAGGTTCCTATCACCAATTATGCCGAGCGGCTTATGCCTACCGATCCTCTGGTAATGAAAGTAAGGGTCATCGATACGTTCCTTCCTGTTGCAAAGGGTGGTACTTTCTGTACGCCGGGACCTTTTGGTGCAGGCAAGACGGTGCTCCAGCACATGGAAAGCCGAAATGCTGATGTAGATGTCGTTATCATCGCTGCCTGCGGTGAACGTGCAGGTGAAGTCGTGGAAATCCTCAAGGAGTTCCCGGAGCTGACCGATCCGAAGACAGGGCGGTCATTGATGGAAAGAACCATCATCATCTGCAATACTTCCAGTATGCCGGTTGCTGCCCGTGAAGCTTCCGTCTACACTGCGGTGACCATGGCAGAATACTACAGGCAGATGGGACTTGACGTACTGTTGCTTGCAGACTCTACTTCCCGCTGGGCACAGGCCATGAGGGAAATGAGCGGCAGGTTGGAGGAAATTCCTGGGGAGGAAGCTTTCCCTGCATATCTTGAATCAAGGATTTCTGAATTTTATGAAAGGGCCGGAAAAGTCCGGTTGAATGACGGAAGGATAGCTTCGGTTACCATCGGCGGTACCGTATCTCCTGCCGGCGGTAACTTTGAAGAGCCTGTCACACAGGCGACGCTCAAGGTCGTCGGAGCTTTCCATGGCCTCTCAAGGGAAAGATCAGATGCCCGTAAGTATCCTGCCATAGACAGTCTTACTTCCTGGTCAAAGTACTCGGGAGTCATTGACAATGCGAAGGTCAATTATGCAAGCGAAATTCTCCATCATGGAAGTGAAATCAACCAGATGATGAAGGTTGTCGGTGAAGAAGGAACCAGCATAGATGATTACATCCTTTATCAGAAGAGTGAGCTCCTTGACGCTGTCTATCTGCAGCAGAATTCATTTGACCCCGTTGATGCCTCTGTTTCGGTCGAACGCCAGCGCCGTACCTTTGATCTTCTGTTCAAGGTCCTGTGTGCAAAGTTCCAGCTTGAGGACAAGAAGGAAGTCAGACAGTTCTTCAATGCCCTCAGACAGAATTTCCTTGACTGGAACAATGTTGAGTTCGATGATCCTCGCTTCGGACAGAAGGAAGAGGAAATCAAGGCACAGTATGAGAAGACTTGCATCGGCTATGACAAAGCCGGTGAGAAGCTGATGTAAGGGGCCAATGATGCAAAAAGTATATACAAAGATTGAATCCATAATCGGCAATGTCATTACGGTACGCGCAAAGGGCGTACACAATAATGAATTGGCCATCGTTTCTTCAGGGAACAAGGAAAGCTATGCCAATGTCATCAAGCTTTCAGGCGACATGGTATCGTTGCAGGTATTTGCAGGAGCTGCAGGTGTCTCGACAGGCGACCATGTCCGTTTCCTCGGACATTCGATGAGGGTTTCCTATTCGGATGCGCTGCTTGGCAGGGTGTTCAACGGAAGCGGGGTGCCCCGGGACCATGGTCCTGCACTCGATGAGAACATGATTGAGATCGGCGGTCCTTCTGTCAATCCTGCAAAACGTATCATACCTAGGAACATGATCCGTACCGGTATACCGATGATCGATGTCTTCAATACGCTTGTAGAAAGCCAGAAGCTCCCTATATTCTCCGTATCCGGCGAACCATACAACCAGTTGCTTGCACGTATTGCAATGCAGGCCGAGGTCGACTTGATCGTACTGGGTGGCATGGGTCTGAAATATGATGACTATCTCTATTTCAAGAACACGCTTGAAAAGAGCGGTGCAATGAGCAGGACCATCATGTTCATCCATACGGCAAGTGATCCTACCGTCGAATGTATGCTTGTCCCTGACATGGCGCTGGCTGTAGCTGAGAAATTTGCAATCGACGGCAAGAAAGTGCTTGTCCTTCTTACGGATATGACCAACTTTGCCGATGCCATGAAGGAAATGGCAATCACCATGGACCAGGTACCTTCCAACCGTGGTTATCCCGGCGACCTATATTCTGCCTTGGCTTCACGCTACGAAAAGGCAGTTGACTTTGACGGCGCAGGTTCCCTTACGATTTTGGCAGTGACTACGATGCCCGGTGACGATGTCACCCATCCGGTTCCTGACAATACCGGTTATATCACCGAAGGACAGTACTACCTCAAAGGTGGAAGGATTGAACCGTTCGGTTCACTTTCCAGGTTGAAGCAACAGGTCAACAAGGATACCAGGGATGACCACAGGGCATTGATGGACGCAATGATCAAGCTCTATGCATCCTACAAGGAAAGCCTGGAGAAGCGTTCCATGGGTTTCCAGATGTCTGATTGGGATGAAAAACTCCTCAAGTACGGCGAATTGTTTGAAGCCAAGATGATGGACCTTTCTGTCAACATTCCTTTGGAAGAGGCTTTGGATCTCGGCTGGGAAATCCTTGCTGAATGTTTTGAACCCAATGAAACAGGACTCAAGACTGATCTGATTATGAGCCGCTGGCCCAAGAAACTCAACAAGTAGGGAGGAACCATGGCCGTCAAATTGACGAAAAACGAACTGAAGAAGCAGAAAGACCAGCTGAAGCAGTACACCCGATATCTTCCGACGCTGCAATTGAAGAAACAGCAGCTTCAGTCGGTAATCATGGATATCGAAGCGCGTATTGCCAAGCTGAAGGTCCAGCAGAAGCAGCTCGTGGACGGAATGCAGGATTGGATTGCAGTCTATGCAGAAAACCGTGCCTTTGGTCCTGAAAAAGATCTTTCCAACCTTGTCCAAGTTGACAAAGTTGTCCGTGAAAAAGGAAACATTGCAGGTGTGATGATTCCCCGGTTCAAGGAGCTTACCTTCAAGGATATTGACTATGACCTTGATGTGTATCCTCTATGGGTCGACAAGGGAATCCAGACATTGCGTGAATATGCAAGGCTGGATGCTTTGGTGTCGACACTTGAGATACAGAAAAAGTTGCTTGGCAAGGAACTGCGGACGACATCGCAAAGGGTGAATCTCTTCGAGAAAGTCAAGATCCCGGAAGCGAAGGCGAACATCAAGAAAATCAGCATCTATATAGGCGATCAGATGTCCGCTGCTGTGGTACGAGGAAAGATTGCAAAGGCAAAGGTAACAGGGGGGAATATATGATAGTACCCATGAAAAAAGTTACCGTCGTCGTGCAGACTTCGGAAAAGCTCGATATGCTCAGAAGGCTGAGGAAACTCGGTGTGATGCATATCTATGATGAAAAGGGAAAGAGTACCAAGGGTGAGGAGCTGGAAAAGGAACATGCTTCCCTGCAGTTGGTCCAGAAAGCTCTTCAGGAAAACTTGGCTGCCGACAAGAATGCAACTGCCGGGAAGCAGGTGAAACTGACAGAGGAAGCTTTCCAATCAATACATAAGGAACTTGTCAGCCAGCTTGACTTGAAAAAAGAACTGGTCGAGCAGATTGGAAAGGATACGCAGTTGGTCGAGCAGGTCGGTGCATGGGGTGAATTTGATCCCTCACAGATCAGAAAACTTGCTGACGAAGGCGTGTCGCTTTTCTTTTACACGCTGAGCAAGCAGGAATTTGAAAAGCTTGGTTCGGATGTCGACTATCTGTTGCTTGATCCTGTCAACAAGCAGAGAGCCATAGCAACCGTCGGCAAGCCTTTGGATCTTTCTGCCTATCCTGCGACAAGATTTGAATTGCCTGAGCTTGGCCCCTCGGCCCTCCGGCAAAGGATTGCGGACAGCAGGAAGAAGGTTGCTGACGTTGACAGTTTCCTCAGGGACAGCTGCAAGTACCTTGATGCCTATGCATTGACCATCAGGGTCAATGAAATGGACCAGAAGTTCGAACAAGTTGCTTCTCAGATGGGAGGTGGCGAGAATCTCTGCTATGTTACCGGATATATTCCGCAGACAGCAGTCGTCGCATTCCAGAAAGCTGCAAAGAAGAATGCCTGGGGATATCTGATGGATGATCCCGAGGATGATGATATTCCTCCTACCTATGTCAAATATGCAAGGGGAGTGGGCATCATCAAACCTTTGTTCGATATTCTCGGTACGGTTCCTGCCTATAGGGAAGGTGAGATATCGACATGGTTCCTGATGTTCTTTACCTTGTTCTTTGCCATGATCATCGGGGATGCCGGCTATGGAATGATTTTCCTGGCAGTGACGATACTGCTGCATGTGAAGCAGCATAAGGCTACGGATGCGGTCAAGTTGCTGTATGTGCTTTCCATTGCGACAGTAGTGTGGGGCAGCCTTACAGGGACATGGTTCGGCAGTGAGTCCATCGTCAAGTATACTCCGCTGAAATACCTCGTATTTGCGCCACTGGCAAGCTATCCGGCTCTCTTTGGAGTGGATGCCAAGGTTGCCCAGAACAACCTCATGCATTTCTGCTTCATCCTGGGAACGATTCAGCTGAGCCTTGCAGAAGTCATCAATATTTCACGAAAATTGGCAAAGAAAGAGATTTCTTTCCTTGCTGATGTCGGTTGGCTGATGGATATCCTGGTTTTGTATTTTGTCGTACTTAGCCTCGTTATCCAGGCTCCATGCAATTACCGATTCTCATTCAGCGTAATCGGCGTAGGTTTCCTGCTGGTAGTGTTCTTCGGCAGTCAGCAGAAGGGACAGTCTTTTGGAATCGGCATACTTCATGGACTTGCGGGTTTCTTTACGACATTCCTGGATACGATCAGCTGCTTTTCCAATCTGATGAGTTATATCAGGTTGTTTGCTGTCGGACTTGCAACCCTTGCCATAGCGCAGAGCTTCAATGCCATGGCTGCACCGTTGATCGGAGGATGGGCAACTGTCGCAGGGCTGCTCGTACTGGCCCTTGGACATGGCCTGAACCTGATGATGGGTCTGCTCTCTGTCTTCGTGCATGGAGTAAGGTTGAATCTGTTGGAATTCTCGGGCCAGCTCGGCATGGAGTGGTCTGGTATCGCCTATGAACCGTTTCGTGAAACGGTCGTACTCAAGTAATTACCGTTGTCATTGGACAACTAAGGAGTTTAATCATGAATAGTTTTGCATTTATCGGAATGGCATGTGCCTTGGCACTTTCTGCAGTGGGTTCTGGCTTTGGTACCGGTTTTGCTTCCCAAGCAGCAATCGGTGGATGGAAAAAATGTTATGCAAGCGGAAAGCAGGCATCCTTCCTGCTGGTTGCTTTTGCCGGTGCGCCTCTTACCCAGACCATCTACGGCCTTCTTCTGATGAACTTCATCAAGGCGGCAGTTGCTGGTGGTACTTCCGGTTACCTTGGATTCGGTGTGGGCGTCTTCGGTGGACTTGCCATTGGTGTTTCTGCCCTTATGCAGGGTAAGGTTGCTGCTGCAGCCTGTGATGCTTTGGCTTCGACGGACAAAGGAACGGCAAACTACTTTATTGTCATCGGTATCGTTGAAACCGTCGCTCTGTTTACCTTGGTCTTCTCTCTTTTGGTACTTCAGTAGACCGAAGAGGAATCTCCGTGACAACGGATTGGATGATGGTGCTTTCGCGGTGCCATCATTTTTTTGATTTTGGTTTGATGAAAACTAGGAAAAAGGTGCAAGCAAAACCTGCCGTTTTCTCTGTACATGTAGTATGGGCAGAGCTTCATCGGATGCTATGGACAATTTCTCCTTCAAACACAAGTTGTATTGCTTGAATATGAATTCATAGCAAAAAAACTGATATTTAGGATGGATGTAATTGGTCTGACTCCTTTCGTTTGTCTTGCTTTGATTGTCTGCTTGGCAGATGATATCCAAAACTCTTTGCAATGACTTGTAAATATGAAGAATGCAATATACCCAGAAAAGAGTTCTTTCGTGAGATTTGCCATTTTTTTTCTGAAAGCAGGGTATCCTGATAAGGATAGATCTATATGATGACATCGCAATTTGATACAGTAGGGTTCGATGCCATAATGATGGATATACAGGGACAATGTCAGGCAAGAGCTGCTGTCATGAAGTAAATATCTGACAATTTTGGATGTTTGACAGCAGGAAAGTATCCTGTATTTTTTGTACAATCCTTTTCTTGTGGTTGTGCGATTTCTATGTCAGACATTGGAATATGCCTTCATGATTTTGTAATTTTCAACTTTTACAAAGTTTTTTTTCCATAACTTGACCATTTGCCATTCAAGTGAGAAAATATAGGCCGACGATGTTGTGTAAGCCTCACGTTATTACTATAATCAAGTCTATCCAAGGAACTGCAAAAGTTGCCCTGACACTGTGGTTCTTTGGAAATGGAGGGGTATATGGATTTATCGCACAAGGCAACGAGAGCTGCAATCGGTGCTGGTTTTGAACTTGCATTGAATCATGCCAAGAAAAATCCCAAGGATGGAATTTCTCAAGTTATTGATCTGTTTACAAAGTACTACAGTTCAAAGAATGGTGCTGAAAAAGCGGATGCTTTCAGAGGCATGTCAAAATATATGTCCGATCCGAATGCAAAATGGGCAAAATATGCCAATCATATCTTTAATTCCGTTGATTCCAAGATATTGAAGAATATGATGCTCAACCTTGGTTATGAGGGCGGTTACCTCGGTTGGAATATGAGCAGGAAGCTTTGCGAGAAGTATGACTGCAATATACCTTTCGCAATTGTCATTGATCCTACATCTGCATGTAACCTGCACTGTACCGGTTGCTGGTCCAGTGAGTATCAGAAGACGACTGCACTTTCTTATGATGACTTGGATTCCATCATCAAGCAGGCAGTTGACTTGGGTACCCATTTCTTCCTCTATACAGGCGGGGAGCCTATGATGAGAAAGAATGACATCGTCAAGCTTGCAAAGGAACACAGTGACTGCATATTCCATCTGTTTACGAACGGTACATTGATAGACCAGCATTTCTGTGACCAAGCGAGAGACTGCGGAAATATCATACTTTCATTGAGCCTTGAAGGATTCAAGGAAGAGAATGACTTCAGACGAGGTGAGGGATGCTTTGACAAGGTCATGGCAGCCATGGACCTGATGAAGAAGAACAAGCTGGCTTTCGGAACTTCAATCTGCTGGACCAATAAGAACTACAAGACGGTCATCAGCGACGAATTCATTGATATGATCATTGAGCATGGCTGTCTGTGGACTTGGTATTTCCATTTCATGCCGGTAGGCCAGGACACTGACACGACATTCCTGCCGACTGCCGAGCAGCGCACGTTCATGTTCAATGCCATCAGGAACCTGAGGAATGAGAACAACGGCAAGCTGATTTTCCCGATTGATTTCCAGAATGACGGTGAGTATATCGGCGGATGTATCGCAGGAGGTAAGAATTACCTGCATATCAATTCAAACGGTGATGTCGAACCCTGTGTGTTCATTCATTACTCAAGTGCAAACATCCATAAGGAGACGCTTCTTGAAGCTTTGCAGCAGCCACTGTTCAGGGCTTATAAGAAAGCGCAGCCGTTCAACAGCAATCTCTACCAGCCTTGTCCGATGCTTGAGAATCCTGACAGGCTTCCCCAGATGGTCAAGGAAACAGGTGCTGTATCCACTGACCTATGTGACAGGGAAAGTGCCGATCACCTCTGCAGCAAGTGTGTAGAGTATGCCAAAGATTGGGCACCTGTAGCTGATTCACTGTGGAAAGAACATATGGAAGCAAAGAAGAAGAAGGCTGAGGGGCAGAAATAACTGACCTTTGCTTTCAGTCTGAAACCCAGTTGTTATCCTAGCGGATTTCGACTGGGTTTTGTTTTATCAATACCTGCCATGACTGCCGGCAAGGCCTGTTCAAGCCTGGAGCATTAAGGTATCATCAAAAACGATTATACGTTGATTCAGGAGCATCATGATGAATAAGCATAACGCCCATGTAGGTGGGATTTCCATAGGGGAAGGATATCCTGTCAGTATCCAGACCATGTATGATTCGCCGGTTCCGCATGACAGGGAGAATTTGGATGAACTTCTGCGGAGGATGGTTTCCTTGAAGGCCATGGGATGCGATATCATGCGATTTTCCTACCCCAGTGATGATGATAGGGATGCCTTTGTCTACCTTTGCAAAAAAAGCCCGATGCCACTTGTTGCGGACATCCATTTTGATTACAAGATGGCACTTGCCGCATTGGATTGCGGGTTTTGCAAGGTCAGGATCAATCCCGGCAATATCGGGGCGAGATGGAAGGTGGAGGAAATTGTCAGAAGTGCTGCAGACCATGGCGCTGCAATCAGGATAGGCCTGAATTCCGGGTCATTGCCCAAAAGTGAAGAGCCTGTAGGGCAGGCCAAGCTGATGGTCGATTCTGCACTTTCCTATCTTTCTCTCTTCGAACAGTTCGGTTTCTATAATACGGTAGTGTCACTCAAGTCCACGGATCTGGAAATCACAAGGATTGCCAACGAATCCTTTGCATCACAGAGCGGATACCCCCTGCACCTGGGTGTGACTGAAGCAGGTTCCGTGGTTTCAAGCGTGGCTCGTTCCACATGGGTATTGGGCAATCTGCTGAAGAAGGGGATAGGCAATACGATGCGTATTTCCATTACCGGTTCCTTGGAAGATGAAGTCTATGCAGGCGTGGAGATACTGCGGACATTGGGCCTCCGACATAAAGGCGTGCGAATCATAAGCTGCCCCCGTTGCGGACGCCATACTTTTGATTCCCAGGGATTCCTTGCTTCCGTCGAACCTGATCTGCTGAAGATTGAAAAGGATATTTCCGTTGCTATCATGGGGTGCCAAGTCAATGGCCCCGGAGAAGCATCCCATGCAGACTTTGCCATAACAGGGATAGGTCGGAAAGTGTTTTTGTACAAGCATGGTGCATTATACCAGGAAGTGGACAAGAAGGATGCGAAGAACGTATTGCTGGAGGCAATAGCAGCTGATGCAAGATAAGAAATTGATCATCAAGGGAGCTAGGGTCCATAACCTGAAGAATATTGATCTTACGCTGGATAAGGACAAGCTGATTGTCATCAGTGGCTTGTCCGGTTCAGGCAAGAGCAGCCTGGCTTTTGATACCATCTTTGCCGAAGGGCAGCGCCGTTATGTTGAATCTCTCAGTGCCTATGCACGGCAGTACTTGGGGCGGTTGGACAAGCCTGAGGTTGATTACATGGAGGGACTTTCTCCTGCCATTTCCATAGAACAGAAATCAACAAACAACAATCCTAGGTCTACCGTGGGGACTGTTACGGAAATCTATGACTACTATCGGTTGCTCTGGGCCCGTACCGGGACTCCTCACTGCCCGAAATGTGGCAGAGAAATTTCTGATATGAGCATTGACCAGATCATAGATGCCATTGCAACGGTTCCTCAAGGAACCCGTCTTATGATAAGCGCCCCGGTTGCAATGGGAAAGAAAGGTGAGTTCAAGAAAGTATTCAGTGATGCCAAGGCCGCAGGTTTCCAACGTGCCAAAGTCGACGGCCAGATCCGTCTGTTGGATGAGGATATAAAGCTCGACAAGAAGTACAAGCATGATATCGATATCATCGTAGACCGATTGGTGCTTGATGTACAGGCGCGAAGCAGATTGGCTGATTCCCTTGAAACAGCCATCGAAACCGCAGGAGGCCTGGTAAAAGTGACAGCCTTTTCTGCCAGGGCCGGAAGGTGGTTTCGATGAAAAGGAACATATCTATAGTGAAAACAACAGTTGCCCTCACTGTGGGATTTCCCTTCCGGTACCGGAGCCTCGTCTTTTTTCCTTCAACAACCCTTACGGAGCCTGCCCTGAATGCCATGGGCTGGGATTTGTAGCTCATTTTGATGTACATCTGCTTATTCCTGACTGGAATCTCAGTTTTAACCAGCATGCGATAAAAACCCATAATCCGCAAGCTTCATGGAACAGGGCATCCTTTGAAGCTTTGTCAGCAGCAATGGGCTTTTCATTGGATACTCCGTTCAAGGATTTGCCCGATGAAGTAATCAATGCCATACTCTATGGGTATGCGAAACCTCTTCCCATGTATTATGAAAAGGATGCACACCAGGCTGGCATGATGAAAGTAAGGCCGTTTGAGGGTATTGTCAACGAATTGGACAGACGGCAGAAACAGAGTGCTTCCCATCAGATGTGGCTATGGTATGAGTCTTTCAAGACCAGTCAGTCCTGTCCTGTCTGCCATGGAAAACGGTTGAGACCTGAAGCGCTTGCCGTTACTGTAGGAGGAAAGACCATCATGGATGTAACAGCCATGACGGTTACCCAGAGCATTGATTTTTTTAAAAATCTTGATTTTCCCCCTGTCAAGCAGGAAATTGCCCGCCAGTTGCTGGTGGAAATCGGTTCGAGGCTCGGTTTCCTGCAGGATGTTGGCCTTACTTATCTGACATTGGACCGTACCAGTGGAACACTTAGCGGAGGAGAGGCCCAACGCATACGTCTGGCAACGCAGATAGGTTCTGCCCTTACAGGAGTCATGTACGTGTTGGACGAACCGTCCATAGGGCTCCATCAACGGGACAATGACCGGCTGATCAGGACATTGAAGAAGTTGCGTGATATCGGCAATACCCTCATTGTCGTTGAACATGATGAAACGACGATAAGGGAAAGTGATTATGTAGTCGATCTTGGACCTGGTGCCGGCGTACATGGAGGCTATATCACTGCACAGGGTACCCCTGAAGAAATTGAAAAGAATCCGGCATCCCTGACGGGACGCTTCCTTTCCGGGGAACTTTCAATTCCTATTCCCAAGGAACGGAGAAAGGGTTCTGGCAAGAAGATTGTATTGAAGGGGGCAAGCAAGAATAATCTCAAGAACATCGATATAACACTTCCATTGGGCAAACTCGTCGTCATTACCGGTGTATCTGGTTCCGGTAAATCAACCTTGCTTGAAGAAGTGCTGCTTCCTGCGATAAAGGCCAGCTTGGAGAAAAAAGAACTGTCGTACGATGGTTATACGGCTTTGAGTGGCGTCGAAGACATTGATAAGATGATCAACATCGACCAGACCCCGATAGGTAGGACACCAAGGAGCAATCCTGCTACTTACGTCGGAGCTTTTACGCCGATCAGGGATTTGTTTGCCTCTTTGCCTGAATCAAAGGCGCGAGGGTACAAAAGCGGTAGGTTCAGTTTCAATGTCCCAGGTGGCAGATGTGAGAACTGCAAAGGGGATGGTACGATCAAGATTGAAATGAACTTTTTGCCGGATGTCTATGTCAAATGTGATGTCTGCCATGGAAAACGGTATAACCAGGAAACGCTGTCAGTACATTATAAGGGAAAGAATATCCATGATGTCCTTGAAATGACTGTCAACGAAGCCAGTAATTTCTTTTCTGCCTTTCCTTCGATTTCCCGTAAATTGACGACCCTGCAGTCTGTCGGCCTAGGTTATCTGAAGCTAGGGCAGAGTGCATTGACTTTGAGCGGAGGAGAAGCACAGCGGGTCAAGCTGAGCTTGGAATTGTCCAAGGTCGGTACCGGAAAGACTCTCTATTTCCTTGATGAGCCGACGACAGGCCTGCATTTTGCCGATATAAAGCAACTTGTCGAAGTCCTTGAACGTCTGGTAGAAAAAGGAAATACTGTCGTACTCATTGAACATAACCTTGATGTAGTGAAATGTGCCGATTATCTGATTGACCTCGGTCCTGAGGGTGGTGATGCAGGCGGGTTTGTCGTTGCCAGTGGCACCCCTGAGGAAGTTGCCCGTTGCAAGGCTTCATATACTGGCCAGTATTTGGCTAAGATGGGAATAAAGTGAGGGCTGCCCGGTGAGAAAAATCCTCTTCCTGTTCTGTTTTTTCCTTTCAGCAGCATGCTTCCCCGTATGGGGCAGTCAGCTTGATCTGCAGTCAATTGCCTTGGATGAGGCTGGGGCAGATGAGCTCGAATTGCTCTGTGCGGTACGTGGATTGCCGACTGATGGGACGGAACAGGAACTGAGGGACAGACTGCAGGCTGCAATGGGAATCAATGACAGCAACACCAACAGCACTGCTGTTAGTACAAATACAGGTATGCAACCTGCTTCCGCTGCTGCCGGACCTGCTGATAAGGAAGCCGAGGCATCTGGACAGGCTTCTGCTGCAACCAAAGGTAACTATACGCTTACTATCCTTCATGCCGATTCAATGGAGAAGCTAGGGGGAAATGAGTCATTGGTCTTTCTTTCAGGAAATGTCCAGGTAAGTTTTTCTCTTGCAAACGAAAAAGGGGAGAGGGTACTTTCAGCAGCCAGGATGATCGTGGATCTGAAACATACGCGTCTGTCTGCTCTCGGACAGGTTTCCTTCAGTGACAAGGATGATTCTGCGGTACAGGAAGCAATCCAGCAGATAGGAGGATCGATCGTTGTCCTTGACTGGTCAAACAGTAATCTGACGGTCAGCGGCGGCACGGTGACAACGGATAGAAAAAACAGCAATGGTGATCAGGTCACCTTCACGGCGACGTCTTCCTTGCTGAACTATGACAGGTCAAGCGATTCCATGATCATGAAAGATGGCATAATCACTACTGATCCCGAGACCTCCTATTCATCCATTCATGCCGATACCATTGCCATCCTTCCGCATGGCGATATGTTTCTCAAGGATGCCACAATCAAGATAGGCCGGGTACCACTGTTGTACTTTCCGTATTTCTTTTATCCAGGCGCAACCATGACAGGGCATCCTTCCGTCGGCATGGAAAGCAACCGAGGTCTTTTCGTCAATACCACATATGTATTGTTCGGAACATATCCGTCTTTTGCTGACGCTGAGGGAACCAGTTTTTCAAGCCTTCTTCAATCCGAAACTGATACCAGCAATGCCGTTCCCTCCGGGCCTATCTATAAAAACCGAGGGAATTCCAGTAAAGATTCTGATTTTGATAAATGGGTGAAAGCAACATCAAGTTACTTGGCTTTGACTTTTGATGCCTATCAACATACCTATGATAGCAACAGCGATAGCAATAATGGGTCGGCAGTCTTGGGATATGAAACACAGCTTGCCTTGCCTGACAATGCAGTTACATTTTTTTCCAGAGGATTCCTAGGGTTCGCAGCTGACGGAGATACGCTTGCGCAGTCGTCGTACAGCTATTATCCTGTGGCGCGGTTTGATTTTTCCAATGAGTTGAAGGTCAAGACCAAATGGATGAAGCTGGACCTGACCATGCCGATACTATCCGATCCTAAGGTAAGGGAGGCCTATGCAAACAGACTTTCTTCCTTTTCCATAGATGCACTGTGGAACTATGAC
The DNA here is from genome assembly GCA_022482625.1 of Spirochaetia bacterium. Taxonomy (NCBI): domain Bacteria; kingdom Pseudomonadati; phylum Spirochaetota; class Spirochaetia; species Spirochaetia bacterium. Next base: position 525,952 of record JAKVOU010000001.1, on the reverse strand, counting down.
CTGAGTTTTCCGACAACCTATTCTTCCGACATTACTTCCTATACATGGTCTTTGACTGGTAGCCTGCAGGTCCCTACCGATATGTTCGGCCAGTATATCCAGAGCCTGGATATTACAAGCCTCAGTTCCTCTCTGGTATGGAAGTGGAGGAAAGTCGATTCTGTATATGGCTATCATCTCTATTCAATGACTTTGCCGAAGATGACCGCAGGCATGAAAGGCGAGCTGTTGAATATATCTTTTTCACCTGATGCTGCAAAAGCAGGCAAGGCAACCGACGGAAATGGCACATCAAGTGAGGACGGCAGCAAATCGCCCGATAACGTAGATAATGCAACAGCTCAGCAGACGACTTCCCAGACAAATGCAGAAGACAGTACATACAGTTCGATATGGGGGAAGCCTCTTTCCGCTGATGAGTCTTCTGCATCAAGTGCAGCAGTGAGCTCTGCTGGTGGCATTGATTTGGGATATCAACTGACCGATACGTATTATGATACCACTACCGATATGATTGACAGCAGCGATGAAGAATCGACCCGTTATGATAAAGCCAAAGGTTCCTTGGACCTTGATGCCAAGTTCAGCAATCTGCTTACGGTCAGCAGCAGCATAGACGGCAGCAATATATATGAGCGGAACAGCTATGCTTCTTCCTCATCCTACGATGCAGAAAATACTTTCAAGCTGACGACGACCAACAAGATATACATAGATCCCCTGGGCTTTACCTATGGTTTCAATGCAAAGCTTTACCAGTCTGAATATTCCTATGATAGTAGCGACAGTACTGGTAATGACAACCCGTCGCTTGACATTGAGTCCTTTGCTTTTTCCGATGATTTCGTTACCAAGCACTATATTTCGCTCAAGCATACGTGGAATGCAGGGGAACTGTCCTTTGTCCCGTCAATAGCCCTGCAGCTTCCGCCTCTTGACTGGAAGCTGTCACCTTCCCTTACGCTTTCCTATCTGGATACCTCCAATACCGTCAGCATGGATTTTGCTCGATCCAGTTCCTCAGGGGAACTGTATCCGTCAGCCATCAATGATGACCTTGCTTTTGAAATGGGACGGGTATCATTCACGGCTGACGCAGAGTATGACCTGGAATATGACAGCGGCTATGAAAGCTTACTTGACCCGCTCGATCTTACCAGTTCGCTAAGTATCAGGCTCCCTTGGGTCGGCAAGCTTTCGCAGGAAGTAGATTTTGAAGGATATGATGATGGTTATCATAATTGTTTCCCGTCGATCATCACTTCGTTTGACAGTAGCTACTATGATATCAGCCTTTCACTTTCATCGTATGACGGTGATGTAGACTTGAGCTATCTGGACCAGAAGCTGAGCTTCGATGATCTTGTGATACGGCAATGGAAGGGGCGTATCCAATGGAAGGTAGGCATGTCATTCAGGCTGTATTGGGATTTTGCGGATTTCACTTCATCATATATGACATTCTCACTCGATACGACCTATTCGATTGCAAAGTTCCTTGACTTGAAGATTTCGCTGGATAGCTCCAATTATGGATTCCAAGCCTATGAAGACGATGATGGAAACTTCAGCTTTGCTTCACTTTCAGCGGATTTGCTGAGGTCCTTTGATATCATTGGCGGCGGCAACAAGAATACGCAGTTCAATATGGAAGATATCAGCATCGAAATGGTCCATTACATGGATGACTGGAATCTCCATTGCAAATACACCGGAAGCGTTGTATTATCAGATTATACCTACCAATGGGTTCCAACTTTTTCCATTTATCTGCAATGGAAGACAATACCGGAACTAAAGGTAGACAATACACTGTCCTATGATAACGATGAACAACAATGGACTTTGGACAGCGACTGATGGAAGGCGCATGGGAACGAGCATAGAGTTTGACAACCTGGATGCAATGAGGACGATCTGTGGTGCAAATGATCACAATATCTCTTATCTGGAAGCTTTGACTGGCCTTGAAATACTGACACAGGGTAACCGGTTGCTGCTTCCTTGTGGTGACCAATATCAAGTCGGTTTGTTTCGACGGCTCATGGACAACTTGGAACAGCTGTGCACTGATGGCAAGGAATATCTAGGCGAGAGCGAAATATTCATGGAATGGCAGATGCTGCTCAATGCAGTCTCAGGCGAAGTATCAGTCGGTGACGTAGCGGCTGGCAGGGTGCAGGAAGATATCTATGCTCCCGAGGATGTGGCTATCAAGCTACAGAACAACAAGGTCATTTCGCCGAAGTCACCGAATCAGAAAGAACTTATCCTTTCCATGCAGCATGCCCGTCTTACCTTTGCAATCGGGCCTGCAGGAACCGGAAAGACTTTCCTTGCGGTAGCATATGCCTTGTCACAGATACTTTCGGGAACCCGGCAGAAGATAATACTTACGCGGCCGGTAGTCGAAGCCGGCGAGAGCCTGGGCTTCCTTCCCGGTGGCGTGGATGAGAAGATTACTCCGTATGTCAGGCCGTTGTATGATGCCATGGAGTGGTTGCTCAGTCCTATCATGATTCACAAGTTGGAAGAAAACGGAGCCATTGAGGTTGCTCCGCTTGCCTATATGCGTGGCAGGAGCCTTCACAACGCTGTCATTATCCTTGATGAAGCCCAGAATACCACCCCGGTACAGATGAAGATGTTCCTGACCAGGCTCGGCGACAATTCCTCAGCAGTCGTGACAGGGGATATCTCTCAGGTTGATTTGCCCTATAAGGTCGAGTCAGGTCTGGTCCATGCTTCAAGAATTCTCCAAGGGGTCGAAGGGATCAGCTTCGTACGCCTTGGGACGAAGGATGTAGTCCGGTCCAGATTGGTACAACGTATCGTCGACGCCTATGAAAGGGACAGCAAGGTTACCTATGAAAACTAGTTCACACATTTTCAGCGAACTTATACCGAAGGACAGGGAAATGACTGCTGCCCAAGCCTTTTGGATAGTCTTGCTTTCAATTTTACCTATTGTTGCCGTCATGGTTCTTCCTTTGCGTTTCTCCGGCAATGTGCTCGGGACCGGACTGACTTCGGATTCCCTTAAGGTAAAGGAGCTTGCGCCTCGTGATGTCTATGTCCGCAATGGGTTCCGCTATATTGATGAGAAGGCTACCCAGCAGGCTCGTGAAGCTGCTGCTGCCGCAGTCTTGCCTCCTTTTTATCTTGACATTGCGGCAACTACGGAAAATGTCGGAAACTTGGAAGAATTGGTATCGGTATTGAAACAGTCGCCGGTAGACGAGAAGAAGCTTGCCCGCTTGTTTGACGAGGGCTCTGCACAGCAGGCAGTGGCAGTCGTTTCGGCTTTGGTGGAAATGACACCGGAGGCCAGGACAAAGCTTTCAGTTTCCCTACAGTCATGCGGCACGGAAATCCTGAACTCAGGTTACTATGACAGCAAGGAACTTTCCAAAGTGTCAGAAGAAGGGTACAAGAAGATTGCAGTCCGTGGAAATCTGTCTGGATTGTCCTATAAGCAGATGGTTTCACAGGAACAGGAATATGAGGTATCCCAATTGACGGATGCTGCAAATCTGGCGGCTTTCCTTACCGCAGAAGGCGTGGAGAATCCCCAGTTGCTTTCTCAGATTCTTGCTCTTTCCATGCGTCCTAATGTGCTTTATGATGGAAGCAGGGCCATTATAGCACGACAGCAGGCATACGATGCAGTAAAACCTGTGGAAAAAGTAATTTCAAGCGGGCAACAGATTCTGGTAAAGGATTCCTTGGTGACGCAGGAAGATATTGATCTGTTGGCAGAGGTTGAATTGCATAGTGCACCGTTTGACCGATATGAAATCGGCGGACGGCTGTTTTTTCTGATATTGGCAGCACTTGTCAGCTATGCATTCTACTGGCTGATGGATGGGACAAACAGACGTCGTAGCATCATCTGGATTCTATATCTGATTCTTATGGATATGGCAGTATTGACGACATTGCTTGCCATGTATCTGTGCGGCAGGTTCGGGGTGGCTCATTGGGAAGCTTTTGTCCCTGTTGTGTTCGGTACCCTGTTCATCTCGGAGACAATGAACATGAAGCGGTACGGAGTCCTCTTTACGATTCAACTTGCTTTCTATTGCTTCTTTCTCCCGTCAAGCACCTGGTTCACGTTCTTTTATCTCTGCATTGCCTCCTTGGGGGTCCTTTTCCTGGCTAATCTCTTCAACACACGCAGGGGAAAGATGGCCAGTGTCTTTCTTTCAGTGCTCTGGTATCTGCTTATGACTGTGTTGTTTTATTTCGTTCAGGACATCGCATTGCAGGAACTTTCGATTTCCCTGTTAGGAAGTCTTGTAAACTTTACATTCTGTTTCAGCTTGGTACTGCTGACGATGCCGTTTGTAGACAGTGCCTTGAACTTGCCTACGGTATTCAGGCTGAAAGAGCTTGAATCATTGGATACACCTTTGCTGGAACGTCTGAAGGCGACCGCCCAAGGTACCTACAACCATAGCCTTGCGGTCAGCGAACTCGCTTACAATGCAGCTTTGGCAATCGGAGCCAATGCTGAACTATGCAAGGTCGCAGCTCTGTACCATGATGTAGGTAAGCTTGACCATCCTGATTATTTTACAGAAAACCAGGAAGGGGAGATAAGCAAGCATACCAACCTGAAGCCGCAGATGAGTGCAGCAATCATCAGAAGCCATGTCAAGCTCGGTGTTGAAAAGTGTCGTGATGCGGGCTTGCCTGCCGAGGTGATACAGGTCATAGGTGAACACCATGGCAACGATTTGATCAAGTACTTTTATGAAGAAGCCATGAACAGCAACAATGAAAACGGCGAGGAAGTAGCTGCGGCAGATTATCATTATACGGCTCAGCCGCCAAGTTCAAAGGAAAGTGCAATACTTATGCTTGCAGACAGTGTCGAGGCTGCTACGAAATCCCTGAAGAATACCACACCGACAAAGCTTCATAGGAAGATTCATGCTATCTTCATGGGAAAATTGTCGAATAACCAGCTCAATGATTCTCATCTTGATCTTACGGAACTTGATGAAATCGAGAAATCCCTTGAAAACAGCCTCGTAGGCAAATATCACACGAGGATCAGCTACCCGGGAGATGAACAATATGAAGCCGATCATCGTAGGTAAATGGGGTTTTTCAATGAATTTTTCCATAGGGAAATAGACAATCTTTCCAAATTACATTATCGTTTTTATAATTGAATTGCTTTTCGTTGTCCCATATGGGGATTGAGAGACAATCCTCGGGTCACAACTGATATCAGAAGAACGGTTTGCAAACCTACCGTTCCTAGGAGGAACCGGCAACTTTGTGCTGCATAGTCTGCACGCAAGGCATATTGCCATAAGTATGAACTGTAGCATTGACGTAGAATATGAAGAACCTTCCTATGCGGAAGTTGCTGATGAGCCGTCGGTCAGGCAATGGGTAGAACAGGTACTTGCCTATCAGAAGATCGATGGTGTTGAACTGTCTGTTTCCTTTGTCAGCGAGGCATCGATTGCGACGCTGAACAAGGAATGGCGAGGAAAGGAAGGTCCCACTGACATACTTTCCTTCGTGCAGTCCGATGTACGTTCTGCAACTGATTTCTGGCCGTCCGGCGATGATGACGGGTTGCGCGTACTCGGAGATATGGTTATTTGCCTTTCTGTTGCCAAAACAAACAGCGAAGAGTTTTCCGTGCCGTTTGCTCAGGAGATCCGAAGATTGCTTATCCATGGTACATTGCATCTTCTTGGCTATGATCATGCCACCAATGGAGCTGAAGAGCCTATGCTCGAACTTCAGGAACGTATCCTGGCTGATCTCGGAGGTAAATGACAGTGGGATTGCTGGACTTGTTCCATAAACGTAGAAAAGGTTGCATGCCAACGGAATTGTCGGAAGCAGAACGCAAGGAACGTGAAACGATGATTCAGGGCATAGGTGCGCTTGAAGACATGACCGTAAGGGAAGTAATGGTCCCTCGCATAGATGTCGAGTTCATAAGTGCTGATATCAGCCTGGACCAATTCTATGAGGTCATCGGTGAACATGGATATTCGCGTTATCCTGTCTTTGGGGAAAGCAGCGACGATATCATCGGTGTGCTGTATTCAAAAGACCTGCTCAAGAAGGGCATCAGAGAGCATTTTGACGTAAGAAAGCTCATGAGGCCTGCATATTTTGTCCCTGATAGCAAACATTTGGATGACTTGTTGCGGGATTTCAAGAAGAGAAAGGTCCATATTGCCGTCGCCGTGGATGAATATGGCGGAGTATCAGGTATAGTCTGTATGGAGGACATCCTCGAAGTCATCGTCGGAGACATCCAGGATGAGTTTGATGAAGACGAAGAGGATGATATCATCCAGCTGGATGCTTCGACTTACCAAGTTGATGCCCGATGCAATATTGAAGAAATCAACGGACGCTTCCATCTGAATCTCGATGAGGATGACTTTGAAACCATCGGAGGCTATGTCTTCGAACTTTTTGGAAGGATTCCTCTCAAGGGTGAGCATGTGGATGACGGACAGGCTGTTTTTACTGTCGAAGATATCGAAGGGCATAAGATAAACAAGATAAAACTGCAGCTCAGGCCTGCTGCTGACCAGCAGCAGAAGGGGTAGCTTTTCTTCTGTTTTATCCTGTTGGCGACTTTGTTTTGCCTTATGAATGTTTATGTGATATCTGGTATATGTTTTGAATTATAACTGGGAAAAAGCCGATAATATCAAATTTGGTTCACTTTAGTTTTTGAAATATCGTTTTTGTGTGTTTCTTTAAGTTTTTCCTATAAAAACTGTGCAATTCGTTGACCATTCTTTACTGAGATAGTATAGTGAAAACATAAAACTAACCATAAATCTGGAGGATTTTTCCATGAAGATTGCAATTAACGGTTTTGGTAGAATTGGACGCAACGTATTCAAGATTGCTTCCAAGGATCCTGCTATTGAAATTGTCGGTATCAATGATTTGACCGACCCGAAGACTCTGGCTCATCTGCTCAAATATGATTCGACCTATGGTGTATACGACCATGACGTCACCTATGGTGAAGATTACATTTCCGTAGACGGCAAGAAGATTACGATCTACAAGGAAAGAGATCCGAAAGTTCTGCCATGGGGTAAGCTTGGTGTTGATGTCGTCATTGAATCCACCGGTGTCTTCAGAACTGCTGAAGGTCCCCGCGGTGGCTACAAGGATCATCTCAAGGCTGGTGCAAAGAAGGTTATCCTCACTGTTCCTGCAAAAGATGAAATTGACCAGACCATCGTCTGCGGCGTAAATGACAATGAAATTGATCTGAAGAACACTGCTTTCTCCAATGCATCATGCACGACCAACTGCTTGGCTCCTATTTCAAAGGTCATCCTTGACAACTTCGGTATTGTCCGTGGCCTTATGACGACCGTACATTCCTATACCAATGACCAGGTCATGCTTGACCAGCCGAAGGCTGATCTCCGCCGTGCACGTTCCGGCGCTGTGTCCATCATCCCGACTACCACCGGTGCTGCCAAGGCTATCGGCAAGGTCATTCCTTCTCTTGCTGGCAAGATGAACGGTCTGGCAATGCGCGTACCTACTCCTACCGGGTCAATCGTAGACCTTACCTTCGAAACCGAGAAGGACTGCACTGTCGAAGAGCTGAACGCAGCTTTCAAGAAGGCTTCTGAAGAAGGCCCGATGAAAGGCATCTTGGCTTACACTGAAGATCCGATTGTTTCCCATGATATCGTCGGCAACAACCACTCTTCCATCGTTGATGGACTTTCGACCATGAAGATGGGGCCCAAGTTCTTCAAGGTACTGAGCTGGTACGACAACGAAATGGGTTATTCCACTCGTGTAGTTGATTTGGCTCGCAAGATCGGCAAATAATCGACTTCCCTTGGAAACTGAGGAACAGGCCTGCTCTTACCAATGGGGCAGGCCTTGTCAGTAAAGGAGTAAAGACATGGTATTGAATACAATTAGAGATGCTTCTTTTTCCGGAAAGAAAGTTTTGATCCGAGTAGATTTCAATTGTCCTGTGAAGGATGGGGAAGTCACTGATGATACCCGCATCAAGGCAGCATTGCCTACCGTCAAGTATCTGCTTGATGATGGGGCAGCCCTTGTCGTCATGTGCCATTTCGGCAGACCGAAAGGAGAAAAGAAACCTGAGTTTTCCGTTGCTCCTGTCTGCAGGAGATTTTCCGAGTTGCTGGGCAAGGATGTCAAGCTGGCTCCGGATGTATTGGGCAAAGCAACGGAAGATATGGTTGCAGCCCTTAAGCCGGGTGAGGTGATGATGCTTGAGAATGTCAGGTTCTATAGCCAGGAAACGGCTGATGATCCTGAATTTGCAAAGAAACTTGCTTCCTATGGGGATGTCTATGTAAATGATGCATTCGGCACCGCACATAGGGCCCATGCTTCAACTGAAGGCGTTGCACACTATCTGCCAAGTTATGCAGGATTCCTTATTGAGAAGGAAGTCAAATATATGGCTCCGTTGCTTTCGAATCCTGAAAAGCCATTCGTTGCCATCATCGGCGGTTCCAAGGTTTCCAGCAAGATTACCGTACTTGAAAGCCTTGTGAAGACCTGTGATACCATCGTCATCGGCGGCGGCATGGCATATACGTTCCTCAAGGTACAGGGACATACCATCGGTGGTAGTTTGCTTGAGAGTGATTATCTTGATACTGCCAGAAGCTTCCTTGAGAAGGCCGGTGAAAAGGGCGTGAAAGTCATACTTCCTGTCGACCATCTCTGTGCTGCTGAATTCAGTGAAACTGCAAAGCCTGTCAGTGTTGACAGCCCTGATATCCCGGAAGGCCTTATCGGCATGGATATCGGACCGAAGACGGTTGTGGAAATCTGTGCAGCTTTGGAAGATGCAAAGAGCGTTGTCTGGAACGGCCCTATGGGTGTATTTGAATTTGAAGCATTCTCAAAGGGAACGCTTGAAGTTGCCCAGGCACTTGCAAAGTGCAAGGGAACGACTGTAGTCGGCGGCGGCGATTCTGTTGCAGCCATCAATAAGTTCGGCTTGGCTTCAAAGATCAGCCACGTTTCTACCGGTGGCGGAGCTTCACTTGAATTCTTGGAAGGCAAGGAATTGCCAGGTATCAAAGCCTTGGAGAAGAAGATGAGAAGACCATATATTGCAGGAAACTGGAAGATGAACCTGACCCCGAGTGAGGGTGTCAAGCTTGCAAAAGCTTTGGCTGAAGCTGCCAAGGGTTGCAATGCAAAAGTGATGGTTGCTCCCAATTTCGTGGCATTGCCGGGTGTCGTGGAAGCCTTGAAGGGCAGTGACATTGTTGTATCTGCACAGAACATGAATGATCATGTGTCCGGTGCATTTACTGGTGAAGTTTCGCCGGAAATGCTGAAGGATATCGGTGTAAATGCTGTTATCCTGGGACATAGTGAAAGACGCCATATCTATGGTGAGAGTGATGAATTCATCAACAGGAAAGTGCTGCTTGCATTGCAGGAAGGTATGGATGTTGATCTCTGCATCGGTGAAACCCTTGATGAAAGAGAAGGCGGTAAGCTGGAAGAAGTGCTGACCCGTCAGATTGAAGTAGGTCTGAAGGGTGTGACTGCTGAACAGATGAAGAAGGTTACCCTGGCATACGAACCAGTATGGGCTATCGGTACAGGAAAGACTGCCACACCTGAAGATGCTGACACTGCACATGCTTTTGTCAGGTCTCTTGTCGAAAAACTTTTTGGAAAAACGGTTGCAGAAGAGACAATTATACAGTATGGTGGTTCAGTGAAGGCTGCGAATGTCAAGGAACTGATGGCTAAGGAAAACATCGATGGCGCTTTGGTCGGCGGTGCTTCCCTTTCACTTGAAAAATTCCTTCCGATCGTCTGCTTTGACAAGTAAGTTATGGAGTTGGTAGTATATGGGTGTGTTTAGTACGATTCTTTTGGTGCTTTTTATCATCATTGGTTTTCTGGTGATTTTTATCGTTGCAATCCAGGATGAAGAGAGTGATGGCTTGAGTGCCTTCGGCAGTTCTGCACAGTCAACTTTCGGTTCTCATACAAGCAGTGTCGTGACTAAGGCGACGGCTGTTCTGGGTGCGGCATTCATGATTGTGGCCTTGTGCATTGCTATGGTGAATTCTACCTCGTCCAAGGACACCCTGCTCAATTCCGTTGAGACACAGCAGGTGCAGCAGAGTCAGACTTGGTGGGTTGATTCTTCCGCCAAATAAGGTAATGTTGCATCGTCAATGAAATTGTATGCTTACGGCCGATCGCAGCTATATCGTCCTGCGGTCGGTCGTTGTGTTTAGGTATTAAGGAGTAGGCATGCGCGTTTGTATCTTATATGCTGCAGCGGGAAAAGATGATACCCATCTGAAGGGGCTCTGCAATGCCATGGCCAAGGGCATTGATGGCCAAGGGCATCAGGTTGATATATTGGATATGAAGCATGAGGAGAGAAAGATAGTCTCTTTTTATGATTATATCATTGTCGGTACTGAAGCTACAGGTGCCTTTGGTGGTAGCATTCCTCCTGAAGTCTCCCAATTCCTGGCACGCGCGGGCAAGCTGTCCGGTAAAAGGTGCATGGGTTTTGTTACGAAACCTGGCATGAGAGCCAACAAGACCCTCCAGATGCTGATGAAGGCTATGGAGGGTGAAGGCATGTACCTGAAGAACAGTGATATCCTTAAGAAAAATGAAGAAGCTGCTGCAGTAGGCAAGCGGTTGCATATTGATTCCAAGTAATCGGAGGCTAAAGATGAATGGTTTGGTAAGGAAATGTATGCTTTCCTTTGTCCTGGGAGTTTTTGCGCTTTCAGGGGTATTTGCTGATGCTATAGGAAGCGGGCAGCCTGCTGCATTTATCAGCCTATATGGGGAAAAGACTGCCATCGGTATGACTGAGCTCAATCAGAAGGTAGCAAGTTACAAAGCTGCTGCCAGCCAGAATGGCGGTGACGCGAGTCAGTTTACCCAGGGCAACGTCCTTGACATTATGATAAATGACCAGCTTGTCCTCATTGCTGCAAAGCATGAAGGTTTGGAAGTTACTGATTCGTTGAAGGATAATCTCTATACATCTCAGTTCTCTAGTGCTGTCCAGCAATATAAGCAGCAGTCCGGAGTGACACTTACGCAAGAAGCTTTTGACAAACAGGTTGTGTCGGCGTACGGTTCTGTTGACAATTTCAAGACGACACTTGCCCAGCAGTATCTATTGGGACAGTATCTCAAGAAAAAGCAACCGGATCTGATGGATTCGAACGTTACGGTAAGCGATGATGACATAAAGTCATTCTACAGGTCGAATGCAACTCAGTTCGTCAATCCTGAATGTGCAAAAGTCGCTCAGATATTCATTCCATTTGACAAAGATGATAGTACGCAGGATGCCGATAACAAGGCCCTGATGGAAAAGCTCCATGGTGAGATTGAGAGCGGAGACATTACGTTTGAAAAAGCCGTTGCACAGTACAGCAAGGATGAAGGTTCCGTCAACAATGGTGGAGAGATTGGCTGGGTAACGATGGACGATACCCAGAATATCAAGAAGCTTCTCGGTGATACGTTCTTCAATGCATGCATGGAAACTGATGTCGGCAAGATTTCCGATGTCATTACTTCCACAAGCGGCTATCACATCATCAAGGTACTTTCCCATGTACAGGCCAAGTTCCTGAAGATTGATGATCCGATAAATCCTGACAGCAAGACAACGGTCCGTGATTATATTTCCAATTATCTCAAGCAGCAGCAGGCTCAGAAGAATTACCAGCTGGCAATCAACAATGTGGTTACTGACCTGAGAAAACAAGCTACGATTACCAAGCTTGTCTAGGCATATATCATATGATTGCAATGGGAGGCTCAACCGAGTCTCCTGTTGTTTTCTGCAGATGCTATTGTAAGTTTGACAATTATGCGGTAAGACTGATAGCAACAACGGATTCAGGCGTGGCAGCCCCGTTGCATTGATTCCTATTGGCTTTTCATAAGTCCAGGCGGAATGCAGTATGCTGCCGCGTTACACGTAGGAGGATGGCGGATTACTGATTCCGCCGACAGATCAATGAAGACACGACACAGGGCGCGTGAGCTGGTTTTGCAGACCCTATATGCAATGGATTTCAACAATGAATTGTCCGTCGACAAGATACCTGATACGTTTGCAGGTATCAACGAGACTGAAAATGCAGAGCTGGAGGAAGAGGTAAAGGTCTTTGCCTCCCTGATGCTGAGGGGCACCCTTGAGGAGCTTGATCATATCGATGCGCTGATAAGTGAATTTTCAATCAATCGTCCGATTGAGAAGATTGACATTGTCGATCGGAATATTCTCAGATTGAGCGTCTATTCATTTCTCAAAACTGACATACATCCCCATATCATCATTGATGAGGCTGTCAAACTTTCACAGGAATTCTCGACTGATGTGACCTATAAGTTCATAAATGGCATCTTGGATGCCATGCAGAAGAAATTGTCTGATGCAAAGGAAAACAAATGATAACAATAAAGAACAAGGAACAGATTGAAGGGTATCCGGAAAAGTTGCCATGAGCTGTGCAAATTGCTGGATATTCTGGGTGATGGTTACCTGAAAGAAGGTATGACGACAAAATTCATAGACGATTTTTGCTATGAATATATTTCCAACAGAGGCTGGAAACCTGCCTTCAAGCTTTTTGGAGGATTTCCTGACCACTGCTTGTATCAGCGTCAATGATGAAATCATACATGGCATACCAAGCGACAAGAAAATCATAAAGAACGGTGATCTTGTTTCCATTGACCTGGGAATCAACCTTGACGGCTATTTTTCTGACAGTGCCAGGACATTTATCGTTGGCGGAAAGGGTGATCCCGAGGATGAACGCCTATGCAAGGTGACCAAGGAATGTCTTGCTCTTGGCTGTGAGGCGGCAGGAACAAGGAATGCACGTGTCCATACTATCGGAAAGGCTGTCTTTGACCATGCCGATAAGAATGGCTTCGGTGTGGTGCGGGAATATTGCGGACATGGGGTAGGCCTTGATGTCCATGAACCTCCTGAAATCCCGAATTACGTTTCTATCCTTTCTCCAAACCCAAGGCTTCGTCCTGGTATGGTGATTGCAATCGAACCGATGATAAACCGCGGTACTGCTGATATCATCGACGATGATCCCAACGGCTGGACGGTAAGGACTGCAGATGGTCTGCCAGCAGCGCATTTTGAACATACGGTCGTCATATTGAGCGATGGTGTGGAAATCTTGACACAAATATAGGCGGAGGTTCACCAATGGCAAAGGAATTTGTCCAGACGGATTTCATCAGAGACAGTGCACTCAAGCTTGTCGACAGGATGTATCGTGAGGATGGTTTTATTCCTGACGTAATTTATGCATCCTTGAGGGGCGGAGCCTACATGGCCAATGTGATGAGCGAATACTACAAGATGGTACGACTGAGAGAAAAAGGTCGGCCTGTATTCTATGCCGCCGTTGTGGCACGTTCCTATGGGTATCTGCGTAGCCAGAGCAAGGTCATCGTCGATGGTTGGACGTATTCACCCGAGCATCTGCGAAGCGGTGACAAGATCCTTATCATAGATGATATCTTCGATACCGGAAAGACGGTGAATGCCCTGGCTGAAATTGTAATGGGGAAAGGGATTCCCCGGGAAGATGTGAAAATTGCTGTCTTCGACTACAAGGTATTTACCCATCCGGAAAAGGCGCCGCTTCCTATCCAGCCGGACTACTGGTGCCGCAAGCATGTCATCGAAAAACCTGAAGATGAAGTATGGATCCACTACAACTGCCATGAGTTCATCGGGTTGACGAGTGAAGAGATTGACAGCCAGTACAAGGATTCCGAAGTGAGGGAAATCCTGCATCGCGTACGTGGTGATTACGATTGAACTTGATTCTATAGTGTGCATAACCGCTGTTCCAGCGGTTTTTTTGTTTTCTTTTGGCTTATTTCCAAGAATTTTTTTAACCATGGAATCTGTTATGCTGTCAGGGACAAGTAGGGTTTTCTGTCCCTTTTGATTTTTTGGTTCTTTTGGTATCGTATCGAAAGACGAGGGTAATTATGGACATATATGACGCAATCTTGATTCTTGAGGGAGGTTCGATGCGGGGGGTATTCACCGCCGGCGTCCTTGATTACCTCATGGAACAGAATATCTGGATCCAAAAGCTTATCGGAGTTTCCGCAGGTAGCTGCAATGCCATTGACTATGTGTCAAGACAAATCGGCAGATCCCGGGACTGCATGATCATACCGGACAAGAAAGAGCAATACATCCATCCTCTCGGTATGTTTTCAAAGAAAGGTCTGATGGATATGGAAATGCTTTTTGATGCATATCCGAACCGCCTGCATCCCTTTGATTATGCGACCTATCAAGATTCGGATATTGAAATGGAGGTTGTCATGACCAATTGCCTGACAGGGAAGGCTGTTTATCACAGGATGAAAAGCATAGAAGGGGAAGACACGATGGCTCTTTGCAAGGCTTCCTGCAGTATGCCGGTCATATGTGATCCTGTCGTCATTGACGGTGTACCGTACTTGGACGGAGGTGTAGGCGATTCTATTCCTCTTGCACATGCCATGGAAGCATATCCGGATTGCAAGCCGATTGTCATATTGACAAGGCAAGCCGATTACAGGAAAGAGCCTGATTCAAAGCTGACAGTCAAGGCGATGAAAAGAAAACTTAAGGATTATCCACAGCTATTGAATTGCCTTCTTGACCGTCCTCGGGTCTACAATGAAGAAATTGAATTTGTTGACAGTATGGAAAAAGAGGGAAAATGCTTTGTCATGCGTCCTGAACTGACTCCTGTGGGACAGATGGAGCGTGACATTGACGTGCTGACAGCGTTCTATCAGCATGGACATGAACTTATGGAACGTGATTTGAAAAACCTGTTGGAATTTTTAAAAAATTAGACTGATTGGCTGTGTTTGAGTCTTTCTTTTTTGTTTTTCTGTTTTATTGACATATCTGGTGCCTTTGTCTATACTTCCATTATATTTATAAAAATATAATGGCTTGCATACAGCAATAGGAACGATGCAATAGACTATCGGAAGTTTGGAGCATATATCCCTTTGCCAAAAGCCATACTAAGGAAAGAGAGGTCCTTGTCATGAAGAAAAAAATGTGTGTCATCGGAATGCTGTTGGGATTGGTATGTCTGACAGCTGGTTTTGCCCAAGGGGCAACCGAAGAAAAGACAGAATTGCTGGTCAGTTGCGCAGCAAGCCTGACAGATTGTATGAATGAGCTGAAATCTACCTATATGGAAAAGAATCCACAGGTTACCATTACTTGCAACTATGGCTCTTCAGGAGCACTTCAGCAGCAGATTGAGCAGGGCGCACCTGCTGATATGTTCTTTTCTGCTGGTCTCAAGCAGATGACAGCCCTTCAGGACAAAAAACTGATGGATGATTCGACGGTCAAGCATATACTTGAAAACAATGTCGTGCTCATCGTTCCTGAAAATGGTAAAAAATTGAAAAGCTTTGATGACTTGAAGGCTGCCTCGGTCGAAAAAGTCGGCATAGGAGATCCGAAATCAGTGCCGGCCGGACAGTATGCTGCCCAGGTATTTACCAACCTTGGCTTGGATGATGCCCTCAAAGGGAAGCTTGTACTGGCAAAGGATGTCAGGGAAGTGCTCTCTTGGGTTGAGACCGGCAATGTCGATGCAGGTGTAGTCTATTCTACTGATGCACAGCTGAGCAAGAAGGTTGTCGTATGTGCAGTAGCCCCGCAGGACAGCCATAAGCGGATCATCTATCCTGTCGGATTGACAAAGGATTGCAAGGCACCCGAAGCAGCCAAGGCGTATGAAGATTTCCTCTTCACTGACGAAGCTGCAAAGATCTTTGCAAAATACGGTTTCTCCGTACTGTAACCATGTTTGATTTTTCTCCCCTGTATATCTCTTTGAGAGCTGCAATACTCTCAAGTGTAATTGTGTTCATCATCGGCCCTATCATCGCCAGGTTATGCTATAGGATGCAGGGGAGGAAAGCAACGTTGGTTGATACGTTGCTTACTCTTCCATTGGTACTTCCTCCGACGGTGCTGGGATTCTTTCTCTTGGTACTGTTCGGACGGAACGGACCGATCGGGATACTTCTTGCCTCGACAGGAAGGCAGCAGATTATCTTTTCATGGAAAGCAACTGTCATTGCAGCGACTGTTGTTTCCTTCCCGCTTATGTACCGTTCTGCCCGTGGCGCCTTTGAACAGATAGATGATCAACTGCTATGGGCTGGTCGGACGCTTGGCATGCCGGAGTGGAAGTTGTTTATCAAGGTGATGGTTCCTGAAGCCTGGCCCGGGTTGATTGCCGGTCTGGCTCTTAGTTTTGCCAGAAGCCTCGGTGAATTCGGTGCGACCTTGATGGTAGCAGGCAACATCCCAGGACGGACACAGACGATGCCGATGGCAATCTATTTTGCCACGGCTGCCGGTGATATGACTGAAGCATGGATCTGGGTAGGCATCATCATAGGCATTTCCTGCATTTCATTGGCACTGACGACTCATTTCAATAGCAGGAGGAAAGGATGAACCTAGATGTGGCGGTCAAGCTGAGCCTGTCTTCAGATGGGCAGATACCTTTTGTACTTTCTTCCAGCATCCAGGTAGATGATGGAGAGATCGTGGGATTGCTTGGGCCTTCCGGAAGCGGAAAGAGCATGACACTCAAATGCATAGCGGGAATAGTAAAACCGGATGCAGGTCATGTGACCATCGGGCATAAGGTCCTGTTCGACAGTAAGAAGGAAATAAACCTTCCCTGTCGTGACCGACGGGTAGGCTATCTGTTCCAATCCTATGCGCTCTTTCCTCATATGACTGTCATGGGCAATCTTATGTGCAGTATCGCACGTGACAAAGGCGAATCAAGCAAGCAGTGGAAGCTTCGGGCAACCGAGACCGCGGAACATTATCTGGAACTGCTTCATATCGATCAATTGAAAAAGCGTTATCCAAGGCAGTTGTCAGGTGGACAGCAGCAACGCGTAGCTCTTGCCAGGCTGTTTGCTTCCAGTCCTGAGGTAATTCTTCTGGATGAACCTTTTTCAGCTTTGGATACAGAACTGAAGGATGCCATTGCAGACGAGCTGAAAGAAACATTGCTTGCTGCTGCATGCCCTGTCATCTTTGTGTCTCATAACGATGCCGAAGTAAAACTTTTTTGTTCCCGTACAATTAGAATATCGGACGGAAAGACAAGCCTAGGTTATTCGCTGAAATCAATGCCTTCTACTGATGCATAGCCGGTTCCATCGCCGTCAGTCGGGTCATCGGAGAAGGTAATGGTATAGTAGCCGCAACTGGTAGTGGCAACCACATACTTCTTGGTATCGAGTTTAATGAATGAGCTGATTTCATCTGTGCCGGAAAGATCGGAAGCATACCCGTTTGTTACGCAGGAAATTGAAACTCCACTTTTTGAAGTTTTTGAAGTAGGTGCACTGCTACTTGAAAATTTATAGACAATCATATCGGAGCTGGTATCCATGATGATAAGGTAAGCCTCATCATCATTATTAATTAGGAATGAAGGACGCGGACCGCCATAGGTGAATGAATAGTTGGCACCAGGATCGAATTCCTTTACGGTAGTATCACTTATATACACCATATCGCCGTTTTTCAATACACCGATTATTGTGCCATCTCCAGTCTCAGCTGCTGATACGAGATCATATTCAATTGCGTCGTCAGTACCATCACCACCTTCAGAATTTAACTCTGATGAGAAACCTGAAGTGCTATCGTATAAGTAGAATGAGTAATAGTGTTCATCAGTATTTGAATCAGCAATTGTGACAACAAAAGGTGTGTCCGTGGCATATGTAGTCTCTTGTGTCGCATCAAGTACAGGTACAACACTGGACAATCCGTAACCGCCATCCGTATCTATTGGCAACAATTTGTCCGAATCGATTGTATCCCAACCGATTTCTGTATCGCTTGAGTCAAATGTTGAAGCATCAAGCAAAGCCAAGGTCTTTTCCGTAACATATTGTTCTGTCTCTTCTTTGTCGGTCTCATATGTAGTATTCTTGAGGCCTACCAAATAATTGTTTGCCGTAAAATACTGGGGATAATAGTTATAGTCAGTAGGATTTGACAAAGCAGTACCTGCTGTCAAAGGATCAGTAGAAGAGGAGCTGCTGCTGTATCGATAAAGCTTTGCATGACGACTATCTGCCGTCGCATCCTCTACATCTATATCCCCACTGTTACCAAGGATATAATATAATTCGAATATTCCTTCATCTTCTGGAGAGTAAATTGAAGCTATCTGTTGCTTGGTACCGTTATCCAAGGTATGCACACTCTTTATAATTTTTGTTCTGACTACTGAATTATTCGGAGTTGAAATGAGCGTATCAGCATCGGTTGTAGTACCTTCTGTTACCTTGTAAATTCCTGTATCTTCCAATGATAGGAAGGAAGACCCTGTGCCGTTAGAAATGTATCCTGTCAATTGCTTGGTCGTATAGGAAACTGAAGTCTGGGCTGTCAGCATTTGGGCATAGATACCCTCGGTTGCATCAGAATCGCAACCAGTCAACATCAGTGCAGATACAGCGCAGGCTGCTATTACTGAAACTTTGGTTATATTC
The DNA here is from genome assembly GCA_022482625.1 of Spirochaetia bacterium. NCBI lineage: Bacteria > Pseudomonadati > Spirochaetota > Spirochaetia > Spirochaetia bacterium. The sequence continues at coordinate 507,322 of JAKVOU010000001.1, read as the reverse complement.
TTAATGTTCATTGTTTCTCTCTCCTCAGTTCCTGTAGGTGACCTTAAGGACAACAGGTATGGTTGCGAAGGTTCCATTGTCCTGAGCCGTATCTTGGTAAAAACTTATTTGTGGGATGAAGTCAACCCCGGTTTCAAGACCGAGTCCCCAGTTGTCATTGAAGAAGTACATGCCTCCTATGCCAAGATTGGCATACGGGCTGAGCAATCCCTGTGAAACATCAGTCAGGTTGTTGGAAGTGTAGTGGTTGTATGCTAGGCCTAAACCAGCAGTCAGATATAAATCAAACTTTCCAGTCTGTATAGGATAATAGGCTACCTTTGCCATTAGCGGGACATTATAATACAGATGGTCTCCTTTATCATAATTGAAAGAATAGCCAAGCTCTCCTCCAAAAGCCCACCGTTCATTCGTGAAAGCCATATAGGAAATGGCGGCATAACCACCTACGTAGATATTCATGTCGTTAGAAAAGAAGTACCACTGGTCCGGATGATTGTTTTCTCCTGTCCAGAAATGGAGGAAGAAAGGTGCTGTTATGCCAGCTGTGAATGAGAATGATGTATTGCCCTTTTCATAGTATGTGCTCTGTGCAAAAAGCCCTGTTGAAGCAAGCAGCATGATGCAGAGAAACAGACCTGATAATTTCTTTTTCATGAAATATTCCCTCGGGATGTTTTTATTAGAACAACAGCCAATCAGCTGTCTCGTTACAAGCTTTCTCCCTATTGCATGATACTGACTTTTGCCTGTGCATATCAACCTCAGGTTTTCTGACTGTCTATGTGCTTTGTATGTGTTTTCTTTTTGCTACGGTAGTGGAACAACAGCAACGATTGTGCTATATAAAAGGCAAGGAGCATAACGTGCAGATATTATCAGGAAAAGAGGTTGCCGAGGCACGGCTGGAAAGAATTGCCAAGGAATGTATAACATTCAAGGAAGCGTATGGGAAAGTACCGACTCTGGCTGTTGTCTTGGTAGGAAATGATCCTGCCAGCCAAAGTTATGTACGAAGCAAGCATAAAGCCTGTATCCGCCTTGGTTTCGGTCACCGTGACTATACGCTGCCAGCCGAAACGAAGGAAAGTGATCTCCTTGCCTTGGTAAAGGAACTCAACGAGGATCCAGAAGTCAACGGCATACTGGTACAGCTTCCCTTGCCGAAAGGAATGGACGAAGAAAAGGTCATAGAGACTATTGATCCCAACAAGGATGTCGATGGTTTCCATCCTCAGAACGTAGGCAAGTTGCTGATAGGGCTTGATGGATTTGTCTCCTGTACACCGAACGGTGTACTTGCCATACTTGACCACTATGGCATCGAAACCTGTGGCAAACATGCCGTCATTGTGGGGAGAAGCAACATAGTCGGCAAGCCTATGGCTGCCTTGCTCATGCAGAAAGGAAGGGATGCTACCGTTACGGTCTGCAATTCCAAGACATATGATTTGCCTTCTATTACCAGAAGTGCCGACATTCTCATTGCTGCCATCGGCAAACCTGCTTTTATTACAGCTGGCATGGTGAAAGATGGGGCTGTCGTCATCGATGTCGGTATCAACAGGGTCGAGGATGCAACAAGGAAACGTGGTTATCGCCTTGTCGGCGACGTAGATTATGGACCAGTCAGCGAAAAAGTTTCTGCCATTACTCCTGTTCCAGGAGGCGTGGGCCTGATGACCATAGCCATGCTTATGGAAAATACAATGAAAAGTGCTTTGATGAGCGTCAAGGGAAACAAGACTGTATGAGTATTGCTGACAAGCCTGTGAAGGTTGCCTCTTATTTGATTGAAACCTATGGGTGCCAGATGAATGTCGCGGAAAGCAATGCCCTTGAAACACAGTTGCAGGGAATCGGACTTACAAAAGCCCGATGTGCAGAAGAAGCGGACCTTGTGGTATTGAATACCTGTTCTGTCAGACAGACTGCTGAAAACAGGATATGGGGGCGTCTTGGCTTCTATTCCAGGCTGAAGAAGGAACGTCCCATGTATCTGGTCGTGACCGGCTGTATGGCTGAGCGTCTTTCAGACCAATTGAAAAAGGAAGCTCCTTATGTCGATTATGTGCTTGGTACCAATGACAAGCAGGAAATACTTGAGATAGCTCAAGGCATGTATGAGGATGAGAAAGCAACATCCTACCATTTCCAAAGGTCATACTACAAGGAAGGGGATCTGTCGACCTATGTGCCGATCATGAATGGCTGCAATAATTTCTGCTCATACTGTATCGTCCCATATGTACGTGGAAGGGAAGTTTCCCGTCCGCTGTCAGAAATCCTTACAGAAGTAAGATTCCTTTCAGCAAAAGGCGTGAAGGAAATTACGCTCCTGGGACAGAATGTGAACAGTTACGCCTATGAAGATGCAACAGGCAGGAAGGTGAACTTTCCTGTGTTGCTTGAAGCAGTCTGTACTGCCGCAGAAGGCGTGGAATGGATTCGTTTTGAATCCCCCCATCCCAAGGATTTCAGTGAGTCTCTTATCCAGGTGATACAGAAGGAACCAAGGGTTGCAAAACATCTGCACATTCCTCTTCAGAGCGGTAGTTCACGGATCCTTCAGCTGATGAACCGGAAATATGACAGGGAGCAATTCATTTCCCTGATCCAGCGGATAAAGGAAGAAATCCCATCCGTAACCTTTTCAACGGACGTCATGGTCGGTTTTCCCGGTGAAACAGAAGAAGACTACATGGAGACCCGAAGCTTGCTTGAACTGATGCGGTGTACTGAAGCTTTTATGTACTACTGGAATCCAAGGGAAGGTACGAGGGCGGTCAAGATGGACGGACAACTTTCGGAAGAAACCAAAGGTGAAAGGTTGAGAAAGCTGATTGACAGACAACAGATCATTTTCCATGAGGAAAAGACAGCAAGGGCAAGCGGTACCCATCGTATATTGGTTACAGGTGTAAGCAGAAATGATGAAAAGCAGTTCCTTGGCCGTGGCGAACATAACGAAATGGTAGCCTTTACACCTATTGGCCGATGTGTGAGAGGTGAGGTTGTTGCCGTGTCATATACGGGAGTCAATGGGAATACAATGACCGGTTTCCAAGCTAAGTAATATCTTTCCTGTTGCATGGGAGTAGGTACTTGCAAACACACATAGATGATTTTATCATTGTCAGGAGGGCCTGTCCGTTTGTTATGGCAGACCATAGGAGGGCATGTTTTGAAAGACTTTGATACCGATATAGGACAATTGGAGCAATTACTTGAAAAAAGTCATTCTACTGTAGTCTTTACAGGTGCAGGAATATCGACGATGAGCGGTATTCCTGATTTTCGAGGTGCCCATGGTGTCTATACGGATCCTTGGCATGGAATGCAGGTTGAACAGGTACTTGATATCTCCTTCTTCCATACTCATCCGGAGATTTTCTATGCATGGGCAAAGGATGTATGGTACCACCTGGAAGATTATCAGCCGAACATTGTGCATACAGTGTTGGCAAAGCTCGAAAACAAAGGCTATGTACAGGGTATATTTACCCAGAACATCGACATGCTGCACACAAGGGCAGGTTCAAAGAAAGTCTATGAAGTCCATGGTAGTGCCCGTCACCATGCCTGTACCAACTGTGGCAAATACTACTCATATGCACAGGTTGCACCGATTGTACGGGAAGGAAAGGTCCCGAGGTGCGAAGCCTGCGGCGGAGTCATAAAACCAGACATCGTCTTATATGGGGAAGCACTTGACAGTTCAATTTTGACTCGTGCCTATGAAATGTTCTCTGCCTGTGACCTTTGCCTGATCCTCGGCTCTTCCATGACCGTACAGCCTGCTGCATCGTTTCCCTCTTATGTCCGCCATGGAAAGATCGTGATTGTCAATGCCCAACCGACATATTATGATCGGGTGGCAGCACTCCGTTTTACCGATCTCGTTGAAGTCTTTGACAAACTTGACACCTTTGCCGAAAAACTTACACCGAAGAAACAACTGGAGGATTGAATGTCTTGTATGGAGGTTTGGAGGTGAAAAGCCTGTTCCCTCGATTGGAAACGCCGCATTTCGATCTGCGGCCCGTAAGTACCAGGGATTTGGAGGAAATGCTGAGTTGGGCCGAGGATCCTGAGGTTGCCAGATATCTTCCTTGGGGAAAGGTACAGGAAAGATTGCTTGCCTTGGAAACGCTCTATCGGAATTATGTGTGCATGGAAGGAGTCTATGCCTTGGAATTACGGGAGGAACATCGTTGTGTCGGAATCCTTACCGTAAAGCTGATTTCCGAACAGGATGCTGCAGTAGGCTATGCCCTGAACAAGTGTTACTGGGGTAAGGGACTGATGAAAGAAGTCCTGACAGTAATGATCGAACATCTTTTTGCTGATTTGGAAATCTGGGAAGTTCAGGCAGAATGTGCCCAGGAGAACCTTCCTTCCATACATTTGCTGGAAGCTTGCGGGCTGAAGCTTATCGGTAATATAAAAGATAAGGGTATCTGCTGTTTCAGGTATGCGATGATACGGAAAGTTCCTGCTTGTCTTTCTGCTGCCAGTGCATTTGATTCGCCAAATTATGACTATCCTGCTTGAATGTCATAGGCAGTTTCTTTTGCCACTTGCCTTTTTGCTGGTTGTGTAGTATATTCTGCTTGTCCTTGAAGAAGCAATTCTTTGGGGGGTGTACTTGGTTTCGACTGGCGTAGATCAGGCCGGAGGCTGCAGACGGAGCGCCAACTCCATAAACTAGCAAAAAACAATAACTGCAAAGAAAGACGAAGATTACTTCGACGATGCAGAATACGCTCTCGCTGCGTAAGCTAGCTTGAACGTACAGGCTCCCTTAGTGCTGTTCCTAACTTTCGGATGCTTGTAACAATAGGGACTTACCTCTGCAGAGGTCAGTGCTGCAGAGGAACATAAAAGCTGACTTGGCTAGGATGATGTCTGTTCCTGCACAGAAGTTCTGGCGACAAAACCAAGCAGGGACTAAGCCTGTAGAGGTCTACGGGTGGCACGTCAGGACGGGAGTTCGACTCTCCCCACCTCCATTGTACAGATTGTAGTTCGGATCCGTTGTGCAAAACAGCGGATCCGAATTATTTTGTCTGTGTTGTAAGAAAGCCTAGGATATCTTGCTGTTATAGTTACCCAGTAGGGCTTAGGGACACAATGAGTTCAGTCTTTTCGTAATCTTTATGGTTCGTAGCAACCGTTCAACGTTGCCTGAGCCAGTCTACCTTGAAGTAATAGAAGATGAATATCAATGAGCTGAGAGTCCATGTGATGGGATAAGCCCAGAATACGACCCGTATGTCATTGAAGTATTTCAAAGTGATGAAGATATAGCTTACCCGTATCAGGCACCAGCAGACAAGCATTACCAGCATGGGTATGATAGCTCTGCCGGCTCCACGGAAGATGCCGGCCATGGTATGCGACAAGGCAAGGCAACAGAAGAAAAAACATGCGATGTGAGCCTTTTCGGTTCCGATCGCAAGTACTTCAGGATCCCTGCTGAAAAGCAACAGCAGAGGCTTCGCAAACAAAAAAAGGAACAATCCGAAGGTTTCCGCCATGATCAGGCAGAATGCCAGGGAGAAGCGTATACCTTTCCTTACTCTTCCTAGTTCTCCTGCTCCTATGTTCTGGCTCGTAAAAGTAGTCAAGGCAAGGGCAAAGCTGGTAATCGGCAGAAAAACAAATCCTTGGATACGCAGGAAAGCCCCATTGCCAGCCATGGCAGCTGCTCCGAAACTGTTGACGCTGGCCTGCACGAAGACATTTGCGATTGAAATTACGGAGTTCTGGATACCGGAAGGAATACCGATATGCAGGATGCGTCCAAGTTGCCTGCCATGGAATCGTACCTGGCGGAGATGTACCCTGTATTGTTCCTTTGTGAGAAAGAGAAGTCCCATGGAAAGGACTGCGGAAATTGCTTCGCTTATGATGGTTGCATAGGCTGCTCCGTCCATTCCCCAGTCCAAGACACCTACGAACAGCAGGTCAAGCACGATGTTGGTCAGGGATGAAGCAATGAGAAAATACAGCGGATGCCTGCTGTCTCCAAGAGCCTGGAGTATACCTGTGGCCATGTTGTAGAGTATGAGTGAGCTGATGCCTATGAAATAGATCTCTACATAAGAATTTGCCTGTGAGAAAACCTCGGCAGGGGTCCCCATCCATCTGAGGATGTATGGGGAACCGATTATACCGACAATGGTAACAAGGGCACTGCTGGAAAAGCCCAAAGCTACTGTCGTGTGGATGGACTTGCTGACACCGTCAGCATCGTCTGAACCGAAGTATTTGGAAATTACTACTCCCGCACCTATGAAAAGACCATTGAACAGACCTACCAGAAGGAAAACCAACGGCCCTACGGAAGTTATGGCAGCAAGTGCTTCTTTTCCGACAAAATTACCGATAACCAATGAATCCACGGTAAGATATAACTGTTGGAAAAGATTTGCAAGAAAGACAGGAAAAGCAAATGTCAGAATTTCACGTCCGACTGCTCCTTTTGTCATCAACCTGATATTTGATTTCATCCCACCATGATAACTTTTCTATCTTAGGATTGGAAGCAGATTCCGAAAAATTTACCGTAACAATTTCAGCAGGATACGGCTGTGGCAAGTTGGTTTTCCTTGAAAGGTTTTTCTCCTTTCAACCACCTTACGCCGAGATAGCAGAATGGCGTATCCATGGCAGCAAAAAGTACTTTGAACATCCAGTACGGTAGGATAAGGGAAATGAGAAAAGGTACATCAAACTGTGGTGTCAGATGATAGAAGGCAATGAAATCGAAGACAATCGTATCAATGAGCTGACTTGTCATCGTTGCAGTATTGTTCCTGATCCACAGGTATCTACCGCCGCAGGCAGCGCCGATTTTGTCAAAGAGTACGACATCAAGGTTCTGGCTGATCATGAAGCTGATGAGTGAAGCAATGGTCATGCGGAGTGTCGAGCCGAATATCAAGGCATATTCCTTCTGGTAGGAATAACCGGAATACGGGGGAATCTTGACGCAGAGCGCGACCATGCAGAAAAGGAATAGGAGCATTCCTGTTGCAACTTTTACAAAGAAAAGTGCTTCAGCTTTACCTTTTACCTCACCGACGATGTCGGTGATGAGGAAGAGGATCGGCATGAAAAAAATGCCGACCGACACCCTGATTGAAAACAAGGCAATGATCTTGGTCCCTATGGTATTGACCAATACCATAGATGTGATGAACAGTGAGAAAAGAATCAATTCTTTTTTGTGTTGTGTCATTATTGTACCACCAAAAAATATTGAGTTTTCTGGCAGTATAACGGAGTAGCGGTATCATAACAAGGCATTTTCCTGTCGGCTTGCCCTCTGTCAACTCTTTTTTTCTACTGAAATCACGGTAAGTTGCTTCCCTGTCACGGTAAACTTTATTTCCAACCCTGAGAATACAAATCCATAGATTCTCTCAGGATCATGTTGGTAGGACGGACGCGGGTCCTGGGCAAGGATCGAAAGTATGTTTTCTTTTTTTTCTTCAGGAATCCTTTCCTGGATTTCCAAAGGTATCGAGACGGTAAGCAAGGTACGGCTGACGCTGTCAACGAAACCGCCTTTTGCATCGGGTATACTGTCATAGAGCGGGACATAAGGTTTTATGTCATAGATAGGGGTACCGTCAAGCATGTCTGCACCCTGCACATGCAGCAAGGGACCTTGTGCTGCCGAGTTTTCAATGCCGAGAAGCCGGACGCAGGAAAGGCCCAAGGGATTCGGCCTGAAAGGGGAGCGGGTAGCAAAGACACCGACCTTTGTATTACCTCCTAACCTTGGAGGACGTACCATGGGTTTCCAGCCTTTTGAAAGGTGTTCGGAAAACTGCCAGATGAGCCAGATATGGGAATAACCTTCAAGTCCGATGAATTCCTGGGGATTCCTGTAGCCATCAAGAAATGTAATCCATCCTTCTGCATGTCGGATGATCCCTGCCTGTCTTGGAATTCCGAATTTTGTATTGAAGTCAGTATGTATGGTTGCAATAGGTTTCATATCCTGATGGTAGCGTATCCCTGGCCATAAGCCAAGACTGTTTCCTGAATACATCGGAGGGCGTCTTATCTCTTTTCTGATCAGATGAAAAAGCCTATACTGGCTATATCAGGGAGAAAAGAAAATGAACCTTTTGATTTTCAACGGAAGTCCCCGCAAGGATGGCAACTGCAGTACTGCCGTACGGACAATTACGGAAACAGTGAAATCACATATCACTGATGCGACGGTAATCGTCCTTGATACCAATGAAATGGACCTCCGGCCTTGCCAGGATTGCAAGGCGTGCTTTGACAATGGGGGAGATTGTGTCTTTGATGATGATACCAACGAAATGATCAACAGCGTAAGGGAAGCGGATACGATCCTTTACGTAACTCCCGTCTATTTCTGGGGAGTCTCGGCCCAACTGAAACTGGCAGTGGACAAACTTTATTGCATCAGTGGGCCTGATGGACCTAAGCAAGCAAAGAAGGCCGGTATCATCAGTATCGGCGGGGCGTCTTTGGAGGATATGGAGTATGAGCTCATATCCAAGCAGTTCGGATGTATCTTTGACTACATCGGGTGGGAAAAAACGGTCGACCTGTCTTTCCATGCTTCGGAAAAAGATGACCTTGCAAAGGATGAAAAGGCGCTGTCGACATTGAAATCCGTATGGCAGAAACTGTAGGTGCCGTTGTGCTACCTGAGGTTGCTGAGCGAGGCTGAAAGCAAATCCCAGAACCTCAAGGCATCGACTTTGATACCGATGAATGTATCGGCGGTTTCTTCCGGCCATAATGCAACGGTCCTACCATAGGTGTAGGTGCCTTTTGTCTCGACGACCACGTTTCTTCTTGTAAAGGTAAAGAGTGAGCTGTCAAGCAGATAGGCAATGCAGCAGGGATCATGCATGGATGGGAAATCATGGATTACATCCATGCAGGCCCGTGTATAACTTTCCATGCCTTTCAGGAAAAGGCCTCTCATGGTCCTAGGATCTGCTTCCTGTTCTTTTCTGAACCGTTCCAATATCTGATCCGTCAGGGTAACCTGCAGTGTGACGTCAAGTCCCATCATGTAGATTCTTGCATGACTGGAAAAGACGATCTGGGCTGCCTCAGGATCTGCATATATGTTGAATTCGGCACTGGGAGTTATGTTGCCTTCTCCCATCGATCCTCCCATAAGGACGACTTGCTTTACATTTTCTGCCAGACGTGGCTCTTCCCTGAAGGCCAAGGCAATATCAGTCAATGGACCGGTAGCAACCAAGGAAATCTGTCCAGGATTTTCCATTATGGTCTTGATGATGAATGCTATGCCGTTTCCACTGCAACGGCGGCTGCAGTCAGGAGGAAATGTATAGCCGGCCAGACCATTTGTACCATGGACATGTCCTGCTTTGATCGGTTCTCTTACCAGGGGTTTTTCCGCTCCACGAAAAACAGGAATGTCTTTTCCCATTGCTTCTACCAGATGCAAATTGTTTTCCAAGGTATGGGCTAGGCTGACGTTGCCGGCGACGGCAATGATTCCTTCTATCTGCAGTTTGTCGGAACCTGCTGCCAGCAGGATTGCCACAGCATCATCCTGACCTGTGTCACAGTCAATAAGTATCCTTTCTTTCATATCAGTCTTTTCCTCTCAGGTACAATCCTTCCAAAGCGACCTTGATCATCTTTTCATTTCCCTTCATACGGTCAGCGTCTGCAAAACTTTTTCCCGTCGCACAGTTGTCGGTCATGGTGAGGATGGAAAAAGCATGTTTTCCGGCTCTCATGGCATTGCAATAGAGCGCATAGGTTTCCATGTCCTGTGCCAAGGCACCCATATCAGCCCAAGCTTTCCAAGAATCGGCACCAAGTGCATTGTAACTGCTGAACAGGTCACTGGAAAGTACCATGCCCATGGTATAACGGTAACCAAGTCTTTCAACAGCCGTATGCATGCAACCAAGCAAGGAAGGAGAGCAGACAGGGCTGAAGGTTCCTTTCAGCCCATATTGATGTGCCCATGCAGAATCGGTAGAAGCCGTCAAGGCAAAGACAAGATCTCCTACTTCAAGAGACGGCTGATAGCCTCCGCAGGTACCTATTCTTACTATGTTGTCAACTTTATATGCAGCAAACAGTTCCCATGAGTAGATACCTACGGAAGGCCCTCCCATGCCGGAAGCCATGACGCTCATGCGTTTTCCCTTGTAAGTTCCTGTAAAGCATGGGATTCCACGTATTTCAGAAACAAGGGATGCATTGTCCAGGAAATTTTCAGCTACGAAACGAGCTCTTGCAGGATCTCCTGGAAGCAGTACATCCTTTGCAATCATTCCGACTTCAGCAGCATTATGAGGCGTCATATCATGATGCTCCTTTTTCATATGGAATGCCGTTGGCCTGCGGAGCATAATCCTTTCCGCTGGTGAGTATCAAGGCGACAAGGGTCACGAAGTATGGCAGTATGTTGAAGTATTCGGAAGGTATGCCCCTGAGACTGGTGATATTCGTTGCGATTACTCCCATAGCCTGCATGCCGCCGAACAGGATTGCAGCGCCTGTTACCCCAAGCGGTGTCCATCTGCCGAAGGATACGGCTGCAAGGGCAATGAAGCCTCGGCCTCCGATGGTACCTGAAGTGTACTGGATGGTCTGCGTCAGGACGATACAACCGCCGGACAATCCTGCGAGTGCTCCTGATATCATGACACCGCTGTATCGCATCAGACGTACATTTATACCGACTGAATCCGCAGCAGCAGGGTGCTCGCCACAGGCTCTCAGATGCATGCCGAAAGGAGTCTTGAACATGACAAACCAGGCAATGATGACGACGGCAACTGCAATATAGACAGTAGGATACATACCTATTTTGTCAGGTAACATGCCGATCTTATATTCTTTTGTACGGTCTGCATGGAACAGTATCTGTGCTACGAAGATGGTCAGGCCGTCAGCAAGCAGGTTTATGCCTGTGCCGCTGATCGTCTGGTCTGCCTTCAGGTCAATGGAGGCCACTGCATGGATAAGGGAGAAAGCCCAGCCGACGAATGCACCCAGAAGAAGCGCAAGCACGAGTGAATAGCGTCCATAGCCGGCAGCTTCCATGAGGTAATGGCAGCATGCGGCTGCGCAGGCACCGAGCCCCATCAGACCTTCCAAAGCAATGTTGACCACTCCGCTTCGTTCAGTAAACATACCGCCTATGGCAGTGATGAGTATAGGAGCTACGATCATAAGTATGGTCGGAATCTGCAGCAATATGTTCATTTGTGCAGTACCTCCTTCTGGAGTTTTTTCTTGTTCCTATAGAGCTTGACAAGTTCCAATCCACTGCGCAGTGAGATGAAGACAACGATCAGACCCTGGATGATAAAAGTAATTTCCTTGGGAATATTCCTGCTTTGCATAAGGGACTGGCTTTGTTTCAGTACGCCGAAAAGCAATCCTGCAAGCAGGTTGCCGATAGCCGTGTTGTTACCTACCAAGGAAACTGCGATTCCCATGAAACCATAGTTGTCCATTCCAGTGATGATCCTTCCTTTCGGAAAAGCTCCTCCCTGCAGGACTATTGCGCCGGCAAGTCCGGCGAAGGCACCCGCCAGAGCCATGCTGGCTGCAATTGACCGTACCGTTGATATGCCACAGCATTTTGCAGCATTCTTGTTATAGCCTGTTGCCCTCATGCTGTATCCCAACTTGGTTTTGTTGACGACAAACCAGTAAAGCAGTACTGAAAGCAGTACGAAGAAAATACCTATGTTCAGGTTTGATGTCTTGATCAGGAACTTGGAAAGCAATGCAGTAGCGGGTAGGGGATCAGTGTTATAGGTGGTTGCACCAGGCTGATGGAAACAGATCAACCGGCTTGCATAGAGGGCAATATAGTTGAGCATGATGGTCGCGACGACTTCACTTACGTTGTACTTTGCCTTGAGCAAACCTACGATGCCGCCCCACAAGGCTCCTGCAATGAAAGCAACCAAGAGGCAGAAGAACCATTGTCCGGGAAACGGAGAGATGAAGAGTGCAAGGGACTGGGCAGCTGTCATTCCCATGATATACTGTCCTTCAGCTCCGATATTGAATAGGCCGACCCTGCATGGCAGTCCCATGGAAAGCCCACAGAGAATGTAGGGCATGGAATAAGCCAGGGTTTCTCCGATGTATCGGAAATTCCATGTACCGTCCCTTTTCGGGATACCGACCATCGAGTCAAAGATGGAACTGAACATGTTTGCAGGATTCTTGCCGACTGCCAGTACCAGTATGGTTCCGCAGAGGAAACCCAAGAGGACGACCAGGAGGGAAATCATCACCTCATTGTCCAGCATCCAGTCAATGAATGAACGTTTTTCTTCTGTTTTCATTTCTTTTCCTCCCTGCCGCTGGAAGCCATCATCAGGCCTATCTGCCTTTCATTGACTTCACCTTCCTTGAATATACCGACGATCTGGCCTTTGCTGATTGTTGCGATTGTATCACAGAGATTCATGATTTCATCCAGTTCGAAGGAAATGAGGAGGATTGCCTGTCCGCTGTCACGTTCCTGAAGCAGTCTCTTCCTTATGAATTCTATGGCACCTACGTCCAGTCCTCTGGTAGGCTGTGCGACCAGCAGGACTTTCGGGTCCAATGAGATTTCCCGTGCAATTATTGCCTTCTGCTGGTTTCCACCTGAAAGCGAACCTGCTTTTGTTGCCGGTCCCAATGCTGCACGTATGTCGAATTCCTTGATTTGTTTATCTGCAACCGGCTGGAATCTTGCTTGGTTCAAGGTATGTAGCGGACCCGCATACTTTTTTTTGTAGAAATCTTTGAGGACTGCATTTTCACTGAGTGAAAATTCCTTGACCAACCCATACTTCTGTCGGTCTTCCGGTACGTAGCCCAGTCCGTTCTTTATCCTGTCAAGGATTGTCATGTGGGTGATGTCAGTTCCGTCAAGGGTAACTGTTCCCTCTGTGATAGGCAGCATGCCGCAAAGGCCCATCAACAGCTCATTCTGTCCATTGCCATCGACGCCGGCAATACCCAGTATTTCGCCTGAATGGATATCAAGACTCAGGTCTGTGACTTTCTGCAGCCCATTATGGTCATTGATGCTGACATTTTTTATTTCCAGCATTTTCTTTCCCATATGGAGCGGATTCTTTTCTATCTGGAACTTGACGGCATGTCCGACCATCATCGAAGCCAATTCATCTTCGGTAACATCAGCTACATTTACTGTCCCTATGTATTTCCCTCTGCGCAGTACACTGCAGCGGTCGCTGACTGCCTTGATTTCCTTGAGCTTATGCGTGATGAGGATGATGGTCTTGCCTTCCTGCTTGAGCTTTCGGATAATTTCCATCAGTTCGTCGATTTCCTGTGGCGTAAGCACTGCGGTAGGTTCATCGAAGATGATGATTTTTGAATCAGAATACAATGTCTTGAGAATTTCGACCCGCTGTTGCTGCCCGACGGTGATATCGTCAATTTTTGCCCGTGGGTCTACCATGAGACCATAATGGTCAGACAGTTCTTGGACTTTCTTTTCTGCTATGCTGAGGTTCAGTATGCCGAAGCGATTTCTCGGTTCCCTTCCCAGTACGATATTTTCGGTTACGGTATAGTTGTGTACCAGTTTGAAATGCTGGTGTACCATACCGATACCAAGTTCCGTTGCTATATTCGGATTCTTGATGTGCTCTTCCTTTCCGAATATCCGAATCATGCCACTGTCTGCGCTGTATGCACCGAAGAGGATGGACATCAGGGTTGATTTTCCTGCACCGTTTTCTCCTAACAAGGCATGTACTTCATTATCTCTTACACGTATGGTGACGTTGTCATTTGCTATGATACCAGGAAAAGTCTTGGTGATGCCAAGCATTTCAATAGCATATTCACTCACGGGAGCCTCCTGTCTATCTGGAAGCGGGTCCAACCAGAAAGTTTGCTTGAACAAAAGTAGTCCGGGGACTGAAGTCACCCGGACTTTATTCCATATCAGGAAATTAATCAGTCATCAAGCGCATGGAGACCAGCAGGAACAGCTCCGGCGGCCAAGGCATCCTTGTAGACACCATAGACTTTGATATCGCCCTTGATGATTGCGGCCTTTGCTTTTTCAGCTGCATCAATTGCATCCTTGTCCAATTTTTTGTTGGCCTGGGAGTAACCGACACCACCGTCTTTCATGGACATGACGATTTGACCAGCAGCCCAAGTGTTGTTTGAAATTCTGTTGAGTGCATCAAGAGTGGAATTTTCAACAAGTTTCAGCATTGAAGTAAGGACTGCGCTTTTGCCATCTGCATAGATGCCGTCTTCATATTGGTCGGAATCAACACCGATTGCCCATACGTTCTTACCTGCAAGACGCATTTCCTTGGCTTGGGAAATAGTACCGTTGCCCGTGCCGCCTGCGGCACTGAAGATGCAGTACACACCATTGTCATACCAGCTCTTTGCCTGTGCCTTTGCAAGTTCCGGGGCTCCCCAGCTGTTTGCATAGTAATCGACTACCTGTGCATTGGGAAGGATTGACTTGATACCCTGGATATAACCCATTTCAAACTTCGTGATAGTTGCTCCAGGAACTCCGCCGATGAAGCCGAACCTAGGATTCTGGATGCCGTCGTGGATTGCCTGTGAGGCAGCAACGACACCGACAAGATATGAACCCTGTTCTTCCGTATAGACATATTCCCTTACATTCGGTTGGTTGACCCAGTTGACATCGACAATCATGAATTTCTGGTCAGGATACTGCTTGGCAACTTCTCCAAGTGCATCAGCCCAGGTGAAACCTGTGGTAATGATCAAGTCATAGCCGGCATCTGCGGCATTCTTGAGATTCGGGATATACATATCCTGTGAAGCTGCAGTGACGACATCATACAAACTGCCTCTTGAAGGGGTGTTGTCCCAGGTCTCACCATAGAACTTGAGTATGCCACGCCAGGCAGCTGCATTGAATGATTTGTCATCAATACCGGTTGCATCAGTCAAGAGTCGTACACTTGGCTTGGATGCAGTTTCTGTTTTTGTAGCTGTAGTACTGGATTCCGCATTCCCGTTGGCAAAAGCTGCTACGGATACGGCACCGATCAACAATAGTGAAATGAGTGTTCTTTTCATAAAAAGACCTCCAGATTAATTCCACCGCTCTCCTGGTGGTGTTTATATAGTAGCATCGGACATCGAATTTGCAAGCATAATTACCAGAAAAATCAAAAATCATTGCTGATTTAGCAAGAAAAAACGGTTCCTGAAGCTGAAAGAAATTAAAAATACACAAAAAGGGCTATTTTGAAGAAAAAGTAGTAAAACGAAAATTAAGTTGTGGCATCCTGCAATTTTTCATTCATTTTCTGAAGTATTTCATAAGCTTCCTTTGGATTATGATCCCTGACTATATGACTTACAGTCTCATACCCCAATTTGGGGGTAAAGGAGGTTGCAAAAGCGTAGGAATCACTCAGATGCCTATGACAGGCATCCTTGTCTGCCTCCAAAGGTTCGATTGCCTTTGTCCTGAACAAGTCCGTTGCCTTGATCAGCAGGTTCAGGCTTTCGAGCAGGCTGTCTGCAATAAGCGGCAGGAAAGCATTGAGCTCGAACTCACCATGGCTGGCTGCCTGGCTTATGGCACTGTCATTGGCAAGGACACGCATCGAACATTGCATGACCATTTCTGGGATGACCGGATTTACCTTTCCCGGCATGATGGTACTTCCCTGCTGTACGGCTTTCAGTCTGATTTCACCGAAGCCTCCGTAAGGCCCGCTGTTCATCAGGCGCAGGTCGCCTGCAATCTTGCTCAGGTTTACTGCCAGGGCTTTGAGGAGACCTGAAGCTTCAACGAAGACGTCATTGTTCTGGGTGACATCCATAGGATATTCTGCTGCGGCCAGGCCGATTGATGTCAGTTTTCTTATTTCTTCAATGACTCCGAAACGGTACTTTCGGCTTGCATTGTCGCTCAGACCTACTGCAGTGCCTCCCAGGTTTACCTGACGGAGCCTTTCCTCGATCTTGTACAATCTCCATCTGTCCCTGGCAATTGCCTGGGCATAGCTGCCGAACTCTTCTCCCAGCGTAATGCTTACGGCATCCATAAGCTCCGTCCTGCCCAGCTTGTCGATATCCTGGAAGGCGTTTTCTTTTTCCTGAAGGGCTTCCTGCAATTTTGCACAGGCGTCACTGAGGATCCTCAGCTGAGTGATGGCAGCAATGCGCAAGGCTGTAGGGTAGACGTCGTTGGTTGACTGGCCCCTGTTGACGTCATCAAGGGGGTGGATGATACTGTACTGACCGCATTCCTTACCCAATCTGAGCAATGCCAAATTGGCAATTACCTCATTGACACACATGTTTGTCGAAGTGCCGGCTCCTCCCTGCAGTGCATCCAGCTTGAAGACTGAATCAACTTCTCCTCTGATGACTTGGTCACAGGCAGAGACAATTGCCTCATAGATGCCTTCTTCCCGTACATGCAACCTTGCATATACCAATGCAGCAGCTTTCTTTACCATTGCCATGGCATGAATCAGCACCAGACTGGTAGGTTTGCTATCCAGTGAGAAATTCTGCATTGCCCTGTAGGTATTGATGCCGTATAAGGCATCGTCAGGAAGTTCGACCGTACCGAGGTTGTCAGTTTCACTCCTCATTGTCATCCTCCAGTTTTTCCAACAGGTAGGGGAATACCTCCAGACTCCGTTTCAGTATTCCCTGCATGTAAGCGATGACAAGGCCATAATTCGTGATGGGGATTCCCTGTCGCCTTGCACATTCGGTGCGATAGCGCATTTCCCTTTCCGTCAGCATGCAACCTCCGCAATGGATTATCACCGCATAAGGGGACAGGTCATCGGGGAATCCTGTGCCTGAAGAAGTTTCAATCGTCAGTTTTTTTCCTGTATAGTTCTTGAGCCAACGGGGAATCTTGACGCTTCCGATATCATCGCACTGCCGATGATGGGTACAGCCCTCTGCAATAAGTATCTTATCCCCATCCTTAAGATGCTCGATTGCCTTGATTCCGTCTACTGCCGGCTCAAGCAGACCTTTGTATCTGGCAAGCAGGATTGAAAAAGAGGTAAGGGGAATATCTTCGGGGGTATCTGCAGATACTTTTGAAAACACTTGGCTGTCCGTAATTACCATTGTCGGTTTCTTGCCCAGATCCTGCAGCGTTTCCTTGAGTTCGAACTCTTTGACGACCACTGCCGTTGCGTCTGCTTCAAGTATATCCCGTATTGTCTGCTGCTGGGGAAGGATGAGCCTGCCTTTTGGTGCGGCCTTGTCGATCGGAGTGACCAATACGACGAAATCAGAAGGATGGATAAGGTCTCCTACGATTCTCAGATTGCTTTGGTCTGCAATCGTCAGATGGGAGATGGTATTCTTGAGTTCCTTGATATTCGTACCTTTCAAGGCACTGACATACATGGTATGTTCGTCTGGCTGTGGCTGGTTTTCGAGCAGGTCACATTTGTTGGCAGCGATTATATAAGGGAGGTTCCTTGCCTTGAACAGATCAACAAGGGCCAGTTCTCCCTCTCCTAAGGGGACGGTAGCATCGGTGACAAGGACAGCAACATCTGTCTTGGCCAGTACATGCCGTGTCTTTTCAATCCTCAGTTTCCCCAAAGCCCCTTCATCATCGAAACCCGGTGTGTCTATGATGACGACAGGGCCGAGAGGAAGCAGTTCCATTGACTTGAATACAGGATCTGTCGTTGTACCTTTGATGTCTGAGACAATGGCAAGGTCCTGTCCTGTCACGGCGTTTACCAAGCTTGATTTGCCAGCATTGCGCCTGCCGAAAAAACCGATATGGATGCGATTTGCAGAAGGCGTACTGTTCAGGCTCATTTTCCTGCCTGCCTGATGCTGATCATGCAGCTGGCCATCACGGAAAGAGCTGCCTGATGCCTTGCCTCGCTGCTACCTGCGCAAAGATCACCATAGACCGTAATAGGAAGGTCAGGATATGTTGCCCTGAGAAGCAATGCATTGCTGACTACACAGATATCGGTACAGACACCGCAGAAAAAGACTTCGTCGGTTTCCTTTGTGATATAATCGGGCAGTTCCAGACTTCCGAAGGTGTTTTTTTCTATGGTATGATCTTTCTGGACATATGGTGCCAGTTGGGATGCAATCTGCCAGCCATTGCTTGTAGGTTCACAATGAAGTGGAAGGGTTTTGCCTTCCAGCGTAGTGCCGTAGCAATCCTTCGGATGTGTGTCCTGGGTAAAGTAGACAGTCCCTTGGAATGTTGCAAGAAACTGTGCCATCGGTTTGATGATAGCGACGGCGGCAGGGCTTCCGAGAACCCCGTCGATGAAATCATTCTGCATATCCACTACGAAGAGAATCTTTGACATGCGGTCCTCCAGCTTTGATTAGATTGCACCAAGTATAGCAGAAAAAAAAGAATATGCATACCGATGTTGAAAGGAGCTCTTATCTGAGTAAGCTTGTCTTTTTGATAAGAATTGACTTGTCTGCTATGGAAAGGCGTAGGTGTGATTTGCCTTCTGTTATGCTTTCCTGCTCAATTCCATGTATTTTTCAAAAATCTGTTGTGCATGGATCTCAGTCGTATTCAGGAAAGGAATACCATATTCACTTTCCGTCAGAATCAGCGGAAGTTCCGTACATCCCAATACCACACCGTCTATTGATTTTTCGGCTATCAACCTCCTGATGATTTTCAGAAGGCCATTTTTCGTTTCTTCCAGAAATACGCCTTGTTCAATTTCCGAAAACAACTTCTGCTGGATGTATTGCTTTTCAACTTCATCAGGGACTATGACCTCAATGTTGCTGTGGTTGAATTCATCCTGATAATAACTGCTTTGCATGGTAAACAGCGTTCCAAGCAGACCTATCTTCTTCAGACTGAGCTGCTCAGCCTTCATTCTTGTTGCTTCTACGATGCTGACGAGTGGAATAGGAGATATCCTCTGGACTTCATCAAAGACAATATGCGGTGTATTGGACGCAATGAACGCGAGATCTGCACCGGCTTTGTACAGCGAATGGACAGCATCGGACAGCATAGTGATCAACCCCTTCCGATCGTCATCTGAAATGAATTTCAACATAGCCGTCATATTGATGCTGTTGATGATGATTCCAGGATACTCGTTGCTGCTTATGTTTTTCTGATAGAGTCTTATGAGGCGCTGATAGTAATCCACGGTCGATTCTGGCCCGATTCCTCCGATCATTCCAATTTTCATGATATGGTCCTTCCTATTGATCTGTTTTTTCCATCATTGATCGATCGATATGCCAGGAGATGGTCCCATTCTGTCTCAGCCGGCTTGACTTGTAACACGGACGAGCCTTTTACTGCCGATGCTGGCTTGAGTTCTTGAAACATCTGCCTATGCATATAGAGATTTTCTCATGCTAGGATAATCAAAGAGCCTTTGCCTTGAAATCCAGCATTGTCACATAGTGCGGAATGGTAAAACATTCCGGTACAGTCTGCATATACTCGAGATGCTCTTTCTTGAAGGCATTGATTTTATCCTGAGGCAATGAAGAAGCTCCTATGCCACGGCAGGCCACGATCCGGCCATGCCAACTCTCACGTGTGAACGGGAGTTCCAGGTCACATGCATGGCAATCCACGCAGTCCAGGTAGTCTGATGCTCCCTCCGGTGCCTGTGCCGAGGTCAAGGACACTTTGCCCGGAAATACAAAGACCTAAGTCAACTATCTTCTTGTAAAATTCTTTTGGGTAGATATCACGGTATTTTGCGTAATCCTTTGATGTATTACCCCAGTCAAAAGCTTTGCCATGGTCTATGCTTTCATTTTTCATTTACGTGTTCCTCTCTGTAACATCACTTTTGATGCGTGCAATCACCATATGTTCCAACAATCCCATCAAAGGCCATCCGTTGTCAAGCTTGTTG
Organism: Spirochaetia bacterium; assembly: GCA_022482625.1. Classification (NCBI taxonomy): domain Bacteria; kingdom Pseudomonadati; phylum Spirochaetota; class Spirochaetia; species Spirochaetia bacterium. Next base: position 487,403 of record JAKVOU010000001.1, on the reverse strand, counting down.
CTCGCAACTCTTCGGAAGATGGTCTTCAATCCAGTTGAAGATACAGCCTGTTGCATAGATCTTTGCGCCTTGCTGACAGTGTTCGGCAGTACCTTGTTGCTTTGTAAAAAGCAGATAATCCTTCGGACAACGTAGTGATGCGTAGAGTTTCTTGGCCTCTCCTGGGAAATTGGTTTCATTTTTACTGTCCGTTACAAGTGTCGGGCATTTTATTTGCGATGCACTTCCCTCAAGATAATACTCCTTTGCTTTCAACAGAAAGTCTTTCAGGTTTGTTGCACCAAATACGTACATTCCATGCTTGAATGCCCAGTCGACCTGTGGATGGGACAGGGGTACTTGCAGGGCGGTCTCTATTTCCGTCTCTGATGCGTGGGAAATTGCCTCAAAAAAGGTATGCCGGCCCATTCCCTCCGGTGCATGGCACCCTATGAAATCATAGATTCCGCTGTTTGCAACACAGGCTGCTATCCGATGGTCAAAGGCAGCTGCCCTGGGAGCAAGATAGCCTCCCATGCTTTCTCCCCAGAGTATGATATTGTCTGGGTTGACACCTAACTTTACAATCAGATGATCAATGACAGGTGTTACGACATTTTCCCAGTCAGGACGGAACGGGATGCCTTTTTTACGGATCATTTCCCCTTGACCCGGACCTTCGAACGTGAAACAGTTCATGCCACGCTTAAGCGCTGCAAGCGCGAAGCCATATAGTTCTTCCTTTGTACCGTCATAGCCATTCATCATGATGAGGGTAGGGGCGGATTTGCTGTCTTCTTTTGCCGGAACCCTGTAAAAATGACCGGGAAGTGTCGTGTTCCCATAGGGAACTTCTACTGGCTCAATCGCTGTGTTTCCGTATCGGATTACTTGTGAAAAGCAATCCAAAGCCAAAATATCCAGTTGTTCAAGTCTGTGCTTCGTTTCAGCGTTGCATCCTTCAACAATCAGCACGCCACGGTAAAAGCCAGCGGCACGGTAATAGTTGGAAGCCCGTAAATAGGTTTCGGCAGCACTGACATAATGGCCTTGGGCTAGAAAAACGTCGGCAATATTCCGTACTCTGTCTGCTGTTTTTGTCCATTCCTGGTACCAGCTTTCATAGTTGCCACCTTCGATTTCTTGTGCAGTATCCATGACTTCGTTCACATCGGCCTGTCCTGAGGAGACTTCACTTAACATCCTGAGTGCCTGGAATGCCAATTGTTCATCCTTGATATCGAATTTCATTTTATGCCATCTCCAAAATATTGTAAGATATTCTGTTTCCAGTCCTTTTCCATAGTTGGATCATGTTTTGCGCCGAGGACACGTTCTACAAAATTTCCGAAAGGTGCTATCATCTTAAGTATTTCAGTTCCATCCAAATGGAAAAAAGCCGGGTCAAATACAAATTTCTGGGTTGTCAGCAGAAGCAAAGCCGTTTCTTCAGGATAAGGTGTGTCGAAGTATCCTGCATCAACGCTTTGCCTGATCAGCCCTGCACAGATCGGTTTCAGCTTCAGTATACGGTTTACGATATATTTCTGATGGGCATAGGCATACCTGGGTTCATGCAGTACATCGAACAGACTGTCATTCCGACGGTTCATCATGAAATCCTGTTGTACCAGAAGCTTCAGTTTTTCAACAGGGCCGATATCTTCTTTCTGTACTGTTTTCTGTGTTTCCTCAAGGGTATGTTCCGTAGCTTTTTCCAATACTTCTGCAAATATGTCGTCTTTTGACCGGAAGTAGTTATAGAATGTGCCTTGTGCGACATGAGCTTCCTTTGCAATATCGCTCACAGTGGTATTGTTCACTCCTTTTTTTCTGAACATTGCCAGTGCTGCTGCAATGATATCTTCCTTTTTGGTTACTGCCGGTCTAGACATACAAATCCTCCATATAATTAATGACTGACGTCAGTCATTAATATAGTTTTTTATATCTTGATACAGTCGCTTCGATTGGGTGTTTTTCCGTTTGATGTGGTGCTCAACACACCGAATGCTGTTACCATTGACACTATGCAAGAAGCTGAATGTACTGTCCGAGATTCCAATGTAAAGCACTACAGCGATGTAGAAGAATCGTTGCGGGAACTTAAAAATGAAGTTGGAATTGTTTTGACTTCATGATTCAAGAAGGATTACAAGCTGGAGATGAGGCGTGGGTGAAGCATGGATCTGCTGGACAATAGCATTTGCCTGCTTGCCAAAGGCGAGTCGCTTCCCGAAACAAACCGCAATCACGCACTATTAAATCGATAGAGCGTCGGAAATATCATATTCAAAGCGACTGGTTGCTTGTGTATCGTGTAGGGAATGATATTCTTGTACTGATACTGGCACGCATCGGGACTCACAGCGTTTTGTTCAGTAAATAATGCAATGCCGAATCGGAAAAATTGTATGGTGTTTTGCATTGCCTGTCATTGGTTATACGTCAATTTTTGTATGACGGTGCGATTTCTCCGTTTTATATGTTTGTAATATCCGGTATAAGATGCTCCAAATGATTTTACTATTTATTACAATGATTATGGGTAATGAGCCCTTTTTGCTTGCAACCTCAGTAATAAATTAGCAAGAACGTTTTTATCAAAATAACTGAAGTTTTGCAGCTGGTTGAGTAGCTTTTTGCCAATACAAGTATATCCAGACCGTCTTATGATTTTTTTTACCTATTTGTTTTTGTCAATCACTTTTTTTGTTTACTTTCTGGGAACGAAGGTCTCTATGAACTGATCAGCAATTCCATTGGGCATTTCTCCTGTTTTGTGAGTTGAGAATAACCTTGTTTGCTGCTGCTATACTCGTTCTGTCGTTCCACAACTATGTCTGCTGACTGAAGTTCTTGGAGAACTACTATTCTGGTAATACCTTAAAATTTGATAAGTTTCTCGCTATATGAGTTGTAGGGCTCGCAATCAATGTCGTTTTTGGCTATTGTAGTTATGAGAGAAGTCCTCATGTATGTTTTGTGCAATGAAAACTATAGAGCACTAATGACATTATCTTAATACATAGTAAGAAAACAGATGTTCTTTTCGAGTCAAGCTAAAGCGTTTTGAAGCTTTGTCGTGGGTAGTCATTTCAGCTATAAAAATTAGTGTAGACTATATAAGCTGTTTTGATAGATGATGCAGAAAGTCAAGCTGAATAAATTGAAAAATTGTCCCAATATATTGACTTTTGTCCCATATGTGATATACTGAGATTGAATTTTACAAGGGGCGTCTCTATATGAAAAAGAAGAACATAATTAATTTAATAAAGTACCATGCAGAAGAAAATGATGCAGGTTTTAGGAGTGAAGCATATGAAATTGCTAAAGACTTTGATTCTGCAGGAGATTCTCAGTTAGCCGAATATATTATGGCTCTGTTGTCAGATGCAAATACATTCATTCCTCAAATGAGCGAGAGTCCTTCTGGCTTTTTTGAAAAATTAAATGTTAGTAACACACCGCTCCCGTTACCTGATTCTCTTGAAAAAGATATAATTGGCTTGGTAAATGCCGTAGGACGTAATTTGGGAATTAATAAATTTCTATTCCAAGGTGCTCCAGGAACCGGAAAGACTGAAACAGCAAAACAAGTTGCTCGTATTTTGGAACGAGAATTATATTCTGTGAATTTTTCCATTGTAATCGATAGCAAACTTGGCCAAACGCAAAAAAACATTGATTCACTCTTTAAGGAGATTAACAGCTTTGCTCACCCTGAAAAAGTACTTATCCTGTTTGATGAAATCGATTCGATTGCAATGGATCGTACTAATTCCAACGATTTACGTGAAATGGGTAGAGCTACTTCTACAATTTTGAAAGGACTTGATCGTTTGGATGATCGGATTGTTTTAATTGCAACAACAAATCTATTCGAACATTTCGATAAAGCCTTGATAAGGCGGTTTGATTCAACAATAGACTTTAATCGGTATAGCAGAGAAGATCTATTGGAAATTGCCGAAATTCTAATGAATGACTTTTTAAACAAATTTAAATGTGTTGGTAGAAATGTTCGGCTTTTTAGAAAGATAATAAATTTACTGGATCCTCTTCCGTATCCGGGAGATTTAAAGAATATTATTCGTACAGCAATTGCTTTTAGTAATCCTAGCGATGGATTTGATTATCTGAAACGTCTGTATTATGCCGTAAACAGAGAGCAAACAGCCAATCTAAAAAAGCTTCAGAAACAAGGTTTTACGGTGAGAGAAATAGAGATTCTGACAGGAGTCTCAAAAAGCCAAGTTTCCAGAGATTTAAAGGGGAAAAATTAAGTGAATAACATATTACAATTAAAAGGTCAATTTCAACAGCAAAATAACCAAAGTAAAGCTGGCTCTCCAAGTTTGCCTACAAATGGTTTTGTTGAATCAAATCATCTTGAGGATTTAAGAAATCAACTGCAACATATACTACGTTTTTGGCAGGAAAATACATTGATAAAAGGTGCTCTTGTAAGTGTACATTATAAACACGTTGTTGCAAAGAGCAATAGAATTCGAGGTTTATTATGTAAAGGCTCCTCTGATCCAAACGATTCAATCAGAGGGTCAAAATTTGATGGCGAGAACCCGATAAAACATGTCTTTACGCATTATGTAATGCTAGATGATTTGCAAGAGTCTATTGATCGGTTAAGTGTCTGTATTGATGTCGTAAAAACTGAATACAAAGGAAAGATAACGCAAGAAGATATTGAATCACTCAATAAAAAACGCAAAGCCTACAGAAACACAAAACTTGCAAAGACTAATTTTTTAAGGGTCGTTAAGGATGCTTACTATGTGCAAAGATTCGATGTTGACCAGGATGTTGAGGGCATAGAAGACCGCTCAATTATAACCATTTACAAAACAGATGTTGCCACTAAAGATTTACTTAGTAAGCTGGGAATTGATATGATAAATGCAAAAGTTATTGATGATACTACAATCCGTTTGGAGCCGGATGAAATTAAGCTGTTAGAAGAAAATGCCCCCTACCTGATTGCTATGAAAGTTCGAGATTTAAGGGAAGTGACTCCAGAAGAAGCACGTAATAGCAATACAAAAATCGTTGATATTCCAGCGCCCCATCAGGAACCGACAGTTGGTGTTATTGATACACCTTTCGATAAAAAAGTATATTTCAATGAATGGGTTACTTATGTTTCTATGATAGATGAGGGCATTGAACTTGAGCCTCGAGATTACAATCATGGAACAGAGGTGACATCTATTATTGTTGATGGACCAACTATTAATCCTGAATTAGATGATGGTTGTGGTAGGTTTAAAGTCAAACACTTTGGTGTCGCGAAAGCAGGACGTTTTAGTTCCTTCAGTATTTTGAAAGCAATACGTGAAATTGTTGCTAGGAATCAGGACATAAAGGTTTGGAATTTATCACTTGGTTCTGATATGCCGATCAATAGGAACTTTATATCCCCCGAAGCTGCAGAGCTTGATAAGATCCAAAGTGATTACGATATTATTTTTGTTATTGCCGGAACTAACAAAAGAAATGATTCCCCAGAGAAGATGCCAATAGGTGCTCCTGCGGATTCATTGAATGCTATTGTGGTTAATTCAGTAAACTTAACTAATAAACCTGCCTCATATCATCGTGTCGGTCCTGTTCTTTCTTTCTTTCATAAGCCAGATATCAGTTATTATGGAGGAGACATAGGACAGCCAATGAAAGTCTGCACTCCTTGTGGTGAAGGGTTCGTTATGGGCACTTCGTTTTCAGCACCTTGGATTTCAAGAAAAATGGCATATTTGATATATAACATGGGTTTTACCAGAGAAGTTGCCAAAGCGTTACTTATTGATGCAGCTGCAGGATGGAATAGAATGGATATGAATACTTTGTCACATTCTATTGGTTATGGTGTTGTTCCACAACGAATTGAAAATATTATCCAAACTCCAAATGATGAAATTAGATTTATTCTGACTGGAACATGCGATGCTTATGAAACATTTACCTATAACATTCCTATTCCGATTTATAAAAATAAACAGCCATTTTTTGCAAGGGCAACACTTTGTTATTTTCCAAAGTGTCTTAGAACTCAAGGCGTTGATTATACCAGTACAGAAATGGATGTTCACTTTGGACGTGTAAAAGAAGATAACGGCAAAGCAACAATTAAATCGATAAATGCAAACAGGCAAGGTGACATGGGAGTTAATCCACTTTTTGAAGAAGAAGCTCGAAAATTATATCGCAAGTGGGACAATATAAAACTTGTAAGTGACATCATTACAAATAGACCAAAACCACGAAAAGTTTATGGCGTAGGTACTTGGGGTCTTAGTATTAAAGTAAAAGAAAGACTGCGTGTCAAAAATGGTAGGAGATTACCATTCGGCGTTGTCGTTACACTTAAAGAAATGTCTGGTGAAAATCGAATAGACGATTTTATCAAACTTTGTATGGTTCGTGGTTGGATTGTGAATCAGATTGACATAAAGAATAGATTTGATATCTATAACAAGTCTGAGGAAGATCTTTCTTTGAAATAATTACAATTTTATGTGTTCCAAACGATATAGCATATCTTTTGGAACTAAAGGATCTGAATTCGCCGTTGTTTGCCATGTGAAAATCTATGGCTTGAATAAGTTATGTAAGTATTAGAAATCAGAAAATCAAATATTGGTACTTATTGCACAGTATGTCGAATTTGATATTTCATCTTATAGTGAATATATAAAATTATACAAACAAGAACGTAATGGCGGAGTTGTATAGAGAATTAAAGTGAAAAGAATGACTATGGACAATTATAATTCATCTTAGAAGCGCATGCCCTGATGTCTAAGAAATACCTTGGGGCTTGCCCCGTATTGATGGGTGGAGCGAGGGGGCTGAAGCATCTCTCTGTTTTCGTAATACAGCAGTTGTCACATTTCTAGTTTTCAGTGAAGGCAAACCGGACACAAGGCTGCACATCTTCCGTTCTGTGATGATGTCAGCCTTGTCTATGTTTCCATAGAGAAGAGGACTTTTCTCGTCATGCAGGCTTACATTTTGCTGTGCTGCAGCAAGACTTCCTGTTGCATAACAGTATCTGCAGCCCCAGAGACAGCAGTCATAGCTTCCTATGTCGATGCTGTTGCAACATCTGCATCCGGGCCGTTGGCCTTTGTCTTTCTGCACGGTCAGTCCCAAGGAAAACAACCCGTCAAGCAAGGCGGCATCAATGCAGGCTCCCTTCCTGATGCCAAGTTCGTCTTCACAGCAGCTTACCACATCAATTCCATGTTCTTTGCCGATATCGACCATTGAAACTGCCAGTTGGGAAAGGTCCTTCGGTGAACGATACTGTACGGGAAGGCCTCTTAGATTCTTCTTTGTCCTTGTGTAGGCATCGAGAATGCTTATGGTACACCGTCCGGTATATCCTTCAAGCAGCTGACAATAGATTTCAAACTGTTCCAGGTGGAAGTTTTCATCCATCTTATCGGTCAATATGATCGGGTCCCATCGCCAAAGTACTCTGGAACGACCCTGTCCCCAGCGGTCATGTTCCAGAAGCTCTACCAGATTTTTGAAGGCAGGGACCAGATAACTTTTCTTGTCCGGGAGATTCGGTTCAAGTTCCTTGCCGTAAGGCGTCAGGGTAAACTGGAAGTAATATGGATAGGGGATACGGTCCAGATAAGGGAAAAGCGGTTGGGGATTCTTTGACCAGAATATCATGGCATCTACAACTTCAGGTTGCAGGCTTATTCTGCTGACCTTATGCCTGTCATAGGGATTTCGGACAAGGACATAACCGGCTTCAAGTCTGGAAACAAGCCATCTGGGGAAAAATGAAGGGATGTCGCATCGCCTGCTGCAACTGAGTATCATGAGTTCTCCTTTCACGAAGGATATAGCAAAAGGGTACGGACAGGGAAGAAGGTTCCTCCTTGACAAGTAGGGACCTGTAAGCAAAATACTGTAACCAAAATAACATCCGAAGGAAGGTCCTGATGCTAAATTCCAGCAAGTTGCAGATGAAAAGAAGCTTTTTGCTTTTCTTAGGTTGCTTTGTCCTGTTGCCGTTGTTTGCCGTAGACAGTGGCAATGAAATTGCTGTCAAGGTCGTTGCCAACAAGAACAATGTACTTGATGTACAGGAAAATTATCAGTTATTCTTCGACAGTCCTCGACATGGATTCTACAGGGTCATTCCTACAAATTCCTCGAATGATTATATGGTCAGGGTCTCCGATATCCGATGTTCGGAAAAGTTTTCCGTTGACAGGCAAAGTGGAAACGTCATGGTGAAGGTAGGGGATCCTGACAGGCTTGTCAGTGGTGTGCAGCATTACACACTCAGTTATTCCTATGATATCGGTGCAGACCAGAATGACGGCTATGACCAGCTGTATTACAATATACTCGGTACTGGCTGGCAACTGCCTTTTGACCGGCTTGATTTTACAATCCAGACACCGTTTGATCTGCGTAATGACAGGATTGTCTTCAGCCGGGGTGCCTATGGCAGTGTCGGTGGCAATGTCAACTATACGCTTTCTGATGATGGCAAGACGATTTCTGGAACTGCTTACGGTTTTGCACCCGGTGAGGGACTTACTGTCAACGTCAGGCTTCCTGACGGTTCATTTGTCGGAGCAAGGGATCCAATAGGTATAGCAAGAGGGTTTTTTGTTCCGTACCTAGCCCTGCTTGTCCTGTTGCTGGGATTGGTTTTTGCCTTGTATCTGAAATATGGAAAGGATGAAAAACTGATTGATGTAGAGACCTTTGATCCTCCTGATGATCTTTCTCCGATGTTGCTGGCTCATTTGCTCAAAGGCTCGGCGAATGACAGTGATGCCGTTGCCATGCTTTTCTATTGGGCCGACAAAGGTTACATTTCCATACAGGAAGAAGAGACGGGAAAAGGGATGTTTGCCAAGAAGAGCTATACCTATACCTGTCTTGCAGCTGCCCCGAAATTTACAAGTACGGCAGAGGAACAGCTGTACCATGTGTTCCTCGGTGCGACACCTGTGGTAGGCATGAGCCATGACCCATCGCAGTTCGGCAGTTCCTTCGTGGAGGGCTTGCGTAGGGCTGAAACCGAATGTGCAAGTTACTTTGAAGGTGAACATAGCCTGAAGAACAAGAAGAGCAAAAGAGCAAAGCTGCTTGCCATCCTCCTTGGAGCTGTAGCCTTTGTTGTGCTCAGCATTGCCTTGGGAAAAGGCATACCGGCAGCTGCCATAGCTCCTTCTCTTCTTTGCTTCTTGCTTTTCCTGGTTCTCTATGTCCCTACTGACAGGCTCATCAACCACAGTGCAGGCAAGAAGATATTCAGCAAGGCAGGAAAGATCGTAGGAATTTCATTGCTGTTTCTTATCGTCTGTGCTGCAGATTTTCTGATCATAGAATTCTTATTGGCATTTCCTACGGCGCTTTCCTTCCGATATGCATTGGGGACCGGCATCTTCAGTCTGCTGCTGTCAATCCTTACAGCGGCCATTGAAAAGCGTAGTCCATATGCGCAGCAGATATTGCAGCAGGCCCTTGGATTCAAGTCTTTCATTGAGTATGTGGAGCTTGACAAGCTGAAGCGTCTGATCGATGAGCAGCCGATGCTCTACTATCATCTTCTGTCGTATGCCATTGTGCTGGGGCTTGAGAAAAAAGTGGTCGAAGAAATTCGAGACTTTCCATCTCGATAATCCTGTATGGTACACAGGACCGGGAATTTTCATGTATTCGGGGCTCTATATGGGACTTTCTTCTTCATTGCAGCATACAATTTCTGAGACAATGCGTGCACAGGCTGCCCATTCAGGTGGTGGTATCGGAGGCGGCGGCGGTGGCTTCTCCGGCGGCGGTTTCGGCGGCGGCGGCGGCGGAACCTGGTAGGGGTCTGAGACTGGCATCAAGCTCGCGCAGGAAAAGTCCGACATCACTGACGATGCCGACGGCTTGTCCTGTACCTCTGTCGGATAGCTTTGTCACGACGGCCGGATTGATATCCACACAGATGGTGTGTACATGCGAAGGTGTCATATTGCCTGTGCCGATTGAATGGAGCATGGTGGAAAGCATCAGTATCATATCGGCATCCTTGATGATGGAGGCATATTGTCTTTGGGCTTCGATCATGTCATTGACCGTTTCAGGAAGAGGTCCGTCGTCACGTATGGAACCGGCCAGGCAGTAGGGTATGCCGTTGGTGAGGACTTCAAACATCAGCCCTTCCTTCAGCGCACCGCTGGCAATGGCATTCCTTATCGAACCATAGCCGTAGATCCTGTTGATTGCCTTCATGTGGTGGTCATGGCCGTGTTCTGTCTGTTTCCCTGTCTTGAGATCTATGCCGAGGCTGGTGCCGAAAAAACGATATTCCAGGTCATGTACTGCAACTGCATTGCCTCCGAGGAAGCCTTGGACATAGCCTTTGCGAATCAAGGATGCCAAGGCATCGGCACCTCCGGTATGTACGACTACCGGTCCGCAGACAACGATGATTCTGCCATGGTCGTGCCTGATCGTACTCATCATGTCTGCAACACCGCGTATGGCTGTTTCACCGCTTCGTTCGCTTGATACTGCATTGTCCATGAATGCAAAGCCGTTGCTTTTCCGTCTGCTTGCCTGAGGAGGAAATACTCTTACCGATTCTCCGTTGCAAAGTATCATGTCGCCTGCCTTTATGTTTCTCAGCTTTGTACAGCGGAGCAGTCCATCGGCAGCCCTGACGATGACTGCGTCCATCCTTTGGTCCAGCACTTTATGCCAAGTCCCCTCGGTAAAGACTTCACTGCGGTGGTTTGTCGTAGAATAGAAATCTTCGGGAGCATGTTTGTCCCTGTCTGCCGCCTTGAATATTGCCGGCGGGACTTCTTCCTCATAGGCTCCGAGTTTTCCGAGCCGTACCGTCAGTTCCTTCAGGCTGTGGCTATCTTTGGACATGACAGCGATTTTTACGGAAGAAGTCTGATCCGGTGTCTTTCCGATGACAAAATCAGTAATATGGTAATCAGATCCTGCTTCCAGTATCGTATTGAGTACTTTGGAAAGCAGACCGGAATCGATCAAGTGTCCTTCGCATCTGAATAGTCGTTTTTCCATACATATAGTATGCTGCTATCGGAATAAGCTGTAAAGAGCCGGTTTGTGTTGCAGGTGTTATCCTGATATCGTATCATTGGTACAGGAGGAAATCCATAATGGAACATGCATTTCATCTTACCCCAATCGGTTGGGTTCGCCTGGAATATCAACATGAGGTTGCCTATCGTCTCAATTATTGTGACGGAGAGGATCCAGGGGCTTCTTCTTCGTTGTTCTCGTGTGAGGTATTCAGGCAACTTGACGACTACTTTGCCGGGAAATTGAAAGACTTCAAGGTGGAATGTTGCCTGGAAGGTACGGATTTCCAAAAACGCGTCTGGCAAGCCTTGCTGCAGATACCTTATGGTCAGACACTGACCTATGGAGCCATAGCAGGTATGGCAGGCAGTCCCAATGCCTGCAGGGGAGCAGGGCAGGCCATACATCGCAATCCACTGGCAATCATCTATCCGTGCCACAGGGTAATCGGTGCAGATGGATCCTTGACAGGTTATGGCGGCGGATTGGAAAAGAAGAAGTGGTTGTTGGACCTTGAAGGCTGGCAGGCCACATAAACAGGATATATTGCAACACCGTGCCGTATCCTTTATCATTCCCTTGCAGAGTTTCTGCGTTGCCATACTGATGGCTTGCTTGTCATCAGGGTATAGCGAAGCCTTTAAGAGTAGGAGAAGAGGATAGAGGATATCCTCGTTTGATATGATGACAGAACGAGAACAATTGGAAGAATCCGTAGCATACCTTTCTGAAATATTCGGGACACAGGTCGCTGACATTGCCTTGATACTTGGAAGTGGACTGGGACAGTTCGGCGAAGAATTATCAGAAACCATTGCCATTCCTTACAAGGAGATACCATATTTTCCGGTTTCCACGGCTCCTGGACATACAGGAAAGTTGCTTACCGGCGATCTAGGTGGCCGTCATATAATCTGTATGCAAGGACGATTCCATCATTATGAAGGATATTCCATGCAGACCATTGCATATCCGATCAAAGTCCTGAAATTGCTCGGTGTCAAGTATTTGATTCTTACCAATGCGGCGGGGTGTCTCAACGAAAAATGGCAGCCGGGAGACTTGATGGTCATAAGTGACCATATCAAGCTGCAGGCAGAGTCTCCGCTTACCGGGCAACAGCAGGATGGGCTTCTTGGCCCCCGTTTCTTTGATATGTCAAATGCCTATGATGCAGAGCTTAGGAAATATGCCCGGGAAATTGCCAGCAGGCAGCATATTGCCATCAAGGAAGGGGTCTACCAATACTTTACCGGTCCGAATTTTGAAACACCGGCTGAAATCAGGGCAGCAAGGCTATTGGGTGCTGATGCTGTGGGTATGTCTACCGTCCCTGAAGCCATAACTGCAGCCTATCTGGGACTTCGGACGCTTGGCCTAAGCTGTCTGACCAACATGGGTGCGGGCATGACCAAGAAAGCCATTGACGGCAACGACGTACTTGAGACCAGCATGAAGGTAAAAGATACGTTTACCGCTTACATGAAACAGTTGGTAACAGAATGGCCACGCTAGATGCAACGCAACTTATTGAACAGTTGCATCTGGTTCCCCTTGAGAAAGAAGGTGGTTATTTCCATAGGGTCATGACTTTCAAGGACGGCAAGGAAAAGGAAGCTGGTTCTATCATTTACTATCTTATGACGGAAAACAGTTTTTCAGCATTGCATCGCCTTGCCCATGATGAATCTTGGTTGTTCCTTGATGGGGATCCTGTCGAACAGCTTCAGTTGTTGCCGGACGGTACCCACAGCTTGACCATCTTGGGAAAGGCTGGTGAGGGATATGCCCCTTATGCTTTGGTGGAGAATGATTGCTGGCAGGGAACCCGTCTGAAGCACGGCGGCCATTGGGCTTTGGTTGCCTGTGTCCTTGTTCCTGCTTTCCGGTACGATGCCTTTGAACTGGGAGGAAGGGAATTGCTTGAAATGTATCCAGGTGTAGCTTTTCTTGGAGATTTCCTTGCAGGGAAGGAGGCTTAGTGATGCAAGCTGTGGTAGTCGGAGGAAGCAGCAATATAGGTCGCAGTATCTGTGCGCAGTTGGTGAAGGAAGGCTATACCGTAATCGGTACCTACTGTGCACATGCACCCAATGCTATGCAGGGATGTACTTTCAGGCAATTGAACAATGTCGATGAGGTACAGGTAAGCAAGTTCTTTTCCAGCTTCACTGCCCTTGACCTTCTGGTCAATGTAAGTGGTGTTTTTACTGAAAGCCTGCAACAGGAATTGGATATCCATGATTTTACCAACGTCTTTGATGTCAATGTCAAAGGCATGTTTCTTTGTTGCAAACATGCAATTCCTCTTCTTGCACTGCATCATGGTAGCATCATCAACATTGCTTCTTCCAATGCATTTCATCCTGGCTTCGGAAAGACAGTCCATTACGATGCTTCCAAAGGTGCTGTCGTATCATATACACGAAGCCTGGCAGCAGAACTCGGTCCTCAGTCAATACGGGTAAATGCAGTAGCTCCAGGACTTATCAACGCTCCTTATCTTGATCGGCCGGAAAACCCCACTAAGGGTAAATTCCTTGCCCGCGCAGTCATAAAGCGTCTTGTGGAACCGGAAGACATTGCTTCTGCCGTACTGTTCTTGGCGAGGAACACTGCCGTCACGGGACAGACAATCTGTGTCGACTGCGGCTATCTGATTGGGTGACGGACAGGCCTTATCCCAGAATGCTGCACCATGTTTCTCAAGCCAATGAGAAATCATCCGGCAGCAGCATCTTTGCGGGGCGGCCTATGTAATATCCTTGTGAGTAATCGACACCAAGTTCTTGTATTTTCTGTTGGATTGCCTGGTCACTGACATATTCCGCTATAACCTTCTGGCCTGTGATCTTTACAAAGTTCAACATTGTCTTTACTGCATTCTCGGCAACTTTGTCAGTCGCGGCATCTTTGACTATTGAACCGTCCAACTTGATATAATCGATATCCAGGCGTGTAAGATACATCATGTTCGAATATCCGTTTCCAAAATCATCGAGTGCAATATGTCCTCCCAGTTGCTTTACTCTGCTGATGAATTGCTGAACTTCTTCAAATTCCTCGATTTTTTCCGTTTCAAGGATTTCGAATACGACGTGCTGAGGTTTTGGGAAAGAAGACAGACGGGAAAGGATGGCAGCATTGCTTTCAGCGTTCTTGATGTCCGAGATTGAGAGATTAAGTGAAAATTCATACTTGCTTTCCTTGAAAAATTCAAAGGCTTTTTTCATCATGACTGTGGTGATTGCACTATATTGCCCTGAAAGTTTTGCTACTTCTATGAAGGAAAGGGGCGGTATTATGCTCCCATCGGTATCTTCCATGCGTGCAAGGGCTTCATATTTTGTTATCGTATGTTTTGAATTGTCATAAATCGGCTGAAAGACAGGGAATATCCTATCTTCTTCGATTGCAGACCGGATCTTTGATACCATTTCCATGTTTGCCTTCATTTTTGTGACAGAGACAGAATCCGGATCATAAATGACGTATTGGCGGTGTTCGTTGATGGCAATGACTAAGGCAGTGTTTGCATTTTCACAGATATTGTCGCTGTTGCTGTCTGCTATGCCCAATGTTGCATCAAGATAGATATCGGCTCCACCGATGCTGAAAATATGCTTTTTCAGCAGTTCGAGGTACCACTGCAGCTTTGAAACAAAATCATGGAAGCTGATCCGGTTGCTGCATCCTATTGCATAGCTCTCGCTGCTTATCTGGTAGAAATATCCGTTTTCCTTCTCAAAGCAGAACTTGGTGAAAGATCCGAAGGCCCGTTCAAGCCTGCGGATAAGTTCCAATCCATAGTAGGATGCATAGCGCTGAAGCAAGGGCAACACAATATAGGCAACTTTGTCAACCTTTTTGAGAGCAATATCACGTAACAGCCTGTTTTTATTTGGAAAGCCTGATACCAGATCCCTATAGTAGTTCTCACGTAGCTGTGAGGTCTTGTCTTCAATTGAAAGCTCGAGCCTGTCATTTATATCCTGCATTTCCCTGGCAGAATACATAATGAGATGATGGAGCACCATATCATATTTTCTCTTGTCAAGCGAAATTTCATCTTTGATGAAATCATAGGAAAAAGGTTTTTCTGTGTGCTCACTGAAGGAAATTATATCGAGCATCTCACTTGAAAACATATTGGTTCCGTCAATTTTGCTGAATTCACCCCAACCGAACATTCCTGTAATGGGAACCCGTCCTCCATATCCCCATATGAGTTGCCAATTGAGGTCATCAAGGAGCATATAGCGGCTTACACAGGCAACAAGCATTACTGATTCTGTATCAATGCCCCGTAGCTTGTCATACCCCTGCTGGATACCTTGGAGCACATCCGTAAGATTCTCATAGCTCAGCTGGACAAAGGAACCGACAGGTAACTCGCTGTTCATGAAAAGACTGCCGCTGTCTGTACGTGTATGGTAGGTGTAGGTATAGCATTGTCCTTTCTCATTGATATGCATAAGAGGATACAGCCAGCTGATATCCAGCAGATTGGTGGCATCCTGTATGCCAAGATGGGCCATGATGATCTGTTTGGCTTCCCGATGGTCAAGTTCGACCAACTCCCGTCCGTTGCATCTTGTCACCTGGAATTTTTTTCCGATCGGTGACCAATTGCTGGAAGACAGATGATGTATCTGGAGAATTTCAGAAGAAAAAGAACAAAGGAGGAGGCCTTCGTCGGTCAATGCCTCCTCATTGCAGACAAAACCATGTTGGTCCTGATTTGAAGCTGCTGCAACACTGCCGAATATCTCCGTTTTCTGCGGTGAGACTGATTCAATTGCGGAGATTACTTTTTCTCCGTCGATATCAGGATTTGTAGATAAGACAAGAAAGCCCTTTGTTCCTGGTGTTGAGATTGCACTGGCAGCTTCTTTTACCATTTCCGAAAAACTGGAAACAGCGTTATGGCTCAGGTCAACCAATTTTGTCCGCATGTCAGTTGATTCAAAGCTGTGGAAGACGAGCAGTACATGACCTTCGAAGTTTTCCTTCTTGCCTGCAGAGAAACTATAGGCAGCAGTACAACCGGCAATACTTGCCTTGGGTAGGACTTGTGTAATCTCCTGCATCACTGCCTCGATTTGGTTTCGGAGGTACGCAGGTGGAAAAAATACCTGGACAAACATATGTGCCTTGTCAGCCAAACCATGGGAAGCAATGAATGTAAGCAGACTGTCTTGGTTCTGATACACTAGGGATTCAGTAAACATTCGGTTCCTCTTTTACAACATCTTATACATATTGATAGGTTCCAAGGCCCGTTTCCCGTAGGTGAAAGCCTCGCATTTTATATCATTCGGCATAAAATATCTTATGCTGGTCCTTGCTTGTTCCTGCAAGCTTGAGCTCGAACGGTGTAGTCTGGTAGACAAAATAATTCAACCAGTTGGAGAATAGAAGATTGGCATGTCCTCGCCAGGTCATGATGGGCGTCTTCGTATCGTCATCATCTGGGAAATAATTGTACGGTACCTGGATAGGAAGTCCCTTTTCTTTGTCACGGAAATATTCATCGCTCAATGTCAGCCTGTCGTATTCACTGTGTCCGGTTATGAAAATCTGTTTCCCCTTGTCATTGGAGATTGCATATGGACCTGCCTCCTCCGATGCTGCGAGGATCTTCAGTTCATGCACATGCTCGATATCTGAACGGAGTACCGTCGTATAACGGGAATGGGGCACAAGGAAGACTTCATCGAAACCACGCAGGAGAATCGGATGGTCGTAGGTAACCTTATGCTTATAGACCCCGAACAGCTTCTTTTTCAACGGTACTTTGTGAATTCCATAGTGATAATACAACCCTGCCTGGGCTCCCCAGCAGATATGGAAAGTGGAATGCACATGTGTCTTGCTCCATTCCATGATCTTGCACAGCTCGCCCCAATATTCCACTTGCTCGAAGGGTAGCTGTTCGACAGGAGCTCCTGTTATGATCATCCCGTCATAGTGGTTTTTCTTGATATCAGCAAAAGTCTTGTAGAAAGCAAGCATATGTTCGGCACTGGTGTTCTTGCTTTCATGTGTGCTCATTTGGATGAGGTCGACTTCAACTTGCAGAGGACTGTTGCCCAGCAGTCTGGCCAACTGTGTTTCCGTACTGATCTTTGTAGGCATCAGGTTGACGATTGCAATACGAAGCGGACGGATGTCCTGGCTATAGGCCCGTCCTTCTTCCATGGTAAATATATTCTCGCGCTCAAGTACAACTTTTGCTGGCAGATCATTGGGAATTTTTATCGGCATGTAGCTACCTTGTCCAGTGCCTGCCGCAGATCTGCAATGATATCATCGATATCTTCGATACCGACACTGAGTCGGATGAAACCAGGACTGATGCCGGCAGCTTCAAGCTGTTCATCGGTCAGCTGACGATGGGTAGTAGAAGCAGGATGCAGGACCGAGGTCCGTGCATCGGCAACATGGACGACGATTTCGGCCAGTTCAAGCGAATCCATGAATACGGTCGCAGCTTTCCTACCGCCAGCCATGACAAAGGAAACGACACCACCGGCCATACCGCCGCGCAGGTACTTCTGAGCCAGGCGATAATCTTTGCTTTCCTTGAGACCTGGATAATCGACGCTTTCAATCTGCGGACAGGTTTGTAGGAAAGTGGCAACAGCAAAGGCATTTTCACAATGACGGGGCATCCTCAGATGCAATGTTTCAAGTCCCAGATTGAGTAGAAAAGCTGCTGTCGGTTGAGGGCTGCAGCCTAAATCACGAAGAAGTTGAGTCCTTGCCTTGACAATATATGCTTCCTTGCCGAACTTGCTTGTATAGACTACGCCGTGGTAGGAAGGATCCGGCTGGGAAAGTTGTGGGAACCTGCCATCCTTTTCCCAATCGAAGTTGCCGCTGTCTACGACGACGCCGCCGACAACTGTCGCATGTCCGTCCATGTACTTTGTGGTGGAATGGATGACGATATCGGCACCCCAGTGGAAGGGATTGCAGAGGATGGGTGTAGCGAATGTATTGTCGACGATCAGAGGGACTCCGTGTCCATGGGCAATGGTAGCAAAACGTTCGATATCCAATACGACTAAGTCCGGATTGGATAGTGTTTCCCCGAAAAGCAGCCGTGTATGGGTGTCAAAGCAGGTACTTATCTGCAGATCTGTCATTTCAGATGAAATGAAACGTGTTTCGATACCAAGCTTTTTCAGCGTCACTGCAAGAAGGTTGGTCGTCCCGCCATAGACATCGTTCATGCAGACTACATTATCTCCTGCTTCCGTGATATTGAGGACTGCAATGAGCGTAGCTGCTTGTCCGCTGGAAGTACATAAGGCACCGACGCCACCCTCAAGGTCTGCGATTTTACTTTCGACACATGCCACGGTAGGGTTGGAAATCCTTGAATACATATGTCCCGGCTCTTCCAGGTCAAACAGTTTTGCCAACTGTGTGGAACTGGTATACCTGTATGTCGTGCTCTGGCAGATAGGTAGAACCCTTGGCTCTCCGTTTTTCGGAACATAACCGCTTTGGATGCATTTGGTAGCCAACTTGTATCTACTCATTCTATGTGTAAACTCCTAAGATAATGTAATACTGAAAAATACCATGGCAAATGGCAGACTTGCAACCATATTGCCAAAAAAAAGTCCGGTTTCTATACCGGAATATCCCCTTGCAGTGGGGTATATGTATCACTATACCCCTTGATGGCAAAAAAGGCAAAAGGTAAATGATTTTTCTAAACTAGTTTTATGGCCAGTCACTCCTTGCCATCTACAGTGGAAGAAACTGAAAGGAAAGGCATGATCTGCTGTTCCTGAGCTGTTCTGAGACTTGCAAGGGCATTGTCGCTGATATGTGTATACATATCAGAAAGTGCTTCGCTGCTGTGCCCGATGGTGAGACGCAGCAGATATTCATCGACAGAACCACGCAGCAGGGTATTTGCCATATGCCTTAGGCTATGGAAACTTATATTTCTGGTCTCAATTTCCTCTGCAGTAAGGATGTCTGCTTTTGACAATGCCTTGTGGAGTTGCGTAGAGAAGTAATGGCTTGAAACCGGTCCTCCGGATTTTCTGCTCCAGAAGACCAATCCTGTGGCATACGGATTTTGCTTTGCAAAGGAAACCAACTGTTCACAAAGCCATGAAGGGCAGGGGACGGTCCTTGCCTTTTTCCCTTTGGGGAGTTTCATTCCGGCAATATTGGCATATGCAGCATCTACGGCAATCATGCCATCATGTATCTGGGAAGTGCGCAGTGCGCGCAGTTCCCCTGAACGCATGCCTGTCAACAGTGAAAGGCAGCAGGAGAGATAGGGACGTCGATCGGAGAGTCCGTCCAGATAGGCAATGAGCCGTTGTGTTTCACTCTGATCCAATATGCCCCGTATTTTGTGCCCCGCGCTGAGATTCTCAATGCGTATGATGACATCGGCAGGAAGCAGTGAAAGTTTCTGGGCATATCCTAGTGCCTGTCCAAGGGCTCCCATGATCAGATTGATTGTTGCATGGGCAAGCTTGCCGTCATCAGCAAGCTTTTGCTGGAGTTGCTCGAGATATGGAGTAGTAACCTGCTGTACGGACATATTCCTGTCAATCAATGGAATGAGATGATTGGCAATTAGGTTTCTTCTTGTAGAAACATAATCAGGTGAGACACTGTCAGCATCAAGCATCCTGCGTCGGACATAGTAGGGACTGTGATCCCAATCAAAGAACTCAAGCAAAAAAGAACGCAGGGAAGTTGTTTCAGGCTTTCCTAGCATAGCCTGTTTCTGTTCAAGCAGCGTATTGGCAATGAGCACTGCTTCTTCTTTCCTTGTCACGTGGGCAAAGCCCAAGCCCGACTTGGCTTTGAGCTTGTCTATGCTTTTTTTCGTACCACGTCTGCCTGTTGCAGCATCCCTGAATGTCACGTAGAAGTAGGCATTGTCCCTTTGCTTCAGTTTGCAGATGGTGAATGGTGCTGGATTGCTCATTTTTACGTGTATCCTCCGTCTGGATAAATGCTCAATAATTTGCTCAATATTGGAATAATAGAGAAAAATTCCTATGTTTTATAATTATTATTAATTCTTTATTTATAATATATTATATTCATTTTTTATGTCAATTAATAAAATCTAGTACTTACTGAATATAAGTAAGTACTAAAAATGAATATATAATATTTTTGATATGTATAAAAAATAAATATACATAAAATATTCTTATTTTATGCAATATTGTTATATATAAATAATAATTTTATTTAAGAATAATTGTCTAATTTATGACTAATATTGTGTATTTATTTTGACTTTGAAAATAAATATTTAAAAAAATTTCCTTATTTTTTGAAATTTAATTGATATAATTATTTTTATTTGTATACATAAAATTATTAAAATATTTAATATTCTATAATTTATACATAAATTTAATGTTTCTAATTAATTTTATATACTATGTATATTTTTACTAACACATTTTAAATACTGTTGTTTTTGATAGTGTACTTATCTAAAAAGGTGAATTCAATCTATAGGTACATAGGTCTTGATGACGTCAAAAAGGAAAGGGCAAAGTCCTGTAACGCTGACTGTCCAGTGTGGGTAGATATGTAAAGGAAGGTGTAAAGAAAAATGGACGATGGGGGAAAATGCTCCTGTAGTTACAGGTATGAAACACCGGGGCCTTCGATACGTGAAGAGCCTTCGCCTTTCCTACGGAGAAGCAGTTGGATGTTGATTACTTCCCTGAGCTTGTCAACATGGCTGATGATACCGATAAGCTTGCCGCCTTGGGCAAAGTTTCCCAGGGCATTCATGGCGGTATCGAGCAATTCATCATCCAAGGTGCCGAAGCCTTCATCAAGGAATAAAGTATCAATGCCGTCTTCCTTTGACATCATCTGGCTCAGGGCGAGGGCAAGGGCGAGTGAAACCAGGAAGGTTTCCCCGCCGGAAAGATTGCTGGCCGGGCGCACGATTCCACCCATGTAGCTGTCGACGACTGAGATATCAAGGCTGTCGGATTCGGTATCGTCGGCAAGCTGGTATCTGTCATTGAGCAATTCAAGCTTTGTATTTGCGGACTTGAGCAATGCAGAAAGCGTGATACCTTGGGCAAGTTTCCTGAACTTGGTACCGTCACTGCTTCCCAAAAGGGAATTGAACTGTTTCCATTTTTCTGTGATCTGTTCCTGGTCTGTTACCTGAGTAAACTTCGTCCTGTATCTTTGCCTGTTTTGCCGATCGGTTTCCAGCTGGGCGCCGATGGCTCCCTGCTGCTCTGTCAGGGCCGTGATTTCCTGTGCTATGGTTTCAGATCTGTCACGTACAGACTCTTCTTCCTGTTTCGGCCTTGTCTGTTCCAGTTCATCAAGGGCCTGCAGATGCAGTTGCTTCCTGGTCTGATATTCCTGCTGTTGTGTTTCAAAGGACTTTGTCTCTTCCGTTATTGCAGAAAGTTGGCTTTCATCCAATTTTGCTGCAAGCATTGTTGCGATATCTGAAAAACCATGTGCCGAAAGCTTCTCTTCCAAATTTTTCCTATAGGTCGACTGCAGATCCAGCTGTTCATCCCGTGATGTAGCAAGAGATGCAAGCAGGGCTGTCTGGGAAGCAATCTCTTCCTTGCAGGTTGCGAGTCTTGCCTGTACTTCTCTTTCTTCTGTACGTCGTTTTTCCAATCGTTCTTCTGCAGCTTTCTGTTCTGCTTCACAGTTACGGTTGCCAAAAAGTTCCGTTCTTTCCGTCCGCAGTCCAGCAAGTTTTTGCTGCAGTGCTGCCAGTTGATTCCTGTCTGATCCAAGCCTTGTAAGCTGTGCCGTGAGATTCAGTGTAGCATGCTGAAGTCGATCTTCAAGTTCTGCGAGGTCAATCTTTGCAAGTGTCGCAGTTTGTTCTTGGAAAGCAGCACGCAGGCCTTTCAGGCTTGCTGCATCCAACTTGTCATATGTAGCAAAGGGAAGGAGTGCATCTTCTGTACGTTTCAGCTTGCTTTCTATGGCATCAGCATCTTTTCTTGATCGCTCTTCGTCTTTTCCTAGAGATTCCAGCTGCTGGCGAAGTTTATCTGTTTCCTTCTGAGAATCAGCAAGGGCCTTCTGTGCAGTCTGCTGAGCTTTTGTCAGCTTTGAAATAGCTTGGTTTGCTGCTTCCTTATCCTTATTGAGCCTTTTCACCTTTAGTGCAAGGCTGCCGTACTCTTTTTCCAGCACTTCCTGCTTTTCAGGCAGCCGTGCCGGGACAATCCCGAATTCATGGTTGATGCTGTCAGAGAGCGCTGTCCGTGTCTTTTTGTCAGCACTGAGAAGGGCTTGTGTCAAAGACAGCTTTCCTTTTGCCTCATGCAGGCTTTCCTGAAGCTTTTCCAGTTGTGTTTCGGCAACTGAAACCTTCTTTCTGATTGCCATGAGATCTTCTGCAGGAGAAGCAACGGGCTTCGGGTGGGAAACTGAACCGCAGAGAGGGCAAGGGTGTCCTTCTTGCAGCAATGAAACATAGCCGGAGAGTCCGGCAAGTTTCTCCGCCATGCCAAGGTTTTCCTTGTATCCTGCTACAAGCTCTTTCTGTTTCTCATAGAGTCGGCTGCAATGTTGCTGTTCATTTTCTTCCTGTTCTTCTTGCACCGTAAGGGAAGTGATTTTTTCTTCAAGGGATTCCATTTGCGAGGAAAAGGCTGAAGCATCCTCGACCAGTTTCTGCAGACGGCCAACTTCCTGCCTTTGCTGTTCCAGTGTTTCGGCATCAGGAAATGTTGCAAGGCGATGTGTGGCTTCATCAAGTTCTGACGTTGCTGCGGCAGACTCCAGTGCAAGGGTTTCCTTGCTGTCTGATTTCTCTGTCAATTCTTTTGAGATTTCGACCTGTTCCTGTGCAGCGTTCTGGATCTGTTTTTTTGTAACAGCCAGATTTTTTAAAAACTCATCTCTTCGTGTGCGGGCGTCAAGGTAGAGCGAAAGTTCTTCTACCAGCAGTACATCTGCTTCATGTTCTTTCAAGTAATGTTTTGCAAATTCAACCTTTTTTGTTTGTTCTGCAATTCTTTCTTTCAGTTTTTCCACCTGTTCGCGCTGGCTCTCCGCTTCGTCGGTTTCTTTTTCTACCAAACCTGTCAACATGGTCGACGAGTCTGTCAAGGAAGTTATTTTGCTGTCGATGGGGCGTATTTTGGCAGTCAGCTCATTGAGCTTTTCATTGGATTCCTTTTCTTTGCTGAAGGCAGAGGTTGCCTGACTGGACTCGGTTTCATAGTGTGCAAGATCGCTGGTCAAGGCTTCCAGCTTCTTTTCGGCCGTTTCTCTTTTTGCTGACAGTTCTTGAAGTTGGGTATTGCAAAGGTCCAGCAAGGTATAGCTTGGTAGGCACCCGACAGCTTCCTGATGCCAACCAAGTCTTTCTTTCTGCTTGCCATAGTTGTCTTTTCCAGTGTCAATCTGGAGGGCAAGTTCTTCCAAGTCTTTTTCTTTTTCGGCCTGTTTCTGCATTGAAGCGTACCAGGCAAGTATCTGCTGCAGTCCTTTTTCTTCAGCAGACAACTGCAAGAGCCTATCAGCTGCCTGACTCTTTTTAGACTGTAATGCTGCAAGTTGCTGGTCATCCAGAAGGATTATCTGGCCCAAGCCTTCCCTGAGCTTGTCAAGCTTTGCTTCTTCATCCTTATACAGGGCATAGATCTGGCTTCCTATCTTTGAGTAGATGTCAGTTCCTGTGATTTGTTCCAGGATAGTGGCCCGGTCTTTTTCGTCACAGAGCAGGAACTTGCTGAATTCTCCTTGGGAAAGCAGCATGGAACGGGTAAACTGGTCAAAATCCATGCCGATGAGCCTACTTATCTGGTCATTGTATCCCGATACCCTGTCATAAAGTATCTTTCCTGTCAGCAATGAGAGTTCCCTTTTTGGGGCTTGTAGCTTTCCTGAGGAAGCATACCTGCCTCTATGCTGTGAAAAAAGCGATACATAGACGTTGTTGCCCTTTGCAAAGGTCAACTTGGCATAGCAGGAACCGCTGTCCCTGTTCATAAGTTCATTGGAAGTCGCAGAAACGTTGGCAATCCTCGGAGTCCTTGCAAAGAGGGCAAGGCAGATGGCATCAAAAATGCTTGTCTTGCCGCTTCCTGTATCGCCGGTGATGAGGAAAAGCCCGTCCTGTACCAAGGATGGATCAGTAAAGTCAATTTTCCACTTTCCTTTCAAGGAGTTGATGTTTTCTCCTTCGATGCTCTGGATTCTCATGTTTCCTCAGCCTTCGCAGCAAGAGCTGCGGCATATGCAAGATCGAACAGCGGTTTATAGCGTAACGCATTGTCTTTGCCTACGATCTGCTCGAATACAATTTCCGGTGTCAGTTCATCCAAACGTATCGAAGCATCTTGTGCGGTCAATTTGCCAAGGGAACGCAAGGACTTTATTTGGCTGAGTACCCATTCCCCATCCAATGCGGACAGATGATCCTGTACGTCTTTCTTGAGGGAGGGAAGCGGTTTCTCACCTTTGTAGATGATTTCAACATAGGTGGTCGGTCTGACCAGGTCCGTCAGGTTTTTTCTTTCTTTGGCATAGGTGTCGATCTTTGTAAGTATTTCATCCAGTCCGGTACCTGTTGCCTGCAGCAGGGAAAGGAAACAAGGTATGGCAACTGGGGAGACCTTTGGTGTTTTGCCGTCGAAGTCTATCAGCAGCATCTGTTTTCTGCCATGTTCACCGAACCCAAGGCTGATAGGGCTGCCGCAGTATCGGATGGCTTCATTTTGTGCGACCACATGGGGAAGGTGGATATGCCCGAGGGCCATATAATCGCAGAAGGCAGGGAAAATGGAAGGATTGACCGTATCCAGGCCTCCGATATACAAATCCCTTACCCCGGCGCCTTTGTCTATGCTTTCTGCAGAGGAGCCTGCAGCAGAGAGATGTGCCATGCCTATGGTAGGCAAAAGAGGATCAAACTTTGCTTCCATCAGCTCCTGTGCATGCCGGAAATGTGCGGCAATGGCATTTGACAGGGCAGCCCTCAGGTCCTGTGTGCTGGCTTCTCCCTGGCTGTTCCGTATTTCCCTTTCCCGCAGGAATGGGGCTGCCAGTACTTGAAGAGCCGGCTTTCCGTTGCGGTCTGTGAGTGTGAGCAGTTCATCAGCAGGATTGCAGGAAGTGACGATGTGCAGGCCATAAGGTGAGAAAATCCGGGCAAGCATGGACAATACTGCGGGACTGTCATGGTTGCCGCTGGTTACGACGATGTGAGAAAGGCCTGTGGTCTGGAGCAGGTCAAACATATGCCCGTAGAACATTTTCTGACTTTGTGCGGAAGGAGACCTGGTGTCAAAGACATCACCGCTTATCAGCAGGACATCGACCTGGCGGTCAATGACTATCTGTCGCAGAAATCCCATGAAGGCTTCATGCACATCAGGAATCCTCATGTTTCCTATCTGCTTGCCTATGTGCCAGTCGCTGGTATGCAAGACCCTCACAGGATTTCCTCCTTCTAATAGTTCAGGCGCTTCAGTTCCCTTTTTGCATCCCGTTTCATGTCGCGTTCCTTGATTGCATCCCGTTTGTCATGCAACGCCTTGCCTCTTGCAAGGCCGATCTCCATCTTGACAAGGTTGCCCTTCAGATAGACGCGGATAGGAACGAGCGTCAGTCCCTTTTCTTCTGTTTTTCTCTTCAGCCGCTTGATTTCCTGCTTGTGCGCAAGCAGGACCCTTGGCCCTGAAGGTATATGATTGAAAATGGACCCCTGTTTGTAAGGCTGTATGGTAAATTGCAGAAGCCTAAGCTGTCCGTTTTCAATTGTCACATAGCTGTCAGTGAAAGAAAAACGACCCTCACGCATGCTCTTCACTTCTGTTCCGGAAAGGCTCATGCCGCATTCGAGGGTTTCAAGTATCTCATAATTGAAGAATGCTTTCTTGTTTCGCTGCAGTACTTTGATATCCTGTTTGCCTGTCTTGGACATGCTGCTCACCTCACTCATAAAATGGACAAGGGGCAGTATACTGCAAAAAACATTCCAAGACAAAGGGGGTAGGTGGGAAGGATCTGCAGCAGCCTATTGCCAGGCAAGACGGAAGCCCAGCGTAGGATTCAGCCTTGTGGGACCAACGGCACCGACGGTATGTCGGGAAACGGAGTCATCGAGTACTGAACCACCCTTTACGATGTAGTCACAGGCCAGGCTTCTGTCTGCAAGTTCTCCTTCAAGAGTTGATTTGTTCGCAGGGACCAGACGTGCAAGCGGCACGTAGGGAGTTGAAGTCATTTCCCATACACCGCCCATCATCATCTTGAAACGTGCGTTCGAATCATCAAGGTTGACCAAGGAAAGGGCAAAATTACTCTGATTGAGATAAGAGGCTTCCTCCCACATTTCTTCCGTAGGAAGGAAACAGGTACGGCCGCTTTTCTTGCTTGCCCAAGCACAGAATGCCTTTGCAGCCTTGAAGCTGATATTGCGTATTGCCGTCAGATTCGGTTGGGAGACTGACAGTGAGATTCCTGCAAGATAATTTTCGTCTACCAATTCTTCTTCCATGAGCTTCGTCCTGTTTTCCTTTGCCCACTCCGGATTGTCCTGGACGAACAGTGCATATTGGTATTCGCTTACCGGGAGCTGTGCAAGGGAAAAGGCCGGGACCTGTGTTTCCATGCCCAAAGAATTTGTAGTCGGATAGGAAGCTGATACTTTGTCTCCCATCAGATATGAAGCAGCTGCAAGTCTTGAACCTGTGATGGTGACTCCATTGCCGAGGGAAAGCTTGTCATCGGTTGCCTGTGGCACAAAACTTTCATCGGCAGCCTTGCCCATCTTCATACCGTCCTTGCCGTTGAAGAGGGATTGAGCTGCAGAAAAATATGCATTGCCGTCTATGCCGAGATAATCAAAGGCATTCTTTGCGTCGTCAAGCATCTGACGGCTGCTGATGAAAGCACAGGCGATTTCCATGTCCTGCTTTATGTCTTCCTTTGAAAAGGAAAGTCTGACGGCATCCTTTGCATAACCTAAGAAATATGGGATGTAGTTGTTGACCCTGTCGAAATCAAGGACAGCACTCTGGTCGATGATCTGCTGCAGGTCGAAATTCCTGAGGTCAAGTTGCTGGCTTGCATCTAGCTGAGGCTGTTCCATTGCGACTTTTTTATAGCGGAATACCAGCCAAGTAAAGAAAACGGGATGATCGATATGTATGTTCTGGGTAGAAAGGGCGATGCCACCCTTTGAAAAAGTAACCTCATGGTCACCTGATGAAATGAATGACTGTGCCGGTGTACCGCTTATGTAGGTACCATCGACGCTTACACCCACATCCTGCAGTTCACTTGTAAAGTTGACGGTTCTGCCTCCGTGCAGGATACCGGGCAGGAAACCGACAAGAAAGAGGATCAATGCCACAGCCAGGATGAAGAGGACAAGCACGTATATACCGGGCCGGATCGGCCCCCACGGCTTCAGTTTTACCGGCTCAATCTTTGGCAATTCGATCTTTTGTTTCATAGGTGAAAGGTATCTTTTCGCAACATCCTTGTCAACTGCGGCCTGTTTGGTGTACAGTTGCCCATATGGATGCGTTTCTAACCAAAGTGGAAGGCTATGCCAGCCGGTATCTGACCAAACGAAAGGCCCTGAAGCTCTATGAGCGCCAGCATGCGCCCAAGCGTACGTTCTTGGGTGAACTGAAAGGATGGGTTGATGCAATACTTTTTGCAGTTGTCGTCATCTTCATCATCAACCTCTATCTTTTCCAGCTGTTCGTCATCCCCAGTCCGTCAATGGAGAAGACCTTGCTTATCGGCGACAGGGTATTCGTCAACAAGAATATCTATGGTATGGAACTCTATCCTGACAGCAAGAAGATATTCACGGCAAACAGACGGGTACACAGGGATGATATCATCACGTTCTATAACCCTGACTACCATATCAAGGGACCGCTTTTTGATACGCTCAGCCAATTGCTGTTTTCCGCTACCTTTTCCTTGGTCAACATCGATAAGAATGCTGATGGTACGCCTGCAGAGCGTCTTTTGGTAAAACGCTGTGCAGCCTTGGAAGGAGATACGGTCAGATTCGTGGACGGCAACGTCCTCATCCGTCCTGCCGGCAGTGCTGATTTCCAGAAAGAAACTGCTTTTAGAAGCAAGAATGGACTGAGCGACGGACCGAACCGTACACTTGATTCCAGTTACTATACGGGTCTGAGGGCATGGGGAAGCCTGATAGGTTATCAGGACCTCAAGTATTCCTCCAACCAGGCACCTTCATACCTGCTCAGTGCCTATACACAGCTGAAGGACAACAAGTATCCCAGGGACATGTATCAGTTCGAAGCATCACGGACTTTGTCAAAGAGCCTGCTCCGTCCAGATGATTTTACGTTCCGCAGCGATGCGGCAAAATATCAACTGGGTGTCACGGTACCGGAAGGTTGCGTATTGCCGCTGGGTGACAACAGGGACGACAGTTCAGACGGCAGGTATTTCGGCCCGATTTCCCAGGAAAAAGTCAACGGAAGGGTCTTGGCACGCTTCTGGCCGCTCAACAGGATTGCCTATCTTGGGAACAAGTAGCCTCGGTTTACAATCTGCAGCTTCCGGTTTGTTGGCATGCATCCATGGACAGGAAGACCTTTCACTGTATATACATTTGCCTTTCTGCGGAAAAAGATGTGGTTACTGTGCCTTCTACAGTGAAGAAATGCCAGCTTGGCAGGCAAGGATACAGCCATATCTGGACAGGCTGGAAAAAGAAATCATTATGGCCCGGAATGCTTACGGGAAGCCTTTTGAAACGATATTTGTCGGTGGAGGCAATCCCGGTAACCTGACTGTCGCCCAATTGGCTCATTTGCTTAGGTCTGCTGGCCCTAGCAAGGAGACGACCTTTGAGATCAATCCTGAAAGTTTTACAGAGAAACATCTGGATCTTTTTTCCAGTGGCTTGGCCAATCGTCTGTCCATGGGTATCCAAAGCATGGACAATGCTACGCTTTCCCTGCTTGGCCGTCATGCCAGGCGGAATGACAATCTTCGGGCTCTCAGGCTTGCTTGTCAACTTCCGACGGACTGCAGGCTTTCCTTTGATCTGATGGAAGGCCTTCCAGGGCAGACGCCTGAGGGCGCCAAGGCTGATATCGATGAAGTAGTGGACATTGCTCATCCGACTCATCTTTCTCTCTATTGCCTGACACTTGAGGAAGGCACAAGACTGACAGCTCAGGTACGGGGCCATGAACTTTCTGTACCTGATGATGACCAGATGGCAGATAACCTTGGGCAACTGTGGCAATATCTGGCTTCCAAAGGTTTCCATCAATATGAAGTGTCCAACTTTGCAAAAGAGGGAGCAGCCTGTTTCCATAACCAAAGGTACTGGAGACTTCAGCCTTATCTGGGATTGGGCTGCAGTGCTGCATCGACCCTGAGGGAAAAAAGCGGCAACCTGCTGCGGCTGACTGTCAGGCAACAGTTGCCGGAATATCTCGAAGGGGCTGCTTTCAGTGGTTTTGAACTTGAAGAACTTGATCGGAAAAAGGAAGCAGAAGAATATCTGCTGGTCAAGCTCCGGACAGCAGAGGGTATTGATCGGAAACAGTTCAAGGAACGTTTCGGATTCTCTTTTTCCGACTTGCTGGAGCGGGCAGCCTATATCAATCCATCTTGGTACACTGAAGGGAAAAATACTTTTTCCCTGACAAGGGAAGGACTTCTTGTCAGTGATGCAGTCATCCTGACCCTTGCCCTTGCCCTTGACCGTATCTAGCCAATATGCTAGATTTTTATGGAATTTTTTTAAAGTTCCGATTATTCTACTTAAGAGATACAAGAGGTATATATGTCAGGACATAGCAAATGGTCGACAATCAAACACAAGAAAGGCGTCGCAGATGCAAAGCGTGGCCAGAAGTTTACGAAACTGATCAAAGAGATCACAGTTGCAGCCAAAACGGGCGGTCCTGATCCTGAATCCAATGCTGCGCTCAGGACTGCTGTCCTTAAGGCAAAAGCAGAAAACATGCCGAAAGATAACATTGAAAGGGCGATCAAGAAAGGTTCAGGTGATTCAGATACATCCACCTATTACGAACTTACCTATGAAGGGTATGCACCAGGAGGGATTGCAATCATCGTCGATACGCTTACGGACAACAAGAACCGTACTGCTGCCGACGTCCGTTCGACACTGACCAAGCTTGGCGGCTCCCTTGGGACGACAGGATGCGTCTCGTATATGTTCCAGACCAAAGGTGTCATCGACTACGATGCAGAAAAATATACAGAAGATGCAATCTTTGAAAAAGCTTTGGATCTTGGTGCAGAGGATGTCGAAACAAGTGACGGAACCATCGAGGTTACCTGTCAGCCAGCTGATTTTGCAAATGTCCTTGAAGGTATGCAGAATGCAGGTTTCGATCAGGAAAGTGCAGAGATCAACAAAATTGCAGACCAGATGATCCAGCTGGACAAGGAAAAGGCCCAGAAGATCATGAAGATAGTCGACAGGCTTGAGGATCTTGAGGACGTTCAGATGGTCTCTACGAACCTTGAATTGCCTGATGACTACGAAGACGAAGAATAACTGTGAGGATCCTTGGGATTGATCCTGGGCTGGCCAATACAGGCTGGGGCGTGGTCGACGGCATCGGCCAGCGTTTCCGGCCTGTTTCTTTTGGTGTCATAAGGACAAGCGGTGATGAAAAAGAACCGCTTAGGATTCATGACATAGCAGTGAAAATCGGGGACATTGCACAAAAGTATGCTGTTGAAACAGTCGGTATCGAGGATATATACTTTACCAGAAATATCTCCTCGGCCATTTCGGTGGCAAAGGTAATCGGTGCTGTCTGCCATGAACTTGCAGGACAGGAATTGCCGATCAGGCTGTACTCGCCCGTACAGATAAAATCAACCATTACCGGATATGGCGGAGCAGACAAGAAACAGATGCAGGAAATGGTCAGGCTTCATCTCGGACTCAAGGAAGTACCGAAGCCGGACCATGCAGCCGATGCACTTTCCGTTGCCATCTGCCTTGCTACCTTGGAGTCCAGTCGTATAAGGATGGGAAAAAGAATATGATCAACGCAGTGACGGGTGATATCGTAAACGTAAGCCAGGATATGGTTATCCTCAAGGCCGGAGCCATTGAATATCAGATTCTGATAGATGGTCAGACATCCTCGAAACTAAGCATGCTGAAAGGAGAAGACCGGCTGGCAGTGAGGCTGGTAACGTATCTGGTCCATAGGGAAGATGCAATGCTTCTCTATGGTTTCCTTGATGAGAAGACCAGGGAAATATTCCTGCAGCTTCTTTCGGTACAGGGGATCGGTGCGAGAGGTGCCCTGAAAAT
Organism: Spirochaetia bacterium; assembly: GCA_022482625.1. NCBI lineage: Bacteria > Pseudomonadati > Spirochaetota > Spirochaetia > Spirochaetia bacterium. The sequence continues at coordinate 455,992 of JAKVOU010000001.1, read as the reverse complement.
CCTCGGCGGTACCCAAGTCAAATCTTTTGTGCATGACTTGGATGAAGGCAATGTCAAGGCATTGTCCAAGCTTCCTGGCGTGGGTGCAAAGACTGCCCAGCGTCTTGTACTTGCCCTGCGCAATCGTCTGGTAATCGAAGATGAAACTGCAGCAGACGGCGGTGTTGCTCTCCTTACGGACTCATCCCTTCGCCCGTACCATGAGCTCATTGATGCCTTCTTGGAAATGGGGTATGACAGGAAAAGAATTGAGACAGGACTCAAGGCCATACTGACAAAGGACGAAGAAGTACTGAAGTCGCTGGACAGGGACAAGGCAGAACAGAAAATCTTCAAGGATCTCATGTTCAGTCTGAGCTAGGAGGAACGAGTGGAAGATCATACTATTGAAGACAATCTTGAAAACGTGGCACAGCTGCAGGCCAATTCTCCTGTTTCGTCCTCATTCCAGCAGGATGCAGATGAACAGGAAAACATACTTCGTCCGAAAAAGCTTTCGGATTTCCAGGGACAGCAGCAGATAAAGGACAATCTTTCCGTATTCATCAAGGCCGCACGGCAACGTGGTGAAGCTTTGGACCATACTTTTCTCATCGGGCCTCCGGGGCTCGGCAAGACGACACTTGCCTCGATCATTGCCAATGAAATGGGTACGGAAATCCGAATGACCAGTGCCCCGGCACTTGAAAAGCCGAAGGATCTGGCAGGCATACTGACAAATGTCAGCGAGGGGTCCATATTCTTCATAGATGAAATCCATAGGCTCAAGCCCGTCCTGGAGGAAATGCTCTACATTGCCATGGAAGACTTTGAGATAGACTGGGTAATAGGCCAGGGACCTGCTGCACGGACCATGAGGATCCCACTGCCTCATTTTACGCTTGTCGGGGCAACGACCAAGGCAGGGCAGGTATCTTCCCCGCTCCATTCCCGTTTCGGTATTACCTGTCATCTGAGCTATTATCAGGAAGATGACCTTTCGAACATCATTACCCGTTCGGCAAAGCTGATCGGCTGTAAAATTGATGCTGAGGCAACAAGGATGCTGGCAAAATGTTCACGTGGTACACCAAGGATAGCAAACCGTCTTCTCAGACGTATGAGGGACTTTGCGGCAATAATCGGTGACGGGACAGTGAACAGGGATGTAGTGAAGGAGAGTCTCAAACGCCTTGGCATCGATCCCAACGGACTGGAAAGCCAGGACCGTAACATACTTTCGACAATCATCAACTATTATGGCGGAGGCCCTGTCGGTGGCTCAACCCTTTGCATAAGTGTCGGCGAGGCTGTGGAATCCTTGGAAGATTTCTACGAACCTTACCTTATCCAGCAAGGCTATCTCGTCAGGACGCCAAGAGGCCGTTGTGTCACGCACAAGGCCTATGAACTGTTGGGAAAACCAATTCCTTCCGATGATTGCCGGAATAATCTTTTTACTGAGGAACAGGATAGATAACATGACTGATGAAACACAGACAGGCCTCCTGACGGAGGACTATGATTTTTACCTGCCGCCAGAACTTATTGCCCAGGTCCCTGCCGAGCGCAGGGGTGAGGACAGGCTTCTTGCAATGGACAGACAGACCGGTGCGTACAGGGACCTCATGATCAGCGATTTCCCATCGCTTCTTACCCCCGGCAGCGTGATGGTAATCAACAATTCCAAAGTAAGGAAGGCAAGGGTATACGGCAACAGCCAATATGGAGGAAAGGTGGAATTCCTGTTCCTTGAGGAACGGGAAGACCATAGCTGGAACTGCATGGTTACAAAAAGCAAGAAACAAAAGGTAGGCAAGACCTTTGTCTTTGGAAACGGCATGCAGGGAACGATAGCCGAGGAACTTGACGATGGGACGAAGATCGTTTCCTTTGACAGGCACGTTGGCGAAGATTTCTTCTTGCAATATGGACATGTACCGCTTCCTCCCTATATCAAGAGAAAGGATGATTCCTGGGATACGAAACGTTACCAGACGGTCTATGCCTCACATGAGGGAAGTGTTGCTGCCCCGACTGCCGGACTGCATTTTACTGACGGCTTGCTGGATGAAATCAGGAAAAAGGGAATTGAAATCGTAGAGGTCACCCTGCATGTCGGCATGGGGACATTCATACCGATGCGCACCAAGCAGGTAGGGGACCACCAAATGCATTTTGAACGGTACACGATAAGTGAGGAAGCCGCAGCAACCATCAATCAGGCAAGAAAGGAAGGCCGGAAGATCGTCGCAGTCGGTACGACCAGCGTCAGGACACTGGAAAGTGCCTATGATCCGGCAACCGACAGTGTGCGAAGTGGCATGAATAGGACAAATCTGTTCATAAAGCCAGGTTTTGCTTATCGGGTAGTGAACCAGTTGCTGACTAATTTCCATACTCCTGAATCCACCTTGCTGGTTCTTGTGTCCGTCTTTGCAGGAAGGAAGCATATCCTTGATGCCTATGCCCATGCCGTAGAGCAGCAGTACCATTTCTTCAGTTACGGGGACGCAATGTTCCTTATGTAGAAAGCGGTACAGCCCTGTGCCATTGCTGCAGGATCTCTGCGGTGATGGCATCGGGGCCCAAGGTACCGTCGATCTTGATCAGGCATATGCCGGAGTCGAGCTCTGAAAGTATTTTCCTGTAGTTTGCCTCGACTTTTTCAAGAAAAGCCTGCTTTTCAAATATTTCCTTGCAATTGCCGCGCTTCTCTATTCTCTGCATGCATACTGCTACCGGTGTATCTATGAATATAAGCTTTTCAGGAAGTGGAAAACGGTTGAGCAATGCTACCTGTGCATAGCCGATTCCGATGCTCTGGTAGGCAAGGGAAGAAAAAAGATAACGGTCACTCAGTACGGTATAGCCTTCTTTCAATCTTGCTATGATTCCATCATTTTCATGAAAAAGATGGTCTTCTCTGTCAGCACTGTAGAGTCTTGCCAGCGCACCGGGCGTCGTCTTGATCTGACCGCTGAGAAACTGACGGATAAGGCAACCTATGGGACCCGTAGTAGGCTCACAGGTGATGAAAGTCTTTTTACCCTCATCTGTGAGGATTTTATCCAGTGCCTTGAGCTGTGTTGTGGTACCTGACCCATCCAGGCCTTCAATGACCACAAAATTCTTTAGTATGGTTGGCATGTTCCTTCCTTGTCTGATTCATGTCGACCGGTTCCGGCAGGCAGGAAACACCCTGATTTTATCGGGGACACCGCCCGATGTAAACCTATCGGTCTCTTTTTTCTCCTGCAGTCGGTTGAAAAAGATACATAAAAAGGTAATCATGAAGTATACTGGCGACAGAGGAAACGGAACGTGAAATACCATAGCAACAGGCAGACGGTCTGGGTAATGACCATGATTCTTTGCGTTGTCCTAGCCTTGGTCTATTGTGGCCAGAGGTATGCCCGTCTATATTCACCTATTGAAATCACTACCGATGCCCTCCTTGATCCTATTCAGCTGCCCGATGATTTCCAACTCAGCATAGGACAGATGAATTCGTCCTTCCTTTCCCATCAGGTTTTCCATGATATTACGCTTACCCATCAAGGTAAGACACTTCTCCATGTGACTACTATGGAAGCTTCCCATTCCCTTGTGGACAATATAGCTGTTTTCTTCGGTCATAAGGCCCAAGTGGACCTTGTGCTTGATGGCGTTACCTTGAATCTGGAGCAGGGGGAAGCAAATGACGGTTCATCCCAGGTGCAGATGGACTGGATATTGTCAAAGATCGAGGGATTCATTGCTTCCGGTCACTTCAATATCGCTTCCGTTTTGCCACAGAAGCTGCTTGGCTCATCTTTCCGTATAGGACTTGCCGATGGACAAGTAGAAATCAAGGGGACAGGCTACCACTCCCGAATCCATCTTTCTTCCCTTGTATTCTTTTTAAATGAGACTGGAGATATAACAAATGTCCAGGTAAAGGGAAACGAGGGTATCATTGGGGTCAAAGACGGGCGGGCAAAGTTGGATTCCTTCAACCTGCTTTGGGAAAATGACAAACTTTCCCTGTATCTTCAGAATATTTCTTTTGCTGGTACTTCCTATGCAGGAAGCCTGAAAAAGCTACATATTGCCTATGGCCTGGCTCAACCTGGCAATGTCACGGTAGAAGGGACAGGTGCAGTCGCATCCGCCGCTGGTGGCAATATTGATGTTTCTTCTTTTTCTGCCGGCCTGGTTACCAACCTGAGGGATTTTTCCGTCCATCTGAAGATGGATGACATTGCGTTCACAAGCAGTCAGGCGAATGCTACGATGACTGACTTGGATCTGGCAGTTTCCTATGTAGACAAACAGCTGCAGCTGGTCGTGCACAAGGGAAACAAAGCTTCCTGTACATTGTTGGGGAAAGAACATCTGGAACTTGGTACGGAAGACCTGCAGCTGGTCCTGCTCTGCAATGGGACTTTGCCGACTTCCTTGAAGGGAACCCTTGAAAAGCTTACGTTTGCAGGCAGCAAATATGATGGCACTGCCGGCAATCTCGGCCTTGAGGTGGCCGGGACGCCTGTTTCGGACAAACCTGTGATGGGAGATGGATCCCTGCTGGAGACATTACGGAAAAATTACCATGACCTTTCACTTCAACTTTCTGGTCAGGCGGCCGGTACCATTCCTTTGCTTGGGCAAAAAGGAACCTGCAAGGTCAACCTGAAAGCAAGCAGCCGGAATAACCTTACGGCGACGAGCGTACAGCTCAAGGTATCGGATATCAGCGTGCCGACTTTCTCCCAGGATGCAGGACTTTCCCTCGGCTACCAGGGGACATTGCCTCTTGAATCAGACAAGCTGCAGATGGTTGAAGCTGATTTTGCCTATGGTGATTCCCTTCATATCAAAGGCGTCTACAGCATCTCTGGAAAATCCATCAAGGACTCATCTTTCTCCGGAGTTGTTTCCCTTGACGATTTCAAGCCTATGTCTTTCGGTCCCTTCCTTGCAACCTATGCACCGGCCTTGCATCCGTTCATCACCGATTCTACGGTGATGTGGGGAACCCTGAATATCCAGGGTTCGCTTTCACAAGGCAAAGTCGTTCCGATCGATGGTAGGATCAACGGGCAGCTGGTCTTCAATTCAGTTGCCTTTGCTTCGTCGCATTTCAATATCGGCATGACGTTGGATGCTTACATGAAATCAGATACCCTGACGGTAAATACATTCAGCCTGGGCGTACTCGGCTACCGCTTCAGCTACAAGGGTTCGATAGGATTTGATCCAATGCTGCCTAGGGGCGAACTTAGGCTGGATACTGTCAAGGACGGCAAGAATATCATGTCTGTTTCTTTCGATTCAAGCAGAAGCGGGCAGTATAGCTATCAGGTCGTGGCACCTCCGGTCCCGAGCCTGTTGATCAAAGGCATCGTTGATACAAGTACTGCACGGACGGTCACTTCCTCGCTTGACCTGACGTTGGATACCATTACTTATCCGATGTCGATCAAATTCAATATGGACAGGCTTTCCCTTTCAATCATCTCAGGGGCACAGCTGAACCTTTATGCTTCCTTCATGGGCAAGACCCATTTGTCCTTGTCCATGGACAAGCTTCCGTTGCCTTTCCTGCCGACTACTTCGATCAGCGGAGCATTCCTGGCCGATTACACGGACAAGGATACCTGGTATGCCGGTTTGCAGGATTTTGTATTTTCCTATAACGGTGGAGACTATACGTTCGGCTGTTCAGGAAAACTTACAGCGGACAGTCTCGATTTCAGTTCCATTTCCTTTGGTAGGAAACAGGCAGACGGAAAACTTGTTTCCTATAACGGGACAGCTTCTTACCATGGCAGTCCTTTCTATAAATTGATTTCTACGCGGCTTCAAGTCCCATATTCCTTCTTGCTTAGTCTGGGAGATGGACGCAGCCAGACTCTTGAACTGGTCATGGACAATACTGATACCATCCATACCAAACTGCTGCTTGACGCATCCATGCTGTCATTGGGAACATTGTTTCCTTCTCTTGGGGGGACCTCGCTCAACCTCAGGATAGCTGGAGAAACTGATTTCCGTACGGAAAATTCACTGAATGGTATCGTTGATCTCAGCAATCCTGGACAAGGCCTGAGCATGAAAAGCAACCTGAGCCTCAAGGCAGAGCAATGTACGCTCAGTTCCCTTTCATTTGCAAAGGGCAACAGTACGATTTCGGATGGAAACATAAGCATTGATTTGAAGGGCAGGACAGCAGCAGGGAAAATGAACTTTGCTTCGGTGCGCAAGGATTTCCCTGTTGATCAAAAAACCAGTGCTGACCTTGGCTTTTCTGCCGAATTCGGAAAAGTGGACATGAAATCCCTTGTAGGGCATATCAGGAAGCTGTCTCTTTCGGATTTGTCCGGCATGACGGCAAAGATATCGATTCGTAACGTACACCTGCTTGAAGATGCCAAGCCTTTTGACCGTCAGTTCAAGCTACGTGCAGAAGACAAGGTGCATATCCCTGACAATACCCTGGATATAGATTTTTCTGCCGATTCCATGCAGGTCAGCAGTACATATCTGAATGGTACCTATCATCTTGCTTCTGAGACCATGCAATTCAGTCTTAAGGATTTTGCTTCCATCAGCATGGAAGGGAAAGCAGACTTCAAAGGAAAAGGAAATTTGCTGCTGACAGATATTGATGTTCCCGTCAATCTGGGCCAGTTGCTCATGCATAATCCTGTTTTTGCTTTTGAAGGTTCCGGCATTACAGGAGAACTCAGGATCAAGGATTTCAAGACTTCGCCCAGATATTACGGAACCCTCTTCCTTGATGATTTCAGTGCAAGGACTTTTTGGACAGAAAACAGCCTGTTCCTGTTCAACAACCTTATCTTCGTTGCCAATGGGACGCGCATTGCTGCTTCATCCGTCAACGGAAACGTACAGAGGGCTGATACACATCAGCCTGTAGCCATTTCGGGAAGCTTTTCGATAGAAATGGATGGATGGGCGATGAAGTCACTGGACATGGATCTTGATATTGCTGACTACGTACCTTTCTTCCTTCCGCTTATCCAGCAGAATATCAACGTCCGCGGACAATTCAAAGGGAACTTCAGCTATCATGCTGCCGATGATGACTATTGGACAAGAGGAAAGCTCAAGATCAGCAATACCGTGGCTACGTATGGACTTGAATCATATCCGAGTTACATCGTACCAAGTAAGAAAGGAAACTTTGACTTTGATATTACCCTAGGACCAAGCGTAAGCTTCACCTATCCGAATTCTGCATCTCCGATCATGCAGGCTACATTTGCACAGAACCAGCAGTTCAGCTTTTCCTTTGCATCTTCTTCAAAGAAATTGAGCGGAAAAGGAAAGATTGACATTGCCCAGGGAGAGTTCTTCTATTTCAAGAACAATTTCTATATTGATGATGGTTCCTTTGCATTTGCAACGGACCCACAGACCGGTGCTTTTGTACCCCAACTGCAGTTTACCGCTACATACAGGGCCCTTGATGAGGACAGTAACATAGTAAACATTACACTTTCAGTGCCAAAGTCACCGCTGAATGACCTTACCATGAAATTTACGAGCAGCCCCTCACTTGCGCAGGCACAGATCATGGCTCTTCTAGGGCAAAGCCTTACAGAAAACAATTCCGTTGCATCTCTTGCAGGTGCTGCTACCAGCATGATTACAAGCCTTGGCTTCTTTGATATCAACGGTTTAAGTGAACTTAACAGGAACATTGCCAAGATATTGAACCTTGACAACTTCTCGATCAGAAGCAACATAGTAGAAAACCTCTTGGTACGTGCCATAAGCTTTGACAACACAGAAACTACATATTCACCGATGTCTTTTTATTTGAATAACACGACGATAAACATGGGAAAGTACCTTTCCAGTGATGCTTATCTGCAGATATTGTTCAACTTGATGGCCAGCAAGAAAAAGAATAAATTGAAATTCCTTGCCGACGATCTGGTGATGGATCTTCGGATCAGTTTTGAAGAAACCACTCCACTTGGCAGGATTTCTGTTTTTACCAATCCCCAGCAGTTGTCCATACCGGATGTTTTGGATACTATGGGTTTTAGTGTAACCAAGACGATTGAGTTTCGTTAACATACATGATAATGATTTATAGCTTTCAGGGAGAACCTATGAAAAGGAAGATACTGGCTCTACTGCTTCTTCTGTCTATTGTTTCTACAAGTGCATTTTCTGCTTGGTATGATGGGCTGAAGATAGATGACATCACCTATGACGGGATTATCAATGCACCTGTCGATTCGATAAAGGATATCCTCTATCAGTATAAGGGCGACAATTACAGTGATGCTCTGCTCACTGAGCTGCAGAAGAAACTGCAGGATTTGGGGTGCTTTACTTATTTTTATCCTGAAGCTACGAAAAATCCCAATGATTCCATGGGAATGATAATCAAGTTCCATTTCTATGAGATTCCTTTGCTTAGGGATGTTGTGTTCGAGGGCAACAAAAAGATAAAGGATTCGGACTTGCTGGATACTTCGGGCCTTCAGGTTGGGACTTTTTACAAAGGTACGGAAATGTCCCTTGCAAAGAAAAAGCTGGAAGACTATTACAAGAGCAAGGGATATATAAATGCTAAGATAGAGTCTTCGTTGACTTCTGATGACAAGACTTCCACGGTATCCCTGAAGTTTACCATCGACGAAGGACGGCAGGTTGTCATCGGAGAGATTGCATTCAGTGGAAATGAAAAGATTCCCAGTGATGTGCTTTCTGCCAAGGTTTCTTCCAAGACCCGGTCTTTCTTCAACAACGGGTATTATGATCCTACCACCATTGCAAGGGATGTCCAGACATTGATGGATTACTATCAGAGCCGAGGCTATGCCTTTGCCAGGGTCAGTACTCCTGAACTTGTCGATATTTCGAAGCCAGATGATACGTTTGAACGGGTCAAGGCTGTATTCCCCGTCGAAGAGGGCGAAGTCTGGAAACTTGGTTCCATTACCTTTGCAGGCAACACCGTGTATCCTACCGAAACCTTGCGCAGCAAGATTACGATGCAGAAGGGTGATGAGATGGACTTTACCAAGTTCAATGAACAACTTCAGCAGATTGCATCGCTTTACTACGACAATGGATACATCTATTTCAATATCATTCCTGAACGTACCAAGGATGAGGATAACCATGTCATCAATTTCAATCTGAAAATAACTGAAGGACCGCAGGCTACCATCCGCAAGATCATACTCAACGGAACTGGTTCTACCCAGAAAGAAGTCTATAGACGTGAGCTGACGATTCACGAGGGCGATATATTCTCAAGGGCAGCCTTGATCAAGTCAATGCAGAATCTGCAGAATACACTTTTGCTTTCCGATCTGAACTATGACATAAAGAATACTGAAGACATGAAGCAGGTCGACGTCATCTTCAACCTGACCGAGGGAGGACAGAAGAACGTACAGTTCGGTGCAACCTTCGGCGGTACGGTCACCGAGTTCCCGATAAGCGGATTCCTTACATGGACCGACAACAACTTCTCAGGAACCGGCAATGATCTTTCGCTTTCCCTTACCTTGAGTCCGTCAACCCAAAAGGTAGTACTGGGCTATACTGATGAGTGGTTCGGAGACATACCTTGGTCCAATGGTTTTACGCTTACCTTCAGGCATGCAGATGAGACAGATATCCTCCAACGCGGAGCAAACAGTCCGTACTATAGAGGCCATGCATCAGCAAAAGCCTATCCAAGTGGCTATAGCAGCTATGAGGCATATGTTGCTGCAGGCAAGGCTACCCCTGCTGCAGACGAGCTCATGGAATATGAAAGCTGGAGAGTGGCTGTCGGTTACAATACCGGATATACTTGGCGGTATGATGCCGGTTCCCTCAAAGCAAGTACAGGGCTTTCCATCGGCGTGAACAGGGCCTCATATGATGAACAATACGATCCGTATAACTATCTGATCAAACTCTATGCTGACCAGTGGCAGTTCTCCAATCTGCTTTCGATCGGTCTGAGCTGGGATGGCAGGGACTTGGTCCAGCAGACTACGAAGGGCTATTTGCTTACCCAGACCATTACCTATGCCGGAGGTGTGCTGGGTGGTATTTCAAACTATATCAAGAGTGCAACCTCATTCTCGATCTTCAGGCAGATCGGTGCGATGAAAATCAACGGCAAGAAACAGAAGACAGTTGCATCTTTTGCATCTTCAATCAGTTTCATGTTCCCGCAGTACGTGCTGAGTGACGGCAGTTGGGAAGAAGATGCCCAGAGCGGTGCAACAAGCAGTGAAATGCTCTATATCGATGGTATGACCATTGCCTTGGGCCATGATGTACTTACGGACCAGGCTTTCCTGTTTGACAACAAGTTGTCGGTTGAGACCACTTTGGTTGACAAGATGGTTGCATGGGATACATTCGTCAGCGCTACTACGGTAAAGGAATATCTTTCTGAAATGACTGGAGACCCTTCCGATTACACCTGGTATTTGGCTGCAGGAACCGGCGTCAAGGTCAAGATTCCAAGTCTTCCCATAGGGTTGTATCTTGTCAAGGATGCCACATGGACTGCATCGGATGGTTTCTCATGGGATGATGGTTCTCTCTTCGATTTCGGAAGCGGCATATTCAATGGTATGAAGATCGTCCTTTCGATTTCGACGAATCTGTTCTGACCTGCAAAGGATCGGGACCGAGGGATCTGCCTGCGGGCAGGTCCTTTTTGTTTTTTGTGATAGTTGTAGGAAAAATCCACTGAAGTTGCTATACTTTGCACATGGCTAAAGAGAAAGAAACACCCATGATGGTCCAATACAGGACAATCAAGGAACAGAACAAGGACAAGATACTTTTTTTCCGTCTTGGTGATTTCTACGAAATGTTTGAGGATGATGCAATTGAAGTATCAAGATTGCTCAATCTGACGTTGACGAGTAGGGCTCAGGTACCTATGTGCGGCATCCCTTACCATGCTGCAAAGTCCTATATAAAGCGCTTGCTGGATGAAGGAAAAAAAATTGCAATATGTGAGCAATTGGAATTGTCAAATGATGCACGGCAATTGGCAAAAAGGGAAGTTATCCAAGTAATTACACCTGCAACGGTAGTTGATGATGATTTCCTCAATTCGAAGGAAAGCAGTTATCTTGCCTGCATAAAGCTTGACCGCCGTTACATACGGCTTGCCTATAGTGATATCACCAGCGGTGAATTCTGTCTCCAGAGCATTGGCTGTGAAAGTGACTATGCCTCTTTGAGGTCTTTTCTTGCTTCGCTGGCTCCCAAGGAAATACTTGTAGATGATGATGACTATTTCGTATATCCTGAATTTGCCAAAGTCATTGACGAAACCCAGAAGATGGTAACCAAGCTTTCTTCCCAGCAGTTTCAGCACCGTCGTTCATTCAAGCTCCTATGCGACCAATTCGGAATCTCGAATCTGACGGTGTTCGGAATTGAAGATGCTGAACCTGCAATCGGCGTCGCAGGAGCATTGCTGTACTACCTGCAGCAGACAGCCATGAGTTCCCTCAAGCAGATAGCAGGATATACGCTGAAAACCAATTCTTCTTCACTTAAAATCGATGCATCCAGTTTCCGAAGCCTTGAGATACTCCAGAATACCCAGGATGGTGGAAAATCCAATACGCTTTTTGCAACGGTTGACAGGACGCTTACCAGCGGAGGCTCACGTCTGTTGAAGAAGTGGCTTGCAAATCCATTGCGTGACAAAGGAAGATTGGAAGAACGTCAGGATTGGGTGCAATATTTTGTTGAACATAAGGAAGAAAGGGAACGTATACGTACCATATTGTCAAAAGTCTTGGATCTGGTGCGCCTTACTTCCCGCATTACGATGCGGCGGAACAGTCCTGCTGATCTGCTTGGCATAAGCCGTACTGCATCGGCATTCTTTGACCTCATTACGAAAGATTGGACTACTTATGGCAAGCTTGTAGATGCCAGCAGATTGGAAACAGATGAGACAAGTGGCCTTTCCAGCATAGGGGAGCAGGGCCTGGAGCAGCTGCTTGCCTTGGTAGACGAAATCAACCGGGCGATAAGGGAAGACGTCCAAGGACTGTTCCAGGAAGGTCTGGTTATCAAGGATGGTTATGACGGCAAGTTGGACGAACTGAGGCATATCAGGGGAAACAGTGCCCATGTGCTTGATGAGTATATGGACAGGCTCAAAGAGCAGATGGGCATAGAAAAAGTCAAGCTTGGGCAGAACCGGATTATCGGACATTATGTTGAGATAAGCAAGGCAAATGTATCAAAGGTTCCCGATGACCTGATACGTAAGCAGACCCTTGTAAATGCAGAACGATATACCAGCAGGGAACTTATGGAAATGGATCAGCAGATCCTTCAGGGAAGCTTTGCTGCCGAAGAAAGGGAAAAGCAGGTATACAAAGCTCTTGTCGAACGATGTGCCGATGCCCACGACCTGCTTCTTGCCTTGGGCAATACGCTCAGCCGGATAGACGTGCTGCAGGCCTTGGCCACGGTTGCCGTTGAACTCAATTACTGCAGGCCGGTTTTTGCGGAAGAAGATTCCCTCTGTATCAAGGACGGACGGCATGCCGTAGTGGAAAAACAACTTGGACCAGGAGTATTCGTTGCAAATTCCCTGGAGTTTACAGAAGATTCAAAGCGTTTTGCACTGATTACCGGACCGAACATGGCAGGTAAATCGACCTATCTGAGACAATGTGCCCTGATCATCATACTGGCACAAGTCGGCAGCTTTGTCCCTGCTGCTGCCTGTAGCCTGTCATTGGTAGACAAGCTGTTCTGTAGGGTAGGAGCTTCAGACAACCTTGCAAGAGGTGAATCTACGTTCATGGTAGAGATGCAGGAAGCTGCCCGCATATTGCGGACTGCTACCAGGAAATCCTTCGTCATCATGGATGAGATAGGGCGGGGTACAAGTACGCAGGATGGCATGAGCCTTGCATTTGCTTTCATGAATTATCTGGTAGGACTCGGGGCAAAGTGCCTGTTTGCTACGCACTACCATGAGCTGACACTTCTCGATACCTCGAAGGTGCAGCTGAAGACCCTGCAGGTAGAGGAACAGGGTAAGCAGGTAATCTTTGTCCGAAAGGTCATCGATGGCATCGCTACATCTTCCTATGGACTTCATGTGGCCAAGCTTGCCGGTGTCCCGGCTTCGATCTTGAAGGACGCTTCCCGTTTCCAGAGGAAATATTTCAGCAGCTATGTGATGGGTTCAATGGATATGGACCTTTTTTCGAGTTTCCTGCTTGATGAAATGGACAAGAAGGAACAGGTACAGGAAACTGATATTCCTGATTTTTCTCCAATACTTGATGAGATTGCTTCCTTCGACTTGGAACATGCCACACCGATGCAGGCAATGCTCTTTGTGCAGAAGCTGAAGGATGAGATCGGCAAGGAGGAAAGAGAAAAGGATGGATTGGGGATGCAGCCTCTGTAAAAGACCTTGTGACCAGCTGCTGTGCAGGGAATGCAATGCCAGGCTTTTTTCGGATTTTACTCTCCGTGAGGAAGATGGCATATACTATGGTTGGCACTATGAAGGTCTTGTCAGCATTCTGATGACAGCATGGAAATCAGGAGGCAACAGGAACCTTTCTTCTGTTTTTGTTTCTGCATTACGCCGACTGCTTGAAGCCCTTCCTGCGGAAAGTTCCCCACATCCAGGCTGGATGATCATTCCGATTCCCTGCAGCAGGGCAGGACGACGGAAAAGGGGCTTTGACCAGATGGCAGATATTGCAGGCTTGCTTGAAAAGGCGGATGGCAATCATTTTGCAGCAGTGCATCTGCTGAGAAGGAAATGCCGACCCGAACGCTTTGGTGGAAAGAATCATGATGATACGGTTGATTTGTTTGAACTGAGAAAAGTAGGAAAGGCCGATACATTGTCCAGGCTTGGATGGAAAGCTATCCTTGTTGACGATATCGTAGTCACAGGTACATCCTGTGTCCAGGCACGCACATTGGTTGCAGCACAGTTGCATGAGTTGCCGGAATGTGTCTGCCTGGCTGGGAATTGAATTGCAGGAACCAGGGGGCCATGATTTCTGTGCAATACCACTTGACAAGGAACTGTCAATCGTCTACTCTGAGCGCGTTAATGAAGATTAACTGTTTGGGGACCTCCGAAAGGTCCCCTTATTATTGGTCTTTTTTTATGAGGAAAGGTATCATTGAGAAATAGTATAACGACAACACCACTTTATCAGGAGTTTCAGCCGATGGTTGAACAATTGGGCATGGAGATAGTTGATATCAATGCCTCAGATACTCCGGTTGCTTATAGCATGCATGTCACCATCATTTTGAAGGCCGGCGAAACCGGCGTTGATGATTGTGCCACGGTGCATAACCTGATCAAGACGCGGATGGAAGCAAAACTTCCTTCCGGTAAGGACCTGCAGCTTGAAGTATCAACTCCAGGCTTGCAGCGAGTATTGCATGATGCCCATGAATTTTCTCTGTTCAAAGGGAAAAGGGTACGTGTTTTTCTTCCTGCCGGCAAGGTGTGGCTGTCCGGCATTATACTTGCAACGGAAGAAAAAAAAGTAATTTTGACCGATTGCAGGACAAGTGATGGACAGCCAATGAAGTCTGATGATGATTCTGATGATATGGAAATCTTCTTTGACTCAATCCAGAAAGCTAAGTTAGAATATATTTGGGAGGATAGATCACATGGGAACTGATCTGAGCAATGCCATCAATTCGATGATAGAAGAGAAAGGGATCTCGAAGGATCTGGTTCTGGCAACCATAGAAAACTTTCTCAAGGCTGCATATAAACGTAAATATGGAACTGATGAAAATGCAGTCGTCAAGTTCAGTGATGACTTGAATACTGTTGAATTGTTTGCACGGAAAGAAATAGTTGATGACGACAACTACTATGAGGAAATGTTTGAAATCCCTATTGAAGAAGCAAAGAAACTTGATGCAGACTGTGAAGTAGGTGATGTGCTCCTCATTCCCATTGATATCGACAGGGAATTTGACAGAATCAGTGTACAGAGTGCAAAGCAGAAAGCACACCAGGATTTCCGTGATATCCAGAAGGATGCCATCTACAGTGAATTCAAGACAAAGGAAGGCCAGCTGATCATTGGCTATTTCAACAGACAGGTCAGAGGTGATATCTTTGTGGATATCGGCAGCACTGAAGGCATACTTCCCAGGCGGTTCCAATCTCCGCGTGAAAGTTACCAGCAGGATGAGAAGATAAAGTGCTATGTAGAAAAAGTCGAGAAAGGGGACAGAGGTGTCAGGGTCATCCTTTCCAGGACAAGCCCTGAACTTGTCCGTCAGCTTTTTGAACTTGAAGTCCCGGAAATTGCCAATCATCAGATTGAGATCAAGGCAATTGCCAGGGAAGCCGGAATCCGATGTAAGGTTGCCGTTGCTTCAAACAATATTGATATTGACCCGGTAGGAGCCTGCGTCGGACTGAAAGGCAACAGGATCCAGACAGTCATCAATGAACTGGAAGGGGAAAAGATTGACATTCTTCATTTTGATCCGAACCCAGTGAATTTCATCAAGAATGCCCTTTCTCCTGCACAGGTCCAGGATGTGATCATCCTTGACCGATTGACCTACAGTGCTGTAGCAATCGTAGATGAAAGCCAGCTGTCCCTTGCTATCGGCAGAGGCGGAACCAATGTCAAGCTGGCAAAGAAACTGTGTGATTGGAAGATTGATGTCAAGACTCCGGAACAGTTCAATGACTTGGAGTTGACCGATGTCGCAAGGCAGAAGGCAGAATCCTTGTTTGCACCGGCCTTTGATGATGAACAGCTTGTTGCCGGCGATGAACAGATGGAGCAGCAACCTCAGGAAGAAAAACAAGAAGTCGGAGAAACTGATGATCTTGTCCCTGCCGGTAGGGTTGAGGAAGGTCAGGAAAGCGGTATCGATGAGGATGAGCTCGAACTTGCATCACTTCCGATTGATAAGAATCTTGTGATGAAGCTGCAGTTCCATGATATATATACAGTAGAAGAGTATGTCAATCTTACACCGAATGACTTTGCACAGTTCGGTGATTTTACACAGGAGGATTTGGATAGCATCCAGTCTGTGATTGAACAATATGTAGATATCGTCGATGAAGAAGAGGAAACCGAACAGGTCGAATACAAGTGCCCGAATTGCGGTTATACCATTACCCCTGACATGACCGAATGCCCCAATTGTGGTACTGGACTTGCCTTTGAAACCATTGAGGACACCAAGGAAGAAGATGAAGCGGTGGACCATGATACTGAGACCGAAGATGAGGAATAAGCGAAATAAATGAGTGAAGTAAAAAAACCAACATTGATCAAACAACCAAAAACTACTACAGCCAATGATGAAGCAAAGTCACGGCCGGAACGCAAGAAGGTTGTGAGGGTCAAGAAAAAAGTAATCATAGTCAAGTCACAACCTGTCAAACCTTCCAAATTTGTGCAACCGGATACCGGCACGGGGACTGCTGCTACTTCGCAGCAGAGGAATGTGACGGAGTCTGAACCTAAGAAACAGAAAGACAAGGCAGCCAAGGAATTTGAAGGAAAGACCATAGCCGGCAACAGTGTCGTCAGACCTGGATTGGGCAAACCAATTACGAGAAAAGGTATTTCACCTCTTCACAATGGGCCAGTCATCATTCGGTCCAAGAATCTGCCTCCTGTGCCGAACCAAGGCCAGACTGCAAAGGACCATGCCGAATGGCAAAGCAAGAATCCTGGAGTCATTGAACAGGAAATGCCGGTTCCTTCCCAAGGTCCTAGGATTGCTGGGACCGTAGGTGGCAAACCTGCACCGGGTTCACGGCCTACCCGTACATATAACCGTAATAACAATTACAATGGTGGCGGCCGTAATTTTTCAGGTAACAGCAGGAGCGGTGGTTACAACAACCGTGGAGGCTATAATGCCGGCGGACGTCCATCTACAGGCTTTGGTTCCAATAACAGGCCCGGCGGAGGATACGCTGGCAGGTCCGGTGGGGGATATGCCGGCAGACCTGGCGGAGGATATGCTGGTGGCAGACCTGGTTCCAATAATAGACCGGGTGGCGGTTTCAGGCCTCGGACTGGAGGCAGTAACAATGGTACGTCTGACCGGCCTATGGTTGACACAGGGAAGACCCAAAAGCGTTCCCAGAACCGTAACAGCAAGAAAAACTATCAGAAGCGTGATGCCAAGATGGAGAAGGAGTTCCAGATCCAGAGGAAGCGGGAACAGGTTGCAGCCAAGCTTGCAGCAGTTCCAAAATCCATTGACATGATGGAATCCATCACTGTTGCTGACCTTGCAAAGAAAATGAATCTCAAGGCTACGGATATCATTTCCAAGCTCTTTTCAATGGGACAGATGGTAACGATCAACCAGATGATTGACCATGAGACTGCAGAGATTATTGCAAGTGAGTATAATTGTGAAGTCCATCTTGTTTCCTTGTACGATGAGACAATCATTGAATCGGATAAGGATACGAAGGAAGATCTTAAGCCCAGAGCACCGATCGTAACCATAATGGGTCACGTTGACCATGGTAAAACGAAATTGCTCGATGCAATACGGTCTACCAATGTTGCCGGAGGCGAATTCGGAGGAATCACCCAGCATATCGGTGCATATAAGGTCAACCTCAAGGACAGGGGCAATATCGTATTCCTGGATACTCCCGGACATGCTGCTTTCACGATGATGAGGGCCCGTGGTGCACAGGTTACTGACATTGTCGTCCTCGTCGTAGCCGCAAATGACGGCGTCATGCCGCAGACACGTGAGGCAATCGATCATGCCAGGGCCGCAAAAGTACCTATCATCGTTGCAATCAACAAATGCGACCTTCCCGAGGCTAATCCTGAGAGGGTCATGCAGCAGCTTTCCGATCTTGGACTGATGCCGGAAGAGTGGGGTGGCCAGACACTGTACTGCAAGATTTCTGCCTTGAAGAAGCAAGGTATTGATGAATTGCTTGATACCATCCTGCTGGAAAGTGAGATTCTGGAACTGAAGGCAAACCCTGATTGCAGGGCAGAAGGTAAAGTCCTTGAGTCAAGGATTGACCAGGGGCGTGGTACAGTAGCTACGGTATTGATCCAACGTGGTACGTTGCATCAAGGTGATTACTACGTCGCAGGTATCTATCCTGGGCGAGTACGAGCCATGTTCAATGATACCGGCAAGAAGATTTCAGAAGCAGGACCTTCCTCTCCTGTCGAAATCATCGGCCTGAGCAATATTCCAAGTGCTGGTGATCCCTTCCAGGTGACGGAAGATGAAAGACAGGCAAGGATGGTAGGAGCCAAGAGGCAGGAACTGCAGAAGCTCGGCACCATGGCAAGTGAGAACAAGTTTACCTTGCAGAATATGTACTCGAAGATCAAGGAAGGCAACATGAAGGAATTCAACGTCATAATCAAAGGTGACGTACAGGGTTCCGTTGAAGCTCTTCAGGGATCTTTGGAAAAACTGTCCAACAATGAAATCAAGCTGAATGTCATACGTGCAAGTGCCGGCGCTATCATTGAAAGTGATATTACGCTTGCATCTGCTTCCGATGCTTTGGTCATTGGCTTCAATGTACGGCCTACGCCTCGAGCACAGGCTTTGGCAGACCAGGAAAAGGTTGAAATCCGCAAGTATAACATCATCTATGATGTCGTGGATGACGTGACCGCTGCAATGGCCGGCCTGCTTTCGCCTGTCATCAAGGAAGTTGATATCGGTAAGGTTGAAGTACGGGATACCTTCAAGGTGCCTAAGATCGGTATAATTGCCGGTTGTTATGTCACGGAAGGCAAGGTAAAACGCAATAGTTTGGTCAGGGTCATCAGAGACAATATCCAGATTTCAAAGGATCTGATCAAGTTGACCAGTCTCAAGCGTTTCAAGGATGATGCCAAGGAAGTTGCCGTTGGATTTGAATGTGGTATCGGACTTGAGAATTTCCAGGACATCAAGGTCGGAGATATATTTGAGATTGTAGAAACCCAGGAAGTCGCCAGGAATCTGGAAGAGGTAAAGCAGGATGAGTCAGTACAGTCAGGACAGGATTGAAACTAAGATTTCTCAGGTAATCAGTACCCTTATCGTCAATGGTGAGATCAAGAACAGAAAGGTAAATTCCCTTTGTTCTGTAAGCAAGGTTTCCTTATCCCATGACAATTCCTATGCCACGGTGTATATTTCTTCTTTTCTTGAGGACTCTGTGCTCAAGAAAAGTGTTGAGGGATTGCAGAGTGCAGCACCCTTTATCCAGGGAAAGCTGGGCCATCTGCTTGGTACGAAGAATACTCCCAGACTGACATTCAAGATGGATACGTCCTATCGGGATGCCCAGAAAATCAACAATTTGATTGACTCTTTGGTCCAAGATGGGAAATAGGGCTTCTGTGCTCCTGATTGACAAGAAATGTGGCTTGACCAGTTTTCAGTCGTTGGGAGCAATAAAAAGGAAAACTGGCGGCAAGGTAGGGCATTGCGGGACGCTGGACAAATTTGCCGAAGGGCTTATGATCGTACTCACCGGACCGTTGACGAAACTTAACGGGCTTTTCTCTGGTTTGGACAAGGGGTATACGGCTACGATCAGATTCGGAGAAGAGACTGATACGCTTGATCCCGAAGGCGAGGTCGTGGCAACAGCACCTGTTCCTCAGCTGTCCTGCATAAAGCAGGCAATTCAGGAACATTTTTCTGGTTCCATTCTTCAGGCTCCGCCGCAGTATTCTGCCATCCATGTCAATGGCAGGCGTGCTTACGCATTGGCAAGGGAAGGCAAACAGGTTGAAATGAAGCAGAGGCCGGTCTATATCCGTTCCTTTGAGATTTTGTCTTGGGACGGAAAGGACCTTTCCTGCCATCTCGAGGTTTCAAAAGGGACCTATATCCGTTCCATTGCACGGGACCTTGCCCTCAGCTGTGGAAGCAGAGGGCATCTGGTTGCATTGCGGCGGACTTCCATAGGTCCCTATACGGTTGATGAAGCTGTAGCTGGAGATGATGATGAAGGTATTTCCCGTCTTGCATCTCAGAGGGATTCTTTGTTGCTGAGGCTCAAGGGAGTAGTTTCCTGTACGATTCCTGACAAGGCCTTCCTTTCGTTGATGTCCAGTGGAAAAAGGCCCGACAAATCAGAACTTACAGTTGATTGCACTTCTGCCTGTGATTTCCGTTATGGATTGCTGTATACTTCAGATGGGTTGCTGAAGGCTGTCATTGAATTTGATGCAGGAGGCAACTGTACTAAGGTTATTGCCCGTATACCGCAGGAGAACTAGCAATGGAGAGGATTTCTTTTACTGAATTTACAGCGGGCAGACCATTGGAATCCTTCCATGCCAATCTTACCATCGGTGTGTTTGACGGAGTGCACCGAGGACATATTTCTATCCTTTCACATTGCCTTGAAAATCGAAGGAAGGATACATTGGCACTTGTCATGACTTTCAATGTCAATCCCAAGATGCTGTGTGGTACGATGAAAAGACGTTTACCGTTGACGACACAGGAACAACGTAGCCGGATATTTGAGAAACTTGGTTTTGATAAGGAGATAGTAATTGACTTTTCTCCTGAATTCAGTAAACTTAGCGCAGACAGGTTCCTTGATTCAGTTTTTGCTTCGGTAAAGGTGGACAAGGTGATCGTCGGAGAGGATTTCCGATGCGGTGAACCCACTACGTCTTATGGGGCTTCTCAGCTGCGGGAATATCTGCTTCGAAAGTATCCTGCTACTGTTCTGGTTGTTCCTCCTGCAGTCCTTGATTGCAAGGGAAAGGTCATCAGCAGCAGCATGGTCAGAAAACAACTTGTCGAGGGCAGACTGGACATTGTCCGGGAATTGCTCGGCAGACCGTATTTGCTGGACTTGGGGTCAACACCCTCCCATGTTTCCGGTAGCTGTCTGTATTATAAAAGAGAAGAGTTGAAACAGTTGCTTCCCCGGCAGGGTCTGTATGATGCCAGGGTAGCAGGAAACAGCGAGCCTGTAAGCGTCAGAATTGATGCCCATGTGCTTGAAGTTGACACTGAGGATACGTTTCTCTTGCAAAAAAATGGACTGGAATTAATCCAGCCGAAGGGGTAACAAGATGATTACAAAGGAACAGAAGGCTGAAATCATAGCCAAGTTCGGTGAATCTGCCACTAATACCGGCAGTACAAGGGTCCAGATTGCATTGTTGACAGCCCGTATCAATGATTTGCAAGGCCATTTCAAGCAGAATCCGAAAGACCACGCCAGCAGAAGAGGTCTGTTGCAGATGGTTGGTCAGCGAAGAAGGCTGTTGCGCTATCTCAACAAAACGGATATTACTGCTTACAGGGCTCTTCTGCAGGAACTGAACCTCAGAAAATAGTTTCTTCTGTAAATTGCATGACACCTGCTTTATACAGGTGTCTCTTTTTTGGCTTTAGCCTTTCCAAAGAAATATATCGGTCATTTTATTTCCTGATAGCAAGGACTCCCTGTGGAATGTTGTTGAAAACATGTTTCAGACCTTGCATGAAACAAAGGATTCTGTGATAATTAGGTCTGCAATGAAAATTGCATAATCTCAATTACTTTCTGATAGTTCCTTCCTATTGGATTTTCTTTAGGAGTTTTTCGCTGTGAGGAAGCCTGCTATGGAAAATTATAATAGGGTTGAAAGAAACTATTGGAAAGGCAAAGGAACAATACATGTTTGAAACAAAGACTTCACGTGTTCGCATCGGTAATGACGAACTGATCTTTGAAACGGGAAAAATTGCCAAGCAAGCCAATGGTGCAGTCTATGCACGCTATGCAGGAAGCGCAGTCGTTGCAACGGTCTGCTGTGGCCCAGCTCCTACAGAGGCTCTCGATTATGTTCCCCTTTCCGTGGAATACAATGAAAAATTCTATGCTGCCGGGAAAATTCCCGGAGGTTATCTCAAGAGAGAAGCTAGACCGAAAGACAAGGAGATTTTGGTAAGCCGTCTGATTGACCGTCCAATGAGACCCTTGTTTGACAAGGCATTTGGCCGTGAGATCCAGGTAATTCCTACGGTTGTCTCGACCGATCAGATCAATTGTCCTGATATCATTGCCATCAACGCAGCTTCTGCGGCTGTAACGATAAGTGATATTCCCTTTGATGGTCCTATTGCAGCTGTAAGGATGGCCAAGGTCGATGGAGAACTTGTTGTCAACCCGACTTTCCAGCAGATTGAAAAAGCTGAAATGGATATCGTAGTTGCCGGAACTATGGTCGGTATCACGATGGTTGAAGGCGGGGCAAAGGAAGTAAGCGAAGAGACCATGCTTGAAGCAATTGCCAAGGCTCATCCTGTCATCAAGCAGATCTGCCAGGCACAGCTTGAACTGAAGGAACTTGCAGGCAAGGAAAAACTTCCGGTATTCCATGAAGACATCGATATGAGTTGGATTGAGCCGGTAAGGGCTGCTGCATATCCCTTGGTTGAAGTAGCTTCGTTCGTAAAAGGAAAGCAGAAGCGCTATGCAGCCTTGGAAAAGGTGCATGAGCAGATCAACAGTGAATATGCACAGGTCATCGCAGAAGATCCCAAGAGACCTGCCCAGATGGCTGCAATGTATGATGAACTGGAATATACCATATTGCGTAAGTCTATCCTTGACAAAGGGGTAAGGACTGATGGAAGGAAAGTGACGGAAATCCGTCCCATTACCTGTGAAGTAGGTGTTCTTCCCAAGACCCATGGTTCTGCATTGTTTACCCGTGGTGAAACACAGTCTTTGGCAACTACCACACTCGGAACTGCCAGTGATGAACAGATGTTTGATGATATTGATGGAGCAAAAACTTTTTCTTCCTTCATGCTGCATTATAACTTTCCTCCGTACAGCGTAGGAGAAACAGGCAGACTGACCACCGGAAGAAGGGAAATCGGCCATGGACATCTTGCACAGAGGGCTTTGCAGGCTGTGGTTCCTTCAAAGGAAACATTCCCGTACACCATCCGTGTCGTTTCCGATATCATGGAAAGCAACGGTTCTTCTTCAATGGCCAGTGTCTGCGGCGGCTGCCTGTCTCTCATGGATGCAGGTGTTCCCATCAAGAAGCCTGTTGCAGGTGTTGCCATGGGTCTGATTACTGAAGGAGCTGATTATTCCAAGTATGTCATTCTTTCCGATATCCTTGGTGAAGAAGACCATTTGGGTGATATGGATTTCAAGGTAACCGGTACTGAAGATGGTATCACGGCTTTCCAGATGGATATCAAGATTGCTGGTGTTACTCCTGAGATCATGAGCAAGGCACTTGCCCAGGCAAAGGAAGGTAGACTGCATATCCTTGGTATCATGAAAAAAGCAATTGCTGCACCTAGGACTGAAGTCAATGAAAACGCACCGAAGATTCTTACCATGAAGGTGGCTGAAGAAAAAATAGGTGCAGTCATCGGTACAGGTGGAAAGACCATCAAGGGAATTGCGGCACAGAGTGGTGCCGAAGTCAATATTTCAGATGACGGAACCATCACCATCTACGGACCGAACAGCAAGGCTGCAAAGGCTGCACGTGACCTGGTCAATCAGATAATCGAGGAGCCAGAAGTCGGCCGCATCTATAATGGAACGGTAAAGCGTATCATGGATTTCGGTGCTTTCATTGAAATCCTTCCAGGCAAGGAAGGTCTGTGTCATATTTCCAAGCTTTCAAAGAAGCGTGTCAACAACGTTGAGGATGTGCTGAAAGTCGGACAGGAAATTCCTGTCAAACTGATTGAAATTGACAGACAAAACAGGTTGAATCTTTCTTACATAGATGCTTTGATGGATTTGGAAAAGAAGGACGATAAGAACTGATGGCAGTGATTACCATACCAGTATGTACAGAGGATAGGGTTTCCCTTCCTCTGCAGGCTACGGCCCTCAGTGCAGGTGCTGACTTGAGGGCTCATCTTGACGGTGAGCTCATCATCAAACCGATGGAACGTGTATTGGTCCCTACAGGACTGAAGCTTTCCATTCCTGAGGGTTTTGAAGCACAGGTAAGGCCACGTAGCGGACTTGCTATCCGCAATGGAATTACGGTTCTCAATGCACCGGGTACCATCGATGCCGACTATAGGGGAGAGGTCAAGGTAATTCTGATAAACCTAGGGAATGAGACTTTTCACCTGAATGACGGAGATCGGATTGCGCAGCTGGTCATTGTACCCGTCTGTCAGGTTTCATTCAAGGCCGTTGCGACTTTGGATGTTACCGAGCGTGGGGAAGGTGGCTTCGGTTCCACTGGAGTATGAGTTGTTGCAACGGGGAAAAGCAGAGTATTCTTTGGCAAGATACTATGTGAGCAGGCAATATCTGCTTTCTTTCTGTGCAGCATTTGTTTTTTTCTTTATGATTTTCTTTGTCAATCAGATTCTGCTTCTTGCCAAGCAGATTCCGATGAACAAGATTGCCCCTGATTCCTTGTTTACATTGGTCTTGCTGGCTATTCCTCAGTTCCTTCTTTATACCTTTCCTTTTGCAACCCTTACCGGGGCATCGATGGTAATCGGAGAATTTACCAGCACGAATGAGATTCTTGCTCTTCGGTCTGTCGGCTATTCGCTCAGGCGCATCTACGCTCCGATCATCTGCATTTCCATCGTCCTATCGTGTACTACTTTTCTTGTTGCAGATATGTTGCTTCCGTATTCTGCCGTACAGTATCGCAAGCTTTATACTCATCTGATGTCTTCTCTGCCGACACTGGAAGTGAAAAGCAACAGTAGCAATTCCATCGGTGATGTAATCATTTCAAATGGACATGTTGAGGGACAGACGATCAATGACCTTGTCATCATGCAGAAGCAATCGAATGGGGATGACCAATTGTTGGGGGCTGCAAAAGGGACCCTTGCATTGGTTGATCCTCTCAATTTCATCTACATGCTGGATCTCGAGAACCCGAACCTGATGGTTACCAGAAAAAACAGCTTGGAAGACTGGAGTGTGGCAAAGGGAAAACATGCGAGGCTTTTCCTTGATTTTTCTTCCCAAGTCCCCTCAATGGGAACGAATGCACCAAGTAACCTCAGTACGGTCGATCTGCTTGCAAAGATACGTAAGAACAGCAAAGCTTTGCAAGAAGACGTGCAGGATTGGAGAAAAGATCTGAGGCAAGCATCGGATGAACTTGCTTTCGGACTTTCTGATGCTGCCACAGGAAGGAAACAACTTGTATCTGACTACCAGCATTTCAAATCTTTGGGTAAAAAACGACCTGAGGACTTTTATCTGCAATACTTCAGGGCTGAACTTCAAAAAAAATTTGCACTTTCTGCTGCTTGTTTCTTCTTGGTATTCATTGCTTTCCCCCTGAGTTTCGTAAAGTTCAGGCATGGGAGGCTTCTTGGTTTTGCCATCTCTATGTTGGTTGCAGTCAGTTATTGGTATTTGCTTTTCTTTGCCCAGCTCCAAGTCTTTTCCCATATGGTAAATCCTCTTTTTTGGATTTGGATGCCGAATGCGCTTATGTTTGTCTTGGCAATGGTTTTGCTCAAGATACGGAGGATGACATGAAGTTGCTGGACCGTCATATTGTCTCTTCCATACTCAGGATACTGATACTGTCCGTACTGTTATGTACCCTGATGCTCATGTCAGTTGATTTGTTTTCAAAACTTGATTCTTATGTTTCCCATGATGTGGGAAAACTTCAGATTGTCTGGGCAACTTTGCTTTATGCCCCGCAGGCTTTCATGTTGGTATTGCCTCCGGCCATCTTGTTTACTCTGACGTTTTTCCTGTCACAGCTCTATGCAAACAATGAGATGATTGCCTTGATGGGAAGTGGTTTTTCGCTACCCAGGATACTGGCACCTATCTTGATTTTGTCAATGGTCATTTCTGTCAGTACCTTTTTCTTCAATGAGTTTGTTGTTCTTCCGACGACTGTTGATCATCAACAGTATGTTGATGGACTGTTCAAGACTACCCAGAACTTTGACAATCGGAATATTACGCTTATGGATGAATCCCAAGGCTATATCCTCTATGCCAGGCGATATGTTGAGCGTGACAGAAGTCTTCGGGATACCACCTTGGTCTTCAAGGACAGTCAGGGAAAAATTTCCAGACGGGTAGATGCTGACAGGGCAATTTTCTCGGACGGTGTGTGGGAATTCAAGAATGCATTGGTATCGACACCTGAGGCAGGAAAACTTCCAAGAGTACGCATGGATAGTTTTTCAGATAACCGTGTGACATTGGCGCCAAATCTCTTCCGTAATAATTCTACGGACATAGCTACTATGGGAATCAATCTTGCAATCCGATACCTCGGGCAACTTCATCGGGTAGACATTGAATCATGGTGGGAGCAGGCAACGACCTTCTATGATCGTCTGTCTACACCCTTGACTGTCCTCGTCATGGCTTGGATAGCCTGTCTGATCGATTATAGGAACAGACGTAATGTTTTTCTTTTTTCTATCTTCAGTTCAATTCTTATTGCCATTGTCTACTATGTAGGCAAGATGCTTCTGCAGATTCTGTCTCGTCAAGGTGTCATTTCACCTGGCTGGGGTGTCATGATTCCTTATTTTGTGGTATGCTTCCTACCGCTTCTATTCAAGTTTGACAGGAATAAAACATGAGTGAACTTATTTATAAAAAGATACATCAGGATGCTGGTTCCCATGCCAGGCTAGGGCAGGTTACGCTGGGCCATGGCGTCGTACAGACACCTGCCTTCATGCCGGTCGGCACAAATGGAACGGTAAAAGGCATCTACCATGACAAAGTAAAGCAGATTGGCTATAACCTTATCTTGGCAAATACCTATCATCTGTATCTTCGTCCCGGAACTGAAGTCCTTGATAGTTTTTCCGGCTTGCATAATTTTTCCAATTGGCAGGGTAACATACTTACTGACAGCGGTGGATTTCAGGTGTTTTCACTTTCGAACCTGCGTAAGATAAAAGAAAGCGGCGTACAGTTCCAGTCTCACATTGACGGTTCCCGACATGTCTTTACTCCTGAAAAAGTCATCAATGTCCAGAAAAGCATCGGATCAGATATCTGCATGGTATTGGATGTCTGTACACCTCCGAATATAACCTACAAGGCTGCAAAGGAAGCTATGGACATCACGCATAGCTGGGCTCAGAGATCCCAACATCAAGCCGAAGAACTTGGAGAAGACTTTCATGGCAAGCTGTTCGGTATCGTACAGGGCAATTTCTACAAGGATTTACGCAAAGAAAGCGCTGAGTTCATTTCTTCCCTTGACTTCCCCGGTATTGCTATCGGTGGGCTGTCGGTAGGTGAGGAAAAAAGCAAGTTCCTTGACTACTTGGCTTATACGGCATCTTACATCGATGAGGCAAAACCGAGATACGTGATGGGCATCGGTTCTCCGGATTACATTCTGGCTGCAGTGGAGAACGGTATTGATCTTTTTGATTGTGTACTTGCAACCAGAATGGCAAGAAACGGTGCAGTCTTTACCGATGATGGCATCGTAACGCTGAAGAAGGCAATACACACCTTCGACCATGGACCGTTGCAGGAGGGATGTACATGTGAAGCTTGTACCCATTATTCACGGGCTTACCTGCATCATTTGGTCAAGACTGGGGAAATGTTGGCCGGCATGCTTGCAACGGAACATAATCTGACCTATCTTTATCATTTTATGGAACGTATACGTCAGGCAATCAGGGAAGACCGATTTGCCCAATTCAAGCGAGATTATCTTGAAAGATTCTACGGTACAGGAAAATAGCAGGCATAGTTTTCAGGTAATGGCCTGTACGCTGGCATCGAGATTGCTGGGCATCATAAAAGCGAGGGCCCTTACTGCTGCTTTCGGTGCAGGGGCTGTTGCAGATGTCATCAATGTCGCTTATTTTTTCCCGAACAGCCTGAGGAAACTTTTTGCTGAGGGTGCTGCTGATGCTGCTTTCATACCTGGTTTTTCAACTATGGACAGCAAAAAGGACCGCAGCAGGCTACTTTCTCTTATCGTATCATTTCAGGCAGGTCTTTTCCTTCTGCTTGTCGGCATCACGTATCTGTTCCGTTATGATATTTTTGGTTTTATCAGTGATTTCAAAGGTGAAAGCCTGAGACTCGGTGGAAACCTGCTACCGGCTTTTATGCTTTTTCTTGCGTTTCTTTCAATTGCAACAGTTTTCTGGGGATTGCTGAAGTGTGATAGGAAGTTTTTACTTGCTTCCTTGTCTCCCTTGTTTTGTTCCATAGCAATAATCCTTTGCCTTACTTTCCTTTCTGATACGCTTGGCGCATTCAGCATGGCGCTAGGTACTGTCATCGGCTCGTTGCTTCAGATGGCTTATTGTATCATATTGACGGTCAGGTTCGGTTATTCCTTTCACTTGTCCCTTGCATTCAGGGATCCTGATTTCCTGAAAGTGCTGAAGGCTTGGTTGATCATCATCCTTTCTTCGGCTATAACAATCCTTTCCCAGCAATATTCACAATATTTGGCAAGCAGTCTTGCAGAAGGGAGTGCTACTGCCTATGCCAACGGTATCATCTTTTTTTCGGTACCGTATGGCATCATTTTCAACGGTATAGTTGCCGTAGCTTTCACTGAGCTTTCCGATGCCCATTCTCATGGTCAGGCTGACCGGTTCAGCTTTCATCTTTCCTATGCGATCAACGGTCTTGTTGCCTGCTTGGTTCCCAGTGCCTTGGTACTTGGATTCCTTAGCAAGGAAGTCATTGCCTGCATACTGCAGACAGGCCGTTTTACCTACGCAGATACCCAGTTGACATCAGGGGTATTGATCCAGTTGATGGCAGGTATCGTCATCGTTGCATTGAAAGCCTGCATGTACAGGACCATGTTGGCAAAGAGAGAAGTCAACAAGACTTTGTCTTTGACCATAATAGAAGCATTGCTTGATATTTTTCTCAGCTGGCTGTTGGTTGGCAAGTATCATTCGGTGGAAGTCCTTCCGATAGCGGGTAACCTGAGTGCTTTTGTCATGCTGATGATTTACATCGGCCTGTTGAAAAACGACATGCAGGGTAAAAGGATTCTTGCTTCAGGTCTGAAAGTC
This sequence comes from Spirochaetia bacterium, assembly GCA_022482625.1. Classification (NCBI taxonomy): domain Bacteria; kingdom Pseudomonadati; phylum Spirochaetota; class Spirochaetia; species Spirochaetia bacterium. The sequence continues at coordinate 426,997 of JAKVOU010000001.1, read as the reverse complement.
ATTCTCGCCAATTTGCCTTTGCTCTTTGTCTTGCTTCTGTATGCCCATCAGGACTTTACGTGGTTCCAATCGGGCTCGACAGGACGGAATCTTCTCTATCTTTGCCTGTGCATGCTTTTGCTGGGCATCCTGGTATTGTTCAGCTATCATATTGCAGGTATTCCAGTCATTGATTTCCTTAAGGCTGGCGGCAGAAGGCATCAGGAAAAATAAAGTGGTCGTTACAAAAGTTTAGGAAAGCGAGAGACGACCCGATCAAACCGACCGGGTCGCTTTTTCCATTAGCAGGAAACTACAGCAACTTGCTGACCTCAAGATTTCCAAGTTGAGAAAGCAGGGCTGACAACGGCACATCCTTCATTCCGAGACAAGTCTTCGCCGCATTGGCAAGAACGCGTACATCATACCTGCAGGGATAGACTTCCTCGACAGGCTTCTCCAATCCAAGCAACCCATAGACTGCCATCATGGCGGATCTGACGGAGTACTCCACCGTAAATACGCAGTCACGGGGGACTTCGGCAAACTGGCCGAGGAACCCGAAGTTCCTGCTTCCATTCGGAATGACCGCAGGCCGGTCTCCATGGACACGGGGCATGAACTGGGAAGTAATGTATGGCATCATCGCCGGAATCACGTTGACGGTATGGGAAAGGATTTCAGGAATCCGGTCCTTAAGTCCCATATGGTACAGCAGTTCCTCGAACATCTCTTTTCCGGTACATTCCTCATAGGTCTTCTTGACATATGTCCCCGGCACATCAAGGTGGAGCGCATAGGCCCATAGTACCTTCACATCATCAGGCTGATTGATGAAATGAGGATGCTTGGGCACTACCCAGCTCATCAACCAAGGAGAATCCTTGATGGTGACCAACCCGCCTATTCCCGGCTTGTCTTTGGTAAGTTTCTCGAGGTAGGGGAACACGATGTCATCGTCGCGCAGCGTTACAGTGAAACTCATCCATTTTGATTTGTCGATATCGGAGCAGAACACGTCAGGATGGCCAAAATCGGGAGACTTTGCTGCGAGATTCTTCCATACTGAGAAGCATCCCTTGTCCTCCGAACGGTTGAGCATGGCAGGAACATCCAAGCTTCCGCGTTCGGTGTTCTGGGTCATGGATCCGTTGGTGAACAGGACGAGATCATCAGGGCCTACGGAAGTATACCTGTCCTTTCCGTCCTTGATGAAGGAGAAACCCTTTGCAGTCTTCCTGTCGTCGGAAAAATCGAAGTCGATGTCGGTCACGGTACAGCCGAAGTCAAAACATACTCCATTCTTGCGTAGCCATGTCAGCAATGGAAGGATAAGGGAATCATACTGGTTGTATTCCGTATGGAGGATCCCCTTAAGCTGATTCATGCCTCCGATCAGATGCATGAACCGTTCCATATATCGTTTTACCTCAACGACGCTGTGCCAAGGTTCGAAGGCAAACATCGTAGCCCAGAAATACCAGAAGTTGGTCTGGAAGAATCCGGGGGAGAAGAACTGCTCCACAGTAGTTGCCCCCAAGGTCTCTTCCGTAAGGGCATGTAGCCTGGACAGTTCGAGGACGTTTTCTGGACGCAGTCCGAACGAGGAGAAATCGGCTGGAACTCCTTGTTTCTCTACCAAACGGCAATGGGACTCGATGGGTTCCTCAAGGTTGAGCGCCCTGAATTCATCAAGTACGCTGGAAGAAGGATCCGTCAAGGAGGGTATGAAGGAGAAAAGGTCGCAGAAGCATTCGAAATGAGATTCGATCTCCCGTCCGCCCCTTGCAGTATACCCGGTTTCCGCGTTTCCGGCTCCGTCCATGGATCCGCCTATGCGGTCCAACTGCTCGACGATGTGGATGTTGTTGCCCGGCATATGGGCGTCATGTATCAGGAAGGCAGCCGCAGAAAGGGAGCCTATGCCGCCTCCCAGCAGATACGCGTGTCGTTTCTCGATGCCCTTGGGAGCTTTGGGGTTTATTCGTTCATAGTTGTTCATGGTTGTTTCATTTCCTATTCATTCTTGTATTTCAAAGGCCTTTGCATAGCTGAATGTAGTCCGTAGTTCCCGTGAATACAATGAACAACATAGCGATTCCGTGTTTGATTTACACAGATGCAGCTATCTGTGTCTCAGAATGGCTGATCGGCATAACGTTCCAGCAGGCTGACAATGCTTCCGCTCAACATCCGGTCTATGCGGCGGACCATGCGTTCTGGATCTTCCATGAGGTTGTCCTTCAACCAGGCGACGAAGACACCTACCAAGGCATCGGCATAGAACTCACAGCACTCGCTCTTGAGATTTCCGGATACCTGCACCGTACGGGAAATGTCCTCGACCACTGCATGGAGCAGGTGAAAGAACACCCGATGGAGGAAATCCTCCAGCAAGTCACGGCCTATGGAATGAAAGGTATTCAAGCAGACGATGCGGTTGTCGAGGGTATAGTCAAGCACCAGTCTGAGTCCTTTCTGCCAATCCTGAAGCGTACAGTACTGCTCCAGTCCATCTATGACTTCCCTGTCATAGATCCACCCGAGCAGATCATAGACGTTGCGGAAATGATTGTAGAATGTATGGCGCGTCAACCCGCAGTCCTCGGTGATCATCTGCACATGGATGCTGTCGATGGGCATGACCTTCATCAGACGCTTCAGGGAATTCGCCATGGCCTGCTGGGTGATCATAGCTGTCGACATACGACCTCCGCCTTTTCCTCATGACGGGTGAAAAGGTAAATTTGTGCTGACAGAATTGAAATATTCATGAAATACAGTCTAGTAGAAAAAGGCCATCATGTGAAGGAAGGAACTGCTTGCTTGATCCCTACATGGTTCTCACAGCGGAGGTTGCCGGCCTTGAGTACATTTGGAACGAAATGAATCCGGTAGGGTACATGGACTTGCAGGCGGAACCAGAAAATCGGAGAACACGGTAATGATCCACTGATTTGATTCAAATCCTGATATGTTGTGTGTACAGGTTTTGTGTTTTTTCTCTTTTATGGAAAAGTGGACGATGTCGTCGGAAGACAGAAAAAGCAGGCCATCATACTTCAATTGTATCCATGGTCTGCTTTTCCATCTGTTTCGGGCCTATCCAAAACTTACTTTTGCAACAGCCCTTTGCAAACATTAGTAGGAACCTGTATCAGATCGCTGCTTCTATTTTCAATACAGAAAAATCGTATTCGGTTTCATTGATGGTGAACTTGAGCGTTTCCCCGACCTTGTGGTTCAGCATGTGCTGTCCCAGCGGAGCAACCATGTTTATCACATTGTTGTTCGGGTCGGATTCCCAAGGTCCCATTACCGTGTACACGACATCTTTGTCTTTCAGGTTGTCATGCAACGTCACGCGGGTACCGAACTCAATGATGTCGCCTTTTACCATTTCAGGCTTTACTACCTGGGCACGGTCCAATTCACCTGAAAGTTTCTGAAGTTGTGCACTGAGGAATCTTTGCCGTTCTTTGCCATACTTGTATTCACTGTTTTCCCGCAAGTCACCCATTTCCCTTGCAATGCCGATTTCCTTTGAATTCTCAGGAATCTGGACATGCTGCAGGTCATACATTTCAGCCTTTTTCTTGTCAAGGCTGGCCTGCAGGCAGAACAAACCGGTCGGGATGATCTTTGTCCTGTCCGGAAGCGGAGCTTCGTCTGAGAAATCAAATCCTGGATACTTGGTAGATATCTGGTGCTTGACCTCAATCTTCCGTCCGCTTTGGGCAGCATCCAACGGAAGGTCAGCAATGAGGGAATAAACCATCTTTGCCTGATCTTCATCACCGTTTTCAATGTAGTTATACACAGTCTTTGATTCAAACAGATACGATGAAAGGATCTTGGCATTCTTGCGGTTTTCTGTGACATTGCTCTTGTTGCTGATGCACTTGAGAGCATAGTCAAGATGCTGGATGGCAGCAAAGAGCATCTGCTCTTCACTTATACCGGCCTTTGCCCATTCCTTGGGTGGATATTCCTTATGGAGATAAATGAACACATTGCCCATATCACGTACCTGATCGACGCTCTGCCGGAAGATCTTTGTAAAGTCCTTGGTCTTCCTATGTGTCCTGAAGGCATTCGGAATGGTGTTATTGAGGAAGTAAGGGAAAATATCCAGAAGGGTCTTTTCCCAATCAGGATCACACTCTTCCACATGTTTGATGAAACACTTCTTCAGCTCGTTGTCCTTGATATTGCAGAAAAGTTCTATCTTATTGTCAATTCTTGAATACAGGGCTTCAAATGGTAGCCCATCAGGCAATTTTATGAAACTCATGTTGTAGGCATTGTAAAGCAGTTCAAGCTGCATGTAACTGGAAACGATGGTATCAGTTACATCATTCAAGGCAAGCGCAGTTCCATCACTGTTCGTGATGAAGCTGTAGAAATAAGCTACCATTTCAAGGAAGGAATCGGATTCGACATCACCCTTGTTAAGAATGAATTCCCTCATATCCTTGACTTTGTCATAGAAGTATTTTTCACCCTTGAAGATATTGAGTTGCTTTTCCTCGTAGGTGATAGGCGTTGACCGCAGGATAAAGACATCAGGATCATTGGGACTGACACCGAAAAGAGGATCACTCATGAGCATTTTCTTTGCTTCATTACTCCAGTTTGTCCATTCACGTGGAGTAAGCAAATCCGGAACCAGTTCTGCTTTCATTTCCTTCAGAGAAGCCTTGTCACCGTTGCTTGACATGAGGATATTGAGTCCCCAGTTTACATCTGAGATGAATTTCTTGCTTAGCTTTTCCTTGCTAAGGGCACTTTTCAAGACCCAGATATGTGACTTTGACAAAGCTTGGAGACTACGGAAAGCCATTGATGTAGTCATCTGTGAACCAGCCGTTCCTTTCTGTCCGGCAAAGTCAACGATGACCTTTTTCTCATCGATGCTCCGTATGCGGCCGATTCTGCCGGTACTTTTCTGGAAAACGAAAGTTCCTCTGTCGAAAGCGATATCTGTTTCAAAGTCTTCGATGGCATGCAGGATATCCTTGCTGCCACGGGTATCCAACTTGCTGTGGACCAGACAGGTATTCAATCTGCCATGGTCAGAATATTTTTTCTTATAGGCTTCGATGAGGTTTTTCCTGGCTCCTTGGTCTTCATGTGCAAAGGTAAGTATTTTCTTATAGATGGTGATTGACTTGTCAACATCATCCCTGTACTGCGGCTGCAGGTCGTTGAGCAATGCAACAGCATAGCTCTTGCCGACACGTGATGCGACACGGTCACAAAGACTCATCATATAGGAAAATTCCCCAGGTAATTTCTCAATAAGCAGAGGGAAGTTTGCCTTGATGGATACAGAATCCTTATTGTTGATGAAGCGGTTGATACCTTTCTTCAGATAGGCAATTCCTTCTTCTTCATGTCCTGCTGCAAATTCGAGCTTTGCAAGGTTCATGACAATGGTCGTTTCTTCAAAATCTACTTTTACAAGTCTGCGCCATAAGGCAATTTTTTCGTCTTCCTTACCTTGCGCTTCACATGATTGGGCAAAGAAACGCAGCGCATGCTTGCTTTCGTTCTTTGCAAGTACTTTTGCGCATAGGTAATCGACGATCTGCCATTGCTGCACCTGCACGAAGGAAGAGATAAGATCCAGGAAATTGAAGTTGTCTTCCTGGGGTCTGGTCCGGAGTGAAATAATGCCGGACAAATAACGCGCGACTACACTGTTCGGGACAATTTTTTCAACATGTTCGTCGCACATGGCCTTGGCTTCATACAGGTCTTCTTCATTGAATGTATCAATCTTCTTGTCCAGTTCATCAAAGTAATCGGGTGTATAGCGAAGCATACGAGCAGGTGACCAATTTTCTTCAGCCAACAAGACTTGCAGATCATTCAGTTCCATATTTTCCTCCCAAAAAAACAAAAAATGAAACGCAAAAAAAACGAGCAACAATTGAAAAGATGCTCGATGAGTATGACAATTCCATATTTGTAGTTTCATGGTAAACCTTTTGGGTACATTTTGCAAGTATGGATCAGTAGAGCGATTGCACCAAGCGTTCTTTTCTGGTACGCTTTTGCGTATGGAAAATGAAAAATTGATTATCGCACCCAGCATTCTTTCTGCTGATTTCTCCCATATTGCTGATGAAGTCGATACCATAGGGAAAAGCGGTGCATCTTGGGTACATCTGGATGTCATGGATGGGGCGTTTGTTCCCAATATTTCCTTTGGGCCGAAATTCATCAAGGACCTGCGGCCACATAGCAGCCTGTATTTTGACTGTCACCTGATGATTGAAGAACCGCAGCGTTACCTGCAGGACTTCATTACTGCCGGCTGTGATTGCCTGACAGTCCATGCTGAAGCTACGGCACACTTGCACAGGGCATTGCAGATGATCAGGAATGCAGGCAAGGGCTGTGGCGTTGCGCTTAATCCCGGCACTCCTGTCGAAATGGTTGAGCCTGTACTCGATATGGTCGATCTTGTTCTGGTCATGACGGTGAATCCTGGTTTCGGTGGTCAAGTACTGATTCCTTCTACACTCAAAAAAATTGCCAGGCTTGCTGAAATCAGAGAAAAGGAAGGTTTTTCCTATAAGATCAGCTGTGACGGTGGAATCAATGGTAACACGGTCTGCAAGGTCAGAAAGGCAGGGGTTGATGCCGTAGTATGTGGCAGTGCTTTTTTCAAGAACAAAGACCGTGGGGAATTTGTTGCTGACCTGCATAGGCAGGCAGATAGCCTTTAGAAAACAAAGCAGTCGCTTTCCATGTATATCATAGGGTATACAAACTAGAGAGGATACATATGGCAAAGTCAAACAAAGACAATAGTACACTGGGGACTCCTTCTTCAGACAAGCAGAAAGCAGAAGTCCTAGAAATGGCCCGTAGCCAGATTGACAAACAGTTCGGCAAGGGATCACTGATGAAGCTGGGTGACCAGCAGGCCCGGACAGATGTGGATGCCATTTCCAGCGGTTCACTTCTTTTGGATGAAGCCCTCGGTATCGGAGGTTATCCGAAAGGGAGGATTATTGAAATCTATGGACCAGAATCAAGCGGCAAGACAACCTTGGCACTCCATGCAATAGCCGAAGCCCAGAAAAAGGGCGGTATAGCTGCTTTCATTGATGCCGAGCATGCCTTGGATCCTTCATATTCCAAGAACCTCGGCGTCAATATAGACGAACTTTGGATCAGCCAACCGGACAGTGGTGAACAGGCCTTGGAAATCTGTGAGAGGTTGGTCCGATCCGGTGCAATTGATATCATTGTCGTTGATTCGGTTGCTGCCTTGACACCCCAGGCAGAAATTGATGGGGAAATGGGAGATTCCCATATGGGGCTTCAGGCCCGTCTGATGAGCCAAGCTCTTCGGAAACTGACAGGTATTCTCTCAAAGAGCAATACGACTATCATCTTCATCAACCAGATCCGAATGAAAATCGGCGTGATGTTTGGCAATCCAGAGACGACGACAGGCGGCAATGCCCTCAAGTTCTATGCCTCGGTAAGAATGGAAGTACGGAAGATCGAGACTCTCAGCAAAGGCGCCGATGATATCTATGGCAACCGTATCAGAGTAAAGATTGTCAAGAACAAGGTAGCGCCTCCTTTCAAGAAAGTTGAACTGGACCTGCTGTTCGGACATGGCATCAGTTATACGGGTTCCATACTTGATGCCGCGCTCAAGTATAACCTGATTGAAAAGAGTGGCTCTTGGTATAGCTACAATGATGAAAAAATCGGGCAGGGAAAAGACAATGCAGTTACCTTCCTGACTGATCACCCTGATATTGCATCAGATTTGGACAAAAAACTGCGTGCACTTATGTTCCCGAAAGCTTCGGAAGAAAAAAAGGGTGAGGAAGCTGCGAGCAATGAGGTAAAGCCGTCATCGGAAAGCTGATGGGACCAGGTGAACTTCTTTTCTCCGTTATTTCTTGCAGGAAAGGACAATGATGGAAACGGCAGAAAGTACAAAACTTGAGGGAGCTCCCCATATGTTCAGGACAGCGGCCTTCGAAGGGCCGCTGGATTTGTTGCTGTTTCTCATTCAGAAATCTGAGATCAACATCTATGATATTCCCATCAGTAACATCACCGAACAGTTCCTAGCCTATCTGCATAGCAGTGAGGCCAGTCAGCTTAATCTTGGTGATCTATCTGATTTCTACAAAATGGCAGCTGACTTGCTCTATATCAAAAGCAGGATGCTGTTGCCTGTCGAAGTTGATTTTGACGAAGAATATGAGGATCCCCGCCAGGAACTTGTCAACAGGCTCCTTGATTACCAGAAATTCAAGCAATACACAAAATTGCTGGAAGAGGGAGCCGCAGACGACCAGATTTACATTGAAAGAAAACCGACTGATTTTATGATTCCGTTTGATGACCAGGAGCTTTTTGAAGGCGTTGACCTTGACCTGCTCCGTTCAGTCTTCAGCAATATCATTTCCAACAAGAACATAACCAAGGTTTTCAATGTCTTTGAAGAAGTCACTGTCAACGAAAAGCTTACCTTGATGATGGAACTGTTCGAAAAAAAAACGGAAATAAATTTTCTTGAGGTAATTGTACATCCTGATCGTCCTATGCATGTCATCTGTGCGTTCATGGCAATTCTCGAAGGCTGTAAGTTCAGGATGATTACCATCCGACAGGAAAAACAGTTCGGTCCTATATTGATCAGGAAACGGAAAGAAGAAACAATCAGCGATGAAGAAGCTGATGAAATAGATGAAATGTATGAGAAGGCAATTGAAAAGGGGTACTATAAGGAGCAGGAAATTCTTCACGATGAAGACGGTGATGATTTCTCCATTCATAGAGAAGATGAATCCCTGCCTGACAAGCCTATAGTTCCTGCCGAAGCCACGGCAGACAAAAAGACTGGACGGGAAATTGAAGGTGAAAGGGAAGACTTGGTCGGTATCGGGGATTTCGAAGAAATCTCATTGGATGAAGATGAATCTGATGATAAGGAAGATGACTGATGGCTCGTAGGTCGGTAACAAAGACGAAGGGGAAGGCCACCATGGAAACGGGTCCTATCCTCAGCAGGGAAGCAAGGTTGGTAGAAACTATCCTTTTCCTTGAGAATGAACCCGTAGGGATGGAAAGACTTGCCAAGATGACAAGTATGGATGACAATGCCCTTGAGGGTGCATTGTCCGAATTGAAGGAACATTTCCTGCTTTTTATGCATGGCATGGAACTTTCTGACAAGAACGGCCGGTACCAGTTCCTGCCTTCCTCTGACCTTCATGATGAGTTGAAGGCCTGCTACGGAAAGAAAGTGGACAGAAGGCTTAGCAGGGCGGCATTGGAAACTCTGTCAATAATTGCCTACAGCCAGCCGATTACTCGGAGGGAAATTGATAACCTCAGGGGGGTTACCAGTGATACAATCGTCAGATTGCTTCGCGATAGGGAATACATCAAGGTAATCGGAAGGAAGGATGTCCCCGGACATCCATGTCTCTACGGGACCAGCAGAAAATTCTTACTGGAATTCAATTTGCAGAGTATAAGTGATTTGCCGAGGTTGTCTATGATTGATGAACAGCGGTTCGTGGCTACTGGTGATGATGAGAAAGAAAAACAGTCAGATGAAGATGAGCGCTAGACTCATATGGTCAAACCCTGTATAGTTCATCTGCTACAAAAGAATTGATTAAAGGAATTGAGATGAAGATTGAGTATCCGATCAGGTTGCAGGTATTTTTGGCAAAGAGCGGTGTAGGCAGCAGGAGATCCTGCGAATCCCTTATCGTTGCAGGAAGAGTCAAGGTCAACAATGAGCGCATCGTGAAGTTGGGGACAAAAGTCAACAAGGAAGATGCTGTAATGGTTGATGATGTACCGGTGGAACCGATTGAAAAAAACTACTATTTTGCATTGAACAAGCCCAAAGGGTATGTCTGCACGAATTATGATCCGAACGAAAGGCTTTATGCCCGTGAGCTCATCATGATCAATGACTGGGACCTGCTGTTCCATGTGGGAAGGCTTGACAAGGATTCTACAGGACTGATCATTTATACCAATGATGGTGATATAGCAAACAAAATTGCACATCCTTCGCATGAGATTGAAAAAGAATACTTGGTTTCCTGTGACAGGGAAGTGCATAAAAGAGATCTTGAACTTGCATGTAAGGGCCTTTATATTGATTTGAAGCAACCCTACAAGATAAAAAGTTACCAGATGTTGACAAGCAAATGGACAAAAGTCGTCCTTACCGAAGGCAAGAACAGGGAACTGAGAAAGATATTCAGTTATTTCGGCTATGAAGTCAAGCAACTATGCAGGACCAGAATCGGCAATATCCAGCTTGGGAACCTGAAAGTAGGCCAATACAGGCAGTTGTCGGTGCAGGAAATGCAGAAGCTGGTGGGAGATTTGCCCGCAGACAAGGCTTCACGGGAAGCGAACTAGGATGATTGTTGCGATTGACGGACCTGCCGGTGTGGGCAAGAGTACGATTGCTGCCTTGATTGCACAGCGATTGGACCTTTATTATCTTAATTCGGGTTCCTTCTACAGAGGCGTAACCTATCAGGCTGAACTTGAGGGTGTTGATCCCTTGGACCAGGATGCAGTGCTTGCCGTTGCTGAGCACATGGTGCTTTCCGTAACGGAGGGCAAGGTCTGTAACAAGGGAATTCCCATTGAGGACAAATTACACACTTCCCAGGTAGACAGATGGGTTGCACAGGTCAGCATAGACCCTCGGTTGCGTAAGTGGGTAAACAAGCAGATCCGTTCCATTGCAATGGGAATGGATATGATTGCAGAGGGCAGGGACATTACTACGGTAGTATTTCCTGATGCTGATTTCAAGTTTTACTTTGATGCAACTCCAGAGGTACGGGCACGGCGACGTTATGAACAGCATCCCCAGGATACAGATTACAAAAGCGTTCTTGACGGAATCCTTGCCAGGGACCGGATTGACAAGGAAAAAGCCTTCGGCGGCCTTAAGATTGCAAAAGATGCAGTTATAATTGACACATCTTACTTGACCATATCTGAAGTTTGTGAGAAAGTGGTATCTGCTATAAACTCGCATAACATGCGGAGAAATAGGAAATATTAGGATCAGGAGAAAGCAAGTGGCTAACGAGAGTGAGATGGATGAAAAGAAGACCAACATGATGAAGCAGATGTTGGAGGATAATCTTAAATCTCTTGATGACATCGAAGACGGTCAGCTCGTGACCGGAACTGTGGTTCAGGTAAACAACGAGTATGTTTTTGTTGACGTCGGTTACAAGAGCGAGGGTAGAATTCCTCGTGAAGAGTTCCAGGAAGTACCGGAAATCGGGAATCAGGTAAATGTCGTCATCATCAACAAGGAAGGAAAGGGCGGACAGATCGTCGTTTCCAAGAAAAGAGCTGATACCAAGGAAAGGACTGACATCCTCAAGGCAGCAGCAGAAAAACGCGAACCAGTGCTTGGCAAGTTCGTCAAGGTCATAAAGGGTGGCTTTGAAGTCGACCTCGGTGGTGAGTACAGAGGCTTTTGCCCTCTCTCAAAGGCTGATGTAGTCAGGGTTGAAGATCCTGAGACACTTATTGGCATTGAAGATTACTTCATCATTGACAAGTTCCATGCAGGTACGAAACTGAAGAGTGTCGTGAACCGCAGGGAATACCTTGACAGAAAGATAAAAGAAAACAAAGAGAAGTTTTTCTCTACCGTACAGATCGGTGATGTCGTGGAAGGTGTGGTAAAATCTTTTACTTCCTTTGGTGCTTTCATTGATTTGGGAGGTTTTGATGGACTGCTCCATATCAATGATATGAGCTGGGGACATGTAACAAGACCTAAGGATTTTGTAAAGAAAGGACAGGTCGTACAGCTTCGTCTGATCAATATTGATCCAGAGACTCAGAAGATCAACCTCAGTCTCAAGCACATGTCTGAAGATCCATGGACGACCTTTGAACAGCGTTACCATGTAGGTGATGTCATCAAGGCTCCGGTAACAAAGATTACCAGTTTCGGTGCTTTCATTGAGATTGAACCGGGTATTGAAGGTTTGGCTCATATTTCTGAGCTGTCTTGGACAAAGAGAATCAATAATCCAAAAGAAGTCCTCAGTATCGGACAAGTCGTCAATGCAAAGATTCTTGGATATGACCTCGATAAGAAGCGTGTTTCCCTTGGCCTCAAGCAGCTGATGGAAAATCCGTGGGATACTATCGGTGAGAGATATCCTGTCGGCAAGACGTTGACAGCAAAGGTTGTCAAGGTTACCAACAGTGGTGCTTTCCTGAATTTGGAAGAAGGTATCGACGGTTTCCTGCATATCGACGATGTATCGTGGACAAAGAAAGTCAAGAATATGTCTCAGTTCTGCAAGGAAGGAGATATGCTTGATGTCGTTGTTACACGCGTCGAACCGGAAAACAGAAGGATTCGTCTTGGCGTCAAGCAGCTTGAGGGCAACCCTTGGCAGACACTCCGTCATGATTATCCGAAATACAGCACCATAAACGGGACTGTTTCGAACGTAACTGATTTCGGTGTCTTTGTAAAAGTTATCGGTGATATCGAGGGTTTGATCAGCAAGTACAATCTGATTGGTCCTGATGAAGAGTACACCGACAAAGTATTGGAGAAATTCAAGGTAGGGGATCCGATTACCGCCATGGTCATTGAATGCAATCCAAGTACCCAGAAGCTTTCACTTTCCATCAAGGAAATGATCAAGCGTTCTGAACAGTCTGAGATTGCAAAGTATATCCATGACGATGATGATGAAAGTGATACTTTTACCTTTGCTGATCTCATGCGTTCCAAGGATGAGAAGTAAATCGGGTAGGGCTGGTAGATGGTCTCGTGCCATCTGCCAGTCTTCCTGCAATCCAAGGAGTGAAAGATGAGCAAAAAAGAAAAAGTAAATATAGAAAGTGAACTGGAAGCCGAAAACAAGCTGAACACGTTTCTTTCAAGTCATCTGAGACAGATCCTGTGGGGATGTATTGTTGTCGTTGCTGCATTGGTTATCATCGGTTTTGTTGAAATCTATGGCAATAAGACTTCTGCCAAGCAATATGACCAGCTTTACAATGCACAGGTTGCTTTGTCACAGGCTATCCAAGCTGACAGCAAGGCTTCTGATTATGATGCTAATGTGCAGAAGGCATTGGAAGGCGTCATTGCACTTGAGAATTCAAAAGGCTATGTCGGGGATAAAGCAAAACTTGTTGTTGCTGATCGTTACTATGCCGAAAAGAAGTATCAGGATGCTTTGGATCTGTATGTTGCTGTTTGGAACAAAGTTTCTGACAAGAATTACTTGGGTTCTGTTGCATTGAGTTCTGCTGCAGCTACGGCGGAACAAATGGGTAATGATGACAAGGCTTTGGAATATAGCCAACAACTGTTGGATAAATTCGGTAACTTTGCTGCTGAATCTCCAAAGGCGATGTTTACCATTGGACGAATTTATGAAAAAGAGGGAAAGAATGACCTTGCAAAGGCTCAGTATCAGCAGCTTGCTGACCAGTTCCCCAAGAGTGAATATGGAAAGCTTGCAAAGAATAGTCTGCTGAAATTCTGATTTTAGCACTTGGTCAAGATTATCTATATGGAAGCAAAACACATCCGATTCTGTAAGTATCTGTTACTTGTGGTCGGGTGTGTCTTTTTTTGCTCGTCTTGTGGTGTGCCGACGTGGATCTATTTGTATAATGGTATAAATGATGATGCTCCATGTTATTACTATTTCAATACTGCAACCAAAAATACGACAAAGACAGAATATTATACGACCTTGACTTATCGGTTAAGCGATACGGATAGTGATGGCAATGCACTTTCATATAATATAAGTGGAATTGTGGGAAAGGACACACCCTCAATTGCATTGTTCTATGCAATTGTGCCAAACAATTCCGATGATAATGTCGATGATGTTGATACCTGTATATCTACGTTTAAATCAACTTTTTCTACTGATTTTGTTCGAAGTAATAATGGTAAGAACTTTTCTTCATCTAAGTTCAGTCCTGTCTTGTCAATTGATAATGATACTGAAAGTATTGGTCTTTATGGGATGACTGTAGCTAGTTCAACAACGACACCTGAACAGCAGAATTCGCCTGCTTATACAATAACCGCGGGTGGCTCATTGGAAGATGGTACAAAATTTTCGACCACATTCACTCTAACAAAGACAGATACTGATGGTGTATTAAGTTTTGAATTGAGCCAGTCTGATGCCCAAAAAGATGACGTAGATTATAATTCTGATGGTTCACTATTTACAGCTGATCCAGTTTATCTTTATCGAACAAATGGAAAAAATTTTAGCCTTTCAGCTGACTATAGCGATGAGGATTTCAATCCCGCATATATACTGAATGATAGCAGTATAAATGATACTTCTACCTATGATTTGCTGATTTTTATGGCATTCAATCTTTCTCCGGTAGACGGTGCAGGTTTTACAAATATTGTGTGGAGTCCTTTGCAGCTACTTGCAGATATCAGTTTTGGCGATTGAATAAGTGGCCCGATGAAGAGAATTTCAATTCAAAATTTTGTAAATAATGTATATTCTGTAAACTAGAATTCCTGTAGAAAACTCTACAGGAAAAAATACACAAAAAGTTATCTGAAAATGGCATCCAGATTATGCATGATCTATTAACCATTTTCAAATATTTTATTTGTTATTACTGCGGCATTTTTTTTCTTACTTCAGACAATGGCATATTGTGCTTTTTTGCTATGCCAGCCAAATCCTCATAAGCGAATTTCTTCTTTGAGATATTCCAGCCTGTTGCTTGCTTAACTTCTACAGGACCCAAATCAGTCTGTACGGTTTTCTCATTGCGTTCCAGGACATATCTTTGGATTTCTATTCTCTGCATGCCAAGTGTCGTGGTATGTCTGAACAACAATGCTACCATTGCCTGTTCGCTTTCCTTGTTGCACATGCAGCAAAGTCTTACGGCTGGTCGGCCTTTTTTCATACCGATGGGAATTGTATAGACATCCAGGGCCCCTGCTGTAAGCAGACATTCCTCGGCATAACCAATATCTTCTCCAGTCATATCATCTAGGTTGCAGCTTAATGAGATGACTGTGTCTTTATTCTGATCTCCAGTATTTCCTAGATATGTCCTGAGACAATTCGCAGCAGGAAAATCACGGCTTCCCATACCGTAGCCTATTGCGTCTGTTGCCATCAATGGCATTGGGCCGAAACTATTTACGAAATATTTAAGCAAGGCAGCTCCGGTCGGCGTGCAAAGTTCACCTTCAATTTCATTGTTATACGTCGGTATACCTTTTAGTAAGTATGCAGTAGCTGGAGCTGGAACAGGAAGTATTCCATGTGCACAGGATACTTGTCCTTTTCCCACATTGACTGGAGATGCCACTATTTTTTCCGGTGCAAGTTCTCTGATGAGCATGCAGACACTGACGATATCAGCAACAGCATCCATCATGCCGACTTCATGGAAATGTATCATTTCAACCGGCATCTGATGGGCATGGCTTTCGGCTTCCGCAAGCAACTGATAGACATTGAGCACATCGCTTTCAACCTGTTTATCCAAGTCTAGATGATGTACGATATGTTCAATTCCGTGAAGGCCTTCATGGTGATGATGCTCATGCCCATGGTGGTTATGCTCTTCCTCATGGGTATGAACCTCTCCCTCGACAGTTCCGTGTATGCTTACCGTAACATGTGTACCGACGATACCACATTTCGTACAGCTGGCTGAAGTAATTGACACACCAGGAA
The DNA here is from genome assembly GCA_022482625.1 of Spirochaetia bacterium. NCBI lineage: Bacteria > Pseudomonadati > Spirochaetota > Spirochaetia > Spirochaetia bacterium. Next base: position 411,254 of record JAKVOU010000001.1, on the reverse strand, counting down.
TCTGAAGGCCATTAAGACGTTGCATGAATGACTTTGCATCTGGCAATAATTCAAGCAATGCTCCGGTAAGCATATCACCGGAAGCTCCCATAGTACATTCAAGATATAATGTCTTCATCTGTTATTTCTCCTTTCCATGATTGATCATACTTGCCAGATAACCGGCACCGAAACCGTTGTCTATGTTTACGACGCTTACTCCGCTGGCACAGCTGTTCAGCATTGACAGCAATGCTGAAAGCCCATTGAATGATGCACCGTACCCTACGCTGGTCGGTACGCCGATGACAGGACAATCTGCCAAACCACCGATGACGCTGGCAAGTGCTCCTTCCATGCCGGCTACAGCAATGATTGCTTGGGCATCCATGATTTCTTCAAGATGCGCCAAAAGCCGATGCAAGCCAGCGACACCGACATCATAGAGCCTGATAACTTGATTACCCAGTACCTCTGCCGTTATTGCCGCTTCCTCTGCCACGGGAAAATCGCTCGTACCGCCGGTTGCAACCACTATCTTTCCAACACCATCCGGCTTCGGTACCATTCCTATGATACCGATTTTTGCAGCACTACGGTAATCAAGTGCATAGTCTGCTGCAAGTTGTTCTGCTGCTGCAGCTGTCAATCGTGTAATAAGAATTGTTTTTTGACCTTGCTGTAGCATTGCACTGATTATAGCTGACATCTGTTCTACGGTTTTTCCAGCTCCATATATCACCTCACTGACTCCTTGCCTGAGTGAACGATGAGTATCAATTTTGGCAAAACCTAATTCCTCAAACGGTTCCATCTTAAGTTTGAGCAAAGCCTTATCGATAGATAACCTTCCATCTGCGACTTGTTCAAGCAACTGACGTATCTCTTTCTTTTCCATTAGTCTGTTCCTTTTCTTCCTTTGAGATCGAGTACAATATCTGAAAAATAAGGCTGCAGTATGCCGAGTATTTCATAACGTTGCCAAATTGCCATTGAAAGCTGCTGTATAGGCACCTCAAGTCTAGCTGTTGAGCCTCGTTCTCTTACCCTAAAATCAGAAAAACCAAGTTTCCTGAGACCATCTTCAACGGTTTCGATTATTTGAAGCTGACATAATGACAATTCAGTTCCACAAGGAATCCTTGTTGCCAAACAGGCATTTGCAGGTTTGTCCCATGTTGAAAGACCAGCCAGTTTCGATGATTCCCTTATGTCCTTCTTGGTCAAACCACATAATCGCAAGGGTGACAGGATGCCCTCTTCTTCCAAAGCTTTCATACCTGGACGGTCTGAAACTTCATCAGAAGCATTGGTGCCGTCAAGTATTACAGGTTTTCCATCCTTTTCAGCCTGTTTTTTTACTGCAGCCATGATTGCTTTCTTGCAATAGTAGCATCGCAAGGTGCTGTTTTCTCTGATCTTCGTATCAGACAATACATCAATATCTACTATTGTAAGATGAGCATGTAACATATCGGCAATTTTCTTCGCATCTTCAAGATCAACTTGTGGCTGAAACGCTGATCTTACATAGTACGCACAGACTGATTTTGCCGATTTCATGGCTTCATATAGTAAATAAGCTGAATCGCATCCACCGGAAAAGCAGACTGCACAATTGTCATGCAAGGCAAAAAAATCTTCCAATGTCATGATGTTATCCTTATTTTCTTAGCGGTATCTTCCTGTGGTAATGGAATTACAGTCCTGATTCCACATACTGTCTCAACTGCGACAGGCAGACCATAGACTTCGTCGATTATTTTCTCTGTCATTACTTCGGTACCACCGTAAGCAAAGACCTTTCTGTCCTTGAGAAACAGAAACTTGCTGCAATAACGAAGTGCCAAATTCAGATCGTGTATGACAATGACAACTCCGAACCTTTGCTCTTCGGCAATGGCCGTAATGTTGGCAAGCACTTCATATTGGTTATGGAGATCAAGATTGCTTGTCGGTTCATCCAAGAGTAGTACTTTCGGCTGTTGCGCCAAGGCCCTTGCAAGCATGACTTTCTGTAATTCACCACCAGACAATTCATTAAGATATCTTAATTCAAGACCTTGCAATCCCATCCTGCATATGGCATCTGCAGTCAGCTTAAGATCTTCTTCAGATGGATTTCCCTTCATGTATGGTTTCCTTCCGAGCAAGACGGAATCAAATACAGTAAGTCTGTCAGTTTCACCCTGTTGAGGTACGTAAGAAATATTCGTTGCAAGTTCCATTCGTTTCATTTGTCGGGTATCATTGCCATTGATGTATGCGGTACCGAGATTTGGCTTGAGAATCCGATCGATGCACTTGATTAACGTACTCTTGCCTGCTCCGTTGTTGCCGAGTACGGCAATACTTTCTCCCTCTGAAACGTCAAAGCAGATATCCGTCAATATAGGAGAATGGGATGTATAGCCAAAGCCCATGCCATGTATCTGCATCAGCATCTGTCTGCCCCCTTTACAAGTAGATAAAGAAACAATGGTGCTCCAAGGAATGAAGTTATTGCTCCGATAGGTAGGATTATCGGAGAGATGATCATCCTAGCCGCTGTATCACTGAGCAACATCAGCAAGGCTCCGCATAATGCCGATGTCGGTAGAAGAAAACGGTAATCGCTTCCTACCAGCCTTCGCATCAGATGCGGTGCAATCAAGCCAATGAAATTGATGATCCCGACAAAAGAAACAATAGTTGCAGCGGCAAGGGAACAAAGGACCATACCTACCATCCGTAACACATCTACGCTGACACCAAGGCTTTTTGCAGATTGCTCGCCAGAAAGAAGAGCATTGTAGTTCCATCTGTTATACAATGCATACAACAGCAAGGCAGAAGTAACTACAGACATTACTGCAATTTCTTTCCATGAGGCACGTCCAAGGTCTCCGAATGTCCAGAATACTACAGAAGCCAATTTTACATCAGATGAGAAATATTGCAAAAGTGTCGTGCCTCCGGAAAACAATGCACTGAGGGCTACGCCTGAAAGTATCATCGTTTCCGGTGTTATGTGTCGGAATCGTGAAAGTCCAAGAACTACAAAGGTTGAAAGCATCGAACTTATGAAGGCACAGCACGTAACAAGATAGGGATTTGCAATAGCAACGCTATCTGCCGCTTGGTCTGTCATTCCTGCACCAAGGACAATAATGGCAAAGGCAGCCCCAAAGGCCGCTCCTTGAGAAACTCCAAGTGTCGATGCGGAAGCAAGAGGATTCTTCAGGATACTCTGCATGACACAACCTGATACTGCAAGGCCGATGCCCGCTACACAGGCGGCAATGATCCGCGGTAACCTGATATCGAAGATGATAATCTTTGCCTGTTTCGTCCCATGTCCCAGAAGTGTCTGTACTACTGAAAAAAAACTCAGATTGGATGCCCCTGCCCCGATTGCAATTATAGAAACAACAACTGCAAGTATTCCCATGCAAATGATGATGCTGATTTTCCTGTGTATATATCCTTCATAGTTTTTTTCTTGACATCGTTTCATTGTCTCTATCAATCCTTGATTTTCAATCGCCCGAATCCCAGTCCTGCGTCCTGCAAAGACTGATAAATAGGCTTTCCTAACATAACTGTAAATATTTCATCAGCCTTTTTAGCAGGATCAATATCACTGAAGGCCTCAGGATAGATGATCTTTCCTGCATAGTAGGCATCGGCAATGGAGAGTTCAATATTCGTCCAGTTGTAGTTGTAGGCAATCTGTGCATATAACTTGTCTTCCTGTACTGCGGTCAAGCTGTCATAGAACGATCTATGAATGGGATAATCATCACGCACAAGCTGTAGGTTCGTAGGATTGAGAAAAATGATATCAGGATTCCAAACGACAACTTTTTCTCTGTCAACCAATAGTGCTCCTTTTGTTCCGGTACTGTCGACGACATTCTTGGCATGGATGGCATCAAAAGGAGGATAAGCACCATAAGTTCCTTCAAAACCATGGGCCCCTCTGAAACTGACAGCTCCGGTATAGACAGTGGGTTTGTTTTGTTCAGGAATGTCCCGTGTCCTTGCATCTAGGTCTTTCTGGCAGGACTTGATGTAATCCACTACTTGGTTGCATTGGCTATCGGTTCCCATGATGTCTCCTACAAGCATCAGACTTTTGTAGAGCTTTACGTCAAACATATCATCGACAGACAGGGCAATGGTCGGTATACCCGTCTGTTCTTGGATAGATTGCACCGTATCCTGATCAGTCAAGGCAAATATGACATCTGGAGATTGGGTTACAAGTTTCTCAGGGTAGCAGACATCTTTGCTACCTCCTTTTCCTACGCTCCCAATTTTTGCAAAATGGTCAGCATTGACAACTGTATATGGCATGGAAGGTATATTTTCCTTGTCCATATCCGTTACACCGACAAGTTTGTCAGCGCACCCGGCATACGTCAGGAGCCGTGCGGCTCCCCCTATTGCGGCTATTGTCTTTACTTCTTCAGGTACTTGGACTTGCCGTCCGAACAGGTCTGTAACTGTACGCATTTTTGTAGGTTCGGCATTGTCTTGTACCGTTGCAGTGGCCTCTTCCTTTGAAATTGTTCCTTGTGCACGTTGGCTGCTGGTTTCTTTCTTTGTACAACTGACTGTCACTGAAAGGCTCAGACAAAGTAACATGATCATTGATGTTATAGTGAATCTGTTCATCTTTTTTCCCACCTTTCATATGGAACAAAGCAATCCATGCAGACTTTCTTGCCATTCTGCAGACGTATCCTGCCTTCAGAGGCATATTCGTGGCATGTTTCACATTGGACCGATGTAAACAGACGGGCTCTTTCCGGTATTTGGCATTTGACAGGTGTGGATGAGAATACTTTTTCTTCATCAGCGGTAAGTATGTAGTTGATCTTTTCGTTCCTGTTCAGTTCCTTGGGCAGTTGGTTCAGTACAATCCTGAAGCTGCTTCCTGTTTTTCGTTCGTAGAAACTGAATGCCTGTTTCCCTGTATCACGGAAAATCAAATTACCTTTGCCAAGTGTACAGCCAAGCAATGCTTGTACGGCATCGACTCCGCAGGCATCATTTTCGGTTATGCAGACAAGTTCTTCATCCTTGGCCCTGTCATTGATTTTCAATCTTTTCATAGCAATCATGCTTGCCCGCACACCTATTGCAAGTCCAGGACATTCATGCCCATGAAAAGCAACTGCCTTTTCCCATAATTCATGTTGAGTCATAGCCTTCTCCCTTTTTCATCAATGACTTGCCAGTAAAGTGTAGCAACAGTCACGTGTGTTTCTTCTTCAACCTGTCCATTGACAGCAATGGACTGCAGGTAGTCCACTATATGGTCCTGCTGGTCTTTGCTAAGTTCTTTTTTTGAAGCGATGCGGTCGGTATACATGCGAATTGCTTTTATGATCGGTTCGCAGGAATGCCAGATTTGTTTTTCATAAGTAATGTTGGGACAGTAACCTGATGCCCAAAGTAAATCAAACATATGTACAAAACTTTCATCTAAGGCAGTCCGGTCCCTTTGAGTTTCGGAAATTTCCAGCAAAGGGTCCAGTACCGAGTTTATCCTTCTTGTCGGTTTTGCTATAAGGCACCAGTTTTTGGAAGCCTGGCACATCTTGAGCAATGTTTCATCAGAGGAAACCGCAGGTGTCATATTGGCAAGTACGAGATCAAAGCAATGATTCCATCCTTCATGGTCCAGGTCGATCTGTGACCAGTCAAGAAGAGAAAAACTGACATCAGTCATTCCTTTCCTTTTTGATTCTGCTGCGGCAAGCATCTTTGAAGAAAAATCAATGCCAGTGACAGTTGCACCTTCCTGTGCCAATGCGAAGGCATGTCGTCCTGTACCACAACCGATATCAAGGATTTTTCTGTCCGGTCCTATCATTTGGTTTTCCATGATCAGTTTCATTGTCCTGTCATGTTGGATGTCGGGCAAAGTGCTGTCTTTGGAAAAGGAACTTGCCATGGCATCCCAGAATGCACGGCTGGAGTCAGTGTCATGGAATTGCTGCATAAATACCTCCATTCAGTATAAATTTATCTAAGCAGTTGCAGTCATAGTTGTTTTTCTGTCACAAGAAAATATTTCTGAAGACTGAAGCGTAAAAAAAGACCATAGAAGCAAAACAGGGATTTCCTATCCCAATTTGGCCTTCATGGTCTTTTAACGAAAGTAAAATGATTTATGAATGTTATTGTCAGATTTCTTCCTGAAACCTGTTTTTCGAAAAGTACTCTACTTCATTATAAAAATTGTGTCAACAATATTTTTATTTCCCGTGAGACTGCAATAGTGTCCAAGCAATCGGATAGCGTAATTTACATTTTGCATTCTGCTTTCATTGATAGATGCCACAATTCATCCTACTGAAAGCTATTATTCCGTATTTTAATTTTCAGTGCCATGCCTAGAATATCGGTAGAATATTAATTGCCATCACTGGTAACTGCAATTATATGATTTGTGATGCTACTTCATAAAACTACACATACACTACATTAAATTTCCTTGTATTAAATTACTCAACAGTGTAACATTTGATTTGTGGTGAGAATATTTTCTCACCACAAAGGAATGTGCTCTATGGCCAAGCAATTCATACGCTATGAAAGAAAAGGTAACAACGAGTATGCATCCGTCTGCCTGCCAAAGCGTATCAAAGGAAAGAAAGTCAACCAGATGACGTATCTTGGACGTGTCTTAGACAAGGAAAACAGCCTCTTTTCCAATAGGAAACAAGGGACCTTCAAGTATACCTTAGAAGGAGGCTTTGAACCGGTTTCTGCGTCCTACCATATATCAAAGATACCTGTCAGTGAGGCAGAACTCCTTGATTTTGGCGATAGTCACTTTCTTTTTTCGTTTCTGCAGAAGACGCCTTACTATGGAATTCTCGAAAATATGGCACCAGGCGTGTCTGATACGTTTTTTTCACTGCTTGCTTACCATATTCTCTCCCCTGGTCCCTTGGAGTACGTGCAGCCATGGTGGTATGGAAACTTTGTAAAACATCTGTTTCCGAAAGCTGAGCTGGATACAGAGGGAATTTCCGCATTGTTGGAGTACCTAGGGAGTACAGAAATACAAAACAGGTTTTTTACAGCATATTTTGGAAAACTTTCACAAGAAAAGGATATTCATGGTATTCTTGTCGATGTTCCTTCGCAAAACCAAAAGTCGGACTGCAATACTTTTTTTTCATCATCATCAGACTTATTTCCCTCACGGTTGCTCTATGTCGCTGAAAGATCATCAGGACTTCCACTTTATTTTTCTTATGGCCTTGACAGCGTATCTGACCTTGTGCAACCTATGGCCAAGACGATCAGTATCTTACATAAATATGGCATAGCTACAGATTTTACCATTCCTGATAACCGTCAATTGCCTGAAACCTTGCTGTCATTGCTTCATAAGGAAGCAATCGCCTACATTACTGATTTGGTCCCTGGTAGTTCCTTGTTCAGGGAAATCGTCGATTCTTATTCTTCAAAAACCTATGGACCTGAAAATATCGTTACCTATGGCATGAAACAGTACTTCATCAAGAAAATTCCTTATTTGTTTGGAGACGGAATTCCTGTATATGCTTATCTTACTTTAGCCAACAACCAAACTATGCCTACAGGATACAAGCAAAAAGAAAAAATCAACCATACATGCGAAGGAACCTCTGTGTTTGTCTCTTCTGCAGACCTTCCGATAGATCAGGTATTGCCACTTTTCTGTACAAAAAACAAGGCGAACAAAGACTTTGGCATGCTGACAGGATTTCCAGTAGGCAATTCACTGCAAGCAATCAAGGGACAGTTCCTTGTTTTGTTCATAGCTTCAATGATTACATCACTCCTTGATAAGGAATTTTCTTCCCAAGGACTTGATATAGGCAGGATTTTTCATGAATTGAGAAATCAGAAGTGCACTGTCAGCAATGGCTATGCAATACCAGGAAAAACTCTCAACACCATTGATTACCGCTACAGGTCTCTGTTGGTTGACCAGCCTTTCCTTATTTCTCCCTGACCGGTTGCAAGCAAAGAGGCAACAGGCAGGTTACTGTGAACCTGGAGGCGCAGAATGAAAATTGTTTTTATTGTTCCTACGACTACTCTAAGAAGAACTAAGATTTATCGTCTGGCGGGCCTGGCATACGGTCATTCAAATTCAATAACCGGTCCTTTGATCCTTGGTGGTATTCTCAAACGCGCTGGCTACGAAGTGGAAGATTATGAAGAATTGAACGGGAGCGTTCCTTATAAGCAGCTGTTAAAAGATACAGATATATTCTGTCTCTATACGATGACTTCCACGGCTCCCCGTGCATACGAACTTGCTGATATGATTCATAAGAATTCTTCGGCCCGTGTACTCATCGGTGGGTACCATGCATCCGCATTGCCGAATGAGGCAGCCGAGCATGCTGACCAGGTAATTGTCGGAGAAGCAGAAAATGTCATAGTTGATGTAGTAGAAGGGCGTCTGACAGAGAAAATTGTCCAAGGGAAGCCAAGTGCAGATCTCGATGACAATCCTTTTCCTGATTATTCCGTACTCAAGACGCCATGTCAGGCTGCCAATGTACTGACGACACGAGGTTGCCCTTTCAGTTGTACATTCTGTTCATCCTCCAGGATGTTCAGACCCTATCGACAGCGAAGCGTTGACAATGTCATCAAAGAAATCCGCATGTATAAGGAGATGGGTTTCAAGTATATCAACTTTGAAGATGATAACTTTACGGCAGATAAGGAGCGGGCAAAGGAAATCTGCCGACGTATGATCAAAGAGAATCTGATGTTCAGGGAAATCTTTTTCTTTGGCAGGACAGATCTGGCACGAGACGAGGAACTTTTGCAGTTGCTTCATGATGCCCATCTCAGCAGAGTCCTTATAGGCATTGAGTCCTTGAACCAAAAGGCTTTGGACTCGATCAACAAACGTCAGAATGTCGAAGATATCAAGAATGCCGCTGCTGCCTGTAAGAAATATAAGATACGGCTGATTGCCAGCATCGTGCTCGGACTTGACGAAGATTCACGGGAGGATATCCGCAAATCAGTTGATTTTACAAAATCAATCGATGCATATCAATTGCAACCGGCCTTGCTTACGCCCTATCCTGGTACGCCCGTTTTTGACCAAATGACTCAACAAAAGCGCATTATTTTTAAAGAATGGAATTATTTTGACATGTTCAATACGACTTTCCTGCCGATGAATCTGACACCGTGGGAATTGCAAAAGGAATTTTACCATGCTGCAAAAGTCTTTTATGACCGGGCTTCGGCAGTGCGGATCGGGAAAATATTCGGTAAAGAATATGAATACCGCAGGTTGGCTCTCATGGTATTGATCCGATTGGGTCTCCATGCAGTGGAATTCACGTCAAAACATGTAAAAAAGTCATTGTTTTACCAATTGCGACATTTCTATCCATATACTTATGCCCAGTTGCTGAAGCAACCTAAAAAAGTTATCATTGCTTCCTGACTGTCCTAGAAATTATCAAGGTCGATATCCTTGCATTTTACACCGAGTCTGAAACGTGCTTTTTCATTGCCTTGGATAGCAGCCTGACAGAGCAACTGTGCTGCTTTTTCGTAGTCCTGAGGAACACCATTCCCATTGGCATAGCAGATTCCTAGATTGTATTGCGCCTTGTCATTGCCTTGGTCGGCAGACTTGCTGTACCAGTAGACTGCTTTTTTATAATCCTTGCCGACTCCGTTGCCCATATCATAGCAGACACCGAGGTTATATTGGGCCCTGTCGTCGCCTTTTTCTGCGCTGATGTGAAACCAATAGAAAGCCTGCTCATCATCTTTCTCCACACCTCTGCCTACAGAATAGCAGATTGCCAGATTGAAAGCAGCCTCGGCATCACCGCTTTCGGCGGCCTTCCTATACCAACGGACAGCTTCGCCCTCATTCTGTTCTACACCTATGCCGTTGGCAACAGAAAGAGCAAACAGGGACTGGGCTTTCACTACCCCTTTGTCTGCGGCCTTCTTGTTCCAGTAGGCCGCTTTTTCTGAGTCCTTGGGGACACCAAGTCCGAAGGTATAGCAGGCACCAAGGTTGTATTCAGCTTCTCCCAGTCCTTGCTCTGCAGCTTTCAGATACCAATAGGCAGCCCTTTCTTCGTCTTTTTTTACACCTATTTCGTAAGCATAGCACAGACCTATGCCAAGTTGGGCTTCTGCAACGCCCCGTTCTGCCGCACAGAGATACCAGTAGGCAGCCAGTTTGTCATCCTTTTCTGTACCCTTGCCGTTCTCGTATCTGATACCGACATGATATTGGGCCTTTGCATCACCGTTTTCTGCAGCTTTGTGATACCAGAAGAATGCCTTCTCTTCATTCTTGTCTGCACCCTGCCCCAACGCATAGCAGCCACCAAGATTGTATTGGGCTCTTGCATCTCCTTGTTCAGCTGCTTTGGTATACCAATACAGCGCTTTCTTAAAATCCTGCTTTATGCCTTGTCCATTGTCATAACGAACGGCAAGGTTGTACTGTGCCTTGGAAATCCCTTGATGTGCTGCCTTGCCGAACCAATACAGAGCCTTGTCAAGATCCCTGGCTGTACCCTTGCCCTGGGACAGACATACGCCCAGATTATATTGGCTTTTTCCATCACCTTTCTGTGCTGCGCGAAGAAAGCAGGCAACAGCTTTGCTGTATTCATTTTTCCGATAATATTCACCGGCCAGAGCAAACAATTCTTCTCTATTCAGGTCTTCAACCTTCAAAATGGAATTCTCCTACCTACCATATCTAAAATTTATTCGACAGTTACTGACTTTGCAAGATTCCTCGGCTTGTCAGGATCATTGCCTTTGTACACACTGCAGTAGTAAGCATACAGCTGAGTGACGATTACGGCAAGGATAGATGAGAAATAAGGATCCGTCACAGGAATCTTGAATACTTCATCCGCACATTCGTCAAACCGGTTGTTTCCTTCAAAGGTAATGGCAAGGGTTCGGGCTCCACGAGCCTTTACTTCCTTGATGTTCGAATCCATCTTGTCATAGAGGCTGGGAAGACAACAGGTAGCTACCACCAAGGTATCATCGTCGACAAGTGCAATCGGACCATGCTTGAGTTCTCCTGCGGCAAAGGCCTCGCTGTGCGTATAGCTGATTTCCTTCAGTTTCAGGGCAGATTCAAGGCTGATTGCATAATCACACTGCCTGCCTAGGTAAAATACCTTCGATTTGTTGAACTGTCTGGACGCAAACCGTTGCAGCACATCCTGCTGCCCGAGTACCTTTGCACTTTTCTCGCTCAACTCGGCAAGCTCCTCCAGGAGCCTTGTCTTCACTTCCTTGTCCTTGCACAATGCACAGGCAAGCAGATAGACACACAGCAGCTGCGTCGTAAAGGCTTTTGTGGAAGCAACTGCAATCTCCGGTCCTGCCTGCGTATAGATGACCTTGTCAGCCTCGCGGGCAACAGAGGAACCTACGACGTTGGTGATTGCAACCACCTTTGCCTTGCGTTTCTTGAGAAGCCGCAATCCCTGGAGCGTATCAGCCGTCTCACCGCTTTGGCTGATGACGATGCACAGGTCATCAGGGTTGATGATCGGGTCACGGTAGCGGAATTCACTGGCAACGTCCGCTTCGACGGGGATACGTGCAAAATGCTCTATTACATATTTTGCAACTACTGCTGCGTGATAGGCAGTACCGCATCCAAGGATGACGACCCGCTTGCACGAGGCAACATACGATTCGATGTCTCCCAAGTCAAGTTTACCTCCGTAGACCCTTGCCCTGTATGTCTGGTCGATTGCATTGGGCTGCTCACAGATTTCCTTCAGCATGAAATGTTCATAGCCGTTCTTCTGTGCGCTCTGCAGGTCCCAGTCGACATGCTCCACAGGCAGGTCAACCTTCTCTTCATCCTGGTAAATATCGACGGTATTTGCCGTAATCTTCGCAATCTGGCCGTTGTCAAGGTACTGTACTTCCCTTGTGTAGGCAAGCAATGGGGTAACGTCACTGGCAATCAGGTTGCAGCCATCGGCCCTGCCGATGACAAGCGGGCAATCCTTCCTTGCAACGACAATGGTTCCCGGTTCATTCTTGCAGATGACACCGATGGCATAGGAGCCTTCCAGACGCTTCACGGCTTCCTGCACGGCTGTCAGCAGGTCCCCGTTGTAATGGAAATCCACCAGATGTGCGACGCATTCGCTGTCAGTCTCGCTACGGAACGTCACTTTATGCTTTACCAGCCAGCTATGGAGGGACGCATAGTTCTCGATGATGCCGTTGTGCACGATGGCAATGTCACCGCTTACGTCGGTATGGGGATGGGAATTGACATCACTCGGTTCCCCGTGGGTTGCCCAACGCGTATGTCCGATACCGCAGGTACCTTCGACCGGATGTGCTGCTACCAAGGCCTCCAGCTTTGCTAACCTACCCTTGCTTTTCAGTACTTGGAGAGCTCCTTTGGTATCAATGACTGCAATACCAGCCGAGTCATATCCCCTATATTCCAACTGGGCAAGGCTGTCCAGCAATATCCGTGAGGCATCAGTACGCCCTTCCTGCCCTACAAATCCAACGATTCCGCACATATGACTTTATCTCCCTACTATCCTACTGATTTTACAACATACCTACCCAGATAACAATTGAATTCAAGTGAAAAATACACATTGGTCAAAAAAATGATTCACCAAAGGGACGTTTGTCCCTATACTATGGTCATGATTGACTATACATGCAAGACAAGCACAACAATTGAGGAAGCCTATAGGCAACTTGCGCAGATTACGCGGTTACTGAGGACTCCAGACGGCTGCCCTTGGGACAGGAAGCAGACAAATATGGATTATGCAAAATATCTCATTGACGAAACATATGAGTATCTTGATGCAATCTACAGCAAGGATATAGAAAACCGAAGCGAAGAATTGGGTGATCTGCTGGGTAATATGACGTTTATCCTACAGATAGAAGAAGATATGGGTGACCTTGACTTGAGAGATACGATTGACAAGGAAAGCCAGAAGTTGGTCCGTCGCCATCCCCATGTCTTTACCGACAAGATGGATGCAGCAGATAGTGATGAGGTATTGAAGATCTGGGATGAGGTCAAGACAAAGGTAGAAGGACGGACAACCTGCGAAAGGGATTTCTTCTCCCGCGTACCCTCACACCTTCCGTTTCTTTCCGAGGCTTATGAACTGCAGAAAAAAGCCCATAAAGTCGGTTTTGATTGGAATGATGCTGAAGAAGTCTATGAAAAGATAAATGAAGAAATTGAAGAGACCCGGGACGCAGCAGATAAAGGCAAGGAAGCTCTTACAGAAGAGATAGGTGATCTGCTTTTTTCTGTTGTAAACCTGGCCAGGCACCTGGATGTTGATCCTCAGATAGCACTCCACATTGCAAATCTTAAGTTCCGTCGACGTTTCAATGATGTAGCTGACGGTTGCCGTGAGAAGAATGTACCGATGGATAAGGCCCATATGGCAGCAATGGATGCAATCTGGAATGAAGTGAAGAAGAAAGAGAACGGTTAGAGTTTGTCTTTTGACAAACCATTGGCAGGATTCAGCCGAAGTGCCTCAGCATTGTATCGTCTTGCCATGACTCGGCTTCCCATATCGGTATATATGGATGCCTGGTATGAAGCAACATTTGACCGTATGATGGAATCTATGGATGTATCATCAAGCAATGATTGAAGATAATCGATATATCCTTCATTCAGGTAGTGCCTGTCGTACAGTTGCTTCAGGATTTTGTTAAGCTGTTCCTGTGTAAACTTACCTTTCAGAAGCAGGTCCTTTACTTCGCTTGCATTTCCACCGCCTTGGACAAGCATTGACAGGTATGTGTACGCAGGCATGTTGCCTTTGAGATAGGTAGTAAGGATTTCCTGTGCCTTTTCTTTGTCTCCAAGTATGGAGTATGCCTGGAACTGGAGCATCCTTCCCTCTTCATTTACCTCGGGAAGATGGCTTACCACAGCCAGTACAAGAGATTGTTCCCCTCTGTCCCTGGCAAGATAGGCCAAAGGCAGGCAGGCTGTAGCAGAAGAAAGCAGGAATGCACTCTTCAGATAACGGTATGCTGTTTCCTTTTTACCTAGGCCATATGAAAACTGTCCCATATAATATAAATCTTGAGAAGAGTGTACCCCTTCCTTTTGGCAGTAGCTGATGCCTTCGGAATAGTCTTCACGTGAGAGATACGCAGACAATTTCCTATCATGGACAAAAGAACAGGAAACCAGGCAAAAAGAAAGGGTACAGACGATGAACAATAGCAGTTTTTTCATCATGCACCCCCAGAAACATAAAAAAAACAAGGTCGGCAATAAGCCGGGTTCTGTATAACGATGATCATCTATCTAGGATACACGTTACCGTGTACCTCAAGCATTCTACCCGTGGATAACAGGCGGGCTACCCTATCCACTGCTTGAACTTGCTCCTGACGAGGCTTGCCGTGCCGCCTGCGTTGCCGCCGACGCGGTGGGCTCTTACCCCACCATTTCACCCTTACCCGAAGGCGGTTTGTTTTCTGTTGCGCTTTCTATAGCATTGCTGCTCCCGGGTGTTACCCGGCATCATGCCCTGTGGAGCCCGGACTTTCCTCATGTGGCAGAACCACACGCGATCATCTAGCCGACCTTGAAAAAAAACTAAAACTACAGGATGTCGTCGAAATCCTCTTCCGACGTGAAAGCATCGAGTCCCTGTGTCTCTACTTCCTCTACTTCTTCATAGTAAAGAATCCTGGAACAGTACGGACAGAACTCGATATCATGCATGGAACGGACATCGTTTACGAATTGTACCGGCAGTACCATGTGGCAACCGCAACAGACATTGTTATGTATCGGTACGATACCATTGTCTTCCTTGTTACGGACAATACTTGCAAACTTGGTATAGAGCTGCGGTGTAATGTCTTCATCAATGGAAGCCTTGCAGGTTTCCTCCAGCCGAGTCAGTTCTGCCTGCTTGTCCTTGAGAATAGCATCAATCTTACTTGTTTCTGCGCTTACTTCTGCATCAAGGGCAACCAAAGTCTCTTCATCTGAACTTTTTATGGCAACAAGGTCATTGAACTGACGTTCCTTTGCATGTAACTGTTTGAGAAGGCTCTGTTCCAAGGCATCAGCATCACTGATTTCCTTTTCCAATGCTTCGAATTCACGTTGGGTAGTGATGACTTCCATCTGTTTCATTGATTTTTCATGGGCATTCACAGCATTGGCATAGTCAAACCGTAATGTCTTGAGTTCAGCTTCATCAGTTTTTACCTGTTCACTCAATTCCTCAAATTTACTTTTGGATTTGGCAAGTACATCCTGCTTGTTCCTCAGGTCCAAGGGCAAGGACTTGATTTCATCCTCAAGCTTGAATTTCTCCTTTAAGCTATCCTGAAGAACCGCCAACTTTTCGAACACATTCTTTTGCATTGCATAACTCCAAATTTATTTATAACGAAATGCGAATCGTATAGTACAATTTTTTACAATTGAAATCAATCAGTTCATGAAGTCCTTCAACTGCTTCGCTCTCTTCGGATGGCGAAGTCTGCGAAGTGCCTTTGCTTCAATCTGCCGAATCCTTTCTCGTGTCACCCCGAAGTACAGTCCGACTTCCTCCAACGTAAGCTGGTAACCACCGTCAAGTCCGAATCTCATCTTGATGACTTCCTGCTCCCGTGGCGGCAAGGTATCAAGGACATCAGAAAGCTGCTGCTTCAACAGGTTGTATGCTGTTTGGGTTGCCGGATTCTCCACATCCTTGTCCTCAATGAAATCAGAAAGCAAGGAATCTTCTTCTTCGCCTACCGGAGTTTCAAGACTTATGGGTTCTCTGGCAACACCCTTGACGCCTTTGACCTTTTTCTCATCCCAGCCCAAACGTTCGGCAATCTGCTCGTCAGTCGGCTCCTGCCCCAGCTGTTGCATGAGCATCCTGGATTCCCGTACCACCTTGTTGATCTGTTCGATCATGTGGACAGGTACCCTGATTGTCCTTGCTTGGTCACTTATAGACCTGGTGATTGCCTGTCTGATCCACCATGTCGCATAAGTCGAGAATTTATATCCCTTTCGGTATTCAAATTTTTCGACAGCTTTGATCAGGCCTATGTTTCCTTCCTGGACAAGATCGAAGAAATGTAATCCCCTGTTGGTATATTTCTTTGCAATTGAAACGACAAGACGGAGGTTTGCACGTATCAGACGGTCCTTTGCATCCTTCATCTTCTTTCTGCCGCTTTTGATATCTACTGCCTGTGCAAGAATCTGTTCTTTCGGAGCTTCAAATTTGTATTCTATATCCCTCAGTTGCTTTTCAGTTCTCTGATAGCGGGAAATATATTCCTTGATCTCAAAGGAACTCATCATCAGCTTTTCTTCGATTGCCTTGCACTTGGACCGTGTTGCCAGTCCCCGTCTAAGCAGGAGAAAATCCTTTTGGGAAGAAATATGCAGTTTGTTTTCCAACGTCTGCATGATATCCATGAGTTCTACGATCGAAGATTCTGCTGCAATGAACTTTTCCGTGAAGGCTGTAAGTTCTTCCGGCTGTAACTCGATGCAGGAAAGCACGACCATCAGATATTCCCGTAAGGCCAGAAGATTTTCATCTTCAAGGAAAAGGCCTCCGTTGGTGATGCAGTTCTGTTTCATTTCTTCATAGACGGCAAGTGTATCCATGACATTCGGAAGTTCCTTTACGGTCTTTGATTTCGTACCGGTAATCAAACTTCGTACTTCTGTAATCTTTTCAATCAACTGTCTATATGTCTGGGTAGAGGCATCAATTACAGCATTGCCTTCAACATCAAGGTCGAGAGTCTGGCCTTCTTCTGAAATCTGGTCAAATATCCTTTCATACCAAAGAGACAAGACCCGTTCACTGAAGTTCTTGTAGAATTGATTTTCAGGGACATCAAGCTTTGGACCTGAAGACATAAGTTTGGATTTGTCTTCATCCTCGTTTTCTTCATTGTCGGCCTGCTTTACTGCTTCCATCTGCATCTTGATCAGTTTGTCATAATGCTCAAGTTGCCTGGTCTGCTTTTCCTGCAAGGTCTTGAAGTCGACGCTGATGTTTCTCTTCAGGCTTTCCCTATAGTACTGGCTATATCGTTTCTGCTCGGAAAGCAGCTCCTTGAGCTCTTTCTGGGAAAACTCCATTTCGCTTTCGTCGACTTTGGTCGCAAGTTTGGTAATGATCTCATTGAAGAAGGAAATAAGTATGCCGCTGTCATGGATGACTGAGAGTATAATCCTTGTTCCTTCTTCCATTGCCTTTGAAAGCTCGACTTCATCTTCAGCCTTGAGCAGACTTTCCTTTCCTATTTCCCGCAGGTACAGACGGATGGGGTCATCGACGTTTCCGTCCCCTTTGCTGGAAAGAACGGCTCCTTGCCTGGATGGTCTTTCCGAAAGGTCATGGGATGAACCGATGGAAGCGACATCCGGATACTTTTCGGAAGATCCTACTGTTTCATCATCCGAATTGTTCCAATCAGAAGAAAGGGAAATGGACGGAGAAAGCGTAAGGTCAGAATCCTCGCTATCATCTTCCTCTTCATCATTATCGTCATCATCATCGTCATCATCATCGTCATCTTCCTCTTCTTCATCGTCAGACTCTTCCGTATCTTCTTCGTCATTTTCGATGTCAAGATACGTGCCTTTGTCTGCATCGGAAGCCGGTGTCCCTTTGCCTGTATCTTCAGGAACAAAGGTCTCATCTTCCATATCGACATCTTCATCATCGACGAAGATATCATCTTCAGGTTCTTCTTCCATGTCAGTTCCGATGTCACCATCCGGCAATTCCGGTTCATTTTCATCATCAAGAATGAAGGCAAGCTTCACATCATGAGCCTGAAGAGCTTCCACAACTTCATCAAAAAGTTCCTTGGAACTGTCTGGTCCGATTGCTTGCTTGACATCTTCCTGTGTCAAAGCTTTCTTTTCAGAAAGCATCACTAAGTTCTTAAAGAAAGGGAGGTTTTCACCATCAAACATCCTGAAATAGTTCCTCTATGCCCTCTAAGGGAAAATCGTATCAACAGAGCGACAGACAGGCTGACCATATGGGAACCTGCCATTCACGATCCGGCAATCCAAGCACCGGCTTGGACAAATCCTTTCAACTTACTTCCTTGTATATTATTGATTTTTCTGGCAGTTTCTTTTTTCCTGTCACTGTTTTCCAAAGGCAAGTATCAGCTGGGATTTGTTCTGTTCGTTTGATTCCATGTACCTAAGCCATTGCCCCTCCAACGAAAACACATATACTATCGTGAGTTGAAGCTCAATGAAAAAAAAGTGAGTCCAACCCATTTTACGATAATAAGCAATACTGCTAAAACTACAGCAAAATTGTTCGATTGTCAACCATCTGGGTACTGTATTTAACTGTTTCCAGCCTTCTTTTTCTCTGGTTTTTATCTCTTTCGGCTCTCAGATTACATCTCAGCCAGACAATATCGGACAACATGGCCTTGGCATGACATTCCGCAGGATCCTTGGCAGTGTAACGGCCTATGAAAACAGTCATCCCTGCCTGCATAAGTTCCAATACTTGCCTTCTTTCTGCAATCCTTCCTGCAGGATCATTATCGAGGCAAAGATAGACACATTGTACCCTTTGTCGCTTCAACAATGCAATTGCTGCCTCAGAAAGATAGCATCCGCATTCTGCCAAGACAGCTTTTTCTCCTGAAACGACAAAAGCAAGGGCATCAAATGGACCTTCGACCAATATCGTCCTGCCTGCTGCTGTTATGGCTTTCCATGCCTCAGGGGCACCGTAGAACAAAGGTCTTCGTTCCAAGTATTGATTCAATCTATACTTAGGCATCCCAGTGCCGACAGTGCGCGTAAGAAATGCTTCCGTATGTCCGCTGACACAAACCAGTGGGAAAACGATATATCCTGAACTTGAAAAGGGAGCACTGTTTTTTTCAAGAGATTCGTAAGAATGGGTATGAAGCGCAGATGAAGCAAACCCGATTCCTTGTATGACGAGCTGGCTGACGGAAAATCCCCGTTTGGCAAGATATAGCGAAACGGTTTTGCTACAGTTTGCCAACTGACGGTTGTACAGGTGGCTTTGCCTGTCAAGCAACCTATCGTTTTTCATCCTGTCCTGTACCATCGTTGCTGGATTGATTCCTGAAAGACGGGCAATGGTCCTGACGGTACGTAGGAAATTCCAACCGGTAAGTTCTTGGACCAGTGTAAATACATCGCCACTACGATGACAACCGAAACAACAGAACCTTCTGTTTTGGTAAATGACAAAACTTGGATGGCGGTCTTCATGATCTGCAAAAGGACAGCGGATGACTACACGTTTTCCTGTTCTGGTTCTGCAGTTGATGTCGATTCCTGCAAACTGTGACAATGCCTCGGTGATGCTGTAGGCATGTGAAATCCTGTCGAGATCCCTTCGTGTAAATTCCATCATGGTGTCCCTCCTCCCTTATTAGCAGGAAAGAAGTCCTTTTCAGTTTCTGAAAGTGTCTATAGAGTTTATCGGCTTTGCCTTAAGGAGCATGATCTGCTTGTCCAGTTCCATTTTTTCCTGAAGCAGCTCCTCTTGTCCTTCGAGTCTGCCGTCTTCGGAAGAAAGACTGATCAGGTGCACGATGGTATTTCGCTGTTCTTCCATATTCCTCAACAGTATGCGGTCAATCAGCTCATTCATTATCCGATGGCTGTTTTCTCTGTGGAAATCAGAGAGTATGAATGAAGATTTCAAGTCAGAAAGCAATTGCGGATCATGGCATGCCTGAAGCAAGTATTCATCATTCTTGCCTTCCTGTTCTCTTCCCAAGTCCTCCAGAAGCGTATAAACCTGTCGTGCCTCGTCATCCTTAAGCTCTTCCGCATCCAGATGTTGCCTCAGTTCAACAAACAGACTGCGGTTGTTGGCAACCGTCAGCATCAGGTAAAGGTCAACCGACAACCGGTCCAAGGATAGAGGATGGACGGCAGGCTCGGCAGCCTGCTGCTGAAAGTCCTGTCGTCGGAATTGTTGTTGTGCTGAGAGATATTGCTGGTTGATGGTATTACGGTCAACTTGCAGTATTTCTGCAATAGACCTGAGGAATGTATCCTTTTCAATTTCGTTGTCCGTGGCATCAAGATAGGGACACATGGCTGCAAAGAAGTCGCCTTTGCCTTTCGGTTTCCTGATATCATGTTCTTTTCTGTTGACCTGGACCAGGTAATCAAAACCGGAAAGAGAAGAGGAAACTCCTGCATGCAAGGCTTCTGCCCCATGTGAATTGAGAACTTCCGAGGGATCTTTCCCTCCCTGCATGTCTATGACTTGGCATTCGAGTCCCAATTGCTGTAGGAGTACCACTGCCTTTTTTGTTGCAGACGCTCCTGCTGCATCATTGTCAAAAAGCAGGCTTACCTTGCTGCAGTAGCGGCTTAATAATTTGCCCTGTTCCTGTGTAAATGCCGTTCCAAGAGGCGCCATTGCCTGGGTGACACCCGCCTGATGCAAAGCCATGACATCGAAGTTGCCTTCACAGAGCAGGGCTTCCTTCTTGTCCCTCAGTGTCTGCAGTGCCTCATGGATCCCGAAAAGATTATGTTTCTTTGAGAAGATTGCTGTTTCAGGGGAATTTATATACTTGGCCTTGCTTTCTCCGTTCAGTTGCCTGCCGGAAAAAGCAATGGTCTTGTTGTCCCAGGTCCGTATGGGAAACATCAGACGGTCCTGAAAGATGGAATAAGGAAAATAGTTCTTTGAAAACAAGCCGCTTGCCTGCAACAGCACGTCGTCATAGCCTTTTTTCCTGAGGAAAGTATACAGCCATCTGCCTCCCGCCGGAGCATATCCCAAATTAAAGTTCTCTATCATTTCGTCGCTGACGCCTCGGTCTTTCAGGTATTGGCGGGCAAAGGTTGCTTGGTCTGATTTGAGCAACAAATAATGGAAAGTTGCAGACAATCTATGGTTAAGCTCATAGAGGCTTTGCCTCTGGTTACGGTTTTTCTTGTCATTTTCACTTTCTTCCCGCAGCTGTATGCCAGCCTGCGAAGCAAGTTTGGCTACAGCCTCAGGAAAAGTCAAATGATCCATTTCCATGACAAAATTGAAGATTGTACCGCTTTTGCCACAACCGAAACAATGATAGTAGCCCTTGTCATCGTGGACATAGAAGCTGGGGGTCTTTTCGTGATGAAAAGGACAGCAAGCTTTGAAATCACTTCCTCCTGCGCTGTGCAAGGTCACATACCGGCCGACTACCTGGGAAAGCGAGAGCCTTTCCTTTATCTGCGACAGCACTTCATCCGATATCTTCACCTCAGCACCTCTTCAGCAACGGGACATTTTCTTCCTGCAGTTTCAGCAGATGTCTGATCTCCTCACCTGACCGCAGCGTCCCCTTTCCTACTCCTGGGCAATACCGTGTCTCTTCCTCCCAGCTGTGCTGGTTTTCCATGATTGACGGCCAGAAGGGATAGGTCCGGCACTGCAGTGGTCTGGCTGGATAAATGCCACACCCTTCTTTTGTCAGGAAGATACAGTCAAAATTCTTTTTTTCAATCAGACTTATCTTATACCATCCTTCTCCCTGGGGTACCTTACGGCAATATGAAGCAATGAAAGATGCTTCATCAAGTTTCAGGTATGCACAGGCTGCATCCACGTCGCCTTGGTTGAGAAATACAAATCCAGGTTCTGTGCTGCAACAGTAATGGCACCCTCTGCAGGCAAAACAGAGTCCTTTATCATAAAAATGCACCATGTCTACCCCCAAGGATAAAAAAAACCTTCCTCAGCGACTGAAGAAGGTGTTCACAAGTTATGGAGAGAGAAGGATTCGAACCTTCGAAGGCGGAGCCAACAGATTTACAGTCTGCCCCCTTTGACCGCTCGGGAACCTCTCCATGCGCTCAAGACAAGTAGGAATATAGAGAAAATGAAGCATCCTGTCAACATGCTTCGCAAAAAAAAACAAAACTATTTTTTCCAACAAAGAACACCTTGCTTCCAGCTTAGACATGCTGGGCATTTTCTGCAAGGGTACAGACCGTGCAAAAAGACAGGACTAAAAAAAGAATATCGGATTTGATTGACAAAGAAAAGGAAAATCTGTACCATTCGACAGTCAAAACAGAATGGCGCTTGGAAAAGCGACTTGCCATCTTAGCTCAGCTGGCCAGAGCACGTGATTTGTAATCTCGGGGTCGTCAGTTCGAATCTGACAGATGGCTTATGAAAAAGCAGGTTATTACAAACTTAAGTTTTGAGTAACCACAGACAAACAAGAAAGCAGACCGTGGATACGATTCAAGTATAACGATTTGCTTTTTCTTTTTCCTCTGCACTTACATTCTTTGGCAACTGTAATGGTTTCAACCCATTCATTTATCTACTTCAGTAGTTTATATTATCTTACACCCTACTTTGTCTGGATAGTTCAAACTTGAATGTTACAAAAAGACTTACTTTTTTGTTTTTTTCAAACATTGAGAAAATAAAAATCTAATTTATTATAATTCTCTACTTACAAGTATAAGAAAATAAACGACAAATTTTCAAAGAACAATTTCATCGGAACCAAAGCAATTATGTACCTGTACTTATATCCTCATTTACGTTATATTTCTACTAAAAAATAAAAACTTGTTTGCTTATATATTTTATAAATATTGATAAGTAAACAACTTGAAGGGGAAAGTATTTTGAAAAGAATTCTTAACATTTTTTTGTTAATCACAAGTCTATTTTTTGTTTCCTGTTCCAGTAAACCAACTGTATCATGGAATATTTCAATTCAAGCACCTGAACAAGCGAACATACTTGTAACAGGTGATTCTATATCAGAAACAGTAAATGCCGGTACAAGTACTACGATCAAAGTCGTTGATGGAAAAACAATAACACTTCAACTTAGTATGCTTACTTCATATCAAGATCAAAACTATGAAGTATATCGCTGGAACAAGGCGACCATGGTTTCTTCAACGACTGCTACAGTTATAGCATCCGCAGATACCGAGATTAGTGTAGAATTTAAACAAAAACATTCTCTTTCAATTACAGCACCTTCCGATACTGCTTTGAATATTAGTAAAGACAATAATGTAGTGGAGACATTAACAGCCTCAGAAACTACTTCAATTGAAGGTTGGAGCGGCGATATTTATACTTTTTCTTTAATAGATGCACCTGAGCATCACGAACTAAGGTCTGACAATGATGATGTAGATATTCTAACGGAAGATTCAGCTGACTTAACCATTTCAGAGGATGAGACAATTTCTTTTTC
Organism: Spirochaetia bacterium; assembly: GCA_022482625.1. Taxonomy (NCBI): domain Bacteria; kingdom Pseudomonadati; phylum Spirochaetota; class Spirochaetia; species Spirochaetia bacterium. The sequence continues at coordinate 387,989 of JAKVOU010000001.1, read as the reverse complement.
AACTGCATTGATGCCTTGTATAACAATCGATGTACCTGATAACTACAATCTTACTTATAAGATTAATGATGGTACGCTACAGACTGTTTTAGCAGGTAAGATTGTCAGCGAATATGTAAAAAGCGGTTCAAGCATAATTGTCTCCATTGTTGATTTGGATACAAAAAATTATGAAGTTAACGAATGGAACGAACTTACAAGTTCTAGCGCAACAAGTGGTTTTATTTCTTCCATAAATGAAAATTTATCGATCAGTATCTCAGTACGACAAATTCCTAGGATAATAACCGTACAGGAGCCGAGCAAACAACAATATGTTAAGCTTTATAGAGGTTTTTGCAAAACTCACGAATGCCTGAATAAATATTCACGGATGATGCATATCCATGCAGAAGCCATGCCTGACAGCTGCAGGGGATGGAAACCGGCCGCATCACGTAGCCTTCATGGCCTGCCGCAGGCCTGCGCGCACACGCAGGACGGACGCCCTCCCGGGTGCCTGCACTCTGCCATCATTTCCATTCCTTCCTGCTATGCGCTCTTCTTCCTTGCCGCCTGCTGCCGTGCTTCCAGCACCTTGCCCATCCGCTTGACGGTCAGCAGCAGCACCGCAAGCCGCAGGTCGAAACGTGCCCTCGGCCCCCGGCCGTACAGCGCCTTCGGCAGGAAACACTCCTTCAGCTCGCTGTTGGTACGCTCCACCGTGGTCCGTGCCCGGTACCTGGCGCGTCCCGCAGGGTCCATCTCCTCCTTGGCCCCGTTGCGGTCGGCCTTGAAGTCGATGAGCGGCACCCTGCCCATGGCAAGCACCCTGTCCCTGATCGCCCCGCTGCTGTAGCCACCGTCCATGAGGGCATACAGCCAGGTGCACCGCCCTGCGGCGATGCGCAGCAGGGGGATCGCCGGCTGCGTGTCATGCACGCACGCCCCCGTCACCGCACTGGCCACCGGGATGCCGCTGTCGTCCACTGCCAGGTGTACCTTGTAGCCCACGCGCCACTGCATGTGCCCCCTGCTGTTCCGCTTCCCCGTGACCGTGCACCGCTGTTCCAGCGTGGCCAGGTAGGCATGGGGGTCCCCGCTGTCGCGCAGCTGCACCAGGCGTGCCTCCTGCCCCTTCCTTTCCTGCACCGCCTTCTCCTCTGCGCTGCCGGCCTTCGGGCGGCCCCTCCGGCCCTTCTGCCGCTTCGCCCTCACCGCAGGCTTCTCCCGTGCATCCACGGGCGTGCTGTCAAGGCTCAGGTGGCACACCGTCCTGCCTGCATAGAACTGCCTGCACAGCCGGTCATGGATCCCCCGGAAGTCCATCTCCTCCAGCAGCCGTGACGTCCGCCTGCTCACCGACGACGGGCTGGGTACCCGCCCCAGCTGTGTCACCGTCCTCAGGTTCGGGCTCGACTGCAGCAGGGCAACCGCAGCCGTGACGGTGTCCAGGCGGAAGAAGAGCAGCACCGCACGCACCGCCAGTATGTCCATCAGGCTGTAGCCCCTGCGCCCGGTACGCCCTCCCGCAGGCCGTGAAAGCCGCGTGGGGACCAGGGCAACCAGTGCCTGCCAGTAGCGCAGGAACTCCACCTCCTTCGGGGTGGGCTCAAGGAAGAAGCAGCCGCACAGGTCCTGCCGGTCGAAGAGGAGGGGTTGCAGTGAAAGGCGGTTCGGTGTACTATCCATGGTAAAGGCTCCTTTTATTCTTTTTTACAATCAAAGTATATCAAAAGCGAGCCTTTTTTCATACCCTAAAAAGAATTGTTTTTCAAGAAAAAGATGACGGTACACCTGTCCTTTGCCGTACGGGGCGGGGCTGTCCTCCCGGCACCATGGCATGCCGGTGCAGCCTTCCCCTCAGTTTCTCCCCTTTCTTTCCCTTCCGGGCACAGGCCGGGAATCCTGCTGAGAAAACTGCATATTTATGCACACTGACCCATCAGTTTCGAGTTTTGCAAAAACCTCTATAAAACGAACAATTGTTCAGGAGAACCATTAACTGGAACATTTTCAAATGATGTGACTACCTATACTGTTGGCTCTGGTGATACGTTATATGCGAAATATCAGACCACAACAAATAGCATCTTTACAAGTTGGGGAATAAATGGTGTTGATTCAACGGACAATCCAATTTCCTTCGATGCAACAGAAGATAAAGAAATAAAACCTGTTTACATCACAACAGTAGCTGAAGCTGGCATTGCTTATGTTTCTCCAAACGGTTATGCAAGTGATACTGCAAATGGTTCCAAAGGATTACCATTTAGTAACATTCAAGATGCGATAAACAGCCTAACGTCGGGAACTGTTAGAATTTCTACTGGTAATTATGCAACAGATGCAACACTGACGATGAAACCGGGTGTATCACTGGTTGGTAATTATACTGTCAGCACTGATGGCAAAGACTGGACGGCTGCTACATATTCTAAAAGCGAACAGGGTTCCGAAGTTGATCCTCAATCCATAATTACATGTAATGCAATTGCAGCAGGAACTTCTAATGCATATTTTTCTGTTATATCAATGTCAGGATCTTCATTTACGAATGCTACGCAGATCAATGGATTGACTATTGAATATGATACCTTATCAAGAGATTGCATTGCTGGAATTCTAATAAGTGACAATGCAAGTCCACTTATTCAGAATTGTAAAATAACTTCGGGAACAGCTACTTCATATTCCCAAGGAATACGAAATATTGATTCTGCTTCTACGATAACTAATTGTTCAATAACATCGGGAGCTGCTAAATATTCTGATGGAATTTACAATGAAAGTGGTAGTATGAAAATCTCATATAGTTCAGTTGAGACTAGTACGGCACTTTCAGGAACACAAGGAATATATAATAGTTCTGCTAAGGATGTTGTTATCTCTCATTGTTGTATTATTAGCACTGGATTGAACTCGGATGGTTTTTACGGCTTTTCAATGGGAATTGTTAATTCTTCTTCAACAACAACGATTCAAAACAATGCTATTCTGGCTAGTGCTGGAGGACCACTTAGTATGTTTGGGATTTCATTAGGAACGAGAGCAATATCTGAAAACGCATCGACTAGCATTATTACTGAAAATACAATTATCTCGAAACCAAATGGTTTTGGTGGAAGTGGAAGCGTTTATTGGAGTTCCCAGTCTTCATCATTGATTGCCAACAACATTATAAGTATGCCAACCAGTTTTATGAATCAATATGGGTTGTATTTCAGTTCTTCAAATTGTATTGTTGCCGGAAATGTTATCAACATGGGCAAGAGTACTTCAGGAGGTTCAATGTACGGAATATATTCTACAGGAAGCAACTATCCATTACTCATAAACAATACAATTGCAGGAGGCTCTTGTAAAAGTTCTTCAGAAAATGAATATGATATATACGTTGCAAGTGGATCACCTATACTCATTAATAATGGTCTCTTCTCTAAGGAAAGCACATATGAAAGCTATGGCGTTTACTTTGATTCAAGTTCCATAAAACCTCAAAAGCTATTGAATAATGCCTATTTTGATTTTACAACCGCATTATATGCACCACGGAGTACAACAAGCGTGTATTATGTTCTTTCTCCCAGCCAGTTTACAACGAGTCGTACTGGCTTGGACACTGAAGATATGTCAGGAAATGTAGGTGGAACAATAGGTGTTTCCGATGATACTTGGGATCCTTCGACAATTTTTACTGATTATACCAATGATGATTTTACTTTGAGCCCTTCTGCAAATAGCTCTATTACTACCGGAGGGTTTGTGCTGGATTCCGCAAAATTGGATTCATATATGGCTTCAACCGGTGCTGATTTTTCTTTTACAGGTGAGCAGATCATGGACATATTAAGTAAGGATATGAATGGTACTCCACGAGGAAGTAGTTGGTCTATTGGAGCATATGCTGCGAAATAATAGATATATTTAGGGCTGTTTCAAAAGACTAAGAAAACTAGACTTAAGAAACAGCCCCTTCTTTTATGTTCCTATAGCGTTCAAAACTTGAATTCAGGTCGGAGCTGCTGTGCTCCATCCATATAGACCGGTCTTGGATTCTCAATTTTGACGTTGGTGACGATCATGATGCGTATGACTCGTTCCAGCATACCCTCTATTTCCAGTTCCTGCATACAGAACAGAGGCACATCATTTCCATGTCCTGAAGCCCGCAATGCAGCAGCAGGATTCCTGCTTCTTAGGTCCCCTGTCTGCGTAAAGAGAATAAATGCCAAATCATTTGTTTCAAGATGGTTCTTCTCCATGATGTTCTCATATAGTTTCTTTACTGCATCATCGATTGCATCCGATGTATCGGAAGAAACACAGATGGCACCTCTCAGTGCATCGACAATTCTTTCTTTCACTGAACTACTCCTATTGAAATATAAAACCTTTCAGGACAAATTTGCTGGCTAGGGAAAATAAGAAGTCCATGCCGGCAACCATCAACAGCCGCAGCAAGGACAACATAAATACAGAAACCGGAAAAATCCTGTCCCTGATGTACACGGAAATCGAGAAAATTACCAGCCAAAACCCAAAGAAAAGGGAAACAAGCACAAGGTAGGAAATGCTATCTGCAACATACTGCAGATAATTTGCATTTATTTCTGCCTGCAGGCATAGAAAATAAAAGACCAGCAATCCCAACAATGCAAAGACCATGTACCAATGTACACGGTCTCCCATTTCAAGGAGTCTTCTTTCTCTGAGCATCCTTTTCTCCTTACCAATGATTCTCGCGCGGTTTCAGAAAAGTTATGAAGACCGGGCCATCACTTGAAACTTCCAGTTTTCCTGCGGTACATCTGTTGGAAAGAGAAAGCGCCCCTTTCCCTACAGTAAAATCATGCAAAGGCCAGCGCAACTGTTCGGCAGTCACATGACAAATGACCGAAGGGTCACAGGGAAGGACGCTGACCGTTTCATCCTTGCTGCAAAGAAAAGTCCTTTTCCCATCCACCTTATAGCTGGCTTCCTGTCTGGTCAGCCAGCATTGCGGAGCCCCATAGGTGGGAAACAGGCTCCATATGGCAGCCAAATGGTCCATTCTACCCTCTCCGCCACCAAGAAGCACATAGGAGTCACAGCCGCTTTCATATGCCTGTCTGATACCCAGTTCTGTATCAGAACAGTCCTTGTCAGCGGGGAAACAACGTGTTTCGATACCCTTCAACAAGGAAAGGGAAGTAAGTGAATCAAAGTCTCCTACGGCAATATCTGCCTCTACGCCAAGCACAATACACAGCTCCAGGCCCTTGTCCACGGCCACGATGAATTCACCGCCTTCAGGCAATCCCGGTGGCAGGGATGCAGGAGCATTTCCATTTGTTATGATCAATGCAGTCTTCATACTATTCCTTTCAGCAAACTATTGCGATTTCCTAAACCTTGAAGTAAGATATATTTGAATATATCAAAACCGAGGTCAGATAATGAAAAACCCAGTAGAAAGCATGGCTAAGTTAGCCTTACATCCAGCTGATATCCTTATACCGAAAAAAGGAATCAACCTAAGGAAGTGGGCTACCGTAGCTTGTGACCAGTATACATCAAACAAGAGCTATTGGGAAAGGGTCAGCAACTATGTAGGCAATGCTTACAGCACATTGGCCCTGACATTTCCTGAAGTCTATCTTGAAGACGAAGACTCAGCACAGAGGATTGAACGGATCAACAAGGCAATGGAACAATACGTCAAGGATGGTATCTTCGACACATATCACAACTGCTTCATGCTTGTCAGGCGCGACACACCAAGAAGTACCCGATGGGGTTTGGTAGGTTGCCTCGATCTTGAGGCCTATGATTTCAGCCCTGATTCTACTTCCCTCATACGGGCTACCGAAGGTACCATTGTCTCCCGTATTCCTCCGAGAAAAGCAATCAGAGAACATGCATTGCTTGAACTGCCGCATATCATGGTTCTTATTGACGACGGAGAAAAAAGCCTCATAGAACCTCTCAAGGCAGGACACCGACTTGTCTATGATACGGACCTGATGGAAAACGGAGGCCATGTAAGTGGTTATCTTGTCGATAGTGAAGAAGATTTTACCCACATTGCAGAAGCATTGCAGGGCCTCTATGACAAACTTGACCCGGACAATCCCCTTCTCTTTGCCATGGGAGATGGCAACCATTCGCTGGCTACGGCAAAAAGTTGTTGGGAAGATATACGGAATCGCTTGAGCCCTGAGGAAGCACTTCATCATCCGGCACGTTACGCTTTGGTTGAGATAGAGAATATCCATGATGAGGGTTTGGAATTCGAGCCGATACATCGTGTTTTCTTCAATTTGTCAAGAAAAGAATTTGACGCTTTGCTTACAAAGCAGTGCCGTTCTTTCTCTGTGGCAAAAGTAACAGGCAGTGCTGCAGGTTTCCTGAAACAGATCAATGAACCGGGTGCACAGAGGTTCGGGCTTTCAGAAGCCGGAGAAGGATTGTTGGTCTATACGCTTTCTGAGCCGAAAGCTTCGCTTGCCGCCGGAAGCATACAGTCAGTCATAGACCTCATGCTTGAAACAACGAACGGCAAAGTAGACTATATCCATGGTGTCGATGAGACCCTGCGGCTGGGCAACCAGACAGGCAATCTTGGCCTTGTGCTTCCTGATGTATCGAAACAGACTTTCTTCTCCGCAATTATCAAGGACAGGGCTTTGCCTCGTAAGACATTCTCCATGGGAGAGGCCAATGAAAAGCGATATTATCTGGAAGCAAGGTCGTTGAAAGACTGAAGATGGCACAACGCATCGTACATCGGCTTTTGAGATAAAAAATGCCGGCAACCGATTTTTTGTTGCCGGTAAGCTAAGAAACCTATGGAAGAAAAGGCAATTACTGCAGGAGGAAGGAGGCATCATAGCCGCCTTGCCTAAGTATCCTGAATGGTCTTTTTGTTACGTCGAGCAAAGTTGAAGGAACGGTACCCTGCTTTTCATCACCGATGACAAAAGCAGGAATTCTATCTTTATATGTGTAAATTATATCCATGATGTTGGTCAGGGCTTCATAGCCGCTGTCATTGACGCTTGTCGAATACATCGGCGAGGCAATCTTAGTCATTACTGCTTGCAGAAAAGGATCAGACGGTACCCGTATGGCAAGAGTCCCCATGCCGTCTTTCCGATTCATGACGCATGTCAACGGACAAGGCCAGAGTGCTCTGATTTCATCTGGCACTTCACAAATTGACAACGCCTGTTCTTCTGTTGCCAGCTGAATGAAAGGTTTTGTCATTTCCCGCCCTTTGATATTCCGCAGGTTCTGTTCCGCAGGTCCGACTTTTGCGCAGAGCCCATAGATGGTATCGCATGGAAGTATGACTACTTCATTGGCATTCATCAGCTCGACGATGCGGTCAAAAGTTTTCTGTTCACCGAGGTACAGTACCTCTGAATTTTCATCAAAGTTCATTTCTATCGTTCCTTTAATTTCTGTATATGATAGGATATTATGCGAGAGAATAGACAAATTGCAAGCGAGAAAGCCAAGGAAATCAAAGAAATTGTCTTCCTGGACAGAGGAATAAATGTATGTGCTTCCTTTGTAGCATGAAAAGTGTCCGTATTGCCTTTTTCTTGGTTGTCTTTCGGTAAATCCAAGCGATAAACCGAATCGCCGTTTTCAACGAATCCCAAATGATATACGCCGTCAAGCACGCCCTTTCCTTGTTCAAGTTCGGTTTGCTCCTGTGCCAACGCGGCAGTCTGTGCCTCAAGCTCCTGTTCTTGCGCCTCCTGTGCCATGAGCTCTTCACGAAGCTGACGATTGGCAAAATATCCCTTTGAAGAGAAAACTGAAGATAAGGAAAAATACAAAATAATCATACTAAAAACAAATAATCGGAAATATTTTATTGCCATGGGTGTTTATAGCATATATAATAGGAAGTGAATTTTCAATATTCCTGCCGAAATACAGCTCTGGAGTGATCAATGCAACACAAACGTAGTTTTGTCCAACAGGTTTTCTTTTCTTTCATTATCTCCGCAGGTGTGCTCTTTTTAGGTGGATTCCTTTTTATTCGATATTTGGTTCCGAAATATAATATTCATGCTGAAACTCTCTATCATCTGATGATTTATATTTTCCCGGTGCTGATAGGTCTGTGTCTCATCGAGGTTGCTTCCATCATTGCTGACAGAAATACTGCTGATGCAGAAGACAAAGCGGACATATTGCCACGTAACAGTTATGATGCTCCGCTATTCACATTGCCAGGCGATGATCCGCTACCGCAGGGAGAAGAACCTGGGGAAGAATCTGAAAAGGAAGAAACATTTGAGCCTATAAGGAAAAACAATCCGCAATCTGCTGAAGGAAAAGAACATGCTTATGTTTCTCTTAACAACGAGACGATGAAAGTCCTCAACAGATTGACGCCTACACAGGTAATGGACATACTGAATTATCTGGAACATGAAGATATACAGCCATTTGTGCAATCTGCTGCAGAACCGTCTGCAACAGGAAAAGTTCATGAAACGACGGTGCTTCCGACCTTGGAAAGTGCACTTGCCTATGAACTTGAAGAAAGCATAGCCAATGATTATGATCTTTCTGTTTGTATCTTTGCCCAAGAAAATGGTTTGCCAGCAGCACTGAAACAGACATTGCTTCATAACACGGACAATGCCGCTTTTTCCTACGTCATGAATGACGGTGCCGTGTGCCTGATCTTCCCCTTCTACAACATACAGGAAGCCAGCCACTATCTTACACATTTTTTTGCTGGACACGCAGCTGGTCAATCTTGCAACTTTGGTTTTTCGACTCGTAAGGGTCGGCGTATTGATGCTGAAGTACTTCTTCAGGAGGCAGAGACAGATTTAAAGAATCGTATGGCTGCCCAAGCCCAAGCTTTTTCTGGAGAAGAGTTGCAGGATCAGCAGATTGTTACCGATGATATCATCGATGGTTGATAAGAGGAAAACGAATTACTCATTGAAAACCACCTCTTTTTGAGGTGGTTTTGTCGTAAAGTTATAATTCCTATCAGCTTTGCTTCAGAATGTCACACTGGATAAAGCAGAAAAGTAATCTGAACCGATAAGTAATCGGTAGCTGACGTGAGAAGACTTCCCATCGTTACGCAGCTACCGATGCTATCTATATCCAAGATGTTTTATTTTGCAGAATTTTTCCCTAATTCCTGGAACATATAGTTCTTATAAGCTTCCACTCCAGGCTGGTCGAAGGGATTTACGCCTGTAAGCAGACAAGAAAGGTAGCATGTATACATAAAGAAAAAAAACAACTCCCCTAGTTCAAATTCTTCAAGTCGTCCCACCGTCAGTTCCAGGCAGGGGAAGCGCATGGCATGTGCAGTCAATGTTGCCTTGAAAGCAGCATGGTTTACTTGTGAAAGGTTCTTTGTGTCCAAGTAGTCAAAATGATCATCCACGTTGTCATTATGCAAGGATATGACTGGGCTTCCATCATCCACTACCCGTATGAATGTTTCAAACAGGATGTTTGATCCCTCCTGGACAAACTGACCGGTTGAGTGCAGCAATTCTGAATAACAGGATACGACAGGAAATAATCCTTTGTTGTCTTTTCCTTCACTTTCAGCCATCAGCTGCACCCACCATCTCCCGAAATCGGTCAAGCGCGGTTCAAAGAATGATAGCATCTCTATTTTATAACCCAATTTGCCTATCAGATTGCGAAAAACTGCATATTCCAATGCAGGGTTTGTTGGTGTATCATTCTTTGCAAGTTTATCCTGCATAGTGCGGGCTCCTGCAACCAGTTGCTTGATGTCTATATCAGCTACAGCCATCGGGAAGAGCCCGACATCACTCAAAACAGAATATCGGCCGCCGATATCAGTCGGAAATGTCAAGAAACGGTAGCCATGCTGCTGTGCAAGCTGCTGTGAAAAACTTCCTCTGGTACCTGTTATGACAATATAATCCTTTGCATTTTTTTTATAGCGCAACTCCAATTCATGTCTAAAAATCCGAAATGCTACACCTGGTTCCAACGTTTCAAAGTTTTTTGCAATGACATCTATGACAAATACCTTGTCTTTCAGGTGCTCAAGTGTCTTGTTGGCTTCGTAACTGGACAAGTTATTGCCTGCCCAAATGATTTCCACGGATGATTTCTTGTTCAAGGCAGAAATCGCAGCTCTTGCTCCTTGGTTTGACCCACCGATGCCGATGACTACAAGGGTATCAGCCTTCTCCTTGATCTGCTTGGACAATGCCAGCAAGTCGTCTATTTGCTTTTCATTTGCCCATGAATCAACCGTCGACCAACCAAGATTATCACTGTATTTTTGTTCTCCGGCCTGCACTTTGTGCAGGACCGATAATTGTCTTTTACATTCTTTCGTAAGGGTATCCTGTCCGAGCAAACCGACAGTATCCACAACCGAAAACTGAAATTTTTCCATACCACAGTACTCCTTCCATATCCGTCTGATGCTAGATGCTGTCAACAGATATGCCAAATCAAGCTTTAATTAATTTCCAATGGTTTCGGTTCAATGACAGCAATCAGAGTTCATAGTCCAGATCTTTTGGATTGATGCATGACAATGTATTGACTACTGCCCCATCGGGTTTCGGGATACGTGCACCATAAGTCAGGATTGGATCAGCTGTTTTTTTCATCCAGTCGTCCAGATCAGCTGACATTTTTGCTGCACAAGAAGCATACGAAACATCATTTATCAGATTTATACGTTCACATGGATCGAAAAGTAAGTCAAAAAGCATCTCACTGGCTACACCTTTTTTTTCTGCCAGCCCATTTGAGAGCAACATCGTCTTGCTCAAAGAAGGATCGATGTTCGAAAGTACAGGTTTGTCATATGCAAGATATCGTCGTATGTACTTGTACCTATCTGTCCTGACACATCTGGCAGGTTCATAGGCAGCATGGTAATTTATTTCCGCAAAGATTTCTTTTCTCACTGCAGCAGATTTCTTTTCAAGCAACGGCAAGAGAGAAACTCCCTGGAGCCTTTCTGGCTTCTCAAGCCCTTCGAGCTCGCATAAAGTCGGGAAAATATCCAATTGTGAAACCAAAGCATCACAGACAGTACCGTTTGCGTGATTTCCAGGATAATAGACAATACAGGCAACTCCGATACCAGTATCATAGAGTGTACATTTCATCTGAGGGAAAGCAATGCCATGGTCAGTAGTCAACAGTATGATTGAATTCTCAAAATATCCATTCTGTTCCAATGAGGTGACAACTTTTCCGAAACATTCATCGAATATGTGGGCAGACTGACAGTAACCGGCCATATCCTGACGTGTCTCAGGACAGTCTGCAATGGGAAAAGGCGCATGTATGTAATCTGCATTTACAACAGAGGGATCGGGTGCCGGATATTTCCGATGTGTAGAAAAGAAACCCATGGAAACAAACCGTGGTTTCTTTTCACTTTTTGTTTTCTGCAGATAGGTACATAAGGCATCGGCATTGTCCCTGTCCCATTTTTCCATGGAGACAGGATCAAACAAGTCCTTGTCTTTTGTTCCTACGATTGTATCGTACCCAATGGTAGATTTATGGGCCGCCACGTGCTGCACACCGCATAGTACGGACTTGAATCCAGAGTCTTTCAGATAGTTTGCAATGTGGTCATGGTAGTCATAGAGTGCAAAACCTCTATGGGCCAGGCCTAACATTCCGTTCTGATGCGGATATGTCCCTGTCAGCAGACCAGACCTGCTTGGTGAACACGTCGGCCCTGCACAGAAACAATTGCGAAATGTTGTACTTTTTTTTGCAAATTCCATGACATTCGGTGTCGGTACATCATAACCATACGGACTCCAATATCGACCGCTGTCATGGGTATGTATGTAGATTATGTTATATTTCATAGTAACTGTCCTTCCTTATTTTTGCCTGAAATGATAAAGACTACCCTTTCCCCGATTCCAGTATCCTTTCTATGGATACTGATGCAGGGAAAACTTCAATATCAATTCTTTTTTACGAAAAAGATTTCATTATTATATAGAGTACGGAAAAACCATATGTCAGGCTGATCTCTATCAACCTTTGACCAGAACCTATGGAATGCTAGAGTTCTTCAGTACCCTGTGTCGTCCGTTTGAATTCTTCCGCAGCCTGTGCTTCCTTTTTTTCATTCTTTTTCAACAAATAGATAAAGATGAACGTCAGTACAATAAAAAGAAGACTGATCGGTCTGGTAACGAAAATACTCCATGAACCTTTCGACATGACCAGGGAATTCCTGAAGTTTTCTTCAGCGATTGGCCCAAGGACAATTCCAAGTACAATAGGAACCGGCGGAAGATCCACTTTCATGAAGAAATATGCTAGCACACCGAAGATAAGCATGACTTTCAGATCAAAGGATGAATCCGAAATGGCAAAAGCTCCGGCACAGCAGACTACGATGAGGATGGTTGTCAACAAGTCCTGTGGTACGCGTGTGATCTTGACAAATACAGGCAGCAGGTACCTTCCCTGTATAAGAATAAAAATCTGAGTTATAAGACAACCGAGAAGAATTGCATAGACCGTAGGTCCTGAGTTGATAAACAGTCTCGGTCCAACAATCAGGCCTTGCATGGTAAAGGCACCTGCAAGAGTAGCGGAAACAACATCACCCGGTATGCCCAATGTCAGCAAAGGAATCAGAGTCGCGGCAGTAGCACCGTTATTTGCAGATTCCGGCGCTGCAATTCCCTTTATTTCACCTTTTCCAAAATGTTCTCCTGGCTTAGCACGGTTCTGTGCCTGGTTATAGGAAATGAAAGCTGCAATAGCACCACCTGTGCCAGGAATGGCACCGATGAAAGAACCGATCAGGGAAGAACGCAGCATCGTAGGTATAAGATGTTTTTTCTCTTGCTTGGTCAACCGGTCATCTTCATCACGTTTTTTCAAATCCTTCAGTTGATGGACTTTCTCTGATCCATTGATTCTTGCCAGCATCTGGGAAATTGCATAGACGCCCAGCAACACAGCAAGCATACCTACACCATTGTATAATGTAAGATTATGGAAAGTAAAACGAGGATTCCCGCTGATGGTATCCATACCCATGGTGGACAAAAGGACTCCGAAAGCTCCCATGATCAATCCTTTCAGGATACTTTTACCACTGACGGATGCTATGATTGATAATCCGAAGATTGCCAAGGCAAAATATTCCGGTGGACCGAATTTCATTGCAACCTTGCTGATTTGCGGAGCAAAGAAAAGAAGGCACAAGGCACTTACGATACCGCCGAAGGTAGAAGCCAGCAAGGCAACATCCAGGGCTTTCCTTGGTTTGTTCTGAATATGGGCCAGTGGATATCCGTCAAGTAGAGTTGCCGCTGCAGCATTTGTTCCCGGGGTATTGATCAGTATTGCACTGATTGATCCACCGAAATTTGAACCAAAGAAAATAGCAGTAAGCAACAATATGGCAGGAACTGTTCCCAAGGAAAAAGTGAACGGAAGCAGTACTGTAATGGCAAGGTTGCCATTCAGGCCAGGAATAGCTCCGAAGATTATGCCGATAAACATTCCAAGATTGATAAAGAGCAGATTTTGGAATGATAACAAATTATGAAAAGCTTCAACAAGAACTGGGGACATTCCTCACTCCTCCTAAGGTAAGTTGACGTTCAGCAAAAATCTGAACGTGACATATAACAACAGAACCATTCCGACTGAAATCAAGTAATAGGAGATTTTTCTCGAGCCGGTAAACAATAGCGTCACTACAGCCAATATACAGGTTGAAATGACAAAGCTATAATCAAACGTAAGAGCATAGGCAAGTAGTACAAGGAAATACAAGAATATCTTGAGTTCCCGAGAGACCTCTAGTTCTTTTTCAACATCATCCTTGAATACCTTGCTTTTGATAACCAGCAATATACCACAGACAATACAGACCAGTGCCATACCCATAGGAATTGACGCAGATCCGACGCCGAACGTTTTACCGGTATCCACCCCTACCTGGCTTGGGATCAATAGAAGTACCACGACCCCAAACACGGCAGAGCAGACACCTGCGATAAAATTGGATTTGTATTTGATTTTCAACACAAAACTCCTAAACCCGATCAATAGTATTTCTTATAGTAAGTTTGGCAAAAGTCTTTTTCATCATTGACGCTCTTACGAATTTCCGCTCCGTTCATCGTATTCGGAGTAAAATTTGCTTTTTGGGCCAAAGCCTTGAATTCATCAGTTTTCTGGTAATCCATATAAGCGTTGTACACGGCATCAATATGATCCTGAGGTACTCCCTTACGTACCATTATGAAATTATTGGACTTGAAGACGATGTTATATCCTTTGCTGGATACCGTCGGAACCGTATAATTATCAAACCCTGTAAATGGTGCGTCCGAGAAACAGGCAATCGGCTTGACCATACCACCTTCGACGAATTGGCTTCCTACAGAAACAGTCGCTATGACACAATCGACATTGCCTGACACAAGATTCAGCAAATCTTTGTTTGAACCTGCAGTTGAAACAGCATTCCATTTGATCCCTGCATCACCCAGCAAGGCAGAGAATAGCATGTGGGTTGCACCACCAGGTGCATTGCAGCCTGCTGTTATGCCGTTTTTCTTGGCATAGGCAAGGAAATCATCCCAATTTTCAATACCGGTATCCTTGGGAGCAACATAGAGTACAAAATCCTCACTTACAAGGCTGGCAATGGGGTCATAGTCATCTAATGAAACCTTTACATCCTTGTTGACAAGAGGAGTCAATGTGAAGAAGGCTATGCCACTTGCCATCATTTCACTGATACTTGGATCTGATTTGTTCAGGTCATTGAGACAAAGGGCACCGGCTGCACCTGTAACATTTTTCACTACGGTAGGTACATCCATTTCTTTCTGTACGCCCTGTGCGAAGATTCGGCTCAGGGTATCCATTGTGCCACCGGCAGAATTAGGTACACGGATGGTAATATTATGATCCGGTTTCCACTCTGCTCCACTTTCAGAAGCAGACTGCTGCTCTGATTTGCCATTGGCGAAAACTGCTGATGCCATTGACAGCATGCAGATCATTGCCAAGATATCTCTCTTTTTCATTTTGCAAACCTCCATTGGTTGATGCGCTAAAAACTTCATATGTGGCTTTATCATTATATTTCCATGAGTTGCAACATATGCTCATTCCCTTTTCCCTGTAAAGGCCAGATACTTCTTTTGATTGATGCAGGATTCAATCAGATTTTTATTTTTTTAATTTATTTAATTAAATTTACATAAGTATGATAACCCCAGGTTACTGTTTTGTCAAAAGAAAAAATAAATTTTTTAACTGCATATCTATTCCTTTCAATAGCTGGAAATAAATTCTAGATTGACTTGCTGAATGATTTCTGTTAGTGTGAAGCATGACTTCGGATTTCCCTTTCCGAAGCGACATGGATATTCTTTTTTTTATTGATGCAGCTATCAGATTGTAACCATCTACGAGGAGAACGACTGATGAAAGCAATAATGGTAATGTTTGATTCCCTTAACAGAAGGATGCTGGAACCCTACGGATGCAATTGGATTCCAACGCCAAATTTCAAGCGATTGGCTGACAACTCCCTTACCTTTGATTGTCAATATGTAGGCAGCATGCCCTGTATGCCTGCAAGAAGAGAACTCCATACCGGAAGGTATAATTTCCTTCACCGTAGCTGGGGCCCTATGGAACCGTATGACAACTCTATGCCTGAGATGCTCAAACAAAACGGTATCTATTCCCATCTCATATCTGATCACTACCACTATTGGGAAGACGGAGGCTGTACCTATCATACACGATATAGTTCATGGGAATGCTCACGAGGACAGGAAGGCGACCCTTGGAAAGTCTATCCAGAACTTATTGAACAATTGCGAGGCAAGCAGGACATTGTCTACCATGAAAAAAAAGAATTCCAGGACCAGTCCAACAGAAAATATATCACTAGTGAAGAAAGGATGCCTCAGGCAACTACGTTCAGGCATGGCCTTGAATTCCTTTCCCGCAATGTTGCAGAGGACAACTGGTTCCTTCAGATTGAAACGTTTGACCCACATGAGCCATTCTTTACCCAGGAAGCTTATCGCAAGGCCTTTGAGATAAAACCTGATGCTGCTGTTTCTGATTGGCCTCCCTACTACTTTGTTACAGAAGATGCTGATACGGTCACACAGGTACGCAATTATTATGCGGCTTTGATTACCATGTGTGATACCTATCTTGGAAAGGTCCTCGATTTCATGGATGCCCATGACATGTGGAAGGATACCCTGCTGATCGTAAATACCGACCATGGGTATCTCCTAGGTGAACATGGTTGGTGGGCCAAGGGACGCATGCCGGTTTATGATGAGCTTGCAAGGACACCGCTCTTTATCTATGACCCGCGGTTCAAATTGAAAGGTCAACACAGAAGTGCCCTTACCCAGACAATTGATTTGCCGGCTACCATCCTTGATTTCTTCGGCATTGCATTGCCCAAGGAAATGGACGGCAAATCGTTGGTCCCTGTCATCAAAGAAGACAGTTCTGTCCATGACTATATCCTTTATGGCTATCATGGAAAGCAGATCAATATTACCGACGGTAGGTATACCTATATGCATGCGCCGGAAAGAGATTGTAATTTCTATGAGTATACGCTTATGCCGACTCATATGAGAAATTTCTTCAGTACTGACGAATTGCAGGAAATTGAACTTGCAAAGCCTTTCACCTTTACAAAAGGATGCAAGACAATGAAGGTCAAGGGAATCGACGGCCCTGTTGACAGTACAAATTATGGCGATTTGCTTTTTGATACAGAAACTGATCCAGGACAACTTTCTCCTATTGACGATCCTGAATTGGAAACCAGATTACTCAATGAAATGAGCAAGAAGCTTTACGAAGCTGATGCCCCTGAGGAACTCTATGGCCGATATGGATTGCAGAAAGACGGTCAAATGACTGTAGGGAAGCTCAGGGCTCTGAAAGAAGAGATCAAGTTTTCCGGTATCGAGCAGGAACTTGTCCATGCCTATTCTTGGACACAGGAAGCCATCAACATGTACTGTTGTCTCAAGCGTCTGCTTAAGGATGGGGGCAAACAGCTACCCGCACTTCTGAAAAAGACTTTTCCTGTGAGCACTCACCTCACTTATGAGGATTTACTGCAGTTGACTGAATTATCAGTCGATCCAGGACATCTGAAAAACGTAAAACGTGCTGTTATTCTCAACAGCAGATACAAATAGAAGAATATCAGGGTAATTGAACAGATCGGATTCCCTAGGTTTGCCTAGGGAACCCGATCTTCTCGATTTTAATGCAGGGACGGCAAAGTTCAATTTACATTGATGAACAGTTCCTTAAGTGCCAACAGAGCGGCACAGTGTGCACCTCTATGCAGATCATAAGGAAGAAACTGAAATTTTACTGCATCGATATTGGTATCAAAGATCATCTTTCTTGTCATTTCCTCAAATTCCACTTGATTCTGGACTGGGGTCAGAATCTGCGCATCAATGAAAATTGTCTGCGGACTTATAAGATTCGTGATATTTGCAAGTCCGATGCTCAGCAGACTAAGTAGATGATGTATCTGCGTAAGGACAAACGTATCACCCTGCTCTTCCGCTTTGAGAATATCATCAATGGTAAGTTGTTCCGATTCTGGACAAATCTGCGCCAGCAAGGGAGCTTTTCTTTCTTCTATGGCAGCTCGACAAGCATCAAGCAATATCCTGTCACACGCAACGGCATCAATGCAGCCTTTGTTGCCGCAGACAGGACAGACAGGCCCTTCAGGCTCAATGATCATGTGGCCGGCTTCTCCGCTTGTAACTGAAATCAGGCCATTGATCTGACTTCTCCGTACAAAAGGACAGGAAACACCTCTGGCAACAAAAAAGTATGCAAAGCTTTCACTGCCTATCGAAGGAATCATCAGTTCCTTTGCTATGGCCCGAGCCTTGACATTGTTTTCAATGACCACAGGGAAACCCAGCAGTTTGTTCAGGTCTTCAGCAATTGGCTTGTCATGCCAATGGCTGAAAGCTCCTGTCTTAAGTATACCTGCCTTGGTATCTACAAGACCTGGTAACCCTACGCCGATGCCGACAATCTTTTTCTGAGAAAGATTATGCATCTTGATAAGTTTTTTTATTCCATCTGCAACAGAGTTGAGAAAGCGTCCATAATCATCTTCACAGGGATCAAGGACACAGGAATCGACCAAGGTTCCTTTCAGATCACATAGCACGATTGGTGTGCAATATGGAGCTTTCTCCACTCCGAAAAAATAACGGGCCTTTGGATTATACTCAATTGCAAGCGAAGGTCGACCGGGGTTTTGTTGCCCCTTGAATTGCACCGGTACTTCAACTACTAGCTTTTCCTTGAGCATCGATTTGATTTTCGTTGTAATGGTAGGAAGCGTCAATGAAAGGAGACTTGCAATCTCTCCTCTGGAAATAGGACCGAACTTAAATAGTATCGATTTGATCAGCTCATCGTTCAGCATCTTTGCCTTCGTCAGGTTGTTTCCAGTCTTCATAGAGCTCTCCCGATATATAATTTAATTTAATTTATAATTTAAAATCCCAATAGATAGATTGTAACGCCATTGAACTAGGTTTACAAGCAAAAGATCAGTATCTTTTCTGGAAAGAAGTTACATCCATTGATAAATCCATGGAAAAATCATTTTGCGACCGGTTTCATTTATTTCATGCTATCCAGGAAAAAACTCAATGCCTTGTCTCAGTATATATGTTGCCCCTGCCTGCAATGTCTTTGAAAACGGAAAGCCTGTCCTGGTGCAGGCTTGGTCTGTCCTTGGTTCGAGGCAGGCCATGCAATCATGTCCGTTTTTTGCGGACCAAAGTACAAGAGACACACATCCTTCAGTTTTGACGTGGACTAGGTCAGATAATCCGAAGTCGCCTGTTTGCAGCCCATGGAAAAACCGTGTTACGGAAAGCTGTTCATCATCCAGCAAGGTTTCTCTGTCTCCCAGTCGTAATCTGGTATCTGGAAATTTGTTATATCCTGTATGAAAGCCCAATGAAAACGGCATAAAGGACTTTCCTGTATTTGTAAGCAAAGCTGTCTGTGTCAATGTCCGGTCGTTGAGCACAAACGAAACGACCAGGGAAAAATCATAGGGATAACATAGATATGTGGATTTATCTGATTCAAGGCAAAAGGTTCCTGGATGTATGAAAGAAAAGGCTTTTTCTCTGGCAAAACCATGCATCTGCAAGTGATATCGTCTGTTATCCTGTATATAACCATCAGGATATGCGCCACATTGGGGAAACAAAATTGGAGCTCGCCATTCCCAGACAGATTCATTTCCTTGCCAGATATATTCATATCCAGTCTTTTTGTCTATAACCGACCAAAGCTCGGCACCTATTGAATTGATCTGTACTTTTAGTTTTTCGTTTTCTAGTACAGTAAGCATATTTTCTACTCCGTTTAGCAACATAATCTTGAGAATATAGGAAAATAGAAGGAAAAGTATCAGATTGCTACAGATTTGCCGCTATGATGGTATAAATACCGGAGACAATCATAAAAACATACATGAAAATCTTGATCCGACGGAAAGAGAGCCTTGCAAAAAGTTTCAGGCCGAACCAACCACCGCACAGCGCGCCTATCATGCCTACTCCGCTGTATCCCATGATAGTGGTGGTTATATGCCCCTGAAGGAGATGATTCCCGATTACAGCGATTCCAAGCAATGTAAAATAGGTCTGGAGTGTTGCATGATATTTTTCCTTGTCATCTGAGACTGAAAGGAAATAAGCTACCATCGGAGGACCGCCTATATTGAATAGTCCTGCGGCAAATCCACTGACTGTACCTGCAATGATGCCGCTTGTAACCGTAGGCTTAAGACGGATTCCCTTGCTGAATACAAGGAAATAGACACCTAGGCCGATCAATACACTTCCTAAGATACACTGTAACGTCTTTTCATCCAAGTTCGTCAATGTGCTGACACCGGGAAAAGAAGCAAGCATTGCTGCTGCCGCACAAGGAAGGACCAGTTTCCAGTCAATATATTCACGTTTCCGTATCATAATGACAGTCGTCAGCAACATTGCTATCAAGGCTTCCATGATCGAAGCTGTCATAAAAGGCAAGAACTGTGTCCAGATTGCCATAGTAATGATGGCAAGTCCGAACCCACCGCTGCTCTGCACAAAACCAGCAGCAACAGAGACCAAGGCAATGTAGAAATACAACATGCAGCTCAAACCTCCTTGGTCCCTGCACTGATAAAATTGCTGTCTGCGGGAAAAATTTTCTGCAGACAGTGCATGGATCGACCCATTTACTCTAACACAGGTCCGATATCGGGATTATCCTTCATACAAAGATGTACCGCACCGGTCGTGAAAGTCCTCGGAAGCGCAAGGATGTTCGGATGAGGTCCGACATACTTCTTCTTAGCATCCTCAAGAGCTTCTTCAAATGTCGCACGGGTCTTCAGCCCCATACCTCTTGCATATCCAGGTTTCTGGGCACCGACAAGGTAGATTGCACTGGTGTCCATCTCCGCTATATGCCCACAGCTGATCATTGAGAAACCATGGAACGGATGGAATGCATGTTCGAAGCGATACTTCTCGATATAATCAGGACGTTCGGCAAAAGATTTGCCGATTTCGTTTATATCAGGAAGGATATTGCCTTGGTTCTGGAATACTTCGTACATCTCGGGGGTATAAGGCCATAGTTCCTCATGGAAGTTGCCATCACATATTGATGAACAGATGATGACACAATGGTCACTCATGATCCGTTTATGCCTGATGACCTGGGCAGACAGTGCCTGCATCAGCATGATGGGATTTGTTCCCATACCATCACCGTAATGGAAGAACTGCGGCATTCCGAACACAATTACATCGTACTTTTTTTCTGCCCAATGGACATAGGTCCTCTTGTCAGCAGTAATCCAGCTCTTCGGCTGCATAAGCTTGGCATAGCCGCTGTTGATTTCAATTTGCCTGGATTTCGTATCAAGGACTGCATCACAGCAGAAAAACTTTTTTCCCATACCTTCTTCCTGCTTCATGCCAATTTCATCGAATTTATGTCTCATGAGGCTTTTTCCGTTTACAGGAGTAAAATCAGGACGATGCATGACCGACGGTACGTGATGGGAAGCAATGCTGGTCCAGTGGTTAAGTCCTGTTGCACAGTGCTTGTAGCCACCGGAATAGCCACCGTAGGGATTACCCATGGTATGTCCGATAAGGATAGCAACATCAGCATCATAGACATACTTGTTCAACCAGACCGGATCTCCTCGTTTCGTAGTTCCAAGGTTGACGATATGGTCATAATCTTCACTGTCGTGGTTGATGATCTGCCCTGATGGCCAGAATTCGTTGAAAATTTCATCTCCCAGCACATTATGAATTTCTGTTTCGGTATTTTTTCTATGCAGGCCGTTTGAACAAATCAGGAGAATGTCCTTCTTTTCTACTCCGACACTATATAGTTCCTTAAGAATAAGTTTGATTGCAATCTTTCTATGGCTGGTCGGCTGTTCACCACCTTTGACCCTGTCTGGAAATACAATGACACATTTGCTCCCTTTGTGCGCAAGTTCGGTAAGAGGTGGCATTCCTATTGGATTGCGTAGGCTTTTCAACGTCTCTTCCTCAAGTTTGTCCTCAGGAATATACGGAGGATCAGCAACGGTCTCTCCCGGTACGAACACATCCATGTAATCAGGAAGCTGTGCATCCATCATGCCTTTGCCATACTCAAAACTTAATTTCATCTTACACTCCTTGGCGTTTCCTATGATACGCCTGTTTAATCTTCGAGAATTTCTTCAAAAGGATGTTGCCTAATCGGTCAGGTTCTTGCTTTGATACCCTTTCCTTCAAGGTAAAGCCGTACTATTTCCAGGTATTCATCAGGATAGAAGCCGAAATCGCCTGAGAAGCGAGTCAATGCTATCAACCCACCGTCAATTTCGTCGATTGAGGCAAGCATGGCAGCATTGTCCTTCTTCAGGCCTCCGCCGTAGATGACAGGCATATCCTTGCCAGCCACTTTCTTGATAAGCTTGGCGACCTTCGTGATATATGGCTTGTCAGCAGGTACTTTACCAGGACCTATAGACCATACAGGTTCATATGCGATGATAATCTTGGAAAGATTACAACCATCCAACCCTACTTGGATCTGTTCAGTCAAAACGGCCTGCCAATCATCTGTTTCTTCTGCCTTCTCACCGATGCAGTACAATACGTCCATTCCCTGCTTTTGTGCACAGATGATTTCCTTGTTGAAAATGGTGTTTACAAGCTTACGGTCCTTGTTTCCTCCCAAGGCCAACAATTCATTCTTGTCATTGCGCTCTTCACAGTGTCCGATGATAGTTGTGCTGCAACCTAAGGCAACGGCCGCTGCTGCTGGACGGTTGGTTGTAAAAGCTCCGAAATTGCCACCTGGTGCAATGTCTGCCCGGTATACCCCCTGACAACCGATAGCAAGAGCCTTTGAGCTACCTACAGCCTTGACTGCAGTCGGTAGCTGAGCCTCGGGATAATATTGGGAAAAGCCGACTGCAGTGCAGTCGTATTGCTCAAGTTCAGCTAGTGTACGTTCAATGATGATTTTTGAAAAATCCTCAATTTTTCCAAGCCTATTGACGCCTCCCTGTACTGCAGGTACGTCAAATCTTTTGAAATTCACTGCAATATGTTGCATCAGATTCCTTCCTTTTTATACTTTTCTGCCATTTCTTCAAGACTGGTCTGTTCAACAAGCGGCATCTTTCCGTAACTTCCGAACTGTACGATCAATATTGCAAGGATTTCCTTGACTCCAGCCTTCACTGCCTCAACTACAGTCTTGGTCTGTGCATCAGAAACCATACCATACATAAGCGTGTCCATGATGGGAACAAGATAGTATCTCGGGTCAAAGTTGCTTGGATCCTTTTCCATAAGTTTCCATATGGATGAGGTCGTAGGCATCTGCATGAGATCTGGTTTGCAGGCAAACAGTTCCCTCAGGTTCCGTGTCACGACCAATCTGATATCGGTATCTACATTGATTTTGTTGATACCGCAGGAAATTACCTGCTGTAGCTGTCCGATGGCAATTCCATGGGCATTTCCGATGGTTCCGCCAAGACCGTTTATTTCATTGACTATATACTGCGGAACAAGGGAAGAACCATGGGAAACCAAGAAGCCGTCGATATGCTCATGGAGCATGCACTCCTTTACTGCGATTGCGATTTCCTTCCGTATTACCGTATCTTTTCCCTTGTTTGCACCGTGTTTTGTTCCATAGCTTATTGCAAGGGCGTCAACCTTCGTTTCCTTGAAGAACCTGATGGCATCCAAGGGATTGGTATAGGTACTCGTCTGGGAGAATACATCATCCTCAATCCCAGCCAGTACCCCTAGCTCCCCTTCTACGGTTATTCCCAGCGGATGTGCCAATTTGACGACTTCCCTTGTCAGTTCAACGTTTTGTGCAAAAGGCAAGGATGAACCGTCAATCATGACTGAAGTATAGCCGCCGGCTATCGCTGCCTTTACGCTATCGATATTCTTGCCATGGTCAAGATGAAGACAGACGGGCACATCATATTTTGCAACAGCTGCTTTTACTGCCTGTGCAATGTTGGTTGCTCCCTTCTTCTTGTCTTCCAAGGTAGAATTCTGAAAATCCATCCTGCCACCCATAAATCCATTTGCAAGGTCTGCACCTTGCAGGATGGCTGGTGAACCCAACATCCTGTGTACTTCCAAGGCAGCTTCAATCTGACAGAATGCATTCATGTTGAATGCTCCGTTCCCATACATATGCCTGTCAGCCGCTTCCAAAATAGGACGCATCGGTATCAAGCTCATCTTTTTATCTCCTTATCGTCCAAGAATGAAACATAGGACGGCAATTCCGGTTTTATCAAAGGTCTCAGCCAGTCAACGAATGCATCATTGACATCATAGGTATCGGGATCCAGATAAGCTGCAGGCATTGCCTTGGCTTGCAGTACACTGTCATCAATCGGTACGGCATCAACGACACTCTGATAGGGATCAGTACTGATGCGGTGGATTACCGGCATATATGCCTGCTTGCCTTGAAGGACAAGCTGGACAGCTTTTCTTCCGCATGCAATGGCTTCTTCTTTGTCAATTTCACTTGCCCACATGCCTGAAGCCCGACCGAGGATACCGGGTTTTTCGTTCCGTGCCTTGATACCAAGCTTCTTCATGATCAATTGTGACAGATAGGCAGCGACATCTCCGAAGTAGACGCTCCTGCCTACGCTAAAGACAGGTTCCACTATAGGTGTACCGTCAGCATAACGCAGACCTTCGCTGGCAACGACGACTACTTCCCCATTCTTTTCAAACAATTCCTTGACCCGTTTGAGAAATTTTGCTTCATCAAAGGGTATTTCAGGATAAAGGATCATATGGGGGGCATCACCAGGGTTTTCCCGGGCCAAGGCACTTGATGCGGTAATCCAACCGGCATCACGTCCGAATGTCTCAATGACGACGACATGGATTGCAAGACCTTTCACATCCTGGGCAACTTCCTTGACGGAACCGGCAATAAAGCGGGCAGCAGATGGATAACCGGGGCTATGGTCGGTCCCTTCAAGGTCATTGTCCATGGTCTTAGGAATGCCGTCGACTACAATTCCCCGGGGAGCACAGGCCTGCGAAAGTTTCCTGCAGGTATCCATCGTGCCATTGCCACCTGTCATCAGCACATAGGAAATCTTGCGTTTTTCCAGCAACTCTGCCAATTTTTCATAATCTTCCGGTTCAAGATGGTCTCGTCCTGTACCAATGGCAGATCCTGGGGTCGATTTCAGCAACTCCAGCCTGGACTGGGGTATATCAGTAAGGTCAATGAAACGATTGGACCAAAGTCCTGCTATACCGGCCCGAGAGGCAAGTATGTGCGAAATTTCCTTCGAATGCCTTGCTTCGCAGATAGCCCCGTACAAGGAAGAGTTTATGACCGCAGTCGGTGCACCTCCGTGTATAAGCAACAAATCACCCATTATATTCTCCTTAGACAAGATTCACGTTCCACGAGGGAAAAAGGAATTTGTACGTTCAGTTGGGAGACATGTCCGCCATGTATCCGGTCAAGCAGTATCTTGACTGCAACGTGTCCCAATTCCAGCTTTGGAACATCAACGGTAGTAAGAGACGGACGTGTAAAGGCAGCAGCTTCGACATTGTCAAAACCTACCAATGAAAGGCGATCAGGAACAGATATCCCAAGTTCTCCGGCTGCCCTGAGTACACCCATCGCTACGGCATCGTTGGCACAGATCAATGCTGATGGAAGCCCTGTGGATCCGTACATGTGTTTCAGTCCGTTGTAGCCGTCGGCGGCAGACAGGTAACAGTCTTCGACAAAACGGCCATCAAAAACCAGTCCGCAGGCAGACAGTCCATCTATATATCCCCGATATCTATGCTCATTGAATACTTGTTGCTGTTTGTCCGTAGGTCCTATGTATCCTATTTCATGGTGCCCAAGTCCATAGAGATAGGTAATTTCATCCCTGACTCCCTGGTAGGCACTGCAGGTTACCTCGTCAATACCTTGGTTCATGGAATTGATACCGCAATAGACGATATCTGGAATCGTACGCTTCAATTTGGAAACAGTATCCAAGCTGGTCCTTCCCAGGATAATGGCACCATCCAGATGTATATCTTCAAGAGCTCCTGCAAAACCGGATTCAGTCAGATTGAAAGTATAGAAACGGCAGTCAAACTGTGTTTCAGCTTTCTGAAGTTCTTCCTGAATACCAAGAAGTATCTGGGAAAAGAACGGTGAAACGAATGATTCATGATCTGAGGTAAATACACAGCCGACATTGATGGGTGTCTTTGCAGTATTGGCGGAAATTTTTTTCACTTGGGCATCGAAGTATCCTAGGTCCTTTGCAATCTGCATAACCCTTTCGACAGTCTGTACATTTGCCTTACGGGAGGTATCTCCGGAAAGTATACGTGAAACCGTAGAAATGGAAAGTTTTGCCTCTTTTGCAATGTCCTTGAGTTTTACTGCTGCCATGTTCTTTTCCTCTTTTGCCGATATTATGGTAGATACACAGTTATCTTTGCACCGTAACATACTTAGAATAAACCAATTTTTTGGATTAATCAAGATATTTTTGGATTAATTTAACTGCTTATAAATAAAATAATTATCATTTTATTAAAAAATACACAAATTGCATATCAAGATTATAATCCAAAAATTGGAACAAATTTTTTGGTTATCGCCTTTTTCTAACCATCTAATCAGTTAATGTCATGCAGAGTAAGAACAAGCATGTACCTTCAGGAAATGATTTCCGTAACCTTTAGATCCATATCCATATTTTCAAAGGGACAAAATTATGGACCTGTTTTTACAGGTCCATCAAGGTATCGGCGAACAATTGGTTTTCAGTCCTCATTCGGGATTTCAAAAATCATGCGATCCCTGGTAAGTATCGTTTCCGGAAAAATCTTCCTTGCCTGAAGCTTCAGATCCTTCAGTTCCCAGTCGCTGTAACGCGGGCTGTAATGAAGCAGGCCAAATTTCTTGACTGCTGCATCTTTTGCAATGGTTGCAGCCTGCGTAACAGTCATATGCTTCTTTTCCTTTGCAGTATCTTCGAGGCCTTCCTCAAACATACCTTCACAAAGCAACAGGTCACTTCCTTTTACCCTTGGAGCAATCTCCGGCATGTACGCTGTATCGGTAATGTAACTGAAAGTCCTGCCCTTCCGTTCGTTTCCCATCACCTGTGAAGGTTCAATCCTTCGACCGTCCGGCAAAACGACCTCATTTCCTCTCTGCAGTTGTCCCCATAGAGGCCCCTTGGGAATCCCTAGGCCAGTTGCCGTTTCCGGATGAAATATACCAGGCCTGTTCTTTTCATGAAATACATAACCGAAACACAGCTTCGTATGATCAAGCTTGACTGCCTCGACATAGTATTCCGGTTCGTCGAGGATAATGCCATCTTTGACTTCGGAGAAAATAATCTCATAATTTATATACATATCGAGAATTTTACGGGAAGAATCAATATATTCACCTAGCTTTACCGGTCCATAGATATACAGTGGTTCTTCCCTGTCGACTTGAGAAGAAAGCATCAATATCCCAGGAAGACCCGTCACATGATCGGCATGCATGTGTGAAATGAAAATCCTGTTGATCTTCTTCCACTTCAGATTGAGCATTTTCAGGGAAACCTGGGTGCCTTCACCACAATCAAAGAGAAACAGTTCACCTTCTCTCCTGAGCATGGCACTGGTAAGAAAACGACCGGGAAGAGGCATCATTCCTCCGGTACCTAGTACAAATACTTCAAAATTCATAGTTCATCCAGTATAGGGAAAAACAGAAGGTTCATCAACAAAATATGTGATATCTTATGATCTTTCTACCAACTCAATCGGGTCAACCTTACGTATCCTGCCGAGACTGAACCAAACGGAAATGACAGATATGGCAAACAGTATGCAGAAGATAATGCCTAGGGATTTCCATGGATACTGTATTTCGAACTTGAGCAAATACCAGTCAAGGAATGTAAGGTGAAGTGAAGCAAGATAGGAAAGAAAATATGGCATGAGCCGGCTCAGGCAAAAACCTAGGAGGACACCGGTAGCCATTGCCAATACAGTCACCCAGGAAACTACGGCAAAATAAACACTTCTGATCTTTCCGTTCCGGAGGCCCAGCAACTTTTCTACGGCAATGGTCCTGTAATCTTTCTGGACCAATTCAAGGGCAAGGGAGGAAACAAAGAAACCACAGAGGATTGCAATCGCAATGAATACAGCAAGCAAGGTCTGTTCACTGGTAAGTAGATTCTGGTAAAGAGAAGGTACCTGGGTATACCAAGGTGTGCAGGAGATCCCGGAAGCCTGCAGCTGTGCTACGCCCTTGTCAGTAGGATAGCCTTCCGTGAACAGGATTTCTTGGCTGGCATTGTTCTCGGAGGGAAAAATCTTTTCTACGAAATTTCTATCTGAGAACACAAGTGCCATATCAAGCTCCTTGTATCCTGAATCATACAAGCCGTCAACTTTGCACAGCCAAGGGCGGATCTTGTCCATCTGCTCACCGCCGACGGCCACCAAGGCAATGCTATCTCCTATCCCGGCTCCAAGTTTTTCCCCCAGAGATCGAGAAATCGTCACTGTCGGCAGAGAAGTACTTAAAGTCTCCTTATGATATGAAATAGCCTGCATACGACTTTTGGTAAAGTAAGTAGACTCATCCACCCCTTTCATCATACAGACATTCGTTCCCTTTTTCCCATAGGCAAGGACTGTTCCTGTCGTTACTTTGTCACAGCTTCTGACAAACGGCAGATCAGGCACTTCTACCTCAGCACCTGTAGTTGCATTGCCACCTCCCAGGGATACATAGGTACTCTCAATGCCATCGACCATTGAAGTAACAAAGACCTGGCACAGAAAAAGCAATGCAACGATGAGTACAATCAGCAGCATGGAACGGACTGTATGTCGTCTTTTCCTTCTGTTACCGGCCAAGATCTTCCCCTGCAGAAGGAGAAAAAGATCACTCATGGTTTTCCTCTTCCCCTTCATAAGGTCTGAGGGTATGGTAAGTCAATTCAAGAGTCGTATCACAGCGAAGGGCAAAATCCTTGTCATGGGTAACCAACAGAAGCGTAGCTTGCTGTCGGTTGACCAGACCCAGCAACAGTTCTTCTACTTCATGTCCGTTTTCCTCATCAAGGGAACCGGTCGGTTCGTCTGCAAAGATCATGGGAGCATCAAGGCAGAGTGCGCGGGCAATGGCCACTCTCTGGCGTTCCCCGCCAGACAACTCATCACCCCTGTGAAGCATTCGGTCAGAAAGATGGACCAATTCAAGGAGGGACTCTGCACGTTCGGAAGCCTTACGGTTTGACCAACCTGCGATGAGCAGCGGAAGCATGACATTCTCCTTGGCAGAAAAATCGTCCAGCAGCAAGCTGTTCTGGAATATGAATCCCATACGTCTGTTCCTCAGCTCGCAAAGACGGCGGTCAGAGAGGGCAAAAAGGTCTACCCCATCAAGCAACACCTTGCCACCCGTAGGACATTGCAAGGAAGCACAGACCTGAAGCAACGTACTTTTTCCGCACCCGCTCTTTCCAATGATGGAAGTCGATTTGCTCCGTTCTATCTGCAGTCCGATATCATTGAGCACTACAAGAGCTTCGCTGTTTCCTGGAATAGGATATGATTTTGTCAAATGTCTGGTTTCCAAAATGCAGTCATTCATCGGCAAGTATCTCCATCGGAGCTTTCTTCAGCTCCTTTACGGTCGGTCTGACGGCACCCAACGTAGCCAATCCCAGAATCGGCAAAGCCACCGCAAAAAGCATGGAAAGGGAAAAATGAATTTCCAACGGCAAGGAAAGCAAGGGGACGGTACCGCCTGTAAGCCTGTCAGCAAAGAAAAGCAGCTTGTCAGACCAATGCAATACAAAAAATGATGTTACACTTCCGCATACTACACCGACAAGCGAAACAAAAAAAGACTGGAGTACGAATATGCGCATCACATTTCCCTTCGTGCATCCCATGGCCCGGAGCATCAACATTTCGCCTAACTTGTCATCAAGAAGGTTCCTGTTGCTTGAATGGAGATTGATCAGGATGATCAGGCTCATGATCGAAAGCATCAGATACATCATCCATTCTTCCAGTTTCATTGCAGCATAGAGACTGAGGTTCTGCTGTTTCCAATCTTCGACAGTTCCTTGTTTTCCCAAAAGTTCCTGTATACCATCGGTTGTTCCCCGTATGGCAATCTGCTGGGTCTGCTTGCCTGCAAGCTGTTCCAGCAACGTACTGCTCAGCAGGAAGTAACTTCCGTTGAAATCCGCAAGAGGGGTATAATAGACGGCACTTACCGTACAGTTGCACTTGACTGGCACCAATGTGGCCGTATGACCCTTTGCAAGCAAGATTGCTTCTACGCTGTCACCTAACTGTAAGCCAAGATCCCGCATAAGGGAAGAACTGAGACAAATTCCTTTTTCAGGATTCCCCGCAATGATCATATATGGCAAGGTTGAAAAATCTTCAGTATTGAAAGCCCTCACCTTACCGGCCTTCGCCACAGTACCTTTGCCAAGGACCGCGGGAAGCTCTTCAAAGACATAGGCATGGTCGATGCCTCCGTCCGTGAGCAGAAGTTTTTTCACATCATCGGCACTTCCTGTGATATTGCTCACGATCGCATCATAGCTGAGATAGGTACGGATGGAAGCAAAACGTTGGGTCTGCAGGCCGACCATGAAGGCAATTACGACATTGAGGGCAAAGGTACTCAATGCAAGTCCGACAGCAATCCGTATACTTGTCGAACGGTGACGGTTTTTTCGTGAAAATGCATAGCGCCAAGCCAGTCTTGCAACCATCACTTTGCTCCCTCCGACGCATAGTCTATAGATTTGAGTGTCTTTCCATCCTCTTCATACTGCAGTGTACAGTAGGCTTTACCTTCAGCATACAGTATCTTTGACTGCGGCACACCATCCTTATAAGCTGTGAGAGAAATCAAGTTTCCGTCCAGGGAATTTTTCTGCTGTACAAGCTGACCGGCTTCATAGGAGTAAATCTGCTGCCTGATGGTTGTTCCTCCGTCCGGAAGTTCGGAAACTTCTTCTTCTGTTTTGCTGACAACAGTTCCCTCGGCATTCCTTTCATATGAAGTCGTTGTCAACCCGTCTGTGTCTGTCTGAACCGAACGTTCCAGCAAACCTTCCGAAGAATAGTATTCTTTCTTGCCGGAAATCTTGTCAGTCAAACTGAAACTTCCGTCTTTGTCTGTGCCGAACGATATGCCGGAAACTTCATCTTCACCCTTCCATTGCGTACTGGCTATGGTCGTTCCCCTCGCCACAGTCCTGCGGCAGGAGTCTGAGCCAGAAGCTACCAGCAGGACATGGGATTGGCCCTCAGTACTGAAAGACGCGTAAGTAACCTTGTCTGTATTGTCTTTTGTTATTGTCAGTGACAGGTTCCCGTCCTTGTCATAGTAATATCGGGTAAACGAGAGCAGGACCTCACCTTTCAAAGTACGGGATGAAATTACCTTTCCGTCGGAGGCATGGACGAAGACCGTCTTGTTGCCATCAGTCTCTTCCTGCATGAGATTTCCTGCAGCAATGACAAGGCGTTCCTGTGTACCGGCATCAAGATCCTGTCGTATGGATACCGTATCCCCTCCTGAGGTCTTTTCCTGTAACAGCTTCATTATAGGAACCCCATCCTTGTACAATGTCGTATTGCCTGCATCGACAGACATTGTATAGCCACTGTCTCCATCCGCAGGTCCAAGATCCTGCCCGATTGCATTTGACTTTTGCAGGGCATAGACAGATGGAGGCAGAATTATGGCAAAGAAACAAGCGATGAAGACAGGAATACGGGACATTGTCAGTTCAGTCCGACAAGGGAATCAAGGAAGGCATCCTTGTCAAAAGGTCTGATGTCCCCATAGTGCTCCCCTGTTCCCACATATGCAACAGGGATGGACAACTTGTCGCCTATCTGTATCAGCGTACCGCCTTTTGCAGCACTGTCATATTTTGACAGTATCAAGGCATCCAGACCGATTGCATCATTGAACAGCTTTGCTTGGGAAAAACCATTCTGCCCCGTTGTACCATCTATGACCAGCAGCTTCTTGTAATGTCGGTCATCAATTCCACGGGATCGTATTATCCTGTCAATCTTCTGAAGCTCACGGAGCAAATTGTCCTTGTTATGCATTCTTCCTGCCGTATCTGCCAGGACTATTTCTTCTCCATGATTCATAGCACTTGAAAGGGCATCGAAAATGACAGCACCCGGGTCGCTGCCCATATTCTGCTTTACAATCCTTACTCCGATTCTTTCAGCATGGGTCTCCAGTTGGTCAATGGCTGCAGCCCTGAACGTATCGGCTGCTGCAAGAAGTACGCCGTGGCCCTCTTTTTTCCACATGTCGGCAAGTTTTGCGATTGTCGTAGTCTTACCGACACCATTGACTCCAAGGACAAGGAATACTGTCAGCTGTCCGTCAAATACAGGCTGCCATTCTTTTATTTTCGGAGCAAGCAGTTTCTTGACCAGTTCCTGCAGCTCCTGTTGGCTCTTGGGTTTGTCAGATTTGGCCGTAGCCCTCACCTCATCCGATATCTCCATTGCCATAGAAGCTCCGAGGTCTCCCTCGACCAATGTATCTTCCAGTTCTTCGAAAAAGGACTCATCCAACCTACCTGAGCCGAACAACGACCTCAGTTTAGCTCCGAATTTTCCAAACATATATTACCTCATCATATTCCTGACAGCCTGATGTACTGGGCCAGCTGCTGTCCCATAGACAACAGCGCTGCCAGTGTCAGTCCCGTAGACATCGTCGATACTACCTGTGTTGCGGTCGTATCCTCTCCAACCGTTTCTGCAATGGTATTTGCCGTCAATTGTATGGCAAAGATTGCAAATATCGTTTCAAGACTATAGTAGAACCTGTCCTGAGAAAGTGAAGAGACCTTTGTATCAGCCATCCATTTTGGCCTCAGATCAACGGTAACCCTTGTCTGCTCTACATTCGTCTGATAAGAAAGGATAGCGAATCCATCTTTTGTTGCCAAGGCCACAAAGGGAATTTGTGGGTGTGCCAGAAGCACCGTGGAAGAAAAACCGAAATCTTTTCCTTGGCAAGTCCAATGCACAGGACCTGTCAGGCTTACCAGATGCAACGGCGGATGTACCGTCTGCTCCAGCTTACCGTCAAGTGACTGCAGTTTTCCGCTGATCTTTACAAGCTTAGGTTCGTAGTCAAAAGCTGTAAGCAACAGCTTGCAAGGAACATACGGAAGTAGCACAAGGCCATCGGCTGCCGTGAGCACAGCCAGATTTTCTTTCATATCTTCCAGTTTCTTGGCATTTTCATCAAAAGATGGAGGAACAAGACGAATTTCCAGACCGCTTGACGGTTGCAGTATCTTGGCAAAAGCTGCTTTTCCATCAAACTGTCTGACAATGGCAGTGTCTACAGTAAGATCATCCAAGTCTGTTTCCAATCCATCAAGCAACACATCGAAAGTATCCTGCAGTGAATCATAGAAGTACAGGCGCAATCTGGTATATCCGTCGACATCACTGACAAGGAAAACGAGTATCCCGTTGACTGATTCCCTTGCACAGAGCTGCTTCAGCAGGACCTGGCGGTCTGCAGTTCCTTTAAGAAGCATACCGAGAAAAACCTGGTCATCAAGTAATTTCGGTGTAACAGAGGGATAAGAAGCCTGCAGTTTTGGAGCAGCTTCAATTGCCGCCTTCTTCTGTTGCTGGATCTTATCAACCGTCGCATGGCTACCATAGAGTTCTGCAAGCTTGTCATATGCCTCAGCAGTTTGTTTTCGCTGCAGCATCTTTGAAAAAGCTGCAAGTCCTTCCTTGCCTAATCGGGTGAATTGCAAAGGAAAATCATTCAGGAGCTTTTCGGCTGCCAGTGCATGGTCTTGCGCCGTTTTGTTTTTTTCAAGGGCTTCAAAGGTCTTCAGACGTGCATTCCCATCCATTTGCACTGTTGATAAAGACGACAGGGAAGGTTCTTCCGCCTGGCATATCCCGACTACATAGGTCTCTTCGTCGGCAGCATACACTACCGACGGGAAAAAGACCAAAAGCAGTAGGATCAGCGGGAAAAACCTCCTGCCCATTGTCTATGCTTCCTCCAACCATTGCAGGTAGCTTTCGATGAAACCATCGATGTCACCGTCCATGACAGCCTGGATATTCCCTACCTGATAGCCTGTCCTATGGTCCTTTACCATCGTATATGGCTGGAATACATAACTTCGGATCTGGCTGCCCCATGCAATTTCCTTCTTTGCAATTGCATTGGACTGATGTTCCTTTTCCCGCTCTTTTTCATAATACTCATAGAGCTTGGACCGCAACATCTTGAAAGCGACTTCCTTGTTCATGTGCTGTGATCTTTCATTTTGGCATTGCACGACGATTCCACTGGCATAGTGCGTAATTCTTACGGCACTGTCTGTCTTGTTTACATGCTGTCCACCGGCACCACCTGCCCTGTAAGTATCAAGCCTATAATCTTCAGGTTTGATATTGATCTGGATATCATCATCCATGACAGGTGAAGCATAGACACTGGTGAAGGACGTATGTCGCCGTTTCTGTGAATCAAACGGACTGATCCTGACCAGTCTGTGTACACCGGCTTCTCCTTTCAGATAGCCGAATGCATACTGTCCTTTTACCTCTATGGTACAACTTTTGATGCCACCTTCGTCCTCAAGCAAATCGACTACATCGGCCTTGAATCCATGGCGTTCACACCATCTGAGATACAATCGCATCAGCATGTTCGCCCAGTCACAGGCTTCTGTTCCACCTGCACCTGAATGAATGGAAAGAAAACAATCATTCGCATCGAACTTGCCGTGCAGGAGTGTCTTGATCTTAAGCGGTTCATAACATGCAGATATTTTTTCTATCTGCTCTTCTATCTGTCTGGAAATCTCAGGATCGTCTTCTCCTGCATACAGTTCCAAAAGATCATCAATCTCTTCTATTTGGGCTAGCAGATCCTTCCAAGGCTCATAGCTGTCCTTAAGTTTGTTGAGGTTTGCAAAGACCTGTTCCGCAGTGGTCTTATCATTCCAAAAACCAGGCTGCATGGTCTGCTGTTCCAGTTTTTCTATCTGGGATTTGGTTCCATTCTGGTCAAAGACGCCTCCATACTGTATAGGCTTCTTCTTTTATCGTATCAAATACTGCTTTATTCTGTATGAACATATAATTCCTCCGATGAAATTTTTGCCTCTGGCAATAGTAGAAAAATACCACACTTGTGCCGTCAAAAGCAACAAAGGAACAGAGAAATTACTTAATTGCGTTCAACCCTGAGGCTGACCTTGAGTTCTTTTGTTGCACCGGGATCAAGGCAGAGATGGAACAGAGGAAGCAAGAATGTTGCCTGATAGAGTGTTTCGTTCCCCACTGTTGTCCTGCAGCTGCTTCTGAGGTCACTTTTCAGAAATTCGAACGGTTCATCACTGGAAAGCGTAATTTTGATATTGTTTGTCTTGTCAACAAGACGAATTCGATGGACTTCTTGCAAAAAGAGCTCTTTTCCTTGACGCTGTTCATTTTCATCATCTATGAAAATCTGGCAGTCGACCTTTCCCGGAAACAGGGACAATGGCAGCTCAAGGCCATAGAGATATTCCTGGAATTCCTTGGACGAATTGGTGATACCACAGGTCAATCTGATGACATTGGACATGAACTTGTAATATTTGGAAAACTGCAGGCCACAGCTTCCCTCCTGACCAAGCAAGCCGAATTCCGTATGTTTCCGGTCCAGTTGTTCCAAAGAGTAGACGATGCATGAAGCCTGGTTGTCAGCCTGGCAATAGGAAGCAATGTCATAGTCGACAGGAAGCAAGACATCAGCAAACAGACGTTGCTTTTTACCTGGTACAAGCATGGAAGGCTCGGCAGATACCCCTTCAGGCGGTGACTCGACATCTCCAAGATTGCATAGTGCGGGAGTATATTTCAGTTCATCCAAGGCACCGCATTTTGAATCAACGACGGCGTTGAGCGTCTTTCCGGTTGTAAGGATTTCCTCACAGCCGTCCCTATCCACATCCTGTATGAAAGGATATGTAAAATCATCCAGGCCTACCAATACCCGTTCCAATTCAATGATGATCTTCCACATTGCCCGTCTGATAGTACCACGGAGCATCGAGGCATTTGCATCCATTACATACGGAGCGCCACAGAACAGCTTGGTAAGCAGATGCTCGATCCTGCGACGGACATCCTTGTCTTTCTTGTACTGTCTGGCGGTTTCACTGAGCACCATGCAACGATGGTAGAGATAATCCAGGCCTTCGTCCTTGCAGAGCAATTTTTGAAGTGAAGTAATCCCCTTGCGGTTGCAGTCAAAGCCATAGACACCCTCTTCAAGGAAGTCATGTCCAAGTGGACGCTGGGCTACATACTCGTCAACCGTAGAGAACGTACCGAGATTGGCAAGGCTGTCCACAAGTGTTCCCATTTCCTCGGAGGCAATACCTCCCTGGCACAGTTGGTCAAGATTGAGCATGATACAACGGTCTTCAGTCCCTTGCAGGAGCAGATCATTGAGATCCTTGAAGGCAATCAGCCCAAGGGCAAAGTCATGGACTGCCTTGCTTGCATCAATATCTGTCGGCACAATGACAGCACTCTTTCCCAGTTCCTTCATCCTGAACGGATGTTTGCTGCAGGAAACACCATGTTTCGTTTCATAGGGACTTATGATGACGGTTCCCAGGCGGGCAAGGTTCAGCATACGGATCAAAGACGGAGACCAGAACTGCCAGTTGCTCCAGAAAGAAGTACTTTTGTAATGGTAATTCCTGCTTATCCATGTCGTTGTTTTCTCGACTTGGGAAAGTCGGTCCTTCTGACATAATGACGGCAGGACTGCCTGATGGAAGCTTCCCGTAAGTTCTCCAAGACGTTCCATCTTGGACAAATCGGCAATGAGCATGTTGACAGCTCCATGGGTAGATTCCACCCATTCCATCAGACTTCCTGTCAAAAAAAGCTGTACCGAGGCATTCGCGTGCTTATAGATACCAGTCAGCAGAGGTTCCAAAACCCTTGTAAGTGTATCTTCATACACATGATTCGGCGTTCCATATGCCAATTGGCTATAAGCACCAAAAAGAATTGCCATAACGATACAGCTCCCACAGTTGATCAGAATCTTTTCACGATACAGCCGTTTGGACAGGCTTCTGCAGCCTCCGCAATCTGATCATGAGGTTTACCATTGTCGAATGAAGACAGGAAGTTGTCAACAGTACAACCGGATTGAGGGAACTTCCTTTCACAAATTTTACATCCGATACAGCCGACTTGACATTCCTTGCGAACCTTTGCACCACTTTCGTGGTTGTTGCAGGCTACAATCCATTGGCTGTCGTCATCAACAAGCTTGATGACATGGTGTGGACAAACCTCAGTACACTTGCCACAGGCTATGCACAGTTTTCTATCAACGACGATATCCCCTTTCTCATCTTTGCTGATGGCACCGACGGGACAGACGGCAATGCAGGATCCCAGATGCAGGCAGCCTTCCTTGCAGGATAGGTCACCTCCGAACAGCAATGCAGCCGCATTGCAGTCGTCCAGGCCTTTGTAGTCGTAATCACTGTTGGTATGTTCGCAGTTGCCTCTGCAGAATACCTGCGCAACTTTCTTCTTTGCAGAAGCGTCAGCTTCGACTTCCTTTCCCATGATCTTGCCCATTTGCTTTGCAAGTTCTCCGCCGCCAGGAGCGCAGAGACCTATTTCTGCTTCTCCCTTGGATACGGCTTCTGCATAGGCTGAACAGCCTGCATAACCGCATCCGCCACAGTTTGCACCGGGCATAATGGCTTCAAGCGCAATGAGGTTCTTGTCTTTCTTTACCTCAAGCTTCTTTGCAGCCACGGCAAGTCCGAATCCCAGGAGGAGACCCATGACCGTCAATATCAAGAATGCTATGAATATATTCATATGTCTTTCCCCCTATACCAAATGCAAGTTGACAAGCAGGCTCTTGTCAAAGGCCATGAAGGCCAATGCCATCAGACCAGCTGAAACAAAGGCAATCGGTACAGATTTGAAAGCCTTTCTTACCGGTGCCAGATCGAGCTTTTCCCTTATGTTGCTCATCAGCACGATGGCAAGCGTGAAACCAAGCCCGGCAGCAAGGCCGGCAAAGAAACTCTGCAACAGCGTATAGTGTTCATCGATATTGATGATTGCAATACCAAGAACTGCACAGTTGGTGGTAATCAGCGGCAGGAAAATACCCAATGCCTTATACAGCGGAGGGCTGATCTTACGCACGACCAGTTCAACCAACTGGACCAAGGCTGCGATGACAAGAATGAAAGATACTGTCCGCAGGTATTCCAATGCAAAGGGTACCAGCAGGAACTGATAGACACTCCAGCAGACCACGGATGCCAAGCTCGTGACGAACGTTACGGCCATACCCATGCCCAAGGCACTCTCGCTGTTCTTTGAAACTCCGATAAAAGGACACAGTCCGAGGAACTGCACCAAGATGAAGTTACTTATGAAAATATAGGTGATCAGTATAGCAATGATGCTCATGCTGCAACCTCCTTCTTGGCTTTCCTGGATCCAAGCCAATTGAAGTACGACTTAAGGAAGCCCATCAGCAGAAGGGCTCCGGGAGCCAGGGTCATTACACGTACCGGCCAGGTATGCAGTCCTGGGATAATAATAGATCCATTCCAGCTACCTATCGGGAACAAAGTGATACTACCGGCTCCGAATACTTCCCTGATTGTTGCAATAAGCGTCAGAGACATGGTAAAGCCGATACCCATGCCGATTCCATCCAACATCGAGTCAAGTACGGTATTCTTATTGGCAAAGGCCTCTGCCCTACCAAGAATAATACAGTTGACAACGATCAACGGTAGATATACACCCAATGCTTCATAGAGGCTGGGCATAAAAGCATGGAGCAGCATCTCGATGATTGTAACAAAGGACGCAATGATGACAATATAGGAAGGAATCCTTACCGAATCAGGAATAAGCTTCCTAAGCAAGCTGATCATTATGTTGGAACACGTAAGCACGAACAGCACGCTCAGCCCCATACCGATGGCATTCGATACCATCGTCGTAACACCCAAGGTCGGGCACAGGCCGAGCATCAGGATGAACGTAGGGTTCTCTTTGAACAGGCCTTTCTTCAATTGGTCAATATGTGAACCTTTCATTTATTGCCTCCCAAACCTTTTACGAATTTGCTTCCGGTCTCCAAAGCTGAGCTGACTGCTCCGAAGGTAATCGAAGCACCTGAAACTGCAGCAGCATCTTCACTGGAAAGCATGTTCTTTTTCGTTGGAATCGGATCTTTGCCGATGAATTTCTTCATGTACCAAGACTCTTCGCTTTTCTTGCCCAATCCAGGGGTTTCACTGTCCGATACTACCTTGGCATCTGTGACCAGACCCTTGAGATCATAGGCAGCAACAAGGTTGACGGCACCGCCATAGCCATTGTTGGCAAGCTTCAGCAAGTAACCGCTCGGCTTACCGTCAGTCGTCAGTTTATAGTAGGCGGAAATGGTAGTGTTGTCGGACACAGCAATTTCCTTGCCTAGTTTCTGGCTTCCGCTGACAGCCTCAAGTGCAGAAAGCGTCTTGCTTGTTTCATAGGAAGCAATGAGCGGAGCGGTGACACTGTTGAGTTCTGCAAGGATCAACGTAGCAACAGCACAGATTGCAGCAAGGATAAGTGAAGTCTTTAGATAAGTCTTTGTCATCATGCACGCTCCTTTACGGTCTTGACCTTTGTCTGACCGAACTTGACCGGCATGATATATCTGTCAATGGTCGGTACCGTAATGTTCATCAGGATGATTGCCAGCGATACAGATTCTGAAAGGGACCCGAAATATCTGAACAGGAAGGTAAAGAACCCACACCCTATTCCAAAGATTATCTGGCCCTTGGAAGTAATCGGCGAAGTCACCATGTCAGTTGCCATGAAGAAGGCACCGAGAATCAGACCGCCGCTGAATAACTGGGTAAGTACTTCTCCGTGGAAAAGACCCAGACCGGACCGGATTCCTGAAAATATAAACGTCAGAATTGCAAAACTTACCAGATAAGTAACAGGTATCTGCCAGGTGATGATCTTTCTATACAGCAGATAGATTGCACCAAGAATAAGCAGAAAAGCACTTACTTCTCCGATACACCCTCCGATATTTCCGAAGAATGCATCAACGGCATACGGGCTGATACCCAATGTATGTGCAACAGAACCTGCAAAGCTGGTAAACGGATAACCTCCCTGCTGCATCACGCCGGTAGCTCCCAGACCGCTGACACCACCGACAATGCTTGTCTTCACATACGAAAGCGGCGTCGCACTTCCGATTGTATCAGGCATCAGGCCGGCAAGCGTACGAGGAACGGCAAAACGGCTCATTGCAGAGGAAAAACTGAAGAATACGAATACACGTCCTGCAAGAGCTGGGTTCATCCAATTGGAACCGAGACCACCGAATATCCACTTTACCACGAACATGGCAAAGGCACTTGCGAGCACAGGAATGAACAATGGAACCGACGGGCTCATGTTCATGCCTATCAGAAGTCCGGTCAGGAAAGCCGAACCATCGGTAACGGTACTTTCTTTCAGTTCCTTGATTCCGTCGATCCTACCAAGCAGATATTCTACGATAACCGAAGAGGCAATCGAAACGATGAGGACCAAGAGGGCCCTTGCTCCGAATACATAGACACCCCACAGTGCAGCAGGAGTCAAGGCAACAGAAACGCTCCACATGATGTTCTTTGTGGAGCTTCCCGGCTGATGTATATGCGGTGACGAACTGATTGTCCTGTTCATTTTTTCTTCCTCCCCAGTTTCTTGCCCAGCTTCATTGCATGGACAAGAGGAATATGAGCCGGGCAGACAAAGGCACAGCTGCCACATTCCTTGCAGTCCATGAGGGAATATTTGTTCATGGCTGCCTCATAGTTGCCATGCATGATGTTCCTGTACAGCATAGTCGGCATCAAACCGATCGGACAGGCCCTGACACATCTGCCACAGGAAATGCAGGCAGTGGTCTCACTGTCATCGAAAAGCGGAATTGCCAATATGCCGCTTGTGCCTTTCTGGATAGGCGTATCAGGATCACTGAAAGCAAAACCCATCATGGGGCCCCCGCTTATGGTCTTGTAGGGATCCTCAATGAAACCGCCGCAGAACTGGACAAGATCACTGATCTTGGTTCCGACCGGTGCCAGGACATTCTTCGGTTCGGCAATGCATTCTCCGCTGACGCAGACAACTCTCTCGATGAGCGGCTTATGGAAGACACAGGCTTCATATACTGCATAGCAGGTACCTATGTTTGCCACGACGGCTCCGATGTCCAAGGGCAGCTTTCCGCTGGGAATCTCACGACCTATGGTAGCTTTGAGCAACTGTTTCTCATCACCTTGGGGGTACTTGAGCTTAAGTGGCTGCACTTTAATCGGATAGCCTTTTTCCTTGATCACTGCTTCAAGATGCTCAATGGCATCCATCTTGTTGACTTCGACACCGACGATGACATGTTCGGCTTCAATGACCTTGGCAATGACCATAAGGCCTTCAAGCGCACCTTCTGCCCTTTCCAGCATGGTCCGGTGATCACTGGTAAGGTATGGTTCGCATTCCACGCCGTTGGCCACCAAATATTCAGCTTTTTTGCCCTTCGGAATGGAAAACTTGACGTGAGCCGGGAAAGTTGCCCCGCCCATGCCGACGATACCAAGGTCCTTGATCGTTGCGAGAAGATCTTCCCTGCTTTCACTTTTCCAGTCATGCTGTTCCCATTGGGGTTCAGGCGCATCCTTGTCAACTTCAATGACATAGGCATCGCAGCAGACACTGTTTGCCAGGGTAACCTTTCTGATGTCCTTGATGGTTCCGGTCACAGGAGAATGGACTTCTGCACTGATGAACCCTGCAGCAGTCCCGATTTTCTCACCTTTGACGACAGTATCACCCTTGGCCTTCAAGGCTTTTGCAGGTGCCCCTAGATGCTGGGACAGGCTGACGACAACTTCGGATGGCAAAGGCAACTTCTCAATAGGTTTCCTATTGCTGAGTTGTTTCTTGTCATCCGGATGTACCCCGCCTCTGGTGAACGTAGAAACGTTGTTAGGCATTGTACACTCCTTCTAAAAATATGTTTACACAGGGTCAGTCAGAGCGCATCCGCTGACACCTCGACTTTGAATAGTAAACAATGTCACAATTATTCTCAATAGTATTTCACAGGAATGTGCACATGTGTGCTTTAAAGGGATTAAATTCTCACGAACGGCATATTGTTAAATTTTATATGCTTAAATGACTATTAATAATTATAATATTCATATTATATAGCATAATTTGATGTTATTTTTAATTTAATCATTCAGCGTTCCAATCAATCATAGGGAACATAAGGAAACAAGCTTTGATTTTTTCATTTTCTATTGTCCGGACCCAGCAAATGTATTCTTGACAATATAAATACATGGCAACTAACCTACATCTGAAACAAGGGTACACAGGTAGCCGTTATATTTGCTTTTTCCACAGGCTATGCTATATTTCATGGTATGAACCGCATATTCAAGTATGCATTTTGGAAG
Organism: Spirochaetia bacterium; assembly: GCA_022482625.1. Lineage (NCBI taxonomy): Bacteria > Pseudomonadati > Spirochaetota > Spirochaetia > Spirochaetia bacterium. The sequence goes on along the minus strand of JAKVOU010000001.1, from coordinate 345,724 downwards.
ATCGGAGGCACGAAGGTCTATGCCCTTGTCGGCAAAAGCGGCACAGGTAAGAGCTTCCGGTCCAAAATGGTAGCAGAAGAACATAACATCGACCTGATCATCGACGACGGATTGCTGATCAAAGGAAACAAAGTCCTGGCAGGCAGAAGTGCCAAACAGGACAACAGTTTCCTTGCTGCAGTGCGTACGGCAGTATTCGACGAACCGGAACATCAGAAGGAAGTGATGGCGGCATTGCAGAAAGAACGCTACCATAGGATACTGATCATAGGAACCAGTGAGAAAATGGCCAGGAGAATAGCCGACAGGCTTTCGCTTCCCCAGCCTGAGAAAATCTTCCATATCGAGGACATTGCAACAAAAGATGAAATTGATACTGCAATGCGCATTCGCTTTACCGAGGGGAAACACGTCATACCTGTACCTTCCATCGAAATAACACGGACAGCTCCGCAGATTGTCCTCGACTCGATGAAAGTCCTCTTCAAAGGCGGCAACCGCCTGCCGTGGAAAAAGAAGATGGTCTTTGAAAAAACAGTGGTACGTCCTGAATTTACGCAGACAAAGAAAACCATCATAAGCGATGCTGCCCTTACGCAGATGGTAATCCATTGCCTTGATGAATTCGATACGGCCATCAAGGTCGTACAGGTTTCTTCGGAGATCAAGGACGAGGGGTATTCAATCTTTGTAAAGCTTCGTATCCCGACAAGACATATGATGGGGACGACAATCGGAGAACTTCAGGAATATATCAGCGAATCCCTGGAAAAATACGGATCGATCTTCGTATGCAATGTCAGTGTAGAAATGGAAGAATGGGGCTGAGCCTTATTCCTCCAAGGCAAAACTCTCGGGGCCTCTCTGCTGAGGGGACTGCTTCACCTGTTCTACAGGAACTGCAGCAGCAGCCGGAGCAGATTTCTTTTTCTTTTTTTTCCTGGAACGAGGTACGGACATAGCTTCCCTTGCCTTTTCTTCCGATCTTTTTTTCTGGTGCCTGCCCTTTCCTCCATATGGAGGCCGTCCCTTGGTCCTGTAATCAGTCCTTGGGGTTCTCACGCATCCCCTGGGGACTTTGTAGCCCTTTGCATCAAGCAGATGGGAACAGCATAGTTCAACTTCGTAATTGCTTGGTGTCATTGGGGAAATAATTACTTTGACTTGCCTGAATGTTTCCTTGAATCGATCCCTGGCAGTCATTTCCTCATCGGAATAAATCACAAGGTCCTTTACCATGTACTGGATCATCTCGCAGACAGGTACGTCAGGTCCCTTGCCCTGCTTTGCTTTCGTGACCTTGCTGTCAAGTTCCTTCAAGCTTTCACTGACATTTCCAATACGAAAGAAATTGCTGTAGCTCGGAAGCAGGAAAGCCAGGAGACGGTAATGGTCCAACTGGCGGAAGATCTCATAGCTATGTCCCGAAGCCAGTATCTTGTTCACTTCTTCTGTCAGACGGCTGGTAGAACAGGTAGAAAGGCCCTGATAGTCCCTCCTGATTGCACGCTTGACATTCCATTGGAGGTCAAAGCCTGTAGTCACGCCATATTTTATCGCACGTATCATGCGTACGGGATCTTCCTTGAAGGAATAATTGAGATCGATGATTGAAGAAATCCGTTTTTTCTTGAAATCGACCATTGAATCATTGAAATCAAGCACTTCTTCCCTTATAGGATCATAGTACAGCGCATTGATGGAAAAATCACGCCGCCTGGCATCCTGGTCTACCGTGCCGAATATATTGTTGTTTCCATCCTTTGCTTCTTCACCGCTGCGGAACGTCGAACATTCGATGATCTTCTTCCCATATTCCAGATGGACCAGCTTGAATCTTTTGCCGATTATCCGTGAATTCCAGAACATCTTATGTATCTGCCTGGGGGAAGCACTGGTCGTAATGTCAAAATCTTTCGGTATGTTACCAAGCAGCAGGTCCCGTACGGCTCCTCCCACAAGGTAGGCTTCCTCTCCGTTGTCCTGCAGCACCCTGATTGCCCGTATGGCATCCCTGTCTATCAAAGTAGGATCAATGTGATGTTCGTCCTTCGTGTAGATCTTGGCAAAAAGAATCTGTTTGCCGTTTCCATTCTGTTTGTATCTCTTTAGCATCTTCGGTCTCAATAGTATTGGATATAGTTTATCTGATCCTTATTGTTAAGGTGTCGATGAATCGTATATACTACGATTTGTACATCAATATATAAACAATTTCAACAGGAGTGTTCACATGTCAGCGAATGCAGACGCAAATCAGAAGATCATAGACCCTAAGATACTCAAAGGATTCAGGGATTCACTACCGGAAAACGAACTGCGGAAAAGGGCTATCATTGCCCGGCTTGAGCATCTGTTCCGCTCATATGGTTTCGTTCCGATCGATACCCCGGCCTTGGAGTATACTGAGGTCCTTCTTGGAAAAGGCGGTGGAGAAACTGACAAGCAGATATTTCATTTTCTGGATAACGGCGGCCGTGATGTTGCCCTTAGGTTCGATCTGACCGTACCCTTTGCCCGTTTTCTTGCAGCTCATGAGGATAGTCTCGAACTTCCGTTCAAGCGTTACCATATCAGCAAGGTCTGGAGAGGTGAAAAACCTCAGAAAGGACGGTTCAGGGAATTCTACCAGTGTGACTTTGACATCGTAGGAAGCGACAATGCTGAAGCTGACTTTGAAATCCTTTCGATGATGGATACCAGTTTCAGGAAGCTGGGCATAGCACATTATACGTTCTGCGTTGCCCACAGGGGCCTGTTCAATGCGTTCCTCAACCACCTTGGATTATCAGGATCAAGTGTAGAGATACTGCGTGAAGTCGACAAACTGAGAAAAATAGGAAAAGAAAATGTCAAGCTTGCCTTGGTTACCTTGACGGGAAACGAAGAAAAGACGGATGCAGTGCTCGACTACATAACGCGCAAGGAAGACGAATCCTTCCTGCAGACAGTCGACCGTCTTTCTGCATTGGCCGGAGGAGAAACCGAACATACAGAAAGACTGCACAGGATCTATGGTTATCTGGAAGAAAGCGGCATCGCCTCACATTTTATCTTTGATCCTTCGATTACCAGAGGGCTTGATTATTATACCGGCATTGTCTATGAGACTTTCCTTGACGACCTGCCCTCTTTCGGTTCAGTCTGCAGCGGCGGACGCTACAATAACCTTGCTTCACTCTATACAAAGACGAAGCTGCCCGGCGTAGGGTCCTCCATAGGGCTTGACCGTCTGCTCAGCGCATTGGAAGAACTCAAGCTGCCACAGCTCAATGATACTGTCTCTGCAGATGCAATTATCTTCAACAAGGACAGTGCCCTGTTCGGATACGGCACCAGCATTGCTTCTGCATTGCGGGAAAAGGGTATTCGGGTTGATACATACCTGCTCGGCAAGAAGATGCCCCAGCAGTTCAAATATGCTGAAGCAAATCATATCCCTTTCGGCATATTCCTCAGTGAGGCAGACAAGCAACAGCATACGTTGTGCCTGAGGGATTTGCGGGACAGAAGCCAATTTGACAGCATTACCGTCAGCAAGGCCTGTGAGGTGATAGGGAAGGTCCGCCAGTGAAAGACATGACCTACCTACCGGTATACCAGCACCGTCAGGATGTCCTCGATGCCTTGAAGGACCATCAGATCATTGTCGTGGAAAGTCCTACAGGATCAGGGAAGACCACACAGCTCCCCATTATCCTGCATCAGGCAGGTTATGACAGCCAGCTTTCCATAGGCATTACCCAACCTAGAAGGATTGCTACGCTCTCTGTCTGTGATTTCATCAAGGACCAAATCGGAGATGAAGGCAGCTATGTCGGCTATAAGATGCGTTTTAACGACACGACGACATCCAATACCCGGATCAAGGTAATGACGGACGGCATCCTTCTTATGGAACTGAAAGCTGACCCCTTGCTCAACCAGTATTCCGTGATGTTGATCGATGAGGCACATGAGCGGAGCCTCAACATCGATTTCATTCTCGGCATGCTCAAACAGGTGCTGCAGTACAGGCCGGATTTCAGAGTCATCGTTTCAAGTGCTACCATCAACACAAAGAAATTCTCTGATTTCTTTGACCATGCGCCGATCATTTCCATAAATTCAAAGATGTTCCCTGTAAAGGTCATCTACCGTCCACTTGCAAAGCAAGGCATGGAATATCGGAATTTCCAGATTGTCAGCATAGTAGCAGAAACCGTCAAGCAAGGCCCCGGAGATATCCTCATTTTCCTTCCGGGTGAATTTGACATCAAGAATTGTGTCGATGCCCTCTGCAGTTGGGACAAGGAAATGAAACTTGTCATTTACCCTCTCTATGGCAGGTTGAGCAAGGAAGAGCAGGAATCTGTCTTTACTCCTACTCCTGAGGGTCATACAAAGATTGTCGTTGCTACGAACATAGCAGAGACTTCCATTACCATCGACGGTATTACGACGGTCATCGACCTAGGAATTGCAAAGGTAAATTTCTACAACCAGAAGGACTTCACAAGTTCCCTTGTTCCCTTGCCGACTTGCAAGTCCAGCTGTGAACAGAGGACAGGAAGAGCTGGCAGGACTCGTCCCGGTGTCTGTTACAGGCTCTATACAAAACAAAGCTATGAAGCCCGCTCCACCTACGGTACCGAAGAAATCCTGAGGACGGACCTGTCGGAAGTAGTACTGCGGATGAGTGACCTTGGCTTATATGACTATGAACATTTTCCGTTCCTGACAAAACCCAAGCAGGAAGCAATCAACAGTGCGGAAAAGACACTGCGGTTCATCGGAGCCATTGACGAAGACAGGCATCTGACGACCGTCGGTGAAATGATGGTAAAGTTTCCCCTGCTGCCCAGGCATGCAAGGGTTGTAGTAGAAGCCATCGTGCGTTTCCCATCGGTCCTAGAAGAAGTAATCATCGCAATAGCCTTCCTGTCTACCAAATCACCGTTCATTCTTCCTCCCGGAAGAGAAAATGAAGCACGGGCAGCCCAGAAGCATTTCAACAATGATAAATATGGCGATTTCATCAGCTACCTTACCATATACAGGGAATACGAATCCCAGGAAAGCAAGGTGGATAAAATGACTTTCTGCAAGGAATACTTCATGGATATACAGTCGATGCAGGAAGTTGTCCATATTGCGGAGCAATTGGAAGACATCGTAGGTGAAATGGATATTCCCGTTACCAAGGGAGGTTCCGTACATGACTACCTCTGCTGCATTGCAAGTGGCCTGAGACAATATATCTGTATCAAGGAACATGGCTATATCTATGACAGCCTTACGGCAAGTACCATCTTCATCCATCCTGGGTCAGCATATCTGAAACGGCTTCCCCAGTACCTTGTTGCAGGAGAACTGGTCGAAACAAGCCGATTGTATGCCAGGAGTGTCAGTCCGCTGAAGGAAGCTTGGCTTGATGACATCATGCCAGGGCTCAAGGACAGGCTTGTCCATCTCGGTATGCAGAAAGCAAAGGAAGAGCCTGAAAAGGAAGAAGATTATCAGGATGACCGAAAGGAACAGCGGCGGAGCGGCAAGGCGGAACGGTTCGATTCCGTTACCATCTATGGCAGGACCTACAGGACAGAAAAGAAGAAGAAAGGAAGGGATACCGTCCTTATTCCATACGAGGATCTTGCCTATCTGAAGGACAAGGACAAAAATGCCGGAAAACAGTTCAAGAACATGCCTTGCAAGGTATTGTTCATGGGCAAATACCTTGAAGAAGGCAGTAAGTTTCCGGCAAGCCTTGGAACTGGCGGGAAAATTGGAAGAATCAAAACAGATCCTTACCTATTCAAAGGACAATTTCAGCCAAGACAACCTTGATGAATTGCTTGAGCAGGTACCGTTGCTTCTCGGTTTGGTCAACAGGAAGAAAACATTCAGCTTCGTTACCCTGGAGGCCAGAGGTGAAGGCTCTTACTACCTGACGGACAAGACTGATTACTTCCAGGCTTTGGATGATTCCCTCTATAACCTGCTGCTTCTCGTAGATGAGCTTGAAGTCGCAGGCAAGAAGAAGGAAGCGGCAAAGGTCCAGGCAGTCTATGACAAGCTTCTCAGGAAATTTGACTGATCTATAGCAGACGGCGATAGTACGGCAGGCGTTCCAGTGGCGCCATGACCGTACGTCGGCGTTTTCCGCTTATGATGGAACCATCATCGCCTTCCCAGACTCCGGGTGGAAAGATGACTTCCCTTGCTATCTGCCCTTTCCTGAGGATCGGTGCAACCATCAGTTCACTGCCGACGAGGAACTGGTCATTGGCTTCAAGGTATTCTTCATCTCCGAATTCATAGTACAGGGAACGGACCAGCGGACTGCAGTTCCAAGCTGGTTTTCTTCGCTTCCTCACAGATGTATGGGGCAAATCTTTGATGAAGCATTGCAGCATCCAGACACAGTTTTCGGCCTTCAGCCGAAAGCAATCTCCATGGAGCGGCTGAAAACTGAATCATCGGCATAAGAGCCGCACATTGGGCAAACCGGATGAAGAGTTCCTCGTCGACGCAGTCGCCTTCCGGGGTAAAATCCAGATACTGGCCCCCCGCAACCATTCCCGGGCAAAAATACCAGTATCCCATCAGGCCAGCAGCCAAAGCATACGGCACCAAGGAAGCAATTCCTCCCCTTTCGCTCCAGCTGTGCCTGACATCGCACATGCTTTGGACAAGTTCCCTGCCTCCTGTATCATAGCAGGAATGGACTTCATTATATGGATAACGGGTACAGAATTCCCCATATGCCTTGCTCTGCAATACCGCAGGTATCCCAGGCTGATCATCATCATGATAGTAGCATTGGTCTCCGCCATCGAATTTGAAGCCGTCAATGCCAAAGTCATCGTGAAGATGAGTAAGTCTTGCTGACATCCAGTCCTGTCCTTCTGTACCTGTCAGGTCCACCAAGGCACTGCATCCGTTCCACCATCGTCTGATGGCAATCTCCCCATCCTTGTCTTTCAGCAGGACTGCACCATCTTCCAGGTTGCGGAAAGCCACAGAATCCGTACTGACAAAAGGGCTTGCCCACACGAGGACTACAAATCCCATTTCGTGTAGATTCCTGATCAGTTTCCCAGGATCAGGAAACCTGGACAGGTCGAATTCAAAACTGCCATAGAAGGACATCCATCCGTCATCTATGATGAAGATACCTGGCTGGTACCCTTCTTCCAGTATCCTGGTTGCAAAGGCAAGCACTTTTTCCTGGTCAAGATCATAGAAATATTCCATCCAAGTGGAGAACTGTGGCTTTGAAAAGAAAATCGCTGGAGGACATTTTCCTGTGGGAGGAAAATAACGCCAACAGGCTTTCTGGTAACCAGATTTCAAAGTTCCCTCGCCTTTTCCTGCCAGCAGGTTCATTCCTTCGGCTTCCAGATTTCCGTCAGTGCCGATGGATAGGGAAAAAGGACTTTTTGGGGAACAGAGATATCGCCCGTCATCACTGACATAGAACGGCGATGCCTGTCCATGGCTTCCGTGCGAAGCAAGATCCAGCGTCAGGCCTGTTCCATTGCCATAGGGCATTCTCATGCCGTCAGTAGCAACGCCTCCCCACCACCTGCCAGCTCCAAGCCTTGTTTTCATGACCACGCCTCCTTGCTGTTATCCTGCAATCCATTGGTCTTCCAGCTTTTTCACCAACGCTTTGCAGCCTTCCAAGGGTCTGTGTATAGGCAATTTGAAAATTCCTTGCCAAGGAAAGATCAGCTATATCTTCACATCTGCCGCAATAGGAAAGCAACAGCGAAAGTTTTCGCCGTCCGAAGGAATCAAGGACCTTGCCAGCCGCTATCATGTCTTCCTCAGCAGGACAGATGATGAAATCATAGTCGTATGCATCACTGCAGGCCAGTCGGAACGTTTCATGGGCTACGCTTGGGATTCCATGATGAAGCAGCAAGAGCTGTGCCGGCAACGACGTCCTGTTTTCTTCCTTGTCCATATCGGTGACACAACTTGAAATAAAATAATTGCGCAGATGTCCCCGCAGCTGAAGCAGGAAGGAAAGGACTGATTCAGCCAACTGGCATCTGCAGAAATCAGAAGAGTCTATGAAGAGGATTGACTTGCGCTCCACTTGCCTAGACCATCGCTCCCGAAGAAATAGGAGATTCCAGCACGACTCTCTTGACTATCTGTGTCGGCACTTCCATCAGGCGGTACTTGCCTTGTTTTTCCATGATGACAAACTGCACGATGCCATCTTTTTTCTTTTTGTCCTTTGCTATATTTCCGATGAATTCAAGCCATTCGCCACGTCCGATTCTGTAATCCGGGTCATAGTCATACGAAGCAAAGAGCCGTTTTGCCGAATGTGCAAAGGCAGGATCGGTAACCCCCATCAGCACGCCTGCTTCCAGACTGCATACAGTCCCCCATGCAACAGCCTCCCCATGGGAAAACTTCGAGAACCTGCCACAGGACTCAAGGGCATGTCCGAACGTATGTCCCAGATTAAGGGCCTGTCTGACCCCTTTTGTTTCCTCCGGATCTCGTTCGATATAGCTTTTCTTTACTTTCAGGCTCAGTTCAAGCAGGATATGGAGGGCCGTCGGATCCCGTTCAAGGATCTGGCTTTTGCGAGAAATAAGAAATTTATAAAGCTGTTCATCCTCACTGAGCAGGGCATGCTTGAGCACTTCAGCAAGGCCATTATGGAATTCACGTTCCCGTAAAGACTTGAGGAGATCAGGGCAAATAAGCACATCGTGGGCTGGATAGAATGTGCCGACGAGGTTCTTGCCTCCTTGGAAATCGCATCCGGTCTTTCCTCCCAAAGTGGCATCTACCATGCATAGCAGGGAAGTCGGCACCAGCACAAGCCTGCAGCCTCTCATGTAGATTGATGCAGCAAATCCTGCAAGGTCGCATACCACGCCTCCGCCGAAGCCTATGATATAGCTGTCCCGTCCCAAGCCTTGGTCAACAGCTTCCCGCAGAATTCTCTCGACACTTGAAAAAGTCTTTGAAAGTTCTCCGGCTTCAATGATGACATTTCCACTGGGAAAACGCTTGAACAAGGTAGCTGTGTTTGAATCGGCTACCCACAGTACATTGTTGCCATAGCCTCCCAGCTTCTCTGAAAGCTCCTGCAGGCTTTCCACCATCTGCACATTGGTTTCCTTGCCATTGGCAAGGGTAACTTTCATATTTCCACTCATACGGTGATTGTACAGCAAAGAATATGATTTTTCCATCATTTGCATTGGAAAAATTCAGCAACATATACATACTTGCCTTTCTTGCAGTAACCAAGCTTGCATGATAGACTGCTGTGTACCGGAAGCTGATGCTTTGGGCCGGGGAAAAGGTTGTCGGATATACCTTCAAGCTATCCCATCAAAATCAGAGACGTTGCTTCGGCAAGCCAGTCCAGGAAGTCATAGGAAACATGCAACACTATTTTGACAATGCAGCTACTACTTTCATGTGCGAGCAGGCACTTGCTGCTTATGGGGAAACAGCCAGGAACTATCCAGGCAACCCTTCCGCACTACATCCCCTTGGAAGAGAAGCAAACGTAAGGCTTGAGACCATACGCAAGAATCTTGCGGACCTCCTGCAAGTTGCATCTTCCGACTTATATTTCACTTCAGGAGGGACAGAATCCAACTCAATCGTCCTCTCTTCCCTGCTCTGGTCACAGAGTCCAGGCGAAATCATCATTTCCTCGATTGAACACGCCTCAGCCGGCGGTTTTGCCAGGATACTCAAGCAACATGGTTGGGAAATCACTACCCTGCTTGCCCCAGGAGGATTCGTACAACCCCAAGCACTTGCAGAAGCCCTTACTTCCCGTACCAGGATGGTCTGCATCCAGACAGTCAACAATGTCGTCGGTTCCATCCAGGATATCAAGTCATTGGTACAGGTCACCAGGACCGCAGGAAAGAATTTCGGACGTCCTATCCATTTCCATACTGATGCTGTCCAGGCTCTTGGGAAGATCAAGCTTGACCTGAAAGGCCTGGATGTTGACTCTGCATCTTTTTCCGCACACAAGCTGCATGGTCCCAGGGGCTGTGGCCTGCTATATTGCAAAAAGACAGGCCTGCAGGCTCTTTCGAGAGGCGGCGGACAGGAATTTGGCCTACGGCCCGGAACGGAAAATCTCAGTGCGATTGCAGCAATGGAAGCAGCATTCCTGCGTTGCCTGCCTGAATTCAGGAAGGACATAAAATGTCCCCGTGAGCTCTTTCCGACAGTCTGGAGTGCCAATGATTTCCTACGTGAACATCTTGCCTGTCCCATCCTGTCTCCTTGGCACGATTATTCACCGTTCATCTTGGAAATTGCCGTAGAACCCTTTCCCTCTGAAGTCTTCATGAGAATGCTTTCGGACAGGGGATTCTGCGTCTCAAGCGGTTCAGCATGCAGCAACAATGCACGGCAGAAAGGCGAAGGCATACTGCTGTCCATGGGCATCAAGCCCCAGGTTGCAAGATCAAGCATCAGGTTGAGTTTCAGTGATGAGACGACTTTGGATGAAACTGAGCTTCTGTGCAACACAATCAACGAACTGTACACTATAAGCATAAGGAATTGACAGACATGGAAACAAAACTTTACCTGGTCAGGCTGGGAGAAATTTCCCTCAAGGGCCTGAACCGCTCATATTTCGAAAAAACATTGAAGAACAACATAAAGACAAAGCTTCGGCCTTATCACAGTGTCGTTACGAAGCAGAAGGGGCGCCTCTATTTTGAAATTGATGCTGCCTGCAGCGACGAGGTGTGCGACCTTGCTTTCAGCACGACGTTCGGCGTAGTCGGCTATACGAAATGCATCAGATGCAAGAAGGATATGGATGTAATTACCCAAGAGGCCCGCCGGTTGATCGATGACGGCAGGTTTTCCAATGGAAACACATTCAGATGCACGGCAAAACGTTCTGACAAGAATTTTCCGCTTGATTCGCATCAGCTTTGCTGCCAGATGGCTGAACTCATCTCTGCACGTTATCCGGATCTGAAGGTCAAGCTGAAAAACCCTGACTTTGACTTCTTCATTGAGATCAGAGACAAGGCCTATATGTTCACGACGATGAAGAAAGGACCGAGCGGCTTACCCGTCACGACGGCAGGAAAGGGAATGCTGTTGCTCTCTGGTGGCATTGACAGCCCTGTCGCCGGCTACCGTATGGCAGCCCGAGGTCTCAAGATGGAATGCATCTACTTCCATGCCTATCCCTATACCAGTGATGAGGCTTTGCAGAAGGTCAGGATGCTTGCGGCAAAGATTGCCCCTTATCTCCAGGGAACCAGGCTACATGTCGTGCCTTTCACTGAACAGCAGCTGTGGATAAAGACCCATTGCCATGAAGAAGAAACGACGCTTATGTTCCGTGCTTGTATGATGCAGGTGGCACAGAAAATTGCCGTCAGGCACAATGCTACCTGCATTGTGACCGGAGAGGCACTTTCACAGGTAGCAAGCCAGACGCTCGACTCAATGGCTTTTACTGACAAGACCACCGATCTGCTCGTCCTGAGGCCGTTGGTAGGCATGGGAAAGGAAGAAATAATGGATGTAGCCAGAAACATAGGTACATATGAAACTTCCATTCTTCCATATGAGGATTGCTGTGTCATCTTTTCGCCGAAGCATCCCCTTACCCATCCGATTGCAGAAGTCGAAATGGAGCATTTCACTGAGATGGATATATCTGCCTTGCTCGACAAGGCAGTTGAGGAAACCAAGACTTTTGATTTCCTTGCAACCGGTGAAGAAGCCGAATACAACAGTGCCATCAAGCTTCATTGACAGCAACCTGCTGCCGTATGAAAGCTGTTTTGCTTTCCTGCCGAGTTTCCTGACAAAAGGGATCAATGCAAAAGCAGTCCGAAAGGCAATGGATATCTGTCTTTGCAACAGCCGAGGAAACTGTCCGCAGCCGCGACAGATGTTTACGGGCCCTGTCCAAGGCAAGCTCAAGGCCCATACCGTCATCAAGCGGAACCAGCGGGCAGAAGCCATGGAATACGGCAGGCAGCACCAGCTGATAAGCAAGCAATGAAACAGTCGTTTCTATCGGCCAAAACAGCATCCTGTCCTTGAGCATCCGCTGGAAACCGCCTGAACAGATATAACTGCTGTCGATAGCTGTCCCACAAAGCAATGCTTCCAGCTCCTTTGCAATGACCGGTGAATACGGACGCTGATGTGCATGTACCAGATCGGCATATATGCCATAGAGTATCGGTTCCCTGCCATGGCAGGCGGAAAGTTTTCCCAAAGACAGTTGCTGGAAAAAATCCATCAGCACGTACACGGTCCCGTTTTCTGCCAGCTTATCCATGCAAATTGAAGTTTCTACAGCCTGTCGTAGAGCCGGATACGAGTACAGACGGTCATCGCCGCCAAGCATTGCCTTGATCTGGGTACAGTATGCCCATACCCTATAATTTTGCATACCCGTCCAGTCCAGTTCCCTGAATCTGGCACCAAGATAAAAGGCTTTGTCTGCTATCCTTTGTTGCTTCGAAACAACCACTGCCTTTTCTATCTGTCTTATTGTATCCGTCGTCACAACTGTTTCCTTCATTTATCTGAGATTACATACAGATAACTGAAGAAACAGTGAAACTTGTTGTGGAAAACTACAGAGAAATCAAACCTGATGACAGATAGACTGCAGGCTCATCGGCAGGAACTCCATCGTTCCAATACCAGCAGATTCCAAGTCCTACAGACAGGCCGCTGCCCGTCAGTGCCGTTACATTCGGAGCAATATCGAACATGGCTTCAATATCAAGCAAACGGTCTGCAAAAGTACTATCAGGAAACGCCTCTGCGTAATAGTCACTCAGATCTACTTGCTTCGAATAGAACCTGGCCATGGCATCAATATGGAATCTCCTGACAAAGACAGGTGTACAAAACGGCTTCTGGATCTCCTTTGAGAACAATACGGTAGAAACAGAAAGCGAATTCCACCAGCCTTTTTCAACCGTATAGTATTCCCTCGCTCCTAGTGAAACAGGAAGGTTATAGGTAAACTCCGTACTGTCAAACGGCAGCAGTCGTGGAAATCTCAGAGACAATCCTCCGGCTATTCCATAGTTCTGATTGTCGGACAGGTCAAAGGCATCCTGCCGGGTGCTGATTTCCCCGAAGACCGTATAGCCACGGTAGGCAAAAGCTCCCAGTCCATCATGATGGCGATGGATATATTCCAGTTGTGAGTCAAACGTCACAGTCCCGGAGGTTACCCCTTCCGTTTCTGTTATTTTTGATGTTACCGATGGGAAAAGTGCCAAGACGGAATTGGTATTGAAATATCGAGGCAAACAGAAAGAGAAATCCAATGTGTGTGTTTTCTTCTCGTCAAGCTGCTTGTAGGTGTAACTGGTATTCCAGGACCGGTTGCCTGTCTGTCCGCCGAATGCAATTTTTTGTGTAAATCCTCTCAGCGAAGCATCATCAGCATCCAAGGCAGCCATTCCGGACAATTCCATGGAGACGGTTTCCGTCGGTTCCAGTGACGTGAAATCCAAGCCTATCTGCAGGATCCCGTCGCTCGATTGCATGGAAGGCAACAGCAATCCCTTTGCAAGATACGGCAGAGGATTATAGTTGCACACTTCATAGTCTTCCTTAAGTTCATCCATGGCAGATGTACCTGCAGGTTCGACTGCGATATCCTGCAACTGCAAGTGACGCTGCTCAGTCGGGCCGACTGCGGAAAGATCCATGGAAGAAAGGATTGACCCGTCTGTCATTTTCCTGAGAAAATATACCTTGTCCCCTGTCCCGACAGGGTTGCAGACACCGCCGCTTATATTGTGCAGCATAAGGGTAAGCGTCCCGTCCGAGAGGTCGAACCAACACAACCTAGGCAGGTTACCGTTGACACCATAGCTCATGTAAAGCTTTCCGGAATCAATGCTGAACTGGGAAATTACAAGGTCAGCCGGGAGGTACCATCCTTTCCGATTTCCTTCTGCATCAAGATAAGAGACAAGTCTCCTTCCGTCAGCAAGATGCGATAGCAGTACAAGCTTGTCATCCCAGACCCCGATACACCTGACCTGCTCGCCCTTGCACAATCTTGCCTGCCTGTATTCCTTTCCATCTGAATCCCGGAAAGAAAGCCAGGTCGTACTGCCTTTGTTCCCCAGTCCTGCATAGCCTTTATGGAAAGGAACTGCCAACCGGAAACCGTCTGTCCTATGGAAAGAAGAACCTTCTGCAGAAAGAGTGACAAAACGCGTCTTTGCCATCTGGTCAGGCACGTAACCATTGGAAACGACCTTTCCGTCCGCATAGGTCAGCTGCTCATATCTTTCTATGTCACCCAACAGTTTTTTTGTCTTTCTTTTGTCCGAAATGCTGACCAAGGCTTCTTTTGAGGCATCGATCGTACAAGGACTGCCATCATACATTGCAAGGGAATAGTACCTGCCTTTGGCAATATCCGTGGCAGGAATGGTATCATCGACAGCGACTGTCGGAATGGTAGCAAGGAAATTGTCCCAGGCTTTCCCGATGCTCATACCGTATGCTTTTTCAAACGGGCCGGGCAGAAAAGGAACCCACAGGTAGAATCTGCCTAGGCTGTTCCAATAGGTTGCATAAGCCTGTTGTCCATAGGTTGTTCGCAGGTAATAGGTAAAGGCACCGCCCCAGGTATAGTAATCGGTAGAAATGGTATAGGGACGATCTGCTGCTCCTTGTATGTCATGCCAACCAGGAAGCTTGCCTTCCAGCTTGGACTGAAGCAGAAGCTGGTTGAAGAAAGGATCATTGACCCTTCCTTCCCCCTCCCAACTTTCCTCGCTGACACTTATACCTTCCATCAGAGCCGGAGTGGCATTTATATCATAGATGCTGAAGGTATGGTTGGTCAGGAGTGAAATCAAGTCATCCGAAGTAAGCGAAATGGCATGGGTCAATTCATGTTTGAATGTAGAAAGCAACGGTTGTGAAAAGACATCGAGGTCACTGCCTGTTGCAGGCGTATCATACAGTACGATCCGAGGTGTATAGGCAGATGTAAAATAGGCATTCAGCTGCTGGGTATCGGCTGTCAGCACAAGTGGAAAATGCAAATTCCTATACAATCCCGTTTCCTGTTCGATTTTCTCATAGATCCTGTCACCGTCCTTTGCCAGCAAAAGGGCCGATGGCGCACATTCAGAAGGGAAAATAATATCGAAATGGTCAGTGTGCACCGTATACAATTGTTTTGGTTTTTCATAGATGCTTGCCTGCAACGCTGTGGTTCCAAGACACAGGCAAAGCAACAAAAGTGTAAGTGATTTGATTTTCATGTGGCAACTATAGAATAACCCTTTGGAAAAAGGAAGCTTCGGGCAAGGATATTTTACAATCTTCTTACCACACTTTTGAAGTGTTGCGTAAATAGTATCTTTTGCCTATTGAGAAAAATGAGCAAAAACTGCAGAATAACAACACTGTACTTCGGATAGTACACTCAGGAGGAACGGTAGTGAAGCTTGGCCTTGACATCGGCTCAACCACGATTAAATGCGTTTTACTTGATGCAGACAACAAAATTATATTTGAAACATATAGACGTCATCTTTCCCAAATCCAGGAAACTACGATTGAACTTTTTGACATGGCAAAACCTTATCTCGGTGGAAAGGAAGTTCTGCTGTCAATGTCAGGCTCTGCCGGCATGGGAATGGCAGGCAGGCTTGGTATCCCATTTGTCCAGGAAGTCTATGCGACGAGGATTGCCGTGCTTAAGAACCTGCCGGATACCGACGTTGTCATAGAACTGGGCGGAGAAGATGCAAAGATATTGTTTTTGAAGGGAAATCTTGAGGTACGTATGAACGGGACCTGTGCCGGTGGCACGGGAAGCTTCATTGACCAGATGGCGACCCTGCTGGATCTGAAGACGGAAGAACTGAACGAATATGCAAAGCATGCCACACAGACCTATACGATTGCAAGCCGATGTGGTGTCTTTGCAAAAGGTGATGTCCAGCCTCTGATCAACCAGGGAGCTGAGAAAAGCGACATCGTACGGTCAATCTTCCAGGCCGTCGTCAATCAGTCAATAGCGGGCCTTGCCCAAGGAAGGCCGATTGAGGGGAATGTCGTCTATCTCGGGGGCCCTCTTACCTTCATGAGTGAGCTGCGTTCATGCTTTGACCAGACAATCGGTACGGAAGGGACCTGCCCTGCCCATTCCCTTTACTATGTGGCACTTGGTTCTGCCATGGTAGCCGACCAGGCCTTTGACCTTGAAAAACTGAAGGTCAAGCTGACGAATGACGAAAAGATCTGCCAGTACAAATCAATTCCCCCATTGTTCAGGGATGAGGCAGAACTCGAAAAATTCCGGCAGGACCATGCAGGTGCATCCCTTCAGACGGCTTCCCCAGTTTCTTATAAAGGTGATGCCTACCTTGGTATCGACAGCGGATCGACTACCATAAAGCTTTGTATTACCGATACAGAGGACCGCTTGCTTTATACACGATACCAAGGCAACAAGGGAAATCCCATAGAAGCTGTCAGGGAATTCCTTACCACGTTCATGAGCACATATCCCGATATCAACCTTAGGAAAGGCTGTTCTACCGGCTATGGCGAAGCCCTCATCAAACAGGCATTCAACCTGGAATATTCCCTTGTCGAGACAGTGGCCCACTATAAGGCTGCAAAGCATTTTGACAAGGATACTGATTTCATCATTGATATCGGCGGGCAGGATATCAAATGTTTCAAGATCGTAGACGGTGTCATCGATGACATCTTCCTCAATGAAGCATGTTCTTCCGGTTGCGGTTCATTCCTTCAGACATTTTTCCAGGCTTTGGGTTACTCGACGGAAGAAGCCTCCCGGCTTGCCCTGCAGTCCAAGGCTCCGGTCGACCTTGGCTCCAGATGCACGGTCTTCATGAATTCGAGCGTCAAGCAGGCACAGAAAGACGGTGCAAAGATCAGCGATATCTTCGCTGGCCTGGCCATCAGCGTCGTCAAGAATGCTCTCTATAAGGTAATCCGTTGCACGGATGCAACAAGCCTAGGCAAGCATATCGTCGTACAGGGCGGTACATTCCTCAACGATGCGGTACTACGCTCATTCGAACAGGAACTTGGTGTGAAAGTCACCCGTCCCAAGCAGGCAGGTCTGATGGGAGCCTTCGGCTGTGCGCTCTATGCCAAGCAGATGGACCACCTGGACGATGTACCGACGACGCTGCCAACTTTGGAGGAACTTGCACATTTCAAGCATACCTCCCGGACCATGACCTGCAACGGCTGTACGAACCATTGCCAGCTGACTGTCAATACTTTTCCAGGCGGAAGGAAGCTGATCAGCGGCAACCGTTGTGAAAAGATCGTCAATCCAAAGGCATATATCACCGACAAGGAAAACTACAACATGTATGCCTACAAGAGACAATATATTTCTCAGCTTGTCCCTGTCGAAGGTTCCAGAGGAAAGACAATCGGACTGCCTCTTGCCCTTTCCATGGTAGAACTTGCACCTTTTTACCATGCATTCTTCACCAGTCTGGGATATACGGTCAAACTGACTCCTTTTTCCACGAGGAAAACCTATCTCAAGGGACAGAACCAGATTCCAAGTGATACTGTCTGTTATCCTGCAAAATTGGTCCATGGACACATCCAGGAACTTATCGATGAGAAAGTAGATGCCATCTTCTACCCTTCCTCTTCCTACAATATCAATGAAAACAAAGGTGACAACAACTTCAACTGCCCTGTTGTGGGCTATTATCCTGAGGTCATCCATAACAATACAAAGGCAATCATGGAAGGAGACGTCACCTACCTCCATGGTTTTGTCAGCATAGCCGACAAGAGGATATTCAAGAAACGGATCCATATAGTGCTTGCCCCACTTGGGCATTTTACCCCTGCCCAGATTTCAAAGGCTACAAAGGCTGCTTATCAGGCTCTGGAAGACTATAGGAAAGCCGTTTCGAAAAAAGGAAAGGAAATCGTAGAGCTTGCCAGGGCAAAGCATCGCCCGATCATCGTACTGTGCGGAAGGCCATACCACATTGACCCGGAAATCAACCATGGCATTGATGATCTGATCCTTCAGCTGGGATGCTCCATCGTCAGTGAAGATTCCCTTTCTTACCTCATGGACAAGGAAAAAAGGCTGGTTCTCAACCAGTGGACCTATCATGCAAGGATGTATGATGCAGCAAGGTTCGTAAATACACAGGACGACATGCAGGTCATCCAGCTCGTATCCTTCGGATGTGGACTTGATGCCGTTACTACCGATGAAGTAAAATCCATCCTCAGGGAAAAAGACAAGATTTACACTCAGCTCAAGATTGATGAGATTGCAAACCTTGGTTCTGTCAGGATCAGGATCAGAAGTCTTCTGGCAGCATTGAAGGAGGACAACAATGGCTGAAATACCACGTGTGCCATTTACAAAGGAGATGAGGAAAAGCTATACGCTCCTGTTGCCGAACATGCTGCCGATACATTTCAAGATCATACGGGAAGTATTCCAGAACAACGGCTACAAGGCTGAACTGCTACTCAATGAAGGTCCGAACGTGATCAGGCAGGGGCTGAAATATGTTCATAATGATATGTGCTATCCGGCACAGCTGGTCATCGGACAGATGATTGACGCCGTGCAGAGCGGCAAATATGACAAGCATAAGATTGCATTGGTCATCACGCAGACAGGAGGAGGATGCAGGGCAAGCAACTATATTTTCCTGCTGAGAAAGGCACTTGAACGGGCCGACATGGCTTATATCCCTGTCATCTCCCTTTCCTTCGGCTTGGAAAAGAACCCTGGATTCCGGATGACGTCCAAAATGCTCTTGCAGGCTTTTGCAGGCATTGTCTATGGGGATCTGATTACCCTGCTTGCCAATCAAGTCCGCCCCTATGAAACCGATGCAGGGGAAACAAACCGGCATATCGAACAGTGGGTCAAATATCTCAGCCAGCGCTTCAGTGAAAACCATGGTTATATAGGCTGGGCAATGAAGCACAATATCATTGCCATCGCAAAGGATTTTGCATCAATTCCCAGCAAAAAGGAAGACAAGGTCAAAGTCGGAATCGTCGGGGAAATCTTCATCAAGTTTGCCCCGTTGGGTAACAACCATCTCCAGGACCTTCTGGAAGAACAGGGATGTGAAGTCATGATACCTTCCCTCTTGGGTTTCTTTATGTATAGCCTTGAAAACGGCAAATGGGATGTCAAGTATTATGGAGGTCTCAAACGCCGGTTCAAGCAGCCTTTCTCCAGCCTTATCCTCTACATAGCGGAGCAACTGGAAAAGATGGTCTATACCAATGTCGGTGACGTGACTGACAAGTTTGTCCTGCCAAAGGGCTTTGCCCATATGAAAAGACTTTCCTCCTCAATCATCGACAAGGGAGTCAAGATGGGCGAAGGCTGGCTGCTTTCAAGTGAAATGCTTGAACTTGCAGAACTCGGATACAACAACATCGTCTGCGCACAGCCATTCGGTTGCCTTCCCAACCATATCGTTGCAAAAGGCATGATCAGAAGTGTCAGTGCAGTAGCAAAGGATATAAATATCGTTCCTATTGATTATGACCCGTCTGCAACAGTCGTAAACCAAGAGAACCGTATCAAACTCATGCTTTCCATAGCACGCGAAAACAAGCGCAAGTAAACCGGAAAACCTTACTTGCTTGCGTTTTTTCTTGATATATGTATTATTTGACTATTTTTCGTATTTTTTTCTCTTTACAAATCACTTTGGTGGATTTATTCTGGAAAACAATGACCATAAATCATTGACTTATCTACAAAAGGGAGGATTATATGAAAAAATGTATTTCAACGCTGCTTGTACTTGCCCTAGCAGCAGTTTTTGCCTTTGCAAATGGAGCAAGTGAGACTCAACAGGCACCACAGCCAGCAGGGCAACCTGCTTCTGCACCGGCAAAGGAAAGCGGAGAAAGCGTCAATGCCTATACAACGCTGGAAGAACCGCTTGCAGCAAAACTGTTCCAGCAGTTTGAGCAGGAAACAGGTATAAAGGTAAACTTCGTCAGATTGTCAGGCGGCGAATGTGTTGCAAGGCTTGATGCTGAAAAGGAAAACCCTCAGGCATCGATTTGGGTAGGCGGTGTCGGATTGGATCACATTACGGCAAAGACAAAGGGTCTGACCACTCCGTATGTCAGCCGCTATGCTTCAAAGACTCCTGCAAAATACAAGGATCCCGACCATTATTGGATCGGCCTGTATGTCGGACCGCTTACCATCGTCACGAACCTTGACCGTGCAAAGGAACTGGGGCTTACCCCTCCCAAGAGCTGGGCAGACTTGATCAAACCGGAATATAAAGGTTATGTCAGGATGGCAAACCCGAATACTTCAGGAACGGCTTATACGGTGCTGACTACCCTTCGCTATATCTTCAATGAAGATGAAGACGCCATGATTGAGTATATGAAAAAACTGGACAAGAACATTGACCAATACACCAAGAGTGGATCTGCACCTGGCAAGAGCGTTGCAACAGGAGAGATTCCAATTGCCCTCGGCTTTGCACATGACCAGGTAAAGCTCAAGGTTGCAGGAGCAAATATCGAAATAGACGCACCGGCCGAAGGTACCGGTTATGAACTGGCCTCCATGTCGCTGGTCAAGGGTGGAAAAGATACAGTCAATGCAAAGAAGCTTTATGATTGGATCCTGTCCAGTCCGGTAGCACAGAAGACCTTCACGGAATGGTATGTCGTTCTGGTTGCAGACGGTGCCGTCAAGCATCCGCAGGCACTTTCACTGGATCAGATCAAGACGATCACACCTGATTTCCTCTGGGATGGCGACAAAGTCAACAAGACAAGATTACTTGACAAGTGGAACAATGAAATCGGCAACAAGCGCTGATCGTTCCATGCAAGCATGTTGCAGCCTAAGGAAGGTGTATAACCTTCCTTAGGTTGTCTTATCCATCCACATCCGGCAGATCGGACGGAAAAGGAGTAACGATGGTACATCGCAAGACAGTCAGGCAGTTCATCACTTTTGCCCTCATTTTCATCTTTGCAGATATCTTCATATTCAATTCGCTGTCTCAGGAATTCAGATCAGACACCCAGGAACGCAATGACAGGGAAATAAACCTTTTTGCCCGGACGGCTCCGGAAAATGCTTCAGCGGAAGCAATAGATACCTGGGCAGAAGGCATAAAACAGATTATTCCAGGTGCAAGAGCCCTTTATTTTGACTTTGATGCTGACAGTTGGAAATACACAGCCAAAGGCGGCAGCCAAGTTGCAAAGTGGCTTTTTGAACATCATAGTGAGGATTCCGTATTCAAGAAGGCTTTCGAAAGCCTTGATTACCTGGAACCGATGCAATTGCCCAGTACATACCAAGCGGATTTCAGTCTTGACCCTGATACTGTCATTTCGACGGCGTATCCAAGTGATATCTACTTTTATCCTGTTGCGGATGCCACAGGGGCAGCACCTCGTGGAGCTGTCATGGTAGTTGCTCCCAGAATCGGTACTTCAAATTTTCTCTCACTACTGAGGAACCTGCTTGTCGGAGCCGCACTCATCTTCCTGGCAATCTCTTTCATCCTTATGTTTACAAGAGACCCGATGGCAAACTTCATGGTAATGGGGCTGTTCATCATTGTCCTGCTCTTCATCGCCTACCCGCTATTCGAGGCTTTCCGCCTCTCGTTCATGACTGATGGCAGATTCAGCTTCGCTACGTGGAAGATGTGCCTTTCCCCTACCTATCTGGTTGCTTTGTGGGGTTCGCTTAAACTGGGAGTACTGACTGCAACATTCTCTACCATCGTCGGTTTTCTGTTTGCATTCCTCATCGAACGTACCAGTTACAAGTACAAGAAGACTATGACGACCTTGGCCACCATGCCGGTCATCAGTCCTCCTTTTTCCCTCTCGCTTTCAATCATCCTGCTGTTCGGCAACAATGGATTGATTACACAGCAGTTGCTGCATCTCAATATGTCGATATATGGCTTGGGAGGCCTTACTTTGGTAGAAACCATAGGTATGTTCCCGATTGCCTTCATGACCATCAGCGGTGTACTCAGACAGATCGACAGTACCGTTGAAGATGCTTCCCTTGATCTTTCTGCCACACGATGGCAGACTTTCCGCGACATCACGCTTCCTCTGGCTTCCCCAGGAATATTGTCTGCATGGCTGCTTGTCTTTACCAACAGCCTGGCGGATTTTGCAAATCCCCTGCTGTTGTCAGGAGACTATCGGGTACTTTCCACAGAAGCCTATATGCTGGTCACCGGCAGAAGTGAACTGGGCGCAGGTGCAGCATTGTCCTTCCTGCTCCTGCTGCCTACATTGACAGCTTTCCTTGCCCAAAGGTATTGGGTATCGAAACGAAGCTTCGTCACCGTTACAGGCAAGCCATCGGGAACCTTGACTGATCTGACAAATACGCCGGTCCGTCATCTGCTTGAAGGCATCTGCTATGTACTCATGGCATTCATCGTCGGTCTGTATCTTACGATCGTCGCAGGTTGCTTTGTCAAGAACTGGGGCATCGATTACAGCCTGACTCTCGCAAATTGGCCTGAAGCACTGCAAAGAGGCTGGACAAGCATACGGGATACTGTCCTCCTTGCTGCAATTGCAGCACCGATTGCGGGCCTGCTGGCCATGCTTGCCTCGATGCTCATCGTCAGAAAGAAATTTCCTGGCAAGAGACTCCTTGAAATGCTGATCATGACTCCTTATGCAATACCGGGCACCTTGATTGGTATCGCCTATATCCTTGCTTTCAACAAGCCGCCGATACTGCTCGTCGGAACCGCGGCAATCATCGTAATCAACTATATCATAAGGGAACTTCCTGTCGGTGTAGAAAACGGCATAACGGCACTCCACCAGATTGATCCTGCAATAGAGGAAGCCGCCAGTGACCTTGGAGCAGATACACAGACAGTCTTCAGGTCCATTGTCCTCCCCTTGGTCAGGCCAGCATTCCTTTCTTCGATGTCCTATACGTTCGTCAGGGCCATGACAGCAGTTTCAGCCATCATCTTCCTGATTAGCGCCAGATGGAATCATCTTACGGTCTTGATCTTCAACTTCTCCGAAAATCTCCGTTTCGGACTTGCTTCGGTCCTGTCAACGATATTGATAGTCATCGTCCTTGCAGCCTTCAGCCTCATGAATCATTTCACGAAGGGCGATGAGCTGACCAACAAACAGATTTCCGCACAGTGACGGAAAAATTGAAAGGAACTTATTACCATGTCAGAAAACAACAGCGTATCCGTAATACTTGAACATGTTACCAAGAGGTTCAAAGATACAAAAGGCAAGGCAGATGTCATTGCTGTCAGTGATTCCAATCTCACCATCAAACCGGGCGAACTTGTTACGCTTCTAGGTCCTTCCGGTTGCGGCAAGACTACTACCTTGCGAATGATTGCAGGCTTTGAATTACCGACCGAGGGCAAGGTCTTCATCGGAGGCGAGGAAGTGACCCTGTTGCCGCCGAACAAGAGGAATACTGCAACAATGTTCCAATCATATGGTCTGTTTCCCCATATGAGTGTCTTCAACAATGTAGCTTATGGACTGAAACTGAGGAAGGTCCCGACAGAGGCAATTGCTGACCAAGTGAACCAAACACTTGAAATGGTAGGCTTGGGCGGCTATGGGGACAGGGCCCCCAGCAAACTTTCAGGAGGACAGCAGCAAAGGGTTGCACTAGCTAGGTCATTGATCGTGACACCGGGCGTACTTCTGCTTGATGAACCGCTTTCAAACCTTGATGCATTGCTCAGGGAACAGATGAGGATTGAAATACGAAAGATACAGAAACGCCTTGGCATCACGGCCATCTATGTCACCCATGACCGCATTGAAGCCATGAGCCTTTCAGACCGTATCATCGTCATGAAAGCAGGAGTCATACGTCAGATCGGGACACCTTCGGAAGTCTATGAATATCCCAATTCCAGGTTCGTGGCAGGTTTTGTCGGCAAAGCAGCTTTCATTCCGGTCAAGATCATGGAAAAACAGCAGGAATCCTACAGATGCAGGTTCAATGACAAGGATCTGCAGATTACCAATTTTGCTCCCGATCTTCAGCCAGGTTCCGATGCCGTACTCATGGCAAGGCCGGAATCATTGAGGGTAGTCGAACCAGGAAAGGGAAAGATCGAAGGTAAGGTTCGGCTTGATGTCTATTTAGGCAGCAGCATGGAATGCTATGTAGATACGAACCTCGGCGAGATATTGGTACAGGTCGACGATCCGCATGAAAAGAGAATCTTCGATGAAGGAGCAGACGTATCAATTGATTTCTCAATGGACAGGGTACGGTTGCTGGATACCTCCACAAACTAGAATTCCATACTGAAAAGTAAGTTTTGGCTTGTCAGGACATATTCTGACAAGAAAATTGCTCATACCGATGAGTGTGAAACCAGCAATGGCAAAAAAGGCCAGGGCGGCCGTACTGTCCTGGTCATTTTGTCTTTTACAAAAGCAAATTTTCAAATCAACGAATGGTAGAGTTCCTTGATATCCTCAATACTTGCATCTCTGGGATTTCCTGGGAAACAAGCATCTGCATGTGCACTTTTTGCAAGGAAATCAATATCCTTTTCCTTGACAATGCCCTTGAGATCCGCTGGGATGCCGACACTTAGTCCAAGTTGTTGGACAGCGTCAATAGCGGCCTCACGATATGCAGCCGGAGACATGGCATCGACTCCAGGTATACCAAACACACGGGCAATCTCACGATACTTTTCCCCTGAATATTCAGCATTATATTTCATGCTGGTCGGGAGCAGTATCGCACAGGCAACACCATGGGGCGTATCATAGAACGCACTGAGAGGATGTGCCATGGCATGGTCAATACCAAGGCCTACATTGGAGAAACCCATGCCTGCGATGTATTGTCCCAGAGCCATGCCTTCCCTCCCGTCATCCGTTCCATCTACGGCACCTTTCAATGATCTGGCAATGATTTCAATTGCCTTTATATGGAACATATCCGAAAGTTCCCAAGCTCCTTTGGTGGTATAGCCTTCAATGGCATGGGTCAATGCATCCATACCTGTTGATGCAGTCAGTCCCTTGGGCATACCGGACATCATATCCGGATCGACTACTGCAATGATCGGTATATCCTTAGGATCGACACAAACGAACTTTCGTTGACGTTCCGGATCTGTAATCACGTAGTTGATAGTCACTTCAGCTGCTGTCCCTGCCGTAGTCGGGACAGCAATTATAGGAACACATCTGTTCTTTGTCGGTGAAACACCTTCAAGCGAACGGACATCTGCACATTCGGGGTTGTTCACGATGATACCGATTGCTTTTGCCGTGTCTATCGAAGAACCTCCTCCAATTGCAATAATGTGATCAGCACCGCTTTTCTTGAAAGCTTCGACTCCTTCCTGGACATTGCTGATGGTAGGATTAGGCTTGATGCCTGAATAGATTTCATAGGGAAATCCGGCATGGTCAAGCAGGTCACAGACTTTGGTAGCGACCTTGAACTTGAAAAGTCCTGGATCAGAACAAATTAAAGCTTTCCTGAACCCCCGCCCTTGGATTTCATCGACAATGGCGGCAATGCAGCCTTTTCCATGATAGGATGTCTCATTCAATGTAAATCTTCTTGTCATCTGATAGCTCCTCTGATTATTGTCACTATATGATAGAATGGGGTTCCTGGAATGAGCAAGTTACAATATGGTTCATCTGTCACTTGGGAAAAATAACCCAAACGGCAAAAGGGGTTTTACTTTTCCCGCATTTTCAAAGATAATAAATCCATGGAAGATACTAAGATATTATTGGCATTAGGAATAAAAAAACTCATGAAACAAAGGTCATTGGATAGGATTACAGTCTGTGATATTTGTCATGAATGCCAAGTTTCACGACAGACTTTCTATCGGCATTTCAAGGATAAGTATGAACTGGTCAACTGGTATTTCCGACAATTATGCGACAAGAGTTTCCTTCTTATGGGAGTATCCCTGACCCTCAGGGAAGCCTTGCATGAAAAGTTTAGTTTCCTCGAAAATGAAAAGCCCTTTTTCAGCCAGGCCTTTCGGTCACAGGATAGCGAAAATCTGAAGCAATACGACTATAGGATGATCTATAGTTTTTATACAAAGGCCATAGAAAAACAACTTCAGAGGCCTTTGCCTGAAGATCTGCGTTTTCTCTTGGAAATGTATTGCGAAGGTTCAATTTACATGACCGTCAGGTGGCTTACAGGGTATTTGGAAGAAACGATTGATCAAATCGTATCACTCCTGATAGCAAGCGTACCAAACCGTCTTAGGCCATATCTGCTGGCTTTGAATGAAAAGTAGGTTTCAACGACCAAGTTTGTCCATTTCGAGACCGACAAGGGTATCACACCGTTCATTCAGCTCGATGCCAGCATGGCCTTTCACCCATTGCCAGGAAACATCAAGAGAAGCATTGAGACTATCCAACTCCTTCCAGAGTTCCTGGTTCTTTACAGGCTTGCGTGCAGCAGTTTTCCAGTTATTCTTCTTCCAGTTGCTTATCCAGGCAGTAATACCATTCTTGACATACTGGCTGTCAGTATGGACCGTTACCTTTCCTGCTTGTGCTTCCAAGCAATATTTCAAGCCTTCAATGACTGCTGTCAATTCCATCTTGTTGTTGGTCGTATAGCGACTGCCACCGCTTTTTTCCATCTCTGCATGGCCATCTTCGCCTGCAAGGACAAAGGCCCAGCCCCCGACACCAGGGTTTCCGCTGCATCCCCCGTCCGTATACATGATCAAGTTCTTAACATCCATGGGGTCATTCTATGGTGAAACGGCAGTGCAGTCAATTGAAAACCTTTTGCAAAAAAATCCAGACACATACCTTATGCATCTGGATTTCAAATCATATGGCAAAACTCATCTGGCCACGGCTTTCTTCAGCTCTTCCATCACTACTTCAGGTGACTTGGAGGAATCGATATCAACCAGCAACCCCTTTTCCCTATAATAGCCGATAAGAGGTTCTGTCTGGGAACGATAGACTTCCAACCTGTTGAGAATGGCTTCAGGCTTGTCATCATCCCTCTGGATAAGGGGTTCACCAGTTTCATCATCAATGCCTTCTACTTTCGGAGGATTGTAGAGTATGTGGTAGGTCCTGCCAGTGCTCTTGCATACCCGTCTTCCCGAAAGCCTCTTCAGGATGGTATCCTTGTCCAGGACAAAGTTGACGACAGCATCCAGGCTTGTCATATCGCCCAATGCATCTGCCTGCGGGACAGTCCGTGGAAAACCATCAAGGATAAAACCTTTCTTGGCATCAGCTTCTGTAAGCCTGTCCTTGACCATGGCAATGGTCACACTGTCAGGAACAAGGTTGCCTCCGGCCAATATGGCTTTTACCTGTTTGCCCAGTTCTGTCTCATTCTTGATATTGCTTCGGAAAAGATCACCCGTAGAGATATGGGGAATTCCGAAAAAATCCTTGGCAATCGCCGCAATGGTGCCCTTGCCTGCTCCCGGAGGGCCTAGGAATACTAGATTCATATCTACCTCGATTCTTACATGTCATCACGGCATGCTTTGGTTGGACATATTGTAACAGATGGTAAGCCATTTGGCAAATACCATCCTTTCATAAATGACGATTTCA
This sequence comes from Spirochaetia bacterium, assembly GCA_022482625.1. Taxonomy (NCBI): domain Bacteria; kingdom Pseudomonadati; phylum Spirochaetota; class Spirochaetia; species Spirochaetia bacterium. The sequence continues at coordinate 318,088 of JAKVOU010000001.1, read as the reverse complement.
AAGTCTCGACGAAACCCTACGGATTAATGCAGAAGGTGAGTTTGAATCCCCGTGGTTTTATTGCAATTACTCATTATGAATGCTAACATGCACCTTCAGGAGTAACACATGAACGAAATTGTATTGCACGCTGCCGATTTGGACGGCTACCTGACAGAGAATGACAAAGAAGCAATTGAAACCGTAAGCCGGATGTACCAGGTATCGCTTGACCACTGCAAGGTCCTGGGATCCTCGGAGAATGAGACGGAACTGAAGACAGCCGGAGAAGGCCTTACGGAATCCGCAGGGCAGATCGGGGATTTCCTTGACAGCTTCTGTGCCAATGAACCACGCATCCACGTCTATTCCTTTGAAACCCCACAGGAACAGCATGGACAGGCATCCCGTCTGGTTGCAAAACTGAGACAGCCGTCTACCAGCCATGAAGAATTCCTCTACTACATCCAGCGTGCCTATGAAATGATGTTCGCCCATGTATATACAGATGCTGCATTGCCTCACAAACGGTCAATCATTACACAGACTCCCGTGAATATCCCTGTAACCAATTTTGCAGCCCACCGTATTCCTAATGTCGATGCGGAAATCCACAACTGCGTGATGTGTGTCATGCTCAGGGGTGCACTGCTTCCTTCGATGATCATGAGCAAGGAAATACAGGATTATAGCAGCGATGCCTTTGTCACTCCCTTTGCCTTGTTCAAGATAAAACGGGATGAAAGCAAGAAAGAAGTAAATATGGATTACATACTCAACCTTGATAAAAGCTATTTTGACTTGGAAGAGCTTGATGGCAAGGACTTGGTATTTGCCGATCCGATGAACGCGACAGGCGGTTCCTTCGTTACCATCGTCCGTTATCTGGAACAACAGGGTGTCAGACCGCATTCAATCAAATTCATCAATGTCATCTCAGCACTCAAGGGTGCAGTGAGGATCTGCCGTGCCATACCCAATGTAGAAGTCCATACGCTCTGGATGGACCCAGTGCTCAATGAAAAGGCATATATTCTTCCTGGACTGGGCGATGCAGGTGACCGATTGAACGGCATGGACGGAAAGGTCCCAAGGAATATGATCCAGTTGATTGCAGACTATGGCTCAAACATCACCAACCTCTATCGTGATCAGGTCAGGGAAATAGAGCAGACCGTCTTAGGCCGATAGGTAGCAGCATGTCCATGTCCAGAAGCAGTTTCTTACCGGCTCTCCTGCTTTTCATATGCAGTCTGCTGTGTGCTTCCTGTGCAACCAGTTCCTCGACTGACAGTCGGGTTGAAACCCATCTGCAGGCAGGAACTGCTCTTCTGGACAGAAAAGACTTTGATGCAAGCCTTACCGAATTTGACAAAGCTTTGGCACTGGACAGAAAAAACCCTGCGGCATTATATGACAGCATCCTTGCCCTCTGTGAGTCAGGAAAGTTTGACTTGGCCCTGCAACGAGCTGACAACGGATTCAAGGAACATCCCAATTACCTTGAATTCCTTCAGATAAAGGCAAGGATACTGTACTATCAGAAGAACTACAGGGAAGCACTGGATTGCTATGCAAGAAGCCTTGCCCTCAATCCGGCAGATGGACAGACCCATTTGGCTTATCTCAAAGCCCTCTCGACCTACATTGATACGCTACCTGCTGATGATGCCGACCGTACGGTCTATCTTGCCCTCCTGGAGAAGGAAGCATTGCAGCTCAGCAAGACAGCCGACTATGCCGGCGAAGCATATTACTATCTTGCGAAATATCATCCGGATGAGATCAGCTATCAGATATTCCTCTATCAGGCCGACAAGGAAAAATGGAAGGAACTCAATGGTATCACAGATGACGAGCAGAGCCAGACAACAGGACCTGACCCTGCCGCTGTCAAGGATACCGCTGCCGGACAATAAACTTTCCAGACTTTGTATACCTCTGCTAATCCTTCATGCCCGTTTTCTTGATGATATGATATCCGAACTTGGTATGCACAGGAGTGCTGATGCTTCCATAGCCCATTTTCTGTACTGCCCTTTCGAATTCAGGAACCATCTGACCAGGACCGAACCATCCCAGATCTCCACCTTTACTCTTTGATGGACAAGTCGAGTACTCCCTTGCAAGCCTTGCAAAGTCTGTCCCACCCTTTGCCTTCTTGCAGATCATATCTGCAAGAGCCTTGTCCTTGACCAAAATATGTGATGCCCTATACTGCATGACAAACTACCTCTTGCCCATAAAGATACGCACAGAATGACTGTTTGTAAATGCCTTCCTTGTTGACCTGAAAGAATATAACCACTACGATGCTTATCGTGAAACTGCTATCCAGATTTTTAAATGGTGTGTACAGACTTTTTACAAAAGCCTCACTTCAGATCAGTTATGACTTTCAGGTATGGCAGGCCCAGGAACTTCCGAAGGGGCCAAAGATATTCTGCTCCAATCATTTTTCTTCTTCTGACGTGCATTTCGTCACTACTCTGAGTGATGGCCCCCTGCACATGGTCATCGGTCCTGGGTTCACCATAAAGTTTGTACGGCACCTGCTTCGATGGATGGAACAGATTCCTGCTGACACAAAGGAAAACAGAGCAAAAGTCGTGGACAGGGCAGTTACCTATCTGGACAAGGGCGAGAATATTTATATCTTTCCTGAAGGAAAACTGAATATAATGGAAAAGATGGAGAATTTCAAACCCGGGATTGCCCGAATGTACCTGAAAAAACATGTTCCGATTATCCCGATAGGCCTGCTGGCTCCTCGCAGAAGGGTCAGGCACAGGCATAGCGCCGCAGCAGGTCGGAATCTTACCATTGTCTCACGTAACTACTATGCGAATATCGGAAGGCCCATGGAATTCCCAGACGCCTTGGAAACCGCGAAAACTGATCAAAAGAAAGCGGAGCAGATGATTCTGGACCAGCTCCAGGAAGAAATCTACCGCCTCATCGATGATCTCAAGACAAATAAATTCTGGAGTTGACAAATGGACGAAAATCTCAATGAAATGTTCAAGGAATTCAAGTCACAGGTTGGTCAGATTGCTGATCATGCTGAGAACGTCAACAAAGTAAACTTCACCTGCAGCCTCAAGAACGGCACAGGCTTCAGTTTCAAGTATGACAGTGAACACTATCACAACAAAGATGGTGAACAAAGTTATAGACCTGCAGGTGTATTCAATGCTGTATTGGATATCATTTCAGCTGCAATTGCCCTGGCTTTCATTGCCTTGTTCATTCTTGGCAAGTATCCCAGCGTCTACCATCTGAGAGATCTTTCATTTTTCCAAGCAATCGTATTCGGATCAACTTTTCTCGATTTCGTCGCATTGTTCGTCACGGATTCCATCTATCATCTCATGGACAAGACAAACCCAAACAGGAAAGCAATGTTCAATGTAAGCCAAGCCCTCAAGGTCCTGACTCTGCTGGTCTGCAGCCTTACCTATGCCTCTTTGATAAAGCCGGCAGCCTTTACCATCGTGCTGTTCATTGCCTTCATTGAATCGGCACTCTCACTGCTGTTCCTTAGTATGGGGACAAAGACTGCAGTATATCTTCACATGATCATGAGTGCAATATTGCCTTTTACATTGCTTATGTGCAGTGGTACCTTGCTTACTGTTTCGACAAGTATCTTCCTTTGCTTGTCGTCATTGCTGTTTATTGTAGTAAAGGAAGACAAGGTGGCAAAGACAAATCCTATTTTCATGTCATTGGGATTCATCTCGTTCTCACTGTTGCTCAATGCCATAGTTCTGGCTTGAGCATCTGCATGTAATAGCGATCTTCGATTCTGTCGGCAGGAATGCCGAAAAGAGCAAGTGCCTGCATGAGGTAGGAACGGTAGCTTTCAGCCTGTGACTTGTCAATCCCGTCCGGCAGGCAGAATTCCATTTCAAGGAACCATCCGAGCGGTGGCACTTCAATCAATTCTACATGGAGTGTATCATGATACTTGTCCAGCATAAAGGAATAACCGATTTTCTCTTTTTCCAGCCATACTTCATAGCCAAGCGCCTTGAAGAAGACAATAGTCTGGGCAAAATCACTGCCCGGAGCTGAAAATTCAATTTCGTGGTTGACCTCGATACCATCTTTTTCCATCTTGTCCTTGCAGGTAAGCAGGACTGAACCGGTCAGATGCTCCTTGTCGGGACCTGAAAGCTCAAGACGGGATCTGAGCATCGGTCGGTCAAGACTGCCTTTCCTTGCAAAGTAAACATCTCTTTTTTCCTGATAGCTTTCAGCTGAGATACCAGACGTTTCCCTGATCCGGGCCAAAAGAGCCTGCCAGTCATCTACATGGGCTTTGAGTTCGATTTCTGCAGCCATGCTCAGTCCTTCCAAGGGAAGATCATTCCCTTCAACGAACGATGTCCGACATTTTCTTTTTCCTCATACAGGATATCGTCCCACGGTATAGCCTTTGCCTTGGTATCTGGATTTTCTTCCAAATAATCAAGCTTATACATCAACAGCTTGAAGGCATCCTGACTTGCCAGCATGATACCGCATCCGCTGAACAGCAGTCCCACGGTAAGAACGCCAAGCACGACTTGAATCAGGTTGAATACAAGGAGGAAAAAGGAAACACCTGTATTACCGATTGCAACCAAAAAGCATTTCTTCAAGGTCTTCAGCGGTCTGTCTCCACTGAAGCGAATCATCAACGGCAGATAGTACGGCAAAGACAGCAACAGCGTAAGGAAGACCCAGAAGATGATTACTGCGAGCATCAGGCCGATCCAATTCCCGACATGCAGGTAAAAAGGCATGACGACCACAAGCATCAGCAACATAGCCAGCAGTACGCCCCACAGAAGAAAAGCATGGCGCCAATACAGCCTGAAGCTTTTTTTGTAACCTGCCCAACCCACACGTTTGTAATCGCCATAGGCTTCCACTACGGAGGAGATACCGATGGCATGGAAGGACAGCAATCCGACACACAGTACCATGCAGATGAGCCCAAGCAAGGTAGAATGTCCAAAAAGGGTAAAAGACCCAAGCAGACCAAGCAGACAAGCAAGGAACCCCAAGTTCGAAAGCACAAGTCCAATAAGATTGTCCCATGCATCAAAGAAAGCTTTCTTGATGAAAAAACCTATCATTATATCAGCCTCAGCCCATCAGAAAATCCAGGATGTCCATTCCTGTGGAATTCTGTTTCTTATAAAACTCCGTATACCCGCACTGGGAACAGCTGACCGTTATGAATTTCTTGTTCTGCACATCAAACAACTTTGCGAAATTACCTCCGGTAGCCTGAAGCGTATCGGTCGTATAATGCGTACATCCGCATTTTGGACACACGTATTGCATCTTTTCCATCTGTAGTCACTCCTTGTCATAGATAAATATCGCAGGAATCCCAACCAACGTCAACACAAAAGCGAAGGTAACCTAGTCACAGATTGTAAAAACAGATTCAGTTATACTGTAGGAAGGAGATTGCATATGACTTTCCCGATCAATGAAGATGAGTTTGAAACAACATTGGCAGAAAATGAGCTGGTACTGGCTGAATTCTGGGCACCATGGTGCGGTATGTGCAAAATACAAGGAGAAATCCTTGAAGCACTTGGAAGAGAAAAGAAATACAAGGACCTGAAGATTGTTACCTTGAATACGGATGAAGCACGTAATCTTGTTGATACGCTTGTCGTATATTCCATTCCGGCCCTTCTTCTCTACAGACAGGGCAGATTGGTAAGACGAATGGAAGGGACCATACAGAACGAAGCTGTCATAGACAGTTGGATCGATACATCCGCTTGAACGGCAAAAAAAACTTCCTGCTGATAAAGCAGGAAGCAAAGTAGCGGCAAAGGGATTCGGACCCCTGACATAACGGATATGAGCCGTTCGCTCTACCACCTGAGCTATGCCGCCAAAAGGATTGTGACTGGAAGGCGCCGGACACGTTCGCTACGATATAATGGATTGGATGTTTCGTCAATACGGTTTTCTAATTTTTTGGATAATTTTCCGATGGCATACCTGATTGCTGTTCATTTTACGCTGTTTCCCGTAGACAGATGCTTTTGTCTGGCAAACAATGCAGCGCCCAAAGCTCCTACGATATCAGGTTGCCCATAGACTTTCACAGGTGCGTCCAGAAGTTGGGAAAGCACTTCCACTACTCCTACATTACGGGCAACTCCGCCGCTCATACAGTACTCAGATTCAAGTCCTACACGCTTCATCAGTGCCAAGCCCTTTTTTGCAATCGTCTTGTGCACACCATGGATGATATCGGCCAATTCCTTGTTCTCCGCAACAAGGGAAATGACTTCACTTTCAGCAAACACTGAACACATACTGCTGATTTCAACATCCTTTTTTGACGTAAGGGACAATGGGCCCATCTCTTCAAGCCCGATATCCAGCGTGCTGCTGATCATCTCAAGGAAGCGGCCTGTGCCGGCGGCACACTTATCGTTCATGACAAAGTCAACGACACTGCCGGCTTCATTGATCCTTATCGCCTTGCTGTCCTGGCCCCCAATGTCCAGGATAGTCCGGACGTCAGGAAAAAGGAAATGCACACCTTTTGCATGGCATGAGATTTCAGTAATGTCCTGGTCACTGCCGACTATGCCATTGCGGCCATATCCGGTCGAGACTATCCTGCACACGTCCTTGGTCCCGATGCCGGCTTTTCCCAGGACCATTGCCTTGGCCTGTGCGGCACTGTCTGCAACCTGTGCTCCTGTCGGAATAACGCAGCTTGCCAGCAACCTGCATCCATTGTCTATGACAACGGCATTGGTCGAAGTCGAACCACTGTCGATACCAAGGAAATATCCCTTGCTCCGTATCTTTTCATCCCTATCAGCATCGTGGTGATGCTTGTACCTTGCAATCAATCTCACAGGAACCTCCCCCTCATTGCGTCTTGCCTGCAGTTCTTCTTCAAAAGCTTCAATCCTTGTCTGCAATTGGCCGGAACTGCTTTCCGTACCGTCAGTCTCGATATAGTTGACAGGTACGCTGATCTCTTTCTTTATGAAGGAATACTCATAGGGATAGAGATCACAGAATTTGATCACATGGTAGATAATGCCATCCACCTTGCCTTCCAGACTCCGAACCAGATCCAGCCGCCGGGTAACATCACACATTCTCATGCAAGGTAGCTGCTCCAGGAGCGAACGTGCATAATCTGTAAGGATATCGTCACAAGCCAATTTTCTGATTGACCGCCCGATACCTGCACAGGTCAAGTCAAAGACAATCCTATCAGCCTTCAGGAGCCTATACAGGTTCTTGGAACATCTGGCACCCATGATGCCGATACGAAGTCTATCCTTTGATTCAGAAGCAACGGCATCTTCTGCTATCGGACTGATGCCGTTGCCAATATACTCCTGTAGCGCCACAGGATCAAATATTTCTCCCTTGTAGGCTTCCCATGCTTCAGCCATCAACGCTATCTGCCTACGGTACAACATGACGGAACTGTCATTGACTTTCCGTGGCAAATCAAGCAAATAGATAAAACGCTTAGGAAAACGTCGGCATAGGTTGTCGTAAAGCCTGTTGATGCTGTCACAGCAGGAGGTGAGGATTATTCCCTCATACTCAGGATGCCTGACCAAAGTCTCATAAGCCGCCTTTGCGTAGCTGCAGAGATTCGGATGCATGCAGCTTTCAGCCTCAGTACACTGTCCTGCAGCACCTTCAAGCAGTATCGTTTCCTCTCCCATAGCCTGGAAGACTTCAATCGGAGTATACTTGCACACATAGGCAATCATTTCTTTTCTCCTGACAACATCTCCATGAAAGCCTCTACCCTTGTCCGTATCTGACCAGCTCCGTCGTTACGCCTGTCCACAGCATCGCCGTCCAGCAACAGAAGAGGAATCCCATCTTCCTGCAACCTTTTCTTCAGTATGTTGACTCCCCCGCTGGTCTGCTTGCAGCCCCAATGGGCAAAATGGATGACACCGTCACAATTGCATTTTTTTGCAAGTTCGCTACACAGTTGGGCCTTAGCCTCATACCCCCTGTTGTACACATTGGAAACCAGTTTGGAAGCAAGGCTATGCAAGGGATGCTGGGGATTGAGATATCCGTTGCCATCACTGTTCATTTCCACACATTGGATCTGGTTGTCGTCACTGAGATTGAATACCTGCTTGAGACTTTCTTCAAAGAATGGCAGTACATGGACCCACAATATCTTCTTGCCGTCGAAGGGCGGAGCAGCTGTTACATCATCAACCAGCATCTGATAGAACTTCAAGGACTCTTCACTGCCGATCGAAAGATGGCTTGCAAACAAGATGAACATCTGCAGTGTCAACGTAGAGGCAAGCTTGCGGGTACCGATAAGGGAAAGATACTTTTCATAGAGCCTATGACTTTCATTCTCACGGGCAAGGATCCTGGCAAGTTCCCTTTCATCGTACTTAAGGTGATAATTGTCTTCAAGAAAAACCACAAGTTCCTTCAATTGCTGCTCTACATAGGCAATGCTTTCATCACAAAAGCTGATGCGGCACATCAACAAGGAAAAATGGTATCCGGCGTTCCGAACAGACAAACCTGAATGTGTTCGTATTGCCGTCACAGATACTGCTGGTCGTCACACAGGCCGTCGGTTTACGAAGCAGACCAAGACTGTTGGCACCGATAAAGTTCCTATGGTAGGTACATAGTGTCTTTGCTATGCCGATTGCATCTGATTCATCAATAAGCCTGTCTTCAATGGTAAAGCCACTGTAAAAAGATGAAAGGGCTTCCATGGACAGGCAGTTGATATCAAAGCTTTCCATAAGTTCGACAGGAGCGAAGAGATTGTTCCAGCAAGTCATCTCAGGTTCTCTCATCCCCTTCTGTACCATTCCTAGTGCCATGGTGTTCAGATAGCGGTAACTGGCAGGTATCCTCTTGTCCGCATGCTTTGCAGACCGGTAATGCTCAAGGGATAGACCGACATCCACCATTCCCCTGGCAACATTCGGCTTTTTGGTCAGCATAATGCTTGATGACATCCCCATAGTGGTTTACGACAGACATGCAGGTCCTCCACTGCTGATAGTGCCACACACTGTCTGTATAATCAAGACAACATATGGTATGGTTGCAAAGACCACTTCTGCTTTTTATAATGCCGAAAGGAGCGTTTCATGGATTTACCACCAAAAAGGCGGAGAAGGTTTGGAGATCTTCCCCTTGAGATACTGCTTACCCTCCTGTCAGCTTTTCTGTATGCACTCGCCTTTCCATCATTTCTCAATGACAACGGTTTCCCTTTCCTTGCAACCTTTGCCCTGATACCCATGCTCTATGCCGTAGACAGGACCAGATGGGGATATGCTCCCTTGCTCGGTTTCCTGTTCGGGTTTTCATATCTGGCCATATTCAATTACTGGCTGTCGACTTTCCATCCGATGGCAATATTCATAGCCCCTATACTCAAAGGATTCGAGCTGATGCTCTATTTTCCTTTGATGAAAGCTGCCGAAAACCTTCCGAAGAAAGGCAGGGCACTGCTCCAGTCATGTTCATATATAGCCTACATCTATGTCGGTCAATTGGGTTTCCTGGGGTATCCCTACGGCAATCTCAGTTCTGCTTTTGCCACATGGTTGCCGCTGATTCAGATTTCCTCAGTATTCGGCAGCTGGGCCATTTCCCTACTCATGTTCATCCCCCAGTCCTATGCAGCTGATTTCCTCGCCAGAAGACATACATACGGCATATCACTTTCCTCACATCTTGAAGAAACCGAAGGTGGTATCTACGTCTACCTTGCACTGTTTATTTCCACGCTTGTCTTCGGATTCCATACTATTTCATATTGGCAGATGCAAAAGCCGAATAAAGTCATCAAGATAGCAACGGTCCAGCACAACAGTGACACATGGAAAGGCGGTTACGACCAATATCTGAAGAACTTCCTTACCATGAAACAGCTTACAGAAGAATCCCTTGCAGAAAATCCTGATATGGTAATGTGGTCTGAAACAGCCTTTGTTCCTTCGGTAGCCTGGCATACTGCGCATCCTACCGATCCTAAGACAAGCAAGCTGGTACAGGATTTCATAAACTTCGGCAAGTCACTTCCTTGTCCGCTGGTTACCGGTAATCCTGAAGGGGTAATCAAGGATCCGACGATGGGGACTTGGGACAAGAACGGCAACTGGAACAGGATTGACTACAACTCAGTCATACTCTTTGCAGACGGCAAGATCTATGACACCTACAGGAAACAGCATCTGGTGCCGTTCACTGAGTATTTTCCCTATCAAAAGCAGATGCCACGTTTCTACCAATGGCTGAAGAACCATGATTTCCATTGGTGGTTGCCTGGGAAAAAATCCAAGATATTCTCCTATGATGGGCTTGATTTCTCCACTTCGATCTGTTTTGAGGATATTTTCGGCAGCATCAGTGCAAAATTCGTACGTCAGGGATCAGACTTGTTGCTCAACTTGTCAAATGACAGCTGGTCGAATGCCGTAAGCGCAGAAATGCAACACATGAGACTGGGCACATTCAGGGCCATTGAAAACAGAAGAGCTGTCGTACGGAGTACCAATAGCGGCATTACCTGCATGATTACGCCGTGGGGCCAGGTCATTGACCCTATCAAGCCATTTACCTGCAACTACCATGTATATGAAGTTCCTATCTACAGCCAGAAAAGTTTTGGACTCACCACCTACAGCAAACATGATGATTGGTTTGCCAGGATCATCTTCATCATTACCTGCATAAGCCTTGTATTCCAATTCACCAAGGCAGCCTCCGCCACATACAAGAAAAAGCAGCATGCAAAGACAATTACCTCACAAGAAAGTGGAAAAGATATGGAATCCCTTTCATAAGGTAACAGACAGCTTTCTTTTTTCCCAGGATAGTGGTAGCCTTTCACTATTGGAGAAAAAAAATCCAGGAGGTTGCTGCAGTGGACGGACTTGCATGCAGGTACAGAGATTTCATTGACAATGGCAAGACAGAAAGAGAATGCGTCAATTCTATCATTTCCCTTGCCGAAGCAAAAGGTTATAAAGATATATTTGAAACTGACCGACTCAGGGCAGGTGACAAAGTCTACTATTCTCTGATGAACAAGTCGATCGCACTGCTGCATATAGGTTCTTCGTCTCTTGAAGCTGGCATGAATATACTCGGGGCACATATTGACAGCCCTCGTCTGGATATCAAGCAACGGCCTATTTATGAAAAAGATGGATTGGTCTACCTTGACACCCACTATTACGGCGGAATCAAGAAATACCAATGGGTAACGCTGCCGCTCGCCATCCATGGTGTATTGGTAAAAAAGGACGGAACGGTACTGCACCTTACCATCGGTGAAGATCCTGACGAACCTGCTCTTTCCATCAGTGACATACTGCCACATCTGAGCAAGGAACAGGATAAGCTTTCTGTCGCTGAAGCTATCAAGGGAGAGGACCTGGACCTTCTTGCAGGACTGGCCAAGGAAAAGGAAAAAGGCAAGGATGAACTTTTGGCCTTGTTCAAGGAAAAATATGGCATTGACGAAGATGATTTCCTGTCAAGTGAGCTTGAGGTAGTACCGGCAGGAAAAGCAAGGATACAAGGGCTGGATGGTTCCATGATCCTCGCCTATGGGCAGGATGACCGTTGCTGTGCTTTCGCCTCCATGGAAGCAATCCTGGAATCAGACATACAGGAAAGGACCGGGCTGTGCCTGCTTATGGACAAGGAAGAGATAGGTTCGGTAGGTGCAACGGGCATGACGTCGGATTTCCTTGTCAATGTCATCAGCGAGGTACTTGCCAGAACCGATGGCTTTGATGGGCTTCGGCTTGCCAGGTGCCTGAGAAACTCACAGATGCTTTCGTCTGATGTTTCCGTTGCTTACGATCCGCTCAATCCCTCGTTGTTCGACAAGAAGAATACTGCAGCACTGGGCGGCGGCGTCACGTTCAACAAATATACCGGTGTCCGTGGCAAATTCAGTTCAAATGATGCAAATCCTGAATTTATTGCAAAAATCAGGAGATTGATGGATGACAACGGCATCAAGTTCCAGTTCTGCGAGCTTGGCAAGGTCGACCAAGGTGGCGGAGGAACGATAGCCGCCTATGCCGCAAGGTACAACATGCAGGTGCTTGACTGCGGAATTGCAGTACTTTCCATGCATGCACCTTGGGAAACGATTGCAACAGAGGATTTGCATAGCGCAAGAGACTGCTACAAGGCTTTCCTGACGCTCGCCTAGGCAGGAACGGAGCCATCTGATGCAACCGATAAAGGATTCCCTGCACAAAGCAAGAAAAATAGTCATTGTACTGAGCCTGTTGCTTACAGCTCTCATTGCATTGGCCCTATGGATTCTACGTACACCCAGGCATGCAATCCTAGGAGCTGGTATCTGTATCATCTGCCTATTGCTTTCTTTTCGCTTTGTCCTGGCATTGGTAAAACGGCATGGTTATTTTACCCTCCTTTCCTCTCTGTATGACAGGCTGAGACCTGATGTCTTTCTTGATCAGGTAGGACCGGTCCTCGATCAGACAAGGCTCAGCGAGGAACAGACGTTCATCTTGGAACTGGCCACCTGCGATGCATATGCATCGGCAGGAGAAACAGACATAGCCATTGAAAGACTTGAGAAAATCAAGCTTCCGGAAAAAGGAAACGCACATGCACAGTTGGAACTGACGACACATCTGCTGAAATACCGCATGCTTGCCGGAGACAAGGAAGGATCTACATTTCTCATTGACCGCATGCAACATATGATGCATCTTCATTCCAATGCCAAGGCAATTACCTCAATCACTTTTGCTGACTGCCTTTATCGGGCAAAGATACATCTTGCATTGATTTCCTCCCAGCCGCTGCCACCTGCCTCAAGTCAATTTCTGCTCGACCTGGAAACAAAGAACCTGCATCGAATGGAAAAGGAATATACGATATTCCTCTTGGCATTGGTCCATGAACAGGAAGGTTGTCCTGAAAAACAGATGAGCTGCTTCGAACAGATCATGGATAGCGAAAGCACGACTTTGATACATTCCCGGGCCACCAGACAATTGCAGAACCTGAAAGGACACGAGGAACAATAGCCAGAACTTGTTGCTCTTGGGGTAATCCCCAGGCAAAGCCTCTGTATCATTCAGATTACTTTGGCAATCAACTGAATGAGATTGAAATACTTTCCACCCTCAGCTTTCATCATTTTTCTATCCTCAGCAACGACAGGATGATAAGCGGTCAGCCATTCATTCCAAGCTTGCCGCAGACAAGTCATTTCGCGACTGTCGACCATTTCAATACCTGCGGTCTTTTCCCACAGTTCCTGCCACCAACCAAGGGAGTGCAAGGTCCTTTCCATTTCACTGTTCCAAAATGGTTGCAGATCAACAGGGACGTTTTTCCCAAATTCGTATGTCAGCCCCGGAATAACCACGGCGATATACCCTCCTTTTTTTACAAAAGGAATGAGAGAAGGGAGCATGTCAGGTTTATCCCCGAAATAATGATAGGCATCCACAGTAAAAAGCAGGTCAAAATACTCATTTGCAAAAGGAAGCCCCTTGGTTGCATCCGCAGAAATAGGAACAGCTTTGTCATCAATCCCAATAACCTTGAAACGTTCATAGTTTTCAGTCGGGGGAATCCATAAGTCAGCAGCAAAGACTTTTGCACCATATTTTTGTGTCAGCAAGAGCGTTGAAAGGCCACTGCCACAACCCAGATCAAGTATACGCATATGCTCATTGATAGTCAGGTATGATGCCAGTTCCTCAGACAGTCGCATGGCATTGGGTCCCATCATGGTTTTCTTTAAAAATTCCATGTTCTGCTGATTTGAAATGAATTGATTTGTAAATGTACACATGTCAGTCTGCCTCCGAATATTTCTTGTCTTTGTGAACATGAGTTGAGTATAGCAACCCTGAACTGACAATGCACCCTAAAAGATAATTCAGAATCAAAAAAGCGACATGGCCGCATCACCATGTCGCATCTCATTCAGCATTGTTTCTTCATCTTAGCCAATATGCTGTAAATCGTTTTGGGTGACAAGTAATTACAACTTGCTATATCCTCAACCGAAATACCGTTCTGATACTGGGAAAAAATCATCTTGTTACGTTCCTGGATATATTTCTTGCTGTTTTTTACTTCACCCCATTCTTTTTTATTCTCTGCTTTTCGGGGAATATATACATACTCTCCATCAATATATTTTTGTATTTCTACTAGCAGTATTGTCGGAAATACACTGACTGCGTTCTTATAGCCCATTATGCTCCTCCAAAATTTTAATTTCAGATTTGAGCAAGGGTTATCTCACCGCCTATTTGTCATGCGAGAGCCCTTGCTCTGCATAACACCGACTCCAAACGATATAGAATGATAAGCCATCTCCCTGTTTAAAATTTTTTCTTTGCCCTTCTAGATTCGGGCCACTTTCATTTACATTATGCACAATTCACATTGGTTCATAGTTGCAATTTTATTGAAATCAAGTCAATCCCATTTGAATGTTTATTACATTTTTTTAACAATACAACTGTATTTTATTTCCGTATCTATTGCCTTTAAAATTCTATATCAGTTATTTATGCAAGAAAATTTAGTTTTTGTATACTGAAGGTTAATTTATTGTTAAATCATTAAGCAGAAAAAAACTTGACAGTGGCTATTTTATGATTCATCATTATATATACACAAAAGGAATTATCAATTCAGGAAACTGAAGGAAAACATCAAGGAGGAGTGATAAAAAGTAAATAGTTGGTGATTACCTAGGAGCTGGAGGGTCTATACTGGAAGGTACAGGCAGGAAGGCTGAGATGCAAGTCCGGCATATCTAATGGCACTTGATGTCGCAAAGGAGAATGGAAGGGTTTACATCGAATCACTCAGTGGTCCGCCGCAGCGATGCGGCTGAGGCCGGATAGGAGATTGGAAGGAATCACCGAACGGAAGCCGTCCTGCCCGGAAACTGAAGCGAGGAGGCCTGATATGGCAAACGGCATGGAAGAAGGGACGGAGAGGCTGGACGTAGGCGTGGACCTGCACAAGACGCAGGTGACGGTATGCGTCCTTGCGGACGGAGACGAGGAAAGGCCCGTGGAGGAGAAGGCATACGTCACCAGGGGACATGACGGGCTGGGACAGCTGGCAGCGAGGCTGCATGGCCTGCAGGAGGCATACGGCTGCCCGGTACGGCTTGCCGTGGAGACGACGGGCAACGCCCGGTACTTCAAGAACAGGTTCGAGAAGGAAGGCTTTGCCGTGACGGTGGTGAACACGAACAGGTTCAAGGTCATCAGCGAGAGCACGAGCAAGAACGACAGGAACGACGCGAGGACGCTGGCCTACTACCTGTACAAGGACATGCTCCCGCAGAGCCACCTGTGCGACCAGCAGAGCGAGGAGGCCAGGCGGCTGCTGAAGGCCAGGAGCATCCTGGTGAGCACGCAGGTGAAGGTGAAGAACCAGGTCCACGGGATGATGCTCGGCTACGGGGTCGACACGAGGCACAGCCAGCTGCAGAGCAAGAGGAAGCGGCAGGGACTGCTGAAAGATCTCGAAGACCATGGATTCACGCAGACCGCCGCCGCTTCGCTCAAGCTTCTGTTCGGCATTATAGACGACCTGGCGGAGCAAATCAAGGCAGTGGAGAAGCAGCTGGCCGAGACGGCCGGGGAGAACGAGGACGTGGCGCTGCTCAGGACGGTGCCGGGGATCGGCGCGGTCACGGCGATGACGATCGCGGCCTATGCAGGGGACCTGCAGGGACGGTTCGGGGGAGACTTCAGGAAGTTTGCCTCGTATGCGGGGCTGGTGCCGTCGGTACACAACTCGAACGACACGGTCCTGCTGGGGAGGATAACGAAGCACGGGCCGCAGATGCTGCGCACGGCGCTGGTGCAGGCGACGATGGGGATGCTGCGGCTGTCCAAGAAGACGGGCAGCTGGCGGCTGATGGTGGCTTACCGAAGGATGAAGGAGACGAAGGGGTCGGGGAAGTCCATCATAGCCACGACGCGTAAGCTGGCGAGGGTCATCTTTGCGATCCTGAACAGCAGGAGGCCGTTCGACGAATCCCTGATGGTAAGGGAAGTCGGGGGATCACTGAGTGCGGAGGAGGTCATAGGGGCCTAAAGGTAAGGTCTCCTATGAGGAGAAAACAAACGGAGCTTGATAGTTTCCGTAGAAACTATTGACTTTTTATAGGAGGTAAATATGAAGAAAATCACTCTGGTGGTTCTCTGTGCGGTTTTAGGTGCGGCATCTGTATTTGCCAACGGGTCGCAGGAGACAGCCCCTGCCACCGCAGGCCAGGGGGAAGGCCCCGTCAGGATAACCTTCTGGCACACCTTCGGCGACGCCAAGAGGCGCGGCTGGATACAGGACGTGGTGAAGCAGTTCAACGCCAGCCAGGACAAGTACGTCGTCAGCGAGGAGACCAAGGGCTCCTACCGCGACACCCTCCAGGCGGCGCTGCTGGCCTACAAGCAGGGCACCGCCCCCAGCCTGGTGCACATCGCCGAGGCCGGCTCCCAGCTCGCCTATGACACCGGCATGTTCACCCCCGTGGGCGACATCGGCACCTTCGACACCAGCGACTACATCCAGCCCGTGCTCAACTACTACACCATCGGCGGGAAGGTGAACTCCATACCGTTCAACAGCTCCTCCCCCGTGCTCTACATCAACACCGACATGCTCGTGGCCGCAGGCTACCCTGCCGACTACGTGCCCAAGACCTTCGGCGACGTGCTCGCCGCACTCTCAGCGGCAAGGAAGAAGGGCGTCAGGGACGCCAACTTCTCCGTCAGCCTCAACGGCTGGTTCTTCGAGCAGTGGATGAGCGAGCAGGACGCCTGCATCTTCAACAACGGCAACGGCCGCGACGCCCGCGCCACACAGACGATGCTCGACTCCCCCGAGGCCCTGAAGATCGCACGGTTCTACGCCGACCTTCGTGACAGGGGCTTCTACACCTATACCGGCAAGTTCGAGGACTGGGACGGCAGCGACGCCATATTCACCGGCGGCAAGGCCATGTTCCACATCACCTCCACCGCCGACATCGTCAACATCACCAACGCCATCGGCACCAAGTTCAGGCTGAACGTGGGCATGATCCCCATCCCCGACGGCACCGGCAGGAACGGCACGGTCATCGGCGGCGGCTCGCTGTGGGTCACCAAGAACGATGACGCGAGGGTACTGCAGGGAGCCAGGGACTTCGCCCTGTACCTGACCGGCACCGACAACATGGTGGCCTGGCACAAGCTCACCGGCTACTACCCGGTGCGCAAGTCCTCCATCGACAAGCTGAAGGCCGAAGGCTGGTTCGACAGCAACGCGAAGCAGCTTGTCGCCTTCAACCAGCTGCTGCAGACCAAGGTCAACGCGGCAAGCGCCGGCGGGCTTGCCGGCTCCGTGTATGACAACAGGACCATCGTCGAGCAGGCGCTGCAGAAGATCCTCAACGGCACCGACCCCCAGCAGGCCATGGCCGAGGCCAAGAAGCTCAGCGACGCCAAGCTGGCAGAGTACAATGCCAACATACAGTAGGCGCCGTCCGGCTGTCCGCTCCGACCGGCCTGCGGGCCGGCCGGGTTTTCTGACAGCCCGGCCCAAGGGAGGTCCACATGTCGCAGTCTGACCATGCGGTCTTCAAGAAGGGCTCGGTGGCGTGGCTCTACCTGCTGCCCACCCTGCTCATCCTGCTGGTGTTCATCTACTACCCGGCCATGAAGACGGTCGTGCTCGCCTTCTACAGGAGCAACTTCTTCCTGGGCACCAGGAAGTTCATCGGCTGGCAGAACTTCAGGAACCTGTTCACCGGCGTGCTGGCCCCCGGCTTCCTGCAGAGCTTCGCGCAGACCATCATCTACAGCATCCTGGTGCTGGCCATCGGCATCGTCCTGTCCCAGTTCCTGGCCATCCAGGCCAACAAGAACATCCGCGGGGCGAGGATCTACCGCATCCTGCTCATCTGGCCCTTCGCCCTTTCTCCTGCGGTGGCAGGCACCGTCTACAGCTTCATGTTCAACCCGGAGGTGGGCATCGTCAACGACGTGCTCTCCCGCCTGTTCGGCATAAAGCCGCTGTGGCTCAGCGACCCCAAGCTCACCTTCGCCGTGACCATAGGCGCCGCCGTGTGGAAGAACCTGGGCTACAACATCGTCTTCTACCTGGCAGCCCTGCAGAACATATCCAGGGAACCCATCGAGGCCGCACAGATCGACGGGGCCACCGGATGGAAGAGGTTCTGGCACGTGCTCATGCCCATGCTCAGCCCCACCACCTTCTTCCTGGCCTTCACCAACCTCACCTACGCCTTCTTCGACTCCTTCGGCATCATCGACGTGATGACCAAGGGTGCGCCGGTGGGCACCGGCGCCTTCGGCAACGTGGGCGTGACCACCACGCTGATGTACAAGGTCTACATCGACGGATTCGGGGGCAGCAGCGACATGGGCTTCGCCGCAGCCGAGGGCGTCATCCTCATGGCCCTGGTGCTGCTGATGTCCTACTTCCAGTTCGGCGTCTTCTCAAGGAGGGTCAGCTATGACGCATAGGAAACGCCTGGGGCAGGAGGACAGGCCGTGGGTGCACGTGGTGCTGGTCGCCGCATGCTTCTTCGTCTGCTTCCCCATGCTCTTCGCCATCATCAAGGCCACGCAGACCAGGGAGGGCGTCATCACCCCCTCGCTGGCGCTGGGCGGCCACCTCATCGACAACATACGCACCGTGTGGACCCAGTACGACCTGGGCATGTACATGCGCAACAGCTTCTTCATATCCCTGTGGGTCACGGCGGGCAAGATCGTCCTCTCCCTGCTGGCGGCCACCGCCATCGTCTTCTACGACTTCAGGGGCAAGAAGGTCGTCTTCGGCCTCATCATCGTCACCCTCATGTTCCCCACCGAGATCCTCATCCTGGGCCTCTTCCAGCTGGTGAGCAACAAGGGCGCCCCCACCCTGGCGGCACTGCTGCAGTGGATGTTCAACCCAAAGGAGTTCTTCCTCGCACCGACGAAGTACGGCTTCGGCTGGGGCGACACCAAGCTGGGCGTCATCTTCCCCTTCCTCGCCTCCGCCACCGGCGTCTTCCTCTTCAGGCAGCAGTTCCTCACCATCCCCAGGTCCCTGGTCGACTCGGCAAGGATGGACGGGGCAAACTCCCTCCAGTTCCTCGCCAGGATACTGGTGCCCATGAGCCTCAACACCATCGGCGCGCTCACCGTCATACAGTTCGTCTACGTCTGGGACCAGTACATCTGGCCCAGGGTCGTCATACGGCAGAACGCCAACCAGGTCATACAGGTCGGCCTCAACTCCATCATCAGCGCAGGCGACTCCATCATGTGGAACCATGTGATGGCCGGCGCCGTGCTGGCCATGGTCCCCCCCGCTGCTGGTCTTCGCACTGCTCTACAACGCCTTCATGAACGGCTACGCACTCTCCTCAAACAAGTAGAAAAAGAAAAACATAACCGTATCATACATTGCGCAAGGCTATGTCCATCCTGACAGCTATGCAAGTTGCATCCGGAACGGACATAGTCTTTCTTATTGTAACGAACATCACAGAGGTGACATTTTGCTTCCTCTCCTTGCATGATGGTTGCTTATCGGTTACAGTAGGAAAAGACAGACAACCGAAGATTATTCCGGCAACAGATTCCATTTTCCCAGTATTGCCACTGTCATGAACGATAGCATAGGCTCCTTTTCCTGTACTATATAAATGATGTAATACGGAAAACGGCGGAATGTTGCATGCAGACAGGAGATGACGGAAATGGAACAGGATGCTGCAGCTGCAAAGGCAGCAGGACTTCACAAGCAGGGTTACACGCAGAACAGGGAACTGTCGTGGTTGAAGTTCAATAAGAGAGTACTGGAAGAAGGTATGGATGAGACAGTCCCTTTGCTGGAACGTCTCAAATTCATCTCAATCTTCACAAGCAACCTTGATGAATTCTTCATGATAAGAGTCGGCTCGCTCCATGACATGCTCGGCATGAAGGAACCGGCTGTTGACAACCGTTCCGGCATGACAGCCGAGCAACAACTTGAAGCTATCTATAAGGAAGTCCGCCCCCTCTACAAGGAAAAGGAAAAGGCCTATGAGGAAGTAGAGGGCCAGCTGAGGCTCCATGGCATCTTCAGACTGAAAATCAAAGAACTGACACCTTCTGAAAAAAAATACGTAAAACAATATTTTGAAAATGCAGTCTTACCTATTCTTTCTCCGCAGATAGTGGATTCACACCATCCGTTCCCTCATCTTGCCAATGAAGTCATGCACGTAGGTGCCATGATAAAGATAGAAGACAAGACATTGTTTTCAGTTATCCCGATTCCAACTGCATTGCCGGATCTTATCTTCCTTCCAGGAAACGAAGTACGTTATGTAGGTATGGAAGACATTGTACTGGAATACTATGAAACTGTCTTCAGCATGTACAAGATAGGAGAAAAAACCGTTTTCAGGGTTACCAGAAACGGAGATATCAACGCCGACGACGAAGCCTTTGACATTGAGAATGACTTCAGAAAAAAAATGAAGAAATTGCTTCAGCAACGAAAAAGACTTGAAGCCGTACGACTGGAATTGGGCAGAGCCGTAGGTGGTAGCCTTATTCCTTTCCTTGCTTCAAAGCTTGATCTTCAGAAAAACCAAGTATTCATCACCAGCGCACCGCTTTCCCTTCCCTACGCTTTTTCCCTTGAATCAAAAGTTGCCATGGCGGCAAAGCGGACTCTTTCCTACAGGCCTTTCGAACCGCAGCCATGCCCTCGGGTCAGGATGGATGAGAGCCTTATCTCACAATACCAAAAGAAAGATTTGCTGCTTTCGTATCCATTTGAAAAGATGAGCCCTTACCTAAGGCTGATCAAAGAAGCCGCATATGATCCGCATGTCATTTCCATCAAGATTACCATCTACCGCCTTGCACGGCAGGCAAAGCTGGTGGAATATCTCTGTGCCGCAGCCGAAAACGGAAAGGACGTAACCGCAATGATTGAATTGCGGGCACGATTCGATGAACAGAACAACATCGACTGGTCCCAGAGGCTGGAAGAAGCCGGTTGTCAGGTCATCTATGGCCTTGAAGGCTATAAGGTACATTCAAAGATTACCTTGATTACCATACGGGAAAAGGGCGATGTGAAGTATATTACACAGGTCGGTACAGGAAACTACAACGAAAAAACGGCAAAGTCATATACTGATCTCTGCCTCATCACCACAAATCAGGAAATTGGCTTGGATGCCACTGAATTCTTCAAGAATATGTCAATCGGCAATCTTATGGGCAGCTACAAGCATCTGATCGTAGCCCCTGTCGGGCTTAAGTCAACTTTGCTCAATCTCATCGACGAAGAAATTGCAAAGCGGGAAAACGGCAGGATAATGATCAAGATCAACAGCATTACCGACATAGATATCATCGAACGCCTGAAACTGGCTTCCTGCCAGCAAGTCAAAATCCGTATGATCGTACGAGGCATCTGTTGTCTCGTACCCGGTGTCAAGGATAAGACCGAAAATATAGAAATCCATTCCATCGTCGGACGATATCTGGAACATTCCAGGATCTATTGTTTCGGGAGCGGCAGCGAGGAAAAACTTTTCATTTCTTCTGCGGACTTCATGACACGCAATACGGAACGAAGGGTGGAAGTTGCCTGTCCGATCTATGATGAACAGGTAAAAGCCCAACTCCACCATATCCTTGATACCTGCTTTGCGGACAATGTCAAGGCAAGAAAACTTGGAAATGACGGGCAACTGCACAAGATAAAGGATGACAACCCTATGGTTGACAGTCAGAATACTTTCATGACCGAAGCCTTGAACGCTGCAACACAGATTTCCCCAAAAAGGAAAAAAGGCAATTTCCTATCCCGCCTGTTCAAGCGAAAGCAAAGTTTTCATTGATACTTCTTTAATACTTTGCTGATACTTTCTTAACTTGTTTCATCCATTCTGAAATCGAACAAAAAGAAAATTCAATGGAGGAAACAATGAAGAAAATCAGTATAGTGCTCATTTGTTCACTACTGGCCTTTTCATCACTCTTTGCCAATGGTACGCAGGAGACAGCCCCTGCCGCCGCAGGCCAGGGGGAAGGCCCCGTCAGGATAACCTTCTGGCACACCTTCGGCGACGCCAAGAGGCGCGGCTGGATACAGGACGTGGTGAAGCAGTTCAACGCCAGCCAGGACAAGTACGTCGTCAGCGAGGAGACAAAGGGCTCCTACCGCGACACCCTCCAGGCGGCGCTGCTGGCCTACAAGCAGGGCACCGCCCCCAGCCTGGTGCACATCGCCGAGGCCGGCTCACAGCTCGCCTATGACACCGGCATGTTCACCCCCGTGGGCGACATCGGCACCTTCGACACCAGCGACTACATCCAGCCGGTGCTCAACTACTACACCATCGGCGGGAAGGTGAACTCCATACCGTTCAACAGCTCCTCCCCCGTGCTCTACATCAACACCGACATGCTCGTGGCCGCAGGCTACCCTGCCGACTACGTGCCCAAGACCTTCGGCGACGTGCTCGCCGCACTCTCCTGCGGCAAGGAAGAAGGGCGTCAGGGACGCCAACTTCTCCGTCAGCCTCAACGGCTGGTTCTTCGAGCAGTGGATGAGCGAGCAGGACGCCTGCATCTTCGACAACGGCAACGGCCGCGACGCCCGCGCGACACAGACGATGCTCGACTCCCCCGAGGCCCTGAAGATCGCACGGTTCTACGCCGACCTTCGTGACAGGGGCTTCTACACCTATACCGGCAAGTTCGAGGACTGGGACGGCAGCGACGCCATATTCACCGGCGGCAAGGCCATGTTCCACATCACCTCCACCGCCGACATCG
Organism: Spirochaetia bacterium; assembly: GCA_022482625.1. Lineage (NCBI taxonomy): Bacteria > Pseudomonadati > Spirochaetota > Spirochaetia > Spirochaetia bacterium. The sequence continues at coordinate 295,220 of JAKVOU010000001.1, read as the reverse complement.
TCAACATCACCAACGCCATCGGCACCAAGTTCAGGCTGAACGTGGGCATGATCCCCATCCCAGACGGCACCGGCAGGAACGGCACGGTCATCGGCGGCGGCTCGCTGTGGGTCACCAAGAACGATGACGCGAGGGTACTGCAGGGAGCCAGGGACTTCGCCCTGTACCTGACCGGCACCGACAACATGGTGGCCTGGCACAAGCTCACCGGCTACTACCCGGTGCGCAAGTCCTCCATCGACAAGCTGAAGGCCGAAGGCTGGTTCGACAGCAACGCGAAGCAGCTTGTCGCCTTCAACCAGCTGCTGCAGACCAAGGTCAACGCGGCAAGCGCCGGCGGGCTTGCCGGCTCCGTGTATGACAACAGGACCATCGTCGAGCAGGCGCTGCAGAAGATCCTCAACGGCACCGACCCCCAGCAGGCCATGGCCGAGGCCAAGAAGCTCAGTGACGCCAAGCTGGCAGAGTACAATGCCAACATACAGTAGGCGCCGTCCGGCTGTCCGCTCCGACCGGCCTGCGGGCCGGCCGGGTTTTCTGACAGCCCGGCCCAAGGGAGGTCCACATGTCGCAGTCTGACCATGAGGTCTTCAAGAAGGGCTCGGTGGCGTGGCTCTACCTGCTGCCCACCCTGCTCATCCTGCTGGTGTTCATCTACTACCCGGCCATGAAGACGGTCGTGCTCGCCTTCTACAGGAGCAACTTCTTCCTGGGCACCAGGAAGTTCATCGGTACCCGGAACTTCAGGAACCTGTTCACCGGCGTGCTGGCACCCGGCTTCCTGCAGAGCTTCGTGCAGACCATCATCTACAGCATCCTGGTGCTGGCAATCGGCATCGTCCTGTCCCAGTTCCTGGCCATCCAGGCCAACAAGGACATCCGCGGGGCGAGGATCTACCGCATCCTGCTCATCTGGCCCTTCGCCCTTTCTCCTGCGGTGGCAGGCACCGTCTACAGCTTCATGTTCAACCCGGAGGTGGGCATCGTCAACGACGTGCTCTCCCGCCTGTTCGGCATAAAGCCCCTGTGGCTCAGCGACCCCAAGCTCACCTTCGCCGTGACCATAGGCGCCGCCGTGTGGAAGAACCTGGGCTACAACATCGTCTTCTACCTGGCCGCCCTGCAGAACGTCTCCAGGGAACCCATCGAGGCCGCACAGATCGACGGGGCCACCGGATGGAAGAGGTTCTGGCACGTGCTCATGCCCATGCTCAGCCCCACCACCTTCTTCCTGGCCTTCACCAACCTCACCTACGCCTTCTTCGACTCCTTCGGCATCATCGACGTGATGACCAAGGGTGCGCCGGTGGGCACCGGCGCCTTCGGCAACGTGGGCGTGACCACCACGCTGATGTACAAGGTCTACGTCGACGGATTCGGGGGCAGCAGCGACATGGGCTTCGCCGCAGCCGAGGGCGTCATCCTCATGGCCCTGGTGCTGCTGATGTCCTACTTCCAGTTCGGCGTCTTCTCAAGGAGGGTCAGCTATGACGCATAGGAAACGCCTGGGGCAGGAGGACAGGCCGTGGGTGCACGTGGTGCTGGTCGCCGCATGCTTCTTCGTCTGCTTCCCCATGCTCTTCGCCATCATCAAGGCCACGCAGACCAGGGAGGGCGTCATCACCCCCTCGCTGGCGCTGGGCGGCCACCTCATCGACAACATACGCACCGTGTGGACCCAGTACGACCTGGGCATGTACATGCGCAACAGCTTCTTCATATCCCTGTGGGTCACGGCGGGCAAGATCGTCCTCTCCCTGCTGGCCGCCACCGCCATCGTCTTCTACGACTTCAGGGGCAAGAAGGTCGTCTTCGGCCTCATCATCGTCACCCTCATGTTCCCCACCGAGATCCTCATCCTGGGCCTCTTCCAGCTGGTGAGCAACAAGGGCGCCCCCACCCTGGCGGCACTGCTGCAGTGGATGTTCAACCCAAAGGAGTTCTTCCTCGCACCGACGAAGTACGGCTTCGGCTGGGGCGACACCAAGCTGGGCGTCATCTTCCCCTTCCTCGCCTCCGCCACCGGCGTCTTCCTCTTCAGGCAGCAGTTCCTCACCATCCCCAGGTCCCTGGTCGACTCGGCAAGGATGGACGGGGCAAACTCCCTCCAGTTCCTCGCCAGGATACTGGTGCCCATGAGCCTCAACACCATCGGCGCGCTCACCGTCATACAGTTCGTCTACGTCTGGGACCAGTACATCTGGCCCAGGGTCGTCATACGGCAGAACGCCAACCAGGTCATACAGGTCGGCCTCAACTCCATCATCAGCGCAGGCGACTCCATCATGTGGAACCATGTGATGGCCGGCGCCGTGCTGGCCATGGTCCCCCCGCTGCTGGTCTTCGCACTGCTCTACAACGCCTTCATGAACGGCTACGCACTCTCCTCAAACAAGTAGATGGAAAAAAAGAACAGATTATTTAGTTTTTTTGACTTGAAGGGCAACCAGCTTGGCTTTTGTCGGATCCGGGCTATCCCAGGTCAGTACGGCCACCAAGCCTTGTCCGTCCTTGACGCTCACAATAACTTGGTCTCCATCAGAAACGGGAAGCGATACCTTCATGGGTTTATGAAGTGGCAGTATCGAAAGCAATGCCGTGGAAAAACTTCTTGCAAATCCATACTGGAGATCTTTTTCCACCCACTTTTCCATCCAACTGGTATCATAGGCAGAAGAAAGGCAATCAACAGACAGTTTCTCCAAGGTGCCTGACGCAGGGACAGAAAGTTTTCCGATATCAGCATCAGAAGCAAATACTGCTGTTGCAGACAAACCGGAAAGCTGCAAGAAAGGTTCTGCTTCAGCATAAAGGGAAAAGCAAGCCAATTGTTGGAAAACAAGGAATAACAGGACTGCAGACTTTTTCATGCATTTATCCTAGCGCAGGAAGCTTCATGAGGCAAGCAGGAAAAGTTCAATTACAGTAGTTCACAAGCCTGCTGATAATCACTAGACTGTCCGTATGAACAGAACGCAAGCCAATGCTGCACTTGCAGCCTTGCAGAATGATTACTCACTTGATATCAGAGACCCTCTGTGGCCTGCAATCAGACTCAGCAAAAGCCTTATGGCCGTATTGCAGACCCCTCAGGTACAGCAATTGAACCTCATCAAGCAGCTAGGGCCTGCCTACCTTGTCTATCCTGGAGCCATGCATACCAGGCTCTGTCATAGCCTAGGAGTATACTATCTCTCATGGTGCATCGTCACTTCACTCCTCACAAGAGGACTGGGAACATTCCTTACAGAAGAGGGAATCAGGGATTTTCTCTGTGCATCGCTGTTGCATGATATCGGACATTTTCCATATGCCCATTCACTCAAGGAACTTCCCCTGAGGGAGCATGAGAAACTTGCAACAGACCTGATTCTCCAAGGCAATGAGCTGACCCGAGCCCTTGACCAAGGGGGATTCAATAAGGAGAGAATCTGCGCCATAATCGACAAAGACAGGAACACCAGTGATCCCCAGACCCTCTATTTCCGATCATTGCTTTCCGGTGCCCTTGACCCTGACAAATTGGATTATCTGACAAGGGATGCCTATTTCACCGGCGTACCCTACGGCAAGCAGGATTATTCCTACATCATATCGCATCTTACGGTTACCAAGGATGGAAAAAACGCACTTCTCTTCCAAGCCGAAGGGTCCTTGGAACAAATCCTTTTCTCAAAGTATCAGATGTACAAAGCCGTCTATTGGCACGAAAGAGTCCGTTCTGCAACGTCCATGATCAAAAAATCCCTGTTCACGTGCCTGAAAGACGGCACTTTGGAACCTGAACAGCTGTATGCTTTGGACGACTACTCATTCTATAGTCTTGCACAGGGGAAAAAACAACAGCTATCCAATGTCCTTGATGTTACTTTCGGCAAGTTGCTACCCTGCATCATGGAACATCCTTATCAGAAAAACGGAGTACTTGAAAGCCACTGCAAAGATATTTACAGACGTGATGATTTGGAAAATGCACTCTGTGACAAGTTGAGGAAACAGCATCCTGAACTACGCAGGGATCAAATCATCATCGATACAGCCGAACCGATTTCATTTGAAGCGGACATACCCTTGGTCCTTTCAGACGGCAGTACCGTGTCCTTCAGTTCCCATGATGCACTTTTCAGTGCAGATGTGAAAGCCAGATTCATCTCGGCTTTGAGAAAGACAAGGATCTTTGCACCTTCCTATATCCAGAAATCAGAAATGGAAGAGGCCCTGGCAAATGTGTGACAAATTATCCTATCAGTCCCTTATCGAAGGCGAAATGCCCAATTGGGTACGAAGGTATATCAAGCAGGTAGGAAGGACAATCAATACCTTTGATATGGTACGGGACGGTGAGACGGTACTCCTATCAGTCTCAGGTGGCAAGGATTCCTTGGCCTTGGCCTTGGCACTTTCCCTGAGACGCAAATGGCTTCCGATTGACTACGGCATCCAGGCCCTGATGATCAATTGGATCGAACATCCTGTCGATGAGGAGGCAAAGGATCGGCTACGGGCCTATTTCAATGCCTTGTCAATTGACTTTGCCATCGTAGATGAGCCACAGTATCCGACCTCATTCAAAGGAGAATTCAACTGTTACCTTTGTTCCAGGAACAGAAGAAGGATACTTTTCCAATATGCAGCAGAAAAGGGTCTTTCCCTCATAGCCACAGGCCATCACTTGGATGATTTGGTAGAAACTACCCTGATCAACACCTGCTTCAGAGGCAATTTTTCAACCATGCAGCCGATTCAGGAATTCTTTTCATCATCACTGCATATAATACGACCCATGATTGAAGTACATGAACAAGTCCTTTCCAGGCTTGCACAAGCCTATGATCTTCCTGTCGTCAAGCCCGTCTGCCCATTCGACCAGACGAACATACGTGCAAGATTGAAGCCAATTGTCAGGTCCCTTGCGCAGATTGACAAACTGACACGGGAACATATATTCCAATCCCATACGTTCACATACAGAATTCCTCGTGAAAAATAGACATGCGCCCCTATCCGGAAATGGATACAGTACCGGAAAAAAGCAGAAAAATGTCTTTTCTCAGGGTGAATTATACTATATAATGAAAATGATTAGTTATACTTCTGGATCTGTATGATTTTTCATTCTACAAAACACCGGAACCTGCCGTTTTCCGCTAGAAGCGGTGCAAAAAAGGAAGAAAAATGAAAAAACTTTTCAAAAGCATCATTTCCTCTGCAATAGTATTTGCTGCCTCAACAGCTTCGGTCTTTGCATTCAATCTGGATATGGGAGTAACATTCAACAATTCAGATACAGATCTGGAGGGAAACAGCGAAACCAATTCATATCCTGTTTCCATAGTTGCGTTGCCTTCTTTTTCAATCGGGAAAGCCACCATTGAATTGAGATTGCCTGTCAACATCGGTTTTGTTGACAATGAACTGCAAGTTGATGAAAGTACGTACCAACCTATTGAAAAGACGGACGACATGAGTGAACAGGATTATATCCTGCTCAATGCAGGCCATTATCTGCAGTTCATCAACTACATCGTCTATGGGAGCCATACAGACCCGTTCCATTTCCATTTTGGAAAACTCATTGATGCCTCACTGCATGACGGAGCTTTGGTGGATTCCTACACTGACTACAGCGTAGGTACCTTTGAAAGCAAGCCTGGCCTTACACTTAGCTTAGACGGCAGGGCATTTAATTTTGATTATCTTGGCGGAGAAATCCTTACTGATGATTTATTCACCCCTCTTCTGTTCGGCGGTCGCATTTATGTGAAACCACTGAAGATGACTGCAGTACCGCTTCTCAGTGACCTTGAAGTAGGTTTTTCACTGCTGAATGCAAAACATTACAAAGAGGGGGACAGCGTAGATAGCGACCCTGATGTGTTGTATTCTACCGGTACCCTAATGCAGGATTACTGCATCGACCTGACCCAGGGGCTGTTCAATAAAAATGGTACAACACTCAATCTCTACTATGATATGCTCAGTACCGTTGTCCAGTATGAGGACGAATCCCTTGTCTATGACGACAGCATACGTGACTTGTCTTGGCAAGTAGGCCTTGGTGGCTGGTTGTTCAATACGATCAGCTACAATGCTCACCTCAGGACTTTGGTAAAGGAAGTAACTGCTGATGATTCATTCGGCGGAAATCTGCTGGATATGGTTACCAATACTGCTTTGCCGGTATTTACTGATGATATGATTCTCTCAGGTAATTTCGGCTACACCAGCAACAATGGCTTGACTTACTTCCAGTTCAAGGCAACCTCTACCATCGAAGATCTGGAGTTCACTTCCTATGGTATCACGGGCAGTGCAAAAATCAACAAGCAGGTTGCCATATTCAAGGACTTTACCGTCTCATACAAAAAGGATTATCCTGACATGGACGAGGACTTTGTCACCGGCCTGACAACTTTACGTAATACAGAGATAAAAGCGAGCTGCGGCATCGTCTACCATATGCAGGTATTTACCAGTAGGTATCAAAGTAACGACGGACGATGACAATTATACGACCACACAATATCAACTTGGTTACAGGCTTTCAATCTTATGACCAAGTAAGGGATGGAATAGCAACGATGTCAACTACTACCAAGAAAACTTGCGCATTACTATTGGCTGCTCTGACAGCTCCGGCACTTTTTGCGGCAGAAGGTTCTGCACCTTTACAGGAAAATACTGCCAAGGGGTTGACTGTATATGACAGTCAGGGCAAAGCGTCTGGATATTCAGTCACTTACGATTGCAAATTTAAAACCTGACACCATCGTAAGATCGGGTGCTGCAGGATGGAGCTTTGTCACTCCGTTCGGAACTGTTACCCTCACAGGTGATTCTCTCCTCGTCGTCAAGTCAGTCCAGCAGGATCGTCCCTGTACTTTACCTTGTCGATGGTGTACTTACCATCCAGACAAGCAAAAGCTACAGCGGTACCGTGACTGTCAAGACACCTGTCTCATCCTATGAAATGAAAGGAAGCGGCGCTTTCCTGGTAAGTTCGACAGAAGATGATGAAAGTGCACAGGTCTTCCAAGGATCTATCAATTCCTACAATGACATTACAAAACGAAAGGCTCAGGTAGAAAAGCTCCAACTTGTCGATATGTCTGCAAACACAAGCCAAACCCAAGCTATTACACAGACACAGTTCAAGGAACATGCATTCCTTGCATCTTCAGAGGAAGACATCACAAGCCTTCCGACAACGCAATATATTTCGGCTATGAAGGCTACGCAGACAAAGCCTGAAACCGTTGCAACGGTCTCGGAAGAAAAATCTGCCAGTGGAGCAGCTTTGGCATTTGTTGCAGGTGCAGCAACGACAGGTGTTATTGCTGCCAGCACACAGCAATCTGCCACGACAGGGACCGAATCCCTACAGGTTGCCTCAAAGGCAACAACAGCATCCATGGAAACAGTTGCCAGCGAATCCCAACCTCAGACAACGGAGAAAACAGAGGTTGCAGCTGCAACAACACAACCTGCTGCTGCCAGCGAAGAAGCCCAACCTCAGGTGACTGAAAAAACTGTGCTTCCAACACCTGAAACTGCTGCATCATCAACGGAAACAATTTCTACGGAAACCAAACCCCAAGCAAACGCAAGTCAAGAGACTGAACCCGTAGAAACTACGGCAAAACAAAAAAGTACAGCGGCCACAGCTACAAAACAGGAAGTACTTCCCTACGGTATCAAGCCTATAGTAAAGAGTGATACCACGGCAAAGGACTTCAATATCTATGTGGCAGCCACGGGCAACACGCGCGGGGCTACGGGCGGCATGGACATCGCGAAGCTTGCCTCACTGCTGAAGGAAGGCAAGGCCTACACGGACAACAACCTGCTGCTGGACGCGGGCAACTTCCTCAGCGGGAGCAGCCTGGTCAACAAGGACAGCGGCAAGGCGGCGAAGGAGCTTGCCGTGCTGCTTGGCTACGACGCCATGGTGCCGGGACCTGCGGACTTCGCCTACGGGACCCAGGCACTGGAGGACACTGCGGCTGCAAGCGGCAAGTCAGGGGGACCTTTGGTACTCAGCGCAAATGCGCTGGACGAGAGCGGTTCCTTCATGTTCCAGCCCTACCAGGTCTACGACTACAACGGCTACAGGGTGCTGGTCACCGGGCTGACGGGACCGAACGCAGTCACCGACGCGCTTGGGGTGAAGCTGGACTCCCAGCAGGTGGTCGACAAGGCACAGGCATACCTGGACGAGGCAAGGAAGCTGGCGGACTATGTGATCGTGCTGTCCAACGTGGACACGCCGCAGCTTGACGGCAGCGACATCTGCAACAAGCTGAAGGGCATCGACCTGTTCATAGACGGAGCATCCGAGGAAGCCTCGAGCAGGCAGATAGGGTCGACCTCCTATGTGGCGACCGGGGAAGGCCTGCAGGACGTGGCGCTGGTGGACATCACAGTGAAGGACGGCAGGCTTGCCGCCACCACGCCGACGCTCATCGGCAAGGCCGACGTGGACGACATGGCCTCCAGCAAGCTGGCCAAAACATATGGGTTAGCCCAGGTGTCGGAAGATGCCCAGGTGAAGTCCTATCTTGCAGGGCTTGGCATCGGGACGGTGAAGAGCATGCCTGAGGCACCGACACTGAAAACAACTACAGCAACTGCAAAAGAAAAAGCAGTACCTGCAGAACCTACAATCTCTGAACCGACACATACGCCAAGTGCCGCCGTTCAGACTCAATCGGCAACAAAACAGGAGGCACTCCCCTATGGTATCAAGCCTATAGCAAAGAGTGATACCACGGCAAAGGATTTCGATATCTATGTGGCGGCCACGGGCAACACGCGCGGGGCGGCGGGCGGCATGGACATCGCGAAGCTTGCCTCACTGCTGAAGGAAGGCAGGGCCTACACGGACAACAACCTGCTGCTGGACGCGGGCAACTTCCTCAGCGGGAGCAGCCTGGTCAACAAGGACAGCGGCAAGGCGGCGAAGGAGCTTGCCGTGCTGCTTGGCTACGACGCCATGGTGCCGGGATCTGCCGACTTCGCCTACGGGACCCAGGCACTGGAGGACACTGCGGCTGCAAGCGGCAAGGCAGGGGGACCTTTGGTACTCAGCGCAAATGCGCTGGACGAGAGCGGCTCCTTCATGTTCCAGCCCTACCAGGTCTACGACTACAACGGCTACAGGGTGCTGGTCACCGGGCTGACGGGACCGAACGCAGTCACCGACGCGCTTGGGGTGAAGCTGGACTCCCAGCAGGTGGTCGACAAGGCACAGGCATACCTGGACGAGGCAAGGAAGCTGGCAGACTATGTGATCGTGCTGTCCAACGTGGACACGCCGCAGCTTGACGGCAGCGACATCTGCAGCAAGCTGAAGGGCATCGACCTGTTCATAGACGGAGCATCCGAGGAAGCCTCGAGCAGGCAGATAGGGTCGACCTCCTATGTGGCGACCGGGGAAGGCCTGCAGGACGTGGCGCTGGTGGACATCGCAGTGAAGGACGGCAGGCTTGCCGCCACCACGCCGACGCTCATCGGCAAGGCCGACGTGGACGACATGGCCTCCAGCAAGCTGGCCAAAACATATGGGTTAGCCCAGGTGTCGGAAGATGCCCAGGTGAAGTCCTATCTTGCAGGGCTTGGCATCGGGACGGTGAAAAGTACTCCTGAGGCACCGACGATGGGAAAAGCCACAGTAACAGTACCAAAAGTTCCGGCAGCTCCGACTTTCGCCGGAGAACCGATGGCAATCAAAAAATTTGAAGCAAAACAGACCGTTTCCAACCTTCTGGACGAACGGGAAAAATTTGAAGCTCAGATACTTCCCTACGGTATCAAACCGATAGTGAAAAGCAATACCTTTGCAAAGGACTTCGATATCTATGTGGCAGCCACGGGCAACACGCGCGGGGCTGCGGGCGGCATGGACATCGCGAAGCTTGCCTCACTGCTGAAGGAAGGCAGGGCCTACACGGACAACAACCTGCTGCTGGACGCAGGCAACTTCCTCAGCGGGAGCAACCTGGTCAACAAGGACAGCGGCAAGGCGGCGAAGGAGCTTGCCGTGCTGCTTGGCTACGACGCCATGGTGCCGGGACCTGCGGACTTCGCCTACGGAACCCAGGCACTGGAGGACACTGCGGCTGCAAGCGGCAAGGCCGGAGGGCCTGCGGTGCTCAGCGCCAACGCGCTGGACGAGAGCGGCTCCTTCATGTTCCAGCCCTACCAGGTCTACGACTACAACGGCTACAGGGTGCTGGTCACCGGGCTGACGGGACCGAACGCAGTCACCGACGCGCTTGGGGTGAAGCTCGACTCCCAGCAGGTGGTCGGCAAGGCACAGGCATACCTGGACGAGGCAAGGAAGCTGGCGGACTACGTGATCGTGCTGTCTAACGTGGACACGCCGCAGCTTGACGGCAGCGGCATCTGCAGCAAGCTGAAGGGCATCGACCTGTTCATAGACGGAGCATCCGAGGAAGCCTCGAGCAGGCAGATAGGCACGACTTCCTATGTGGCGACCGGGGAAGGCCTGCAGGACGTGGCGCTGGTGGACATCACAGTGAAGGACGGCAGGCTTGCCGCCACCACGCCGACGCTCATCGGCAAGGCCGACGTGGACGACATGGCCTCCAGCAAGCTGGCCAAAACATATGGGTTAGCCCAGGTGTCGGAGGATGCCCAGGTGAAGTCCTATCTTGCAGGGCTTGGCATCGGGACGGTGAAGAGTACGCCTGAAGTACCGACATTGAAAAACCCGGTCATCAGCGCAAAAGTACCTGCAGTGCCAGGACAGATAATTGTCGTTGAACAGCCTGAACAGGCAACATCAGTTTCTGGTAAACCTGCTATGGCGACGGTCACAAAACAGGCAGCTGTTGAAACAGAAAATGCTGTAACACCATCGGAGAAAAACGAAAACGAATCTGAAGCACCTGCCACCGGTAATGATCGTCACCAATGAGAAAGAGGATGATAGTATTCATCTTGGGTTTGACATCCATGCAACGGCAAAAGCTACAGGAACAGATAGCCAGATGTCAAATTCGAAATTCCCTGCTACGGCAACGTTGAAACCTTATATCAGCTACAAAGGATTTTCCCTCGGGTTCAGGCTTCAAGTTTCTTATGATGACCTAGGAAACCCGACCGCAGCATTCAATGTACAGCCTGATACACTTTCAACCGTTTCTGATTATGTAGCCTATACAACTTCCTTGGTTGACCATTTGACTTACCAGACACGTGGCGATATTTTCGATGTCGACATCTCCCGTGGTCATTATGCCCCTGCAATCGACTCATCAATCTTTTATGACCAGCAGGGAAACGATGACACGATGCTGCACGCCATAGCAAGATATTCGACGCCGACCATATCATTGGTTGCAATGGCTGATGACCTTTCATTGGCTGGTTACCGATCGGCAACTTCTAAGTCTCAGGTAGGTGGCATCTATGGTTCCTATAGATATTCAGGCCTTGATCTTCTACGACTTGACTTCGGTACATCCGTAAGAGTCACTGGTCCTGAAGCTACGACAAAGACTGAACTTTATCCTATGGTCGGACTGGATATGACCTTCATAGACAACAGAGCCTTGAAGATTGCCCTCGAAGGCGATGCAACAGGGTATCTGCCGGTCTATCCTGAGGTAGTATATAGTGATTTCTTTGATGCAGAAGAAAATAATCCCTTCAGGAACTATGTAGTCGGTGGTAGACTCAGCATGACATTTTACGAAAATACCCAGTTGAGCCTTGGAGCAAGCTATGACGTCTATGATGTACAAAATGCCATCTATACCAACATGTTCCATAAGGAAGTTGATGCATCCGATATGTTTACTGCGCCTGATTCAGGCACTTTGATACCGGAAGTCAAGTTCTCCAGCGATACAAGAAATGTCATATTCAAGACCTGTTACTATGTACCGCTTACTACAGATAGTTGGTCTGTTTCCAATAAAGCAGACTTGCTTTCTGTTGATCTTGGTTTCAAATATAAGGACATCGTCTTCGGTGGTAGCTTTGTACAGGAAGGGGTTGTAGATAAAATTGCTGGATTCACCCCATCCTACGATGGAATCAAGGACTATTTCATAAATACAGAAACTGAAACAAGCTTGTACATCAAAGGTACTGTCGGTAACCTAGGACTTGAAGGAAAAGCAGAAGCTTATAAAGACAGTTCATCTGAAAATTACAAGTTCAGCCTGATCGGCAACTACCGTTTTGACTTCAGTATCTGATTTGCTATCTGAAGTATCAAGGACTCCTAGAGGTACGGTACCTCCAGGAGCCCTTTTTTTCTCAGTGTACATCTCAGAGAATGACTAAAAGCTTTCTCTTACCACTTTTGCAACACTGTCCACAGACCCCATGGTATAGAAATGGACAGCAGGTACTTTTGCAGCAATCAGTTGCCGTACTTGACTAATGGACCAATCAATACCGATTTGTCTGATTTCTTCAGGTTTTCCTGCCTTGTCCACGGCATCATACAATTCAGAGGGAATATCTATCGAAAAGGTCTGGGGTAACATCGTCAGGTCCCTTTTTTTGCTGAATGGTTTGATCCCTGGAATTATCGGAACCGTAATCCCCTCTTCGCGGCATTCCCTGACAAATGAAAAATAAGCTTCATTGTCATAAAAAAGCTGAGTCACGATATAATCTGCCCCGGCATCCTGTTTCCGCTTCAGGTTCCTGATATCAATAGCCTTGTTTGCTGCTTCAAAATGCTTTTCAGGATAGCCGGCAACTCCGATACAGAAATTGCTCTTTACAGGATCCTTCAGTTCATCATCAAGATATCTGCCTTCATTCATGGCCTGTATCTGTCTGACAAGCTGGTCAGTATGTTCCCAGCCTCCATGGCAAGGTACAAAGCGACGTTCTCCTTTCGGGGGATCACCTCTGAGTGCAAAGACATTTTCGATGCCCAAAAAATTCAGTTCAATAAGTACGTTTTCAATTTCATCGGCACTCATGCCACCACAGATGATATGGGGAACAACAGGAATGGAGTATCGGTATTGGAGAGCCGCAGACAAGGCAATCGTTCCCGGCCGTTTCCTGACAGTCTTCCTGATGATGGTGCCGTCTTCCTTTTCCTCATAGACCGTTTCAATCTGATGGTTGGTAATATTGAAATATGCAGGATTGAACTGCCTGAGTTTGTCAACGGTCGAAGTAATGCCATCCAACGTATGCCCTTTCAACGGAGGTAGGATCTCAAACGTAAACAAGGTATGCTTCGCTTCGCTCAGGATCTGGCTGACTTTCATTACAATTTCTCCTCTCTTCCTTTATTGCATGACCTGCAGACCGCAGGCCTGCAGGTCATCAAGTGAGCAATGTTTGCGGGTACATAGCACTTCTGCCTGTTCATGGCTGATCTTTCCCATTTTGAAATATGCAGCATCAGGACCTTGGAAAACAAAAGCACAGATACTTTGCAAGGGTTCCATCATATAGTTTTCCGTCAATCGGATCCCGATCCTTTCCTCGGCTTGGAGCAAACGGAAGATTCCCTCTTTCGCGCTATGGTCAGCACAGATGGGATACCCTGGCGCCGGTTTGATCAACGGTCTGCCCCAGACCTTTGCAAATTCATCTTCCAGCAGCATGGAACAGGCTTCTGCCATTCTGATCGTCAGGAATTGGAGAAGCAGGCCTTTATAGGGATCTTCCTCATCAAGCTTGCTTTTGGTCTCTGCAACACCAAGTCCGGCAGTCAAGGCAAACAGGCCAATGTAATCTTTTTCACAGCAATAATCAGCCAGGCAAAGCGTCTGTCCCTCTGCATTTTCCTGCCGTGGAAAACAAAATTGTTCACTCCCTACTTTTATACAGATACCGTCACCGGAAGCTCGGAACATTCCCATGCAGGCTTTTGTACAGTGGTCAAGCAAATCTGCTATTGCAGCATCATCACGCAGTGCTTTTATGTCTTCCTTGAGCTGGGCCGCCTGCGGTGTACCTGGTTTGACACGCAGGTCATGGACCAAGGTATTCCACCGGATGTAAGGTTCAAGCCGTGCATACGTGATGTCCTCCAAGGTAACCACCCCAAGTGAAGCCGGTATAGCAGAAGGCTGTTTCTTTATGAAACGTCTGTCAAAACATGAAGCATATCCGACCGAAGCAGATGAATTACTTTCGTCCTTCTTTGAGGCCATTTCAACCAAAAGGCGATAACGCTCATCGTAGGTAGTGAACGTTCCCTTGCGGTCGCTCATCAGCTGCGATGCCAGACGGGCCAGACTGGAAGCATCACTCTCCTGCAGGACATATGGATAATGGCGACGAAGGCGAAGAGCCGTATGAGCCTCGCTGGTCGTTGCTCCGCCGACAATTACAGGGACTTCCAATCCATGTTCACGACAGATATCCAACGTATGCTCCATTTCTTTCAATGAAGGAGTGATCAGCCCTGACAGACAGATGATATCGGCCTTCTGGCTTATTGCAGTCTCTACGATTTTTTCTGCTTCCACCATTACTCCAAGGTCAATGATCCTGAAGCCATTGCACCCAAGCACAAGGGTACAGATGTTTTTGCCGATATCGTGTACATCACCTTTTACAGTCGCAAACACAATAGTGCCTGTAGAAGCAGACACTCCGGTCTGTTCCAAGGATGATTCAATGGATGGCTGCAGGTAGGCAACGACCTTCTTCATCGTCCTGGCACTCTTTACGATCTGAGGCAAAAACAGTTTTCCTTGGGAAAAAAGATCTCCGACTGCTCCCATACCTTCCATCAGGGGACCTTCGATGATGGAAACAGGTGATTTACCTTCTTTTTCTACCTGTGCAAGCAGTTCCTTCACATCCGTCTCCAAGAAAGTGTCCAAACCTTCCAACAAGGCATGTTTCAGACGTGAAGCTACATCCTTGTTTCTCCATTCCGGTTCTGCAGTCCTTACGGAACGCCGTTGCTTGTTGTTTCCCAGTTCAAGGGCCAGTGTTATGAGTTTTTCACGATGTTCGGGAGAAGGATCAAATAAGGCTTCAGTGATTATGGACCGAATCTGCGTCGGCACTTTCTCAACATCGAGGTCAAGTCCCGGGTCAATTATAGCAAGGTCAAGACCATCTTTGAACGCACGGTCCAGAAAAACGGTATGCATGGCCTTCCTTATAGCATTGTTGCCTCGGAAGGAAAATGACAGGTTGCTCACACCGCCGATGCAACTTGTACCTGGGCAGTTTTCCTTGATGAAACGCAAGGCATCTACAAAATCCTTGGCGCAACGGTCATGTTCTTCAATTCCAGTTGCAACAGCAAGCACGTTCGGATCGAAGATGATATCAGCGGAAGGAATGCCGGCAGCAACAAGCAAGTCATAGGATCTGCGGGCAACTTCGCACTTCCGTTCATAAGTATCGGCCTGTCCTTTTTCATCAAAGAGCATGACCACCATTGCAGCCTGGGCCCTATGTATCTTTTCAGCTTTTTCCAGGAAAGTTGTCTCACCTTCCTTCAGACTTATTGAATTGACAATACATTTGCCCTGCAGTTCCTTGAATGCTGTCAAGACAATTTCAAAATCGGAAGAATCAATCATAAAGGGAACCCTGCTTACTTTCGGGTCAGAAACAAGGTACCGAAGGAATATCCGCATCGAGGCTACACCGTCGATCATCGGTCCATCCATACAGATATCAAGTATATCTGCACCTTTGTCTACCTGAGCCCTGGCAATGGACAACCCATCTTCCCATCTTCTCTCCAAGACAATATCACGGAATTTCTTGGAGCCTGCGACATTGTTCCGTTCCCCCACCACGGCAATTCTATCGGGAAGCGTAAAACTGTCCAATCCGCACAACGTCAGCCTTGCAGGTCTTTGACGTCGTTTCCGTGGAACAGCCTGCCCAAGTACGGCATGCAAAGCCTGTATATGAGCTGGCCCGGTACCACAGCAACCTCCGATTACATTGACCTTGCCCTCTTTGAGCAGGGGAAGGAGTTGTTCAACCATGTGCTGAGGACTTTCGGCATAATTGCCGTTTTCATCGGGGAGTCCTGCATTTGGATGCAAGGAAGTATAGAAAACATTGAATTGGTCAAGCTGTTGGATGAAAGGAGCCAGTTCTGCAGCGCCAAGGGAACAATTGAGTCCCAAGGAAAACAGTTTTTCTTCCTGCAACGAGATATGGAATGCTGCCAGCCCCTGTCCGCTGAGGCTTCTTCCGCTTTCATCACTGAGGGTCAGGCTGACCATAATGGGCCGTTCAATGTCCGTAGTCAGAAATGCATGATGAATCCCTTCCAAAGCGGCCTTGCAGACCAAGGTATCAAAAGCTGTTTCAAGCAAGAGGATATCACATCCGCCTATAAGCAAGGCAACAGCTTCTTCTTCATAGGCTTTGACAAAGTCATCATAGGAAGGGACCCGCTTGGTCACATCTTCCGCGTCAGTAGAAAAAGAAAGCATTTTCCCAGTCGGTCCCATGCTTCCTGCAATGAAGACATACCGTCCGTTTTCATGTTCAGCTTCCCGGGCTGCCGAGCGGGCAATTTCACAGGCGGCCTGGGCAATGGTCCCTACATAAGCCTCCAAATCATATTCAGCCAAGACAAGTGCATTGCAATTGAAAGTGTTCGTCGTGATGATATCACAGCCGCAGTCAAGATATGATTCATGTATGCCGTAGATGATATCGGGCCGAGTCAGATTGAGGACCTCTCCCAGGCCATAGACAACACGATCCTTACCATCGATACAATCAGTGGCATAAGCCTCATCATCCAGATGCTGTTTCTGCAATTGCGTTCCAAATGCACCGTCAAGAAGCAATACACGTTTAGAAGCCAGCTTATAGAGATATTCTGTCCTTGTCATCACATTTTACAGGATATAGAAAAACCCCAGCAAAGGGAACAGGCCTTTGCATATCTTTATGCAATCATGGTATAGTAGGGAGTATGAAAATCCATCAACTGAATCCACTGGTTGCACAGAGAATTGCAGCAGGAGAAGTCATTGAAAGACCTGCATCAGTGACTCGGGAATTGCTCGACAATGCGATTGATGCAGGTGCAGGAAATATCAGTCTGGTCATCAAGGAAGGTGGCCTTCAGGAAATAACGGTCATAGATGACGGATGTGGGATAGCAGGAGAAGACCTGCCTTTATGTTGCAAGAGCCATAGTACAAGCAAGATAACTGACTTGGATGACTTATATCACATACACAGCATGGGATTCAGGGGTGAAGCACTATATTCAATTGCTGCCGTCAGCAAGATAACGATCAGCAGCAACTACCAGGGAGAAGGTGCCAATACGTTCATTGTCGACAACGGGGCCGTCATGCCGGTAACAAAGGGAGGCCCTGACCATGGGACCAGAATAACCGTCGAGGATCTGTTCGGTCAGATTCCTGCCAGACGCCAATTCCTCAAACGGCCAAGCAGTGAAGCTTCCCTATGCAGGAGCGTCATGGTTGAGAAAGCCATGGCTTTTCCTGGGATTACATTCAGATACTACAACGAAGATCGGCTTCTGCTTACGCTTGAAGCAGCTGACCAAAAGCAGAGAGTCTGCGATGCCTTGGCGGGTGACTACCGTTTCAAGAAAGAAGAAGTCCTTGAGATGGAAGCTGCATTTCCCCGTTACAGCCTCAAGGCAATTGCTGCTTCTCCATTGGTCAGACGTACGGACAGAAGCCAAATCAAGATATTCGTGAACAACCGGCCGATCAACAGCTATCCGCTGATACAGGCAGTGACTTACGGTTACGGCGAACTGTTGCCCGGCGGTAGTTTCCCCTATTGCTATCTTTTCATTACCATCGACCCGGAACTTGTAGATTTCAACATACATCCCACAAAACGGGAGGTAAAGATACGCATACAGGCAGAGGTACATCACAGCATCACACAGATGATAAAAACGCAGATGATTCGCCCGATTCCTGCCATAGAAGAAGGAAAACAGAATTTACAGGGAGATTTTGGATTTGAAGGCGATACCAAGGAAACTGCAAGGAAGACATGGCATGAATGGACAGCCATGCATGGTACGGCAAAAGAACATGCTCCAGGATACCATACTTCAGCTGTTTCTGAAGAAAAGCCAAAAAATCCTGACTGGTTTGACAAAGCAAAACAGATTCTTGCAAAGCCAGCGGTTCCCGAACAGGCTGGAACGCATCCGGACCTGAAGAACCAAGGCATGGCAACAGGCCAGACAACTCAATCAAGTCCAAATCCGGAAGAAAAATGGCAGGAAAATGATACAGCATCCTTACGATATATCGGACAGGCTTTCAACTTGTTCCTTATAGTCGAAAAAGGTAATGAACTCTATCTGATCGATCAGCATGCTGCACATGAAAGGATCCTGTTTGACCAAATTCGCAATCACAGGGGATCCCAGCGGTTGCTTGTCCCCTATGGGTTTGATGTCGAACCTGATGTCGATACCTATTTGGAAACCAATAGTGATCTCTATGCTTCGTTAGGTATTGAACTGGCTAGGAAGGAACCTCAGCAATGGGAACTGAAAGCTGTTCCTACCATGTACAGGCCGGTAGAATCGCAGGTAGTCGAATTCATCAAGAACAACACAGGTAGCATGGAAGCAATCGAAAAAGGCCTGTTTGCCATCATTGCCTGCAAGAGTGCAATCAAGCAAGGTGAAACGATCACAGAGACAAGTGCAAAGGAATTGGTTGAACAAGTATTCAGACTTGAAGAACCCTGCTGTCCTCATGGAAGGACATTCCTGATACGGTTGCAGAAAGATGAACTTGCAAAGATGGTCGGAAGGACCTAAGTAAAACGATAGCAGTACAGCAGGGATGATGCAGGATCTACCGTAGTGACACTCAGCATGTCGTAGGTTCCCGCAGGAATATCAATTGCTGCATATTGGCTTGTGCCAGCAGCAGAAGGTTTCATATCCCTGAAAGGAAGGACTGTCTGCGTATCATGTGCCTGTCCATTTGTCCACAAGTCAATCTGATAGCTATATCGGGCATCCTTGAGAACTTTCTGCACAAAGACAAGTTTTCCATCAGCAATAGAGACGGTATTTTCGCTGTCTGCAGTCTCTGTAGGTATTTCAAATGTCTTTTTGTCAGTCGTACCATCACCACCAAGTACTTCAAGGGAATAGGTCCCTGCCAAATCACTTTCAGTCCCTGCGGTAAGGAAATCCCGTCCGAACAGTACACTTCCATTGCTTTTGAATGATAAAGGCACAAACGTCCACGACAATCCATTGTCTCCTGTAAGTATCATCTGTTTGATTTCTGTCTTCTCGTCTGCAACAGTAATATACAGGTTTAAACAACGATATTGGTTTGTGTATAATACAATATCATTTATTATATTATCGATATCGTTTTTTTGAGTATCATCATTATTTTTTACAGATTCATCAGTAATTTTTTTATTATCTGATATTGTATCAGTTTGTTTTGATGATATTTCTGTAGTAATATTAGTAGAATCTACGGTAGTTTTTGTTAATTTTTTATTACTTTCGAGTGTAAGAGGATATTCCCTGACAACCGCCTGTTGAAAAGTCACCTGTCCCACAGACAGAGGATGTTCTGCACAGGCACAAAGGAACAGAGGCAGGGCCAGAATGGCCACTGCCTTTCCCAGCAACTTACAGCGCACTGAGATATGAGCGAACAGGGTTTGCATAGGCATTGAGTACAGAATTTCTCACTGCCGGCTTCAAATGTTCATATCTGGCAAGGAATGCATCCTTGTCAAAATCAGCATAGACATCCTTGAATCGATCGGTCTTCTCAAGGAAATCATAAGCAAAACAATTTGTCGGCCAAAGTTTGTAATTGAGATGAATCTGTCTGTCAATATCTGCCGTTACCTCATATTGGTCCTTGTAATCTTTTTCTACCAAGGGCTTTCCGATACTGATATGTACCCTACCCTTGAATTTTCGCAGACCACGGATCAGATTTATGAGATCCTCATACTTTTTCTTGCTGTATTCCCCTTTGTTCAGATTTCTCCAGACTTCTTCCCTTCCTTTGTTGATATCACAGGGATCATACTCATAGCTTACGGCAACAGGTACGATCCTGCAATTACGTATAAGAGAAGAAAAAGAAACACCGGCCCGTCTCTGTGACAGGTACAGCATCTTGATTATGCCCGGTGCAGTCTTGTCAATCCCATCCTTTGAACGTCCGCTTTTCTGCGCTACCCAGATTGATTTCCTGTCTTCAGTAATCTTCTTGACAAAGTACTGGCTCAGATGGATCGAATCCAAGTATTTTTCGCGCAAAGGCAATGATCTCTTTACTGTAATTGCACCATTGAGCTTGAAAAGCAATTCTATGTTCTTGTTCTTGATAAGATTGTCACCTATAGCCATTTCACATAACTGGCGACCATCTTCAAGGAGGGCATAGTCCAACAAGGCACAATCGAGCACGATATCCCTATGATTGGAAAAATAAAGATAACTTTCACTCTTATCCAAATCCTTACCACCACTATGGGAAAATTCAGTAACACTCCGTTTCAACACAGACGGAATGAAGTACCCCGAAGTTATATAGCGCTGGAAATCATCATAGGAATGGGTATCCTTTAACTTTTCAATGATCTGCTGCGTATAGCCATTGACGTCTTGTTCATAGGTCAGCAACGTGGGATCGAGAAGGATGGTGGCAAAGTTCCTTAGTATCTGAGGATGCTCACGAAGTGTCCGGACGGCTTGCTCAGCCCTTTCACCTGTATACGGAGCTATGTCATCATAATTTTCCCGATCCATTTCAGGCCTCCTTGCCAAGCAGGGACTTGACGTACTGGGTCCTTTCCCATTGGCAAGGGTCATCCATCCGTTCCTGAGCCAGTTTGCCCCTGAAGTCACTCAGCTCAGAGAAGCCATGGCGGTCCATCCATGAAGAAAGTTCTTCTTTCATCTTTGCAACGGAAGGCAGACCGTCAGTCAGAAGGACAGAGCAGACCTGGACGACCTGAGCACCGGCAAGAAGCATCTTGATCAGAGTCTTTCCATCATGTATGCCACCGCTGCTGCAAATCTGGAGATGATCGAGTTCAGCGCTCATCAAGGCAGTCCAGCGAAGTGTTGCCAGATAATCATTGGCATCAGAAAGTATACCGCCACCTGTCATCTTGATTGCTTCAATGTCAATGTCAGGATTGAAGAAGTTGTTGAACAGTACGATACCATCCAGTTCCATCTGGTCAAACATATGGATCATGTTGGAAAGTGAAGAAAAGAATGGTCCGATTTTCAGAGAAATCGGCAAGGAAATCTCTTTCTTTGCAGCTTCGACAAAAGCAATGTACTGGCGTTCGATTTCGGCTCCTTCAATCTTGGCATCTGCCGCAATGAGGTAGTGGTTGAGTTCAAAGGCATCAGCTCCACAGTGTATGTAACGCGAAGCATACTCACCGAGCCAACTTCCGTCGCCAGCTCCATTGAGTGATGCGATGACAGGAATGGAAAGACTTTTCTTTGCCTTTTCAACCAGTTCAAGATACTGATCTATATAATGATCCTGACTTGAATTATAAATAAAATTGTATGCCTCAGCTCCAGTAAGGTAACTGTCCATTGCCTCAATAGTACTGCGAGCATCTTCACTGATCTGTTCCTCAAAGATGGATTTGAGGACCACTGCCCCGACCCCTGCGTCTTCAAGACGCTTGAGGGAATCGATATTTGATGTAAGAGGACTGCTAGCAGCCACAATCGGATTGTCCAGGGACAGCCCCATATACGATGTCTTTAGGTTAGCCATGTGTACCAACTCCTTATCTATTGTTGACGGAATTTCAAAACCTTCATCTGACTTAGAATACCATAAAAGAGCGTAAATCAAAAGAGATTGTTGCAATATAGTTGGAGTTCAATCAATCTGGCACCCAGTAATGTGTAGAAAACCGGTCCTCCTTTTGAAAAGGCAGGGCCGGTTCCAACAACTCAAATTACATGTTTTTCGAAATTATTTGTCACTCTGCAATGCAAATCCATTCATGAAAGCATCCTGCAGGAAGAAGAAAATCAGCAGAGGAGGAAGGATAGTCATGATGACACCAGCCATGATGACCCCCCAGTTATTGGCACTCTCTGCATTCATCAGCATCTTGACACCGATCTGAACGACACGCATGGAATCTGAATTTGTTGCCATCAAAGGCCACAAATATTGGTTCCATATATAAATGAACTCAATGACAACCAGAGCCCCGATGGTATTGTGGCAAAGAGGAAGCAGTATCTTGAAAAAATACTGCATCGGTCTGCATCCATCTATCTTTGCAGCATCGACAAGTTCCGAGGGAACAGTCCTGAACCGTTGGATGAACAGGAATGTACCGGTTGCACTGGCCCAGAACGGGACAATGAGACCGGCATACCTGTCAATCCAACCGAAATCTTTGACGACATCAAACAATGCCACGATTCTGACCGGAACCGGCAGCAACAGAGTTATGATGATTACGAAAAACAGAAACTGCTTACCTTTGAATTCAAAATGCGTGAAGGCAAATGCCGCAAGCAGACTCATGACCAGCTTTCCGAATGTCACTACTACAGCAATGAAAGTAGAGTTGAACAGCATGCGGCCAAGGTTTACACGATTCCATGCCGTGGTATAGTTTGGTATCCAGTTCATGGAAAACGTAAGCTTGGGTGGATTCGAGAAAACCTCCACATCTGTCTGGGAACTGATGACTAAGGCCAGGAACACAGGAAGACATACCAATATGACGGCCAGTATAGACAGGATATGCAACAGGACGACAGTCCTTTTTTTTCTGATCATTTCATTTACCTCCTATTGATAATGTACACTGCGCCCGGTTGTCCTGAACTGGAAGACAGTAATGATGACGACCAAGACAAACATGACTAAGCTCTCTGCCGCTGCAAATCCAATTCTTGAATTAACAAAGAAATCTCTATAAAGTTCATAAATAAGGATATTGGTAGAATCTGCAGGACCGCCTTCGGTAAGCACATCAATCAGCCCGAAGGAAGAGAAGTATGCATAGGTCGTATTCATGACAAGCAGGAAAAATGTCGTCGGTGAAATATACGCAAGGGTAATCTTGAAGAACCTCTTCCATGCTCCGGCACCATCGATACTTGCAGCTTCAAGTGAATCAGAAGGAACATTCCTCAAAGCTGTAAGGTAAAAGACAATGTTATATCCAAGGTTTTTCCAAGTAGCAGCAAGGACGACTACAAAGAAAGCCCATGATCCCTCAGTCATCCAGGTGTAGCGTTTGCTGAAATAACAGACAATTCCATTTGCAGGATTGAACAAAAAATTGAACAAGGCTCCTGCAATAGCCGGTGACAGAGCATACGGCCATATCAGCAGTGTCCTGTAGATCTTCGAACCTTTCAGGTTTTGGTCCAACAAAACCGCAAGTGCAAGAGAAACCACGAGTCCCAAGACCACTACAAGGATGCTGAACCATAGGGACAACAGGAAACTATGCAGATACCCGCTGCTGGAAAAAAGTTTTCGGAAGTTATACAATCCGGCAAACTTACTGGCACTCGTATAAGGATTTACCTTGTAGAAAGCCAACAAGAATGTCACTATGGCAGGATAAAACAGAAAAATTACAAGTACAACAAACGTCGGCAGAAGCAGGACATAAGGAAGGTACTTGTTGTTGAAAGAAGATTGATTCATTGAAATTCCCCGGTTTAAAACGATAGGGAGCATATTGCCCCCTATCGATACCTGTATGCATCAACTGGTCACAGTTTGATCAGTTCATTCCATTCAGCCATAAGGTCATTGACCTTTGCTGCAGCCTCATCAAGTGCTACCTGGGTATCCTTACCTTTATAGCATTCCTGGATCTTGGATTCGATTATGGCTCTTGTCTCTGGATATACACCAAGCAAGGCTCCTGAAGAATTAAGTGTACCAGGGCTTGCCAACAGCTGGTCAAATGCCGTCTTGTAATTTGGATTTTCCTTGAACCAACCTTCTGAATCAAGCTTGTTCATTGCAGACTTCGTTACAGGGAAATAACCGGTGCCTTTATGCCATGCCGTCTGTGATTCATCATTGGCAATGAACTCAACAAGCTTCAATGTTGCCAATTCCTGTTCAGGAGTAAGTTTGTTGGTAATCCATAACGAACCTCCACCGATGGCGACTCCACCTTTGGAACCTTCCGGATGCGGAATAAATCCGGTGCCCATTTCCCAACCTTTCTGTGCCAAGGCCTTGCTCAGGAGGTTAACATCCGAAGAGGAAGAAAGGATGATTGCAGCATCTCCGCTTCCGAAGGCTGCCCTATGGTTGGACCAACCGGGACCTACGTCATTGAACAGTCCGTCATTGTATAGCCCGATCCACCAGTCAAGGGCCCTCTTGCCATATTCACTGTTGAACAATGCCTTGGTAGGAAGCTCTGCACCACGTCCATTGTCACTGTTGACGAACGGAGCGTCCTGCAGGCAGAGGAATTCTTCAAAATACCAATCATGCAAGTTCCACGTAATTGGCTTTGCAATGCCGATCTTCTGCTAGGGCAATTGCTGCGTCCCTGATCTGCTGGAAAGTCTCCGGAGGATTGTCCGGGTCAAGGCCCGCTTTCTTGAACAACGTCTTGTTATAATACAGGAGCGGTGTTGAAGAATTGAATGGCATGGAATAATGCTTGCCTTGGTATTTGTAGTACGACTGTACAGGAGTAAAGAAGTTATCCCAATCGACCGGCAGGTTATATTCGGTTGCAAGGTCATCGACAGGCTTGATCATGCCTGAATTGATCATACCAAGGGTACCGACCTCATAGCTATGGAAAACTGCCGGAGCATTTCCAGCCTTGTAGGCTGCCTTGACTTTGTTCAACGTGTCATCGTATGAACCCGTATACTGGACTTTTACCGTAATATTGGGATTCACAGCCATGAATTTATCGACAATACCTTGAATCAAATCAATCCTGTCACCGCTCATTGCATGCCAGAATTCAATGGTAACCGGTGCATCAGCATTGACGGTAGCAGCAGGCGTCGCCGATTCCTTCTGTCCATTTGCAAACAAAAATCCCATGCTGCAGAAAATAGCAAGTACAGCAATTTGAAATCGTTTCATTACATTCATCTCCTTTTGTTTTCTTGCATTTCGGAAAAAATGCCTGTCATTTTTTCCGAAAAGCAACTCCGATTTCTAGTATATATCAGTTAACCTAAAAATCAATCAAAATTTTACCATTTTTTTCAGTTGGCAATGGTTTCTGTTGAATTTTATTGCAACACGAACCAGTGATAAAAATAAATACCAACAGTATCAATCCTAACATCCACTTAGCATATTCTGTATATTCCTGTGTACAATCAGTATGTTACAAGATAAAGACAAATGCATTATTTTATAAAATAAATTAAGTATAATTATTTAATTAGAATAAAATTATAAAATAAAAAGCCATTGATTGTTTTTTCAAGGTCAAGAGAAAATTCCAAATGCTCCAATCTTTTACTTTACTTGTATATCCAGATTGAAGCCAAGTAGAAAATATTACCAGAAGATAGAATGACTGTGTATCATTTATTAAACATAAATTTAAACTATCCAGAAATGATTTTTGTAATGATAAGCAAAGGTCAAATGGTCAAAAATATGGAAGCCGCCTCACAGGTGACTTCCACAAGAATACAAATTGAAACAATACAGGACTAGAGGATGTAAGGTACTTTCAGATTATGGCTCTGATACACGATGAATGTTTCTACATCGGCTACTTCACTCACCTTACCAAGCTCATATTTGAAGAAATCAAGCAATGAAAGCCCATCATCCTCATTCAGTACAAGCTCACATACCAAATCATACCTGCCGGTTACCACCGCAGCAGAAACAACTCCTCTCAGCTGAGTAAATTCTATTGCCTTCTGCTCCAGATCAAGCGTCTTGAGCTTCACCCCCATGATTACTACCTGCATTCCAGAAAATTTCTCAGGATCTACCAGACCGGTAATCGAAAGGATACCCTCGTCAATAAGTTTGTTTACACGCGAGCGAACCGTATTTTCAGTTATCCCTTGGTGCTCTGCAATGGCACTGAAGGGCTTTCTGCCATCAATCAGTTCCCTGATTATCTGCTTGTTGGTATCGTCAAGTTTGGTTGTCATAGTCAGCCGTTCTTCCTTTCAAATTCTTTCATGAATTGTGCAAGAGCCTCAACATCTTCCTTCGGGCAGGCATTATAGAGACTGGCCCTCAGTCCACCGACACTCCGATGTCCTTTCAGTCCCAGCATTCCCGCTGCCGCAGATTCCTGGACAAACTTCTTTTCAAGCTCCTCGCTGGAAAGCCTGAATACGACATTCATCCGGCTTCTGAAGTGCTTGTCTACAGGAGACTTCCAGAAATCGCTGGAATCAATCACATTGTAGATGAGAGAACTCTTTTCCTTTGCTCTCTTGAGCATACCTTCTGCACCGCCATTCTTCTTTATCCATTCAAGGACAAGTTTGACAGCCCAGATTGAAAACACCGGTGGTGTATTATACAACCCTTCTTTCTTGCCATGCAGGGCATAATCCATATAAGCAGTCATGTTTAAATTCTGTTTTTCCAGCAAGCTTTTCTTCATGATGATGAGAGTTGCGCCTGCAGGACCCAGATTCTTCTGCACGCCGCCGTAGATCATTGAGAATCTTTCAACCGGTACCGGCCTTGAAAGCAAGTCCGAAGACATATCAGCAATAAGGGGAACATCACCGGTATCAGGAAAATCCTGCCATTCGATGCCCCCGATGGTTTCATTCGAACAAAGATACAGATAAGAAGAATCCTCACTCGGCTTGACTGTCTTTGGATCCGGCAATGTCGTGAACTTGCTTGCCGTACCATCAAAATAGTAATGGACGTTACCAAGTTTCTCAGCATCAGCACCAGCCTTGTTTGACCATGAGCCGCTCTTCAGGTAATCGGCAACAGTCCCTGGCCTGAGAAAATTCATCGGAATCATCGTAAACTGCAATGTTGCACCGCCACCAAGGAAATACACATAGTAATCCTCCGGTATTCCCATGACTTCACGAAGGTCACTGAGACATTCCTGATACATCTTCTCGAACATTGCACCCCTGTGGCTGGTTTCAATCATCGACTGTCCGTTGCCCTGGTAGTCAACCAATTCCTTCTGGAGAGTCTCAAGTACTTCCATGGGCAGGACAGAAGGTCCTGCAAAAAAGTTCATCTTGCGCGCCATTTCAGATAACTCCTTCCTTCACTGATTCTTCTATGATAGAAATTGCTTCAGCACCTATCCGAAGCAGATTTTCCTTTGAGTTTGCCCCCACATGCGGAGTGAGGATGACCTTGTCACTGGAAAGCAAGGGATATGTTTCAGCAGGAGGATCGGAAGGATAGACATCGGTACAATACAATGACACCTTGCCATCTTCCAAAGCCTTTGCCATAGCATCCGCATCAACGACAAGACCTCTGCAGGTGTTGACAATGATCGGACTCTTCTTGAATGATTGGAACAATTTGTCATTGAACATGCCCTTGGTCTCATCGGTAAGAGGAATATGGATGGAAATATAGTCTGCATCAGCAACAGCCTCTTCCAGTGTAGGCATAAGCGTAGCAAGATCCGAAGCAGGGACATACTTGTCATAGGCTACTACATCCATGCCGAATGCCTTTGCTCTGATTGCAACCTGCTGGGCGATATGGCCTAATCCGACAAGACAAAGCTTCTTTCCGAAAAGTTCCGTCCTTTTGATGGATTTCTTGAGCCACTTTCCTTCCTTCATGCCGACATGATACTCGATCAGATGGGACGAAGCAGCAATCATATGTGCCATAGCCAATTCAGCTACCGCAACAGATGAAGCCTTCGGGGTGTTCCTCACGACGATTCCCTTTGACTGTGCATAATCCTTGTCGATGTTGTCAATTCCTACACCACCGCGGATGATCAGCTTAAGTTTCTTTGCCTGGTCAATGTATTCTTTCGTACATTTCGTCTTGCTGCGTACGAGTACGACTTCAGCTTCAGGGAGCCTGGATTTGTCATCAGTTACTTCTCCGAACCGTGACAATTTCTCCGGTAAGGCCGCATCAAAAGCATCTGAAATTAGAATGAGCATTCTTTACCCCTTATCTTTTGTTGAGTCTTCAACATAAATTTTATCTTAGTATATACAGTATTTATGATTATGTCAAATTGAATATGGGAATTTTCTTATATGCTCAATAAATAACTAATATATTTACAATTAAATTAGTCATGTCAGAAAATAGAAACAAAGGGAAACAAATCTGCGACAGAGTAAAAAACCGCCGGGATACCCCGGCGGACAATTTCCTAGTAATTCTTGGAATGCATCTTTGATGTCTTCTTCAGCTGCTTGCGTGCAAGTGCCTTCTTTTTCCTGTTAAGGATGGTGGATGGCTTCTCGAAGTATTCTCTCTTCTTCCATTCGCGGATGATGCCTTCTTTTTCAACCATGCGCTTGAAACGCTTGATTGATTTTTCCAAGGGTTCATTGTCTTCAACTTTTACATATGCCATTCTTATCACCTCCTTTCCACATGTCAATCGGGGAAACTTACCGGTCGGCAAAATGACCGGAGCACGGCCTTGGGCTGTACCGTAAGTGACTATAGTAAATTGAGAAAAAAATTTCAACACTCATCGATATTTTTTTGTCTGTTGGAAAATCTTTTTAGAAACAAAGGCAACAGACTACACCGTTTGATCCTCTTTTTTCATTATCCTATGCATGTCCATGATGGTAAGCTGAAGCGTCTCCTGTCCCCTGAAATTGTTTCGTCCCAACCTGAATACGCAGTCGACACTGTCCCCCACAGCAAAATCCTTATCAAGTTTCTGACTTGCTCGCCAATAGACGCCCGGCCATTTGTACGCACCATAGGAAAGGGTAAGCCTGAGATGGCGGACTCCAGATCCCGCATTTCCGATGAATACGGCATCAAGGACCCTGGCTCCGCTGATCTGATAGACCACTGCAGGGTTCTGTTCACCATAGGGTTCAAAAGTTTCCGAAACCTTCAGGAGCTTGGGAGTCATATACTGGGGAGGCACCGTACAGTCGATATCAATGACATCTTCCTGTTCCTCGAGACAATCCATGGTATCCAATACATCTTCCACCTGCTTCTTGAACGTAGGAAGATTGGCTTCTGAAAGGGAAAAGCCACCTGCACAGGCATGTCCGCCATAATCATCAAGCAAGGAATCAAAATTAGCAAGGAAATCCCGTATGTTGAATCCTTCGGGACTACGCATGCTGCCGGTGATACTTCCCTCACCTGTCCTTGCAATGACCATGGCCGGCGCACCGAAAAGGGTAAGCAACCTTGAAGCCATCAACCCGGTAATCCCGCGGTTGACGCTTGTATGTTCCACCAGCACCATCTTGGTTCCGAAATATTCGTAACTACGTTTTGCTTCCTTCTGCATCTCGGTCCACGCCGTATCACCGAGCTTCTGCCGCTGCTTGTTCAAGGCAATGAGCTGACGGCTCAGTTCCTCAATTTCCTCCTGTTTGTCCGCAAGAAGCATCTTTACGGCAACGTCAGGCTTGCCCATACGACCGGCAGCATTGATAAGCGGAGAAATATTCCAACCGATTTCCGTAGTCCCGATCTTCTTTCCCAGCAATCCCTTTGCTGTCAATAGCGGTACCAATGACATGCGAGGCACCGTCGAAAGGACCTGCAGGCCGCGTCTGACCAGTATGCGGTTCTCATCGACCATCGGCATCATGTCGGCAATCGTCCCTATGGCAACCAGATCCAATACACTGTCAAATTCTTTTCCGATACGTGGATAACGTCTAAGACAGAGGGATTGGAACAGGCCAAGCAAGACATCCAGCTCATCATGTTCGATAAGGCTATACCTTCCTGAATGAGATACAAGCGACAAATTGAAGAGACTTTTTCCACGCACTTGGGGAATGGACTTGTCGACATCTGCACGCAGGTCCTGCAGGTAGATATCCACATTGCTGCCAAAGGCAGCAGTGAGTTGGATTTTTTCCGTAGCAGCATCAAGTACCAGGATCGGAAGGCCACAGTCAAGGAAAGGTATGATCTTGGACTGTGATGCCTTGATGAGTCCGGGACTTATTTCATCCACTACCCTGTCGGTCTCAATGAAATTACGGAATTTCAGGGCTTGGATCCGTACAGTCTCATTCCCAGGTTGGGCATGGAGCAGGATGACAGATTCATTGTAGAGGTCAGTCTGGGAAAAACGCAGGGCCCATATGACCTTGCTGACTACTCCACAACCGGCAAGATGTTCGAACGGATACCCACAATCTTCAATCTTCGGGTCAATAATGGCTATGGCAGGCGGCAAGGTTTCCCCTGCAAGGTGATGGTCAAGGACAATCGTATCAATGCCAAGTTGTCTGGAAAGCGCAATTTCCTCAACTTCACTTATCCCGCAGTCAACGGTAATGATGAGGCTGATGCCATCTTCCTTTGCCTTATGGACTTTATCCAGCGTCATGCCATAGGGATCATCGCCGTCTGGTACCGACCATGTCACATCCAGGCCCATGCCATCCAATTCTTCCTTGAGCAGTGAAGTGGAAGTAATACCATCCACATCCCTGTCTCCGAATATCCTGATCTTTTCTTTTTCCTCGCAGGCCTCGTTGATCCTGTCAACGACCTCTCCCATATCCTCAAAAAGAAAGGGACTATGGAGATAAATGAGTTCATTTTCAAGAAAAAACTTTATGTCATTCTTACTGGTAATATTTCTTCTGGCCAATACCGAGGCACTTATCACATCAACACCAAAAAGATCATGCAATCTTTTCAGTTCCGTAACATCAATCTTCTTTTTATTCCATTTCACAGCAATCTATCTCTCTTTTCAGTTCTTTACAGCAGCAACCTGGGCATCCAAACTACGGAAAGGGCGGCCTATCACATGCATGGCCCAGCGTTGCATGTAAGCTCGGATCCTGGCACCGGTCTGTACGGTCAGCCGGACCTCAAGTGCCTGGTCCAGTTCCATGTCCATCGTCAGGCTGAGATACCGCCGCGCCCCTGGAGGTAGTATCATGGTTGCCCCCAGGTCTCCGCACTGTTCACAGCAAGGAGCACTCAGATGAGAAGTAAAGGACATGACTTCCTGTGCATCTATTTCCCTGTCACAGACCGGACAACGCTCAAATGAAGAAAAAAAACCGTTTTCCCTAATCAGACGCAGAAGGAATTGAATGACAATCAAATCTTCCGGAATATTTCCAAGACAAAGCAATTCCAAACTTCTGGAAAGCAACCGGTATGCATACGTCATATCATCGCAGCCAGTCTTCAGTACAAACTCACACAGCAGATCGGCACTGACTACATGTGCATAATCCAAGAGAATGCCATCATTGGTTTTCAGCGGATTGAAATCTTTCAACACAAAACGCTTATGGGTCTGATAATAGTATAAATAAAACACACCTTCCATAAACTGGCGCACATGTATGCCAGCTTTTGGCTTACGCATCCCATAGCACGTAACTTCAAAAATCCCAAGCTCCTTGCTCAACAATGTCAAGTTTCGGTTGCTTTCGCCGGATTTTCTGTTCTGCAGGACTATTGCCTGCGCCGTTACATTGCGTTCCACCATTACCCCCAGTTTCGAAAGGTAGTCCAAAAAGGCCATGAGAGTCAACAAAAGCCATGAAGCGAAGCAATGATGCTTTTCTCTCTACCCCTCCTGTGCTATGATAATCCCATGCATCTGAGGAAATTCAACTTCACCCTTATCGCCGTGTGGCTTTCTTTGGTCCCGTTGTTCGGAGCCAGTCTTGCCGGCAATCATCTGTCAAATCCTTTTCCAAGTGAAAAGGAATTGACTTCCTGCAGTTTTTCAGAGCCACTTTCGGACAACCAGAAGAAAATCCTTGATACCTACGATATCTACCTCGTTTCCATTGCTTCCGGGAATCCAGTCTGGGAATGGTTCGGGCATACGGCCCTGCTTCTGGAACGGCCAGGAAAGGAAGGGGTTGTCTATGACTATGGGGTCTTCAACAACCGTGAAAAGAATTTCTATTTCCACTTCATCGAAGGAAAAATGTACTATCAGCTTGACTTATCATATGCTGCCGGCCGATTGGGTTATACCGTGGAGGAAGATAGAAGCATCAAGTTGACAAAGCTCAACCTAAGCCCGGAGGAAAAGGCAGGAATCATTGACTTCCTCGGTTACAATGCAACTGAAAAGAACAAGGTCTATCTCTATCATTTTTTCAAGGACAACTGTGCTACCAGGATACGGGATATACTCGACAAGGTCTCTGACGGCAAGTTGAAACAAGCCACGGCCCATGACAATGCAGGGACCTATCGATCACTTTCCCTCCCTTATATGAGTCAGAATATGTTCATTGGCTGGTTCCTCAATTTCATCATGGGACAGCCTTGTGATAAGAAGATCAGCAGTTGGGACGCCATGTTTCTTCCAGAACGGCTGGAAAAGACCATCCAAGACAAAACACCGGATATGTTTGCAAATACAAAGGTATATTACCAAGAAACGGCCGGCATACGAAAATCGCCCTTCAGCGATGCATTCTTCATATATCTTTGCTTCCCCCTTCTGTTCGTACTGGGGCTAAATCTACTTTTTCTGTTGTCCAGGCGTCTGAGAAGCCATTTGCCATACGGAATTCTCATGACTATCGTTGCAGCATTGCTGCTTGTCCTTTCACTGGTACTTGCCTTCCTCATGTTCTTTTCGGATCTCGATCCCGCCTGGTTCAACGAAAACTTCATTTTCGTCAACCCTGTGACAGCAGGTCTTTTGCTTGCTTCTGCCATCAGGATCATACGGAAAAGGAATCCAAGGAGCCTCTTGCATTTTGCAAAGGTCTGTCGCCTTGAAGCAATATTCATTGCTGTCTACTTGTTGGTAAAACTGATTCTTCACTCCACTATATTGTTCCAGGACAATTACAACATCGTACTCCCCATCCTTCTTTTCTATATTATGCAAGCCCCACAGAAACGCCTGAAAATCCGTCTGGACGGCAACAAAGTCAGTTAAGCTTACTTTTCACATAAGTGACAAAGGTATATAGTATCACCAAAATATGTCAGGCCAAGGGGTAGCTGCAGATAATTTATGGATATAGTGACAAATACGGCTTCTTCCATCCTAAAACTCTTCGTAATATTGGCAATCGGGATGATAGGGATGAAAAAAGGCATCTTTACCCAAGAGGGTAACAAGAAGCTGACGGACCTATTGCTGGATATCGTTTCGCCCATCCTTATCTTCACCAGCTACCAGACACCTTTCTCTCCTGCAAAGCTCCATTCGCTCCTGCAGGTCATTGCTTTGTCTTTCCTCTCCATGGGTGTTGCCATATTCTTTTCCATCATCGCTGTCAGCAAGCATGCACAGAGCAAGGACTATCTGGTCGACAGGATGTCCCTGATGTACACGAACTGTGGATTCATCGGATTGCCGTTGCTGCAGGTAATGTTCGGCAAGGAAGGAGTTTTCCTTGTCACTGGTTACATCTCCGTCTTCCAAATCATCTGCTGGTCATACGGCGTGGTCATGCTGAAAGGCAAGGTAACAGGTAAGGACCTGCTCAATATCTTGCTGAATCCTAACATGATAGCCATATTCATAGGACTTCCCTGCTATGTGACAGGTTTCACGCTACCGGATATCATACTTGCCCCCATGCAGCAGATAGCTGCAATGAACACGCCGCTTGCAATGCTGGTTGTCGGAGCTTCATTGGCTATGAATTCATTCAAGGACCTGTTCCTTTCTGCCAGAGGATACTTCATTACCATCATGCATAATATCGTCTATCCCGTCCTGTTCCTGATCTTCGGCAGATTGCTTCTGGCCAAACTGGGTTGGCCAAATGATATCGTCTGGCTGACGGTCCTGGTTTCAACGGCCTGCCCTATAGGTTCCACAAGTCCGATGTTTGCACTGCGCTTCGGACGCGACAATACCTATGCTTCTGCATTGTTGGGGTTGTCGACACTGGTCTGTATCGGAACTATCCCGGCAATACTTTTCGCAAATGGTCTCATTTCTTTCTGACATCGTATCTATTGTTTAAAAAATCTGTTGCATTATGTTGCAAACATGATATGATAGGGTATCCTTGTCGGAGGTAGATAGATATGGCCAATGGGAAATTGATCGTCATAGCCATCGGAGGTAATTCGCTTATTGAAGATGCAAAGCATGTTACCGTCCATGCCCAATATGAGGCAGCCAGAAAAACGGCGCATCACATCGTTCGCTTGGTACAGGCCGGCAACAGGGTCGTCATAGCCCATGGCAACGGCCCCCAGGTCGGCTACATACTCTTAAGGGCGGAATATTCCAGGAAGATACTGCATGACGTCCCGTTGGATTCATGCGTAGCTGATACCCAAGGTGCCATCGGCTATCAACTGCAGATGGCATTGGACAATGAATTCATCCAAGTGGGACTTCATCCACAGGTAACGACAATAGTAACCCAGGTAGAAGTTGATGCAAAAGATCCTTCTTTCGATGCGCCTTCAAAACCGATCGGTTCGTTCATGAGTGAAGAGGATGCAAAAGAAATGATGGAAAAGAACGGCTGGGTCTGCAAGGAAGATGCAGGAAGAGGCTGGCGAAGGGTCGTCCCAAGTCCAAAGCCCACGCATATCATTGAAATCGAAACGATACGGGCCCTGACAGAAGCCGGCGTAGTGGTGATAGCTGCCGGAGGCGGTGGCATTCCTGTAGTAAGAGAGAGCAATGGGATGCTCTCTGGCAGGGATGCAGTCATTGACAAGGATCTGGCAGCAGCAATGCTGGCAAAACAGCTCAATGCAGACCTGTTTGTCATAAGCACGGCTGTCGAAAAAGTCTGCCTGAACTTCGGCAAGCCGAACCAGCAGACCCTTGATACCATCAATCTCGAAGAAGCAGGAAAATTCATGGAAGCAGGCCATTTCGCACCGGGCTCCATGTTGCCGAAGATCCAGGCAATGGTAGATTTCGTCGGACATACAGGCAATACAGGACTTATCACGGACCCAGCTCATATATATGATGCTCTCTACGGCAATGCAGGAACAAAGATCGTAAGGTAGCAAGTACTATAAGAGAACTTGGCTGTTTCAAAAAAGCTGTACCTGCAATCAGAATCAGGTACAGCTTTTTCTTGTCCTGTTCCTTCCCTATTGCTGCAGATTTTACCAATCCATGGTATTTTGGTAGTTTTTTACGCAAATTGGGGCTATCCCGTTAGCTTATTATTGGTTATCTTTTGTACGAAAGATACAACTATTCGGAGGAATACATGAGTGAAAAGGACCTGATGAGAGCCGAACAGATGCTCCCGTCCAACCTATTCATATTACCGGTAAGCCCTACCCCGGTATTTCCTGGCTTGCTTACGCACCTGATGTTCACTGACAACAGGGACATCGACGTGGTCAATCAGGCCATCAAACACGGTGGTAACCTCGGCCTTATCCTCACTAAAGATTCAGCTGAAGAGGGTGAATCCTATGATAGGACAAACCTCTATGAAGTAGGCACCGTCGCAAAGGTAGTCAAGCAAATAAAGTTACCGGATGGAGGCGTACATGTCTTCATTTCAACAATAAAGAGATTCAAGGTACGTAATTTCTTGCAAAGCGGCCCCTACTTGATTGCTGAAGCTGAATATCTGGATGATATTTTACCGGGAGATGATACCCTTGTCCCATGGACACGTCAGCTGTATGTCAGAGATAAAGAACTTAGGTTCACATGATCCGATGTTCACCGAGCAGATGAAGCTCAATATGATCAACATACAGGATCCTGGCAAACTTGCAGGACTTCATTGCTGCAAATATCCAGATCGATGGCAAGGAACAGCAGGAACTGCTTGAGGAGCTCGACGTACGCGCAAGGATCGAGAAGCTCTTGATCCACATAAAGAATGAAGAGGAAATCTCCAAGATACAGCAGAACATCCTTGAGAAGGTCAACCAGAAGGTGTCAAAGAACCAGAGGGAATTTTTCCTTCGTCAGGAAATGAACACCATCCAGATGGAACTGGGGATAAAGAAAGACCCCAAGGATGACCTGATCAAGAAATATCATGACAAGTTCAAGAAACTCAGTCCTTTCATGAACGATGAAGCAAAGGAAAAAGTCGCTGATGATGTCGGACGCCTGGCAGGACTTGATATGATGAGTCCTGAGTTCTCACTTACGAGGACTTACCTTGATGTTGTCTTTGCCTTGCCATGGAAAGAGGGGAAAAAGCAGAACCTTGATATCAAGGCTGCCAGGAAGATACTTGATCATGATCACTACGGCATGAAGGATGTCAAGAACAGGATACTGGAATTCCTTGCCGTCAAGGACCTGAAGAAAGATGACAAGGGTGCCATACTCTGTCTGGTCGGAGCTCCCGGCGTAGGTAAGACGAGTGTCGGTACTTCCATTGCCCGTGCACTGGGAAGGGAATATTTCCGTTTCTCTGTCGGTGGCATGAGGGATGAAGCTGAGATCAAAGGCCACAGAAGGACCTACATCGGGGCAATACCT
This sequence comes from Spirochaetia bacterium, assembly GCA_022482625.1. Taxonomy (NCBI): domain Bacteria; kingdom Pseudomonadati; phylum Spirochaetota; class Spirochaetia; species Spirochaetia bacterium. Next base: position 258,680 of record JAKVOU010000001.1, on the reverse strand, counting down.
GGCAAGATCATCAAGGGACTCCAGACGGTCAAGACCAACAATCCGATATTTCTCATCGATGAAATAGACAAGATGGGTGAATCCTACCAAGGAGACCCGGCAAGTGCCCTGCTGGAAGTGCTTGATCCTGAACAGAACAATCACTTCAGGGATAATTATCTGGATCTCCCCTTTGACCTGAGCCATATACTTTTCATTGCAACTGCCAACTCAATTTCTACCATACCTACTCCGTTGCTGGACAGGATGGAGCTGATTGAGGTCAGCGGATATACCAGTGAGGAAAAGGTCAGGATCGGAAAGAAATATCTGGTACCAAAGAGCCTGAAGAAAGAGCGGGCTTACCGGCGATGATGTCAAATTTTCCTCAGTAATTCTCAGAAAAATCGCAGAGCGCTATGCCAGGGAAGCCGGTGTAAGGAACTTTGAGAAGAATTTGGACAAGATCAATCGTAAGATTGCCTTGAAGATATTGGAAAATCCGGATCTTGCCCGACCTATCAAGGTCAATGACAAGGATCTGAAGGAATTCCTTGGCCTTCCATATTTCAATGACGATGATATCATCGTCGCTGACAAACCGGGTATGGCAATTGGATTGGCTTGGACAAACATGGGCGGTGATACGCTTGCAATAGAAGCCCAAGCTTTCAAGGGAAACGGCAAACTCCAGTTGACAGGTCAGCTGGGTGATGTGATGCAGGAAAGTGTCAACATTGCTCTCACCTGGCTGAAGAGTCATGCAGTACAGCTGAGGATTGATCCTGAGTGGTTCACCACCCATGACATTCATCTCCATGTACCTGAAGGCGCCATCAAGAAGGACGGACCAAGTGCCGGTGTCACGATGACGACAGCTTTGTTCTCCTTGGCTACAGGCCAGGTCATCAGGCCGCATCTTGCCATGACAGGTGAGATTTCCCTGATGGGCAAGGTACTGCCTATCGGAGGCCTGAAGGAAAAGGTCCTTGCTGCAAAGCGAAACAGGATTACAGATATCCTTATTCCTGCAAACAACAAGAAGGATTTGGATGAACTGGATGAACTAGTAACCAAGGGTGTCAGCTTCCATCTGATGCACGAGGTAAACGAAGTCTTGGATTTTGCTTTTCCTGATGACAAGGATGCAGTCCGGCCACAAAAGGAAGCTGCTTCTGTCGAGGAAGACAAGAAGCTGAAGACAATGGCAGCGACCATTGCGACCGCGGTCAAGGAGGCTCTCAATGGTTGAGCTCCTCAGCCCGGCCGGAGATTTTGATAAACTTAAGACGGCGTTGGCTTTCGGGGCCGACGCCGCTTATATGGGGCTTCCTGCTTATTCGCTTAGGGCAAATGCCCGTAACATTGCCTTGGATGACAAGGAAGCTCTTGAGCAACTGAGGGTTAAGACCGGTAAGAAACTGTATCTGGCAACCAATATCCTGTTTCATCAGGATCAGATTGAGCACTTTGAAAAAAGTGCAGGAGAGCTTGCTTCCTGGCCTTTCGATGCTTTCATTGTGTCTGACTTAGGAGCCATGGATATACTGAAGGAATATTGTCCGGATAAGGAGATCCATATTTCCACCCAGGCAAGTTGCCTCAATGCCAGAGCTGCAAAGACATACTACAGGCTTGGTGCGAAAAGAGTCATTCTTGGCCGTGAGGCTTCGATCGACGATATCAAGCGAATCAAGGATGCCGTGCCTGAACTCCAGATAGAAACGTTTGTCCATGGTGCCATGTGCATGGCCTATTCAGGCCGTTGTCTCCTTTCTGCTTTCTTTGCAGGGAGGTCCGGCAACCAGGGTGACTGTGCCCATTCCTGCCGGTGGCATTATCGGCTAGCTGAAAAGAAGCCTGCTGACCTTGCTCTTGAAGAGCTTGAACGACCAGGGGAATACTATCCTATCAGCGAGGAAAACGGCTATACGACCATCCTCAGTTCAAAGGATCTGTGCATGATTGACCATCTGCAGGATCTCATTGATGCTGGTGTCGATTCCTTAAAGATTGAAGGCAGGATGAAAAGCCTCTACTATGTAGCAGTTGTTACCAGGGCATACAGGAAAGCTCTTGACCATGTAGATGACTGGAAGGAATATCGCAAGGATTTGTTCAATATCAGCCATAGGGAATACTCTACGGGCTTCTTCTATGGCAACAATAACAAGTTGGATGATGATATCAACACACCTACTATCGACGGCTATGAGAGAAATTACTTGTTTATCGGTATCATTCATGATGAAGTCAAACCAGGGATATGGAGCCTTGATGTCCGGTTCCAAGTCAAGAAAGGCCAAAGGTTGGAATATATCGGAAAGGATGTCCTGCATCTGATTGATGATGACTATACACTGTTGGATGACCAGTTCAATGAAGTTTCCCAGATTGACCATTGCAAAGTCCAGTACCTGAAGACTGACAAACCTGTAAAAAACGGGTATATCATCAGACGTCTGAATGAAGGTGATCTGAGGTCAACGGCATTGCTTCCAGAACAGAACAATACATAGTCAAATATCTGTCATTAATCATTTCTAATTATGAGAATAAGTTATCTTCTGTCTGGTAAACAGACAGAAGGATTTTTTTTTAAGATACTTTCATGATTATCATCAGGATGATCAACCTAACAGGGGAAAGTAACTTCGATTTAATTGCTTTATATTACAACAGTTTCTTCGGTTAAGATGGACTTTGATATCCATCTTTGTATGTAATTGTACAATTCATAAAGTTAGATGTATTGGTTTGCCAAACAATGTTTTTAAGCCAACAAGCTATTTTCTTATTGGCATAGCACATCTAAGGACAAACCCATATTCTCTGTAATTAGCTCATTCAGAATACTAAGAACCATGCGGTACACCTCAGGGAATACCGGCAAGTCATAGTATAATGCCACAGAAAGCTCCTTGTATTTCATGTGCAGGCCCCTAGGTTCCTGCACCTCCTTTCAAAATAGTCAAATTGACAAATAGGTAATCAGAAAGCCCGCACAGCCCGCACATAGTTGTTGCTGCCCCTGTGGCTGTCGACTTTGCTGCCATCGTAGAAGTCCACGCTGTACGCGCTGCAATCGCTGGACTGAGAAGAACTCCAATACCAATCGCTCCTGAATCCTCCGATACTATTTCTTTGCCTATACATTTCATATAACTCATCCCTTGATGGCAGGAACCAGTCCCTGTATCCGTTCAGTGTCTTGTCATAGCACAACCTTGCTGCATAGGTGCCGCTTCCAAGTGCCCCCACAATTGCCTCAGTGTTTGCCTTCCCTGTCCCGATTGCAGTATACGTCGAGACTGATGTACCATAGCCTCCCCAGATATAATATCCTTCATCATAAGGTGCCGCTTCAAGATACCGCCAGCCATCGCTATAGGAACCCTTGTCATAGAACACCTTACCTCCCGCAGGTCCAGTACTACCGATCGTATAGGTAATTTTCTTCGTATATTCTCCGCTTGTTGCAACCGCAGAATTTGCCATGCCACTCTTCACCGCCATGGCTTTTATTGTAGTCGTAGCACTCAGGGGAATGCTTCCTCCTGATGTAATATGGCTGCTACTTGTCGTCGGTGTAGTACCATCTGTCGTGTAGTAGATGGTGGCCCCACTGGTACTTGTCATTGTTACGCTTTGCGTATCACTGAAGGTACAGCCTGTAGGACTGAAAGTCGGTGTCGTTACTGTTGAAACTGCAACTGCCTTACTTGCCACTCCAGAACTGGCAAAGTTGTCCTTCACCGCTATGGCCTTCACCGTCTTGCCACTTGTCAGGGTAAGGCTCGTCCCTATTGTACTCGATGCAGTCGGAGTACTCCCGTCCGTCGTATAGTGGATGGTTGCTCCGCTGGTTCCACAGCTGATGCTTACCTTCTGCCCGCCTGTCGTTGCACTCTGGGAAATGACTGGTGTCGCCACCTTCAGGGTATAGGTGTTGCTCACAGGTGCAGAGTTCACTTCCCCGCTTGCCTCGTTGAATGCCGTGACCGTCGTCCCTGTGCTTGTGATGCTGATGCCTGACGAGGAATATGTTTTGTAGGTACCGCTTCCTACCTTGTAGCGTATGGTATCGCCAGTCAGTGTCAACGTAAATGTATTGCTGTAGGTTCCTGTGGTCTTGCTGAAGCCCGAACTTGAGGCAACACTGTAGGTCTGTGTCCCTGTGGCAGACCTGACCATCCCGTCCTTTTCTGCATAGGCCTCCACCTTGAGCTCCTTGCCCTGCGTCACCCGCACTGCCATCCCTTCTGTCCAGTCCCCGTAGCTTCCGCTGCCTACCGCATACCGGTAATGGACGGTTGCTCCGCTAGTCTTGCAGCTGATGGCAACATCTTGCGTATCTCCTGAACTCAGGCTGAAGGTCGGTGTCACTGCAGCAGAAACCGTAACAGCTCGGCTGGCTTCCTCTGAGTCCAGCAGGTCAGCCTTCACGGCAACTGCCTCTATCGTCTTGCTCTCTGCAAAGGTGAACGGAGCCGTATAGCTCTCTCTCGTACTGCTGGTCGCAGGGTCAGTCCCATCTGTCGTGTAGTAGATTGCCGCTTCTGCTGTATCGGTTGCCATGGTCACCTGCTTGCCGCCGGTAACATCACCTGTGCTTATCGTCGGCTGTGCCGCCTTGGTAAAGTCAGCGTCCTCGAAGCTTATCGTCCCGCTCGACTCCAGCCCCGTGAACACGTTCACCATGTCCATCCCTGAGAAAGTAATCTGTGTACCGGAAGGATTGGTGAACCTCACCCCTACCATGTAGTCACCGGCATCGGCACTGCCACTCACCGTCGCACTGCCCCCGCTTGCTGTCCCTTCATACCAACTGTCCCCAAGGCTTGCCTCAACCTTGGTAAAGGTCGATGACAGGTCTTCCGGCCAGCTTATCCCTATGCTATAGGTCCCGGTGTCACTTGTAAGGTAATGCAGGGTGAAGCTGATGGAACTCGTCTTCCCTGAGTTGACTGCGACTCCGGTTGCATCGGCCTGTTCGGTGATCACCGTCCCGTCGCTGTTCATCCCTTCCACATGGAAGTCCCAGGTGCCTACGGGAATGCTGGAGACCGTATTCTTTTCACCGAGGATCAAGGTCTGCTTGGAAAGCGTCTTGCTGCTGTTCGTCTCTTCCCCCCAGAAGGACACCTGGGTGACCTTGGCACTGCTTCCGGGAGTTATCGACTTGGAAGTACCTTCGTCTAAGCCAAGCTGCAGTTCACCGTAGGGATCAGGTTCCTGACAACCTGCCAACAAAGGCAGAACAGAAAGCAAAGCAATGAACAAAAGTTTATATACACATATAGCAGATTTCACTTTCTTGTTTATGGACACAGCAGGACCTCTTTTAACCCAATAAGGAAGTGTTTCCTTATAGGTACAGGAACACCCCTTCATGTGATTTCTTTTCAAGTTTTGATTATGTCATAACTTTCATTATTTACAATAGACAACTAACTCAAACTGTAAGAAAAGTTATATATTAAATTGAATTATTTCTTTGTTTTTCAAAAATACAAATTACTCAAGTGCTTAAATCACGCCAGAAAGGGTAAAAGAGCAAAAAAGAAAAATTTAAACAATGAACTTATCTTTAGCAACTTATACCACAAGTGTATACCGCTTCTATCAACAAGGGTGCCTGTTTTTCTATTACGGCTTTGTTCTGTCATAATTCTTAAAAGCCTATTATCGTGTACAAAAAGTTGTCTTACACTATTACAAAGATAGAGTCCTTAACACTTAATTATATTGACCTACACTGTATAGAATTTTTATACTAAACGAATATATTGTATGGAAAAACATGCAGTTAGGAGGCAAAGCTATGAGGAACCCTTTGGGTATCTATAAGGGATTGCATCATGAGATCTACGTCATGGCATTTGCTTCATTCATCAACTGCTTCGGTGAGTTCATAACATTGTTCTTCTCTCTTTACTTGACACAGAAACTTGGATATACCACAGCAACGGCAGGCATTATGGTCTCTGCCTTGTTCATTGCGCATATCCCTGGTTCCCTACTTGGAGGAAAGCTTTGTGATCGGTTCGGCAGAAAGGGACAAATGATCTGGAGCCAGACTGCCATGGCAGTGTGTTACCTTACATGTGGATTCTTTCTTACCAAATCCTTTGCTCCATATCTTATCATCCTAGGCAAATTCTTCGATGGTATCACCGACCCTGCCAGAGAAGCCTTGGAAGCTGATATTACAGGTCCCAAAGACCGCCAGGCTGCTTTCAGCCTCATTTATTTTGCCATCAATGTTGCTTATGCAACAGGGCCTCTTTTGGCAGCTTTTCTTTATACAACGCATCCAAGCTGGCTCTTCTGGGGAAGCGGATTGTTACAACTTGTTGCTATGATCATCGTACTGGTTCTGGTATCAGAAACATTGCCAACAAAAGAAGTTGTTTCAGAAAGTAAAAAAACAGAAACTGCAGAACGGGCTGAAACTGGTTCGACATTGAAGGCCTTCCTTGCACGTCCTCAGTTGATTTGGTTTTCTTTTGGAATCCTCCTATGTAATTTTGCCTATAGCCAGACCACGTTTTCTCTACCACTGGAAACTGAAAGCTTGTTCGGAGTTAATGGCGCCAAGCTCTACGGAACCATTGTCACAGTCAACGCAGGACTTATCCTTCTTGCAAATCCACTTGTGCTTGCATGGAGCAAAAAGAGAAATGAGATTCGAAGCCTGGTTATGGCGGCAATCTTGTTTACCATTGCATTTACCCTGTTTGCCTTTATCCATATACCTTGGCAGTTCTATCTGTTGACAGTAATTTTTACTCTTGGAGAACTGCTGGTAAACAACAACGAAGCCGCCTATCGGTTCAATAACATACCGATCAACTTCAGGGGAAGACTCGGTGCAGTGGTCAAGATGTTCTGGACTGCAGGAAAACTATTAGGGCCACTTTTTGGTGGTATGCTGCTGAGTGCTTTTTCTTACCATGGACTTTGGCTTGCCGCAGGAACCGGCGCCAGCATAGCAGTTCTCTGCTTTGCCATGTTAGGAAACAAGAAATTCCAAACTGATAAAATTCTTCACAAAGATGCAGGAACAAAGAGCTGATACAGTGCTTGGCTTATGTAGTAATTCTTTTCAAGATTAAAAAATTCAGATGATTTATTTCACTTTGTTTTATAATGATTTTACAGTTTATAGGTTTTCCTCACAATAACATCCTGAACCTTCCGCAGTCACATCACCTACTGAAGGCATCTATTTCTCTCAATGATAAGGATACAGGATTCAAAACACTATCTAACTATACGGAAATAAAATCAATTTTCATTTTCGGTTGAGTTAACGTATTATGGAAATATACGATTACAATCTGTCAATTCCATCTGCGAAACTTCAGTTGACGCCATAGAGCTGTCATTCCTTCTATGATAAGATAGTTACAGCCAAGAACAGAAAGATAAGGGAACCGAACGCCTTTTTAGAAATTGGTGACGGCCTAGTCATTAATATCTATAAGGTATTGCTAATAGGTATTTTCCAATGCAATGAATAATAGATGGAAGATTTTATACTATAAGCAGGACATTTGTAGGAATTACGAAACAGAAACAGTATGCTTGCCAGACTGCACATCCGGCAAGAAACTTAATCAGTTTCTACGCTGTTGTAACAGGAGAAGTTTGATGGCATCACAGCAGGAATTTGTACAATATCTCACGGACCAGATGCAAAATGCAGGGTGTATCACCTATCGCAAGATGTTCGGTGAGTATGGGTTATATTGTAACGGGAAAATCTTTGCACTTGTTTGTGATGATCAGCTTTTTATAAAAATTACGGATGCAGGACACAGACTTCGTCCTGAATTGGCAAAGATGCCACCTTATGCAGGAGCAAAGGACTATTTCCTCATCGAGGATATTGATGATTCAGAAACCTTAGTGGCTTTGGTAACTGCAACCTGTGAAGAATTATCAGAACAAAAGCCAAGAAAGCGAAAACGTACAACATGATTACACCTACTCTTTAAGAGAAAAAGGTTATAGCCTGACACACAGGTGTATGACTTATAGCCAGATATTCAAGTGTAGATGAGTACTTTATGAAAGATAGGAAAAACTCAGAATGGATCTTATATTTACAGATGGCAATGATAAACATTTTATCGCACTGTGCCATGAATTGGATGAGTATTTGAACTACATTGTCGGTGGAGAGAAACAAAGGGCTCAATATGTCCAATACAATAAGTTGGAAAATATACATGATGTTGCTCTGGTTATCGAAAACGGAGAAGCGGTTGCATGTGGAAGCTTCAAAGAGTACGGACCTGGCATAGCAGAAATAAAAAGAGTCTTTACAAAAGAAAAGTATAGGCATCGGGGGTACAGTAAAACCATATTGGAAGCACTTGAGAAAAGAGCATTTGCAAAAGGCTATAGAAGGTTGATCTTGGAAACTGGAATGATTTTGAAAGAAGCAATAGGACTGTATGCTTCAAATGGTTTTCATATCATCAAAAACTATGGTCAATATCGCAATATGCCAGAATCCATTTGTATGGAAAAGGATTTGATTCCCTAGCTATAAGTTCTATTCAAAGAAATTGATGGAACCTAAAATGATACAATACGAAATATATCTTACCAAGATCTTATTTTAAGAACTTATAAGAAACAAATAAATTTTGCTTGTAAAACCTCTGTTCATTGATGATAATGTATACCGACAATCAAAGTAGCAGTAAACTACAATTAAATATTTTAGATTGTTCTAAGGAAATTTATACAAATATCTATTTAGTAGAACTTATAACTTAAAGGTCTATGAAAAGCGACTTACAACAAAAACTGTTTTCCCAAAAACAAATAGAATCGTTTTGGGGGAAAACAAAGCAGCAAATAGATATGCAATCAATTAGTAAAATAAATAATTATACTTTTTTGAAATCATATTTTAGTCATACAGGTAAGTTTATTACTATATTTTGGTATATATAAAAAATTGTGTAACATCACTTTGGTAATATGTGGGGAATTTGTCATTTCAGTGTGTTTTGATGTGTTTTGCGTGCTACCACTTGCAAAGCCTCTTACTTACATCTATGCTAGGATCAGTTATTGCTTAGGAAGTCTGTAAAAAACGACTAAATAACTATAACAGAAGTATGGAACTATAGATTAAGAAAAGATAATCATGGTATCAACTGATACTACTTTTTATCGGTTTTCGTAGAACCTGATAACAATTTTAGGAGGAAAGCAAATCGAATTTTGAGTATTTCAAAATCCTTTTTTGCAACATCTACATGAACAAACAGAAACAAACAAAGAAAATCTTCTTTTATTCAACGCTTGTCCTGGCAGTCTCACTTGGCTTGACAGGATGTAAGAAGCAGTCGACCCAACAAGTTTCAACACCGACGGCAACTGCTGCAACAGCATCAAGCACCACTACAAAAACTACAACAGCGCAGCCTACAGTTACTAAGGCAGAAACTGCTACTACAGAAGCTACGACATCTTCCAACAAGGAAACAACTACCGCTACAAAGACGGCTACTGTTGCAGCAACTACCGCAACTGAATCTAGCACGGTAAAAACCTCTGCAGAACAACCAAAGGCCGAAACTACCAAGGAAGTAACTGCACAAAAACCAGCTGCTCCTACTGCAGCAACATCAACTACCACAGCAGCATCTAGCACAAATGCAACAGAACAACAGTCTACGACAGCTAAGAAAGAAGCTTCAACGACTGGGGAAGCAACGACGACAGCAACCAAGACAGCTGCAGAAACAACAACTACAGCCAAGGTTGCAACAGCACAGCCTACAGCTACAAAGGAAGAATCCACTGCAGCTACAGCCTCTTCTGCTACGACGGCACAAACCAACGCTACTGAAGAAACGGCAACTACCAGTGCGGCTGCTTCCACTAAGAAAGCAACAACAGAAGCTACGACAACAACCGCTACTGGCACAACTGCAAAAGAAGAAACAAAAACAGCTGTTTCTGCTACTACTACTGAAGCAACTCAGAAAGAGACCGCAAAAGCAGAAAACACCTTCAATGCTTCCGATCTCGGTTTCACTGTCAAAGACGCCAAGTTGTATTTCAAGAGCCTGCTGTTGAGCAATTCAAGTATTGCGCAAGATACCAGCGATGCTACTTCTGAGACTTACACCTTAGAAGATGGAACTATTATAATTGTAGACAAAGACGGCACCATTACGGCAAAGCTTCCGAATCAGATTACCATCAAGACCGATGCAAAGCTGAGTACCTTCACTACAGGTTATGGCTCATCTGTATCAATAAAGCTTCCATTGACATCTTTCAGCACAGAGGATAATGGATACAAGTTCTCTTACGGAAAAGACATACTCATCAAGGACACACCTCAGGAATTGTCTGCTAGCTACGGCAAGCTTACCCTGTTGCTAAGCGGGAAAAAGACACTTATATCCTTTGCAGGTCAGCCACTTGAAACTTCAGCAATCACATCTTTCTCTGTAACAGAAAAAGGTTTTGAACTTTCTCTGAAAGATGGTGCTAAGATTTCTGCTGATGCGACAGGAACATATACGTACTCATTCCAGAATGGCAATGCAATCAAGCAAACATCTGATGGCCTTACCATTGTCAATTCAAATGCCAACGTACTGCTTGCCGGTAACTTTGCAAAAGCTGCCTATGTTGCAGAAACCAAGGTAGTTACCCTTACAACTGACAAAAATGATGCAGTAATGATTGACCTTGAGGGAAACGTACAACATCAGAAATCAACTGAAGCAACCAAGGCAACATCCACAACAAAGGAAACATCAACAGTTACAAAGACTGCTGAGGCAACCACTGCTGAAGCAACCACTGCTGAAGCTACCACTGCTGAGGCTACCACTGCTGAAGCTACCGCTGCTGAAGCTACTACTGCTGAGGCTACTACTGCTGAAGCTACTACTGCTGAAGCTACTACTGCTGAAGCTACTACTGCCGAAGCTGCTACTGCCGAGGCAACCACTGCTGAAGCAACCACTGCTGAAGCTACTACTGCTGAAGCTACTACTGCTGAAGCTACTACTGCTACACCAGCAAAAACAACTGCCCCTGTTTCACAGCCAGCTGCTATTACCAGTGAACAGGAAACTACGGTTTCTAAAGCAACTACAGCAAAGAGTCCTTGGGCAATTCAGACCAGCATCAAGGGTGATCTCTATTACCAGGATGATCTTTCAGATAACCCGCAACTGGGAATTTCTGGTACAGTCGGTGCTACCTATCTCTTTACAAACGGATTAAAGGGAGGTTTATCCATCGATTATACATATGGAGCTGAATATAATTCCAACAACTCAAGCGACAAACAACGGATGGATATCAAAGCGTTGATACGCAAAGACTTCAAACTTGTTGTTCCTGTTTATGTACAGGCAAGTGCAGGTGCAATCATTAATCTTGACGCATCTGACAGTCTGGCAACTCCATTCTCTCTTGGAATTGAAACTGGTACATTGATTCCTGTTTCTGGCAATACTGCTGTAATGGTAGGCATTGGAGATGAGATGGTATTCTCAAGTGATGCTTTTGGTAACAATGTCTATGGCACATTAGGTCTTGATTTCTCACTTTAAGCCTCACTCTTAAGTAAGAATGCTCTTCTTTGACAAATTGTCAAAGAAGAGTATTTTTTTGAATCTATTGGTTTGGATTATTTTATACTTTATCTTCATATCTAAGAAACACAGGAAATAATTCCCTTATTGACATGGTCTTATTCTACCAATACTATCAATGTAAATTGAAAGAGTTTAACAGGAAAGAATATTGGTTCCCTTATGTAAGCGACTTCAGGGATTTATATTCTCCTGCGTCTTTTTCATAAGAACTCATCATGCAACCCTCTAGTAGACTTATACCATCATGTCGACACAGTCTAGGATGGTTAAAAAAGAACAGGAAGCATTACTTAGAGGTACTTCCTGTTCTTCAACGGTTTCTAGAAAGAAATCTTATAAGGCTTTGAGCATCTCAATATGCTTCTGGCCCTTTTCAATCTTTTCCTCGAATTCAGCTTTTTTGGATTTTTCCTTGTCTATTGCTTCCTGCTTGGCATTGGCAATGAACTTTTTATTTGAAAGCTTCCGTACTGAACCCTCAAGGTTTTTCTGTGCAACCTTGATCTCTTTCTCAAGTTTTGCAAGTTCCTTCTCAACGTCAATTGCTTCCTTAACGAACAGGAAGGCTTCAAATCCTTGACCGGCAAAAGGAACAGCACTGGCAACATCAGCACTTCCGTCAGCATCAATGACAAGACTACTGCAGGAAGCAAAACTAGCAAGTAATTCTTTTTTCTGTTCAAAGAAATCTGTTGCGGCAAAACCTGCGTCACACTTGATGGTCACTCTCACCTTCTTATCTGGTGCAATACCAAGATCTGCCCTCAGTGCCCGTATGCCCTTTACGGCCTCTTGCATGGAAGCCACAAGACCGCTTGCCTCTTCATCAACCCATTCCTGTTGATAGGTCGGGAACGTACTGGTAATAAGGGGACCATCACAACCAGGAAGCTTGTCATAGATTTCTTCCGTAATGAAAGAAAGGTATGGATGCATCAGTCTCATCGATTGAGTCAGCAAGTCAAGCAACAGAGAAATTGCTTCATCCTTGCTTTTTCATCATCGCTGTAAAGCTTTCGCTTGGAAGCCTCGACATACCAGTCACAGAAATCATTCCAGAAGAAGTCATAGATTGCCTGGGCCCCATCATTGAACCGATAGTTCTCCATTGATTCCTTGACTTTCTGGCAGGCTTTGCCGAAGCTGTCATAGATCCAACGGTCCATCGTGTCTTTTTTGATGGCTGCCACATCTACCAAGGTCCTTCCTTCAAGGTTCATCAACAGGTAACGTGCTGCATTCCAGATCTTGTTTGCAAAACGGGAACCAAGCTTGAATGAATCCATATCAATGAGGATATCCTGCCCTTGGGTAGCCATATAGGCAAGTGTAAACTTCATGGCATCTGCACCATAGGCATTGACGACATCAATCGGGTCTATGCCATTGCCCAGGCTCTTGCTCATCTTACGTCCTTGACGATCCCGCACAAGGCCTGTGATATAGATATCACGGAACGGGACTTCTCCGACAAACTCAAGACTTGCCATGATCATCCTGGATACCCAGAAGAAAATGATATCGTATCCGGTAACCAAAGTAGTCGTCGGGAAGAATTTGTCAAAGTCAGGAGTCTTGTCAGGCCAGCCGAGAGTTGAAATAGGCCACAACCAAGAGCTGAACCAAGTATCAAGCACATCTGTTTCCTGCTTCAGGTCAGTACTGCCGCATTCCGGACATTCCGTCGGATCCTCACGGGCAACAATCATCTTGCCACACTTCTGGCAATACCACACAGGAATTCGATGTCCCCACCACAGCTGACGGCTTATGCACCAGTCCCTGATTGAAGTAAGCCAGTGTGTATAGGTATTTTCCCATCTTTTCGGGTAGAATTTAATCTCACCTTTTTCCCAAGCAGAAAGAGCCTTTGCAGCCATATCCTTCATTGAGACAAACCACTGCTGAGACAGATACGGTTCAACTATGGAATGGCAGCGATAGCAATGTCCCACTTCGTGGTCATGCTTGGTCACGTTGACCAGCAGTCCCAGTTCTTCCAAGTCTTCTGCAACAAGTTTCCTTGCCTCTACAGCAGGAAGATTGCGGTATTTTTCAGGACAGTTGTCATTCAAGGTTCCGTCAGGATTGAGGATGTTGATTGCTTCAAGTCCATGGCGTTTGCCACATTCCCAGTCGTTAGGGTCATGGGCAGGGGTAATCTTTACCATGCCGGTACCAAAGCCGATATCAACGAAGCTGTCTGCTATGATCGGAATTTTTCGGTCGGTAAGCGGCAGATCAAGCATCTTGCCTACCAAGTCCTTGTAACGTTCGTCATCAGGGTTTACGGCAACAGCTACATCACCGAACATCGTCTCAGGTCTTGTGGTTGCAATCTTGATGCTACCTGAACCGTCACTGTATGGATAGAGTATATCGTACAGTTTGCCAGGGGTAAGTTCATATTCTACTTCGTCATCAGCAAGGGCCGTACCGCAATGCGGACAATAGTTGACAAGATACTCACCTTTGTAGATGAGACCTTTTTCATACAAGGAGACAAAGGCTTCCCTTACTGCCCTGCTCAGGCCTTCATCCATGGTAAACCTTTCATGGTTCCAATCGCAGGAGCATCCGATCTTTTCAAGCTGCTTGGTGATGATGGCATGGTGCTTGTCTTTTACCTGCCATGTTCTTTCCAGGAACTTTTCCCTTCCGATGTCCTGTCTTCGCAGGCCTTCCTTTGCCAATTGCCTTTCCACGATGTTCTGCGTGGCTATGCCGGCATGGTCGGTTCCCGGAACCCAGAGTGTAGGGACTCCAGTCATTCTATAGTAACGGATAAGTATGTCCTGCAGGGAATTGTTCAAAGCATGTCCCATATGAAGGATACCTGTAACATTCGGTGGAGGCATTACGATGGAAAAGTGCTCGCCTTTTCCATCTTTTGGGCCAAAGAGCCCTTCCTGCTTCCACTGTGCGTAGATCCTATCCTCAAAATCCTTTGGGTCATAGGCTTTTGATAATTCAACTGCCTTCACGTCGATGCCTCCTGAATAGATACGAAATGCATAGCACCCATACTACCAAAAAGGCAAAATGTGAACAACACCTTTCCAGAGGCTAATAAGGTTCTTCCAAAGTAAATCTTATCATCGGAGTTGGCTTCTATTGTATTACGAAAAATAGTACACTTATCCAAAGGAATTCATTCCATGTATTATCAAGTTCTTCTTTATTGAAGAACTTGATAATAAAAGTCAAAGCAGTTAGTTCCTACATCGGACAGATGAAAATGCCTCTCCCCTTTCATTTTGTTTTACAAGTTCCTTCAGGGAAAAATTCTCTTCATAGGTCGGCCTAATACCGATATCGTGTAAAAGTGCATATTTTTTAAAACTATTGTTCATATCCGCTTTCAGCATCGAATCAACAGTTTTTGCATCAAAAATTTCACATTCAAACAACTTCAGCACTACTGCTTTATATGATATTGCGAAAGTATCCATCAGTAATGTTTACTTTGTAAAGATCAAGTTGTTGTGTAACTTACTTTTCAGATTTATTTGTATATTAACCTATATTTATACCAGTAGCCGAAAAACTCCATCCCACAGAATTATATTGTCCGATATATGCCTTACGGTAATCAAAGCTTTCACTGCGTAATTCATAAAATCGATTTTTGTTTTGGTAATACAATGATTCAGATAGAAGTTTATTCATCACTCCATTCCTCGTTCCGCCACTTTTTGAATGCTTCCTTCTGATATTTTGCATGGAACAAATAAATCTGTATCAGTTTTTCAGCAATTCTGATACCTTCTTTTCCCTGTGTAGAAGAAACTCTACCCATAAATGCCTTAAGTGGCGCCTTTGGTTTACTAGAATCAGAAATTTTGACCAATTCCTCCATTGGCACCTCAAGATAATCTGCAATCTGCTTGAGCTCATGTGCAGTTATCGTTCTTCCTCCATTAAGCATTTTGTTAACAGTCTGTTTAGAAATCCCAAGATTTTCAGCAAGATCAGTTTGTTTCTTTTTTAGTTGTTTAAGTTGCATATAGATATTATGTGCAAGCACTTCATTCATATTGGTCATTGCCTTGCTTTTCCTCTCTGCCTAAAACATACTGCATCAAACAATAGCTGTAATTAATATCCATATTAGATACTTTTCTTATTTTAATCTCAAAAAACCTATTTAAAATAATACAAAGTCCCCTTTTTGCAAAAATTTTCCTCACAAAACAATGTGACAGAACAAAAAGGATTTAACACAATTCTGTAGAATCTTCGATAAGATATGGAATATTGCTACAGACCAGCATGTCTTTGATTGGACATGCCGGTCACATTTACCGTCCTGTTTATGAGTAAACAGGTTCGGGTCCTTCAATGACTTTCGCCATAAGTCCTGCGGCCTTTTTACCGGACCGTATCATACCACCGAATACAGGGCCCATGCGATAGGCTCCATAGACCGCGTTGGCAGCCATACCGCTGACAAACAGGCGTGGATATACTTCCCCTGTATGCTTGACGGTAGCTTCTTCAGCATCGCGGACTTTCAGGGATCTTTCTCCCATTACTTTGCCGGTTGCAGTCTGCAATTTTATATCATTCTTTCGCAGCAAGGTATTGACGACTTCTGCAGGATGTCCCGTTGCATCAAGCACACATCGGCAGACGGCCATCAGAGGATCAACGCTCATCCTGTCCCTCTGGACAGGTGTCCAGTTCAAGACGACACCAGCAATGCTGTCATCTGATGCAAATACAACATCTTCTGCACTGATCATGTTAAGGATCTTAACACCTGCCCCTACAGCTCTGCTTATCAGAGTTGATGCCAAGAATACGGCATCCAAGGTGTAGAATCCATCCTTTGGTTCCGGAAGTGGTATCTGCATCTCTTCCAATACGTGGGCAGCTGCTTCCTGCACGAGTATATTGTTGAAAAACATACCGCCGCCCCATACACCGCCGCCGGGCGTCAGTTTCCGTTCACATATGGTGACATTGTATCCTTGCTTTGCAAGGAAATAGCTACAAATCAGTCCTGATGGTCCTGCGCCGACGATAATGGCATCAGAGTGAAGAGCTGACTTGAATTTGGCATAATACGTATCTGCGATACGTTCCGAAATGGTGTACTCCAGCATATAAGCCTCCTGCTGTATGGATATAGGTATCCCGTGCAGGAAAAAACATCATATGGTACTTTAGTCGGGGGAAATAGGAAATTGTCTTCAGTTTCATTACATCCTCCCTTCGCCGGCATGATCCGGATCAGGTTCAAAGGGTATGATCTCAGCCCCGCACGGGCACCCCTGTGATAACATTATCCTAACTTGCAACAAGAAAAGATGCAAGAGTCTTAAAAAAGGTATAAGTTCAATTCTTATTTTGTACGGTAAAACAATAAAACAAATACAATTATTATATTATAACAAATTGTTTAACTATTCTTATTATGCTGTAATACTATCGTATTACAGTATTTTGATAGTAATTTACTACAAAAACTTGAAATTATTAAAGCAAGTCCCTTACTTCCTTTGCAACAGCCAATGCAAAAGTATGATGACCTTTCTTGGTAAAATGTACGGCATCGACTGTATTCGGCTGCGCTATTTTGCCTGCATCAATGAATGCACAGGAAAGGTCTTTTGCCTTTTTCCCCAATACGGATGCAAGTTCAATTGACGGAGCAAGTGCCTTCTTTCCTCCGAAGGCACTGCAGAACGAAGAACTTTCAATGGTAGGGCCCAAAGGCATCGGAGCAACGATCATAACAGGAGGAACACTCCCCTGTCGGACTTGCAGTTCTTCTCTGGTCATTGTTACCAGTTCTCCGATATGGTCGGCAATAGAGTCAACATCGACGAAGAACTGTAGCTTCAAATCATTGGTTCCAAGCATCAGGATGACCATATCAAGCGGAAAGTGTGATCGTAAACAAGGGATAAGACTTTTCTTCCCGTTCTTGGCTTCCGGACAGTCATCAAGAGGATCGTCGTAGACAGTCGTGCGTCCGTTCATGCCTTCTTCAATGACGTGGTAAGAAGATCCTAATTCCTGCTGCAGGACATTTGGCCATCTCTCGGGAAAAGGGACTCTTCCTCCGGTAGTATAATCGATGCCCCACGTGTTGGAGTCTCCGTAACAAAGTATGTTTTTCACTTGATTCATCTGTTTCTCCTTATGCTTCGTGTATCCAGGACTACAAGGCAGCCAGCCCTTTTATATATACCGCAGCGTTGATTGCTGCAACCGCGCCGTCAGAGACGGCCGTTGCGACCTGGCGAACCTGTTTGACTCTGATATCCCCTGCTGCATAGACGCCTGGAATTTTTGTTTCCATCTTGGCATTGACTGAGATATAGCCTCCTGCAAGGTCAAGTTGGGTATATAGCTGGGTATTCGGAACTGTTCCCGCATAGACAAAGATGCCGCAACCGTCGTCGTCGACAAGTTGCCTTTGTACCTGTCTTTTCATCTGTAAGTTCAAGCCGTTCTACATGGTCTGTACCATAGACTGCCGTCAGGCGCTTTTCAAGCAATACTTCTACATTGTCAAGTTTGGAAAGTTTGTCATGAACTGGGGAATAGCTCCCAGTCTACTTTCAAAATGAATGACTGTGAGCTTTTTAGCAAATGCAGAGAGGTAGATAGCCTCTTTGATGGCTCCGTCAGCACCACCTACAACATAGATATCCTTACCTTCATAGTTCTTGCCATCCCTTGCAGCATTCAAACCGATGCCTTTACCTGCAAGCTCAGATTCTCCGGGAATATCAAGTTTCTTTGGCGTTGATCCATTTGCAAGGATGACTGCGGAAGTTTCATAGACCTGTTGGTTTGTGGTAATTGTTTTGGCTTTCCCTCAAGCGTTACTTCTGTAACTTCTTCATATCTGATCTCTACACCGGAAGAAAGAGCCTGCACTTCCATGCGCTTTGCAAAAGTTGCACCCGTTTCTTCAGGTAATATGGCTGTATAGTGGGTAACGGTTGATACGTTTCCTATGATACCGCCGACTTTTTTCTTTTCCAAGACAAGAACCTGAAGACCTCGGCTGGCTGCATATACTGCTACACTGATTCCTGCAGGACCGGCGCCAATAACAATCAAATCATATCGCATATGTCTATCTCCTTATCACGTGGACCGTGATGTCGTAATAACCGAACAGCTTCAGAAAAAACTGTTCGATAAACTCTTTTTTCCATCAGCAGTAGTATAACTTGTTGACATAATAAGATAAAGTTATTTATAATTATGATATAATAAATATTTTTTATGATAAAACTAGGAAGAAATTATGCTGGATTTCAGGATCAAGACATTCATAGCTGTCTGCAAGTACATGAATTATACCAAGGCTTCTGAGAAGCTGAATCTCACACAACCCTGTGTTTCACAACATATCCATTATCTTGAGGATTACTATGGTGTCAAACTGTTTACCTTCGACAACAAAAGGCTACAGCTTACAAAGGCCGGAAATCAGATATACAATGCGATGCTTTCTTTTCACCATGATGAACTTCGTTTGAAAGAAAATGCACAGCTTGCAGAGCAAGCTCCCAAACGTCTGCGTTTCGGTGCAACCCTTTCTGTCGGAGGCTACTACCTGCCACAGAAGCTGATCCACTTCCTGGAAGGTAATCCGAATCTTCAGATTGATCTGACGGTCATGGATACAAAGGATTTGTTGGCTCGTTTGAACAGCGGAGAAATTGATTTCGCTTTGGTAGAGGGGTATTTTCCCAAGACTGAATATGAACATATGCTCATCAAGCGGGAAGATCTGGTGGCAGTCCGTGGTGCAAATTACCCAATGAAAGCGATACATACTATCGAAGAGTTGTTTTCCTATCACCTGTTTGTCCGTGAGCAAGGTTCAGGGACAAGGGAAGTCCTAGCAAGATATCTTAGGGAAAATGGTTATTCACTTGAACATTTTACCCAAGTTTCGACGATCAACGACCTGCATCTCATTGTACAGATAGTAGAACACAACCTAGGTATCAGCTTCCTTTATCGATCTGTTGTACAGGATGAAATTGAAAAGGGGTTGCTTGTCCCTATTGAAATTCCTTTTTACCATGTATTCCATGAGTTCAACTTCATTTGGGGAAAAGGTAGTATCTTTTCGGCTTCTTTCAGAAAGCTATGCCACAAGATTATTGGACGGGAGGTCCTTCTACTAAGGCTTGATGATAATAGTACCTTTTCTCTGCATTTTTTGATATTTCTTCCAATGCAGGACTAGCCTTATTGTTACGCAAACAGGTCAGTTCTTGGATATTTCCCATAGGTTTAGTACCTTATCCATAATTTGGTTTAAGTTCCTTTTCCCATAGCGTGTTAGTCAAGCTGGAAATTGTTCACCAGCAAGATAGATTGTGTTCCTTGCTTTTCCCTGCTTCTTTAAAATCTGTTGTTTCTAGATTGCCTTGTCCTTCTATCTTTGACTTCCAGCAACTCTCCTACCTTTGCAGTCGTGCAGGTTCCGTTTTCCCTTAACGTACATGACTATTGTCTGTTCCTGATCCGGCATTTCGGCGATGTGCCGGATTGTGCCAGATTCTTCGAATCAATGACACCATTCTGATCGACAGCAACAGTTTTTCGATAAAGATTTACACGAAAATCACTGCCCATATCAATCAATTCCGGTTCTCGCAGACCATATTCTTTGGCCTCCCTGAACATCTTAGGGATGCCGCTCCCCCATGCTTCTACTACATTCATATAAGCAAAAGCAGCAACAATCCCTTTGTTTCGGATTTTCGAAGAGTTTTTTCCCTACAAAAAAGCATTTGAGCCTTACTCTCTGGTTATCCCTGCATGTAGGGAACAGGACACGGTCGCTTCATAGGGCACGTTGGGAAAAAATCTTCTTGACATTCACATCCCTACGCATGTAGAGATTGTGTTTGCTAGACTGATATGATGTGACCGTTTGTCAAGCACTATTGTAACAATCTTTACTCCTTTTTCATCGGCTGAGCCGTTTCTGCAGATGCCATGGACACGGATAAGGAAAAGGCTACAGTCTTTTCGACACTTGGCCATTCTGATATACGTGGATTGGGTACCTACAGGTCAATGGTTCGTCGAAAGCCCTTTCAGTCTAAAAGCAAGAGTCTGTTTCAGTCTCATAGTCTAGTCGAAGATAGCCGGATCATGTACCGCTCCTTTCCCTTGTCCCTGTCCATGGCAAATACTCCTCCGTCCTTGCCCCGTACTGGCCTGTGCTAGCCGATGTTGTCGGTCATCATGCCCCAGATGAAGCAAGCCAGCTCCCGTGCTGTGTTTGCTAGACTAAGAATATCCAAAAGGGGAAAAAGGCTTGATTAAACACACAACGGCATCAGGATCAGCATGGACGGCAGGCGCAGGGCGCTGGACAACATCTTCGTGGAACGGTTCTTCAGGACGCTGAAGTATGAGGAGAAGATCTACCTCAATGCCTATGCAGGTCCCCGGGGCCTGAGGAAGGCACTGAGGAAGTACATCGCCTACTACAACGATGAGAGACCGCACCAATCACTGGGCTACAAGAGCCCGAAGGCCTATTACCGGCCTGACAGGCCAGTGAAGATACAGATTGCATAAGGAGGCAAAAGCTTATTTTCTGAGAGAAAAGTGTCTTGACAATCCAGTCCACCTTACCCATCCCCTGCAGCTGTCAGGCCTGGCTTCTGCATGGATATGCATCATCCGTGAATATTTATTCAGGCATTCGTGAGTTTTGCAAAAACCTCTTTAGAGATATCTTTACTTCTTTTTG
Organism: Spirochaetia bacterium; assembly: GCA_022482625.1. Classification (NCBI taxonomy): domain Bacteria; kingdom Pseudomonadati; phylum Spirochaetota; class Spirochaetia; species Spirochaetia bacterium. The sequence continues at coordinate 237,302 of JAKVOU010000001.1, read as the reverse complement.
GTACAACTTTAGGTTCAAAGCTACTATCTCTATCTTGTGGAACATCTAGGTCAAATTCACCATATTGGCTTCTTACTTTTTTACTTTTATATCCATTTCTAGCATTAGAAGGACTTGTCCTTTCATTCTTCTCTTAATCTAAATGCTCATCCATTTCTGCTTCCATCATTCCTTTTATGGTTCCTCCTAAAAGGTCTGCTAATGCATCTTGGATATCTTGTACATTTTTAATGTCATACTCATTAATTAAGCCTTCAATTACTTTTTTCTTGCCTTCACTCATTTCCTGTCTTTTTCGTCTAGCCATAATAAAACAGTCTCCTTGATAAAAATTTTATCATAGAAGACTGCTTTGTCTAGAACTTACAGAGTTTATTACATACTCTCTATTTTTCTATATTTACTTTATTTTCTTTATTATCTGCATTTTTTTTTCTACTAATAATAACTGATAAAATAAATATACCACTAAATATGTAACTTAAAATACCCCAAATTTCTAAATCTGAATAACTTCCAGCACCTGTTGTACCTATAATTCCTGCTAAAAGGAATAAAACTGCGGCTGTTATAATTGCTCCGTTAGATTTTTTACCAGCTATTCCAAGAATCCCTGAAATTAAAAACACTATAGCAAAAATAAAACCTGAGGAACCACTAGTCTCTCCACTTCCTTCCAATGTATTACCAATTCCAACAGCACATGACTGCACCATTACGACTAAAAATAGGCAACAACAAATAATACCTATTACCATTCTTAAAGTTTTCATTTTATCTCCTCTTTAAATATGATTAAAAACCTAATAAAATATCTTTCTGAGTCTTATTGCTATAATTAAGTGAATTTATACGTATTTTTAAATCCTTAGAATTATTTGGGACTTCATAAATTGCTTCAAAATTTTTATCAAAGCCAGGTTGAATTTTTGTGTTTTCAAATAAAGAATTAGTAGCTATATCAGCTTCTGATAAATAATTTTCCATATTATCAATATATTTATACTCTCTTTCTTCTGAATCATATATATTTGGATGATTCCTATCAGTAAAATAATTAAACTCAATTTCTTTTTTTGAAATATTACTCACATTAAATCTTACTTTTACAAATTTACCATCAGTGTTTTTATCTTCAACAAATATATTATTAGAAGTTAACTTATCTCCTATAATTTCAGCTGACAATAATTTAACTTCCATATTTTCAAATTTTACAATATCTCCAACATTATAATTAATGATTTCTTCCTCTGAATTATTTGTAGTAGATTTAGGTTCTGATATAGTATTAATAATTATTAAAATAATAATAAACAAAAATAAATATAACATTATATCTTTTATCGATTTTTTTTTATTCATAACAATCCTTTTTATTGATTAAAAAGATATCTCTTTAAACTAATATTGATATTACAGTTGTACTTCATCTCCTAAAAATACCCATTTAACTTGAATTTTGCAACACTTTCTATTAGGAATCCAAATCGACCGTTTTCTTAGGAGGCCGGCCCCGTTTCTTCTCATGGGCCTTGCGTGAAGTATAACCAGGTGCACACCGATCCGGGATGTCGATCCCGAAGGCCTCGCAGATCCGGACCTGCTTGCCTACGAACGGCGTGATGAAACGCGCCCTGTGGTCCTCCTCGACACAGCGGATGTAAGGTGGACTAGACCTTCTGTCTTTCTGAGCCGGACAGAACAAGGCTGATGGATAGCTTCCTGAAGCACCTTCCCGATGCCCTCGGAGAGAACCTGAAAGCGAGTGCCTGATCAACTGCGAAACTTCAGTTAGCAATAAAAAACTTATCTCACGAAACATATAGTATAGATAGTCCTTGAATACTGCTTTGTTTCATAGAGAACTCTTGATTATCCATCGTTTTTTTCTCCAACAGATAACACAAAATCAGCCATTGTCATCGCAGAATTTACAAATAAACGAGCATGATGAGAAGCTATTTTAATTCGTTTTGATCCAACACCATGAGAATCACTTCCTTTATTTCTCATCTCGGCTATTGCAGATAAAATCTTTTCAAGTCCTGAAAGCAAACTATTAATTCGTTTATCCATATCTTTATCCTGATGCATATGATAAAGTTGTTTGACTTGAGTATAAAGTTTTCCAATATCTCCGCTTTCAGATGGTAACTCACCTTTTTTTTCAATAACATAACAAAACACTTCTTCAAGCAATGTCCTTGATTTCGTAATGGCACTGTCATAATTTTCATCCAAAATGTCCTGCATTGCGCGTTCAGACAAATCTGCTATATAACTTCTATCAATATTCTTTACAGTAGGGGCATCAATAGTAACGGATGTACCAATTTTTCTAACTACAAACCCCCTACCTATTTGCACAAGTTCATTACCACCAAAATACAAATCTCCATTGATCTGTCCAATTACTTTTTTTACAATTTGAGTATAAGCATATTCAATATTTTCTGATGTCTGCCCTCTTAACCTGTCTGCGAACTGTCCCTTAGAAAATAGAAATTCGAGCAAATCCGATTCAGTCTTATGTTGTATACAATAGGTAAATAAGTCAGCAAGATACACCCATCTACTCTTTGCGCCACCATTTCCACCATATGTAACCGAAAGTCCAAACTTTTTTGATATATTGCAGAGAACCGGCCCACTTAAATAAGGCATAGATATTTTTATATTGCTCTCAACTCCATTGAGTTCAAGATTACCAAAATCCTTGTCACCATCAAGAATAGATAAAATATTTTTGTTTTGGAGCAATTCAAATTTACTCTCTTGTTTGTTAATTTTTTTGCCTCCATTAAACCATATAACTAATTCAAAAAACTAAAATCATGCAAATAAATTTATGGCATGAAAACGAACGTTACAAAATATTAGCCTAAAATATATATCGAAAGAGTTTTTAACTTGTGTCTATTCTTTTCATTAAAGTTTCCCGAATCTTTATTTCATATACATAATTCCATCCAATTATTTTACTGTAATAAAATTCGTTTGATTCTTAGACTTTTAGGACAATTTCCATGCACAAATTTTACTGAAGAGTTAAAAATATAAATTCCTTTTCTTTCATACTTTTCGTAGTGTTATTAACAACTCAATTCTTTCTTTATATAATCCCCAAGAACTTTTCAAAGAAAGCAGTCAATCGTTCAATGACAGTCTGTTTCTTTGTGTTTCTATTATTGCTACCAAATCGAGAAATAGGAGGCATAATCCTATCTATATCTGTACCAGTTGTCCTAAGTTCTCCGCTTCTAAAGGAATTATCAATGAATTTTCTAGTAGCTTTATCCTTTAGGCGCTCATCACTGATAATTGTTGCTAACTCCTTTTCCTTTTGGTCTGAAACAAATCTATGCCAGTCATCATCTACATTGGTAGCTACATTGACCTTGTCAATAAACGCTTTGATCAATTCCTTCTTGCTTCGTAATTGAAGACTTGAACCAATGGCCTTGTCTATGGTAACGAGTATATTCTTATCCTTACAGTTGGTATCATGATATTTTGCAACCAGCATCAAAATATAGTCAATATTGACTTCAACTTGCTTGATCAATTCAATTTCAAAGACTATGTCATCATTGATATCTTCCCTAGAAATCGTCTTGGTTTCGGTGATATCACGATACAAATCAATATAGGTGCTCTGATAATCCTGGAAATCCCTTTCGCTAAGTATTTCATTGCCTTCAAAGGTATCGAATACTGACAGAATATTCTTCATTCTCAGAATTGCACCGTACAAAGCAATGAAATCCTTCTGTTTCTGTTCTCCGATTATCTGCTGTCCCTGTGGATATTGTTCCTGTAGTTCAGCTATTAATTCAGTATAGCCTGCATTATGCTTATCATTTTCATCATACCCATAGTAATAGTCTTCATATTTCTTCAGAAGTACAATACTATCGGCATCCTTGTCACCAAAATGAGCGATGGCTTCATCAGTTTCCTTTTGCAGATTACGGAAACAGACAATATTCCCATATGTTTTGACAGAATTCAAAATACGATTTGTCCTTGAAAAAGCTTGGATCAATCCGTGCTGTCTCAAGTTCTTATCAACCCATAAGGTATTTAGTGTCGTTGCATCAAATCCAGTCAAGAACATGTTAACGACAATAAGCAAATCGATCTCTCGGTTTTTTACCCGTTGTGAGACATCCTTATAGTAATTTTCAAACTTATCTACCGATGTATCATAATTGACGCTAAAAGTAGCATTGTAATCAGCTATCGCAGAATCGAGGAACTCCCTGGAAGTTTGGTCAAGTCGATCTGTATCAAAATCTTCATCAGGAAGTACATCATCAGGATCGGTTTCGTTTGGGCTGAAGCTAAAGATAATTGCAATGGTCAAGTGCTTTGTGTTTTCAGCAAGTTGTCTTTTGAATTCCAAGTAATATTTCATTGCCATTGAGATGGAACTCACGGCAAATATGGAATTGAACCCCGCAATGCGTTGTCCTCGCAATGAATAATAGCTATTTCGACGAGTCTTCTGATCAAAATGTTCAAGGATATAGGTTACAATCTCACGGATTCGCGTAGGTTCGCTCATTGCCTTTTCTGTGTTGATTGCCTGAACTTCAGCATCAGGTAGACTATCCTTCATTTTCATAGTATTGATATAGTCGATATGAAATGGGAGGACATTTCCATCGTTGATTGCATCAACGATGGTATATGCATGCAATTGTTCTCCGAAAACCTGTGGCGTTGTCCTTAAAAGCGGATTACCGCTACTACTGGCATTTACTGCGGATATTGGCGTACCTGTAAATCCAAACAAATGATAATTCTTGAAGGATTTGACAATCAGGGCATGCATATCTCCAAACTGAGAGCGATGGCATTCGTCAAAAATCAAGACTACATGCTTATGGTAGATTGAATGCTTTTTGTTCTTCTTTATGAAGACGCTTAGTTTCTGGATAGTCGTAATGATTATCCGAGACTTAGGATTCTCAAGTTGCTGTTGTAATATCTTTGTTGAAGTATTGCTGTTTGCGGCTCCTTTCTGAAATCGGTCATATTCCTTCATCGTCTGGTAGTCCAAATCCTTACGATCAACAATAAAAAGGACTTTATCAATGAATGGAAGTGCAGTAGCCAACTGAGCTGTCTTAAATGAGGTCAGGGTCTTCCCGCTACCTGTCGTGTGCCAGATATATCCGCCAGCCTTTATTGTTCCAACCTGTTTGTAGTTATTGGATGTCTGGATACGAAGCAGAATTTTTTCAGTTGCAGCTATCTGATAAGGCCGCATGACCAACAGCAAGTTTTCGGAAGTAAACACGCAGTATTTTGTAAGAATGCTTAAAAGGGTATGCTTGGAAAGGAATGTTTTTGTAAAATCTACTAAATCTGCGATAACTTTATTTTTTGCATCTGCCCAAAAGGAAGTAAACTCAAAGCTATTGCTTGTTTTTTTACTTTTTTTTCTTGCGTTTTCTCCCATTTCCTTGATATGGCTATCACGTGTGGTATTTGAATAATATTTGGTATAGGTTCCATTGGAAATGATAAAAATCTGAACATACTCATAAAGGCCACTGGAAGCCCAGAAACTGTCTCTTTGGTATCTTTTAATCTGATTGAATGCCTCTCGGATTGGTATACCACGACGTTTCAACTCACAATGGACCAATGGTAAACCATTGACGAGAATCGTTACATCATAGCGTGTTTTATGGGTGCCTTCATTTTCCTCATACTGATTGATAACTTGAAGTCTGTTGTTGTGAATGTTTTTTTTGTCAATCAGATAGATATTCTTGGAAGAACTATCGTCACGATGAAGAATCTGAATGTAATCATCCTGGATTTTACGTGTCTTCTCTACTATACCTTCATTTGGGTCAGCAATACACTCCAAGTAAAATCGTTTCCATTCTGCCTCGGAAAATTCATACTGGTTCAATAGTTCCAATTGCTTTCTGAGATTTGCAATCAAGTCTGCTTCTGTATGAATTGGAAGATATGCATAGCCTTGTGAAGTTAGCAACGAAATAAACTCTTTTTCAAGCAACGCTTCGCTTTGAAATGCATCAGAATGTGTATAGTATGTCGGAGCATATTCTGCAACCACGGTACTTTCATCGGAAGTAGATACCAAATTATAAAGACTCATTTCTTTAATTCCTTAAAAGTCAAAAGCTTATCCCTATAGTATTCATACTGTTTCTTACGTGCTTCAATTTCAGCCGGTAAGCCCTTGGTAATGTTATTGCAGAGAGCATCAAAACGATCAAGGATGGAAACAATACGTTGTTGTTCAGGTAAAGGTGGAATTGGAATTTCTAATTGATTCAATTCTTTAAGGGAAATTCCTTTTACGGTCGTTCCGTTTCCTGCAAGAGATAAAGTTTGAAAATAGTAATAAATAAATTTTGTCAAAACAAATGGTTTAAAACTTATTCCTCGTAAATCCTGATTTATTGCAACTTCTTTATTTGCTATTGAACATAAACCGGGATTAATTCGAGTACACATAATTAACCACCCTCTTGGCACTAAGTTAGAAGAACTATTGTTAAGGCCTTTTTCTGTTATGGTATCTAAAGTCCTGTTCAAAAACTTTCCTTCCCTTACTACATCTTTAACTGATGCCCACAAAATGTTTCCATGCCAATAAGAAGGATTTGATTTTGAGGGAGTTCCTCCTCCAATATTTTGCGCTGTAATTTCTTCAAAGGTCATCCTTTGTATTTGTTTAGACTGGTATTTTGGGAAAAACAATATAATCTTGGCTATTTCATCACGAAGTACTTGCTCTTTTGCTACAATCTGATCTATCTCCGCATTCAATGCTACGATATCAATTTTTTCCTTGGTATCTTCTTGTTCAATATATGTGGTAACAGAAAGATTATAATCTTGGTCATGAATTTCACTATTCTTGACCACATGTGAGAAATAATGTTCTTCCTTTCGAGTTGTAAATGCATCAAGAATTTTCTTGATATTGTCCTCAGTCAACTTGTTGCTGTTTGTAACCTTGACAAATTCCTTGGAAGCATCAATGAACAGCGTACTGTTTTCTGGTTTCGATTTTTTCAAGACCATGATGCACGTAGCAATGGTAGTACCAAAGAAAAGATTGCTTGGAAGTTGGATAATGCAATCAATAAAATTGTTATCAATCAAGTACTTTCTTATTTTTCGTTCCGCTCCTCCTCTATACATGACGCCAGGAAAACAGACAATTGCAGCGGTACCATTTGTCGCAAGCCATGATAAAGCATGCATGATAAATGCTAAATCAGCTTTGGATTTTGGAGCCAATACACCTGCTGGTACAAATCGAAGATCATTTATCAAGAGAGGGTTACTGTCTCCTGCCCATTTTGTCGAATACGGAGGATTGGAAACAATAGCCTCAAAAGGTTCATCATCCCAATGCTTAGGATCAATAAGAGTATCAGCATTAGCTATATCAAACTTGTCATAGTCGATGTCATGCAAAAACATATTGATTCTACAGAGATTGTAGGTACTGAGATTTATTTCCTGTCCAAAGAAACCATCACGAACATTTTCCTTTCCAAGTATCTTGGCATATTTCAATAGAAGTGAACCGCTACCACATGCAGGATCATAGACCTTGTTCACCTCAGTTTTTCCAACGATGGTTATGCGTGCCAGCAATTCAGAAACTTCCTGAGGAGTAAAATACTCACCACCGCTTTTACCTGCATTGGAAGCATACATACCCATCAGATACTCATATGCATCACCAAAGGCATCAATCGTATTATCTTGAAAATTACCAAGTTTCATCTCGGCAATGCCATCCATAAGCTTGACAAGCTTCTCATTCCTTCTTTTTACGGAACTACCAAGCTTGTTGCTGTTGACATCCATATCAGCGAACAACCCCTTGAAATTTTCTTCGCTGGCAGTCCCTTGTGCAGAATTTTCAATGCTTTGGAAAATAGCATCAAGAGTTTCATTGAGATTGTCATCTCCTGCAGCCTTTTTGTGAACATTCTCAAAAAGTTGGCTTGGTAAGATGAAAAACCCCTTGGTTTCTACAAGTTCCTTACGAGTTGGTTCAGCTTCTGTATCAGAAATTTTCGCATAGTCAAAACTGACGTTGCCATCAACATCATGTTCATTGTTATTGATATAATTTGAAAGATTTTCCGAAATATAGCGATAAAATAACATTCCAAGCACATATTGTTTGAAGTCCCAACCATCAACACTTCCCCGTAAATCATTTGCAATTCCCCAGATTGTACGGTGTAATTCAGCTCTTTCCTGTTCCTTCCGGTTATCGGTCATTTTGTTTTCCTTTCAGGTATACATAATTCTTGTTGCTTCTTTTCTTTCATGCAGAAAAACAGTAAAATATTCCTATCATTTCTATCACATCAAAAACATGTAATAGAAACTTCACTTGGATATTGTTTTTCTCCAATGAATCTTGATAGAAACTATTCATGCAACATTGATTAAGCATACTACCAACAAAAACAAACCGCAATGTAAATTTTTATTTATACCCCTGCGATAAAAGGTAAAATTATCAGTAAAACACGTGAATTCACGTTTGTAGGATTGATTATAGTAGTTTAATTATAATAAACCATACTATAACTTTCGTTTTTGACTACTCTATCACTACTCAGAATGACATTTTGATTTTATTTCTTCAATCAAAGGAAAAACAGCAGTACAAGGATACATTTCAGAGCATTCTTTACAAGATGAACCTAATCGTTCAAATTGTCGCTTTGCAATGTCGACAGCCTGTTCCTCATCACCATAACGAATAAGCAGCCCATATAGTCTTTTTACTTTTGACATATTCGTTGTGAGTAACTTTTTTAAATTTCTCTCCAAATTGTCTGCAACACTGAACAGAATCTTCAACACCATTCAATGTACCAAAATATCCATACAGCCATACTTCAAAGCAAGGATTGGACCAACCGACATGAATATCATGAACTTTCGCATCTGCAATAATAGCATCGAAAGCAGGAACTTTGTCCCGGTCAAATACAATCCAAGGAACTGCAAACTGAGGATTCTCACTGATTTTTTCCAAACAGTTGTTTACCAGTTTTTCTGTTTTGATATTGTCAAATACCTTGATTGTAATTTCCCGTTTACCGTCAGTATTCAGGCTATCTCTCAAGCCTCGGAAATAACAAGTTTCAGTTGCTTCAGTATCCGTGAATATCACATAATAACCCAACGCAGGTTCTTTTGTGCAAACTGTACGAGCCCTAGGAATACCGGTATGCTTGTGTTTAGTCATAACATCCCCTATCCTTCATCATCCGCCAAATCAGGAAAAATCAGTCTCATTGTCTTGATAGTCGGAATAGCATGGTACTTACCAAGCAGATAATTCTTCTGATACTGTTCATCCTTCCTGATCTTTTCTCCGTTGCATTTGAATTCTGCCAAGGAATACAAGGTACTCCTTCCTTTCTCATCCTTATCTGTAAACCAGATTTCATCTCTTCTGAAAAGGTTGTTCGACAGATACCACGTATCATGGGTGCTGAAAAGCAATTGTGCGTGATTCGGATTTGTCTCTTCGTTTGCAAAAGTCAGAACGATATTACGTACCAACAAAGGATGCAGCTTAGCATTCAGTTCATCAACGAATAGGATTCCTCCAGACTGCAAAATCTTAATCATCGGTACATATAAGGAGAACATCTTCAACGTACCTGAGGACTCATCACTTAGCTCGATTGGAATGAGTTCTTTACTATCCACAGCCTCATGAAGAGAAAACACATGATAGTTGACAGCATTTTTTCGTGTCTTTGAAGGATGCTTCTCGACCTTGAAACCTTTGATTGATTCATCAAATGTCGATAAAAAAGCAACAACTTGGTCCTGCACTTCTTTCGTGTCAAAATTTCTTGGAAGAAGGCGTGAACGAAAAAAATTTTCTTCTGAATCTCCATAATCAATAATCTCATTGCCCAAGAACCAATCTCTGACATCCTTACATTTTCTTACCTTCAGTTTTGCCCCTAAGGAAACCACCAAAGTTTCTTTTTCCAAAGACGCCTTTAAATTTGCAATTTGCTCTTTTGGAATAAATTTCTCATCCAAGTCCAGGACATTTTCCTTACGGTCCCTGCTGATGATTTCATGTTTGCTCCGACCTCCCTTGGTCGTCTCAATCAACCATTCTTCAATGACACCTTCATCATCGACACTGAAACCATAATTTATGGTCTTACATGATTTATGATCAACATAAAATACTTCAAATTCACTTTCTCTGCATTTATCTTTATCTGAACAAAATACAAAAACCGGCGGAACAGGAAATGAATCATGTTGTCTTTCAACATCATTTTCTTTGCTATCTCCAAAGGCAAAGGAATTCAGAACAAGATCTGTCATATACTCAAAAGCTTGCTGCACATTGGACTTTCCGCTGGCATTGGCACCGAATATTGAACATACCGGTAGTATTTTTCCCTTTCCTAGATTGACAACATGATTTGATAACTCAGATATTCCCGTTGCCGTCATATCAAGGACAGCTTCTTCCTGAAAGGATTTGAAATTCTTGAAACGAAACTGCAACAACATAATCTCACCTCTTGTAGACAGTATCTATCGAAAACAAAATAAATGCAAGAAGAATGAGATATTTTCTCATTTTATTAGCTAAAATAGGATTATAAGCTTAAATTAGTATATTTTTTTGAAAAATAATTAACATTATTTGCTCACTTATACTGGCATACAAAAATTCTATGATGTGCTATATAGTATCCATGGAAATCATTTCCCATTTCTACAAGGTCTCCTTGTTTTCCCAATATGCACAAGAACTGAACGAAAAAGTTTTGCAAAAAGACAACAGAATAACTTTTTATAATTTCAACCAAGTCATTCCCTGCTATATTGATTGAATTGATTACAGAATCAAAACACTTGACCTGAACCTAAATCTGAATAAAGTACAAATCAAAGTTATTACATCAACGCAACTTGCGAATTTAAGTGAAATATCTGATAATCAAGAAAGCATCTTTTGGATTTATGGAATAAACACTATTTTTTATTCCGTAATGTACATCATGCGTTACTCATAGACAGGGAGTTTCTAGGATAATATGGAAAGTGTTTTGATACTTACGTTCATTATTATTATCATTTTCTTTCCATTGTTTTCAATCTCCAGCCCTACAAAAAAAGGTTCCAAAGGAGAATCTTGGATTGCAAGGAGTTTGAAGCAACTTGATAAAGATGAATATCTTGTCCTAAATGACTTGCTGTTCCAAACAAAATATGGGAGTAGCCAAATCGATCACATAGTCATTTCAATTTATGGAATCTTCGTCATTGAGACTAAAAACTATAAAGGTTGGATTTATGGCAGTGAAGCTTCCGAATATTGGAGTCAAATCATTTATAAAGAGAAAAATCAATTTAGAAACCCAATAAGACAAAACTTGGCCCATGTTTATGCACTAAAAACTATTCTTTCAGATTTCAGACAGATCCCTTACTACCCTATTGTTGTTTTTGTTGGTAGTGCAAAATTCAAAAACATATATGCCCATACACCGGTCATATATGGAAACGAGCTTATCCAAACCATCACATGCAGCAGTATCACCCCTTGTCTGTCCATTGAACAGATCAGACAAATCAGACAGGACATACTTTTCTACATCAATAAAAATAAGGTTACCAAATCAGAGCATGTACATCAAATCAATCAACAGGCACGATTTCGTCAATGGAAAGAAGCTCCTTTGGTCTGTCCCAGATGCGGAGGAACCTTAGTTGAACGAAACGGCAGATTTGGTAAGTTTTACGGATGCTCAAACTATCCCACTTGTAGATATACCCGTAGCAAATAGATACATCTCTCTATTGATTTGTTGTCAGCTATATGTTCTTGAAATAAATTAGAGACCTGCTACACAAAATCATCATTTTTCCTTTTATCCAACAGGAGCTTCCATGCTGGAATAATGTCAATTTTCAAAGTTCCTTCATATCGGATATCCTTCCGTATCATAGGTGACAATAGTGGCCTTGGAAATGACATAGCTGTTCTCAACATCTTTCAATGCCTCAAGTTCACGATTCAAGGTATCAATATCATCAAGTTCATAGCAGACTTGCCACAAATGGACAGAAGTATGCTCGCTCATAACCGTACCTGAAGCCATTGTCACAAAATCTATCTCCCTGCCATGTTTGGTCCTTGCATAGTAGATTCTATCTGTATAATGCCGTAGATAGATAAAAACAATATTTTCGAGTATTTTACCATAATCGGGAGTAAGTTTTTCTGAAATGGACATGGCAAGCGCATGGTCTACACAATAGATTTTTTTAGGATTATTTGACCTGACGGCACTGTTCAAGCTGAAGATTTCTACAGGATACAACAGATAGGCATCTTCAAAATAGATAATTGCCTGCCGTATCATTTCAATGGAAATCCGATATCGTTCACCTGCCATCCGTTGCTTCAGCTTCCTCAACGAAGTCAATCCTCCCATCTGATTCAGCAACATCTGCATGAGACGAAGAATTGCATTGGTATCTGTAACGCGGTATCGCTGTATCACATCTCTGAAGACTACAGATTGCGCAATATCCTGAAGAAATCGGATACGGGTTCTTTCGTTCTGGATCATCAGACTTTCAGGGAAACCTCCAATCTTCATGTATGTCCTGAACCAACTGCGACAATAGTTGCTATCATCGCTTGTCATATGGTCAAAGTCGGGTAAATTGTACTGTTTTCCTTTTGTCGCAACAAATTCAGAGAAAGAAAAAGGAAAGAGTTCCCAGGACAGGCTCCTGCCCCCAAATTCCGTCGATATTTCCTTGACTAGCAACTTTGCAGAAGAGCCAGTAATATTTACTTCACAGTTACGGGTAGTCTGCAGACGATTGACGAACAGTTGCCAATGATGTAGATATTGAATCTCATCAAAAAAGAAATATACTTTTTCGTTGGTTTTCTCAGGAAAAAGCGCATAATAGCTGTCTGCAATGACAGAGGGCTCTTCTGACCGCAAACGATACAACCGATCATCTGAAAAATCCAAGATACAAAAATTTTCAGATGAAACGCCATTGGCAACCAACGATTGGAGATAAAGCATCATGTAGACGCTTTTCCCTGCACGGCGTATACCTGTAATGATTGTTGCCTTCCTTGGCAACCGTTCAACCCGCAGTTCACGTCGAAAGAAACTGTTCTGTACTACAAGTTGCTGGTTGTCCAATACTATCTGTTTGATATCTTGTTCAAGTAATTCCATATGTGCATATTATTTTGTCATTATACTATAAAAGTGTCAATATAATTTTGACACTTTTATATATTGTTGTTAGCGTGTATAGATATTGTAAAAACCTAAACATTTTTGACAGAGGCATTATCTCAGATAGATATCACGTCCATAGCCTTGCCATTGATACTGCAAAAAGGTGTTCATCCTTTTTATAGGTATATGGACCACAATACAGTACAATACCGGTAAAATTGGTTCCTGGATTCACCTGGGTATCAGCAAACCATCTAAGGGACTTAAAATCTTTATCCCCGATAGTTTCACTTGCCTTTACCTCAATTCCAAGCAAACTCCCATCTGCCTGTTCAATGAGAAAATCAATTTCATGCCCTACGTTATCTCGGACCTGATACAGCTTGGCATTCAATTCCAAATCGACCATCACGGAAAGTTCATGAAAAACAAAGGATTCTATGAGCTTACCACAGGAATCTCCGTCATATATTACAGAATCATCCCATTTGTTGAGATAAGAAAGCAAACCGGTATCAGTCAGAAAAATCTTTGGAATTTTTCCTATGCGCTTGTAAGGCGATTTTGTCCATGCAGGCACAGAGTCAACAAGAAAGAGCTGTTGAAGTACATTGAAATATGCATACAACGTATTCCTTGAAATTCCAAGTCTTGCTGCCAGTTGTGTGGTATTGAGATATTTGCTCGACCACAAGCCGGATATATAAACTAGATCAACAAGTTTATTGATTCGGGTGATATGGGAAATATCTTTTAGATCCCGTTGGAAAATTCTGGAAATATAAGAATTGAACCAAATGTTACGTTCTTCTGCATTCATTTGCAAAGGTTCTGGATATCCTCCGATAAGCGCATTCTTTACAACTGCCTGCTTGCTACAGGACAAACTGGAAGTCTTAAACTTCTCTTTGAATGCACAATTCAGGAAGTTGTTGTTGCTGCCTGCTATTTCACCCTGGCTCAGCGTATGTAGTCTTACTACACCTAATCTACCAGCAAGACTTTCCCTGACACTAGGCATTGATTGAATATTTGTAGATCCTGTAATCAAGAATTGTCCTTTTATTGGATTCTCATCTACCCTAGCCTTCAATTCAGAAATCAGTGAAGTGACTTTCTGTATTTCATCAATCATTGAAGGAAAATGTCCCTGAAGTAAAGAAAAAAAAGTAATCTTGTCATTTTCTGCTATTGCTCGCAGCTGAGCAATATCCAAATTGAAAAAAGCATCAGATGAATCCAACATCTGTTTTCCAAGTGTTGTTTTCCCAGATTGTCTAGGTCCTTCAATGGACACAATTCTCATAACTCTGAGATATATACATACCCGTTCAATCGCCCATCTTTTTATTAGTTCCATATATATTCCTTCTCACTTCAGCATAACCAAATATGACAAATTGTTCAATTTATATATTGCAAATTGTTCATTATACATACTGCATATTGTTCAATAGTTAGATAAATTTTCAAAAATATACTATATAATTTCATTTATATAAAGAATTATTCGTTCTAGAAAATACATTGATCTACTTGATAAGAAACAGTATAGGTATATTCTACAAAAGCAAAAAAAGAATCAGGCTGAAATCAAGTAAAAGCATTTATTTCAAGACAAAGCAAAAGAATTACATTTCAACTTCTTTCCGTTACAATCCTTTTGCTTTGTTTTAGCAGCACAGCAATACGACACTGTAAAAGCTTTGAACAAAGAAATATTATGCTAACATAGACACATATCTCTGTATCTTTTCAAGCTCTTTTGAATGCTTACGTCCTTCTTCCTCAACATCATATGCATCCTGCAGGCCTAACCAGAACTTCGTCGAAGTTCCAAAAAAACGTGACAATCGCAATGCAGTATCCGCCGTTATCCTTCTTTTTCCATGGATTATATCTGATATCCTTGTCTGAGGAATGTTGATTTCTTTTGCCAATTTGTATGCTGATATATGCAACGGTTTCAAAAATTCCTCCAGAAGGATTTCGCCTGGATGTATGTTCGACAATTTTTCATCTGTGGTAATCAATGATTCTGACTTCATACACATCTCCATCTGGCCATTTAAATACAATTCTCCATTGGTCATTTATTCTGATACTATAATACTCTTGAAAATTCCCCTTTAATTGCTCGAGGCTATTTCCATAAGGAACTCTCAAATCATCTATTTTTCTGCGGTATCAAGCGTTCGTAATTTTCTTCGAGCTGTATGTTGTATTTCATTTGGTAACTTTTTCGAGCGTATACCATCGAAGATTGAATTTGTTTCATTATCTACGAATGACTTTATCATACACAGATACTAATGTTTTACAGGAGTATTGCCAATCTTTTTGATCATTACAGGAATATATTGTAGATAACAGGTTATGAAAGTTTTCATAAGTGTCAATATAACTTTGACACTTATATCTATTAGTATCTATATATAGAAGACACTATTCAAAACCTTCAAATAAAAAATCCAAGGAACTGAATAGACCAGTACAAATAAGCTGGGAAATATCCATTTTAGAAATATGGTGAATGTACTATGGACGCTATACCTCAGAAGAAAAGAAGACTTGGAACTGGAAACAAGCAGAAGCATTGTTTTATACATTCCTATTCTGTTTCAAGTATCGTTTTCCTTAGGAATTTGCTGGATCATAGTTGTTGTTTTTCAAAGCATGTACGTCCACTTTGCTTGATTTTTCGTCCACTTATCACAAAAAATGGACACAAAAGCAATATGAATGCCCAAGATTAACCTTACTATGGGGAAGCCTGGAAAATTTCCTAGGTACAGGCATTCTTGTCTTTACCAACATGAACACGGATAATGTACATATAGATTAGTCATGGAAGACTTTATTAAAATAACCATACTGTTCCATAAAGGACTTTTTAGGAGGTATACTATGTTTTCTGTAGCAAAAGACTGGAACCCAAAACAAAAACGGCTGGCATTGTTGTTATCTAAACCTCAAACTTTTGCTGATGCCATATCCTTGTGCCTTGAAATGCACAATCAAGTGCATGGTATTTCTGACAATGGCAGTCCGACCATATATAAAAACCTGATTACGGACCTGACAGCCGAAATGATTACATATCGTCCTGAAAATGATTCCCGTTCCATTGCGTGGAATCTGTGGCATATCACAAGAATTGAAGATGCAGTATCAAATATTTTAATCGATGATTCAAAGCAGGTTCTAAACAGTGAATGGCTGGATAGAATGCAGATTGACGTAACAGATACAGGAAATGCTTTTACCAAAGAGAATGTTGATGAATTTGATCAGGCAATAGATACATCAGAGTTATTGAACTACAGGAAAGCTGTTGGGAAAAACACCCAGACTGTCCTTAAGAAACTGAGTATCGAAAACAGAAAACGAAAACCTACGAAAGGGCAACTGGACAGGATTCTTTCCGAAGGTGTCCTGACTCAAGAAAAGGATTCAATTTGGTTGTTGGAATTCTGGGGAAAAAAGACAATGACAGGATTATTGACAATGCCAATTACTCGACATCAGATACTCCACCTAAACAAGTGCTTTAAATTGAAAGAACGCTACCGAAAGGATTTCAGGTAGGCTGGAAGATGAAGATTTTAAAACACAAATCCATCTGCAAGCCTCCGAATGCTGACAATACGACAAAAAACAACTTACCCAGTGTGTTGGCATAAAGTTTGCACGGATTCTCATTCCTCGATGCTTCCATCCTTATTTCCAGATTTTAACCACTAACTGCTTTTGTCTTATGTACCATAAGTATGAAGGTAACAACCCCTCCGATCATTCCAAAGGCAAAATTTATCCACGGAAGTTCATTTGGGTCCCCATGAAAGAACAACATCATAATACTATTGAAGCAAAGTGATAGAATAGCGCAGAAAGTATAATATCTCTTTGCTAGTTTCGTAAGGAAAAAGTCCCATTGTTTGTCGGTAAAATTCAGAAATGTCAGATTCATGCCATTCTGACTGAAATATTTAGGATGGGTATCATAAAACTTAGGATTATATCCCGAGAGTATGCGACCGACGACAAACAACGCTACTGGGAAAACCAATAAATCAAATAGCATAGTACACTCCCAATTACGGATAATCGAACCAAGCTAAAGGATAAGATGGAAACAATTGCCTATAATCCCGAACTTCAGGGAATTATTTGCAAAATAGAAAGATTTAAAAGAATATAGGATCTAGAGTTTATATCAATGGATAAATGTATATCATTATCAAGCACTCCTTTTATACACAAAAAAAGTACTCTGATTTTCCCATACATCCTCCCTTTACTGACCAATCGGACTGTTTCTCCAGTTCTTGAAAACTATGTTGCAATTATGGTCTTTTTTCATCCTTGCCTGGTAATGTTCCATCTCTTCCTGGAAATATGGATTGAAAAACCGTGTTCCCGCATAGTCTACGATAATCTCATCATATCCCTGCCAGACATATACATTCAAGGCTCTCTCCAAATCTTCGGCAGAATTACATGGAGTAATATACCTACTCTCGGATCCTTGTTCAGCAAAACCTATTTCAGCCGGTTTGACAGTCAGTGATTTCATATTGACCTCTGTTCATTTGTTAAGTATATAACCATAATATACAGTTGTAAACTATGTTTTAGATTATCAAAAAAATCTACTGTTTGTTTGGCAACAAAATAGCAAAAGATTTTCTCCTGACAATTTTGTCTTTTCCTGACACAGCAGAGACAATGAACAATATTTGACCTTACCACAGGCTACTTCCCGATTACTTCCCAATAGCCGTTCTTGCTGGCTCCATGACGAATAATTCTCTTTTTTTTCTTCAAGTCAGACAAAATTCTTTCGATTTGCCGTTCAGTCAAGTCCAACCTTGTTGCCAGAGCTTTAGCAGTAAATTTTGGATTGTGCAGAAGCATTACTATGACTTCCTCATCATTTGTACCAACATTTGTACCAACATTTGTACCGACATTTGTACCGACATTTGTACCGACATTTGTACCGACATTTGTACCGACATTTGTACCGACATTTGTACCGACATTTGTACCGACATTTGTACCGACATTTGTACCGACATTTGTACCGACATTTGTACCGACGGCAATTTCTTTCTGTCGCGAACTTTGATTTGCTACGATCTCTTTCAGTGCATTCAGAATCATCCTTAGCATGAAAGTAACAAAAAATGAGGAGTCACCTTCCGTATTTAATTGATTCAGTGCCTCATAGTAAGCATTCTGATGCTCATGAATCAACGTCTCGGTCGGAAGCCAAGCGAAGAAACTCTTCCATTTTTGAAGAATCAAGGACTGCCATAATCTTCCGGTTCGCCCATTTCCATCTGCAAAAGGATGAATAAATTCAAATTCATAATGAAAAACACAAGACTTGATCAACGGATGTTGATCCGATTGCTTCAACCATACGAACAGCTGTTTGATTACATCAGGTACATACTTCGCCGACGTACCTGCATGGATCAATTGATTTCCAGCATAGACACCCACCCCACCATTACGGAATCTGCCAGCCTCCTTTACCAAACCTTCCATCATGATCTTATGCG
This sequence comes from Spirochaetia bacterium, assembly GCA_022482625.1. Classification (NCBI taxonomy): domain Bacteria; kingdom Pseudomonadati; phylum Spirochaetota; class Spirochaetia; species Spirochaetia bacterium. The sequence goes on along the minus strand of JAKVOU010000001.1, from coordinate 218,437 downwards.
CAAAAAGCAAATCATTTACACTATATGGATTCAGTGTAGAAATTCGTTCATAAGCTTCGTATGCATTCTTGACTTCTTTAATGTCCTGTGGAGGTCCAAGGACCCTTTTCCCATCAATGACATCACTTACCTGATCCAAAGAAAGAGTATTTTGTTCAATTGCCAATGAAGAATGAATAGACTTAATCCTATTTTGCCTACGTAATACCGGATTAGGGTGCAATGCATCATAGGTTGTCATAGAACCAACATATTCGCCGATTTCAATGACAAGATTGGTGATTTCCTCCGTCATATGAAACGGAGGTTGATAAGAAAACTCACTCATAGCTACCATCCTACAACAAAGGAATCCTCAAAGATAAAACTACCAGTCAAAAAAACATATTGAAACATTGTCTTTTAAAAAAACAATAATCTTGAGTTGATCTGACAAAAGTGACATGGGAACATTGATAAAGTTCTTTTTTGTCATCCACGGCTCTTTCCTCCCATACATCATCCACCAGACTTGGCTTGGAATCGGACAAGATTTCAGTTATATTACTCTATTGGCAATTAAGCCTAAGATAAACATCCTTACCTTACATAGAATAACTTATCCTTGTCAATGAACGGAAATCCTTTTTTACATTTCCACATATTTACTCATAATGTGTCCACATTCTAAGAATACGTTACGCTTCAAATGTAATTCTTCTATTTTTCGAGCATCTTTTACAGCTTGTTTTGTGTATATAATTTCCCACATTACCAATCAAGATTCTTCAGACTTTTTCCCAATGGTTCTTTCATTCCTTCAATAATCGATTCTCTCATTCGTGGGATTGAAGTCAAATATAGTGTTTCCTGTATTGTATTCCAATCCTCTTCTGAAACCAAAATTGCACTATCCTTTTTCCCAAAAATAACGACAGGTTTATGGAATTCGTTTACCTGATCTATAAGTTTATATAAATTCGACTATGCTGCACTGGCAGTTAATATGTCTATAATTATCACCTTTTCCATGACGTACGTTATTACGTACATATTGTCAAGCAATTTTGGCACAGAACACATCATACAATTACCTCAGATATGCTCAGCGTCCTCATTGTTGTCTGTGTGTACATATGCAGACCAATCCCCTATCAAAGGATATTCAAGCCTGGTAATGTAATGCTCTGGATCAGTATCAAGAAACTGGTCTATGATATTGAAGTCGACGACATTGCCCTTGAATTTCAACTCAGGGTGAGCTTGCATGATCTCAACCATATGATCGACAATGGTCTCATAGGGGCCGCAGTGATAGGAAATGAAGTACCAACCGGAAGGAATGGTATGGACCAGATGGGCATCGACGCTATGATAGGAAATCTCATCCAGCATGGCACCGAATGACTTTCCTCCTTCATCATAGAGAGCTATCGTAGGATAAAAGTAAAATATTTCCTTGCTGTACATGATGTACTCATCACCCATCGGTATATAGTGACAGGTATCACGCCAGACAATCTTTTCCTGAGGACGGCTGCTATACTCCCTATATGCCTGTTGTACGAATTCTATCTTTCTATGGATGGCATCATCGATCTGAAGCAATTCTTCCCATTGCAATCTGAGCTTCTCGGAACGCCCCAGCAACAGCCGTACAGACTTATTTGCATCAGTGCCGGCCATCTGTTCCTTTATCTCATCAATTGACAGTCCCAGTTTTTTAAGATAAAGGATTGAAGCCAAGGTATTGAGCTGGTTGAAATCATACTTCCGCACATCCTTGCTACCTTCCCTGCTATAGGGAGAAAACAATCCTATCCTGTCATAGTAGTAAAGAGTCTGGATATTTATGCCGAAACATTCGGCCATCTGACCGATGGTAAATGTCTTTGAACCGCCGTTGGATATCTTCTTCATCTTTGCCTCTCATGCCCCACTCAGTGCATGACAAAGCATAGCAGACAGCATTTCATATTGCAATGATCACTGTTGTTTCAGATGGCAAGGATACCAAAAACAAAGAGCTACCGCAAAAGCCATATCTTGGCCGTGCGATAGCTCTTCCAGCAAGTTATTTTACCTCTAGGATGGGGTCAATTACCTTCTGCTGCATGACATCGACGAAACCTTTGTCGGTTATGGCATAGGACGGAATTGCTGCTAGTCCGATGAAGGACAGGAACATGAACGGAATAGGAATAGGCGAACCCAGCCTATGGCATTCCTTGATCATATACTTCTTCTTGGCAGACAGCTCTTCAGCCGAAAGGTCACTGAGCAAGCCACAGATCGGGAAAGCAACATCAGCCAGTACCTTTCCATGGTCAACCAGACATTGGCCTCCGTTCATTTCCTGGCAATGGCGCAGTGCCAAAGCCATATCATCCAAGTCCGTTCCCATGACAATGATGTTATGGTTGTCATGGGCAATCGAGGAAGCCATGGCACCGCTCTTGAGGTTGAACCCCGCGATGAATCCCTTGCCGATATTGCCATTGATGCCATATCGTTCAACCTGGGCTATATACAGCACATCCTGGTCAACATCACAGCGGACGATACCATCTTTTACAGGAAGCGTTGCATCCTGGGCAACGGTAATAGGAATCCAGTCAAGCGTCCGCATTGCAAGTACCTTTGCCTGCTTTGCTTCAGGCGAGACCTTTATCGCCAGGTCTTCCGAGGTAAACTCCGACAGATGTACCGTATGCAACAAGCAGGAAGCATGGGGCTTCTGCATATAATGAGCTAGGAATTCACCATGGTCATAGACAAGGTTGCCACCGGCAATCGTTGTCTTGACTGCATAGGATTCCTTGTCGAGTATGCAGATATCTGCCCGTGCTCCGGGAGCAAGGAGGCCGACCTCATGTTCAAGGTGGAAGGCTCTGGCTGCGTTGATCGTTACCATCTGTACGGCCGTAAGGAAATCGACACCTTCTGCGATGGCAGTCTTCAGCGCGTCATCAAGGTCCCCACGGTCTACGGCATCGATGGTATGCAAGTCATCAGTAACGATACTGCACAAAGTCGAATCGACATGGTGTTCAGTCAGTACCTTGATGCATTCCTTCAGATTTCGGGCTGCAGATCCTTCCCTCATCATCAGATGGCAACCTTTCCTGACCCTCTCAATTGCCTGGTCGGTGGTAAGGCATTCATGGTCGGTGGTCACACCTGCCGCAATGCAGTAATCGAGGTCGGTGCCGACGATGTCAGGCAGATGTCCCTGACAGCTTTTTCCTCTTGCAAGCGTTTCATCCATGGAAGCAACCAAGTCAGGAAGCCCTCCGATAAGATAAGGAGCAACAATCTCGGAAAGGCCGACTGCATCCTGGCGGTCCAAGGCTTTCTTTATCACCTCAAAGTTGAAATGTCCGCCGCTTGTTTCAAGGTTAGGAGCAAACGGCACGTGGGAAGGTACGACAAAATAGATATTCAGGTCTGTTTCCTTCCCTTCTTCCAAGACAGCCTCAATACCCTCCAGCCCACTGACCACACCTATCTCATGCAGGTCGGTCATGATGGAAGTCGTACCATGCCTGAGAATGATTTCAGCAAAGCTCTTGATCGAAAGATTCGAACTTTCAGGATGGATATGTCCGTCAATGAATCCCGGAGTAATGTAATTGCCCTGTGCATCAATGACTTTGGTCTGGGGACCGATATAGTCCTTTACATTGTCAATGGACAAGACAAAGCCATCCTTGACTGCAACGCCCCCCTCATAGATTTCCTTGGAGGCAACATTCACGAATTTGCCGTTTATGATAACGGAATCAGCAAAGCCTTTTTCTTTGATTGCTTGCAATAACTTGGTTTTCATAGGGTCTCCTTTATAATCAAAATACCTCAGTCAACCTTTGTAACGGGAAAACGGTCAGGAAGCACAATACCTGCCCTGCGGTAGATTGCCTGTGCCCTGTTGCAACCTTCTTTCAGAATTGCATCCTCATCCAGCGTCAGGACCTTCCTGTCCTTCATGATCCACTTGCCGTCACACATTGTCGCAATGATGTTAGTCGAATGCATGGCTGTCACGAGACTTGCAATCTTGTCATTCACCGGCATCATGGAAGGTCCGGTAGGATCGATGATGATCAGATCAGCCTTCAGACCTGGCTTCAGGCTTCCATAGTACTTTTCATCAAGCAAGGCTTTTGCGCCCCATTTCGTGGCCATCCTCAGTATATTCTGGGAAGGCATCACGGTAGAGTCAAGCCGCCAGCCTTTGTGGATCAGGGAAGTCAGCCACATCTCATCGACGATATCCATCCTATTGCTTGAAGAGGCGCCGTCGGTACCGATAGAGACACAGATACCACGGTCGATCATCTTGGGAATCTTGGCAAAACCAAGTACCCTCATGGCTGATGCAGGATTATGGGATACTTTGACCTCACGCTTACGGAACATTTCAACTTCCTCATCAGTCAGCCATACCGTGTGGACAGCCAAGAGATTCTTGTCAAGGACACCCAGTTTTTCAAGATGGGTGACCGTCGGCTCGCCGTAGACTTCCTTCGTATATTCAACTTCGCTCTTCGCTTCGGCAACGTGCATATGGACACCGACGCCATAATGGTCTGCAAGTTCCTTGGTCTTGACGATAAGTTCATCAGTATCATTGAAAATGGTCCTGAGACCAAACCATACCTGTACACGTCCGTCAGCAGTACCATTATACGTCTCCAAGTCCTTGACTTCCTGGTCAAGTTCCTGCTGTGCCGTCCGCTGCCAGATCGGAGGCAGGCCTTCACCACAGTCCATGACAGACTTTGCAAGCTTGCCCCTGATTCCCGATTCCGCAGTTGCCTTGCACATGGCAGAAACGAACTGACCGCCCGGTTCGGCAAAGGAAGTAACACCGCTCTTGATAAGTTCAAGGCAGGTCATCAAGGTTGAGACATAGGAATCTTCCTCAGTCATATTGCTTTCGAACGGCCACATGCGGTCATGCAACCAGGTCTGGAAATCGACATCATCCCCGACTCCCCGGCTGATCTGCTGTGAAGTGTGCACATGCGTATTGACAAATCCAGGAAGCACATACTTTCCCTGCAGGTCCACGACCTCGGCATCAGGCTGTATCATTGACGGGTCTACCTTGCCTACTGCAATAATCTTGTCATCCTCGATGAGAACCGATCCACCGTCAAACACCCGGTCTTTGTCATCCATTGATACGACATATCCATGTTTGAGCAATATCTGCTTCATTTCTGCTGTACCCCTTTCCATCTATCTATAATGTTTCAATTATTGGCTTGATGATCTTCTGTAACTAGCCCCCACGCCCATCCTTGTCGGACAGAAATCCGCAAATCGGCAAAGTCATTTCAGCCTTTGGCACTCTTTGTTCCCTTACACTTTTCGTACCTGATACCAATAATTCTTCTATCCGGATATAGGAACCCTACTTCCTATAGTTACTATAGGTGCAAGCATAATTATGAAAAAATCAAAATCATTTACAAAGATGAAAAAAACGTTGCAAAATAGAGCTATTATGGCAGACAAGCGACCTAATGAAGATTGGCATGCGATAGCACTCAGAGATTTTGATGTGCTATCACCTTTTGTAACTATCGGCAAAATTTAGTTTCTTATACAATATAGTTGATTGAAATTTTGCCGATAAGATACTATGATAAAAGTTATTCGGGAGGATTCAGATGGACTATATTTCCGTTGTTCAAGCCTCTAGACTGTGGAAACTTTCAGAACGTAGCGTACGCAATTACTGCGCCACAGGACGCATTCCTGGTGCTGTTATGACAGGAAAGACATGGAACATCCCAAAGACGGCAATAAAGCCAGAACGGAGCAACAGGCACAAGGAAGCGCCAAAGACATTGCTGAAAATCCTGAAGGTAGAAAAAAAGGCCAGGATCAAGGGTAGCATCTATCAAAAGATACAGATTGAATTGACCTATAATTCCAACCATATGGAGGGAAGCCGGCTCACGCATGACCAGACCCGCTATATCTACGAAACCAACACGGTCAGTGCAGATGGCAGTGCCATGAATGTGGATGATATCATCGAGACAGCCAACCACTTCCGCTGCATAGACTTGATCATCGACCATGCCGGTGACAAACTCAGGGAGAAGCTCATCCTGCAGCTTCATGCTACATTGAAGACCGGTACCAGCGATTCACGCAAGGATTGGTTTTCCGTAGATGGATACAAACGACTTCCCAACGAAGTAGGAGGCAGGGAGACCACCTTACCGGAGAATGTACCCGTTGAAATAAACAGGTTGCTTACGGAATACAACAGCACACAGAGAAAAACATTAGCAGAACTTATCGACTTTCACTATAAATTTGAAACCATCCACCCCTTCCAGGATGGCAATGGCCGCATAGGACGCTTGATTCTTTTCAAGGAATGTCTGAGAAACGGCATTACGCCCTTCATCATCGATGATGATATGAAGATGTATTACTATCGTGGCTTACATGAGTGGCAACATGAAAAGGGTTATCTCACTGATACTTGCCTCGTTGCGCAGGATAGATTCAAGGAATGGCTGGAGTACTTCAGGATTGCATATTGACGAACACTCATCAGAACTGTCATAAAGTCGACAAGGTTCAGAAAACAGCATAATCGTGCAAACGACTTTGTCACCTAGATTTCTTCATCTATGGTCTCCTGTGTGGTTCAAGACTATAGACTCTAACGATATAGCAGATCATCAAAAGCTGTCAGGCAAATGTTCCTGACAGCTTTTTCCCCTTACAAGCCTCTCGTACTTGGAAGTAACCAGTCTTAATAAAATAACATTGTCCTCACTTTCCCGGTTGACCTGCGGGGAAGCGTACACGTATGTATTGAGCACACACTTTCCCTGCAGGTCCACGGCTTCGGCATCAGAACGTACTCAGCTGGTCTGCCTTGCCTACTGCAACGACCTTGTCATCTTGAATGAGGACTGAGCCACAGCAAAACACACAGTCTTTGTACTACATCCATGTTCAGCAATACTGCTTTATTTCTGCTGTACTCCTTTCCATCTATCTATAATGTTTCAATTATCGGACTGATGATCTTCTGCGATGCAAATTCATACAGTCCTTTGTCAGTAATTCCAAAGGCAGGAATATAGATCAGCGTAAGGAATGAAAGCGTCACATTAGGAGATTCCATGGTACATCCCCAGCTATGGAGCAATGACACCATTTCCTTCAGTTCTGCGGCAACCTCATGCCCATCCTTGTCGGAGAGAAGTCCGCAGATCGGCAGGGCAATGGATGCCATGACCTTTCTGTCTTCTACCAGGACAAATCCACCGGACAACCGGCCGATTTCTTCTACGGCAACCAGCATGTCCCTGCTGTCTGCCCCCACCACCGTGATATTATGATGGTCATGCCCTACGCTCAGACCGATTGCACCCTTCTTCAAACCGAATCCCTGGACATAGCTTCTGCCTACGCCACCGCCCTTGCCATACCGTTCGACAGTCGCAATATGAAGGAGGTCACGGGAAACATCGCTTGCAAGATAGCCATCCTCTGTACGTACTACGGCTTCTCTGGCTTCGGTAAGAAGCGTCGTTCCGGATACTCCGATGACATGCACCTTAGCCTGGTTGGCATTACAAGGGATCAACAGATCCTGAGCCCTGAGTCCCGCAGGGATGGTGACGGTATCAAGCAGGCACCTGTCATAATGGTACGGCGGGAAGGCAACGGCAAGCTTTCCTTTGTCGACGACAAGCTTGCCCTTCGACATGACCTTTTCCACCTTGCAATCTTCAAGGGAAGAAAGGAAAGCGATATCTGCACGCTTGCCCGGTGCAATACTTCCTATCGTATCCTGCAGACGAAAGTTTTCTGCAGGGTTGATCGTCACCATTTCAATGGCACTTATCGGATCCACCCCTTCCTTGATTGCCATCCTGACCTTATGGTCCAGATGGCCTTTTTCTTCCATATGCAGAGCATCGATATCATCCGACACCATTGAACAATGACGGGTTGAGATCTTGTCTTTGACAATCATGGAAAGGCAAGCCTTGAGATCCTGTGCAGCTGATCCTTCCCTCATCAGGACGTTCATGCCGGCCCTGAGTTTGCCCAAGGCTTCCTCAGCCGTCGAGCTTTCATGGTCGCTGTTGATATGACAGCCTGCATAGGCCTGCAAGGCCGCTCCTGAAAGCCCAGGGGGCATGCCCTTCTGCAACCAGATGGTTCTCTTGGGCCAGATCCAGCATCCACTTTGATTTATCGCTGCCTGCAAGAATGGGTGGGAAAAGCACTTCGGCAAGTCCGACAGCTTCAGGCAGCTTGACAAGATCCTGCATCATGTCAAGGCTCAGGGAGCTGCCGCTGGTCTGGACATCATCGTCCCCCATGAAAGCCGGTACAGGATAGTACAGTGACACAGGAGTCTGCTTTGCCTCTTCCAAAATGTGCTTCATGCCCTCGACTCCGCTGACCAAGGTCACTTCCATCAGATCCGACGCCACCGAGCAGGTACCGTGTATGACGGCCATCTTGGCAAATTCGGTATAGGAAAGCATACTGCTTTCAAAATGTATATGCGCATCGATGAAACCGGGCGCAAGGTACAGGCCTGAAGCATCGATGACCTTAGTCTGTGCACCGATGCACCCTTCGGGAAGAGAACCGACAGAGGCAATGGTCTGGTGGAAAACAGCTACATCTGCAGGATAGATTTCCCCAGAATGTACATTGATCAGCAAGCCCCCTCGAATGACGATATCAGCAGGTTTCTTGCCAAGTGCTACCGAAATCAAATCTTTGTCCATATATACAACTCCTTCCTACCGTTCTTCCCGATAGTAGGCCCTGCCAAGACTGGCAGGTGCCAGGTTTTCTTTTTTGTTCCCTAACGTAGTCACCAACAGGACAAGGATGGTCATTGCATACGGCATCATGTCCATGATCTGTGATGACAAGGTGATATGCACGCCGATGACAGCGAACGTACATGATTGGAATTTTATGCTCAGTGCCCTAAGGATGCCAAACAAATAGGCGCCCCCGATTGCCCGTAAGGGACTCCACATGGCAAAGATAACCAAGGCAATGGCTATCCAGCCTGTACCGGCAGTAATGTCATTCTGCCAATGCGGTACATCCACAAGGGAAAGATATGCTCCCCCCAAGGCACACAGTCCGCCTCCGACAAGGATATGCAGATACTTGACCTTCGTCACATCAATGCCGCTCGCGTCAGCGGCGGCCGGCTGCTCTCCGGTCATCCTCAGCTTCAGTCCGGCACTTGTCTTGTAGAGATAGGCCTCCATAAGCAAGGCAAGTACAATAGAAAGCAACAGCAGCCAACTCTGGTCAAACAAAATGGTGCCGACAAAAGGAATGGAGGAAAGCACAGGTATCGGTTTGACGCCTATGCTATTGGCAATGGTATCAGACAGATACGTACCCAACAACGGCTTGCCGGCAAAATTGGCAAAACCGGTACCGAATATCGTAATGGCAAAGCCGCATACCAGCTGGTCACTCAGCAAGGAAACAGTAAGCATGGCATATACCAAGGCCAAGGCTGCTCCGGCAATGACAGCGACAACAAGAGCCAAGAAAGCATTGCCCGTAGAATAAGCGACGATATACCCGAAGCAAGCCCCGACCATCATCTGGCCTTCTACGCCCAAGTTCATGTTACCGGCCTTCTCGGTAATGATCTCTCCCAAGGTGGCAAAAAGCAAAGGTGTCGCCAGTTGAAAGGAAAGTTGGAGAAACAGAGCTAGTTCATGCATTGCCCTCTCCTTTGCCAACAATGGCAATACGATACTTGGTAAAGAATTCAGATCCAAGTATGGTCAGAAGGATGATACCTTCAAGTACTGTTGAAATCTCAGATGGAATCTGAAGTGAAGATTGGATATATGATCCTCCCTGAAGCATGATAGCAAAGAACAGGGAAACCAGGACACTACCGGCAGGGCTTAGCCGCGCCATATAGGCAATGACAATTGCTGTAAACCCAAGTCCCTGTGACATCTGGTCATTCATCGTCCTTTCAATGCCTGAAGCCTGCATCAGGCCGGCAAGACCACATAGGCCGCCGCCGATGAAAGCTGCCAGCATCACGACTTTGTCAGCGTTGATGGATGCGTACCGCGCCGTATTCGGGTTCAGCCCTACGGCAGTCAGCTCATAACCGAACTTTGAACGGTCAAGCAACAGATAGACGGCAATGACCAAGGCAATTGCGATGATCCACCCACAATGGATGCCAAAGACCTTCGGTAACGTCGCAACGTCGGGATAATTTGCAATCTTTGGAAAACCATAGGCCTTCGGGTCCTTCCAGACAACATACTGCAGGTACGATACGATTTTAAGCGCAACATAGTTGAGCATCAGGGTTACGACAATTTCATTGACCTTCAGCTTGACCTTCATCAAAGCAGGAAGCAGACACCACAGGCCTCCGGCCACAAAAGCCAACAGAAACATGACAGGAAGGATACCGCTTCCCATAGCGGTCCCTATCTTCCGTACGACAAACGTAGCCCCGATAGCCCCAAGGAAAAACTGACCTTCGACCCCTATGTTGACGAACTGGCCCTTGAGGCAAATGCAGACCCCCAATGACATGACAAGCAGCGGAATGGTCTTGTTGATCGTCTCCTTCAGTTGATAGGACGAACCAAGGGAACCCTTCAGCATCTGTCCATACACGGCAAAGGGATTGTAGCCAAGCATGGCTATCAGAAAAGCTGTAACCAGCAGGGCAACGGCAAGGGAGAAGACTGTCCTTTTCCATCCATCAGCACCAGCACTTTCCTTCTTAATTGTTCTGATCATGCTTCTCCCCTAATCTTTCACCCATCATGAGCAATCCTACTTCCTGCTTTGAAATCGTATCTTTCTTATAGATTCCGGCAATCCTACCCTCATGCATGACTGCAATGCGGTCACATAAGGCAAGCAGGACATCCAGGTCCTCTCCGACGAATACTATGGAAACACCTTTCTCTTTCTGGGCATTGAGCTGTTCATAGATAAAATTTGAAGCCTGTATGTCCAATCCTCGGACCGGGTAAGCAACCAAAAGAACAGAAGGCTTGCAGTCAATTTCCCGTCCAAGCAGAATCTTCTGGATATTGCCGCCGGACAGACGGCTGACTTTCTGATATATGGAAGGTGTAGAAACGTTATATTTCCTTACCAGCTCTTCTGCTTGTTTTTTCCCGGCAGTCCTGTCCACGAAAAAATACTTGCCCTTCCTGTAGGAACGCAACAGGACATTATCTACTACGGATGCAGAAGCCAGCAGTCCCATACCCAAGCGGTCCTCAGGTACAAAGCCGATCTGTTGGAATCCTTCCGCTTCGATGCTACCGCCGGTAAGAGGCAACAGACCTGCAATGGCCTCACACAAAGCTTCCTGTCCGGACCCGGCAATACCGGCAATGCCCAGGATCTGGTTGGATTTCAACTCAAGATTCACTGCATCGAGCAGCTTGAGATGGGCATGGCCCTCGACAGTCACATCCTTGAGCCTCATCACCGTCCTGCAGCCATCATAGGACGGGACCGTAGGGATATCGAGGGCAATCTCATGACCGACCATCATCCGTGTCAGTTCATTGCTGTCAGTCCGGTCCGTACGGACGGAACCGACCATAAGGCCCTTGCGCAGGACCGTAATACGGTCACTGACACTCATTACCTCATTGAATTTATGGGTGATCAGGATAACGACACACCCTTGTTTCTTCATTTCCCGAAGGACATTGAAGAGTATTTCCGTTTCCTGCGGTGTAAGCACCGCGGTGGGTTCATCCAGGATCAGTATGCGGGCACCGAAATACAGGACTTTGATGATCTCAACTTTCTGTCTTTCACTGACGGACATTTCATAGATCTTTTTCTTGAGATCGACCTTGAAGCCATATTGATCACAGAGTTGCCGTATGGCTGCAAACTGATGCTGCCTATCCAAGTAAAAGCCCGTAGGATGACCGGCAATGATATTGTCCAAGGCGGAAAATACATCAACAAGCTTGAAATGCTGATGAATCATTCCGATACCATGTTTCAAGGCATCCTTCGGGCAGGAAATGTCAAGTGCCTTGCCTTCAAGCAGTATCTGCCCGCTGTCTGCAGCATAGATACCGGAAAGGATGTTCATCAGCGTGCTTTTTCCCGAACCGTTCTCTCCCAGCAGAGCGTGAATTTCACCTCTGCTGAAAGAGACGGATACATGGTCATTTGCTACCACTGAACCAAACTTCTTGGTTATATCCTTCAGTTCAAGATACTCTGCCATCTCAGTCCGTACCTGCTACTTTACCGATCCGATGACACCGTCAACGAACCAGTCAAGGGATGTCAGATCCGAATCCGTCAGGGTCTGTCCTGCTTCAACACGTACCTTACCCTTGTTGTCTTTGAGTTCGCCCTTCCAAATATCCAGTTTCTTATCGATGATGTCCTGACGGGCCTTCATGACTTTTTCACTGACTTCAGGAGGACAGTTGGTAATCTTGTCGATGTCGACGACATCGTGGTCAATGCCTTCCCACTTGCTGTCTGCTTTCCACGTACCATCCAGGATCTGATTGACATTCTCGGGATAGAATACATCATAGTGGAACAGCGGAGCTGTCAGATATTTGTCAGGAAGTGCATCATAACCGCTTGATGAACAACCGGTCACCCATTTGCCCATGCGGGCTGCCGCTGACTGCGGGTTCATGGTATCGCAATAAGCACCAAGGACATCACATCCGTCGTTTACCAAATCCTTTGCCGAAGCCGTTTCGGTTGCAGGGTCATACCAGGAATTGGTCCATTTCACTTCAATGGTTGCCTTCGGATTGACTGCCTTTGCGCCAAGCATATAGGCATTGATCTGACGTACTACTTCAGGAAGCGGGAATGAAGCCACGAAGCCGATCTGATTGCTCTTTGTCATCATGCCGGCAACCATACCGGTAAGATATTCAGCCTCATATAACCTGCCCATATAAGTTGAAACGTTCTTTGCAGTCTGATAACCGGTAGCATGGTTGAAGTAGACGTCCGGGTATTCCTTTGCAAGGGAAAGCACATATTCCCCATAGCCGAAGCTTGTTGCATAAATGACATTGCAACCTTGGTTGATAAGGTCCCGCATTGCCTTTTCACAGGCAGATGTCTCTGAAATTGATTCCAGGTACATCGTCTTGATACCTTCTTTTTCCAATGCCCGTCTTCCTAGGTCATGGCAGTAGGAATAGCCTTCGGTTCCTACGGGACTGCCATAGATAAACCCTACTTTTATCGTATCCTTGGTCAAGGCAGGCAGGCCGGATGCAGTCGTAGCACTTGCAACAGCACTTGTAGCAGTACTCGCAGCAGCAGGTTTTTCACTTGTCCCGTTGGCAAACAACATGCCAAGGCCCGTCAATACTGACAAACACAACATTACAGTCTTTTTCATCATTTGCTCCTCACACTTTTCGTAACCAAATACAAATACTCTTCTATCCGGATATGCGAACCTTACTTCCTATAGTTACTATAGGTGCAAGTATAATTGTGAAAAGATCAAAATCATTTACAAAAATGAAAAAAACGTTGCAAAATAAGGCTTCCGGCAAATCCTTCAGTTCATACAATGGTCATAGATGATTTTCATATGGAAGCTATTACCTGACCCAGCAACAGGACTACCATGAATTGCAACAATGACGTCCAGGTCAGTACCACAGACAAGGGAAAACAGCAAAAGGAAAAGAAGCTTAATTTACAGAAAGATATCCTTATTATGCAACCATATAAAGAAACTGTACCGAAAACTATTTCCAGTAGTTTCCGGTACAGCTCGTTCTTCAAATTATCTCTTTTTTATTTCTGAGTATCAGCAGTTGCATTCTTCTTTTCCGGTATCGGAGCAATGGACTTCAGCTGCAACTGTACGGCATAGCCCTTCGAATCAAGATACTGCACGATTTCTTCCAAGGAGAAATCATCAAGCGTAGTTTTCTGCTTCTCACTTACCTGCTGCACCTGGCTGGACGAAATAGGCATCATGACTTCAGGCAAAATCTGGCTGGTCTGACGGTTATTTGTCCCAAAAAGCACAAAAGAACCAATGAATATGACGACAAACGCAGCAGCACTGGCAATCAATGTCGGGACAAGCTTGACTTGGACTTTCCTTTTGAAGATATTCGTATGGGGTTGCCTGTTAAAACGATTCTTCTCAAAGTAAGTCATCACCCGTGCACTCCGCCGTGCAATTTCTTCATCACTTTCAACGGCAGCTTTAAGTCTCTTGTCCAAAGCCTGCAGCTCTTCAAGTCTCTGACGACATCCCTTGCAGTAAGCAATATGCTCCTCAACCTGTGTTTTCCAAGGTTCCTGCAATTCGCCATCCAGATAAGAATTCAGCAATGCATCATCCAAGCACATACCCCTATCACTCCTGCAAAAGAATCTTCTTGAGCATCTGACGAGCTCTGAAGACTCTCACCTTCACGTTACTTTCAGAAATATTCAGCGTAGCTCCAATTTCCTTATAATCAAGGTCCGTATACGTCTTCATCGTTATTACTACCTTGAGTTTCTCAGGAAGCTGTTCAATGGCATCCCTTACCTCCTTGCAGGAAGCCTCTTCCACCATCAGGTCCTCTCCTGTTTTTTCTTTCCGTTTCGGTTGCCGCTTGAACTTCTCAATCATATGGGCCTCACGGCTCTTGCGCTTGACCACATTGATCGAAAGGTTCTTCGTTACCCGAATCAACCAGTACTTGGCATCATTTTCGGAAGGAAAGACCAAAGCCTTGTCATAGAACCGTGTGAATGCTTCCTGGCACAATTCCTCTGCCCTATCGGGATTCCTTACGATGTTGTTCGAAACCTTGAACAACTGGGGGAATACCTCAGTATAGATCTGTCGGAAATCATTCTCATTGTTACTTCGTATTTCCATAATCGATAACAACCCTTGTAACCGTGGGTTACAGCTTTTTTTGAAGGATAGGTCCCTGGGGCGTATCCTTTACCGTAAAGCCCAAGGCCGCAAGCTGATCTCTCATTGCATCGGCTTCCGTCCAGTTTTTTTCCTTCTTTGCCTGTGTCCTTCTGGCAAGAAGCTGCATAGCCTCCGGAGGAACTGACACATCTCCTCTGGCCTCGACCTTATCCAATCTCAGGCCGAACACTTCATCATAGTACAATACCAGGCTATATTTTTCATCATCGGTAAGATCTGTTGCCTTGAGTGTCGCCCACAGGTCCGCAACAGCCTTCGGCATATTGAGGTTATTGCAGATATCCGTATCAAAACGTTCGGCATAGGTCTTTGCAACAGCTCCGGCCAACGGAAGCTTCTTAGCTCCTGCATCCAGCAAGTCTTGGATCCTTGATATGATGGAAAGCCTTCCGTTCCTAGCCGTATCAAGATTCTCGAAACTGAAACGAAGCTGTGACCGATAATGCCCGCCAAGTGTAAAAAAGCGATAATCCATCGGATCATATCCCTTTTTCTCCAGCAGGCCAAGCGTAAGGAAATCTCCCTTGCTCTTGCTCATCTTCCCGGTCTCATCCAGCAGGAATTCTCCATGGAGCCAATAATTGACCCATTTGTGTCCTGTTGCGGCTTCGCTCTGGGCAATCTCATTGGTATGATGTACAGGGATGGCATCAATTCCACCGCAGTGGATATCAAATGATTCCCCAAGGTACTTCATGCTCATTGCAGAACATTCAATATGCCAACCAGGATAGCCTCTTCCCCAAGGTGAGTCCCACATCATCTGCTGCTGTCCGAACTTGCTCTTGGTAAACCAAAGGACAAAATCCTTGCTGTTCCGTTTGTTGCTGTCAGCCGTGACATCAGCCCGGACAGCAGTCTGCAGATCGTCAAGGTTCTGACCTGCAAGCTTACCATAGTCAGGAAATGTATCTATGGAGAAATAGACATTGCCTCCGCTGAGATATGTGTGGCCCCGCTGTTCAAGCCGTTTGATCAAGGCAATCATATCCTGTATATGGTCGGTCGCCTTGCACAGTACCGCAGGACGGATCATGTTAAGCTGATCATAGTCATGAAGAAAAGCTTCCGTATAGAAGGCTGCAATTTCCCAGACTGACTTGCCGCTTTCCTTTGCCTTCTTCGTCATCTTGTCATCACCCTCGTCCCCATCGTCTGTCAGATGACCGACATCCGTGATATTCATGACGTGTTCCACGTCATAGCCAGCATGCATGAGCGTTCTCTTGAGTACATCTTCAAACAGAAATGTCCTGAGATTACCGATATGTGCATAGTTGTATACGGTAGGACCACACGTATACAGACCGACTTTTCCTTCGTTGATAGGTCTGAAGACTTCCAGTTTCCGTCCCATCGTATTATATAGCTTGACTTCCATGTTTCCCTCACTGGTCATAGTGCAATGCAAGATGATTGCAGCAAAATATGGTTGTAGACTTGTCGGAACTGGATTACTATACAACCATGCATACCAATGTAAGTCATAGCAGTGAAAAAATCAAGTTTGAAAAACTTACGGCTCAGGATGTCCCTCTTGCACCCTATTCTTCGTTCGGCACTGGCGGAAATGCCGAATACTTTGCAATGCCGGGAAGAATGCATGAATTGATTGACATCCTAAAGCTGTCCACACAGTATAATCTGCCGCTTACCATCATCGGAGGCGGGACAAATATATTGATCAGTGATGAGGGCATCAAAGGAATGGTACTGTGTACCCAGCATCTTTCCCGCTTTTCATTGCGTGGCAACCTTTTTGCAACCCGTTGCGGCATGTCCTTGGACCGGGCAATCTCGATTTCCATAGACGATGGTCTGCAAGGCTTGGAATTCCTTGGTGGAATTCCTGGTACCGTAGGTGGTGCCGTAAGAGGTAATGCAGGATCTGACAACCATCAGATCAGCGACAGGCTGGTTTACGTCGATTATTTTACCATGGATGGCAGACTCCACAGGATGGATGCCGATGGAGAAGATTTTTCCTACCGGCATAGTCCGTTCATGGACATGAAACAGACAGTCATACTGTTTGAAGCTGCATTTAGCCTTGATAATACCGGACAGAGCTCAGAAGCGAAAAAAATAAAGGAACAATGTATACGGGAACATGGCAAGCGAGGCCTACATTCATTTCCGAATGCCGGATCTATCTTCAAGAATCCAGAAGGGCAGAAAGCCGGTTGGCTCATTGACCAATGTGGCTTGAAGGGCAAGACACTGGGAGGTGCAATGGTCAGCCAGGAACATGCAAATGTCATTGTCAATGCTGCCGGTGCCTCCAGCCGTGACATATTCGACTTGAGCCAGCTTGCAAAAGATGAAGTAGCAAAGCGTTTCGGCATCGACCTTTCATATGAAATCCAACTGCTTGGGACTTGGCCTGGTCAAAAAACAAGTTCATAGCTACAGCCGATGATGCCGCTCGTAGAAACAGAAAAATGAAAATTGCCTTTCTTACCCTGTAGCTTTATCCTCTTTCTGCTGATAAGGCAGGTACCGAGCCTTGCCTCAGCTTCAATGCCCTTTGTTCCGAGGGACAAGGAAAGATCAAAACCTGCTGGCCTTGCATAGGCAACCTTAAGCTTGACGGTATCTGTTTTTGCAATGGTACCGTCATGTTTCAATGAAACCGATCTCTCGGTAGCAAGGGAACAATTCCATGACCAAAAGGGAATGTTTGCTTCAAAGCTGCAATCATAGGTACCGCCTTTTCCTTCACCTCCGAAGGGACTCTCAGGGAAATTCTGTAGCTTCAACGTAAGGGAAGCCGTAGAAGTCTTTACCTTTACCCCAAAAGCCTGTTCTCCCGTTTGAGAAATATGGTCAGTAAAAAAAACAAGGGGACCGGCTACTATCGAAGCCAACAGGCCGACTTCAGTCTGTTGGGCAAAAAAGGCACATTCGAAGACAAAGGAACATCTTTGACCCTCATTGGCAACATGCATGAATATCCCAGGCCCTTCATCACACAGCATTCCCTTCTTCAGATAATAGCCATTCCCCTCGCTTTCCATTCCGACAAACCGTGCTAGCTCAAGTTCAGTCCTACTGTTCCGATAGACAATTCCGCCGATGGCAAACCCTTCTTCATCCCGATCGGATATCCCGAAGCAGACATGCAATGAAGGAGAAAATGTAAAATTTGCTACAGTGGCCGAAGGGAAACCACTGCTGAGCAATGAAGATACGAAAGGAATTTCCCTGACTATCTGCAACTTGCCTTCTTCGAATCTTGCAGTTGCAACAGAAAATTGCTTTTCCTGTCCACCCGAGAGTTCCAAGTCCAAGGCCTCTGTATAGATAGCCATTCCGAATGTCCTTGCCGCACTGGTTCCAGAAACAACAAATCTATCTGCTGACAAATAGACAGGAACTGCAAGCAACAGCAGGACAATAGCAAAATCCTTCATATTTCCCTATGAAAAAAAACTATATATTTGCATTAATTGCAGAGGTAAAAGCCCCTTTTTACCTTGCACTCTCTAAGAAAATGTGTGATACTTTTTCATGTTTCTTGCAAAAGGACAAAACTAAAGCAATCAGTATAAATCTTATTTTTTAGAAAACCAAGGAGCATCGTTATGGTTATTCTGACCTTGAACTGTGGCAGTTCTTCTGCCAAATACCAAGTCTTCGACTGGGACAACAAGGATGTACTTGCTGTCGGTGTAGTTGAACGAATCGGACTTGAGTATTCAACAATTACCCATAAGGCTACGGGAAAAGAACCTTATTTTACAAAATTTTCTTCTCCTACACATAAGGAAGCAATTGAACTCATCATCAGTATGTTGGTCGACAAAAAATATGGCGTAATCAAAGATTTGAGTGAAATCGGCGCCGTTGGACACAGGGTATTGCATGGTGGAGAATATTTCAAGAAATCTGCATTGGTAGATGACCAGGTAGTAGAAGATCTGAAGAAAATCATTCCTCTCGGTCCTCTTCATATGCCAGCCAACATCATGGGTATTGAAGCAGCACGGAAAGTAATGCCGAACATTCCTCATGCCATCGTCATGGATACAGCTTGGCATCAGACGATGCCCAAAGAAGCTTTCATGTATGCAGTTCCCTACGATTGGTATACGAAGTACAATGTCCGCCGATATGGTTTCCACGGAACCAGTCACCTCTATTGTGCAAAAAGGGCTGCAGTACTGCTCGGCAAACAGAACAAGGATACCAACCTTATCATCTGCCACATCGGTAACGGAGCATCAGTCTGCGCTGTGAAGGACGGCATCTGCGTCGATACTTCCATGGGGCTGACACCGCTTGAAGGCCTTGTCATGGGTTCCAGGAGCGGTGATCTTGATCCCGCCATCCTCCCCTATATCATGAACACGACCGGCATGAGTGCCAGCGAAATGGATACTGCCCTTAACAAGAAGAGTGGTCTTGTAGGTATCTGCGGCATGAGTGACCGCCGTGATGTCCACGAAGCTGCTCTCAAGGGAGATGAGAAGGCTCAGTTGGCTATCGATATGGAATGCCACAGACTGAAGAAGTATATCGGTGCCTACAAAGCTTTGCTCGGCAGGGTCGATGCTGTCGTCTTTACTGCCGGTGTCGGTGAAATGGGCGACCATATCAGAAAGGGATCTACAGAAGGACTGGAAAATATCGGTATCAGCATGGATGCACATAAGAATGCCATCTGCCACTGCAGAAACGGCGAATTTGATATCAGCACATCCGATTCTCCGACTCGTATCTTCGTGATTCCTACTGATGAAGAATTGGTCATCACCGAAGATGCCTATGCGCTCATGGAAGGCACCTACGATGTCCATACCAAATTCCATTACACCTTCGAAAGCAAAGATTACGAGAACAAGGCAAGGGCAAGAGGGCTTGTCGAAGATTTGAAGAAACATCCGGAACTGAAGGAAATCCTTGTCACAGCCAAATAAATAGGATGTGATTGGATTATACATAAAAGGAGGAGGCGACAATGGCTTCCTCCTTTTTATTCCAAACATGACAAATATCGGATCTTATTCCTCGAAACTTTCATAGGTTTCCTTGAGTTGCCGGAACCGAAGCAGAAGCTCTTCCATGCTACTGCCGGCAGCACTCATCGCTTCTCCCCTATAGCGACGGGCATCCCATTCCAATGTCTTTGCTTGATTGACATCTGGTGAAGAGGCATCCAATTGCCCTGAGGCATCATCACAGAGTTCCTGCAACTGTGCAAGCCTTTCTGCTCCTGCATTGAGTACCTGCTGTTCCATGGCAGGAGAAAAAGAAACAGGATGTTTCCCCTTTTCCCGCTTGTTGAACCTGCATGCAAAAAGACAGAGTTCCGTACTTTTTTCTCCAAGGGCAAATTTCCATGCTTCCCACAACTCGTCAGAAGGCACATAAGTATCTTTTACCCTCTCCATTGCCCTGACGGCAAACTTGCTTTGGTTGATGATAAGATGGTCATTCTCCTGCAATCTGCCAAGCAATCGTTCACTTTGAAAAGAAGAGGTAAGATCGCCCTTGTAGGTCCTATATGCGTTGGTACTATCTGACATGATTACAGCCCGAAACCGATTCCCATATATTTCTATGCCTACATAATGCGGCCCTGTTCCCAAATTCCTGTTCATGTAAACAGCATAGCAATGTTTTGTGCAAAATGTAACTCTTTTTTATAAAAACATGCTATACTACCATTCATGAGTACACAGAACAATTCACCATATACCATTGCTTCTGATTTGGAAGCAAAAAATATACCTTTTGCATGGGTAACCATCGCCGCTACTACTGGTACGGTAACCAGGACCAGTGGCAGAATGCTAGTTACGAAAGACGGCACTTCCTACGGTACCATAGGAGGCGGAGAAATTGAATTCCGGGCAAAACAGAATGCCTTGGCTTGTCTACAAAGAGGCAAAGGTGGACTTTTCAGGCTCAAGAGAACAAACGAAAACAACGATGCCATATCTTCTATGACCATTTCGATCGACATTGGCGAAAAAGGACATTGCCTGTTGATCATCGGAGGCGGACACGTAGCCCAGGAAACTGCAAGGATTGCACAGGGAGCAGGTTTTGAAACAAAGGTCATCGAAACCCGCAAGGAATTTGCCAGTACCGAACTCTTCCCTACTGCCAGCCAGATTATCCTGCAAGGCACAGTCAAGAAAGCTTTATCGGAAATACCGATTGATGAAGACACTGCGATTGTCGTACTGAACCATGCATTGATGCGAAGCAAGGACTATAAGGCATTGCTTGAGACACCGGCTCCCTATATCGGTATCATGGCAAGCCATAAGCATATGCATCGTATCCTTGGAGATGTACCGCTGAACAGAGAGGAAATGGTCCGGATTCATTGCCCGATCGGCGTTGACATCGGAGGGCAGATGCCTTATCAGGTCGGTCTTTCATTGGTAAGTGAAATCCTGGCTTTCTTTGAAGGAAGACCTGCAATCAGAAAGGGTATCGCCTATCGGCCTATCATCGTCAGAGGTGCCGGAGACCTGGCTACTTCCGTCATTCTCATGCTGCATAACGCAGGGCACCGTGTAATTGCCTTGGATATTGAAAAACCGACAGTCATCAGAAGGACGGTTGCGTTCGGAGAAGCAATGTATGAGGGTACGATTGAAGTCGAAGGAGTCAAGGGTGTCTTGACTGCGAAAGAAGACCTGGAAAAGATTACCGCACTGCTTGATGAAGGAATCGTACCACTGGTAGTTGATCCTGATGCTACATTGATACAGAAATTACATCCGTACATTGTCGTCGATGCTATCTTGGCAAAGGTAAACATCGGTACAAAGAAAGATGATGCTCCTTTGGTACTTGCACTGGGGCCAGGCTTTACCGCAGGTATTGACTGCGATGCCGTCATCGAGACAATGAGAGGACATGACCTTGGAAGGGTCTTAACGGAAGGACAGACCCAG
The DNA here is from genome assembly GCA_022482625.1 of Spirochaetia bacterium. NCBI lineage: Bacteria > Pseudomonadati > Spirochaetota > Spirochaetia > Spirochaetia bacterium. Next base: position 196,549 of record JAKVOU010000001.1, on the reverse strand, counting down.
CCCAACACAGGAACTCCGGGTGTTATCGGTGGCTATGGGAAGGAACGGGTCATAAAGAGCCCTGCAGAAGGCATTTTCTCTTCCAACCATAAAATCGGGGATCTCGTTGAAAAAGGAGATATCATAGCAGGGGTAGACGGCGTTCCGGTCCAGACAGTCATCTCTGGTAAACTTCGGGGCCTGCTCCATTCGGGCCTGCCTGTCACCGTAGGTTTCAAGGTTGCCGATGTTGATCCCAGAGGTGCTTCGGTTGATCACCTCCACTGCTCGGATAAAGGCCGTACCATAGGCGGCGGGGTCCTGCAGGCAGTTGAGAAGTTCCTTCGGGAAATGAAGTGAGAAAAAGACTGCCAGGAAAATCATTCCTGGCAATTTTTTTACCCTTAAAGCCATATAAAAGAAGCAAATGTATTTTTGCCATTGAAGAAAACAGTTAATTACAATGCAGTCCAGGTTGTCAGTAACAGACAAAAGGAAACGACATGACAACTTGAACTCACTTTTTGCCATGGTATATCGGCAACTAGTGCTGCCTTGATTTTTCGGGGCAACAGGTATCTTCTCTTTCCTCTTTTTGTAGCCTGCCATCATTATGATGCAACCCAAAACCTATATAGCAAAGTCTGTCTAAAGTACACTCATTCAACTTATCCGTCCTCTTTCAAAAGTTTTCTTACCTTCTTCTGATCTGAAGTAAAGTCCTCTCAGGTGTAAAAAAAAATACAGTCAGGTACTTGACATTAAATTAGTCAGGCGCCATACTAATTATAAAGTCAGGCGCTTGACTAATCTAACAAATGTCAATAGGAGAATATAACTATGAATGAAATTACAGATACTATCATTGGACAGCTACAACAGCTTCATATGCTTATGCACCGTACAATGATCAGCCATTTAGGCAGCACACATAACCCGCACAGAGGACAAGGCAGAGTATTGGCAATCCTTAAATTGAAACCGACAATCAGCCAAAAAGAACTGACGTATCTGCTTAACATGAGCAAACAATCAGTTGCAGAACTACTTACGAAACTTGAAAGAAGTGGCTATATAACCCGTGAGGTCTCAGAGGACGACAAACGGATCATGATTATTCATCTGACTGAGGCCGGTGCAAAAGTCACAGAGGACACGAATGAAAACGAATCGGATGTCTTAAAAGTCTTTGAGTGCCTGAATGATGATGAATTATCTACTTTCAGCGAATACTTGGAACGCATCATCAAGCAATATGAGAAGCAATTTCCTGATGTTGATTTTGAGAACCGCCGTAAGTATATGGAAGATTTTATGTCTTACTATGGAAAAATCTATGGAAATTGGCAACATACCGACACCGATTATAATCGCTACAGGCATAGTTCCAGACGTACCAGGGGACGCAGGCACTATAGGGATGAGATGAGGCCATTCATGGGAGAAGAAACTGAAAATGATGAAAGCGATAACTAAGAATCTGACTATATGCAGTAATGTGGACTTATCGGTAGCATCCAACATAAAGGTCATCCTTCCAGATATTCTGGTTGATTATCTTTGGAAACTTGCCTTAGAGAACAATTGGCAAAATTGTGAGAAACAGTCCTTTATACTTGAGATCGGTAAACTGAGCGGTCAAAGCATACAGAATATATACCATGTCAGTGATGGTGATAATTCTATGGATAAACGCCAAGTATATGGTATAGAGCCTGTAAGCTGCAAATTGCAGGTACTGAATTCTCAAGGTAGCTATCAAATGCAATTGTGCCGGAAAAATGCAAATCAGTAAATCTTCCAAAACCTATCTGAAAACAATTTTTCTGCTGCAGCGTAAGCTTGGTTCTGTCCGTTCCATCAACGTTGCAAATGAACTTGGAGTCTCAAAACCAAGTGTCAGCAATGCAATTAAAAGACTTCATAATGAAGGTTTGATTGATATCGACGAACATCACAACCTTGTTCTAACAAAAAGTGGACAAAAATATGCTACTTCCATATTTGAACGCCAAGTGATAATCGAAGACTTTCTAACGCATGTCCTCAAAGTTGGGGCAAAAGCCGCTCATGAAGATGCTCGCCATTTAGAACATTTGGTAAGCCCGGAGACTTTCGAAAAGTTTAAAGAACTAGACAAGGCAACCAGTAAATGAATCCTCTTCCGTGCAAGCTACGAGGTATTTGGATTTCTTAGCCCCGAACTACGCACTGTGTCGTTCGGAGCTAAAAATATTCATGAATAATGCATATCCATACAGCAGCTGTGCCGTCCTCACGGCAAGTATGTCCACTAGGCTATATAGCCCCTGTGTCCGATATGCCCGCGGACAGGCCGGGATAACTGTATATTTATTCACCCTAATCAATTAGTTTCGAGTATTACAAAAACATCCCTTGTTATATGTTTCTACAGGTCAATAGCTTTAGACAGCTATCACAGACAGGCAAGCCTGCCTGTTCTTGACGGGCGGTCTTAATCCCTTTCTACAGGTCAATAGCTTTAGACCTGCCTGTTCTTGACGGGCGAAGAGGCCGCAAAGGCGGCTGATTGTCTTAATCCCTTTCTACAGGTCAATAGCTTTAGACCAGAAAATGAGAGGTGTGTGATGATGATAGTGACATTGTCTTAATCCCTTTCTACAGGTCAATAGCTTTAGACAATCCCTACGATAACGGTTTACAAATTTCAGGGGTTTTCGTCTTAATCCCTTTCTACAGGTCAATAGCTTTAGACAAGGACTCCTGAGGAGCACAAGGACCTGTGTGAGCATGGGTCTTAATCCCTTTCTACAGGTCAATAGCTTTAGACAATAAGTCGTGCAGAATATATAGGGCTCTTGAACCAGTGTCTTAATCCCTTTCTACAGGTCAATAGCTTTAGACAATTTCAAGGACGTTGTAATTGCTGGTCAGAGAATCAGGTCTTAATCCCTTTCTACAGGTCAATAGCTTTAGACACGCATATCTCGCAAACGAGAAGGGCTCCTTCAACCAGGTGCGTCTTAATCCCTTTCTACAGGTCAATAGCTTTAGACACTTTTTTAAGGAGTAAAATATGTCAAGAACTGTAAAGTCTTAATCCCTTTCTACAGGTCAATAGCTTTAGACGAAAAATGAAAAAAGAGATTAAAAAAATTGAGGTCGTAAAGTCTTAATCCCTTTCTACAGGTCAATAGCTTTAGACTGTATAATGTCATCGCTGTAAGTGCCACTTTTGATAATGACTAGTCTTAATCCCTTTCTACAGGTCAATAGCTTTAGACCAAAGGTGGCAAAAAAGTATTGGCATTTGGCAAGGACAGTCTTAATCCCTTTCTACAGGTCAATAGCTTTAGACGATTTAGGTAAAGATAGGGATTATCCTTACTATGTGGCTACTAGTCTTAATCCCTTTCTACAGGTCAATAGCTTTAGACTTGTGGCGCTTTAATCGACGATAACAATCCCGATGGAATTGGAGTCTTAATCCCTTTCTACAGGTCAATAGCTTTAGACAGTGGTAGAGATGTTAACCGTTACGGTTGGAATTTGGCTGATGTCTTAATCCCTTTCTACAGGTCAATAGCTTTAGACGGATTTTGTAAAAAAGCCTATTGGACAGAATTTAAAAAATAGTCTTAATCCCTTTCTACAGGTCAATAGCTTTAGACGGTGAAGTTTTTGAATATGAACCGCAAGAGGAGTAAAAGAGTCTTAATCCCTTTCTACAGGTCAATAGCTTTAGACAGGTTGATTGATACAGCGTCAACCAAACAAAAAAGATTTTGTCTTAATCCCTTTCTACAGGTCAATAGCTTTAGACCAGAGAGTACGGAGTACACATTGAGTTTCATCGGTGCGCCAGTCTTAATCCCTTTCTACAGGTCAATAGCTTTAGACAAGATATTCCCGGAGGCAAAAGACATCGATGCGATGACAGTCTTAATCCCTTTCTACAGGTCAATAGCTTTAGACAGATTGATGAAGAAATCGTCTATGATGCAATTGAACAGATGTCTTAATCCCTTTCTACAGGTCAATAGCTTTAGACGATATGTCATCGATTACAAGACCGTTTCTGTCTGGTCGCTGTCTTAATCCCTTTCTACAGGTCAATAGCTTTAGACTCCACTCTTTGTATTTCTTACCATTGTAATAAGTTGTTCGTCCTTCTGCGCGAATCTACCCACTGTATCTTTCCAACAATACATACTTTTGCTCTTATCAAAATGGTACATAATGGCTAACTCCTTCCGATATAAATACCTACAAATCTTCGCGAACCCTACGGTAAAAATGGCAAAAAGCTACTCTACCAGGGGTCTGCGCTACAACATTACAAAGTCGGGTTCACTTACACTTTCTCTGCAGACAGCGCCATATACCCGCACCTTGCTCTGGTCATCCCTACAGACAGGAATCAATATTATCTTTTCCTCATCATCTGGGAAAAGCTTCCCTAACTGGCGTCGTAATCTTACCAAATCCATATCGGTCAACGTCAACTCTAAAACAGATTTCTCTATTCTTTGGTAGACATAAGAATCGAGGATTTTGTACAATTTCCGATACACCCGTGCATTTGTAATATCATAGACCAGCAGATACAACCTAACTTTTTTCATAGTATCATATATTCAGGCATTATGAAAGATGCATCACAACCGAAGTATACAATCTTTTTGAAACAAGCATCACAGATAGGATACACACAGAACTTATCTACTTTCTGGTCAATTTGTGCTATTATTTCTGCCGACAAAGCCTGTATGGCATCAGAATCCTCTTCACAGCAAAAAAATGAACGCTGAACACGAACTCCCCATTTTTCAAGTGTCTTGGCAACTTTCTTCAGACGTCTGGCATCAGTTATATCATAACAACAAAAGTATATCATCACGTCACCACAAAAGGAACATAATGTTCTCGATCTCCGCTGATTACACTTTTGAAAAGCTTTACCTGTTCACCTAGTATCTTTTCATAGCTCAGCTTCTTGTTCAGTTCCGGATAGTAGTGTTCTTGAAGCAATTTTTTCTCAAATGCTGCAATCGTTTTCTTCATACCACCCTCTGTCAGATAGACACCTTTCCGCAAACTTCTGTTTTCAATAGTTTCATTTGATCCGTTCTCTTCATTACCTTCATCTTCCTTAGTTTCGAAATCATTCTGTTCCACCTCCCCTCTGTTAAAAAGAGCACAAGCCAAAGTATCAACTACCGGTGTCCTGAATTCTTCTTCCAAATCAAACACCAATGATTTGCGTCCATAGGAAAGTGCATGGAGATAACCGATAGAATCATCCAAACCTTCTTGAAATAATAAAATATCAATTCTGTTAGCAACCAATGTATATAAAAAACTCAACACTGAATTGATTTCATCCAAAGGAGGATTTTTCGTGCGTTTTGAAAACTTAGTCCAATCAATAATAAAATTATGTCCAAGACAATTAAAATAACATGTAGCAGCTTTTCCTTCTATACCCCGGACACCATCCATGGAATCGCAAGAAGCGACCATATCATGTAATTGACGAATAGTTCTTATATCACTATTTATATCCTGACAATTGCGGGTCCTTGCAATCCGTTGGGAAAAATAAAACTCATTGCTTAATTTCCCGGCAACAATATCCTTTGCTATGGCCAATGCACTTTGTGAATTATCATATAACTGATGCTGTTTATGCCTCAGCAAGGTATTTTTGCTATCTCCATAGATAAATTTCCCATTGCCAAAACCGTTCTTGGAAAGGAAAAACAATTGAATCTTTTGCCTGCAGATCAACTGAAAAGCAGAACCTGTAATCTGTAATTTTCCAATGATAATCAACAGTGAAACTTTCTCAGGAATTAATTTAGTCACATTCCCTTTGTAGTCGCTGTACAACAGTACATCATTTTCCTTTTTTAAAGTTCCATTGTTTGATACCAAATACACAATCATTTTATGTACGCCCTGAGTTCTGTTTCAAAATCTTTCAGCTGAGAAAAATAATCAGGAAAACGAGGTTGCTCCTTGGACAGCATACCGTCAAGAATGTGTTTAAACCTGTCCATCAATTCTATGAAATTAATTTCCTTTAAGGTTTTGTTTATTTTCATTTCAGAAATAGAATCAACACTGTGTGCAATAGGCAAACGGTTACGTAACTTTCTCAAGTCTGCAAATTTTCCTTGTTTTTCCGCTAAAGGGAAATAAGAAACAACAAATGAACAGTTTGGATTTGTTTCGTAAATCCATTTCAACATACAATATCTGGACAACCCATTAATATTAAGGTAATATTCTCCCTTCTCGTCTTGTTTCCAATTCTCTTTAAGTTCCCTATATTTCGTATTTGACAATTTATCCACATCAATATGTTCCTTTATATACAAATCTAAAGATGGATAATGATAACTTTTATAATCCATATTGGATAATCCAAGTCCTCTGCAAACAAGGAAATTTTCAAAGACATCCAAGAATGAAGTCATCAACGCAATGGCAAGGAAAAAATTCTGATGCTGATAGTTGAATCTGATATTTACTAGCGTTTCAAGCAAATCATAGGGAAAATTGTCAGAATTGAAATCCAAATCAAACTTTCCTTTATCACCTGGGATAAGTGTAGAAAGAATCCGCTCTACATTGTCCTTTACAAGTGATACCTGTCTTGGTGCAAATGCAAGCTGTTCCAATTTAACCAAAGAATTTACAGCATCGTCAAAACGGTAATTTGATCTGTAAATATAGTACTGGGTCAGAGGTACAACTGAAGCATATCCTTCCAATACCGATCCTTTGATCATATTGCAGGCAGAAGGATAATCACCCCTTTCCATCAGTTGAAAATATCTATCTATCTGCTGTTCTTTTTCTGCTTTGGAAAAATAATCCAATCTGACGATTCTTATCTTGTCATCCATGAAATTATTTGAAGCATAGTACTGATGTACATTCGGGCTTAGCTTGGCAATTCCTGTAGAAAGGCCAAAACACATGGCAGGAGTTCCTTGTGCAATGGAAACCACTATATCAGCAATATCCCCCCTATCATGGAAAAATGCTGTATAGTAAGCCATCATTGCTCCGTAATCAGAAGGATTTTCCTTGATACAGACAAACGTAAATCTTCTATTTGGAAACAATTGCTGTCCAACAGGTCCATCCAACAACTTGGCAAGCCCATAGGTATCGGTTCCTACTTCAGGTTCCTGCATGGTTACAAAGCAGATGATATCTGTCAGAATTTTGCCTTCTGCCTTTTCAATGGCATGTATTTCCTCTGCAAGAATTGGAAACTGTATGCTTTTTATCTGATGTGTATTGCCCTCGATACACAATGCATCTTCTACGATGCCATCAGCAGAAATCTTTACTTCGGGAACAGCATCAATGGCTTTGGTAACTTCCCTCAGATTTGCAAGATAGTTTTCTCTTTTTCTGAATACATAGTAACCATCAACATCAGACAACTTTACCCGAAGATCACTGTTTCCAAGGTTTACAATCAATTTCATATTGTGTTCCTCACTACTTTTTCTTGTAGATGACGCAATATCCTGGCAAGTACCGTCCGTTTACCGTAGCACATGAAGAAGTTCCTGTCTTATTGGCATCCTGTGGCATTTTAGGACGAATATCAGAATCCCTGTCGATATTGTAGGTTTTGTTTTCAATGCCATTGTACTTTCCTAAACGAAGCAAAGGTTTTCTGTTATCTACGTAAGGTTGCAGCAACTTGTCCATTGTCGTTGCAACGGAAATGGGAAGTTTTTCCCGATGATTGTTATAGGCAGCAAAGTAAAATTCATCCACTGCATGAAAGATAGCATCTACTGAGAAAAAACTTTTCAAAGCTGTTTCCTTAATTCTAGATGAAATGGAAATACTCCCTTCTGCATACATGCATTCTTCCCCTAGACAGGTTGCCTCACTCATACCTGTATAGTACTCAATCGGTTCTGCATGAGTCGTAATAGAAACTTGCCCCAAGATGACTTTTGCCTGTGGACTGGAAAAATCAAAGTCACTTACCCGAATAAACTTGAATGGATCGCTTTTGATATCAAAACGCGCCCAATTGTTATCAGAAAGAATCTTTGCATCAAGTTCTTGGCTCTTGATATATTTAGTGTACATACCTTGACTGTGGACTACTGTATACTTCGAGCCATCAGAATCCTGTACTCCCCGCATCTGCTCAAGTATTGCGGTCCGAAGAGCTCCTTTGATCGAAGAACCTGGCAAGTATGGTTTTTCATTAAACTTACGTGTCATAATCTTTGAAACTTCCGACCAAGGTTTCTTACTGAACATCCTTTGTCCATTTTCAGTGAATCCCATCGGCCTTGCAATGATATTTCTCAACTGGTCAGGATGTTTTCCTATGACCGTCGATACTAGCTTCATCTGCTCATGGAACTGGATTGGATTTCTTTGTGTCACACCGGTAGATACGATACGAACAAATCGGTCAGCTTCTTCTTTGTTCATAGCAGCTAGTAAATTATCGACACGTAGTTGATACAGGCGTTTTACATTTTCATCATAGAACAGCTCACCACATTCGTATACTTCTCCGGTATTGATAATTACCGGTGTTATAATTTCTACTACAACCGGATACGTTGTCCATTTTTCTTCCATCATCACTCTCCAATGCTTCTCACTGGAAGCGGAAACAGATAACCATATGAACAGATTCTAGGGTCTTCCTGAACATGATGCAGCAGACTTCCCGTCCCTCCTCCGGCATCAAACAAAGAACCTGGTTCATAGTAGAGTACAGGATACTTGTTATAGGTCTTTGCCTCAGTAAGAGAACCACCGGTTATACCAGCATAAAGACTTATTGTATAGTACAGTGGCTTTAGATTCCTACCCGCACATCTGCTCAACGATATCCATGCATTTCCACCTTTGTAGTCAAACAATTTCTGCTCACTCTCATCAAGCTCTTCCACGCTGATGCTAAAACTTCCTTTACCAACAGTACGGTCTCCGCCGATGCCAACGGCTTCAAGATACTTACAGATTTTCTTGAGCCATGCAGACCACTCCGTTTCATCTCTATCAAGGCGAACGTAGACAATCAATGGCTTTGTTGAAATGTAGTATTGCTGGTTATACAAACCCCCATCCTCAAAAGGCGTATTGGTAGTACGGTCCAGTGAAACATGTACTTCATTGACAGGTTGTATCACCTCTTGATCTTTCTTCCCAGGAATCTCTTTTTGTGATAACAAAGCAATATTATCCTGCACTTCAAGCAAGGTATTGATTGGAATCCACTTCCTTTTCTTGTTTGATTTTACTCTTTCCCGAGCCTTTCTTTCCTCTACAGCATTCATTTTTTCTTTCGATTGCATCGGAGGAAGCACAACCCTCGGCAAAAAACCTTCCGGCATCATGGCAGAAAGCACAAAAGGTGGTACTTCATCAAAGTCCTCGACAAACTTCGTCGCAGCAGCTTCTCCTTCCAAGGCAGAAATTGCCCATACCATCTGCCCCCAAACCTGATCGGCAGTAAAGAGATTTGAGAAGGCACTTTTTGCACAAAAACGAAGTTTACAGTACTTCATGTGCATCATACTCCACAGGAAAATCCGTACCATCACACTTCAGCCCAGAAAACTTTACCTTGCCATAACCTCGGCTACCTGATCCGCCCAAGGCATCATGTTCAAGCAGGTATAGTCCGTTTTTAATCAGTTGCAGAATCTTTTCTCTCTTCGCACTGTCAGTAATCCTAAGGTTCATCTCAAAATCAAATATCATACCAGGAATAACTCTTTCAATATTGCGGGGATCAGAAGCAACACCAGTAATTCTATCAATATGATTCTCGCTTTTTTCCTCAGTTGCCAGTATATTCCGTTCCTGTAACTTCTGTTTTGATTCCTTAGAAAGGAAACAATCACGGAAAATTACTTGGGACATTCCCTGCTGGCTAGTATCTCCGAATACGACAGGAATAAGGCTTTCTGTATTTTTTCGATTGGAAATGTTCCCATCAGTGACGATTCCCTCAGTCAGTTCAAGCAATGACCTGATTTTTCCCTTAAGTGAAGAACCAGGAATGTACGGATAACCATCCAATGGATTCTTTATGACGGCAGAATCAATACCACCGATATGTATTTCAGCGTTCCCTGCTCCGATATGCAGTCCTGTTACAATCTCAAGTTTTCCTGTAATTGAAACTATTTCCATGCTCATTTTCAGCGCCTCCCATTCCTATTACCATTTGCCATATTTTCGTAGTATTTTGTATAACCTATCAAAGCTTGGTAAAACAAAATGAAATGGTCAAAATCATCCCGGCTTTCAATCTGATCAATATAGGATACCAACTTATCCCTGAACTCATCGGTAACAACTTTTCTTCCCACTCCATAAGCAAGCTTTGCCTTGGAAAAAGCAACAAGAGGCAAAATCGAATCATGGAAATTCTCTTTCGTACAACCTTCTACATGCGCCTTGGAATGCAACAGCAATAAATCATCATAGTACTTTCTGATTTGTGTCGATGACGCTTTCTTGTTTTTAGGATGTTCCATTACATCTCTTGCAATTCCTTCGGGTATACTTGTCAATAGTTCTTTGGTCAATTTCAACATATCACTCATTCTCCTTACCAGTATCTTTCCGCAACATATACATCGTATGCATCAGCATTACTTTAAATCGTTCCTTTTCCTTTCTGTCTTTAAAATTGTCAAATTTTGTTAGGAAAAAAGAGAAAACTTCATCACGTTTCAGTTCATCCTTTGCAGCTACATTTCGTACCAAATCATACCGTATCTTTGAAAAAACCGAATATTCTTTTCGTAAATCCTTGCTTAAGCTGTCATTGACATAGCGATACATCCGGTATACAAAACCTGATGATAAACCATATGCTTCATCGCGTATGAATTTCTGTAATGTATCGGAATCCACCAACAACTGTTCCAGCAAAGGATATGTAAAACACACATTGAAATAGCAGACACAGTTTTTCTTTATAGATTTCTTAGCCTTTCCATCCAATGTTTTGTTCATCTTGACTGGAACACTTCCAGAGATAGCTTCAGGTTCTTCAAATTCCTTTGCCTTTCCATCCAACGCTTCGTTAGCCCGCTTGTCAAGCAAGGAAAAAGGTTCTGAACTTCCTCCGACAACGATGCCGGCAGAGAAATGCAAAGCTTCATTCTGGCAACAGAAATCAGCAAATCTTTTCCTCAATTCAAGCACAAAGGAAGCGGCTTGTTTCCATGGCAAGATGATGAAGACATCATCTCCGCCCGAAAGGACGGTATAAGCCATCGGATAATTTTCCTCCAATAAGTAATATACATGTACATTGAAGAACGTATTCAGCAATCTGGACAATGTTACATACCGAGAAATGGAATAGGTATCACTGGGGAAACCGTGTATGAAGATTTCACCCAAGTTATCAACATCAATCTTCACATATGCCAGAAAATGTTTACCTATACCATTTTCATCGACATTGCTCTTGCCAATTTCTTCAAACGTGGTGTCAGGACTATAGGTATTCAGTCGCCAAATCGGATAAGAAGCATCATTGCCTTGAAGTGAAAAAACAGACATATCATCAGTAGCAAGATGTTCACATACATCTATGCATAGCCCTGATACAATTTCATAACCATGGGAATCTTCATTGGCCTCAGACAATGCAATATATGGAAATTTCAGCAAGTGCCCTCCGAGTCTAATCAACTCTTTGCAATCACTACAAATCACCTCATTTCCTACAGCATGTACTGTATGTTTTCCACAAATCTGGCATCGGTTTCCATCAATAGGTTCACTTCTCAGCACAGGATCAATGTCAGCAAGTATAGCCGAATATTTCCTTCCTTTCTGTGCATTGAGCAAACGAGCAAGTTCCTTCTGGGTATCCCTAAATCTGTCTTTGCCAAATTCATCAAGAGCAATGACTTTTGAATAGTCAGCCAAGACAGCCAAAGACCCCATATATTTTTTCAGGAAGAAGTCCTCTTGCTTTTTCATGAAATCATCAAGCTTTACCACCAATGTGTCATCATTCGGCAACAAAATGGTAAACTTACCACCAGCATCTATGATATCGGTAAAAGGGATAAGCCCAAGCTCATTTGCCAGAGCTAATTTGAAGGCTTTGCTAAAAGCACTGACGATAAACGAACGTCCTCTGAAAATCTTTGCAGCGTACTTGAATGAACTGTACTTGCTCTGAAAAATGAACTGCTGGATACCTGAGACATCAGCAGCAAATACCCGCACCTTTCCAGTATCAGACACTCCGTTAGAAAGTGCCAAGGCAAAAGCCATTGTCGTCACAGAATGATCATATAATGAAACATCATTGAAATTGTCATTGGTTGCAGAAGGTATACACCACGTATATTCAAGAAGCAAGTCCTTCAACTTTGCCAACAGCTGCAGTATGGTCATACTTTCCGGCAAGTTATGCAACGCATACAGGAACTCATCCCACAGTCTTTTATAGTCCAATTCAGTCCCTTCAGAAAAAGGGTAGGAAGGATAAGGCGTTTTACAAATAGGAGCAAGAGCATAGTAGTATAAGCTCTTTTCTGCCTGATGCTCACCATCCAGATGTATATCAGGGAACAAAGAACGTAACGGTTTTTTATAATAAGATCCCTTGCGGTATTCCTCTTCCTTTCCAACACGATCATTCGCTGCAGATACTCTGTCTGCTTCGGCAATGTAGGCAGCATAGGATGATGTGCTAGGATTATGATGGCTTGCACTTTCACGGGCAATCTTTTCCCAATCAAGTTTCATGTCAAATTGAATCTTCCTGACAATAGGCAGCAAATCTGCTTGGAAAAAATCATATGTCCAGAGAGCATGCCGATAAGCATATCCATATTCATTCCTCGCAGGTGGCAGAATCTGTCCTTCCATGCTTACCGCATTTGAAGAAACATTCCCTTTTTCTACTCCTTTGTAAGCCCGTTGCTTGAACTTACCTATATCATGTAATAATGCTGCTATAGCTATTTCATATTGAGTCTTTTGATTTTGCATCTATATTCACCTTCTCATTAACAATATTCTTCCCAACCCCATGCTGATATTTTTTCCTACATGGAACAACCGACAGGCTTCCAACAATTCATAGCTATATTGGTCCAGTGAGTTTTTCAGTTCAATTTTGCCAACTACACCACCGATTTTCATATGCGTATGTTGTCTGCTTGAATAATAATTCTGATCTATCCAATGTTGATCTACAGGAATACTTGAATGATTTGGTAATTCTTGAATCGAAAACCTTCCATCTCCGTACAATCTGTCAAGTATGTACATGTGCCGCTGTGCTGCAAGCAACAAATCGTCAACATAGATAGTCTGCAGATAGTGAGCTGCTTTTTTTATCCGACACGGAGAATCCAATATAATCGTTCCTAGATTTTGCATGCCTATGGCATCTGGCCAAAAAAGACTTTTTTTCTCTACATTTTCTATGCTATAGTCGAATGTTTTTCCTTCGTGTGTAATTTTTTCCATAGCAAAAGGAGTCCTTTTTCTACCAATTCCCTGTTCCCCAGCCCTTTGCAAAGCTATGGTCAGGTAAGGAATATAATTCCTTGCCTGACCAATCACCGTCAATGCAATCACGGCTTTGTTATCATCAGAAAGAAAAATATCCATCGAAAAAGGGTGCGAAGCTCTATCCCTTCCAGCAAGTACTTCATTTTTTTTGTTTAAGTGAGATTCAAAGAACCGTGCATAGACACAAGTATGGTTAAGCATGCAATCTGTACAAGAGGGCTCATTCCTCAATACGCATGTCAGATGTCGGAGTTGATAACCTAATACACTTCGGATAACCATAGACGGTGGTACATTTCCCCAATCGACAGTTTCTGAGAAAGAGATAGAATATTCAAGGGAAAAATAACTAAGCACAATAAGCCACCTTATTGAAAAATAATAGCATAGTATTCTGTAGTGAGCAACTATTTATTATTCATAAATCTCTATAGCATAATTCATAGGATTTTGATTAGAAAAACATTACAATACCATACAAGCAATTAACTTGCCAAACTAAAAATGGGCTGTTGTCTCATGCAACAGCCCAAGGCGGATAACATCAGCCATCCTGATAGTTTCTCTATACAACTACCAATAGCTTGTCACCCCTAGGAAGTACCTCACCTATGATCCAGGCATTGCCGTCCAATCTGTCACGTAGTTTTTCCGCATCACCAACAGGCATGGAAAAAAGTAAGCCCCCGCTTGTCTGTGGATCCAGCAATACATCCTGCATCTGCTGAGAGATACCATTGAAATCTACTTTTCCAAGCACAAAGTCACGGTTGTTATACATTCCTTCTGGCAACAAACCGAAGTTTGCAAGCTCAAGTACATGAGGCATGAGAGGCACTTTGTTGCCCTCAATCCTAAGAGTTACATCACCTTTGCCAGCCATTTCAAGACTATGGCCCAAAAGAGAAAAACCAGTAACATCAGTTGCAGCATGGACAGCAAGATCCCTTGCGGATTCACTTGCCTTACGATTAAGCATCTGCATAGAAGAAACCGCAGCATCAAAGCTATCTTGTTCTACCATTTCTCCCTTGCTGGCAGTCATGATTATGCCTGTACCTATCTTTTTAGTCAGTACAAGCACATCCCCTATCATGGCCCCTTGGTTTCTCCAGATTGATGCTATCCTACCAAAACCACTTACACACACTCCATACTTCGGTGTCGGATCGCTGATCGTATGGCCACCGGCCACTACTGCACCAGCCTCGGCGACTTTTTCTTGTCCACCAAGAAGAATCTCCCTCATCACGGATGAATCAAGGCAGGAAGGAATACAGAGAATATTGAGTGCCAAAGCCGGTGTACAACCCATGGCATAGACATCGGAAATGGCATTGGCCGCAGCAATTCTGCCGAACGTCCTGGGATCATCCACCATAGGAGGAAAGAAATCCACAGTCTCAACCAATGCATTACCCTCACCAAGGTCATAGACAAGGGCATCTTCGTTACCGCCGAACCCCTCAACCAGCTTATCACAGCTCATCTTGGGAAGAGAAGAAAGTACCGAATCAAGTATAGCCGGTGCAAGTTTTGCCGCACACCCGCTTGTCTTCACCATTGAAGTCAACTTTACACCCTTCTTACTCACTGTTCATCCTCCCTTATATATTGTCCATTTTCAATCCTGTAAAGCTCTGCATGTTCGAGCTTCTTCAGAAATGAGAGATCCCCATCCTTTACCGTGGCACACGTACCACACGAAGAAGAAAGGACCCGGGGCACAGGCTGAAGCCTGCAATCCCCCTTCCCTTCTTTTCTGACTTTATTCCGTGCAATTACTGCATCCAATTGCGTATGGAATGTCAGCAGGTAATCCATTACAGCTTCCTCAGCTCAAGGACAAGGTCGTCACCCTCCTCCTTCTGGACTACATCATACTTCATTGCCTTTGCAAAGCGAGTCACATTCTCAAAAGCAGCCCTATTGTCAACCAAGACCTTCAATTCAGCGGGCTTATCCTTGAGAGCTTTCTTTGTCATTACTACCGGTACAGGACAGCTCAGTCCTCTTGCATCTACTACGTTCATTATGCCAAAGCCTCCTTCTTCTGCTTGCTTATCACGACAAGGCCCAGGATAACAGCCAAGGCCAATCCGATGATTACTTCAACCTTTCCTCCGGCCGTTACACCTTTTGCACTGCTTGCCAAAGTAAAGTTATGGCTGATAGCAGCGCCCATTACCATGCCCAAGACAGTAATCGCACTGTCAGTATTGCCCTCGCCGGTCAGAATCAGCTGACGTAACGGGCAACCACCAAGAAGGGCACCACACAGGCCGACAAGTCCCATCGACAGTGCATACCAGATGGCATCAACTGCAGTAATGGAGAACTTGAAGTTACCAAGGATGATGTTTCCGATGAGAACAGTCACGAAAAGGACCAGGGAACCTGTAAACAGATGGGAATCCTTGAAAAGGATCATATCCCTGATACCACCGACCATACAGAATCTTGTCCGCTGGGCAAAAGCACCACAGACAAGAGCCAGGATAAGGCTAAGGAAGAACGGTGCATGGGTTGCAGCCTTTGCATCACCTATCAGTCCGAAGAGACACAGGATCAGCATCAGGACACTTACGATAGGGAACAGGGATCCTTCGACCTTGGTCTGCTTATAGGCCCTGCCAAGTGTAAAGCCACTGTTCAGGAACCTTGTGCCAAGCCAGATGCCAGCTGAAAAACCTATCAGTGCAAAAATTGCCTTGCCGTCACCGCCGCCCAGGCGAAGTACCATTCTCAAAGGACAGCCAAGGAACACCAAGGCACCCGCCATCATAAAGAATCCAAGGAAAAACCTGACGACCATTGACGAACCACCGGTGGGACGCCATTCTCTTCTGAAAGAAGAAAGTAAGAATGATCCAAGAATCAAACCAAAGATTTCAGGCCTTGCATACTGCAACTTTGCAGCCTGATGAAGTCCAAGACTTCCTGTAATGTCCCTGATGAAACAGGCTATGCAGAACCCCATGTTCTTGGGATTCCCGTTGGCAACCAGTATCAAGGCAGCCAGCCCGATTGCCAGACCTGTATAGCCTAGCCAGCGTCGTTCTTTATCCATTTCGCCCTCCAAATCAAACTCATTTGATTGTACCATCATATTTTTCAAAAGGCAATGGATATTGTTGCAATTTGATGTTATACTGACAGCATGTACAGTAAACACGGTATTTATCTTGACAATGCAAGCACCTCTTATCCGAAGCCTGCCTCAGTTGCAGAGGCAGTCTACCAGTTCATCGTGCATGCAGGGAGCAACCCCTCAAGAGGATGTTATCCCAGTGCCCTTGATTCATCAGAACTGCTACTTTCTGCCCGACAAAAAATTGCCTCATTATTCGGCAGTACGGACTTGAAGGCCGTTGTTTTTACCAGTGGTGTAACAGCTGCACTGAATCTGTTGATCAAAGGAAAATGGAAACAGGGTGACCATCTGCTGGTCACAAGCCTTGAACACAACAGCGTCATGCGGCCGATCGTCGGTTCAGGAATAGATTATTCCTGTATTCCCTGTGACAGATTCGGCAATACACTCTTCGACAAAGCAACCGACTTGTTGACTGACCAGACAAAAGGCATGGTACTCACACAGGCATCGAATGTCTTCGGAACTATCACGGACATCGACAAGGCAAAGGATTTCTGCAAAGAACATCATCTTGACCTCGTTGTAGACACGGCCCAAGGCTATCCGTCAGCAAACCTGACACTTGACGGTATCAGCGCCATAGCTTTTGCAGGTCACAAAGGCCTCATGGGACCAATGGGAACCGGAGGTATCGTATCAAGTGAAGCGTTCCTTTCCCAGCTTGAACCATTGCTTTGCGGAGGTACAGGGAGTGCCAGCGACCTGCTTACCATGCCAGGATTTCTGCCGGACCGACTCGAAGCAGGAACCATGAACCTTCCCGGTATCGCAGGACTCCTTGCTGCCATAGAAGAACAGGACAAGATCGTCAACGGTGTCCACCAGAAAGACCTGTGGAAACAACAGACAAAAAAAGTTACAGGAAGGCTGTTGGAAGGTCTGCTACACATAAACAAGGTAAGACTTTATGGAAAACAGACTACCGACGGACGAAGTCCTGCAGTTTCCTTTACCATAGATGGACAGGATCCTGCTCAGACAGCATTATTGCTCAACGACAGGAAAATCGAACTACGGGTCGGTCTGCATTGTTCACCTTTGGCACATAAATCAATGGGTACATTCCCTTCAGGCACAATCAGACTCAGCCCGGGACCTTTTACGACTCTTGACGAAATCGAACAGGCTCTGAAAGCCATCGGAGAAATTGCACAGTGATTACAGGAAACACCTATTTCAGCATACTGAAAGAACATCTGATAAACTCTGTAGTGAGAAAAACGGATGCAGAAGGCAAGGAATGCCTTTGTGACAAAGACGGGAATTTCCTTGCAGGCGAAAAGATTGGCCAACCGGTTCTTGTCGAACATCTTGTCCCACCTCTCCGGTTAGTCATCATCGGAGCAGGACACGTAGGACAAAAATTGTTTCAGGTTGCCCGTCTGCTGGAATGGAACGTAACTGTCATAGATGACCGCAGTGCATTCTGTAACCAAGAACGTTTTCCGGGGGCAACGACGGCAGTCGGAGATTACGTGGAAGAGCTGTCAAAGATTGAAAGTGAAGGAAGCGCCTTCTGCATTGCTACCAGAGGACATCTGAATGACAAGGAATGTCTCCGTCATCTGATCAGACGCCATTGCAGGTATCTTGGTATGATCGGATCAAAGACAAAGGTTACAATGACAAAAAAGGCACTGCAGGATGAGGACCCTTCTGTGGATTTTTCAATTCTGCACGCACCGATAGGACTTCCGATCAACGCACAGACGCCAGCAGAAATTGCCGTTTCCATAGCGGCACAGGTCATACAGGAAACAAAGGGAAAAGAGAAGCAAAGCGAGGTCGACTGCAGTCTCATTGACTATCTTGCTTCGTGCAATGCCCCGTTCATCATCGCAAGAATCATCAAAAAGAGCGGTTCGGCACCACGGGAAGTCGGTTCATCCATGGCAATCTTTTCCGATGGAAGCAGCTTCGGTACCATCGGGGGCGGAGCCAGTGAAAAACAGGCAATTGACGAAAGCCTCAAGATGTTTGCAGAAGGAATACGTATTCCACAGGCCCTCAGACAAGACCTGTCATCAGCCTCAGCAGGAAACCTAGGAATGATTTGTGGCGGCAACGCAACGATACTTCTTACTCCGTTCGCAGGTAACAAATAAGGTCATTGCCTTTCAAACGGCATGCTCATGCATCGTGGACCGCCTCGGCCTCTTGAAAGTTCGCTGCTGTGGATTTCAATGGTCTTGATGCCGTTTTCTCTGAGTATACTGTTGGTTACCTGGTTTCGGTCATAGACAACTACGACACCAGGAGCAATACAGAGCGTATTAGAACCATCATTCCATTGCTCTCTGGCAGCAGCAATGGAATCATTGCCACCACAGAAGATAAGCTGAACTTCCTGTTCGTCCAACAGACGGCACAGCAGATCCTCAAAACTGTGATGCCATTCCTTGACAGATAATCCTGTTTTCCCTTTCTTGTTGGTAAGTACAAACACCCTCAAACTGGTTTTTATAAGCGGATGAATGACAAATGTTGCCTTATCCACTTGGGTAAATACCGTATCAAGATGCATGTAGGCCCGCAGGGAAGGTATGTAGCAGGCCGCAATCGTATCGATACTGCAACGAGGATCCTTGAAGCAATTGGTTGCAAGCAATTCGATTGCCTCCGGGGTAGTTCGCTCGGAAATCCCGACAAGAAGCGTAGTAGGTGAAAGATTGAAGATATCTCCCCCTTCAATTCGGAAAGGCAAATCATCCGTATAATATCGGGGCACATCTGCATATGTAGGATGATAGGAAAAGATATATCTACCGAAAATTGTTTCTCTGCGCCTGGTCTTTGAATACATATGGTTGATACTCACACCATTTCCGATTACAGCAAAAGGATCGCGGGTAAAGTATAGATTCGGTACAGGATCAAGGACAAAACGGCGACAGGTGCCCACCATCGATGCAAGCGGATGACGATCCACACGTTCGACTTCTTCCATCGTCACGCCACCCATTGCCTTGATGACCAATTCCCTGTTATCCTCTATACCTTCAAACAGATCCAGCAATTCCTTCCGGTATGAAAAGGTAACGGCATTGCCACTGGCATCGATGAAATCTTCAATGAATGCATGGCGGACATGCTCATCCTGATCAAGGCTCTGTGCCACAAGGGTTGAAAGATGCAATACTTCTACCCCATTGGACGCCAAGACCCGTGCGAACTCATCATGTTCTTCCTGGGCACGCTTGAGAAAAGGGATGTCATCGAAAAGCAAAGGTTCCAGGGTATCAGGAGTCAATCGTTCCAGCTCAAGGCCAGGACGATGAAGCAGTACCTTCTTAAGAATTCCCGTTTCACTTGTGCACTTTACCATCTTGTCGTCTCCATGGATCAGGGCCCGATAGTCATCGGGTACTTCCCTTCTATCTTACGTCTACGTCAAACAAGGTGCAAGGTAGATACATGGAAGCAAAACAGGCCTTTCCAAGCTAAGAAGGACATGGACATAGCACTGAGAGAAAAAATACATGACCTTGCAGAACAGGTCTTTGGCATTGATTACCTTTTCCCCTACCAAGAACTTGTCATTACGGAAATCCTTGAGGCCGAAGAAAGACAACAACAGGCAGAACTGTTGGTACTGCTTCCTACGGGAAGCGGGAAAAGCCTATGCTTCCTATTGCCTGCACTGTTGGTACAGGACAATACCCTGCTTATCTATCCATTGCGTTCACTCCAACGCGACCAAGAAACCCGACTGGAAAAATCCAAGATTCCCTTTGCATCCTTCCATGGGAATCAAAACTCAGAAGAAAGGGCACAGATGGAACAATCTGTAGTCAGTGGCAAAGCAAAACTCATACTTACAAACCCAGAAACACTGGACACGCCTGCCATGCTTAGCTTTCTCAGAAGCTGCTTCATCAGTCTTGTCGTCATCGATGAAGCCCATGTCGTCTGCAAATGGGGACTTACGTTCCGACCTGCATACTGCAACCTCGGCAGGCTTCTGAACACCCTCCATTACAGGCAGTTGCTTGCCTTCACGGCTACTGCCGATGCAACTACATTGAAGGCACTGCGTACCTACCTGTTCCATGATACCATACGGATGGTAAGAGGCAGCTGTGACAGGAAGAACATATCATACTACACCTGTCGGACATTGGCAAAAGACCGGCAGATTTCCCTGTTGCTCAGGGACCCGTCACAGCGTCCCGCAATCGTATTCTGCAGTGCAAGAGAAGAAACTGTGACTGCCTGCAACAGCTTCCGTTTCCATGGCTTCCGATCCTGCGCCTACTATCATGCAGGACTTGACGACAAGGAAAAGCAAGAAAAAGAAAACTGGTTCCTGCAAAGTGACGATGGCGTCCTCTTTGCTACAACCGCCTATGGAATGGGTGTCGACAAGAAAAACGTAAGGACAACGATCCACCGTTCACTTTGCAATGATGCCCTCGCCTTCCTGCAGGAAAGCGGACGGGCAGGACGTGATAAGAAACCTGCCAAAAGTTATGTCCTGCTCGGCATGGAAGAAATAAAAAAATTCATCTCAGGTGACGTACTTGCCTCTGTTTTCTTTTCTGAAAACTGTTATCGCAAAGCTCTCTGCCGCCTGCTCGGAGAAGAAGTCGATGGCTGCAGTGGCTGCAGCGTCTGTGATGATACCGTTGAACATACTTGGGATGGTGAGAAGGAGATCGTCAGCCTGATTGCCTTTGCTCCCTTACGGTATACCGTCACTCAAGCAACAAAACTGCTTTGTGGCATGAGTCCAGCAAAAAGAGGCAACAGCCGATGGGGCATCCTGTCAAGCTGGAAAGAAAAAGATGTACAGATAACAATCAGATGTCTGGTAAGCCTTGGCATATTCGGAAAGACAAAGGGGCATCTTTTCTACAAAATCAAACGAAGACTCCATCTGGAATCATTGTTCAAGAGCTATAGCACACAGCATAAGACATGAGAAAATCTTACGGCTTTCCCTCGCCTTTGATTACCAAAGAAGGCTCAAAGGTACGTCCTTCAAGGTCAGCTCCTCCAAGGTGGGCAATAAGACTGGCAAGGGCACTTTGGTAAATAGTTCCGATATGCAAATCTACCGAGGCTATGGTCCCGGGAAGAAAATCTGAAAAAGGAGCCGCATCATAGCCGACACAAGCCAGGTCATACTCCTTCAGATGCAACAGCAACTGTACCAACGTCAAGTCATTGACACAGGCAATACTGTCAATGAGTCCATCTTCAAACATCCCCTGCACCCTATTTGCAAGTTTTTCTACCTCACCCCGGCAACCGAATGCAACTTCTTCGACGGCACAATGTTCCCATGCGTGGGAACAGAATCCCTTCATTCTCTGGACATGAGGCTGGACCTGGGAAAGATATCCCGTAACATAAAGAGGCCGGCTCTTGCCAAGGGAACCAAGATAGTCCGCCTGCAGGACTCCACCACGTTCATTGTCTGTAGAAAACCGACATAATCCCGGCCCAGGCATGATATGATGGCACAGGATACATGGAATGCCGGCATCCATGAAAAGTTTTTCTTCTTCCTTGTCATCGACATCATAGCCAATGATACCATCACAACGCGCAGCAAGCTGCAAAAGCTCTTCTTCGTTTCTGATGCTTGCAAAGGTCAATTGCCAACTGCTCTTTTCAACTGCAGTCTGCAGTCCACGCATTACCTGTCCATAAAACCAGTCAAAGGACGCCAGGCTTCCCCAATAGTAAGGACGTCCTTTCTTTGCAAGTTCAACGACGGCAATGACGCCGGTCCCTGACCGGCGCAGCTGAGCTGCAGCTTTGTTCGGTATGTAGCCAAGTGCCTTGGCACTTTCCAGGACCTTGTTTCTCAATACAGGTGAAACAGACAGCGGTGCATTGAACACCCTGCTCACCGTCGCACTGCTGACTCCGGCTTTCTTTGCCACGGAATCTCTGGTAACCTGCGACATACTTTCCTCCTTGACAGTTTCAGTAAGGCACTGTATTGTACACGTGTACACAAAATTAAGCAACACAGCACAATCGGAGTTCTCATGATAAACCTACAAGACACAACACACAACAGGTATAATCCCTTGACCGGCGAATGGGTAAAAATTTCTCCCCATCGGGCAAAACGACCTTGGCAAGGACAGGTCGAAGCACCTCAGGTAGACCAACGGCCGCAGTATGATCCCCATTGCTACCTATGTCCGGGCAATACACGGTCATCAGGCAACATAAACCCTAATTATACAGGTACCTACGTATTCACGAATGACTTTTCAGCACTTCTCTCCGAGGGCTCGAGTGAAGAAGAAACAAAAGGACCGAATGGCCTGCTGAAAGCACGGGGAGAACGTGGTATCTGCAAGGTCATCTGTTTTTCACCACGCCATGACCTGACGCTCGCACGGATGCCGGAACAGGCTATCAGTCAAGTCATCGATGTCTGGAAGGCCCAATATCTTGAACTGGGAACCAAGGATTTCATCAACCACGTCCAGATATTCGAAAACAGAGGCCCGATCATGGGCTGTTCCAACCCACATCCACACGGACAGATCTGGGCAGAGGAAATCATCCCCGATATACCACGTAGGGAACTTGAGATGCAGGAAGCCTATGCAAAGGTGCATGAGAGTGTAATGCTGCTTGACTATGCCCTGTATGAAGCCGAATGCAAGGAAAGGATCATCGTGCAGGGCAAACATTTTCTGGCTGTCGTACCGTTCTGGGCTACATGGCCCTATGAGGCGATGGTACTGCCATATAAGAGAGCAATCAGCAGCATTGACCAAATTTCTGAAGAAGAAGAAAAAGATCTGGCCCATATCATCAAGCGGCTGGGCATCAGGTTTGACAACCTGTTCAAGACAAGTTTCCCCTATTCCATGGGCATCCATCAGATGCCGACTGACGGAAAAAGCCGGGAAGGCATACTCATGCACTTCCATTACCTGCCACCCCTGCTCCGTTCCGCTACAGTCAAGAAATTCATGGTAGGCTATGAAATGCTTGCCATGCCCCAAAGGGACATTACACCGGAACAGGCAGCACGGACACTTCGCAGTCTTCCCGATATACATTATATTGACATGCTCAAGGAGCAACACTGATGGCAACGATCACTGATATCAAGAACGGCAATCTACATGGAGCATATCCAAACCTATACGGTTCTTCCTATGATGAAGAAGCCTTGGATGCAAGATTCATTGAATTGGTACGGACCCATGGAAAGGAATTCGGCCAGGATTCCGTACAACTCTACTCAACTGCAGGGAGAAGTGAACTGGGAGGCAACCATACCGACCACAATCAAGGCAAGGTACTTGCTGCGACGATCAATCTGGATACCATTGCTGCCGTACATGCAACAGACCAGTCATCCGTCATCTTGAAAAGTGAGGGATTCCCAATCGTTAAAGTTGACCTGTCTGACCTCAGCATGCACGAAAAAGAAAAGAATACCACCGATGCCTTGGTCAGAGGCATTGCAAAGGCATTTCATGACAGAGGACTTAAAGTGGGAGGATTTATGGCAAATACGTCTACCAGTGTCCTCAAGGGCTCTGGCCTGTCATCGTCTGCCGCCATTGAGGTACTCTGTGCCACAATTTTCAATCACCTTTTCAACAACGATAAGTTGACTCCCCTTGAGCTGGCAATCATCGGACAATATGCAGAAAATGAATATTATGGAAAACCAAGCGGATTGATGGACCAGGTAGCTTGTGCCGAAGGTGGCATCGTCGCCATCGACTTCAAGGAAACCAAGTCTCCCAAGGTCACCGCCCTCCAGTACGATTTCGCATCTCATGGCTATGCATTGGTCATCGTTGATACAAAAGGCAGCCATGAAGATCTTACAGCGAACTATGCATCCATTCCTCATGAAATGAAAGAAGTTGCAGGCATGCTGGGAGGGAAACATCTGAGAGACATCACTGAGAAAAGCTTTATGGAACAGTTACCCACATTACGGACTGAACTGAAAAATGACAGGGCATTGCTGCGGGCATTCCACTTCTTCAGTGAAAACGAACGGGTTACAAAGATGGTCGAAGCACTTGGAAATGATGATTTCAATTACTATCTTTCACTGGTAAACGAATGTGGCAGAAGTTCTTTCTGCTTCCTGCAGAACCTTTATGCAGATTACAGGCAACAGGGACTACCGTTGGCATTGGCACTGAGCGAAGACCTGCTTCAGGGGAAAGGTGCCTGCAGGGTCCACGGCGGAGGTTTTGCAGGAACAATCCAAGCATATGTTCCTGTCAACATGCTCAAAGCCTACCAGCAGAGAATGGATACTGTCTTTGGCAAAGGCTCTGTAACAGAGTTGGCAATACGCCCAAAAGAAAGCTGTTGCTTTGCAGAATAAGTTGTGATTGGCCTGTTTTTAAAAAACTAAGGGAACAGGGTTACAATCGCTTGTCATTCTTCGCAAGGCTCTTCTTCCTTAGACAGAGAAAGAGGTGTTTCTGCCACCTTGTCAGAAGGTTGACTCAGCACTTCGATTCTTCTCCTTGCCTTAGCAAGTTGCAAAGGAGTCATCTCACTGAGTTTTTTTGCAAGATATTTGACCTCAGGGTCAGCAAGCGTACTATCCCCATAGTAAAGATAATCCATGGAAGTATCGAGCAAGAGTGCAATCAGGTAAACATGCCAGATGTCGGGAACAGTCTCCGTCGACCGCTGGTTGCGTATCGTTCTGTAATTGAGATTGCAGATCTTGCATAGATCCTGCACGCTGTATCTGCCCTCAATCAATTCATCTACGCGCTGCCAGAAATACTTTCCAATCTCTTTCTTCATGTATATATAATACCGCAAATTCACATATTTATGACAGGTTTTTAGCTAAAAAAACAAATGTCACAAATTAATGACATTTGATAAGATAAAAAACACAATAAGTGAAGAATATAGAAGAATAAAATATTTTGCATCTCAAAAGTTTTTTAAACTATTTGAGATGCAGCATGCTGGTCTTACTCAAACAATTGGTGATAATCAGTCCCGACAGAGATAAAATGGCTCTCCTTGTCCAGCAGTTTTGCCAGGTTCTGAGGCACCTCTACTGTCTTGCCGATCAACGGTTCGACAATAGTATCAAACTTGGCAGGATGTGCCGTTGAAACAACAATGGCAGCAGCATCCTTCAAATGATCCCGCCTCACCCGTTCGGCACAGGCAGTGTGCGGGCAAAGGATGTAACCTGATTCATCATAGGTTTCCTTGATCGTTTTCCTTATCTGGTCATCATCGACCGACCAGGCACTTACCAAGCTCCTGAAGGTCTCTATGTCAGGATAAAGGTCCTGCAACCGTTCCATGTTGCTGGGAGCTCCCACATCCATGGCATTGGCCAGCGTTGCTATGCTTTTTCTTGGTGCATACTTGCCAGTCGCAAGGTAATCCGGAATGGTCTTGTTTGCATTGACGGCAAGTACGATCCTGTCAATCGGTACTCCGCAGGTAAAGGCCCAATAAGCTCCGCAACTGTTGCCGACGTTTCCGCTAGGGATGATGAATGTCGGATTGGTAGAAAACATGGATCTGAAAAGATAAGCGGCATAGATATAGTAGATGGTCTGTGGCAACAATCTACCCAAATTAATGGAATTGGCACTTGAAAGCCCATACTTTGCACTCAGTTCCTTGTCCATGAAAGCAGACTTGACCATTTTCTGGCAATCGTCGAAGGTACCGTCGACTTCATACGCCTGAACGTTGTCTCCCCAGACAGTCAGCTGTTTCTGCTGGCGGGCACTGACTCTTCCCTTCGGATACAGTACCTTTACGTCAATGCCCTTCCTCCCATGAAAAGCCGCGGCCACGGCTCCACCGGTATCGCCGCTGGTAGCTACCAGGATAGTAAGCTTACGCGGTTGCTTCTCCAGAAGCTTTTCCATCGTAAAAGCCAGGAACCGGGCACCGAAATCCTTGAAGGCTGCCGTTGGTCCATGGAACAGTTCCAAGATGCAGGACTTGTCTCCGGTCGGCACCAACGGTACAGGAAAGTTGAAGGCATCCACACAGATTTCAGCCAAATCATTGCTCTTGAGCACATCTCCTTCAAAAAACGGTGCAAGTACTTCAAAGGCAAGTTCCGGATAGGAAGAAATTGCCCCTGTATTAAGGTGCACAAGGGAAGGAAACTGCTCAGGCACATACAGACCACCATCATCAGCAAGGCCTTTGAGAATAGCCTCACTTGCACTCAGAGGCTTTGATAATCTTCTAGTTGATACAAATTTCATGATACATCAGGCAATCCAAGTCTACCTTCCGGCAGTTGCCTTTCCTCCTTACGGTTAAGTATAATCAGCAGCCGTCGCCAAGACGGCCATCTATCAGATCCTGGCACCAAGATAGGCAGAAAGCCTGAGGATGTCAGAGAAAACACCTCCGGCAGTCACTTCCCTTCCCGCTCCAGGTCCCTTGATTACCAGCGGTTGATCCAGATATCGATCAGTAGTAAAGCAGATGACATTATCCGTTCCGCTGGCCTGGGAGAACGGGTGGTCGGCAGGATACGCCTTCAGGGCAACACTGCAGCTGCCACCGGCATCTACCTGTCCTACATAGCATAGCCGCTTTCCTTCATTTCCAGCCTGTCGGAAACGTTCCAGCATCGGTCCATCAAGTTCATCAAGCCTGGAAAGGAACAAGTCAGCAGGAAGAGCCGCAAGCTCCTTCGGCACAAGGCTTTCGATCGGGACCTGGGACACTTCCACATCATATCCCAATTCCCTGGCTAGGATGACCGTTTTACGTGCCACATCCATACCGGACAAATCATCACGGGGATCAGGCTCCGTATAGCCCAGTTGCTTGGCCTCCCTGACCAAAGCACTGAATGGTTTGCTACCATCAAAATTATTGAAAAGCCAGGCAAGCGTACCGGAAACAATGCCCTCAATTTTCCTTATGTTGTCACCGGTCTGCACCAAGTCCTTCAGCGTACCTAGCACAGGAAGTCCTGCGCCCACAGTAGTTTCATAAAGGAAGCGCCTGCCCGTATCCCTGCAGGTATCAAAAAGTTGCCGGTAATAGGCATAATCGGCCGTTCCTGCCTTTTTGTTCGGGGTAATGACATGCATGCCCATCTTCAGCCATGCAACATACCTGCCTGCAAGGAAACTGCTTGAGCTGCAATCAATGATTGCACTATGGGGAAAGTAGGTCACACTGACATGGGTTTCAAAGGCCGTCAGGTCGCAGTCGACACTGCGCTCTTCAAATTCCTGTCTCCAGTTGTCAAGGTCAATCCCTTCGTCATCAAGCAACATCTTCCGGCTATTGGCAATGGCACGGATCCTGATATCCAAGCCAAACTGTTCGTTCAACCGGACTTTCTCCTTGGCAATCTGGTCCAACAAAGTCCCTCCGATATTGCCGGGACCTATCAGACCGACAGACAGTGCCTGACGGGAAAGGAAAAAAGAAGCATGCAGACCTCTCAGGGCTTTCGTGCAGTCCTTGCCTTTTATCACGGCACTGATATTGCGTTCGCTTGATCCCTGTGCAATAGCCATGACATTGACGCCAGCCTTGCCCAAAGACGAGAAGAACAAGCCGGATACACCTGATTTCCCTGCCATCTGGTTCCCTACTGCGGCAATGATGGCAAGCCCATCCTTTGCTTCAATGGCATGGACCCTGTTGTCTTCCAATTCTTCATGGAAACAGCTCTTTGCTGTTTCCACAGCCTTTTCGGCTTGTTGTGACGGTACAGCAAGACAGATGCTGTATTCACTGGACGCCTGAGAGTACAGGATAACAGAAATACCTGCCTGGGTCATCGCGGCAAAAAGCCTGGCAGAAAATCCGATGACCCCGCTCAATCCTGCACCTTCGATATTTACCAGCGAAGTATTATGAATGACGGAAAACCCTTTGATCGTACCGCTTCCCTTGGGATCTTCATTAGGAGTAACAACGGTACCAGGTTCCTCAAAATCATTCCAGCAGCGGAGATTTACTTCATATCCCTTGGAAATGGCCGGAAGCAATGCTTTCGGATGAATGACACTGGAACCGAAATATGAGAGTTCAGTTGCCTCACTGTAGGAAAGCAGGGGGATGACCTGTGCACTTGGCACTTCATTCAGGTCCGCAGTCCTGACAAGGGATATGGAATTCCAGCAGGTCATGGTATGGGCATCATACTGGATGCAGAGCGAAGAAGCCACAGCTTCCGCATCAAAGGCCTGCCATCCTTCATGGCAAGGACTGGAAACGACCAAGACGGAAGGCACATCCTCAGCCGGCATGGTCAGCGCCTTGTCCATCTCGCACAGGACAACATCATCACAGACTTCTGCCAACATGAAGCCAGCCATCTTAGCTATCCACGAACCGACGACATGGTCAAGATAACCGAACGTCCCCGATGATATGTCACCGACAAGCCATGCACTGCGAAGCAGTTCCTCAAGATGGGTAAAGCCTTTCTTGACTAAATCTGCCGTCTGTTTCCGGCCTTCACCCTGGAGCAGTTGGTCGACGAGTCCCAGCCAGAAAAGCTGACCCTTTTCAATATTGGACCATAGCCTTTCGTCATGTTCCTTGGCACCTTCGACCAAAGAACGTATTGAAAGCAATTTTTCCTGTTGGGAAGAAATGACCAAGACCAAGCGCTCCCCATCAGCAAGTCCATACAGTTTCTGAAGTTTTTCCTTGCCTGACTGGCTAAGTATCATAGATCCTTCAATCGCATGTAGCTGAATCTGTCGCATCAACATCTCTCCCTCAGTTTCAACATAATGAACAAAACATCAAACAAAAGTTCCAAGTGTGAAAAAGAGCCCTTCTCGGGCTCTTTTTCTCTTGCTTGTGCCAAACAGAAACTTATGAAAGTTTCTCGACTGCACCACTGCGAAGGCAACGTGCACATACTTTGATCGTACGGGGACTGCCATTGACAATTGCTTTCACAGAAACCAAATTGGGTCGGAATACGCGCTTTGTCTTTACGCCGATATGTTGGCCGACACCACCTTTCTTCTTCGCCTGGCCTTTCCTTGGCACATTGTTCCCAACTACAGGGCCTTTACCGCAAATTTCACATCTACGAGCCATACTTATATCCACCTTCACTCACATTAATTTGCTGCTGTTGAAGCTATCCGGTCCATCCTGCACAGAAAACCCTATTCTGTGAGCATAACGCAAGAACGTCGGACAGCAAGGACTCAACTTAGAGCAAAATACCAAATAATCGAGGTTATGTAAATACCTCAGCACAACAAGTCGAAAGATTTCCCCTTGCAACTGTATAGCCGACAGAGGTATGCTGTCTCCATGTCTCAATATACACTTAACCTTCTGGGCTTTAGGCTGAACGATGGAGACAGACGCCAATGGACAGCCAAAAGACGAACATATTTCAGAACCAGCGGACAAGGACTGTCCTTGATGCTTCCGCCTGCCCTTTTCCTTATGCAGACACACCTTTCAGCTATTCCAAAAGGACTGCCTGCAATCAATGGGAAATTCGAGACAGGAAGTGCTGCAGACCTGCATAAGCTCACGCCCTTGCTGCAAGTGTTGAAAGCTGATGAACCGGACAGACAGCCGAACGTTGCATCCTCTCCAAATGACAATGACTGCCTCAAGGCATTGCTGCCTCAATTGGAATCAGCTGTACCGTTTCTGTTCCCTGCTGCAGCAGCAACGGACTTCCGCCCTGTCCTTACCGATTTCCGGCTGGAATGCTACTCCGTCAGATTCCTCGATGCAGGAGGCGTCATCTGGCACCTTCTTGACCAACGACATCTTTCGAAGGACAAAGCCTTGCAAGAGGACAATGAGCACAATCCGGCTTGCGGGCATGGCAGATAAGCCTGCCATGCAGATTGACTATCATTGAAAATCGATATAGGTACTCTTCTGCAAGGGAAGCCCGCACCTGTGCTTCTATGCGGTCAGGATCGGATGAAGAAGTGAAGCCCAAACGCTTCAGTACCCGTTTTACATGTGTATCGACAATCACGGCACTTCCCTGATAGATGTCGCCGACGACACAATTGGCAGTCTTCCGTCCCACTCCAGGAAGCTTGACCAGTTCCTCGATGGTATCTGGTATTCTTCCTCCTGCAAGTGCCTTGCTGCAAGCAATGATATTCTTGGCCTTGTTCCGATAGAAACCGGTCCGTCTGATCAGATTGCAGACTTCTTCATAATCAGCCGAAGCCAATGAAACGGCATCAGGATACCTGGCAAACAAGGCCGGTACTACCTGGTTGACAGTCTGGTCCGTCGTCTGCGCAGACAAGATGACTGAAATGAGAAACTGGAAAGGTTCCCTTCGGTCAAGAAACGTAATCGTCTTCGGTGAATTGGCGTCAAGCAGTACATATACCTGATAAATAAATTCTGACTTTTTCATTTTTTCACTTTACCTATTGACCAAAACTTTAGCAACCAAGTATACTCACCCTCGTTGCGGGATGTCGCCTAGCGGCTATGGCGCTTGCTTTGGGAGCAAGATATCGAAGGTTCGAGTCCTTTCATCCCGAATATCAGTATATTTACACCTGATTTTCTGATGAGATATCATCAGACTGAAAAAAAGCATCCTACAGACGGATGCTTTTTATTTTGTTTACTCAGATATTTCCATCCTTGCTTTGGTGAGAAAATCTCTTTGCTTTGAACGTATCATTGAAATGGGCCATCTTTCTGTTGAAATGTTGTTCCACCATGACATCCCCTATCAGCAGGGACGGAGCAAGCAGAACAATGAATATCTTATAGTCAACCATACGGGAAAAGGCAAGGAACGACGTAATCTTAAAGCAAAAGAAGAAAAGAAGCAGATCTGCTGAGAAATTGACTGTCACCCTGAGAAACACGGGCAAATTTGTCTTAAGAAACAGCAACATCATGAGTTTTTCCATTACCCAGATGACAAGGGCTATCAAAATGGTTCCCTCGACGATCAACATGGCATTTCCCAATCCATTGCAGTAATAGAAGACAATGGCAATGGAAAAAACAAAACCAAGCCCCAGGCAAACGAGCGGTTCATACAGCATGTCTTTCATCACAGGCCGATCCTCTTCTTGAAATCATCATAATAGGTCCTGGTGACCGTTACCCGGTCACCATTTTCCAATTCCAGCAAGAGCTTGCAACCTATCCAGGGAATGATCTTTACAATCCTGACCAGGTTCACGATATCCGATTTGCTAATCCTGCAGAAATCTCTCAGCACCAACTGTTCTTCCAGTTCATACAATTTTTCCCTTACCGTATATTTACCATCGAAGGTTACGGCAAAGGTCTCACCGTCAAAACTTTCAAAATAGAGGATATCTTCAAACTTCAGCATGGAGATTGCTTGCCGGGCATCCTGGGCAAAGATAAATTTCTTGGCAGAAAAGTTTGCCTCATAGAATATGAAGGCTGCCTTATCTTTGATGACAAAGCCTTTTTCTTCAAGTTCTTTCTGTAACCTTGCTCTATTCTCAACGCCACAAATCAACTGTACGTCCATCGACCCGCCAAACCTCTTCCTCCAAAGACTATCTCTATCTGATCAGCATTTCCTGCCGCAATCATTGCAGCCTCCAGGACTTTCATATATCACTCGTCAAGGACAAGGGCAGCCTCATCGTCAAATTCAAGGCTGACTGCATCTCCTTCACTGTAAAGTTTTCCCCTGAGATGAAACGCCACTGATGCTTGGATAATCTTTCCAGGTTCCAGCTGGAGTTCGTATTCAGTATGCGAACCTACGAAGATTGCCGTCACTACCGTAGCTTTTACCTTTCCTTCTTCCCTGTCAAGGATTTTTATGTTCTCCGGTCGTATAATAAGACTGACAGTCGTCCCTCTGCTGAATTTCGATTCAGACACTTCGACTTTGTTTGCGGTAAAAGGAATGCCTCCTGGAAGCAATACGGTAACGCTGCTTCCATGGTCTTCCTCAGTTTCGCATTTGAGGATGTTTGCCTGTCCGATGAAATCAGCAACAAAGGTTGTCTTCGGCTTGCTGTAGATTTCAAGCGGTGTGCCTATCTGTTCCACCTTACCACGGCTCATGACGACAATCCTGTCAGCTACGGTAAGTGCCTCAGCCTGGTCATGTGTTACATATAGGCAGGTAATGCCAAGCTTTTTCTGCAGTTTCCTTATCTCAGTCCTCATACGTATACGAAGCTTGGCATCAAGATTGGAAAGAGGTTCATCCATCAGCAACAGGGAAGGCTCCATCACGATGACTCTCGCCAAGGCTACCCTTTGCTGCTCTCCACCTGACAGTTCATTCGGATATCTTCTTTCCGCAGCCTTCAGTCCGACAAGTTCCAAGGATTCTTCCACTTTCTGTCTGATCTTTCCCTCATCCATCTTCTGGGACCTGAGTCCATAAGCTACATTGTTGTAGATTGTCATATGAGGAAAAAGTGCATAGTTCTGGAATACAAACCCCACACCTCTCTTATTGACGGCAATAGCGGTCACATCCTTTCCCTTTATGGTAATCTTGCCTTCGGTAGGCAGCTCGAAACCGGCAACCATACGCAACGTCGTCGTCTTGCCACAACCCGAAGGACCAAGGAACGTAACCATTTCCCCTTGTCTTACGAAAATGTTCGCCTTATCTACCGCACGGACGTTTTCAGAACCTTTGCTGAATACCTTCGATACATTTTCAATCTTGAGCGCATAATCATCCATCATCTTACCTCCTTGGCATTTTCCCTGAAATGGTTGGAATATAGGTTGAGCATCAGGATTCATCAGGGCATCTGCAAGGAACACGATGATGATCAAGACTACAGAAAAAGCACATGCTTGGGAAAACTGAAGTTCCGTCATCGATTCCAAGATCCTTGTGGTCAGCAATGTCCACCGGACAGATACCAGGAATATCGTAGCGCTGATTGCCGTCATGCAATGGATGAACAGATACCTCATGCCCGCCAGGACAGCAGGAATGATAAGCGGTACCGTTATCTGGCTGAATGTCCGTACCGAGGATGCCCCCAAACTCATCGAAGCCTCCTCCAAAGCTGGATCAATCTGCTGAAGAGAAGTCATGACGGACCGGATCCCTGTCGCATAGTACCGGAACATATAGGCTGTCACCAAAATGGTCATGGTACCCGTCAGGACTATCGGCTTGTCATTGAAAGCAATTATATAGGCAATACCTACCACAGTCCCAGGAAGCGCGTAGTTGAGAAGGCTGATGACATCCAGCAGACGTCTGCCGGCAAACTGTTTTCGTTGGATGATATAGCCGATCACCACACTGAGTAGGCTACCCAGTACCGTAGCCACGAAACCGATCTTGAGCGTATCGGCAATGGCTTTGACTCCAAAGGTAAATACATACTTGTAATTCTCAAAGGTTATGGAATTGTCCACTCCCCAAGTCTTTACCAACGATCCCCAGAAAATAATGAAGTACAGGTAAAGGATAAAGGCAATGACAATTGAACAAAAAGTCCACATGACTATACTTACAGCCGTCGGCAGTCTGACAAAATCAGACTGTGCTCCGTTCTTACCCGTGACAGTCACGAAACTTTTGTTTCCGACCATCATCCTCTGCATCCAGAATACAATCAACGCCGGTACCAACAGCAGGAATGAAATTGAAGCGCCGCCATGGATATCGAACAAACCGGTAATCTGCAGGTATGCCTGTGTCGGCAATACAGGAAAACCTTGTCCCCCAAGGATAAGGGGAGTTGCAAAATCGGCAAGTGACGAACCGAAAAGCAACAATACTGAATTACCGATGGCAGGAACTGAAAGTGGAAGCGTAACCGTCCTGAGTATCCTTGATTTTGTAGCACCAAGGGACATCGCAGCATCATCCAATGAAGCGTTCATTGTATTCAGCACTGCTGAGATAATCATGAAAGCAACTGGGAAATAGGTCAATGTTTCTGAAATCCATGTCCCAAGGAAACCGTATAGGCTCAGGTTCCTTATGCCCAGGAGCTTGAGAAGCGTACCGTTGGGTCCAAGTGCAAGAGTCAGGGAAATACTGCTGGTAAAAGGCGGTGAGATCAACGGTAGCAACGTAACCATTGAAATCAGTACCTTCATAGCCTTCGGGACAGTGGTCCTGGTAATGATAAGGGCAAACAAGTACCCGATGAAAGTACCGCTCACTGAAACGGCTATTGCCAATATCAGAGAATCAAACAAGGCCTTGAGCGTATATCGGTCACCAAGGTTACTGCTTATCTGCTGGAAAGAAAAATGACCATCAACGATAAAGGCTGATGCAAAAAGTTTTATGAATGGAAACAGTACGAATATGCCTAGGCAGATCCATATGATGACAAGAAAGGCAAAAAGGGAAGGATCCCGTTTCAGCATGGATACCTTTCCAGAAGAAGTAGTTGTTCCTGATTTTACCAAAGGAAGACCTCCACTGAAGTAATATTTCCGGGGCCCAAGGCCCCGGATAGGCCGATATTACTGTTGTTGGATTATTTCATCCACAAAACGTTGTACGAACTTGGTGCGGTTTTTACCCTTCCAAGCACTGTCAGCCTGAATGAGCTTGACTTTTGACATATCCAATGCAGGATCGCTGACCGCAACATCTGTCCTGGTAGGAATGTAGCAGATATCATTTGCTACCATGACTTCGCCCAAACGCTTGGAAGAAGCCCAATCCATCAGTTTCTTTGCAGCCTCAGGATGCTTGCATCCTGTCAGGATACCGGCACCTTCGACTCCATAGGTCACACCTTCCTTCGGGTAAGTCACCACCAATGGATAACCCTGATGGACGATATCAAGGGAGTCTACAAGATAGAAGATACCGGCAGCAGCCTGTCCGTTTGCAACGGGAAGGGCTCCACCTGCACCGCTCTTGGTATAGAGCTGTACGTTCTTGTTCAGTTTCTTCTGATACGCAAAGGCACCGTCTTCACCAAAGACCTTGACCAATGTATAGATTCTTTCGGTGGCTGTTCCTGAAGTCCTGGCATCTGCCATCTGCAGTCCGTTCTTATAGACTGGATCAAGCAGATCCTGCCAGCTTGTCGGCGCCTCGATATTATGACTCTTCAAAAAATCCGTATTCGAAAGGAAAGTCAACGGAATGATACCGATACCCGTCCAGTAACCGTCCGCGGAACGATAATTTGCAGGAATCTTGTCAGCTTCTGCTGGTTTATACTGGGCAAATACGCCCTTTTCTACGCCGGCATCATAAGTATCCGACGGGCCACCCCATAAGCAGTCTACCTGGGGATTGTTCTTTTCAGCTATGATCCTGGACAAGGCTTCTCCTGAAGACATCCTTACGAAATTGACTTTGACGCCTGTATCCTTTGTAAATTCTTCAAAGACCTTTGACGCATATTTCTCCGGCATGATGGAGTATACATACACTTCATCCGCTGAAGAAGTCGTCTCACTTGTCCCTTGGGCAAAAAGCGGAAGGGCCATCAACAGGCAGGACAAAGCCACTGCCACCCTAGTAAGTCTTTTCATTTCTTTCTTCTCCTTTAGTCATATTGTAATTCTCACATGACGAGAAGAAGCTATCATAGAAACAAGCCCATGCTGCAGGAAAAGCATAACTTGCAAAAAAAGACCGCCAAGTTGCATTTCAACTTGGCAGATACTTAATAATACTTATCAGATATTACGTTATTTATGATAATGACATAATGTAAAACCTTTCAACAGACAACAGAAATACATGGAATAAGAAGGAAAACAGCATGCACCCTCTTCCTTTCATCCATGCAATCTGTTCTTACAGTTCAAAAGGTTCAGCCTTCCATTTTTCCAGCAATTGGTCATCAGCAAGCACATAGTGCGTACCTCCGGCATGATAGCTGGTACAGGCATCATAATTGATGCCACTGGCAGCATAGTCGTACATCAGCGGGACCCGCTTCTTTTCCATTACAGGGTTCGGCCGTGGTATTGCAGACAACAGGCTCCGTGTATACGGATGAATCGGGTTGGAAAATATCTCATCCGTCGTACCCGTTTCCAGCAAATGTCCCAAATGGAGTACACCGATCCTGGAACTGATATACTTGACCATGGAAAGATCATGGGCAATGAAAAGATATGCAGTTCCCGTCGTCTGCTGAATATCCTTCATCAAGTTAACTACCTGGGCTTGGATGGACACATCCAAGGCACTGATGCATTCATCTGCTATGATAAGCTTGGGATGCATCACCAAAGCCCGCGCGATACCTACCCTCTGACGCTGTCCACCGGAAAACTGATGAGGATAGCGGTCAATATGTTCAGGAGAAAGACCTACTTTATCAAGGATCTGCCTGATAATTTCAGTACGTTCCTTTCGGCTGCCATACAGGTGATGGATATCAAGCCCCTCGGCAATGATCTCCCCTACTTTCTTACGAGGGTTGAGACAAGCCATAGGATCCTGGAAAATCATCTGCATGTCAGTGCGAAGCTTCTCATTCTGACTCTTGCTGAGCTTTCCGGAAATATCGACTCCATTGAAGTTGATATTGCCTGCCGTCGGTTCATACAACCGGATGACACTCCGGCCGATGGTGCTTTTACCCGAACCGGATTCACCCACAAGGCCATAGGTTTCGCCAGGAAAAATCTCGAAAGAAACTCCGTCAACTGCCTTGACCGTATACTTTGCATTGATCTTGAAATATTGCTTGAGTCCTTTGACCTTAAGCAATGGTGTACTATCAGGCATTCTCTGCAACCTCCTGTTTCATATGCTCGATGCGAGCCTTGAGCTGCGCAGGCATTTCGACTTTCGGAGCGCGTGGGTCAAGCAACCAGGTTGCCGCATAATGGGTATCACTAATCTTGAACATAGGAGGTTCTTTCTTCAGGTCAATTTCCATGGCATAACGGTTACGGGCAGCAAATACATCACCCTTCACCTTATGGAGCAGATTCGGAGGGGAGCCCGGAATCGAATATAGCCGGTCATCCTTGGTATCCAAGTCAGGCATGGCGGAAAGCAATCCCCATGTGTAGGGATGGGCCGGATCGAAGTATACTTCATTGGCAGTACCTTTCTCGACGATCTTGCCGGCATACATGACATTAACGAAATCAGCCACCTTTGCCACGACACCAAGGTCATGGGTAATGTAGATGACGGAAATGCCACGCTCAAGCTGTACCTTCCTGATAAGTTCGATGATTTTTGCCTGGATGGTTACATCCAGAGCCGTCGTCGGCTCATCACAGATGAGCAGCTCGGGATTACAGGCAAGGGCAATTGCAATCACTATACGTTGGCGCATGCCTCCTGACAGTTGATGCGGGTAATTCTTCATCCGCTTCTTGGCATCGACGATACCGACTTCATCAAGCAGCTTCAGGGATTTGCGGTAAGCTTCTTCCTTGGAAGTCCCATAGTGCCACATCATGCCTTCCATCACCTGCTTGCCGATGGTCATCGTCGGATCAAGACTTGTCATAGGATCCTGGAAAATCATGGCAATCCTCTTGCCGTTGATGTGACGTCTGATATCACGTGTCGGCATCTTGAGGATATCGCAATGGACCTCCTCCCCATCGTTACGTTCATAGGTAAACTTGATGCTACCGCTGTTGACGATGGCATTGCGGTCCAGGATACCCATCACAGCCTTGGTGGTAACTGATTTACCGGATCCGGATTCCCCAACGATGGCTATCGTCTCACCTTTATGAAGCCGTAGATCTACGCCACGGATGGCATTGACCAATCCTGCAGTGGTCTTGAAGGAAATATTGAGATTCTCAATCGAAAGGATTGTTTCTTTTTCTTCTGACATGCTTACTTCTCCCTCATCTTCGGGTCGAGAGCTTCCCTCAGGCCATCTGCAAGGATGTTGAAGCAAAGCATAAGGAGAGCCAGTACGATGATCGGAGGCAGTATCTGATACGGATGCGTCGTAAAGCTGTTGAACGCATCGTTGATCAAGGAACCGAGGCTACAGTGCGGTACGGGTATACCAAGTCCGACAAACGAAAGGAAAGCTTCGGTAAAGATTGCCGTAGGAATGCTGAACATGGTCTGGGTAATGAGCTGTCCGATGATATTAGGCAGGATTTCCCTGAAGATTATGGTAAAGTCCCCTGCCCCCAGAGTCCTGGAAGCAAGTACGAACTCGCGTTCCTTCAGGTTGAGCATCTCAGCCCTTGCAATCCTAGCCATCCCTATCCATTCAGTAATCATCAAGGCAAAGATGATAGTAGTAAGACCAGGTTTCAGAATCAGCATCAGTAAAGTGATGATGACAAGACGCGGGATACCATTGACGATTTCAGCGAAACGCTGCATGACGTTGTCTACGGCACCGCCGAAATAGCCGGAGATCAGGCCATAGGACATACCGATGATCATATCGATGATGACTGCCGCAAAAGCGATGTATAAGGAGACCCTTGTGCCCATCCATGTCCGGGTCCAGATATCACGACCGAGCGTATCGGAACCGAACCAGTAGTATACATCCTCTTCATTGGTACTGACATACTTGTTAAGCAGCTTCGTGCCCGTCGTCGTCTTGAGCGCTTCATCACCATTGAAGATTCCAAAGTGCTCAAGGAACGGAATCCTAGGTGCAAAGTTTTTCTGGACCAGATTCTGGTCAGAATATGAATAGGAATTCAGGCTAGGTCCGACAAATGCAAAGAAAATCAGGAACAGGATAATGACAAGGGACACCAGTGCACCCTTGTTCGCCATGAACCGCATCCTCACATCCGTCCAGTATCCCTGGCTCATGAAGTTCGAATCAATGCGGACACCCTGTTCATCGTTGATCAGGCGGAAATCATCATCACGTACCCCATCATCTGAAACAGATCCAAAATCCATGGAGGTATCCTTTTCAATGGCAGCAACTTCACATTCACTCATGAGTTGGTACCTCCTTTTGCAAGTCGTATTCTTGGATCGATGACACCATAAAGTATGTCAACGACCAACATGATGCCGATATACATGGCACTGTAGATGAAACTGAGTGCTATGACGACATTATAGTCATTTGATTGGATTGCCGTTACAAGCAAGGAACCTACACCGGGAATCGAGAATATCTTCTCTACGACAAGAGAACCGGTCATCAGGTCCACGATAAGAGGAGCCAGTACGGTAATAATAGGAATCAACGCATTGCGGAGCACATGCCTGAATATAAGGGCCGGCCCATAGATGCCCTTGCTCTGCGCAAGCATGATGTAATCACTGCCCAATGATTCAAGCATCTCAGTCCTGGTAAACCTTGCTATGGAAGCCAAGGTAAACATACAGAGGCTGATGCTTGGCAATACGGAAGAAGAAAATGGCGCAGATGTTGCATAGAGCATCGGGAACCATCGCAATTTGAATCCGAACTGGTAGCTGAGGGCAAGTGCAAACACATAACTGGGAATGGAAACTCCCAGGACCGATATAAACGTACACAGGGTATCCCATATGGTATCATGGTATATTGCCGAAAGGATACCGAGGATAAGGCCTATCAGAGCCCCTACGAACACAGCCTGAAAGCCGATCTTGATGCTGATTGGGAGCCGTGACTGTATCAATTGGCTTATCGGTGTATTCTTGCTTATGTTGTAGCTTACGCCGAAGTCGCCTTTGCAGATATTGGCTACGTACCTGACATACTGCACGTAAAGAGGTTGGTCAAGCCCATATTTCTCATTGAGAGCTGCGTGCTGGGATGCGGACAATTTCTCATCATTGAATGGAGAACCTGGCATCAACTGAAGCAACATGAATAGCACCAAGGTGATTGCCAATAGGGTAAAGATCGAAATAAGGATCCTTTTCAATATATATTTTCTCAATCTTTCTTTCCACCTTGTCAAAAAAAATAATGCAAGGA
This sequence comes from Spirochaetia bacterium, assembly GCA_022482625.1. Classification (NCBI taxonomy): domain Bacteria; kingdom Pseudomonadati; phylum Spirochaetota; class Spirochaetia; species Spirochaetia bacterium. The sequence continues at coordinate 156,082 of JAKVOU010000001.1, read as the reverse complement.
GCCTCCCTGCCCTGACGGACAGGAAGAAAAGCTCCTTTTTTACTGACTATCAGTTCTTGACGGTATTCTTGAATACCCTGTTGAGTGCGACAGGATGGAATTCAATGCCTTTCACGTTTGACTTGATCATGTCAGCATTGCACTGCTGATACAGTGGATAGATGACAGCCTCATCCATGACAATCTTTTCAGCAGCCTTCATAGCCTTCCAACGACCATCGATATCGGTACAGAGATCACCGGTGGTGCATTCTGCGATCAGTGCATCATACTTTGCATTGCTCCACAGGCCATAGTTGTTGCTGTTGTCAGTTACCCACATACCGAGATAAGTCATAGGATCTGCATAATCCGGCCCCCACCTGGTAAGGCCAAGCTCAAATGTACCGTCCTGCATATCCTGGACCCTCTGCTTCTTGGGTTCGACCCGCAGGTCAATCTTCAAGCCAGGAAGTGCCTTTTCAAGTTCTTCCTTGATGACTGCTGCAACATTCTGCTGGATGGCAGTGTCATCCACGATCATTTCGAACTCAAAGGAATCCTTGCCCAATTCTGCCTTGGCCTTGTTATAATACTCAAGAGCCTTTGCCTTGTCATAGGCACATACATCGGCAAACTCAGTCTGGTTCGGTGTGAAATCTTCTCCCTTATTGGTAGCAAGTTCAGAAGGAACAGCAGCAAAAGCAGCAGTGGAACCGTCCTTGACGACATTGTCAACGATTGACTGACGGTCAAGGGCAAAGGTCATGGCCTTGCGCAGGTTGAGGTTATTAAGGGCAGGTACCTTTGCCATATTGGGGCTGATGTACCACAGATAACCAGCACCGACACTCTTGAATTCCGGGTCATCCTTTACCTGGTCAACCTGATCACCTGAAAGCTGGATGATATCAAGGTCACCGTTCTGATAGCTCATCAAAGCCTGCTGGCTATCCTTGAGCACCTGGTAGTTGAGGCCGTCAAGCCTGACCTTGTCCGCATTGTAGTAGTCCGGGTTCTTTACAAGCTTGAAACTGGTTGCAGCCGGTTCATATTCAGTAAGCTTGAAAGCGCCGTCGCTCAGTACCGTATCGGCACTGGTAGCAAAGGAATCACCGCACTTCTCGAAGAAAGCCTTGTTGACAGGATAATATGTCGGGAAGTAAAGCAACTCATCGAAGTAAGAAACAGGTACTTCAAGCTGAACCTGCAGGGTCTTGCTGTCAAGCGCCTTTACACCCAAAGCGGTAACAGGCAGTTCTCCTGCAATGATCTTTGCTGCATTCTTGATCTGTCCGATGTCACTGAGCATGTAGGAATATTCACTGGCAAGAGCCGGATCCACAGCACGCTGCCATCCAAAAACGAAGTCCTGTGCAGTAACAGGCTCTCCATTGGACCAATTGGCATCATCCCTGATCTTGAATGTGTAAGTCAGGCCATCAGAGGAAACCTTTTCATCTGCACACAGTGCATTGATGACAGAGCCATCAGCGGCCATCTGTTTGAGGCCGTCCGTGTAGTTGGCAATGACTTCAAAGGAAGTACCATCGGTTGCTACCTGAGGATCAAGGCTCTCAACTTCGACTTCAATCATGACGTTCAGCACTTTGTCAGGACTTTTTGCAGTTGCCTCCGGAGCAGTTTCCTTGCTACCGTTGGCAAACAGCAAAGTACTTCCTAGCAAAGCCAGCAACATGGTTGCCAAAAGAAGTTTTTTCATATTCTTACCTCCAAAAAAAAGGCCACAAGACGAGTGCAAACCTTACACGCATCCTTGCGTCCTGTTAGGCTCTAGAATAATTTAAATTAATGGCAAACACAAGGGAAATTGCATACGAAGTGCTAAAATATGCAAATAATATCAATTTTGTGCAACTTTATGCAAAAATAGAACTACATACAAATCAATTATGTGACATATTATACGATTTGGAGTAAACATATAAATAGTAAAATAATATGAAAATGTCGATAGAATCAAAACCAGATATTGTATCTTATTCATCTATTTTGCAAAATTCTGTCTAATGGTTCACCAGTTATTTACAACAGCTGATTCTCTTCCCATCCCTAGACAGATAGATATTCTACAATACTTGATATACTTAGAGACTTATTTAGTCTGTATAATTATATTTATAGTATGTAAATTTTTATAAAATTATGTTAATCAGCTTGTAATAATCCTATGTATATAAGATAGTAAAAATGTCATTATTGACAACACTAAAATCTTTTCAAGGAGGTCATCCTATGGATACCGAAGAAAAACTGATCATCAGCAGCATCATTGCCTCTACACCGGATATCTTTACAGCAAAAGACAAGGAAGCAATCTGTATGTCTGTAAACGGACACCTCTATTTTCTAAGAAAGGACATCAGCCCGTTGATAACATTTACCGATGCCGGTTACTCATGGATGGAAAATATTTATCTTCCGCTTTCCATTTCCATGCATAGGTTCATGTCAAATTGTGAAAGTTGCCCGAAGACACTTCTCAGCAAAATATTCTTCGGCATTTGTGACAATTGGTATTTCCTTTCACTGGATAGAGTACAGATTACCCCAAGAGAAGCTGCAGAAGATTATTTTCACCACAAGGCACAGGCTTACCGCCCTTTTTTGAAACGAAGGACATGCTCGACTGTTGCATGAGAAGACAGTCATAGATAGGGTCTCCATGGAGCTTCGATGAACGGTACAAGTCCCAGCAGCGATTCCATGAAGGCAACGACCTCCTTTGTAGGATGCTCGATGCAGGCTCCTCCGTCAGAAACTCTTGTATTATCGGTATAACAGACTGTCAATTTCCAGCTTCCGGAGGAAAAAAAATGTTCTTCACGCCTGATCTTCCACTCTTTGATTTTTAATTCGGCAAAGAATTCTGCAACATCTTCTTTTTCCAACCGATACCAGTACTCACGAGCTTGTCCCAGATAAACCATGGGCTCAAGAATCTGATGTACACTCCCCTCGGTATCAACCTCTATGGTCTGCTTCACATACATCGGCATACCAGGCCTGGAAACTTCCAGCCAGAGTCGGGCAATTCTATTGTCATCCATAGCAATATCGGCCTCCTCGCCGAAAGAAGCTTACCTCTTATCCTTTGCATCAGCAAGCAAAAACACCAGTATTTTCTCCATGGTCTTGACATATTTGTGAAACATAAGGTCTGATGGACAGCAACCAGCTCCAAGGAGAAAAAATGAAAATAAAAACATTTGACGTAGATCTGTCGGTATGCAAACTGCCTGATTGTTCCCAGATAAAAGAGAATGACAGCTTCTGTTTTCTTGGAAAAACAGATGAAGAAATCTCCTTTGTCTGCCGTTCTTCCTCTGTCCCTGCCAATGCACTTGCCTGTGATAGCGGATGGAAATGCTTCAAGGTCATCGGGCCTCTTGATTTCTCACTCATCGGCATCCTTGCAGATATCTCTTCTCTTCTTGCTGCACATGATATCAGCATCTTTGCAATCTCCACCTTCGATACTGATTATGTGCTGACAAAGAAAGAAAACTTCAGACAAGCAATCAGCCTGCTTGAAAAACATGGTTATACCATAGAGAGCTAAATTATGTAAAAGTGACCTCATGCCTAGTAATAGACAAGCCTGGCTGATTGTATGTCCCTACTTTGATGCTTATAAGAAAACATATTATGAGCAGTTGCAGAGACTGAATTTTATTCCTGCAACCTACAATCGATTAGGTCGGGTTCTCCGGATAACCGGAGAACCTTTCCTCTCACACCACCGTACGTACCGGTCTGGTATATGGCGGTTCAATCAAATCCGAATTCCAGCGTTAGCTGGCGACTTTCACATACACGTCTGTCTGTCTCCATTCTCCTGGCATGCGCCTGCCTGTAATAGGCTTCGATGTCAAGCAATCCGTACCCTTGGATTATCGTCGATTTCGGAATGAATGCATTGAGCACTGCCTTGCTGAAATACCAGTGCCTGTTGCTGGAATAGGCATGGAAGTTGTTCAGCCTCCACCTGTTCTGAGATGGACAGTGCTTCTTCAGCATCTCCTCCCTTCTCCCAGGCTTCTTCCATTGCTTCCATAGACATTGGCGGATTCTCCTGTGGATCGGGACTGTTCTGTCCTCAAGGTATCCTTTGATGGACCCTCCTGACCGGCTGAGGCTTGTACTTCCTTGCCAGGATCCGTCCCCGGATCCGTGCCCAGTCCTCCCGCATGCGGCCGTCGATTTCACTGACCTCCATGCCGTCGACCCCTGCACTGCCATTGTTCCGTTTCACGTTCTGCACGGCTAGTCCAATGTTGTCGGGACAGAGCATCCTCTCGCAAAGCTCCGTGTTTGGTACTGTCGGATTTCCTTCCCTCATGGTATCCCTCCCCCCATGCCGTGGCTGAGTCCCTCTCAGGGTGTCTGTCTTCTGCATGATGGCCTTTCCTCCTTCAGAAAGATCTGATTGTTCGGCCCTTCATGCACTCTCCCTGCACTGCTATGGCCTCTGCTGACTTCTTCGGGTTCGTTTGTCTACGACCGTCAAACGGCATCATTGCAGCCTAGGTCGCCCCGAAGACCTCCCCGGTCAAGGATGTTGTCTTTCATCCCATGCAGCCACTTCATCTGCACTCCTGCCTCGGGCTTCCTTCAGACCCACCATCGCTGGTACGCCCTTGCCTCTGGCTAGCAGTTCAGGTCTGTTTTCTTCCTCCTGTATCGCAACCTGCAACGGACTTTCACCGTCTAGATAACACCCATGCCGGGCAAACAAAAAAAGGCAGGACTTCTCAAAGGAAATCCTGCCTTATCTATTGTCAATTTGTTATGTACACCTACAGAACCAACGACGGAGCTGCATAAGTCCTGGTAGCCAGGTCTTTGTCCAAAAGATACAGGTTCTTTCCGTTTTTACCATCAAGTAGGTCAAACTTACGGAGAATTCCATCCGCATTTTTCTCTTCTTCCCGCTGTTCATCAATGAACCAATCAAGGAACTTCATCGTCCTGAAATCCTTTTCATCCATCGCAATGGTATAGACATCATTGATTGCCGCTGTGATATACTGTTCGTGTTCCAGTACACCTGCGACACCCGTTCTCATGTCCTTGAATTCAAGTGCTGGCTTTGAGATGGGTTCCAGTACAACCTTTTCACCATTGTCATGCAGGTACTGCTGCATCAATGAAGCATGGTCCAGTTCTTCTTTTGCCTGGACATCATACCAGTTTGCAAATCCATCCAGCGCAAGGTCTGCATAATAGTTTGAAACATCCACATACAGATAAGCCGAATAGAATTCTTTGTTTATCTGTCCGTTCAAAGCTGCGACTACTTTCTTACTCAGCATAAAAATTCCTCCATGACTCCAATTTACAAAGGATACTGTTGCAGGTCAAGCTATTGAGAATAATTATTGATAATTTTAAAGGTTTATTTTTCAATCCTGAGAAACAAAGAAATCAAATACTGAGCTCATTGCTTTCTGCAATCAACATCGCAGGCATTAAGAAGCTACTTTTAAGGCAACTTGCCGATTTAGTAATATTGATCTGATTTCTCCAAAGAATGGTAGTCTTCAGAAGTCTCATGTATCTTTTCCTGAACTGTCAGGAATACGTTGATAAGCGTCGGGTCAAAGTGAGTGCCCTTGCCTGACAACAGTATGTGGACTGCTTGTTTGTGTGGATAAGCATGCTTGTAGGGACGTTCGCTTGTCAATGCATCATAGACATCTATCACAGCCATCAGACGACCTGGCAAAGGAATTTCTTCCTTCCTGAGATGATACGGATAACCTGTTCCATCGTACTTTTCATGATGACAGAGAATAATGGAATTGGCAGTCTCCTGCATCATCTGGCATTCAGCAGTCCTTGGCTTATGACGCTGCATCATCGCCGCTCCACAGATCACATGCAGTTTTACTTCTTCAAATTCATCATTGGTCAGTCTTCCCGGTTTGTTCAATAACTCTGGGGGAATACAGGACTTGCCTATATCATGCAATGGTGCCATTTTGACCATGGCTTCCAATTGTCTTGAGGTAAGCTCATATCCAGGAATATGCTGTGACGCAACCTGGTTTGCAAGCACCTGCATCATCAGTGAAGTCCGTTTCATATGTGTCTCAAGTTCTTCATTGTTGACCTGCAATACTCTTACTATCCTCTCGACCAGCTGGTCATCTACTGCAAGATGGTTTTTCTCGGTACAGATCAGGCAACCTCCCGCCAATGATTCAAGCATGGCATCGAACAAGACATAAACCTCTATTTTTCGGGAAAAAGCCTCGGCAGTAGCGGGATATTCCAAAAAATCAACTACTCCATAATTGAAGTAATCCTTGCCAAAAGATGTTGTTTCATCATTTTCAATAAGCAAAAGAGGCAAATTAGGTAATTTTCTTTTCACTTCACGGGTAAGCTCTTTGCTTCCGACACCAAGATAATCCGGCATTGCAACCACAAAAAGAACATCCCTATGTATATCTAGCAAAGACAACAGCTGTGAGACTGAAGAAGCTGCCAGAACAGTATACGGAGCAAGTACCGGCAACAGGACTTTTTGTTCTTCGGGACATATACCAACGACGACGTCATTCATATTCTCCTCCATTTGTCTTCAGCGACCAACTACGGCTATACTTCGCGCAATAAACTCCTCTCTGTTAATGTGAAATAGGATACTAAGTAAGTGGTCCTATACAATAACTATAACCTAACATTTCTCATCTGTCCATAATAAGGAAATAAGTCATTATGTACAAAACAAATAACATCCAACTCAATCCAATGTTACAGAATCAATACAAAGTTGATACACTGTATTTTATAAACAATACTAATGTATTGTAGTCCGTTGCTTGGTTCCATTGGTTGTACAGTTCAACATATCAATCACTTAACTATATGTTCAAAAAGCAAATAAAACAGCAACATTGCTACATCCCTGATTGTATGATAGACTATAGCTGTTCTTTCTCAGAAGCTATCAAGAGGAAAACAACCTGATCTCAGGTATTGTTTCCAAAAGCCAGAAACATGTTTTGTGGAGGGTCACATGTACGTAAAAAGATTTGTCCTGTTATTGCCGTTTCTTCTTCTTTTATGCGGATGTGCCACTTTTGGATGGGATCCCGATGTAAATCCTTATTCAATGAGCGTATTCATCGACCGTTCAGGAACTGCGAGCATCCGTTACGATGTCAGGGACAGTACTGCGACAGGAACCGCAGTCTTGGGATGCGATATCACTGCGCCCAATGGAACTATCTATATTGCAAAAACCCATTCGGTAGATTGGAAGAACGGACATATACATACTGTCTTTCGCTTTCCTCAGGATTTCAGCATAAATGAGATATCAACCGGCCTGTATACTGCCCAGTGCTACATGACTGACAAGACTGGGACAAAGACAGCAATCTGCGGCAAAGTTTTCGAAATCATTCCGAAACCAACGATGGAAATACATTTCCCACCTGCCCCTGCGCCAGGACTACCTCCTCATGGAGAGCCAGAAGAGGTCCCGCCACCGAAGCCCTAAGCGACCCATATAGGAAATATGTAGCATATAATGTATTTACTTTACTGATTAATTTGGTAATATATTTACCTATTCCCTACAATAAAAACACATGTAGCACAACAAGGAACAATCCTTGGTGAAACGGTCACGGCAAAGTTCGGTGTCCCAGCAATAGCCTTGCTAAATGTTGATTTCTGCAGGTCATTGACAACAATTGCATACGAACCTTTTGATGGAGGTACCACGTATGTATTTTTTGATTCTCACGATTACAATGCCAACTGGATTCTTCTGTTTGCAGGTGCTCAATATCCGATTGCACTTTCCCCGTCCATGGTACTCGGCCTTGCGGCAGGACCGAATTTCATCCATGTGTTCAGCTCCCACGATGATTCTTATTTTAAAAGTCATTCTGCTTGGGGTGCTGGTATCGCAGCTAAGCTGAAATATACATTCAACTCTTCCATGGCGCTGTCCTGTTCCTGTATGGTAACCTGGGATCCTTTCGTAACCGGCGATTTTCTTGCTGATGAAAATGCAAAGGATGAATCAGTTATTTCCGTCACACCTACCCTTGGTTTTGTCTACAGCATCTGATAAAAAGGATATGTTATTTCTAGAGCTACATCGACCTACCGGTGTAGCTTTTCATTTTGAACCATCTATTCTTTTCTCAATATTCCTGATTGGTATTTCCAAAAAAGAACAATATGTATATGGAAAAACATAGAAAGGATAAAGACCTTTTGTAAATCCCTTGACTTTCTGATTATCCTTGGGATACCACTGAAACAGGTGGTAGGAAATGGAAATAATTCCGATCAGACTAAGTGTTACAAATTGTTTTCTGGTAAAAGCAGGTAACCAATACGTACTTGTGGACAGCGGTTATGAAGAAGATCGGGACCTCTTCAAGGAACGGTTGAAAGAAGTAGGAATATCCCTTTCTCAAGTTTCCTATATGATCCTGACGCATCATCATGACGACCATTGCGGGCTGTTGCATTACATTCTTCAGGAAAACAGTTCCATCCGTATCGTCATGTCAAAACCATGCAAGGATCTCATTGCAAAAGGAGAAAATGACCAATCCCATGGAGGCGGCTTGCTCAACAAGCGGGTTGCATGGCTTCTCAGACGCAAACAGTTCTATCTTTCAGTCATCTTGAGAAAAAAAGTCGACAAGGCAAAGAATCTGAAATTTACGCCATACATTACCAGGGACTGTGATATCCTTGTCGATGGCGATATGCAGTTACAGGAAATAGGGATTCCTTTACAAGGAAAGATCATTGCTACGCCAGGTCATACCGTAGATTCAATTTCAGTCCTGTTCGATGACGGCAGTTGTTTGGCAGGAGATACCGCTGCACATATGCTTTCCTTTGCAGGTACAAAGAACTGTGTGATTTTCATCTGTAACATAGATGAATATTACAAAAGCTGGCAAAAAATCATTGCAGATGGAGCGAAAACAATCTACCCAGCACATGGCAAGCCGTTTCCCGTCAGCAAACTCAAGAAGAATATGGGAAAATATACAGGGAAAAAGCTGGTTCAACTACATTGATATAAGTATATGAGCTACATTTGCCATTGATTCTCTTGCTAGTTTCTTTTGACCATTTTTCGGAACTCTGTCGGCAAGAGACCTGTATGTTGCCGAAACAGTTTTGCCAATCGGCTGGAAGTTGAATAACCGACACTTTCCGCAATTTGACCTACGGTCAGATTGTTTTGTGTCAAAAGACATTCTGCATGATGTAACCGCTGTCGCTGAATATAGTTTGTCACCGTGCATCCATATAGATTTTTGAATACTACTTTGAACTTTGTAGTACCCATGCAGGCAAATCCAGCCAGCTGTTTCAAAGGAATATCATAGGCATAGTGAGCATCAATATAATCGACTGCTACCTTTATCTGCTTACTATCATGTTCATCGATTTTTCTATTGCTCATTTGTCGAGAGTTGCGTTCCATTCGTCCGATTAACAAGGAAACGACTTCTGAAACCTTACCCTCATAGAACATCTTGGCAGCAATTCCCTCTCCCCTATAGTTTTCAACCTGCTTCAGCAAAAATACCAGTTCAGGAAAATCCTCATCTTGATTAAGCTTGGCAAAGGCAGTATGTGGATCAAAATACTCTTTTGAATAACGATCTTTCATGTAGTTCCCATAATAGACCGGCGAAATTCCTATCCCGATACAGCGGACAGGGATTTTCTTATGTATCCGAATTCTGTATGGTTTGTCGTTGCCGACAAGGCTTTGAATACATCCAGGACTCATTTGCCTATAAGGCGTAAGTTGTTCTCCTGAAATGGAATCATAATAAAATATACTCAGATACCCTGCTATCCTATTTTCAATCAGCATATCTTCATTGAAATAAAAATCATGGATTTTGATATCAAACAGATCTTTTTCTCCATATGCCCAAAAAAATCCCTCCCCTACCTCAGGTGCTAATTTCCAGCATTGCCCCATTGTTCCATAGCGATTTTCCCCTAAACATAAAGAAAAACCCATAGATTCAACAATTGTAGTATTCCAACCCTCCATTGTTTCCTGCATAACGTACCCCCTCTTGAAACGATAAGGCTTTCTTTTGAAACGATGAGGCAAAATTTCGCTCGAATTATTGTTCTTCATCAAGTTCGATGCTATTTTGGTCCATATAGTTAGTTCTATCTAACAAAAATTATACAATCGACCCAAGAAGACGTCAACAGACAGAAGCTTGGGACATCGAAGAGGAGTAGAGAAAATGTCTGGAAAATCTTATGCAAACCAAAGAGGACTTACAATAAAAGACTTGGTTACTACCGGCATCTTTTCAGCACTACTGTGGATGGCAATGTTTATTGCCAGCATACCATTTGGAATCAACCCGATGACAACCTTTTACATGCCGATAGGTTCTGCCTTGCTGTCAGGACCTATATTCTTACTTTTAATAGCAAAAGTTCCGAAACGCGGCCCGATAACTATTGCAGGAATTCTGCTCGGTATCATCTATTTCCTCTTGGGAATGCACTGGGGAATGGACCTTGGCTATATCATATGTGGTATCATAGCCGATATAATTGCCGGAAGCAAAAAATATAAAAGTACAAGAATGAATATTGTTGCCTATGCAATCCTATGTCTTGGTGGTACAGGTACCTATCTAGTCTATTTCATCAATCCTTCAAGTTGGGCTACGACGATGATGGAAGGCGGTACGACTCAATCCTATATTGAAACAATGAATGCAATGGCAAGTCCAATCGTGTTGATCATCATGTTTGTAGGCACGATAGCCATAGCAAGTCTGAGTGGCTTGGTTGGCAAGAAACTGCTGAAAAAACAATTTAAAAAAGCTGGCATTACTGCATGAACAGCAAAACAAACAGAAAGGGCATATGGTTCGATCCCCGAACCAAAATGTCTATTCTGGTAATCAGTGTATTAGCAGCTTCAATGGCTCCTGACTTACCATATGAACTGGGTCTTGTACTCCTCATTGCACTCTTCGCACTTCTGTGTGGAAGGTTGCGCATGGCAATCTTGGGAATCGTCGGTTATGTAATTTTCTATTTCCTGACAGAAGCAATATATTCTTTTCCCAAGGAATCCACACAAGCTGTGCTTGTTGCTTTCTTGGGATTGGTACATAAGGTGTACCCATGCGGCTTCATGGGGAACATCATAATAAAAACGACAAAAGTCAATGAATTTCTTTCTGCCATGCACAAACTTCATGTACCAAAAGCACTTACAATCCCTTTGGCAATCATGCTCCGATACATACCGACAATACGGGAAGATTGGCAGTTCATCAAAGATGCCATGCGGCTGAGGGATGTATCACCTACGGTAATCGGATTTTTGAAACACCCGTCGACAACTCTTGAATGTGTCTACACACCATTGCTGATGGCAGCCTCAAAAGCAACGGATGAGCTATCAATCGCAGCTGTAACGCGAGGTATAGAGAACCCAAAGCCCCGTACCTGCTTTGTACGCATACACCTTCGTGCTACTGACTACATTATCCTTTCTAGCTTCGTCGTTTATTTTATTGCAAGGCATTTTCTATAAAGGAGTAAACAAATTTGATTCAATTGGAAAATGTATCATTCTCATATGCCGGCAGGGCTGTGAAAAGTTTGGAAAATATTGATCTTACCATTCCTACGGGCAAATGCATCCTACTCTGTGGACGCTCCGGTTGTGGGAAAACGACCTTCATGCGGCTTATAAATGGTCTGATCCCATACTTTTTCCCAGGAAAGCTGACAGGCCATATCACTGTCAACAATATGGAAATTTCTGAAACGCCAATGCACAAAATTGCTACACAAGTAGGCTCGGTATTTCAAAATCCCAGAACGCAGTTCTTCAATGTAGACACAGATAGCGAGATTGCATTCGGTACCGAAAACATTGCTTTGCCGACAAAAGAACTTCATCAGAGAGTCACGCAAGCCAAAAAGGACCTGCACATTGAAAATCTATCAGACAGGAGCATCTTTGAACTGTCAGGTGGAGAAAAGCAAAAGATTGCCCTTGCCTCGGTATATGCAATGAACCCTGACATCTACCTCTTGGACGAGCCTTCCTCAAACCTGGACATAAGCGCTATTGAAGACTTGAAAGAAACCTTAATTCTTTTAAAGAAGCAACGGAAAACCATCTTGATTGCAGAGCATCGTCTATACTATCTGATGGATGTAATAGACTGTGCATTTTACTTTGAAAACGGCAGATTGCAAGGTAGGTACTCACCCCTTGAGCTTCAATTGCTCTCTCCCCTCCTACGGGGAAAAATGGGCTTACGTGCAACAGACCTTCATACTGTATTACCATGCTCTGCCCAAGCCAGGCCTACAAGGACCACATTGGAATTAAAGGATATCAATCTATTCCACAAAAAACAAAAAACCTTGAAAGACATCTGTCTCTCTGTAAAAGCTGGAGAAATCATTGGAATTTCAGGACATAACGGAGCAGGAAAGACAACCCTTTCCCGTGCAATCTGCGGCTTGCACAAGGAAACAGACGGAAAAATCATATTAAATGGCTCTTTGCAAAACCGCAAAATGCTCATGAAACAATCCTATCTGGTCATGCAGGACGTCAATTATGAGCTTTTTGCAGAAAGTGTAGAAAAAGAATGTACGTTCGGGATCAAGGATCCTGACAAGGCTTTGGCAAATGCTACGTTACAGGAACTGGAGCTGACACCGTTCCGACACTGGCATCCAAACACTTTGTCAGGAGGACAAAAGCAGCGTCTTGCCGTAGCTGTCAGTGTAATCTGCAAGAAAGAAATCTTGGTTTTTGATGAGCCTACCAGCGGCCTTGACTATGACAGCATGACAAGAGTAGCAAGGCTCATCGAGTCATTGGCTCGAAAAGGAAAAATTATATTCGTGACTACACACGACTATGAATTCGTGTGCCAGACCTGCAATCGGCTCCTTTACATGGACAAAGGAAAGCTTGCCAGCAACCTGTTGGTCTGCCCAGAAAATACAAACAAGATAAAAGCCTTGTTTTCCATTACGAAAGAAGGACAAGAAAAATGAAGCCAAAAAAAACAAATTCAGTTACCCTGCTGCTACAGTGGGCAGGAAAAGATAAATGGTATTTGTTTCTGTCTGTCTTGTTGGCTGCTATCAGCGGTTTATGCATGATGGTTCCGTACTATGGCATCTATTGCTTGATGAAAGCAGGCTTTGCAAAGCAGATGACAGAGCAGATCATCCTCAAGAATGCCAGTATGATTACGGTTGCGATACTTGTACGTTTCATCCTGTTCGGATGTGCAGGCATAGCCTCCCACAAGGGAGCTTACAGAGCATTGTTCAAAGTGCGCTGTATGGTAATCGACCATATGGCAAAAGTTCCCTTGGGAGCTTTGGATGAACGGAGTACCGGCAATATCAAAACAGTCCTGAATGAAGACATTGAAAAATTGGAACTCTTTCTAGCTCACAATTTACCCGAGCTGATCTACTACATGATCGGTCCAGTTGCAGTATTTGTCTATCTTCTGACAGTCAATGTGCCGTTGGCTCTGATATCTTTGGTACCTATGCTTGCTGCAATCGCAACAATGGGAATTCTATTTCATAATGCCAGCGACATGATGGAGAGGATAAATCACTCCATCATGTCACTCAACTCCATCATGATTGAATACATCAGCGGCATGAAGCTGATAAAGGCTTATAATATGGGAAGCCAGTCTTTTCGGAATTTTTCAATGGCTATCAACGAAGAGAATACGGTATGGAACGAAACATCAAGGAAAATGGGCCCCCCGTATGCAATATTTATCGTCATCATTGAATGCGGTATCTTGCTTATGGTCCCGATAGGCGGGATGTTCTTCCTAAAAGGTTCCATCAGTGCCAGTATTTTCCTGCTATTCGCTTACGTCGGTTCATTATACCTGACGGAAATCCGTCCGCTTCAACAACTCGGAAGTAATTTTGCCAAAGTTCTCACAGGAGTGACAAAGGCCCAAGAAATCCTCGATATTCCCACTTATGATAGCAAGGGGAACTTTCCAACCGATTCCAGCATCGAATTGAACGACATCAGCTTTTCCTATGATGGGAAAACAGACGTAGTACAACACTGCAACCTGCAGATTGCCTTAGGTGAAAAAATAGCTTTGGTAGGCCGTTCAGGGGCTGGGAAAAGTACCATCATTGAGTTGATTGCCCGATTTTATGATGTCAGGGAAGGAACAATCCTTATCGGGGGAAAAAACGTCAAAAGTATTGCCTATGACTCATTGCTTAAGCATATTGCCATAGTATTCCAAAAAACTTTTCTGACAAGTGACAGTGTATTGGAAAACATCCGAATGGGAAGCAACAGCAGTTTGGAAGAAGTGAGATGTGCTGCTCAGAAAGCACAGATTGACAAGTTTATCATGTCCTTTGCCGGATGGCTATGACACAAAGGTCGGGAGTTTTGGTTCTCGCTTTTCCGGTGGAGAGAAAACAAAGAATTGCCCTCGCACGCGCAATCCTCAAGGATGCACCGATACTGATTCTTGATGAGGCAACTTCCGCGGCTGACCCGGAAAATCAAATGGAAATCGACAAAGCCATCGAAAACCTCTGCAAGGGAAAGACAGTCATTATTGTTGCCCACAGACTAGGAACGATCAAAATGTGTGACAAAGTTGCCGTCGTGGAAAACCATACGATTACCCAAGTCGGCACACATAAGGAAGTCTTGAAAAGAAACGCATACTATCAACGGGCATGGATGGATTACGAAAAGGCACGCTCAATGTCTTATCAACTGAAGGGAGAAAGCTTCAATGAAGAAGTATAAAGTTTTGCACAAAAACAAACATTTTTATATTGGCGTGGCACTTACAATTTTGGAAGGATTGCTATCAGGGTGTAATTTCTTGATTTTATATGCAGTCATGAAAATGTTGTTCCTAGGTACTATGCACATTCATTTACTTTTTACCTTTGCAGGAATCTTAGTAGGTGTGTTTCTATTTCGCTTGTGCATCTATAGTTTTGGGTATACCCAAGTGCAAATCGGTGGGGCGGCAGTAAGTAAACAGATCCGGATGTATCTGGGAAATAAAATCAAGAAGATTCCTCTTGCCCGATTTACTCAAAACCAGACAGGACAATACATCAATACCATCACCAGCGATGTGAGCAACTATGAAAAAATACTTACCCATAAGACAGCGGACCTGGTCAAGAATATCTCTCTTTCAATCATGCTCATCATCTTTTCATCAGTAATCTGGTTACCGGCAGGGATTATTTTTCTGATTACAGATTTAATTCTTGTCCCGGTATTCTGGTTTTCTTTCCGTGCTGTCAAAAAATATGGAAATGCAAAGAACCAGATCTGTGCAAAGAACGTCAGTAATATCGTAGAATATGTAACAGGCATGCAGACATTCCGGGCATATGGCATCGGAGGAACAAAGAACAAAACAGTAACAAAGACAATGAAAGACTTCAGTGATATAAGTTACCGGTACGAAGCCAAAGTTATCCCTATCGGTGCGGTCAACAGCATCCTCGCTTGGTGCAGTATCCCTGTTATCATGGTGATCGCAGCCAACCCGGTAATAAGTGGTTCATTGGATATGGTTTCATACCTGCTGCTCACTATGTTGCCTTTATTCCTCGCCAAATTGAACATTACAATCTTTGTCGATTTGACAAGCTACAAAAACCTGGCAATTTCTAAGAAAAAAATTACGAATATCTTCGATGAAGCAGAAGAAAAAGGCAGCATGGAACCTTTTAGAACCGATACCCATGAGATTGTTTTTCAAAATGTTGATTTCTCCTATCTAGAAGGAGAACCCGTGTTGCAGGACCTGTCTTTCGTACTGCCTGACGGTAAGTTAACCGCTATCGTAGGAGATTCAGGTTCTGGCAAATCGACAATTCTTAACCTCATTGCCAAATATTATGAAGCTGACTCAGGAACAATTTCAATCGGAGGAAAACCTATTGACGATATAGCCGCAGAACAGGTACTGGAACAAATTTCCATGGTTGACCAAGATGTGTTTCTATTCAATGATACAATCCGAAATAACATCAAACATGCTCGTCCTGATGCAACAGACGAAGAAATTGAAGCCTCATGTAAAGATTCCAATTGCAATGACTTCATCCAAAAAATGACACAGGGGTATGAAACCTTGACTGGAGAAAATGGCAACTTCCTCTCAGGCGGCGAGCGACAACGTTTGTCTATTGCCCGTGCTATCTTGAAAGATAGTCCTATTTTACTTTTGGATGAGGCTACGGCTTCCCTGGACATTGAAAATGAGCTGGCAGTAAAGCAAGCTATTGCCAACTTAATGAAAAGAAAGAAAACAGTCGTAATGATTGCTCATACCTTATCCATAGTGAAACATGCAGATCAAATCTTAGTAATATGCAACGGCAAGGTTACAGAAGCAGGAACTCATGAGGAGCTGCTTGCAAAGAACGGAAAATATACAGCCATGTGGCATGCAGAACAACACCTTTCTGATTTTTAACAATGAGGTATTTAATGAAGACACAAGCAACAAATGATGATTATCTTGAGGCGATATTCTTACTTCTGAAACAAAAGCACAAAGTACGTTCCATTGACCTTGCACAGTGTATGGAGCGCTCCAAGGCCAGTGTCAGTCTTGCAATTTCCTCTCTTCGGAAAGGAGGCTTTCTTACCATGGACCAGAATAAATTTCTCCATTTGACTCCTGCAGGAGAACGAATCGCGAGGCAGACCCATGAAAAGCATCTTATACTATCAGCTATGCTCGTCCAAATTGGCGTTGATTCTGATATTGCACAAAAAGATGCGTATCAAATTGCACACGTTATAAGCAATAATTCATTTCAGAAGTTGAAGATTTTTTATAAAAATCGATTTGAAATCTGTAAGTAGGACTGTTTTTGCTATCTGCATCACCTTCGTACTGCCTGATTGGCTTTATAGCAGTTCCATAGCTGAAATACAAAAAGTGCTGCTGTCAAAATAAAAAATAATCCAGATTGCCAAAATCATTTTTACTAGCACCAGCTGTTCTTTTCTCCTATCTGGCTCCCCATGCCGCAACTTACTCGTAACTTTTCAAAAATTCACTGTTGCTACGTATCTGATTGTCTCTTATTTCAACCTTACTTCCATTTTACAACTTTTTCCTTAATTACAACTTTCCCAATGAGTGAGACTATACGGGCTTCACTTTAGGAGGACGACCGCGTTTCTTCTTCGGTTGAAGCTTCTCTGTGGGATGAATGTCGAGTCTCTTCAGGACTTCCTCCTGTGACGGATTGATCTTGATCAGACGCCACCCGATACCAGGATCATTGAACATCTTCGCCCTTGCCAGGATCCTCATGATCTTCTTATACGGCAAATCTTCGAGTAACTTGGCCTCGTCAAAGGCAGCTATCATCCTGAAGGTGAGCACGGAAGCGAGGAAGTCGCAGAACTCGCTTCCTATCACGCTGTAGTCGTCATGCACACGGGTCTCATCGAATTCGAGTGCTGACTTGTAGAATCTCATGACAATCTCGATCTCCCATCTCTTGGAATAGGCTTTGTAGATCGTCTGGGGATCTGTGTCCAGATCGCACTCAAGGACCACCGTCCCGAATGTCGCTCTTGCCTTCTCAAGATCAGTGAGGCGGTAATTCTTCTTTTTCCGGCTTCGGCTCAGCCAGTCACGTTCTTCCTTTGAAGCCCTGTAGGCATCCCGGAAGGAATAGAGCCATCGGTCCCCACCTTTCTCCTTCCTGCAGGTTATGCCTTCATACCCTTGAAGAAGCTCTGTAAACTCAAGCATATGGAGTTGCGATGCAATCTTCGCATTCCTCTTCAGAGGATTCAGGTAATGGAGGTCGGGATGCTGCTTGAAATGCTGCCTTGCTACGGACTGGGGGAATCCTTTGTCTGCAACTACGATTCCCTTTGTCAGTTGGTGCTCGGAGATGAATTCATCGTAGGCGGTGACATCAAGCATGTTGCCCGGAAAACACTTGGAGCATACCGGTTCCATCGCTTCAAGATCGAAAGCGAACAGGACAGAGATGTCCCTGGTTCCTTTCGTCCTGGCTTTCCTGGAAAAATCCGAGAGAGAATTTACCTTCGATTCATCCGATTTCAATGTCCCGTCAATCAGTACATGGTGATCCATCTCGACTTTCGAAGCCCTGGCCCTCATGAACAGGGTGATCTTTGAACAGGTACGTCCAAGATTGTTCAGGAAGGTGGAGACCGTGTTCTTCGAGAGGGCTACATCAGGATACAGCTCGGACAGGAAACTCTCCTCATACGCATCTTTCAGCTCATGATCCTTGATGCCGCTGAAGCAGACCCTGAGTACAGCGATGGACCAGATCCTGAGCGCATCCTCCCTGCCATAGGATTCTCCTAGCTCAATGAGCATGTCAGCAAAGAGCTTCTGCGCAAGGATGATGTTTGCCCAGTCCTTGAGGTCCACTGCCGCCCCGGACACGGGCGGCGGGGCATCCTCCCCGAGGGGTATGTACTTGCCGTCCACTATATGGCCGATGGTCGGACCGTTGACCGGAAGTCTTCGGCTTCCGACACTTCTGCATCCGACCCTGGCCCTTACCGCGTAACGGTCGCGGTCCTTGCCGTACACGATGACGATTGAATTCTTGGGTCGCTCGACCGCTAGTACTTCCTTTGGGATCGGCATGGCAGTCCCTCCTTGTGTATAGTCTTAATTATACAATAATTAGACTATATATGCAAGAAGAAACCGTATGCTGACATGAGAAATTTCCAACATTCCGCAAGCAAAGCCGCGAGAGACACGACAAATCGACTGTAACCCTCTCCATAAATTACAGGAAAGAGGGGTTCTGTATGAAAAATGGATGATTTCAAGTGTTATTGTATAGTCCTATTGATTGGGAAAGTTGTACTTAATCTACACATAATTTGTCTACAATATTGTCATAAAACTAAACTAGATGTGAGGTGATAGAAACTACTAATGAAAATCTGTACATCAAGTTAGTTCCACACCAAACAAAATGAACCGGCAAGACAGATCATTTCATGCAACTCCGACAAGGCTACATGAAATGGAGCTAAGGAACCCAAGAGAAAGGAAAAAGAAATGATAAACTTTAGAAAACACAAGTTTTCAGTACTGTCGTTGCTAGTGTTGCTTAGCTGCAGCATGGCATTTGCTCAAGCTCCAGAACAGGAAACAGCAAATCCAGAAAACGCAACTGCTTCCAACCAACTCACTGCTCCCAAAGGGAATACAGTACCTAACAGCAATTACATACTGTCTATATTGTATATACGGACCAGCGGTACTCTTGGAAAAGAGTTGCTGATCGTACAAATTCCCAAGAAGGTACCGAATATGCATGGACAACAGATGCCTGCTATGGGTCAGCAAGCTATGCCCAGAGGACCTCAACCTGGACCTGGGATTGAAAACCATGGCAACAATAGTTTTGGTGCGCCAAACAATATGCAATTCCAGCAACAGGGAAACAGCAAATCTATGCAAGCCAATGGTACAACAGGGCCCTTCAATGCCCCTGACACCAATAAAGCTCAAGATCAACAGCAAAGCACAGGCGCTACTGCACAAGGACCAAGTGCAAACCAAGTAAACAGAACTGCAGGTATGCGTGGTAACATTACGGTCCGCATCCAGCAGCGAAGTGCAGGAGTTGCACTGCCGCAGCAAGGCAGGACAATGCCAAACATGCAACAGAGTAATTTCCAATTCAGACAAGAGATGACTTGTATGAGTATGGGACAGCAAGCTGGACCAAGAACATTCCAAGCACCACCCAGGATGGGAGAAGTAATGCGTTTCAGTCCACAAGAAAGATACGGATCAGAGCAAGGAAATCCCATGCAATATCGAACAGGCAATATGATGGGACGGCCAGTTGGTCCTTGTCCTAACTGTCAAGGTAATCCTCCAGCTGCCCCCCAAGGCAATTTCCAGCAGGGTCCGATGCCAGGTCCCCACCCCTATCCGGCTTATTATGGGCCTCAGTATCCTTATGGAAACATGTAATAAGTTCAAACATATAACATGAAACCATTGTTCCTACAGTCATAGTCATACGATTATTTCTTGGGAAAACTGCCTTTTATGTTATGTTTCTGCCCTTGCTCTGTTAGTTCCCCCTAGCAGCAAGCAAGGGCTTCTTTATTCTAGAATTTCAATAATTCAGAAAACATTGATAGTTTAAAACTATATTTTACAAACAATTTTTTTTAACTCTCTCAAAATGTTTTTACATATTTTTTAATATAGCAGTATTGTGATTATCTAGTCTTTGCTGGCAACTATAACCAGTACAGGAAAATTCTCTTATGCATAAAAACAAAAGAAAAAACTTCCAAGTTGGATTTATTGACTTTAAGAATAATCATATAGTCAATCTTTCATAACATAAAATACAAATTCATATTATGTTGTTATAACAAGCCATACAAAATAGCAACTTTTTTTATGCTTTCCTTCCATTTTATCTTTGGTTCATTTTTATATGAATTGAAGAGGGCAAGTATCTTCTCATCTGATTGGCTTTTAATAAGCTCATCGATTTTATTAACAGGAAAAGTTCCATTGGTATTCATTCTTACTCGATTTTTTGCCATATTCATTTTTCCAACCCAAATCGCATCTGTAGTATATTGAACTACAGCATTGAACAGT
Source organism: Spirochaetia bacterium (assembly GCA_022482625.1). Lineage (NCBI taxonomy): Bacteria > Pseudomonadati > Spirochaetota > Spirochaetia > Spirochaetia bacterium. The sequence goes on along the minus strand of JAKVOU010000001.1, from coordinate 135,362 downwards.
ATATCAAAATGATCATCTAGCAAAGGTTCACAGGAAACACTCGTAGAATACCCATTTTCAAAAGCGTAGATGAGCGATTGTAGCCTTTCATCAAAATCAGGAGCAGAAGGTTCCCACAATTTAAGGACTGATGAATCTGCTGATCCAATAGTAAACCTGAAATAAATCTGTTTTTTTCTTTTTTGAAAGGTATCTACAATTTTCTGCACACATTCAAAATGGGGTTTTGTTACTAAAAGCAATTCATTGTCATTTTCAATAAGTTTTTTCAGAACAGACAATGCAATATCAATATTTCCCGGCGTAATATCATGCGAAGAAGGTACCATAATCGACCCATTTTTGTGGCTATATGATTTACCCTTCATGTTAACAGGCTCTTCCTCTTTCCATGTATCGGCAGTTTTCCGTTTAAATCTGATAGCCATACTCTTTGCATAACAATACGTACAATCATTAGAGCAACCATTCATAAAATTAAAATTATTAGGAGCCCATTCTTTGGTTCCAAATAACAGCTTATCTGCATCCATAATAGTCTCCTTCCCTTTTGCTAAAATAACACACATGAATAAGGAAAAACAATCACTATGCCCCTAGCCTTTTTTCTTTATATAAATTTCCCTCGAAGGACCTTCTGTATAAAACGCCGTTGGCATTCCATTCTTTTTAACAGGAGGAATTCGGCGTATGACAATTTTATCGGCTTTTTCTAACATTTTCACAAATTCACACCGTGTCCAAGGAATCAAACCAAATTGAGTATAAAAATCAACAAACAGATCTTTCAACTCTTTTTCTTTTCTGTTGCCAAGAATTGCCATGAACGCATCAAAAGCAGGCTTTGGATCGTACACATCTTTTTGTTCAAAAAGCGTTAGTTGTATATCACCATTTGCATTGCATTTGAAAAGAATTTCTTCCCTTTTTCTCATTACATCCGCCATCAGGAGAACACCATCTTCACTCATAGTTGCATAAATCATGCGATATTTTGGATGCTTTGATTCATCAAATCTAATGGGAATATCTAAAACATAATTCATTGGCATTTCAGTCATAAGTTGCATTTTATACAATTCAGCAATTTTTTGTTCAGCTTGATAACCATCAATAATATTGTTTTTATAATCCAAGATAATATTATACCAATCATTACATTGCATTATTTCATCAAAAAATTGTTTAGATGCCGAATGATATTCTATACTACTATTATCAAGGCCCTCATTTTCACGCACAATTTCTAGCTCACGTACATTAACTTTATACAAAGCACAAGCAGATCTAAAGAAACCAAAAGAATTAAAATTAATCAACAACTCCATAGTAAAAAAATTTGCTTTTTTCAGTTTCTTCAAAAGTGTCATTTTTAAATCACGAATACCAAATGGATCAATATAGCAAAATAAATTATACCTCTTACTACTCTCTGCTAATTTTTCGATAATATCAGAGATAACGTCTTTAAAATCTCCATGGACAATCGACAAATCCATATCAGAAAATTGAGAATTATTTACGTTATTCTTTAACTGATCATAATATTTTTTTTCAATGAATATAGGATAAAATCGAGGATTTTCTGTTTTTGATTCCTTAGCCGCAAGTTCAAGTGTTTTGAGTGCAATCAGTGGAGAACCCCAGCAAGAGGGAATTTTCCCATCTGTGATGGCAATTTGAGGAGCAACAGACTTTCCCTCAAACAAACCACTGCCAGCAAAACCATCAATGTATATAATTGGTTTTCTTGTTTTTAAAATCTTATTCGTGTATCCACGTAAATAGCATCTTAGCAAATCATCCTTAATATATGACCATCTTGGTTTTGCATTAGTAAAAAAATTCTCAGTAGTTGAACTTCCCATTATAATCTCCTTGATAAGATATGTTATTTTTGTTAGGATATACTTGTTTTTTATTCCGTACAATATTTTTCTAAACTAACATATATATTAGTAACAATTAAAAGTAAATTTTATACTAATACTATAGGAATCATATATTATTAGTTTACAATTAAATTCGATTTAACTGTTATTATAGTTAGTAACATATAATTTTTAGATGTTCGTTTGATTTATTGACGCTACTACGTCATTGACGTACACTGATGGAGTATTGCGATATGGAATTTATTGAAACACCGATTTTTACCAAGCAGATAGTACGGTTGCTGAATGACAGTTCTTATCGAAAACTACAGAATGAACTTTTAATGAAACATGGAAGATCATCAAAGGTGGTGGCGGTATCCGTAAAATCCGATGGGCTTTGCAAAATAAAGGAAAAAGTGGAGACATACGGATAAGTTACTTTTACAAAAATGCAAATCAGCAAATATACTTTCTGTTTGCAATCCAAAGAATGCTGCTGATAACTTGACAGACAACCAAGTCAATCGGTTAGCAAAACTAGTAAAGGAACTTTGATTATGGCTAACAAATTTATGAGTGACAGCATGTTTGATGAATTGCTGAAAAGCACAGAACAAGCAGTTGCCATCAGCAAGAACAAAATGATAGCTTCCCGTAGATTTACCCTTACGCCTCCTGATATCGTTGCAATAAGAAACACAACTGATAAAACCCAAGAGGATTTTGCAAGGATGATAGGCGTCAGTGTCGGGACTTTGCGCAATTGGGAACAAGGCAGAAGGAAACCTGAGGGCCCAGCCCTTGCTTTGCTGAAGATTGTTTCTGCAAATCCTACATATGTCGAAAAGATTCTTGCAACCAATTGATAAGAACAAGCACCAGTCATAATCGGAAAAAGTTGCAGCCGTTTTAATAAATATCAGTTGCTTCATGGGTTAGTCCCCCAGAAGGAAGTGCAGAGGTTCCTTGACTGTTTTCAATAATACACAAGCCAAGAGTCTTTGATTGCAAATATCCACACTTCCTGGTTTTGTCTGCATGTTGACACTTTTAGTAAAATGAGATAGAAATACGTTCGTTGCGAAAATAACCACAACAGGTTTGAAAGCAAGGAAAACATCTTTATTTTTGCACCAATAGCTCAGTTGGATAGAGCAACTGCCTTCTAAGCAGTGGGTCTGAGGTTCGAATCCTCATTGGTGTATACTATAATTTCCCAGACATATAGCCTCCAAGACTGTATGTCTTTTTATTTCCACGAATCTTCCAAGTACGTTGTTGACCTTGCCCTACCATTCCACGTATCCTTCTGCCATGGATTACACGACACTTCTCTTTGACGCAGACAGGACCTTGTTTGATTTCCCTACAGCAGAACGAACAGCCCTTGCATTTGTCGCACAGGCCTGCGGCCTTGAGTATACCGACTATATCTATGAAACCTATGCTGCAATCAACCAAACCTGCTGGAATGCCTATGAACGAAATGAGCTTACCCAAGAAGAACTGAAAACAGAACGCTTCAGGCAATTTCTTACAAAAACGAACTGCCATACAGAACTGAGCCCAGAACAGTTATGTACCATCTATGCACAGCAACTCTCAAAACAAGGCCAAATCTACACAGGCGTCGATACACTTTTGCAAAAGCTTCAGAGTGAAGGCTATGTACTTGCCCTTGTTACCAACGGCATAGCTACCACACAGCATGGAAGACTGGAAGCTTCAGGACTCGGACCTTTCTTCAGAAAGATTTTCATCAGCGAAGAAATGGGCATACAGAAGCCCTCTCCTGCTTTTTTCTCCCATGTACTCTCAGAACTTGCCGTCTCAAAGAAGCAGTGCCTCATCATAGGAGACAGTCTCAGTTCCGATATAAAGGGAGGAAACCTATCAGGAATAGATACTGCCTGGTATAATCCGACACACCTTCCCCTCTCTGAAATTGCCACACCGACTTATACGATTGATAAGTTGGACCAATTATGTGCAATACTTGCATAAACAGTTGCATATTCGGTTGGTAAACGTTATATTTCAGTTAGATTTTCACTACAACGCTCGTATGGAAGTCAATAAAAGAACAATCTGCCCCCAAGGTCACGCACCTGACAGAAAAGATTGGATCGAGCCTCCATCCCACATATAAGGTGGGAGTGCCCTATCCGTATCCGGGGCATAAAGGAGGTCATCGTGCACGACAGGCTGAAACTACCCGCCATAGTGTTATTGGTTGTGGTTCCCCTTGCAACAGCTCTGTTGTCCATTTCCATAGGACGTTTTCCCATTCCGTTCTCCGATATCATTTCTGTACTTACAGGAGGACATGCAGCAAACCAGCAGATGGAAATAGTCATCAGGAATATACGTATTCCCAGAATTCTGCTTGCAATGCTCGTAGGAGCCGGCCTTTCAGTTTCAGGAGCGGCATTCCAAAGCCTGTTCACCAACCCGCTTGCCACCCCTGATACCGTCGGTGTAGCATCCGGTGCTTCCTTCGGTGCCGTACTGGCACTTTCCCTTGGCTTTTCCCTCATAGGTGTACAGATACTGGCTCTTGTATTTGGCCTTGTAGCCGTCATGCTGACCTTTCTCACCGGCAACAGCAATCACCAGATGGAACCGGCCACAGTCATACTTGCAGGTATCATCATCGGAGCTCTCTTCAACGCCTTCATCACATTGGTAAAGTATACGGCCGATGCAGAAACACAGCTGCCAAGCATTTCTTATTGGCTCATGGGTTCACTTTCCAGTGCAAACTATCACAGTCTGTTATTGGGAGCTCCCTTCATAGTAGTCGGATTAGTCCTGCTCTATCTGCTCAGATGGAGACTTAACATACTTACACTTTCTGTCGACGAAGCAAAAAGCACCGGTACAAACGTAGGACTGCTGAGAGCTACCACCGTTATCAGTGCTACGATGATCACGGCCTCGGCCGTAAGCATGTGCGGACAGGTCGGCTGGGTAGGCTTGCTGGTCCCGCACGCCTGCCGCATGCTCTTCGGCAGTGACAACAGCAAGCTGGTACCCGCTTCCATATCAATCGGAGCAACCTTCATGCTTATCATCGATACATTGGCAAGAAGTGCTACTGCAAGCGAAATACCGATTTCAGTCCTTACAGCCATCGTAGGAGCACCTTTCTTCATCCTGCTGCTCAGAAGAAAAGGAGGATGGAGCCTATGATCTTCGATGTCAAGGAAGGTTTCTTCGGATACAATGAAGCACGGTCTGTCTTGCATGACATCTCTTTCTCTACCGATGAAGGCGACCTGCTGGCTATCCTAGGTCCGAATGGCGCAGGAAAAACGACACTCCTGCGCTGCATGATGGGATTTCTACCATGGAAGAAAGGTTCAAGTTCCCTTTTCGGCAAGGATCTCAGACATTATGGCAGCCAGGAACTATGGAGCATCATCTCGTATGTGCCACAGGCAAAGAACAGACTTTCATCCCTTACCTGCCTGGAACAGGTCCTCCTCGGAAGGGCAAGCAGTCTCTCTTTCCTTGCCCTCCCCAAAAAGGAAGATCTCATCGCGGCACAAGAAGCCATGGAACAACTTGGCATCCTTGAACTCAGAGACAGGAAAGTCAACCAGCTGTCTGGCGGCGAAGTACAGATGGTACTCATTGCACGGGCCCTGGTATCAAATCCGAAGGTACTAATCTTGGATGAGCCCGAATCAAATCTCGATTTCAGAAATCAGATCATCGTACTCGATACCCTTTCCCGCCTTGCAGCCTCCGGTATGGGGGTCATCTTCAACACCCACTATCCCGACCACGCCCTGCAACGGGCAAACAAATCCCTTCTGCTTGAAAAAGGAGGCAAGGCAACCTTCGGTCCTACATATGAGGTGATCACCGAAGCTTCAATTGCCAGAGCCTTCGGCGTCAAGGCCATCATCGGGGAAATTGAAACAGACGACAAATGCTATCCCGACGTATTGCCCCTGGAAGTGCTCAACCAGGAAAAAAGGGAATTGTTCGAAAAGAAAATCAGCTGGAAGGAACATGAAAAGGAAAACGACACCTGTGAGCTTGCCAGCACACTTGCCATCCTTTCACTTATCATCGAAGATCCGACCATAACCCCTGAGATCAACACCATCCTGCACAGGCATGCTTCCATAATCACAGGCAGGATGGGCATGCGAAGCCGGAACAACCTGCAGTTGATCAATCTGACAGTTGAAGCACCGAAAGCCAAGATCATGGCTTTGAGCCAAGAACTTGGCAAGCTGAAACAGCTGAGTATCAAGACGACCTACTCAAAGGTCAAGGAATAAGATATGGAAAAGCAAACCAACAAGGATCTCATTGCAGAACTGGAATCTAAGAAAATACTTTCTGATGAAGGTTTCAGGCAGTTGCTGTCTACCTTCACCACAGAAGACAGGCTTCTCCTGGCACAGAGAGCAAGGACCGTCTGTGACAGGGTCTATGGCAAGAAAATATATCTTCGGGGAATCATCGAGTTCACGAACTGGTGCCGCAATGACTGCCTGTACTGTGGATTGCGACGAAGCAACAAAGAGGTCGTACGATACAGGATGAACAAAGAAGAGATACTTTCCTGCTGCAAAGTAGGCTATACCATAGGCATGCGGACTTTCGTACTCCAAGGAGGGGAAGACCTGACCTATGATGCCTCACTGTTCGAAGAAATCATACGGGCAATACGGAAAGAATTTCCAGACTGCGCAATCACGCTCAGCGTAGGAGAAAGGGAACATGACCTCTACCAGAAATGGTTCGATGCAGGTGCAGACAGATTCTTGCTCCGTCATGAATCAGCAGATCCGATCCATTATGCAAAGATGCATCCCAAGGTGCAGACACTGCAGCATCGTCTTGCTTGCTTGGAAGATCTCAAGCAGATCGGCTACCAAGTCGGGGCCGGCATGATGGTAGGAGCCCCTTATCAGACCGTTGACAACTTGGTAACAGACCTGAGGTATCTTGAAAAGTTCCGTCCGCATATGATCGGCATCGGTCCGTTCATTCCTCACAGCCAGACACCGTTCAGGAACGAACCACAAGGGAGTTTCGATCTTACTTTGGTCTTGCTTTCCATCCTCAGGCTGATGCGTCCCACCGTGCTGCTTCCGGCTACTACGGCAATGGATACCGTCAGGAAATATGGCAGGAAAGAAGCAGTACTGGCAGGCTGCAACGTCATCATGCCGAATATTACTCCGGCACGGCAAAGGGCAAATTATAAACTGTACAATGACATGGCCGAACTGAGAACAACACACAGCATCGGTATCAACGAAATAAACGACATGCTCCGTGACATCGCCTACTATGGTGTAACTGAACGCGGAGATTACAAGGAGGAAGCTCAGATATGATCAGATTGGCAATATACGGAAAAGGTGGCATCGGCAAGAGCACCACGGCATCAAACCTATCGTTGGCTTTTGCTAAAAAAGGCTACAAGGTCCTTCAGGTAGGCTGCGATCCAAAAGCAGATTCGACCCTCTTGCTCAGGAATGGAAAAGATTGCCCTACAGTCCTCGAATCCTTGAGGAAAAAGGGACCAACCGGCATAACCTTGGAGGATATGGTCATCAAGGGAACCGAAGGTGTCTATCTCAGTGAAGCAGGTGGTCCACCACCGGGACAAGGCTGTGCAGGACGAGGCATCGTCGCAGCCCTCCAAGAACTGGAAAAGAAACACGTATATCAGACCTACGGCATTGACATCGTCATCTACGATGTACTGGGAGACGTGGTATGCGGCGGCTTTTCCATGCCGATACGGGACGGCTATGCTGAAAACGTCTACATCCTTACCAGTGGAGAGAAAATGGCATTGCACGCAGCCATGAACATTGCCTTGGCTGTGGACAGTTTCAAGGACAGAGGCTATGCAACGGTTGCAGGCGTCATCCTGAACAAAAGGAATGTCGATAACGAAGAAGGAAAAATCAAGCAGTTCTGCGATGATATTGAGGCCCCGCTTGCGGGAAAACTGGATTTCAGCAAGGAAGTCCAAGAAGCTGATGAACAATCGAAGACAGTCCTTGAATTATATCCTGAAAGCTCCATGGCCCAGCAGTATATTGCCTTGGCAGAAAACATACTGAAATTGTCAAAGCACACCAAGGAGCCATCATGATCGACCTACACAAGATAGATTACTCGACGTTCTCCCTTCCCATAGCACAGGCAAACAAAAACAACCTTTTCTATGCAGGGCTACAGTTCGCACCACCAGCCAGAGGTCCATGGAACATTGTCCATCAAGGATTTCTTATGCCGGAAAGCCACGAAATCTTCGTCGGAGGCGAAGGCTGTATGCGCGGAGTCGTCCTGACTGCCTATGAAGCTGGCAAGGAAAAGCAATTCTCCTGCATCACCATCAAAGAACACAATGTCATTGACGGTACGATGGAACAACAGATAATAGACGGAGCCAGTGACATCATCGATAGGCTGGAACCAAAGCCGAAGGCCATCCAGATGTTTTCTACCTGCATCCACTACTTTACCGGCTGTGACCTGGAATATTGCTATGGACAATTAAGAAAGCGTTATCCGAATATCCGCTTCACAGACTGCTACATGACCCCCATCACCCAAAAAAGTGGCATTACCCCCGATGAGACGATGCGACGTCAGCTCTACTCCTTGATAGATATCAATGACAGACGGGACAACGGCATCACACTTTTAGGAAACAACTACCCGCTCGATCCTGACAATGAACTGTTACAGATGATTGCCAAGTCAGGAAGACCCTACCGCGACATCTGCCTCACAAAGACCTGGAAGGAATATGAGGAATTAGGAAAAAGCAAGACATTTTTCTATACCATTCCCTCAGCTGCAAAGGGAGCAGAAGCTCTGGTTGAAAGAATCGGAGGCGAACTTAAATACTACCCTGTCACCTATGACCTGGACAAACTGGAAAAAGCCGACACAGAAGCTGCTTCATTGCTCGGTGTGGCAAATTTCAACACAAAGGAAATCCATGACAAAATCGAAAACCAGTTGGCAAAAATTGCCAAGACATTGCAAGACTGGAAAGTAGCCATCGATTACACGGCGACTTCGGCACCGTTGTCCCTTGCCAGGCTACTACTCCAACACGGCATCAAGGTCAAGATAATCTACGTTGAAGCCGTAGCAAGGGAAGACAAGGAAAGTTTTGATTATCTGAAGGAACACTACCCTTCCCTTGTACTGGCTTGTCCCAGCCATCCAGCAGCAAGGTTTCTGCACCAGAAACAGGAGCATGTCCTGGCAATCGGACAAAAGGCGGCATATTACGAGGGAACGGACCACTTCGTGAACCTCATCGAAAACAGCGGACTGCTTGGGCTTTCCGGTGTAAGCAAATTGCTTGATCTCATAGAGGATGCATACGCCACAGCTCGGGATCCCAGCAAGATAATCCAGATCAAGGGATGGGGGTGCAGCAAATGAACAAAGATGCAATGATGATACTTCCGGTCTACACAAGCGATACCTCGGGAGTCTGTTCCGCCCTTTATGAGCTGGACGGCATGAGCGTCATACATGATCCTTCAGGATGCAACAGTACCTATAATACCCATGATGAACCCAGATGGTACACTATGCCATCAAGGATCTACCTTTCAGGCCTGATGGAATATGACGCCATACTTGGCAATGAAAGCAAGCTCATCGATGACTGTGTCACTACGGCAAAGGAACAACATCCCCGTTTCATCGCCCTTGCGCCTTCTCCCATTCCCATGATGATGGGACAGGATATCAAGGCCTTGGCAGGTATAATAGAACATAAAACGGGCATCCCTACCTTCGGTATTGCAACCGATGGCATGCAAAGCTACATCCAGGGAGCATCGGTTGCTTTGCTTGAATGGGCAAAACGCTTTGTCGTTGATACAGCAGACAAACTTCCGGGCACGATCAATATCCTTGGAGCCACTCCGCTTGATTTTGCCCGTCAGGATATCGTATCGGACATACAAAGAAGCCTTGAGGCAAGAGGCATGAAAGTACTGTCCGTCTGGGCCATGGGCAGCCGTCCTGAGGAAATGGCACAGGCAGGAAGCGCAGCCTGTAATCTTGTCATATCTTCCGTCGGGCTCAAGGTGGCAAAATATTTCAAAGAACGCTTTGGTACTCCCTACATCATAGCCCTTCCCTTCGGCAAGAAAGGTGCAGACGCACTCGTCTCGTTGCTCAAACGTGCAATGTCCGGGGAAGATGACCGGCAACTACGTGCCATATGGAAAGAACGTCTCACAGAAAAAAGAAAACCGGGCACGGCAACAGCCATCGTCTTGGGAGAACCGGTACAAAGCCTTGCCCTTGCGGCATTGCTTCCTTATCCGGCAAAGGTAGGTACTCTCCTGGAGGATGAAGGCAACGTACTGTCAAAACAGGATTACTTGGGTGAGGGAGAAGAGGAACTTCAGAGGGAACTTGAACATATGGAACTTGTCATCGGAGATCCGACATTCAAGTACATCACAAATGCACATACACGATTTGTCAGAGTCCCGCACTTTGCTTTTTCAGGCAGGATGTATACCGATGAGGTACCGTCTTTGTCCGATGGGAAAGGCAATGCATGGCTATTGGCAAATCAGTTGGACACATAGGAGAGAAAAAAGATGAACATGAAGAAACAGTCAATTACCTTGCTGCTGACAGCAGCAATCCTAATGACACCGCTTTTCGGGCAAGCACAGCAGGAGGCCCCTGCAGCTGCTACACAGCAAATGGTAGATATTACAGACAACAACGGTGATGTCACCACAGTCAAGCTCAATCCTCAACGGGTAGCCATTACTGATATCTATCCGCTTCCATCCGTCATGACCGTATTCCTCAACAGCAGCAAGACGATCGTCGGCATACATCCGACCAGCATGAGTGCTGCAAAGAATGGTCTCTTGGGACAGCTTTATCCTGATTTCCTGAACATTTCCACAGGCTTCATGCAGGGTGCAGATCTCAACGTTGAAGAGCTGATGAAACTCAATCCAGATGTGGTACTGTACAATGCAGAGTCAAAGTCCCAGGGAGAAAAGCTCAGACAGGCTGGTTTCAAGGCTGTGGGCGTCTCTGCCATAAAATGGGATTATGACGTACTGGAAACCTATAGACAGTGGACTGACATACTGGGAAAGCTGTACCCCGACCATGGGAATGTCGCAGAGAAGGTAGACAAATACAGCAAGGATACGAAGGCAATGATCGAGAAACGTACAGCAGGCTTGACCGACACCCAGAAGAAACAAGTACTGTTCCTCTTCCTCTACAACGACAAGAAGATGATTACCTCCGGCAAGCACTTCTTCGGACAATGGTGGGCAAATGCAGTCGGCGCCAAGAATATCGCAGAAGGCGTACAGCTGGGTAATTCCAATGCGGTAATTACCATGGAGCAGGTCTACGCATGGAACCCAGATGCCATCTTCATTACGAACTTCACCTCTGCGGAGCCTGAAGATCTGTACAACAATGCCATCGGAAGTGACGACTGGAGCAAGATCAAAGCAGTCGAAAACAAGCAGGTTTTCAAGATGCCACTTGGCAGCTACAGAAGCTACACTCCCGGCGTCGATACTCCGATTACCCTGCTATGGATGGCAAAGAAAGTTTATCCTGATCTTTTCGAAGATATCAACATCCCTCAGGAAACAAGGAAATACTACCATGACATCTACGGTATCAACCTCAGCGATGAACAGATTACAACAATGTTCAACGCAAACAGGGCTGCAGCCAATGGCTATCAGGTAAGAGCCCAGTAACCAACCAATTGCATTGCAGGCTTCCGTTAGTAAAGCAGACCGGGAACGAACATCAACTGTTCAATCCCGGCCTGTTTTTGTATGACAAACGGTGTTGGCTTTATTTGTCTTGTGGTTCCTCTGTCATGGCAGAGGGTTCCTGGACCGGCTGTGCCGCTGCAGGAGCCTGAACTGGCTGGCTTACAGGAGGGACTGAAGGCTGTGCCTTGGTTTCAGCAACCGATGTCCTTGTCTGCTTCTTGTTTGTCTTGTGAAAAAGAGGAGCATGACTCTTCTTTCCGTAGGACTCAGTGCTATGTGCGAAACAATAGACTGAAATTCCCAGCAGACAGACTGCACATACCAACAGGCTGCTACCTAAGATCAACAGCATCAGGGACAATGAGGAAAAACCAATACCGATGGCACCACCGAACCCTGGCCCCATTGCGAAGCCACCGGCATACTGTTGGATCGTAATCGGTGTCGAAGCCAATCTGAAGGCATTTACATCAAGGACAATTCCCAGCACCAGGGCAATGGCACTGAAAACCAACGTCCATACTGCACACTTTTTCATTTCGATGCTCCTTGTTATCAGTTATCATAAAAACGATAAATCCTAAGCCTTCAAAAGTAAATGGCAATGACATGAAGAAATATGTAGTTTGGATGTAACCAAACAGAAAAACATGCCTCAGGAGGCAACCAATAGCCTTTTTCATGAATTTGCAACACTTTCCCCACAACATGTAATTAACTTGGAACAAAAGATATGCAAAGAAAAAACAAAGAAATTTCATGTATATTTATACATTAGTTTGCATAAATAATTCAATTTCCCTTGCAAAAAGAGGTCTTTTCCTTATATTCTTTCGACAATACAGGAAAGGAGCAAGTTATGAAATCATCCATGGTAGCCACAATCCTGGCTTTCGCAATCTACCTAGTCATCCTCATTGTCATCGGCATAAAATCTTATGGCAAGAATTCCGATGCCGACGATTACTTTTTGGCGGGGAGACAACTAGGACCTTGGTTTACGGCACTTTCGGCCGAAGCATCAGACATGTCAGGATGGCTTCTCATGGGACTACCGGGACTGGCTTGTTTTCTAGGGCTCAAGGAAGCTTTCTGGACTGCTCTGGGCCTCAGCGTGGGTACTTACCTCAACTGGCTTTTCGTTGCAAAAAGACTTCGGAAATATTCCATACATGCTGGGAACTCCATCACTATTCCCGAATATCTGACCAATCGGTTCCATGATGAAAAGCATATACTTTCAACCATTGCTTCCATATTGATCCTTATTTTCTTTACCGTCTATACAGCAAGCGGGTTCCTTACCTGTGCAAAGCTCTTCAACAGTGTCTTCGGGCTCAGCTACCCCGTAGCTCTTCTGCTCGGCGTGGCAGTCATTCTGGGATACACGCTCCTAGGAGGCTTCCTTGCAGTCGTCTCAACTGACTTCATACAGGGTATTCTGATGTTCATAGCCTTGATTTCCACCGTGCTTTTTGCTACAGCGGCCCTTGGTGGTTTTGACAAGACCTATGCGGCAGTTGCATCCATAGGACAGGAATTCATCACGCCCTTTGCAAAGAGTGGACCAAGCTTCGGGTTCATGCAGATTGTCTCGGCACTGGCATGGGGACTGGGTTATTGCGGCATGCCTCATATCCTTGTACGCTTCATGGCAATCAGGAGCAACAAGGAAATAAAAACCTCAAGAAGAATTGCCATGGTCTGGGTCGTAATTGCCCTCATTGCAGCATTGCTCATGGGAGTAATCGGACACGCATTCCTTGCTCCGACCACCTTTGCAAGCCAAGCCGAAGCGGAAAAAGTCTTCATCATCAGCATGCAAAGGCTGTTCCCTGCTTTCATTGCCGGTATTTTCCTCTGTGGAATCTTGGCCGCCAGTATGTCCACTGCCGATTCACAGCTGCTGGTAGCAGCTTCAGCCTTCAGCAAGGATGTGTACAAAGCACTGCTCAGAAAGGATGCAAGCGACAAGGAGACCCTTCTGGTATCCAGGATTACCGTACTTACCGTTGCCTTGATTGCCGGATTGCTGGCCATGGATCCTACTTCATCAATCTTCGATGTCGTCTCCTATGCCTGGGCAGGTTTCGGAGCATCCTTCGGACCTGTGATCCTCCTCTCTCTCTTCTGGAAAAAGGCATCCAGGGAAGGTGCTATAGCCGGTATGATTTCAGGATTCGTTACCGTTGTCATCTGGAAACAGCTGTCAGGCGGTATATTCGATGTATATGAACTGTTGCCTGGTTTTATCATTGCTCTTCTGGTAATGCTGGTAATCGGTTTGGTACGGCAGGACAGACAGGATCCCATGGTAGCCGGACAATTCGATGAATTCCTTGCCATCAAGGACAGTGATCAGGACGCCTAAGCCAGGGCAGCCTTGCAAAGTGCAATCAATGCCTTGGAAATCTCTGCGATGGTCAAGTCATCAAGGAACATGATTCCCGAGGCAGCGATGCCACTGGCCCAGTTGATGCAATAGGCAATACCAGCAAAAGCGATGCCGGCTTCTGCCATGAGAAAAATTTCCGGGCAACCCGTCATGCCGACAAAATCCCCACCAAGATGGGAAAACATCCGTATTTCAGCACGGCTTTCCAGCCTAGGGCCATTGGTACATACATAGATACCGCCTTCTGAAAGAGGAAACTTCAATTTCCTGGCTACAGAAAGAAGTTTCTCCTGCAATGCATGGGAAAAAGGTTGTTCCATAGATACATGTGCAACAGCCGCTCCTTCACTATCCTGAAAAGTACCGGCCCGATTGCCTCCCGTGAAGTCAATGAAATCCGATATCAAAGTTACTTCTCCAGGAGCAATGCGACGTGTAATGGCTCCTACAGAATAGATACCTACGGCCTCATCAACACCCAATTGCTTCAAGGCTGCGACATTTGCACGATAATTGATGAGATGCGGTGGTATGGAATGCTTGAACCCATGACGGGGCAAAAAGACCAGGTTGTTCCTTTCAAACAGTTTCACTTTGCCATATTCAGTCGTGATTTCTACAGGTTCACATTCCCTGTACAGTTCATCAAGACCTGTACCTCCGATTATTGCTTTCATACGAATGCTCCTTGTATCTGTCCAGGTGTAAGTACACCTTTGCCGGTAACAACGGCAGTGACCAAATCCGGATCAATGACATCAAAAGCAGGATAAAGCCCTTCTATTCCCTCCGCTGTGGTCGGTTTTCCCATAACCACGGTAACTTCCCGGGGATTTCGCATCTCCATGACAATATCGCCGGCATCATGCCGTGAACTATCAGGGGACATTGCAAATGCATAGTAAGGAATTCCATACAGGCATGCAGCAATTGCATTGGCAAGGGTTCCGGTCTTGTTGACTACAGTGCCATCCATGGTCACCAGGTCTGCAGCAGTCATATACTTGGTGATTTCGTGTTCTCTCATGAAATGTGCTCCCATACCGTCAGTAATGATCCTGCAGTCTATTCCCATTTCCTGCAGGCTGGGTGCAGTGAGTCTGGCTCCCTGCAAGTATGGCCGGGTCTCATTCACCAGCACGCGGATGTGCTTTCCCTGTTTGGTTGCATGGAAAAGAGAAAGCAGGAACGTATGTTCTGCAAAACAGGTAGTAAGCACGACATCCCCGTCTTCAAGCAACGAGGCCCCATACTCTGCCATACGGTCATAGAGCTGATCCAACTCTTCTTCCCTCTGCCCGACCAGCCGTCTGACTTGTATACTGGCATTTCCCTTGGAAAGCTCACCTTGGTCATAAAGCATGTTGATCTTGGAAATAAGCTTTTCAGTTTCCCTTTTCATCGTAGTATTGGTAGGTCGGCTTCCGAGGACAGGACGAAGACAATCACTGAAGGTATCTTTTCCAAGCGGCAGTTTTCCCTCATCAATCAATGATGCAGCAAATTCCAAGCAGGTCAGTGCAACCTGGAGGGGGCCTCCACCCTGGGTGACCATACATTTCAGTGCGGAAGCAACCTCTTCAAAGGTCTGGCAGGCCACATCCTTTCTCTCAAAAGGAAAACTCCTCCGGTCTCCTATATAGAAGATATCATCAGCATAATGGCAGATATGGTCCTTCTGAAGTACATAAGGCAAATCAAGCACAATCATTATCCTCACTGCATACATACAGCATACCTGCATTGGAAGAGCAATGCAAGAAAATAATATGATGGAATGACAGTCATTTTTGGCTTGGATTGCCTTGGCTCACACAAACTACACATTTGTCAAAACAAAATATCTGATTGTTCACAATATAGATAAGGGGCCATAACAACGGCAGTTGCCAAAGTACTGTTTGACGAAAACAAAAAGTTGACGTACTCTTGTGAAAAAGAATGTCATTTACCACGTAAAGCGTGAGATAAGGAAATGCAAATGAAAAACAAAAGAAAATCCGTGCTGATCATAGCTGCAGTTTCCCTGCTGTTGACTTCAACAATGCTTTTTGCAGAAGGAACCAGAGAAGTCGCTCCTGAGGCAGATGTAGCAAAAGTCGTCAACATCACGAAAACCGGAGAAGGAGAATGGAATTTCGATGTAGTGACCGAAAACGCAGAGACAACCATCCATGTCGATCCCTCAACGAAAAGTATCATGAATCCGGCAAACTACAGAATCGGTGATTATATTACGGTCAACCCAGATACCGATACCATCCGTTACATCACGCCGCTGGTAATCAACGGCATTGTTCCGTTCAAAGAGTTCCCCGTACAGATTACGGTTCCTCCGACTGACTATGGCACAGACAACTTGGCCCAGGCATTTTCCTATGCATATGGTGAGTTGATCGGTAAATCGATGAACGACAACAAGCTCACGCTTCAAGGTGGCTATTTTGCACGAGGCATCATTGATTGCGTCAATCAGGCAGAGCATACGCTCTATACCATGGATCAGCTTACAGATTTCCTGAAAACCTTCCAGAACGACATAATGGCAAACAACAAGCTGCCAAAGGACAACGGAGAGAAGATGGACATGGACCAGGTCAAGCAACTGGAATCAAGCGACAATATAGACAATGAATATTCCTACGCCTATGGCTATCTGCTTTCAGCCCAGATGCTTTCACAGGGACTGGACATCGAGGGAGATTACCTTGCCCAAGGAATCCTTGATCACCTCTTCAGCAATACACCGTTGATCACTGACGTCCAGCAGCAACTGGCAATGAATGATTATCAGAAGCAGTATACGGAAGAACGCCAGCAGGAAGCTGCAAAGCTTGCCAAGGAAAATCTTGCCGCTGCAGAGACCTTCCTCAAGACCAACAAGACAAATGCCGATGTTACTACCACAGCTGATGGCATCGAGTATAAGGTCCTTACGGCAGGAGACGGCCCTATCCCGGCAAGTACCGATACGGTGACCCTCAACTACGAACTCTCAGATCCTAAAGGAAACGTCATTTCGACAAGCTTTGGTAGCAAACCCGTGCAGTTTGCCCTCAATCAGGTAGTACCTGGTTTTGCCGAAGCCGTAGAACAGATGCATGTGGGGTCGACCATCATCACTTGGATCCACCCTTCACTTGGCTATGGGGAAAATGGAACACAGGGCATCGAACCGAACATGATGCTTACCTTCAAGATTCAGCTGATTTCCATTGATACCGCTGCTGCAGCCACTACTCCGGCTAGTACTGATGCTACAGCCAATGCCTCGGCAGGTACCGATGCTGCGGCTTCCGCAAAGTAAACGCACAATCACCAAATCGCAAATTGCTTGCCGCAAAGCCTAAACCAGGCTTTGCGGCTTTTTCATACCTTTGGAAAGCATATACAGGGGAGTACATTCTTGACCTTACCTATATGTCTGGGGTAAATGTTTCCATCTGTGATAATTTGGATAATTTTTTCCTTTGAAAGAAAATATTGTCAAACATATCAAAAATATCCATTATTTGCCGAAGTTGTGATTTTCTTTGCAAATACTGTTTACATTGTGTGATAAAAGCTCTATTATCATATACAAAATTTTGTAAATTTATTGAATAAATATACAGAGGGTTTTATGAAATTTCTTCAGAAATTGAGTAATTTTGTCGGAAAGTACATGGCGTACATCGTGCTCGTCATTGCAGCGTTGGCTCTTTTCGTGCCACAGACATTCACCGGTTGGCTTACTACCTCATGGGTTGTTCCTTTGTTGATGGTGGTCATGTTCGGTATGGGACTTACCATCAAGCCGGCAGATTTTGCTGTCGTATTCAAACGTCCTCGGGATGTCATCATCGGTTTCATTACCCAGTTTACCATAATGCCGTTGCTGGCTTTTGGCTTAGGTAAGGCATTTCACCTGCCTGATGCTTTGCTGGTCGGGGTCGTCTTGGTAGGTACCTGTCCCGGCGGTACGTCATCAAATGTCATGACGTATCTCGCAGACGGAGATGTCCCTCTCTCAGTGGGTATGACCTGCGTTTCAACGATCTTTGCTCCGTTGCTTACGCCCATAATTACGTACCTACTGCTCCGTACCACCGTTGCCGTACCCGTCGCCAGCATGATCCTTTCAATCGTAAAGGTCGTCTTGATTCCGATCGGACTGGGATTCGTCATCAACCACTTCTTTGAAAAGCAGACCCAGCAGGCAGTATCTGTGCTGCCCTTGGTTTCAGTCACGGCAATCGTATTGATCGTAGCTGCCGTCGTATCGGTAAGTGCTGCCAAGATCCTTTCCAGCGCAGCAATAGTCTTTGCAGTCGTCATCCTGCACAACTGTTTTGGTTATCTGGCAGGCTTCCTCGTTGCACGGGCATTGCATCTGAACATTGCAAAGAGCAAGGCTCTTGCCATTGAAGTCGGCATGCAGAACAGCGGATTGGCTACCAGTCTGGCAAAGACGACATTCCCCACAGAACCCATGGCAATGGTTCCAGGAGCTATCTTCAGCGTCTGGCATAACATCAGCGGCGCAATCCTTGCAAATATCTTTTCCAACATCAAGGACAAGGAAAAGGCTCCTGCCATGGCGGATGATACCGCAACTATCTGAGCAAAATCAGATTGCATGGCAACAAAAAGCTGGCAGGCCTCAGGGCATCTGCCAGTTTTTTTGTTGCAGTGCATAGTAATCACACCGATAGTCTTGAAACATACTACATCATTTTGACGAAGCTTTTTCCCTTCTCAGCTTGTCAAAATCTATAAGGAACTGGGCAGTTCCTTCTATGCCCAACAAGGAAGAGTCAATTGAAATATCATAATTTTCACATGCACCCCATTTCTTGTCGGTAAAATAGTTGTAGTAGTGAGCCCTTATCTTGTCATTCTTCAGGACTTCATTCGTCGCTTTCTTTTCAGGAATCTGATATAGGTTGATAGCTCGTTCCATCCTGTCATCAAGAGGTGCGGTGATAAATGCAGACAACAACCTGTCCCTGTTCTCACGCAACACATAATCAGCACATCTGCCGACGATGACACAGGCCCCCTTGTCAGCTATTTTCCTGATGGTATCACATTGGATAAGGAAGACCCTTTCATTCAAAGGCAATTCTGACATGCCTAGGTTTGAAGTTGCCAGAGGAAAAGCTCCGAAGGGATTTGTCCCGACCAGCAAAGACTGGAAAAAGGAATTCGCCGCCTTTTCATCTGCGTTTTCTATGATTGCTTCATTCAGGCCACTGTCCTTTGCAACAAGGGAGATAAGCTCCTTGTCATAAAAAGGTATATTCAGTTTCTTTGCAATTTCGCTTCCCACTCTGCGTCCGGCGCTTCCGAACTGCCTGCCGATCGTAAAAATCGTATCAAATGCCATATATGCACCTCCCAAACCATAACTTGATTATAGCACTGAGAGATACCCTGCGTAAACAAAAACAATTTCAAAGGGAGACACTTCATCAAAAAAATATTTATTTTTTTGTTTCATGCTGAAAAAAACGGTACAACTGATGAGAAAAAGCCTTCCGTGCCGACTCTCCGAGTACCATTCTGAATTTTTCCTCGCCTTCACTTCCAAGTCCAAGGGCAGAAACAGCGGACCTCATCCTATAGACAAGTTCCATCGATGCATCATGGGCCAAATCAGCGACAGCAGGGCTTTGCAGACTTGCTTCCGACCATGAGAAGAATGCCCCTTGTCCTTCCGCAATCAGCTTCCGTGCCTTATCAATTTCAGTTGTACGGGCAGCAAAGCGTATATGAAGTCTGTCTGGCCTCACAAGGACAATCCGATCATCGTCTTCGACATCATGGGGAGAAGCAAGGTCATAGACCAGACACCGCTCAGGAAGACTGCCATGGGGAAAAGCAAAATCCAAACCGCTGGTAGAACAGACAACGGCCTGGGCATCCCTTGCCTTTGCAAAACGCTGGGCATAACCTACGGCGGCAATGCCGTCAGGAACAAGCAGGTCCTTCTTCTCAATATCCCGCAAAGTCATCGTCACATGGATGCCATGTTCAGCAAACTTCCTGGCACAAAGCCGGGCCTGTCCATTGGAACCTACTACCAGCAAATCGTCAACATCCCTATGCCTGCGTACAAGGTCTTCTATTATTGCCTGTGGAACAGATGGATCGGGTATCTGCAAATTGACAGATGAAGCCACTTTCCGACCTGTTTCCACAGCTTTCCTAACCAAGACTTCAAGATAGCTGCAACTACAGCCGCATATCCTGCTTTGTTCTAGGTCACGGGTCATCTGATGCATGATCAGCTGTTCTCCGAACAATGCCGAATCCAAGCCGCAGGCCAATTCAAAGATGTGTTCGATACAGGCAGTTTCTCCTTCGATGAGATTACAGTACGGCTTGTATGCAAGGATAGGAAGAGACAAGACCCTGAGCAATGTTTCGATGAAATCCCCTTCTGCACCGACAGCCCACAATTCAAGACGGTTACAGGTATGAAGCAACAATACGCCTTCAAGCTGGAGACGGGACTTGAACAGGCAGAGCAGTCTAGCCTTCTCAGCAAGTTTCCCCTCCAGCAGTTTCCGCAATGCATTGTCATCACGGAAATCAAGGCTGA
Source organism: Spirochaetia bacterium (assembly GCA_022482625.1). Classification (NCBI taxonomy): domain Bacteria; kingdom Pseudomonadati; phylum Spirochaetota; class Spirochaetia; species Spirochaetia bacterium. Next base: position 114,713 of record JAKVOU010000001.1, on the reverse strand, counting down.
TGATTGAAAATTTCATGGTAATCCCCCAGCCCTTGCAAATGCAAAGAGGTACTGCTGGACAAGGCCTTGATAAGGTGCAAAGCAAGATGTTTCCCTGTCAGGGAACCAGCAGCCCATTACCCTGTTGATCCACACATCCCGGGGAAATGCCGACAGGTCATGCAAGCCGAAAAGCCTGATGCAAGCACTTACCTTCGGCCCTATCCCGCGGGTCTTGCGCAATACTTCATCGACCTCATCTGCTTCAAGACCTGCAATTCCCAGCAACTTGTCGCTCCTATCCACGGCATCCAGCACGTAGCCTGCACGGAATCCCAAACCAAGTTCCCGTAGCTCATGTTCACTCACATGGGACATCTGTTCAGGACGGGGAAAGGCATGGAAGCCTTCACCGACATCAGTCCCATAGGCAAAGGACAGACGGTCATAGAGACCTTCAATCCTCTTGATGTTATTGTTCTGGCTCAAAATGAAGCCGATTATGGTTTCCCATAGGTCCTGTCGCAAGATATGGATCTCACCAAGTTGTCCTACAGCTTTTTTCAGAATAGGATCCATCTGTGAAATCTCAGAAAGCGCCTTCACATAGTCAAAATCAAAATCAAGATACCTATAGAGAAAAGAACCCTCTTCCGGTTCATCATGTTGGCAGATATGGCGGAGCTCTCCTTCCAATACGGCACACCAACCATTTCTTTCCTTTCGCCAGCAAAAACATTGTCCGCAGAAAAGGGTATGTTCCAGATGAAAATCCATACTAGCTGAAAAGCGCTGTAGAAAGATAACGTTCACCGCTGTCAGGAAGTATAACGGCAATCCGGCTCCGAGGATGGGCATTGCTTACCTCAACGGCGGCAGCAAGGGCAGCACCTGATGAAATTCCGACAAGCAGTCCCTCTTCCTTTGCCGCACGGCGGGCATATGCCATGGCAGCCTCATCATCCACTCCAATGACCTTGTCGACCAAAGAGGCATCATAGTTGCCGGGTATGAAGCCTGCACCGATACCCTGGATGCCATGAGGGCCAGGTTTTCCGCCTTCAAGGACAGCTGAAGCCGATGGTTCCACCGCAATGACCTGCACATGGGGAGCCTGCTCCTTAAGATATCTTGCACTGCCGCAGAGCGTACCACCGGTACCTACCGTTGCAATGAAGAAATCTATCTTGCCATCCATATCCCTGTATATTTCAGGACCTGTAGTCCTGTAATGCGCCAGAGGATTGTCAGGATTGTCAAACTGGGAAGGAATGAAGTACTTGGCATCCTGGACAGCAAGTTGCTTTGCCTTATCTATTGCTCCCTGCATTCCTTTTTCACCAGGAGTCAGGATGAGCTCGGCTCCTAAAGCTTTCACGAGCTTTCTTCTTTCGATGCTCATCGTCTCAGGCATTACAAGGATACAATGATATCCCTTTACTGCGGCCACGAAGGCAAGACCTATGCCGGTATTACCGCTGGTAGGTTCTACTATGACTGAGCTGCTGTGAAGCAAGCCTTTTTTCTCCGCTTCTTCGATCATCACAAGCGCAACCCTGTCCTTGGCACTGGAAAGCGGATTCATTCCTTCGACCTTTGCATACAGGAAACGGTCCTTCCCGGCCAAATGCCGGATGTGAACCAACGGTGTATTGCCGATTGCCTTTGTAATATCTGGAATCAACATATTGGCTACCTCTTGTACAGAAACTACTTCAAAGGTTTTCTTTAGTCAATGAGAACGGAACATGCTTTTCCACGGTACACAAGGAAAAGAAACGGCAATTTACCGGTTTTCTTCGTTCTGTCGGGCAAGACCCCCCTTTTCACTTGCAGATATTCGCATTATATTTACACCCGGCAAAGGATTGGAATCCTACCATGAATATTCAAGGAGCATAATTATATGACGCTGGATAGGGAAACGACAGCAAAGCTTGAGCGGGCCATTACCGCAGAAACGTTCAATACGTTTGACAAGAAGGCTTGCCTTGAAATAGAAGAACAGATTGACGGCCATAAGTATTTCCTTGGACTGGACACCCACACGTCCCCTTCATGGGAAGAAGCCGCTGAAAGCTATTTCAAGACTATATTCAGGCCTTTGATGAAACTGGTCTGCAGTTGGGAATTCGATGTTTCATTTCCAAAGAAAGAAAAATCGAAACTTTATTTTGAGCTTGTGGACCACCTGTATTTCGAAAGGTTGAAACGCCCAAGCATAACAGCAGAAGAAGCTGCTGAGGAATATTGTACGGCATATGGGGACAACAGAAGAGGAAGACTTCTGGTCCATATGCTGCAGCATCACAGGTGTTGAATCAGGATCGTACAGCCCCCTAGGAAGGAGGCTGGCCTTTCCTGACTTTTATTACTGCAGGTAGAGGAAGCCTTCGGCAACTTCGTCACGCTTTGCCTTTCCAAGCAATTTCTCGACCAAGGCAAAGGCAAAATCCATTGCAACAGCCGGTCCCTGGGCTGTAATGAGACGGTCATCGACTACCAGACGTTTCTTTGAGAACTTGAAAGACGGACAACTCTTTTCCATTCCCGGATAACAAGTCGCTTCATGGCCTTCCAGAATTCCAGTCTTGCCCAGCACGACAGCAGGCGAAGCACAGATACAACCCACGATTCCTTTCTGAGCCGTGTTGATGATCCGTTCCATGGCCTCATATGATTCTGCAATGTTGACAGCACCGGGAATGCCACCGGGAATGACAATCATATCATAGACCTTGTCACAGTCGGCGACATCCTTGTCTGTCTCGACGGCTACCTTATGTGCGCCGACAATATGTTTGCCTCCGACACCTGCAACGGTAACCTCGACCCCGGCCCGACGCAATACGTCAATGGGAAGGATTGTTTCCGCTTCTTCGCTGCCATCTGCAAACAATACCAATGCATTCATAATCTTTTCTCCTTGCCAGCTTGTCGCCATCCCGACCTACAGAGGGCGGGACAATGTCTCATCATACTTTGCCCTACGGAGCAGCTGACAGGCTCCCGTCAGGATTCTCTGCGTCTCGTCAAAACCGATGCAGCCATCCGTAACTGATACTCCATACTTAAGCTTGACATCATCATCAAGGCATTGGGAACCTTCATACAGGTTGCTTTCAAGCATAAAGCCCCTGATTGCATGTTCTCCCCAGCAGACCTCATCAATGACAGCACGCAGTACCCGTGACTGCAGAGAAAATCTCTTGCGGGAATTTGCATGGGAACAGTCAATGATAATCCGAGGTTGGAGACCGGCTTCTACCATCCGCTGCTTTGCCAATTCAACCTCGTCCTCATAGTAATTAGGGCCTCTGTCACCACCGCGAAGGATCAGGTGCCCAAGGTCATTGCCGGTAGTCCGTATCACCACATCGCTGCCATTGCGGTCAATACCGATGAAAGCCGCAGGAATATTGCATGACTTTATGGCATTGATAGCATTGGTAACACATCCGTTGGTACTGTTCTTGAAGCCTACGGCAACCGACAGACCGGAAGCAATGTTCCGGTGTGTCTGGCTTTCCGTAGTTCTCGCGCCTATGGCCGACCAACTCATCAGTTCGTCAATGTACTGGGGAACGACAGGATCAAGCACCTCACAGCCGACAGGAAGGCCGATCTCCGTAATTTCAAGCAACAGATGCCTGGCTACTTCCAGTCCCTTGCCGATCTTGTAGGAATGGTCCATATCAGGATCTACGATCAGACCTTTCCAGCCGCCGACCGTCCTAGGTTTTTCAAAGTATGTTCTCATGACAATGAAAATTTCATCCTGCAGGCTGTCGCTGAGTACTTTCAGCTTGGAAGCATACTCACGGGCAGCTTTCGGATCATGTATCGAACAAGGGCCGACTATGGCAAGCAGACGCTTGTCTTCACCCTTCAGAATTGCATTTACCGTCGCCCTGCTCTCCCTGATCTTTGCCTCAAGTTCCTTGGTAAGAGGAAATTTCTTATTGAGCTGTGCAGGAGTAATCAACGGTTCATAGCTTTTGATCCTGATATCTATATTGCCTGTACTCATGCTACCCCTCGCACTTTTTTCTCATGTCTTGGTGTGTCCATTATCATCATCCTTATTTTTTTCTTCCTGTTTATGGGTATAGAGAAATCGTTTGATCTTCAATGTCGGTGTCCGCTGGAACGGCTCTTCCTGCACCTTGGCAGAATTGAGCCGTGAGAAGGAATTCAATTCCTTGTTCACGTCTCGTTTCAGCTTGTTCACATATTCTGCTGCGGCAACCTTGGCATCATTGTATGAAAGTTTTTTTATGGCAGCATAAGCTTCCAGATCAAGCTTGATCAATGCCATCAGCCCTGCGCCATCCGGTACGACAAGGGATTCCTGCACGAACTCCATGTTGTTGAGCAGGTTCTCAATTGACTCAGGATAGATGTTCTCTCCCCCTGCGCCTAAAATCATCGTCTTTGACCTTCCCCTCAGGCAAAGCCGGTTGCCTTTCATGATACCCAAATCACCAGTACGGAAATAACCGTTTTCTGTAAACACCTCGGCATTGAGATCATCCCTCTTGTAGTAGCCTTTCATCAGGTTCGGACCTTTTACCATGATTTCGCCTATGCCGGTCTTTGGGTCAACTTGATCAAACTTGACACTGACGTATGTCACCAACTTGCCGATCGTTCCCAATTTATGATCAGAGTGCTTTGGCTTGCAACCGGCTATGAGAGGACTGGTTTCAGTCATGCCATATCCAAGTGCATAGGGGAACCTTGCATCGTATAGGAACTTTTCAACCTCAGGATCAAGAGGAGCACCTCCCAAACCAAAGAATTTCACCCTTCCTCCGAATGTAATCATCAGCTTACGGCCGATGACCTTCGATACCGTCCTGCGAGTCAACCTATGTCTCATCAGCATTGCCAGCAGCTTGTTGCCCTGTATGGCAGGCAATACTGCCGAACGATAGACCTTCTCCATCAGCAAAGGAACCGAAAGTATGATCCGTGGCCTGATCTTAGCCAAGGCAGGCATCAGGATGCTAGGGGCCGGCGGCTTGCCAAGGAAACAGACTTTTCCCCCGTTCATCATCAGCACCAGCTGTCCGATGGTAAACTCATAGACATGGCTGACAGGAAGAATGGACAACAAGGTATAACCCGGATGGATCTTGACAAATTTATAACTGCCCTCATCAGCATTTGACAGCAGGTTCCTGTGGGTAAGCATGACGCCTTTGCTGGTTCCTGTGGTACCGCTGGTATAGATGATCGACGCAAGGTCCTCTTCCTCAACCTGCAGCGCCGAAATCTGTTCATCAAGTTTCCTACTATGCTTGAAACGGCTGAGATCTATTCCTGGTGATTCACAGAAATCCTTCCGTCCCATGATCTCCCCACGGACATTCTTGGGAATGTAGAACAGGTCATCGAGACGGACAAGCGGGACATCAGGATGCTGCTTCAGATAAGGAAGCACCTTTTCGACCTGCTTGCAATTGACTACCACAGCCTCTGCGCCGCAATGATCAAGGATCATATTCATTTCCTTGGCAGAGAAATCAGGAAGTATAGGTACGGCAATGCAATCCATGCAGGTCGTCGCAAAATAGGCAATCATCCAATTCGGGCAAGATTCACCGACCAATGCAATCCTCTGTTGCGGATGCATACCCTTTTCGACCATAAAGGCCATGGCATTCTGGACCATTACATTGAATTTGCCATAGGTGATATATTCTTCGTCGCCGTATGTAGCAAGATAAGGACGCTTGAAATTCCTTGATACCGTACAACGAAGGAGTGCCGGCATAGTAAACTTGTCCAGGCTCCGCATCCGGATCCCATCGGGCCTTTTTATAGCCAAACACTTTTTATAGGTCATGACTTCCATATGTCTGGGCATCTTTCCCTTGACAACTTTCCTGCTAGCCATGAAGCACCTCCGCCGGATTCACTGCTTCGCCCCGTGGACATGCAAAAGTAAAGAAAGGAAAATTACAACTTTGGGCTCCTGCATTGACCAAATCAACCGTATTGTTATTACGGGACAGATGTATAAAGAATACAGCATTTCCATGAAAACCGCTATCCTTAATGAACTGGAAAGCCTGAGTATTTGACAAATGTCCCCACTTGCCGCTTATACGTTGCTTGAGAAAAGCCGGATAGGCACCTTCCTGCAGCATCTGAGGATCATAATTCGCTTCCAGATACAGCATGTCACTCGCATAGGCATATCCTGCCATTTCAGAGCTGGTAGTACCTGTATCGGTAATAAGAGTCACATGCTCACTGCCACGGGAAATGAAGTAACCGACGCTCCCCTTGCTGTCATGGCTTGTCTTGAAACTGCTGAGGCAGAAGTTTCCGACAGCAACAGGTACAGACGGCTCAGTAAGCCTTACCGTTTCTTCCGGCAAACCCAACTTGGCAAATTTGGTACGCTCACCTTCCACACCTTCCCTGTTCATGTACACAGGAAGACCGAGTTTCCTGGCGAATACGCCAAGACCCCGATGATGGTCAGGATGGAAATGAGTCAGGAAAACACACCGGACTGCATCAAGAGGGACATCAAACTGTACCAGACGACGTTTCAATTCGGCAAGGGAAAAACCATCATCGATCAGCACGGCATCCTTGCCGTCATAGAATACATAGCCATTTCCACAGGAACCTGACCCTAATACTGCGTGGAACATATTTATACTATCCCCCATGTTCCCAACGTTGCCCGGTCAAAGCCAACGGCTACACGTCCTTTGCTGCGAAGTATCGGGGTCTTCATCAGCTGGGGATGTTCAATCAATTCTTCCCTGACATCATAAGTCCTGTACTCATAGCCATTCTTTTTGTAATAGCTGCTATCCTTGTCAAGCAAGTCTTCTGCATCAACAGCAGTAAAAATATGTTCCCATTCCCCTGCGGAAAGTTCCCTTTTCCCTAGGTCGACGAACTGGAAGTCCACACGGGATTCACGGCAATTTCTCATAGCCTTCTGCGTCTGCCGGCAGTTTCTCCATCCGATGATCTGCAACATATAGTGCTCCCTGGCGCCTATGATACGAAACCAAGAGAAAAATGACAACAGCAGGTTTATGTATAGAGTGCATTGATCTCCTTCTGATATAGTTTTTCAATGGCAAAGCGCTTGAGTTCATGTTTTGCGCTCAGTTCTTTTCCGACTTCAAATGGCTTATCCAATATATACACCTTGGCAATCTGCTCATATTTCTTGAATCCAGCACGGATGTTGACCTTGTCTTCTATCCTTCTGAGTATCAGGGACCGTAGCTCCTGGAAATAATTCGGAGTCCCTATGGTCGGCAGATTGGCAGAAGCCAGATACTCTTTTATATTCGCAGGATCCAGGACAACAAGGGCCGAAAGGAATTTCCTGTCCTGCCCGATTACCACAGCATTGGCAAACACATCATCTTCGAGTATCTTTGCTTCTATCGGCACAGGTTCAAGGTTTTCTCCACCGGCAAGCACGATGGTATCCTTTGCACGTCCTGCTATGACAATCTCACCGCTGACAGTCTTCCGTACCAGGTCCCCGGTATTGAGGAATCCTTCTTTATCGAAGACCTTCTTCGTTTCGCCTTCCATCTTGAAATAGCCTTTCATCACCTGAGGTCCATTGACCCACAGCACGCCCTTCTCCCCGATGGAAGCTTCGCTGCCATCGTCTTTCAGTATCCTTACCCGGGTACCGTCAAGAACCGACATGGCACCGAGCCTGCCCCCATGGAGCCTGCGTACGGAAATAATCGGACCGGTCTCGGTCATCCCATAGCCATCCAGCAGCCTGATGCCACAGGCATCAAAGAACCGGTCGATCATGGCAGGAAGGGAACCGCCTCCGGAAACCCCTGCGATCAGATTGGGACCGAAATTTTTCCTCAACTTGGAAAATACAGCAGCATCAGCGAACTTTGCAAAAGGAAAAAGCAAAGCAACCTTCACTGCGGCCTTGGTACGGCTTTTCTTCCGACCTGAACCAAAATCAGGAAAACTATCATTGAAAATGTTGAGATTATCGCGATAGGCAGTACCCACTGCGAAAGAAAACCTGCCGATAGCCTTCTCAACCTCATTGCTACGTTCGACTTTATTCCAGACACCCTTGTAAATCATCTCCCATATTCTTGGCACCGATGCAAACCAATGAGGTTCTACCTGCTTGAAATCAAGCATAAGCCGGCTACCCAGCGGCTTGGAGTAAGCAATGCACTGCCCATAGGACAAGGCAACATAGGTTGCCATACGCTCAAAGATATGCCAGATGGGCAGTACGGACAGCCAACGCTGTCCCGGTTGGAATGCCCCGTCGACAATCTGCTGAAGATGCCTGAACTGGTACATGAAATTGCCATGGGTCAGCATGACTCCCTTGCACAGTCCTGTCGTACCGCTGGTAAAGATGACCGTAGCGATATCCTCGCCTTGCCCATCAGCCAGTCCAGCCAAGATTTCTGTCTCTGAAGAGCTGGACGGAATACCGACAAGCAAGCTGTTGAAGTCAATCACTTCAAAAGAATTACAAGGAACTGAAGTATCTTTCTGCTGAAGTATGATGACCCTCTGCAAGGCAGGAAGCTGTTCCTTGAGTTTTTCCAGCCTTGCAAGCATTGCCTGGTCAGCAGCGAAACAGGTGTGAGCCTCACAGGTCGAAAGTATCTGCAGGATTTCCTGGTCCGTCGCATCCGTACCCCGAGGTACATCCGTTGCTCCCAAATACTGGAGCGCAAGGTCACTGAGCAACCATTTTGAACTGTTGTCAGCAAGGATAGCAACCATGTCACCTCTTCTGATACCCAACTGCCTAAGTCCTGTCGCCAAAGCCAGCACCTTTTTTTCAAAAGCAAGGTAAGTAACCGGCACAAAAGCACCTTTGCCGGATTTTCTTTCCCAGATGACATCCAGATCAGGATATCGCTGTACGTTTGCATGGAACATCTGTGCTATGGTCTGCATATTTGTCTCCTTGCCAGTCATGGCCATTGTTTTTATTCTGACACTTTTATATATTTTTGTCTATTTTGACATTTATGGCAAATAATGTCAAGTATAAATATCTGACTGTCCTCTATCCCGGCAAAGGCAATCCGAATTAAAAAATTATCTGTCCATCGTTTTTTTTCCCCGATGACTTGACGGCCAAGGGAAAAAACATTGATAATTACATGATTTCCAACATATACTGGAAAAATAAAAACACCTGCAGACGGTAGGTTGCTTTTTTTTCAATTTCGCAGTGGAATCGTACAGGTATACGACAACAATTGAATTTGATAGGAGGAAAGTTCCATGGACCGTTCAGACGCGGCCATGTAGCTTACGTAGCAATGAAAGACAGAATTTCCCAGTTGCTGAAGAAAGAACCAGGGCCAGAGCTCCTTACGGCCGAGGGGTGGGTACGGACAAAGAGAGAAAGCAAGAATGTATGTTTTCTTGAACTTAATGACGGCTCCTGCCTCAAAGGTCTGCAGATTGTCATCGACAAGGAAAAACTGGCAAACCTGGCAGACTTGCTGCCACAGATAAACACAGGGGCAGCGTTGGTTTGCGAAGGACCGATAGTCAAGAGCGAGGGTGGAAACCAAGCTGTTGAAATGTCCTGCAGGAACCTCACGGTCGTAGGTCCTTCACCTGCCGATTACCCGCTGCAGAAGAAACGGCACTCGGAGGAATACCTGCGGGAAATAGCACATCTTCGCCCTAGGACAAACCTGTTCGGTGCAGTGATGCGGGTAAGGAACACACTTGCCTACGGTATCCATGAATTTTTCCAGGACAATGGATTCATCTATGTCAATACTCCTTTGATCAGCACTAGTGACGCAGAAGGAGCCGGCGAAATGTTCCAGGTTACGACGCTTGACCTTGCGAATGTGCCGAAGACCGCAGAAGGAAAAGTCGACTACAGCAAGGATTTCTTCGGCAAGCAGGCAAACCTTACCGTCAGCGGACAGCTCGAAGGGGAAACCTACGCCATGGCTTTCAAGAACATCTATACCTTCGGGCCGACTTTCAGGGCTGAAAATTCCAATACGAAGCGTCATCTGGCAGAATTCTGGATGATAGAACCTGAAATGGCATTCATGGAATTGGATGGCAACATGAAAGTTGCGGAAGCCTTCCTGAAATTCCTTTTCAGCAAAGTGCTCAACGACTGCAGCGAAGATATGGAATTCTTCTCAAAGTTCGTGGAAAAGGGCGTCAGGGAAACTCTTCAGCACGTCATTGACACGCCTTTTGCCCATATGACCTATACCGATGCCATAACTGAACTGGAAAAGGTAAATGACAAGTTTGAATATCCCGTCCACTGGGGATCTGACCTGCAGACGGAACATGAACGCTATCTTACCGAAACAGTCTGCAAGTCTCCGGTCATCGTCACGGACTATCCGAAGGAAATCAAGGCTTTCTACATGAAGCTCAACGAAGACGGAAAGACCGTACGTGGCATGGATGTGCTTGTGCCAAGGCTGGGCGAGATCATCGGAGGATCAGAAAGGGAAGCAAACCTTGAGACGCTCAGGACAAGGATGGCAGAACTTGACCTTGATGAAAAGAATTACTGGTGGTACATGGACCTGCGCAAATATGGTTCTGTACCTCATGCCGGATTCGGCTTGGGCTTCGAACGGGTTGTCCAGTACGTTACCGGAGTTTCCAACATCAGGGACGTAATTCCTTATCCACGGACAGCAGGAAACGCCGAGTTCTAGGAGTATACCCACCTATAGGGAAGGCACCTTTCCTTTGGTCAAACAAGGAAAGGGCCTTTTTGTCTGTGTCCGATACCCAGTTTTTGCCGATTATACCGTCCTTACACTAGGCGAACGGCAGACAATTGAGTAGTTTTTGCTAAGAAACATCGAGGAAAATAATATGCTTGAAACCAAACACCTTACCTACACCGTAGGTGACATCAAGATACTGAAGGACATCAACCTCTCTTTCAGTCCTGGTATGATCTATGCCATAACAGGACCTAACGGAGGAGGAAAGACTTCCCTTGCAAAGGTACTTGCAGGAACCGCACCGCAGACATCAGGAAACATCATCCTGGATGGAAAGGATATTACGAAATTAGGTATAACAGAAAGGGCAAAGGCCGGCATTGCCTATGGTTTCCAGGTGCCGGTCCGCTTCAAGGGACTAAAGGTCCGTGACCTGCTTACCCTTGCAGCCGGTTCTGACTGTACTGACCAGGAGTTGGGAAAACTGTTGGCAAAAGTCGGACTCTGTGCCAAGGAATATCTCGACAGAGGTGTTGATGGTTCCTTGTCAGGCGGAGAAATAAAAAGAATAGAAATTGCCAGTGTCCTAGCCAGGAAACAGGCAGACGTATTGATCATGGATGAACCGGAAGCCGGTATTGACATCTGGAGTTTTTCCGGTCTGCTGGAAGTATTCGGACAACTGAGACAAGACAACAAGATCGTTATCGTCATAAGCCACCAGGAACGTATCCTTGAACAGGCAGACAGGATCATCGTCATGGCAAAAGGCGAAGTACAGCAAGCAGGGTCACGTGAAAAGCTTCTTCCTCAGCTCATGGAACACCGGCAAAAACCCGAGGATCCACAGCTCTGCGACGTCTGCATGGTACAGGGGGTATTTTCATGAATGCAGTAACCAAGAATTTCCTTACCAAGCTGTTTGGTTCTGATTATGCAGACAGCCAGGCAGTAAATGTCCGTGAAGACGGTCTCTGTGCAGCCAGGAGCAGCAGCGAGAACGTTACTATCGAAGAAAGAAAGAAAGAAGGCGGAGGTATCACGGTCACCGTCAAATCCTCATGCAACGGAGAAAAAGTCTTCATTCCTGCATGTATTACCCATAGCGGTGTCAACGACATGGCATATACGGACCTTATCGTCGAAGACGGTGCAAAGGTTACCATCGATGCCGGCTGTGCAGTCCACAGCGAGCATGGACAATCCTACCATAAAGGAATGCATCTTTTCGTCATCGGCAAGCATGCAGATGTTACCTACAAAGAAAACCATCTTGGCACCGGAGCAGGTGCCGGACATCTCATAGATACGGTCACTGACATCAGACAGGATGAAGATTCACATTTCTACTTTGAGGCAATACAGATCGAGGGTGTCGACAAGACGGAAAGGATTACCCGTGCGACCCTTGCAGACGGAGCTTCCCTTGAACTGAAGGAAAGGTTGCTCACTACAGGGACACAGAAAGCTGATACGACCTTTTCCGTTGACCTGAAAGGAAAAGGCTCCTCAGTGGACCTTGTCTCCCGGTCTGTGGCAAAGGACCATTCCAACCAGACCATTGTAAGTAGGATTGACGGCTATACGTTGAGCAAGGGACATAGTGAATGTGATTCCATACTTACGGGTGATGCAACGGTTTCTTCATCGCCTATAGTTATTTCTCATTGTCCCGATGCCAGCCTGGTACACGAAGCTGCAATCGGAAGGATCAGCGGAGAACAGATCCAGAAACTACAGACACTGGGCTTGACTGAAAGTGAAGCCGAAAATTGGATTATCCAGGGCTTCCTCAAGTAAACAACGGCATCCGGCTTCTTCCAGTCGGATGTACTTTTTCTCCCTGAACTTGATTTTTCTCTTGGTAGTCGCTAGTCTGTTCCACAAGAAAAGTAGCCGAAGGTAACAACGAATGAAGATATTTGCATACTCAGTCAGGCCTGATGAAATCGGGCTTTTCCATAGGTTTTCAAAAAAATATGATGTTGTCGTCGATACGACAGACAGAGCACCGAATCTTGAAACAGCAGACATGGCTGCAGGACATGAAGCCATAAGCATCATCACGACACCCGTGGATGCCACCCTGCTCAGACGCTTCAAGGAACTGGGTATCCAGTACCTTTCAACGCGTACCGTGGGTTTCGAACACATTGATGGGATTGCGGCTGACAGTCTTGGAATCCCTTATGGAAACGTAGCCTATTCTCCCTATGCCGTAGCAGAATATGCAGTAATGCTCATGCTGATGTCCCTCAGAAAGGTCAAGACAATCTTTGCAAAAGAAAAAATACAGGACTACTCTCTTGTGGCAACCACAGGCAGGCAACTGCATAACCAGACGGTCGGTGTCGTGGGAACAGGAAAAATAGGCCGCACGGTCATCAGCATCCTGCAAGGTTTCGGCTGCAAGATCATGGCAACTGACCCCTACCCTAATCCTGAACTTCAGAAAACAATTACTTACGTGCCGCTTCAGACATTGTTGTCCAGCTGTGACGTCATCACCCTGCATGTACCTGCTTCGCCTGATGGAAATCACCTGTTGGGCAAAAATGAATTCGCAGGCATGAAAGACGGTGCGGTCCTGATCAATACGGCACGGGGCTCGCTCATTGACCAACAGGCTCTCATGGATGCAGTGGAAAGCGGAAAGATCGGAGCTGCAGCCCTCGACGTCGTACAGGGTGAAAAAGCACTGTATTATAATGACCTGCGCTTCAAACCAATTCCTGACCGGGAATTTGCGACCTTGCATTCTTATCCGAATGTCATCATCACGCCCCATACGGCATTCCATACGGACCAGGCAATCAGCGATATGGTAGAGAACTCAATAAAGACCTGCATTGAACATGTCGGGAAAGCTTGAACAACAGTCAGACAGTGTCCAGGGATAGTTGGCATCACTGATATGCTATGTGTCATTGCCTTTGCTCGTTATGACATGTTTCATGTATCGGTTAATATTGACGCAATCACTCTGTTTTAGAAAAGTGGCAAAATGACCACTTTTCTAAAACAAGTCTGAATTCACATGACACCTCATCGGACACTTCACTTCAGACAGTATCAGGCTAATGCAAGTTATACTTGTCACAAAAACATATATGGCCTTCAACAGACGGGATCTATCTGATTGCCATAGGTTTCTACCCCATCTTTTACCCGATTATAGGAATCCGACTCAAAAGCAAAAGATCTAAGCTTTGGCAAGGCAGATGAGTCACAGTCATATTTCAGCTAATTCAAATTCTGCAACAATGAAAACAAAATCCTTTTATCGAAATCTATTGTTTGTGTCCAAACTATAGTACCGATATAGGTACTATAGTTTTATATTGACAAAGTATAATATAAAGATATTCTATTAGAAGGATGCACAACAATAAGATGAAACAATTTCAGATGCGACTACTTATTGCTATCACATTTTTCTGCATAGCCATGCAGTCGGTATCTGCCTCGGCTTCATATAAGCTTTTCGGTGGAAATGTCATATTCGAACCGGTTCCTGTAAATCCACTCTTCCGAGAACCGTTGGCGGACCCTTTTTCCGATTCATCAAGTTTCAGACGTCTTGTCGTCACAGACGATACAAGTGCACCACGGGATGTATTTGTTTCCAACGATGGTTCATATGAAAGGATTGCCTTTGAAGATGATGATCCGGACCATACTGCATATTGGCAGATGAAAAGCGCCGTCAACATCGGATTTCTCCGTTTTACTTCCGGCCCATTCCAGATGGAAGGTTACCTACGCGGCGGCATCAACACGGTCTTCGAAGGCTTTGGCTCAGTAGACTGCATGGGATTTGACGGCATGTATGGAGCAGGCATTACCGTAAAGTTGTACAGAAAACTGGCCTTCCGTGCTGGGTTCCATCATTTTTCGGGACATTGGGGCGATGAGATCCTTGAGGATCTGGAAACATATAATCCCGATGCTACCTATGACAAGTTATTGGAATATACCAGAGGAAATACTTTGCAGGCAGCCGTGTCATTTGAACCGACCATGTGGACCAGGTTCTATGCAATGGCAGATCTTCCGATGCAGCACTCATGGATACGCCCCGGCCTTTTCGTCCCATCCTATGTGCTCAAGCCAGGCAATTTTGAGTCACAGTTCACAAATATCACAGAAGGAGAAGGCTTGAGTGCAATTCCCTATGACAGCTCATACAGGGCTTGGATCATTGAACTTGGAGCAGAGCAGCGTTTCCCGGTTTCGTCCCTGGGATCCGTCTTTCTGGCCTGTGACGTCAAGTTCCATCAGGATGGGCAGACCCAGGCAACGACAGGCGGCAGCTACAGCCCGGGCAATCCATGGGAACAGGAATATACCATCGGCGGTGGCTTTGAATTCAACCAGACACAGCTAGGCAGGAAAGTCCGCCTTGAAGCATACTACCATGACGGTCGCTTTCCCCTTCTCAACTATTTCTTCCAACGAAGCCGATACATCGTATTCGGCATTGCCATAAATGGATAGAGGAACCTATGAAAAAGAAATCACTGTACAACATCAAGGAACATCGTCTTGCCCTGTGCTGCCTGCTCTGCATGCTGGGTATGTCTGCAGCCAATGCCTCTGCATACTCCCTGTTCGACGGGAACTTCAGATTCGATTGGGTCGCCTCAAATGCCCTCTTTCCTACGGCTATAGCAGATCCCTTTGCTGCTTCCTCAAGCCTGAAAGTCCTTCAGGTAAAAGAAGGAACACCACGGTACCTGTATAAGGAAAAAAGTGACGGTTCCTTCACTAAGGAAAATCTCTATGGCGAAGGTTCATACACGGACAAAAACCTCTATCTGCAGCTCAAGACCGGAGTCAACATCGGATTCTTCAGGGTTTCGCTCTTTGACAACAAGATACAAAGTGAACTGACCCTGCAAGGCGGCCTCAACTCAGTATTCCAAGGCTTCGGCGGAGCCGACAACCTGGGGTATGACGGAATCTTCTTTATCGGAGCAAATGCCAGACTGTTCGATATGGTAACCTTCAGGGCAGGACTGCAGCATTATTCAGGACACTACGGTGATGAAACAATTGAAAATGCATATGACCATGATGACACACTTCTGGCTGACGGCAGCCTGGTCGACTACTGCAGGGACAATGATGTTGCCATCGGCATGAGCCTGACACCACTAAAACCACTGAGGCTATATGCAACAGCCAGCCTACCCAAGGAAAGTTCTTGGATAAGTCCACATATCGTTGTTCCATCATGGGTAAGGAAACCTTCCTCCGGCGTACTCTACGGTTATAATGACTATGACCAGTCCTATAAGGATTGGATCATGCAGGGAGGCATCGAATATGCTATCCCGATCCCGACTGTCGGGTCTTTGACACTTGCCGCAGACATGAAGTTCTACCAAGATGGACAAATTGAGGATATGTTCACAAGTTCTCCTTCATATGACGCAGACAATCCATGGGAGACAGACTATACGGTCGGTGGAGCCCTTGTCTTTCCTTCCGGTCCTACAGGCCTTTCTGCCCGTCTTGAAGTATTCTACCACGACGGAAGATTCCCCTTGCTCAACTTCTTCTACCAACGGACACGATACGTCTCAATAGGTTTTTCCGTTGCCGAATGATTCTCTTTCCATTGCTGGTCTTCAGCCTGGAGCAGTTGCCTAGAAGTTGTATAGTTTCACATAAACATACAGGACCATATCATACTGTCAAACAAACACAATTGCTGATGTATGAAAAAATAAAAAATATTAAACGTTTGACATATCAAAATGATTGGCCTATACTTAATCCATGGCAACAATCAAGGATATAGCAGAAAAAAGCGGGCTTGCAATCGGCACGGTTTCAAGGATCATGAACAACCGTGGCTACATAAGCGACAAGTCACGGAAAAAAGTCAATGAAGCCATCAAGGAACTGGACTACCAACCCAATGAAATGGCTCGGGGCCTGCTGAGGAAACGAAGCAACCTGGTCGGTATCATCGTCCCTATCCTACAGCATCCTTACTTCTCCAAGCTTGTTTCCCTACTCCAGGAACAGGCACATCAGGAAGGTTACCAGACGCTTGTCATGATTTCCAATGAGTTTGCCGACATTGAAGAGGAGCAGATCCAACAGTGCAGGAAAAACCGTGTTGCAGCAATTATTCTCTGCAGCGGCGGCGTATCGCTTTCTCGCATTACATCCAACGATATTCCCGTCATTTCAATAGAAAGGACCTTGGACGGCAGCACCGTCAGCATCGTCTGCGACAACTATGCCGGCGGTGCCATGGCAGCACATCATCTCATCGAACGGGAATGCAGGGAACTGATGATCCTCAACGGAGACGGAAACGTTCCGATGCCGGCTGACGACAGGACAAAAGGTTTCATGGATGTTGCCACACAAGAAGGCATATCCTGCCATAATATAAGACTGGGCGTCAGCCAATTTTACTCAGGGGCTTATCAGCAGACAATCCGTGAAGCTTTGGTAGCCTATCCTACTACCGACGGCATATTCACTTCAGGGGATCTCCCGGCACTCCAGACAATTGATACGGCAAGGCTCATGGGACGGAACATACCAGAGGACCTCAAGGTAATCGGTTTTGATGATACTGCCATCTGTGACTGGATTACCCCGACGATCACGACGATCCAACAGCCATTGAAAGAAATGGCAACCAATACCTTCTATTGCCTGCGCTGTGTCACGGAAGGCAACGTAGCACCGAAATACATCAAACTGCCGGTCAAACTCATCCAACGAGGCTCAACATAACCACCGTTTTGTATAATCAACAAAAAGGGCTCCTGATCCTTGCGGACGGAAACCCTTTTTAAAAACAAATCCTTACAGGAAATCGCTCTATTTCACAGCCCCGGATACGACACCCTCAATGATCTTGGACTGCAGTGCAAAATAAAGTATGAGAATCGGCAGGACCGTAAGGACAAGAGCTGCCATAATTACCCCATAGTTCGCACTGTACGTACCATAGAAGGTATAAGTCGTCAGCGGCAGTGTCAGCAATTCCTTCAGGCTCAGGACCAAGGAAGGCAACAGATAATCATTCCAGAAAGCAAGTACGTTCAGGATGACCAGTGTCGCAGTCGTAGGCCCCAGCAACGGGAACACGACCCTGAAAAAGATACCATACTTCGAACAGCCATCGATCAAGGCAGCCTCTTCAAGTGCAAGAGGAATCCCAGATTTGATGAATCCTTGGTAAATGAACGTACTCATGGCCAAGGCAAATCCCGTATGCATGAACACCAGGGTAAGCCTATGGTTGAGGACGCCCAGCCCAGCTCCATAGATTGAAACAAGCGGAATCATCAGTGCCTGGAAAGGAATGATCATGGAGGCTATGAGAATAGCAGACACTATAGCCGTGAACTTGTTCACATAACGGACAAGATAGTAAGCAAGCATACTGGAAGTCAGTATGGACAGGCAGGTTGCAAGTCCGGTCACCATCAGGGAATTGAAGAAACTGCGGATGAAATGCATCTTCACGAATGCTTCGACATAGTTGTTGAAGGTAAGTCCCCTGGCTGTGATGATGCTGAAGGGATTCATGATGATATCCCTCTTCACCTTCAATGAATTGATTGCCACCATGACAAACGGAAAAAGCACAAGCAGGAAAAGGAGAAGCACAAGTATCCATTCAATGGTTGCAATGACTTTCTCTCTTGTACCGCGTACTTGGTTGGTTTTTGCCATTATGCTTCCACCTCCCTTGACCTGCCTAGCTGTACCTGGATGATACTCACCACAGCAACAAGCAGGAACAGGAACAGAGCTTCGGCCTGCCCCACACCATACTTTCTCGATTTGAACGCCATGTCATAGACATACATGGCAACCAACCGGGTCGTATCATACGGGCCGCCTTTCGTCAATGTCAGGTTGATATCATAGACCATGAATGCCCGGCTCAATGAAAAGAACGTACAGATGACAATCGAAGGAACCATCAACGGCATGATGATGTCCCTCATGCGTTTCCATCCGGTAGCTCCGTCGATGGAAGCTGCCTCAAGGACATCATGGCTCATGCTTGTAAATCCCGCTATGTAGATAAGCATCATATAGCCGGTCAGCTGCCATACAGTCACGATTACCAACGCCCAGAAAGCCTTGGTAGGATCTGAAAGCCAAGATGAGGTAAACAATGCAATTCCGGTACCCTTGCCGAAGGAAACCAGAACCCTGGAGAATATGAATTCCCATATGAAACCAAGCACGACACCACCGATAAGATTCGGCGTAAAGAAACCGCCCCTGAAAACATTCTGTCCCTTCATACCGTTGGTCAGCAGATACGCCAGAAGGAAAGCAAGTACGTTGATCAGCAATACGGAAAAAAAGACATACTTTATAGTCAACCACATCGAAGACCAGAAAGCAGCATCATGAAGCGTTACGACGTAGTTTGAAAACCCTACGAACGTCTTGACAGGGTTCATGCCGTTCCAGTCGGTCAGCGTAAGATAGAAACCATAGAAGAACGGTACTACTACAACACACACAAAGAAAACCAGGCCGGGAAGGGCAAACATAAATCCGGCCTTGATATCATCATGTCTAGATTTAATCATGTCTTATCCTTTTGTTGACAAAATAATCCGGGAGAAGCACGTGCTTCTCCCGTACCGTAACACCGTACTACTTGGTTTTCTGTGCAACCCAGTAGGCAGAAAGGGACTTGGCAAGATCATCCTTGGATGACTTTCCTGCCAGGTATTTCTGCATGGCAGCTCCGATGACACTCCAATGGTCTGAAGGAGCAATGAAACATGAAGGATAAGTCTTTCCTTCTGCCATACGCGTAACGATATTCTGCCCAAGAGGATCAAGCGGCTTGTTAGGATTGTTCTTTGCCGCAGGAATGATGTTTGCATCCGTTACAAGCAGCTTCTGTGCAGTCGGATCAAACACGAGCCAATTGAGGAAATCCTTTGCAGCCTGCTGTTGTCCGGCACTGGCCTGGACCTTGTCCAGCATCAGGACTTTCGTAGCGGCAGCTTCGATCCCGGTGTTGGCAAAATCAGAAGTATCATCGCCAAGGAAGAACGGAATGAATCCGAAATCCTGGTCCGTAGTTGCACCGCCTTCCGCGAGATTTGGCCAAGCCCAGCTGCCATTCGGCCAGAAAGCAACCGTTCCATCTGCAAGCAACATGGCACCTTCATCATAATCAGCCCCAAGAGGATCAGCCTGATAGTAGTTGTATTGGCTCAGCAGATCAAAAGTCTTGATGAACTCGTTGAAACGATCATAGGTAAGCGGATCCAATCCGTTCTCAAGCTGGTTGATGATCTTTGCAGAACCAGCCGTCGTGCCGTCATAGGTGTCATAGATGAATCCCAGCTGATGGGCGCCCAAGGACCAGTCTTCCTTTGCAAGGAACACAGGGTTCTTCATACCTGCGGCACGCAGCTGTTCAAGCAGGGATTTGAAAGAACTATATGAGTTGATCGTGCCAAGGTCCACATGATGTTTCAAGGTCTTGTCAATTGCCGCACCATTGTAGATGATGCCCCTGCCTTCTATGCAGAAAGGAAAACCATAGACTTTGCCATCAATCGTCAAAGCCGAACCATTGGTCTGTGCTACCCATTTCTCATTCGAGAGATCAACAGCATAGTCCTTGTACAAGGAGTAGACATCAGTCTGGTCAAGCATGGAAATAGTCGGCGCATTGCCGGAATTATACATGGTGGTGACCTTGGTGTATGGTACTTCACCTGTTCCGCAGGCAATGATCTCAACGTGGTTGCCTGTCTGCTTTTCATAAGCTTTGGCAAGGTCCTCCAAGGCAACCTGCACCTCTCCTTTACTGTTCAGAAACGTAATGGAAGCAGCCGGTTCTTTCGCTGAAGAAGCAGTTTCTTCTGATTTGCCGTTGGCGAAGGCACTTGTAATCGCCAGTGCAGCGACAAGCAGAAATGCTATGTTTTTTTTCATTTTTTCCTCCTAATGATTTTTTGATGTAATCAGTATAGCACAATCCAAAAATATGTCAATCGTTTGATATATCGTTTTTTACACATACAAATTTATTTAATTTCTATAAATATAGTACTTATATACTTATTGTTTTATGGACTCTATAGTTATTCTAAGGTTATATCAATTATATTCTAGATAATTTTGAATAAATATATTCATCGATTGTCATTTTACCGTTTCAAGCACATGGAAGACCAATGGCAAAGAAAAAAACAAAAACAACCAGTAAACAGCACTCCTTTCTGCCATGTTTTTCAAAAAACTACTGGATAGGTTTTACCGAAAAGAAGATAATACCTGTATATTTTTTCAGGAGCCCATGACGTGACAAAAAATCAAAAAGGCATCACCCTCATGCTTGTCAGTGCCTTCTTCTTCAGTCTGATGAGCATGTTCGTCAAACTTGCAGGTGATCTGCCTTCCGCAGAAAAGGCCTTCTTCCGTAATTTCCTGGGAATGCTTATCACGGCTGTTCCCATCATCCGCCAAAGGATTTCATTCAGGATGGACAGGGAACAGTCCCTGTACATGTTGCTACGGGTAGGTTCGGGTACCATTGCCATTCTCTGCAATTATTATGCTTTTTCCCACCTGATCCTAAGTGATGCTTCTACCATCGGCAGGGTATCACCGTTTTTTGTATTGCTTTTCTCATATCTATTCATAGGCGAAAAGCCTACGAAAGGACAGCTTGCATGCCTTGTCCTTGCCTTTGCTGGCGTAGCCCTTGTTGCCAGACCGGCATGCAATAGCAGCCGGCTCGGTTATATCATCGCACTGATAGGAGCAGTCAACATGGGACTGGCCCAGACGGGGCTCAGGAAGGTACGGCTTCTCCATGTCGATGCAAATCTCGTCATCTTCTGTTTTTCAACTTTTTCCACGATCACTTGCCTGCTCGCGTCACTTCCTGTTTTCAAGATGCCTTCAACGGCTCAACTACTCATACTGCTATTCGTTGGTCTCTCAGGGACCTGCGGACAATTTGCATTGACAGGAGCCTATACCTACGCACCTGGTGCACAGATATCCGTCTATGACTATTCCGAAATGCTCTTTGCAACCATTTTTTCGATATGCGTTTTCGGTGAATTTCCCAGTTCTCTCAGCTTTATCGGCTATGGTGTGATGATTGCAGCAGGATTGGCCATGTTCAAGATGCAAAGAAAAGCCATTGCTACATAGGTTGCATCGGACATCATCGGAGAAAATAAACCATATAAGGCCCTTTCATATGATATCCAAGCTTCTCTGCAAGATGGACTGAACGCAGGTCACAGGCATCCCATGTAGGCGTCAGGTTCCTCGCAAGACAGGCAAGAATAAGCTGTGCCCCACATGCCGAGGCAAGGCCTTTTCCCTGAAATTCAGGTTCGGTATCTATCTCTATTTCAATACCGCCTTCGTACACGGCATATGACGAAGCTCCTGCAACAAGCAGGTCATCCTTGTATGCACCCACCCCGATTCCCCTGGCAAGATAATCCTCAGGACCTGCAAACAAGGCACAGAAGTCCTGTGACCAGACCTGAGCCATCGACTGATGATAGCAGGCGCGGTCAAACAACTTCAGGTAATAACCTGCCGGCAGATCTGCTGCGTAACCCGCAAGTTTTTCACAGTCAAAGATATCTGCCGGTTCCTGGCGTATGGCATAGCGCAGGTCCTTTTTCACCTGGTCCTGCCATACCGATTCAATTGCAGCTGCCCATGCATCATCATGGGGAACCAATATCGGAGCAGGAGCCTCCCTTACCAAATCAACGGAAGGCTGTCCTGCAAAGAAACAGAAATCACCTACGGTAATCCTGGCAGCAGAAAAATCAGTTGCAGCAACGGCTTCCCCCATGCACCCCTGCAGGCAAGATTTCACCAAGGTATCATTCCACCCTGCAAACAGCATGGAAATCCTTTCCATGGCATCCATAGTACAATCCTCCTCCATACGGCAAAGACAAAGCAAGACATTAATACCATACAGCAAAACAAACAGCGGCACCTTTTTTTAGGGCGCCGCTGCATTTACACCTGACCATATCAATCACAACTCCTGAGTTGCAATCGACACCTTTCAGTTACTAGACTCAAGCCTTGGCTTTATCATCCTTAGAGAAGAACAATGTCCGTATTGAATTGACGGAAATGAGTATGCCAAGTATCAGGATAAAGATACCAAAAATCAACTGCATACCCTGTTTCTCAAATTCAAAGGCAGGAGTGCCGATAGACTTGATGTTGCTGATGTTCAGCATCATCAGGGCAGTAAAGGTAACAGCCATCATGACAATCATCGGAATCCAGACATTCTTGCTGTCTTTTCCTGCTTTTTTCAGATATACAGCGACAGCACTGAGTGCCAAGGCTGACAACATCTGGTTTGAACTTCCGAACAAAGCCCAGATCTTAAGGTAGCCACCCTTTGAAAGTACATAACCAAGAATCAAGGTAAGTACGGTTGCAAAAACCGAGTTCTGGCAAAGTTTCTGTACGGGCTTGATGGTCGCAGGATCCTGTCCGTCTTCCGTAAACAATTCCTGGAAGGATAGACGGGCAATACGGGCAACAGAATCAAGTGAAGTCAATGCAAAGGCACTGATTGCAAGATTGATCAATGTCAGGCTGAGACTGTGCTTGACATGGAACACATCAAGGAAGTTTGCAATTGCCATGGCAAATGTCTGCTGAGCAGAAATCCCCTTGGGCATACCGCCCAATGAACCGACACAGACCAAAGCGATGACAGCAAGCAACGACTCGACAAGCATGGCACCATAGCTGACCTTGAGCATGTCCTTTTCACTCTTGATCTGCTTGCTGGAAGTATTGGAACTTACCAAGGCATGGAAACCTGAAACAGCACCGCAGGCAATGGTAACGAACAGGAACGGGAACATGCTCTGTCCGCCGACAACATATGTTGTAACAGCGGGAAGCTTCATCGAAGGATGGGCTACAAAGATACCCAGCACTGCTGCTGCAATCATGAAAATCAAGAGGAAACTGTTCAGATAATCCCTCGGCTGGAGCAAAGCCCATACAGGTACTACAGAAGCAACCAGAATATAGGCAAATATAATATAAGTCCACTGACCGACCGTCAGGCTGGTAATAGGTACAAGCAAGCCGATTGTAATGGCAACGACTAGCAGCACGATTGCAATGATTGTCTGCATGACCGTGCCCGGATGTACTTTTCTGGCAAAGAAACCGAATGCAACGGCAAAACCGATGAACAGGCAGGATGTCATTGCAGTGCTTCCGTTGCTGCTGGTCAGAGCTTCATTTCCAGCTACTGAGCCGAAAGAAACGGCAACGATGTTTGCAAAGGCAGCAATGACAAGGATACAGAACAGCCAGCAGAAAAGCAGGAAAAGGTTCTTTCCCGTTTTTCCCAGATATTTCTCAATGATGAATCCCAAGGAATGCCCTTCATTCTTTACAGAGGCTACCATTGCACCGAAATCCTGGACACCTCCGAAAAACACACCGCCAATCAAGCACCATAGCAATACGGGCAACCATCCGAAACCAGAAGCCGCAATAGGTCCGATAATCGGAGCAGCTCCGGCAATAGATGCAAACTGATGCCCGAACAGAATGTTTGAATCGGTCGGAACATAGTCCACACCATCTTCGAATTCGTAAGCAGGTGTCTTGCGTGAAGGATCCACACCCCATTTCTTGGCAAGACGACGCCCATAGTAAAGGTAGCCGCTCAACAAGGCGACACAACCAATCACAAGAATAATGACTCCATTCATAATTCTTATCTCCTAGATATGTGACTATTTTTGATAGCACCTTACTATTTTTCTTTATGCATGACTAGTATATATATGCAAATAATATACAGAAAATATTCAATATTGTATATTAATTATTTATTATATATTAAATTATTATAAATTGAGGTATCATGTAAAATATTTATCATTTTTTACGTATTGGTTCAATTTATCAAAATTGTACACAGAAGAACAGACCTTCATGCCAACAGCGGCAAAGGTCCGGTGACAAAGATTAGCTTCCTTACTGCTGCATCCTATCCAATTGGGTAACAAACGCTTGTGAAAACAGCCTGACTTCCCGTTCCCCATAGCTTTTTGTCTTTTCCGACTGGATGCCATAGCTACGCAGCTCAGTCATCAGGTTCCTTTCAGAAAGTCTTCGGGCAATCGTATCCTTATCATAGGTACCGCCCCTGTCATCGAGCACAGTACACCCCTTGTCAGCCAATCGGGCAGCCAGGGGAATATCATGTGTAATGGCAAGATCCCCTGCTTCTGCCGATTCAACCAACCTGTCGTCAGCGCTGTTCTCTCCTGTCACTACGGTTTCCCAACGGATCTTGCTGCGGATTGCCCGTAGGGAACGGCTGTTCATCTCACCATTCTTTTCCCTTGCCTCTTTCCTGAGCTCCGCAGTATCTTCTTGATACGCCAAGTCCACATCTTTCAGATGTCTATCCGCAACAAACAGTATGGTCAGCCGTCTTTTTCTCGCAGCCTTGAGTATGATGGCCCTGATCTGGCAGGGTACGGAATCTGCATCGACAAGTATTTTCACATTCAATCTCCAAGTCTTTCGTCGGCCGCATTCTACTTGCATAGCAGCCTTGCTTTACATTATCTTTATCGTATCGGAACGTATTTTTCAATCCGATTAAGAAAAAATTATAAATGGAGTCACTCATGAATCTTTCACCTCTTCAAAAAGCACGGTACGCGTATCAGCCGAAACTACCGGCCATCCTGCGCGAACCCATTGATACCATCGTTCCTGTACTCGGCGACAGGACAACCCCGGCAAATGATGCAGCACAGATCAAGAAACTGTTTCCCAATACCTGTGGTATGGAAACCGTCTCATTCTCAAAAGGCAAACACCCGACCATCGGGAAACCGACCAATGTCGGAGTCATTCTTTCCGGCGGACAGGCACCGGGTGGACACAATGTCATCAGCGGCCTATATGACGCCTTGAAAAAAGCAAACCCGAACAACAAACTCATCGGTTTCAAAGGCGGTCCCAGCGGTATCATTGAAAACGATGCAATTGAAATCACAGCAGATTATCTGGCAGCATACCGCAACACAGGAGGGTTTGACATCATCGGATCAGGCCGCACAAAGCTTGAAACAGAAGAACAGTTCGAAAAAGCCGAAGCTTCCTGCCACAAATGGGGCGTCAGCGCTGTAGTCATCATCGGTGGCGATGATTCAAATACCAATGCTGCAGTCCTTGCCGAGTACTTTCTCAACAAGAAGGCAGGCATACAAGTCATCGGGTGCCCCAAGACAATTGACGGTGACCTCAAAAATGACAGCATAGAAGTCTCTTTTGGATTCGATACGGCAACAAAGACATATTCGGAGTTGATCGGCAATATTGAACGTGACGCAAACTCTGCAAAGAAATACTGGCATTTCATCAAGCTGATGGGGCGCAGTGCCTCCCATATCGCACTCGAATGTGCTTTGGAAACCCAACCGAACATCTGCCTTATCTCCGAAGAAATCGAAAAGCACGGCACCAGTCTTGCCGGTGTAGTAGACAACATTGCTTCCATTATTGCCAAAAGGGCAGAAAAAGGCATGAATTTCGGTGTCATCCTGATTCCCGAAGGCCTCGTTGAATTCATCCCTGAAGTCAAGACCTTGATTGAGGAAATAAATGACCTGCTTGCAAAGGATGCAAAAGCCTATGCTGCCTGCGAAGGTACTGACGCCCAGTTTGCCTTCATCACGGCACATCTGACCAAGCCGAGTGCAAAAGTCTTTTCAATCCTGCCGACCGGTATCCGCCAGCAGTTGCTGATGGACCGCGACCCGCACGGAAATGTACAGGTTTCACGCATTGAAACCGACAAGCTGTTGATCGAGATGGTCGGCAACAAGCTCGCTGAAATGAAAAAAGAAGGCAAATATGTAGGCAAGTTCAGCAGCCAGCACCACTTCTTCGGCTATGAAGGCCGCTGTGCGTTCCCCTCGAATTTCGATGCAGACTATTGCTACAGTCTGGGCTACAATGCCTTCATGCTGATTGCAAGCGGCTTTACAGGTTACCTATCAAGCATCAGGAACCTTGCAGCTCCTGCAGAACAGTGGCAGGCAGGGGGGATTCCTATCACGATGATGATGAACATGGAACAACGCCATGGAGAAATGAAGCCTGTCATCAAGAAAGCCTTGGTAGAACTGGACGGCAAACCGTTCACCTACTTTGCCGGACTTCGTGACACATGGGCAATCGAGACCTCTTTCACCTATCCAGGTGCCATCCAGTACTATGGCCCGGCAGAGGTATGTGACCTCACCACCAGAACATTGGCCTTGGAACACAACAAATAAGTTTTCAGAATCCCATACATCAGGCAGGAGCCTTTCCTGCCTGATTTTTTACCTTTTAGCTTTTTTCTGACTTCCTGTCTGCATCAGGAAAATGTCCGGCCTAGGATTTCCTCAAACGGCAGGAAATTGCCACCGGCAGGACTGTTGGCATCTTCCAAGATTGCAAAGACAATCTCCTCAAAGGCAGTATGATATGGTTTTTCCTTCAGGACATTTCCAAAAGCCCTGGCCATGGCATATGGAGGATTGGCGAATACACCGCATCCGAAGGCCTCAAGGACAAGTGCCTGCTCGCCATGGGATAGGGCGATATCAAAAATAGTCCTGATCTTCCGTTCGGTAAGGACCTGGGCATCAGGAGCATATCTGCCATCCGGTAAAAGAAGCGGATGGTCCATTGCAGCCACAGCAATGATATCGATGGAAAACGGTGTATCAAGCATCCTGTAGCCATGTGCCTGCGTATCACGGAACACGGTAACATTTCCGGTAAATATGCCACCGTACCGTGCATCAAGCGGATACTGGTCTTGCAATTCTATAAGGCTGGGATAGTAGTTGCTGCATCTGCATAGATATTCTTCCTGAGCTCCGCTCCCCTCTTTGACACCACCTCCGGCATGGACGGGACTTGCCATGTTGAGTACGGCAACATGGGTATACCGATTTCTCAGTTTCCTTGCCGCAGCCAGACAATCTTCCCTGACAACATGGATTTTTGTTTTGTGTTCCTCAGAAAAAGGCAATTTCAACGGCCCTTTTATCATCAGGCTAGGAGAAGCGGGAAGCATATTCCCTTCTCTTATAGCAACAAGCGTCGATGCAAAGACAGCCTTGAGCAATTTTGCCTTGCTTTGCCAATCTTTTTCCCGTACGGCATTCTCATAATCAGCAAGCCATATCTCTGAATTCCATGCCATGGCACATCTTCCCCTCTTTCTTCACATGATATGCTTCTTCCCAAACAAGGTCCACAGCACAGGAAGACATGCAGACTTGAAGAAATCAAATGTACCACAAGACATCTTGGCAATCTGTCATCATCGTTTCATTACCTGACAGTGCTCCGCACAAAATGTCAAGCGGCAAGCTTTCCTTCCTTCATATAATAGATAGTGTTGCAGGACATACGGAACGTTATTTCGGTGGAGAAGGAAATGGGAAGACAGATCATGGAATTGGAACAGCTGATCAGGACAGAGTATGCCGATATCGTCGGTATCGTCGTACATAAAAACGGAAAAAGAATCTATGAAAGTTATTTTGACGGGTTCAATACCACTGACACCGTCCACGTGATGTCAGTGACAAAGAGCATAGTATCAGCTTTGGTCGGTATTGCCATCGACAAAGGCTACATAGAAAGCGTAGATCAGAAGGTCATAGATTTCTTCCCTGGGTACAAGCCTAAACGAGGAGAGAGAACAATACAGGATGTGACCATCCGGCATATGCTGACAATGACCGCACCATATAAATACAGATCAGAACCATATACAAAGGTATATGCAAGCACAGACTGGACAAAAGCAGCACTTGACCTGCTCGGAGGAAAATCTGGTATCACCGGCAAATTCAGGTATTCCACCATCGGTACCCAGATCCTATCAGGAATCCTTACAAATGCAACAGGCAAACCTGTAATCGATTTTGCCACTGCATACCTGTTTGCACCATTAGATATCAAGGCACCCCACAATACGGTAATCCATAGCAAAGAGGAACACATCGCTTTTCTGAATCGTAGGCATGCCAGTGGTTGGGTAGTCGATCCGAAAGGTGTGCATACTGCCGGTTGGGGGCTTTGTCTGACACCCCGTGATATGGCAAAGTTCGGCCAGCTCTATGCAAACGGAGGTCTATATGGAGACAGACAAATTCTTTCTTCAAACTGGATTGAAGAAAGTACAAGTGAAAAAAGCCAATGGGAGAAATTCCCTTACGGTTATCTCTGGTGGATTATCGACTGCAATGGAAATCACTGCTATGCTGCCATAGGTGACGGAGGAAACATAATCTTTGTCAATCCGCGAAAAGACATGGCAGTCGCAATCGCTTCCCGCTTTACAATCAGTTCAAAGGCACAGATTGAACAGGTACTCGCGCTGATTACAGGACATATCGTCCCATTGTTCGGATAGCAATGTTATCTGACTGGTTTCATTGTCGATTCTGTCCTATCATGGACAAAGAGGTATAGGCCATGGATTGGATCAGTAGCATACAGCAAGCCATTGACTATATAGAGACTCATATCACGGAAAAACTTGATTTCTGTGAAATTGCAAGACAAGCATATTCATCGAGCTTTCACTTCCAGCGAATATTCAGTATCCTCTGCGGTTTTACGCTCGGAGATTATATCCGTATGTGACGTCTCTCCCTTGCTGGAAGCGAACTGGCATCTTCTGATGCACGGATATTGGATATCGCCTTGAAGTATGGCTACGAAACACAGGAGAGTTTCAGCCGGGCTTTCACCCGTTTCCATGGAGTATCGCCGACACAGGCCCGAAACGGTGCAAATCTCAAATCGTTTTCCCGTCTATCCGTGAAATTGACTTTGGCCGGTGGTACTTTGACGAACTATAGGATCGAAACGAAAAACGAATTCTCCATCATCTGTAAGAAACTGCATAAACCCTGCGGAAAAGAACTGACTCCTGCCGAAATCTCGGATTTCTGGAAACTATGCCGAACAGATGGAACGATTTCATCACTGTGTAGGTACATTCCAAAAGGCAACCTATTCGGTGACAGTATTGTCGGCGCGAGTCTTGGCAAGGATACTTCAGATACAAACTACCCCTATGCCATCGGTGTCCATTATAGTGGAGAAACGACAGAGAAAAATGGTCTTACAATAGAAAGGATTCCATCACATACCTATGCGGTATTTACTTGTGTCGGAGCAATGCCAGAAGCTTTTGACAGGCTCTATCAGCAAATCTACAGCGAATTCTTCCCTGCAAGTGCATACCGGCCATGCGATGGCACTGATTTTGAAGCATATCCATCAGCAGATGTAAACAATCCTCAGTATACTTGTGAAATATGGGTTGCCGTCGAAAAGAAAGAGATAATGTGCAGATAGTCTCCCTTCAGTTCCTTGTTTGATATTTCTGATGTATACCGAGCAAGACGGTATCGATTGCATTGCATAGATCCGTCTTCGCCACCTCCGGCTCTGCAAGGGCAAAACCAAGCCGAAGCGTCGTATACCCATGCAGAACTCCCATCAGCAAATGTAAGATTTCCTCAATATTCTGTTTCGTAAAACCACAGGAAAGGATCAACGTAGTAAGCAGTGAAGTGTAGGTGTCAAAAATCTGAGCAGTTTCTTTGTCCCCGTTCCATGTAGCCCACTGGATAGTTTCGTATACTCCCGGATGTTCAATCATAAACTGCAGATATGCAACGCCTACGGATTGTATCGCCGCATCCCCGGCCGTACCTATTGCAGCCTTTGCCATCCGTTCATTCATAGTTTTCATTCCGGTATGGGCAACTTGCCTCAGCAAATCATCCAACCCTTGTATGTGGTTATACAAAGACGGTGTACGGATATGCAGCTTCTCTGCAACATTTTTCAGTGACACTCCCTTGAGCCCATCTTTGTCGGCAATCTCAGATGCCACCTGAATTACTGCTGCCTTTGTAACATGCATAGGTATTCTCCAACTTCTTTGTTATTTATAGTAATAAATTAGCTAATTGGATTAGCAAGGTCAACAAAGAACATCTTGAGCTCCTTCACATCATAAAGTTGATCGATAATAGTTTCCGGAAGTTATAGCAATAGTCAACCAAATCACTTTGAATCGAAAACCAATCAAGTCATGTCAATGCCGCAAGATCAGTTTTTTCATAGCGGTTATGACCTTCCTTGCTTTTTTTATATTTCCAACATTTTATTGCTTGGTCCAATGTTTTATCTCTGTTTTCAGCAAAGAAATCCCTGATATATGTGTTATATTCAAACTGTTTGCCAATCGTTGATTTTTCTTTTTTCCTGTCATCAAGTATTTGGTAATAAGCCTGAATTGCTTCTCCATATGTTTTACCGGTATTACATTTTAACCATTTCTGGAAAGTGACATTAAAAGAAAAGTTCTTGCCAATCTTTTGCTTGAAGTAGGCACGGTGTTTTTCAGAACATACAAAATCGGATTCTATTTTGGTATCTTCCGTAATTATCCCGATTTGTCTTACCACTTTGTTTTTGTGGACTGCAGGCATCACTTCACCGAAATCAAGAAAATGAGCAATTCTGTCAGTAATCTCTGATTTCCCGCCAGAAGTCGACAGACCATTCTTTCTGCAGAAACCAACCAATTCTTCTTTCAAGTAATAAAAACTACGAAATGTTTTTCCATCCAATTGATTATCCAGATACGGTCTATCAACCATTTTATTCCCCTGTAATTTATAAAATCTCTTTTTTATTTTGAAAGATTCTAAGATATCATCAATAGAAAAACTTGCAAAACTTCGCATCTTGTACTATGTAATAAGTAACAGGACCTCCCGCACCTCTCAACGATGTGACCCAGGGAGGACATTTTTTATGTCAAAAACGGTAAAAAATTCAACTACGTTTGAAGAGCCAATCAAAGTACTTCAATCGCAGAATGTATTTTCCCTATCGTGACACAACGCAAACCCCGGCTGTATATGGTCACAGAATGCTGCATAAACCTCTTAAGGAATCGACTCAGGAACCAGTCACACAGGCTGGGGCTCGTCACATACAATATCTATACACCTCTGGTTCCTTGAAATACCCCTGAGCTCCTTGTCTTCAATAGTAATAATTTCATAAATCACAATAGCATAGAACATCTCATCAATGAACATTGTTCCTTCGATTATTATCGATTTCTGGAACTCGGGAACAAGCAGTAACACGTTCTCAAGTCAGCCCTTGGATGTCATCATGGTGTTCTTGTCCAGGGTTCGTCTGGGTTAAATCTGGGATGGTTCCAGATTTCCCAGACAATCCCTGGGCGTCCTACATGGTTTCTTGAAAAATTTGGCGTTAATCCCGCAAAGGAATACTACACTACAAATAGAACTTCATAACCAGATTCAACAGCTTTCTATTACGTCCAAGACAGTTACGGCACTAATCAGAAATGGTACTTGCTTGCAAATACGGATTTTCATAGATTTCCTTCTATTTCACATATAAATATATTTTTTTGTTTCCGTATACAGCTTAGGTAAAAAATAAAATTGACATATTTAAAATTATATGTTAGTTTCAATAAAGAGAAAAATTTGAGTTCACTGAAAAACTAGACGATATACGCGAAACCTGCCCGCCCAAAGAGGCTATTTATCCTTGCAATAAGAAAGCTTTTAGATTTGTAAGGAAATTGCCACCTACAGAAACGGATTTTTGGTCGCAACGAAAAATATATGAATCAACTGAAAAGTCCTCAAACACGCCAGTCTTTCTTTTCGGTAAACCTCCACAGAAAAATGAAAAATTAGAATGTATTGCAAGAGCTTGTTCTTTATTTGAGTCTAAGGAAGCTGCAAAAGACAGACAAAAGCGAGTACTCAAGTTTCGAAAACAGCAAATTTATATGTTGACTTTACATGAAAATGACGGAATGGTTCTCCAAAAGGAAGAACACATTTCATGGTGGATATCAACAAGTTGGAAATTGGTTCAGTGAGGATATTATGAAAATTCAATTAATAGAAATGCTAGATTATTATGATTTTCCGATATTGTTTTCAGCACAAGAAGAAAATTCTGGCAAGTGGTTTTTATGTTCTTTTACTGATGACAATGGAATGTTATTCAAATATATTTGCGTCTCTGTAACTAAGCAAGAAATAGAAAATGTAAAGAATAATACACTTGATATGAGTTTACTGTTTAATTCCAGGCCAATGTTTACATTTGAAATTCAAGCGGGCAAACCACAAAATATTATTGAAATTCATAAAGAAACCAAACCTCAAAAGTATTTCTTTGAACCAGGAAGCTTCTTACATGTACAAACATGCAATGAGTTATATAGCATAGAATATACAGAAAGTTACATAAATGATAGATTTTGTTCAAAAGAAAAAATCATGTATACATCTGAAAGCAACTTATGTAACCCAGCTAATATAAAGAGAGGAAATGAATGCAAGAAGATAAGCCTGGTTGCTTAGCTGATTTGGAATTTTTATCATACAAAGTAGACAAAATTGACTTCAACGTAAAAAATAATACTGATGTTCTACAATATAAAGCGCCATTATCAAATTTTAGATTTAGTTTTGGAATTCCTCCATTTGAATCTATCAACGACACAAACAATGAATATAAAATACTTATTTGTAAATTTGGAATTAAATTGAAAGCGTTCGCCTCAGAAAAATATGAAAATCAATTAGCTGAAGGAGAATTCTGTATAACAGGACTTTTCCGAATCAAAAAAGAAATAGAACATACTCAAAATGGAACATATTTTGAAAAATATACGATGCCAGCTATTTTATTTCCATATTTACGTGCAACAATTACAACTACATTTGCTACAGCTGGTTTTGGCGCTATTATTTTTCCTTTAATCAATGTAAAAAATCTTGTTGATGACATTGATAAAAGCAAGAAAGTGTAAGTTCCCAATCAATTCCATCACACTGAAAGCATAGAAAAAAAACCTCTTAGTAAGGTTATCTTTTATAAAATAGTTCTTCTCATATTATAAATATTGAGAGAATTTTCAGAACAAATATTATATACTTAGCATACAATACTTGGATGCTGTTGAGTACTAATAGAACCTGCAAGAGTATAAGTGTAAACATGCAGAAGATTCTGGTCCTAAAATGTTTTTATCGGCTTTGAGATAAAACCAGGCCTATGGCAAATACTTTTAATCTGATATTAAAAAAGAAGATAAATCAAATGAAAACTTTAGTCGTATTCTATTCATCTACAAACAACACCAAATATATCGCGGAAATAATAGCCAAGCAACTGCAGGCAGATTTGCTCGCGATAAAACCAAAAAAGAAATTGCCACCGAAAGGCTTCATGCGATTCTTTCTGGGCGGAGCAAGTACAATTTTCAAGATGAAACCAAAACTTGTCAATTCTGCTGTTGATTTAAACTCTTACCAAAACATCATCATCGGCACACTAATCTGGGCAGGTTCCTATGCTTCACCCATTCATACCTTTATTAAACAAAATAAAATTGAAGGCAAAAAAATAGCTCTGTTTGCATGCCACGCAAGCAAAGAGGAAAATGCGGCACAAAAATGCTTCATACAACTGAAAAAAGAACTTTCCGGCAATACCTGTGTCAGTGGACAGGACTTCCTGGACCAATCGATCAACACTACGGAAAACAACGAAGCAAAAGCTTTGCGATGGGCTAAGGATTTACAGTTCTGACAAAAGTTTTCTGAAACTGCCAAAAGTCATTTTGTTGACTTTTCCTGCAGTCTTTCCTATTCTGTTGCCACTACAGCAAGGAATTCTATCAGGAAGAATTCCACGTATCTTTCAACAGGAGAAAGGCGGAAGCGTCGTTTTGATAAGCTTGCTTCCTCACCATCAGACAAAAATGGACAAGAATTACCCACGTTTTCATTTCAGGCCAGCATATAATTGGATCAACGACCCGAACGGTACCATCTACTTCAACGGCAGCTATCATCTCTTTTACCAGTATAACCCTGCTTCGGACAAATGGGGTAATCTGCATTGGGGACATACCCGTACAAAGGATTTCATACATTATGAGGTCATGAAGGATATGCTCTGCCCTCAGCATGAGAAAGGAGAACATCATTGCTTTTCAGGATGCATAGGCATCAACAGCAATGGTAATCCGGTGCTCATGTATACAAGTGTACAATACGATGAGAAGCACAATCCCAATATTCAGAAAGCCGTCCTACTGGACAAGGACATGAAAACTCTGTCAGATGAGCGGATCAACGCGATTACCGTAGATATGGAAGGTCTGCCTTCGGAAATACGACATGACTGGAGAGATCCTTACATGTTCAATGCGGACGGAAGGTTCTTCCTTGTCCTGGGAGCCGCTGTAGGTTCTTCACAGGTTCCTTCAATCCTTCTTTTTGAAAGTCCAGACGGCAGTCTTGTCAATTGGAAATACCTGAAAGTACTTCAGACATTCAAACCGATAATCGAGCTGATGGAATGTCCAAACTTTTTCCCTTTGCAAGGCAAATGGGTGCTTCTCGGCTCCCCTTATGGGCAGGTACAATATCAAACGGGTACCTTTAATACGGAAAAACTGGAATTCAAAACAGAAGAAGCCGGCCTGATCGACCACAGTTCCCAATTCTATGCAACCAATACCTTCAGGGATAACAGGAACCGAACCATCTTGGTTGCATTCATCAACGGTTTCAGCAGTGGACAGGGTTGGAATAATGTCATTTCAATACCAAGGACACTGTCGCTTACCGATAACAGGGAACTTGTACAGTTGCCGATCAGTGAATTTGACACGTTGCAAGGGAAAAGCTTGCTTAGCGGCGGCAAGGACAAGGCAGATATCATGCTCAACGGCGCCATGCAGATTTCTGATCCTGCCCTGCTCCAATGCCGTATTACATGTACAGTCATCAGATCCGAAGCAACAGCAGAAATGGAAGTGCTGTTGAAAGCCGGAACACGTGAAATCTGCAAAATCAGTATTGCTCCTGAAGAAATCGTCTTTGACAGTATCCACATACCATCCACAAGGCAGAACGCAACCGAAATAGATCTTTTGATCGACCATAGCGTCATGGAAATCTTCATTGACGGTGGAAGGTATTGTGCCACAAGGACCAATGAAGCCATCCAAAATTTAGAAACTCTTGAATTCAAGGGAAACTGCCTGCTGAAAGCTCTGCAGGTACATGAGGTAAAGAGCCTGTCAATAATCGAAGAACAGTAGCAGAGCATATCACCAAAGAGCATCGGGAATGTCAGGAAAGGATGTTCGCCACACATCGCCATTTTCCACACAAAACCAGTGGAAATATTCAATGGCAACAGCAAATATGACTTACGTTAATTACTGTAGGTCATACAGTTACGACATAGGTTGAAATCTTCTTCATGCAACAGTATACTTTTCCTTATGAAATCTTCATTTCGTAGACGATTGACGCCAGGCAAGCGTCTTATCTTAGGTTTTGCCTCAATCATCGTCATGGGTACTTTCCTGCTCTGGCTTCCGATAAGCCATCAGCCAGGAAAGGAAATTTCGTTGATAGATTCCTTTTTCACTTCGACCAGCGCCGTCTGTGTAACAGGACTTTCTACGATTGATGTAGGAAACACGCTCTCTTTCTTCGGAGATTTTGTATTGGGAACCTTGATTCAGCTGGGAGGCATCGGCTTTGCGTCTTTTGCCCTTTTTTTTCTCATGCTGATCGGAGGTAACAGAAGTTACTCAAACATCCAGCTTGCACGGGAAGCACTGAACTCAAAACCCGGTTTTGATATCAATTCAATCGTGCGTACGGTCATTGCAACCAGCTTGGTCTGTGAGTCAATCGGAGCATTGCTCAGCTATCAGGTATTCAGCAAGGATTATCTGCCGATGAAAGCTCTGGGCATATCTATATTCCATGCCATTTCCGCCTTCAACAATGCAGGTTTCGATTTGCTTGGCAACTTCACCGGCTTGATTCCCTACAGGCACAGTGTCCTGCTCAACATAACGACGACAACACTCATCATCATCGGTGGTTTAGGTTTTTATGTCATCAACGACATCTTTGCCTACAGGAAGAACCACAGGTTGAAGATGCATTCAAAGATCGTGCTGACCATGACCTTCTGGCTGCTGGTACTGGGTACTATCGGCTTCCACTTTTCACAGCATATTCCATGGATGGAGGCCTTTTTCCAGAGTACGACTACCAGGACAGCTGGTTTCAGTACCATCGACATCTCACAGCTTACAAATACCAGTTCAATGCTGACCATGTTACTGATGTTCGTAGGAGCCTCGCCTGGTTCGACCGGCGGCGGCATCAAGACGACGACACTGTTTACCGTATTGCTTTCCATTAGAAAAATCGAAACACATTCGAAAATCTCAGCTTTCCACCGTACTATTGACGATGACTCAATCCTTCGGGCTTTTATGGTAACGGTCCTTGGCATCCTCTTTACGTTGCTTGCAACAGCCATTGTTTTTTCAGTCGAGGGACCACGGTTCAACTTTCTGGAAGTTCTCTTCGAATGCATAAGTGCATTTGGTACGGTAGGACTTTCCATGGGCATAACGACGAGACTGGGAATCTGCAGTAAATTAACCTTAATTCTGCTGATGTTCATCGGAAGGCTTGGCCCGTTGACCATCACCTGCAGCTGGCATAGAGCCAGGAAAAACGTGAACTACCTCACGGAAGATATATTGATCGGATAAGAAAAGGAGCAGATATATGTCAGATAACAATCTATTTGGAGTAATCGGTATCGGGAGATTCGGATTGTCCCTGGCTAGGGGACTGCTGGAAGAAGGCAAGACTGTCATTGCAATTGACAAGGATCAAGCCAGCCTTGAGCCCTTGAGGAACCAAGTCAATGACCTCATGGTAATGGAACGCCTCACCATAGAAGAACTCAAATCTGCCGGCATAGAGAACTGTGCAACGGTCATTGTCTGCATCGGCAAGAATATCGAGGCCAATCTTCTGGCCACGATGAATGCCATAGAATTGGGCGTTCCCAGGGTAATAGCAAAAGCCCTCAACGAAGAACACGGAAGGCTACTGAGAAGGATTGGAGCTGAAATAGTCAATCCTGAAGTTGAAATGGGAGCGAAGCTTGCCAAGACACTCACAGCCAAGCTGACGCTGGATGTGTTGCCTATCGGAGAGGATTTTTCCATCATCGAATTGGTCATGAATGACAAGTATGCTGACAAGACGGTAAGGGAAGTCAATTTCAGAGAAAAGTTTCATATCAATATCGTTGCCATCGTCAGGGATGACAAGGCAAACGGGTACATAGCCCCATCTACGATGCTGAAAGCAGGTGACATCTTGGTAGTCAGCGGTGATAATAACGCTGTAAATGCCTTTGAAGCTATGAATTCAAAGAATTTGTAAAAAAAATATGATTTTTTTCACACTTTCTTGTAAATTTTCCCTTATAAATTTGTGCTACTAGCTGACGGAGAATTCATGGTAGAAAACAACGACAAGACAAGAATCGACAATTCCAAGAGAAACATCAAGTTTGCTACAATATTCCAGCTTTCTTCGGGTTTGCTTGGCTTTGTAGAGCGTTCATTCTTCATAAAGTGCCTTTCAGCAGAATACTTAGGCTTAAAGGGATTGATCACCAGCATCCTGATGGTATTGTCCATTACGGAATTCGGCATAAGCAGCTCGCTTGCTTTTTATCTGTATGCACCGCTTGTCGAAGCGAACAAGGAAAAGATCAAATCCCTCAATCACTATATCAGAAAAATCTATCATAGGATTACCTATGGAGTACTGTTGTTCGGACTGGCATTTCTTCCGTTCATTCCTAATGTAGCGAATACTACGCATATTGCACCATACCAGATACGGATCTATTTCCTCATCTATCTGCTGGGAACGGTAGGGTCATTGCTCAACAGCTGGCATGCCATCATCATCCAGGCAGACCAGAAGCAGTATATCACCACTACCATCATCTCTGTTGCACAGATGCTCCAGCTTGTCGTGCAGGTAGCAATCCTGCTGCTTACCAGGAATTTCTATCTATATGCCCTTGCCTACGCTTTGTCAAATACGCTCCGGTATGTCATCGCAAGATACAAGTCATTCAGGATGTTTCCCTATCTACGGGAAAAGACAATTGCTCCATTGCCTGAAAAGACGGTCCAGGATATCGGGAAGAGCACACGGGCACTTATTTTCCATCGGATGGGCTTCAGTATCACGATGACAATTGAATGCGTACTGCTTTCAGCGATGCTCGGAGCTTCTACCCTTGGGTGTTTTGCAAACTATCAGTTGGTCATATTGGGACTTGCCACAGGCATTGCCATGATGCAGAAATCCATAGAATCAAGCATAGGCAACCTCTGTACGATGGAAAGCCCCGAGTATTGCTACCAATGGTTCGTAAAAATCAACCATATCTATTCTCTCAGCATCGGCTACCTTGCCATCATCCTCATTGCGTGCTTCAACCCGTTTTTCCATCTGGTTTACCCACAGGCAGCGACCTTCTCTACGAAAACGGTAGTTCCTGATTTCCATGACCCAATACCTGCTTTACAAAAGGTTGATCGCAACTATCTATGAGAGCAGCTACGGCATATTTTACCAAGACCGCTACAAGCCGGTTCTCCAGACTGTCCTCAGTGTCCTGCTTTCCTATATATTCGGCTTGTATTACAAAGCAGCAGGTATTTTTTTAGGAATCGTCATCAGTGAACTTCTTACCAGCAGCTGGATAGAACCATACATGGTGCACAAATATGGTTTTCACAAAAGCATGAAACCTTACATGATTGATTTTGCCAAGAATTTCAGCATGCTGATGTGCACGGCTCTGGCAACAGATTGGCTTCTCTCCAAAATCAATCTGCCGGCATTGCCCTATTTCTGTGCAGCGTTCGGACTTTGTTCACTTGATTACTACATTGCAATGTGGATATTCTTCCCCGCCAATGGCAGGGAAGTTACCCGATGGTTATTGAAACGCACAGGACATAAAAAGAAAATCAAGAACCTGTTCACACCCGATATGGATTAGAAACTGACCTTGACGTTCTGCTTTGCAGCCTCTTCGATCTCAAGATATGGCTTCTTGGAAAAGTGTCCCATGCTTGCAGCTAGATTTGAAGGAAATGTCTCACAACGGGTATTGAATTCCCTCACGACGGCATTGTAATACTTTCTTGCATTGAGAATCTTCTCTTCCACGGCACTGAGAGTCTGCTGCAAGTTCATGAAATTTTCATTGGCCTTGAGCTGCGGATAGGCTTCTGCCAAGGCAAACAATTTACCTAAGGCATTGCTCAGTTCCTTGTTGCTTGCATCCGATTCACTTATACCCGTAGAAGAAATAGCTTTGTTCCGTGCCGCTACGACAGCTTCAAGGGTACCTTTCTCATGGGCTGCATACCCTTTGACAGTTTCAACAAGATTCGGAATAAGATCGTACCGCTGTTTTTCATGAGCGCCGATCTGTGCTTCTGCTTCTTCGCTCCGGTTTCTCAGACGTACCAAGCTGTTGTACAGTGAGATATAGATGAGCAGCAAGACAACGACAATCGCCAGAATGATATAGACCATAGTCAACTCCTTGGCTTCATTCTACCGATTGTACGGTACCATATCAATTGCAAGGCCCCTACACCTGCCCCTTGCTGACAGTTCGCCAAGTTCTATACATATTGATTGAAGATTTGGCCGGGCTTTGTATTTGCTTTATGATTAGCAACTTGACTAGTAAATCCTTAAATCTGCCAACTCATGCCATGTACAGACAAAAAATGAACGGAGACAGATGACTGAACCGTTCAAATGAAAGTTTCGGATGGCAAAAGAGAAAATTATTTGAAAAACATATACATACAGACTCAGGCAGGAAACACCCTGCCTTATACTTCTCCCTACGGCCAAAACCGACACCAGTCTTTCAATAGAAGAAAGGACCG
Organism: Spirochaetia bacterium; assembly: GCA_022482625.1. Lineage (NCBI taxonomy): Bacteria > Pseudomonadati > Spirochaetota > Spirochaetia > Spirochaetia bacterium. The sequence goes on along the minus strand of JAKVOU010000001.1, from coordinate 74,006 downwards.
CTGGAGTCTTTTCATCGGTTCCTTCCTGCTATTTGAATAGGGCCCTTGGCATCGTGATAAGATGTTCCTCACTTTCCCTATAGAAAATGGAGATGAAGCCGATCTTACCGACCAGTTCGGAGTTTGTGGCCACCGCCAACTGAGAGGCAATCTGTTCCATCTGGTCCCTGTTGGCCTGAAACTTGACTTTTACCAGTTCATGATGAAGCAAAGCCTCGTCCAAGGCCTTTGCCACCATTTCATCATAGCCACCCTTGCCGACCATTACTATCGGATGTACATCGTGCGCTTGCGCACGGAGAAAATTCCTTACACTGCTGTTCATAGCTGCATACTATTGATCTTCAAAGATTTTTGCAACCTCAAAACGCTTTACTTTCTTGGTACTCGTCTCCGGCAACGGCTGCATGGATATGACCAACTTCTCAATCTTTTCATAGGAAGGCAGTCCCTTGTTCACCTGGTCAATGACTGTCTGGACTTTTGTCTGCAATACTTTTCCTTCAGCATATTTGTTCCGCAATGCTTCAGACGGATAGACTATCGCACGTATACCCTCGATCTTCATATCCTTGTCCTTCACGTAGCTGCAGACACAGATCTGTTCAATTTCATTGTATAGCTGGAAATGATCCTCGACTTCCTCAGGAAAGACATTCTTGCCTCCCTCAGTCACGATGATGTTTCTCTTGCGTCCGGTCAAGTAAAGGTATCCCTCATCATCCAAGTGTCCCACATCACCGGTATTCAGCCAACCATCTTCAGCCAGTACCTCAGCAGTCGCTTCAGGATTGTTATAATAGCCCTTCATGACTACAGATCCCTTGATATACAGCAAGCCATTGCCGTCTTCGTCAGGATCCACGATCTTCTGTTCAAGTGTCGGGAACAACTTGCCTACCGATGTTTCCTTATAGGCATCGACAGGATTGAGGTGCGTAATGGGACTTGCTTCCGTCAAGCCATATCCCTGCACGAAATCAATTCCCAACTGGTTGTACATTTTGAAAGTTGATGCAGGAAGAGGACCGCCGCCGCAGATACAGATCCTGTTGCTTTCAAGGGCAATGTTGCGAAGCAACCCGCCGAACAGTTTTCTGCCTATGTTCTTGCCCGTAAGCTTCTTTACAAAACCGGAAAATCCCATTCCGAACCGGATCAGGCCATAGGCTATGATGGATTTCTTCTTTATGCCTTCCATAAGCCCGGACAACAGTTTGTTGAACAGCATCGGCACGGCAAGGAACATGGTAACCTTTCCGTCCCTCAGTTCCTTGAAAAGCTGGTTGATTGCCAGGCGCTTGCCAAAGACGACTTCTGCGCCGGTTGCTATTCCTTCCATAAAGACAGCCACCATCGTATAAGCATGATGGATAGGGAGAATCGCATACCATACGTCATAGGCATCGACCGGCATATAACATTCAGCCAGGAATGTATCAGACACTATATTCTCATGGGTCAGCTGTACGCCCTTCGGAATTCCGGTCGTACCACTGGTAAAGAGAATAGCCGCCACGTCGCCAGAGATAGCTTTCGGGGCATCTTCGGACAGTGGCCCCGCAATCTCATGGTCAAGCAGATAAGCATCGCCGGAAACTTTATCAAGGCCCAAGGCAAAGGAAAGTCTGCTTCCCCCTTCAGCAGAAAGCTTCTGCAGCTTGTCATTGTCGAGAAAAGCTCCCTTGACGCCTGCAAATTCCATGAAATGTTCCATTTCCGGCAGTTTCAGGGCCGCATCCAAAGGAACAATGACACATCCTGCATAAATCGCACCTAAATAGGCAAGGGCCCATTCACAGCTGTTCTTGCCACTGACTGCTATCTTGTCACCCTTCTTGGTTCCCTGTGCAAGGATATAGTTGGCAATGCCGATGATATGGTCATGCGCCTGGGTAAAATCAAGGGTCCAGTCCTCTGGAATAAACTGCCTGAAGCAAGGTCTGTGCGGAAACCGTTTGCAGGTTATATCAAACAGTTCGACAAGTGTCGGCCATTCTCCAGTGAACATTTTCCCTCTGAACGGATCCAGAGTCCTCCACGGGCGGTCATCCTGTCTCTTCATCAGCTCTCCTCCAAACAACGATCTCTTAATGACGTTACAATGATAATTCAGCTCTTTTCAGAAAATCAAGCCGTTAATATTACATTTTTTTTAAATCTGTCAACTACTAGGGGTATTGTTACACAAAACATCTAAATTGGGGTAAAGACAATGGCAATTCCTTCCCTCTGCAGGAAGCCTGCCGGTAGTTCACAAAAAAGAAATTTGAGGGTACAGTCTTGCTATGAATAATACGCCGAAACATTGTTTCGAAACTTTTGACGATATCATTTCCTATATGGAAAGTTTCACAAACCTTGAAAAGCAGACAGACCATTACACTACCAGAGTCTATAGGCTGGACAGGATGCGTGCACTGCTTGACCATTTTGCTCATCCGGAAAAAGATTTCCAAGCCATACATGTAGCAGGAAGCAAAGGCAAGGGAAGTACTGCCATGTTTCTCGCCTCGGCCATCCAGGCCCAAGGTTTCAAGACCGGTCTGTATGCTTCTCCCCACTTGATCGATTACAGGGAACGTTTTTCGCTCTGCGGTACTTTCTTTCCCGATCAATTTCTTGTCAAAGTCGGCAACAGACTCAGGGAAGGACTGGAAGGTTTTTGCTTCAGCGATGAATGGGGAGAAACTTCAGTCACCACCTTTGAGCTGTATACGCTGTATGCCTTCATGCTCTTTTCCGCATGGGGTTGCAAGTATGCCGTCATTGAAACAGGTTTGGGAGGAAGGCTGGATGCTACGAACACAATCACGCCCATAGCTTCCGTCCTCTGTCCGATTGAACTCGAACACACACAGATACTTGGCAAGACCATCCATGCCATTGCCACGGAAAAAAGCAAAATAATAAAGGAAGGAATCCCTTCCTTTGTCGCAGCCTTGCTGCCTGAAGCCAGAAATGTCATGGCCTCTCAGGCAAAGGATGTCCATAGTCCCCAGTGGTTGCTTTCAGACCTGTTGCTTGATATGGAGAGCAAGACGACTACAGATGGAGAAATCGCAACCTATCGATGGAAAATTACCGAAGATACCGCCAAATGGCACCTGAAGGAAACAACATGGCACGATAGACCTGTGTTCGAAGAACACTTTACCCTAGCCATGAAAGGACGGGTCATGGCCGCCAACTGCGCACTTGCCCTCCTCTGCCTGAGGATCCTCAAGCTCTATGCCCCAGCTTCAAAAGTTGCCATGGAAAGCTGTACGCTACCTGGAAGATTCGAAAAGATTTCCGATGATCCGCCGATTTACATCGACGGTGCCCATACAGACCACAGCCTCAAGGCTCTCATTGATTCGATGGAACAGCTCTATGCCCCTGAAAAGACAATCGTCATTTTCGGAGCCATCCAAGGCAAAGATCATCTGCATATGGCGCACCTGCTGCTCCACAGCTACAAGACCATCATACTCTGCAGGCCAGGGACCTATAAGAAAAGTGACATGCAGTCCTTGTACGAACTGTTCATGCAACAGGATACGGACAATACACATGACATACTGCTTGAAATAGGGGCAGATGCAGCATTGAAGGAAGCAAGGCAACGATGCCCAGCCGAAGGAGCCATCCTCGTCTGCGGCTCATTCTATCTTGCCGGAGAAATTGCAGAAGAATGGAAAAGGGAGGCATCATGTCTTTGAACTGGCGTGAACTTCAGCTCATCTGCAGTGAATTGCCTTTGAAAGAAAGCAGGCTGCAGTCAGTTGTACAGCACGATTTCCATAGCCTGTCATGGTCATTCCATCATCCCGATGAGGGCCGATGGACCTTGTATACGGAAATCGGTACCCCAAATGCCAGGATCCACAGGGAAACAGAAAAAACTGCACCGACCCAGACGGGAAAGACAAGCAAGCTGCAACGGTTCATCCAGTACTGCAGGGCACACTTGGAAGGATGCAGGATCGTGGAGGCATCAACGATACCAGGAGACAGGATACTGCATCTCCACATGGAAGACACCACAGGACATCTGCATGTTTTCTTCAGGCTCTATTCCGGTGCCGGCGCAAACATCATCATTACTGATGACAAGCTTGTCATCAGTGAGCTACTCTACAGACGGCCGGGGCGGGATGAAACCGCAGGAAAGCCCTTCCCTCTGCCCGAACCAAAAGAAGATGACGGCAGGTTCCCTATCCGTCCTCGGGAAGAAGGCCTATCATTCAACCGCCAGATAGAACTTGCATATGGACGAAAAAGTACTGATGAAACTGCTGCCCAGCTGAGGCAACGTATCGAACAGCAACGGGACAGGAAGCTCAGGGAACTGGAAGGAAGTGTCAAGGCATTGCTTGCAAGGCAACATGCAAATGAAAATTTCGAACATGACAAGCAGAACGGAGATCTTCTTGCTTCCAACTTGTACCTCTTGAAAGCAGACCAGCACCAGCTTGAGGTCGACGACTGGTTCAATGGTGGAAAACGGCTGCTTATACTGGACCCGAAACTCAGTTCCAAACAGAACATCGAGCTGTACTATCAGAAGTACCAAAAGAAAAAAGGTACGTTCCAGAACGCCCAGGAAGAATACAGACAGGCTCTTGAAAACTACAGGAAGCAACAGGCCTACTATGAGCACCTGCTTTCCCATACAGATGATGAGAGCGATATAAGACGATTCAAGAAAGCCTTGGGTGAACAGACTGCAGACAAACCAAAGGCAGTACCGACTGTAGGATTGGTATTGCACAGTGGTTCCTTTACTCTGCTCGTAGGCAGGAATGCAAAGGAAAACGATCAGTTGCTACGCCGATATACCAGAGGCAATGATTGGTGGATGCATACCCGGGATTATCCGGGAGGCTATGTATTCATCAAGGCTCAAAAAGACAAGAGCATCCCCTTGGACGTCATCCTGGATGCCGCAAACCTTGCCATAACCTATTCAAGAGCAAAGAACAGTGGAAAGGCAGACCTTTATTTTACACAAGTCAAGTATCTGAGAAGGGCCAAGGACGGTCCGTTGGGGCTCGTATTGCCGACTCATGAAAAAAACATCGTCGCTGAGATAGACGAAAAGCGTCTTGAACGATTATTTTCTGAAAAGGAGGCCTGACATGCATACCTATCATCAGGATATATTCTATCCGAGTGACCAAAGACAATTGCACTCCTATACCGTAGCCGCATCAGAAAGAAAAGACAGTGATGCCGATATGATGGTACTTCTGACTCCGCATGCAGCCTATGATTACATTGCAGACCTGCTTGTCCTTGCCTATGCCACAATCGATGCCTCCCTTTTTGACCGTGTGCTGTTCCTTTACCCCAGCCACCAAGGTAAGTTGGAAAGCGAAGGCAACGCATTCCTGTCTGTTCCTGCCGATGAATCAATAGAAACACCGCTGGGAACGGTACAGTTCGAAAAACAGACAGCAGACCGACTTTGCAAGGAATTCTCCTTCATATCATCAGGAAACAGTTATCTTGAGGAAGAATGTGCCCTTGAGCTGAATCTGCCATTCATCCAGACGATGCTTCCGAAGGCAACGGTCCTTCCTATCTGCTGTATGGCTGAAAAGGCCGACCAAGTAAAGAAACTGGCAGGCCTCATAGGAAGAATTACGCAAAATGGAAGAACATTGACCATAGTCAGCAGCAACTGCAATGCAGCTGCTGATCCACTTTCCTGCACCACTCAGGCAACGGCTTTTGCCAAGCTCTTGGTCAACAAGACACCGCTGCTCCTACCGTTGCGGAAAAAGGAAATCTCTGCCTGCGGCGCTTCCATCATTGAAGCCATCCAGAGAGCCTTTCCCCAAGGTATCTGGCAGATACTGGGAACAGAAGCAAAAGGGAAAAGAGGCAAGACAATTGACGAAATCACTGCAACAGGAAAGACGGTCTATCACATGTGCGCAAAGATGACAAACCAGGAGGGCAACGGTGTTCACTGAGAAAGACATAACGACAATCGAAGTCGAGGGAAAGACATACACGGCGATCATGTTCGGCAACAAGGACATGGAAATTCCAAGCTACCTTCTTCAAGGTGAAAAACAACCCGGTTACTTGTTTACCGACGGTAATCTCAGGCCTTGGTTCTGGAGCGGCTTCAATGTCATCGGTGAAAAACGTTGTGTCTATTTCGAAAAGATGAATATCCATCCGATGTCGGAGCTGGCACTTGGCCTAAGGCACAGGGCTCCACAGCTTATCACTGCCCTCGCACAGGCGCTCAGGCTCTGTACCAATGCGTTCCTTGACTTGGATGGAGGCATAATGAGCGCGTGGAGAATATTCTTCACCGATGAAGGCGATGTCCTGCTGCTTCCTCACGATATTGCTGATATCTTTGCCTCAAGCGTGTCCAACGAAGCCCGCTTTGACAACAGTACCGGCTGGATCCATGCCGAACTGCACAGGCCTTTCTCACTGATCGACCAGATGGCCCAGTTCTACTACTATGCTATCACAGGATTCAAGCCGTTCGGAAGGGAAGATGTGAGGGAAACCGGATTCAGCATCATTCCGCTCAAGCTGTGCGGCCCTGTCTTTGCCCCGTCACTTGACGCCAAGCTTGCCAGCCGCCTGGACGGTATCCTCACGCTTCCCTTAGGCAAGCAACGGGAGCTGAGCGGGAACATGAATCCCCAGGTTGCCTTGGAATGGTTCATCGAAAGGTTCAAGGATGTAAGCTGGGACCTTGAAAACCTTGAAGTGCTGCCGGATCCAGAAGAGACAATGCACAAAAATAAAAAATTGAACGAATTTCTTGTCGCAAAGTCAAAAAAAGCCGAAAGAAAGAAATTCTGGCGGCATAAGGGCGTAAAGATTACAATCATAGCGGCAGCGATAATCATCGTGGGCGCTTTTACCGCTTCAAGGATCAAAGAAGCCCTTGCCCCTCCCTACACCGCTGACATGGCACCTGAACAAGTCATACAGGCTTATTATCAGGCACAGAACGACCTGGATGTCACAAAACTTGATGCGAGCCTCTCACGTGGCACGAAGAGCCCTGTTGAAACGGAAGTAACGACATTGTTTGTCACCAGGCAAACCCGGATGGCATACGAAAATGTTCCAGCCTTCATCGCTCCCAAGACTTGGATTGACGAAGGCAAACCAGCACTTGCTGCCACTACCAACATCTACGGTGTGACTGACATTTCCATCCAAGATCTCGGAAAGGGATACTACAGGGCAACAGCAACGCTCTATTCACCGAGTGACTATCTTTCCTCTTCTGACGAAGATGAGGATGTAACAGAGCCGGAAGGCTATACGTACTGCTATTGTTACCAACAGCAGCAGACGTTCCACCTGACCATGAGCAAGCACGGCTGGTACCTCATTGATTCGATTTCCCAGGACAAAGTATCGTACCTTTATACCCTCAAGATTCCGACCTATACCAAGACAAAGGCTCTGGGCCAGCTTGCCGCCGGCGCTGCTTCCCAAGCAGCAGATGCAAAGGAAGCAGCTTCAGCAAAGCAAGTGGAAATAATCCACGACAAGAAACTTGAAGCCAATTCAGAACATTTATTGGATGAAAAATGAGTTTTAGCCAAAGAGACCTGTAGAAAGATATCTTTCGCCGCCATCAGGGAAGATTACGACGATTACCTTGCCTTGACTCTCTTGTCTTCCAACTACTTTTCGACTTGCTGCAAAGGCGGCACCGGAAGATATACCGGCTAGGATCTGCTGGGATTTTGCAAGTTCCTTTGCTCCTGCTGCGGCTTCTTCGTCACTGACCGTAAGGACTTCATCAATCAGCTCAGTCCTAAGGACCTCCGGTACAAAACCAGCGCCGATTCCTTGTATCTTGTGCTTGCCTGCATGTCCTTCCGAAAGTACGGGAGACCCTGCAGGCTCAACCGCAATGACCTTGATATCCTTATTCTGTTCCTTGAGATAGGTAGCAACACCGGTCAAAGTCCCGCCTGTTCCTACACCGGCAACGAGAACATCAACCTTGCCCTCGGTAGCTTTCCAGATTTCAGGTCCCGTAGTCCGGTAGTGGACTTTCGGATTGTCTGCATTGGTAAACTGGGATGGTATGAAACTTCCAGGAATCTCCTGGGAAAGTGCCTGAGCCTTTTCTATCGCACCTTTCATGCCGAGACTACCATCAGTCAGTACCAGTTCCGCCCCATAGGCTGCAATCAACTGACGTCTTTCCTCGCTCATAGACGAAGGCATGACAATGATGGTCCTGTAACCCTTGCTTACTCCTATGGCGCTCAAAGCCACTCCGGTATTTCCGCTTGTGGCCTCGATAATTACCGATCCAGGCTTGAGCTCTCCTCTTTCTTCCGCCCCCTCGATCATTGCCTTTGCAATCCTTGCCTTGACACTACCTGTTGCATTGGCCTGCTCAAGTTTCGCCAGCAATCTGACGTCGGAAATTCTATCGGTCGATAGCTTCAGTTCTACCAACGGCGTGTTGCCGATTAAATCTACAATGCTTTTTGCTGTCTGCATATACTGTCCTTCCTATATTCCTATTATTTTAATAGGATTTTATACAATGAAATCCCTGTTGTCAAGTGTTCTGCGTAATTTTATACTAAAATACTAGGAATTAATCCGTTTCCAAGGATTTCATAAATCAAAAAGCCAGTAATCTCCCAGGAGCGGCAACATGTTTCGGACAAGGTTATACCAATGGGAACAGCGATCCAAAATAACACTGTCTCCGGTCATGACACATTCCTGTTTGCCCAAGATCCGGTCTGCATCTGGTACGGCCATGGAGTCTACTTGCAACGGATACATACCAGCAAGCTGCTCAAGCAACCATGAAAGCCTTCCAGAATTGGATACCGGAGCATCAAGCAATATCGTTGCCTTACGGACAGAAAGTGAAGCAAGAAAAGAAAAAAGCAGACGTATGGCAGATTCCGTGACATCGATGATCCTGTAGGTTCCCCGCACTCCAGCAAGGTCCCTTACCACTCTATCACGTCCCGACAGAAGCAGTGAATGTGAAAGTGCCGTTTCCAAAGTAATGATGATATTGAATCCGTCAATATAGACATCGCTTTCCTGTAAGGCAACAGAAGGAAGACAACGGGCACTACGTCCTTCAATTTGTTGCGTTGAAGCAGAAAGCCGCATCAAGGCAAGCCGCTGACGAGCAGTAAGCCTCCTATGGTTACCGACAAAGGAAATTGCACTGTCCATACTATAGCCACGGTCAAGAAGATATATGATATCTTCTGCTCCCGATTCCAAGCGTAATCGAGATTCTCCTGTAAACTGCTGTTCGTCCGAAGGACAATACCCCCTCCGTACATGTCTTGGCTCATTGCCGGCAATTTCATCATTCATAGCCCGATTGTACCGTGGGCTTACACAGAACACAACCGAAGACAGTTGCGCAAAACAAAAAAACTCAATTCCAAGCACGCCTTATCGACATTGAAAGTTCATAAGTCTATAGTGAGAATAATCTTGCAAAGATGCATCTGCTTTTGCATATCGGAGGGAAAATATGCGTTACGCCTGTATCAGTGACATACACGGAAACCTGCCGGCATTTACTGCGGTTATCAAGGACTTATCCCTGCAAGATATCGATGGTGTCATCTTTTTAGGTGATCTGGTCTTTCTCGGCCTGTATCCCCAAGAATGCTTTGATGCACTGGAACAACTCAACCCCATCATCTGTATAAAAGGAAATACCGACGGGAACCTTGAGGAAGTAAAAACTTTCACTCCATCTTCCGAATTTGAGCAGGAACTGCTCGATCTGATCCTGTTCTGCGATGACAGACTTACTTCTCTTGCAAAGGAAACAATTGCTTCGTGGCCGATTGCCCGTCCCCTGCAGGATTTCCTCTGTTGCCATGGAAGCCCCTACTCATTCAAGGAAAGCCTGTCTGATAAAGGAAGCCTCAGCCACGAACTGAAACAAAAATTATCAAAGGAACAGGCACATATCATCCTTGCCGGACATACCCACCATTCCTGCGATTTCAGCACGATGGGAAAGAGAATCATCAACCCAGGGGCAATCGGTTATGCCTTTGATGGAGACCGAAGGGCCTCATATGCCATATTGGATGGAAAAAAAGTCGAATTTCGGCATGTTGCTTATGATTGGCAGGAATATCTTGCCGAACTTAATGCACAGATAAAAAAATACCCCTTATTGAAAAGCATTGCCTATGCAATCGAACACGCCAGGCCAATGCAGTTCAACTGAAACGTAAGATTAAAAAAAGTTCAGCTTTCATGTAACTGAAATCTCAACCTTGGAAAGACACAGAAGGCTGTACCTGCACTGAAGTATCATCGAACTTCCCTTCACTCAGGTCGAGCAATGAGATACCGTCAAGGTAATTTTCTATCAAACGGTCTAGCCTATGCCAAAGAGGAAGTGTCGGACACTGTTCTGAACGTGGACAGTCCTCATCTTTTGAAAGACACTCCACAGGAGCCAGTGTTCCCTCCGTAAGCCTAAGGATTTCTCCCACACTGATCTGCGAAGCGCGGCGGGAAAGTTTGTAGCCACCTTCCTTGCCTCTCTTGCTAAGCAACAGGCCTCCCTTGTTAAGGACGGAAACAATCAGTTCAAGATACTTAAGTGATACACCGGCCCTCTTTGAAAGCAAGGACAGGGATACAAAACCTTCGCCATCATGGCGGGTCATGTCAACAAGGACACGCAGGGCATATCTGCCCTTGGTAGAAATCATCATAATGGGCCTCCAATTCCTAGTGTAATAAAAGGAATTAAGATATTCAAGTTGAAAGATATGTTTTTACTAAGGAAAGTACCCGACCCATATCATCAGCATGGACCCATTCCGTATCACAGAAAGAACGAAAGAATGTCAGTTGACGTTTGGCATACAGGCGGCTGTCCCTGACGATCTCATCACCGATCTGGGAAATGGAATACTCTCCGCTTTCCATCGCCGAAAAGAATTCACGGTAGCCGATTCCCTGCATGCCAGGCCATCGGGGATCGGCACCTTCCCTTCTCAGCCGTCCGATCTCCTCAAGGAGCCCGGCTTCCATCATCATGGAAAAACGAAGACGCATCCTCTGGTCCATTTCTTCCTTCGATCTATAAAGACCTATGACCAAAGGCTCCATGCCATATCGGAAAGTTGTGGGAACTTCAAAAGACGACAAAGGTTTCCCGCTGTCTTCATAGACTTCCAAAGCCCTGCTGAGCCGATATACATCGTTGGCAGCGATTTTCCCATATGAAACAGGATCGACCTCAAGCAGTTTCTTCCTAGCCTCCGCAATGCCGTTTTTCTCAATCCATGCGGCAACTTGCTGTCGGGTTCCTGCAGTAGATTGGGGGGCATTGCTCAGGCCATAGAGAAAGTGTTTGAAATAGTATGCAGTACCTCCGCTGACAATCGGAATCCTTCCCTTTGCAACTATATCCTCCACTGCCAGATCGGCCAGTTCAATGAACTTCGCAACAGTAAACTGCTGCCACGGCTGAAGGATATCCACCAAATAATGAGGCACTCTTTCAATGACCTCTGGAGACACCTTCGCCGATCCGATGTCCAAGCCTTTGTATACTTGTATCGAATCGGCATTTATTACCGAAAAACAATCTTTGCAGAGTTCTGTCAAAAGGGCTGTCTTCCCGACTCCGGTAGGACCGAAGAGAAAGATCAGCTTGGAAAAGGATCGGCTATTCAGCTTTCCGTTCGTCATCAAGCTTGGTGTATTTGATTTCACCTTCCAAAGCCCGGTCCAGAACTTCGGTCACTATCTTGCCGTTGGCTTCCTCGATTTCCTTTCCGCCGCAACCGGGATTGCTGAGGATTTCAGCTTCCTTGATTGCCACACAAGTGGTTTCATAGATGTTCCCCTTGTAATCGATGAGTTTGTCCAATGGAATTTTATTCACGCTCTTGACTCCTATTCGCTTCTACAGCGGAAGGTATTTTATCGTAATACTTCAGAAATGTATAGTAGCAATGATAAGCTGTTATTATTTTTCTGCTGTCTTTTCCCGTTTTTTTGCAATTTCAACAATCATCTCTGCAATTTCATCAGGATTTTTCCCATCGGTATCAATGACAAGGTCAGCTACAGACGTATCATTGTTGTCAATGCCATAGATGCGCATGTACCTTGCGCTATCATTGCGGTCCCTGCGGGCCGTCTGTTCCATCCGAAGCTTCAAATCTCCGCCTTCCCTTTTAAGGATCCGCAAGGCCCGCTCCTTGCTGCTTGCATGCAGATAGACCTTGAAATCCGCTTCCTTAAGCATCCAGATGGCAAGGCGCGAGCCAAGGACACAATCCTTCTCCCTCATTGCCATCTCGACCTGCCGCCGATCCAGCTCCCTGTCATATGCATCATCAGTCTCAGCCAATCTGCAGAATTCCCAGAATTCGATACCTTTTTCCTTGGCAAGGTTCCTGAATGTAAAGTTTACCATGGGATACCCCAGTTTTTCGGCAACAAGCCCGGTTACCGTCGTGTTGCCACAGCCGCTTTTCCCGCTGATCGCAATCCTCATAGTTTTCCTCTCCTATTCAACATTCCTGACCTGTTCCCTGATATTCTCCAAGCTGTCTTTCATCCTGACTACCTGCAGGTTAAGTTCAGCTATCTGGCTTTTTGAGCCGATCGTATTGATTTCCCTGTTCATTTCCTGACAGAGGAAATCCATCCGCTTACCGACAGGTCCGTCTTTTTCAAGCAACTTGTCAAATTCCCTCAGGTGGATACCCAAACGCTTGATTTCTTCGTTTATGGATTGCTTGACAAGCATCAGGGCTACTTCCTGCAGGATTCTGTTCCTGTCATAGCCAGCGTCGCCGAGCATTTCCTCAATCCGTTCAGTAAGGTTCTTCCTTATCATGGACTCAAGCTCATCTGCATAGGTGCTGACGACTGAAAGTCCTTCCTTGATATCTTCAGCTTTTTCCTTCAGATCCTGCTTGGTAGCTTCACCTTCCCTTGCCTTGCTTGCCCCGAACTGATCCAACGCATGCGTAAGGCACTGGAAAAGCACAGGCTTGAACCTTTCACTGTCAGTAGCATTGACACTGGATACGATTCCTTCTACCGACAGGAAATCGGAAAGCTCAGGTTTGATATTGAAACCACTCTCACTTATGATACTGTCATAGGCTTTTGCATATTGCTTGACAGCCTGCGTATCGACGACAAGGGAAACATCATTTTTCAATAACCTGATCTTGACGGAAACCTCAACGTGGCCGCGCTTTGCAACCTTCTTCACTTCCTCGTCAATTTCAGCCTCGAACGGTGCCAAGTAACAAGGGATCGTATGAAGGATATCCAAGAACCTGTTGTTATAGCTCTTGACTTCTACTACCATCTGAAAATCGGTACAGAGGACTTCCCCTGAACCATATCCTGTCATACTCTTCATCTTTTATTTCCTTATTGCATTTCTTCTTTCAATGATCCGGCGATACAGCCAATGGTTGTTGCCGGCTCCCATGGTAATGCACACATCGCCCTCTTGCAACCAGCCTGCAGCTACCTGAGCGACTTTTTCATCATTGCCTGGTACATAGATGCATGCCCCGCAGAGGTTTTTCCTGCTACGGAATCCGCTTTTCTCAATTTCTTCTGCCAGTAGCTCTGAATAGTTGACATCAGTCAGATCCTCACGTGCAGAAGCAAACGTATCCTGGACAATGACCTTGTCAGCCCTGTCCAGTGCCGTTACAAACTGTTTGAAGAACTGCCTGGTCCTGCTGCTCGTATGAGGAGCAAAGATAACAAGCAGATGCCGATTAGGCCATCTGCTGCGAAGGGAAGCTATGGTACTTTGTATTTCAGTCGGATGATGTGCATAGTCATCTACAAAGGTTACGCCTCCGTCCTCGGCCATGATCTGACATCGGCCTTCCGTTCCAGGGAAGGAAGAGAGCAGCTTCAAGGATGTAGCAAGGACCGTGACCAACGCTTCGTCAACCACAAGGGCATCCTTATCCAGATAGAGGCTGGGATTCGGCCTGTCCAGCAGGATGCAGGTTGCAAATACAGCAGCCCCGACAAGGTCCCGTACAAAATCCTTGCCCCACACGGGAAAAGAAAAAGACGTAAGACCTGTTACAGGAAGCCTGTAGCCTCCTTGAAGCCGATCGATGCTGATCCCAAAAGGTCCGGGATCATCAAAACCGTAACTGATGACCCTGAGGTCAGGCCGACGCAACCGGGTATACTCAGCAACCTTTTTCGCGCCGCTGTCATCATGGCAATACAAAAGGAAACCTCCCTGCTCCAATTTACAGGCAAAGGTTTCAAAACTTCTGACCGTTGCTTCATAATCATCAAAATAATCCGGATGATCCCATTCGACGTTGGTAAGCAAGGCCCCACGTAACCTGTAAGAGAGAAAGTGATCCTCATACTCACAGCATTCAAGCAAGAAATCCTCACTCCCTTGGTATATCGGCCCATCGCTGCCATGTTGCAGGAAAGAGCCGAAGAGTGCAAAAAATGGAAAATTGCTTCTGTTTCCTTGTGAAAGCGCCCAGCAGGTAGCGGCGGTACTGGTTGTCTTTCCATGGGTTCCCGCTACTCCATAACTTTGGCAAGTCTTTGTAAGGTCTGCAAGGAAATCAATGTAACTATATATCCTGAAGCCTCTTTTCTTGGCCTCAGAAACAATAGGCTTTCGCCCAAAAGCCGTGGAATAGATGATGCAGGCAGCCTCGTCCAACCGGTCCAGATGCGAACTGTCAAATCCTGCCACCACGGTGATACCGGATTTTTCCAAGACACTGTCGGTCTGGAAGACTTCATTGCTGTCACATCCCCAGACGTAAGCTCCTCTCCTTTTCAGCAGAAGGGCAAGGCTGGACATGCCGGTACCTTTTATACCGATGAGGAAATAACTGGCTTCCATGCATCCTCCCAACAAAGAAAAAGACTGCCATACCGACAGTCTCTCCCATTCAGCCAAGAATACCGCTTACTTGCCGTTGTTTTTCCGGGCATTGCATTGCTTGCAGATCATGACCTTTTCTTCACCGGTGGTCGATTCATACAGAACCTTGATTCCGGTCCTGCCGCAAACGGGACAGGTTCCGCGTCCATGGTTCTTTTCTGCACGAATACCAGTTCCTCTATGTGCTTTGGACATATTGTACTCCTTCCAAAATCAATACTGTGGGAAAAGGATATCCACAGCGGCTCATACTGTCAAGCCCGATGAAGAATAAACAGGGCATTTTAACTTTATTCAGGGCTGGTACAAAACTTCAGCTTGTTCTATAGTCTGACACAGAGGATATATGATGAAGACTATCAGCTACAACACAAAAGGCAGACAAGCGCTGATTGACCTGCTGGAAAAGCATGCAGATACTACCCTCAGTGCTGATGAAATCCACCAATTGCTGGAGGACAAAGGCATCGACCTCAACCTTACCACCATCTACAGGAACCTTGACCGGCTTTCCGAAGAAAGCAAAATCCTCAAGTTTCCCGCCACTGACGGGCACAAAGCCTACTACCAGATCCAACCATGCCTTACCTGCAACGAACACCTCCATCTCCAGTGTTCCAGATGTGGAAAAGTCATTCACCTCGACTGCAGATTCATGCAACAGTTTGTCAAACATATTTCTGAGCAGCATGGGTTTGACCTCACCTGCGACAATTCAATTCTTTTCGGTCTGTGCGAGGCATGCAAAAAAGAACTTGCCGAAGAAAGCAAGAAAAAATAATCAAAGATTTTTCATAGAGCTGTTGACATGAAGCCTTCTTGATGATAGCGTGCAATTTGCAAATTACTTGCAAATTTAAACAAGGAAGCAAAACATGCAAAAAAGAATACATCTGTTTGCAATCGTAGCCCTGTGTGCCGCCATGCCTTTGGCTGCAGCAGGCATGCCTGAAACACAAGCAAACAACACAAATCCCAAAGTTGCCGTTTCCATCGTCCCGCAGGCAACCTTCGTCAAGCAAGTAGGACAGTCAAAAGTAACCGTTTCCACTGAAATCCCACCAGGGGCAAGTCCTGAAACATACGAACCGACTCCCCGCCAGATGGCAGACCTCGAGGATGCACAGCTCTATTTCTCTATCGGCGTACCGACTGAAAAAAGTGCCATCCTGCCGAAACTTCCTGCAAACATGAAAGTCGTGGACCAAGCTGCCGCATGCCGTCAGCAATATCCTGACAGGAAAATGGGAGACGGAAGAGACCCGCACATCTGGCTCAGTCCTAAGAGAGCGGAAGTAATGGTCAACCAAATCGCAGATGAACTGAGCAAGATCGACAGCGACAACGCAACGTTCTACAAAGCAAATGCAAAAGCATATATCGGAAAAATCGAAGCAGCTTCTACACAGATCAAGGGTATCCTTTTCCAAACGGAAAGCAAGACCTTCATTGTCTATCATCCTGCCTTCGGCTACTTTGCCGATGATTTCGGTCTGAAGATGTACGCTTTGGAAGAAGAAGGCAAGGACGCTTCGCCCCAGCATATGGCCCAGATGGTTGACCTTGCAAAGCAAGAAGGCTGCAAAGTCATCTTCTATCAGGCAGAGATTGACAGTCGCCAGGCACAGGCATTTGCCGAAGAAATCGGAGGAAAGGCTGTCCAGCTTGACCCTCTGAGCGGGGATTATGTCAACAACCTGGTCAAGATGGCAAATACATTCAAGGAGACGCTATGAGTGAGAGCGAAAAATTCGCCCTTGCCGTACATCACCTAAGTGTCAGATACAAAGAAGGAAACCTTGCATTGAAGGATATTTCAATGCAGGTTCCCTGCGGTGATTACCTTGGGATCATAGGTCCCAACGGAGGAGGCAAATCAACACTATTCAAGGCTATCCTGGAGCTCATACCGAGCCAGGGTGGCCCTGTGTTGTTTTTCGGGCATCCGCTGAAAGAAAGCTGGCAACAGGTAGGCTACGTACCCCAATTTGCGAACATCGACCGTTCCTATCCGGTAACCAGCATGGATGTCATGCTCACGGCACTGCTTGGCAGCGGGCTCCATCCGTTTCATCGGACACGCCAGGCGGATATTGACCGGGCCAGGCAGACACTGGATGAAGTCGGACTTACAGAACTGGCAGACAGGCAGATAGCAAGCCTGTCAGGAGGCGAATTTCAACGGCTGCTCATTGCCCGGTCACTGGCAAGGCATCCAAAGCTCCTGTTGCTCGATGAACCGACTGCCAGCGTTGACCCCGCCAGCAGAGAACAGATATACAGCCTGTTGGCAAAACTTAATGGAAAGGGCATGACCATCATCCTTGTCTCCCACGACATGATGGCAATCTCTTCACAAGTCAAGCATCTGGCCTGCATCAGCGAGCATCTGATCTACCATGGTAATCCTGAGATCAACGAACAGATTGTCGAACACATGTATGGTTGTCCTGTCGACTTGATCGCACACGGAGTACCACATAGGGTACTGCCCCCACACGAGCACACATGAGGAAGCATATATGATCCAAGCATTGTTTCATTACCATTTTTTACAGAACGCATTTTTTGCAACCCTGTTGGCCAGCATAGTCTGTGGTCTTATAGGGACAATCATCGTTGAAAAGAAACTCATACTCATGGGCGGCGGCATAGCACATACAGCATACGGCGGTGTCGGGCTCGGCTACCTGCTCGGTTTCGACCCGATGTTGGGAGCAATGGGATTTTCTACGCTCGCAGCCCTTGCCATCGGACACACGCGCCGCAAAGGTGAAAAAGACGGTGAAGTGACCATAGCCTTGTTCTGGTCACTGGGTATGGCGCTGGGCATCCTGTTCACTTCATTGATGCCGGGGTATCCCCCTGACATGAATTCCTACCTCTTTGGCAATATCCTTGCTGTCACCGATGCAGATCTGCTACGTATGCTGCTGTTGACCGTAATCGTTGTTTTTCTTCTCGTCGCATTGTTTGCAGACTGGAAGGCTTATCTTTTTGATCCTGAATTCGCAAGGCTTTCCGGCATGAAGGTAACATTCCTTGAATATCTTCTGCTGGTGCTTATTGCATTGTCAGTAGTGGTCCTCATACGGTTGGTAGGCATAATCCTGCTTATTGCTATGATCAGTGCCCCCGCGGCAACCGCTTCATTGCTCAGTAGGAAACTGAAATCAAGGATGTTCCTGGCAATGCTGATAGGAGAAGCAGAATGCCTGGCTGGGCTGGCCTTATCCTACACGCTTGACCTTGCCAGCGGAGCTATCATCGTCATCATTGCCGTCGCCGTCCAGATGATCGTCAGGTTGGTCAATGGCAAAGTCCAGAAACTGACAACTGAAAAAGGATGACTATAGCCTATACTGACCAGTCAAGGAAACGGTAACAGCAGAAAAGTCGCTGAAATCTGAAAGCGGGAAAGATACCGCAACGGAATATGCAGAAGACGGCAAAGAAAGAGCCAATGCAGTGGTAGCCAACATTTTTTCTGCATCAAAGGTAATATAATCCATCAGCTCAGGTTTCAGCGCTTTCACTGCAGCAAAGAATGAGACGGAATGGTCCCTGAGCAATTGGCATCTGACCTCAGTTGCCAAGCTCACATATCTGCTGTCACTGTCAGTAAAACCGGAGATATCACCGAATATCCTGACCTTGAAGAAATTGAGTGCGTTTTCCTTGTTGTAGGTCGGCGTAGCATATGAAAAACCAAGTCTGAGCGTATCAAGGAAATAATGCGTACTGGCATCTTCCCCACCCTGGTACAAGTCAGCTGTAAAAGCAAGAGCCCACGCATCATTGATCTGTTTCCTTGCTCCT
This sequence comes from Spirochaetia bacterium, assembly GCA_022482625.1. NCBI lineage: Bacteria > Pseudomonadati > Spirochaetota > Spirochaetia > Spirochaetia bacterium. Next base: position 55,258 of record JAKVOU010000001.1, on the reverse strand, counting down.
AACCCGACACTGTATGATTCAGAACCTTCCACATATTCATAACGTTCGAGATAAGTCTGGATGAAGTAGTCCGGTATTGCCAGCAAACCACTGCGGATTATGGCATTCTGCCTTTTGACTTCACTGCCCCCTCTCAACCGCAGCCCTACCTGAAGGAATTTCAGAGGCAAGGCAATATCCATTTGCATCATCGTCAAAGTGTGTCCGGTAAAGGAAACAGCATCTTCGGTCGAATCTTTCTTGTCATCAAGATAATTTTTTATTTGCAGGGTCATTGATACACCGGTACCGAAGAAGCTGGCCCCCAGATAGGAAACAGGACTCTGGAAGATGGATGAATTGCTTCCCGACCCAGATGAAGAACCGTAGGTATCCTGATAAGAGGCATAATCACTGAATGTTATATCTTCCATGTTTTCCGATGCAAGATTCGCAGGATTTTCCATTCCCTCGTCATTCGCAATCCCTGCACCACCCAGACAAAGGGCATATGGGGAAAAAGTTGACAATCCAGAAGCGTCAAGGACTGGCAGGATAGAGACAGAGAACAGCAACAGCACAAGATGCTGTTTCATCCTGCAACGCCCTGCATGAGGCCCCGCCTGAAGAAAGGAAAACAAGCAGGAACAGAATCTGTTCCTGCGCAAAAGCTTTCTTATAGCAGGCAATCTGACTTTTCTCAATGAAAATGCCGCATATCGCATGCCCTGACTATAGCATATTTGCATCCTTGCTACTACTGTCAAGTCACTTTTTCTTGCGCAACAGGACCGTTGCAGGTATCATGACAGCATGTTGAATATCGGAGAGTTGTTTGAAGGTACGGACTTCAGCTGCACTGAAGCTGAACGGTCCATCAAGGGAATAGGACATCTGTGTTATGATTCGCGCAAAGTCCATGAAGGTGATGCTTTCTTTGCCTTTCCCGGAACGCATACCGACGGCAATGACTTCATTGCTGACGCCATTGGAAAAGGTGCAAGGCTTGTGGTAACAGAAAAGAAAATCGACAAGTTGGAGAAAGGTATCGTCTATGTCACGGTACCTCATGTCAGACAAGCTTTTGCCATTGCGTGTGCCAATTTCTACGGACATCCAGCAGACCGTCTGTCTCTCATCGGCATAACAGGTACTGACGGAAAAACCAGTACCGCCTTTTTCCTCTACCAGCTGCTCAAGGCAAAAGGCTTGCAAGTCGGCCTTGTCTCTACCGTCTATATGGATGACGGTACGGGATTGGCAGATTCACCTTATCGTCAGAGCACCCCGGAAGCAGACAGCCTCCAGGCTTTCTTCGCTACCTGTCTGTCCAATGGTCTGAAAATGGCAATCGTAGAAACGACCAGCCATGCGCTCAGTCCCGAACTCGACAGACTCGCAACAGTCTGTTTTGATCTTGCGGTCATTACGACCATTACCAGTGAACATTTGGAACTGCACAAAACCATAGAAGGCTACATACAGGCAAAATGCAATCTGATACGGAAGCTGAAACCTCAAGGCATGTTGATCGCCAGCAGGGAAAATCCCCATCTTGACCGTTGCATGGAAATTGCAAAGCAGACAGGACACAACGTCAGGATCATCGAAGACCTACATTGCATTTCCAACCCAACCCCTCGTCAGATAACTGTTGATGGAACAAAGACAGCATGTTCGCTGTTTCCCTATTTTTTCAGGACAGATGCCCTGCTTGCAATGGAAACAGCGGCATTGCTTCTCAAGTGCAGCACAAAAGACTTGTTGCCGCTTCTGCCTAAGCTTTCCTTGCCGAAAGGACGCTCTGAAGTCCTGGACAATCATCTGAAGATACACATAGCAATTGACTTTGCCCATACGGCAGATGCCTTTACCAAGCTTTTTTCTTCACTTAGGGAACTTCGTCCAGACAGCCCGCTTATCATAGTATTCGGAGCCGCAGGAGAAAGAGACAAAAGCAAGCGCAGCGCAATGGGAAAAGCTGCAGCCCGTTATGTACAGATGGCTTTTGTCTGTGAGGAAGACCCACGCGGTGAAGATGACAAGGCTATTTTCAACGATATCATAAGCATGATAGACAGCCATGACAGAAAGAAATTCATCCGTGCTGACAACAGAAAACTTGCAATGCGTCAAGCTCTGTCCGTTGCAGGAGAAGGCGCCACCGTCCTTTTCCTCGGAAAGGGACACGAACATAGCATGGAGTTCAAAGACAAGAAACTACCATGGGATGAAAAAGCTGAGGCCTTGCGGGCTATCAAAGAAACAGAAAAACTACAACTGAGAAAAAAGCGATTCCACATCGCCTTGTTCTTCGGAGGAAGGTCTCCCGAGCGGAAGGTATCGGCCGAAAGTGCCAGGGGTATCCTCCCTTACATCATCATCCAGACAGGAGTAGTCCCTTATCTGGTTCAAGTCGATGAAAAAGGAAATTTCTTCCTTCAGGACAGCATGGAAGAAAACTCATGGCACGCGACTGAAAAAGTCATTGCCGTACCAGGAGTCGGATTGGCAACCGGCCCCCAGGGGAAACAGCTGGAAATCGATGCCGTCTTTGACATTATCCATGGCAATGAGGGAGAAGACGGAAGGCTTCAGTCTTTTCTTCAGCTCTGCAATATTCCTTGCTGTGGCTGTGATGCAACTGCAAGCGCCTTGGGTATGGCAAAGGGACTGGCCCAAGCAGTGTGGCAGCAGGCAGGGCTGGCTACCATACCGACGCTGATAACATCCAGAAAAGACCCAATCAGTCTGGAGGAAGCCTGCAAGGCCTTGCATACCCATAGCATTGTCGTAAAAAGTGAAACGACAGGAAGCTCTGTCGGGGTCACTTTGCTCAAGGTTCCTGACAAAGCAACTTTCTGCAAGGCAGTCGAACTGGGGCTGTCCCTCAGTCCCAGGGTGCTTATCCAACCTTATATAGACGACAAGGATGAAATCGAATGTGCCATACTGGAGAAACCGGACGGGACCTTGGTTGCCTGTGGTCCTGGCCTTGTCATTGATCCCGACAAGGAAACTGCGGGGGTCTGTACCTATGAAAACAAATACAGGCAAGGGGGCGTGCATATCATCTGCCCTGCTCCCGTCAGCCAAGAAACAAAAGCCCAGGTCAGGCACCAGGCATTGCAGGCATTCAAGGCTCTTGGCTGTTCCGGTTTTGCCCGCGTCGACTTTTTCCTAAGATCGGACGGTACCTTGCTGATCAATGAAATAAATACTCTGCCTGGGTTGACCTCTTCCAGCCATTTCCCTGTCTTGGTAGAAAGTGAAGGCATATCATTTTCTTCTGCAGTCGGGTGCATTCTGGAGAAGACCCTGTATGGTTGAGACTGTTTTCTTCCATGTCGACCTTGATGCGTTCTTTGCATCAGTGGAAATACTGGATAATCCGGATCTGGCAGGAAAACCTGTGCTTATCGGTTCCAGGGCTCCCCGATCCGTTGTTTCAACCTGCAGCTATGAGGCAAGGCGATACGGCATACATTCTGCGATGCCTATGGTCCAAGCCTTGCGATTGTGTCCTTCTGCCATTGTCATCCGGGGCAGGATGAAAAGATACAGTGAAAAAAGCCATGAAGTAATGGAACTGTTCAAAAGCTTTACGCCGGATATCAGACAGATATCCATCGACGAAGCCTTCCTGGACATGTCAGGATTCAACTATCTTTACAAGGACAAGAAGGAAGCAGCCCTGGCCCTCAAGCAGAAAGTAAAGGAACACACAGGCCTTGTCATTTCAGTCGGCGTCGGCCCTTCCCGGCTCATTGCAAAAATGGCAAGCGACTATAACAAGCCTGATGGACTGTGCATTGTCGATGCCGGCATGGAAATTCCATTCGTCGATGCCGTAGGGCTATGGAAACTATGGGGAATAGGAAAATCGACAAGGGACCTGCTGCAGAAACATCATATCACCGACAATCAGGTACTGAGGGAATATACCCAGCTTTCACTTGAACATCTGTTCGGCAAGGCAATGGGAACATACCTCTATGAAATCTGCAGGGGAATCGATCCCGGTATCTATACACAGGAAGCAAAGTCCCATTCCATTTCCACTGAGCGTACATTTACCGAAGACATTTTCCAGAAAAATGAAATTGACCATGCATTGCTGGAAATGAGTCTTGAGGTAATCTACCGTTCCCTGCAGGAAAAGCAGATAGCCCGAACTATAGGCATCAAAATCAGATATGGGAATTTTACGACCTTTTCCTGTCAAATTACACCGGACCGTCCTATTTACAACGCAAGCCAAGTATACGGACTGAGCCAGGATCTTATGGACAAAAAATGGAACCACAATCCGATCAGACTGTTGGGTGTCGGTCTTTTTCAGACATATGCAGGCACGGCACCGATGCAACCCGAGTTCTTTGATGAAGATGAAAAAAAGAAAAGGGAAATCGAAAAGGTAGCCTACTCGCTCTCAAAGAAAGGCCTGAACCTGACAAAGGCCTCACTGCTGACGGAGAAGCAGAAACACAACCGTCAGGACGACTGAAAGGATAATACGATACCAGCCGAAGACTGCAAAGCTATGGGACCGGACGTATGCCATCAACTTCTTGATTACCACAAGGGAAACCAGGAAAGAAACGACAGAACCTATGGCAAGTATCAGCACCTCAGCGGGCGTATATGACAGACCAAGCTTGACCAGTCGGAGAAGTGACGCCCCGAACATGACCGGGATTGCCATAAAAAATGAAAAACGGGCCGCTGCCGGACGGGAAATGCCACACAGGACACCTCCCAGGATAGTGGAACCGCTACGACTCGTACCAGGTACAATGGCAAGGGCTTGGAACAGACCGATTTTTATGGCATCCGGAAAAGATAATCCATCCACATCGTCTACCTTGGTCTTCCTCCGTTCGGGATGTCGTTCCACAAGCACATAGGCAACGCCGTAGACGAACAATGCAAGGACGATGACCTGCCATTTGTTGAGATAACGGTCCATCAGGTCATCTAGGAAAAAGCCAGCTATACCGGCAGGAATCGTAGCAACTACGACTTTGGCCCACAATAGCCACGTCGTCTTCTTTTCTTCGGTATCTTTCCGCAATGAAAACGGATTGAGCTGTCCGAAGTAAAGCACAATGACCGCAAATACTGCTCCCAACTGGATAAGTACCAGGAACTGGTCCATGAAATGCTGTGGAACCTGCAGCTTCAGGAACTGGTCCAAAAGCAACAGGTGACCGGTGCTGCTGATAGGAAGCCACTCTGTGATTCCTTCTACGATACCGAATATAACGGCTTTTACCATTTCAAACATATCACGACTATAAAAAAAAACAGCACTTTTGACAATGGTTCGGTACCATCGGGACAGAACTCCTTGCATAGCTAGCCTTCTGATGATAAGGTTTTGCAAGGAGAAAGACATGTCACTGCATATTGTACTTTTTGAACCAGAAATTCCTCAGAACACCGGAAACATTGCACGGACCTGTGCAGTCATAGGGGCCAAACTGGATCTTGTGTATCCCATTGGCTTCAGCCTTGATGAGAAACATCTGAAACGGGCAGGCTTGGACTACTGGTCCCAGCTGGAAATAACAAAATGGAAAGATATCGCACAGTTCATGGAAATACACGGACAGGAAAAACAACTCTTCCTCTACACGACAAAGGCTCCCAAGTCCTATCATAAAGTCATCTATACCAGCGAGGGCGATACCTACTTGGTCTTCGGGAAGGAAAGTGCAGGTATTCCTGAAGAAGTATTGGTAGAACATAAGGAAAACTGTGTCAGGATACCGATGCGTCCGGCACTCAGAAGCCTCAATCTTTCGAACAGTGTGGCCATTGCGGCCTATGAATATCTCAGGCAGACTGATTTCATCGGTCTGCAGGGACAGGGACAGCTACATCACAGTCATTGGAAAGACTGAACTACAGAGAGGAAAAACGATGGAAGGGAAAGAACTTACTATTGGTATCATCGGGCTGGGCAACATGGGCTCAGCCATTGCATCAGCCTTGGCTGACAGCGATCTGTTCAAAAGTCTGTGCATACTTGCACATACGGGAGAAGACACACGTCAAAAAGCGGCTGACTTGGCAAATGCAGCCTGTTCTGTCATACCGGCAAACAATCTGCAGGATCTGTTGGGACAATCCCAAGTCGTGTTGATCTGTGTCAAGCCTCAGGTACTTCCGACACTTTATGAAGGGCTGGGAAAAGCTGACAAAGGAAAAACCTTGTTCATTTCCATAGCAGCCGGCGTACCGCTATCAATACTGGAAGACAGGCTGGGTACAGGACGTGTCGTACGCTTCATGCCGAATATTGCGGCCAAAGTAAAGAAAAGTGTCACTGCAATCTGTCTTGGTCCTTCCTGTACAAAAGCTGACAAGACTACTGCCTTGGCAATAGCTGAAAGCTTCGGTTCGGCATTTCCCTTGGATGAACGGCTTATGCCGGCTTTCATCGGCATCAGCGGAAGTGGTATCGCCTATATCTATCAGTTCATCCATGCCATGGCCGAAGGGGGCTGCCTGGAAGGCATCCCCTATCCTCAAAGCCATGCCATCTGTTACGCGACCATGGAAAGTGCTGTTGCCCTTGCCCTTGGAAAGGAAGGTACAGTGGCTCCTATGGAACTTGAAATGAAAGTCTGCTCGGCAGGTGGCACTACCATCGAAGGAGTCAAGGCTCTGGAAGAAGGGGGCCTCAACGGGACAGTCATCGAAGCCGTAGCAAAGACGGCAGAAAAATCAAGGAAGATGGAAGATGCTGCAAAGGGAAAGTAACTTTTCCTACTGGCAACAATGGATTAAAAGAAGTAGACTGAATAATCATCACTAATTAAAGGGACGTACTATAATGATTGACATCAAGGAACTGAAGACCAGGCATGACGAGATTGCCCGGAACATCAAGAACAGATTCATGGATGTACCTTTGGAACATATTATGGAATTGCAGGATGCACGGTCCACGTTGCTCCGACAAAGTGAAGAGTTGCGTGCACAGCGGAATGCAAATGCATCCAAGATGAAAGGCAAGATGGACCAACAGGCCAGGATGGCTCTGATTGAGGAAGGCAAGGACCTGAAGAACCGGATAGCGGAAATTGAAAAGGAACTGACCGCAACCAGTGCGGAATTTGATGCAGAAAGCCGAAGAATTCCAAACTATGCCCATCCTGATGCACCCGTAGGCAAGGAAGACAAGGACAGCTTGGCTGTAAAGTTCGTGGGAGAGCCGACCAAGTTCGATTTCAAACCGCTTGACCATGTACAGCTTGGTGAAAAACTCGATCTGCTGGACTTTGACAAGGGTACAAAAGTTGCAGGTCCGAAGTTCTATTATCTCAAGAACAAGGCCGTACTGCTTCAGATGGCATTGGAGCGGTATGCCATGGACATTGTCGTAAAGCACGGCTTTACGCCGTTCATTACTCCTGACGTGGCAAAAGAAGAAATACTTGCAGGTATCGGCTTCAATCCACGTGGAGCAGAATCAAATATCTATACCATAGAAGGAACGGGAACTTGCCTGGTAGGAACAGCAGAAATCACATTGGGCGGTTACTATAGTGACACCATCATAGACAAGAAAGACCTTCCGATAAAGATGACAGGACTTTCACACTGTTTCAGGAGAGAAGCAGGAGGCGCAGGACAGTATTCAAAGGGATTGTACAGGGTCCATCAGTTCTCAAAGCTTGAGATGTTCATCATCTGTCTGCCAGAGGAAAGTGATGCTTATCATCAGAAGCTGCTTTCAATTGAAGAAGAAATATTCCATGGCCTTGGGCTTCCTTACAGGATCGTAGATACCTGCACTGGTGACCTGGGGGCTCCGGCTTATCGGAAATTTGACATCGAGGCTTGGATGCCAGGCCGAGGTGAAAACGGAGAATACGGGGAAGTGACCAGTACGAGCAATTGTACGGACTATCAGTCAAGGTCATTGCAGATCCGTTACAGGGATGACGAGGGGGCCATCAAGTACGTCCACATGCTCAACGGCACGGCGGTCGCTCTTTCACGGGCTCTTGTTGCAATATTCGAGAACTATCAGACAGCTGACGGTTCCATCAGGATTCCGGAAAACTTGGTACCCTACACCGGTTTCCAGATCATCCAGGCTGAGTAGGAAAGGCAAGGTAAGACTGTATGCAAATCAGCGCATTGACTACAGATTTCTATGAACTGACCATGATGCAGGGGTTTTACACCCTTGGATATAATCCCAATGTCGTATTTGACATGTTCTATCGGACCAACCCCTTCAACGGTGGCTATGCACTGTTCACAGGGATTGGAGGAACTGATTGCAAAACTTGAAGGTTTCAGTTTCAGTGACGATGATATCGCCTACCTCAGGTCCTTGGGAAAATTTACGCCTGAGTTCCTTTCATATCTGTCCTCCTATCGGTTTTCCGGAGACATCTATTCCGTTGACGAAGGACAGGTCGTCTTTGCAGGAGAACCGCTGGTCAGAGTCCATACTTCTTTGATCGAGGCCCAACTGATTGAAGGGATGTTGCTCAATACGCTGAATTTCCAGACACTCATTGCCACAAAGGCTTCCCGCATGGTAAACGCCAGCAAGGATGGCTTGATCATGGAATTCGGGCTAAGAAGGGCACAAGGTGATGATGGTGCACTGTCGGCTTCCAGAGCTTCGTTCATCGGAGGCACACGGAGCACCAGCAACACCTTGGCAGGCAAGAAATATGGCATTCCCCGTTGCAGGCACCATGGCACACTCATGGGTAATGGGTTTCGATTCCGAACTGGAATCATTCAGGGCATTTGCGAAACTGTATCCTGATAACGCCATCCTGTTGATTGATACCTACGATACACTAGGTTCCGGAATTGACAATGCAATCATCGTCGGCCTTGAACAGAAAGCCAAGGGACTTCCGAGCATAGGTGTGAGGATTGATAGCGGCGATATGTCTTACTTGCCCAAGATGATCAGAAAAAAGCTTGATGACGCAGGACTGCCTGATGCCAAGATCTGTGTATCCAATGATATGACGGAAGAAATCATCCAGACATTGATGCAGGACGAAGTACCTATCGACTCATGGGGCATCGGCACGCATCTTGTCACGGGAGGGTTCCAAAGCTCACTCAACGGTGTCTACAAACTCTGCGCAAAACAACCGGAAGCAGACAAGCCATATATCCCCACCATGAAACTTTCCAACAGTTTTGGAAAAACGACCAATCCTGGGATCAAGCAGGTCTGGAGATTCTATGACAAGAAGCACACCGCTTTGGCAGACCTTATTACCCTTGAAGATGAAAAAGTAGAAACTGGCAAGGAATATACGTTCTATCACCCCTTTTCCGATACAGATTTCTTCAGGATGAAAGGGCCAATGTATAATTCCTGCGTTCCCCTGCTATCTCTCAAGATAAAAGGAGGGAAAACGCATTGCACAGGAAAAGACATTGCCACAGCTACAGCAATTTGCAAAGGCAAACCTTGCCATGTTCCACGAGTCTTACAAACGGCAAATCAATCCGCACATCTACAAGGTCAGTCTCTCTCATGCCCTGAAGACATTGAAACGGGAGCTGATTGCAAAGGAAAGGATGAAAATCGGAGAGGATTGACAAACAAGACTCATATACGGAAAAGGGAAACTGCCTGCAAGGGCAGTTTCTTTTTTTATCGTTGTACATATTTGAGTATGGCATCTCCCAAGGCTTGGGCCATGTTATGCTGCCAAGCCGGATCAAGCAGATGCAATGCATCTTCCCTGTTGGAAATGAAACCGACTTCTACCAAGGCCGCACAGGTACGGCAGGCATTGAGTACATACAGGTCATCTTCCTTGATGCCCCTGTCTTCCATGGAAGGAAAGCTTGCAGCCAATGAAGATTCAATGTTGCCTGCAAATTTCAGGTTTTCCTCCATTTGCTGTACATTCAATGTCTTGTTGTCCTCTGAAGCAAACAGAGGAATATTCAGCAACGGCGTCTTTTCATCAATGATTGGGACCTGTTTGTCTTTTGGCTTCGTAAAGACTTCAAATCCCTCAGCGGATTGGTTTGTCGAAGCATTTGCATGTATGGACAAAAACAAAGAAGCTGTCTTGGGAGAAAGAACAGTCCGGTAGCACAGCTGGCTCCTCTCCTGCAACGAGGGAAAGGTATCATCGCTACGTGTCAGCACGACATCCAAAGACGGAGCTTTTTGTTTCAGATAGTCCTTCAGGATAAGCGATATGGCAAGGTTCACATCCTTTTCCATGAGTTCTCCACCAGGAGCGAAATCCCAATTCCGGACTGCACCGGAATCCTGTCCTCCATGGCCAGGGTCTATAAAGACGGTCTCAACAGGATAGGAAAATGGATTCATGGAAAATAGAAACAGACATGAAAACAAACCGACGGCAATGAAAGCAACAACTCTTTTCACTGGGCATCCTTCCCGCTGTCTTCTGTCTTATCCTCTTTAGGATATTGCCATGTAGCGCAGAGGGTATGCCAATCTTTCTTGATGAGGAACATCGTCCTCTTTTTCACTTCTTCATTGAATGTCTTACGGTCGAAATGTCCTCTGAACTTATGGGCAAAATTCTTTCCGTTGATCGTTTCCACACCCAAGGCCCTTGTATGCACCTTGTTCATACCTTCAACGGGACTACGGTCTTCGATTATTGACAGGCGATCAGGAAAACTCATGATGAAACTGCTGGTACAGCCGATTGTATTTCCAAATTGGTTGCAACGTAATCCAAGGTCAAGACATTGCCAATACTCACTGGGAATCGAAAAATCAAAGCCTCGCAGACGCTGGAACAATGCCCTGTCATAGAAACCGATGCCCTTGAACGGATACAGGCTCTGGTACATACCGGTATCGGACATGACAGGAAAATACGAATCAGGATCAATGAGATTGCCTGTAAGACGAGGAGACCTCATGGAAGGAATTATTTCCTTATTGCTGTTTGCGATGGCAGGAACGATGATGCCAGGCGCCCGCTCATCATTGAAAAGCGACAGGATATAGGCACCGTCAAAACGTACGAGCTCCATGTCGGTCCTGACGATCATGAAATAGGTCGTAAAACATTCGTCAGCCACAGCATTGATCAACTCACCAAGATAACCAAGGCCATTGAAGACAATGAACGTCACATCTGGAAACTCATCAAGCAAGGTAGCGATATCTCCTCTCTCACTGCTGATGATTGCATGCAGGCAACAGTTCATTTCAGAAATGTATCTGCTGAGTGTCGTCTTGAGTTGCTCAAGCGTCCCTACATCAATGATGCCGATTGCCAGCTGTTCACTGCGGTGAAGCTGCTCAATCTTCTTTCCCACATCCTGCTTTCTGTGATATATCCTGTATTTACTCATCTGACTCATGTAAAAACACCATATCCTCAGGACGGAAGACTACATCCTTGTTGCCTGGTCCCAGCAACTTGGAAATTTCATCACTCCTATGTCCGCTTATCGCGGCAATATCCGTACTATCATAATACGGCACTGCCTTTGCAAAGGCAACACCACCTTCATCCCTGATTTCCACCACATCACCGGCATTGAAAACCCCTTCAACTGCAATTATACCCTTGGGAAGCAGGCTGTTGTGGTTTACCAGTGCATCCTTTGCTCCTGCATCCACGGTAATGGCACCGCTATGGTTGTTGTTGAGTATCCATCGCTGGCGCTGTTTCAATTTCTCCACGGCATGGATACAGGTTCCGATCTCTTCCCCAGCCAGAAGCCGGGGCAAGATATCCTTCTCATAACCGGAAGCAATAAGACTTTGACAACCGGCTACGCTTGCAATCCTGGCGGCAAGCAATTTGGTACGCATGCCACCGGTAGCAAATGCAGAACCGGCCCCACCTGCATAGGAAAACACCTTATCGGTAACCTGATCTATCTCCTTAAGCAATTTCGCGTCTGTCAGCTTCGGATTTTCATCATACAGTCCATCGACATCCGTCAGGATAACCAACAACTGGGCATCAATCTTACTGGCTACGAAGGCACTCATCCTGTCATTGTCCCCAAAAGCCGAACCTATTTCAGAAGTACTGACGACATCATTCTCATTGAAAATGGGAATTACCCCAAGATCAAGCAACGTAAATACGCTGTTTCTCAGGTTATTGTAGGTAGTCCTGTTATCAAGTTCCTTACGCGTCAGAAGTACCTGGGAACAGATACCACCGAATTTCTTGAAGGCCCTGCGATAGGCATGCATGAGAATCGGCTGTCCGATTGAGGCACAGGCCTGCCGCATTGCAACTTGGCTGATGGAATGTGAGAGCCCTATTTCTTTCGCTCCCATTCCGATGGCGCCACTGGAAACCAACAGGATTTGATAACCTGATTTTTCCAGTTCCATGATCTGCCTGACAATGTCTTCAATCCGTGTTTCATCTATGCCTTCAGGCCCTGACAGTAAATTTGTTCCGACCTTGACGACTATCCGTTTGACTTGGGAAAAATTTCTACCCATCATTTCACCTGTTCATAGCTTTCCCGTCCAAGGAAAGCTCCTCATGGGTAAAATGGCTGGTACCATTGCTGTAGGAATCAACTATGTTTCCCGAACCCTTCAGCAAGTACTTGGTAGTCATCAATCCTTCCATACCCACAGGTCCCCTGGCATGGAGCTTACTGGTACTTATGCCTACCTCAGCGCCAAGGCCGAACCGATAACCGTCGGCAAAACGGGTGCTGCAGTTGACGAATACATCGGCACTGTCAACCTGAGTCAGGAAAAGTTTCTGTTTTGTCTCATCCTCCGCCAGGATGGCATCGGTATGATGCGAACCGTGGCGGGCAATATGTTCCATTGCCTCTTCCACGGAATTGACGACCTTGATTGCTACTTCCAAGGCAAGGTACTCGGTGTCCCAGTCCTCGTCCGTCGCAGGTACGCAGTCAATGAGACGTCGACAAGTCTCATCCCCATGGATAATGACACCATAGGTTTCCAGCTGCTTCTTCAGGAGTGGCAGGAACACAGAGGCAATCTTACGGTTGACCAGCAATGTTTCAACAGCATTGCAGGCAGATGGATACTGTACTTTTGCATCCACGCAGACTGCTACGGCCTGTTCGATATCGCAACTGTCATCAACATAGATGGAACAAAGTCCCTGGGAATGTCCCATGACCGGTATCTTTGTGTTTTCCATGACATACCGGACAAAGGTATTGGATCCTCGAGGAATAAGCAGGTCTATCAGACCTTCCATGTCGAAAAGTCTGCGAGTCTCTTCACGAGAATGGATCAACAGTAACCAATCACTGCCGAATGATGTCTCTTCCAGACTTTTCTTTATCGAAGCTACCAACGCAGTGTTGCTTTTATCTGCTTCCCTGCCACCCTTGAGGACTATGCCGTTTCCACTTTTCAAGGCAAGCGAGACAATCTGTACCAAGGCGTCAGGTCTGGCTTCAAAAATCATGCCGATGACCCCTAGAGGAAAGGCAACTTTCTCAAGTAACAGGGAATCGTCCAACTTACGGCGCTGAAGTACTTTCCCGATCGGATCAGGAAGTGTCGCTACCATTTCAAGACCACTGAGTACGCTTTGCAGTTTCTTTTCATCAAAATGAAGCCTGCCAAGCAATGCAGGAGCCACATGATTTTTCTCTGCCTGCGCAACATCCTGTTCATTTGCAGCAAAGAGAGAAACCTTGTCTCTTTTCAGTCCTGCTGCTATAAGGCGCAGAGCCTGATTGCGCTCTTCCAAGCTACTGGATGCAAGTTTTTGTGATGCCTGCCGTACGCTTTTCAATTGTGCTGCCAAGTCCATCTGTATCTCCTTGAGGAAAACAGGGAAATTTCCAATCCTTGTTTTCTACAATGTAACGCAAGAAGGAAGCAATCTCAATATACCCTGGGAAAACAACTAAATTGATGAAATTGAAAACGAATACGGCTGACTACCGGATTAAAGGCAACCAGTTCTACTTTCAAACAAAGAAGTCCGTAATTCACAAGACCATCTTATGAAGCAAAAAAAACTTAAAACATTGCTTTCTAGGATTAAATTCCCCAAAAAGTATCAAATTTTAGAAACGTTATTTCATGATAGTATTTTATAAAATCAATTTAATACATTTTTATGTTGAAAAATCAATTTATTACATGTATAATTGATTATGTTTATGTTGTTTTAAACGAAAAGTGATTCAAAAAAGGTAATAACTATGATTCTTGAATATTCCGTAAAAAATTATAAGGTTTTCAAAGAAGAAGTAACTATCAGCTTCATTGCTTCCAACTATGACAAGGAAAATCAAAAGGAAAATTTTCTTGAAACACCTGACAAGAAGCTTCGCATCCTGAAATCTGCTGTCATTTATGGTGCAAACGCTTCAGGCAAGACAAAACTCTTGGAATCGTTAAGAACTCTGCGTCATTTAGTTATCAACTCATCCAAGAACGGCCAACAGGAAGAGCCAATCAATGTACAACCATTTCTGCTTTCTTCCACAACTGAAAACGCCCCGACGGAATTTAATATCATTTTTTTGGATGATAGTGCTATCTACCGATATGGATGTGAAGTAACACGTAAACAGGTACTTAGTGAATGGCTTTTTTATAAAAAGATGGAAGCAAAAACCAGAGAGGTGCAAATTTTCTATCGCGATACAGTCGATGGAACCTTCGAAGGCCACCAAAAACTTTTCAAGAAAGGCAACATGCTGCATGAACAGCAACTTGTCAGGGACAATGCACTCATGCTTTCTGTCGCCGCACAGTTCAATGACTCAATCTGTAGCAAAATCGTCAAATGGTTTACCAACCAAGTAGCAGTACTTTCAACTCAAAAAGAGATTGAATACAAGGGCTACACCATGAAGAAATTATCAGATAAAAACTTCCATGACAGAATCATGAAATTGTTAGAGGTAGCAGATCTGTCCATCAGAGAAGTAACGTCCAAGACGATGGGCATTAATGAAATACCCACTGGTGCTCCAAAAGAAATGAAAGAATTTCTCCTTTCAAAAATTGAAAGTGAGCATATCCCCGTCTATACGGGGACAATCACCACCCACTACCACTACGATGAAACGAATCGAATTATCGGCAAGACAGACTTCATGATGGAGAAAGATGAATCAGATGGTACCAAAAAATATTTCTACCTGACCGGACCGATCATCAACGCTCTTGAAACAGGGCAAACACTGTTTATTGATGAATTTGATGCACGTCTGCATCCGAACCTCGTCCTAAAGCTGTTTGCCTTGTTCAATAATTCCAAAATCAATGGGAAAGGGGCCCAGCTAATCATAACAGCCCAAAACTCAATTTTCCTAAAAGAAGGGATACTACGAAAAGATCAACTATGGTTTATAGAAAAAGACCAATTTGAAGCCGCCCATCTCTATGCTCTATCAGATTTCAAATCAACAAAAGTTCGCAAAGGGGAAAACTTTGAAACAAGCTATCTCAAGGGAAAATATGGAGCCGTGCCTTTTCTAAATGAATTCACAGCCCAACGATGCTGCGAAAAGGAATAATTACAACATGGCTACAAGAGAAACAGGAAAGGCATGAAGGCAACAACAAAGAAAACTTAAAAGGAAACAGGCTTCCATGTCTGTCATACCAGAAATACTGATTGCCTGTGAAGGTAAAAATTTGGCAAAAGGACATTCTTATGAAAAAGTCGGGTGTGTATCTGATAAAGATGATTTTCCAAATTGCGATTTTGACAATGCCGTTAGCAAAGCCCAAGCAAACGGTTTCGAAGTAGCTTATTCAAATCAAGCCTTTGAGTATTGGATAATCTTACACTTTAGGGACCATCAAGGAAGTGCAATGGATAGAAAACAGTATGCAGAAATAATAAATGAAGAATTGTCTCCCTTTGGTTTGAAATACGAAGGCAATGGTTGTAAGGTCATTACGTCTGAAATATTCAATGTGTTGCAAAGTAAAGATGAGGAAAAAAACACTGAACGTTCAACACTTGCAATCTTATTACCCTTGGACTGGAGCCATTCCAAAAGTGCTTACGGAAAAATTTCCTTGATATTTCCAAGCAGATTATAGAGGTTGTGTGATGCTACTCGTTTCCATTTCCTGCAACTGTCGGCATGGATTCTACATGGATATGCATCGTACATAAATATTTATTCAGGTATCCGTAAATTTTGAAAAAGCCTCTGGAATGTAAAAATTTTCAAGATTTATTATGTGGTATAATTATAATGTTTCATTTCATCTGAGGGTATACCAGAAGGCAAACCTACACGCATGAAATAGCGCGCAAAACTTTGAGATAAATGCTCCCGATAGGGAGGCAGCAAACGAATTCTTTTTTTATAACCAACCAAAGCTATAAGATAACTTTTAGGTACTGAGTAAATTGTCCTAAAAGATACACAGTAATAATCTTCATTTTCTGAGCCTATAGCGACTTTATTTAATAAATGGTATGCAGGTTGATTCCCTTGCCTTAACTGCTCCCTTGCAGATTTACTTCTATAAAAATCTCCATTTCCTCCATTAGTAATGAGTTCCTTAAGGGAAAGTATGGGACAGACTATTACGCTTTCTATTTTTTCATTTTGCAAATCACAGGATTGCGAAAGAATGATACAATGGTGTTCAACAAATTCAGAAATACTGTCAGTTACTGTATCATTGAGTAATGACTCATAAGCTTCATCTGATGGTATAATAATCTTACAATTTTCTATTATATCTCCTTGCTCTAGAGTTTTTCCACATACCGTATAATCATACCAAGGATAGTCTTCTTCTGCCATTTAAATCCAAACCTTTTCCCTTTTGCTAAATTTCGAAAGTCTCAGTTTTACGGTCCCTGCAATAGGTAAAGTTATGACAGATTCTTCTGGATTGTCTTGGAATACATTAGCTTCGTAAGTAATGTATGTAGGATCGGAATATGTTTCAGGAGTAGTAAGTACAGAAATATATTCAACAGGTATTGCATATACAGACTCTATAACATCATTTGCCCCACTGACAGGAATAACACTGACCGCTGCAGATCCTAAAACAGCTGCCAATTTTTTAAATGTCGTATCACTGTGTAACATTTATTTGTCCTCATCGAAAATTGGGTCAAAAGTTTTTATATACTCTTTATCTAATAAATCAAAAAATTCTTGCTTAGCCAACAGATGCGAATGAACTAGTATCTCGTCATAGGTATTTTTGAACGCAGTAAAAGTATAAATCGAGTCATGCGTAACATCAATATCAATCATAGAAGCAATCTTAGATTTTTGACCTTGTATTGAAATCCTTGCATTATTCTTTAACTGTAAAGTTATTTTATAGGAATCAGGTTCTAATACTTCGGTCATAATATTTGTTACAGAATCTTTACCTATTTGGTTGGCTCCAAGAGTCAATTGTAAATTTGCGGATTTGAATAATGGCTCATCCAATACATTGATATACCGAAGTCCTGTCCGTTCAATTTGGATAAATATTGATGGTTTCAATATTTCATTGAGCAAACTACTAATAGCATCATGATATTTTTCCCAAACCAAATCGGAAGATCGATTCGAAAAGGAAATAGCACGAGGTCCCACTCCGATTATCAAATCATATACGCCCGTATTATGTATTTGATAATATTGTTGGTATCTAAAGTTTGGATCTCTGCTACGAATTTCTGGCGGAATTTGTAATATTGGTAAATTTATAACTTTGTTTTGTGTGCTAATCTTTGCGAGAAGAGATTGGTATATTATACCGAAAACAGCATCATCCGGTAAAGATGAGGTAAATCTAATTTCAAAAACTGTTTCGGCCAACGGCCCTTTCTTTAGCTGACGAGGATACTCTTCCATTTTTCCTTTCCTGAACTACAATATAATAGATTCGAAGAGATTTATGCAAGGAAAAAATACATCACTCCTTGTTTTCACTTTCAATTTGATTTGATTTTTTACAATTCTATTAGTCATTTCAAACGCCTTTACTCCCTCTTTGCTCAAACCGGACTACAGGAAGCTTTTTCTTCCCATTCATAAACCCTTAGTAAGACTATATGATATCACAGATCAAGTAAGTAGCTTACTATTTTTATAAAATCACTTTTTCAATCTTTTACAAGTTCAAAAACTTATTTGATAATTATGTACAGTAGTATTGCAAAAGGACCATTAATATATTCCAGACACCGGACAATCAACACTTGCAATCAGACGGGCACAAAAAATCTACGACAGGCTTTCCCACTATTCTCCAGCTCAGGAAGAATCATCTACTACTGTTTTTAAATTAGTACAATATCTTCTAAGCTTCAAACAACAGACAACTCAGTAAGGTATTGTTGCATGGATTACGTCATATACCCGGGCTTATATGAATGGACACCCTTTTAGCCTTGCCCACCTAAGTACCTCGTTAAGACGACCCTGATACCCCTTCTTACCCTTGGATTGGAGCCATTCCAAGTTATCCATGTCAATGCGGATGGTAATGACTTTTTTCACTGGCTTCCAATTTCGGGGATACAATTCATTGGCCTGAGTCTCGGTAAGCTCAGGAATATCCGAAAGGTCAATGCCTTTTGCTTTTATCCGTTCTACTAATTCCGGGGTCAATTCTGTTATTTTCTTCATAAGTCCAGATTCCTTGTTACTTTGTCGTAGTATATTTTTTCTTCACATGGAGTTGCCAATCGTGCAGATATGATTCGGATATGCTCATCTTCTACGTAAACTACGGCAACGACGACATAATTCTGTACACGGCCCAAGCCAAAGAACCGATCTTCTCCAACACTCGAACGTTCTTTATCAAAACGCTCTAAAAAAAAGGATCATCAAACATCGGAATGATGGCCTCAAAGGAAAACCCATGTTTTTCCTGGTTGTCCTCGTTCTTGGTTTCGTTCCATTCGAAACGGTTCCCGACAACTTCCATGCAAGCTTCTTTCTTACCCAGTTTCAGCATAGCGTATCTTCCCCAGAATGTAAATATATATTATATTTACAATACATAAGTACAAATTATATTTCATTGTCTTATAATGTACTATAGAAGTTTTCTTTGGTTTTGGTTGTCCTCATTCATATGTCGAAGAAATCATATCCCCATTGCTTGATCATAGACATCTCATAACAGCCGGTTTCAGATTCTCTCCGATGGCTTCAGGAAGGCATTCAAAGACAATCTCCATCAACCTAGCCAGACTCAGAAAGCAGAAGGATTTTGCAAGATTACCGAAGATGACCTGAGAATGAGTTCCATAGCTATAAGGAACAACAGGAAAAATACAAAGGCAACAACAAAGGCAACTTAAGAGGAAACGGGTTTTCATGTCTGTCATACCAGAAATACTGATTGCCTGTGAAGGTAAAAATCTGGCAAAAGGTTCCATTAATCAAGAAATCTAGTGTATCTTTGATGAAGATGTTTTCTCTTCTTAATAACTACTCCATTGCTTTTTTAAATAAATAATGGTATCATACGCAACATATTGCAACATTTTTCTCAAGAGGTACGTATGAAAAAAATAACTTTGTCCCTGCTTATGCTCCTGACGGCAATAAGCCTTGTTTTTGCCAATGGGAATGTCGAAACGCAATCAGCTGTTTCACAGCCTCAGCAAACCTATTCTGCTACTGATGTTCTTGGCAGAACCGTTACCCTCAAGGAAAAGCCTGCCCATATAATGGTAGTCGGGAAATCAGCCATCATGCCGGCCGATATGGTTTTTCTGTTCAGTGATGAAGTAAAGGACATCAGCGGCCTTGCAAAGACAAACCAAGGCATCGGTGATTTTTTCCCAGCTATCCATCCTGAGTTCAAGACAGAAAAAAGGCTACCCCACAACATAAGTGCCGAGGAAGTTGCAGCACAGTCTCCCGATCTTGTACTTACAAAATCTTTCAACTATTCATCAATTGGAAAGAACATAGAGCAACTGGGCATTCCTTTGTTTACTTTGGACTTGGAAACATCCAAGAGTTGGATGGATGAGACTTTGCAACTAGGCAAGCTTATCGGTGATGAACCAAGGGCCCAGCAGATTGACAAACTCTATCAAACAAGAATTGATGATCTTGCTGCAAAAGTTGCCACGCTCAAAGACAGTGACAAACCGACGGTCCTGCTGATGCAGTTCAGTTCCAAGGACGGTGTCACAGCTTTCTCCGTTGCACCGGATTCATGGATCCAGACAGAAATGATTGAAAAGGCCGGTGGAATTCCCGTATGGAAAGGACAGCTTGCTGACAAAAGCAGCTGGAGTGTCGTTTCCTTCGAACAGATTGCAAAATGGAACCCAGACTACATATTCGTAACCTCCTTCAAAGCTCCAAGCAAGAAATATCTTGATGAAATCTATTCAAGCAATGCATGGAAACAGCTGAAGGCAGTCCAGGAGAAACATATCATGGCTACCCCACAGGATTATCTCAGCTGGGCCCAGCCTATCTCCCGTTGGATTCTGTGCGAACAGTGGCTATGCAGCCAAATGCATCCGCAGCTTTATGCAGGTGTCAATTTTGAAGATGTCATTACCCAGTACTTCAAGGATTTCTACGGCATAACTGATCAGAATATCATCAATGACCTACTTACCCGTTATCGCAAGTCAGTAGCAGACAACAACAGGTAGAAAGGCGTCATGGAAGGAAGAAAAAGCCATAGATATCTGTGGGAATTGTTTGCCCTGACTTTCCTTATCGGAGGACTGACATTGTTTCTGGGTAGATATCCCCACCCAGGTTTTTCTTTCGATCTTACGACCAGACTTTCACGGACGATCATACTGTCGGTCAGGTTGCCACGGATACTTTTGGCAATTCTGGCCGGCGCCATGCTCTCCGCCGCAGGCTTTACGTTCCAGATGATTTTTTCAAACCCTCTAGTCGAACCAGGATTCCTAGGAGTATCCCAAGGCGCGGCTTTCGGAGCAGCATTGGTAATTATCTACATCGGTTATCAGCCGGCTTTGCTGCAGGCTTCGGCAATTTTCTTTGCCCTGCTTGCCCTCTTTCTGGCTTATACCTTGGCACGCCATTTTCGGTTCGGCGGCTGGCTCCTGAGACTGGTACTTTCCGGTATCGCGGTATCTGCCATTTTTTCTTCCATGCTCTCAGCCCTCAAACTGGTAGCAGATCCCACAAAGGACCTGCAGGACATTACGTTCTGGATGATGGGAGGACTCTGGAACGCAACATGGGCAAGACTGCTGTCAATACTACCTCTCGCACTTCCATGCCTGCTTATACTTTTCCTCTTTCGGTGGAAACTCAACCTTCTCAGCCTCGATGAAAAGACAGCCTTTGCCATGGGCGCTTCACCGAAAAGAGAGAGAATCTTCCTGCTTACTGTTGCAACCGTAGGCACGACCATGATTATTTCGGTAACCGGACTGATCGGATGGATCGGCCTGATCATTCCCCATCTGTCAAGAAAACTCATGGGTTCGGATTCAACGGTGGCACTTCCAGGTTCCATGCTCATCGGCGCAATCTTCATGTTGCTCTGCGATTCATTCGGGAGAAGCGCTTTTGCAAGTGAACTTCCCATAGGGCTTATCACAAGCAGTGTCGGAGCCTTGATCTTCATCATCATACTTTCCCAGAAAAAACAGGGAGGCAAGCTATGACTGCCATACAGGTCAAGGACCTGTGCTTTACCTATGACGGGAATACAGCGCCTACGCTCAATGACATCAATTTCAGCGTAGAAGAAGGAGAATGTGTCGCATTGCTCGGCCCTAATGGCGCAGGGAAAAGCACGTTGCTGGATATTGTGCTTTCATACCTTCCCACAAAGCATACCGTCTTTGCCTTCGGAAAGGACATCCTATCCTATGACAAAAAGGAACGGGGCCGGCTCATGGCTTTGGTACCCCAAGTAGAGAAACCGCCGTTTTCCTTCACTTGCCTTGATTATGTACTTTTCGGTCGGGCCCCATATCTTCAGGGCTTTGAAAGCCCGAAGGCACAAGATCAGGAAATTGCCATGCAAGCACTGCAGGAAGTCGGTATGGCAGAATTTGCCGACAAGCCGATTACCACACTCAGCGGTGGAGAAGAACAGCTTACCTTACTGGCCCGTGCCATCTGTCAGGATGCAAAAATCCTGCTTCTGGACGAGCCGACAAGCTCACTTGACCTTGGTAATAAGGTAAAGGTCAAAAACCTCATCAAGACCCTCAATGCAAGTGGAAAGACCATTCTCTTCACGACACATGATCCAACGCTTGCAAATGACCTCGCTGATAAGGCGGCTATACTGCAACGAGGGAACCTCGTAGCTTTCGGTTCCCTCGAAGATTGCCTGACAGGAGAAATCCTGAGTGCTGTCTACGGCACCAAGGTTTCCGTCCTGCAGGAAGCAGGCAAAAGGATACTCATCACGGATTAGTCCTTGATCTCAATATCTACCAGCGAGAACTTGGATACATCAAAGAGACCAAGATCAGTAACCTTGTATACGGGTATTACTGGCAAAGCCATGAAACAAAGTGTCATGAACGGGTCGTACTGCTTCGAAACTCCCAATCTTTCCCATGCCAGATTTCCAAGCTCCTTGAGGGATTCGGCAACTTCGGAAGCCTTCCTGTTGCTCATAAGTCCGGCAATCGGATGAGAAAGCTTGCCAAGGACCTTGCCACCTTCAACAGCTACCATGCCACCATGGTTCTCCTTGAGTGTCTCGATTGCCAGATACATATCATCGTCATTGCAACCACAGCAGATGATGTTATGGGAATCATGGGCCACAGTCGTAGCAACAGCTCCTCGTTTTATACCATAGCCTTCCAACAAGGCAAGGCCGATATTTCCTGTCCCATGGTGCCGTTCAAGGACACAGACCTTGACGACATCCAAAGTCGGATCATGGACAAAATGCCCATCCACTACTTTCACCGAAGCTTCACCGGCTTCAGTCACGACACCGCCTTCCTTGAGCCGGATCGTACGTACATGTCCCTGAGATAGTGGCAAAACCAGTTTCCCCTTGGAAAAAGAACCGATGTTGATATTGCACAGTACCTTGTCACCTACTTCTCCCGGTGTTGCCGGTTCAAGCATCTGTTCGCCTTCGGCAACAAGCCGACCTTCTACATAGACCCTGTGTATCTTGAAATCCTTCAGATTATCCACAAGGGAGAAATCTGCCCTAAGACCAGGATCTATGGCTCCACGGTCAGAAAGCCGGAAACATTCGGCACTGTTTATCGTGGCCATGCTTATTGCCATAAGTGGATCAAAGCCATGGGCAACAGCCAGTCTTACGTTGTTGTTGATGCTTCCCTCTTCCAGCAGGGAGGCGACCTGACGGTCATCGGTACAGAAAAGACAATGCCTGAAATTTGCCATGGTAACCGCAGGAAGCAACCTGAGTTCATCCTGACAGACAGTCCCCTGCCTGACCAGCACGTACATGCCCCTGCGCAGCCGTTCCCGGGCTTCCTCCACTGTCGTACATTCATGGTCATCCCTGATACCCATGGCAGCATAGGCATCCAAGCCTATGCCTTCAAGACTGGGAGCATGTCCGTCAATGAGTTTTCCGGCCTTATGTGCTACGGCAATCTTGTCCAGTACCATGGGGTCAGCCGCCAGAACACCGGGATAATTCATCATCTCTCCTAAACCGAGTACCCTCTCATTATCAATCCGTTTTGCAATGTCGTCAGCCAGCATTGTTGCCCCTGCATGCTCAAAGGCTGTCGCGGGTACACAGCTTGGTACCATATAATATATGGAGAGCGGAAGGCCTTTTGAATTCTCAATCATCCAATCAAGGCCATCCAAACCACTGCAGTTGCAGATTTCGTGGGGATCGGCGATAACGGTAGTCGTACCTTTACGGACTACGAGATCCGAAAAAACCTGGGGACCACAATGGGAAGATTCGATATGGACATGTCCGTCGATGAATCCGGGAACCATATATCTGCCTTTAGCGTCATAGACCGTTTCAGCCATACCCTTGTCAGGTTCCCGGAAACCTGCAAAGATGCCGTTGTCAATCAAAACATCTTTTTCCAACACTTCCAATGTATGGACATCAACCACTTTTGCGTTCCGGATACACAGCTGTGCCTGCTTCCTTCCCATGGCAACATCAACCAAACGTTTCAAATCTTTCATTGGTATTACTCCCGATTATCTTTGGATTCTGATGCTTGCATCATATCACCAGTCTGCATAGGCAACAAGTTTTTTATCATTTTTTTAGATAAATTGCACAGTATGTAATTTATAGATAAATATATTTTTTATTTGATTTTTTATGTATACATAAATTTTGTATGATAATTATTCTCGATTAGTTTTATTTAACAAATTTGTTCACTTGATTCTATTTTTTTTCTGTACGAATCAGATATTCAGGTTTACAATAAGCTATCAATCGAAAAAGGAGTGCGTTATGGATAAGTTCTTCAAATTATCTGAAAGAAAAACCGATGTACGTACCGAGGTCATGGCTGGGTTGACAACCTTCCTGACGATGGCTTACATCCTAGCTGTCGAACCTGGCATGCTGTCATCAAATGGCATGGGAATGGCATTTGAGCAGGTATTCTCTGCAACATGTCTGGCTAGTGCCATTGCTACATTGGTGATGGGACTCTGGGCTGACCTCCCGTTTGTACTGGCCCCTGGAATGGGCCTCAATGCCTTCATGGTATACACTGTCTGCCTAGGAATGGGCTATGATTGGAAATTCGCACTTTCGGCCGTATTCGTCGAAGGTATCATTTTCCTGATCTTGACAGCTTGCAACATCAGAGAAGCAATAATCAACAGCATCCCGAGCAACCTGAAGAAAGCAATTTCTGTAGGAATCGGGTTTTTTATTGCCTTCATCGGATTGGTAAACGCAGGTATTGTCAAAGGCAACGCATCGACGCTTGTTGAGCTGAACCCTCAATGGCTTTCAACTCCGGGTCCTATCGTCGCTGTCATCGGATTGGTCATCATGATTGTACTGATGGTCAAGAGAGTCAAAGGTGCCATGCTGATCGGCATTCTTGCAACGACCGTCATCGGTATTCCTCTTGGTGTAACCAACTATGCCGGAGGTAGTTTTGCACCCCATGCACCGTATTTCTTCCCTTTTGAATTTGCGCACATGGCTTCCTTCGATTTTATCACAGTCTGTTTTACTTTCTTGTTCGTAGATATGTTTGACACGGTCGGGACCCTCATCGGTTGCTCAACGAAGGCTGGATTGCTTAAAGAAGATGGTTCCATCCCACACGTCAAAGAAGCATTGTTTGCAGATGCAGTAGGTACTACTGTAGGCGCAATTCTCGGATGTTCTACGGTTACGACCTTTGTCGAATCCTCAGCTGGTGTTGTTGAAGGCGGCAAGACCGGGCTCACGGCAGTAACTGCGGCAATTCTTTTCCTGCTGGCAATGTTCCTAAGTCCTATATTTGAATCCATTCCATCAGCGGCTACCGCTCCAGCACTTATCCTCGTCGGTGTCCTGATGGTCTCGCCTATCAAGGATCTTGAATTCGACGATCTTACAGAACTGGTTCCCGCCTATCTGTGCATACTGTTCATGGTCGTCACCTACTCTATCAGCAATGGTATCTTGATCGGTATCCTGGGTTATACAGTACTGAAGCTTTTTACCGGGAAAGGAAAGGATATCACCGTCATGACATGGGTTGTTGCTATATTGTTCATACTTGAAATCATCTTCAGCCCACTGGTATAAGCCATATGGCATGATTTTTACGAAAGCATCATAAAGGAATCTCCCGCAAGCAAACGGGAGATTCCTTTTGTCTGAAAAACAGGGATGGCTACTTGGTAACCATCCCCATCCATATGCAAACAAGAAATTTCTATGCTATTTGATAATGGTTCTGATCCACCCTTCAGGGCCTTCGATCACTCCCATCTGGATACCTGTCAGGGTATCATACAGTTTCTTTGCTACTGGCCCGATCTCGTCCATGCCACTTGCGAAGTTGATATCTCCGTCCTTGGTATGGATCTGTCCGACTGGGCTGATGACTGCAGCAGTGCCACAGAGACCACATTCAACGAAGTCCTTTACTTCAGTATAGGCAACAGGACGTTCGACGACTTTCATGCCGAGCATATCCTTTGCAACAGTGACCAAGGATCTTCTGGTAATGGAAGGAAGAATCGTCGGGCTCTTCGGAATGACAATGGTACCCTCTTTGTCCACGAAGAGGAAGTTGGCTCCTCCGGTTTCTTCGACATAGGTTCTGGTAGCTGAGTCCAGATACATATTGTCAGCATAGCCAAGGCTATGTGCGAGGGTTCCCGGATACAGGCTCATTGCATAGTTGAGTCCAGCCTTGATATTGCCGGTTCCATGCGGAGCTGCCCTGTCATAGTCACTGAGCATGAGCTTCACGGGTTTGACACCTCCCTTGAAATAGGGGCCGACAGGTGTTGCGAACAGCCTGAACTGATATTCGCCCGAGGCTTTGACGCCGATTACAGGGCCACTGCCGAATACGTACGGGCGAAGATAGAGTGTTGCACCTGTTCCGAACGGTGGTACATAGGCTGCATTGGCCGCTACGACCTGGTCTACTGCCTCTAGGAACATTTCCTTTGTTACGACTGGAATGCATAGTCGTTTGCAGGTATTCATCATCCTCTCGGCGTTCAGGTCAGGACGGAACGTAACAATTCGTCCATCCTTGGTAGTATAGGCTTTCAGGCCCTCAAAACAGGTCTGGGCATACTGAAGAACTCCTGCGCATTCATTGATGACGATTTCACTTTGATTGGTAAGGTATCCCTTGCCCCATGAACCATCCTTGTATTCAGCTACGTAGCGTTTGTCGGTCGCACGATAGGAGAAATCAAGGCTAGTCCAATCGATGTTCTTCTTTTCCATTTTCCAGCTCCAAATACTAATTTTGCAGTATACTGCAATCTATATTGGGACAATGGTAAAACTTTGGCCGATTACTGTCAATTTGCGAAATAGAAAAAGTAACTGAATTCTCGTCTAATGTTGATGGATATCTTGATTCCTTTGTTCCCTGTTGTGTCAGACGGTCAGCAGTTTATCCCCGTCTTTCAGTATTGTCGTCAACCCTTCACCCCAATAGATGACTTCAATGCCCAGACCGATGAGCTTGTCAGCAACGCCCAGCTGGTCAGCACAGGCCTTGCAGGCTGAAAATTGCACTCCCGCTTGTTGGGCAACCTGTATCTTTGTTTGGATGGAGGTATTCTCCGCAACCAGTTTCGTGGTGGCGCCCCAGATAATGACGGTTACAGCATCCCACCATTTTTCCAGCAGGCTGTTGGTGGCATACATCATTACCATCTTTTCTGATGTCAACTCATCAGCATTGGTCCAGAGTATATACAGTTGATTTGATTTTTCCATGGCAACCTTCCTTGTCAACAAGCTTACTCACCTAGGAAAATGGAGTCAAGGTAACTGAATGACAAATCCAACTACTAGACATTTCTGCCAGACTATTATTTCTTACGGACCATAAAACGGTAGGCAGGAGCCGGAACCAAACGGTTTTTCCATGAGGTAACAAGAGAAAGGGATAAATTTCTGCGAAGCCTGTAGGTATGGTAATGGGACAATAGGCCAAAGTATGCATTGACACGTGCCTGTACATGCAAGGTTTCCTCAACGGTAGGTTTATGGTAAAAAGCAATTTTGTTACATTCACCTACTGTCCTGAAGGCATGCTCCGTAACACGTCGGGAGACAAGAAGATGACCTGGCTTGAACTGGATTCCAAGGAAACGGACCCCGTTCTTGCATGGTTGCAGATACATTTTCTTCGGATGAAGTGTAAGATGCAGATGTTTTGCAAGATAAGCGCGGACAACAGGAATAAGAAATTGCAGGAAATTCTTTTTCAAATGAACAATGACCATATCGTACATACCGACGGATCCTAAGGTCATGCTTGCTAAAGTGGTCAAATGAAGAAAGGTAGAAATTGGCCAAGATTTGGCTGGTATAGTTTCCAAGTGGGAGTCCACAACCTTTCTTCGCATGGAAAAGGCTTTTTTCCTGTGGGAGGAGATTCCAGTCGCTTCTCTTTCTTTTGATGATACAGTCAGTCGTAGGATCATGGAAAATAATTTGGGAAATCAAGGCAAGTACAAGGGAAAAACTCGGTTCATTGCACAGAGGCGTAAGCAAGGACAAAAGCTGTCGATAGAGGATTGTCCTGTCTATGCTCATGAAAAAACCTTTGATGTCAAGTTTCAGAATCCAGCATTCCTTGGTGTAATTCTGTGAGCAGCTTCTGATAAAATGATCCAGCCTTCGGATAGCGGCATGGGTACCTTTTCCCCTACGGCAGGCATAGCTGTCTTGGATGTTTTGTTTTTCCAGCAATGGAAGGATTTTTTGTACGACAAGGTGTTGTATGACCCTGTCTCGAAACGCAGAAGCAAATATTTCACGGGGTACGGGTTCCCGCACGACAAAAGCCGTAGCGGGACTGATCTTGTATGTTCCTGAATTGACTTCCTTGTAAAGTGCTTCTAAGTTTTTCTCATAATCCAGCTCAAACAACTGGGCTGCAGCTGTATGCCGTGTATGCTGCCGGCAGGCTTCATATGCATCATAGAAATCCACAAGTGGTATAGGATAGGGACAAATGCGGGAACTGGAAATCTTTTCTCCAGCTCCCGCATAGCTTTGGCCTGAGAGCCCGCACAGCCCGAACATATTTGTTGTTGTTCTTGTTGTTGTCGTTTTTGTTGCCATTGTTGAAGTTTACGTTGTACGCGTTGTAAGCGCTGGACTGCAACAGGCCCTGCGTCTAGCTCGCATACGGACCAAATCCAATGACGCAGGAGCGTTTTGCTGACAGAGACGCCCGTCTTTGTCAGACCATTTCCCTGTGTGTATTACCATACAGACTTCCTGCCGCTTTCATCCAAAGCCTGGCTCGCTAGCTATGGCCGTAACCACAGTCATTCCGGCCTTCACCGACTGGCATTACGCCAACCGATGATTTGTTTTCCTATTCGTTCCATATATACGGCAAGGGCTGCCTGCCGTTTCATGCTCATGATTCTGAGATCAACACAAAGCCGAATTTCAAATTTCAGAATCTCTCAGTCATCAAGGAACTGCTCCAGATATCTCCGTTTTTCCATGGCTTTGTTCGCACGATAAATACTACGTACCAATACAATACCATCCCTTTTCATATCTTGTCCCAGCGTAAACTTGTATTTCCGCGGAAAATCTTTTGTATACTGAAAAAGCAACAGGATCATATGGTACACATCATGGAATACCGGCAAGTCATAGTATAATGCCACAGAAAGCTCCTTGTATTTCATGTGCAGGGCCCCAAGTTCCTGCACCTCCTTTTAAAATAGTCAAATAGACAAATAGGTAATCAGAAAGCCCGCACAGCCCGAACAGAGTGGATGTGCTTCCTGCTGTAGTCGTCGTACCAGGTGCCACTGCTGAAGACCACGCTGACCGCGCCCGCGCTGTAAGCGCCGGACTGAGAAGAACTCCAATACTGACTACTAACGAATCCTCCGATACTATCTTTTTGCTCGTACATTTCATATAACTCACCCACTGATGGCAGGAACCAATCATCATATGTTTTTTCGCCATATGATACCGTCTTATTGGAACATTTACTTTTTGCTGAATACCAAGTATATGTTCCGCTTTCATCAGCAGGAGCAGCCTCAAGATACCGCCAGTCATCAATATAAGAACCTTTGTCATAGAAAACTTTTCCTCCCGCAGGACCTTCATCTCCTACGGAATAGGTTTTATAGGTTGTACTTGCCACACTGCTGTTTGCTATGCCACTCTTTACTGCCATCGCCTTTACCGTCGTTGTGGCACTGAGGGTAATGCTTCCTCCTGATGTAACATGGCTGCTGCTTGTCGTCGGTGTAGTACCATCTGTCGTATAGTAGATGGTGGCCCCGCTAGTACTTGTCATTGTTACGCTTTGCGTATCACTGAAAGTACAGCCTGTGGGACTGAAAGTCGGTGTCGTTACTGTTGAAACTGTAACTGCCTTGCTTGCCACTTCGGAACTGGCAAAGTTGTCCTTCACCGCAATGGCCTTGACCGTCGTACTTGATGTCAGCGTGATTGCGCCGGCGTAGGCAGTGCTGGACGATGCAGGCGTGCTCCCATCTGTCGTATAGTGGATGGTTGCTCCGCTGGTCCCACAGCTGATGCTTACCTTCTGCCCTCCGGTGGTGTCACTCTGGGAAATGACTGGTGTCGTTACTTTGAGCGTGTAGGTATTGCTCACAGGTGCAGAGTTCACTTCTCCGCTTGCCTCGTCGAATGCCGTGACCGTCGTCCCTGTGCTTGCGATGCTGATGCCTGACGAGTAGGTCCGGTAGGTACCGCTTCCTGCCTTGTAGCGTATGGTATCGCCGGTCAGTGTCAGCGTAAATGTATTGCTGTAGGTTCCGGTGGTCTTGCTGAAGTCTGGTCCTGTGGCAACGCTGTAGGCCTGTGTCCCTGTGGCAGACCTGACCATCCCGTCCTTTTCTGCATAGGCCTCCACCTTGAGCTCCTTGCCCTGCGTCACCGGCACTGCCATCCCTTCTGTCCAGCTCCCGTAGCTTCCGTTGCCTACTGCATACCGGTAATGGACGGTTGCTCCGCCAGTCTTGCAGCTGATGGCAACATCTTGCGAATCTCCTGAACTCAGGCTGAAAGTCGGTGTCGCAACAGCAGAAACCGTGACGACTTGGCTGGCTCCCTCTGAATCCAGCAGGTCTGCCTTCACGGCAACCGCCTTTATCGTCTTGCTCTCTGCCAAGGTGAACGGAGCTGTATAGCTCTCTCTCGTACTGCTGGTGGCAGGGTCAGTCCCGTCTGTCGTGTAGTAGATTGCCGCTTCTGCTGTATCGGTTGCCATGGTCACCTGCTTGCCGCCGGTCACATCCCCTGTGCTTATCGTCGGCTGTGCCGCCTTGGCAAAGTCTGCGTCCTCGAAGCTGATCGTCCCGCTCGACTCCAGCCCCGTGAACACGTTCACCATGTCCATCCCTGAGAAAGTAATCTGTGTACCGGAGGGATTGGTGAACCTCACCCCTACCATGTAGTCGCCTGCAGCGGCACTGCCACTCACCGTCGCACTGCCCCCGCTCACGGCTCCTTCATACCAGCTGTCCCCGAGGCTTGCCCTCAACCTTGGTAAAGGTCGATGACAGGTCATCCGGCCAGCCTATCCCTATGCTATAGGTCCCGTTGTCACTTGTAAGGTAATGCAGGGTGAAGCTGATGGAACTCGTCTTCCCTGAGTTGACTGCGACTCCGGTTGCATCGGCCTGTTCGGTGATCACCGTCCCGTCGCTGTTCATCCCTTCCACATGGAAGTCCCAGGTGCCTACGGGAATGCTGGAGACCGTATTCTTTTCACCGAGGATCAATGTCTGCTTGGAAAGCGTCTTGCTGCTGTTTGTCTCTTCCCCCCAGAAGGACACCTGGGTGACCTTGGCACTGCTTCCGGGAGTTATTGACTTGGACGTACCTTCGTCTAAGCCAAACTGCAGTTCACCGTAGGGATCAGGGTCCTTGCAACCTACCAGCAATAATAAAACAGCAAGTAAAGCAATGAACAAAAGTTTATATACACCTCTAGCAGATTTCAGTCTCTTGTTTATGGACATAACAGAACCTCTTTCAATCCAAGAAGAAAGTGTTTCCATACAAATACAGAAACACCTTTCCATGCAGATTTTCTTTTTTCAGGTTTGATTATGTCATAACTTTCATTATTCACAATAGACAACTATCATAAAATGTAAGAAAAATCATATATTTATTAAATTTTATTTCCTAAACAAACAATATTTATGCACAGTTTGTATAAAGAATATTTTATCTATATCAGATATTATTAGAAATTATAAAAACAGTCACAAGTTAAATCCACCGATTTATGCATATTTTTCATCATTGAACTGCTACTACAAATAGTGACACAAGTGCCACATCTTTACTGTCATTATCTCCTGCATAGTACATGATAGAGATCCATCCGATCACAAAGTTGCAGGGCTTCCTTGACCAGCTTGGCATTGCCAGGTTTATTGAATTGAAGCAATGCCCTCTGTAAGGTACGCTCCCGTCCCTTCGGCACATAGACAGGAGCGAAATCCATACCGGGCCGGGGATCCAATCCGGTATAGTACATGCAGGTAGAAACAGTACCCGGTGTCGGATAGAACTCCTGGCACTGATCAGGCACAAAACCGACCTTCTTGAGGTACAGTGCCAGCTTCAACGCACTCTGCAGTGTAGAACCAGGATGGGCGGCAATGAAATACGGAATAAGGTACTGTTTCAACCCATGCTTATGGTTTGCCTGATGGAATGCTTCCTCAAAAGCCTCATAGGCCCCTACCCGAGGCTTGCCCATTACGGCAAGCACCTGCGGATCAATATGTTCCGGTGCCACCTTGAGCTGACCACTGACATTATGGGTTACCATATGGTCAATGAACTGCTCCCTGATCTCAGGAGAACAGACTTCCATCAGATAATCGAATCTGATGCCAGACCGTATGAAAACCTTCTTGACCCCAGGGACTGCCTCAACCGCTTCCAAGATTTCCAGATAGTGCCGGTGGGTATCCTGCAGATTCAGGCATGGAGAAGGAAACAGACATTGCCTTTGATCACAGGGACCGGCTTTGCTTTGCTTCATACAAGCCAAACCTTGGAAATTGGCAGTAGGCCCTCCCAAGTCATGGATATAGCCCTTGAAACCGTTGAGCTTGGTCAATGATGTTGCCTCACGTACAAGGCTCTCCTTGCTTCTGATCTGAATCATCCTACCTTGGTGACTGGTAATAGCACAGAAGGAACACCCTCCGAAACACCCCCTGTTGCTCGTAATGGAAAACTGTACTTCCCTCAAGGCAGGAACCCCACCGTCCTTGTCATAATCGGGATGGGCCATCCTCGTGTAAGGCAGTTCATACAAGCTGTCAAACTCCTTTGTCGTCAACCTGTCGGCGGGAGGATTCTGCAATACATAACGATTGCCACTTTGCTGGAGTATGCGTGTACTCTTGAGCGGGTTTTCATGCTCAAGTTGCATTTGAAAGGCCTCTGCATACGCCCGTTTCCCTTCCTCGGTCGGACGGTTTGACTTCTTATCTCTGCCAGCGACCTCTTCAAAAGAAGGTAACATAACAAGCGGCCATACGGAATTTTTAAGAATCTCTTCCTTATGCTTTTCAGAAAATGAAACACAGGTTCCCTTGATATCGGTAAGTTCTTCCACCTTCTGGCCTTCCTGAAGCCTTCGGACAATTTCCAAGGTCTGTTTCTCACCCATCCCGTAAATAAGCATGTCAGCCTTGGCATCAAGCAAAACGGAATTGCGGATCCTGTCACTCCAGAAATCATAATGGGCAAACCGGCGCAGTGAAGCTTCCAAGCCTCCGATGATGATCGGCACATCCTTACCGAAAGCCTGCCTCGCCTTGGATACATAGACAGGAGCGACCCGATCAGGGCGGAACCCGGACTTGCCTCCGGGAGCGTAGAAATCTTCACTTCTCGGCTTATTGGCACTGGTATACTTCAGAACCATGGAATCAATATTACCAGTTCCTATCATGCAGCAAAGCCGTGGCACACCTAACTTGAGAAACGCCTTGTCATCCTGCCAATCCGGCTGAGCTATGATACCGACCTTGTAGCCCTTGCTTTCCAGCAAGCGGGCCAGCAAAGGAACGCCGAAGGACGGATGGTCCACATAGGCATCGGCACTTATCATCACGATATCCAGCTGTTCCCAGCCACGGTTTTCCATATCCTGTTTCGTCACCGGAAGAAATGCAGCACGATACTCATCTTGTTTCATACCGCTACTGTACGTTGCTTTCCACTTCCATTGCAATATGGGTCAGACATGTGCAATTGCAGTCCTTTGTCCTTTCTGCTAGATTATTGCCATGCATATTGAACTTGTTTCGACAGCTATTGAAAAAGACAACCTTTCCTACCCCCTGGGAGCCCTCTGCATCCAGACAGCACTGGAGCACACCCCACAGCTTTCGGACTGTTCCGTCAACACATCCCTCTTCTGCCTTGCGGATGAGCCGGAGAAAGCCGCTAAGCAGATACTTGTGAAACATCCTGATGGCATCGGTTTTTCAATCTACCTGTGGAACCGGAAATGGTTTTCTTCCTTTCATGAAACATTGAAGAAGTCCAACTACAAAGGATGGCTGTTCGCAGGTGGAACCGAGATCAGCGCCAACTACAGCAATTTCAGGAAAGATGGATTTGATTTCCTTGTTGTCGGTGAGGGTGAAGAAAGTACCCCTGCAGCCCTTGTCCAGCTGAAAGAAGGGAAAAAACCTGAAGGGAAAGGCATTTATACTCAAGAATGTACCGTACCAAGCTTCGCTAGCATCAGGAATCTGGAAAGCCTCGATTCCCCATTGCTTACCCATACTGCCGATCCCTTCCTTTTTCCGGGTTGCTCCATCCTTTGGGAAATGACAAGAGGATGTCCATATCACTGCGCATTCTGTTTTGAATCAAAAGGCCTGAGAAGCGTCAGGGACTATCCCATGGCACGGACGGAAGCGGAACTTGACTATATCGTAAGCAAAGGCGTGGCCGACGTATTCGTACTGGACCCGACCTTCAATATCAACAAGGAACGGACCCTGCACATCCTTCACATGATCAGGGACAAGGCTCCTGATGTCCATTTCACCTTCGAGCTCAGAGCCGAGCTGCTGGATGAAGACCTCGTCGAGGCATTCAGCCAAATCTACTGTTCTCTCCAGATCGGCTTGCAAAGTATCCATAAGGATGTATTGGAAGCCGCTGACCGTAAATTTGACCGTAAGCTATTTGAAGAAAAAGTCAGGATGTTGGTAAAAAGCGGCATCGTCTTCGGTTTGGACCTCATCATCGGTCTTCCCGGAGATACCCTGGAAAAATTCAAAGAAAGCCTCAACTTTGCCACAGGTCTGCAACCAAGCAACCTGGACATATTTCCGCTTTCCCTCCTGCCCGGGACAAAACTGGCGCATGAGGCAGCAAAACTTGGCCTTGAAGTCAGTGATGACGATACGTACACTATCCGTTGTACATCGACATTGAGTCCTGCCGAGTTACAGGAAGCCATGGTAATCAAGCACGGATGTGATGAATTCTACACAAAAGGAGGGGCTTCCATGTTCCTCCACACGGTCCTTGAAGCCACGGGACTCACGGCAAGCCAACTGTTCAAGGAGTTTGCACTGTTCATTGAACACAGGAACAAAGAGGAAGATATCTATGGACAGCAGGAACTATTCATCAGACAATTGCTGAAGGACTGCAAAGACACAGAGATTGAGGATGCTGTCATCTCCTTTGTCGAACTCCATCAAGGCATCGACTATCTGATGGACTGCAAGGAAGAACCTGAAGTAAGCCTCCGCTACGATCCAAATGAACTTGCCTTGCTGGACAAGATGGCTGTGAAGGACTTTGTCAGGACTCACAGGAGTCAGCAGCCTGCATACTATCTCATCACCGAAACAGAAAATGGCATTGAATTTTTCAGACTAACTGATTGAATTGTCAAAAGCACTCATCTAAAAGCAAAAAACAAGCCATGTACAAAATAATGAGAAAAGGTATTATAGGAGCATGTACATTGATATCCACACACACCTGCTTCCCGGCATTGATGATGGTCTGAAAGACGAAAGCCTGCTGCCAAAGATGTTTCGGGCATATGCCCAATGCTTCATTACCTCATTGGTATTTACCCCGCATCTGTTCAATCCATACGTACACACAGATATACCGAACATCATGCATACCTATGAAAACTGCAAGGCCATTGCGGAAGACTTAGGCATCACCTGCTACTTGGGTTCTGAAATATTCGTCAAGGACAGTGAAAAGGATATCCAAGGCATTCCTATCGGAAATCAATTCTATCTCATAGAATTTCCGGTATTGTTCCCACCTAATTTCATCATACAGAAAATCAAGATGGTCCAAGACAAAGGATACAGGGTAATCATCGCACATGTAGAACGTTTTCCATGGCTGACATGGAACGGAGACCTTTTCAAGCAGCTCCAGGACATGGGCGTAATTTTCCAATGCAATGCAGAAGACATCAATCTGCCGAAAACCAAGGAATACCTTGACAGGGACCTTATTGATGTCTTTGCCTCAGACAACCACGGTAACCTGGAAGCTCCTGTACAGTTGGTAATGGCATATGCGAAATATCCTCTCGTTGCCCAAAAGGCACAGGATCTCGGTCTCTGACCGGACAGCAAGACTATCCGGTCAATCCGACCATGTTTTCTTAGCCTCTGATGGCATCCAGATGCTTTCTGATCGCACTGATGAACTGGGCCGTATTGACTGCGGTCACCTTGATACCTTCTGCCAAATGAGCAAGGTCCTTCGTCATTATCCCATCGTCAAGCGTCTGCATGCAGGCAGCTTCCAGCTGATCTGCAAACTGTGAAAGATCATGCAAGCCATCGAGTTCTCCACGCTTCTTCAGTGCTCCCGTCCAAGCATAGATGGTTGCCATAGGATTTGTTGAAGTATCTTCGCCTTTCAGATACCGATAGTAATGCCTGGTTACCGTACCGTGAGCTGCCTCATACTCGTACTTTCCATCCGGAGAAACAAGTACGCTTGTCATCATGGCCAAGGAACCGAAAGCTGTGGAAACCATATCGGACATGACGTCCCCATCGTAGTTCTTGCAGGCCCAGATGAACCCACCTTCGCTGCGGATGACCCTGGCAACGGCATCATCGATAAGCGTATAGAAATATGTCAGGCCAGCTTCTTCGAATTTCTGCTTGTATGTGTCTTCGTACAGGTCCTGGAAAATCTGTCTGAAACGCTGGTCATAGCTTTTGCTGATCGTATCCTTGCTTGAAAACCATAGATCCTGATGCGTGGCAAGAGCAAACTTGAAACAACTATGGGCAAAGCTGGTTATTGAATTGTCCTTGTTGTACTGTGCCTGAAGCACTCCGGGACACTCGAATTCATAGATGGTCTTGCGCACCGTCTTGCCACTTTCCCCGGTAAACAGCAGTTCAGCCTTGCCAGGTTCCTCTACCCTGTATTCAGTCGCCTTGTACACGTCACCATAGGCATGTCTGGCGATGGTAATGGGTTTCTTCCAATTCCTGACCACAGGTTTGATGGAATCGATGGTAATCGGTGTACGGAAAACCGTACCATCCAAGATAGCCCTGAGTGTACCATTGGGACTTTTATATTTTTCTGTCAGGTGATACTCACTCATACGCTGTTCATTTGGCGTAATCGTAGCACATTTGACACCTACTCCAAGCTGCTTGATGGCATTGGCCGCATCGACGGTTACCTGGTCCTTGGTCTTTTCCCGGTTTACCAGTCCAAGGTCATAGTAATTGCTCTTCAAATCAACATAAGGGATGATAAGTTCATCCTTGATCATTTTCCAGAGAATCCTTGTCATCTCATCGCCATCGAGTTCGACGATAGGGGTTTTCATCTGAATTTTATCCACGTAAGTTCCTCCAATCCAGGGTTTTCCTCTACCATACAACATATGCGCCATGAGTGGGAATACATCAGGCATTCCGGTTCCGACAAAGAAACGCAACAACAGAACCAGAGCTCCAAGCCATAGTATTTTTATTGTTTTTGGCTAGCGAACACTTGACGAAAAGTAAAAATACTAAGATATTTTCACCTGTTGGAAACTAAAAATACAATTTTAGTTTCTATAGTACACAGGAGCATTACATGAAACATTCCACACATACAGACGTAGCCATTTTCATGATCAGCCTGGCCCTCATGCTACGGCAGATGTCACTTTCCATCGTAGCACCGTTCATTGCCACCTATTGTACGCAACTGACTGGTTACACGCCGATGCTTGCCGGAATGGTATTGGGCATATTCGGTCTGATGCAAGCCATCCTGCAGACACCGTTCGGCATGCTGAGCGACAAGTTCGGCACAAAGAGAATACTGCTCATCGGCCTTACTATCACGGTAGCGGGCCTGTTGCTTGCCTATGTCGCCACATCAATCTATACCCTTATCATTTCCAGGATGCTGCAAGGCTGTGGAGCCATCATCGGTGTCGGCTACTCATGGATAGCAGGAATGGCACCAGATGACAAACGAGCCAAGACCATGGGAATCCTCAGCTTCATGGTTTCATTCGGCGCAATGCTGTCATTCATACTCGGACCATTGCTTCGCAACTATCTGGCCGTAAACCAGATTTTCCTCTGCTGTGCCATTTTCATCATCATGACTGAGCTGTACATACTCTTTTTCACTCCCTCTTCAGGCAAGCCAAGGGAAACAACGGGAAGGATCAATGGCGTAGCTTTGCGGCAGTTCCTCGCGGACAGGCCATTCATGAGGCTTTGCAGTGCTGCATTCATCAACAATTTTATGTTGACATCTATCCTTTTCATTGTTCCGATGCATCTGCAAGGGTTGCTCAAGGAAACACAACTTTGGATTGTATTCATTCCGGCCTTGGCTGTTGCAATATTGATGATCAGGCTGACCGTGCAGGCCGTAAACAAAGGTTTCAGCTATCGGATGATGGGATTCTCGTTCCTATTGGACACAATAGGGATACTATGCATAATGAAAGTATCGTTACTGTCCACTATGCTCGGGCTTGCTTTGTTCGCAGGAGGATATGCATCCAATGTAACGATCATTTCTTCCAAAGTAAACGAACTGACACCGAATGCTTCCAGAGGAACTGCAAACGGACTTTTCAATGCCATACAATATCTTGGCAATTTCATCGGCCCCGTGCTTATAGGCATGCTCTGGGATGTATCAAGCATTGCAACGGACATACCGTTGCTTTGTCTTGGTATGATTGGTATCATCATGGCGCACGAAGAGGAGAAAAACCATGGAAACAAGAGATCGTATACTTGAGGCTACAGGTAAGCTGGTCAAACAATATGGACCAAAAAAGTTCACGGTGGATGAGCTTGCCGCAGGATTGAAAATCAGCAAGAAGACGATTTACCAGCAATTCAGCAGCAAGGAAAATCTCATTGCCTGCTATATTGCCTCGGCAATTGCATGCAACGAGGAGGGAGACGAGGCAATCCTTGCCGCACCTGTCGATGCAATAAAAAAGCTAAGGATGCTGGTCCATGCGACACATACCTACCCGCTTCCTGTCTCACTGCTGCAGGATATACGGCAGTACTACCCTGAGCAATGGGAAAAAGTAGAAGAACTCAAACACTTCAAGTTCAAGATATTCAGACAGGTTGCACAGCAGGGCATCACGGAGGGTCTCTTCAAACCCGAAGTCAACTGGACCATATTGAACAGGATGATAAAGGAAATGAGTAACATGTATATGGACTTTCCCTTCCTAATGGAACAGGGTATGACCGTAGGAAAGTCCATTGACGCTTCCTTGGATATCCTGTTTTTCGGCATAGTAAAAGAAAAGGCTAAGACGGAATAACATACATCCCGGATCCTCATCCTGGTCCTACTCATAGATTTCCTGTACAAGGATGCGACATCTTCCAATTGTAGATAGATTTTCTTGTTGCTTTCTGCAATTGGTAGTTTTATATACAGAAGTTTCATATTACTTCCAACCATTAGACAAAACTACCATTAGGATGTCAAAGATTTAAAAAATTTCACTATTTTTAATAAGGGAGATTTTCCTCTGTTTTTTGAAATATTTACAAAAAATGTTAAAAAACAGGTGTAGTCGGCCTACAATAAACGTTTTCTTATAGAAAAATCATCCAACAATATTTCAAATCAATCTATTATATCAGTCACTTCTTCAAAGAATATAGTTCTTATTCGTCTAGTAAAAAA
Source organism: Spirochaetia bacterium (assembly GCA_022482625.1). NCBI lineage: Bacteria > Pseudomonadati > Spirochaetota > Spirochaetia > Spirochaetia bacterium. The sequence goes on along the minus strand of JAKVOU010000001.1, from coordinate 15,465 downwards.
TGTCAAGATAGGAATCGGTGTGTTTAGAATTTGACTGATTGTTGCACTTGAAATCTTTGTCAATTTTGATATTGCGCAATTCAATGTGTTTGATTGACAAAAATAAATATTCTTAGTAAACTTTTTTCACCATCGGAGGCTTTGTAACCGTAGTTTCAAGACCGGATAAGATGTCGAATACATTATTTATCAGAGAGCGCGCGCAATCGTAGTGACGCCGCCAGATATGATAGACAAGTGTATTGGATAGCTTATCCGGTCTTTTTTTTGTGAGGTACTTTAAAATCAACTTATTAACTGACAACATTAAAAGTTTATTTACTAAATATTTATTGGCATCGATGGGTAGTTCGCTCGTTATGTCAATCTATAGTCTTGTAGACACACTTGCAGTAGGACAATCAGAAGGTCCTGCAGGTGCAGCTGCAATGGCGATTATTATGCCCATTTATGAGATACAAGTCTTTCTCGCTATCCTTTGCGGAATAGGTGGATCAATATTAATGAGTAATGCAAAAGGAGGAAAAAAAGATCAAAGAGGTAATGAATATTTTACTGCAGCAATTATTCTAATGAGTATGTTAACAATTCTCTCTTGGATAGGTTTTATAATATTTTCCAAACAGATATTATTTTTTTTAGGGGCAAATGAAAAATCTTTACCAATGGTAATGAAATATGCAAAATGGCTAATTCGTTTTTGGCCTATATTTATTTTCCCCGCTTTTTTAAGTGCATTCATCCGTAATGATGGTGCTCCAAATTTGGCGATGTCTGCAGTCATTGTAGGGGGACTTATCAATGTCTTTGGTGATTGGTTTTTTGTATTTCCGTTGGGAATGGGAATTGAAGGCGCTGCAATAGCAACCGTGATTGGAACATCAGCGCAAGCCATCATCATGAGTAGTCACTTCCTGCAGAAAAGCTGTGGGTTAAGGCTAAAGAAACCATTCAGCATGTCCAAGGCTACTAGAGACATTCTTTTGATTGGTCTCGGTTCAAGTTTGCTTGATCTAGGAACTGTAGTACTAGCTGTCATCATAAATAATCAAATCATGCGATACAGTGATTCTGTGGCACTTGCTGTTTATGGAGTGATTGCAAGTATTTCGTCTTTAATACAAGCCCTTTATTGTGGTGTGGGACAAGCCATTCAACCAATTGTTTCATTAAATTATGGTGCAAATAAGCGAGAACGTATTCGTACTATATACAACATGTCCATGTTACTAGTTATTGTCATAGGTCTATTGCTTGCGGGACTTGGGCAACTTTTCCCCATTCAGATTATGAAACTATTTATGGCCACTACTCCACGTGTTCTCGAAATGGCACCTAAAATCATTCGAATTTATTCTAGTATATATTTATTCCTTGGCATCAATGTACTGTCAACTTATTATTTACAATCGACTATGCAAGATATGGCATCTATGCTTATTGCTGTTTTCAGGAGCCTTGCAAGTGGAATGCTTTTGTTCGTATTACCAATTTTCTTAGGCATAAATGGTGTTTGGATTGCTATACCTGTTTCAGAATTCTTTATAATGGCTTTTTCGTTAGTCTATATTCGAAAGCATACAGTGAAGATTAAACTTTAGAGGTTTTTGCAAAACTCACGAATGCCTGAATAAATATTCACGGATGATGCATATCCATGCAGAAGCCATGCCTGACAGCTGCAGGGGATGGAAACCGGCCGCATCACGTAGCCTTCATGGCCTGCCGCAGGCCTGCGCGCACACGCAGGACGGACGCCCTCCCGGGTGCCTGCACTCTGCCATCATTTCCATTCCTTCCTGCTATGCGCTCTTCTTCCTTGCCGCCTGCTGCCGTGCTTCCAGCACCTTGCCCATCCGCTTGACGGTCAGCAGCAGCACCGCAAGCCGCAGGTCGAAACGTGCCCTCGGCCCCCGGCCGTACAGCGCCTTCGGCAGGAAACACTCCTTCAGCTCGCTGTTGGTACGCTCCACCGTGGTCCGTGCCCGGTACCTGGCGCGTCCCGCAGGGTCCATCTCCTCCTTGGCCCCGTTGCGGTCGGCCTTGAAGTCGATGAGCGGCACCCTGCCCATGGCAAGCACCCTGTCCCTGATCGCCCCGCTGCTGTAGCCACCGTCCATGAGGGCATACAGCCAGGTGCACCGCCCTGCGGCGATGCGCAGCAGGGGGATCGCCGGCTGCGTGTCATGCACGCACGCCCCCGTCACCGCACTGGCCACCGGGATGCCGCTGTCGTCCACTGCCAGGTGTACCTTGTAGCCCACGCGCCACTGCATGTGCCCCCTGCTGTTCCGCTTCCCCGTGACCGTGCACCGCTGTTCCAGCGTGGCCAGGTAGGCATGGGGGTCCCCGCTGTCGCGCAGCTGCACCAGGCGTGCCTCCTGCCCCTTCCTTTCCTGCACCGCCTTCTCCTCTGCGCTGCCGGCCTTCGGGCGGCCCCTCCGGCCCTTCTGCCGCTTCGCCCTCACCGCAGGCTTCTCCCGTGCATCCACGGGCGTGCTGTCAAGGCTCAGGTGGCACACCGTCCTGCCTGCATAGAACTGCCTGCACAGCCGGTCATGGATCCCCCGGAAGTCCATCTCCTCCAGCAGCCGTGACGTCCGCCTGCTCACCGACGACGGGCTGGGTACCCGCCCCAGCTGTGTCACCGTCCTCAGGTTCGGGCTCGACTGCAGCAGGGCAACCGCAGCCGTGACGGTGTCCAGGCGGAAGAAGAGCAGCACCGCACGCACCGCCAGTATGTCCATCAGGCTGTAGCCCCTGCGCCCGGTACGCCCTCCCGCAGGCCGTGAAAGCCGCGTGGGGACCAGGGCAACCAGTGCCTGCCAGTAGCGCAGGAACTCCACCTCCTTCGGGGTGGGCTCAAGGAAGAAGCAGCCGCACAGGTCCTGCCGGTCGAAGAGGAGGGGTTGCAGTGAAAGGCGGTTCGGTGTACTATCCATGGTAAAGGCTCCTTTTATTCTTTTTTACAATCAAAGTATATCAAAAGCGAGCCTTTTTTCATACCCTAAAAAGAATTGTTTTTCAAGAAAAAGATGACGGTACACCTGTCCTTTGCCGTACGGGGCGGGGCTGTCCTCCCGGCACCATGGCATGCCGGTGCAGCCTTCCCCTCAGTTTCTCCCCTTTCTTTCCCTTCCGGGCACAGGCCGGGAATCCTGCTGAGAAAACTGCATATTTATGCACACTGACCCATCAGTTTCGAGTTTTGCAAAAACCTCTTTAAATATATAATTATAATGATTAGATCAAAACCGATATTTTTTTCATTATCGATTTTGATTCTTGAAAAATGATCTAAACTATAATCATCCGGACAGCTTACCCATTTTCCCTCAGTCAAAGAAGTTTGCAGTTGGATCCATGAAGCAGGTGGCAAGGCAATCCTTGCCCATCCCGGCAAAGTTATCAAGACAAAATCGATAGATGCCTTCACTGCCATCATCCGAGAATTGCTTTCTGAAGGAATTGAAGGAACCGAATGCTTCTACCCCTCACATACTCCGGAAATAACAGCCACACGCCTGCAATTGTGCGGGGAATATGACTTGATCATAACAAGCAGTTCCGATTGCCACAGAATATTCCAAAGACGAAACCATCGGCCAATTGAAGACAAATGAGAATGCTGTAAATATAGCAGGATGCCTGTCTTGTTACTTCACTTCAACAAAGTAATTCAGCCTTCATCAAAAATCAACGGCATATATTTTTTCTATAAAACAATCAATTGAAATTGTATGAATTCTTACAAAATATTCTTTGAGCATTGACGAATCCAATCCAAAATAACATGGCTCTTCCTGCGAGTGAGGATAAGCCATTGTATAAATTTTTTTGCTTGTCTTTTCATAAGACCTTTCCTTTTCACTATTAAAAATAACGAAAAGGACCAATTTACTTGATACTATTTGCTGTGAATCACCATTTTTCCATGACATCAGCAATTGTGCTACAGAATCAAACGCTTTTTGTTGGATTACTTTATTAGGAATATTACACCTTGGTTGATCTTTGAATTCAAAAAGGTATATTTTATCATCTTTTTCAAAATACGCATCACAGGAATTTAAAGCTTCGTCACCTCTGAGTCCAGAAAGAGTCTCTGCTAATTTATCAAAATCATAAACCTCAGTTCCAGAATCAAGCAGGGACTCCATAGAAGCAGTATTCAGGGAGGTTTGTGCCAACAATGATTTATAGTTGCATAAAGGACAAAAACCCTTAGTAAAATTTTTTCCCATTCTATAATTCCTCTAGGGGCCTATATAGCTGTTGATAGATCAATTCAGTTTCGTTAGTGACATCTTTTGTGTGATATTGATCATTCCCGCTGTTTTTTTCCATAAGATAAAAAGCTCTTGATACTCCTTGATATTCAGTATCTGAAAGCACCTTTTCAATTGCACGTATAAAATAAGGACTGTGCGATATCAAGAGAGCTTTCACATGTAACAGATGGTTTAAACCAATGATAAGTTTTGCAAATGACAACTGCCATTCAGGATGAAGGTTCATTTCGGGCTCATCAATGATAAGCAGACTATCCCGGGAAAGTGTGCCATTTTCAATTAACTGTTCAATCATTGCAAAGGGAAGAATTCCTGATGCCATATTACATAATTCTAATTTTTCAGAAGAATGCTCATTCTCAACAAAATTAAAGTCTATTCCATTTTCTTGGCTAACGAATTTTCCATGTATGACACTGTCAATTAACTGGTGAAATTTAGTTACGGCCTCAAGGTTCTCATTATAGGTTTCAAGAGTTATATCCTGATCTGCAAATAGATTCTTTCTCCTAAGTTGCTTAGCAAGTGAATCATCAGTATACAAATTTCTTCCAAGAAGAGAATCACGGTCTGTTGAAAAAAATACTACCTCACCCAATTTTCCAGTTGCAGAATAATCTAGAGAATCAATTCTATCATTGGTCAAACGTACGCTGATACCATCATCGAATTTAATTTCTCCCGGATGCTTACAATCAAAAGAAACGATTTGATTTTCAAATAAATTTCTGAATTGTTGGAAATAAATCAAACTTGCATATTCTTCATCTGCTTTTTCCCAATACAAACCAATCCTATCAATTGTCTCTCGAGTACGCTTATTTTCTTCAAAAGACTCAGGAGAAAAAGAATCGCTATCAGCTGAAAGACAAATTTCTACAAGCTTAGCTTGTGTCAATTCAAGATCTTCACAACCTAAGTCAATTTTTTCCTTAACATAGTTCTTAACCCACCGCATGACTCTATTCATAAGCAAAATTGTACTTCTATTTTGCTGAGAAGAAAGTTTTCCTGCATAACTGAAACGAAACCATTCCCGTACAGATGCAAGTATACTTGTCAGTCGTTTCTCCATTATATGATCTTCAAAATTATATACTGGAGATAAAATGCCATAAATCGCTTTTGCTAAAGAGGTCTTTCCTGAGCCGTTTTGTCCTGCAATTACTGTAATTCCATCCAGTGCAAGTTCTGCAGTTTGAATTTTCCCAATATCTGATATTTGAACTTTCATAATCAACACCTATCAATTTAGTAAATAACACGATTTATACTACTATCTTGATGCTACTTGATTCTTTTGTTTTTGGTCAAGGAGCAACATCCTATCAGGACATACGTATTAATGGAAAAAAATCAATTCCTTTTATTACAATAAAATATTTGTTTAGTTATCTTCGTCCAAAGGAGTTGCTGCCCGTTGAATATCCTAACGGAAGTAGCCAGCGATGCTTTTACTATCTGATATAATAGTAACAATATCATTAGATATTTTTCAATTAAGCAAAGAACAATACCAAAACTATTTTCAACCTATGCAGATATGCCAGCATAATCGTTGTTTTTAATTTGCACCGTTCATCAATAGTTGTTCAGATATCCTTGAGTTTTTTTCAGACTTGCAAAAATTCATTATAACATACGACTTTATTTGAGGAAGCGTGCCGCCTCAGCATATGACCTGAACAAATCCATGCTGGCGTCAGTAAGCCCGAAGGTCTGTCTGACCAGTTCAAGTTCCTGCAGTACATCGGTATGTGAAACCGTCATATTGTCTGCACAGACAGCTACCTTGACCCCATGGTCAAGCAGGAATCGAATAGGATGTTCAGCAATGGAAGCAACTGACTTGGTATGGTAGTTGCTCGTTACGCAGACTTCCAGCGTTATTTCTTCCCTGATAAGCGTATCTATGATGTCTGGATACCGTGCCGCTATGATACCATGTCCGATCCTGTCCGGCCTGAGACTCAAGGCATCCCTGAGACTTTGGGGATCATCCACCTCTCCTGCATGTATGGTCAAGCCAAGCCCGCTGGCCTTCGCGCACTGAAGTTCCTTCATGAACTCAGAAGTAGGATACAAGGATTCTGCTCCGGCAAGGTCAAGCGCGCATACTACATCATCCTGCAGCTTCTGGGCAACACGTACCGTTTCCATGTTCTCGGCATGGTTGTCACGGCCACGCATCATACAAAGGATCAATCCTACACGTATGGAAGGGTATTGACTCATGGCCTGTCGCACACCACGCTCCGCTGCCTGGACAATCGCCTGTTGTGAAGCACCCTTTCCCGTATGCAGCTGAGGAGCAAACCGTATCTCTGCATAGTCAAGTCCCAGATGTACAAGATCTTCTACCAACTCAAAGGAAACCCGCTCCAAGGCATCATGGTCCTGCAGTACCTTAAGCGGCAGTTCAAAACGCTCAAGACAGGCCTCAAGACTCGGACAGTTCTCCGGCACCCTAAGCAGATCGGTAACCTTATCCAATCCAGGAGACTTTGTCCCAAGAAATTCATCAACAGTGGCAGGTCTCAGCGAACCATCAAGATGCAGATGAAGTTCACAGTTCATCAGGCAACCTCCCCTTCTTCTTCCCTTGGCTTTTCCTCCGAGTCGAGGCACAGAACCACGTATAGACAATGACAATGGTCAAATAAGGTACCATTTTCACAAACTGCAGGGGAATATCCGTCGATTGCAGATAATTCGACATGCTGGCACAGAAACCGAACAACAAGGAAACCAGCAGCCCGATGACAGCATTGCTGCCTGCTATGGCTTGGGTCGCCAAGGCCGTATAGCCACGTCCTGCGGTCATGCCGGATGAAAACAGTCCTACATATCCCATCGAAAGGAAAGCTCCGCCCATTGCAGAAAGGATTCCTGACAAGCCAAGTGCTATGTACTTGATACCTACGGTATCGATCCCCACGGACCTGGCAGCCCCTTCGTTCTCACCGGTTGCGATGATATGCAACCCCAGACGTGTATACTTGAACATGACCCAGATCAGGATAACACAGATAAGCGCAGTATATGTCAGCAAGTTATGTCCTGACAGGATAGTTCCCAACACGGGAATATGATCAAGGAACGGGATGTCAATATCAGGTATCTTCAAGGAATGCAAACTGGTAGAAGCACCCTTTTCACCAGTGATGAGATACAGCATGAAAATGGTACCTCCCGAAGCAAGGGTATTGAGCGCAATACCTGATATAATGATGTTCGACTTGAGGTTTATGGCAAAGAAAGCAAGGATCAGGCTCATAAGCAGCCCCGCTCCCATAGCCGCAAGCAATCCTAGGAATGCGCTCTGGGTAAACGCACTGACAACAACACCGACAAAGGCTCCCATCAGCATCATCCCCTCCAATGCTATATTGCTGCAATGGGCGGCGGAAGAAATGATTGCGCCCAGCGTAGCAAACAATACAGGTGTGGCACTGCGCAGGACTGCATAGTAGAAATCAGGTTTCATCAATGTATGTAATATGGTACTCAATATGCTCATGTGATGCTCCTATTTGACAGCCAGCGCCTGACGTGATTCCATGTGCTGCTTCATGCCGGCAAGGAAACTTTCCGCAGTCACGAAAAGGATGATGATGGCTTGGATTACGGCAACCAATTCATTCTGTACATCGCTGCGCCGTGACATCAAATCTGCACCTATGCGAAGATATGCCAAGAAAAATGCCGACAAGGGAATGTTCTTGGGATTGTTGCGAGCCAGTATGGTCACGATGACTCCGTCCCATACATAGGAAGGTGAATCTGCCCAGATAAAGCGGGTAAACATGCCAAGCTGCTCAGTTGCCCCACCAATGCCACAGATGGCACCGCCGATGACCTGTGCAAGTATGATGGTCATGCCGGTATTGATTCCTGCATGCTTGGCGAAGGTAAGATTTGAGCCGCAAGCCTTGATCTTATATCCCAAGGTGGAACGTTCCATGATAAGATAGGAAAGGACTACAATTCCTAACGCAACCAGTAACCCCCAATGCAGTCTCGTGCCGGAAAGCATGTTTCCAAGTCCTGCGGACTTGTCGTATTTCAAAGAAGCAAAGGTACCGGCATTGCGATCGGCAAGGAATGTATTTATGATAAACACGCCGAAGGCATCAAAGACAAAGTTGAGCATCAGGGACGTTACCAATTCATTGGCTCCGTACCGCACTTTCAAGATGGCAGGTATGGCACCGATGGCAGCTCCGACGATCCCTGCGGCAACTATGATGAAAAGAGGATGGATGACGGGAGGCAGATGTACGAAAACAGCCAAGGCTGCCGTGGTAACACCACCAAGATACAAGGAAGCATCGCCGATCAAGGAAAAATTGCCGGATTTGAAGATCATAGCCAAGGCACAGCCCGTGAACATCAGAGGAATGGCGCTTTGCACGATATCGAAGAAATGCCGCTTCGTCAAAAACGGACCTATGAACAAGTTGAATAATGCCGTACCAGGTTCCTTGCTGACTGCAAAGATGATGACAACCGTAATTGCCACGGCTATCAACATGGCAACGACAACCCTGATGATATCAAACAGACCGTTTACTGATAGTCTACGCTTATCCATTGTACGCTTTCCTTATATGTGCAGGATTATCTTCCTTCACGCCTAGCATATAGAGACCAAGTTCTTCCTCTGTACTCTCACTGACGTTCTCGATATAGGCCACTATGCGTCCCTCATGCATGACAAGGATGACATCACTCATGGATCTTATTTCGCTCAAGTCCGCAGAGATAAGCAATATTGCCTTACCCTCGCTCCTGCTGCCGATGATCTTCTTCCTGATGAACTCAATCGAACCGACATCTATGCCCCTTGTAGGCTGGTTAAGGATGATGAAATCAGGATCTGAAGTATATTCCCTACCGACGACCAGCTTCTGGATGTTTCCACCGGACAATTCTGTAACATGCTGTTGGGTATGGTCATATTTTACCTGGAACTCATCCAGGACATGTTTGGAAAACTCAGTAATTTTCTTCCTGTGGTACAAATGATGTGACTGGAGTGTTCCACTGTCGTAGCTCTTTGATATCAGGTTATCTTCCAGGGACAGACGGGGGGCAGTTCCAATGAGCATACGGTCTTCGGAGACATGTGAAAGCTTAAGATCCTGACGACGGCGAATCGAAGCATGGGAAATATCCGTTCCGTTGAACATCATGATGCCCTTGTCTTGTTTCAAGGAACCTACGATCAACTCTGCAAGTTCCGATTGTCCGTTGCCATCGATTCCGGCAATGCCCACGATTTCTCCAGCATGGACACTGAACGAAACTTCATTGACACGAAGCTTGCCGAAATGATCGGTATAGCAAAGACCCTGCGCAGAAAAAACTACCTTTCCGGCTTTAACGGGCGGCTTTTCAATATCAAGGTTGACCTCCCGCCCTACAAGCAGGGTGGATATTTGCTTCTCACTGAGGCTGCTGACATCATAGGTACCCATGGCATGTCCATCACGAAGTACCGTAAGCCTGTCACATAGCTGTTTTACTTCATTGAGTTTGTGGGAAATAAAAAGAATGGTAATGCCATGGCTTTTCAAAAGTTTCAACTGTTCAAACAGTTCAAGGGTTTCCTGAGGAGTCAAGACGGCCGTCGGTTCATCAAGGATCAGAATCCGGGCTCCCCTGTACAGGGCCTTGAGTATTTCCAGCTTCTGCATCATTGCCAGTGAAATATCCCTGACACGTTCCTCTGCGACTACATTGAGCTGATATTTCTTGCTCAACGACTTGGTCACGTCGACAGCCTTGCGCCTGTCGATGAAATATTTCCCCTTCATCGGTTCGTCGCCAAGGATCAGGTTTTCCGCTACAGTAAGCGAAGGCACCAGCTTGAAATGCTGGTGCACCATACCAAGCCCTGCCTTGATGGCATCCCTTGAGCTGGAAAAGGTCACGGCATGTCCGTCAACTTCGATGGTCCCTTTAGTGGGAACAAGCAACCCATAGAGGATATTCATCAAAGTAGACTTGCCTGCGCCGTTTTCACCTATGAGAGCATGGATCTCCCCCTTTCTGACTTCCAGGTTGATATCCCGGTTGGCGACAACGCCACCGGGATAGACCATAGTGATGTGCTTGACTGCCAGAGCAGTTTGAGAATCCATGGCTCCCCTCCCAAGGTTATTGGGCACTGTTGATGATTGCTTTAAGCTTGTCGAATTCCATGCCGTAAGCGGTATTGACCTTGACCTTACCTTCGATCAAAGACTTCTTGGCATCAGCTACTTGTTGCTTGACCGTAGCCGGAACTTCTGATTCATAGATGGAGTTCATGGCAAGTCCGACAGCATCACTGGAAAGCCCCTGGGTTTCGGAATGACCATACGGCAATGTCCCTGCCAGATCTTGGCTGATACTGTTGTAGATTGACATTCCGACATTCTTCAGGGCAGAGGAAATGATATATTTTGCATTGGAATTGTCAGCATAGGCAGCAGCTTGGTCAGAATCGACACCGATAATGTACTTCTGGCTGTCAAAGGCAGCTTCGATAGCCCCCACAGATGCAGGTCCGGCAGCAACAAATACGATGTCAGCACCATTGGAATACTGTGTAAGTGCAAGTTCCTTTGCCGTAGCTGAGTCAACATAGGAACCGACATATGAAACCAATACCTTGATGTTGGGGTCAATGAACTTGGCACCTTCTACATAACCGACAGCACTATCGTTGATAACCGCAGCATTTTCCTTTGCTCCTATGAAACCGATGGTAGCCTGCGGGTTACACTCTGGCATATCAGATTTCGTAACACCTGCGGCAAGGACGCCTGCAAGGAAACCTGCCTGGTTCTGTCTGTAGCTGATCGAATACACATTCGAATAATCTCCGGCACTATAATCCACGGATGTATCGAAAAGAATAAATTTCTTGTCAGGATATTGCGGAGCAACATCCTGGATGACCTGGGCCATTTCCCATAGACCGGTGACAATGATATCCGTACCGCTGTCGGCCACATCAAGGACGGCACTTTCGTACTTAGACTTGTCCGTTCCCATTTCAACAGTATTTATTGCAACTTTATCACCAAGCTTTGACTTGATCATATTGACGCCTGCGAGTGCAGAATCGTTGAATGCCTTGTCCCCGAAGGATCCCGTCACCAGCAATGTGACTTTAAGTTTACCGTCATCGGCGTTTTTCTTCGTCTCGTTGTTTCCTTGTGCGAAAACGGGAGCCAATGTCAGCATGAGTCCGAGCATGACTACAAGAAATCTTCTCATCTTTTTCTCCTAGTAAAAGAATATCAATACATATGTACACCGGACAGATTTGCTATGAGTTCAAAGTATTCCTTTTCATTCAACCGCCGGTTAAACGAGCTTTTGACTTCATTTGCCTTGGCTGCATGGTCACGAAGCAACGCAATGACAGTCGCAACAAAGTATGCCGCAGGTTCACGATAAGCACGTCCGGTATCTTTGGTTTTGAAGTCACTGCCATGTATATGGCCCTCAAATCCCGAAATACCGATTTCGACCGTAGGATAAATCTGTGACAAGTCGCCCATATCACCGCTTGCAAAGCCATGTGTTCCTTCTGCAATCCTCGGAGCAACACAGGTTTTCTCAATCTGCTGCTTGACTACCGCTGTCAGTGCTGAGTCCTGGAACAATGGCAGATAACCCATGCTATCTGCAATCTCGACCTTTGCACCAATGGCAAGGGCACCGGCCTTCAGGCAATTATCGACCTTCTGGTTCGTCTCTTTGATTACTTCCAGGGTCTTTCCCCTGACATAGAGTTCCAGGACGGTTTTTTCTGGAATGCTATTGATGGTAAGCCCGCCGTTGGAAAGAATGTAATGTACTCTGATCGCATCTTCTTCCCGAAAGGTTTCCCTTTGGAAATTTATGGCAGTCATGGCAAGATCTGCTGCATTGAGGGCATTGATGCCTCCTGCAGGATTCGAACCGGCATGGGCGCCCTTGCCGATGAACGTCGCCTTCTTGTACATAAACCCATTGAGGGTTGACCCGACTTCCGCATCCCAGCGATCCTGGTCAATGCCCATGGTATGGCAGGAAAGAATCAGATCCGCAGATTTGAAGATGCCTTCATGAATCAACTCCCGTTTACCTGAAGCAAAGCTGACAACTCCCTTCTTGATCAGATCGTTACGATAGGCAAGGTCACAATATTCCTCAGCAGGCGTGACCACAAGTCTCACACGACCAGACAGGGATGCCAAGACACCGGAACGGTGCAAGTATAGAAAAACAGCCAGCATTATGCCCAGCTGCGCATAATGTCCACAAGTATGTGCTGCCGAAGTTTCTTTTTCCGCATAGGGATGTCCGAGAGTAGGAACCGCATCGAGCTCACAGACTAGTGTTATTTCCGGACCTGGAAATCCACCGTCGATAACGGCAGTCAAACCTGTATACGCTGCTTCAGTCCAATGAATCCCTTCATCATCCAGTAATTGTTTAACCTTGGCACTGGTCCGAAATTCCCTGTATCCAAGTTCAGGATGTCTGAAGACATCCTCACCAAAGTCAATCATCTTCTTGACAATGCAATCAAACAATGCGTCCATAAGGCCTCTTTAAGTCATGCTATATTGTCACGAGACTGCCACTGAAACAGATATATTTCTACTAAACATGTGTTTTTATCAATTTCGTTTTACAGGTGAGTATAATCGTTCCTATATAAAATTAGTTTACATCTACAAACTTGTATAAGTTTAGATATTATTCAGATATATCTTTTATCATACTTCTCAACTCGGAAAACAAACTATGTCCCGGAACCAAGCAAGCAGTAAACTTGCAGCATACCATTGCCATTCCGCAAACATACAGGACACATGTTTTCATTTGACCGAAACTGACAACTATTGTTCCCTCAAGTAATCTGCCAGCATTTTTGACACTTCGTGAAAAACCTCTTCTTTGGAAATCTCAGAGGGAAAAAACAGCAGTCTTTCCACTGTTTCCTTCAGTATACGGTGTAAGAGGTATGTTACGGCAGCTGTATTTGCAATGGCAATCTTATCTTTGAATTTTTCAAAGAACACAGCAGACACTGCTGTGGCATATTTCTTTTCCAAGTTCATTTGATTCTTCGCTACTGATGCATCAGAAAGTGAAAACAGCAGAATCTGACGATGGAAAATCTCAAAATCGCAGATACTGGCATCTAGAGTTTCCAGAACCATTACTATGGCATTTTCGAGAGAATCGGAAACATCTATCTTTTTTTCAATCGTTTCGAGAAACCGATGATAGATCTCATCACGGTAAAGCCCTCTGGCCGCAAAGAAGATATCCTGCTTGTTCGCAAAATAGGAATAGAGTATGCCGATTGAAACCCCTGCTTCCCGGGCGATCAACCTGATACTCACTGAATTATAGTCCATTGTCTTGAATAATCGGAATGCAGAGGCAATGATCCTTTCTTTTTTCTGTATTGATCTCTTCTGCACTGGATTCTTTACCGAATGCCCGGATCTGCTGGCATTCGGTATCTGTGATTCTTTTGTCATACTCTGACAGTATAAGTTTCTGCAAGGAAAAACAAGAACACAGTTCATGTTTTCTTGACATTCAGTACTTGCCAATTTAAAACATGAACATTGTTCATGTTTTTAGTCATCAAAATCATAGCTTAGGAGATCAGGTCATGAATAAACAGGCAAATACACGCTGGTTCAAGAATCAGACATATAACTTTGAAGTATTGAGGACTTTAGGAGAAAGTACATTCAATGGGGCTGAAGTCGGTGAAGTTCTGTCTGCCCTATCAGGAATAAAGGACGGTGATGACGAAGCCTGGTATCAGGGGTGGCACAGAGTCGCGGCCATGGTTGAAACCAGGGCAAAGGCTCTTTGTAATCCTGTCAGCTATGGGAAAGCCATGCTACGTGCATCCAATTACTACCGTACGGCGGAGTTTTTCCTGAACCCAAAGGATGAACGCCGATTACCGACATTTGATAAGAGCGTCAATACTTTCGATGATGGTCTTGGCCATCTGGGTATCAACTATGAAATATTCTCTATCCCTTACGAGTCAAAGCAACTGAAAGCTGTCTATTTCCCCGGTGGCACAGATGCAGGCTCCAAGCCGTTGATTGTTGCTCACGGTGGCTATGATTCAACGCTGGAGGAACTTTACTCCCTTGTTGCTGCTGCGGCTTTGCAACGAGGTTACGCTGCTCTCATTTTTGAGGGCCCAGGACAGGGCTCGGCAATACGTAAGTACGGCATGCGGTTCACTCCGGAATGGGAAAAACCGACAGGTGCGGTTCTGGATGAATTTATCGGAAAATTCGGAAAACCTAAGAAAATAGTACTGGTCGGCGCCAGCATGGGTGGCTATCTTGCCCCTCGGGCAGCTGCTTTCGAAAAGCGAATCGACGGTGTCGTTGCTTTCGATGTCTGTTATGACTTCCAGGAAGCGGCCATGAGAAAAACCCCTGTTTTTGTAAGAAAATTGTACAGAAAAGGACATACCGGTCTTGTCGATTTCCTTTTGAAATCGGCAATGAAATCCAGACCAGGTGTACAATGGGGAGTACAGAATGCAAAATGGACGATGGGTGCAAAAAGCCCATCGGACCTGCTGAGTATCTTCAAGCAATACAATCTGAGGGATACTGCAAAACTGATTACCTGCGATGTTTTTATTGCCGCTGGAGAAAAAGATCATCATTTCCCCCTGGAACAGATCTCCTCATTCAAGTCAGCCCTGACAAATGCCCGTAGCGTAACTACCCGCATATTTACTGAACAGGAAGGCGGACAGGAACATTGCCAGATGGGTGCAATCAGTGTGTTTCACGAGGCCCTTTTTGAATGGATAGAGAAAACATTCAACACATGAGCAGCCATGCATATTACTTAGTGAGTGCCCTTTCCTCAGTGTCTATAATTTGAAGCTTACGAAAAATGGTTACAAATAGGTTTTGCTATTGACTTTTTTTTTCCTTTTCTGTATGGTCTGAAAACGTCGATTCGGTAATACGAAAAGACAAACAGACGGGACCGTAACTCAGTGGGAGAGTGCTACCTTGACATGGTAGAAGTCGTTGGTTCAAACCCAATCGGGCCCATAGATGGCATGTATCATTTTTGATACATGTTTTTTTTCTTTGTATCAAGTTCAGAAACAAGTCGTTAT